>CAVTJB010000004.1:0-530909 GCA_963734985.1 uncultured Flavobacteriaceae bacterium
CACCGATGAAAATGTGCCACCCTTACCGGTCAAAATGTGCCACTTTTTTAAGAGTCGATTTCTGGGTTAAATTTATCAAATTATTTTAGTTTCTTGAGTCTGTTTTTTCTCATCGATTCTCCTTCCAGTTCTATCCTGTGGGAGGAATAGATTATTCTATCCAAAATTGCGTCGGCAATAGTGCCTTCCCCAATCAGTTCATGCCACATTTTTACGGGTATCTGCGAGGCCAGTATTATGGAACTTCTGTCATGTTTTGTCTCTACGATGTCCATAAGTGCATGCCTGGCAGTATTATCGAACTCGTAGAGCCCGAAGTCGTCCAAGATCAACAGTTCCGTTTTTTCGATTTTGGTCAGGAACTTGGTGTACGAGCCTTCGAGCTTGTTTATCCTTATCCGCTCCATGAGCTTGGAGATATTAAAGTACATGGTCCTGTGCATATTTATACAGGATTGATGGCCCAGGGCCTGTGCGAGATAGCTTTTACCGGTTCCGGTGGCACCTGTTATGATAATGTTCTCCCTGTTCTTCATAAAATTCAGACTGGCCAACCGTTCGAAGGAGTTCCTGTCCAGGTTCCGCGGACTTGAGTAGTCTATATCGTTGATACTGGCACCTATCTTGAATCCGGCAGCTTTTATCAGGGCGTTCATCTTTCGGTTCTGACGGGATTCCCATTCCATGTCCACCAGCAATGCAAGGTATTGGTCCGTGGTATAATCCTGGTGCAGCTTGTTCTGTACGGTCTGGTAATGGTACTCCGCCATGCCCTTCAACCTCATTTGTTTCATCTTTTCGATGGTGTTCTGATTGTTCATATCTATTTCGGTTTCAAATGGTTCAACTATAGTTCCCCCTTATATTTTTGTGGTCGGGGATGTTCGGTTTTGAAGTGTCGCCGGGTTCCAGGTCCGCATCGTTCTGTAAAATGTTCTTTATGTTCATATAGCGGACCAGGCCGTTTTCCACTGCTATCCTACAGGCACCGTCAATCCGTTCTTTGGGATACTTGGATTTTAGATGGATTACCCCCAGGGCACTTTTATATGCTATTTCAGGGTACTTGGCATTGGCCAATAACATGGATACGAACCCATATACATGCTCCCCTATATTGTTTGCCTGTTCCAAAAAATATTCAGGTTTCCACTGGGTGTAGAACTTGTGCGAGCTGGCCAGGTGCCCCTCTATGGTCGTGTAATGGCCTTTACGGTAGTTGCGTTTATGGGTGGCTATCCGTTGTTGTCCGCAAAAGACCTGTACCGTATCGCTACAGTACTGGATCTCGACCTGTTTTCCGATATACCTAAAGGGCACGCTGTAGTAGTTCCTATCATCGGAAAGGTAGACGTAGCCCATCTTTTGCACCTTTGCCCTTCTGTACTCCCTGATCGTATATTTTTCTTTCGGCAGGGGCGACAGCCGTGGTCTTTCGTAGGTGTTGAACAGCCTGAACCTGCTGGAGTCATAGGTTTTCATATGCTGCAGGTTGAATGCTTTCAGTTTTTCCAGGATAGCGGCGTTCAGGTCCATTAGGCTAAAGAACAGTTGTTCGGACAGTTCATAGAATATCCTTTGGTACACGATCTTTACCGCTCCTTCCACCAATGCTTTGTCCTGTGGCCGGTAAGCCCTTGTGGGGTTGATGGAAAAACCGTAATGTTCGCCCTGGTGACGGAAGGTCTTGTTCAGTATAGGTTCATATTTACTGGCCTTGTCCACTGCCGACTTTAGGTTGTCGGTCACCACTACTTTGGGCACACCGCCGAAAAAGAACAGGGCATCGTTCATGGAGGATATAAAATCCTGTTTTTGCTGTGTCAGGGTAGCCTGGACGAACACATAGTGACTGGCGGGCAAAATGGCCACGAATACCTCCGCATCCTTGATCTCGCCCGTACTTCTGTCGACTATCCGGAGCTTTTTCCCCGTGTAGTCGACAAACATCTTTTCGCCGTAACCGTGGTTTATCTTTCCGCTTGCCCTGGTATGTTTTAGCCAACTGTTCAGGTGTTCGTTGAATTGGCTCGTGCCATAGCCATCGGGATGTTTTGATATATACCGTTTCCATAGTATCAGCTTGGTACAGCCCGTCTTTTTAAGTTCTTTGGCGAAATAGGCAAAGTTACCGGACAATACCTCGTACCTGTTGTCATCGACGGTATCGGTGGTAGGGAAAAGTCTTGCCAGGCCGGCGGCATCCATCTTTTGCAGGGCGGCCAAAGAATGCCCCGATGCCGTTATCAGGCGCACATATTTATTGACCGTGTTGCGGTGGACGGACAGTATCTCGGATATTTCCCGGTTACTGGTCTTCTGTTTTTTGAGTTGGATGATCTGTTTGAGCTTCATGATCTCTATCGGTTTTCTGGCCATCTATATAGGGGTTTTGTTAGAACCCTATATAAATAACCCCTATAGAAATCAACTCTTGATTTGGCACATTTTCAATCGGTGTACGAACTATTCAAAATTGCCGGTCAATGGCACATTTTGAAACGGTGCGGCGACTGTTTTCAAACGCCGATTATTGGCACACTTTCAATCGGTGCGGCGACCTGTTTTTGAACCGGTAATAGTGGCACATTTTGAAACGTTTTATCCAATAAAGGACACATAAATCTCGTGTTTAGTTATTAAATAGCATAAAACCGATAGCAGAAAGGGTCGGAATTGGACGGCAATACATTTTGAAGGATATTTCCATATAACAAGATTGAATGACTATATAAATTATTGGAATCATTAAATATAAAATGAATTTGACTTCTTGCCGACCAGTGGATTTTGTAAACTCATAATGTGTCCTAAAAAGGGTTCGTTTTAGGAAACTTGAAAGTCTTATTTATAGCCATTGCCGATATGAAAATATTACAAGTTTGTTAAAACTCCCAACAGCTATGATTTTATGGTGGCTATCTCCTCCTGAAAAAAAGCAGCCAACCGATGACTCCCATACCTCGGAGCAATGGCATCCTCTCCCATAAGCGTCAAGAAGAATTCAATACGCCCATAGGTTTTGGAAGAGGTAAAAGTCCGCAAAGCCCCGATAACAAACTTTCGCAACCAATGCGGAAGATGTATGATATTGATGGGTTTGCCACATGCCAAAAGTGCCAATTCTGCAACTTCATTATGGGTTAGAATATTAGGTCCGCCGATAGCGATTTCGGTATTCGCGGAGTCAATAGCATCGACACAGGCAATCGCCAAATCTTTCCCGTGGATGGGATTGAACTTCTGTTCGCCATTTCCAAAGAGATATACTTTCCCTTTTTTGGCCATATCCAAAAAGTCTTTCATGTCCGAGAAAAAACCGTTAGGGCGAATGATGGTATATTCCAATCCAGAGTTTGATAATTCATCTACGAAGGCTTCCTTGGCCGCCAATATTTTCAGGTTGCAGTGCACGTTTCCGTTTAGAACAGAGACGTTCATGAACTTTTGCACTCCCGCTTTTTTGGCTTTCTCCAATAGGTTTTTATTGACTTGATAATCGACATCCATGTAAGTTAACCCCTCTTTTTGGCGGGTAATGCCTACTGTCGAGATTACTGTGTCAACATCCCGAAAATATCCGCTCAAGGTTTCTGGTTTGGTTACTTCGGCCTTGATTATTTTGGTATAATCGGATTTTAAATCCTTTGCTTTTTCGGTATTCCTGACCAGTATTTTGGTCGGAATCTTTCGCGCTACCAATTCTTTGGCGATATAGCTTCCCAAATATCCGGTCGCTCCGGCCAATAAAACTGTTCTATCCTTCTCCATCATTCTTTCTTTTTGCTTTTGAAAGGTTTTTTAATTGGGCGAGTACCTGCACCATAAAAACGACATGCTTTCTTTGATAGGCGGTTTGATTGAAGGTGCCCGTTAGATAGACATCCATTTCGGGACAGTAGTACGCAAAGGCTCCTGAAGTTCCGGAATGTCCTATAAGTGTAAGATTGCCAAGTAGCGGATTCAATTTCTTCAGTTGAAATTTTCGAAGACCATAGCCGTATTCCAATCCGAATGATTCCTTGGCCCATTGTTGCATTTGTCTCAAACTTTTTTTGGACAGTAATCTGCCTTCATTCAAAGCCTTGTGAAATTTCAACAGATCTTTGGATGTAGTCGCTAAACCACCACCGGCCCAATCGGCACTTAGACTTTTGAAGGTGCTAAGGTCTGCATCGTCCACATAAATTTCGGCCAATTGTCGTGTTCCACTATCACTTGGTTTTGAACGCAAGTGCATATAAGAGTTTTCCATGTTCAGGGGATGGAATATTTTTTCGGCAAGTACTTCGTGATAGGGTTTTCTGGTTAATTCTTCAATTAAGAGTCCCAACAGAACATATTCGGTGTCGCTGTAACGATAGCCTTTTCCAGGAGCGAAATGGGGTGTTAATTTTGATTTTGAAAAATCGATGGTTTCCAGCGGCTGCCACATTTTATCGCTATCGGTAAACAAGAGTTCCATAAAGGTTGGGCCTTCTTTCGGGGCATCCTCAAAAAAATCGGGCAGTCCGGAGGTGTGCTGCAGCAATTGTTTTATCTGAATTTCTTTGGAATAGTCTACTCCTTTAAAAATGTGAAGTCCTTTCATGATTTCAGATGGAAGGTACTCGGTCAAAGGGTCGCCAACATCCAACTTTCCTTCTTCCTGTAATAGCATAATCAAAGTAGCCGTGAAGGTCTTCGCAACGCTGGTGGAATGAAAAGGGTTTTTATCGGTTACCGGAGTACCGTCCTTAAAACTTCCTTTTGCATAGTTCCAATCGATGCCCAGCTTATCGGAATAAACCGTCAAGAAAGCGTTATGGACATTTTTTTGTGCCAACTGTTTTTGAAAGAGGGAATCCACTTTTTTCTTTGCCTTTTGCAATTGTTGTGCATACGTCATACTACTTGCAAAAAGCCACATAATGATGATTGTTTTAAGATTAATGATGGGTCAAAGATGAAAATGAAAGGAGCGTCAAACGCCCGTAGTTATGAAACAGAACTTTTTAGATGAGATTTGGAACTTTTTAGGGAAAGTAATACAGGCTAATTAAGCAGAATATGAAAACGCAGCTATTTAAAAGAATCATTAAATTGTAATAATTAATAAACTTCGTATCAATTGAAACTATCCGCCATCACAAAAAGAAATATCTTTCGGATTATTCCTTTCGGAATCATCTGGCTGGTCTTTGGTGCTTTGTTTCTGTGGATAGAAGCCGTGGCAGTCGGCGACCAAGACAATAAGCTCGGTACAGCGATTAGACTGGAACCCGATATTGTGATTTTCGCCCTATTGCTGATTACCTTGATAGGGTTGCTCGTCGGTCTTGTAGAATTAGTGTTTCTTAATCGTTTGTTCGAGAGGAAAAGTTTTGCGCTAAAAATTATCTCAAAGTTTCTCATCTACGCTGCATTCTTCTTCTTGTTGATTTTCGTCAGCTTCCAAATAGCGGCCAGTATGGAACTCGATATCTCGATATTCGATAGGCGTGTTTGGGAAAGGTATGTGGACTTCTTTTTTAGCCCAACAAATGCCAGTGCCATGGTACAACTCTCGTTTCATTTGCTAGCATCTTTATTATATGCAGAAATAAGCGAGAATCTCGGACAGAATGTCCTGCTCAATTTCTTTACCGGAAAGTACCATAAACCCGTGGCCGAGACCCGTATTTTTATGTTCGCCGATATGAAGGACTCGACTTCTATTGCGGAGCAGTTGGGGCACATCCAATATTTTGAAATGTTGAAGTCCTACTATTTTGACCTCTCGAATGCCATTGTTAAGAACCATGGCGAGGTCTATCAATATATTGGGGATGAAATCGTCATTTCATGGAAACTTAAAATCGGACTCGAAAAAAATTATTGTCTACAATGTTTTTTCGATATGAAGGCGGATTTGCTAAAACGGAAGGAAACCTATTTGGAGAAATATAATGTTTTCCCCGATTTTAAAGCAGGTTTACACTTTGGGGAAGTCACCACAGGAGAAATAGGAGCTTTAAAAAAGGAAATATTCTTTACGGGCGATGTTCTGAATACCACCGCCCGAATTCAGGGACTTTGTAACGAATATGGTGTTGACTTGCTTGTCTCTAAAAATCTCATAGAACAACTTGATTTTAAAGATAAATATTCCGTTCAGATTTTAGGGAAACCTCGGCTCAAGGGTAAAATCGATGCTTTGGATTTGGCAACGGTAACTTTGAACTGAAGTTTGTATTTACAATTTCAGAGAATATTTTTTCGAACGCAATTCGAAAAAATTAGACTGAAAAACCTAATAAGAAATAATAACAAAAAGCGAAAATAGTATTCCTTTTGTTTCAAATTTAAGGCTATGGAAGTACTACGGATACAGAAATGCATCGATAATTACAGTGACCATTTGACTAAAAAATCGCGGAATGCTTTTGCTGATTTATGTGATGAACATACTTTTAAAAAGGGAACTATTCTATTGAAGCCCAATCAGACCGACACCTCAGAATACATTCTGTTAAACGGGACTGTCCGAACCTTTTTAATAAATACTGAAGGGGAAGAAATAACATTATATTTTTTCGAGGAGAATACTATTATTCCCCCACACGTAACTCGTACCGAAAAAGGGAAATCACTTTTATACTGTGAAGCTTTGACCGATTGTACTATCGCCAAGATGGATGCCAAGGCTTTTGAGGCGTTGATGATTACTAATCTTGAAATTCGAGAATTTGGGAATTCCGTTTTGCGTCAAGAATTAGCAAACAAGGTCCAGAAAGAAATCAGAATGGCCTCTTGGACGGCTAAACAACGTCTCGAACAGTTCCGTAACGATTTTTCCATGCTCGAAAATCGTGTGCCCCACCCCATGATAGCCTCCTACTTGGGTATTACCAACGTTTCCCTTAGCCGATTGCGAAAACAGGGCTGATTTGCTTTTTATCATTTGTTAATGCAGCGTAGAATTTTACACTGTTCCTTTGTTACATAAAATCCAAGGGAAATGAAAACGTTCGAAAAAATCATCAGAAACCATCTTCAAGGTAGGAAAGTACTACTGCTATTTATAGTAGCCAATATCGTTTATGTACTTATGCTCACTGTTTCGATTCCTGATGTAATGGAGCATACCGAAGGAATGAAGCTCTTGGATATGATGCCCCTGGGATACGATGCGGAATATGTAAATACCCTGTTCAGTACCCTTGGTCAAACGGGACGCAATACCTATTTGTACCGTCAAATTCCTATGGACATGATATATCCGTTGCTCTTCGGAATTAGTTTTAGCCTATTGCTTGCCTATTTTTTTAACAAATTGAACAAGCTTAAAATGCCGTTTCTTTATCTATGTCTTTTGCCCATGTTGGCAGCGATGGGCGACTATGCAGAGAATATTGGAATTTTAACTTTGCTGAACGACTATCCGGAAATATCGAAAAATACCGTAACGATGACCAATAGTTTTAGTCTGCTTAAGAGTTCCTGTACCACACTAAGCTTTGTCGTTCTTATCTTTGTCTTGCTTACCCTTGGCATTAAAAGTTTTAGAAAAACAGTTAAAAGAACTGAACGAGAAAAAGGGTGTGAGTCCTATTAAAGGTTGGTGAAATGGACTAAGACTTATCATAAGATACGTTGTTACATACTGCCTTTCCAAATCGGTAATATTTGTCTGCAAACAGGGGGGGGGTCAACTTCCACCCATCATTATCAGCATCAAAACGCTGCATTTTACCGGTTACTTGTAGACCACGTACAAATAAAAAATATGCCAAGATTTACTTATCTGTTAACAATTTGCCTTCACCCACTGCTTCGGCGTCATCCCCGTTTCTTTTTTGAAAAACGTATTAAAAACGGTCTTGGAGTTAAACCCGCTATCGTAGGCCAAACCCAGTAATGTTATATTTTTGTTTTCGGGCTCAACAGCCAACAGCTGGAATTCTTTGATACGATACTGATTGATAAAGTCGTTGAAGTTTTTTCCAAAATGGTTGTTCAGTAGCCACGAAAGTTTATTGGGATGTAGCTCGATGTCGGCGGCCAGTTGTTTTAGACTAAGTTCAGGATTAAGAAAAGGTTTGTCGATATTCATATCCGTTTCGAGCAGCTGAACAAATTCTTCCAATTCTTCTTTTTCAAAAGGACACGAATTCGAAGGTTTTTTTGAAGTCAATTCTATTTGTGGCATTGCAATATCTTTGAAGACCGTTGTCTCGATATCGCTATACTCCTGATGTTTACGAAGTGGATTCAAAAAGGGATCGTTGGCAAAATTGATATACTGACCAGTTCGAAGTAATGTGTTTTGTTTCAAATTCGCCAAAGCCGTTTCGTAATCCCCCGTGTAAATCATCCGATAAAACGCCCAAGGCAAATGACTGCTTTTTAATTGAAACTCATCAGGATTAGCGTTTCCCTTTTGATTGGCGAAGTGACTTGTGCCATTAACCAGATCAAATAATTGTGCGCATATTTTTGGTCTTTCCAACTGTGGTGTTCGTTCTATATTCCTATGGAAAGCGTCGTAGTCATGTTGCAGTACAAGACAGGCCGTTTTAAGTTCAATTGAAAGAATGAATGTAGGGTCGATTTTCAGAGAGGCATCGAGAGAAATTATTGACTTTGCATATTGCCCCTGCAAATAATACAAGTTTCCCTTGGTGTAATGATGATTTGGAGACAGCGGATTAATTTCCAATGCTTCATCAATAGCTTTTTTAGCCAAATCGAATTTACCCAAGGCCGTAAATATTTCTGCTTTTGCTTCAAGTGCCTCCGTAAACTTAGGGAGAAGGTCAAGACTTTTTTCCAAATGGGCCAAGCCTTCGCCGTAATTCCAATTTCCCCAAAAACTTATAGTAGCTTTTGCAAAATGGCCCACATGTGAGTCCGGATTCAAGGAAATCCCTTTGTTAAGATAATCCGCTGCTTTTGCCAACCCTTCCTTCAGGTCAATGAACTGCCAACTTGCCAATATTCCGTAACACCAACCTATTCCCACATAGGCATCGGCAAACAATGGGTCAATAGCGACACTTTTTTTATAAAAAGTTGTAGCCGTACTAATATCTTCTAGGCGCCAATTTAATTGAAATGACCTACCTCTAAGAAATAATTTGTATGCTTCAATATTATTGGTTGGTGTGGCCACCAAGTGTTCCTGAACATCAAAATGCCCGAAATTCTCCCGGATTTTATCGGCGATCAACAAACTAATTTCATCCTGCAATTCAAAAATATCGGAAAGTTCTCGGTCAAAATTCTCGGACCAAATATGGAAACCGTTGTCGGTGCGTATCAATTGGGCGGTAATGCGAACCCGTTCTTTGATGATACGAACGCTTCCTTCCAGCAGGGTTTCCACGCCTAGTTCGTTTCCGATGTGCCGGGCATCCAAAGGTTTGTTCTTGTAAAAAAAGGAAGAGGTACGTGCGGTTACTTTGAGTCCCTCGATCTTGGTCAGGGCGTTGATGATTTCCTCCGAAATTCCATCTGCAAAATATTCATTTTCTTCTTTTCCACTATTCAGGAAAGGGAGTACGGCGATGGATTTTGAATTGAAAACGGGCTGCACGGGCTAAAAATCTGGTTTTTCGGAAGGGAACAAAAACATATCTAAAATACCACATTTCAGGAAAATACACGATATGATGAGATTTGGGACTTCTATATAATAATCGGAACTTTCTATGTGGCTCAACTTCCCAACTTGCAAGTGCTTGAAAAGATTATCCAAAGAAGTATCCCAAAAAGTGTGATTTTTTTTAAAGTGTTGCGAATAATAGAGTAAAGGATGAAGGCAAACAAAAAAGACAGATTCATAACCCTGATAGATGAGCATAAAAAGATCATCTATAAAATCGTGAATTCGTATTGCCCAAATAGAGCGGATCGGAAAGACCTGGAGCAAGAAATCATTATTCAACTATGGAAGGCATTCGATAAGTACGATCCAGATTATAAATATTCTACTTGGATGTATCGCATCGCTTTGAATACAGCCATCTCCTTTTATAGAAAAGAGAAGAAATGGTATACCAAAACCGACTTTTTAAGCGATGATTCCATTTTTTGCCTAGCGGATGAAGACAATGAAGATGGAGTAGCATTGAATCAGAATATCAAACTGTTGCAGGATTTCATCAATAATTTAAAGGAACTTGATAAAGCCTTGATGTTATTATATCTAGAGGACAAAAGCTATGAGGAAATCGCCGAGATCCTGGGAATCACAAAAACTAATGTGGGCACCAAAATCGGCCGAATTAAATTAAAACTTAAAAAGGAATTTAAAAAATAAAGAACTATGGAAACAAATGAATTAAAAGAACTATTCGCGGCATACGATGCCAAACTGGATCGAGTATTACAATTGAACGAAAAGTCACTGAAAAAGATAAAGTTGGACAAAATACGAAAGCAGACCCGCTGGATATCTGTACTAAGAAGTATCGAGGTCGTCTTTTTTGGAATATTGGCTATCTACCTAGGAAGGTATACAGCCGATAATTGGGCGGCTACACATTTGGCAGTTAGCGGCATAATCCTTCATGTTTTTACATTGATCGCCCTTGTCGGAAGTATAGGTCAATTGGTTTTGTTGCAACAAATCGATTACGCAAAGCCGATCGTGGAAATAAGAAAAAAAATCGAATTGGTCAATTCACATGCCCTGTTGTTTTTAAAACTGGTATTTCTCTCGGCACCGGTATGGTGGGCATACCCCCTAACGGCCTTGAGCTATTTTTTCAATTTTGATTTGTATCCCCATTTGGATCCCGATTTTGTGATAAAATATGTCGTGGTCAATGCATTGTTGATTTTTCCGCTTGTTTGGTTTTTAAGTAAATTGAGCTATAAAAACTTGCATATCAAATGGGTGCGAAAGACCATCGGCTTTTTTACCGGGGCAAAAACAAAGAAGTCCTTGGAGTTTTTAAATGAAATCGAGGAGTTTGAAAAATAACTTCACTTTGCTAAATCCGAATAAAATGAGCACTAGAAAGATTACTGCGGTTGGTTTTATTGTATTATCACTGATACTCGGCGTTATTTTCTATTTGAAAACCGATTACCCGGAAAACTTTGAAGGCTATTTCAAGAAATCATATTACGGTCAGTTCGGGCCTTTGGCCATTTGTGTAGAGTTATTATTTGCAGCCTACTACCTTTATGTAGGGCATAAAAAATCGAATTTTGCCTTGGCCTTATTTGCCTTTACGGCATTGGCGGATATTCTTTTCAATCTAACGGGCATCTTTATAAGCGGAGTGCCTAATTATGCTATGGTGCTGTTTTTTGTTTGTGCCGTAATCTCACTATGGATAGCCTTTTCAAATGCATTTAATCTGGGGAGAATAACCCTTTTATGGGCAATAGCAAGTTTTGTGCTTGGGAATGCAATCGAGTTTTACTTTAATTACTTTTAAGTACTTTGAAACCCAAAAGTGTCTCCTTAAGATTTACTATAAATAACAGGCATTTGCCTCTTCCATTTTTGCCATAGATGATCCTCATTGATCAAGTTTGCCATGAAATGGGCGACATTGATCCTACTGACCTTTCCCGCATTAAAAATTGCACTTCTGGTTGGGGATGGGTATACTTCATATTCGCTAACCTCCGATTCATTGATTAGACCATCAGGGCGGACTGCCGTCCATTCTATGATAGGATTGTTTTGACCGATTTCAGTTCGTAGAAAATCTGCGGCCTTTCATTATCGACGTGCGGGGGCAATAACAAACGTAACAATGCGATAACGCCTCTTTCAGCGAAAGAAATAGGTTCGTCCAAATCACGGTTTCTGTTACCTGTTGTATTCATCAATACATATTTTAAGGGCTTTTCGGGTCTGTTCGCCTTGATAGCCGTGCATAATCTACGGGCGGCATCGGTTACCAATCTTTTGGGTTTGCCATACATACCCTTGAAGGTCAGGTTATGTCCCAAGCACGAGGCTATGGCATCACAACCGGCTACATGTTCTGCCATTTCCGTATCGCTGAGATTCAAGATACTGGCTTCTATAATGGACAAATTAAGTTCATTTCTGATGGATTCCGGCAACTTTTCAGCAGACCGTACGACAGCCTTAACGGTATGCCCCTGCTCAATAAGATGCGCTACCAAATGTCGCCCCGTTGCTCCGCTTGCCCCTACTATCAATATTGTCATTTTAAGTGTTTTGGTTTATAAATTTTCCTTCCCAGCTTTTCTCCAAAAATAAAGTCCGAACAAAAAGGTCACCAAGGCGAACATTATTCCGTATTCACCCAGCCAGTGTTCGCTTCCTTCAATTTTTAAGGTTAACGGGGGAAATATTTTCTGAACATATACATTGCTTACCGCATGGAAGATCACTGCCGGCCAAAGACTGTTCGACTTAAAGGTGTAATAGGTCATCATAAATGACATGGAAACAATAACGATAAAAAAGGTCGTCATTTCCAAAAGGATATTATCACCGTAATATACGATCAACGGCCAATGCCAAGAAGCCCAAACAATGCCACTAAAAAGGGAAACACCCGAAAAAGACAGCACCTTTCTCAGTTCATAGATGAAAAATCCCCGCCAACCGATTTCTTCTCCCAGAGTAGTGGCCATTGCCCGAATAACACCGACAGTTCCTAACAAGATAACCGCCACGATTACTGAAATCGTGGGGCTTAATGTTCCTATTCCGAACAATCCAATTTCTTCAGCCCATTCTAAAGCCATTTTCACATTCGGTAATCCTCCCAAACCGAAAAGCCAGATGAGCATATAGGTAACCACTACATATAAGGCAGGGACGAAATACGATAAACGAATATATTTCCAATTTCCCCAATCCCAATGTAAGGAAGAAATGGGGCGACCTTTTAATTTTAACGTAATCATCGCTGCTATCGCCGGACACCACATAAGTGCGCCAATGTATATTCTAGAAGGGTATAAGTTGACGATGGCATAGTGAAATAAGGCACTTGTGATGGTAACAATGGCCAAAAAAATGAAGATTGTTTGCCAAGACTCTTTATGTTCCGCTAAATTTTGTGACATTTTGATTTAGAAACTGTAGAAGATTTTATCATTTGTTGTTTATCGGTCAAAATAACCGTTATGAGCTTTTTTCTCTTCTCAATATTTTTACGATACGATTAATTACAATCTCCGATAAGTTCCATTCGTACCCCTCAAAATCTGTCGTATTAATAAATTGAACCACAACCGCGTCTATATCTTCGTGGTATTCTGCAAGGCTCTGATAGCCAACAACCAAACCTCCATGATCGTATTCATAGGGATAGATTTCCTGTTCCCCTTCATCAAACATAGAACCATCGTTCAATGCTCTAAGAAAAATGCCAACATCTTCTGCTGTAGCCAACATCCCATATTCCCTTGCTTTAAAATCTTCATCATATCCAACATAATAGCCGCTCATCACATCATCTAAATTTACCTCGTCAAGTGAAAAAAACGTATTGTTCAGTTCTAACGGTATCAAGATTTTCTCTCTTATATACTGGTGGTGGTTATAGCCTAATACATCATCCATAATTCTGCGAAGCAATAAATAATTCGTGTTCGAATAGCCATAGTCTTTATCCGGTTCAAAATTGGCGGGTAAATCAAGGGCAAATTCCAGCGCTTTTGCGCCATTTTCCTGTTCATTTTCCCAGTACGCGGGGTTATCCGTGAAATTGGGAATACCACTCCGGTGTTGCACCATCATTCTTAAAGTGACTTTATCGGCATTTTCAATTCTTCCCTTTAGTTCTGGAAGGTAATCGGCAAGCGTTTCATCCAAAGACAGGCGATTGTCATGGACCAATTTCGTGACGGCAACCGCGACATACAGTTTGCTGATACTGGCAATTTTGAATAAGGATTTCGGATCGGCAGGTATTTCGTTTTTTCGATTTTTCCAACCGCCTGCATAAAATTCCGGTGGTTTGCCCCCTTGGTCCACGTAAACAATCATGCCATCAAATCCGTGGCCAATGGCTTCATCCACTTGTTCTTGCACTGTATCGGGTAATGGTAAAATCCAAGCTTTTACCAAGACCCATGGCACGAAGTACAAGGAGCCAATGCTTGCGATAATAAATAGTATTCTGAGTATTTGTTTTGTTCGTTTCATGTTTTATTTCTCTGACGCACAGGTTAAGTGTGAAGTATTATTTTTTCAATTCTCTGGTTATCATTTCTGCTTTGAACATGTTTGGATTCCCCCAACAAAACTGTCTCTTTCAATGATGGAAAAATTTTCTTTGCGCGCCTAAGCATTTTTACGCCAGGAAACATAATATCTTTCTTTGCCGCAATTATGGTAATAGGGGTTTTAAGTAATTGAGCCTCCTCTTTTTTATTACTGGTACCGGGGTAAAATCCATTCTGAAATATTGAAATACCTTCGACAAATAGTTCAGTGCGAATTCATCGCGTTCCGTAAAAAGTGTTTTTAAAAATTTTTCAATGTATTTGGTATTTTGGGTTTTAATGTAACGCTTCATAGGTATGAATACCTTAAATAGTAAAATCAGAGGGTTTCCATTGACAATAAAAGCTGGTGCGGATAAAAACACTTCTTTAATATTATCTTCATTCTGGATCAACGTTTTAAGTATCACCAATCCTCCGAAAGAGAAGCCCGCCATGGTTACGTTCTTTAGGTCAAGTTGATTTATAATATCATTGATCCATAAGCCGTAACTGTCGTCTTTCATACTCAATCTGGTTTCAGCACTTTTGTTTGGTTGTGCAAGAACATCAATGGCAAATACCCGAAAATTTTTATAAAGATTAGGATAGGTCTCTAAGGCTATCGGTGCGCACCCATTGGAACCATGAATCAATAGTATTGGTGGTTTGGTTGAATCTCCGGTAACAATGATATTGGTAGTACCAAATTTGGTATCGATTGGTCTGTACGAATAGTCTATGGCCAAATCTTTTACTTTAAGGTCATAAAGACCTATGATTTCTTTTTTTCCTGTTTCTGATTTGTATAGAGAATTCATTCTTACAGTATTGCGTATTTTAAATGCTTTCCGGTCTTATTTTGACAGATCAGTTCAATCGAATTTTTCGAAGGATTTTCATTGCCGTTATTCGTTGGTCGAATATTGAATAAAGTATTCTTGCTATTGTATGATATCAATGACTACGTTCCCCCTTTTCCGTCCTGAACCAACGTATTCATGCGCACTTACGATTTCATCCAGCGGAAAGGTTCTATCGATAAATGGCGTTAGCTTTTTCTCATCTGCAAGATTTTTTATCGACATGAGGTGGTCACTTTTTTCTTTTGTCAGCATCTTGACCGAAACAAAAGCACCTTTGGCATTTAAAACTTTTTTGGCCTTTGATTTTGTTGTCTTGCCCACTGCGTCAAAAACAATATCGAATTTTTCCTCCCGCTGGGAATAATCCTCTTTTTTATAGTCTATTAGGTTTTTGGCGCCCAATGATTTTACCATCTTAAAATTAGAACCGCTGCATACACCCGTAACCGTCGCACCCTGCTGAGTCGCAATTTGAACGGCATAGCTTCCTACACTTCCCGATGCACCGTAAATCAGGACTTTTCCTCCACCTTTTATCTCGAGACTTTGGTACGCTTTTTTAAGTAGAAACATAGCGGTCATTGCTCCCACAGGTAAGGCAGCAGCTTCCTTAAAACTTAGGTTTTCGGGTTTCTTTTCGACAACGCCATGCTTCCACTCTTGTGGCAGGCAGATGTATTCGGCATAAGAACCTGTCTTCAGCATGGTTGTAGTTCCAAATACATGATCGCCGATTTTGAATTTTGTAACATCCTTTCCAACCTCTTCAATGGTTCCGGCCAATTCATGACCGAGAATCTTCTTTTTCGGTTTAAATAGACCGAATATCAGCCTGGCCGGAAGCCAGAACAATGGCGGGAAGTCCGAACCACGGAGTCGAACGTCTCCAGAGGTTACAGTAGCTGCATTTATCTTGATAAGGATTTCATCGTCCTTGGGCCGTGGCTTTTCTAACTCTACCAACGTAATGACATTGGGTGGACCGTATGTATTATAAATCGCTGCTTTCATAATAAGTTCTTGAATAAATAGATTTACGGAGTCTAATAACACAAATTTGATTTCATAAAATATAGGGGGGGAACTGTCAGTTTTCAACTGAGCGAAACGCCAAAAACTATTATGTTTTTGATTCGGATACGATGTTCTTAGCTTGGCGTTTCAATCTGTTAAACGTCCATTTCAATCCGAACAAAGGCCTTAAGAAAACCACTCTCCGAAGGATAAACTCATAAACAAGATAGCAAAAAATACCTGTGAACGCTGTAATGGCTATGAATTTTAGTACCGGTGGTATCTCCAACGGCAAGATGAGCATAGCCCCTGCATACAGCACAAACATGTGGATGATGTAAACGGGATATGCAGCTTGGCTTAAGTAGCTCAGAGTTTTACTTGGCCTGTTCAAATATTTATAACCCAGACCGAAAACTCCGAAAATCCAACAATTGGATTCTATGGCCATAAAATAGCCTGGTGCCTCCGTTGCAAAAACAGCGTATCGGATGCCGAACAATACAGCAGCCAAACCAATATATAACCATCGCCATCTCAAAACGGTCTGCCAAAATGTTTTTCCACTGTACACGAAAAGATAGCCGAAAAAGAAGGATAAAAATCCATTAAAAAAGCCATGCCATGTCTGGGCATACAATGCAAACTGTTGGGGTTCTACAAATATAACTTCAATAACAAAAAATATAGATATAAATAATGGCCCACCGGCATGGCTCATTAGTCCCGATAACGCTCTTTTGATTTTACCGTTCTCATGCTTCTTCAAGTAGTAAAAGAACGGTAAAAGTATAAGGACGTAGACAAATATATTTCCCAAGAACCATAAATGGCCTTGATGGGGAAAGTAGCCTAAGGGTAAATTGTAGTGTTTCTGAAAAATAAACATGTGCAATGGAGTAATGGCAACAATACCAAATAGGAAAGGTAAAAGAATTCGCTTTGTGCGTTCCAGAAGCAATTGCAGCCAATTTCGTTTGCGCATGGCAAAATAAAGCCCCATTCCCGATACGTAAAACAACAACGGAATTCGCCAAACATTGAGCATGGTCATCGGTTTCCACAAACCTTCTAAGGATTCATCGCTTCTGATGAAACCGATAAACAAAGCCCAAGGTTGAAAAATGATGGCTATATGATAGATTAGCAGTAAACCAATCGCAATTACCCTGAGCCAATCAATGTCGTGTCTTCGTTCTGTTGTCATTGGAATATCCTTTTAAGGTCGATTACTGCAACATCATGGCAATGACCGGACGGGTTTTTTCGATTTCTGCCAGGTCAATTTGTAAACCTATCGGCCCTAATTGTTGTTGGAGCATTTCATAAATGGGCTTTATTTCTACAAAAGGCCCCATTACACTTTCCCTTGGTGTCATACCAAAGTTGTTTTTTGCAGTCTTATCGGCTTTGGCATCAATAAGGGACTGTACGACTTCGACCCTACAAAAGAATGCGGCTGTATGTAAAGCTGTCGCCCCGTCGTTATTTTTAAGAGTCATATCCGCACCGGCATCAATAAGGACTTGTGCGATTTTATTTTTTCCAAAGCTCGCGGCGGTAATCAATGGGGTAGAACCACTCATAGGGTCTTTTTTATTCAAATCTGTTCCTGCCTGAATGTGCTTTTTAACTATTTCAAGATTATCCGATAGAATAGCAGTCTGAATATCCATTTCCGGTGTGGCACCCATCGACTTGGTCTCGTTATTATTGGTTGTATCATCTTTTGACTTCTTACTCGACTGACCGCATGCAGCCGTAAGTAAAAGGAGCACTAATGATATGTTTACCAAGGTTCTTAATTTGTTAATTCTAAATGATTTCATGATTATATTTTTTATGATTATTGATATTATTTTTTCTTTGATAATTAAAACCAGCTAAAGCCAATTCCCAAACTTAACTGCACCACATCTCTGTCAATGTTATTATCTAACTTTACACCACCTAGGAATAATTTAGATTGAACGTTTAAGGCAAATCTGTTTTTTCTGTACACTTCATAACCGGTACTCACCATAACCGCTATCCCTGTATTCCAATCGTCATTTACGTTCTCTTCGATATCATATAATGCAGGAGAATCTATGGCTAAACCAGCTCCACCATGTATCCACCACCGGTCTTTTACCCAGTACTGAACAGCAGGTATAATGCCGCCAAAGTGTCTGTCATTATCATTGACCGTGTAAATCATTCCAGGTGCAGAAACGGTAACGGCTAAACGGTTGTTTAGCATATAGCCGAACTTTAATTCAGGAAAAGTGCCACCGCCTTGGGCATCATCAAAACTTTGAGTTCCAGCACTATCTTCTATACTAATTATACCACCGCCTAGCCCAAATTCGAACATAAAACCGTCTCGGTTGAAGCTGTTTTGAGTATTGGAATTGTTTTGAGCAAATGCCATTGCAGATACTAGAGTAAAGGCAATACACGCCATTTTTAACATAACTTGTTTTTTGATTGTTTTACTCATGCCTTTGTTATTTGATTTTAATAGGTATTCGTGAATCTTTGATTTCATAATTGCATTTTTAATTGTTGTTATAATTTTTTTATGGTAAGGGATAGACTTTGATTAGGGTCTACCCCTTTTTCCAAACCCACGAACTAGAGTTCTAAATGAAAGTAATGTCTGGATTCTGACCAACGGATTCTCTTGCTGTTGCTGAAAAATGAGAAGTACTGTCCTGTTCTTGATTCCGTTGCTGTTCTTGTAATTGATGCCTTCATGATATTTTGTTTTTATAGATTGTTTACTGTTTTTTTGATTCAAATTATCTGCTGAAGTTTCTGTATTGTGCCCACTGTGCCCTTTTGCTACTGCTAAAGGTTGAGAAGTACTGACCTATTTTAGATTCCGTTGCTGTTCTTGTAATCGATGCTTTCATGATTTTAGTTTTAAATTGTTTTGTTATGATTTTTGTTGGTACAAAGATGCTATCGAACTTGAAGCAACCCGTATGAGCTATGCGGAGAACTATGTAAGGTTTCGGGAGGCCATAAAAACTATGGCGCAGGGATGTAAATTATGACGCAAAAGATGACTTTTCCGATAAATAGGTGGCCTTCGAGATAACGCGTAATTCTTTAAATTTTCCCTAATTTAGAGCTAGTAAAAAACAATATGTCAAACACACCGGCCAACACATCGACCTTTATTGAACAAGCGGAAGCCCTGATTATGGAGAATTTGGGTAACGAACAATTTGGGGTTTCTGAATTGGCAGATTCCATGAATATGAGCCGGTCCAACTTGCTTCGAAAAATCAAAAAAACAAACACAACTTTCCGCAAGTCAATTTATTCGTCAAGTCCGTCTTAAAGAAGCTATGGAACTGCTGAAGGAAGATTCTTCGACGGTTTCCGAAATTTCGTATCAAGTGGGTTTTGGAAGCACTTCATACTTCATTAAATGTTTTCGGGAACAATATGGATATCCGCCCGAAGAGGTTGGCAAAGGTGCTATAGAAGTGGAAACCGAAAAGGTTAAGCGGAACTATTTGAAGATATACCGATGGCCTATTATCGCTGGCACATCCATAGTATTGCTGATTGTTGCATTTTTGATTTTCAATAAAACGGATGCCGTACAGAAGCTGGAAGTTGAAAAATCCATCGCCGTATTGCCCTTCAAAAATGAAAGTGCCGATTCTACCAATCTTTATTTTGTGAACGGGTTGATGGAATCCGCATTGAACAACCTTCAGAAAATTGAAGACCTGAGGGTAATCAGTAGAACCTCCGTAGAGAAGTACCGAAAAACGGACAAAGGTATTCCAGAAATCGCCGAAGAATTGCATGTGAACTATTTGGTAGAAGGTAGTGGCCAACGTGTAGGCAATCAAGTTTTGCTCAACGTGCAATTGATTAACGCTTCCACGGATACCCCTATTTGGGTGGAACAGTACAGTAGCGAAGTTGAGGACATTTTTGGTTTACAGAACGATGTTGCGAAGAAAATTGCAGATGCCATTGAGGCGGTCGTGACACCAACCGAATTGGAGCAAATCGAGAAAAGGCCTACTGAATATCTGGTGGCGTATGATTACTATCTACAAGCATTAGATTATTCTCGCACAAATGAAGACTTGGAAAAGGCCATTCCTTTATTTGAAAAGGCCGTACAGCAGGATGAACAATTCGCGCTCGCCTATGCCAATCTCGCCATATCTTATTATTATCTCGATATCTTCCAGAAACAGAAACGGTATACCGACCTTATCAACAATTATGCGGACGAGGCACTGCTCTATGATTCAAAGAACGATGTAAGCCTTATATGCAAAGCATTATATTATATGCATACTGAAGAATATCGATTGGCTCTACCTCATTTGGAAAAGGCACTGGAATACAATCCTAATTCGGCCGATGTTATTCAACTGCTTTCTAGATTGTATTCTATCTATATACCTAATACCGCAAAGTACCTAACCAATGCTCTAAAAGGCGCACAATTGGATGTTGCAACCAATGACTCACTGGGCCAAAGTTTCATTTATTTGGATTTAAGCAATTCCCTTGCCCAAAGTGGTTTCACCGAAGAGGCCATGAAATACGTCAACAAGTCGCTGGATTACGACCCTAATAACTTATATGCCCCACATTTAAAAGCGTTCATTCAGTATGTTGTGGATGAAAATTTGGAACGGCTCAAAACAACCTTAGAAAAAGAGTTCGAAAAGGATAGCACCCGCTTGGATATTCTACAGGATATAGGGAAACTATATTATATCAAGGAAGACTATCAAGTTGCTTTTACCTATTATCAGAAATTCGTAGAAGCTAGAAAAAAGTTCAATTGGGATATTTATCCCCACGAGGATATAAAGATCGGATTGGTCTATCAGAAAATGGGGTTTGAAGAAGAAGCAAATGAATTTTTTGAGGGGTATAGTGAATATTTAACAAGTGACAAATCCATTTACAAGGGCGCTAGCATGGCCGTAAAGTATGCCTAGGAGGGAAAAGTGGACAAGGGTATGGAGCAACTCAAACTTTTCGCATTGCAGGATCATTATCAATATTGGATTTTGTTGTTCTTGGAAAAAGACCCGCTAATCAAACTCATGAAAAGTCATCCTGACTATGAGGGAACTATCCAAAAAAAAATGACCGATTCTGGGAAAAATCAGGCGAAGCTGAGAACTTCTCTAGAGGAGGAGGGACTTATATAATGCAATTAATGGCCCTCTACTCATTTGTTACATTATTAGGCATGAATTGGAAAGGAAAACATTTTTGTTACCACCTATGAGGCCTTTGAACACTGTAGGGAGTCCAGCGGAAAGAACGAAATTGAGGAAAAAATAGCGCTTCAATCAAAAAAATCTACTTCTGTAACCTAGGTAACTGTAGGGGTGGAATTTGAAATCTACTTTTACTTCGTAAACCTTAAATTCATTATTATGAAAGTAGAACAGATCTATACCGGATGTATTGCACATGCAGCCTATTATATCGAAAGTAAAGGTGAAGCGGCAGTTTTTGACCCTTTGCGGGAAGTGCAACCTTATATTGACCGGGCGCAGATAGGCAACGCTGAAATCAAGTATGTCTTCGAGACGCATTTTCATGCGGATTTTGTCAGTGGGCATCTCGACTTAAGAAAAAAGGCGGGTTCTGAAATTGTTTTTGGGCCTGGAGCCAAACCTGCCTATGAAGCTACCACTGCCAAGGATGGACAGATTTTTAAAGTAGGCGATTATAAGATCAAGGTAATCCATACGCCCGGTCATACTATGGAAAGTACCACTTATCTTCTTATCGACGAAAATGATAAGGAATACGGGATTATAACAGGGGATACCTTGTTTATCGGCGATGTGGGCAGACCCGACCTTGCCCAGCACGTAGTTGCCGATCTTACCGAGGAGAAATTGGCAGGACATCTGTACGATTCCCTTCGAAACAAGATCATGCCCCTAAGCGATGACCTCATCGTATTTCCAAATCATGGAGCCGGTTCTGCGTGTGGTAAAATGATGAGCAAGGAAACTACCGATACCCTTGGGCACCAGAAAAAAACGAACTATGCACTTCGACCCGATATGACTAAAGAAGAGTTTGTCAAAGAAGTATTGACAGGATTGACCCCGCCTCCTGGCTACTTCCCACAAAATGTTTTGATGAACATCAAGGGCTATGAAAGTCTGGATACGATTATGCAAAGGGCTACAAAAGCCATGTCTCCCGATGAATTCGAATTTGTTGCCAACGATACGGGAGCCTTGATGTTGGATACCAGGGATGCCGAGGATTTTGCAAAAGGATTTATCCCCTACAGTATCAACATCGGTTTGGATGGGAATTTTGCCCAATGGGTCGGCGAAATGATTCCCGGCGTAAAACATGAAATTCTATTGATTACCTATCCAGGAAAAGAAGAGGAAGCCATTACCCGATTATCCAGGGTAGGTTACGACCATGCCATCGGGTATCTCAAGAACGGATTTGACGCTTGGAAAAAAAGCAACAAGGAGTATGAAACCGTAAACCGGATCAGCGCATCCGATTTGGAAGAGAAATATAAGGGCGAAAAACCAGTGGTCATCGATGTACGTAAGAAAAGTGAATTTGATTCGGAACATGTTGTCGATGCAATCAATATTCCCCTAAATCACATTAATCAGCATCTTGCGCAATTTCCAAAAGATAGGCCTTTTGTACTGCATTGTGCCGGTGGCTATCGTAGTATGATTGCGGCCTCCATTCTAAAACAAAGGGGTTGGGATGATTTTGTGGACGTCATCGGAGGCTTTGACGAGCTTAAAAATACCGGCATCCCCAAATCGGAGTATGTATGTCCTTCTACACTTTTGTAGTGGTAAGGATGAACTATTCACATCAAGACCTGTTATGCCTGGAGCAGGTTTTTTCTTAAAATACCTATCTGTAACAAAGGTTACTGTGGGACTTGGAAACCCGTATTATTTTTATCCATACCAACTTATAATTGTTGAAAAATGAAAGTTGAACAAATTTATACCGGATGTCTGGCACAAGGTGCCTATTATATAGAAAGCAAGGGGGAAGTTGCCCTCATCGACCCTTTGCGCGAGGTAAAGCCATATATCAACAGGGCCAAATTGGACGATGCCAAGATCAAATACATTTTCGAAACGCATTTTCATGCCGATTTCGTGAGCGGTCATGTAACACTATCAAAAGAAACGGGGGCGCCCATTATCTATGGTCCCAATGCCAGCCCCAGTTTTGATGCCATTATAGCGGAGGATGGTCAGGAATTCAAATTAGGAGAAATTACCATCGAAGTATTGCACACTCCAGGCCATACCATGGAAAGTACTACATATCTTTTAGCGGACAAGAACGGAAATGACTATGCCATTTTTAGCGGCGACACCCTGTTCTTGGGGGATGTAGGTCGCCCAGATCTGGCCCAAAAAATGGGAGAGCTTACAGAACGTGATCTGGCAGGATTCTTATACGATAGCCTACGGAATAAGATTATGCCCTTGGCGGACGATGTAATCGTATACCCGGCCCACGGCGCAGGCTCCGCCTGTGGTAAGAATATGATGAAGGAAACAGTGGATACGTTGGGCAACCAGAAAAAGATGAACTATGCCCTACGCGCCGATATGACCAAGGAGGAATTTATTGATGAAGTCACTGAAGGTTTATTACCTCCTCCCCAATATTTCCCGCTCAACGTTAAGATGAACAAAGAGGGTTACGATGATATCGAGGAAGTATTGGAGCGTGGCACAAGGGCGCTTTCCCCCAAAGCTTTTGAGGCGGCCGCAAACGAGACAGGTGCCGTGGTATTGGATGTTCGGCATGAAGACGACTTTGCCAAAGGGCATATTCCCAGTTCCATCTTTATCGGATTGGACGGTAGTTTTGCACCTTGGGTCGGTTCGCTGATTGCCGATGTTAAGCAGCCCATTTTATTGGTGGCCCCTAAGGGTCGGGAAGAGGAAGCGGTAACCCGGCTTTCGCGGGTCGGTTTTGACAATACATTGGGCCATTTGGAAGGTGGCTTCGAGGCTTGGAAAAAAGCTTCGATGGAATATGATACCGTAAGCCAAATAACCGCCGAACAGCTTCAGGGAATATCGGAAGATGAAAAACTCCCAGTTTTTGATGTACGTAAGGAAAGTGAGTTCTTATCCGAACATGTCATCGATGCGAACAACACCCCATTGGACTATTTGAACGACCATTTGGCCGAATTCCCTGCGGAACCATTTTATGTACATTGTGCCGGAGGCTACCGTAGCATGATAGCTTCTTCCATTTTAAAAAGTCGTGGCATCCACAATCTTATCGACATATCCGGCGGGTTCGAGGCCATTAAGGATGCCGGGATACCAGTAACCGCGTATGTTTGTCCATCAACATTATAAAAAAATGAAGAAATATGTCTTTTTTTTAGTGTTGATCAGTTCCATATCCTGTAAATCACAAAATGACGGACATGTTCAGGTGATCGATATGGATACCTTTAAGACCGAAGTCATCGGGAAAGATGTGCAACTGTTGGATGTGCGAACAGAAAGGGAATACAATCAGGGTCATATCGATGATGCCATCAACATTGACATTTTACATCTGTATACCTTTAAAAAGGAAGTCAAAAAACTGGACAAGTCGAAACCTGTCTATATCTATTGTCAAGTGGGCGGCAGAAGTAAACAGGCCGGTAAGGAATTGGAGACATTGGGTTTCCAAACCATATATGACTACTCCGGTGGTTATTCGGAATGGAACAATCAATAAAAACTAAAAATAATGACTGAAAAAGAGCAGTACGAAGCGATAGCAAAGGAAATCCATAGCGATAGCAGTCCCGTTGGGATCGACGCCAAGAAGACCCACATCATGATCCTTCAGAAATTGATGAACATCGAAGAAAGTCTGGAACGAATCGAGCAGCTAGGAAAATAAATGGTAATGGAATTGAAAAAGAAAAAGCTTGAAGAGCATTTATAGAAGTGGTATGTGTATAAGAGTGCGGTCTTTTAGACCGCACTTTTTGAGACATTCTTTAACATTCAATGTAACCATTGTTACTGTAATCGGCAGATTGTCTAAATATCTTTATGGTAAAATAAAACAGTATGGAAACTACAAATATAGAAACAAACGTAATGCCAAGAATTGGGGACAAAGCTCCCAATTTCGAGGCGATAACTACAAAAGGAAAAATAAAATTATCCGATTATGCCAATGATAAATGGTTAATCATGTTCTCGCATCCAGCGGACTTTACACCGGTCTGTACGACCGAGATGAGCGGCTTCGCTCAGCGAAAAAGGGAGTTCGATGCCCTAAATACGGAACTGTTGGGATTAAGCATCGATAGCGTACATGCCCACTTGGGCTGGGTCAGCAACGTAAAGGAGAAAACCGGAGTGTACTTCGATTTCCCCATAATTGCGGATATCGATATGAAGGTGTCCAAACTTTATGGTATGCTACAGCCCAATGAAAGCGAGACTGCCGCCGTACGCGCCGTTTTCTTTATCGACCCCGATAAGAAAATCCGGTTGATCATGTATTATCCGTTAAACGTGGGCAGAAATATGGACGAAATCCTTCGGGCGTTGGAGGCTTTACAGACTTCTGACAAGTACAAGGTTGCCATGCCGCTGGACTGGAAAAAAGGCGATAAGGTGATCGTGCCCCCGCCAAAGACCTTAGAGGAAATGGAAACCAGAATTAAAGATGATTCCATTGAATTGGTGGACTTCTACTTGGCGAAAAAAGAACTGAATTATAATTGATTGGTTGGTTGTTTTAGGGAGACGGTCTTTTCAAACTGGGCCGTTTTCTTTTTCAAACGCAACCGTAAACTTTAAATACTATGTCATTGTTAAGCGCTCTTTTTGGTTTAGGAAAAGAACAATCTGATAAAAGTGTGGTCTTGGATGTGAACTCATACGCCAATGCTATTTCATCACCAGAAGTTCAATTGGTAGATGTAAGAACGCCAGAAGAATTTAATAAAGGCCATATTAAGAATGCGATCAACATCGATTTTAGAAAAACAGAAGTGTTTGAAAGGTCATTTTCGAAACTCAACAAATATGAACCAGTTTATGTCTATTGCCGGTCCGGTGCAAGAAGCCAAGGAGCCGCAAGAAGATTGGTAGAGATGGGGTTTTCAAAGATCTATGACTTGGAAGGGGGGTATATGGCATGGGCAAATAAATAAATAAATATATCTGGTATGGACAAGACTTTCCTAATCAGGGCCATCTTAATTGCTTTGGGGGTTTAGTCGTTCACTTATTTCTGTAACCTAAGTTACTGCCAGAGTTTTTATTACTTCCTACTTTAGATCCATAAAACAAAATACCATGAAAGCATCCATCCTTATTCAAAACCTAAAATGTGGCAGTTGTGCCAAGACCATTACCGCCAAATTAACCGATTTACAAAATGTGTCGGATATACATGTGGATGTAGGTTCGACCAAGGTCTCCTTTACCTACCAAAATGTGGAAGATGCCTTACTGGTAAAAGAGAAATTGAAATCCTTGGGCTATCCGTCCATAGATTCCACAAACGGATTGGGAAACAAAGCAAAATCATTCATAGGCCGTGCTACGGGAAGGTTCTCATAAGAAGGTGCGCCTACCGCTGTCCCTTACCAATGAATTGGCATTGGACCGCACCAGATTGGCCAACGAGCGCACTTTTTTGGCCTATTTCAGAACGTTTATCGTATTTCTGAGTTCGGGTCTTGCCATCATAAAATTAGAGCTACTACAAGAAATCGAATGGATAGGTTATAGCCTTGTGGTCATTGCACCCATTTTACTTACCATTGGGGTTATAAGATTGAAGTATGTAAAAAAACATATCAATAAGTTTTATATTTCTAAAGAACCAACAAATGAAAAATCATAGATTATTTGCCGTACTGGTATGGGCTAATGGGCTAATGGGCTAATGGGCTAATGGGCTAATGGGCTAATGGGCTAATGGGCTAATGGGCTTTCTTTCCTTTACCGCCTGCAAGGAATCTCCAAAAACCGATAAAAAGGAAACTGCTACTGAAGTTCCGGAGAAAAACTATGCGTAGATCGGTTCAAACTACGCAAAATCCACACAGGCCAAGCTGGGGAAAAACCTGATGGGAGCCATCCAAAAAGACGGCACATTGGGCGCCTTGGAGTTCTGCAACGTACAAGCCTATCCGTTAATCGATAGTATGGCAACGGTACACAATGCACGAATCCAAAGGGTATCCGACAAGCCCAGAAATCCTGATAATCAGGCCAACGAAAGGGAATAGGCGCACATAAAATTCTTTAAGGATAAAATCGCTTCCGGAAACGAATACCAACCCATGGTCGAAAATGAGCACGGTACCATAAGTTTCTATGCCCCGATCATCACCAATGCCCTGGGCCTACAATGTCATGGAACACCTGATGAACAGATCCAACCTGAAACAATGGCCAAACTGCGCATGTTATATCCATCGGATAAGGCAGTGGGTTATGGAGAGAACCAAGTACGGGGGTTGGAGTATTCGGTTTGACGAGAATGGAGATGATTAGCTCTTAAATAGTATTGAATGAAAACATTGGGACTCATAGGAGGTACCTCTTGGCACTCTACCTTCGTATATTACAGAATGATAAACGAAATGGTCGGAAGTCAAATTGGCGAACAGGCCAATCCGCCCTTAATCCTACACAGCATCAACATCTAACCGATGCGGGAGCTGAACGAGGATAAGATCAACACCAAATATCTTGAGGAATCCCAGAAACTGGAACGAGCGGGTGCGGAAGCCATCGTAATCTGTGCCAATACGCCGCATATGGGCTATGAACATGTGCAGCCTAAAATAGGGATCCCAATTCTCCATATCGCGGATGCCACGGGTTAGGAAGCACAACGGTTGGGATTAAAAAAATTGGGGCTATTGGGCATCGCCCAACGATGACAGGCAACGTAACTCCCAGCGTATTAAGGTCGAACTATGGTATCTAGACCCAGATTCCCGAAGCGCATTGTATAGGGCAGGCGCATAATTACGTGTCGAAAGAGCTTACCCAAGGGCTGTTTAGCGAGAAGGCCAAGCAGTTTTTTCTTACCCAAATAGGCCTTTGTAAGGCCTCGGGTGCCGATGGCATCATTTTAGGATGTATCGAACTTCCCTTATTGATCAAGCCCGGAGATGTTGACTTACCCGTACTTGCCACAACGGACCTTCATGTACAAATGGACGTGGATTTTATTTTAGGAAAGTAGCGACAAGATTACTTTTGCCTATTCCTGAAACCATAGCTGTTTTGGTGCAAAAAATCCTTTGGGAATTCATCATCCCCCCGAAAGCCAAGTTCTATGGTACCACTATCTTCGGGAATGTGATTTGTACGAAATATATAATCCCAAAGGCTTAAGCTGATTCCGAAGTTCACACCATATTTGCCTTCGGGAAGGTCATGTGCGTGATGGTACAAATGCATCACGGGATTATTGATTAAATATTTGAAAGGTCCCCAGGTAATTTTAATGTTGGAATGGTTAAAATGCCCGATCGTTATGGCCAGAAAATGTACGATATAGGCCTGTTCCGGTTCAAAACCTCCCAGGATCATTACCCCGAACGTCTTCAAAGGTTTGTAGAGCACGTTCTCCATCCAATGGTAGCGCAAATGTGCGGCGAAGCCCATCTCCTTGACACTGTGGTGTACTTTGTGGAATTTCCAAAGAAACGCATATCGGTGCAATAAGATGTGGGTAAACCATTGCACAAAATCGAGCACCACGAAAAATACGAGCAACTGTACCCACATCGGCCATCCGGTGGGATTTATAAGTGCCACGCTTTGGGCGGTAACACCGAAATCCTTGAACAATGTGCCCAATAGGGCATAAAAACCGCTGATAGCAATTGCAAAGAGAAAGAAGTTGAAGAACATATAAAAGGCATCCAACCAAAAATCCTTTCGAAAAATAGATTGCTCCTTACGCCAGGGAAAAATGATTTCCAAGAGCCAAACGACCATTGATATTACGACCAGTCCCCAAAAATAATTCGTGTACCAAGGCACCTCGAAGATGATGGACTTCCAGGTCCAATCCAAGGTTCCGTTAAATGCCCCGATAAATGCATCGAGATATTTCTTCATATATCCGTATCTTTTGGGTTTAAAGGTACTGGTAGCTCTAAGAACTGACAGTAACCTAGGTTACCTATTATCGCTTTATATATCAAATGTTACTGTCCAACTTTGAATATCAAGAAACATTTGGATATGAAGTCGAAAAATGGATGAAATGGGTTTGGGTCTGCATCATATCCATAGGTCCCATAACAGCAATTGTTTTAGTCATTGAATAGCTGAAGTATAAAATAGTATTACCATAAAAAAAATATGGGTATTGCAGACCGGGTCGTTATAATAGTTGCAGCGGCAATAATAGGACTATACTATGACAAGATAATCGAAGGAACACTGGCTTACGTGCTTTTAGCATTGGCGGCTATTTTCGTTTTGACCAGTTTTATCAGCTTCTGTCCCTTATATTCCATTGTTGGGGTTGAGTACCTGTAAGGCGAGGAAATAGCATTGTGCTTTGTATAAATGTTTCTTACTTGTGTAACAAATGTTACTGTTACCCTAAAAAGTCTGCCTTATTTTTAACAGATTCTAAAAAAAATAGACAAAATGAAATCTCATTATCAAGTAGTCATTATCGGTGGCGGTACGGCAGGTATCATGGTCGCCGCCCAGCTTATCGAACAAAAGGGTATAAAGGATATCGCCGTGATTGAACCGGCCAGTGCACATTACTACCAACCGGCCTGGACTCTAGTCGGGGCAGGTACCTATGATTACGATAAAACCGAAAGGCCCATGTCGGAAGTAATGCCGAAACAGGCCAAATGGATTATGGACAAGGCCACGGGCTTTGAGCCTGAAGACAATAAGGTGCTTACCTCGGTAAGTGGGAATATTACCTACGACTATCTCGTAGTCGCGCCCGGATTGGCCTATGATTTCAGTCTTGTGCCCGGCTTGGGAGAGGCCATGGATAAAGGTGTGGTCTGCAGCAATTATACCGACCCACGGCATACTTGGAACGTCGTCAAGAACTTCAAGGGAGGTACTGCGCTGTTCACCCAACCCACAACACCCATCAAGTGCGGTGGTGCCCCACAAAAAATTATGTACCTCGCAGAGAGCTACTTCAGAAAAAGTGGGGTTCGCAAAAAGACCGATGTTGTTTTTGCCACAGCGGGGACGGTCATTTTTGGGGTGAAAGAAATCAAAGAAACCTTAATGAAAGTGGTAGACAGAAAGGATATCAATCTGAGGTTTTATCATAAACTGGTGGCAGTGGATGCCGAAAAACAAATCGCTTGGTACGAATTGGGCAAGGATATTGCCACAGGAGGATGCGTAGTCATTCAAGACGAAGATGACGAGAAACACTTGGATGAATCGTTTCAATATAATTATAAAGATGTAAAAGTAACCGTAGAAGGTGATAGATATGGGATCCATTACGATATGTTGCATACCGCTCCCCCCTCGGTTGCCCCAAAATTCGTCAAGGATTCCATTTTGGCAAATGAAGCCGGATGGGTCGATGTAGACCATAAGACGATGCAGCATAACAAATACCCGAATATTTTCAGTTTGGGGGATGTGGCCGCATTACCTACCGCTAAAACGGGGGCCGCAATCAGGAAACAAGCCCCGATCGTAGTCGATAATATTAATTTGTTGATCGAACACCATAAGATGGGCAACAAAGCCTACAACGGCTATTCTTCTTGCCCTTTGGTAACCGATTACGGGAAGATGGTTTTGGCGGAATTCGATTATAACAACAATTTTACCCCTGATCCCAAATTGAAGCAAATGCTCGTTTTTGACAGTTCAAAAGAACATTGGCGCTTGTGGATGCTTAAAAAGTATGGACTTCCCTATCTCTACTGGAACAAAATGCTGAAAGGCAAGAACGTTTAAAGAAATGTTTCCCCATAGATTATGAAAAGATGAAGCTTACTAAGTTTCATCTTTTTCCCAATGTGGAACTTTTAAAAGTTGTAGTTCAATATAAAATCAATGTGGAACATATCGGTCTTGTTAAAGTAAAAGTTGGGGTTATCGGGAAAATCACCATTTGCTGTTTTGGACACTAAAAGCAATTCTGGTCTCAGGTTCTTTAATGTTTCAAACTTGAAGAATAGGTCGAGGTTAATCTGGGTATATTCGGGAATCGCATATTTGTTAGAAACTGCATCCAAGACAGAGGGTTTCCAATGCCTTCCGATGCTTAAAATACTTTGAACCTCCGCCTTCTTGTCGATCAAGTTAAAGTTGGTATTGTAGTACAATACAAGTGCATGGTTATCGGCCGAGCCTTCGCTACGTTCCCTCTTTTGAAAGCTGTACAGATCTTCCCTGCCCCACTCCCTTGGCGAAATAAATTGACCGTGGGGCAAGATTCTATCGTAGGCCAGGGAAATTTTTGATTTCTTGTTTCGATACTCCAACTTTGTTCCCAAGATATCCGAAGAATTGTTATTGAAATACCGTAAGGAATCGATTGCATTGCCCCCGTTTCCTATTTTGTTCTGGTGCAGCCATTGCAGTTCCAAATCGATTTTATTGGTCAATTTTAGCCTAGGTTTTAGATAAATGGTGTTCGAAACGTTATCCACATAGGTGTTCCAAAAATTGAGTTTCATTTGCTCGGAGATCTTAACATCAGCGTTGAGGAGAACCAAATATCCTGAAGATGTGTTACCGGTATATTGGCTGGCCTGGCCTTCGACATACCTTCCTACCGGATAAGTACCTATGCTTTCCCCAATCCCAAAGAATTCGCCCGTAGATCGTGGGGCGATTTGATTTAATACCCCCAATTGGAGCGTATTCGATGTATTCAAATTGTACTTATACCAGAATCCCTGGGCCAATGTAGGTATCATTCTACCATCCTGGGGATTTATCAAAGGTGTGTTGACCATCATTCTTCCCAAGGTAAACCCGTGTTGTGGCAGGCTGTATTTGAGATAGAGTTCCCCTAAAAGGAATACCGCGTCATTTTCAAGGTCGAGCCGATCGAAGAGGCCTTCTTCGTACCTGCTCAGTCTTCCCGTGGTGGCGTCGGGTATGGTCAAATCCTGAATGCCAAGGTTGATGGAATTGTATAGCGCCGCACCTAGCTCAAATTTATCGTTTAAAGGGAACTGGTATTTTATTTTTCCGCCGGAGGCCAAGGCGCTAAAATCTTTAAGATCGCCCTTATTGAATGTACTCATGAAATACGTTCTCCATTGTCCGGATAGTTTGCCTTTCCCTTTTGGTTCTTCGGTTTCTTGGGTACGGGCAACAAAGGATAGTAATAGGAGTAAAACGTATAACGTATTTCTCAGCATCATTTGGTTTTGGTTATGTCATACTGTTTTTTATAGAAGTCGATTATAGGAAGAAACGGCCCGTATTTGTGTTGTTCCTCCGGAAAATCATCGGCCCAAGGGCCATAAGGGGTAGATACCGGTTTTAATTTTTTATCGGGATAATCGTTTTCGGTGCCTTTCTTAACGGGTCTATCAAAGCTATTGATATATCCTGCAATATTAAAGGCCTCCTCATCGGTCAATTTTGGATTGTCCCAGGTCGCCTGTCCGAAGGGCATGTTGCCCTTTATAAATTCTGCCGCGGTAATGACCCTGTTCATTCCCGCACCGTCGTTATAGCTGTCGGCTCCCCACAAGGGAGGATATTGATACCCTTTTAGGCCATCCGGTTTTCTGAATCCTTGACCGTTTTGACCATGACATAAGGCACATTCTTTGGCATACAATGATTTTCCTTTTTCTAAGTCGACCGCTGCCTTGGGAACCTCTATTTTTCCATAGCCTTTATATTCATCTTTTCTATCCTCGGGCAGACCTTCCCCCAACCAGTTCATATAGGCTACAATAACCTTCATTGGTTCAGAATCCAAGGGCAGTTTTTCTCCGTTCATACTTCGCTCCATACAGCCGTTGATGCGGTCTTCTATAGTACCAACTTTGTTGGATCGTCCTCCGAACTGTGGAAAACGGTCGAGTACCCCTACCCACGAGGCCGAACCTGCTTGCGAACCGGCTTTCAAATGGCAGTTGGCACAGGTGAGATGATTGCCCGTAAAACGCATAGCAGGGTCTTCCGCGAATGGCCCAATGTGAACGGGTGTTTCCGCAATCAGCAAATACCCTTGTTCCACCTCGGGATCCATAGCATCCAACTCGGATAATACATTCTTAGGTTGCCATTCTTCGACCATGGTATTGGGGGGCGTCCCGCGCGTCGGGGTGGAGGTCGGTCTGTATGTGAGCAAAGCAACAAATAGAATGGCAATCAAAGAAAACGTGGCCAAGAATAGCCAAAAAAGTTTCCGTATTAATGATCGTAATTCTTCCATCCGATTAGACGGCCTGCGTCATACCGGCCGTTGAATTTAATATTGACTATCCAACAAAAATATTGCTTTGGGCCATGGGGGACAGTAACATTTGTTACAGACAAACTATGCTAAGTTGCGTACTTTTGACATCCGAACCATTGATCTAACTAAGGGATTATCCGTGTTAGGTTTTTTCTATAAGTTTCGCCTTGGACGAGACCTGCATTGTTATCCTTACTACAAATCTTCAACTATTGGGACATGAATAAATCTTTAGGTATCGTCTTGTTTTCTTTACTGGCATTCCAGATGGAAGCCCAGGAGTGGGAGTCTCCCATCGTCGAGGGTTACGGAAAAATAAAATATTTTTCAGATGCCGCAGTGCAACCGGACAGTACGTTACAGTATAATCTGGTTTTCGACTTGAAGGACGGGAAGGAAAAAGAGGGGGTCAACACGGGGCTGTTCAAAATAGCAAGAACCCTAAATATGTTGGGGGTCGCAGATGTGCCTTCCAAAAAGATCCATATCGTTGCCGCCATTCACGGCGATGCGACTTTTATCGTTCTTAATGAAGAAAAATATCAGGAGAAATACGGTACCTCGAACCCGAACCTGGAATTGATGAAGCTACTTCAAGATCGGGGAGTGGAACTCTTCGTTTGCGCGCAGGCCACCGCCTCAAAGAATATAGATGATGAGGATCTGAATCCGTATGTCCGACCCGCCCTGTCGGCCCTTAGCGTTCTTTCCAATTATCAGCTCAAAGGTTATGTCTTTATGCCCTAAAAATCACCGAAATGAAGGATTTTTGGAACAAGCGGTATGACGAGACTACCTTTTCCTATGGCATATTGCCTAATCGATTTTTCAAACAGGAATTGGATAAACTGACACCGGGATCTATTCTTCTTCCGGCCGAAGGTGAAGGCCGTAATGCAGTTTATGCCGCAAGGAAGGGATGGAACGTAGAAGCTTTCGACCTTAGCGAATCCGGCAAACGGAAGGCAATGCAGCTTGCGGACAATCAGCAGGTGACGATTTCCTATGAGGTCACAAACGCCCTGGACTTTTCATCCGATACCAAGTTCGATGTTCTGGCCTTGATCTATGCGCATTTACCAAAGGACCTTCGCGCCAGGGTACACCGGCATATGCTGCAATTTTTGAACCCGAACGGACTGGTAATTTTTGAAGCGTTTTCAAAAGGGCAATTGGGCAGGGATTCCGGAGGGCCGAAAAGCTTGGAAATGCTCTTTTCCCTAGAAGATATCCGCAACGAATTTGAAGACCTTGATTTTAAGTTTTTGGAGGAGGCCGATATACAACTCAAAGAGGGGATTTATCATAATGGCGATGCCTCCATTATTCGGTTTGTTGGTCACAGGTCAAGCTAAGGGAAACCTGTTCGTCCTGTTAATTCACTGTTAAACCCCTCCAGTCTGTAACTACTGTTACTAAACCGCACCTTTCCATATTTTAATTTTGTATAAATTAAATCATCACCGTGAAAATAAAACAATTTGAATATTCCCCATTGGCGCACTACTCCTACGCTTTGTTAAGCGGTGGCGAAATGGCGATTATCGATCCCGAACGGGACCCGATGCAATACTACGTATTTGCGAAAGAGAACAATGCCAGGATTGTGGCGGTCATCGAAACCCATCCGCATGCGGATTTTGTGAGTTCCCATTTACAGATTCATAAGGAAACCGGAGCGACCATTTACAACAGCGAAAAATTGGGAGCTGATTATCCCCATAAGGCTTTTGATGAGGGTGATAAACTAAAAATCGGGAAGGCGTCCCTACGTGCCCTGAATACGCCAGGCCATTCGCCGGACAGTATCACCATCGTTGCCGAAGAAGGGGGAGAAACGGTTCTCTTTACTGGCGACACCCTTTTTATAGGCGACGTAGGCCGTCCCGACTTGCGGGAAAAGGCGGGGAATATGAAGGCCAAACGGCAGGAGCTGGCCCAGATGATGTATGATACCATGGAAAACCAATTTACGAACATACCGAATGATGCCGTAGTCTATCCCGCACACGGGGCCGGTTCGCTCTGTGGTAAGAATTTAAGTTCGGATAGCAGCAGCACCTTGGGCAACGAGCGTATGGGCAATTGGGCCTTTAAGGAGCAGTCCAAAGAAGAATTTGTAAGCACATTGCTAGATAGCCAACCGTTTATCCCTTCCTATTTTGGCTTTAACGTGGATATCAATAAAACCGGGGCGGAGACCCTGCGAAAAGCCCTTGCCAAAGTTCCGCTTAAAATGAACGCCTCCGAAGAAGGACTTATCGTTGATACACGTGCGGAGGAAGTTTTTAAAAAAGGACATCTAAAGGGAAGCATTAACATTCAGGCAACATCCGAAGACGACATCTTCGAGACCTGGTTGGGTTCTATTATCGAACCCAGGGAAGCCTTCCATTTGGTCATCGATAATCCCGAGGATCTTGAAATACTACTGAACAGGGTGGGAAAGGTAGGCTATGAAAAACAATTGAAATCGATTTTTACCCTGGAGGATAAGAACCTGGAAAAAAGTAGCACACTCGACCTTCGGGATTTTAAAGACCATCCCGACAAATACACCATCATCGATGTCCGGAACAAGAGCGAGGTGAAAGAAGGCAAGTTTTTTGATAGCGCACTGTCGCACCCCTTGAACGATCTGCGCAATAGCGCGGATCAAATTCCTACCGACAAACCGATGGTAGTACATTGTACCGGAGGGTATCGAAGTGCCGCCGGTAGCAGTATATTGTCAAAAGAAATTAAGAATACCCCAGTCTATGACCTAGGGGAAAACGTGAACGATTTTAAATAAAAGAACCATGGAAAATTTAACAAATATCGGATTACAGGAAAAGAGCTCAAATGAAACAGCCCAACAATTGAACGACCTTTTATCGAATTATCAATTGTTCTATATGAACCTTCGGGGATTCCATTGGAATATAAAAGGAAAGAAATTCTTTGAACTGCACCTAAAATTCGAGGAGCTCTACAATGATGCCCTAGTAAAAGTCGATGAGATAGCCGAGCGTATTCTAACCTTAGGCCAATCCCCTTTTCATACATTCAAAAAATATCTTGACACTACCGAAATTAAATCCGCGGAGAACGTTGCGGATGGTGAAGTCGCCATAGACCATATCCTTAATGCCTTGAAAATCTTGTTGGCCAAAGAGAGGGAGATACTAAAAGTTTCTGCCGAAGCAGCCGATGAGGGTACTGTTGCGATGATGAGCGAGTATATAGTTCAGCAAGAAAAACTGGTTTGGATGCTATCGGCCTATAAAGGTTAGTGACCTCGTCTTGACTTTCTTTTTAGAACCATCCCGATAGATTCTATTTTAAATAGCTATCGGGATTCTGTTTTTGTGTTTTATGGATGCGTTTTTAACATGACCACCCACGCGTCGCATAACTTTGACGGAGGCACTGGCTACGGTACCCAAAAAAAGAAAATCAAGATAAGTTCTTATATTTATGCGGTTCTAATAGAATTCGGTAAAGAAAATCTTAGAACTTAAGCATCACACTAAACTATGTTCCGATTTTTCGCTCTAATCGTTTTATTGATTTACGGATTACGTTTAAATGCCCAAAAATTAGTGGTTCATGAAAATGGTCGCTATCTCATCACCGAAGAGGGACAACCGTTTTTTTGGATGGCGGACACGGCATGGGAACTGTTCCACCGATGCGACCGTGAGGAAGCGGATATGTACCTGAAAAAAAGGGCCTCTCAAGGATTCAACGTAATTCAAGCTGTTGCATTGGCAGAATTGGATGGCCTGAACACTCCGAACACCTATGGCGAAACGCCATTGATCGATAACGATCCGAGGAATCCGAACGAGCAATATTTTGAGCACGTCGATTATATTATTAACAAAGCGGCAGAATTGGGCCTTTATATCGCCTTATTGCCCACATGGGGCGATAAACTATATAAGGACAGTTGGGGCGTAGGACCGGAAATCTTCAACGCAAAAAATGCAAGGACCTATGGCAATTGGATCGGAAACCGGTATAAAGATTTCAATAACGTCATCTGGATCATCGGGGGGGACCGTACCCCACGGAAAGGTTCCGACGATGTCGAGATTTGGAACCAAATGGCCGAAGGTATCGCCGAAGCGGCCGGGGGCTACGAGAAAGCCTTGATGAGCTATCATCCACAACCAAAGGCCGGTGGTGGATCATCCACCTGGTTCCATGACCAAAAATGGCTCGATTTCAATATGCACCAGACCGGCCACTGTCCCGATAAAAGTACCTACCTCAATATTCGCAACGATTATAATCTTCGTCCCATAAAACCTGTACTGGATGCGGAACCGTTGTACGAAGACCATCCCAACTGTTTCAATGCCAAAGAACTAGGGTACAGCATACCTGAGGGTATTAGGCGCATCATGTACTGGAACGTTTTCGCCGGCGCATTCGGGCAGACCTATGGTTGCCATGATGTCTGGCAAATGTACACATTGGATAAAGAGCCCGTTAATGGGCCCCTTCGGCCTTGGCCAGTGGCATTGGACCTTCCCATGGCCAATCAGGTTAGGCATTTGAAAAACCTGATGCTCTCCAGGCCTTTTCTGACGAGGATTCCCGATCAATCCATGATTGTCGGAACTCAAGAAGAAAACTTGGACTACGTAAGTGCTACCAGGGATTCCAAAGGCTGTTACGCTATGATCTATATGCCCAATGGCGGGAATGCCACTTTAGATCTGACCGCCTTGACCAACGACGAACTATCTACATGGTGGTACGATCCCCGAACCGGGAACAGTTATCCCGCCGAAAACCTCAAGAAATCCAATACCGTTAAAATCATGGCCCCAACTACCGGTAAAGGTCATGACTGGGTAATGGTCATCGATAGCGAAACTTTTAACGCGCCGGGAAAAACGGATTAAAACAAATAATATACGCCTTATAAATAACATTCATTAATACGTTGGCAACAATCTTCGAAAAAATCGGAACTAAAATTGAAAAGAACGAAAGTGATAGAATAAAGTAGCTCTTGAAAAAACAGTTCTAATACCATCAAAATATAACCGACGAATATTTTGTCAACGCCCCGACCAACAAGCTTGTCCCAGGTATTACCACAGCTATTTTAGGTCAGAGCACAGCTATCGAATATCACAGGTCATTAAAAGCATATAAACCAACCCCCTTGGTAAAACTTCCGAACCTAGCTACGAGATACGGGGTGGCAAATGTCTTTGTCAAAGATGAATCGCACCGTTTTGGATTAAGTGCCTTTGAGGGACTAGGCGCTACCCATGCCATACACAAGCTACTTGAAAAGCTACCCTACATAGAAACATTCTGTACGGCTACCGATGGCAATCACGGGATGGCGGTCGCATGGCCTCTAAAATTTCAAATACAAAATGTGTGGTCTTTGTTCCTCGGGATACGACCAAAAGTAGGATCAAAGCGATTGAAAAGGAAGGGGCCAAAATAATCAAAGTAGAGCAAAATTATGATGAAACCTGTGCCCATGCCGAAAGAACATGTATCGAGGAAGACTGGCAATTGGTAAAGGATACCGCATGGGAAAATTATAAAGAAATACCGGCACAAATAATGGAGGGCTATCTAACGCATTTCTAAGAAATGGAGGATAGTCTCCATGGGAGCCCAAACCGAAAATCGATATCTTTTTTCTTCAGGCGGGCGTGGGAAGTTGGGCTGCTTCCGCCATTTGGTATTATCTAAATCGCTACGGAAGCCATCAGCCGAAAATCGTAATCGTAGATTCTTGGGAGGCCGCTGGAATAGTAACTTCGTTCAAAGCGGGAAAAAGGATGTACCCATCAGGGAATTTTCAAACCGCGATAGCGGGACTAAACTGTGGCATCCCCTCCCTAACCGCTTGGTAAAAAACATCAAAACAGGAACCGATGCTAGCCTAAAAATCAAGGATGAGTACGCCGAACGCGCCATTCGGGAATTGTACTATCCCACTAAAAATGACAAAAGAATCATTGCTGGCGAATCCAGGGCGGCGGGCCTGGCGGGTTTTCTGGCGGTAAAACAAAAGATAGCTTCGAGGCCTCAAAACAAAAACTGGAAATTTCAACGGCATCGAGCCTCTTGTTCTACAATACCGAAGGAGCGACCAATCCCGATAATTTTGACAAAATTATAGCTAAGGAACACTGACGGCAAACGATTGGACCATCCCAATGGACTACCTCGATGCAAGCCTGCATTATCAAATTCCAAAAAAGCAAATCCTAAATTTCAAAAAAAAAGGACGAGGCACAAGCCGGGGAATTATACCCCAAGAGATTAAATTCTGAAATGTTTCGGATTCGCAAAAGATACATTACGAAACCTTAAAAAGGGACAAGGATAAAACATTAGTGGCTTCTTGTCCCTCGGTTCAAAAAAATCACTTTAAACTATCTAGAAATTTCTTGAATTCCGCGTCGCTATAATTCGCCATACCCTTATGTGTCATAGCCAGATTTCCGGCGGCATCGATGATATAGGTGGTGGGTATGGACGATGATTGGTACATCTTAGGAAGATTGCTTGCCGGTGCATAAATTGGAAGGTCGTAACCCTTGCGCTTATCGAAGGCCTTGGCCTTTTCAAAATCCTGGTCGATGGACAGCATGACGAATGCGACCTCATCGCCCATTTCGTCGTGCAATTTGTCGATACCCGGCATCTCCGCGATGCAGGGCGGGCACCATGTGGCCCACATATTCAAAAAGATCACTTTTCCTTTAAATTCCTCCAAAGAGGTAATGTTGCCGTCGGCATCGAGCAACCTTAGATTAAAATTCGCTGGATGGGTTTTAGCGGTACTTGTCTTTCCATCTTCGTTTCCTTCGTTCCTGACCTGGGCAATTTTTTCGACATCGGGGTCCATCAGGCCAGTAGCGAGCAGTCCGCGCTGCGCATAGCCGATGACCTCGGTGTGCAGTCCCGTTACATAGAGAGTAACGGCGATTACGGCAAAAATTCCATACTTGATCCAAGATTTTCTTTGTTTCTTATCCATGATTTTTCCTATTGAAATTTATAATCGGTTTCGGGTACCGTAGAAAAGGAATAGGTACCGAGATATTCGCAGTACGGTCGCCCTTCCAAGGTGCGGGATACAGGGGAGTTTTCCTTGAGGTACTCCGCGACTACGTCGTAAATGGTGTAATCCTTTACCTCTACGTCCTTCACATTGCGCATCCTGCACAGGTTGTCGATCGGGTCACCGGGACGCACACAGGCCGATATCTTGTAGTACTTATCACCTTGCATCGGTTCGCAGTTTACGGTGATGCTGAAAATTCGCTGGCCCATATCGTTCCGGCTGTTAAAATCCACCTTCATTCTGGAGAATCGGACCAGCCAGCCGCCGAAGCGTTCGGGGGGATCCTGGGAAATGGCATTATGCATTTCCTTTGCAAACCGAACCTTTCCCTCGGACAAGGCCACATAGCCGCTACCTTGAATCAGGTCACCGCTATCGACCATGATCGTTCTATCGGGATCCTTTTGAAGTTCCCCATCGAAAAGGGTCTTGATGTTGGCCAGGCCGCCACGGTTTTGAAGACGATTTCTTCATCTTCCCAAAACAGTTCGGGATGCCTATGGAGCTGACCGTGTATGTCGGCGGTTTGCAGTACGGTAATGCTCAAGCTGTCCTTTTCATTGGCTCCGTTTGCTATGGTGTTCGATTTTTTCTTCAGATTGGATTCTGTTTTACAGGCCACAGCCATTAAGAGTATTGCCAACAGGACTGCAGTAGATAAAATGGTTCTATAGGATTCCATACATTTACATTTTGTCATTGAAGTCATTTCCACCGTTACAGGCTAATGCCCTTGTATCCTTTTTTCTGAAGCTGAAAATTGTAAAGGATACCATTTTCAACCACCTCGATTTCCTTCGGAATCTTTGTTTTATCGACTTTGAATTTATGGAGCGAAAAACCGCAGGCTACCAGATGGACGCCGGATTTTTCCGCCTTTTTAATAAAGTCCTTTATTTTCTCCGCATCGGTAATATCGCCTATTTCCTGTCCACAGATAATCACTTGAAAATCACCGAAGGCATTGCCATCCTCGGCCTTGAGTGCCTCGGCGGTAAGGATGATAGGCTGTAACTGTGGTACTTTCTTGGTGACTACCACATAGTCGTTTTTGGTATTACCATCCGTTTCTTGGGCCTTGAGGCCAGTGGTGCTGAACAGCGTGACGATGAGCAGGATTGAACTAAAAATATATGTTTTCATGATGATTTATTTTAAAAGGTTATAGGTGGCGTTCAGTATGAAAAATAGAAGGCCACCTAAAATTACAATATTCTTGAAAGGGATCCGAGTGTCGTAATCTGTCCCCCTTGATCCGTCAATGTGATGGGTATCAAAACCGCCATCAAGATGATGGCCGACCATTTGGTCCTATATGCTATTAAGAATATAAACCCGCCGACGAGTATTACGATACCGGACAGGATGATGAGCCACTTCGGTTCGCCGAAAAAATGGGCGATACCCTTAAAATTGGCCTGTTCTATCCGCTGGGCAGTTTTTTCTATATGGAGCAAGTGGTTAAAGCCCGCTACGAGAAATATGCCGCTTACCAGTATACGCAATAGTCGTACGGAACGACGGCTGATCAAAATTTGGGTCGTCATAGTAAATGATGTAAGATAAAATGTTTGAATTTGTGCGGTGTCTGTCCGCAGTAGTTCATCTGGCCATAAATCTTTTGGGCACCAAAGACCAATGTAGCACCGACTTCAAAGATTTATGTAAGTGGATGTTTAGGTAAATCGGGGAGGCGGGGAGATGTTATCCAAGTAGCGATTATTTAATCTTGAAGGAAAAAAATGTTCGCTGGACACTGCCATGGCTTTTGAAGAATCTGTTTCCCAAAAGAATGGCTCAAATGCAAACTGCGAATTACAAAACCCGTTCAGGGTAATTACCTGTGAGGCAAAAAGATAGGCATGGGAATAATCCGCTGTTTTTTGTGTCTGTTTCGGGGAGTTATTCTTTTTACAATGGGGGTTCACAAAAGCGATATCGCTTCCGCTGAACAATACGTTCAATCCATTCGCATCTATAGCGGCGAACTTTACCAGAAAAAGGGTAACCAAAAAAACGGCTATGTGGTTTTTGACTTTCACGTATGGCGCAAAAGTAAGGGAAAGACCCCGTTCCAAATGTAACCTTTGTTACCTAACGCTGTTAAAAAGGTTTAAAATTAATGTGGCGGGATTTACAGGGTATAATCCTTGGCCTCCTTGGTATTCCAAGACCTCGTGAACAATTGCGGACGACCATAGCTATTAATGGTGGCACTAGACGAAATATTTGTAATGTTCTATCCTTTTATAATTATCTATATGCGGGCTATAAATGGATTTAATCTCTACAATTTATTTAGTAATTCTCCATGGAGACATACATGACAAAGTTGATGATTTTGAGTATGACTTATTAATTAAATCTTAAAATCAAACTAAAAATGAGAAACTAGAAAATTTTATTTTACATTTACTAACCTTTTAGTTAAACCATTTAGTTTATGAAAGATTCAACTACAGAACAGAATATTTTAGAGGCAGCGATCAACGTATTTCAGAAAAAAGGGATGGCTGGGACACGCATGCAGGAAATAGCAGATGAGGCTAAGATTAACAAGGCAATGCTCCACTATTATTTTAGGAGCAAACAACGGTTGTTCGAAGCTGTTTTTATGCAGGCCTTCCTAAAATTCGCCCCTCATATCAATGATATTTTCAGTAGTGGATCAACAGTTTTCGAAATGGTACAAAACTTTGTGGACCGCTATATCTGGTTCGTTCAGGAAAATCCATATATCCCCTCTTTCTTGATTCAAGAGATTAATAACAATCCCGAATTTGCCCAAACTTTTTTTAGTACACACGGAGTGCCAGATCCTGGTCCTTTTGAAAAACAAATAGCTCTAGAAATAGAAAAAGGCATCCTAAAACCCATAGATCCCAAGCAATTAATTCTAAACCTTTTTTCTTTGACCGCGTTTTCTTTTGCGGCCAATGGTTTGATCAAAGGGCTCCTTAATGTAGATGAAGCGACCTTTAAAACAATGATGGAAAAACGTAAAAAAATGATTCCGGAACTTATTATCAACTCTATAAAGGCATGATGTATATCATATGAAAACACATCGGAAAAATAGAATTTGGGGCAATTCTTAAATCGGTCAAAATGCAGAAAATATTGATCCTGCTGGTAACAGTTTTTCCTTTGGTGGCATCGGCGCAACAGACGATTAGCTTAGACGAATGTTTTGATATGGTAACCGAAAACTATCCCTTGGCAAAACAGTCCGGCCTATTGGATAACCAGGTGCAGCTCGACATCGTAGCCCTCCAAAAAGGGAAGTTGCCCCAACTGGATATCAATGCGCAGGCCACCTACCAATCCGCTGTGCCCCGTATTCCCATCCAGCTTCCCAATGCAACCATCGAACCGCCCAACAAGGACCAGTACCGCGCTACCTTAGACGTGAACCAGTTGATTTATAATGGTGGATTGATCGATGCAAATTCCAAAGTGAAGGAGGCCACGGCTAAAGTAAATCAACAGCAGGTAGACGTGAATTTGTACGGACTCAAAAATCAGGTCAATTCCATGTACTTATCGGTGTTATTGCTACAAGAAAACCAAGCCTTGTTAAATGCAAAGGAGGAACAATTGAAAGCACGTCTGGAAGAAGTGAACGCAGGGGTGAACAACGGTTCCTTGCTGGCATCCTCAAGACAGGCCCTGCAGGCAGAACTATTGAAAATTAAACAGCAGTTCGCAGAATTGAACTATAATAGATCGGCCTTGGTACAGCGGTTATCGCTGCTTATCGGAAAAGAATTGTCCGAAAACGTCAAACTTGCACTACCTGAAGTTTTTTTGGGCGCTACCGAATCCAATCGGCCCGAATTAGCTCTTTTTGACTTGCAACAGGAACAGATCGACTTTTCCTCAAGGTTAATTTCAAAATCAAATCTTCCGAAGGTAAACGCCTTCGCACAGGGGGGATATGGCAATCCCGGTCTGAACATGCTCGACAATGCCTTTACAACCTTTTATATAGCGGGACTGAAATTGAACTGGAACATATTCGATTGGAAAAAGACGAAAACCGAAAAACAATCTCTCGAAATCAATAAGGAGATTATCCAATCCCAAAAAGAGACCTTTCAGCTTAACAACGATATGGAACTCGTCAATTTGCAGTCCGAAACCGATAAGATCGAGGCGATGATCACTACTGACAACGAAATCATCGCCCTTCGGGGGGATATCCTGAAAACAGCTGAATCGCAATTAAAGAATGGGGTCATTACTTCATCGACCTATATCACCGAATTCACGAATCTTTACGAGGCCAAAAGCCAACTGAACCTGCACAAGATCCAGCTATTATTGAACAAGATTAAATACCGAATAACAAAAGGAGCCTATAACCAAAGCGGATATTAATTCAATCTATCGCAATGAAAAAAATATCTAAAATCTTCACAGTACTTCTTGTAACTACCCTATTGTCCTGTACTGGCAATGGCGATAAGGCCGATGGCTATGGAAACTTTGAAGCTACAGAAACGACTATTTCTGCCGAAGCGAGCGGTAAACTACTGGTATTTAATGTCGAAGAAGGGAATGTCTTGGATAAAAACCAGATGGTGGGCGTCATCGATACTATTCAGCTGTCGTTAAAGCGAGATCAGTTGTTAGCCTCCAAAAACACGATTTTTTCCAAATCCCGAAACGTGCTCTCACAAAGGGAAGTACTCAAAGAACAGTTAAGGGTGGCCCAAAACGACCAAAGCCGCATCCAAAACCTTGTAGAAGCAAATGCGGCGACCACAAAACAACTCGACGATATTAACGGACAAGTAGATATCCTGGAACAACAGATGAAGAGTGTCGAAACTCAGAATGCACCTATCATAAACGAGGTAAAAGTCATCGAGGTGCAGATAAAACAGATTGAGGACCAGATCGCGAAAAGCATCATTCAAAATCCGGCAAAGGGAACGGTTCTGGTCAAATATGCGGAACCCAGGGAAATTACATCTTTCGGAAAACCGCTGTACAAAATTGCTGACCTCGACGAAATGATTCTCCGTGTCTATATCAGTGAAAACCAACTGGCCAATCTGAATGTGGGACAAGAGGTAAGCGTAAAAATCGATGATGCCGATGGGATGAAATCGTTTGATGGGACCGTATCATGGATCTCCGCTTCCGCCGAGTTTACCCCAAAAATCATACAGACGAAGGAAGAGCGGGTCAATTTAGTGTATGCCGTAAAAATCAGGGTGAAAAACGATGGCAGTCTAAAAATAGGGATGCCGGCGGAGATGTGGTTGTCAAGCGAGCAGTAGGCATTTGCAGTTGGTAGTTGAGGTCTGCGGTTGCAATTGGTGTTTGCGGTCGGTAGTTGCAATCGGTATTTCCGGTCGATAATTGCAGTCGGTAGTTGCGGTCTCTAATTTTCAACACTAACAAAGATTACAAAAAAATTAGTGATAATTCGTTTCAAAAACAAATGCCTCTGTAAAACCCTGCCTAGCGGACAGGGGAATCTTTTTACTCGGTGGAGCTCTAAGTCACATCCCTGGTAATAACCAGTTATTCGAAGTTGAACCCTGAAAAATACAGAGGGTCACGGAGAAATCCAAAATCATAATTAAAATGCCCATATCCCTAAAAAATATCAGCAAATCGTACGGCAAGGTAAAGGCCCTTGAAGCGATTTCATTTGACGTGAACCCCGGCGAGTTGTTCGGGCTTATTGGTCCTGATGGGGCAGGTAAGACCACGCTGTTCCGAATATTGACGACTTTATTGTTTGCCGATCAAGGCGAAGCGACCGTTGCAGGTTATGATGTGGTAAAGGATTATAAGTCGATTCGAAACCATGTCGGCTATATGCCGGGGCGCTTTTCGCTCTATCAGGATCTTACGGTTGAGGAAAATTTGAATTTCTTTGCCACCATTTTTGGAACGACCGTCGAAGAAAACTACGATTTGATCAAGGACATCTATGTGCAAATAGAACCCTTCAAAGACCGTAGGGCCGGTAAACTATCCGGTGGTATGAAACAGAAACTGGCCCTTTCCTGTGCCTTGATACACAAACCAAAAGTTTTGTTTTTGGATGAACCGACTACCGGTGTGGACCCCGTATCCCGCAAGGAGTTTTGGGAAATGCTGAAACGCCTGCAACAAAACGACATTACGATTTTGGTTTCCACGCCCTATATGGACGAGGCGGCGCTCTGCGACCGTATCGCTCTGATGACCCATGCGCAAATTTTGAAGATAGACACCCCCCGATCCATAACGGCATCCTTCCCCAAGAAAATATTTAAGGTCAGAACTTCGGAAACTTACCGATTGATACTGGATTTAAAAACATATGCAAAGACCCATTCCGCATATCCATTTGGGGAATTTATGCATTTTACAAGTTCGGATCTCGATTTTAAAACAGAAGATTTGAACCTCTTTTTGAAGGAAAAAAAACACGTGGGTATAGAAATATCCGAAACCAAAGCCACCATTGAAGACACGTTTATGGAACTATCGCACGCTAAGGAACCGGTAAGTTATGAATAATAAAAATGTCATAACCGTAAAGAACCTGACCAAAACATTCGGTGATTTCACCGCGGTCAACAATATCTCGTTCGAAGTGGACAAAGGCGAGGTATTCGGCTTTTTAGGGGCCAACGGGGCCGGCAAGACCACGGCAATGAAGATGTTGATCGGTATTTCAAAACCGACCTCCGGAATGGCCAATGTTGTTGGCTTCGATGTTACATCACATGCCGAAGATGTCAAAAAAAGTATCGGTTATATGAGCCAGCGGTTTTCATTGTACAACGACCTCACCATTAAAGAGAACATTACATTTTTTGGGGGGATCTACGGTTTGAAAAAATCGGTCATAAAAGAAAAATCACAAAACCTTATCGACGAACTCGGGCTACATGACGAAGCCGATAAATTGGTCGGTTCCCTGCCCTTGGGCTGGAAACAGAAAGCATCCTTTTCCGTTGCATTGTTACATGACCCGAAAATCATCTTTTTGGACGAGCCTACGGGAGGAGTGGACCCGATAACCCGTCGTCAATTTTGGGAAATGATCTATCGCGAGGCCGACAAGGGAAAGACAATTTTCGTGACTACACATTATATGGACGAGGCAGAGTATTGTGATCGGGTATCCATCATGGTAGCGGGAAAAATCGAAGCTTTGGATGCCCCAAAAAATTTAAAAGAACAGTACAAGGTTGAATCCATAAACCAAGTATTTCTGAAACTGGCGAGGAATATAGAGTAGACATGAGACGTTTCATAGGCTTCATACAAAAAGAGTTTTACCACATCTTAAGGGATAGGCGCTCGCTGTTTATCCTTTTTGGTATGCCCATAGTACAGGTCATGTTGTTTGGGTTTGCCATAACCAATGAAATCGATAATGTGGAAATTGCGATTTTGGACCATGCCAAAGATGCCAGTACCAAGGAAATCATCGATAAGATCTCGGCTTCAAAATATTTCAGCGTAAAGGACTTTGTAATTGATGAAAAGGATATAGAAACCGCCTTCAAAAAGGGTGAAATAAAGGCTGTACTGAATTTTGAGGCTGATTTCAGCAAAAAATTGATTACCGAAAATCAAGCTACCATCCAGATACTAACTGATGCCACGGATCCGAACACGGCAAATACCATCAGTAATTACACCAGTTCCATTTTACAACAATACCAGCAGAATCTGAATAAGGGCGTAAAAGTACTGTATCAAATTGTACCAAAGACCCGAATGTTCTATAACCCTGAACTCAAAAGTGTATTCATGTTCGTGCCAGGGGTTATGACGATTATATTGATGTTGGTATCGGCGATGATGACGTCGATTTCCATCACAAGGGAAAAAGAATTGGGTACGATGGAAATTCTTTTGGTTTCGCCCTTAAATCCCTTTCAGGTGATTGTGGGTAAGGTCGTTCCCTATATTCTATTATCTGTGATCAATGCGATCATTATCATTTTACTCAGCATTTTTGTATTTGAAATGCCAGTCGAAGGAAGTATGTTCTTGCTCGGTGCCGAAAGTATTTTGTTTATCATCAATGCCCTGTCTTTGGGAATTTTGATCTCAACGGTCTCCGCAACGCAACAAACTGCCATGATGGCTTCCCTCATGGGGTTGATGCTGCCCGTAATTTTACTATCAGGCTTTATATTCCCCATTAGTAGTATGCCCGTTCCCCTTCAGATTCTCAGCAACATCATTCCGGCTAAATGGTTTATCATAATTTTGAAGGGGATTATGTTGAAGGGCGTGGGCGTGGCCTATCTCTGGAAAGAGACCTTGATTTTGATCGGTATGACCGTGTTTTTTGTTGTATTGAGCCTTAAGAAGTATAAAATCAGGTTGGAATGAACACGATACGCTACATCATCCAAAAAGAATTCAAGCAAATCTTTAGAAATAAGGCAATGTTGCCTATTATTTTTATTTTGCCTTTGATTCAACTCATCATCTTATCTAACGCAGCGACTTTTGAGGTAAAAAATATCGAATTTGGGTATATCGACAATGATAGAACGCCCTACTCTCGAGAACTGATTGAAAAATTCGATGCTTCGACCTATTTCAAGCTCGTCAACTATTTTCCTTCTTCCAAAATGGCCGATTCCGATATGTTGGAAGGTAACGTAGACGTTGTTCTCGAAATACCTTCCAATTTCGAAAAGAACCTCTTAAAGGAAATGACAACAGATCTATCCGTTCGCATCAACGCAATAGATGGTGCCGCCGCAGGAGTGGAAAATGTATATATCAATCAGATCGTACAGCAGTTCAACACCAATGTCCGGGTAGCATTGATGCAGTACGAAGGTATACGGAGCAAGACTCAAAACATCACAACAGTCCCCTCCTTCTGGTACAACGAGACCTTGAACTATAAAACCTTTATGGTACCAGGTATCTTGGTATTATTGGTAACGATGATTACACTTTTTCTTTCGGGAATGAACATTGTCCGCGAAAAGGAAATAGGCACCTTGGAACAGATCAATGTAACTCCCATTAAAAAATACCAGTTCATCATAGGTAAACTATTTCCTTTTTTGATCTTGGGGCTGGTATTGTTAACTGTGGGATTGATCATTGCGAAATTGCTTTTTCATATTCCCATCGTAGGAAGCATTTTTCTAATGTACGGCTACACGGTCATCTATATTCTGGTCATTTTGGGTATGGGACTGTTTATCTCCAATTTTACCGATACCCAGCAGCAGGCCATGTTCATCGCCTGGTTCTTCATGGTCATTTTTATCCTGATGAGCGGGTTGTTTACCCCTATAGAAAGTATGCCGCAATGGGCGCAGTGGCTTACCGAATTCAATCCGATAAAGTTTTTTGTGCAAGTGATGAGAATGGTCATGTTGAAAGGTGCAGATTTATCGGACATCTATCCCCAAGTTATCAAGACCCTAGCTTACGCATTGGTAATGAACGTATTGGCAGTTTGGATGTATAAAAAGGTTAGCTGATGGAAAACAACAATAACAATAACAATCGATTACAGACAGACGAATCCAGATTTCGAAAAAGACCTCTTTCAAGATTCAAGGAGCTCTTTTTTACTTTCCGAGTTCAGTTCAGCTTTATCAAGGCCTTCCGCAAAATGCACTTTATCGGGCTCTGTGTGACCGTATTTGGTTCGGCACGATTCGAGCCTGACACTATTTATTATCAACAGGCGGAAAAAGTCGGGGCGGCCTTGGCCAATTTGGGCTTTACGGTCATGACGGGCGGTGGTCCCGGTATCATGGAGGCGGCCAATAAAGGAGCCTATGAGGCGGGCGGCTATTCCGTTGGATGTAACATTATTCTTCCCTTCGAGCAAAGACCATATAAATAAGCAATGTAGCAAAGGTTACTGACTTCCACTACCAAATGGCATTTCTTTGCCACTTAATAAAAAACGATGGATTGGATATATGAACCTTGGCCTTGGTATGTTTCGGGACCATTGATAGCCCTAATCATGTTTTTGCTACTAATGGCCGGCAAGAACTTCGGGATGTCGGCCAACTTACGTACCATGTGTACCATTTGTGGGGCAGATAATAAAGCTGATTTTTTTAAGTTCGATTGGAAGGCCCGAAGATGGAACCTTATCGTAGTCGTCGGGGCGATAATCGGAGGGTTTATCGGGTCACATTTTCTTTCCTCGGTTACTGCGGTCGCCATCAACCCTGAAACCATTTCTGATTTACAATCACTGGGATTCGATAGTGCCGGCAAGGCCTATCTTCCAACGGAACTTTTTGATTTGAACGCATTGACCGAATTAAAAAGTCTGGCTGTTTTGGCCATAGGTGGTCTGTTGGTCGGATTCGGTGCCCGATATGCGGGTGGTTGTACTTCGGGCCATGCCATTTCCGGTTTGAGCGATTTACAAGTACCCTCGCTAATTGCAGTTATCGGGTTTTTTATCGGTGGACTGGCTATGATTCACTTTATATTCCCCCTAATATTTTAGTATTATGAGAACAGTTTCCTATCTATTTATAGGTATCATTTTTGGTATCACCATGTTCAAATCGGAGGCCGCATCTTGGTTCCGTATTTATGAAATGTTCAAATTCGAATCGTTTCATATGTACGGCATCATTGGCTCTGCAGTAATCCTTGGTGTAATTATTGTGCAACTGATCAAGCGGCTTCCCATCAAATCGTTCTATGGGGAGAAAATCACATTCAATCCCAAGGCGAAGAGCTTCAGCCGGTATATGTACGGTGGCATCATCTTCGGTCTGGGCTGGGCATTGGCAGGAGCTTGCCCCGGTCCTATGTTTACCTTGGTCGGAGCGGGATATGTTCCTATTTTGGTTGTAATTCTCTTTTCTATTTTAGGTACCTTTCTGTATGGCCTTATGAGGGATAAGTTACCACATTAAACCTTGCTAACATCTCACAATTGCTTTGGCGGGATAGACTTCTTGTGTTTTCGCCTATATGTATATGACTCTTGTCATATCAAATAGAATTTTTGGTGTATACATCCTATTAAAATGTAATGTTGGATACATGAAACTTCTAACCCTCTTTATATAATATATATCTCGATGAAAAAAGTTGTATACATGCTCGTATTTATAGCACTGATCGCATGTTCCTCCACCCAATACATAGGCAGTTGTAAAAGTCAGGAAACCAATAGATAAATCCTAAAAAATTATTGGTGGTCGGCATGACGGCTAACCTGACTGCCGGAAAAATTTTCGAAGAGCAACTGAAAATCGAATTTGTGAAACGTGGCATCAATGCTTATGAAAGTGCTACCGTTTTAGATGCCGCATTTACCGATTCCAAAAAAAGCGAAGAGGAGATTGTATGTCTTAAAAAGTGAAGTGTTCGGAACACTTTCTAGCGTCCTATCCCTAACTACGATATTGAAATGGCCATAACGAGGTAATATCTTACGCTAAATATCAGTCATTTCATTAACTGATCGGGAATTCATAGGGTATGTAAAACCCTAAAGGAAACGGAAAAAATAAATGTCCGGGGGTGGGTCAATGCTAAAGAACATTTTGTCCGGAGCTACTCAGTACCTTCCGAACCCCTTATATATTGGTAAGTAAACGAGAATAGACCCTACCAATTATTCAGGATCGATATTCACCCCCGATTTGGAAGAAGGGGTCTGAGAGGTTTTATTCCCTTCGTTTTCAGAACTATTGCCCTTAGATTTTGGATTTGATTTTAATTCTTTTGAATCTTTTGATTTACTTTCTTTAGTTGACATGGTGAAGGGTTTTTAGAATTTATTAGTCTATATTAGTGAAACAAACGAACCCATCCTAACTTATTTACTTTTTAATGCCATATTTAAATAGTAAATAGCCCAAATGATGAAATTCAACCATTTTTTAAAAGAATGCCAGGAAAAAGGAGTTTTAAAATACCTTTCCATATACATAGTTTCCAGTTGGGTATTCTTACAAGTTATAACGGTAATTTCTGAGCCGTTAAAATTTCCTAAAACCACCCTTACCTATTCATTACTAATCCTATTGCTCGGCCTTCCCCTATATATTTTTTTCTTGTGGAAATATCACTTCTTTCCATTGAATTCCAAGGAGGTCTCTAAACTGCAACAGGAATCCGATTTAGCTAAACCGTCTTCGAAAACTGCTATCGACATCGATCCAGAAGGCGATATGGGTGGTGATGTTCCACAGTTCGATAAAAACTTTCGTAGAATGTATTTTACAGGTTTGGCAATTATTGGTACGATATCCCTATGCGCGGCGGGGTTAATTGTCAGGACATCCTTTAAAGACAAGGAGATTCCTACGGTATCGAATTCTTTTCTCGAAAGAGGGGTAAGTGACAAAATAGCCATCTTTGGCTTTGATAATAATACCGCGGACGAAAAACTGGATATCGTCGGGAAAATGGCGGTAGATTGGATTATGCATGGGATTACCGAAAATAGGGTAGCCCAGGTCATTTCCCCTAAAATAATCGATGATTATTCGAAGGTACTAAAAGCCTCAATAGCTCCGGGCGGAAATGATAATAATACGGTAACCGACTATTTGAAACCCTCTAAAATAATCATTGGTAATTTCTATCTTCAAAAAGGACGTTTACTCTTTCAGTCTTCCATCATGGATGAAAACATGGACAAAACCTTGGTGTCGTTTAAACCGATCGGCTGTGATGCGGGTTCGCCATTGGACTGTATTGAGGCCCTTGAACAGCGTATTTTAGGGTTTTTGGTTACGGAGGAAAAGCCATTGGAAAAACTTCAGGAATCCCCACCGAACTTTGAGGCCTACCAGAACCTCCTAAAGGCAAAGGAAAATTACGGGAATAAAGAAGAAAGCTTGCATTTCATCAATGCTTCGATAGCCGCAGATAGCACCTATTTTGAGGCCAAGGTAAATCGATTGGCCTATTATTACAATTCAGGTGAGTTTAAGGTCTGCGATTCGCTTTTGACCATCTTGTTAAAAGACTCCAGCGCGAATTCAAGACAATCGAACTTACTCAAAATGTACGAGTCTCTTCTTCAGGGAAATAATCGAAACACCTATATCTATCTAAAAAGGGAGTATGAAATATATCCCTTTGATTTAGAGACCAATTCCAGTACCATGACCGTAGCCCAACAATTTGTAAACCGTCCGGAAGACGTAACGGCCATATTCCAGGAAATTTCTATGGAGGATATGGATTTAATGGACTGTCTGCATTGTAAATTCAGGTATTATATCAAGGCGCTTTCCGAAATTGAAATGGGAAATCCCGATTCGGTCATTGCAATGCTTACCCCTTTTGCTAAAACAAAAGATGACCGAAGGTTGAAAGAGGTACTGATCAGGGCGTACGTCAGATCTGGAAAAGTTGGTAATGAAGTGGAGGCTGTAATGTCAACTTTCTCACGAGTTGTAAGTCCCCGGCAACTGAGGGAACTAAACCTCTCGGCGGGAAAGGAATTTTTGTTAATGGGGCAAGATAGTTTGGCAAACCGCTACTTTGATCAACTGATAAGGTCGGTGAAGGAGGGAACAACAGATCAAAAGAATCTTCGATTGCTCGCTTCTGCCCATCTTTATAAAAAGGAATTCAAAAAAGCGGCTCTTGTTCTTGAAAAATTGTTGACGTTGGATAGGAAAGCAAAAATGGACGATTACTCCGATTTGGCCATTGCCTATCATGGGGACAAAAGACAGGATATGGCCGAATCCCTTCTTATAAAAATAGATACCAATAGAAGCAACTACGATTACGGTCAAGTAGATTATTCCATAGCCAGGTACTACGCTGCGATCGATAAAGAAAAAACGGCCATTGAGTATCTTTATAAGGCGGTAGCCGCTGGAAAAAGATATGGGCCGGATTCATATCAAAACGATGTTTTCCTTCAGCGAATCAAAGGAACATCGGATTTTGATGAAATTTTAAATTTTTGGAGGTAGTAGGCACTCTCGGTTAAGGCTCTCCGAGATAATTTTTTTTGGATTCGACTGGGTCTATACCTGACCGGCATGCTTGTGTAACCCTAACAAATTAATGGTGAAAGAAAGAAAGAACATGTTTGCCCTAATTATTGGTGTCGGGGATGATTTGCCCTACACCGTCGAGGATGCCACACAAATCTACCGTACACTTATTGATGAAAACCTGATCGGATACCCCGAGGAAAACGTCATTTTGCTCACTGACGATAAGGCAACCAGAAAGGGTATATTGGAAGCCTTTGATCAGCTAAAAGGGATGACGGATAAAAATTCATCCGTTTTACTGTATTATTCGGGGCATGGCGGTAAATATCAATCAAAGCATAAGTTTTTTCTTCAGCCTTACGGGATGACTGCCGAAAATTACAAGACCACGTGGGTGAAAGCGGAAGAGCTCGCCGAAAAGATAAATGCCCTAGCCTCGAACAGATTGGTCTTTTTGCTCGATTGCTGCCATGCGGAAGGTATGACCCAAGAGGGCTTGAACAATATGCAGGGCCTGGCGCAGAGATTGAACGATCAAGGCGGTATGTGGGTACTATCCTCTTGTCAGGATGATCAAAAATCATGGAGGCTGCCGAACGATAAAAACAGCTTGTTCACGGAATGTGTTTTAGAGGTACTGGCCGGCAAACATAAATTCCCCTTTACGGATCCGAACGTTACTATTATGGACGTTGTGGAACATGTTTTTGAAGAAGTGCCCAAAAGGGCCGCTGCCGCTGGCAATGAAACGGGTGTTACTATCGTTCAGACTCCCTTTGCAAAATTTCAAATGTCGGAAAATGTGGTGTTGAGCAGTTTCCCAAAAAACCTACAGACCCATGAAGCAACCCTAATGGATCTGGAGCCCAATATAGAAAAGTTGGACGAACGCCATCTGCTTAAATTAATGTATGCCATGGAAGCGGTCGGACGTACCGACGATGCCATTGCCATTCTCGAAAACCATGAGCGTACCCAAAATGACGCCGATTTGCTTAACGCCCTGGGTGACCTGTACAAGGCAAAATATTTAGGGCAAAATACTGAGGAGTACGGGATGATGTCTCTAAAATATCACGAAAAAGCCCTGGACCTGGCCATCCAAGATGAAGACGAAGAACAAATTTATTTGAATGCCATTAATTTGGCCTTTCTTTTTCTCATGCTAGATTTAAACAAAAAGCAAATGCGCCAGTATGCCCAGCAGGCGTTCGACACGGCTGAGGCCTATTTTTATCCCAGTGTCGAAAGATGGGGTACTATGGGAGAAGCCCTCATTTATCTGAACCAATTGGAGAAAGCAAAAGAATACTACTTAAAAGTGGCGGACCAGGGAGGTATTGGGGTCAAAATGAAAATATACAATGATGCCCAAAAGGTATTCTCCATATTATATAATGATAACCCGAAAGATAATTTTATGATGTTTTTGGGGGAAAAATTATTGGCTTAAACAAAAGTCTATAATAGGGTTCCATATTTGTAAGAGTATTCGCTCTATAAATTAGTTTCTCTACTTACGAATATAAAAAACTCATTTCGAGCACACTAGATTAAAAAAAAAAGACTAATTTAATTGCTTATTACGACCCGTACCAAAGTTCCCCCCGTTAATAGTTGTCCCTTGAATTCGAAAATGACAGGTTAATAGAATAGTCCCCTTAGGTATTATTTTATTATTACCGCCTCACCCTATAAATACCTATTTATGGAAACTGCTGCATTGACCGACAAACAGTTGATTCTCTTGAAGGATATTAAAGAAGACATGCAACTGTACAAAAAAGAGATGGAATCCCAGATCAGGGCCGCCAAAATAAATATGGGTATCGGTATTGGCATTGCTGCCGTCCTAGCTTTTTTTCTAATGGTCAAACCGGAATTGATGGGAGGTATGATGGAAAAACTGGATACGGTTACTGCAAAAATGGGGATGATGGGCTCTGTTGTTGGCGAAGGACTACCCATGATATTCGGTCTAAAATCCTTCAACAGCTCCAAAGAGCAGAAGAAACGGTTAAAAGGCGTAAGGGTTTTCGAGAAGGACCTTTCCCGAATGGAAGAGGGCATTATTGCGAACAGCCAAGAAGATATACTCGCACTTGAAAAGGAATTTAGCCGATACATCAATACCTAAGATAATGCTATGAGCGAAATTCGGGAGAAAATCAATGAAATAAATAGAGCGGCCAAAAAAAGCAGGCGAATCAATAACATCCTCTGGCTTTGTGTGGTCGGTTTGGTGGGCCTGTCGTTTTATTTTGCCTATTCGGCCAGTAACTCGGAGGCGAGAGCCGTGGTAGAAAAGGAAAAAGCGTTGAGGTTGGCCCATGTTAACGATTCTCTGATGCTGGAAGCTCAACAATCGAGACAGAAAATTGTGGATGTCATCAAAGAAGCCGACCTCGAATTGTGGGATCAGGCAAAAGCGGCGAATTCCATCGATTCCTATGCTTTTTATCTTAAGGTAACCGAGGGCAAACAGCGCAGCGACGAAATTAAAACGGCGATCGAAACCCTTTTCAAAGATGAAGGCTATGTGCAGCTCATTGATTCCGATGGCAGTACCGAGTATTTTAAGGAGAAGCTAAATTCCGATCTTGGGCATTTTCTTATAGCCTCAGCGGACAGGAATGTTAATACTGGCGTTATCGGCAACGCGGATTTTCCCAGGGCCGGCGACAAAAGAGGGCACAGTATTAAAAAGGGCCAAGTGGTTAAGGTATTGCAGGAATTTAAAAGTGGAAATGCCGTTTGGGCCAAAATTGGATACAAGATTAATTAGGTAATAGCGCCCAGGGTATCAAGTGAAATTTATGATTCTTGCGTTCAGAAGCAAAGGATCAATATACCCTGCGACTATACTTGAGGCTGTGATGGGGTCTTTTGGCAATGCCTCCCAATACCTGGAGCTTCTGGTGTCGTGGTGAAAGGGCAGCCGGCTGGTGAAGTGCAATGGACTCAACTTTCTGAACCGTACTCGCGATGCTTCTTCGTTCCTATAAGTTGGTTCATTGATTGTTTTCGGTTTTATCCCCATCTATTGTTTTATATAGGATATACTATCCCCGACCTGTAATCCCCATTTTTCAACGAGCCCTGCATTGACTTCCAAAACGTATTGTACGGGTACTTTCGAGGATAGACTGGTTTCATTCAGCGGCTGGGCATTTCCCTGAACGCTGGCCACCTTCAAATCGCTTTTGATAAAAATAATATCCAAGGGGAATTCTGTGTTCTTCATATAGAACGAATGCATGGCCGTGTTCGGAAATACAAAAAGCATACCTTGGTCATTGTCCATGCCCTGACGGTACATGAGTCCCGTTTCGGTCTCGTATTCATTATCGGCGATTTCTATGTTCAATTGACCCAAGACGGAATCGGTTCCGACCTTGAACAGGGTCAGCTCCCCTTCTTTCTTAAAGGCTATCGGTTCTGTTTTGATAACCTTATGGGGTTCGTTTTTACAGGAAATAAAAAGGGCAAATCCAAAAAGAAAACATACTGCTATTCTAAAACATTTCATGACTTAGACTTTTGTACCTGAAAAACTGATCCTCCCGTTCGGTAATATCAAAGGCGGCTGAGGCTTTGTTCGCCGATGGGCAAGAAAGGCGCAAAGTAGAACGGAATTACTCCCGATTCCTATGGGCCGGCTAATGCCTACCTACTGCTACCGGTCACTGAACTCGGTTTGAACATGAAATAAAAGCCGATCAGGATAAATGGAATGCTCAGCCACTGCCCGGTAGAAAGCAGTCCTAATGATTCCTCAAAACCGCCTTGGCTTTTCTTTACGAATTCTACAAAGAAACGGATAGTCCAGAGCAAGACCAGGAAAAGGCCGAACAAAAAGCCCCGGTTATCCTTTTTATCGGTTTTCCAGTACAGAAAGTACAGTATCAAGAAAACAAAAATATAGGCGACGCCCTCATATAATTGCGCTGGATGGCGATAGGGGATTTCAGCCAAATATTGTGAAAATTGCGGATTGTTCTCCAGGGCATCGTAGGCTGCATTTACGGTTTTTTCCTTTGTAATCGCCAAGGCCTTTGCAGGATGCATATCGTCGGAGTCACGGATAAACTTCGTGGCAAAAAGGGTGGATTCATCCGTTACTTTCCCGTTGATCTCAGAGTTGAAAAAATTGCCCAGCCTTACGCAGAAGGCACCGATCGCAAAGGGAATCACCATACGGTCCAACAACCAGAGCATCGTAAACCCTTTATGCTTTCTCGTATATAGATACACCCCTATAATGACCCCGATAATCGCCCCGTGGCTGGCAAGACCGGTAAAGCCCGTAAACTCATAGCCGTTGATAAACCCGAATAGGGTGCCGTCGGCACTTTCGCGAATGGGCAATAATATTTCCAGCAAATGGTTCTGATAATACGGCCAGTCGTAAAAGATAACATGGCCAAGACGCGCTCCCAACATGGTAGCAAGTACCGTATAGATAAAAAGGGAATCGAGCTGTTCAACGGTTTTTTTCTCGTTGAGAAAAATCCGTTTCATGATAAACCAGCCCAAGGCAAAAGCGACGATCCATAGCAGGTTGTAATATTTGATCTGTAGGGGGCCAAGTGTAAAAAGTGTCTCGTTCGGATTCCAGATAATACCCAAGAAATACATGTAGTTCAGTTTTGAAGGGGCTAAGATACGAAAATGGGTTTGGGGTTTAGGGTTTTTCCGTTTGTTGTTTTCGGGGGCTAGAGAGATCAGGGGTTGGGTGCTCTAAATATCTAGTACCAAGGTACGGGTTTGAACTTCATCGTAGATTTTTAACTTGCAATGGAATGGTTTCTAAATTTGGAGTTTAGCATATGAAATCTGCTGCTAGGGAACCGGATCATACCCCTCACCGCCCCAAGGGTTACAGCTAAGAATCCGCTTTAGTGCCAACCATCCACCCTTAAACAGTCCGTGTTTTTTTAAGGCTTCCAAGGTATATTGCGAACAGGTAGGAGAGTAGCGGCAGGTAGCGGGGGTGTAGGGTGAAATAGCGACTTGATAGAAGCGAACCAGAAAAACGAAAGGGGCTATCAAGAATTTTTTCACGGTCGCGGCCCTAATTTAATGAAGGTTAAATGTAGTCCCTTCCTTTCCGTCCTTCAATTGAATGCCCAATTCCGCCAATTGGTCGCGGATTTTATCAGAAGTGGCGAAATCTTTATTTTCCCGGGCTTCCTTACGGAGTTGGATCAGCATCTCGACCACTCCGGAAAGTTTTTCGGTATCGGCGGCATTTCCGGTTTTTTGTTCGAGGCCGAGTACATCAAAAACAAATGCGTTTATGGTCTTTTGCAAGGTCTCTTTGTCCGTTTTCGTGATGCTTTCCTTGCCTTCCTTAATCAGGTTGATGTGGCGTACGGCCTCAAACAGTGAGGCAATCAAGATAGGGGTGTTGAAATCGTCGTTCATGGCGTCGTAGCACTTTTGCTCCCACGCCGTAACATCAAAATCGCTGTTACCGCCGGTTTTCAGATGGCCCAGCAAATCGAGGGCTTCCATCAATTTGTTGAATCCCTTTTCGGAGGCCAGGAGCGCATCGTTGCTCAGGTCCAAAATACTGGCGTAATGCGCCTGCATCATAAAGAAGCGCACCACCGATGGCGAGAACGGCTTACTGAGCAACTTGTTTTCGCCGGTAAAGATCTGTCCGGGCAAAATATTGTTTTTGGTAGATTTGGCCATCTTTTTCCCGTTCATGGTCAGCATATTGGCATGCATCCAGTAATTGACGGGGGACTGGCCATAACTGGCTTCCGCTTGGGCAATTTCGCATTCGTGATGCGGGAATTTCAAATCCATTCCCCCGCCATGGATATCGAAGGTTTGTCCTAAATATTTGGTGCTCATTACGGTACATTCCAGATGCCATCCCGGAAAGCCGTCGCCCCAAGGGGAAGGCCAGCGCATGATGTGCTGCGGTTCGGCTTTTTTCCATAGGGCGAAATCCTGCGGACTTTTCTTATCGTCCTGGGCGGTAAGTTCGCGGGTATTGGCGATCATATCCTCCAGCTTTCTTCCACTTAATTGTCCGTATTCATAGTCCTTATTGAATTTAGCCACGTCAAAATACACCGAACCATTGGCCTCATAGGCATATCCTTTTTTAAAAATATCCTTGATAATTTCTATCTGCTCGATAATGTGCCCGGTGGCGGTAGGTTCGATGCTCGGGGGCAACAGATTGAATTTTTCGAGGGTATTATGAAAGTCTAGGGTATAACGCTGTACCACTTCCATAGGCTCTAGCTGTTCCAAGCGTGCTTTCTTGGCAATTTTATCCTCTCCATCTTCAGCGTCATCGACCATATGGCCGGCATCGGTAATGTTGCGTACGTATCGGACTTTATAGCCCAAATGCTTAAAATACCGAAAGATCATGTCGAATGACATAAAGGTGCGGCAGTTACCCAGGTGCACATTACTATAGACCGTGGGCCCACATACGTACATACCAATATGGCCTTCGTTCAAGGGTTCAAAAACTTCTTTATTGCCGGTAAGGGAATTATGGATTTTAATCGTTTGGCTTTGGTAGGCTTGCATACATGCTGTACTTAGTAATGGGTATCCATATTAATATAATCCAAAAACTCCCGTCGAACGGCCTCATTTTTGAATTTCCCGCCGTACTCTGCGGTTACGGTACTGCTTTCGATATCGCGAATGCCCCGTGAATTGACACACAGGTGCTTGGCGTCTATAACGCAGGCCACATCGTCGGTACCTAAAACTTCTTGCAGCTCCCGTACGATCTGTATGTTCAGACGTTCCTGTACCTGCGGTCGTTTGGCGAAATAATCGACTATACGGTTCATTTTTGACAGTCCGACTACCGTGCCGCCCGAAATATAGGCGATGTGCGCCTTGCCGACGATAGGCAGCAGATGGTGTTCGCAGGTGGAGTAGAGGATAATGTTCTTTTCGACCAACATTTCCCCATATTTATATTTGTTGGCAAAGGTTGACGATTTGGGTTTTTTATCGGGATGCAATCCCCCGAAAACTTCTTTGACATACATTTTGGCCACCCGGTCCGGCGTACCTTTTAGGCTATCATCTTCGAGATCAAGGCCCAATGTCAGCATAATTTCCCGGACGTTTTGGCGAATACGCTTAATTTTTGCCGCATCGTCAAGCTCAAAGGCATCATCGCGCAGTGGGGTTTCTTCCGATGCCGAGGCATGGTCGTTTCCCAACTCCTCATACTGCTTTTCCAAAGTGTTGTCTATTTTCATACGCCTCGTTTAATAAAACGGATGCAAAGATATACATAATATAGCACTTTATGCCTTCCATCAGCCGTTACACAACATAAATTGGTGTTAAGTAAGGCTTTGGGCTATTTTTATGCCTCCCAAAGTAAAACCTACCTATGCACCGTTTTATCGGTATCTTTTTTTTGCTATTGTTTCTAGGGAGGTGGGCCCGCGCCCAAGTCGCTCCCGATTGTGGCAACGCCATATCCATTTGCAATAATACCCCCGTGAATGGGGCCATCAACGGTTTCGGCAAAGACGACTTCTACGGGGCGGCCGTAAGCGGATGTCTGGAACAAACCCTTGATGGCGCTATAGAATCGAATTCCGCCTGGTACCGTTTTCGAACAGGTGCTTCGGGGCAATTGGGATTTAATATCGGGATAGCTATGGATGAGGATTGGGATTTTGCCCTCTACAAAACCGACGATTGTCAAAACTTGGGAGAGCCCGTACGCTGCAACTTTTTCGATAATCAGGAGGGCAACACCTTTGTGGGGGTGGGAAAAGACCCGACCGGCAGGATAGATAACGTGCAGTATGAAGATTGGCTACAGGTCGAAGCTGGTGAGAACTATTACCTGTTCATAAATAATTTTAGCAATAGCAATTCAGGATTCTCGGTGCAGTTTTCTGGAAATATTTTTGTTTCCCACCCCGATGAGGCGCTCGATTGCTCACTTATCGACAACCTACTCGGTCCGCCGGTAACGGCTTGTGAGGGCAATCAGGTATTATTGGATGCCACTACCTTCGATGCTTCCAACTACAATTGGTTTGCGGATACGGGAAGCGGTTTTATTCCCATTACCGGAGAACACGATGCGACCTTGAACGTAAATGCCTCCGCCCAGTACCGGGTGGAAGTCCTGCGACCCTCCGGCAGTATGATCAGTGAAGTACAGGTGGCGTTTTCCGACTTGCCCGTGGCGCATCCGGTCGGGGATAAGGCCTCCTGTACAGGCTTCGATGTAGTCGAACTTTCCAACATGGATGCCGAAGTACTGGGAAACCAAGATTCCCAAAAGTTCGTAGTGAGCTATCACGCTTCCTTGGCCGATGCAACGAACGGAATAAAGGTATTGCCCAATCCCTATCCTTCCCAATCAGGGACAGAAACGATTTACGTACGGGTCGGCTCCATAGACAATCCCAGATGTTTTGATGTCTCCCAAAGTTTCCGATTGATCAATCTCAAAAGGCCTGTACTTGATTTTTCCCAGATTGTCTATTTATGTAAAATCGATTCTGGGATATTTCTGGGTCCGGAGCATCCAAACCCTAATTACACGTATAAATGGGATTCAGGGGAAACCACGCCGAACATTGAGGTGAAACAAGCCGGTCAATATACCCTAACCGTGACCAACACACAATCAGGATTGAGCTGTAGCGATTCGGGAACGGTTACGGTCATAGCCTCCGAACCACCGACAATTACCGATATCGAAATCGAAGACCTGAGTAACCATAATACGATAACCGTGCTGGCGACTGGCCCAAACGCCCTTGAATATCGTCTAGACGGTGGACCTTACCAAGAGGCGAACCAGTTTTATAACGTACTGCCCGGCAGGCACAGCATCACCGTAAACGACCCACAGGGTTGTGGTGCCCTCACCGAAGAGGTCGTGGTCGTCGGTTTCCCTAAATTTTTTACGCCCAATAACGACGGGTCTAACGATTCATGGCACATGTCGGGATTGGACCTTTTGAAGGATCCATCGGTATCGGTCTTCGATCGCTACGGAAAACTGATGGCAAAACTCGATGGTAGCTCCTTTAATTGGGCAGGTACCTATCGCGGTAGGCTCCTCCCCGAAGCCGATTACTGGTTCAGACTATCATATAAGGATGGCAATGGCCATACCGTGGAGGCCAAGTACATCGACAATCACTTTTCACTGAAGCGGTAGGGATTTCATCGATTAACTGCCGATTTCTCGCGGTGAAACATACTAAACAGGGCTTGAAGTAGTTATAGATAAAAGCATTTTTAGTCCAGCCCTTATGCCACCTAGCCTTTGTGCCCTTTGTACTCTCTTCCTTTTTTGTTTGGGAATGAACGCACAGAACTCACCGGATTGCCGAACGGCAATTCCGGTATGTGCCGATGCGCCTATTATGGGCCATGCCGACGGTAGCGGTGACATTGATGATTTTGATCCCGAGGTCATCCGTTTATACGATTGTCTCGAGAAGGGCAGTGTCAGCTCCGCCAACATCGAAAACAATGCTTCGTGGTTCGTCTTTCGTGCCGGAACGGCCGGGCAAGTCGGTTTTGATATCGAATCCCTGCCTGTGGGCGGTTCGGGAACACCTACGGCGGAATGGGATTTTATCGTTTTCGGACCCGACCCCGACTGTGCCGCTATCAGCAACGGTACGGCACCAGTGGCCGCGTGTAATTACGAGGTAAACAGTACCAACTTTACCGGAATCGGGGTGAACCCCGTAACCGGACAGCAAGGCGGCGTTTTTGTCGATGATGTTACCGAAGGAAACGGAAATACGTATGCCCCCTGGTTGGATGTGTTGCCGGGCGAGATGTATTATATCCTCATCAATAACTATAACACCAATTTTGACGAAGAACCCGAACATTTTTTACTTACGTTTACCGGGAGTTCCGTTGATGCCGATCAGAACAGTGCGTTAGACTGTACCCTTAGGGACGAATTTTTAGGATTGGATATCATTGCCTGCGAAGGTGACCCCGATATTCCTTTGGTTGCCTTAAATTCCCCCGCCGGTCCGGATATTCAAAACGTCGCCTGGTCGGTGGACTATGACGACGATGGCTCTATTGACGCATCCTTGGGTTCGGGCCCCTCCGCTACTGAGATACGTGTTGCAAGTCCCAATTCCGGACGCTATTTTGTCGATATTACGACCAGTTTCGGTCATGTTACCGATGATATTTTAATTTCCTATTACGGTATTCCCGTTTTGGACCGGGTCGAACTCTTGAATTCCAATCTTTCGCTAGACCCTGATAGAAATGACATCGAGATTTTTGTGCAGGGGAATGGAAGTTACGAATATGCCGTCAATGGCGGCGAATTTCAGGATAACCCCATTTTTAACGATGTGCCGCCGGGAATCAATACGGTCATCATCAATGATAAAAACGGATGCGGTATTACGAATCCGCTGGAATTTTTGGTGGTAGGCTATCCGAAGTTCTTCACCCCGAACAACGATGGCACCAACGATTCTTGGAATATCAGGGGTATAGAAACTTTGACCAATCCTTCAGTTTTCGTTTTTGATCGGTACGGAAAGTTACTGGCACAGTTGGGAATCCATTCCGAATGGGACGGCACCTTTAACGGAACCCCGCTACCTTCTTCGGATTATTGGTTTCGACTGGAGTATGGCGGACTGGAGGACGGGATGCTGGTAGCAAAATCTACCAGAACGCATTTTACGTTGAAGCGGTAAAAAAGTGCGTAAAGCCCAGAACCCCAGATTGTCTATATTCTTATTCTAGAAATTCAAGGTATATCCCAGGGAAAAATTTGTGTTGATTCGGTTCACTACGGCCGGTGTGTCGATTCCGGTAAAGAAATATTGAAGTACGTCTTGATCGGTACGGTTGACCGCAAAATCTAGCCTACTCCCTCCAAAATTATAACCGATACCTCCCGATATACCGTACAAATCGCCCACAATATTGCCATCTTCATAGGGACTCTGCCTGTAGCGATACCCTGCTCTAAGGCTAATGCGATTAATACGGTATTCGCCACCGACCCTCACAGAGGAGACTCCGGTCAAGGCCTCTGAAATAAACCGGTTCTCGGAGGCGAAAAAAGAATCGCTGGTCGGCCGTAACTCGGCATTCGAATAATCTTGATAGCCATAATCGAAACTTAGTAAGCCGTTCTTACCGAATACCGCTGCAATACTTCCCGTCAATTTCCCCGGCGTTTTGATCTGGTAGTCGAAAATATTGACCCCATCGAAATCTAAATTGGCGATATCTGGATTTCCGTTGCGATAGGTGGAATTGATTGCTTGTGAAAAATTATCGGTCAACCGGTACCAGGTCGGTGATCGGTAGCTTGCACCCAAACGTAAAAATTCGGTCGGTTTCGCTATGGCGCCTAAACTGAACGAAAAACCGCTGCCTTCGGTCTGTAATAAATTATCGAATGAAACCGAGCGTAGCTCCGAGTTGGTGTCAGTATAGCTCTCATCGTATTGGTTCAGCCGATCGTAAAGAATATTGTGAAAATTCATGGAAGCCCCTAGATAGAGGATATCCCGAAACTGGGTCGCTGCGTTTACGGTAAACTTGCTATTGTATCCCGAGACACTTTGACGGAAATCTTGGGTCACCTCGCTGTAATCCGCATTCGAAAAATAGGTGGTATTGTCTGGCTCGTCCACGTCAGGTTCGATTATACCCGCTTGAAAGCCTAAAAAAGCCTGTTGTGCGGCGAAACCCAGGCCATCTGTTGCGCCGATATCCAGATAGGCATCCCTCACGGATTCTCCGTTCTGTGTTTTAAGAGGGTCTAATCGAATACCTTCAGCAAAGTCCAGAAAATAGGTGTCGATTCCCTGATTGCTATTTCCCGAAATATATCTCCGGTCGTCGAAATTTTGGGCCAGATCATAATTAAATGCAAGCGAAATTTTCTTCCAGTTGGCATCTTGACCTTGGGTATTGAAGACCAAAGCACCGCCCACTTGGTTGATATCGAGATTATTTGAACTGGTATTAATTTGGAGCCCCTGATAGGCCGCGTCCGATTTACGGTCGAAATAGGTGCCCGTAAATGTGAACAGACTATTGTTGAAGACCGCACTCCCTGCGGGATTGACGTTCAATGCGGACAAATCGCCGCCCAAGGCCCCAAAAGCACCGCCCATACCCTGAAATCGGGCCGTACCCTGCAGGTCCTCGGTACTATAACGGATTACATCATCAATATTCTGGGCACTAGCGATGGCGCATACCGATAATGCGATGAAAGTCAAAAATCTTTTCATAGTATAAGCAAGTTTTAATATATTTTGGATAAAATTCCTGGTACTGGTCTAGGCGGGTTTCCTCTAATACTGTAGGAAATTGGTCCCCAGTCAGTTTACTGATTTTAGACCTAATTTCTCCGACCACCGCTGGAACGCGACGAACTGCTACCTGAACTCCGGGAAGCACCACCTGAACTCCTTACGCTGCCCGCACTTCTCGAACTGCTTCCGGAGCTTCTGTAGCTGCTGCTAGGGGTCGAACTGCGGCTAGGCGAAGACCTATAGCTGTTGCTCCGCGGTGCAGCGCTTCTATAAGACTGATTGCTTCTGGAGGCCGAGCTTCTATAGGCAGGGCTACTGCTTCTTGTTCGCGTACCCGAACTTCGGTACGAAGAATTTTTGGAGGTCGAAGACCTCGCACTACTGCTTCGCGGCGAAGAGTTTCTATAGGTCTGATTGCTTCTAGACGAGCGATTATAGTTCGGGGTAGCCCGGGTACTGCGGCTCTCTCGGTACGATCTGTTGCGATCGACACTCACCGTTCTTCGGGAAGCGTTGGAGTTACTGCGGGTGCCGCTATAGCTTCGAGAACTCCTGGCGGCCGAACTCCTATTGGTATTGGATCTTGAACTGTTCGAGGCATATGTAGGTGTGGAACGCGTCCTATTAAAATTGGAGCGTACGGCATTTCTTGAACTATTTCCGGCAATGGCGTTTGTTCTGTTGGTGTATCCGCGCCTTGTACTGCTATAGGCATAGTTCCTATTTCCGTAGGCATGATTATTGTAACCGTGGTAATAACCATAGGGAGGGCACCAGGTGCCATATCCCCCATATCCATAATAACCGGCATAGCCATAGCCACCATAATAGCCTCCCCAAGGGCTGTAACCATAGCCGTATCCACCATAACCCCATGGGCTATATCGATATCTCCAGGGGTTATAGTAGCCCCACCCGAAGCCATACCCGCCATAGCCCCAAGAGTTGTACAACCAAGGCGAGCCGAAACCAAAGCCTCCCCAGCCCCAGCTGTTGTCGTATATATTAATGTTTACGCTAGTGGCGTTGTCGCCCCAGGCGGCATACCCGGCATAGTCGTTGCCGTTATCATAATAGTCTGTCAATTGGCCTTGGGGAACACTGTCGTTCTCCATTTCACTGGTACTGCTATACGAGTCGATATCCGTAAATATTTCGCCTTCCAGTGCCTCTTCGTATTGATCGGCCTGCTGTGCGAAATACTGGGTGTAGGTGTCGTCTCCTTTATCTTTCCGTTGCTTGTCCGCATGCTGCCTTCTTTCGGTAGTGACTTGGTTATCACTTGAGTAAATGCCGTCGTTATCGTAATAGGAAGCTGACTGATATGATCCGCAAGAGGCCAATACGATTCCTGAGAGGGCCAGCAGGGCCGCTATACGGATTTTGGGTAAGGGTAGTGAATATATCATGGTGGTGAAATTTAATTGTTGAAACTAGTAAAAATAAGTAGTTTTACCCAATTATTTTAGTTAATACGAGCAAGTTTTATGCCAAACTACGAGCATGGGTAAAAGATTAACGAAGCGCAGCGAGGATTATTCCAAATGGTACAACGAACTGGTGGTCGGGGCCGATTTGGCCGAAAATTCGGGGGTCAGGGGATGTATGGTCATCAAACCTTACGGCTATGCCATTTGGGAAAAAATGCAGGCGGAACTGGACAGGATGTTCAAGGAAACAGGACACGAGAACGCCTATTTTCCCCTGTTTATTCCCAAATCATATTTAAGCAGGGAGGCAAGCCACGTCGAGGGTTTTGCCAAGGAATGTGCGGTCGTTACCCACTATCGCCTAAAAAATGCGGAGGATGGTAGCGGGATAATTGTCGACCCCCAAGCCAAGCTCGAGGAAGAATTGATCGTACGGCCCACTTCCGAAACAATTATTTGGGATACCTATAGAAGATGGATACAATCTTATCGCGATCTGCCTTTGTTGATCAACCAATGGGCCAATGTGGTGCGCTGGGAAATGCGTACCCGCCTTTTTCTGCGGACCACTGAATTCCTCTGGCAGGAAGGTCACACGGCCCACGCCACGGAGCCGGAAGCGATTGAAGAGGCGGAAAAGATCATGCACCTGTACGCCGATTTTGCCGAGAACCACATGGCAATGCCGGTTATCAAAGGCACCAAAACGGAAAGCGAACGTTTTGCCGGGGCCATCGAAACATATTGTATCGAGGCCTTAATGCAAGATGGTAAAGCCTTACAGGCCGGTACGTCCCATTTTCTGGGCCAGAACTTTGCGAAGGCTTTCGATGTGAAATTTGCCACCAAAGAAGGGAAACAGGAATTTGTATGGGCTACCTCCTGGGGCGTTTCCACCCGCCTGATGGGCGGGTTGATTATGACCCATAGCGATGACAACGGCCTGGTATTGCCCCCCAAGTTGGCGCCCATTCAAGTAGTGATCGTTCCTATTTATAAAGGGATGGACCAATTGGATGCCATTTCAGAAAAAGTAGCTCCCCTAGTGAAGGAATTACGATCTAAAGGCATTTCGGTAAAATTCGATGATCGCGATACCCATAAACCGGGTTTTAAGTTCAACGAATATGAAATGAAAGGCGTACCAGTTCGGCTGGCCGTCGGGCAGCGCGATCTTCAAAACGGTACCTATGAAGTGGCCCGCCGGGATACCTTGCAGAAAGAATCCGTACCTATGGACGAGGTTATCGCCAAAATCGAATTTTTACTGGAGGATATCCAAAGGAACATCCATCAAAAAGCAGCCGATTACAGAGACCGCCATATTACGAGGGTGGATAGCTACGAAGATTTCAAGCAGTTGCTCGAAGAAAAAGGCGGATTCATTTCGGCCCATTGGGATGGCTCCCTAGACACCGAGAACCGGATAAAGGAAGAGACCAAGGCCACCATCCGCTGTATTCCGATAGACGCCAGTGGGGATCCGGGTATTTGTATGGTGACCGGAAAGCCTTCGGAAAGACGTGTTTTGTTCGCTAAGGCGTACTGATTATCAGGGTCGACAACAGTTCCAAAAAATTACGGGCAGGTCTTGCGATAGTTAAAAATAATCGTATTTTTGCATCCGCAATTCCAAGTATGGGGTTAGAGGTACGAAATACAAAGTTTTACTTTATTATTTAGCACTTCGTCCCTTTTATCCCGTACCTCGAGAAGGCCCGTTCGTCTAGGGGTTAGGACGCCAGGTTTTCATCCTGGTAACAGGGGTTCGATTCCCCTACGGGCTACTGTTTCAAGTGAAGGGTTATGCGTGCGGAGTTTCTATAACTCATAACTGACAAAAGGCCCGTTCGTCTAGGGGTTAGGACGCCAGGTTTTCATCCTGGTAACAGGGGTTCGATTCCCCTACGGGCTACTATTAACGAGTTTAAGGGTCTTAGTTGAGGGTTAAGAGTTTTCACTGCTCATAATTCATAACTAATATCAGAATAAAATATAATTAGAAAAAATGGCAAATCACAAGTCGGCGTTAAAGCGAATCAGAAGAAACGAGGCGGTACGCCTGCGCAACCGTTATCAGCATAAGACCGTGCGGAACGCGATCAAAAAATTGCGCGGCGAGGAGAAAAAGAAAGATGCCGAGGCCTTGTTGCCCGGTGTGTACAGTATGATCGATCGTTTGGCGAAACGCAACATCATACATGACAATAAAGCAGCCAATTTAAAGAGTAAATTGGCCAAACACGTCGCGGCACTGTAGTCAGAATAGTAGCTGAGAAGATAAGAAAAGCCCCAGCGGATAACATTCCGTTGGGGCTTTTTCCGCTGCATAGGGCCATTTCTAGACCCTAACTTGACCATCTCCGTAAACATAATACTTATTGGTGACCAACTGTTCCAGACCAAGCGGACCGCGATGGTGCAGCTTGTCGGTACTAATGGCGAGTTCGGCACCCACGCCCATAGCACCCCCGTCGGTAAAGCGGGTGGAGGCATTGTGGTACACGGCGGCGGCATCGATTTGTTCCATGAATTTTAGGGCCGCCTCTTTGTCCGTGGTCATGATGGTCGTCGAATGGCCCCCGGAATAAGTGTTAATTTTTTCAATGGCATCCTCTAAGCCCTCCACGGTACCGATGCAGCATTTCATGGCCAGGAATTCTTCTTTCCAAACGGACTCATCCTGTATTACTTGTCGATTATTTAATATGGCGCCTGTTTTTTCATCCACTAAAATAGAAACGCCATTTTCCGTTAAAAGGGCATCCAATTCCTTCAGTTTTTTACCATAATCGGGCACGGCATTATCCACCAAGATTTTATCCAGGGCGTTACAGGCAGAAATTTTTTGGGTTTTCGCATTGAGTATAACGTCAAGGCTTTTCTTCCAATCCGCATTTTTATCAACATACAGGAAGTTATTCCCCCGGCCGCTGACCAACACGGCGCATTGCGCATGTTCTTTGACAAAGGCAATTAAGCGTTCACCACCACGAGGAACGATAAGATCCAGTTTTTCGGGAGGATTTTTCAAAAAAGCTTGCGTTTCCTGGCGATTCATGGTAAGCAGTCGGATCCAATCCGTTTCCAGTCCGTTTTCCTTTAATGCCCGGTGCCAGCAGGCTTCGAGAACTTGGTTACTGTGGTAGGCTTCTTTGCCACCCTTTAAAAGGATTTTATTGTTCGCCTTGAAAGCCAACACGGCCGCCTCGATCGTTACATCGGGACGCGATTCGTAAATGATCATAATGGTGCCGAACGGGGCGGTCTTGTTCTTAATTTCGAGGCCGTTGTCCAGTTTCCGATCGGATTTAAGTTTGCCTACCGGATCTTCTTGACCCATAACTTCCTTGACCGATGCGATCATTCCGTCTATTTTTTTGTCGTTGACGACTAGCCGGTCGTAGAGGGCCTGATCGTCTTTTTCAAAAAGCTCACAATCTTTTTTATTGGCCTCCAGTATTTTATTTCTATCCTCGTCCAAAATCGAGATCATCGACTTCAGTACTTTGTTCTTTATTGCTGTATCCAGTATTTTCATATCTGTTATTGTTTTTTGAATTTTAATTCTTTTTGACATTCGCCATCTGCCTTCCGCCACTCAAGCCATTATTCGAGTACCTACTTGTTTGCCTTCTACGATATCGATAATAATATTGTCACGTTTTCCATTGGCAATATAAGTGGGGATGTTCTTGGCGGCAGTCTGCTTGGCAATACTGAGCTTTGAGCCCATTCCGCCCCGGCCTTCGGCTTCACCTTTTTGCACCGTTTTCACGTATTTTTCCACATTTTCGTTCACGCCAACATTCTCGATTACTTCGGTGTTTTCATCATCGGGGTGACCGGTGTAGAGTCCATCGATATCCGTAAGAATAATGAATTTATCCGCTTTGATCAGTTCGGCGACCAAACTAGCTAGCTCATCGTTATCGGAAAACATAGATGTGGTCACCGATACCGCATCGTCTTCGTTGGCGATCGGTATGACCCCTTCTGACATAAGCCCTTCGTAACAATTTATCATATTCTCACGGTGTACACCGGGATTAAAATCCCGTTTTGTAGCGAGTACCTGGGCACATTTCATCCCGTAGTCACGGAAAATGTTATAATACAGTCGCATCATACGCGGCTGGCCAATGGCCGAATACACCTGTCTGCGAATGGTTTTATCGGTAATTTTCGAATCACCCATCACCTCTATGCCGGCGATGACCGAACCAGAGGATACAAGTACCACCATAATGTCATTTTCGTATAGCTCGGCGATTTGCTTCACCAATCTTTTTAAAATGGGCCGTACGATCCTATTGTCCTTATTGGTCATGACGTTTGTACCGACCTTGATTACTACTCGTTGTTTATACATACTATTTCTCTTTTCCAAGTTCAATGGCCCTATTGAATGCAGCATAAGCTGCCTCTTCGATTAGGTCCTTAACATTATTGTCGTCCATAGAATCTAGTGCCGCTCGGGTGGTACCGCCTTTCGATGCTACCTTATCCATCCACGAATTAGGGGAGAGATCCGATTGGTTGAATAGTTCCACCGCACCTTCAAAAGTTTGGCTGACCAGTACTTTGGAGTCGTTTTTTGAAAAGCCCATTTTCAATGCGGCTTCCATCATGCTGTGCATAAAGTAAAAAACGTAAGCTGGGCCGCTTCCCGAGATTCCGGTAGAGGCATCGATATAGTTTTCAGATTGTACACGAATCGATTTCCCGGTGGTATCCAGTAGATTTTCGACCGTCAAAATTTCTATACGGCTAATCTCGTCGGAGGCCATATAGGAGGTAATACCTTTACCCACCTGGGCGGGTAGATTGGGCATGGCCCGTACTACTTTATTGATTCCCAAAGCCTCTTTCATGGCACCTATCGTAATGCCCGCCATTATAGAAATGATAATTTGGCCTGGATTGAGCAAGGGCTTCATCTTGGCAAAAAGATCGGCGCTATGGTAAGGCTTAACGGCCAAGAAAACCAAATCCGCCTGTGGAAGGCAATCCTCCATCTTATCAAAAACATCGAAATGGGAAATTTTTTGAAGGGATAGGATTTTTTCGGGGGAATTGTCCAAAATCATCACATTCCTTTTCTTAAGCAGTTTTGATCGTGACATCGCCTCCGCATAGGTCAACCCCATATTGCCAGCTCCTATTACAAGTATTTTCATTTTAAGCTTTTAGGTTATTATTAATTTACACTACAATTAGGCACAACAATCATGCGGAAGCCCGGAACATGGAGGTAAAGTTTAGTTTTTTTCCGACAAATCCATCCATTCTAACGAAAAACCGCTGTCAACTCCTATCCCAAGGCGAGTAAGAAGGACTGTCTTTATTTGGAAAGGTTGAATCGAAAATTCGGTGACCGTTTCTTTTTTGGCAAAACTCTGAAATATTGTCGAAATCAGACTGTAATACTGTCAGTTAAGGCCTGATTATGACTGTTCTCTCATGGGTATATCCCATCTTTTTTTCATCCGTAAAAACCCGATGATAAAGCAGACGTACATAACCAATATTAAGAATAAGTGAATATATTTTAAGTAGGGTTCCTCTGTAGCACCTTTCAACTCATTTTGGTAACGCTGCAATTTTATCGGTATGTATCCCATATGGTAGAGAAGTAATCCAAGGGCAATCCAAAACAGGACGTTGTTTTTCAGATCGCCGGTCCTTTTTTTTATTTGCTCGTCAATATACAGAATGACGCAGAGTATCAAGATCAATGCACCGGAAAAAAAAATTATATACTGGTACTCATCATAAATATTTTGAAAAAAGGGATTGATCAAACATGCCGCTATAAACAGAAAGCTACTGAATCTGATAATTGTCCTATATCCTGAATTTTGAAGATACGTCCTGAACAAATAAAAAAAATACAAGAAAAACCCGATGTTATAGATGGTGTAGATGATGGTATAGTTGTTCGAATATAAGTTGTTGAACGCCAGGCTGAAGGTGTCGTACTTGTATATGAGTATTCCTAGACACTCGTTAAGAAAGGTGTACAAAATCACTATGGGAAAATACTTTAAAGAAGTGTCAAAATATTTCGGATAACGGATCATTGATACAATAAAGGTTACACCGTAAATAAGTATAAAAGAATTTTCTAAAAAGACGTCAACCAATTTTAGATCCATCTTTTGATTTTAAATGGTGGTTATGAGCGGGAGTCGTTATTGTGGAGGCCGTAAGCCCCATTCGTTTCCAGAAAGACTTTGTTTGTTTGTGACCGGTAGCGGTGCTTCGGTCGTATTTGATAAATTGGCAGTGGGGAGCATCGAGGCTTCCTCTTTACCTTTTCCTCCGAATGACTGTCCATTATCGGCCAATTCCTCGGATAACAAAAATGCTTTTCTAAGTCCGTCGTCGTCATCGGCTGTATAGAAAGCGTATTCTCCTTTTCCCGTATTTACCGTAGGTACGAACACAAGGGTATTGCGTCGGGGCTCTTTGACCGGATTTCCATTGTTGAACTTGTCCTTGTCGGGATAATTGGCAAAATAAAAACGAAGTGTAGAAATATTTACGTTGGCCCTCTCGGCCTCTTGTTCGATAAAGGTCATATATTTTTTTAAGGATTGGAAATCAGAGAAGCCATATCGGACCACCTGAAATCCAGTATCATTTTGTTGGTCATTACTTTGTTGTACAGCTTTTTGTGATCCGTCTTCTTTATTTTGCCTTTTTTGGTCGTGATCGTCCGAGGCACCTTGATTACCTAAGCTATCCTGGGCATTTTCAAAATCCCTGATCAATCCTTCCCGACGGATGGTGTACGTATCATATAGTTCTTTGGCTTGATCATTAGGAATAATAATTTTATCGACTTCCTCCGCTTTTACAGTAGCATCGGTGTCGTGATCCCCACAACTCGTGAGACCAACTAGAAGGACGGTGACCATACCGATTTTTGACATTAATTTCTGTGCATTTTTCATGACATAGGTTTTTTAAGGTTAAATTATTCAACATTTAAACTGCCTGCAGGGGGAATCGCAGGGTCAGGCAATAAAATCGGGGGAAGAAATTATTATAGGTTATAAAGATATCTGAAAATACCGATACTTCATCATAAATTGTAAAGAATTCATTTACAACAAACTGCATAAAACCGTCACTTTGTAGTGAATTATCCCCATTCTACCATTCCTTCGATCATATACCAGAAAAGGCAAAATCAAGATGTTAGGCAGTAGTTGCACCATTAATTCTAACTTTATTCGCCTATCGAACAGGTCGTAGGGTTATCGGCATTAAAAAATCCCAAACTCCCAAAATATCGATTTTGGAGTTTGGGATTTTATTTGACCCGTTACCATGGGGTATAAAATTTACCGCGCCAGGGTCTCTATTGGTTCATCGTCAACAAGAACTCCTCATTGTTCTTGGTCTGCTTGATGCGCTGCTCTATGAACTCCATTGCCTCTACCGGGTTCATGTCCGCCAGATATTTACGCAAGATCCACATCCGCTGTATGGTATTATCATCGAGCAATAAATCGTCTTTACGCGTACTTGAAGAAGTAAGGTCGATAGCGGGCCATACCCTTCGATTCGCAATTTTACGGTCTAGTTGCAATTCCATGTTACCGGTTCCCTTGAACTCCTCAAAGATAACTTCGTCCATTTTAGAGCCGGTATCGGTCAATGCCGTAGCGATGATGGAAAGCGAACCTCCATTCTCGATGTTTCGGGCCGCCCCAAAAAAACGTTTGGGTTTGTGAAGGGCATTAGCGTCCACTCCACCGCTCAATACCTTGCCTGAAGCGGGCTGAACTGTATTGTAGGCCCGGGCCAGACGGGTGATGGAGTCCAAAAGAATGACCACATCATGCCCACATTCTACCAATCGCTTTGCCTTTTCGAGAACGATGTTGGCCACGCGCACGTGCTCCGTAGCTTCTTTGTCGAACGTAGAGGCGACCACTTCTCCCCGAACGTTTCGCTGCATATCAGTAACCTCCTCGGGGCGTTCATCGATCAATAGAATGATCTGGAACACTTCGGGGTGGTTGGCCGCGATGGCATTGGCAATTGCTTTCAACAACATCGTCTTTCCCGTTTTGGGTTGCGAGACAATCATGCCCCTTTGTCCTTTCCCGATAGGGGAGAATAGGTCCATTATCCGTGTCGAAATATTACTTTGGCGATCGGCTATATTAAATTTTTCCTGAGGGAAAAGGGGAGTTAAATGCTCGAAGGCAACCCGATCGCGAACCACCTGTGGATCAATACCATTGATTTTATTGACCTTGATCAGCGGAAAATACTTTTCGCCTTCTTTCGGCGGGCGTACGTTACCCAATACGGTGTCACCGGTCTTCAGGCCGAACAACCGGATTTGAGACTGTGACACGTAAATGTCATCGGGAGAGGAGAGGTAATTGTAGTCGGAAGAACGCAGAAAGCCGTAACCATCTTGCATAATATCGAGCACACCCTCACTTTCGATAATGCTGTCGAACTCGAATTCCGGTGCCTTATAGCGGTTCTTCAGATCTTTATCATAATTACTCTTGTCGTAACTGCTTTTCTGATGGCGCGGATTTTTGGTGTTGTTGCTGTTTTTATGGTTTGAGCTGTTTTTTGTGTCTTTTTTGGAAGAACTGGATTTCGAACTTTGTGGACGGGGCCGCGGCCTTTTGGTCTCCTTGCTGGATGTATCGGAATCTTTGGATGACGCATCGGAATCTTGGGAAGAACCTGACTTGGTTTTATCCTTCTTTTCCTTGGTGTCCTTTGATTTTGCCGTCCTTGGCTTGGGTTTTGGCTTTGGTTTGGATTTGGAATCGGGCTTCTCTTCCGTCTGGGCAGAGGCTACCTCGGCGACCGATTTTGGATCCGAGGCCTGCACGTCCAAAATTTTATAGACAAGATCCAATTTTTTCTGGGTTCGGTACTTGGGCACACTAAGCCCTTTAGCAATTTCCTGAAGCTCAGGCAGCTTTTTTGCTTTTAAATCTGAAATTTCAAACATTAAGTATAATATAAAGTTGTATTAAGAAAGAAGTATATTTCCTGTAGGATATTTGTCGGGAAAGATTTCCCTTCGGGTAAGTGCTACGCTTAGTAACGCGACAATATTACAAATTATTTTCAATACTGCCTCGTTTTTTTTTAAAAAGCCTGTATTTTTGTCATCTGAAACTCGGTTTTAATCATGATCCAAAGAATACAGACCCTTTATTTGTTTTTTGTGATGCTCGTTTCCGGGATATTGCCGTTTTGGGTCAACCTATGGTCCAATGCCGATGGAAACGCTGTTTTTGCCCAGCAAGATATTACAATCTCCCTTATATTTTATGCCTCAGCTCTTTTGGCCCTCATTGCCATAGTATTTTACAAAAGAAGAAAAAATCAATTCGTAATCAACCGGTTGAACCTGTTGTTGAACCTTTTTTTATTGGGATTTTTCGTTTACCGATCGCTAAATCTATCCGGAGAGACCCCGGTCTCGGAGAAGGGTATTGGGATGCTGATTCCTGTAATTTCTATCGTTTTACTGGTCCTCGCCAATAGGGCCATCAAGAAGGATGAAGATCTTGTAAAATCTGTCGATCGTTTGCGATAAGACCAACATCTTAGTAGTATAAGTGTGTACCGCCCCGATGGAAACATCGGGGCTTTTTTGACATTATGCAGAAATGATGGATTTTTTATATATTTTAGGATATTTAAAATAAAAAAGGATGCAAAAACCGAACCACCGCTTAGAAAATCAGACCTGTATTGTTACCGGTGCCAGCTCAGGTATTGGTAGGGCGGTAGCCAAGGCGATGGGAAGGGAAGGAGGTAACATCGTCGTCAATTATCACAGTGGCAAGGAGGAAGCCGAAGAGGTCGCCCAGTGGATATCAAAAAGATCCGATTGTGGCGAGGCGATCGTATTCCAATGCGATGTCAGCAAGGAAGATGAGGTAAAGGCCATGTTCCAAAAGACGGTTTCGCATTTTGGTACCGTCGATGTCTGTGTAGCCAATGCCGGCATACAAATGGATTACCCGTTGCATGAAATGCCGCTGGATGCCTGGCAAAAAGTATTGGACGTAAACTTAACGGGACAGTTTCTGTGCGCCCGGGAGGCCATCAAGGAATTTCTGAAACGGGGCTTGCGCGAAGAGGTGTCGAAATCCCTCGGCAAGATTATACACATGAGTTCGGTGCACGAGGTAATCCCCTGGGCAGGCCATGCCAACTACGCAGCGACCAAAGGGGCCCTGACCATGTTGATGCAAAGCATCTGTCAGGAATACGGACCGCAAAAAATACGCTGCAACAGTATTGCCCCGGGAGCGGTGAAAACGGAAATCAATAAGGAGGTGTGGAATGCCAAGGAAGGCGCCGAGGGCATGTTAAAACTTATTCCCTATAAACGCATCGGCATCCCTGAAGATATCGGTAGTGTGGCCAGTTGGTTGGCTTCCGACGAATCGGAATACATCAACGGCACCACCATTTTTGTGGATGGGGGAATGACCTGCTACCCTGGTTTTACGACCAATGGGTAGGGAAAAGGAGATTTAAAACGGTAACGGTAACCTGAAATTTAAGGAAATGAAAAAAATACTACGAGCCTTATTGGCCGGTTGGGGCGCCAAAAAATTAAGCGGTGGAAAATGCGGATGTTTTGCTATAATCGCATTCATAGTTCTGTTTTGGTTGTTGGGCTATTTATTTAATTGACCTGCGGTAGTAATAATAATGGGGCAACCAGAACACATAACTAAACCGGGGGAACGCCGTGGGGTCGATCCCCTTTTTTGTCTTTAGCCGCCCCACTTCCCAATTCCACAACCTCTAAATCCCTGATATCCTCTCCGTCGATAACGAACCGCAACATCGTGCGCACTTGGTGAAAACCTTGTTTGCCGCAGGCTCCTGGGTTCATGTGCAACACCCCCCTTTGTTTGTCCCACATTACCTTGAGAATATGCGAATGTCCGCAAATAAAAAGTTTGGGCGGGTTCTCGGCGATCAAGGCTTTTGTACGAGGATTGTATTTAGGAGGATAACCACCGATATGGGTCATCAGCACGTCCACATCCTCGCATTTAAACCGGTCGTTCAGCGGAAATTCCTTTTGGATGATGGGGTCGTCAATATTCCCATAAACGGCCCGTACCGGTCTTATTTTTCGAAGGGCATCCGTTACGGCCAAACTTCCGATATCCCCTGCATGCCATACTTCATCGGCCTGGGGAACGTATTTTAGGATGCTCTCGTCTATATGGGAATGTGTGTCGGAGAGCAGGAGGATTTTTGTCATTTTTTCAATTTACAAGTCTCCGAATATAAAAATATATCGATGGAATAGCCCAAATTACCAGCATCAAATTTCCATTAGGCTTTTTGCCATTTAGAATTTGTGATTTGGAATTTGATTCTTTAGTATGAAGAAGTATCAAGTATCTTTACAATTCAAACCAAAGAATACCATTGAGATACTTCATCCAATTCTCCTACTTCGGAAAGCCCTATCACGGTTGGCAGAAACAGCCCAATGCGCTCACGGTACAACAGGTGCTGGAAGATGCCATGGGCACACTTTTAAGGCGGAGCGTTGAATTGGTCGGGGCGGGCCGAACCGATGCGGGGGTGCATGCCAGGCAGATGTTCGCCCATTTTGAGGTCGATTGTATTGAAAACGGTAACGAGCTGGTCTACCGATTGAACGCTTTTTTGCCCGAAGCCATTGCGGTACAAAATATTTTTCCAGTATCCGGTGATGCCCATGCTCGTTTCGATGCCATCGAACGCACCTATGAATACTTAATTGTTCAAGAAAAAAATCCTTTCTATTCCAATTTGGCCCACTATGTAAAACATCCTTTGGATAGTATGGCGATGAACAAGGCCGCGACACTATTGTTGGATCAAGAGGAATTTGAATGCTTCTCAAAATCGAACACCGATGTCAAAACTTACCGATGTACAGTTAAAAAGGCCATTTGGGAGCAGCAAGGCCACAAGCTCGTCTTTACAATTTCCGCGGACCGTTTTTTACGAAATATGGTGCGCGCCATCGTGGGAACTTTGCTGGAAGTCGGGATGGGAAAATGGGCAGTCGCCGATGTTAAAAGGATTATAAATAATAGGGACCGATCCCAAGCAGGTCCCTCGGTACCCGCAAAAGGTTTATATTTGACCACCGTGCTATACCCTGATAATATTTTAGAAAAATATGGATAAGGATACTGGAAAAGCATTTGACTTGCGCTTGTTCAACCGTTTGATGAAGCGCACCCGACCTTATCGGTTGACCTTTTACAGTGTGGCCTTCTCCGCCGTGCTCCTGTCAGGCTTTGCGGTGATGACCCCTATTATCGTGCAACAGATCGTTGACGATGCGATCAAACAGAGCAACGCCGATAGATTGCTATATTTGATCTTGGCCATGCTGGGCGTGCTCTTGGGCCAAGTGGTCAGTCAATTGGGTTTCAATTATTATTCGAACTGGCTGGGCGAATCGGTCATCAAGGATATTCGTGTCGATCTTTTCCGGCATATGTTGGCCTTTCGCATGAAGTATTTTGATACCTCGTCGTTGGGCGTTTTGGTGACCCGTGCTGTGGCCGATATGCAGCGTATTGGCGAGATATTCAGCCAGGGATTCTTCCAGATCGTGGCCGACCTGCTCAAAATGTTCGTCGCCGCTGGGGTCATGTTGTTCATGAACTGGAAGTTGGCGTTGATCGTATTCGCGCTGCTTCCCATCATCGTATATGCGACCCGGCTGTTCCAGAAGGCGATGAAGGTCGCTTTTACCGAGGTGAGGGCGCAGGTGGCCAACTTGAATTCCTTTGTCCAGGAACGTATTACCGGCATGAAGATCGTGCAGCTGTTCACCCGTGAAAGAATCGAGAGCGACAAGTTCAGGGATATCAACGAAAAGCACCAGAATGCCTGGCTGAAAACCGTCTGGTACAACTCCATTTTCTTTCCCATCGCCGAAATCGTTACTTCCCTCGCAGTGGGACTTATCGTATGGTACGGTGGACTGCTCAACGTTTCCAATTTGGCACGTGAGGAATTCGGAACCATCTTCGCCTTCATCCTACTGATCGACATGCTGTTCCGCCCGTTGCGGCAGATCGCCGATAAGTTCAATACCCTACAAATGGGCATGGTGGCCGCCAACCGGGTGTTCCGAATTTTAGATACCGATAGCAACATACAAGATGTCGGGAGCATTGAAAAAGACGATGTGCGTGGCAACATTAAGTTTACCGATGTGCGTTTTGGTTATTTGGAGGATGAGGAAGTGCTGCACGGCATTACCCTTGAGGTAAATGCTGGGGAGACCGTGGCCATTGTGGGTGCCACTGGGGCCGGAAAATCCACGATCATCAACCTGCTGAGCCGATTCTACGAAATTAATTCCGGACGCATTGAAGTAGATGGGATCGATATTAAGGATTTTAAACTGTCCTCGTTACGGTCGCATATCGCCGTGGTTTTGCAGGACGTTTTTCTTTTTGCCGATACCATTGCCAACAATATTTCCTTAAAAGACCCATCCATCGGTCTGGAAACCATAGAGGAGGCCGCCAAACAAATCTTGGTCGACGAATTCATTTCGGGCCTTCCGGGCGGGTATCAATATAATGTGAAGGAAAGGGGCAGCATGCTTTCAAGCGGGCAGCGGCAGTTGATTGCCTTTCTACGGGCCTACGTCAGCAACCCCAGTATTTTGGTGCTAGACGAGGCGACCTCTTCGGTAGATACATACACCGAACAACTGATTCAGCGCGCTACGGAAAAAATCACCGAGGGACGCACCAGCATCATCATCGCCCACCGCTTGGCCACCATCAAAAAAGCGGATCGAATCATCGTCATGGATGCCGGTAAGATCGTGGAGATCGGTACGCACCAAGAGCTGCTTAAACAAGACGGTTATTACCGAAATCTTTACGAAGCCCAATTTTTGGCGGAGGAGGTGGCGTAATCAAATCAAATCTTCCTTCACCATTGCTGCCAGTTCTTCTGTACCCTCATAATCAACAAACTCGCCGTTTTTTATGTAGGAAATATTTCCGGTCTCCTCGCTGACCACGAGCGTAAGGGCATCGGTCTTTTCAGTGATTCCGACCGCGGCCCGATGACGGAGACCGTAGCGCAGTGGGATATTGCGTTCGTTCGAAACGGGCAAAATGGCTCGCGTAGCGACAATATAATTGTTTTCGATAACGACCGCCCCATCGTGCAACGTGCTGTTCTTGTAGAAAATGCTTTCAATGATCGGTTGGTTGACCTCGATGTACATGTGATCTCCCGAAGATTTTACAAAGTCCAACGAATTGTTCCGCTCTATTACTATTATGGCACCGGTTCGGGTGGCGCTCATTCTTTCGCAGGCGGCTATAATCGCATCTACATCGACGTTCGTACCGATACCTTCGTTCTGCAAAAATTTAAAATGTTTGACAAAGTTTTTTTTATTGGCAAAGTTGGTTGAACCGACCATCAAAAGAAACTTACGGATCTCTTGCTGGAACACGATGATTAGGGCAATAAGTCCCACTTGCATAAAGCCGCCGACCATGCTGCTGATCATTTCCATATCGAGCAATTCGGTAAGTTTCCAAAAGGCCCAGATGATGACGATGCCGATAAAAATATTGATGGCTACGGAACCGCGTACCAGTTTGTAGATGTAGTATAAAAGGGTGGCCACCAAGATAATGTCAAGGACATCGGTAATCTTAAAATCCAAAAAACTGAGAAAATCCAATCCGGAGGTGTTTTTGTAAAATTATTAAAAATCCAGTAATCGTTCGGCAAGCGTAATACATTCGACAGCTTCCTTAACGTCATGTACCCGCAATATATTGGCTCCTTTCATAAGTGCAACCATGTTCAGGGCGGTGGTGCCGTTCAGGGCATGTTCTGGATTAGTATCCAAAGCCTTATAGATCATCGATTTTCTGCTCAGTCCCACTAAAATAGGAAGATTTAGGTTTTTGAACAGGTCCAATTTCGATAAAAGCTTATAGTTCTGTTCCAGCTTTTTAGCAAATCCGAAGCCCGGGTCCACGATTATATCGATAATGCCGAGGGACCGGGCCTGGGCGACACGTTCTGAAAAATAACTTAAAATGTCGATTATCAGGTCGCTGTAATCGGTCTGGCACTGCATGGTCCGTGGTGTCCCTCGGAGGTGCATCATAATATAAGGAATTTTATACTTGGCGATGGTCGGTAGCATTTTTTCATCCAGTTGCCCCGCCGAAATATCGTTGATCAAGGCAGCACCCGCTTGCAGGCTTTGTTCGGCCACCGTACTTCTAAAGGTGTCGATGGACAGAATAATTTCTGGAAATTCCTTGATTAGCAATTCGACAACAGGCAACATCCTCTTCAATTCTTCATCTTCCGAAACGGGATTCGCTCCCGGTCTTGAGCTGTAGGCCCCGACATCGATAAAAGTGGCGCCCTCGTTCAGCATCTTCTCAGTCTGCAGCACTATTGATTTTTTATTCTTGTATTTGCCTCCGTCGTAAAAGGAATCGGGCGAGATATTCAGAATGCCCATGACTTTGGGTGGGGACAGAGCGATGAGGTGGCCTTTGCAATTAAGGGTCATAAATGATTTTGGTGTAGCTTGATTAACCAACATTAAAACACGAACTTTGGACATTTCGCGATAAAGTGCGAAATTTACGCAATCCACAACCAAATATGCCAAATACTTCCGACCAATACGATGAGGTGTTAAAAAGCTGTCGGGAACTATTCCGAAAAAAGATGGGCGACTATGGTAGTGCTTGGCGTATTCTGAGGCTCCCGTCATTGACCGACCAGATTTTTATCAAGGCACAGCGCATCCGCAGTCTGCAGGAAAACGAGGTACGTAAGGTGGACGAGGACGAGCGTTCGGAATTCACCGGTATCATCAACTATTCCATTATGGCCCTTATACAACTGGAAAAGGGCGTCGCCGAACAGCCCGACCTATCTACAAAAGAAGCCATCGAACTATACGATAAGCACGCCAACGCTATCAAGGTATTGATGGAAAACAAGAACCACGATTATGGCGAGGCCTGGCGCAAGATGCGGGTAAGCTCATTGACCGATCTGATACTGCAAAAACTATTGCGTGTGAAACGGATCGAGAACAATAAAGGAAAGACGGATGTCAGCGAAGGGGTCGACGCCAATTATCAGGATATGGTGAACTATGCGGTTTTTGCGTTGATTCATTTAAAAAATTAGGAAGCCCGCCCACCCAAGGCTAAGGTATAGGAGTTGAAGGTATAGAAAATAGAAAGAGATCCGCAATTTTAAAACCATGAAGTATCTAGTAAACATCAGCAGAATAGTAGTCGGCATTCTCTTTATTATCAGTGGATTCATTAAGCTGAACGACCCGGTTGGCTTTTCGTTCAAGCTAGAGGAGTATTTTAGCCAAGGAGTTCTCGACCTTCCTGTATTTGTGCCTTACGCCCTGGCAATTTCTATTTTCGTGGTGATTTTTGAAGTCCTGCTCGGGGTCATCCTTTTGCTGGGCTTCCGGGTAAAGTTTACCGTATGGAGCCTTCTCATCATGATTCTCGGTTTTACCTTCCTCACCTTTTATTCCGCCTATTTCAATAAAGTGACGGACTGCGGCTGTTTTGGTGATGCCATTAAATTGACGCCTTGGGAATCGTTTACTAAGGATGTTATTCTGTTAATATTGATTCTTATTCTATTCTTTGGGAGAAAACACATCGCTCCGTTGTTCCGGTCCAATACGGTGCGGGCCATCACTTTGGTAGCGGTTATATTCTGCATCGTTTACGGTAATTATGTGCTCAACCACTTGCCTGTCATCGATTTTCGGCCCTATAAGATCGGGGCCAACATTGAGGAGGGGATGTCGGTACCTGAGGATGCCCCAAAACCGATCTACGATTATGCGTGGAAGTTCAAAGTCGATGGTGAAGAAAAGACAATCGTGACCCAAGGCGATTACCCATCGGTAGACGGTGAGTTTATCGATGTGGAGACTACCGAAGTGCAGGAAGGTTACCAACCCCCGATACATGATTTTACGATAGAACGGAACGGGATGGATTTCGCCGATTCTTTACTTCAAGAACAGAAATTGGTCATGGTCATCGCCTATGATCTGAGAAAGACGAATGAAGATGTCTATTCAGAGGTGAAAAAAGTAACGGACGCTGCTTTGAAAAAAGGATATAAGGTTATCGGAATGTCCGCCTCTAACGACCAACAGACCGCACAACTGGTAAAAGATCATAAGTTGAACTTTGAATTCTATTTTACCGATGAGACTACCCTAAAAACGATAGTACGTTCCAATCCGGGCGTGTTGGTGTTGGAGAAAGGAACCATACAACAGAAAGTGCACTATAACGATTTGGACGATTTGAAATTGGAATGAAAAACCTAAACACATAAGAAATGAGAAGCAAGATTGTAGCAGGAAACTGGAAAATGAACAAGAATTCAACCGAGACGGAGGCATTGCTTGCCGAATTGGCGGCCAAGTTGCCCGACACCCAGGCCGAGGTAATGGTTGCCCCGCCATTCGTAAACCTCGCGGCAGCCGTTCGCCATTTGGAATCGTCGGTTATCGAGGTCATAGCCCAGAACATGCATTTTGCCGAGAGCGGTGCGTACACCGGGGAGATTTCCGCAGACATGTTATTAGACATCGATATCGATACCGTAATCATAGGGCACTCCGAAAGAAGGGCCTATTTCGGGGAAACGGATGAGATTTTGTCCCAAAAAGTAGAATCGGCATTGAAAAAGAACATGCGAGTGATGTTCTGCTTTGGTGAGGAACTGAACGACCGCAAATCGGACCATCATTTTAAAATCGTAAAAAAGCAGTTAAAAAATGCTCTATTTGCATTGGACGCATCCGCATGGACGAAGCTTGTTCTGGCCTACGAACCCGTATGGGCCATCGGTACAGGAGAGACCGCATCCCCTGAACAGGCGCAGGAAATGCACGCTTTTATCCGTAAAACGATTACCGAGGCCTACGACTCTTCTGTGGCGAACAACGTGTCTATTTTGTACGGTGGCAGCGTAAAGCCCGCCAATGCCGAAGAGATTTTCTCGAAACCCGATGTCGATGGCGGGCTCATCGGCGGGGCCTCTTTGGTTGCGGATGATTTTGTTGAGATTATCAAGGCCATTTGATGGGCATCGCGATTATATTGGCAGTAAAAATATTTAAGGTTAAATGCTAGCATGGGCGGGTTCAGAGTTCAAAGCTAAGGTTCCTTTGAACCTTGAACAGCTGTGAAGTAGTGATGGAACTTTAATTTTTATGCCTCTCATATTCAAACCGGAACATTGTCAGCTTATATAGAATATACTTTTAGAATATCCCCCTTGCAGCCCGCCTCCGAAATTCTGACCGCTGAGCTGGGCGAGGCGGGATTTGAGAGTTTTATGGAAAATGATGAAGGCGTCATGGCCTACATCCAAAAAAGGGATTGGCATGAGGGTATTTTAAAAAGCATACCCATATTGGTAAACGACCGGTTCGATATTGAATATAGTCGAAAGGAAATCCCCCAGCAAAACTGGAACGCGAATTGGGAAAAGAATTTCAATCCCATCCAAATAGACCGACGCTGTGTGGTTCGTGCCCCTTTTCATAAAAAGCCCGACGTAACATACGATATCGTCATCGAACCCAAAATGAGTTTCGGTACCGGCCATCACGAAACCACTCACATGATGCTACAGTTCATTCTGGAACATAGGTTTGAGGGCCAATCCGTTTTGGACATGGGCAGTGGTACCGGCGTATTGGCTATTCTAACTGCGATGAAGGGGGCAGCTTATATCGATGCTATCGATATCGATAATTGGTGCTATCTCAATGCACGGGAAAATGTTGAACGGAACAATTGCCCGCAGATCAATGTATATGAAGGAGATTCGGACTTGTTGGGCCCAAGGAAATACGATGTAATTCTGGCCAACATCAACCGAAATGTTTTGATAACCGATATTCCCAAGTATGCCCATAACTTGACCCAGAACGGAATTCTTTATGTCAGTGGATTTTATCGGTACGACCTACCCTTTATCTCTGAAAAATGCGCAGAATATGGTATGAGAGTCGAAAAAAGTATCGAAAAGAACCAATGGGTTGCCGTAAAATATGTATTTTAGAAGGTGTTATTACAAAATACTAGATATTAAAAACTCGCTATGAGCACGAAAGAAAAAGTATGGGAAGATGTTCTTCTAAAGGAAGAAACGGTAAAACAGAATGAAATCATACTCTTCAATGATGAAGTGAACACCTTCGACCACGTTATCGAAACGCTGATGGATGTATGTGAGCACACCCCCGAACAGGCCGAACAATGTTCGCTCATTGTGCACTACAAAGGTAAATGTACTGTGAAAACGGGGGAATACATCGATTTGGAACCGCAATGCAGTGGACTTCTGCAGGCTGGTTTGAGCGCGGAAATTGTTTGAAAGCTGTAATTTTTTGAAATCGACCGGGTAGCGCCGGACCTTTTCATGCCCGCATCGGAAATGAATCAGACTTCCTTCTGAAAACTACCCGGACTAAACCACCTTATTCCTTATCGTAATTTGCCTAAAACGATAGTGACCATGAAGATGTCGATGGGGTTTTTCACTCCGTTCGGTACAGCTATGTAAGTAAGATTTTTTCCGATGAAGATTTTTTGCATGGATGAACTTGACTATATCACTATCACTTGAATATTGGCATCATCGTTTCATGGATTGAGGCAGCCTGTTTTGTGAAACTTTCTATCAGCAACTGCCTTCTCTCCTGAAGATAGATTGAAGAGTTGATTTTGCCCTTCGAATAAAAGGAAGGAAATCTGGGAAGGCTTAGGTGCTTTTCAAATCTTAGGAGTACTTCCTGCATAATTGCACATACTTACTTATTGTGCGTGATTCTTCTCCCCGGTTTTCGTCAATGCCATCAGATTCCCGTGCCTTGATGGCTTGGACGTTCAACTTAACATGGGCCATGTATAATTTGTAAAAAAGAAAGAGTTGTTCGCCTAACGCTTCCCGAAAAAACAGTTTTTAACATTATTTTTAGAACATTGTAGGCAACCCTCTTGCGATATTCCCATCCTGAAGTAGAACCATATATCATGATTATGAAAGGTAAAGTGTTATTTATTATTGCGATAGGAGCGATTAACGGGTTGTTTACGGGATGTAATCCCGACAATGGGGTCGATTGCCCCACAGACTATACTGGAGCCTTGGCCGAAAACGAACAAAAGTTGACGGGGAGATGGGTACTCTCCGCTATTACCTCCGATAAGGAAATAGACATTACCGATGACGAGGAGGATAATCCCGAAATGGATATCTACGCCCAATATTCAGATTGTCAAAGAGACGGGGTCTACAATTTTAATACCGACAGGAAATATACATTCGGCCAAGGCCAAAACGCCTCGACATGCGCGAACAAGTCCAGCTCTGAAGGCACTTGGAAACTGACCGCGGAAACATTGAGTTTGGTCGGTGCCTGCAATATGCAAAATATCCAGATAGAATTTAACGAAGAGGACTCCGCATTTTCGTTTTCCGATAATTTTAATGTAACGGATGTTGATGGAAATACGGTACAGACAAAAATTACCTTTACCTATTCAGCTACGCCTTAAAAATCTTTTCATAATAACCTGTATCTTTACACCTGTTCTTTTGCCAGCAAACAAGGTTGAAATTTTTACCATAGCTACTGCTATGCTTAGGTTATTTGCTTGGTTGGCACACAAAAGAACTGTCTATGATCAGTAGACTTTGTTTATGGGAAAATTCAAAGCCTTGCCATCCTTTAACGGGCCGGGTTTACTTCAGCATGTAGTGCTTTAAGGGTGCCCGTAATAAATTCAGTAGTTCAATAACCAGGTATAAAGAATATTATGGAGATACCAAAAATCAGTGGTATATTGGAATCCGCACTTTATGTATCGGACCTAAGGGTTTCCGTTGCATTTTATAAAATGATTTTTGGTTGGGAGACTCTTGTTTCGAATGATTCCCTCTGCGCTTTGAGCGTTTCGGATAAACAGGTTTTGCTTTTGTTCCTCAAAGGAGCCTCCGCTGAAGCAAGCCATAACGCCGGTGGCATAATACCGCCTCACGATGGTGACGGCAATCTACATGTAGCCTTTTCCATAGCGAAAGAAAATTTAGGACCGTGGAAGGAATGGTTATACGGCAATAACATTAAAATCGAAAGTGAATACATATGGGAGCGGGGCGGGACGAGCCTATACTTCCGAGATCCCGACCATCATTTATTGGAATTGGCCACTCCGGGCCTATGGGCCATATTCTGATATGTGGCCAACTTATCTATGATCCCATTACCTGGTTTATAATCGATGCTATTGACGACATATAGAAGAAATTTCCGTTTCGGATGAGGAATCCGATTTTGTACTTTCATATTTTAAGTAAAAAAGATTTTTGAAGCATCCAAGATCAAAGTTCAAAAACGATTATCGAAACCATGAGTATTGCCGCTGATCTTAGGAAGCATGGGGAACGAACATGTTGGAGAACACGGTCGACCGTTTGTACAAAATCCACGGCTATCCGTACAATTTTTCGTACTACCCTTTACGATTTGTTTACCTTTAATATACACAATTTTAGGTGTCATACGATACGTTCTTCAGAAGATAAAATAAGTTGTCAGCGACGTTAATTATCTATCAAGATATATCAAATTCCACGTTTTAAGTCGTGCGTTATTTAAGAGTTGTAAATGGTGAGAAAAAATGAACCACAAAAGTATCCACTTAGACAAGGTTAAAAGCAAAGATGATTTCATTACTGCTCTAATCGAGGGGATTTCCTCAATTTGTTACGGGGGAAAAAACGTTATGGTCAGCATTTACGATATTCTAAATAGCCGGTTTATTTATTGTAGCGATTCTTTTCAAAACAGTTTAGGGTACTCTTGTGAAGAATTATGTAAGGGAGGCTGGAAATACTGGTGGACTAGAATCGATATATCCCAAGTATCCATGGTAAGAGAGGAAATTGAATACTTTATTACCAATACATCGCTACTACGGAAGCAGAAACCCATTTTTCTCACCTACGGTATAAAAAACCTTTCTGGGGATTTTTTCCAGTTAAACCATGAGCTATACCCTTATCGGTTTCAAGATGAAACCTTAATTTTCAACTTTTTGTACGATACCTCAATACAGGAGTTCATCAAGGCCTTTTTGGGTTTTCAAAAAACGGAAGCAACATGCAACGGCTTTCAGAGAAAAACAAACATATCCCACAGAGAAAACGAAGTCCTCAACCTGCTGGCCAAAGGCTTTTCTTCAAAACAGATTGCGGACCAGCTCTTTATAAGTACCCATACGGTACTGTCCCACAGAAAACATCTAATTGAAAAATTTAGCGTCAAGAACACGGCACAGCTTATCAGCGAGGCAGCGCTTAACTAGTGTTCCCTTAAGCCATGGCTTGTAAAATCACTAGAACTAGGGATTGTAAGATAACTGTTTTCAAAATACTTTTACCTCCATATCAACCACGTTAATGGCCAATTTTTATTGGCCGTCTCTCCCGCGCACTATTTTGACCGGAACTTAGTCTGAATGTTTTCTTAAAAGGTATGATGTTTTAAAATACACGAATGGCGATGAAAGACGGAAACGGAAAATGCAACACTGCGAGGATGGACGGTCTAACGGCGAAAACTTACAGATTATACCTCAACAGTTAACTTCAATGGACTGCCGGTTGCAGGGGGGCAGTAATGGAAATCCGGCGTCGGATGAAACGTTGAAAAACCCTATTAAGAAAGACCGACCGCACTCCGATTGTGCTTTAAACCCAGGTTTTTGATATTGTACGGATGCCTTGGATTTTCTACCGCCGGAGGAAATCCAATGCCTACTCGACCAAGTCTGACCCTCTAAAATACTATTGGTATCGAACGAAGTGGTTGGTGTTGAACATGGGGTTTTTCCGCACAAGGTTCCCAAATCATCAGGTTCGGTACCCGTTCCGGTGGAGATATTGAGGTGATTGAAAAACACCTATGGTTAGGCCGTATCGCAGGGGTGGAAAGATCTTTTTGCACCCGGCAGGGTACAAGGCATTTTTGACCACGGGAATCAGTTCACAGGGCAAAATACTTTCCGAGACGCAAGCGACGATACGGTTCTAGACAGCCTTCTGGCGTTTGAGGATAATTTAAAAATGAGGTTTAGTAATAATAGATTTCACTTTCCCTAGAACTAGAGCAAGTGTTTTTCGAAAGTAGGGGAATGAAAGGAATATTTATGAGGTGAATAAATAAACAAAGATGAAAACAGAACATGTAACTCTGCAAAGAGAACAGTCAAACGGGAAAGACGTACATATTTCCCATGAAAAATTAGCCACGTTGGTCAGCCAATTATATGGTGGTGCCTACGAGAATCCGAATCGGGATGAACCCTTAAAACTGGGACCTTGGGACCCTGTTATACGTAAAATGGCGAGACAGGTTTTTGGCCCTGGAGCGCCTTTGAACTGGAAATTCGGCCCTCATCCTGAACCATGGCGATCCGAATTCAAAATGGATCGATTGATTTTAGAAATCATTGCCGCACGACACCCCGAAATTTATGATAGCATCGGTGGCGGCAGGTTTGATTGGGCGGCCCTCAATCCACAACCGCTACCACCAAAGGCTGCCTTTGTTGTTGCTTTTACCGAAGAAGTGATCGATCGAGTCTTGCTTATGCAGGAGGTGGCCGATAGCCTGAACCAAACCGGCGAACAACAGGGAATCATTATTGTCGGCGGAAAACTTGCGCTTCTTGTGGATGAGTTATGCGGCAACAACTTTAGAGTCAAAATCCCGATTCCCCATCCAAAACAGGAGACCGATGAAAAGCTCTCAGGATTGGAATTGATTTTGGCGGGTGGTATCTGTGAGCAGAACGCGACAACCACCACCAACGAGGGTCTTCGCCAAGAAATCAGAAACGCCGGGGCAAAATTGATCGAAGCGGGACTTGCTCGGATGTGATGACCCCTTAGGGGGCTGGGTTTCCATCGATTGGAGCTAAATTTTTGAAAGAAAACCCTGTTTTTCAATAGAAAGCTGGGAGTCCCAAATTTATAATATGACCCAGTTCGATAAATCGTGCATTCTTACATGCATTCAATGAAAAAAATCAGGATTCTTTCACTGGATGGAGGCGGTATACGCGGCATCATACCGGGGGCGATACTCGGCTATCTGGAAAAAAAATTACAGCTTCTGGTCAATAGTCAGTTAAAGATCGGGGATTATTTTGATTTTATTGCTGGAACCAGTACAGGCGGTATATTGGCCTGTACCTATCTTTTGCCAAACAGTTCGGGCACTTCAAAATTTTCCGCAGGGGAAGCCTTGGATATTTATTTAAAAGAAGGGCGCGAAATCTTTCACTCCGATCTGCTTTCAAAGTTCCGGAGCGGGTTCGGGTTGTTCGATGAAAAATATGGGGCAGACTCCCTTGAGGAAAATTTGCTTAAGGTATTCGAAAATAAACTGTTAAGCCATTTTACCAAGCCCTGCCTTATACCGGCATACGAAATAACCGGGCGCAATGCCTACTTTTTCAATAGTGCGGATGCCCGTTCGGATCCCATGTACGATTTCAGGGTTACCGATGTGGCAAGGGCCACCTCGGCGGCACCCACCTATTTTGAGCCCGCCAAAATCCAGTCGCGGTCCGGTCAGACCTTCCATTTGATAGACGGTGGCGTATTTGCGAACAACCCGACCTTGTGCGCATACGCGGAGGCACGGAAATTAAAATTTTCGGAACTGCTGGGGCGTGATGACAGACCCGATCTGCCCAGTGCAAAAAATATGCTGATTGTATCCGTAGGCACGGGTACGGTAAAGAGGCCGTATCATTTTTCGGAACTAAAGGATGCGGGTCAATTGACGTGGATCCAACCCGTAATCGACATCTTGATGTCCGGTAATTCGGAAACCGTGGACTATCAGCTCAAACAGATGTATAGCACCCTCTCCGGTCCCCACAAGAACGACTATTACAGGTTGGAGCCGCCATTGCGGGAGGCCCTGTCCGAAATGGACATTGCAGCATCCATAAACCTGGAAAATCTTAGACAAGCGGGCCTTTGGTTCGTCAACAAGAACAAGAAAACCTTGGACGAGATCGTCAAAAAAATACTTGATAGCAATTAACGGCAGACTTTCCTAAAGGTAGGTTTATCGACCCTATGAAAAAAATAGTCTGGATTTAAAAAATCCCTAAAACTAGGGATTGCGGTCCTTTTATATTCGACATACATTTAGGATAGAACTTAGGCTTATCGACCCTCCGGTGGCGACCGACCATCCCGATTTTGCTGGCGGGCACATCCATGAAATTCTGGCTAACAGGGACGGCACGTGCGCTATTGCCGACAGTATGTTGCGCTTCAGGCCGTGGTCCGTGTCAGACTGCCTGGGATTCGTCCTTAGGTGGATATAAAACTTGCGTCAGACATGAGCAGTACGTACGATATTACCCGCAGAACGCGCCCAGGCGCACATAGACTGTCTATGAGGGAGGATTTCCTTACTCAGGATCCTTGTTTTACCTAGCATCATCACAGGGAAAAACCCTAAGAGATCTACCGAACCCCAGAAAGGCTGGGATAGCTTTTAAATAAAAAAATGGCGAAAACGAAATGAAAACCAATGACAAAAAGTCAAGGGTACAGCTAAAGTCAAAAGTAGCTAACGAACCCCAAAGAACGTCCAATACAAATTCATCCATGTTTAAAAAAATTCGCTGCCGATTTCTCGACCGATCCACAGGCTTGCCTGTATCCGGCGTTACGGCAAGCCTCTCCGTTGCGGTGGGCGATCCGCCGAACTCAGCTCAGCTTCCGGTAGCCACATTATGTGCCGATGCAACGGGTTATATGTCTTTCGACCTGAATCCTCTTATTGATCTTGGTTTGGTTACTACCTCCACCTCCGGTTTTTTTATATCTGCTCCGAAATTTGGCCTTATAAATTACGATCTGCTCCGCTCGCTGGTTGCAACGCCGCATAACGGAGAGACAATCACGGATAAAGAGAAAGATAAGGATAAGGATAAGGATAAGGAGGTTACCCTTTCCGATGCATCTGTGGGTGAAGAAATGATGATGCATATCGGAACCTCCATCAGTACAAAAAATGAGAAGGTGGCGTGTATCGTTTTTCCGGTTTATTTGGAGAACCGTTTACAGGGGGTAGACCCAATAAAAGATGCAGGTTGTGAGCCCACGCGTATTCCCGCCATACAGTCGCCGGATATTTGCGATTATAAGGCATCCCCGTTCTCATTCGTAACACCGGCAGCACTCAGGCTTGGTAATGATTGTTGCGAAACCCTACTCCCCTCTACACTCCCGCTTCAACAATATCGTTTTTACAAAGTTGTTGTTAGGCAGAATGAAACGGACGTGCCCGACATGGCCACCCACTCCGCTGAAAAATATGAAGTGGACGTATCCGGGGCCTTAGTATCCCAGAAAGCCGGCATCAAGTTTGGCGAAATACTGGAGTACAGGCAAGAATGGTATTCGCTGGGCCATTCGTTGGGAGAAATAAAATACAGCCTGCCGCTTGCGCCGGGTGAAAGTACCCAGTTGTCGGTTATCGAGTGGTCCAGGGACGACCTGGCAAGCAGAACGGATAAAATTAAGGCAACTGAATTTTTGGATCATGATTCGCGCAGAGATCGCGCCATCGAAGAAACCGTAGATGCGGCGCTTAAGGAAGAACAGGGGGGCAACTCCCATTTCGGCGGTACGACCGGTACGGCGTCAGGCCAAACCTATGGAACCGGAACGTGGACGGGCAATCACGCTTTTGGAGGAGGCATAAGTTACTCTTATGGTAATAAAGATGTGGAAGGGGATACCCTGCAGGATATTCACGACCGGGTGCGCCAGGCAAGTTCGTACGTCCGCAGCCTGAACAGCACGGTCATCGTACAGGGATCTCAGAGGGAGAACAACGCTCTTCAAACACGCAAGGTGGCGAATCACAACCATTGCCATGCCCTTACCATCCAATATTATGAAGTGCTGCGTCATTACCGGATGGTTACAAAGTTTGCAGGACATCGTCAGGCGGTATTGATTCCCTTCAAACTCTTTGCTTTAAAGACATGGGAAATGGCCCTTCGATTTCGGACGGTTCTGGAAGCGACCCTCCTCGATCCGACACTAGTCGACTGTTTTGAGGCTTTAGTCCGTCTGAATGTTGCTCCCAAAGAGATTTACGATGCCCGCAAGCCAGCAACTCATGTTGCCGGGGATGCCGGGGGTACAAATCCGGAAACCAAAGAGGTGGAAAAAGCTGTGGAGGTAAAAGGAGATAAGGAGCCAGGAGTGGATACCGGCATCAAAATATTGAAAGGCGATAATTTCACCATGAACGCTTCAGGCCTACTCGCCATTCACACCGGTGGCCTTAGTAATTATGGCCATGGTGGATTTGGTATAGGAGGCATAGGTGACGGAAGAATTGCGCAGGTCGGAGGAAATTATCCCTTTATTGCCCCCGGATTGAGGGAACATTCCCTGATTTATAAGATTGGCACCACCGGTGAGTGGCGACAGGGCCCGATTCAGCCAAATATTAATATGCAGGTGACGGCAGACAGGGACGGCGATATTATATTAAACGTGAACAGTATGTCAGGCCTTTTTCAGGTGGTGACGGCTTCGGTTTGGTATGTTAATTTAAAATATCCGATTCACGAAGACAAACTGACATCCACAGACCAAAGCAAGGAGGATGCAATGGAGGTGTTCACATACTTTAAGAGTGATGATCAACTTTGTTCGGCCCGATTGCTCAGGCATTTGCAGGTCAACCAGGGATATTACAACAGCGCCGTATGGATGCTCATGGACAGCGTAGAAAGGCGGCTTTATATTGAGGGTGCGTTAAAGGATCGGCCAGATATCCTCTACGGGTTGGACGATAAACCGCTTGCGATCTCAGGAAACTATGTTGCATTTCAGTACAGCGATCCGGCAGACCGGATTAGCGAGTCGGTTGAAGTTGAAGGTATGATAGAACCGGGATCCTTGCATGAAGATATCGTAACCTTACCAACGCGCGGTTTGTTTGCCGAGGCCCAGATGGGTCACTGTAACAGTTGCGAAAAACGGGATGTGACCCGAAATTCTGACTGGACCGAGATGACGGTGGAAACACCTCCCGAAATCAGCGGAATTACACCGGGGCCCAAGGGAACGGCTCCTATAATTGCCCAGGGACAGTTGCCGGGCAACGTGATTCAGATCATCCAGCCGCAGAACGCTCCCGATCCCACCGGCCTTGCGAACGCGCTTACCGTGCTCAAGACGCCGGATATTTTCAGGGATATGGCGGGCTTGGATACCGTATCAAAACTCCTGGGAGAAATGGTTAAGGATGCAACGGACGGAAATATCAAAGCGATGGCAGGCCAGGCACAAGCGGAAATTGCCAAAATTCAGGCCAATGGTAAAAAGGAGGCGAGCACCGATGGCACTACGACGGGAAACCAAACGCCTGAAGAGCGCTATGATAACTTGCAGGTAGCGAAAGAAGTTGCCAATGCGGCTGATGAGTTAGGTCTTACCGATCAGCAGACGACCGATTTGGCACAGGACATTATAGGCGGTGGCGGCGGTTTCTATTCTACTATCAGAGGAATAGTAGAAGATACCATAAAGGGGTCGACAGCCGATGGCGGTACAGCAACGACTTACAAATATTGGACGAAGCAAAACGAACCGCGGATAGTTGAGATAGCGGGCTACGACTTCAAATTCACCCCTACTGGCGATGGCTCGAGTGGAACGGTGAAAGGAGACAGCATCCTTACTGGTAGCCATACCGGAACCTACAAGCTTCAGGCGAACGAGCCCGGTAACTTTGTCATGGAAATAAAGATTGGCGCCGATGCCAAGCACAATGAAGATATCGATGCGACGCTTGCCATACGCGATGGGTCGGCCACGCTGACGGGGACATTGAAAGGCGAGGGGCTTGGTTCAAACGGCATAACGGCTCGAGTGCAAGGAATTGGTTCGAAAGCCATTCCGTTTAAGGTGGATTTCACAGGGGGTACCCTGCAATGGTTCTGAGGCATTAGCGCCGATTAGCTGATCTCATTCGTTATTCAGGGAGCGGCCTGTGCGTAACTTGGTATCAGTGTGTTGATTGACGGGGTGATTTAAAAACACCCGCCTTGATCGGAACTGCCGTCATGCCCAATGTATCTGACTTGGGCGCCGATCAGGCTAAGAGTATTCGATAGATTGCGTTTACATGGAGTTGGTTAGGGGAAATATGCACTGTGGAAGAGTTATTTCACCATATTGAAATCTGGCACTAGTTCCAACCCATCGGCAACTACAAAAGCAAAATCCGTTCAGAAGCTTATACCGGCGGTGCCAATACCCCTAGGAAATGATAGCGGATGAAATAAAGGATTATGTTTTGAGTATGCGGCCGCCCAAATCCGTTCCCGATTCAGACAATTATTCCATCCGGTAGGTGGGAACGTATTCGATAAGACCAACCCGGTCTACCCAGTGCAAATAATAAGTTGATTCCATTCAAACGAAACGGTTCGATTTTAAAAAATCCCTAAAACTAGGGATTGTGGATTTTTTACATTGCACATACCTTTACGAGAGAGATGGGCCGTTTAACGGTGTATATCGCTAAACCAACGCAGGCTTTAGGGAAGGGAGTCAATTTATTTAAGTGCTGATAATGTGTGTAATGTGTCTAACCAAAGGAGGCAGTAAGATGACAACCACAAAATCTATGAATGCATTGGATTTGGTTCGGCTTACACCGCTAATGGAACGAACCAGCGGAAGCCCCGAAATGCATATTGGGCTTATCGACGGTCCGGTGGCGACCGACCATCCTGATTTTGCCGGTGGGCACATCCATGAAATTTCGGGTAACAGGGGCGGCACGTGCACTATAGCCGACAGTGTCGCCTGTATTCACGGCACTTTTGTAGCTGGAATCTTAGGGGCGAAACGGGGCTCTATGGCCCCGGCTATCTGCCCTGACTGTAGGCTGCTTGTTAGGCCCATTTTTAAGGAAAGCTCTGTAGGCAATGGCTATATGCCAAGTGCAACCCCTTTTGAGCTTTCGGAGGCAATCATCGAGTGTTGCGAGGCCGGGGTGCATATAATAAACCTTAGTTCCGCCCTTTCCCAGCCTTCCTCAAAAGGGGAGCGCGAACTGGAGGAGGCATTGAACTATTCGGCAAACCACGGTGTTTTGATCGTTGCTGCCGCAGGCAACCAGGGAACACTGGGAAGCACCGCCATCACACGGCATTCGTGGGTCATTCCCGTCACGGCCTGTGATCTATCGGGCAGACCCATCGACCAGTCCAATATGGGAAGTTCAATAGGCAGGCTGGGTTTGAGAGCTCCGGGCCATAGCATCACCAGTCTCGGAGCGGAAGGCAGGTCTCATACCTTGGGCGGCACCAGCGTGGCGGCACCTTTTGTTACCGGGGCCATTGCCTTACTGTGGTCATTGTTTCCAAATGCGGCCGCTGCTGAAATCAAATCGGCGCTGACCCTGAGATCTGTCCATAGGAGAAATGCCATTATCCCGCCGCTGTTGGATGCCTGGGCGGCATACGAGATAATGGCCCTTCGGGGAAAACCGGTTACCAGTTTGGTTTAATGGGAAATAATAATGGAAAAAGCTGACGAAGAAGAGAAGGAAAATAGTAGGCGCCGGCCGTATAACGTACGACTTCCGGGTTTTATCAGTGAAGGGGAAGTCGGGTTGGGCGATGTGATAAAGCGGGCTACCTCGACATTTGGTATCAAGCCCTGTGGCGGGTGTTCACGTCGTGCGGATACACTTAATAGCTGGCTTAAATTTTCCACCAAAGGTCATAGATAAATAAAACTTACAAGATATAATTAACTATAAAAATAAATATCATGGAAAATAATAACAACGAGGTCAACGAAACGGAATTAATCGAGCGGTCCATCCAACCCACTATAGCATCGAAAGATAGTTCGCTGCAGTTTCCTTCGCCTGTCTATACCGATAGTGGGAATAGGATTTCCCCCCAGGCCTGTGGCGGATCTTGCGCTAGCGCCGGGACCGCAAATGCATCGAATTCCGGGGTTGCCGTGGAACCGAACTTTGTCTACGCATTGGGAAGAATTGAGCCCCGTTTCGCACGCTTGGGGCTGGAAAAAGAATTTGCCCAGGCCACAGGACGGGAGAAAACAAATGGACTTACGGACCGGGAGGCGATGCACAAGGTTCTTTCCAAACCCGAAAACCGGTATCTGGTGCGTCAATTGTGCTGGGTATTCACGATCGAGGGACTGGAAACCTACCTGTTGATTCCCCGTGATTCGTCGGACCTGGATATGTTAGTGGAAGCCGTACGGCCCGCTCCCCGTTCTACGGATGTCGATATCGTTATCGGGATGAAAGGCCCCATCGCCCCTCCCGAAATGTGCAACGGGCTTATGGTGCCCATCGTTGCGTTCAACCAGATCTATTCTTTTGATATTGACTCTATGATCAAATCCATTCCCAAACCGGATGACATGAACAAGAAGGATTTTGATACCGCGGCGGAGGAGATTTTCACGAGGGTCGTTCAAATGGCCGATAATGCGGGGGCAACTGACGAGCACCGTGCCCTTAACTACCTAGCGGTCCGCTACGACAGAATTTACGGGTTGGCAGCAGAATGTTATGGTAAGGATGCTTCTTTGACCGCCGTGGAAGTCCGTCCATCCAGGCTTAGTGTTACCCGGAGAATAGTCGATGTCATTTTCTCTTTTACCGACAGAAATACCGATGTTACTTCGAAGTATTACGTTCGGGTGGATGTAACCGAGGAATTCCCGTTTCTGGTCACTAAAATGTCACCGTATTATGATCGGTGAGATTAAAACAGCGTTTACATTCATGTAATAAATGAAAGGAGGGGCCTAAAATGAGAAAAATGAGTTTACCGAGGTTTACAGCGGACCATTCGCTCTACAGATCCGGCAATAGTTACCATTCTTACGGGGCAGAGCAAGACCTGGCCATATCGTTACAATCGGTAGTTCCGACATTGACCTTTGAAGATACTGCAAATTGCTCCAGATGCGAAAATAAATGCAATGAGCAATCTGCGGAATGTGTTGGGACAGCGGTCGCTGCCTGGATGATTGGGCTTGTAGGATGCGCTTTTTCAGGACCGTTCTACCCCATCTGCGCTAGTGGTGTGTCAGCTGCCTACGCTACGGCCGTTGGGGTTTGTACCGCGAAACTTGCCGCCTGCCATGCTGTTTGCAATTTACCCGGAGAGAGCTGCTGTCCACAGTTTTGCGAACTGGGGCATTGTTGTTCCAGGGGCGAGACGTGTATGCCTAACGGTTGTTGCCCAAGCGACAGACAAGTTTGTGGGGCAGAGTGCTGCCCCCAAGGAGCGAGTTGCTGTGATGGTGCCTGTTGCGGCCCAGAGGAGCATTGTTGCGGTAATGCCTGCTGCCCGGCGAACGTCCCCTGTGGTACCGACGGATTATGCGCTGGATTTACAACTACACCCCCTCCGCCCCCACCTGCCAATAATTGTATTTTTGGCGGGGCGCCTTGCGGTCCCAAGTGCTGTCCGCCCGGCTTGCAGTGCTGCAGCTATTCCCCTGAATTCGGAGCGGACTGCAAGACGTCGTGCCTTCATTAATTGTGGGGTCGTGACCGAGTGCTTTCCGTTCCTGATCACTAAAATGTCACCGTATAATGATTGGTGAAAGTTTACCATTTAAAAAATAGACAAAATGAGAAAATTACCTGAGTTTAATGCGCAAGCATCGCTATATAAGTCAGACAACCAGTATAGGATGGGTGCTGGCGGGAATTATGCAAGTACTGGGGACATAACATTGAAACCCCAAGGTTGTGGATGGGTTAAAGGGGGAGTTTGTGGCACCTTTATAGCAGGGGGTGTCGCGGTATGTACGGCCTCCTGCCTCGCAAGTCCCGCCTTGGGGGGGATACCCTGCTGGGTTTGCTGGACCGGATTCCTGGGCGGTACATACGGTTTCTGCCGCGATTGTATTCCCGGATGGATGAGGGCCCTGCTCGATCTCGCTGAAGGCGGGGGCGGCAGTGGTGGTGGAGGCGGTGGCACTGGCGGAGGTGGAGGCGGTGGCCCCACTAGTGGGCCATGTGGTTGTCCCAAAGGAACAAAGTGCTGCGGGGGGTGTACAAAGATACCGGGCCAGGGCCTTCTTTGCAACGATATTTGTGTCGAACCGGGTGAACAGTGTCCATAGGAGAGGACATTCTCGGTCATCCGCTGGGAATGGGACAGGGTCGTTCTGCAAAATTGTGAATAAAAAATCGATAAAATCAATAAATGAAATTATATGAAGACAAGTGTAATGAGTAAAGCAATTTTGCCAGGGTTCAATGCAGAAGCTTCCCTAGCCCCCATCATAGAAAGATACCCACAGAAGACTGCTTTCGGGGGATCTACCCTGAATGGTATCGGGGGTGTTATTCCACAATTTCGTTTCCAGTCACAATCGGATACCGATTTGGGTGCCTATTGGAGATGTAGGGCGAATGGTGGGGGCGATCTCATTTGCCGTTTTTTTGGTGGTCTTCCCCCATTTACCATAGGAGGGCTTCTCTCCCGATAAATGGGCATAACGGACTGGGCCTTAGGATGAAGAGCGGAATAGCGATAACCGATTCCACTGAATAAGTTAAGCATGAGGGCGGTAGGTTATCGGCCGTATCCCATTTTCCCAAGCTGCTTATGTATTCGTGTAGGCTGGGCCAGGTTGTTGCGATGGCCAAAATTACCAAGGGTTTGAGGGGTGGAGTTTGGTAGTAAAGGGAACGCAATTTTTAACTAAAAAAAATGAAATGAATATACCAAGATTTACCGCAGATGAATCGGTCTTTAAGACAAGTGGCCACTATCGTGCGATCAGCACTTTCAATGCTAAAGGGAACGGCCAAGTAGCCCTACCACAATCCATGGCACTTTTGAAATGCCTGCAGGGGTGTCACTCTGCCGGCAGTCCCGACTATTGCCAACAGCAGTGTTTTTGGCAGGAGGATATAGGCGGGGGCTCCGGCGGAAACGGCACGGGCGGCGGAGGCGGAGGTCAATCCTGTGCTCCGGGATGCGGACCTTGCCAGGTCGATCCGGACTCAACTTTGGGTGGAACTAAAACCTGTGTCAGACATGATTGCAGTACGTACGACAGATCCTGTAAGATGCGCCCCATGGGAAGGTCGACAATGACGGACGGACTACTTGTATAGACAACATCTTCTTAAACCTATAGATTAAAGGAATCATGGCACCTAAAAATCTCGCCACCCATAGGAAAGGGCACCGGGTGCCATGCCATGATAAAGATAAAAAATTCGGGATACGCCTAATAAATCCGATTGAAATTAGGCAATAGTAGGTACAAATCGAAGTAAATCATGTATGTCTCGATACTCGGCGACACTAACCGATAAACTTACTGTGTATTTGTATAAATGAATATATCTTAAATTTTGCTTTCTGATGGCCAAAATCACATAATCGATTCCCTGAATCATTTCGGGAATAGAAATCCAAATGGGTTCGAACCCATTCCCCCTGTGGGCTTTTAAAGTACACCCTATCTCTTAAATATTGGTTCCAAAAATCCCTAAATATAGGGATTGTAAAGGGCATGGGTTTAGGGTAATTTTATAAGATACTGCCTTTAGTCGCCCGTGGGCTATTGAGTGTTGATTTCAATCTCTTAATAATTAAAACCTTGAAAAATGAAACGTGAAAAAAGAAAGTGGAGTTCGGCAGAAGTGGCCGACCACATCAAAAAAATCCAGGAAGTCGTTAGAAAACAGAAACAAGAAAATAAGTTGGAAAACTTTACCTCCGTTTCCGAAGAGGAGCTGGAAAGGAAATTTAACAGGGCCAACTCGCCCATGATCGTTTCCCAGGGGTGGAACGGAGGTATCAATCCCGGGGGCACCGTAAATTACAACCTTGGAATTTACAACCCAGATCCCTCGCAAGCCATTTGGATGTTTGCCCATGTCTGGGTGGGGTCTGGCAACGTGGTGAGCGGTACGGGACAGTTTCTTGGCAATATCGACACACGCTTTCCGAGATTGACGGAACCCGATTTTTCAGGTTTAAGCCTGGGGGCCGGGGCTTCGACCACTCTTAGTTTTTCACTGGACGTACCGAATTCGGTAGAATTGACAAATTATCTCGGCAACAGTTGCCTAATGCAGTTCAATTGGCACGATGTAGGCACTTATCTTGATCGTGGTGTGTTTGTCTTTAGGGTATCCTGAGTAGAGCCATTACAAGATTTGGTCTATTCGACCCAAAAGATTCCCTGACACTTGCGAGGGGGCTTTCCTATTTGCGTAGAATCATCCAGTTGAGGCGATCTTGACAAAATTTACGCAGGCGACCAACTGTATGATCAAAGCCAAGGTCAATAAAAAATAGAGACATCGAATATTCCAAACCATATCAATTTGGTTTTTTATTCCTGCGGAACGCAGGTGTATATCCGTTACTTTCTGTAGCAACAACTTTTTGTCAATACCCATCTCGGCAAGATCTTTGCCTCCATGTGCCTGTAAAAAATCAGGAAGTTTTTCTTCCAATTGCCTTGGGTTGGATCCGGGCAGCAGCCGAACATAGGTATGTACAAAATTCTGTGCCACAAAATTTTGGGTCGTTCTTACAAATTCTCCCAGACCAGGGGTATTCATGGTAATGATGTAGTTGGGATTGAGGTGGGATTTTCCGAAATTTCCATCAAATACTCCTGTCACCGTCAAATTTTGGGCATCTTCGCCGGTACCTTCCACAATGGTTCTGCCCAAGGCGTTTTCGTTTCCAAAAAGCTTTTGCGCCAGGGATGAGGAAAGTACTACCGTGTTTGGATCTTTCAATGCCGATTCGGCATTTCCCTCTATAAATGGGTATGTGAAGATCTAGAAAATGGTAGAATCGGCCGTATAGCCCCTTGGTTCTAAATACACTCCTTACTATCGGCCGAGCGAATAAGATTTTTGCCGGTCATACCTCCCACAATGCGACAGGCTTCTATGACCTCGGCAAAATCTTCTTTCATAGCAAATGCAATCGGCGGAGAGGATGTTGCTTGATCGATGTCCTCGGTTCCTATGCTCGAGCCATCGATTTTTGTCCGTATCCGATAAATGTTCTCGGCATTCTCATGCTGTTGCTCATAGCCTGTTTGATCAAAAATATACAACAGAATGATTAAGCAACTCACGGTGCCCACAGTTAAACCCAATAAGTTTATACTGGTTTGCTGCTTGTTCTTCGTCAAGTTACGCCAAGCGATTTTGAGATAGTTTTTTAGCATGATTTTTCGATTTTTGATGATGGGGTTGCTTCATAGCCTTGATAAAATTTTCGCGTAATCCACGGTTGGACTGTAAAGGAGGAAGATGTGGTAGAAATTCTATACCTATATGTATGCCAGATATGTAAACCAATTAAAATCAGTATAATATAATAATTTTTTCTCTGGAGAGTTGGGGTTGTGTAAAATAAATGTACAGAGGGTGTCCAATATGTTGACACTATTGCTGTTATGTACATGACCTGGGTGGAAATGGCTAGAATGAGTACCGCCACGGGACGAATATCATTTCCTCAGGTTCTCATGCTTGAACGGAAATAAGGTAAAATAGGCTTCCTATCGACCAAAATTTGCGTCGGAATGTTCCTTGATGATTTTTTAGAGCTCCATAAAAAAATGGTCGAATTGCATTGCCTATATTTAGGGCTTCGAAATAACCTTTAGCCAAAGCAATAAAAATTTCCCTGAAAGCTGAAATGAAGAAAAAATATACTATCAAAGATATTGCCCAATTGGCGGGCGTTTCAAAAGGTACCGTTGACCGTGTTTTGCATAAGCGAGGCAGTGTTTCGAAAAAGGCACATGACAAAATAGATAGGATACTCAAGGAAATCGAGTATCAACCCAACCCGATCGCAAGGAATCTAAAAAAGAACAGAACCTACAGGATATGCGTGCTGATTCCCGACACTGAAAAAGATCCTTATTGGATACCGGCACATCAGGGCGTTTGTAAAGCAGCCGAAGAATTCAAGCCATTTGGTATTTTGGTAGAGGAATATGGTTACGATCCCAATTACAAAGAGAGTTTTATCGGAAAATCTCATGAAGCAATGGCATCGAAACCCGACGCGTTATTGATGGCACCGCTCTTTCAGGAGGCGTCGTTATCGATAATGAAGAAGTGCAAGGAAGCGAAGGTGAGGGTAGCCCTTTTCAATAATCACGTTCAAACCCTGGACAATGAAATTTTTATTGGACAAGACCTATTTCAAAGTGGGAAAATAGCGGGAGGGCTTATCCATAAAATGATAGGTGACGATGCCCAAATTGCTATCATACATATCAATAAGGAACCCCATATGCAGTTAAAGGAAAATGGGTTTAAAGCCTATTTTCAAGAGAAAAACGTATCCATCTCCCTTTTGAAACCGAAAACCTTCAAAACCACTAGTGATACCGAATTTCAGGAGGATGTATACTTATTTCTAAAGCAACATCCAAACATTGCAGCGCTCTTCATTACCAATTCGAAAGCCCACGCGCTGTTAGATATAGCAGGGCATATCGGTGATAAATGCATCGTTGTGGGTTACGACCTACTTGAAAACAATGTAGCCTATTTAAAGAAGGGCCAAATCGATTTCTTGATACACCAAAAAACTAAGAGCCAGGCCTACCTAGGTATAACCTATTTTGCGGAGTTTTTTCTGTTCGGGAAGAAACCTCCTACAGAAAAGCTTTTGCCCATTGATATTGTTACTGCCGAGAATGTGCAATACTATTATGAATAAGTATAATCCATACCAACTTATTTAATAATCCAATAATTTGAGTGCCATATAATTGCAAATTATGTGCTCGAACACAATTGAGTGGCAATTTTCTTGGTTTATGGGAAAATTATATTAAATTCACAAAATATTAACCTAACGCAAAACTACACTTATACTCAAATTATGAAAAAAGCACTAGGACTATTTTTGCTGCTGATTTTCGGGTTTTATCCCATGTTAGCGCAAGAGATAACTGTTTCGGGGGTTGTCTCCGATGAGAATGCGGCTCCACTACCCGGAGTGAATGTTGTCGAAAAAGGTACTACGAACGGTACTTCTACCGATTTTGACGGAAACTACACTATCGATGTTCCCAGCGATGCCATACTGGTGTTTTCTTCCTTGGGCTATTCCCTTAGGGAAGCACCCGTAACCGGTAACACCCTCAATATCTCATTGGCGGAAGATGCCAGCCAACTCGACGAAGTGGTAGTAACCGCATTGGGTATTAACAAAAGTGAACGTAAATTAGGGTATTCCGTCACCGAGGTAGGCGGCGAATCCTTGGATAAGGCCAGGGAAACCAACGTTGCGAATTCACTGACCGGCAGGGTAGCCGGGCTCGTTGTTAAAAGCACTAATAGCGGCCCTGGAGGGACCTCAAAAATTCAACTGCGCGGGGTTTCTAATCTGAGCGGTAGCGGTTCGCCACTGTTTGTGATCGATGGCGTGCCTATGGACAATACCCAGCGTGGTTCGGCCAGCCAGTGGGGGGGCGCAGATCAAGGTGACGGTATAGGAAATCTTAGCCCTGACGACATTGAAAAGATGACTGTCTTAAAAGGTCAGTCCGCATCTGCCCTATACGGTTCTAGAGCCTCTAACGGTGTTATCTTGATCACGACTAAAAAAGGGGATAAAAATGGGGATTGGGCCTTAACCTACAACAGTAACTTTTTGATGGACAACGCTATAGACTATACCGATTTCCAGCAAGAATACGGCCAGGGTACCGCCGGTACCAAACCGATTACCGCAACCGATGCCCAGTCCACCGGTAGGTTGGCCTGGGGCTCACGTTTAGATGGTAGTCAGGTCATTGGTTTTGACGGACAACAATATGAATACAGTCCTACTGATAATAACTACATTGATTTTTATAGAACGGGTACTACTTTTACTAACAGTGTGTCCGTTTCGAAAGGTTGGTCCGAAGGCTCTTTTAGGATTTCCTTCTCGGATCTAAACGCAAAATCGATAGTGCCGAACAGCAATTTAAAAAGGAATACGGTTAATCTTACAGTAGATCAAAATATTACTGAAAAATTGAATATATCCGCCACCGTTAATTATACGGATGAAAGGTCAAAGAATAAGCCGTTTTTAAGTGACGGTCCAAAAAACCCAAACAACTTTCTACTCTTGGCCCCGAATATCGACCATAACATTTTTGCACCGGGCTTTGATGCCGAAACGGGGGCTGAAACCGTCTTTAGTGATGATATTTATGTGACGAATCCCTATTTTATTACGAACCAGGGAGTGGAAGACCCGACCCGCAAAAGGACCATTTCTATTATTTCTACCAAATACAATTTTACCGATAATATTTATGCGCTGTTCAGAGTGGGTAATGATGCCATAAATGATACCTTTTTTAGTGTAGATCCTTGGGGATTGGCATATACGAATAATTTACAGGGAGGGCTAGGTAATAAAGGTCAATCCTCACGTTCAGAATTGAACGTTGACGGAATCTTCGGTGCCACATTCGATATTGTTCCCGATGTGGAATTTGATGGGCTTTTGGGCGCCAACCTACGTAAGAACAAATTTGAATCCGTCGGGGTCAGCGGAAGTCCCTTTGTTTTACCTTACATCTACTCTCCTGCCAATGTGGTAAACATCGGAAGATCTTATGCGTTCAATGAGAAAGAGGCCCAGTCGGCCTTTTACTCGATCGGAGTTAGTTACAAAAACCTTTTGACCTTAACCACCACCGGTAGGTACGATGTATATTCAACCCTTACATCCCCCCTAAGTGACAGTAATGATATTTTTTCACCTTCGGTCACTATGGCTTTTAATTTCGCCAATCTACTAAATGTAGAGGCATTGGACTTTGGAAAACTACGTGCCTCTTATGCCGTGACCAGTGGAGAACCCGAAAATCCGTACACAAACCAGTTATACTATAATTCAGGCAATGCCATCGGAGGTGTCCCAACTGGATCTTCCCCTTTGAACATTCCGAACCTCTACTTGAAACCATATACTACCAGTGAAATAGAAGTAGGATTGGATCTACGGTTTTTCAAAAATAGACTGTCTTTTGACATTGCCTATTTTGATAAAAAGTCGAAGGATGAGATACAGAATGCTTCATACAGCATATCATCGGGCTTCAATGGAGGGGTAATAGCCAATGGTTCCATCCAGAATAAAGGTTTTGAATTCTTGGTAACCGGTGTTCCGATTCAGGGTGATAACTTTTCTTGGACGACCTCGTTTAACTTTACCACTATTAAAAATGAAGTCTTAAAAACTGATCTATTGGACAATCCCATCAACTTGGGACAAAACCGAGCTACCTTGGGCAATGCCGTCACCGCTTTTGTGGTTGGAGAGCCAGGGCCACAGATTAGGGCCTATGATTATCAATACGATGGTTCCGGTAACATCGTAGTGGACGATTCGGGATTACCAGTGAGAGGGGAGTTCAAAAATTTCGGTTCGGTACTTCCCAATTTTTATGGCGGCTGGAACAATTCATTTACCTATAAAAATTTAAGCCTTTCTTTCCTGATGGATTTTAACTATGGTAACAAGGTGTTATCCGCCACTGAATTTTATTCCCGATTTAGAGGTCTCAATAAAGTTACTCTCAACGGCCGTGAAACAGGGGTCGGCTCCGCTTCGGCGCAAGAATATTATCAAGCTGAGGCGCAGAACGTAACCAGAACGAGCGTAGTCGACGGCGATTTTATCAAATTGCGACAGCTCACGTTGGGCTATTCGTTGCCCTCCGATCTTTTTGAGAACGTCAATATCTTGAAGGGCGTGGATATTTCGCTGGTGGCACGTAACTTGGCGATTTTGATGCGCAAAGCCAAGAATATTGATCCAGAAAATACTTTTGGATCAGAACTGAATTATCTGGGTATTGAAGGTACCAGTATACCAACAAGTAGGTCAATCGGTATTAATGTAAATTTCAAAATAAAATAATCATGATACTATTTATAAAAAGATTATTCCTAGCCTCGGTTTTTTTATTGACCCTGTCTTGTGATGACGATTTTTCAGATTTGAACACAGACCCTAATCGGGCCGGTGCAGAGGCCTTCGACGCCAATTTGATTTTACCGACCGTGATTTTTCAAAGCGGAAATAATAGGGACGGATACAGTGGCGCTGTCTTATTCCAAGTGATGTGGATCCAGTTAATGGCTTCGACTTCTACGGGTGGTGCAAATTATTATTCCAATGGTGACAAGTATGTGGCCTCCGGTAGTACGAATTCGTACATCGCCAATTTCTGGAACAGTCAATATGCCACTGCTTCTAGGGCCAAACAAATGGAAAAATTGGCAACCGATAAAGGCTTGATGAATTTGGCCAATATTGGCAAGGTGCTACAAATTTTAGATGTAGCGTTTATTTCCGATGTTTACGGTGATGTACCCTACGATGAAGCCTTACAAGCCGATGAAGATATCACCGAGCCTTCTTACCAATTGCAGTCCAACTTATATCCTCAGTTATTATCGGATCTGGAAACCGCAATTTTGGCACTTAACGATTCCGGCGATATCCCAACAAACGATTTTCTCTACAACGGTAATATATCCCAATGGAGAAAATTTGGTTACTCCTTGATGTTAAAACTTGCCACCCGACTGGTTAAAGTAGATGCAGCTATGGCGCAGACGTATATTACAAAAGCCTTGGACGGAGGTGTCTTCACCTCGCCGGATGATGATGCATTTTCTATTATGGACGAGGCAAATGGTTTCACTAATTCCACGGCCAATGCTTTCAATGTAGTCGATGATGTATATGAAGTACGATGGAGTAAAAGGTTTATTGATTATCTTCAATCTACGGATGATCCTAGATTAGCTGTCGTCGCAGAAGTGCCGCCTGCCGGTCTTGCCGCGAACCGCGACGGTTCGGTGGTTGGGAACTCCGATCCAGCCGCTCAAATCGGTCTCCCGAACGGCTACGATTTGAGAGGTGCGGGAACTGATGTAAGTACTGAGCCTAATTATCCTGGTCCGACAGGTACCGGTGATGACGTAGCGCCACTAGGTAATTATTCGAGGCCGTCGGCAATTTATAGAGACCGGGAAGGACCCACCTTTATACTGACCTATGCGCAGATTCAATTGCTACTTGCCGATGCGGCAGCAAGAGGATTTACCGTTCCTAATACCGCTTCACAATATTACGAGAATGGGGTGATTGCTGCATTTTCGACATTGAATAAGATGGGTGGCGCCCAAATTTCGGTAGCTGATGCAACCGCTTATGCAGCAGCCAATCCACTGGACACCAGTAGTTCGGAAGCCTCCCTGAAAATGGTCAATGAACAATATTGGGCCTCGACCGGAACAATCGGTAGTTTTGTCGAATCTTGGAACAACTGGAAAAGGTCGGACTACCCAGAGCTGACCCCGGTCAATTATTCAGGAAACTTTTCAAGTGGGCAAATACCCGTAAGGCAGCCCTACCCTGCGGGCGAAGAGGCTACCAATACTGAAAATTATCTGGAGGCCATTGGCCGCATTGGTGGTCCTAACGATTGGACTACTAAGGTATGGTGGGATGTTGAATGACAACTGAATAACTTCATAGCTGATTTCTAGTACTATTAGCCTGTTGAAAACAGGTATGCAAACTTTGATTTCGAGCGTTTGTATCTTAGCTAAGCTCCGAAATTTGGATGTGATATATCTTAATTTCGGACTTAAGCTATAGTAATATATGCACTGTAAACCAGTGGGTAGTACGTTTGGATATATTCTATGAACCATCGGGCCTTCCTGACTCTTTAAGGGAGTTTTTATATTTTTAGCATAAATTTTCCAATATGCGAGATATTTTTCCACTCATACGGTGCCTCCCTGCGATACTGTTGATGATTATCCCCCTTTCGATTTTTTCTCAAAAACAAAAGCGGTTCACACTCTTGGACCCGCAGTCTACAGGGGTCGATTTCGACAATAAAATAAAGGACACCAAAGAGACCAACATATTAATCTATGCCAATTTTTACGGTGGGGGCGGGGTCGGTGTAGGCGATTTTAATAATGATGGACTAGAAGACGTTTATTTTGCAGGAAACAAGGTGCCCGACAAACTTTATCTGAATCAAGGGAACCTGTCTTTCAGCGATGTAACCGATGCAGCGGGAATTAAAGATGATGGTGGATGGTCAACAGGGGTCACCATTGCCGATGTTAACAATGACGGATACGTGGATATTTACGTCAGCCGTGAACTTTACGATAAAAAGCCCGAATGGCGAAAAAACTTACTTTACATAAATAAAGGGGATGGCACCTTTAAGGAATCCGCAGAAGAATTTGGTGTAGCGGATTCACAGCGGACAAGGCATGCCACGTTTTTGGACTATGATAAAGATGGTTTTTTAGATCTTTTTTTGCTCACTCAACCCCCGAACCCGGGTAGTTATTCTGACTATTTCGGAACTGACCTGAAAAGTGCGGAATACCATCTGAAACTTTTTAAAAATACGGGTACTGGCAAATTTATCGATACCAGTCATCAGGCGGGCATAGATCTCACTGGGTTTCCAAATGGGGTTTCTGCAAGCGACATCAACAATGACGGCTATCCCGATATATACGTAGCGAACGATTTTGATGCCCCCGATTTTCTCTTTCTCAACAACGGTGACGGAACTTTTTCCAATATTGCCGATTCTGCCTTACAGCACACCTCGTATTACAGTATGGGGGTTGATATTGCCGACCTCAACAACGATGCCTTGTTAGACATTTTTGTAGTAGATATGGTAGCTGAAGACAATTATAGGATAAAAGCCAATATGAGCGGCATGAACCCGGAGGCATTTTGGAAAGTGGTTGCCGATGGCGGGGGCCACCAATATATGTACAATACGGTGCAGCTCAATAATGGTAACAACACCTTTAGCGACATTGCCCAGTTCACGGGGATGGCCGCCACCGATTGGAGCTGGTCGAACCTCATTGCCGATTTCGACAACGATGGTCTCAAGGATACTTATGTAAGCAACGGCCTGTTATACGATATCCGAAATACCGATGCAGATAAGAACGTGGCGGAATTGGTGAACAAAACCACCTACGATTATATACAGGAACATCCCGATGGGGGAAACCTTCAAAGTATTTGGGATATTTTGGACATCAAAAAAGTTATCTCATTATTACCTTCCCAACCCCTTAAAAATTATGCCTTTAAAAACAAAGGCAACCTGAGGTTCGAAAAAATGATGGACGAATGGGGCCTTGATCAGGAATCTTTCTCCAATGGCGCCGCCTACGCCGATCTCGACAATGATGGAGACCTTGATATTGTGGTGAACAATATCAATCGACCAGCGTTCATTTATCGAAATAATTCAGAAAGCATGGACAATGCCCATTTTTTAAAGCTCCGTTTGTCCGATACAGAACATCGACCGGTTTTTGGTAGCAAAGTGACCTTGTATACCCCCAAGGGCGTTCAATTTCAGGAAACTACCAATGTACGGGGCATCTATTCGACCAGTGACCCCTTGGTCCATTTTGGACTGGGAAATAGTAGCCAGGTCGATAGCCTGAAAGTAGAATGGCCCAATGGGGGGAGAACGATTCGCCGGAACATCGAATCCAATCAAACTTTAACGCTGGTTATGGATGAAGCTTCCACCCCATCGGGGGTTACAAACACCGGTTCTACTTCGATAGATGCGTTCTTAAATGAGATAACCGAATCCTTTTCGCTGAAGTACACCCATCGTGAAAACAGCTTTGACGATTTCGAACAACAAATACTGCTTCCCCATAAATTATCGCAATTTGGACCTGCACTGGCGGTTGGCGATCTGAATGGTGATGGCCTGGACGATGTGTTTCTCGGTGGGGCGAAAGGTTTTGCCGCTTCGCTGTTCATACAGGATACAGAAGGAAATTTCAGCACGTCAAACAATGCCCTTTGGCAACAAGAAAAGGAATACGAGAATGTAGACGCCGTGTTCTTGGATGTAAACGGCGATGGTCATCAAGACCTGTATGTGGTTAACGGCGGTAACGAATTTTCCGCGAACGATCCGAGATACGAAGATGGTCTTTATATGAACGATGGACACGGAAATTTAAAAAAGGGGGCTATATCAGGAATTTTACCTATTAGCGGACTGAAGGTATCCGCGGAAGACTATGATCTTGATGGCGATATCGACCTTTTTGTCGGCGGTCGGCATGTACCCCATGAATATCCGCTTCCTGCTACTAGCATGTTATTAAAAAACGAAAACGGTCAGCTAAGGAACGTTACCGATGAATTGGCCCCGAGCTTTAAAAATATGGGAATGGTTACGGATGCCTCATGGGCGGACTACGATGGCGATAAAGACCTCGACCTTGTCGTCGTAGGGGAATGGATGCCCCTAACCGTTTTCAAGAACGAAAACGGAAAATTGATCAAAAGTACCCCTTCAGGTCTTTCTGATTCCACGGGTTGGTGGTTTAGTATAGAAAAGGGAGATTTCGATAACGATGGCGATATCGATTTCGTTGCGGGCAATCTGGGCCTGAACTATAAATATAAGACAACTACAGAGGCTCCTTTCGATATCTATTACAATGATTTTGACAAGAATGGAGAGGGTGACATCGTTTTAGGATACTACAACAAGAACAAACACTTTCCGTTACGGGGATTTTCCTGTTCTTCCGAACAAATACCGGGTCTTAAAAAGGAAATTCAAAAATATGATCTGTTCGCCTCTATGGAACTCGATGAAGTGTATGGGGAAAAGAATCTAAAAAATTCATTACATCTGAAAGCGGATACTTTTGCATCTGCCTACATCGAGAATGATGGAAACGGGGGTTTTCAAATGAAACCACTTCCCAACTTGGCGCAATTATCGAATATTAACGATTTTTTGATAGAAGATTTTAATCATGACGGTTTACCCGATGTACTTGCTGTTGAAAATCTTTTTGTATCCGAAATAGAGACCCCTAGAAACGACGCGGGAATTGGAATTTTACTCTTGGGGAACGGCCAAGGCGATTTTGAACCCATAAACGCAATGGACAGCGGCTTTTTTGCCAATGGCGATGCTAAAAAAATGGAAGTTTTATCGAAGGGCGACTCTAAAATCATACTTATAGCGAACAACAATGATATATTACAAGTTTTCAGTATCAAAACCAAAACCGCTACAAACGAAAAAACGCGCTAAAACTAGCAACGCTCAAGCTTATAGAGGGTCGGTACGAAGACAGAACCATTCGATATGGCCCCAAAAAGTAAGACCTTGCGAATCATAAGATTCGCAAGGTTTTGATATCTCTGGATATCTTGAGAAGTGACCCTGACAAGATTACCTTCGGTTTTCTTTTTGACCTCAATGTTGCAAATGGGAAACCACGGGCTATCGCCCCCGGTTCTTTGCTTTGTTCCAGCGCCTCAAGCTATCGCCCGGGGCTTCCACAAACCAAAGAACCACGTCCGAAAAAAAGGACGTGGTTTTCCGAGTGTCGTGACCCTGACAAGATTACCTTCGGTTTTCTTTTTGACCTCAATGTTGCAAATGGGAAACCACGGGCTATCGCCCCCGGTTCTTTGCTTTGTTCCAGCGCCTCAAGCTATCGCCCGGGGCTTCCACAAACCAAAGAACCACGTCCAAAAAAAGGACGTGGTTTTCCGAGTGTCGTGACCCTGACAAGATTACCTTCGGTTTTCTTTTTGACCTCAATGTTGCAAATGGGAAACCACGGGCTATCGCCCCCGGTTCTTTGCTTTGTTCCAGCGCCTCAAGCTATCGCCCGGGGCTTCCACAAACCAAAGAACCACGTCCAAAAAAAGGACGTGGTTTTCCGAGTGTCGTGACCCTGACAAGATTCGAACTTGTAACCTTCTGATTCGTAGTCAGATGCGCTATCCAGTTGCGCCACAGGGCCAATATCTGCCTTGGTGTAAAGGGGTGCAAATATATTTCTTTTTAAATTTAACGGCAAACTAAGCTTGATCTAAATACATGAACCTGAAATCTTACATTCGCGACATTGCCGACTTTCCTTCAACGGGTATAGTGTTTAAGGATATAACGCCCCTATTAAAAGACCCAATGGCAATGGAGCACGCAACCGAATCGTTGTTGAGTCTCATTGGAAACCAGCATATAGATAAAGTAGTAGGCATGGAGAGCCGCGGGTTTTTCTTCGCGCCGATTTTAGCCTCTCGATTGAATGCCGGGTTCGTGCCCGTTCGAAAACCCGGGAAGTTGCCCGCAGAAAAAATAAGCCTTACCTATGCACTTGAATACGGTACCGATACTTTGCAAATGCATCGAGACAGTGTACAAAAGGGGGACAGGGTTTTGATTCACGACGATGTGTTGGCTACGGGCGGCACGGCAAAGGCGGCCTGTGAGCTGGTCGAGCGCCTGGGAGGCGAAATTGTCCAGTGCCATTTTTTGATTGAGCTCGGTTTTCTAAAAGGTAAGGAAAAATTGGTAAATTATGAAGTGACCTCCTTATTGCGATACTAGCCCAAAGCACGCAAGGTCACATAATACCTCCAACCAATAATGGCCATCTGCCATTTCGATGCTCTCGAAAGATCCAACTGTTTTTTAGAGTAGGAGGGAAGGATTATCTTGTTTACCTTCGCCAAAAATTTAAAGAAAGCTTGTTTCATACCATCGTTTATGAGCATTGGTACAAATATATGAACTCAGGGAAAGTTCTCCAGTTTTAGCCTGGATAATACGACCTACTGAGATAAGAAGCCGAAATCTAATTTCTTCCCATATATTTGTCTTGTTCCCTTTAAACCCATTCATGCAAAACCTTCTTTTCCTTATTCTTGGCCTGATATTATTAATAGCCGGTGGAAATTGGTTGTTGAAATCCGCCGTGGCCCTTTCCCTTCGATTGAACATCCCTAAAATCGTAATCGGTATGACGGTAGTTTCGTTGGCCACTTCGGCTCCGGAACTCATCGTAAGTATCAAATCGGCTTTAGAGGGTTTTCCAGATCTCGCCTTAGGTAATGTGGTCGGATCCAACATCGCGAATCTGGGTCTCGTACTCGGGGTAACGACCCTTTTGGGAAGCATTGACGTACAGCGGAGTTTCTATACGACCGATTGGCCGGTAATGATGCTCGCTTCGGCGCTATTTTTTGGATTTATCTATTTCGATGGGGAACTACAGCAATACGAGGGCATCATTATGGTGGCCGCCCTTTTCTTGTTCTTGGTCTATTTGCTCCGATTCCAAAAACAGGCGGTCGTCGACGAAATGCCCGAAGACGATGTTCCCCTTCCCCTGTCTAAAACGCTTTTGTTTTTGGGCATCGGCGGCACCGCACTCTGGGGCGGTTCTGAACTGCTAATTAACGGCGCGGTAGGCCTGGCGAGCACTTATGGGGTCAGCGAGCGCGTTATCGGGGTAACCGTGGTATCCGTGGGAACCAGTATCCCAGAATTGGCGGCCTCGGTAATTGCGATCATTAAAAAGGAAAAGGCGATTTCTTTGGGCAACCTTATCGGTTCGAATATTTTTAACCTGTTGGCCGTTCTAGGGATTACGTCGATTATAACCCCTATTGCTGTGGTAGACCAGGGCTTGTTGAGCAACGATATCTTTTGGATGTTGGGCATCTCGTTCTTGATCCTGCCTTTGGTATTCATCCCGAAAGGACAGCGTTTGGGGTGGCGGGATGGACTGGTTTTGGTGACTGTCTATGCCGTCTTTGTGTATGTTGCTTTCCATTAGCAATTCGATATGGGCCTTGATGGCATTGCCATTATCGTTCGCTAAATACTTTACTTTAATCAAGCAATTGAAAAAACCGCCCTCGGCAATCTGCCAAAGACGGTTCATATCACTTATTAAATTATTTTTTAGCGGACTAAAGTACTAAAAAAAGTATTCCACTAGCTAGCGGTTTCCTTTACCTTAGCGGACTTCACCGTTTCCACGATCCTTCCCGCAATTTTATACGGATCTCCGTTGGACGCCGGCCTTCGGTCTTCCAACCAGCCTTTCCATCCGTTTTCTACGGTAATGATCGGAATGCGTATCGAAGCGCCCCTGTCGGATACCCCGTAGCTGAAATCGGTTATGGAAGCGGTTTCATGCTTACCGGTCAGGCGTTCGTCGTTAAACTCCCCGTATACTTCGATGTGTTCTTTGGTAACGGGCCTGAACGCTTCACATACTTGTTCGTATACCTCTTTCGAACCACAAGTCCGCAATAGGGTGTTCGAGAAGTTGGCGTGCATTCCCGAACCGTTCCAATCGCCCTTGACAGGTTTTGGATGGTACTCGATATAATAGCCATAACTTTCGGTCAAACGATCGAGCAGATACCTGGCGATCCAGATTTCGTCTCCGGCTTTTTGGGCGCCTTTGGCGAACAGCTGAAATTCCCACTGGCCGCTGGCCACTTCTTGGTTGATGCCTTCGAAATTGAGTCCCGTTGCGATACATAGGTCGGCATGCTCTTCTACAAAAGCCCTACCGTGTGTATTCCTTCCGCCAACGGAGCAGTAATACATCCCTTGGGGACCCGGATAACCGCCAACGGGAAAGCCCAATGGCAATTGTGTCTCTTTGCTCATGATAAAATACTCCTGCTCGAAACCGAACCAAAAATCGTCGTCCGGATCGTTGATCTTGGCCCTTGAATTCGATACGTGCGGTGTGCCATCGGGGTTCAATACTTCCGTCATCACCAAATAGCCGTTTTTTCTTGCCGGATCGGGATATATCGCCACCGGCTTCAATAGACAGTCCGACGAACCGCCTTCGGCTTGTTTGGTCGAACTTCCGTCGAATGCCCAAAGCGGACAATCTTCTAGTTTTCCGCTAAAATCGTCCTCCACTTTGGTCTTACTTCTTAGATTGGCAGTGGGTTCATAACCGTCCAGCCAAATGTACTCTAACTTTGATTTGCTCATAATAAGTAGTTAATTTTACTTTATAACATCAACAAAAATATATTTTTTGATGGATTCACCTAATTTTTTCGGGGTTAAAATTCAAAAAATCCATTCTTTTTTTAAAAGCCCCCGATAAGTATGGGGTATTTTGTCGGAAACTAATTTTTATGCGGATATATTATTAATTCCCTAATCCTTATTTTTGCCGGATTACGATTCGGAAAAGTATTAAAAGGATGTCAAGACAACGATTCGACGCTATTGCGGAAAGCCAGAAAAGGAAACCCATCGCCGTAAAAGAGAAAGGAAGGCGTTCAGAAATTTTCGCCACCAACGTGTTCAATGAGGGGCGCATGATACAATACCTGACAAAGGATGCCCTTGAAAGTGTAAATAACGCTGTGGTCTCGGGTTCGAAGATCGATCGCAAAATAGCCGATCAGGTGGCCGAGGCCATGAAGACCTGGGCAATATCCATGGGGGCAACCCACTATACCCACTGGTTTCAACCCTTGACCGGCACCACGGCCGAAAAGCACGATGCCTTTTTTGACCTGTTGCCTGATGGCAAGGCCTTGGAAAAGTTCGGGGGCGGGCAATTGGTGCAACAAGAGCCAGATGCCTCCAGTTTTCCGAGCGGGGGCATTCGAAATACCTTCGAAGCCCGGGGTTATACGGCGTGGGATCCTACCAGTCCCGCATTCGTTTACGATACGACACTATGTATACCTACCATTTTCGTCTCCTACACGGGTGAGGCCCTTGACAACAAGGCCCCACTATTAAGGGCGCTGAACGCTATCGATGAGGCGGCGACCGCAGTGGCCAAATACTTTGATAAAAATGTGACCAAAGTCAATGCGACTTTGGGATGGGAGCAGGAATATTTTTTGCTGGACAAGGCCCTCGCCCAATCGCGGGTCGATATCGGCCTTACAGGGCGGACCTTGCTCGGGCGTTCCGCCGCAAAAGGGCAGCAACTGGGCGACCATTACTTTGGTGTCATCCCCTTGCGTGCCATTCGGTTTATGAGAGACTTGGAGCAAGAATGTACCAAATTGGGTATTCCCGTAAAAACCAGACATAACGAAGTGGCTCCCAACCAGTTCGAACTGGCCCCCGTTTTTGAGGAGGCCAATCTTGCCGTCGACCATAACCAGTTGCTGATGGATGTTATGGACAAGATGGCCGAGCAACATAATTTCAAGGTGCTCTTTCATGAAAAGCCGTTTGCGGGCATCAATGGTTCCGGAAAGCACAACAACTGGTCTCTGGCGACCGATACGGGCGTCAACCTGCTCAGTCCTGGTTCTACCCCGATGAAAAATTTACAGTTCCTGACTTTTTTTATCAATACCATCAAGGCCGTCGATACCTATGAGGAACTGCTGGGTGCGTCTATAGCTTCCGCTAGTAATGACCTGAGATTGGGCGAAAATGAGGCGCCCCCGTCTATTTTCTCCATCTTTATCGGCACCCAGTTGGGCAATGTGCTGGATGAATTGGAAGGGGTATCCAAAGGAAAACTATCCCCAGAGGAAAAAACCGAACTGAAACTGAACGTTGTCGGTAAAATTCCCGAAATTTTGTTGGACAATACCGATCGTAACCGCACCTCGCCCTTTGCCTTTACCGGAAACAAGTTTGAGCTGCGGGGCGTTGGGGCTAAAACCCATTGCGCCAAACCGATGACCGTGCTGAATACCATTGTCGCCAAGCAGTTGCAAGATTTTAAGAAGGAGGTCGATGCGCTGATCGATAAAAAAAACTTGAAAAAAGATGAGGCAATCTTCAATATCTTACGGGAATACATCAAGACTTCGAAAAAAATCCGTTTTGATGGTGACGGGTATAGTGAAGTTTGGAAAAAAGAGGCCGAAAGAAGAAAGCTGAGCCATAACCGCAGTACCCCAAGTGCCCTGAGGGTCATGACCTCCAAAGAAAGTATAGAACTTTTTCAGGGTATGGGGGTCATGAGCGAAACCGAGATCAAGGCACGTCACGAGGTGGAACTTGAAGCCTACATTCTTCATCTACAGATTGAGGGCAGGGTCTTCGACGAACTGGTGTACAATCAGATTGTGCCCGCTGCCATCGGGTATCAGAATATCTTGATAAAGAACGTTCTGGGCCTAAAGGAGATTTACGGGGCGGCGCACACGAAACTTTCCGATGGACAATCCGGAATCATCGAAAAGATTGCGGAGCACATTGTGGAATTAAAGAAAAAAACCGATGCCATGACCGATGCCCGAAGAAGGGCCAACAAAATGGTTGATACCCGTAAAAAAGCCTCTGCTTACTGTGAGAGCGTTAGGCCCTATTTTGACGAAATTCGCGGGCACTGCGATCAATTGGAACAGTTGATAGATGACCAATCTTGGCCATTGACGAAGTACCGGGAGCTGTTGTTCATAAAATGATAGTGCCGGTTCAAAAAAAGTTTAGCAGGTGAGGAGTTAAAAAAGTACCTTTTGCCGGACACCGGACACCGGACACCGGACACCGGACACCGGACGCCGAACACCGGACGCCGAACACCGGATACTGAGCACTGAGCTCTCAATACTCAACACTGCCTACTTTTTAACTATTTTTGCCAAAATTTTTCTCCATGAGTTCCCAAACTAGCGAAAGATATAGCCAAAGAGGAGTTTCCGCCTCCAAGGAAGACGTTCACAAAGCCATTAAAAATATTGAAAAAGGGCTTTTTCCAAAGGCGTTCTGCAAGATAGTACCTGATTATTTGACGAACGATGAAGAGTATTGCCTCGTTATGCATGCCGACGGGGCCGGTACCAAATCTTCCTTAGCCTATATCTATTGGAAGGAAACCGGGGATATTTCAGTTTGGAAGGGTATTGCCCAAGATGCGCTGATCATGAACATCGACGATCTGATCTGTGTGGGCGCTACGGATAACATTCTGCTTTCTTCCACCATTGGACGCAATAAAAATTTGATTCCCGGCGAAGTGATTTCCGCAATTATCAATGGTACCGAAGCGCTGATTTCCGATTTGGCGGAACATGGAATTAACATCCGTTCCACCGGCGGCGAAACGGCCGATGTGGGCGATTTGGTGCGTACGATTATAGTGGATTCTACGGTAACGGCACGCTTAAAGCGGGCCGATGTCATTGATAACGCCAATATTCGGGCCGGTGACGTTATCGTAGGCCTGGCCTCCTTTGGGCAGGCGACTTATGAAAAGGAATACAATGGAGGAATGGGCAGTAACGGACTCACTTCGGCCCGGCACGATGTTTTTTCGAAGCATCTGGCCTCCACCTATCCCGAAAGCTATGATGCATCCGTTCCCGAAGAATTGGTGTATTCCGGAAAAACAAAATTGACGGATAAGATTAAAGGATCGCCCCTGGATGCCGGTAAGCTGGTTCTTTCTCCCACCCGTACCTATGCCCCAATAGTAAAGAAAATCCTAGAAAAATATACATCCAAAGATATTCATGGTATGGTGCACTGCAGTGGCGGCGCACAGACCAAGATCCTTCATTTTATCGACAGGCTTCATGTGGTAAAGGATAACCTATTTCCCATTCCCCCTTTGTTCCGGTTGATCCAAGAACAATCGGATACCCCTTGGAGCGAAATGTATCAGGTGTTCAACTGTGGACACCGTTTGGAACTGTATGTCGATCCCTCTCTTGCCGACAATCTGATTTCAATTTCAAAAAGTTTTAATGTAGATGCTAGAATTGTGGGCAGGGTCGAACCCTGTGATGTTAAAAAGTTGTCAATCAAAAGCGAGTTCGGCAGCTTTACTTACTGACACATACTTTTCCTATTTATTTTACGTTTGAGTTACTAAACCTTTGGGCCATGGAAAGAAAACGGTTTCTCAAAAGTCTGGGGGTGGGCGCGGCATTTGCCATAGCCTTCCCCTGTGTGCACGCCTGTTCCCATGACGTATTGGAAGACGGGGGAAATACGCCGGTACCGACCGGTGTGGATTTTAACGTAGATCTTGAATCTTCCGAAGCTGAAAAGTTGGATGCCATTGGCGGTTTCATCCTTAAAAATTCCGTAATAATTGTCAAAAATATGGAAGGTAATTTCGTTGCGGCAAGCCAGGTATGCAGCCATCAAGGCTATCCAGAAGTGCGCTTTGCCGACCGCGATGGGGGTATCTTTTATTGCGAGGTACACGGTTCGCGCTTTAAACAGAACGGAACGCCGCTGAACCAAGTGGATAGCCAAGCGGCGAAGTCCCTCAAAATATTTAAGACCGAGCTATCGGGATCCGTACTCCGAATTTTCGAATAGCTGACACCTTTTTTGCCTTGCGAGTCATCATGAAGAATTATATCTGCATGTTCTGCCTGTTTTTTGCGTCCGCATTGGTTGCCCAAGAGTGGCAAGGTAGTTATGCGGAGGCTCTTTCCGGGGCCCAAGCGCAAAACAAGCCTATCCTTTTAGTCTTCGCAGGGTCCGATTGGTGTGCCCCGTGTATGAAACTGGACAAAGAGGTCTGGCAGTCCGATGCCTTTCGCCTTCATGCCGACGAAAATTATATACTTTATAAAGCGGATTTCCCCAGAAAAAAGGCAAACCGATTACCTGAGGCCGTTGCGGCCCAAAACGCTGTATTGGCCGAAAAATATAATCCAAAAGGATATTTCCCCCTCGTGCTGCTCTTGAACAAAGAAGGGGCCATTTTGGGTGAGACCGGATATCTCAAAGGCTCTCCGGAGGCCTACATAGAACATCTAAATTCCTTTATCAAGTGAGGTTTTTGACGCTTTTATTTTTTTGCTTTGTTACCTGTGTCGATTTCGCCCAGGAAAAGGAACTTGTTACCGTACAAAAGACCCTGAAACTAATGGGTACACGATTCGATCTTACTGTAGTGGCCAACAATGAAGATATGGGCCAGATCAATATTGAGGAGGCGACCGCAGAAATCAGACGGATAGAAGATTTGATATCCGCATGGGATCCGGATTCCGAGACCTCGCTGATCAATAAAAATGCGGGAATACGACCTGTAAAAGTGAGCCTTGAGCTATTCAAGTTAATAGAACGGTCCAAACAGATTTCGGAGCTTACCGATGGGGCCTTTGATATTTCCTATTCCTCTATGGATGAAATCTGGAAATTCGACGGCTCGATGAAGCGTAAACCCACGGAGAGCGAACTAAAAAAATCGGTGACCAAGGTAGGCTATCATAAAATTATTTTAAACGAAAACGACCAGACCGTTTTTCTAAGGGATAAAGGAATGAAAATTTCCTTTGGTGCCATCGGAAAGGGCTATGCCGCCGACAAGGCCAAGGAGCTTTTGATTTCTAAACAGGTCATCGGCGGAATCATCAACGCGGCGGGTGATTTGACTACTTGGGGTACCAAGGCCAATGGTGAAAAATGGTTGATCGGCATCGCCAACCCCTTGAGCAAGGAGAAGATTTTTTCTTGGCTGCCCGTTGTGGAATCCTCGGTTGCGACCTCGGGCAACTACGAAAAGTTCGTCGTTTTCGACGGTGTAAAATACGCACATATTATCGATCCCAGAACCGGGTATCCTTCAACGGGGGTGAACAGCGTTTCCATCTTTGCCAAGAGCGCCGAAATCTGCGACGCCCTCGCCACCGCAGTATTTATCATGGGCAAGGAAGCCGGACTTTCACTGATCAACCAATTGGGCAGTACCGAAGTAATATTGGTTGACGCTGATAACAAAGTCTATAAGAGTAGCGGAATCTTGTTTGAAAACGAGCTCAAACCTTAAGCTATGAAAAAATGGATGGTGCTTGGCTGTTGGGGATTCCTTTCCACCTCTTGCGTAGTGGTAAAACAATACGAAAAAGTATATCTCAACGACGACGAAATGCAGCTTTCGGCCAAAGATACGGAGCGTTTCGAGACGAATTTCCAAGTGTATCGAGAGGCCGCTGCCGGTGCCAACGGTGGGAAGAGTGGGGGAGGCTGCGGGTGTAATTGATTTTTCATCGGGAAACTCACTGCTTTGGGAATTATGGCAATGAAAAATAAAATTCCAAATTCCGACCCCCCAATTGCTAACTGAATCTGGGTCCAATAATCCGATAATTCCCATCGTGACTAAAATATCCATATCCATTTTTCTGCTGATTTCTTTTCTTGGATCCTCCCAAGAAAGCGATACCTCTTACAAAAAACGGGTCTTGGAGGCCTCTGAAATCGATTTGCTGTTCAGTTATTATGGGCAGGATGGTCAAAACGCCGCGGTAACCGGGGGTGAGGGCAGCGAAGACTTGACCGATGCCACTTCGGTTCTCGTGGTAAGCATTCCTCTGAACGACGATGATATACTGACCGCCGATGTGGGCATTTCGGCTTATACCTCGGCCTCTTCTAGCAATGTCAATCCATTGGATGGTGATGTAAATTTAAGGGTAAGTCCCTTCAGCGCTTCCTCGGGGGCCTCGCGACAAGATGTGCTGGTGCATTTTAACCCATCGTACCGGCATAGTTCCGATGACCGGAATTCGATGTCCAGCGCCAACGTCTATATTTCTTCCGAATATGACTATTTTTCTTTGGGCTTCGGTGGGGGCCATACCCGTTGGTTCAACCAAAAAAACACGGAACTGTCGCTCAGCGGGAAGGTGTACTTCGACAAGTGGAACCCCCAATATCCCATAGAACTGAGGGCGGGTTTTTTTGATTCCCGTACGACGGGGAATGGTATCTACGCTCCCATTTTTACCGCATTCGATAGTGAAAAGCGCAATACGTACGCCCTTTCCCTAGGCTTGTCCCAAATCTTAGGCAGAAAGCTGCAAGGAGCCGTTTTTATGGATGCTGTTTTACAAAAAGGACTGCTCAGCACCCCTTTCCAAAGGGTCTATTTTGGCGATACGAATCCTTTTTTCATAGAGGATTTTCAATTGGCGGACGATGTGGAACGATTGCCCGATAGTCGTTTTAAACTCCCTATCGGTGGGCGCTTGAACTATTATCTGAACGATACCTTTGTGTTAAGAAGCTACTATCGTTTCTATTATGACGATTGGGGCATTACTGCGCACACTGCCAGCCTCGAAGTACCCGTAAAATTAAACGATGCATTTACGCTGTATCCCAACTATCGGTTCTATTCACAATCCGCTGCCGATTATTTTTTTGAAAAGGAAGGGGCCCTGTCGAGTTACGATTTTTATACTTCCGATCATGACCTTTCGAAATACCATGCCCATCAATATGGCATCGGCATTCGATACAAGGATATTTTTACCAAGACCAAGCTGCTCACCTTCGGATTGAAGACGCTGGATTTAAGAGTGAACCGATATGGCCGAAGTGATGGACTGAAGGCTTTTATCGTTTCATTGGGTACTACTTTTGTTGGCGAATAATTTTCTTTTTCAATGCAAATTAACATATCCCTCATCCTCCAATTCCTGTTGGGAACGAACCCGTTTCGAATGGCCATCCCTTAAAAAATAGACGTCATCGCTGACCTCCAGAATATCCCGATAAAAATGGTCAGTGATTACAATGGCGCTCTTCTGTTTTTTAAGTTGGATGATGCTCTTGATTTTTCCTACGGAAACGGGAGCTATACATGAAAAGGGTTCGTCCAATAGGATAATGGGTTTATCCGAATTAAGTATAAGGTAGGTTTCCACCACCCTAAGTTCGCCAGAGGAAAGTGTATTGGCCCTTGTTTTTTCATAGCCGTCGAAAGATGGAAAAAGAGTGATAAATTTTGGCCAGTCCGCTTTGAAATACCGGAAGGCTACCACTAGTGTTAGACGAGCGGGAAGCAATTGATGTTGTGGCAAATAGGCAACCCGACCCGTGCAGTAAAGCTTCCTGTTTTGGTGGGTTCCGTCGATACGAATGTTTCCGTATTTGGGGTTCAGGCTTCCGAACAAAATGCGCAACAATGAGGTTTTTCCGCATCCGTTTCTCCCAAGAATACCGCTCACTTTTCCTGTTTCCGCCTTTAGATAAACGCCATAGAGAATTTTCCGGTTACCAAAATTTAGTTCTATGTTGTCGATTTCCAGGGTCAAAATAGATTCAACAGTAAGATAATAGCAATGGTCAAAAAAGCATCCATAAGAAATGAAACAGAAAACAATTTTAATTTAGAGATTCCGAAATTTTGAAAAAAAGTCAGTTTTTGTTCCGAACGGACATCCAGATAAAACAAAAACAGCAATCCGGATAAAAATAGCTTGGCCAGAAGGATTTTCGGGATGATTCCGTTAATTTCCGAAGATTTGAGTATCCCGTACTGAATGCCGGTGATGGCTATGGAAATCCATACAAACGGCCAATAAAAGAAGAAGATAAGCCGATAGGTTTTAAATTGGGTCAGTGAGTTTATCAAATCGTACGAATATCCATAAATGTACAATTTTATCGTAAATTCGCAGACATAGCCGCAGGGGATATGATAGATAAATTGAACATTGTAAAGCAGCGTTTCGATGAGGTTTCCGACCTGATCATCCAGCCCGATATCATCTCGGACCAAAAGCGCTATGTGGAGCTCACCAAGGAGTATTCCGACCTGAAAGAACTGGTGGGGAAGCGGGAAGAGTACATTGAATTGACCGATAATATCAAGGAGGCCGAAGAAATCATCTCCGAAGGCAGCGATACCGAAATGCTCGAAATGGCCAAGATGCAGTTGGAAGAGGCCAGGGCCCAGCTGCCGCAACTGGAAGAGGAAATCAAAATGATGCTTGTTCCCAAAGACCCCGAAGACGCCAAGGACGTGGTTGTCGAGATACGCGCGGGAACGGGCGGCGATGAGGCCAGTATCTTTGCCGGCGACCTCTTTCGTATGTATACCAAATATTGCGAAAGCAAAGGATGGAAGACCAACGTCATCGATTTGAGCGAAGGCACGAGCGGCGGTTATAAGGAAATCCAGTTCGAGGTGAACGGTAAGGATGTGTACGGCACCCTGAAATTCGAGGCCGGCGTACATCGGGTGCAACGCGTACCGCAGACCGAGACCCAAGGCAGGGTGCATACGAGTGCCGCCACGGTCATGGTACTTCCCGAGGCCGAGGATTTCGATGTACAGATAGATCCCAAGGACGTCCGTATCGACTATTTCTGTTCCTCCGGGCCGGGAGGGCAGTCCGTCAACACCACTTATTCTGCCGTACGTTTAACGCACGTTCCAACGGGACTCGTCGCCCAGTGCCAGGATCAAAAATCCCAACATAAAAACAAAGAAAAAGCGTTCAGGGTCTTACGTTCGCGCCTGTACGATATGGAACTGGCCAAAAAACAGGAAGAGGATGCCGCCAAACGAAATTCCCAGGTAAGTAGTGGCGACCGCTCGGCCAAGATACGTACTTACAATTATCCACAAGGAAGGGTAACCGACCACCGGATCGGACTTACCCTTTACGACCTGCAAAACATTGTCGATGGCGATATCCAAAAAATAATCGACGAGCTGAGCTTGGTGGAGAATACGGAGAAGTTGAGGGAAGCGTCAGAGATATTCTAGGGGGCCAATGTAGGGGCACTTTGTGGTTCGGGTCTAAGCATTCTCGATGGTAGGCATCATCCACCCTATTGATTATAGGGCGGTAAATATTATTTTTTGAGATTCCCCTGGGGCCAGAAAATAAAAGATAATTTATTGATAGGGCATGCTGCACTGAGTATCAATTCCCCAATAACTAACCATACGGTACACATAATGAACACTTCGCAACTTATTGAACAGATACATAAAAAACAGTCATTTCTATGCATCGGTCTTGATACCGATATTGAAAAGATTCCCGATTATCTGTTAAGCGAAGAAGATCCGATTTTTACTTTTAACAAGAAAATTATCGACGCTACCCATCATTTATGCGTGGCCTACAAGCCTAATATCGCATTTTATGAGGCCCATGGAGTCGCCGGGTGGAAAGCTCTGGAAAAGACCATAGCCTATCTTAATAAAAACCATCCCGAAATTTTTAGCATTGCCGATGCCAAACGCGGGGATATCGGAAATACCTCAAGCCGCTACGCCAAGGCATTTTTTGAAGACCTGCAATTCGATTCCATTACCGTTGCTCCATACATGGGCAAGGATTCCGTTGAACCTTTTTTGGCCTTTACCGATAAACATACAATTTTGTTGGCGTTGACATCGAACGAAGGGGCATTCGATTTCCAAACGCAACTGATCGATGGTACGGAATTGTATAAACGGGTATTGGAAACGTCAAAGACCTATAAAAATTCTGACAACCTGATGTATGTGGTAGGGGCTACCAAGGCGGAACACCTTCGGGAAATACGAAAAATAGTGCCCGATAGTTTTTTGCTGGTACCGGGCGTGGGAGCCCAAGGGGGCAGTCTGAAAGAAGTGTGCGAAAATGGAATGAACAAAAACGTAGGTCTGCTCATCAATTCCTCACGTGGAATCATCTATGCATCCCAAGGCAACGATTTTGCGGAAGCTGCTGCGGTAAAGGCAGCGGAACTACAAAATCAAATGGCTGCCGAACTCGCTAATGCTGAATTGAATTAAAGCCACTTGTTACTTCATCATATTCTCCAATATTTTTTGGATTTTTAGTGCTTTCTGCTCAAAGAATTCCACCAAGTTGGCGTCGGTATATTCCATGTTGCTCGCCTTCTCCAAAAAATTCTGGTATTGGTATTCCAATAACGATATAACATTTCTGTTCGCGGTCATCGGGGTAACGCTTCCTACTTTACAATATTGATTTTCCATAGTTAAATAAATAAGTCCCTAATATACGGTGAATTTTTTCTCCTGGATGTCCATATTCGCCGTATATCCTTAAAAATCCGTCGAATTAATGATTTCTTAACGCTGGGGTAGCGATAATCTTTTGTGACCTATCTACCATACTATGAATTTCATAATTTCTAATAACCGGGATTTTGTTCCAAATTGGGATTGGCATCCGTTTCTCGCTGTGGTACCGGCAATACCAACTTCGGGTCGTCGTAGCTTAGGGTGCCCACATTACCCCCCAGTCTTTTTATATCGTGGAGTGTAAAGCCTTCGAACGAGAGTTCCCTTTTCCGCTCGTCCAGAATATCCTGTAAGGTGATATCGGTCAAGGGCACTGCCCCCGAACGTGCTCTGAGGACATTGATTTCGTCTTCTGGGGCAAGACCTACCGATGTACCTTCGCGGAAATTGGATTCGGCGCGTATCAAATGCATTTCGGCCAACCTGATAAAGGGAATATTGGAGAACTCCCCCTGCCATTTGGTCGTTGCGATGCCGTCATCCGTTTCGTAGAAAAATGCGCTTCTTTGATCGTCGGGATCGTCATAGATATCAAAATGGGACGTATTTATGGATACATCGGGATTCCCGGGCCTTCCCCCGAAATCGGTTCCGGCCCAGAAGGTGTTCATATCGTTTTCACCATCTTGAGCGGTCTCCTGCCACGCCAAAATATCCTCAGTGGAATCGCCGTCATTATTGAAGGCGGAAGCGAAATCGGCGGTCAGTACGTGCCCGCTGTTCTGAATGACATCGTCCGCGGCATCCCTTGCGGCGGTATAATTGCCCTGTTGCAGATACACACGGGCCAACAAAGCCCGGGCGGCATATTTATCCGCAAAGATATCGTTGCTGTCAGGCAATAGATTATAGGCATCCGTAAGGTCCGTAATGGCCTGAGCATACACTTCCTCCACCGAATTTCGACTTGGAGCCTCTACTTCAGACGCATCGGTGACCGTGCCCAAGACGATGGGTACGGCCGGTTGGGTATTCTGTGCTCCTGCCTCGTACGGAAGCCCGAAGACCCGTGCAAGATCAAAATACATCAGGCCACGAAGAAACTTGGCCTCTCCCTCCATGCGGGCTCGGGTAGCCTGACTTTCCACAATTCCCAAATTTTCCAAGATGATATTGGCCTGGTTGTTTACTTCATAGGCGTTCAACCAAATATCCCGCACCAGGACATTATCGGTCAGAATGGCCTTTTCGTTGAATTCGGCCGGTTCCTCAAAAGTGCCGTTAAAGGAAAGTTCCCCCGAATTGGCTAACATTTCTACGGAGAGGTTCAATATTCCACCGTAAATGTTCTCTTCAAATGAAGGTGTTTCCGCACTTCCATGGGCCGCTTCGTCGTACAGGCCGATCAATAGGTTCTGAAGGTTGGCCTGGCTGGAGGTGACGACTTCCGGCGACAAGCTCTGTTCCGGTTGAAGTTGCAAGTTATCCTCGCAGCCCAGGGCCATGATCAGAAGTATCAACGCGGTCACTACATTATTTTTGTTTTTCATCGATGTCGTATTTATAAATCTATATTTACCCCGAGCGTATAGGTTTTGGCAGGGGGCGCGGAATAGAAATCCACCCCGACCTGAATATTGCTTTGGGCCGCATTGAAATCCGCCGTCGATTCAGGATCGAACCCCGCATAATCGGTGAAGGTTAAAAGATTGAAACCCGAAAAGTAGATACGGAGTCGGTCGACGTGGAATTTTTGGGTCACATCGCCGGGAATGGTATATCCGAGGGTCAGGTTTCGTAGTCGAATAAAATCCGACCCGTCCAGATATCTCGTGGAAGGTTGTTGGCCGTTGGTGGAAAACAATCTGGCCTGGGGTACATTGGTGATGTCGCCCGGTTGTTGCCATCGGTTCAGTTGATCGACCGTTTGGTTGTCGAAAAATCGAGCATTTCCGGATTGAAACCGGCCGCCGTCATTGTAGATGCTTGCCCCCCATTCCCCCTGAAAGGTAAACGAAAAATCAAGGTTTTTATAATTAAGGTTACTTGATAGGCCTGCTGTAAGGGTGGGGTAGGGACTGGCGACAACGATTCTTTCCGCGAGGTTAAAGTCGTTTGTCGTGTCTTTGTTCAACGTGCCGTCGGCATTTTCGGTGTTGAGTACGAACAAGGCATCGCCATTGGCCGGGTCAACGCCGGCATATTCGACCATATAAAAAGACGAAAGGGTTTCTCCTTCACGAACGATGTTCCGGCCCTCGATAATGTCGCCGCCCGGCAAGCTAATTACTTCATTGTCGAGGGTGGAGAGATTGAAGGAGGTATTCCATCGCAAGTCTTCGGTTTGGATGTTTTTGGTATTCAAGACGAATTCAAAACCTTTATTCTGCAATTCTCCCACATTTCGTGTGATGTTTACAAATCCGGTAGTGCCGGGTATGGGTTCGTTCAGCAACAGGTCGTCGGTGGTCTTTAGGTAATAATCTACTTCCCCGGATATTCGATTGCTAAAAAAGCCAAAGTCGATACCGGCATCCACTTGGGTCGTTTTTTCCCATTTTACATCCGGGTTGCCCAATTGGGTAGGGGCAAGGGCCGCCCGTTGGTCGTAGGGCGAACCCTGGAAAAGGCTGAGACTGGCAAAATCTCCAATTCCGGCATTTCCTGTAATTCCCCAGCTGCCCCTGATCTTTAAGAGGGAAAGGGTTTCAGATTCGGATAGGAAATCCTCTTCGGAAACGATCCAGCCCGCCGAGGCGGCCGGAAAGAATCCGAAACGGTTCTCTGCACCGAACCTTGAAGATCCGTCGTACCTTATACTTCCCTTTAATAGATATTTGTTGGCTATGGCCAGGTTCGCCCTACCAAAATAGGATAAAAAATTAAAGGCCGTTCGGCTTGATCCCCCGGCGACGATTTCAGAGGCACTGTTCAAGGTCTGTAGGTCATCCGATGGAAACCCTTGCGCCTGAATAAATTGAAGCCGCCGCTTGCTTTCCTCGAAACTCATGCCGACAATAGCCTCAACATCGAAAACTTCGCCGAAAGTTTGGTCGTAGGTAAAATAATTGCTCAGGACGTACTTTTCGGTCTCCACCGCATTGGCCGTACCGAAGCCGCCCACAGAGGCGGATTCCGTTAAACTTCCGGAGAAACGTTCCGCAAGCTGAGTGCCGAAATCGTACCCCACTTCGGTCCTGAAATTCAGTTCGGGAACGATTTGGTATTGCAGATAGGTATTGGCGATGATTCGCCAAAGATTGGTCTCGAAGCTACCGTTGAACTCTTCCGTTAAAAAATTGTAGTACTCTGTGCTTTCGTTGTTCGGGGTGATACCGTCTTCAAGATAGGCCGGGGACAAAGGTACCTGTGCAATAGCCTGTAGGGGGGTGGCGAAGGCGTTGTCATTGGACAACCGGTTGATCTTGCTCTTCGAAATGCTCGCATTGAGACCTGTTTTGAACTTGTCGGAAATATCGTGGTCCACATTGCCTCTTAGGGAGTAACGCTCCAGTACATTTCCTCGAACGATACCTTCGGTCTTGTTGTATCCGGTCGATAGGTAAAATCGGGTCTTTTCACCGCCACCGGATACGGAGACCCCCACATCTTGGATAGATCCATCGACCAAGGCCAAATCTAACCAATCGGTGTCAACCCCAGCTTGGCCATTGGCATAGCCATCGAATGCTTCCTGCATTTCTTCTTCCGTAAAGCCATTGTTCAAACCAGATTCTAGAAAAAGCTCTCGGTACTGGGCAGCATTAAGAAAGTCCACTCTGTTCGTGGCGGTGCTCCATCCGTACGATGAGTTGACCGATACCTTGGTCTTGCCCTCCTTTCCTTGTTTTGTGGTGATCAATACCACGCCATTGGTTCCCCTAGCCCCGTATATCGCGGCGGAGGAGGCATCCTTTAGAATCTGAATAGACTCGATGTCGTTGGGGTTTATGGATACCAATGGATTGATGGGAGAATCATTGATGGATTCATCATCATTTGAAATCGGCACGCCATCGACAACATATAATGGTTCTTGTGAAGACGAGATGGTGGCCACGCCCCGAACCCTAACCTTGATACCGCCTTCCACCTTTCCATTGATCTGGGTAATGCGAACGCCTGCCGCTTTTCCGGTCAGTGCGCTTTGCAGGCTCGGGGTGGGAATTTCGTTAAGCTGATCGGAGGAGATGGTAGCGATATTGTCGGTCACTTTTCTTTTTGATTGTGATCCGTAACCTACTACGATAACCTCTTCAAGTTGCGAGGCATCCTCTTCCATCTCAACGTCGATGGTATCCGAATCCCCTACGGTCCTCTCGACAGTCCGTTGTCCCAAATACGAGAATACCAGGGTTTGTTCTTTACTCGCCTGAATGGAATAGTTGCCGTCAAAATCCGATTGGGTGCCGATGGTGGTGTTCTTGACCAAAATATTCACTCCGGGCAATGGCACGCCATCCTGATCGCTGACTGTTCCGGAAATTATTTTTTCCTGGGCATAGGCCATAGAGGTCAACAAAAGAAACACTAACCACAACCCGTTCATCTTTTTTGCCATAGTGTTTTTTATTTTGGAGGATTGGAATGTAGATGTAAAGTGCAGCCCCGGGTATTTTGATAGCTAATTCAAATAAAACCCCTAAAATGAGACAGAAATTCGTTTCTAGAAGTAGACCTCAGGGCTGCTTTTACATTTGAGTTAGTCACTGTTACAAAGAAATGTATGTCATGGCAATCTTCGGTCAATACCTATAAACGTTTACCTTTCCGATAAAAGATTACCCTTGGCTTACCTTATGGCGGAGGGGGCTCGAAAACGTTCGAGTGTATTGATCGGCGAAAGATTTTCGGTCAACGTTAAAAAAATGGGGGCATTATGGCCTGTACCTCGCTCATTCGATAGGGAAGCCGGGTTCAAATTCCAGAATGGGATTGAGTCAGGGAAAAAATCTTCGGGAAGTACTACTCAAAGTAAATGGCGGCCCTGGGCGATTGTTGATGACTAATTCAAAAAACATCCTAAAAACCGAAAGAAAACTAATTTATAGAAGTAAAGCCCAAGAGCCACCTTTACCATTTTTGATTGATGAATACCGAACCCTTTAACGGGTTGAATGTCTAAAGTAAGGATGTTTTGGGATAATTATGGTCAATGCCTATAAACCTTTACGTTTCCGACAAAGTCTTATATCCATTTTACATATTTTGGCCTACGGCTAGTTTTTGGTATTCGCTAGGGGTCAGCTGGGTATCCTTTTTAAAGGCCTTGTTGAAAGTAACCTTATTATTATAGCCTACTTCGTACGCGACATCTATAATATTGAGGTTTTTTTGACGGTCGGTTTCCAAAATTGATTTGGCTTCCTGTATGCGATACTTATTGACCAGTTCGTGAAAGTTCATATTGAAATGTTCGTTGATTACCTGTGAGGCATTGTGCCTCGTAGTATTCAGCCGTTGGGCGACCCCTTCGAGGCAAATATCGTTCTCCTTATATATCTTTTCGGTACTGAACAAACGCATCAAGTTCTGCATCAATTCACACGAAAGGCTATCGGTCAGTCCCGATTTTTCATATTTAAAAAATAGGGGACGTTTATAGGCGTGGACACCGCTGAACACGTTGGGCTGGATATTTGCGGAATAACCGATGTATAATATCATAAGGGCCATGCAGACAATTTGCAGGTTGAAAAGTAGGCTTGACGACAGATTGTTCACTGCCAAAAAGCCATATAGGCCATAAAAGAGGATATACAGAAAATATATCCTATAGATATTGCGTTGCCAGTGTTCGTTTGCCGCCTTTTGCGGACTTTTTAACTTACTCCTTAAATAAAGGCTTCGGATGAGTAATGCGTAACAAACGAATGAAACTATTTTTAAGGAGACTACTATGATAAATCCGATGGAATTCTCCGAGGTATACCCTGCCGCCTTATCCAATAGCAAAGCCAATTTTTCTTCCGCCGGCAATGCGTAAATCGGAACAAGGTAAACGAGCATAAAAACAGTAGGGATGAGGTGTAAAAGATCTATTTTGCTAAAACGGTATTGCCGGGTTATCCTTTTAAAATAAAAATAGAGCAAAGGGCCGAACAAAAATGAAAAAGGGGCCGACATCAGATAGGTATGGGGATAACTATATTGCAAATTCGTCATGAACAGGAATATGTGCAGAATATGCAGGGAGTGTATAAAGACAAAGATGCTGATCAATGTTCTGGCTATCGGATCGATTTTTTTATTGAAATTTATGAGTGCGGCAATATAGAAGCCTATCAGGGCTACATATAGAAACAAGAACGACCATAGGTCAAAAGAGGGCACGTATTTATCTTCTAGAGCATGAAACGCTTCGGTATCCCTTACGGAATCGAACCTACCGTCCATCAGTATTGTGGGGTCGAATTCGGAAATCAACGCCTGTTCCAAATAGTTTACACACTGATTTACATGTTCAAGTGCGGCATGGCTCAGGGCTATTTTTTTAAGGACAGGAGCTTTTATGGACGTATAATTTTCCAAGACCAGACCATACGTCTTGATCGCTTCGGGAAATTTTCGTTCCCAATAGAGATTATCCGCTGTTTCAAGTAAATTGTTGGATTCCTGAACGTCCCGTTCTGAGGAAGCATTTATCGGGGGGTCTAAAGGTGGGATGGGAAATATCGACATGGACCATATCAAGATCATTGATAATATGGCAAAGGTGCGTCCCATATAAAGGTTTAATCGATAAATTAACTCGGTTTAAATTAGCTAATATCGAAAATCAAGGCTCTTAAAAATTTCATAAAAAAAGTAAGTCCCGATAAGAGTTTACCCGAGGCCGAACTATTATAGGGGCAAGCTTTTTCATGGGTAGGTCGGTATGAAAAGAGGTCAACTTTGTTGTTTTGGAGGAATTTTAAACAAACAAAACCGGTGGGAGCACCGGTTTTATGATAATTAACTTAAAAATTACTGACTCAAATTGGGATTTTTCTTTTCAATTTAACGGGTCAATTTACAAGTTATTGTAGTAGGGAAGGAGTTAATCCTGTAATTCAAACACTTTTCTCAAAAGGTCTGTCGTTCGCGACGATACCTTAGTGCGAATTTCTTTTTCCTCGACAGCGATCATGGTATAAACACCGTTCAAGGCCTCTTCGGTAACATAGTCCGTTAGATCGGGATTTACCTTGTTGGTCAATGGAATACTATTATATTTATTGATAAGATTGTTCCATATTCGATCTGCGCCCACTTTTTGGAGGGAGTTTTTAATAACGGGACTGAACTTGTTGTAAAGGTCATTTTCCGTTTTCCCTGTTAAATATTGAGTGGCCGCATTATCATTACCTAATAGAATGTTCTTGGCATCATCAAAAGTGATGTCTTTTACGGCATTGACAAAAATCGGCGTGGCTTCTTCAACGGCATCTTCGGCCGCTCGGTTCAGAACCTTAAGGCCCTCATCGGCCAAACTTCCCAATCCGATATCCCGTAGGGTTTGGTCCACTTTTTGAAGTTCTGCGGGCAAAGTGATTTTTACCAGTTCGTTTTTAAAAAAGCCATCTTCTTGGGTAAGTTTACTGACCTGTTTTTCGATTCCCTTCTCGAGGGCCTGCCGAAGTCCTTCCGCAATTTGGGCATTGCCGATACCCGACTGTTCTTGCGGCAATTGGTCGACTATTTGTTGCAATTCTCCACAGGATACAGTTTGTATAATAATAATAAGTGAAAAAAGTTTTTTGATCACGATTTTGTCGGTTTTAATAGACCCTCAAGTTTTTCCTTTTATTTTACCACTGACCACTAAAACAACTATTCAAACGTAAAGTTTACAAAAAGTCCGCGGGTTCGCATGGCTTCGATATTGCCGGTCCACGGGCTGTTGGGATCCTTGTCGGGCACCAGTTCGTCGTTTATGCCGAAGACGCCGCGGATCGAGGGCGTAAACTTGAAATATTCCAGATAAAAATCGATTCCGAAGCCGACCTCGTAGTTGTACGTCCATTGTTTTAAACGGAAGGTACCGCTACTATTGTCGTCCAAACTTTTTTCGTTGCTTCCCAGATTTAAGGATGCTGATGGCCCGGCGACTAGAAATGGTTTCCAATTGCCGAAGCGTCGGGTTCCGATTTTTAATAAAAGCGGAAAATTGATGTAGGTCGATTTGATTTCCCTAAAGGCATTTCTCCTGCCCTCTTCGGTATCCATAAATCCGGGGAAGCCAAGGGTTCTGGCGTTGTAATAGAGTCCCGGTTCGAAACGGAGGTCCAAGAACTCGTTTAGTCGCATTTCACCGATCAGGCCGACGTTGAACCCAGTTGATTCGAGTACCTGTACATCGGTACTGCGATTTCCCATATCATTTTTGTAGTCGAATTTGAACCCGTACCGGTTAAATCCCAAAAAATAGCCGTAGTTCAAGAAATCCTTGTCCTTATTTTCAAGGTTGAGAATAGGATCGGCATTAAATTGGGCGTTGAGGCCGCCGAAAACGAGCGTCAGAAGAATAAACGCCAAACTGTGCCTCATATTTTGAGAGACTAATTTGACATGAGCCGATTGTTTTTTTACACCTCTTTTTGAGCGGTCGACGCGCCAGCTGGCTCCTCTATCGAAAGCCATAAAGTTGCCTTTCTCTCTCGGCCCCGTTAAAATTTGGAATCGTAGCGCTGCTATGTTGAAAAATTTTGCCTCGTTATGTCTCAAAAAAAGCCTATAAAAATTGCAATCTTTCATTTCGATATAGTCTCTTACTTTGTGGCCACATAAATCGATGCGACCCCGAACGTTTGGGGCCTGTTCTCTACCTCTATAAACCCGATTTTGCGCAAAATATTGTTGAAAGCCTCGCCATGGGGAAAAACGGATGCCGATTCGCTCAGATAGGTATAGGCCGATCGGTCTTTTGAAAACAGTTTTCCTATGACCGGCAGTATATATTTTGTATAAATTTTATACCCTTGTTTATAGGGCATTTTTACGGGAACGGAGGTTTCCAAAACTACAAATGTTCCCTGAGGGGCTAGAACACGATGTATTTCCTGCAGGCCTTTTTCCAAGTCCTCGAAATTGCGTACGCCGAAGGCCACGGTGACGGCATCGAAGCTGTTGTCGGGAAAAGGAAGGTTTTCACTGTCGCCTACCACCATTTCGATGGTATCGTCAAGATTTTTATCGGCAATTTTCTTTTTACCTACTTCCAACATCCCGGGAGAAATATCAAGTCCCACGATGGTATCGGCACCGGTCTTCACCAAATTGATAGCCAGGTCGCCGGTGCCGGTGGCGATATCCAAAATGGTCTTGGGATGTTTTATGGCGATTATTTCAACGACCCGTTTGCGCCATTTTAAATCTATTCCGAAAGAAATGACCCGGTTCAGCCCATCGTAATTTTTGGAAATGGTGTCAAACATCCGGGTTACCTGTTCTTTTTTCCCTAATTCGGAATCTTTATACGGAGTGACCTTTTTAGGCATGGCGGGCAATTTTGGCGCAAAGATATCTTTTTTTGCAACGGAGTAGGTGGGGAGTGATGGGAATGTGGGATTTTTTCCCAAATTGGCACGACGAAGTACGGCTGCGCTGATTCTATTCCATCGGGATGTGGGGACTCGGGATCCGGTTCAAGTTTTCGATGGGGATTTGGAAATGGGGATAAGAAGCACGTATTTCCTTTTTGACCTCCGGGATTTTGAAATTACACCAAAATAATATGTAATTTCGCAGCGCGAATTTCAGAAGGTAAAGGCTGCTACGGTTTTCAGAATCCGGATCGGACCGATCGATCGCATACCACACAAAGTTGCCAACAGATGAAAATTATTATAGCGGGTGCCGGTGAAGTTGGTTTTCACCTGGCCAAACTGCTTTCTTACGAATCTCAGGACATCACCCTGATCGATACCAAAAAGGAAAGCCTGGCCTATGCCGATACTCATTTAGATATTCGGGTGTTGCGCGGTGATGCCACCTCGATAGCGGTATTGAACGATGCGCAGGTTAAGAATTCCAATCTGGTGATTGGGGTAACCTCCTCCGAAACGACCAATATAACCCTCTGCATGCTGGCCAAACAATTGGGCTGTCAGCGTACCATCGCCCGAATTTCGAACACGGAATTTACCGAGTGCAAGGACACCATAAAATTTTCCGAACTGGGTATCGATGAACTGATTTCCCCAGAGGAGTTGGCCGCCAAGGAAATCGAACTCCTATTAGGCAAATCGGCATTTAACGATACCTTTGAATTTGATGAGGGCAAACTGATCATGGTCGGTGTTTCTTTACCTTCTACCGCGCCTTTCGTGGGTAAAATGGTGAAAGAGGCCGCCGAAATATTCCCAGAACTTCATTTTATGCCCATCGCACTACAGCGAACCGGTACGCAGTTCACAGTGGTGCCTAGGGGAGATACCGTATTTAAGGATGGCGACCAAGTCTATTTTATCACCACCAAAAAGGGGGTCGATGAACTTTATAAATTGACGGGCAAGAAAAAAGAGGATATTAAGAACGTGATGATCCTGGGAGGAAGTAAGATTGGCTTCAAGACGGCACGGGACCTTTGCCTCAAAAAATTCAATGTAAAATTGATCGAAAAGAACAAGGAAAAGGCTTTTGACCTGGCCGACGATCTGCCCAATGCCCTTGTTATAAATGGTGACGGTAGAAACGTGGAACTCTTGCAAGAAGAAAGCCTGGAGTCGATGGATGCGTTTATTGCCGTAACGGGCAATTCGGAGACCAATATCATGTCATGCCTCGTGGCGAAATCAAAATTTATCAAAAAGACCATAGCGATGGTAGAGAATATGGATTATTTTCAGCTATCGCATTCCATTGGTATCGATACCTTGATCAATAAAAAGCTGTTGGCCGCCAATAATATCTTTAGGTATATACGCAAAGGCGAGGTCGTTGCCCTGATGCGCCTGAACAACCTGAACGCAGAGATTTTGGAATTTTTGGTCAAACCCGATTCCAGGGTCACGGGCAACGTGATCCGGGAGCTCGATTTTCCCAAAACGGCCACCATCGGGGGTGTGATCCGTGACGGTGAGGGCATCATCGCCTTAGGCGGATTTGAGATTCAGGCCGGCGACAGGGTAGTGGTATGTTGTTTGCCCGAAGCCATACCCAAGATAGAGCGGCTGTTTTTGTAAGCAAAATCCTGATACATGCGTCTCAACTCCCAAATTATATTCCATATCCTGGGGCTGCTTATGCTCTGCAACGGCGGCTTTATGCTGCTGGCGGCTTTAGTAAGCGGAATTTATGACGATGGGGCTACGCTGAGCATTTCGCTGGCTGCCATTGTTACGATGTTCACGGGTATTTCTGCCATGTTCACTACCCGCGGCCACAAAAAGGAGGTAAAACGAAAAGAGGGATATATCATCGTGACCTTCGGCTGGCTGGCCCTGACCATTTCGGGCATGTTGCCCTATCTGTTTTCGGGGGCCATCCCCAGTGTTACCAATGCCTTTTTTGAGACGATGTCCGGCTACACTACCACGGGTGCCTCCATTTTAGACGATATCGAGGTACTGCCGGAGGGCATATTGTTATGGCGCAGTCTTACCCATTGGATCGGGGGGATGGGCATCATTGTGCTGGCCATTGCCATCCTACCCTTGTTGGGCATCGGGGGAATGCAGTTGTTCGCGGCCGAATCGCCGGGGCCGAGCGCCGATAAACTGCACCCGAGAATTACCGACACCGCAAAGAGCCTTTGGCTGATTTATTTAGGATATACCCTAGCGGAAACTGTATTGCTGAAACTGGCAGGCATGAGTATTTTTGACGCGATCAACCATTCCATGGCCACCCTGTCTACTGGCGGATTTTCAACTAAAAACCTCAGTGTGGCCTACTGGAACGACCGCCCCTTGATAGAATATATTATCACCTTGTTCATGTTTTTGGCGGGTTCGAATTTTGTACTCAGTTATTTTGCGCTCAAGGGTCGGGTGCAACGTATTATAAGGGACGAGGAGTTTCGCTTCTACACAATTTTCCTCCTATCTTTTACTGTGATAGCGGCCTTAGTGGTTTATTTTAGGGCCGATGTGCCCGTTACCGATTACCATCCCCAGGTTTTCGGGGCCGCGGAAAGCGCTTTTCGACATGCTCTTTTTCAGGTCGCTTCCGTGATTACCACCACAGGCTTTGTCACGGCAGATTTTACGGGATGGACGCCCTTTTTGACCGTTTTCTTTTTCGGATTGATGTTTCTCGGGGGCTCCGCAGGATCGACCGCCGGGGGCATCAAAGTGATGCGACATGTTATCATCATCAAAAACGGACTGTTGGAATTTAAGCGGACCCTACACCCTAATGCGATACTTCCAGTACGCTATAACGACAAATCAGTGAAGGAGAATATCGTCTATAATGTCATTGGGTTTTTTGTGCTGTACATGCTCCTGTTCATAATCGGCGCATTGGTCTTGGGATCCATGGGTATCGACTTCGTAACGGCCATCGGCGGTTCGGCTTCTTCGTTGGGAAACGTCGGCCCGGCTTTCGGAAACCTCTATCCCCTGAGCAACTTTAACGGTTTGCCCGATGCCGGAAAATGGTGGTGCGGCTTTTTGATGCTCGCCGGTAGGTTGGAGCTGTTTACGGTGCTAATTCTACTGACCCCTTATTTTTGGAAACGCACTTAAGGTAATCCTTATGCGAAGGTTCTATCTCTGAAAGGGTGCCACTTTTTAGTAATGCCGTTGTTTATGCCCCCTCCTGTTTATCGGTTGCCGAATCGAGCTCACGTAAAATTTGGTTGACATTCTCCTCCGTAGTAGTGAGTTTCTTTTTGCAGATGGTAATTAGCGTGGAGGCCCTTTTCACTTTTTCAGAAAGTGAGTCCACTGATATTTCGCCCCGCTCGATTTCGGTAACGATTTCTTGGAGCTCTTTAAAAGCTTCTTTATAATTCGGGTTATCGTTCTCGCTCATTTTTCAGGAATTTTTATGGAATTTACGGTACTGCAAACGCTGCCTTCATAAAGTAAGGTGGTAATCGAATCGTCTTTTTTTACCTGGTCTGACGAGCGTATCGATTTTCCGTTCAGTTGTGTTATGCTGTATCCTCTCTTAAGAACGTTTTTTGGGCTAAGGTTGTTCAGGTTTCGTTCCGAATTGCTCAATTGGATAGTCGTTTGTTCTAGTTTTCTTGGCACCTCCCTTTTCAGGTTCGCCGTGAACTGTAGGATATTTTGCTTTTCGGCCGCACAGAACTGATAGGTTCCCTTCTTTATTTCCTCGCCGGCAGAGGTCAAGATACCTTTTTCGGTACTTATCCGGAAATGGGATTGCTGAAACAGGGATTGAATCAGTTGTTGGACCCCATTTCGATTTTGATCAAGAATGTTACGAATCACCGAACGCATCAGCTTGACCTCGGAGGCGAACCGGGTATGCTCTTCCTGCAGTAGTCTTTTGCTCCTATCGACTATTTTTTCTTCTGCCTTTTGAACGGGTACGGAGAAATCATGGAATTTTTGGATGATGAACTCCGCCAATTTTGTCGGGGTGATCGCATTTTCATGGGCTATCAACTCCGCAACGGTCTCATTGGTCGAATGGCCGATACCGGTAATTACGGGTATGGGAAATTGGGCGATTTCTTGCGCCAGGTCATAGTTGTTATAGCAAGATAATCCGATATCACCGCCACCGCCCCTGACGATGGCCACCACGTCAAAGTGATGGACGACCTTTTTGATTCTTTTCAGTTGTTGGATGAGGGTCCGCACCGCGTTATCGCCCTGTAACAGGGACGGAAACAAGAGCTGGAAAAATTTATAGTTCCATGTTTTGGTAGCCGATTCGAATACGTTGGTGAAATCTGCGTATCCTTTACTGCTCTCCACTGAGATTACCGCAATGCGTTGGGGAAGTAAAGGGAGTTCAAGCTGCTTGTTCCTGTTGAAAATTCCATCATCTTGCAGTTTTTTGACCGTTTCCTGTTTCTCTTTTTCGAGGTCACCCAGAGTGAAACTGGGGTCGATATCGCTGATCTGTAGGGTGAGACCATATTTGGGGTCGAAATGTATGGTAGCCAAAAACAAAATCTTGATTCCGTCCTTGAGCGGTTCTTTGAGCACCCGTTGAAAATGGGCGTTGACCCTTTTATAGTCGCCTTTCCACAAAATGCCGCTGATCTGGGCGATTACCCTTCCGGCTGTTTTCTCCACCAGTTCAGGATAGCAGTGCCCGGAGTGTTGGTAATGGTTCAGTTTGTTCATCTCCGCCTTTACCCAAAAAGGGCTCCCATACCGATTGGCTATCGTTTTTTGGATGCTCTTGGTAACCTCAAGTAAGGAGAATATTTTTTTGTTGTTGGGTTCTTGTGACATGACCTGTTTTCCAAGTATTTATCTTTGAGCATATTCCTTCGCGGAGTCAATATCCTTGGCCTGCGCCGGTTGCCTAGAATATCGGTTGGCGCTGGCGTAAAAGCCGGCAATCGTTTGCCTTCAATTTTGGGCGAATTCTTTTTTAGTACCTAATAAATATAATAGGACACTCGGCTCGGATTTGACTTTGTTGATTTCCCAATCATAGTTATCCTTTCCCTTCAGACTATCTACCATCCCATTCATTTCTTTAAGGGAATAGGTGCGTAAGGCTGAAACTACTCCGTCCCATAATACAAAAAGAGGAACAATTGGGATTAAATAGGTGAAAAGAATTCGTCCCATTTTGAAAGGGCGGATAAATGGTGTGGTCAAAAGAACGGTCAGTGGTGAAAAGAGCATCGCGATAATACTGGCCAAACTTCTTTCTTGTGCTTCGAAGATGGCAATGGCACTATGGGTGTCGATCAGATTTTGTAAAATTTGCTGGGCATCAGTGGGTTTGAAATGATGGAATGACAAAAACAGTGTTCTTAAACCTTTTAACTCCCTGGGGACTTTTCTCGCATCCATCGGTTTTTCCACAAACTCAATATTGCCGGCTTTCTTTTTTGTGAAGTTAAACGCTGAAATATTAGGATAGTAGTCGGTCAGAATTATTTTCAGGTCCGGAATATCCTTTTTCAGTTCGGAGTTCAACCAAATCAGTCCCCCACCTCCTCCCGAACCGAGATCGATGATTTGCTTTGTTCCACTTTTTTCCAGACCTTTTTTGATAACCGGAATTATCGGTTTGTACATTTTTGTTTTATTGGACAAAAACTGTAAAAAGTCGGTTCCGTAGTTCCTTAAAAAGCTAGGAAACCATTTTTGGTCTTCAAATTCGAATAGGTGGATTCTTCCCATGTGGCATGCTTCACATCTTTAAGGTAAATATTTAATTTTTAAGTATGGGTTTTCAGCGCCAAACTAAATTCCTTCCTGACGGAATTTTGGGGTTGCCTAGTGACCATTTTGATTTTTGGCGTATCCGTTTTTCTTAACATTAATTAAAACGTTGCCTATTTTTTCTCCTGTCATCACGTATTCGTAGGCTTCGGATATATCTTCTAAAGAATATTCCCGATCTATTACGGGCTTGAACTTCCCTTTATTCAAAACATTACTAATATAAGGTATCGTTTTCTGCTTACTATAAGGTATGGGAAAAATTACTTTTTTATTTGACCTTGAAGTAAATAGGGAATAAAAAATATTTTGGGAATAAGGCCCTAATTCCGAAGATATATAAATTCCTTTATCCTTTAATAGTGGCTTACACTTTGCAAAAGTACTTTTGCCCACTGCATCGAATATAAAGTCGTATTTATCAGGGAAATCCGTAAAGTCCTCTCGGGTATAATCATAAATTTTGTCAGCCCCTAAAGCTTGTATTAGCCCGATGTTTTCAGTATTACAGGTTGCCGTGATTTTGACATCATATTGTCTTGCAAATTGTAGAAGAGCGGAACCGATTCCACCGGTTGCCCCATTGATCAGTATTTTTTGACCGGGTTGAATTTGTACTTTATGAATGAAAGTGTAAGCATAAGTAGCCCCTTCCAAGCTTGCAGCTGCTTGTTTAAAATCTATATTTTCTGGAATAGGGAAGACATTTTCTACAGTGGTCGTGGTAAATTCCGCTTGCGATTCAGCACCTGTGTCATTAAAACCAAATACCTTATCACCAATATTAAAGGACTTAACATTTTTTCCAATACACAGTACTTCACCTGAAAAATCGGTCCCTAATATTATTTTTCTTGGTTTAAATAAGCCGAGGACAAACCTCATGATAAAAGGTTTCGCAGTCAGGTTGGCGCAGTCCGTTCTATTGACTGTAGTAGCATATACCTTTATTAATAGCTCATCGTCTTTCGGAACCGGTGTTTTAATATCCTCAACTTTTATCTGATCTGGCGAACAGTATCTTCTACGAATTGAGGCTTTCATGATATGGTTTTTTTCACCCTTCGAGACTTTGACATCTGACGGTAATAATGTGTCTCTTTTTCCCCCCACGCGGCGGCCGGTTCCCCTTGTAGAGGTCCAAATGGCTGTCCTTTTTCATCAGTCCCGCTAAAGGCGTTGACCGTAGCTACGGATCGTACCGGACTGGTAAATTCGGCCCAAAGGGGCATAAAAATGAGATATAAAAATTCTACCCGCAAATATAACCTGTCTATTACCCTCTCATCGACTTGCCGTTCTATTAGGCAGACAAGAAATTTAAGACAGCTTCTGCAAAGTTCTCTTGTTTATAGGTGCTGTTATGGTCACCCTTTACTATGATCAATTTGCAATGGGGCAGTTCTTTTTGTAATTCTTCCGGATTACCATTGTCTTTATCTTGGTCCCCGCAAATGACTAAGGTCTCAATCTTGATGTTCTGTAGTTCAGGGATGGAGGTAACGGGTTGGTAATCCTGAAGAAATCCTAATGCTTTCAAATCGGCATTAATGGATTTTGCATACGTAATAGCGCCTTCTGTCATTTCGTTGGGTTCCGTTCGACCGGAAAAAGCGTCAGCAAAAGCGATTCTTCTGTCCCAATCCGGGTCAGTGAAATCAAGTCCCATTCCCCCAAAAACGGCTTTGGAAATCCGTTTGTCCTCAGTGAGTAATTTTGCCAAGACGATAGATCCCCGGGAGTATCCGATAGCCATATATTCCTTCAACCCTAAATGATCTGCAAGTGCAATAAGGTCTTTTATTTCTGCATTGTCTTGATAAGCCTCTGGATTTTGGGGCTTATCTGAATCTCCATTCCCTCTAAGGTCTGGAACGATTACTCGATATCCTTGCTTCAACAAACGTTTTTTTAATACCGTTTTATTCCAACTACTTCCATTTGAAATAAACCCGTGAAGTAGCATTATGGCCTCTCCGTTACCTTCATCCGTAAATGCAATCTTGGTCTGGTCAAATGAATAAAATTCGGATTCCGAAACCTTTTTTTTTCGGGGGTCTTACACTGAGTAATGGCGATAAATAAAATTGGGATTAAAACTATGTGTTTGGTTTTCATAGTTGTGTTGGTTTTTACTCTTAAATGCAATCGAATTTTCGTCAGAAATCATCTAGTTTTCGCTAAGAAGCGAAAAGTTTACATGGGTTTAATTGTTACTAACCCGATTCCATAAGCAATTACGTGAAAATTCCAGTAACTAGCAAACTAATCCAAGACGCTGTGAAAGAAGAGGTAAGCGTTCCACCTATATTTTTAATCAGTGTCTTAAAACAAAGAAACCCATTGCCAATGCAACGGGTTTCCAGATCGAGATATTTTTTTATTAGCTCAATACCTTTTTTATCCGCTTCACCGCCTCCCGCAGCTCATCTTCGGAAGCGGCGTAAGATATGCGGATACAATTTGGGTTTCCGAAGGCTTCACCGGTGACCGTGGCGACATGGGCATGCTCCAACAGGAAAAGGGCAAAATCGGAAGCGTTGTTGATCGTAACCTTGTTGAAGGTTTTCCCAAAGAAATGGGAAATATCCGGGAAGACATAAAATGCCCCCTCGGGTACGTTGAGGTTAAAGCCCTCTATCTCTCCCAAAAGTTGTAGGAGCAGATCGCGGCGCTCATGGAACTTGTCGATCATATACTGGATCTTGCTTATGGGGGCTTCCAAGGCGGTGATGGTGGCGCGTTGGGCAATGGCGTTGGCCCCGCTGGTCATTTGGCCCTGGAATTTGGTACAAGCCTTGGCGATCCAATCGGCCGCACCGATGTATCCGATACGCCATCCGGTCATGGCAAAGGCTTTCGATACGCCGTTTACGGTAATGGTACGGTCGTACATGCCCTCGATACCGGCAATGCTGACGTGGCCGCTGCGAAAGTTGATGTGTTCATAGATTTCGTCGGAGACGACAAAAATACCAGGGTGCTTTTTCAGTACCTCTACTAGGCTTTCAAGTTCGGCCAAGCTGTACACGGAGCCGCTGGGGTTACAGGGCGAACTGAACCAGAGCATTTTGGTGTTGGGGGTGATGGCCGCTTCCAGTTGGTCGGGGGTTATCTTAAAGTCCGCATCGATGCTGGTCGGTACTTCGACGGGAACGCCCTCGGCCAGTTTCACGATATCGCTATAGCTGACCCAGTAAGGGGCGGGAAGGATTACTTCGTCGCCTTTGTTCAGCATGCACATCGCCACATTCGCGAGTGACTGCTTCGCCCCGGTGGAAACGACGATCTGGTTGAGTCCGTATTCGAGGTCATTATCCCGCTTGAATTTGTTGGCGATCGCTTTTTTGAGATCCGCATACCCGTCCACTGGGGAGTATTTACTGTAGTTCTCGTCGATGGCCTGGTGGGCCGCATCCTTTATGAAATCGGGAATGTTGAAATCGGGTTCCCCGAGGCTAAGACCGATGATATCCTGGCCTTCGTTGCGCAGTTCCCTCGCCTTGGCCGCCATGGCCAAGGTGGCGGAAGTGGACATGTTGTTGATTCTGTTGGAAAGATGTTGCTTCATGAAGTGGAATAATTTAAATTTCTATCAATATCGGGTCTTTGACCGTCGAGGGGAAGACCTTGTTCGCGGTAAATTAATTTGTAATTGATTCACTCTTCGACTACGGCTTGAGCCGCGTAACCAGCCGAAACGTCCGCCAGGCAGCCGAATTACCTCAGGGGCACCTAGTCAATATAATATGGGAAGGGTCGAACCCGAAATGAAGATTACAACTGCAAAGCGGGCCTCTTTCCCAATTCCCTTAAATGCTGGAAGTGCGAAATTATGGCTTTTCGGGTAGTTTTGTATTCGTGGTAGGGCAAATTAAACTCCTGTGCCGTTTCTTTCACAATTTTGGAGATTTTTGTGTAATGAACATGGCTGATGTTGGGAAAGATATGGTGCTCTACCTGATGGTTCAACCCGCCGGTAAACCAATTGACAATGCGGTTTTTAGTCCCAAAATTAACGGTGGTAAACAACTGGTGGATAGCCCAGGTATTCTTCATGGTTCCGCTCTCGTCAGGCAAGGGAGTATCGGCCTCGTCGACGATATGGGCCAATTGAAAGACCACACTCAAGATGACCCCTGCCACATAATGCATAATAAAGAAGCCCAAAAGAACCTTCCACCAGGCGATGTCGATAAAAATCAGGGGCAGTACGATCCAAATGGTGATATAAAGTATTTTGGTTACCACCAAGGTGCTCCAATTGACTACGGGACTGGGCAATTTCCCGAAGCTCAGCTTTCGCTTCATGTAGCGGTACATCTGCATAAAATCGGTAGTGATGGCCCAATTAAAAGTGAGCAATCCGTAAAGAAGAACGGAATATAGATGTTGGAATTTATGGTGTTTCTTCCACTCGGTGTGTTTTGAAAACCTTAAGATGCGACCGGCTTCCATGTCCTCATCATGTTCGTGGATGTTAGTGTAGGTGTGGTGCAGTACGTTGTGCTGCACCTGCCAGTTATAGACGTTTCCTGCCAAAATATAGATACTGCTGCCCATCAACTTGTTGACCCATTTTTTGTTGGAGTAGGCCCCGTGGTTGCCGTCGTGCATCACGTTCATGCCGACACCGGCCATACCCACGCCCATTACAATGGTCAACAGCAGATTGGCCCAGTTGGGAAGCCCCAGGGTCAAGATTAGGAAATAGGGCGTCAGAAACAGGGCGAACATGATGACGGTCTTTAGGTGCAGTCTCCAATTGCCGGTCTTTTTAATCTTATTTTCCTTGAAATAGTCGTTGACGCGCTTGTTCAAAGTCCTGAAGAATTTGGCGGAATCTTTTCGTGAAAAGCGAATGGTTTTCTGGTCCATGGATTGTAATCTTTTGGTAAATATCGGTAAAAAAAGGGAAAACCAGGGTTAGGAAAAAGCGTTTTTTGCCCGTCAATGTGGTAATTTTGCCGCGAACTCCCCCTGGGCTCCTCTATGCAAATATACGTATGAACGCAAATTTAGTATTTAAATATTTTCCCAATTTATCCGAATTACAACAAAACCACTTCTTAAGCCTTGAAGATTTGTACAAGGATTGGAACCAAAAAATCAATGTCGTTTCCCGAAAGGACATCGACGAACTCTATTTGCGCCACGTATTGCATTCTCTGGGAATTGCCAAAGTACATGCGTTTAATCCGGGTACTTCGGTGATGGATGTGGGCACCGGTGGCGGCTTTCCGGGCATTCCATTGGCCATACTTTTTCCCGAAGTGCGGTTTACCTTGGTCGATTCCATTGGAAAAAAAATCAAGGTGGTCGATGAGGTCGTCGCCGGGCTGGGGCTAGAAAATATTACCACCATAAATGATAGGGTAGAGGCGATACCGGGTCGATTCGATTTTATTGTCAGTAGGGCCGTGGCCGCGATGCCCACCTTTGTGCACTGGGTCAAGGGAAAAATAAAAAAAGATTCCCTACACGAGAAAAAAAACGGAATCTTTTATCTCAAAGGGGGTGACCTTGAAGAAGAATTAAAAGCGTACCGAAGGGTGGAAGTATTCGATTTGACGGACTACTTTGAAGAGGAATTCTTCGAGACCAAAAAGGTGGTCTATCTGCCCGTGAAATACCGGGGGTGAGCTGCGTTCTTTCTAAATCCTCAACATTTTATTGAACGAATACCTGCAATTTTCGGCATATCTTTTTAAAAACGTTTGGATGTTTGTCACAAGCGGTTTCTCGATTTTTTTTGACTTAAAATACACTTTATTCTGTTTCATGGCGCTACTTTTTTATTCCAATATAAAGTTATTGAAATCACGGTAAGTTTACAATAACTTAACATTAAATTTACATTGAAAAAAATCTTGCCTGTTAAAAAATAGTGAATGGGTGGCATCCCTCCACGGGGGAACAAGAAAAGTCCCTATCGACAACTCGGTAGGGACTTCATTCAATTTTATACAAAAGCTAGGTTATTTGGGTGGCAACGAGGGTACTTCCCTTATTTGCTCCAAGGCGGTGTAACCCCGTTTGACCGGGCATAGGCGATCAACTGCCCTTTGTGCTCCCCGTTGTGTTCCATGACGGACAAAAGACCGGCGAGCGTATTCATTTTGGCAAAACCAAAATCGATTTCCTGGTCCAATTGATCGTTTTCGACCATCCCAATTTTTTCTAGAACGAAAGCATTCGATTTTTTCAAGGCGTCTATGATGTTTTCTTTTCCGGTAATTTTATCCATACTTGTCATATCGACATCCTCGGGCGGGGCAAAGCCCATTTTCGAGGCGAAGTAATAGTTGCCCCCTGCAACGTGCAAGAGTGTTTCACCAACGGAGCGGATGCCTTCGGCGGGACGCCAATCGTACTGGTCTTCCGAAAAGGCTTCCGCCAACTGTACTACTTGGTCCTGATTGTAGGTGAGTACTCTTTGAAGCGTGTTTTGGGTCAGCTTGTCCTGAGCATAACCGGTGACCGCCGCCATAAATAGCAAGGTAAAAAGTAGTTTTTTCATTTTCCAAAAATTTAATTGTTCGGTATTAATTGTTGTGGGGCAATGCAGTTAGAACCGCATTGCCCCACAAGATATTAAAAACTAGCGAATTAATGTTGAATTTAGAGACTTTTTCTTTTCCTACCGATATCCCTTTTTTGCACCTATATTTCGCCATTCTTTGCGAACGAAGCCATGCTATGCTGTAAAAAATTAGCATTAGCTGGGTACCAAGGTGGATATTTTCGGTTTCGAACAGAAGGTCTAAAAGGGTTCATCCTAAATTTTTGAAATCTATGATTCCATAGGCCAAGCCTATTTGAGGTGTGTAATCTCGATGGCCAGTTCGGCGGGTCATTCAGGCGGCGCTCAAAATTACCGCTTTGGAATGGGGGGCTGTGACTTGCCCGGGCCTTATCCCAAAAAGGGATACCGATAATCTTCCGGGGTGACAAAGGTCTCCTTGATCAACCGTGGCGAACACCATCTCAGAAGGTTCTGCATGGATCCGGCCTTGTCGTTCGTGCCTGATGCCCTTGCACCCCCAAAAGGCTGCTGCCCGACTACCGCCCCTGTGGGTTTGTCGTTGATATAGAAGTTGCCGGCGCAGTTTTGTAAGGCCTTGGTCGCCTCGTCGATAGCATACCGATCTGCTGCAAGTACCGCTCCAGTCAAAGCGTAGGGGGAGGTTTCGTCTACCAGTTTTAAAGTTTTCGACCAATCTTTGTCCTCATAGACGTACACCGTAACCACGGGGCCGAAAAGCTCGGTCTCCATGGTGGTATAATGCGGGTCGGTAGTCACAATGACAGTTGGCTCGATGAAGTATCCTTTGGATTTGTCGTATCCGCCCCCAGCGACGATTTCCGCGTTTTTATCATTCTGGGCCTGGTCGATGTATTTCGCCAATTTATCGAAAGAGGCCTCGTGGATAACCGCCGTGATGAAGTTGGACATGTCTTCGGGCGACCCGGGTTTATTAAAGGATTCGAGGTCTTTTTTTACGGATTCCAATATTTCCTTGCGAGGTCGATTTGGGAAGGTACACCCGGGAGGCCGCACTGCACTTTTGGCCCTGGAATTCAAAAGCACCTCGGGAAATGGCTGTAGCCACTTGTTGTGGTTTTGCTGAAGGATGCGCTATGATAAAGTCCTTACCGCCTGTCTCACCCACGATCCGGGGATAGCTTTTGTATTTGTCGATGTTGTTCCCGATCTGCTTCCACAGATTTTTAAACACCGTAGTGGATCCGGTGTAGTGGATGCCCGCAAAATCGGGACTGTCCAAAACGGTTTCGGTAATCATTGCCGGATCGCCATAGACGACGTTGATTACGCCGTCGGGCACACCGGCCTCCTTAAAGACATCGACAATGACCTTGGCAGAGAAAATTTGGTGGTCACTGGGTTTCCAAAGTACCACATTGCCCATCAGCGCCGCACTGGCGGGAAGGTTTCCTGCAATGGCGGTAAAGTTAAAGGGGGTGATGGCGTAAACGAATCCTTCCAATGGCCGATGTTCTACACGGTTCCAGACGCCCTCGGAAGAATCGGGCTGCTCCGCATAAATCTGGGACATATATTCTACGTTGAACCGCAAAAAGTCGATAATCTCACAAGCGGAATCGATTTCCGCCTGGTGAATGGTCTTGGACTGCCCGATCATGGTGGCGGCGTTCATTTTGTCGCGATAAGGCCCCGCAATCAGGTCCGCGGCTTTTAGAAATACGGCAGCACGTTGTTCCCAGGTCAGATCCGCCCAGGCTTTGCGTGCTTCCAATCCGTTTTTGATGGCCTGCTCCACATGTTTTTTGTCGGCCATATGGTACTGGCCTACAATGTGTTGGTGGTCGTGCGGCGGAGACAGGGGCTTGGTATTGCCCGTCTTGATTTCTTGACCTCCTATGTATAACGGAACATCAACCTTGCCCTTGAAATAGGTGTGGTATTGTTTAAGTACGTCTTCCCGCTCGGCCGAGCCGGGGGCGTACGTTTTTATAGGTTCGTTGATTGCTATCGGTACTTGAAAAAATCCTTTGCCCATGGGGGAGTGTTTTTGTCGTTACAATTGGCGGCAAAGGTATGAAAGCTAGTACGGTTTAGAAAAGAATGCGGGAAGGAATAGGCTTATGGCCCACCTATTAATTCAATGCAAACGGGGCAGAGAACTTAAAAGTGGGAATAAAGACCCGGAATTTTTCGGTCGAACTAAAGTTGACCATGTTATAATGGCCCCTCATGGCGCCGATGGGTGATCTTAAAAGGCAGCCGGAGTTGTAGGTGTGCGTTTCGCCAGGTTTTATGACCGGTTTTTTGCCGATGACCCCTTCGCCGTCGAGCACTTCAAGTTCGTTGAGCGAATCGTAAATTTTCCAGTGGCGCGAGGTAAGCTGAACGGAATCCTTACCTTGATTTTCTATGCTAATGGTATAACCGAAGGCAAAATGCATTTTGTAGTTCTTGAAGAACGTACCCTCAAAACTGGTCTTTACGGAAACCTTTATGCCTTTGGTTACTTGTGTTGTCATGTGTTCTGTGGAATTTTGGTCTAAAAGGTGAATATGTTTCCGGTAAACAGGATAGCGATGGCAAACACTGCCAATATAAAGAAAATAGCGTTCAAAAAGAGATATTTAACAATTGTTTTAAATACTCCCTGGCCATAGAATTTTCGCATGGCCGCAAACAGATAAATCGAAAAAATCGTAAGAAGGGCCCAATTGCTGTTTGTCTCGAAAATACTATCGATCAGATAGCTAATTATGAGCAAGATAAACAACAAGGCCGTGTTGTGAAAACAAAAGATCAAATGATCGGTATAACTGTATTTTTTTCTGATATAAGCTAGCCAAATAAAAATCGCGAACACCGGTAAAAAGAAAAAAACCGCGAAAGGTAGTTTTGAAATCAGGGCACTGATAAACCTGCCTGGTTGCGCTTTCATCTTTAATAAGTTTTTCGCCAAAGCGAATGAAGCCCAGTTTTCGGTTCTATCGGGAATGTTATATTTTTCTATCCCTTGTTGAAAATTCACCATTTGCCTTTTGCTGATCAAAGTAATGAAAAACTCACTTTTCTGATAAAACCTAGCCAGAAAAGAACTGTCGTGAATGGAAAAGAAATATTCTTGGGGATCGGCCAAGATAAGGGAATCTTTTTGCTGGATATCCAGGTTTATGCTGTCCCGTATTTGAACAGAATCCAACGCCTGCATCACCTGTTCACGCTCTGCTCCATTCTTGAACAGGAAATTGGTAGAGTTCCAATCGAAATCCGTAGTATCGCTTTCGTTCCCGGTAGCTAGATCGTCCCAGGTAGAAAAACCACTACCGAGGTTAAGCATCAAAAAATAGACGATAGCCAAGCTGAGCAAAAACCGGAATGGATTGGTATAGGAAACCCGCTTTCCATTGATGTATTCCTTTGTAATCTTGCCAGGCCGTAAAAGAAGGGCTCCCAAGGTATTGAGCAATTTGGAATCATAGGATATTACGCTCGCAAAAAACTCATCAAAAAAATCCCTTATGGACAGTTTTTTGGTGCTGTTCGCTTGGGAACAATTAGGACAATATCGGTCGCTGATATCCAAGGGATGCCCACAATTCAGGCATTTCGTTCCTCGATATTTCAACCGGTGCCTAACTTTTCCCGATGTGTCAGGTAGATTTTCCATTGATCCTCAAAGAATAGTCTTCAATTCATTCCCATCAAACAATTTAGGAACCTGCCCGTTGGCAGGCAGATTTGAATTGGGGTGCCGTGCCTGCCTGCCGGAGAGGCAGGTTCGAATTTGATTTTCAGTTACTGATATTCCGGGAATTGGCCGAGCCCACCCCGATAATACTATCGTATAAATCTCCGAAATTACGATAATAGACCAAAATCAGGTAGTTGTTCTCGGTAAAATGAAAATTGCCGCAGATGGCGTTGAGCTCGATTACGGCATCTTCCCGCTTGATTACATACTTATAGTTGTAAAAGCCCTGCTTTAACAGGATAGTCCCTTCCATCAAACCGTTATTTTCATTGTAGATCATTCTATTCTCGTCGGTCAGGGCGTAGTTGTTGAACTTTCCGAAAATATAGACCTCGTCGAGTCCGAGAAGTTCCTCGAACGGCAGCGAAAAATGTACCTGCGTGTACTCGGCCTCCCGCGAGTTATCATCCCCTTGTAGGGTACGCACCACAAAATCGCCGTTGATATCGGGGTAATAGGTGTAGGGTTTATCAAAGCGATAATCGTCGGTAAACAGGTAGTGCCCGTACAGATCTGCCACCTCTATACGCGATATCTGCGAGGTGGGCGCGCGTAAGTCACTGGTATCGAAGTTCAGGTATTCATTGCCACCGAAAAAACTGGTCTCTTTGTCATATTTATAGACCAGCTCCCCGCCCAGGGTATATTGTGGGGGAATGTCGTAGATGGCAGTTTCCCATTGGTGGTTTTGAAGGATGGCGATCTTTACTTCTTTCTTCGGATTGACCAGTTGAAAATTGCCTTGGTTGATGCTGAACTGTACTACTTGTTTCTCGTTCAGAAAACTGAAGTCACGCGAACGTTTAACGGTGGCCGCCACCTTCACCGCATCGGTATAAACCACGAAGCGTCTCGAAAATTGCAGTTCATAGCTGTCATTGTAAATCTCCAGAACGTAATTACCGCTGACCCTGAGGCTCACATTTCGGTTCGGTATAGTAAGTTGGTAATTGGAATAGGGCTGCAAGGTATTGTAGCTGTTTTCGTAATCGGTGATGCGCTGGTTATCGATTCCGTCGAGGTACTGCGACTTTAAAAGTTGCGAGGGTGCCCAGTCGTAATTACAATGTACGATCTTATAATAATAGTCCTGTTCGTTGGCCAGAATATCGTCGAATTCCAGACGAATGGTTTCCCCCAGCATGACCACGGGAAACTGGTCTTCGGTAGGCCCGCCGAAAATTACGGTTTTGATGTTTTTAGGGGGATTTACCTCTTGCTGAACCTGCGAAAACAAGGAGGAAGCAAAGAGTAAAAATAGAATCTGTTGAAGGCTTGGGCGCATTGGTCCGCTATTGTTTGGGTAAAGGTAAACAAAAAGTGTAGCCGTCAAATTGGGATCGACAAAGTACCTAAATTTCTAGGCAATAATTATGAAAACTTTCTTTCTTGTCGTATTTTTGTAGCCAAATTTTACGGAACCCCCTCTTTGGGTTCTTCAATATAAGGTCGACAGTTTTGTTTTAAGCCTGTTGTGTTGGATAAGTCGCCGCAATATTTGTCAAAACAAGGCAGAATATTCTGGCAGAGCCGTAGTTACGGAATCATTTCCTGCCCGGCAGGCAGGCGGGTTTAACGCAGTATTGGTCAAATAGTACAAAGCTAGGCCGGCTAAAACAGGCTTAACACAATACTACCCTATGTCAAAAGACATTAAGATCAAAAAAGGTCTGGACATCAATCTTTTCGGTGCCCCAGAGCCAACTACTTCAAAAGCCGTTCTAAGTAACGTTTACGCCATAAACCTAAACGACTTTCACGGGATTACCCCGAAAATGCTTCTTAAGGCAGGCGGCGAAATCAAGGCCGGAGAAGCCCTTTTTTACAATAAGAATAAAGAGAATATGCTCTTTGTTTCACCGGTGAGCGGCGAGCTCGTTGAAATTGAGCGCGGGGCCAGAAGACGCATTCTCAGCTTAAAGATTTTGGCGGACAAGGAACAAAAAACCGTGGCCAACGTGATTCTGGATGTCGAAAAGGCTACAGCGGAAGATATTAAGGCCTATTTGCTCAAAACAGGATGCTGGCCCTTTATTATACAGCGGCCTTACTCTATTATTGCAGATCCGGATGTGAACCCAAAGGCGATATTCGTTTCCGGGTATGCCACCGCTCCCCTGGCGGCCGATTACGATTATGTGCTGAAGGGCAAGGAAAAAGAACTCCAGGCTGCCATTTCGGCGTTGGCGAAATTGGTTCCAAACAATAAGGTACATGTCTCCGTGGGAGCATCTTCCAGTTCCCCGTTAGCGGCATTGTCGGAGATAGAACTGCATAAAGTATCCGGACCGCATCCCGCAGGTCTGGTAGGTACCCAGATCAACAAGATAGACCCGATCAATAAGGGAGAAACGGTCTGGACAGTTTCCCCCCAAGATCTGGTGATCATCGGCGAAATGCTACTGACCGGTAAGTTCAATGCCCAGCGAACGATTGCATTGGTGGGGTCCTCCGTCAAAAAGCCGCAGTACTACACCACCAAGATCGGTGCCGAAATTTCGACCTTTTTGTATGCCAGCGGGGCGAAGGAAGAGCGCTTCAGGGTTATTAACGGTGACGTGCTTACCGGTAGAAAATCAAGACAGGACGGCCATCTTGGCTATTACAATAATACGGTCAGCTGTATTCCCGAAGGCGACGATTACGAGTTCTTTGGATGGAACAAGCCGGTCTTTGACAAAATTTCGGCTACCAGGGCCCTGACTTTTTCTTGGATGCATCCGGGTAAGAAGTACGACTTGAACACCAATACGAACGGCGAACACCGGGCCTTCGTGGTCACGGGCATGTACGAAAAGGTTTTTCCGATGGATATCTATCCCTTACAGCTTTTAAAGGCTTGTATGGTCGAGGATATCGACGAAATGGAGCAATTGGGCCTTTACGAAGTGGCGCCCGAAGACTTTTCGCTGACCGAATTTATTTGTGTTTCCAAGCAACCGCACCAGCAGATCATCAGAGATGGATTGGATTTATTACATAAAGAAATAGGATAAAAAGATGAGTGATAAAAGACTGACTTTTAAAAAAAGGCTGCACATTTTAAAGCATCATTACCGTGATAAGAAAATGGCACCGGCCTTCAACGCCTTACATACTTTTTTGTTTACCCCCGACGAAACGACCCATACGGGATCGCACGTTCGGGCGGCCGATGACCTGAAGCGCACCATGAACACGGTAATCCTGGCCCTGATCCCCGTATTGCTGTTCTCCATGTTCAATGCGGGCTATCAGTATTATGCGGCCATCGATGCCGCGAACGGAGTGGCCAGGGAACTTTCGGTTTTTGATAATTTTCTTACTTGGGAGAACTTTTGGATCGGTATCACCCAAGTGCTGCCGTTGGTCATAGTATCTTATGGGGTTGGACTTTTAGTCGAATTTATTTTTGCCGTTATCAAGGGCCACGAAGTGGAAGAGGGCTATCTGGTAACAGGTATGTTGGTGCCGCTGATCGTACCCATTGATACCCCGCTATGGATGCTGGCCGTGGCCGTAGTTTTCGGGGTCATTATCGGAAAAGAGGTTTTTGGCGGTACGGGCATGAATATCCTGAATCCCGCCCTGACCATCCGTGCCTTTTTGTTCTTCGCCTACCCTACCTGGATGAGCGGTGACAAAGTCTGGGTGCACAATGCGGTAGATCTCGCAGGTGGCCCCGATGCGATTTCAGGGGAGACCATATTGGGCTCTCTGGCGCAAGGCGATGCATATAGCTATTCGATATCCGATATGTTCTTCGGCTTTATTCCCGGTTCCGTTGGTGAGACCTCGACCTTTTTGATACTGCTCGGAGGCCTCTTTCTAATATATAGTAAAATCGCCAGTTGGCGTATCATGGTGAGTGCCGTCATCGGTGCCTTGGTCATGGGCTTGATATTCAACGGTATCGTCGATCAGGGATGGATTACCGATACCAGTAAGTTTTATGGCTTGATGAGCTTCCCGTTTTGGGAACATCTGATCGTTGGTGGCCTGGCCTTCGGTATCGTCTATATGGCGACCGATCCGGTGACCGGATCCCAGACTTTTCGGGGTAAATGGATCTATGGCTTCTTTATCGGATTTATGTCCGTTATGATCCGTGTATTCAATCCCGCTTATCCTGAAGGTGTATTTCTGGCCATCCTCTTGATGAATGTCTTTGCACCTACCATCGACCACTACGTCATCCGTGGAAACGTGAAACGAAGATTGAAACGGTTTAAGAACGCCACCGTACTGCCTACCGATTCAGAGGGCAAGGAAAAGGAACTTCAAGTAGAAACTGCATAAGTTATGGCAATGAACACTGATAAAAACGTTTATACCGTGGTCTTCTCGGCCATAATGGTCGTAGTGGTGGGATCAACCCTTGCCTTTATGGCCTCCGGCCTTAAGCGGAAAGATTAAGGAAAACGAAAGGTTTGAAAAGCAACAGAATATATTGTATGCCATGGGCGTCAACGAAAATGTTGACGAGGGCAGCGTCAACTTTGTGCCTGCCGATGAGGTAGAGGCAGAGTTTTCGAAGTATATCAAGAAACAGTTGGTCATAAAGGGAGACAGCCTCATCACCGATAACGAAGCTTACCTGATCGATATGAAGAGGCAATTGGACCGATATAAAAAAGGAGAAACCCCCGAATTACCCCTTTTCATCGGGGAGAAAGACGGTAAGACCTATTATATCATCCCCATGTATGGAAAAGGCCTTTGGGACGCTATTTGGGGCTTTATATCTTTGGACAAAAATATGGTGGTTCAAGGGGTATTCTTTGATCACAAAGGGGAGACTCCAGGCTTGGGCGCCAACATCAACCAACGCTACTTTATGGACGATTTTACCGGGGAGACCATCATGCAGGATACTCGGTATGCAGGTATTCAGGTGGCCAAGGGCAATAACGACCCATTGAACGAAAGAAAGGAAGATAACAAGGTAGATGCCCTGGCCGGGGCTACCATCACCGGTAACGGCGTATCGGCCATGATCAAGGAAACCGTCAACCTCTACAAAGATTATTTAAAAACCGTTAGAGCAAACTAATATGGTGTTACGTCTATGGTAGGATGGTTAAACCTCCGTAGCGACGGAATCATTTCCTGCCCGTCGGGCAGGCGGGGTTATCTCAGGATAGGTAGAAAGAAATAAGGCTTGGGCCGGCTAAGATAGGCTTGATAAAAAAAGTAAATTATGGCATTATTGACAAAAAAGGATGCAAACCTAATAAAGGATCCGTTGGCGGACAACAACCCGATTACCATTCAGGTATTGGGCATTTGTTCGGCCCTTGCGATTACCGCCGAACTTAAGGCCTCGATTGTTATGGCCATTGCGGTCATGTTCGTGCTGGGGCTGGGCAACGTGGTCATCTCGCTAATGAGAAATATCATACCGGGCAAAATACGTATTATCGTTCAATTGGTGGTGGTCGCCGCATTAGTGATTATCGTGGACCAGATACTCAAGGCCTTTGCCTATGAACTCAGCAAGACCCTATCGGTTTTCGTAGGCTTGATCATCACGAATTGTATTATTATGGGCCGTTTTGAGGCCTTCGCCCTAGGCAATGGCCCGTGGCGTTCTTTTCTGGATGGAGTCGGAAATGCCCTGGGGTACGGTGCCATTTTGGTCATCGTAGGGTTTTTTAGGGAGCTTCTTGGTTCGGGAACCTTATTGGGTTATCACGTCTTGGGAGATCCAATCGCAAAGACGGGACTGTATGCGACAGGTTATGAAAACAATGGATTTATGATCATTCCCCCGGCGGCGCTGATCGTGATCGGAATCATTATTTGGGTGCAACGCTCACGAAATACGGCCCTGGTCGAAGAAAGTTAATTAAGATTTTAAGAAAATAGTATGTTAGAACATGTAGAATTATTTTTTAGGTCGATTTTCATCGATAACATGATCTTCGCTACCTTTTTAGGGATGTGTTCCTATTTGGCGGTATCGAAGAAAGTGACGACCGCCGTCGGCTTAGGTGCTGCGGTAATTTTCGTTCTGGGCGTTACCGTACCTCTTAACTGGCTGTTAGACCAATATCTTCTGCGTGACGGTGCCCTGTCCTGGTTGGGTCCCGAGTATGCGGACTACAACTTGAGCTTTCTGTCATTTATCCTATTTATTGCGACCATTGCCACCATGGTGCAGCTCGTGGAAATCGTGGTGGAGAAATTCTCCCCTGCGCTTTACAATTCCTTAGGGATTTTTCTTCCCCTGATTGCCGTTAACTGTGCTATTCTTGGGGGTTCGCTGTTTATGCAGTCTAGGGATATCCAGAGCTTCGGTCTGGCGTTCAACTACGGGGTAAGCTCCGGCATCGGCTGGTTTTTGGCGATTTTGGCCATTGCCGCCATCCGTGAAAAGATTCGGTACTCCAACGTGCCGGCTCCTTTGAGGGGACTCGGCATTACATTTATCATCACCGGATTGATGGGCATCGGCTTCCAAAGTTTTGGGGGTATGCTGACCGGAGGCGACGATGCCGTGCCGGCGGAAGAGACTACGGCCGAAGTACCGCGTACCGGAGAGGATGCTACTGCGGAAACTAAAGTTTTCTTGACCAGGGACGATGATAACGTCTCTATGGATGGCGTTGAGAGTGGGAGTGCCACAGCAGCCAAACATGAACGATCGTCGTCGGCCGGGGAAGAAAAGAAAATCGAAAAACAACTTGCGGATAAAGAAAAGGTAGTCTCCTATAATGCCGCAGTTAAGCCCAAATCGAAATGACGTCTAAGGCTATCGTAATTTTGACATTGCCTTACCAATAAAATTAATAGATTATGTTGTTAGCTACAAGCACCGGTGGAACGATATTGATTACCGTGGTCGCCTTTTTGATACTTTTGATGGTCTTGGTTGCCCTGTTGCTGTTTACCAAGGAAAAACTGTCGCCTTCAGGGCCGGTAACCATTACGATCAACGGGGAGAAAAAAATGGAGGTGGAATCGGGCAGCTCGCTCCTTTCCACTTTGGGAGGTAAAAAAGTCTTTTTGCCCTCGGCCTGCGGTGGTGGCGGTACCTGCATTCAGTGCGAGTGCCATGTACTTTCCGGCGGTGGTGAGGCCTTGCCGACCGAAACCCCGCATTTCTCGAAAAGGGAACTGAACGAAGGGGCTCGCCTGGCCTGTCAGGTCAAGGTGAAACAAGATATGGAAATCACCATACCCGAAGAAGTGTTCGGTATAAAAAAATGGCCGGCCAAAGTGGTGCGTAACTATAACGTGGCCTCCTTTATCAAAGAATTTGTAGTCGAAATACAAGAGGATATGGGCTATAGGGCAGGCGGTTATATTCAGATCGAAATCCCTCCCTGTGAAATAAATTACAAGGATATCGATATTACCGCTCATCCCGAAGAACACGAAAAGCCCGACAAGTTTCAAGAGGAGTGGGACAAGTTTAACCTGTGGCCCTTGGTGATGAAAAATCCCGAACTTGAAGAACGGGCCTATTCCATGGCCTCCTATCCCGCTGAAGGTAAGGAGATCATGTTGAACGTCCGCATTGCGACCCCGCCCTGGGATCGGTCGAAAAACGGTTGGATGGACGTGAATCCCGGTATTGCCTCCTCCTATATATTTTCCCTGAAGGAAGGCGACGATGTGACCATTTCCGGACCTTATGGGGAATTCTTTATCAACGAGTCCGACTCCGAAATGCTGTATGTCGGTGGTGGTGCCGGTATGGCGCCCATGAGGTCGCATCTGTACCATCTTTTCAAGACCTTGAAGACCAATAGAAAAGTGTCGTATTGGTACGGTGGGCGTTCGAAGCGGGAGCTTTTTTATATCGACCATTTTAAACAGCTGGAAAAAGACTTCCCGAACTTTAAGTTCTATATGGCCCTCTCGGAGCCGGCGGAAGAAGACGATTGGAAGGTCAAGAAAGATATCGATTCCCCCGGTGACGGTTTTGTCGGATTTATCCACAACTGCGTTATCGACAATTATCTCAGCAAGCACGATGCCCCCGAAGATATCGAACTCTATTTTTGCGGTCCGCCCTTGATGAACAAGGCGGTGCAAAAAATGGGAGAAGATTTCGGCATTCCCGATGAACATATCCGATTTGATGACTTCGGTGGGTAGAATCCTTCAGGAATATACTGCTATTTATGGGCAAGCCGCTTACGGATCAAGAACTGCACAACTTGGCGATGAACATTGTTGGCAAGCAATTGGAAGCGGGTGGTTACGAATTTATGGGTGTGAACAGCAAACCGAAAAAAAACCCCCAATTTGTCTGTCTTAAGGAAAAAAAACTCCATTTTATTGTGGTGCGCTGGGTACCCTATCCCGAAGACCCTACGGAGTATGATGCCAAGCTGATGGATAAGGTTAAAAAGCACGCCGAAACTTTTGAGGCCACGACCTATTATGCCGGCGTTGGTCTTTCGAATGCACAGGACAGGGAACTTCCCGTTTATCTGAACGAAGACTATGTCGTGGAGTACGACGGACTGATAGAAGTATAAAATTAGTGGTGCTTACCCAGAAATGAAACATACCTATCTTTTTGTCATCGCCCTGGTCTTTTTTTCCTGCTCGTCCGGGCCTGGGCTTATTAAAAACCAGAACTCGGGCGCTGCGTTGGGCACCTCCTACAATCTTACGTATCTGTCGGATTCCCGCCTGGATTTCCAAAAGGAAATCGACTCTGTTTTTGCTGCGGTCAACCAATCCTTATCCACCTATATTCCCTCTTCCGATATTTCAAAAATCAATCGGGGCGATTCCACTTTGGTGGTCGACGCCATGTTTCGCGATATTTTTGAGCTTTCCAAAGAAGTATATGAAAAAACGAACGGCTACTTTGATCCGACCGTAGGAGTATTGGTCGATGCCTGGGGTTTCGGCCCGGGAGAACAAATGGCCCTGGATAGTACCCGAGTAGACAGCTTGTTGGATTATGTGGGCTTCGACAAGGTAAGACTTACGGAAGAAAATACCGTGAAAAAGGCGGATCCTGGCATCCATTTCGATTTTAATGCCATCGCAAAGGGCTATACCATCGACCGATTGGCCCAGCTGATGGATACCAAGAATATACAAGATTATCTTCTGGAAGTAGGTGGGGAGGTGGTCGCCAAAGGAACGAACCGTATTAAGCAAAAGGAGTGGGTAATTGGTATCGACGACCCCCAAATGGGCGAAACCCGTCAACTTAAGGTGTTGATCCATCTAAAAAATAGGGCCTTGGCCTCTTCGGGCAACTATCGAAAGTTCAGAATAGATCCGCTCACCGGTAAAAAATACGTACATACCGTAGATCCCAAAACGGGATATACGAAAAATGCGAATACCTTGGGCGTTACGGTTTTGGCCGACACCTGTGCGAAGGCTGATGCCTACGCCACCGCTTTTATGGCCATGGATCTAGACGATGCCGTCAAACTATTGACGGCCCAGCGTGAACTCGACGCGTATATCGTCTATCTCGACGATCGGGGAGAAACCCAAGAATTTATGACCGCCGGCTTTAAGGAGTTGGTGGTAAAATAGCTGGGGATCCGGGTTTTTGAATTCATTTTTCTACCAAGGGAATCACCTCTCCTTGCGCAAGACGGTATTTGTCGATCTCCGATGCCGGTAGATAGGCGGTATAATCGACTTCTTTCACCTTAAAACCGACGCTTCTCAATTTGTCGAAATAGTCCCTTCCATAAATACGTACATGGTCGTACTGTCCGAAGATTTGAGTGCGTTCTTTTTCGTCGGTGATGGAGTCGTCTTCAAAAGTCTTGTCCCTTTTCAGATCTTGGGGAATCTGAAAGATGCCCCAACCTCCTTTTTTGAGTATACGGTACAGTTCCTGCATGGCCTTGGTGTCGTGGGGGATATGTTCGAGCACGTGGTTGCAGAGAACCACGTCGAAGGTATGGTCTTCGAAAGGAAGGTTGCAAATATCGGCCTTAATATCCGCCAGGGGCGAGTTAAGGTCGGTGGTGGTATAATCCAGATTTGTAAGTTTACGAAAACGCTTGTAAAACGCTTGTTCGGGGGCGAAATGTAGTACTTTCAATGGGGCCGTAAAGAAATCGGTTTCCCTTTTAAGATAAAGCCACAACAGACGGTGGCGTTCGAGCGATAGGGTAGAGGGTGAGAGTACATTCTCACGCTGAATTTCATAGCCGTACGGTAAAAAGCTCTTAAAGCTTCTGCCATCAATAGGATCTTCATAGCGGTCGCCGCGCATCCAGAATGCCAATAGAGGGCGGGCGAAGTAACTGAGTTTTATCAGTAAGGGCCTCGGAACAGCGTTCAGAAAAAATTTGAAAATACGTTTCATAGAGGCTAGTGAAAAGTATTTCAGGGAACCAACTTCGACCGCTTGAATTCATCCTCCTCATCACTTTCGATACCCAACGCCTCGTAAATGTACTGAAACGTCGATAGAAGTTCGGGTTTGCCGTCAACGATGGCCACATCGTGCTCGAAGTGGGCACTGGGCTCTCCGTCGGCCGTAAGAATCGTCCACCCATCCGATAATTGTTTGATACGCCGGGTACCGCGGTTGATCATGGGCTCTATGGCGACTACCATTCCTTCCTTGAATTTTTTTCCCCGGCCCCGTTTTCCGTAGTTGGGCATTTCCGGGGCCTCGTGCAGTTTTTTCCCCAGGCCATGGCCGACCAATTCGCGAACGACCCCATATCCGTGACCTTCACAATAGTCTTGAATGGCGTAGGCCACATCGCCCACGCGGTTGCCCACCTTGAATTGTCGGATACCGATATAGAGCGATTCTTTGGTGATCTGTAACAGTTTTTCTGTTTCCGGGTCGATTTCCCCGATAGCGAATGTATAGGCATGATCGCCATAATAGCCATTTTTAACGGCACCGCAATCCACCGATAGAATGTCGCCTTCCTTGAGCGGTTCGTCGTTCGGAATGCCGTGCACCACTTGGGCATTGGGACTCATATTCAGGGTATTCGGAAAGTCGTACATCCCTAAGAATCCCGGTTCTGCCCCTTGATCGCGAATGAAATCCTCCGCTAATTTATCCAAATACAGGGTGTTTACGCCGGCCTTGATTTCCGCTGCCAGCATACCTAAGGTCTTGGAAACGACCAAGGCGCTTTCGCGCATCAATTCGATTTCTTCGGGTGTCTTGATTTTTACCATATCTTGCAAAGATAGGGATTACCTTAAAATCTGAAAGCCGTTGCCACTAAGAAGTCCTCAGGCATGAATTTTTACCTGGGTTTTGAAAGTGGAGTGGTCTATATGGCTACCTGTAATTTTAATCGGCATACGCATGCCGGTAGGCTTTTCCGGAAAGGATACGTAACATATCCGCTTCTAATGATTCGATGGGATTTTCCACGATACGACCAAGTTCCTCGCCATTTTTGTAAAAAATAAAGGTGGGAACGCGAATAATATTTAGGCCGGTCTCAAGATGGTCCGGAGTGGTCTTTACCCGGTCTACGGCAATCAATTCGATGTTTTCCGAAGGAAATTCCACGACTTCCATAATCTTATAAAAGCGAGGAACCTCCCTTCGGCTATCGGAGCACCAGGTACCCATAAAAATCTTGATATCAATCGCGTTCAGCTGGGATTTTAGGTCTTTGATCTGGGTATCCTTTACCTTATATTTTTTATACCTGGCGTCGAACCAGTTCCCATAGGGCGCTTCCCGCAATTCGGAAACCGAAATTTTACCCAGCAGCATTTGCTCTTGTTCTTGCGCTATTCCGAAAGCCGTATGTAGAATGAATAGCAAGGCAACTTTTTTAAACATATACAATCCCGTTTTACCGACCTCTAGTCATTTTGGTAAAATGCCTTACGCCTACCTGCCGGGGGCTCTTCAGTTCTGGGGCATTATCTGTTCACACCAAAGCCTCACGATCCATCAATTCCGGTTTATCGATTCCCATTAGCTTTAAAATCGTCGGGGCGATATCGCCCAAGACCCCGTCCTTGATCTTTTTGATGTCGTCATCCACTAAAATTAAGGGTACCGGGTTGGTGGTATGTGCGGTATTGGGGCTGCCGTCGGGGTTCACCATAGTATCGCAATTGCCGTGATCGGCAATAACAATAGTCGTGTATCCGTTTTCTTGGGCGGCTTCGATGACGGCCTTGGCGCATTCGTCAACCGTTTCGCAGGCCTTGATGGCCGCCTGCATGTCTCCGGTATGGCCGACCATATCGGGATTGGCAAAGTTCAGGCACACGAAGTCAACCTCACCCTTCTGCAGCTCGGGAATAATGGAATCCCGAATTTCATAGGCACTCATTTCCGGTTGTAGATCATAGGTCGCCACCTTCGGCGATGGACATAACAAGCGTTGCTCGCCTTCAAAAGGGACTTCCCTGCCACCATTAAAAAAGAAGGTAACGTGCGGATATTTTTCGGTTTCCGCAATGCGTATCTGTTTTTTTCCGGCCTTTTCAAGAACCTCCCCCAAGGTTTCCTTGATATTTTCCTTATCGTAAACCACATGAATGCCCTCAAAAGCATCATCATAGTTGGTCATTGTCACGTAGTACAGGTCAAGGGTATGCATGTTCTTTTCGTGCATATCCATTTGGGTCAGCACCTGGGTCAGCTGCCTACCCCGGTCCGTCCGGAAATTGAAGAAGATCACCACATCGCCTTCCTGGATCTGGGCCACCGGATGGCCCTCGGCATCGGTCATCACGATGGGCTTGATAAACTCGTCGGTAGTGCCTTCGTCATAATTTTTTTGCATGGTTTCGGCGATATCGGTTGACTTTTCACCCTCCCCATTGACCAGGGCATCGTAGGCCTCTTTAACCCGTTCCCAGCGTTTATCGCGGTCCATGGCGTAATACCGGCCGACCACCGTCGCGAGCTCGGTATTTTTATCGGAACAGAAAACGTTCAGGTCCACCAAAAAGCCCTTCCCGCTCTTGGGATCGACATCGCGACCATCGGTAAAGGCGTGTACGAACATTTTTGACAGTCCGTAATCATTCCCCGCTTTGATAAGTCCCTTGACATGGGAGATATGGCTATGTACGCCGCCATCGCTCAGCAGTCCCAAAAAGTGTACCGCCTTATCGTTCTTCTTGGCATATTCAAAGGCATCCTGCAAGGCTTTTTCGTCTTTCAGCGTATTTTCCTTGACCGCCAAATTGATCTTTGCCAGGTCTTGGTAAACGATGCGTCCGGCTCCCAGGTTCATGTGGCCCACTTCACTGTTGCCCATTTGCCCCTCGGGAAGGCCCACATTCATACCATCGGTCAGGAGGTTGGCGTTCGGATATTTTTTATAGAGCGAATCGACGAAGGGTGTATTCGCATTATCTATCGCGGAAACTTTGGGATCGGGGGATTTGCCCCATCCATCCAAAATCATTAGGATTACTTTTTTATTCATTTTCGAATTTTTACAAGAATATCAAAAGTAAGATGATTTCACTAGTATTGCGAGGATTTTGGTCACGAATTCCACGTATAAAATTGAATTTCCCTTTTGGGGGGATGGGGCATATAGGTATAAGTTAAAGTTTAAACGGGTTTTTCAGGGAATTCGCAGTTAAACACCCCCTAAATTGTTAAAAATATGTTATTCCTTGATAAAGATTGAAACAAAATGAGCTAAAGTTCGTCTCTATTATAGAACCGCTTAGGTTCGAAGCATTACATTATTCATCAATCTAAATCATTCATCATGAGAAAAACAGTCTTAACTGTAGCCGCAATCGTTGTGGTTGCCGTTACCGGCCTTAGCGCCAAGGAAATTTCAAATCGCATTTATGAACCCAGCATTACGGCCATCGAGGATGTCGATATCAGTTCGTTCTGCATGGCCATTGTGAAAGGGGACTTTGACACCGTAGAACGCTTGATCGAGCTCGGGGAAGACATCAACCAAAAATCTTTGGGCATGACGCCCGCCATGTTCGCCGCCCGGTATAACAAGGCCCAAATATTGGAATTGCTGATAGAGAAGGGTGCCGACCTGAAAATCAGGAGCAATCAGGGATTTTCGGTAAAGAAGTACGCCGAGCTTTCCAACGCTATCGATGCCCTGGCCATTTTGGAGGCGAATGAGGGGAGCTAAGGGAATTGAAAGAAGTTCCGTAGTTCTAGAACAGCGGAAAAATGAGCCCGATTATCCGGCACTTTGCGGATAGTCGGGTTCCTTTTTTTCAGTTCAGATCACTTCATGGCGTAAAAGGACGGCGAATATCTAAAATTCAAACCCGTTCAGCGCCCGATACATAAATGCATAAACCGCCATAAAAAGCATCAAGGCGCAAAAAACCGAATATACTTTCAGGAATATAACCAATATTTCAGGCTTGCAACCTTCGAAAGCTTCTAGATAGATGTTCTTGTAATGTGATAGGGTTCCCATATAGTTTTTTTTACATAACTATAGAGGTTAGGTCTATTGGGTAAGACTGCTTTGGGGACGTAACAAATGTACAGAAATTGAGCGCATTGCCAGAACTGCACAACGAGTTTAACGGTAGTACAACGGAAAAACAAAATGATCAGGGCGCAGTAAAAGGCACCCCACTCCCACTAAGGATTATTGAACTTCAATATTCAACTCTCCCTCTTGGTTCCGGTATTTCTCGATCGACTCCCGTATCCTTTCCATACGGTGGTCCGGGTCGGGATGGGTGCTTTCAAATTCCGGCACCTGGCCCGAACCTCCCGAGGCTGACTTTAAGATATTCATGACCTCGATCATTTCCTCGGGGTCGTAACCGGACTGCATCATAAAAAGCACACCGAGGTCGTCGCTTTCCAGCTCATCGCCGCGGCCGTTTTTCAATAGGGTACTTTGCCCGATACTGCCGACCACCCTGCCCATATCGGCTCCTACCGAGGCTCCGGTGGATAAGGTCTGCCAAAATTCGCTGTCCGCGATCCGTTCGGCGGAGTGCCGCCCGATGACATGGCCGATTTCATGCCCCAGAACGCCCGCGAGCTGGGGTTCGTTCAGTTGTTTGAACAAGGCATAGGTAATAAAGACCGGACCCCCCGGTAGGGCAAAGGCGTTGACCGTCTGGTCGTCGGCCAATAGGTGGAAATCATATTGATAGGGCGTCTCTTTGGCGATACTGTTCTGCACCAGACTGTTACCGACCTTGTCCACATAGGCCTGTAACTTTTCATCGGGATAAAGCCCGCCGTACTGCTGGGCGATTTCAGGAGTGCTTTGCAGTCCGATGGCGATTTCCTGCTCGGTACTCATACCTATCGTTTGCGACCTTCCGGTATAGGGGTTTTCCTCTTTATCGCTGCAGCGTTTTATAAAGGCGAAGGCTACGATGGCCAATCCTATGAAGATACGGATCTTCCAACTTCTTCTCATAAAGTTCGTATTCTTGTGCCGATCAAGATACGAAAAGTTCCTCTCGGATTTTACAACAGGTCCGTATTGATATCCAAAATATTGTCTTCGATATAGTGGGTCAGAAAACCTTCGGTAAAGTGGTCGCTTCCATAGAAATCCTCGTTCTGAAGGATTTGCATGATATTTTTGCTGCGGAATTCCGAGAGCATGGGTACGGAAAGCGGCGCGTAGCTATAATGCCAAGGCTCGTATTTAAAGCCCCGGCGTCCGGGGGTATCGGTATAGACCAGATAGAAATCGTAGGTTTCGGAGTTTTCGTCCATCCACTTTTTGAAGTCCGCATAGGGTTCGCCCTCGGCAAATTTTGAAGGCACCAGTACATCGCCCTCTACCTTACGGTAACCATCGACGATATCGATATCGGTGCCCCAGTGGTGCCGGCTCGTACCGGGAATAGTGGAATATTCGATGATCTTATCGATAGCCGCGATCGGTTTCATGCCCTCATCATCGGTATAGCGCAGGTATTTTCGCTCAAAAATGGAGCGTTGGTGCTCGAAACTACGGTAGCTCGATACCGCCTTAAGGTCGATGCCGTCGGCATAGGCCGCTTTTTTCATGGCCACGAAGGCGTCGTGGGCCTTTTTTCTCAGTTGAAATCCCTCGCCGTACAGTTCGATATCGGCCTTGCCCATCAGTTCAAGAATGGAGTATTCGAAGTCCTTTGAAAAAGCCAGTTGCGGCAGTGCGGTCAAGGCCAGGCCGGTCAGACTTGTTTTTTGGAGAAAAGATCGTCGTTGCATATCGATGGTTTACTAGGTTAACGGAGAAAAGAGAAATTTTATTTTTTATGGAATCTGGAATCTGGAATCTGGAAACTGGAATCTGGAATCTGGAATTTGCGATTTTTTCAATCATTCGCAAGATATAAAAAGCCCTGAAAATCAAGATCGAGGTCATCGAAGGAGACGATGTAGAAATATACGCCGGAGGGAAGCCCCTTGTCCCGGGCGATTACCAGGTTGTTACCGGTAGCGTAGCCGTTGAATTCGTTCGTATAATTGATCTTATCGAAGACCTTGGCCCCGTCTCGGTCATAGATTTGCATGTGGTTGTTCGGGGACTGCGCCAATTCGGGAATCTCCAAAAAATCGTTGATACCATCGCCGTTGGGGGTGACCAGGTAATTTTCAAGGTCCAAAAATTCTCGCGGTATGCCCGCAGCCGCAAAAGTGATGGCCGCATAGTTATCGGGGATAAAGGAATCGGAAATGGCGACGCCTTGGTTCAAATCTCCCACCGAAGCGGGGCCGCCGAGGTTTTCCCATTGGTGGGACGCCTTGTTCCAGCCTACGAGTACGATTTCGGAGACGTCGTTGGTCAGGTTGCCGATGTCACTACGTTCGTTCCAGCTAAGCTGTACGGTCGAGGGTACGGAACCTTCCAGGTGCCAGAACTCCACATTACCGATTCGGCTGATATCGCTCGGCCTCGCACCCGTGCTAAAGGAAGTGGCGAAGGTACTGGGCCTATTCGGACTTTCGAAAAAATAGGCGCAGTTGCTGAATGTATTTACCCCTTGGGAGTTTACTATCAAGGGTCTCAATTGTGCCCTGTCGCCGACGGGAAAAGCAAAATTCTGCTGCCCGGTCATACTGGCGTATCCATCGACCTTGCTGATATCGGTTTCCCCGGTGGAAAAGGCATTGTCCAGAAAATTCAAGGTGGTGCCGGGATCGGTGCGGGGCGTAATCACATTGCCGGTCACAAAGTTGACGTTGTTCAGGGTGTTGACCGTGGTATTGAGCGCCACTCCGTTTTGCGTGAGGAACTCCGCATCGAAAAAGGAAGGGGAGAGCGCCCCGGAAACGGAGCGTACCGAATCGCCATAAAAGCCTACCAAGCCTTGGTTCTCATCAAAAAGCCCGTCATTGACCAAATCGGTATGGAAGCCCATTTGTCCGTTTTCATGGATGCGCAGGTTGCCGGTGTTGTGGAGGGCGGTTTGCGCGTGGGCCGCGAATACCGAAAGAATGCCGATAAGGAGCGATCGCTTTTTCATTTTCGGCTATTTCGATTTTTTTAGTAGGGCTTTGATCTCGTCCAAATCTTTTCGCATGGCCTTTACTTCTTCCGAGAGGGCTTCTTTTTCGGATTGCAACTGATTTATTTTTTTTTCTTGTTCAATGGTATGCAGATAGAGTTCCTCAATTTTTTCTAGGTTGATTTCTGTTGCTCTATTAACTAAAATACCGCCCCGTTTTTCTATTTCCTTGGCCGAGGGTACACCAGGTAAATGCATATTAGCTTTGGTAAATGTTTCTATTTCTGTTAACGACATCAACTCATATTCAGGTTTTAAAATGCTTTTTCCTTCGAAATGTTTGTGGAAGACATAATCCGGTGTAATGGTTCCCGTAGCAAGTATATCACCAGCCACATGCAAATTCGCCGTCGGGACAGCAATTCCTATACCAACATTACCGTTTGCAATGATTCGCATGGCTTCATTTGAACTCGTTGAAAATGCCAATTCGCCGGTGTTGCCTAAGAACATACCAGAATTTAAGTCACTATCGAATCGATAGGCTGGTAGGCTTTCACTGCCGTCGCCTGATCTGAAGGTTGAACCCCTAATTTGACCATTCACACGGAGTTTTACCAAAGGATCCCCGGGTAAGGTGCCAATACCAATGCTACCGGTACCTGCAAATAGCAAATCGTTGTCATTAAGGTTTATATTTCTGTTGCCATTTAGTGTTAAGTCTTCCGATTCAAGGTTTTTACCTGCTATTGGGGATGCCCAAATCGCATCTCCCCCGCTGCTAGTAAGCACTTGGCCATCAGTTGGTACTGCTTGTATTTTTGTGGTTTCGACAGCATTGTCGGCAATGTCCCCAGCTTGTATGGTCCCTTCCGCGATCTGGGCAGTGGTGATTCCATCGGTCGGCACGGAGAGTGCAGTGGCATCGCCGTCACCTGTGATGGTGACCCCGTCTGCCGTTACCGCGCCGGTACCTGCGGGCAGATTTACCCAGGCTACCGCCGAACCGTCGCTGGTAGTTTGTAGAATCTGGTCCGCTGTCCCCGGGGCTATTTTGGCCTCTGTCACGCCAGCATCCAGTATTTTTGCTGTTTCGACGGCATTGTCGGCAATGTCCCCAGCTTGTATGGTCCCTTCCGCAATCTGGGTGCTGGTGATTCCATCGGTCGGCACGGAGAGTGCAGTGGCATCGCCGTCGCCTGTGATGGTGACCCCGTCTGCCGTTACCGAGCCGGTACCTGCGGGCAGGTCGACCCAGGCTACCGCCGAACCGTCGCTGGTAGTTTGTAGAATCTGGTCCGCTGTCCCCGGGGCTATTTTGGCCTCTGTCACGCCAGCATCCAGTATTTTTGCTGTTTCGACGGCATTGTCGGCAATGTCCCCAGCTTGTATGGTCCCTTCCGCGATCTGGGTGCTGGTGATTCCATCGGTCGGCACGGAGAGTGCCGTGGCATCGCCGTCGCCTGTGATGGTAACCCCGTCTGCCGTTACCGAGCCGGTACCTACGGGCAGGTCTACCCAGGCTACCGCCGAACCGTCGCTGGTAGTTTGTAGAATCTGGTCCGCTGTCCCCGGGGCTATTTTGGCCTCGGTCACGCCAGCATCCAGTATTTTTGCTGTTTCGACGGCATTGTCGGCAATGTCCACCGCTTGTATGGTCCCTTCCGCGATCTGGGTGCTGGTGATTCCATCGGTCGGCACGGAGAGTGCAGTGGCATCGCCGTCACCTGTGATGGTAACGCCGTCTGCCGTTACCGAGCCGGTACCTGCGGGCAGGTCGACCCAGGCTACCGCCGAACCGTCGCTGGTAGTTTGTAGAATCTGGTCCGCTGTCCCCGGGGCTATTTTGGCCTCTGTCACGCTAGCATCCAGTATTTTTGCTGTTTCGACGGCATTGTCGGCAATGTCCACCGCTTCAATAGTTGCGTCCAAAATTTTCAGACCTGTAATGGCGTCGTCCGCCATATCTTCGGTAAGGACTGTAGCATCGGCGATTTGATTGGAGCTAATGCCACCGATAGGAACAGCAAGTGTCGTTGCAATCCCGTCTCCGGTAATGGTTATGCCATCAGTAGTCACCGCTCCGCCCCCAGCACTTCCCGCAGGGAAATCCACCCAGGTTACCGTTAAACCATCCGCGCTCGTTCTTAAGATTTGGTCAGCTTCTCCGGGCGCTATCTTTGCATTGGTCACATTAGCGTCCGCTATTTTGTTGGTTGTAATACCACCATCCAATACGGACAGCGATGTGGCAACCCCATCTCCGGTAATCGTGCTGCCATCGGTCAACACCGTACCACCACCACCCGTTCCGGTGGGGAAGTCCACCCAAGCAACGGATAATCCATCTGCGCTCGTTCTCAGAATCTGGTCTGGGTCTCCGGTGGCCATTTGGTTGACCGTGATGCCACCATTGGATACCGAAAGCGGAGTCGCAACACCATCTCCAGAAATGGTTGTGCCATCAGTAGTCACCGCTCCGCCCGCTCCAGTTCCGGTCGGGAGGTCCACCCAGGTTACGGCAGATCCGTCAGTACTTGTTCTCAAGATTTGGTTCGCGTCGCCGGGGGCTATTTTCCCCTCGGTCACGTTGGCATCCAAGATTTTGCTGGTAGTGATAGCGTCATCATTGATGTCCGCTGTTGATACCGTGGCATCCAAAATCTGATCGGTAGTGATACCCCCATTGGGAACCGACAGAGCGGTGGTACTACCATCTCCCGAGATTGTAAAACCATCCACCGAAACTGTACCCGTGGTGCCACCTCCACCACCACTGCCACCTGCGGCCCATTCGACTCCCGTACCGGTGGAGGTCAATACTTGTCCAGCCGTACCCAATGTGCCGTTGGCTTCCAAACCACCATATAAAATAATATCCCCATTATTCCTAACTGTAAACGAGGCATCCGTCAAGCTTGGAATATCCGTATTGGTGGCCGTGTTCTGTAAAAAATGAAAATCCCCAATTCCATTGGGTCCTGTCCTTTCATAGACCAGACCCCCTTTGCCAAATCCACCTGTATCTTCGACCGCAAACAAAATCCCGGCAGTGGCTCCCCCCGCATCCGTTCCGTTTTCGTTCTGTAGTTGTAAGGGATACGCCAGCCCCGAACCACTTGCCCCAGTCGATAAAACACGCTCGGCAATGACTACTTTGGCATGATTGCCGACCGGGCTATCGGCGCCTTCGCTGGCTACACCGGTTTTTAGTCCGACATATAAAGCCCCGGTGTTGTATCTTTTGGTTGGATCCCAATAAAGTCCCCCATTATCCAAAGAATATTCATTACCAAAAGTGTCCGTCGGTTTCCCGTCCGTTCCCGCATAAAAAAGGGAATTGGGCGTACCGGTATGTGCCAGGGAGTTGAGGTCAATAGGATCTTCACTGCTAAGGGAAAGGCTAAGTTCGTTGGTGGCGGGGTCGAGTACCAAATCCTGTATTTCATTCGTGGCATCCGAATCATTGTCTCCGGCATTGTTCGCCGAAATGGAATCCAAGGCCATCTGCAAGTCCGAATCATCATAATAAGCGCCTCCGTCACTTCCGGTCACAATGACATTGTTGGCATCACTACTTACAACGTCCGCACCCGTTATGAACCCCGCATCGTTATCGAAAAAGCTGATGGGCAGACTGTCGCGGTCAAGGGCGAACGGGCCGACGGAGTTTTCGCTAAGCTTATCACGGGTGATGGAATTCGGTACCAAAGCCCCGCCGTCGAGTGCCCCCAGATTAAGGTCTTCCGCAAAAATACTGCCGTTGGTAATCTGGTCCGAAGAAATACTATTGGGCGCCACCTCAAAATTATTCCCGGTGGCCGTGGGGGTAATAACGATGGTAGGGATCCCCCCGACATTGGCGATGGGCTCCGTCGTAAAATTGCCGCTTGTCGCCCCGGTACAAAGATTGATCCAATCCGTTCCGTTGTAGTAAAAGACACAGTCTGCCGAAGTATTGTAAACCAAGGCGCCGCGGCTGGGGACTATCCCGGCCATTTGCAGTGAGTCAACCCGGGTGATGACCAGCACCCTTTCGGTACTTTCCAGCTCGAGGACCGACGCGGGATCGATGGTCTGCGGATTATTGCCGATTTTGACCTGGGCCGAGGTATATCCATAGAAAAGAAGGCCGATAAACAATAAGGGTAGGGCAATTTTCTTTCGCATAAGATTCAGATTTAGCGGGTAAACAAAAATAAAGTTATCCACCCATATATCTAATTTATAAGGATGAAATACGTAATACCCCAGCTAAAAGGGGCGGTAAAATCAGTGATGGCAGGGCCTGGTTCGGTAGTTGGTAGGGGTGCAAATTAACAAAAGTTTATTCACTGCCGTTTTTTTTAGTTCTAAACTTGTATTTTCTTTATGAACTAGAACTCTTTTAGGCTTTTTGTAAGTAACCGAAAATATCCGCTTTTGTGCCCGGATGAAGTCATTTTTTAACAGCATAGAAGCGCTACGGTATTTAAAAATGACGAAATATGGGTGCAAAAAAGGATATTTGCAGGTAAAAGAAAAGGTCTAATGGAGTGCCTTGTTAACATCCGTTGCTTGAATTCGTTTACGCCACCTACATAAAACAACCTGATGAAGAATATCCCTACCCTTATTTGCTTTCTTTTTATGACCGCCGCCCTCTTCGCGCAAGATGATGGGCGCAGCATCCTTCGGGGCACGGTACTGTACCGAAATATACCGGTACCCAATGAGAATGTTATCAACATAGATACCCAGAATGCCGTTATTTCGAATGATGCAGGGGAATTTGCAATTTCCGCCAAGGTGGGCGATCAGCTGGCTTTTTCGGCCGTCAACTACCAGTTGGAGGTGGTGGAGGTCACCGAGGCCATACTTGAAAAGGGACGCTTGGTCGTAGAGGTCAACGAAAAGGTTACGGAGCTCGATGAGGTTGTAGTATCTCCCGAAAACCAGGAAAAGTTTCTCGAGGCGCAGAACGAACGTTTTAGAAGGGTCGAATACGAGACCGATCGCTCCACCGAAGTGGAGAACATCGCCCTCAGCCAACAGGAGAGGGGCCTTAAAAACGGTATCAATTTCGTCAATATTTTTAAGGCCTTGGCCAAAGCGGGCCAGAACGATGATGAAGAAACCCGCCCCCGTCTCAAAATGAGCGAGGTGTTGCGACAGGTGTACGATGACGAGTTTTTTGTGGTCGATCTCAAACTGCCGCAGGACAAAATCGACGATTTTCTATACTATGTAGACGATAGCCATCCGCAGTACTCCCTCTTATTAAAGGATAACGAATTTCAACTACTCGACTTTCTGGTGAACGAGAGCAAGGCCTACCGAGACCAAATGGAAGATAATTAAGGGTTGAAATCTAGGAGCCCGCCTGCCAAGGGCGGGTTTATGAGTCTGAGAATTATGCCTTATTTGCCGATACCACATATTCTGCTGCCCTGTTGCCTCCTCTTCGGGGTTACGGTGCAGGCGCAGGATTTATTTTCGCAAAAAGTCGAGGGCCGGGTTTACAGCGAAGATGGCGATGTTGCCGGGACGCATGTACTCAATACTACTACCGATCGGGCAACGATTACCGATGTCGGCGGCTATTTCGCCATTTCCGCTAAACGGAACGATACGCTGGTCTTTTCCGCCGTACAGTACCAACACAAGCAAATCGTTGTCACCTTGGATGTTTTGGAGAGTAAGCTATTACTGATCCCCCTCGAAGAGGCCCTTACCGAACTGGATGAGGTCGTGGTCACCCCCTACAATCTATCCGGCGATATGTCGCGGGATCTGAACCGGATGGATATCGAACCCGTGGTAACCTCCTCGACCTTGGGGCTGCCCAATGCGTATGTAAAACCGATCAGCAAGGCGGAAAGGGAACTGTATGCGGCCACCGCCAATCCTTTCATGAGCATAGATCCGTTGATAAATACGATTAGCGGACGAAAGAAGATGTTGAAAAAGCGGGTCAAGCGTAATAAGAAATATGCCCGCACCGAACGGGTACGGGAGTTTTTCGTAGACTCCCTCTACACCACCGAACTGAATATTCCGAAAGAAAAAGTCGAGGACTTTTTTTATTTCTGCGAAGTGGATTCCACTTTTCAGTCCACCGTCGATACCCACGACCGGTTGGCGATTTGGGAATTTTTACGTAAAAAAAGTGTGGTGTACCTTGAAAATAATCGTCGATGAAAGAGGACAATGGTCTATTTCGTCCGTTTCGACCTAACCCCTAATAAAAGATTACCGTCTTATTATCGTACACCATCGTCTTCCTCTGCACGTGCAATTTTACGGCACGGGCGAGTACGATTTTTTCTAGGTCGCGGCCTTTGGCTATAAAATCTCCTATGCGGTGGGCGTGGGTGACCGTGGTAACGTCTTGTTCGATGATGGGGCCCTCGTCCAAGGTCTCGGTGACGTAGTGGCTGGTAGCGCCGATAATCTTTACGCCCCTTTTAAAAGCGGCATGGTAGGGCTTGGCACCGGCAAAGGCCGGTAAAAAGGAATGGTGGATGTTGATGATCTTATTCGGAAATCTATCGATAATTTTGGCACTAACAATCTGCATGTAGCGCGCCAAAACTATAAAATCGACGCCTTCTGCCTTCAGTAGCCCGAGCTGTTTGTTTTCGGCCTCACTCTTGGTGGCCTTGGTAACGGGTATATGGTGGAAAGCAACATCGAACTGCTCTGCAATCGTGCGAAGATCGTCGTGATTGCTGATGATAAAGGGAATCTCGACGGGCAACTCCCCCGATCGGTAACGGCTTAAAAGATCGTATAGGCAATGATTGTACTTCGATACGAAAATGGCCATTTTAGGCCGGGTTTCTGCTCGGTGCATGCTCCATTGCATCGAATACGCTTGGGCCAGTTCTTTCTCGAAGCCTGCGTGAAATGAAGTCTCAGAAAATCGGGATTCCTCAAAATCGCTTTCCAGACGCATAAAAAACGCATCGGCCTCCTTATCTACATGCTGGTCTAGATAGACGATATTGCCGCCTTTGGCATGTATAAACCCGGTTACGGCACTGATGATGCCGGATCGATCGGGACAATGGATGAGAATGGTGGTTTTCAAGAGACAGTCTGCTTTTATCATCCAAAGTTAGGACAATAATTCAGAATTTGAGAATTTCCCTCGCTACCTGAAAAGGAGCGTCGCCATAATTTAAAGGATTTGCGAAAGCTTTTAATCTCCTGGCGTAACAGGTTCAGATACTCTTTTTCCTTGACGCCATCTTTCTCGAGACCGTAACAATACGAATTGATGTTGCGTATCATAATATTGATGTAGGTGGCGATTTTCATCCGTTCGTTGGGGCAGGAGGTGTTTTCTGCCAGCGCAATTTTTTTGGGGATGAGAATGGCATCGGTCAAAAGCGAATCGGCAATATGATCCCTGTGGCTATTCGAATGCGACAGCAGCAGCAAATTTTTGTTGAAGGATACGTATGACGCAATTGCCCGACTCATATGGCAGAGTTCGAGAGCCTTTCGGTACACGGGCAGAGAACGAAAATTGTTGTATGTCATTTCTGAACGTCAAAAAAATTAAGAAGCATAAAGTTACGCTAAGATATTCTTATTTATCTTTGGAATCAATAGCAAATGTGTATTATTGGTTTCGATTATAATCTTTTAAACTTTTTTGCTTTATTTTCTGACGTATACCCCCTGTTATTGGCAAAATCCGGTTTTTAGGGTCTTTCTTTTTCCTTTGCCGGCAATCAAATTTTAGATCCTAGGTAGATCCGAGCTTGGAAATTTGCCTTAATAAGTAAGAAATAAATTTTCTGAATCCTAATTTCCGAAAAGTATGCATATTGACGATTTAAACTGGAAAATACTGGAGTGTCTTCAGGCCAACGCCCGGGAATCTTTTGCCAGTATCGGCCGGAAAATAGGCCTGACCCCGCCTGCGGTAGCGGAGCGGGTAAAAAAAATGGAAGATCTGGGCATCATCGAGGGCTATAAGGCGAAGGTGTCGCACGCCAAAACAGGGCATCAGCTCAAGGCGATCATCACCTTACGGGCTTTTATGGGGAAATTAAAGCCCTTTTTGGCTACGGTACCCTCCTTTAAAGAGGTGGTCAATTGTTACCGTATCACCGGCAACGAGAATATCGTGATGGAAGTCGTGTTCCGGGATCAGTTTCACCTTGAGGAATTTATCGACCAATTGATCCAATACGGCGAGACCCGTACCCACATCATCCTGTCGAACGTGGTGTCTAACGCGGCGATCGGAAAGAAGGTCCATACTTCGATCTAGCTCCGCAGGGAGCCGAGCGAACCATGGTATCGATGTACCAGTGGGGGAGTATTAAACCTGTTTTCGATATTGGGGTTTCCATGAGTTCACTATATTTATCATTCCTTCATCGGGAACACTATGAAATGGAATGCCTTTGTTTTCTGTTTACTTTTTGCGGGCGGCTATGCCTTGTTCGGCCAAATTAATGTTGACGACTCGGGCTATTCCGTGGAGGAGCTGGTAAGCGGGGTGCTGGTCAACAGTAACTGCGCCGCGACATCGAACTATTCTTCTTTTACCGGAACCGCCCAGAACGTAAACGGCATTGGGTATTTCAATGCCAACGATACTGATTTTCCCTACAAAGAGGGTATTATCTTGTCTACCGGAAGGGCCCGCGACGCCAGGGGTCCCAATTTGGGCATCAACGATTCGGGCACGGAAACCTGGTCGGGGGACAATGAACTGATAGCCATCACCAACACCGGTAATCTTTTCAATGCCACCTACATACAGTTCGATTTCGTGCCCCTCACCAACAACATCAGTTTTAATTTTTTGTTCGCCTCCGAAGAATACCAAGAAAATTACCAGTGTATCTACTCCGACGTGTTCGCCTTCATCTTGACGGATTCCCAAGGGGTCTCGAGGAACCTTGCCATCGTTCCCCATACGAACCAACCGGTAAGTGCAACCACTATCCGGCCCGGTGTAACGGGACAGTGTAGTGCCCAAAACCTCGATTTTTTTGATAAAATAAACGGTGCACGGGATGCCATCTCCTTTCACGGGCAGACCAAAAGCTTGAAAGCGGAATCACAGGTAAACCCCGGGGAGGCGTACACCATAAAATTGGTGATTTCCGATAATCAGGATTCCCAGGTAGATTCCGCCGTCTTTTTGGAGGCGGGTAGTTTCTCCTTGGGGTTCGATCTGGGGGAAGACCGAACGGTGGCCAACGGCAATCCCGGCTGTATCGGTGAAAGCATCGTATTGGATGCCACGGTAGCGGGGGTTCAGGATTATCGGTGGTACAAAGATGATATCGAGGTGACGGCATGGGCCGGTCGTCCACAGGTAAACCTTACCGAAAATGGACAGTACCGGGTCGATCTGGTATTTTCGGCTACTTGTATTTCCAATGGCGGTCTCGTAGCGGAGTTCATCGTGCCACCGAAAATAAACGCAATGCCTGGCGACCTGGCCGCGTGCGATGTGGATAGGAACGGCACCGAAATTTTCAATCTATCCGCCAGCGGAAACCTTATGATGGGCGGGCAGGATGCGGCGGTCTATGCGGTCACCTATTTTACCTCGGAGGCCGATGCCATGGCTTTCGTAAATCCTCTTGAAAATCCCGAGGCCTATGAAACGACCGGTACCGAAACCATCTATGCCCGTATTTCATCGGGCCAAAGCTGCTATGAGATAGCAACTTTTGAGGTGAGAGTAGAGGGGCTTGATTTCCAATCCGCTCTGGAAACTTCCTATGTGCTGTGTTTCGATGATGAGGGCGAGATACTAGAGCCACTACCGGTGATGGACACGGGCTTGTCTCCCTCCGAGTACACATTTTCATGGTTTACCGACAGCATTAACGAAGAAAATAGGATTGCGGAAGCCACCGGGCCTTCATTAGCGGTATCTGCCCTGGGCATGTATCACGTAGTGCTGCATAACCTGCAGTTCGGATGCGAGTTTTCGATAGGTTCCGAAGTGGTGCCCTCTAGACAGCCGAATATTTTTGAAGTGGAATTTGTTTCGGATCTTTTTACGGACAGCAATACCATTGAGATTACGGCAGAGGGGGGCAGCAACTATCTTTTTGCCGTCGATGACGGTGAGTTCGGCGCTTCGAACCGGTTCGAACACCTCGAGGCGGGCGAGCATGTGGCCTATGTTACCGATAGTAACCGCTGTAGTATACTTTCGAAAGAATTTTTGGTAGTGGATTTTCCCCGTTTTTTCACGCCCAACGGTGACGGCGTCAACGATCTATGGCAAATTGTCGGTTTTGGAGGTATTAAAGAAGCGGAAATCGGTATTTTCGATAGATACGGCACCTTGGTTCTCCAAATTAAAAACGACGTAGGTTGGGACGGTACCGTGAACGGCCAGAAAATGCCTGCCAATGACTACTGGTTCAAAATTGCCTACGTAAAAGATAATGTGCAGAAAGAATTTAAAAGTCATTTTACCTTGAAACGATAAAATTCTAAAGGAGTTCATTGTAACTTGCAGCCTTCTAAACGCAACTGAATCCCCTTAATGAAATCCCTTCGCCTCATCCTTTCCAATGGCCGTTATTTCGGTCCCGCTTGGGTCTTTGCCAGTATCAACATCCTCTTTGGAACCTGGGCGATCTATATTCCTACGGTCAAGGAAAATTTGCATATCGATAAATCACAATTGGGGATCGCCATCTTTTTTCTGTCCCTGGGGGTGTTCGTTATTTTTCCCGTTGCCTCGACCATAATCAATAGGGTAGGGGTAGGCAGATCCACTTGGTACGGGGTAATCCTCAGCTGTATCACCGCCCTGTTGCCGCTTTTGGCACCTAATTATTATATGCTTATGGCCGCCCTGTTTCTCTTTGGCGCCTCGAACGGCATTACCGATATCTCGATGAATACCTTGGTCACCGAACTGGAAAAGGAGGATAAAAAAAAATTCATGTCCGCCTCCCACGGCTTTTTCAGTCTGGGGGGAGTGTTGGCGGGGCTCGGCAGTTTTTTGATCGGACCGTTGAGCAACCCGCCCTTACATATGGGGATTGCCGTAGCTTTGGTGCTTTTGGTCAATGTAATTTTTCATGGGAAGTACAAGAAAGTGGTCGCTGCCAAAGTAGAAAATGAGCCTTTCAGCCTAAAACTCTTTAAGCCCTTGTTGCTTCTTGGTTTGATTTCGTTCGTATCTATGGGCAGCGAAGGGGCGATTGTCGATTGGAGTGGACTTTATCTTCAGGAAATCAGTATGGCCCCTGAAGCGCTCTGGGGCGCAGGTTTTTTGGGTTTTCAAGTGACGATGACACTGGGCCGGTTTTTGGGCGATGGCATCAGTTCTAAGCTCGGGTCGATAAAGATGGTCGCTTTTGCTTCTATCCTGGTCATGACAGGTTACGGTCTCGTGCTGACCACGGATACTTTTGTGGCTATTGCAGGGTTCGCCCTAAGCGGACTGGGATTTTCGGTCATGGTTCCCGAAGTGTTCCGCATCGGCGGTAACGTCAAAGGGGTAGAATCTTCCCAAGGGGTCTCCTTCATTGCCGGGGCGGGATACACCGGGTTTTTGTGCGCTCCGCCGATCTTGGGTTTTATTGCCGACCATTCTTCTTTGGTAACCTGCTTTTTGGTACTGTTTTGCTGTGCATTCTTGATTTTGGGTGCTACTTATGTGTTGCAGCAAAGAAGGTCGGGATAAATGATAGCGGCCACGTACATGGCATTTATTCCGTGGTTACTTCAACATCCGTGAAGTACAACTTAAAGTTGCCCTCTTGGTTTTGGTGCATTTGCGCGATTTTTATTCCGTCGGCATCGGTGTAATCCTCCCAAGTGGTGGTCATTGAAGGCTCTTCTTGATTACCCTTGCGGTACACCCATTCCCTGACCATGAAATTATCATCGATATACAGATCATAAGCATCCCCGGGCGTGTACCCTCCTTCATCGCCATAGGTGACAGTTAGTTTTTCCATCTGCTTTTTGCTGATAGGGGCCTGGGCGTCCTCAGTACGCTCGGTCGTAGTATTATCTTCGTCCCACATGATGTTTATGGGTGCCAGCAACCAAAACTTATCGTTGGTAAATTTGCCGTTGGCCTTATAGGCGGTGCTGTCGGCACTTTCTATTTCATTCCTGTTATAGGTCAGGGTGTCTTCGGCCGACATCATGGTTACTTCATTGGTCTTAGGTTTCCAGATCCACGAGCGTTCGAAATGGGGATTGCCCTCACGGTCTACGTTGAAGGTAAACTTCAGTTCTTCGACATCCTTCCAATCTTTGTAGCCGTTGGCATAGGCAATTTTCTCTGTTAGTGTCAATGCTTTTTTGGGTTCCTCATTGGCACCCATTTCGCTAGAATCGGTATTGGCACTATTTTCTTTTTTAGCATCGGTTTTACAACTGGTAATAAGTACTAATCCGAATAGAAGAATCGTAGATATATATTTCATTTTCTTGGGTTTTATCCAAAGATATGCGTTTTGCACGATACTTCTTGAATCAGGAGGTATTATGGTATCGGATTTACCGATTATTTCAGTATTTTTGACCCCAATAATAATAGTCTCTAAGGAATGAGTTCAAAAAAAGGAAAAGTCCACGAAGCGATTCAGGAAAAACTGCTCAAGGAAAGAAAGGTGTTTTTATGGGGAATGGTAGATGACGATTCGGCCAAGCATGTCATCGATCGCCTGATGTATCTGGATTTACAGGATGATAAAGAAATACAGTTGATCATCAATAGTCCCGGTGGTTATGTTACTTCCGGTTTTGCGATTTACGACACGATAAAACAAATTAAGAGTCCCGTTTCTACGGTATGTTCTGGCCTTGCCGCTTCTATGGGGTCGATTCTTTTGTCGGTTGGCGATAAAGGGAGGCGTTTCGTACAGCCGCACGCCCGGGTAATGATACATCAGCCCAGTGGCGGGGCACGCGGCCAGGCATCGAACATCGAGATACAGGCCAAGGAAATTATTAAGACCAAGGAACTGGGCGCCAAAATACTCTCTGAAAACTGCGGACAGCCGTTCGACAAGGTCATGAAGGATTTCGACCGCGATTACTGGATGGGCGCCGAAGAGTCCGTCGAATACGGTATTGTGGACGGGGTCTTGGAATAAAACACAACACCAAAATTGAAAAAGTCCTTCGCAATCAATCGGATTGGGAAGGACTTTTTGGATATGAACTCGATATGAGTTCTATATATAGGCGCCGAAGCGGAATGTTCATCATGAACTCATTTTGACTTTTTCTTTTACCTACGTATCTCACATTTTGAGGCCATATTTACTCATTTTTGAATATCATAGCCCTGCTATGCTTATAAAAAATGACTTCACTAGCCTCAAATGCCGATAGTCACCGTTCCAAATAATAAGTGCAAATGAGTTCAATATATACGAGTACGTCTTCAGGTTTGGATGTAATCTGAAGGTTAATGAAGTATTAAAATTTAAGTTTAGAACCTATTGGGATGGTCAATCACCTCTTTCGCCCTTTTCTTTAAATCGGCCAGTTCTTTCCCGCCCTTTTTTTCCAACAGGCCCATCATCATGTTCATACGGCGATTGTCGTTGAAGTGCTCTTTTTTTTCGTCGAGAAAGTTCCAATAGAGGGCGTTAAACGGACAGGCATTTTCGCCTAATTTTTGGGTGTGGCTGTACTGGCAATCGCCACAATAATTGCTCATCTTATTGATATAGTTCGCACTGCTAACGTAAGGTTTGGTGGCGATCAGGCCGCCGTCGGCGAACTGGCTCATACCGCGGGTGTTGGTAATCTCGACCCATTCGATGGCGTCGATATAGATGCCAAGGTACCAAGCATCGACCTCGTCGGGATGCACATGGGTCAGCAAGGCAAAATTCCCCGTTATCATCAAACGCTGAATGTGGTGGGCATAGGCCTCGTTCAAACTTTGGGTGATGGCGTGTTTCAGACAGTTCATGTTGGTCTTGCCGGTCCAGTAGAAATCGGGGAGTGGGTTCTGGTTGTCCAATATATTGAAGCTGCGATATCCGGGCATTTCCTGCCAATACATACCGCGCATATATTCGCGCCACCCCAATATTTGGCGGACGAAGCCTTCAACTTGTGAAATGTGGATGTCTCCCGCATTTCCATAATAATGATCAAGCACTTTATCGATCACCTCTTTGGGGGACAACATCTTGCTGTTCAGGGCAAAGGATAATCGGGAGTGGAACAAGAATTTTTGCTCGGTATGTAGGGCATCCTGATAATCGCCAAAATGCACCAATAGGTTTTTACAAAAATAATTGAGTACCGAAAGGCAGTCTGCCCGTGATGTGGGCCAGCTAAAGTTGGTGGCGTCGATATTTCCGAAGGTGTCAATGCCCGCCTCCTCGATTTCTTTCAGCAGGGCGCCCACATTCTTTCGAAAGCCCCTTTCATGGGGAATCTCGGGCCTCCCCGTCCACTTCTTGCGGTTGCTGGGGTCGAAGTTCCATTTACCGCCGTCGGGCTGGCCGTTGACCATCATGATGTCGTGCTTTTTGCGCATCATTCGGTAAAAGCTTTCCATTACGTACTGTTTCTTGTGGGCGAAGAAATTCTTCAGTTCATAGCGGGTGGTGTAAAAATGTTCGGTGTCAACAGCTTCGGTCTCGATGGAAAGATTTTGGCATATCGATTTAAGCTGCCCGTCCAAGCGATATTCGTCGGGCATCATGTATTCAAACATTTCGGCCTTGGTTTCGACCACGTATTTACCGATGATTTTTTTCAATTGCTGCGGATTTTCCGCATCACCGATTTTTAGATAGATAAAATCGTGCCCCTTTTCAGAAAGTTCTTCATGAAAGTTGCGCATGGAGAGAAAAAAGGCGACCACTTTCTGAACGTGATGCTTTACGTAATCGGTCTCCTGACGCATTTCAGCCATCAGGTAGGTAACCTCATCGTCCGGTTCATCGAACCAAGAGTGTTTCTGGTTGAGCTGGTCGCCAAGAATTAGCCTTAGTTTTTTCATGCCATCCGTTTCATGCAAAGGGAGACTTATCCCTTATTTTGTCTAAATTTAGCACCTCATCGTTTTTTTAGATGGCCCAAACAACAAAAAGAATGACACAGACCCCGAAGAACATTGCCATTATAGGATCCGGCTTGGTAGGATCGCTACTATCGGTTTATCTTCAACAACTGGGTCACCAAATTACCGTTTTCGATAGACGGCCGGATATTCGGAATACCGAGTTTTCGGGCCGCTCCATCAATCTGGCGATGAGCGATCGCGGCTGGAAGGCTTTGGCGGAGGTCGGTATGGAGACCGAAATAAAAAAACTAGCCATTCCTTTGGATAAAAGGGCCATGCACGTTATTGACAAACCCGTTTATTTTCAGAAATACGGAAGGGATGGCGAGGCTATCTGGTCGCTCTCAAGGGGAATCCTGAACCGGCGAATGATCGATATGGCCGAGGATTCGGGAGTGCGTTTTCGCTTCAATGAAAAGGTGTGGGACGTCAACCTTCCCGAAACCAAACTGTACACTGGGGAGTCGGAGAAAAGCGAATGGAAAGAGTACGACTGCGACATTATCTTCGGATGCGACGGGGCATTTTCCCGGGTTCGCCATAAAATGCAGCGCAGGAGCCGTTTTGACTACTCCCAAAGTTTTATAGATGTCGGCTACAAGGAACTCTCCATCCTTCCCAACGCCGATGGCTCGTATAAGTTAGACAAAAATTCCTTCCACATCTGGCCGCGAGGTAATTTCATGTTCATTGCCATGCCCAATTTGGACGGAAGTTTTACCTGTACGTTGTTTATGCCCTTTGAGGGCGAAATTTCGTTTGAAAGCATCAAGACCAAGTCTGAGGCCAAGACTTTTTTCAAAACCCATTTTCCTACGGTGCAGAACGATATCGACAATCTGGCCGAGGATTTTTTCAAGAATCCCACCAGTGCCATGGTCACCATGAAATGCTATCCTTGGACCTATTGGGACAAGGTCGCCCTTGTGGGCGATTCGGCCCATGCCGTGGTACCCTTTTACGGGCAGGGCATGAACGCCGGTTTTGAGGATATTTTCGTACTTAACCGGATAATCGCGACCTACGGCGATGATTGGGAGCGTATTTTTCAGGAATACCAAAAAGAAAGAAAGCCCAATGCCGATGCCATTGCCGAACTCAGCTACCGTAATTTTATAGAAATGAGCAGCAAAACGGCCGATCCCAAGTTTATGCTACAAAAGAAAATTGAAAAACGCTTCGCCGCCCAACATCCCGATAAATGGATACCGGCCTACAGCCGGGTCACTTTTTCCGATAGACCGTACGCCGAGGCCCTTGCCGAAGGCGATGCCCAGGAAGAAATTATGCGCAAGGTGATGAAGATGCCGAATATTGAGGATGAATGGGATAGTGGGGAGGTGGAGAAACGGATACTGGCATTAATAAAGGGGTAGAAGTTTAGTTTTTTCTTGCTTCTTCCCGCATTTCTGCCCTCCGCATGGGCATACCATCGATCAGGGCAAAAATGGTTTGGGCGGAAACTTCGAAGGGTTTTTCAAGTTTCGAACGACCATCCTTCCCGATGAGAACCGTGCCCGTAAAACCGGAATCCAGATTGAATTTCCTATATATCCGTTCCGCACTTAGGGGTGACCTGCTTCCATCCCGATCGAACACCGCCTCCGGCGTTACCCGAAAAATAACCAGGTCTCTATCTTCCAAAGCTTTTTTATCGGAGGTCAGTTCATCGAGCTGTGATTGCAGGGCATCGGTATCGGGGAATGCATCCACCAATAGCAGTATCCTGTTTTTCCACTGGTAGTCTTCCAGTTCTTGTGCTTCCGAATTTTTTGGAACGGCCATGGTTACGAGGATTAAAATCAGGGTAGAATATCGCATGGCTTTTCTTTTTCCCCTGAATATAATAAAAAAAAGCCATCCGTTTACTTCGGATGACCTTTAGCTAATGAAGTGATTCAAAACCGACTAAAGCTTAGCAAACTTCTTGTCCATTTTTTCCTGTTCCTCTTCGGCAAGTGCCGGGTCAACCAATATTCGACCGCTATGCTCATCGGTGATAATTTTTTTTCGGGATGCGATTTCCACTTGTACCTGGGGCGGAATGGTAAAGAAAGAACCGCCGGAAGCGCCCCTTTCGATGGGCACTACGGCGAGACCGTTCTTGACGTTGGTGCGAATTCGAATGTAAGCCTTTACCAAGCGTTCCTCAATTTCGTTCTGAAATTTTTCGGACTCCTCCAAAAGGGCTTTTTCTTCTTTTTCGGTCTCTTTTAAAATGGCGTCCAGCTCACTTTTCTTATGCTTCAAATGCGATTCGCGCTCGCTTAAACGCTCTTTAGTCTCGGCGATGACTTCTTTTTTCTGTTCGATCCGCGCCTTAAATTCCTTGATGTTCTTATCGGCTAGCTGAATTTCGAGTTCCTGAAATTCGAGCTCTTTGCTGATGGAGTTGAATTCCCTGCTATTGCGCACGTTTTTCTGTTGTTCGGCATATTTTTTGATCAAGCTTTTTGCCTCTTCGATCAGGTTCTTTTTGGCCCCGATCTCAAAATTGATCGTCTCTACATCGGTCTTCAATTTGTCCATTCGCGTTTTGAGTCCCGCTACCTCGTCTTCCAAATCCTCCACTTCCAATGGCAGTTCCCCGCGTACGTTGCGTATCTCGTCGACCCTCGAATCGATTAATTGCAGGTCGTACAACGCCCTTAATTTTTCCTCTACCGTTACTTCTGTCTTTTTTGCCATATATTTTATAAATACTTGATGGGATTGGTTTTAGTTTCCGCTAAACGGATTGCAAAATTAGGGATTTTTTTCCTAAGATAATCGACTAATAGGTTTTTTGTAAACTGCTCGGTTTCATAGTGTCCGATATCGGCGATGACGATTTTGTCCTCTGCTTTGTAGAACTCGTGGTATTTGATATCGGCGGTGATAAAAATCTGCGCTCCGGAGGCCTTGGCGGCTTCAATGGCAAAGGCCCCGCTACCGCCCAAAACCGCAATTCTAGTGACTTTGCGGTCCATAAGTCGTGAATGGCGAATAACCGATACGTCCATCTTTTGCTTGACCTGCCGTAGAAATTCCATTTCTTCCATCGGCTCTTCCAGTTCGCCCACCATGCCCATCCCAAGATTTTGGTCGGTATTCTGTAAACTAAATATTTCGTAGGCAACTTCTTCGTAGGGATGATTTTTGAACAGGGCCTTCAAAATTCCGTCCCGGTGTTCTTGGGAGTAAATAATATTGACTTGGGCTTCGTCTTCGTAATGAGTCTGTCCGATTACGCCCTTAACGGGATGGGCCCCTTCGCCTGCTTTGTAGCTTCCTGTACCTTCAACATTAAAACTACAATGGGAATAATTTCCGATATTGCCTGCTCCCGCTGCAAAAAGAGCGGTACGCAACGCCTCGGCATCCTTTAGGGGCACATAAGTGACCAGTTTTTCTATACTTCCCTTTTTGGGAATAAGCATGTTAGGTTTTTTTATCCCCAGTACCTCGCATATTTTGCCGTTCACCCCTTTTTGAACATTGTCCAATGCCGTATGCATGCTGTAAATAGCTATATTATTTTTGATGGCCTTGATAACGGTCCGCTCCACATAGGTTCTTCCTGTCAATTTTTTTAATCCCCCGAAAATAATAGGATGGAAGCTCACCACCAAGTTACAATCGGTAGCGATGGCCTCGTCGATGACGGTTTCTAGGGTATCCAAGGTGACCAAAACTCCGGTAACTTTTGCTCGGTCGTCTCCTACCAATAATCCTACATTATCGAAATCCTCGGCATGGGCCAAAGGGGCGAGCTCTTCGAGGATGTCAGTAACTTGTTTAACTATCATTGAACGAATATAAAGCATCCAAAGATAAAATATTATATTTTCGTCCTCGTGGGACTTCTCAGAAAACTTTTATTTCCCGTGTCTTTGCTATACGGCGTGGGGGTGTACATCCGCAATTACCTCTATGATATCGGGTGGTTCAAATCAACATCCTTCGAAACACCGACTATCTGTATCGGCAATCTAAGCACCGGTGGCACTGGAAAGACCCCGATGGCTGAATTCCTGATTTCCCTGTTACAGAAAGATTATAAAGTGGCCTTATTGAGCAGGGGATATCGCAGGAAGTCCAGCGGATTTCTATTGGCGAACGATCAAAGCACGGTGGGGGACCTCGGCGATGAACCTTATCAGATCCATTCAAAATTTCCCCGGATTACCGTTGCCGTCGAGGCCAATAGGCAGAACGGGATTCGTGTTTTGCAGGATAAAATATCCCCGGATGTTATTCTTCTCGATGACGCCTTTCAGCACCGCAGGGTAAAATATAGACTTTCGATTTTGCTGACGGCCTATGGCCACTTGTACTGCGATGACCGGTATCTGCCCACCGGAGATTTAAGGGACAGTAAAAGCGAAGCCCACAGGGCAGATGTGATCATCGTTACCAAATGTCCTACTGACCTTGACGCCTCGGAGCGTCAGAGGATAGCCCATAAATTGAAGCCTAGGCCGCACCAAAAGCTTTTGTACAGCGCCCTGGAGTATGATCGGCAATTAAAGGGAAATTCGAGCCTTCTTTCCTTGGACAGTCTCAAGGATAAAAACTTCACCCTGGTAACCGGTATCGCCAATCCCCGGCCTTTAGTTGCCTATCTGAGAGGAGAGGGACTTAGGTTCGAACATGTGCGATTTAACGACCACCACGCGTTTACGGAAAAGGAGTTGGCGCAACTTGGGAAACGGAATTTCTTGCTGACCACCGAAAAGGATTATATGCGACTAAAAGGAAAGGTGGAAAACCTCTATTACCTACCGGTACGGCACCGATTCTTAATCGATGGGCAAAAAGTGTTGGAAGAACTCCTCGAAAATAGTATGAAATCGAACTTTTAGATTAAATCGGAAACTTACCTAACTGCCGAAAAGGAAGGGCTTTCAAAATAAGTGGCTTCAGGAAGCAGGGTTTTGAGACATGCTCCTCAGCGGATTTTTATCAAAAATATTCTCCCCGATTTTTTTGTAGAAGACTTCCGGTTTAAAGGGTTTGGTGATCACGTCATTACAGCCGGCGGCGTGAAAGCTCTCCAAACTGTCGTCCAATGAAATGGCCGTCAATGCGATTATCGGGGTGAAGGTATCGAATTTTCTGATTTCGATGGTGGCTTCCTCACCCCCGATGCCGGGCATGTGTATGTCCATCAGAATCGCGTCGTAGTCATTATTGCGGGCCATTTCGATGGCCTCGCCGCCGTGGTTGGCAATATCACTGGTAATTTCTTTTTTGGTCAGCATTTTTTTGGTGATGACCTGATTGATCTTGTTGTCTTCAACGATGAGTATGTGCAGCCCCTTGAAGTCATACTTCTTTTCGGTAATTTGGAAGGGAACGTCGTCGACCACGCTGTCCTTGCTTTTGACCTTAAGTTCAAAAAAGAAGGAACTGCCCTCCCCCAGCTCGCTTTCTAACTGGATTTTACTGTCGAAGAGGCCCAATAGACTCTTAACGATGGTGAGTCCGAGTCCCGAACCGCCATATTCCCTGTTGATTTCTATGGAACCTTGCTCGAAGCCATCGAAAATACTTTCCTGTTGTTCTTTCGAGATGCCAATCCCGGTATCACGTACTTCAAAATACAGGGTGACATCTTCTTCCATTTTCTTCATCAGCTTGGCAATTACGGTAACTTTTCCGTTTTTCGTAAATTTCAGGGCGTTGCCGACCAGGTTCATGAATATTTGGGAAAGCTTTAAAGGGTCGCTCATCAAATGCGAAGGAATGTCCTCATCGTATTCCAGCACAAGTTCGGTATTGTTATTTTTGGCGCTTTGCTGAAGGGAATCGATAGTTTCCCGAAGTACTTTTTTTAGTTCGAACTCAATGTTGAGAGCCTCAAGCTTGTCCGCATCGATTTTATTGATCTGTAGGATGTCGTTGATAAAGTTCAACAGATAATCTCCCGAGAATTTTAAGGACTTTAGATGATCTTTTTGGTTTTCACTGGGGTTTTCTTCCAAAAGAAGATGCGTCAGTCCCGTCACGGCGTATAGCGGGGTACGGAGCTCATGGCTAACGGTAGAAAGAAAATTGGTCTTCGCCTTCATGGCGCTTACGGCGGAATCCCTAGCCGCTTTGAGCTCGTTGTTCTTAGTCTGTAACAGGTCGTTGGTTTTCAGCTTGATCTGGTTGTTGCGAAAAAGGGAGATGGCCAGAAGCGTGATAATCAATAACAAGGCAGAGGTCAAAATGGCCGCGATATCCGATTGGTTCTTCGAGGCGTTCAGTTCCTCGATCATTTGTTCTTGCCGCTTTATTTCATCGCTCATAAAGTCGAACTGTATCTTTTCTGCAGTCTTGGCCTCGGTCTGGACCTTGGCAATGTTAAAGATGGAATCACGGAAACCCAGCAGGTTTTGGCTGTTCTGCAGGGCCAGACTAAAACGTCCCAAAGTACTATAAACGTCGGTCAACAGGGTGTTGGCCTCGATAATTTCCTGATAAAAATCATTCTCCTTGGCCAGTTTTAGGGCATTTTCTGCATTCACGGCACTTTCTTCCAGTTCTTCGGTCTCGACCTTCAATCTTGCCAGGCCCAAATAGGCTTTAGTAGCCAAATAGTCACTTTCGTAAATGTCGGTGTTTATGATAAGGGAATTAAAGTTTTTAGAGGCTTCCTCATACTTTCCCAGTTTGAGGTAGGTATTACCTTCCGCAAGCAGAATGTTGTTGAAGAAATTGCGATCGTTGCTCAGTTGCCGGGCCTCGTTGAGCAAAAAGATGGCTTGAAAATTCCGTCCGCCCCTGAACGCAAGAAGGGCCTCTATGAACTTGTCCATGGCATCGCCGTACGGATATTCCGTAGCTTTCAACAAAGCTTTGGCGCGGTCTGAAAATAAAAGAGTAGATTCTTCCTTGTCGAGCTTGAGGTAGAGCAGGGCTATTTTTTGGTAGCTGTCAACCAAAGATTTCACATCGGCGTTGCCTTCCGCTATTTTGGCCGCTTTTTCAAGGGATTCAAGGGCCTTGTCGGTCTGGTCCCTATTGCTGAAAATTCGTGCCTCGTCGAAATAGGTCTGCACTTCTTTGGGGGGCAGAAGGGAATCTTGCGCCGGGTCTTGCGCATTACCCGCAAGAAGAGTAAAGCAAAATGCCACAATAAGCCATAGATGGCCTGATTCGATATGTGCCAATTTTAAGCGCAAACGTATTATTTTCTAAGGGTAATGGACGGAAGGACTTGAAATTCATGCCCATTCCCCATATTATTATCCATCAATCAAACGCTAAAGAACACTAACTATTGTTTGGGTAACTAGTCAATATGTTTATGTGCTTTATACGATGATCGGACCAAGGCGCCGCTTTCCACATGGCGGAAACCCATATCGAGACCAATCGCCTCATATTTTTTAAATTGTTCGGGAACGATGAATTCCTTTACCGGCAAATGTTTTTTCGAGGGTTGAAGGTATTGGCCGATCGTTACCACATCAACATGGGCATCGCGTAAATCTCTCAAGGTCTCCAACACTTCCTCCTCCCGTTCGCCCAGCCCGAGCATAATACCCGATTTCGTACGGTTTACGCCCTGGTCGTGTAAATAGCGTAATACCCCAAGGCTTCGTTCGTATTTGGCCTGTATGCGTACCTCGCGGGTCAACCTTTTTACGGTTTCCATATTGTGGGAAACGACTTCGGGAGCGACATCTATAATCCGGTCGAGGTGCCTTTCGATACCCTGAAAATCGGGAATTAAGGTTTCCAAAGTAGTTTCTTTATTCATTCTTCGGATGGCCTTCACGGTCTCCGCCCAGATAATGGATCCCATATCCTTAAGATCGTCACGATCTACCGAGGTAACCACGGCATGTTTGATACCCATAATCTTGATAGACCGGGCCACTTTTTCGGGTTCCGCCCAGTCAACGCTCGACGGCCGTCCGGTCTGAACGCCACAGAATCCACAGGAACGCGTACAGACATTCCCCAAAATCATGAACGTCGCGGTACCTTCGCCCCAACATTCGCCCATATTGGGGCAACTGCCGGAAGTACAGATGGTATGTAGGTCATACTTATCGACCAGGCTACGGAGTTGGGTGTACTTTTTGCCGGTCGGAAGCTTGACGCGAAGCCATTTGGGCTTTCCTTTTACGGGTGCCGATTTTTCTAGGGTTTCCGTGCTCATATACCATTCAGAATTTATACAAATATACGGTTTCGCAAGCAGGAGAAAAAGTAGTCAGTACACAGCAAACGGTTGGTCGTATAAAAAATTTCAAATGGGGAAGCTTATCATTTCAGGGAAAACATTGCTATGTTCACCGATTACTGCCCGCTGCTGCCCACTGCTGCCTACAGGTTTACTGATTACTGCCCACTTCCTTCGATAATCTCCGCCAACAACTTCTTGGCCCTTAGTAATTTTACCTTGACGTTATTGACGGGTTCGTTTAGCTCCTTGGCGATGGCGGCATAGCTCAGCTCCTTAAAATAGCGAAGATTAATGACTTCTTGGTAATGGGGCTTCAGTTTTTTGATATGCTGTAGAAGGTTGGCGAGGTTTTGTTCGTTGATCAGTTGGTCTTCTACGGAAGGCGTTTCGTCCAACACTTTTTTTATGGCCTCTTGGTTGCCGGCGGATTCCAGATTTTTCTTTCGTTTTCGGATAATATCGACATGAATGTTCTTGGATATGGCGATCAACCAGGTTTTGAATCCGTAAGAGGGGTCGTAGGTACCCAGTTTATCAAAAGCTTTCGAGAAGGTCTGGATGGTAATGTCCTCGGCATCGTTTTCGTTTTCGGTATGTTTAAGCTGAAAACCATAGACGCCGTTCCAAAAGGTATGCAATAGGCTACTGAAGGCCATTTGGTTTCCCGCCAGGGCCTTTTGTATTACAGCTTGGGTGTCATCGATTTTTCCCAAAGGAAACAAAATTTATATCGTTTTTCCGGTCGTTCTATCGTTCGGAAATCATCATGTGCCCCGATTAACTATACGATGGCAGTTCGGGCTCGGTCTCTTTTCTACATTCCTGTTCGTCGGGCCGTTTTCCGCACATTCCACAGGCCTCCCCCTCTTGGTTCAAGAAAGGACTTTGACTGGCGCAGGTGCCGGCGAATTTACCGTCTTTTTTAGCCCATATCTTAATGGCGATACCGGCAAATGCGACGGCCAACAGGGCTATGGTCAATAGTATCAGTATCATCTTTTGATTTTTAACAAAGATACGAAATAAAGCCCCAAAACCGAAGTTTAGGGGCTTGAAGTTCTCGTCGCGCTTGCTTAGGGTGAGGCAATATCGAACGGATATCCCGATTAATTTTTGGCCATCCTAGGGAAAGAGGCTACGTACTCATTCGTATTTAATAAGCAATATTCGCCACGATATTTTCGACCGTGGGACTTGCGTTGCCACCCTCAGGTTCTATGGTAATATAGCCCAAGGAGTTGTCGTCAAAATAGGGCAGGGCCAGAAGTTTTTTGTCTGCTTCCCTAATAATGCCCAGATTGACCATTTCTCCGTTGACCTCTGCCCACATCTGGTAGCACTGGTTTTCGGGAAGGTGGGGCAATTTACTTACGTTCAGGTAGGAGAGCTTTTTAACGGGATTGACGTATGCCACGGCCTTGAGCTCTTTCGCTTTTTTGTTTCCCGTTACCTTGTACTGCTTGGTTTCGGGATTCTGTAGTACGATGAACTGGTTTCTAACATCTTCCAATTGCTCACGCAAATCTTCTTGCGGATAGTCTGTATTCTCGTTGACGATGGCATTTTTTTTCTGCAGGTCCTGATTTTGGTCCCAAATAAAATAAGAGGCACCGGCTGAGAGCAGTATCGCAAAGCTGGCGGCGACGGCAAACTTCCAGTATCTGCCCACTCCCTTTTTTTCCTTACGGATTCGGGCCAGGATTTTTTCCTCGAGGTCCCCGGGTGGCTGAATGGCGTGCAATTTGGCGAAGGTTTCCAAATTATCCTGCAGGTCCTGATAGGTCTTGCTTACTTCCGGATACATGGCGATGTACTTTTCGGCCAGAAGGGTTTCCTCCTCGTCGGAAACCCCCATAAGGTAGTTTTCCAACTGGTCGGAATCCAGAAATTTTTGTACTTTTTCTTTCATCAAGGTGTGTCAGGTTTAATGATAGGGTCGCTAGAAGCTAGGGCCGTAAATCTTTTTTAGCTCCCTTAGTCCGATTTTTAATCTTGATTTGATAGTGCCCAACGGAATATCGAGCTCATCGCTGGCTTCCTGTTGTGTCATCCCCTGAAAAAAAAGGGCATCCAACACAATTTGGTATTTGGACTCTATCTTTTCCAGATTGTCACGGATGTCCATAAACTCCGGTCTGGTACTATTGACGCCTAGATTATATACGTCTGAAACATCGATTTGGATTTCTTTCCCGTTTTTTGTTTTGACGGTCCTTAGCTTGTCTATAGCCGTGTTGCGGGTGATACGAAAGAGCCAGGTGAACAGCTTGGCCTTCGAGGCATCGTAGGAATCGGATTTTTTCCAGATTTTAACAAAACTTTCCTGTAGTGCGTCCTGGGCCAGTTCTTCGTCGTGGAGCACTTTGTTGGCAACGCCCAAAAGCGTACCGCCGTAGTGTTCATAAAGCAATGTAATCGCTTCTTCGTTGCGTTCTTGAAGTAACTCAACGATATGTTTTTCAAGCAACGTGCTCATTTTCGGTGTAGGTCTCTTTACGAGTTCATAAAAAAATGACGATCGGGGGCATCCGATATAATCTTTTACTTCGTATATGTACAAACGCTAATTTATTAAATTGATTGTTAGCGTGGGCACATTCAAAATGTAATGGTTTAAATGTGCAACTGGTAACTGCGCATTTTATTTTTGGTTAGTTTGGTTTGGTATGACCCCTGTCGCCTTTGGTAACGGGGGTCATTGTTTGCCGGAAGGCCAGGGTCACTTGATAATATTGACCTCTGGCTCGATCCGTATGTTGAATTTTTCTCCGACCACATCGATGATTTTCCGCGCGAGATCTACAATTTCCTTTCCGGTGGCGTTCCCATGGTTGACCAGCACCAAAGCTTGATTCTCATGTATTCCCGCATCCCCGAAACGTTTTCCCTTATAGCCACATTGTTCGATCAGCCATCCTGCGGGTATTTTATAGGCATCCTCCGCTATTTTATAAAAAGGTGCGGAGGGATGTTGTTGCGTAAATATATGGAATTCGGATGCGGATATAACGGGATTTTTAAAAAAACTGCCACTGTTGCCCAAGACTTTAGGGTCGGGCAGTTTGCTTTGTCGGATAGCGATTACGGCTTTGGAAATATCCTGTATAGTAGGGTCGGAAATACCTTTCTTTTGTAGTTCGGTCTCTATAGCACCGTACGAGGTATTGAGCCTATGGTTGTGTTTGGTCAATTTCAGGGAGACCGAGGTAATGATAAATTTGCCTTTTCCCTCGTTCTTAAAAAAAGAATCGCGATAGCCGAACCTACAGTCTTCCTTAGTAAAGGTTTTGAGTCTCCGGTCGTCCACTTTCATGGCCTCGCAGCTGACAAAAATATCTTTCAGCTCTGTTCCGTAGGCCCCGATATTCTGTATTGGCGCCGTACCTATGTTTCCGGGGATGAGGGACATGTTCTCGAGCCCTCCATAATTTCTATCCAACGTCCACAGCACCAAGTTGTGCCAATTTTCTCCGGCCATGACTTGTAAAATGACCTGATCGTCATCTTGCTCCACAATCTTGATCCCCTTGATATTGATATATAAGACCAGCCTGTTCAAATCACCGGTGATAAGCATGTTACTGCCGCCGCTGAGGATCATTTTTTTGGGATAGTTTTTCAGCTGCAATGCTTGCCGCAGGTCTTCGACGGTTTTTATGTCGATAAAATATCGGGCTTTGGCGGCAATGCCGAAAGTGTTGTAAGGTTTTAGGGATATATCTTGCTGGATCTCCATCAGCCTATATAACTCCCCAACGCTTCTTTTAGTATGTGCACCGCCCTTTTTAGGCTTTCGCTGTCCAAGACGTAGGCGATACGGATTTGGTTTTTACCGAGTCCCCCCGTGGCATAGAATCCCGCTGCGGGGGCGACCATCACGGTTTCGCCATTCAGCCGGTAATCTTCCAATAGCCATTGCGCAAAATGGTCGGCATCGTCGATCGGCAGTTCTGCGATACAATAAAATGCACCTTGGGGCCTTCCGATCTTTACGCCCTTAATTTTTTCCAGTTCGGCGATCAGCAGGTTTCTGCGCTGCGTGTATTCTTCCTTTACCTGATCAAAATAACTTTGGGGAGTCGCCAAGGCGGCCTCGCTGGCGATTTGTGCGAACGTAGGCGGGGATAACCGGGCCTGCGCAAATTTCAGGGCGGTTTTTATAATCTCCCGGTTCTTGGTCACCAGGCAACCGATTCGGGCCCCGCACATACTGTATCTTTTGGAAACGGAATCGACCATGATCGCGTTTTCCCCAAGGCCCTCTTCCTGCAGAACGGAATAGTGTTGTCGCCCGTCATAGGCGAATTCGCGGTACACCTCGTCGGCTACTAAAAACAGGTCGTGCTTTTTGACAAGGGCAGCCAATTTTTTTACTTCTTCCTGAGTGTACAGATAGCCCGTCGGATTACCGGGATTGCAGATCAAAATAGCCTTGGTCTTTGGAGTGATTGCTTTTTCGAATTCCTCGATAGGGGGCAGCGCAAAATTGGTATCGATGTATGAGGTTACCGGCACCACATTAACGCCCGTCGCCGTGGCAAAACCGTTATAATTGGCGTAGAAGGGTTCAGGGATAATAATTTCGTCACCTGCATCCATAATGCTGCCCATGGTAAAAGATAGAGCTTCGGAACCACCGGTAGTTATAATAATGTCTTCGGCATCAATATAGATGTCGTGTTTGGCGTAGTACTCCGCCAATTTTGTGCGGTAGGTTTCGGAACCTTCCGAGCGGCTGTACTCCAGCACTTCAAGGTCGTTGTTCTTTACCGCATCTAAGGCGACCTTGGGTGTCTTGATGTCCGGTTGGCCAATGTTGAGGTGTATCACGTGAGTCCCGTTTTTCTTTGCCTCTTCGGCAAAGGGCACTAATTTACGGATAGGTGATTGGGGCATAGTCCGCCCTTTTTGGGATATTGATGGCATAATGGTTTCGATTTGTTGCAAAAATCGGAAAAGCAAACGGGGGAAAAAAGGAGTTTATGAGTTTAGTGGCCCGGCGGAATGCAGTATGGTGCTCCAATATGTTAAAACTCTATTTTTTCAACCAAAAAAGTCGTAAATTAAACACGGTTAACCGCTTTAAAACAAGAAAGTTGAACCGGATTTTACGACATATCGTCGCGCTGTTCCTGCTGCTTCCCATTTTGGGATCGGCACAGGCGTTTCATTTGTCGGAAGGACAAAAATTCGAAAAGCTAAAGTTCCGCTTGATCAACAATCTTATTATCATCCCCATGGAAGTGAACGGTACCGAACTGTCCTTTATATTGGATTCCGGGGTGGACAAGCCGATACTCTTCAACCTTTCCGACCAAGATTCGGTGCAGATCAACAATGCCTCCGAAATTACGATCAAGGGCCTTGGCGGCGAAAATCCCCTCAAAGCCTTGCGTTCCCATGGCAATACCTTTAGATTAAAACATCTTTCGAATAACGACCAACAGTTGTATGTGGTGTTGGACAAGGGCATGAATTTTTCACCCACCTTGGGTATCCCTGTCCATGGAATTATCGGTTATGACCTTTTCCGGGACTTTGTAGTGGAAGTCAATTACGCCCACAAGACCCTGAAGTTTCACGATCCCGAATCGTATACCTATAAAAAAAGCAAGCGGCAGGAAACCCTTCCGCTATCCATTATCCGAAAAAAGGCCTATATCGATGGCCGTCTATCCCTAAAAAACGAATTGCCGGTCAGGTTGTTGGTCGATACGGGAAGCAGCGATGCCATTTGGCTTTTTGAAAATGAGGTGATTAATGTCCCGGAGGCCCACTACGAAGATTTTTTGGGAAAAGGCCTAAACGGAAAGATTTTTGGGAAACGTACCAAAATCAACACCATTCAAATAGGTCGTTTTGTCCTGAAGGATGCCAAGGCTGCCTTTCCAGACAAAACCGCTTTCAGCGCTATTAAAAATTTCGGCAGTCGCAACGGCAGTGTAGGTGGGGAGGTACTGAAACGGTTCAATATCGTTTTTGATTATCCGCAAAATAAGATAACGCTTCGTAAAAATAAAAATTTCAAAGCTCCCTTCCGTTATAATTTAAGCGGACTGGACCTACAGCACAATGGGATGCGATATATTGCTCAGAGCATTTCCGATTCAAGGGGCGTGGTCCATAAAGAAGAAAAAAACTTCGGTGATGTCCAAATCCTTTTTGAGACCCGCACCAGGCTCAGTTTGGTGCCCGAAATCGTTGTTTCGGGTATTCGTGCCGGAAGTCCCGCATACGAAGCCGGCCTTAAGCAGGGCGATGTAATTCTGGCCGTAAACGGAAAACCCATATATAGGTATAAACTACAGGAGGTGCTTGAAATGCTCAATGAAAAAGAGGGCAAACGGGTAAAAGTACTGATAGAACGCCTCGACCAAGATTTGATGTTCAGCTTTGTTTTAAAGGATTTGTTCAAAGAAAAACCTTAATGTCGATGGGCGCCCGCAGTCGAGGGCTTTAGGCCTGTTGGCTTTCTCCTTTACCGCTAGCCGGTATTGCATTAGAGCGGTTTGAGCCGGTACGGACGGCTCTTTTTTCGCAGTGCACCGCAAAAAAAAAATTCCGTAGCGATGGCTATGAATCGTTGTTGCACTGGTCCGGCAAAAAATAATGGCGGCTTACCCGACTCAGCGGACATAAGGAACGGCTAACGACCCTTTTCGCGAGGTTTCGCCTCGCCGGGATAAAAATAAAAAACCCCGACTTTAAAATCGGGGTCAACTTTTAATTAATTGGTTGGGTTCTTCAAATGTCTCCATTCTACTTTCCGTCAACCGCCTTCACTTCGCCCTTTATTTTTAGGACTTTCGTGGGGGTATCGGCATTTGAGATGACGGTAATCGCCTTTCGGATAGGGCCGACACGGTTGGTGTCGTACTTCACCTGAATTTCTCCGGTTTTGCCCGGTAAAATCGGATCCTCCGGCTTTTTTGGGATGGTACATCCACAGCTTGAGCTGACCTTGCTGATAATCAGCGGGGCATCGCCCGTATTCGTGAATTCGAACGCGCGTACACCATTGGCACCTTTGGTTACTTCACCGTAATCAACGGTTTCCGACTTAAACTCGATCTTGGCGGCCTTTTCCTGCGCGGTAAGGGTAAATCCCATTAGGCCCACAAATAATACAAGTACTATTTTTTTCATGATTTTGTTTTTAAGGGAAGCCCAAAACTAAATCTTTTTGCAAGGACCTCCAAAATTCTTTACTTATGTGTTAACGTTGCTTATTTTTGTTTCGTATTTGAGATTGGGCAAAATTACCCTTTTTAATCAACAATTAACATTCAGTACCACCTGTTCTCTTCAGGCCATCTGGTAATGAAGCAAAAACCGTTCCGAATTATGGACATACCCTCGAAATACGAGGCGAAAAAAGCCGAAAACCACTGGTACGACTACTGGATGGAGCATAAATATTTTGATTCCTTACCGAACGACAGGGAGCCCTATACCATCGTAATTCCACCACCGAACGTTACCGGGGTGCTGCATATGGGCCACATGCTGAACAATACCATACAAGACGTGTTGATCCGTCGGGCGCGCCTGATGGGAAAAAATGCCTGTTGGGTGCCGGGAATGGACCATGCCTCTATTGCCACCGAGGCCAAGGTCGTAGCCAAATTGAAAGCCGAGGGCATCGATAAATCCAATTTGAGCCGGGAGGTATTCCTTAAGCACGCTTGGGAATGGACGGATGAATATGGCGGAGTAATTCTGGAACAGCTCAAAAAGCTGGGTTGTTCTTGCGATTGGCAGCGGACCAAATTCACGATGGACGACGATATGTACCTTTCCGTCATCAAGGTATTTGTCCATCTTTTTAACAAGGGGTTGATCTACCGGGGCCATCGCATGGTCCATTGGGATCCTGAGGCACAGACGACCCTGTCCGACGAGGAGGTGATTTACGAGGAAAAACAGGGCTTGTTGTACTATCTCTCCTATCCTATAGAAGGCTCTGACGAGAAAGTGACCATTGCCACTACCCGGCCGGAAACTATTTTGGGCGATACCGCCATCTGTATTAATCCCCATGACGAGCGTTTTAGGCATTTGAAAGGAAAAAAGGCCATCGTTCCCATCTGTAACCGCGTCGTTCCTATCATAGTGGATGAGTATGTGGATATGGAATTTGGTACCGGATGCCTAAAGATTACCCCTGCCCACGATATCAACGATAAGGCCTTGGGTGAAAAGCACGGGCTGGAGACTATCGATATCTTCAATGCTGACGCCACGTTGAATTCCTTCGGATTGCACTACAAAGGAAAGGATAGGTTCGTGGTGAGAAAGGAAATCACCAAGGAACTGGACGAAGAGGGCTTTTTGGTTAAAACGGAAAACTATGTCAACAAGGTAGGAACTTCCGAGCGTACCAAGGCGGTCATCGAACCGCGGTTGAGCGACCAGTGGTTCCTGAAAATGGAAGAATTAGCGAAACCGGCCCTGAAGGCGGTAATGGAAACCCAGGAAATTAAGTTCTTCCCCAAAAAATTCGAGAATACCTATCGCCATTGGATGGAGAACATCCGCGATTGGAACATCTCGCGCCAGCTTTGGTGGGGCCAACGGATTCCCGCTTACTACTACGGCGACGGACAAGATGATTTCGTTGTCGCGGAAACTAAGGAAAAGGCATTGAGTTTGGCCAAAGAAAAGTCTAACGACTACCAACTAACGGCCACCGACTTACGACAAGACGAAGATGTCCTCGACACCTGGTTCTCCTCTTGGCTTTGGCCCATCAGCGTTTTTAATGGCATTTTAGAGCCCGATAATAAAGACATCAACTATTATTATCCTACCAGCGACCTGGTTACCGGTCCCGATATCATCTTTTTCTGGGTGGCGCGCATGATTGTCTCCGGATACGAATTTCGTGATGAGCGTCCTTTCAAAAATGTCTATTTTACAGGATTGGTTCGCGACAAACAGCGCCAAAAAATGTCGAAATCCCTCGGTAATTCCCCCGATGCGCTCAAACTGATCGAGGCCTACGGTGCCGACGGGGTTCGGGTCGGCCTCCTGTTGAGCTCCGCCGCCGGCAATGACCTGATGTTCGACGAGGACCTCTGCCAGCAGGGCAAGAACTTCGCCAATAAAATCTGGAACGGATTCCGATTGCTCAAAGGCTGGGAGGTGAGTGACCTGCCCCAGCCTGAAGCCTCTAAACTGGGCATCGAATGGTACAGCGCCAAGTTCGACCAAACCCTGGCAGAAATCGAGGACCATTTCAGTAAGTACCGTATTTCCGATGCCCTGATGGCCATATACAAGCTGGTTTGGGACGATTACAGCTCCTGGCTGCTCGAAATCATAAAGCCTGATTACCAAAAACCCATCGATCGAACGACCTACGGGGCGGTCATCGCCCTTTTTGAAAAAAACCTGAAATTGCTACATCCGTTTATGCCGTTTTTGACCGAGGAAGTTTGGCAGCATATCACCGAGCGATCGCCTAAGGAAGCCTTGGTGGTGTCGGATTGGCCCAAGACCCACAAAGCGGACGGCCATCTCATCAAGGAATTTGAATTTGCCGCCGAAGTCGTCTCCGGTGTCCGGAATATCCGAAAGGAAAAGAACATCCCTATGAAAGAGGAGCTGAAACTTTCCGTCCTGAACGAGGAAAATACTTCCAGAAAGTGGGATGCGATCATCAAAAAACTAACGAACCTATCCCACATCTCCTATGTGGATGCCTCGGTCGAAGGGGCGCTATCCTTCCGTGTAAAGAGTAACGAGTATTTCGTTCCCATAGTCGGCACTATCGATGTGGAGGCCGAAATCCAAAAAATCGAGGAAGAATTGAAATACACCCAAGGCTTTTTGAAGTCCGTTGAAAAAAAACTTTCCAACGAGCGTTTCGTTAACAATGCACCCGAAAAGGTAATTGGGCTAGAGCGTAAAAAAAAGGCCGATGCCGAGGCGAAGATCGAGACATTGGAGAAGAGTTTGCAGAGTTTGGGTTAAGGGTAATGAGGGCCATCGCGGCGGACCAGTGAAAAAGGTAGAGTCCGTCATGGATGGGCACTGGCGTAAATTCGCCTTTATCACCTGTTTTCGTCTTTTTCTCCTTCCGTTGCCCTGCTATACCACTCATAAAAGCCATCAAACGGTCAAAAAATGACTAGTTTTAGGTAGAAAGTAAAAAGTCCTATACCGGTTCAGCTAATAATTCGTTAACTTCAACCCAAATAGAATATTATGAAAAACCTATTATCCTTATTACTGATACTTGCCTTTGTTCCCCTGGCATGCCAAGAAAAACAAAAACTTGAGATTCTTCCCGCCGATATCCAAATCAAGACCGCTACGCTTCCGGCACCGGAAGCGGACAAGGAAGGCGCTATGGTCTACGGCTATAATGAAGACGGTGAATTGACCGTGTTGCGGGAAGGCAATAACAATTTGGTCTGTTTGGCCGATGATCCGAGCAAGGAAGGGGTGAGTGTAGCTTGTTACTCCAAAAAGCTGGAACCCTTTATGAAAAGGGGTCGCGAACTGGCCGCAGAAGGTAAAAATGGCGAAGAAAAAGAGGAAATTAGAGGGGCGGAAGTAGAATCCGGTGAACTGCAAATGCCCAAGGAACCCAGTATGCTCTATGTATATTATGGCACCGATGAAGCCTATGATAAAACTACGGGGGAGTTGGGGGATGCCAAATACCGTTATGTCATCTACACGCCCTTTGCCACTACCGAGTCCACCGGACTCCCGGACAAGCCCCATGCCAAGGGTATGCCGTGGTTAATGGATCCCGGCACGTTCAGGGCCCATATTATGGTGGGGCCTTGATTCATTTCTGCTTTCGGGCACGACGGATTTGCTAAAAACACGTTTGCTCGTTATGAAACTGAAGTAAATAATCATCGCATCGCAGCTGCGCTATGCTATTATTCGTGGCATGGGTTGAACAACTGAAACCGTCTTTTTAAGTTTGTGGTTCAAACGACACCTATGAGACCCTATATTCTTGCCGAAACCAATTGGAATTCCCTAAAGGATGCCGAAATCAACCTCGCCGTACTCCCTTGGGGTGCCACCGAGGCCCACAATTACCATCTGCCCTACGCTACCGATAATTACGAAGCAGACGCCTTAGCTGCGGAATCGGCCCGTATAGCTTGGGAAAAAAAAGGGAAAGTCGTGGTTTTGCCGACGGTGCCGTTTGGGGTGAACACCGGACAGTCCGATATTTATTTGGATATCAATCTCAGCCCCAGTACGCAGTTCGCGATTCTATGCGACATTGTGGAGGTTTTGAACCGACAGGGAATCTACAAGTTATTGATTTTTAATAGCCACGGCGGTAATAATTTTAAGCCCTTGGTTCGGGAGCTGGGATTAAAATTCCCGAAAATGTTTATCAGTTTTTGCTTTTGGGCGCAAGCATTGGATAAAAAGGACTATTTTGAGGAAAAGGGCGATCATGCCGACGAGATGGAAACCAGTTTAATGCTGTATCTACATCCCAAATTGGTGCTACCGAAGGACCAGTGGGGCAAAGGGGAATCCAAAGGCTTTAAGATTAAATCCTTTTCCGAAGGATGGGTCTGGGCCGAGCGTCAATGGTCAAAGATCAGCGAGGATACCGGAGTAGGTAATCCCCATAAATCCACTGAAAAAAAAGGGGAACGATTTTTTAAGGATGTCACCCAAAAAATGGGCGATTTTATGTTCGAGCTCTGTCAAGCGGATCTTGATGACCTGTTCGAGTAAAGCAAAGCTTTTACCGTACCAGGTGTTTAAAGATGCTGTGTTGAAATTCGCGATTAACGGCGACCGTTCGGGATTTGAGCGCCTTTTTAAACCACCTTTTTAAGCAAAATTTTTTAGCATACGCGTAGCTACAGTATGAAAATTTACTGGTAAAAGGCGAAAAAAAGGTATAGCCAATTGCCGGGCGGGCAGGAAAAAATAATCGACAGATTTCAAAACAGTCTATAAATTTTAAATTTAAGAGGGGGCCATTGAACCCTGAACAGGCCAATGCCAACCGCAACCGCTACTCTTTCCTCACCAGGGTCTTTACTAATTTGACGTAGGCCTTCATCGCGTCATCCCGACTTAATTTTTTTGCCTGGATCAGGGCATTGGCCTTAAAGGCGTTGATCAGCGGTGTGTCGCTTCCGGGGTCATCGTAATTTTTATTGGCGATCTTGTAAAAGGCGTAGAGTTTCAAAAGAATATCAGCGGGCATAGGTTCAGTGTAATTGTTCACGAACACTACCGCCTTTTCAAAATCAGTATGTAATTTCTTCCTCTTCATCTCTTTTTACGGCAACGGCAGCAATACATGTTTTTGCACCGGTCACTTTTTGGTTGAGCTTTACGGTAATGGCACAATCCAAAGGGAGCAATAAATCTACACGAGAGCCGAATTTAATGAATCCGGCATCCTCGCCCTGCTGCACGTTATCGCCTTCTTCCGCATAATTTACGATTCTGCGTGCCATGGCCCCTGCAATCTGTCGATATAATATGTTGCCGAATTTTGGGGTTTTTATGACCACCGTGGTCCTCTCGTTATCGGTGCTTGATTTGGGATGCCAGGCGACCAAATATTTTCCGGGATGGTATTTGGAATATATTATGCTTCCACTGGCCGGGTAACGGGTTACATGCACGTTGACCGGGGACATAAAGATAGATACCTGTTTGCGTCGATCGTTGAAAAATTCGGTCTCCTCGACCTCTTCGATAACCACCACCTTACCATCGACGGGCGCCAAAATCTCCTCGAAGTTTTTGACCGGTTTGCGGGTAGGGTTGCGAAAGAATTGTAAAATCAATAGAAGCAATATCACGGAGGCAATCTGGAGTGCCCAACGCAGCCAGGTAACATCCAAATAGAACTGGGATACCAGAATGATCGCGGATACGATAAAAAAGGTAATTAATATTATTTTTTGACCTTCCCTATGAAACATACGCAAAGATATTTAAGGTTAAGTAGGCGAAAGGGGCGGCGAACACCAGACTGTCCAACCGATCGAGCATCCCACCGTGGCCCGGTAAAATCGCACCACTGTCTTTTACCCCCGCGGCCCTTTTCATCTTTGATTCCACCAAATCCCCCATACTGCCGGCAATGACAATTATTGCAGCAAGAACCACCCAGTGGATAGGGCTTACTATCGGTTCGTATTTGGCCAGGAGATAAGCAGTCGCCAAAGCGAATACCAGGCCCCCTAATGCCCCCTCAACAGTTTTTTTAGGCGAAACCCTCGAAAATAACTTGTGGCGACCGAATAGGCTCCCGGTGATGTATGCGAACGAATCGCTTACCCATATCAGTAGAAAAATACCGATAATAAGAAATTTGACAAAGTCATCGTTGGTATAGGGAATCATGGTCAAAAATATGCAGCCGCCACCGATATAGAAAAGCCCGATAACAAATTTCTGAAACGTGTTGAACAACTTTTCTTTTTTTGAAAATAGATAATAAAGGAGTAAACAATTAATGGTCAAGGTGCAGAGTAATAAGGCGTAAACCAGCAAAATATCGGTCACAAAATAAATAAAGGCCCACCAAAGCGCTAAATAGGCCATATAAATGTACCGCCCTTCAAGCCCAACCAATTTTTTATATTCGTTGAGACAGGCGAGTCCAAAGACCATGAACAAAAAGTCGAAGGCGTCCGGGCTAAGGAAAACTACAGAAAGTAGAAGTATTATATACACCGCCCCGGTAAGCGAACGTCTTAAAATTTCCCTCATGCCACAATTATACTATTGAAGTGATTTAAACTTTTTCCATTCGCTTAAAAATTGCCCTTTTTTACACATTCATCATCATTTATGGCTTCTGTAGTCATGCTATGGCACTTTAGAAGCCCTCAACTGACAAAAAAATGGTCAATTTTTGCAAGAAAGTGAAAATTTTAACTCAATTCATTATGAATATCAGAACTCCTCTTGAGATTTTCCTTGACCCACGAATTTCGCTATTTGCACCCGAGCTTGGCCTTTTTTAATGGGGTATCACCTAAAAAAAAAATTCATAAATTCCGAAGCTCGCCATTCTCGGCTCACAACAATCAAAACGAGTTCTCCTATTAACCACCCCTTTGATGGGAGGAAAAAGGACTACAAAGATAGTAGGTGTTAATTGCACTACAAATCTTCCAGAAGTAAAAGATACAAATTTTTGGAACTACTGCCGTAGGTTAGAAAATCATCGGAGTCTTTTTCGTTCGGCCGAAAGTGTTTCAAGGTAGTGATATTAGCGGGTATATTCCGGCCATATTTCTTTTTAATGGTCTTTAGACCTTCGCCGATGGACTCGACCAGTTGACTGGTAGTGGCAAACACGATGACATGGTATGGCAATTCGTTCAGTTTCTTATCCATAAGTTGGTTGGAACTTACCAAAATGGAACCGTTTTGGGCAATAAGATGTTCGCAGGGGGTAAAAAAAACCTCGCTCTGCTGGCTTTTATCGGTGAACTTGATATTTTGTTCTGAAAATTTTTCCCGGAGTTTTGCGTCGAGCGCATAAAAAGGCTGGTCTTGCCAGCCGTTCTCCCCAATAATATTTTTCAGGGCTTGTGAAATCTCGGCTAACGAATCGCAATAAAGAAACTTGCCTCCGTTTTTTTTGAAATGTATGGTAAACTTTTCATCAATGGGGATGTGGAGATCGGGCATATGGGCACCACGGGTCTCCGTCGTGTCCTTGGAGACTTTTTTCTGTTTGCCGCCACCGAATAATTTGTCAAATAGCCCCATTTAACCGTATAAAATTCTAAATATGCATTCTTTATGTTAAAAGAACGTTTGTTTTTGAAATTTATTTTCCTTTTACTTCTTTCTCTATGGCCGTTTCTTCTTGAGGCTCGGCGGCATCTTCTTCATGAATATTTTCTTGTCCTAATTTATCGAAGTCTTTATCAAAAGGCCTTTTGCCGAAAATTTTCTCAAGATCTTCTTTAAAGATTACTTCTTTATCAAGCAGCCTTTCGGCCAATATCGTCAGCTTATCCTTGTGTTCGGTCAGCACCTCGATGGCCCTTCGGTATTGTTCTTCGATGATCTTGGATATTTCGGCATCGATTTTTCGTGCCGTATCCTCACTGTAAGGTTTCGAGAATCCATAATTATCCTGTCCGGAGGAGTCGTAATAGGTCAAGTTGCCTATTTCTTCGTTCAGGCCATAGATGGTTACCATCGCACGGGCCTGTTTGGTCACTTTTTCAAGATCGCTCAAAGCACCGGTCGAAATCTTATTAAAAATCACTTTTTCGGCAGCCCGTCCCCCCATAGTGGCACACATTTCGTCTAACATCTGTTCGGGGCGAACAATCAGCCGCTCTTCGGGCAGGTACCAAGCTGATCCTAGGGATTGCCCCCTTGGCACGATGGTAACCTTGACCAGGGGTGCGGCATGTTCGAGCATCCAACTTACGGTAGCGTGCCCGGACTCATGATAGGCGATGGTTTCTTTCTCGCCCGAGGTAATAATCTTGTTCTTTTTCTCCAGTCCCCCAACGATGCGGTCCACCGCGTCCAAGAAATCTTGTTTGGTCACGGCTTTGCGTTCCTTTCGCGCCGCGATCAGAGCGGCCTCGTTACAGACGTTGGCAATGTCGGCTCCGGAGAAGCCCGGGGTCTGTCTCGCCAAGAACTGCATATCCAAGGTCTCCGCTGTTTTTATGGGCCGTAAATGGACCTCGAAAATTTCTTTTCGTTCTCTTACGTCGGGAAGGTCAACATAGATTTGCCTATCGAACCGCCCGGCGCGCATCAAGGCTTTATCCAAAACGTCGGCGCGGTTCGTGGCTGCCAATACGATAACATTGGTATTGGTGCCGAAACCGTCCATCTCGGTCAGAAGCTGGTTCAGCGTATTTTCGCGCTCGTCGTTCGACCCCGTGAAATTATTTTTCCCGCGGGCACGGCCGATGGCATCGATCTCATCAATAAAGATGATGGCCGGCGATTTGTCCTTGGCCTGCTTGAAAAGGTCGCGTACCCTTGAGGCACCGACCCCTACGAACATTTCTACGAAGTCGGAACCTGAAAGGGAGAAGAACGGCACTTTCGCCTCTCCCGCCACGGCTTTCGCGAGCAAGGTCTTACCCGTTCCCGGAGGACCTACCAAGAGGGCCCCTTTCGGTATTTTGCCGCCGAGGGACGTATATTTATCCGGATTCTTTAAAAACTCCACAATTTCCTCGACTTCTTCTTTGGCGCCTTCCAATCCGGCGACATCTTTAAAAGAGGTACGGGTATCGGTCTTTTCGTCGAAAAGTTTGGCCTTCGATTTGCCGATATTGAAAATTTGGCCTCCGGCACCGCCTGCGCCGCCTCCGGACATCCTGCGCATCAAATAGATCCAGATACCGATAATCAGCACGAAAGGTAAGATACCCAACAACAGATCCATCAGATAGTTATTGTCGGTATCGTAGTCGACAATGGTATCGAGGTTGTTCTCTTTTTTGATGTTCTTGATCTCGTTCTCGAAATTTTGAAGATCACCATAGTCCAGTATGTACTGGGGCACCGCGCCCGTAGAGGGCAGAATGGAATGGTCCTTTACATCTTGGTGCACGTCTTTGGCAAGGGCTTCGTCGGTCAAAAAAACCTTGGCCTGTCGTGTGTTGGTGATGATCATTATTTTCTTGACATCCCCGTTCCGTAAATATTCCTGAAGTTCCGAAGTGGTTGTTTTTTTGGTACTGGCAAAATTACCGCTACCAAAGAATTGAAAACCGATCAGCAGCACCGCTATCAATCCATAGACCCACCACGAGCTGAACTTGGGCTTTTTTGGGTTCGAACTACTTGTATCTTTCTTAGCCATTCTTTTTTTTTACTGGTTCAAACTACTGGCCACCTCGGTTACTTTGGCATCTCCCCAAAGGCCTTCGATGTCGTAATATTCCCTGATATGCTTTTGAAAAACATGTACAACGACGTTCACATAGTCCATCAAAATCCACTCAGCGTTGTCTTCTCCTTCTACGTGCCAAGGTTTATCTCCGATAGCCTTGCTAACGGTTTTCCTTATTGAGCCGACTATGGCGTTTACATGCGTGTTTGAAGTACCATTACATATAATAAAGTAGTCGCAAACGGTATTTTCAATGTCTCCGAGGTCCAACAAATTAATATCCTGCCCCTTGACTTCTTCTATTCCTTCTAAAATCAATGCAATCAAATCATCTGCACCGGCTTCGCTTTTCTGCATTCAATAGTTTTAAAGAATCCATTCGGATTCAATTTCTGCAAAGTTATTATTTTTTTGTTCTTTAGAGGCCGTTTTAGTTAATGAACTCATTTAGACCTTTTTTTTACCCGCAAATTTCCCACCTGTCTGCGTGCAGGCAGGTTTTTGTATCCATAATCTACCCAGTAGGCGGGTTTCTTCATTTTTGAAAACCCTGGCCCCACTAAGCTGTTAAAAAATGACTTTATGTGGACATAAAAGCGGATATTTTCGGTTCTAAATAAAAAATCCACAAAATTCAATAGATCAACCTCATCGAACATGCAATTAATCAAACTTGATGCCACGGACTCTACCAATGATTATTTACGTCGTTTATCGGAGTCAAACGCGCTTGGGGATTATACTGCGGTAATGGCCTTAAAGCAGTTACAAGGCAGGGGACAAATGGGTTCGATGTGGCAATCCGAGGCTGGTAAAAACCTAACCTTTAGCATATTAAGGAACGATTTGAACTGGCCGGTTGATGAGGGTTTTGTTTTGAATCTTTGTGTTTCCCTGGCCATTTATTCCGTTTTGAAAGACATGAAAGTGCCTGAACTAAGCATTAAATGGCCCAACGACATTCTGTCAGGTAGTTCTAAAATTTGTGGTGTACTTATCGAAAATAAAATTTTGGGAAACACTATACATTCCTCAATTATAGGTATAGGTCTGAACGTGAATCAGTTGACCTTCGATAATCTACTCCACGTATCTTCTTTAAGTTTGTTGTTGGACAAAACTTTTGATTTGGATGAGTTGTTGCACAACATCATAAAAAAGTTAAAAGTTATTTTTACCCGACGGGAGATTGCCGGCCCGGATCCGTTGTGGGACGATTACGAAAAGCTGTTGTTTAGAAAAGGGAAGCCCTCTACCTTTGAAAATAATGAGGGGGAATTATTTATGGGACGTATCGAAGGGGTTTCCAGGGACGGGAAACTGATTGTCGCCCTAGAGGAGGATGTGAAAAGGGAATTTGCCACGAAAGAGATCAAGCTTCTTTATTGAATCGCGAATGGACCAAAGAAAGCGTTTTGAGATGAATTGGATTTTGTTGATTGTAGCGGGATTGTTCGAGGTGGCCTTTGCTACCTGTTTGGGAAAGGCAAGACAGGCCACTGGCCCGGAAACGACCTATTGGTATATTGCTTTTTTGATATGTTTGGCAATAAGTATGTATCTATTGGTCCGTGTGATCCAAGTGTTGCCGATTGGCACCGCCTATGCTGTCTGGACGGGAATCGGCGCAGTCGGAACGGCGGGGGTGGGCATTTTGCTGTTCAAGGAGCCTGCTACTTTTTGGAGAATTTTTTTTATAACCACCTTAATCGCTTCGATTATCGGATTGAAGCTGGTTTCTAAATAATGGACTAATTGAAATTTTTTCCATTCGCTAAAAAAGGGGACCTTTTTCACCCATTCATCGTCTTTTTTTCATCCGTAGCTCTGCAATAACTCAAAAAAGCCATTAAACGGTCAAAAAACATCTAAATTTCGCTAGAAAGCAAAAGGATTAAAACAGTTCAATCCTACCCCTAAATATTCCCCAAATTCTCCGATAATGTGGCCATAAAATTCGTAATCGGTTTTTTGACCATCATACCCATCATGGCGTTGAACTTGCCCTCAAAACTCAAGACCACTTGGCTTGTGTTATCCCCTGAGTCTGCAATATCCGCTGTAAGGGTAAAAGGGAGTTTTTCGCTGGCCGCGCCCAGGACTATTTGGCTGAACGGGGTCTGACTTTTCCGCTCCAGCACGATTTCGGGCATTCCTTTCAATGAAAAAAGAAAACGATTTTCATTGATAAGCTCGAACTTGTCTATATTTTCGGGCATCAACTTTTCGAAATTCCTAAGGTCCGTCAAGAACTTGAATACTTCTTCGTTGCCTTTGGGAACGGCCTTGTTGGGGGTTTCGATGTACATGTTTTTCTTATTGATTCCATTCCGAAGGCCTTTTTCGCCAGTCTAGAAGGGTATTCATTTGTTCTTCGTTGATATAATGGGTTTCGAGGGCCTGTTCCATCAGGTATTCGTAATCGCTCAAGGTATGGAGGGTGACTTTTTTTTCCTCGAAATTCTGGTCCGCTATATGAAAGCCGTAGGTAAAAATGGCCAGCATGCCCTTTACCTTGGCACCTTCCGCCGTGAGTGCATCGATAGCGTTGAGACTGCTCTTGCCTGTGCTGATAAGGTCTTCGATGACCACTACAGATCGGTTGGTTTCCATGTAGCCCTCGATTTGGTTATTTCTTCCGTGCGATTTGGGCTCGGGCCGCACATAAATAAATGGTAGCCCGAGAACATCGGCCACCAAGGCACCGATCCCGATAGCGCCCGTGGCCACCCCGGCTATAATATCGGGTTGTCCATAGAGTGTTTCCACCTGTTTGGCCATTTCTTCCCGAACAAAATTGCGAATTGCCGGGTATGATAGTATGATCCTGTTATCGCAATAGATCGGAGATTTCCAACCGGAAGCCCAGGTAAACGGATTTTCAGGTCTCAACTTTATTGCATTAATTTGCAGGAGAACCTCAGCTGTTTTTTTGGCGGTGTCCTTATCTAAAACCATAGCGCAAATGTATAAAGTTTTTGTGAACGAACTGCCATTGATCTTGACAAATAAACTCTCGGAGACGGCTAATGGTGAGTATTTTTTACTCAACCAGAATTCCATCAAGGAGGCCATTAAGGCGCTTAAGAAGAAAAAGCTGACGGAAGCCTATATCTATCATCCCAATTCGGAAGAAATCCTTAAAAAATTCACGAAAAGAATTCCCCTGACCGTAGCTGCAGGTGGCGTGGTCACCAATGCAAAAGGCAAAGTACTGTTCATATATAGAAACGATAAATGGGACCTACCCAAAGGCAAACTCGAAAAGGGCGAATCGATAGAGGACTGTGCCGTTCGCGAGGTGATGGAAGAGACCGGGGTAAAAGACCTTCGTATTGAAAATTTTTTAAGGACTACCTACCATATTTATAAGAACAGCGGTACATATACCCTGAAGGAAGTTCATTGGTACGCCATGAGAACGGAATATACCGGTAAGCTAAAACCTGAAAAAAAGGAAGGTATCGAAAAGGTAAAATGGAAGGGACCGAAAAAAATTCAGAAGGCACTTCAGAACTCGTATACCAATATTAAGGTGCTTTTTGAGTGATGGGCCGAAGACCTGCGCCCTTATCCTTTTGTGGCGTTAGAGACATGAACCCTCCCGCTTGCAAGGATGATTATTATTAATCGGTCGGCCGGTATGAAAATATGGTAAAAGCATGGTGCCCGGATAGACCGATGAGCCATTTGTCCAGACCCTTTTTATGCTTTCTTCATAATCGCTTCGATTTGGGATCTGCGTATCGGTTTATTGATATAGGTAAGGGTATGCCTGGTTTTTATCTTGTACCGCTCGTAATTCTGCAGGTCAAATGGATCAATCGATGAGGTAACGATGTTTATCTGTACCTTTTTATCCAGGGGCAGGGCGATGAACTCTTCCAGAAATTGCCAACCGTCCATGATGGGCATATTGAGGTCCAAAAAAATGACATCGGGTACATTCTGGTTTCTTTGTTGGATCTTCTTAATTTCGTCCAATGCCAATTTACCGTTGGCGTAGGAGCTTACATCGGTACAAGCCACCGCAAAACTCAACATTTTTCGAATCCCGAATACCACAATAGGGTCGTCGTCGATAATGAAAATGCTATCCATTTTTCTCATTGAAAATATATGTTGAACGTGGTACCGATGCCCACTTTGCTCTCCACGCTTACCTTGCCGTTCATGGCTTCTATCTGGTTTTTGGTGATATACAGGCCTATTCCCCGGGCATCGCTATGGTTATGGAAGGTCTTGTACATACCAAACAATTTATCGCCATATTTGTCGAGATTCATGCCCAAGCCATTATCGGTGACGGAAAGCACCGTGTAACCCTCCTCCCGTTTGGCGCTCAAGATAATTACGGCGTCACGTGTGGGGTCTTTGTATTTAACTGCATTGGTGAGGAAGTTCATTAGGATGCTGTCGATATAGGCCGGTATTATCTGGATTTCGGTAGAATTGTGAACCTTGTTTATCACCTTGGCGTTGTGGGTGCCAAGGTAGGCGGAAAGGTTGTGAACCACCGTATCTATCTTGTTTTTAAGAAGGATTGTTTTTTTGTCGAGATTGACGTTCGTATTAATGGCGACCACCTCGTTCAGGTTTTCCAGGGTTTCCAATAGGTTATCGGAGGCATCCGTTAACATGTTCAGGATGTTTTCTTTTTCGGATTCATCCTTCTCGTGTATCAAAAAATCCAACAGCATGGAGAAATTAGCCGTGTGCGATCTCAGATTATGGGATACGATATGGGCGAAATTGACCAATTTCTTGTTCTGTAGCGAGGCCACATTGACCAGGTTTCGCAGCTCCTCTTCCTTCTGCTTCATGTCAGATATATCCAGACTGATACCAATCAGTCCGTTGGCCTTGCCGGTATCGTCCAAAAGCGGAATTTTGGAGGTCAGCAACGTGGTTGTCGTTCCGTTGGCCTTTCGGTCCGTAATTTCCCTTCCCAGCAGGGGCCTCAGGGTATCCATGACCCTAAGATCCTCGTTTCTGGCAATCTGTGCCATCTCCTTGTTGTAGAGGTCGAAATCGGTCTTTCCGAGCAGTTCTTCGGGGCGGTCAACACCCCAATACTCACATTCGGATTTGTTGACCAAAATTTTTCGGGATTCGGTATCCTTTATGAAAACGTTGAGCGGCAGGTTGTCGATCAGCGTCCGTAGCAGGTGCTCGCTTTTTTTGGTCCTGGTCTCCGAAATTACCTGCTCGTCTATGTTTTGTAAAGTTCCTGTAAACCCGACTACTTTTCCATCAATAAGAATTGGTCTTCCGGCGGCCTGCACCCATACCTCTTTTCCTTTGGCGGTCACGATCTGCAGCCTTTCGCTCCAAGGGGTGCCCTTTTCCGTTGCTTCGTGAATGACCATTGACATGGTATTGCGGTTGTGGCCATCTTTATAGAAGTTTACAGAGTTTTCAATTGTCGGTATAAAATCGTCGGAAACTTCATGGATTTTCCGGGTCATTCCGCACCAGGTAAGCGTATCTTCCTTAAAACAATACTCCCAACTTCCAATTTTAGCAATTTCGGCGGTGGCTTTCAGATGTCTTTGCAACTTTTTGTTTTCCTCTTCATAGCGTTTGCACCGGCTTATATCTTTGGTCTGTATGATCAGTCCAATGATATTCCCTTGGTGGTCGTGCCAAGGATTGCAGGTCCATTCCGACCATGTCTCTCCCATCGGCGTATCTACGTTCAAATGTACAGGGGCAATTATAGTGGTTTCTTCAATATCTCCCGAAAGACAAGCTTGCAAAGCCTGTTCCCAATGGTGGCTGGTACGGGTTAAAAGTTCGCCGATGGGTTTTCCGAAAACCCTATCGGGATCGAGTTCGAAATCGGTGATCCATTGGTCGGAAGCGTGTACGACTTCGAACCGTTCATTGACAAAAACCATAGCGGTGGGCAGTTGTTTTATCAAATAGCTATGGGTGGAGGCTGGGGAACCTTTCAACATTTTAGTCGTAATTTCTGACTAAGATAGTATGGTTTATCTATATGGCTAAAGGTTTGTTGTGAATATGGCCAAAGACGTGGTGTAGGCTTCTATTTATTGAAAAAAGGGTGCTTTTTTGTTATAAAAAATTATTTCGTTCTCTGAAAAACTTAAACCCATTCGATACTGTTTTCAGCCAGATTTTAAAAAAGAACAACTTGTATTTGAAGAGGGTAACGAGGTAGCGGATTTAAGAAGTCCGGACACTAGGGGGTACGAGTCCCGTATAATCCCCACCGTGCCGAATAACGTCTCGAACTATCGAAGAACTGATATACGATTTCCCGGAAGACGTTAGTAGAAACACAGTCTCGATTTCAGAGAGTTTCCGGTTGGTATGCGCAATGGCCTTTTCGAACTCAAAGTCCGCAGGATTGCGCAATCCCCTTAAAATAAAATCCGCCTTCATCTTTTTGCAGAAATCAACGGTAAGTCCGTGATAGGTGAGCACTTTGATCTTAGGTTCGTCGGCAAAGGCTTCCGTGATGAATTGCATCCGTTGTTCGACCGTAAACATATACTTTTTTTCTGCATTGATGCCTATGGCGATAATAAGTTCGTCAAAAAGGGTAATTCCCCTCTGTATAATATCGAAATGCCCCAGGGTCAGAGGGTCGAAGGATCCAGGAAAAATAGCGCGTCTCATGTTGAAGGTTTCGGATTGTAGGTTATAATGACCTATATTTAGACTTTTAATTTTACCTGCATGTAATCCATTTTGCTCCCTTATTTCGTTACTTGGCCACCGTAGTCTGCTATGGCGTTAAAAAAGAACTCCATCCGTTACAAAAGCAGATATTTTCGGTTCCAGACAAAAAGTCGGGATGAGTTCATATAAAGGTTTGATTACCTGCAACCATAAGTTCCTCAATTTACTTAATTTTTCCGTAATGCTTCGTCGATAGAACTCCCGAACAGCTCCTGCAACGAAATTCCGGCGGCCTTGGCCTGTTTCGGCAGTATACTTTCGGTAGTGAGGCCGGGGGTGGTATTCATTTCTAACATGTAGGGCTCGTCGCCCATAAAGATGAATTCACTACGGGAAAAGCCCTTCATTTTAAGGGTTTCGTAGGCACGTTGCGCCATTTCGGAGACTTTTTCTTCCTGAGTTCTTGAAATGCGAGCAGGTGTGATTTCTTGGGATTTGCCCTCGTATTTGGCCTCGTAATCGAAAAAATCGTTTTCAGTGACGATTTCCGTAATCGGCAGCACCTTGGTTTTTCCCTGATAGGTAATCACCCCGACGGAGACTTCCGTACCGTCTAAAAAGCTTTCTATGATGATTTCCTCATCCTCATGATAGGCCTTTTCGATAGCGGCCTGAAGGTTCTCTTTTTTGTAAACTTTAGAGATGCCATAACTGCTGCCGGCTTTGTTGGCCTTTACGAAACAGGGCAGGCCGATCTTTGATATGATGGCTTCTTCATCGATATCATCGCCTTGGTTCAGGTAGTACGAGGGCGCCGATTTGATACCGTAGGGTTTTAGCACGCTGAGCAGATCCCTTTTATTGAAGGTAAGCGCGGCCTGATAGTAACCGCACGAGGTTTGGGGCATCCCCAGGAGCTTGAAGTAGGATTGCAAGAGTCCGTCTTCACCGGGAGTACCGTGAATGGCATTGAACACGCAGTCGAAGTGTAGTTTACCCTCCTTTAAATCGACTGAAAAATCATGTCTGTTTACGGGATGTTCCGATCCATTTTCATCCAGATATACCCATTTATCCTTTTGAATATGGATACGAAAACGGTCGAACCTATCCTTATCCAAATAATCATACACCACGGACCCGCTTTTTAGGGAAATTTGAAACTCGCTGGAATAGCCGCCCATGACGATGGCAATATTTTTCTTCATACACTCGTTTAGTTGATAGTGATTAAAATAATCCGAAATTACTCAAAAAAAATAATCCCTTCCACGAACTGGCCTTGGCTTTTTGTCGGTAGGTAAAAGAAAAAGTCAGGACGAGTTCATTATATTTGTCCCGTCAAACAAACCCGCATGCGCAATTTTTTCCGATTTTTAACGAGTAAGGTATTTCTTATACAGATTGGCTTGGCGGTTTTGGTGTCCGTGCTGCTGATTTTTTTGGCCCTGCAGTGGCTCAACCGCACCACCAACCACGGGGAATTCGTAGAAGTACCGGATTTCGGTAAAATGTCGGTGCCCGATATGCGCCAGGCGGTAGAAGAGGCCCATTTACGGTTCGAAGTACTGGATTCCGCCAATTTCAATCCCGACTACCCACGATTTTCAATTATTGAACAGGATCCCCCGGCCGGCAATAAGGTCAAGGAAAACCGAAAAATCTACTTTACTGTAAATCCGTCCGGATATAAAAAAGTGACCGTTCCCAACATCATACAGGTGACCCAGCGCAACGCGACCTCTATGTTGCGTGCCGTGGGTCTTGACGTACAGCGTACGACTTATATCGACCAATTGGGAAAAGACATGGTGTACTACATCAAATACAAGGGCAAGCAGATCAAACCGGGCGATAAGCTGCCCAAGACCTCCAAGATCGAGCTGGTCTGCGGTAATGGTACTATCCCCGATCAGGCCCGCGTGCAATCCGAATCCGAATAGCCCATGCAATCAGAGGATCCCGAAGATACCCATGATGACGAGGAACTGTACGAGCATCATCGGTTCGTCGCGGCGAAAGGACAGGAACCCTTGCGCGTCGATAAATTTTTGATGAACTTCATCGAAAATGCCACACGTAATAAAATCCAACAGGCCGCCAAGGAGGGCCATGTCTGGGTGAATGGTGCCACGGTAAAACCGAACTACCGCGTTAAGCCCGATGATGAGGTGAAGGTACTTTTCGAACATCCACCGCACGAGTTTCTGTTGGTTGCGGAGGATATTCCCCTGGATATCGTTTATGAGGATGATGTGCTTCTGGTGGTCAACAAGCCGGCGGGAATGGTCGTGCATCCCGGTCATGGCAATTATTCCGGTACCTTGATCAATGCTTTGTTGCACCATATCAAAGACTTGCCCAAAAACAGCAACGAACGCCCCGGCCTGGTCCATCGCATCGATAAGGATACATCGGGCCTCCTTGTCGTCGCCAAAACGGAACTGGCGATGACCCATTTGGCCCAACAGTTTTTCGACAAGACCTCCGAACGGGAATATGTGGCCCTGGTGTGGGGCGATGTAAAGAATGATAGCGGGACCGTGGAAGGCAACATCGCCCGCAACCCCAAAAACCGGTTGCAGATGCAGGTTTTTCCCGAAGGTGACGAAGGCAAGGAGGCGGTCACCCACTACAGCGTTTTGGAACGCTTCGGTTACGTGACTTTGGTGTCTTGCCGATTAGAGACCGGCCGCACCCATCAAATCCGGGTACACATGAAATATATAGGGCACAGCCTTTTTAATGACGAACGCTACGGCGGAGACCGGATTTTAAAGGGCACTACCTTTACCAAATACAAGCAGTTCGTCGACAATGCTTTTAAGATTCTCCCCCGGCAAGCCTTGCATGCCAAAACCTTGGGTTTCGTACATCCTGAAACCGGTAAACATATGCGCTTCGATTCCGCGATTCCCCAAGATATGGCCGCCTGTATTGATAAATGGCGGCAATATGCGAAGCATCGGTAATAGTTCAGGTACCCAACATTCCCCACATAAAAATTTCTTACGCCATCCGGTCAACGTTTTTTTAGGAATACTATAGTAAATTTAACTGTTAGCCGGAATTTAATGGGCTGTCTCCCGGTAGGTTATAAAGTAGGCTCTTTGCCACTATCAATTCTATCGATGCCTAAATAAACATCAGGTTGGCGGCCGTTGAGGTTAGACGGAAAATCCTTTTTATTTTTACCATACGTTCACCATTACATCCCAAAATCAAAAAACATGAAAATCGTCCTTTCCCCTGCCAAATCGCTAGATTATGAAAGAGAGTACCCTAAGTGTAAGCCCACACAACCACAGTTTTTGGATGAGGCCGTAAAACTCAACAGGATATTGGCGAAAAAAAAGCCGAAAAGCCTGATGGGTCTTATGGGAATTTCCGATACTTTGGCCCAGCTCAATTGGGGGCGAAATCAAGATTTCGAAACACCGTTTACTCTTAACAATGCCAGGCCGGCTATATATGCCTTTGATGGTGATGTCTATAAGGGATTGGATGCCTATACCCTGTCTTCCCAAAAAATGGAGCGACTACAGGATGTGTTGAGAATTTTATCGGGACTCTACGGCGTACTTCGACCCCTTGATCTCATTCAGCCCTACCGATTGGAAATGGGTACAAAATTAAAGGTTGGCCGAAAAAAAGACCTATACGAATTCTGGAAAAAAGCGATTACCGACCAACTGAACTCGGAATTAAAGGAAGAGGAACTATTTATCAACTTGGCCAGTAAGGAATATTTTGGCGCGGTGGACGAAAACGCATTGAAAGTCCCCATTATCACCCCCGTATTTAAAGATTGGAGCAACGACAAACTAAAAGTCATCAGCTTTTACGCTAAAAGGGCCCGTGGGGCCATGGTACGGTACGTTGTCGATAAGAATGTAAAAACGCTAGAAAATCTCAAGGGCTTTGATTATGAAGATTATATCTACAGCGAATCGCATACCTCCAAAAAGAATGAGCCTGTTTTTGTACGGTAAAGGGAAATGTCGAAGGTAACCAACCTACGTAAACCTGCCATGGCTACTGCCATTCGCAACAGGCATTCCGAAGGCCAACCGCTACTGTCGACTTCCACTGGCAGACGCCCGAAGTCCCCTTATTTCTTCTTCCGGATACTGATTTTCTCTTCCACGGTAGGCCGTTTTTTGATTTTGCGTGGCCGCCTTGCCCCATAGGATTGGTTGGCGATTTTGCCCCTTCTCGACTTTTTGTCTCCTTTTCCCATCGATGATTTGTATTTTTATGGAAAGTACGCTTTTAAAACTTAAAATCAAAAAGCATATCAATTAGGGAAGGGCAATTATTTTGGCTAGATTTTTGATAATTTCAACCCCATGAAGCGATTACTTACCATCTTGGCCTTAGGTATGGCTATTTCGTGCCCGGCACAGCAGATGACTTTAAAAAAGGGCATGGTCATCGACTCGCTCCCCGTTTCCGTTAGCGATACTATCTCCGAAACATTCTCGTTATACCTCCCTAAAACCTTCGAGGTTTCCAAGGCCTGGCCCGTACTATTCGTTTTTGATATGAAGGGCCACGGCAAACAGGCGTTGAACATGATGTCCCTAGCGGCGGAACAGCAGGGCTACATTCTGGCGGCTTCCAACAATGTTCGGGATACCTTGCCCATAGCCGAAAATATCATCATTGCGAACCGCATGCTTAATGCTGTGGTCGGCTTTCTGCCCATCCATAAGAATAGAATCTATTGCGGGGGATTTTCGGGTGGAGGGAGGTTCTCTTCCCTGATCCCGACCTTTATAAAAGGTATTCAGGGCGTAGTGACCTGTGGGGCGTCTGTGGCCAACACCCAGGTGTTGACCTCCAAAAATCCGTTTCATTATATCGGCATTGTGGGGAATGAAGACTACAATTATCCCGAGATGCTGGGGGTCGAGGAGATATTGAATCGGATGAAGTTCCCCAACCAGCTTTTGGTTTTCGAGGGCGGCCATCAATGGCCCGATACCGATCAGTTGGCCCATGCGCTCGAAATCTTTAGCCTGTCCGCGATGGCGAAAGGGCGAATTCCGAAGGATCAAGCCTTCGTGGATGCCCAATACGACGAGGACCTGACACAGGTCAACATCTTTTTTACAGAGCAAAAGCCCTTGTTGGCCAACAACCTGCTCGATGAAATGCTGGAAATCTATCGCCCATTTCGCAATACCGATTCCATTAAAGACAGCCAAAAGACCTTGAAAAGGAGTAGGCTATTTAAGACCCGCAACCGGGAGCAGAGCGAAGTCTTTTACAAGGAAGGTCTTATTAAAGAAGATTATGTCTATTACCTGGAAGAAGACATCCTGACCTATAATTACAAAAATTTGGGATGGTGGAAGTACCAGATGGAAGAGCTCCAAAAGTTTTTGAAAAGTCCGAATGAGCTGCAACAACAAATGGGAAAGCGACTAAAAGGCTATGTCAATGCCCTGGTCGCCGATAACATCGATATTGTGCAAGGGGGCGACCCGGTCGATGAAGAAGCCTTGAATTTTCTTTGGATGCTGAAAACCTTGATCGATCCCAAGGATTATGAAAGCTATCTAAGCATTATCTCCTATAACGCTAAAATCAACGATACCGGTACCTCCCTTTTTTATCTGGAAGAACTATTAAAAAACGGTTACACCGATAAGAACAAACTCTATAACCTTGAGGATACGGCTTTTTTACGAATTACTCCGGAATTCAATGAAATCGTCGCAAAGTACCTGAAGGACGCCCGATATGGCCTGGACTAAGTTGTCGCTTTACGTGATAGGATGTGGGGAATAGCAGGGATGTTTTGAATGGATTTTCTGACCGGCAGATTGTCCCGTACTATCTTCGGGAAGCACCGAAATTGTATTGATCGTAACACACTTCAAGATGAGGATATATATTTATGGGTTGATGGCCAGCATACTACTTACCACCGCCTGCCACCAGAAAAAAAAGTATCATGACACCGCCGAAAGACAAGTGGCAACGGCTTCGACCAATGCCCTGGCCGAAATCGTGGAATTTCAAAAAGAACTGAACGACGAATACCGTGATCCGGAGACGTCGCCTTTGCCCGATCGCTATCGAATGGACTTTGAAGGACTGGACTTTTTCGATCCCGATACCACCTATATCGTCGAGGCCCGGTTGGTGCGCACCCCCGAATCCCTTCCCTTTTTGATGCCCACGACCACCGACAGAACGTCAAGGAATGTTGTGTATGGCATTGCCCATTTCACTCTGAACGGAAAAAAGCGGCAACTCGAAGTCTATCAAGACCAAGAGATGATGCAACAGTCAAAATATCGGGACTATCTCTTTTTACCCTTTACCGATACTACGAACGGTGAAGAAACCTATACCGGAGGCCGATATATCGACCTCAGAATTCCAGATGGAGATTCGATAAGTATCGATTTTAACAAAGCCTACAACCCCTATTGTGCCTATAACAAAAAATATTCATGCCCAATCGTGCCCGCAGTAAACGCATTGGATACCGGGGTTAGGGCAGGGGTAAAGGCCTTTGATCCCGAGCGAAAATAAAAATTCCCGTTCATCGAAAGAAGAACGGGAATTTTGAGGTTTAAACACTCACCTACCTGTATTTTTAGAAGGAGTAGATTGCGGCCAACACGAAAGACGAAAGGCTCTTTTGGGGCATCAAATCGCTATCCAAAAAATTATATGAGTCATCGGAAGCACTATCCAAGCGCAATTCTGGCTTGATGATTAAATTACCGATGGTTGCGCTGCCCGTCAAAGTGACGGCGAATACGCTGTCATCATTCTCGGCAGTACCAATAGCTCCGAATCCATCTGTTTCCGAAAAATATTCACCCCGTAAGCCGATCGTGAAATTTTCGGAAGTGGCATATTGAGGGTATAATGCCGCACCGGCAAAGCTGCCGATACCTTCGGCCCCATCGAAATAGGCAGCATTAATTCCTAAGAAAAAAGAATCGGAAAGATCAAATCCTCCGGTATAGTCTAATTCATAAGAGCCGTTATCGATCAATAAATTCAGGTATTGCCCGCTATAGCCTACTTGTGCGCCATAGGCGTATTTACCCGTCAGATTGAGTTCCGTGATGTCCGTTTGGTTCATTACCGCCAACATCATACTGAAATCTTCGGATAAGCTAAAGTCTGCTTTTAGGCCGGTATGGCTAAAAGGACCGTAGGAAAATAAATAGGACGTACTGTAGTTAAAATTCGCTACCGGTGAAATGACTTCGTACCCTAGAAAGGTATTGAAATTACCCAAGGTCAGCTTGACATTATCGGAAACGTTCCAGTATGCATAGAGTTGATTGACGATATTGCCCGTTGCGGAATAAATTGGAGAAGCAAAAATGGCGTCCGTACCTCTGGGGCCAAAAACCAAATCAGCTACAAAACCACTTTTTTCGCCCTCATAACCTAATACTACATTCGCCATTCCAAGAGCGAATCCCGGTAAATTAGCAAATGATGATCCCGGAGCTGCATTGGGCACTCCGTCCGGTGCGGAGTTATCGCCGTTAATATTGGCACGGTAATAGGCGTCTATAGAACCGCTTATAGTAAACTTCGGCTTCGTATCTTCTTCTACCACAACGACATCGACATCTTGCGCAAGCATTCTCACGGTTGTACCCAATAAACATGCCACTAGAAAAAGATTTTTTATGTACTTTGTATATATATTCGCTTTCATAATTTTAGATTTAAGTTATCCGCAGGGCGGATGATTGTTTTTGATCGATAGGCCTGCCGGTAGGCAGGTAAAATTTTGAAGTGATTATAGAACGGAGCGTTTGGCAGAACGCTCCGTTTGCTATTTGTTGCTGTAATTATTCGTTGGTAAAATCCGGATAGGCATCCATACCGTGTTCGTGTATGTCCAGCCCTTCGATTTCCTCTTCCCGAGACACCCGCAATCCCATAATGGCTTTTAGGGCACCCAGGATAATCAAGGAAGATATCACGCAGAATGCACCAATGATCAATACGCCGTACAGCTGGGTCAGAAATTGACCGCCCCCTGCCTTGGATCCGAAAATACCTACGGCTAGTGTTCCCCAGATACCACATATCAAGTGAACGGTAACGGCACCGACGGGATCGTCCAGTCTTAACCGGTCTATAAATGACACCCCTAAAACGATTATGATACCCGCCAAAAAGCCGATGACGACGGCTTCGTTGGGCGACATCAGGTCGGCGCCCGCGGTAATACCTACGAGGCCTCCCAAAATACCGTTCAGGAACATGGTCAAATCAAGATTTTTGTAGAGTATGGTGTTCAAGATTACGGCACCAAAACCACCGGCCGCCGCGGCCAAACTAGTGTTGACCAAGACCAAGGAGGTCAATTCGGGGTCTGCGGAAAGTACGGATCCGCCGTTAAAGCCAAACCAACCTAACCAAAGGATCAATACCCCTGCCGTAGCCATGGGTATACTGTGACCGGGAATGGCCTTGGGTTTTCCGTCTTCGCCAAACTTACCTATTCGAGATCCCAATAGGGCTATGGCGACCAATGCGGCCCATCCGCCCACGGAGTGCACCAAGGTAGAACCCGCAAAATCATAGAAGCCCCAGGAATCCAAGAAACCGCCTCCCCATTTCCAAGCACCTACGATGGGGTATACGAACCCCACATAGAATATGGTGAATATCATAAAGGAACCGATCTTGACCCGTTCGGCCACCGCGCCCGAAACTATGGTAGCGGCCGTTGCGGCGAACATGCCCTGAAAAAGAAAGTCTGTCCACCAGGTATATCCGCCATCGGCGTATTCGGGAGTCATTCCACCTTCGGGGGCTGCGATTCCAAAGCCTGCAAAACCGAAGATTCCCGAAGAACCTTCCTCAAAACCGGGGTACATCATATTAAAACCCCATGCGTAATAGAGGAGTAGTCCCCCAGTGATGATAAAAATGTTCTTGAATAAAATGTTGATCGTATTTTTTTCTCGGGTCAATCCGATTTCCAAAAGAGAGAACCCTGTATGCATGAAGAATACCAAAGCGGTAGCCACCATCATCCATACGTTATTTGCTGTAAATAATCCTGCATCCATTTTTTTGAAATTTAAGTTTAGTTGAAGACGGACAAGGGGCCCGTCCATAGTTGGTTTTTAGTTGATTCCTGCATGTCCGCTTTCCTTGGTGCGAATTCTATACGCCTCAATGACTTCGGAAACGAATATCTTACCATCTCCGACATTGCCGGTAGAAGCCACATCCAAGAGGGTGTCCACGGTTTTTTGTGCAAAATCGTCCGATACTACAATGGATAAATACCTTCTTTGGATATCACTCGTGCTATAGGATATACCCCGATAGACGTGACCCTGCTTTTCATTTCCCACTCCCGTTACGTCCCAATACGTAAAGAAGTTGACCTCGATTTGATGCAAGGCCTTCTTGACCTCGTCAAACTTGGATTTTCTGATAATTGCCTCGATTTTTTTCATAGTAGATATGTTATTTAAGTTGCCAAATATATGTTTATTCAAAATTAACCCCCAAAAATAAGGGGTATAGTTATACATTTTTATTGTTATAATAAAATAGACCCATATATTTTTAGGGTATGATATAATATAATGGATAAATTTTGTTATTCAAGTCCCCTCTAGAAGGGGGTATGGATAAGTGTGAATTAAAATTGTAAGATTGGAGATGATATAAAGTAGGAAAATGTGATGAAATATGCAGTAATTACTTATCAACCAGGTATAACCCAGCTTTCGACAAAGAGGGACGGTCGATCCATCGACGAAGTTTACCTCGAGAACTCAAGAGATACCACAGCAGGCAAATTCTTAGTAATATAAATGAATTGTAGTGAGGATTCAGAGGATTTTAGCCAGCCAGAGTCCGAATGCAACGGCGGCTATGCCCATGACAACGCTGGCAATCAAATAAAATGAAAAATGGAACAGCTCACCAGCAGTTAGTAGGAAGTGCTTTTCGAAGGCAAAGCTAGAAAAAGTGGTAAAGCCCCCGCAGAAACCGGTTGCCAGTAGTAAGGTTTGGTTTTCGGATAGGTAGTTGCCCTTCATCGATAAGCCCAGTATAAAACCAATCAGCAAACAGCCCAGCATGTTGACCAAAAAAGTCCCCAGAAAAAAGTGCGCGAAATAGTTGTTGAAAGCTTTGGATATTAGATATCGCAGAAGACTTCCAATGCCACCCCCGACAAAGACGAGCAACCATTGTTTCATCGGTGCAAGTTAAGAAAAAACTTAGACGGACTTTTTGAATTTGGAAGTCCTGCTCTTCGGTGGATACACCTTTGAAGAAATTGGTTTGGCCGTGGCCTGTGGGGATTTTTTGCCTCTTTGGGATACTCCTGCCAAACTGAATAACATGAAAAGACCGTTAGCCCCGACCAAGATTAGAAGTATGGTAAAAAAACTCAACATGTGTTTGCCCCTTTAGATAATGAACGCAAAAATACGTTATCTGGTACGATATACGGGAAAATCTTAATCATTGTCGTCGCAGTACACGTTTTTTACGTAGAAAGCAAATTTTTATTCACTCCTTAAGAAGATGTTTAATACAGAATAGAATTATTATAAAAATAATAAAGCCAGCGGCGACCCACTCCACGCCCTTGTAGTTTTTTGAATGCAGTTTTTTATCCTTTTTATAGGAAAAAACGATAATGGTGATGAAGCCAATGGCGAATAACAGGGCAAAGACAATCTGTCCGGTGCTGAACATGGGGGGTTTTTTGTGGCGAAATTAGATAGGAAGTTTTGAAATGATAGCCATTACAGTCCATATCGCCATTCAAAAGGATCGGCCGCCCGGTTGTACTGAATATCGATAATCCGTTTTTTGAGTCTTGAAGCATAGGTATTTTCAAGTTCAGGCAGATCATAATCCTTATCACGGTACCCGAAGGTAGCGATGGGGGAGATTACTGCAGCGGTCCCGGCACCGAACATTTCTTTTAAGCTCCCGTTTTGGGCCGCCTCGACAACTTCTCCGACCTTTAGTTTTCGGACTTCGGTAGGTACACCCTCGTCTTCGGCGATCTGCAGAATACTTTTCCGCGTGATACCGTCCAATATTCTATCGCTGACCGGCGCGGTGATGAGGGTGTCGCCGATCCGTACGAAAATGTTCATGGCCCCGGCCTCCTCGATATACTCGTGATGGTGATCGTCGGTCCATATGACTTGATGGTAGCCTTTTTCAGCGGCCAGTTCGGTAGGGTAGAACTGTCCCGCATAATTGCCGCCCGCCTTGGCAAATCCCGTGCCTCCATCGGCCGAGCGTGAGTATTTTTCCTCGATGAGAACCTTAACCTTTCCTGAAAAATAGGGGCCAGAGGGAGCAAGGCAGATCAAGAATTTATATTCGTCCGCGGGCGAGGCGTGAAAGCCTTTTCCCGAAGCGAACATAAAAGGCCGGACATATAGGGCACTACCCTCTTTTTGGGGAATCCATTTTTCGTCCAATTGGATAAGGGTTTTGAGTCCCTCCATAAAATATTCCTCCGGTAGTTCGGGCATCGCCATCCGGCGTGCTGAAACGTTCATACGTTTGAAGTTTTCGAGCGGCCGGAAGAGCCAAATTTTTTCATCCGCATCCTTATAGGCTTTCATCCCCTCGAAAATGGACTGTCCGTAATGAAAAATCTTGGCCGAGGGCTCCAAACTAAGCGCTTGATAGGGAATTATCCGGGGAGTTTCCCAAGTTCCGTCATTATAATCGCAGACCAGCATGTGGTCGGTAAAAACGTTACCGAAAGACAGGTTGTCGAAATCGACCTGAGGGAGTTTCGAGGTTTGGATTTTTTCGATACTGATAGTTGAAGTGGTCGTAGCCATAGTTTTTCTTTAAAGGATTAAAAATACACATTCTTTGGCATCCACTCTTCTTTTTTCGGCCAAAAAAGTCCAGTTTTGCAGTAACGATAAAAGTTTTAGGGGATATGAATATATTTAACAATTTGGCTACGCTTTTGATGGTTATCCCGAAAGGTGTTCAGGACTTTTGAAACGCAGGATAATTACGACCGCCGATGGCTCGAAGACCATACATATCGAGGATTGGAACGAGCAGTACCACTCCAGACACGGTGCGGTTCAAGAAGCTTATCATGTCTTTATCCAGCACGGCTTATCCCTTTTTCCCAACCGAAAAGTCCATATTTTAGAAATCGGTTTCGGCACCGGCCTCAACGCCTTCATCACACTATTGGAAGCCAAAAAACTGGATATTTCAGTGCATTATACCGGCATAGAAGCCTATCCTATATCTGAATCGGAGCTTCAACAGCTGAACTATGTGGCCGAGCTGAAGGCCGAGGCACAGGCTTCCCATTTCCGCAGGATGCATGAGGGACCTTGGGAAAGGGATGTTGAAATTTCAAAGGACTTCATCCTCCTAAAGCAAAAAAAGGATTTTTTAAGCATCGACGATAAACAGCAATATGATCTGGTATATTTCGATGCCTTTGGCGCCCGAGTACAACCCGAACTGTGGACGGAAGCGATGTTCACCAAAATGTACCGTGCCCTCAAAAAAGACGGTGTTCTTACTACCTATGCGGCAAAAGGCAGCGTTCGCCGCGCCATGCAGTCGGTCGGGCTTAGCGTGGAGCGACTGCCCGGCCCACCTGGAAAGCGCGAAATGCTGCGCGCAAAAAAATAAGGGTCGGCCCGCTTTGCGCCGAAACCCTCACCTTCGGTGCGGTGGACTTTTAAAAGAGTGTTCGTTTTATGTTTTGGAATGAGGCGTGGCATTTGAAATTTTTCGTTTAACATATGGTTTGATATTACTGTTAAATCCGAATTAAATCCATCGCACGTGGGGTTGGGATACCCTATCTTTGAAGTATGAGAATTTTGATTACAGGCGCAACGGGTCTGGTCGGAAGCGAAATTGTAAGGCAATGCCAAGACCGGAAGATACCCATAAATTATTTGACCACAAGCAAAAGGAAAATTGTGACCCAACCGGACTATCATGGGTTCTATTGGAATCCACGATCGGGCGAAATCGATGAAAAATGCTTCGAGGACGTAACTGCCATTATCAATTTGGCGGGGGCGAGCATCTCTAAAAGATGGACGAAGAGTTATAAAAAGAAAATATTGGCTAGTCGGGTCAATACCCTTAAAACCCTCTATAAGGCCCTGAAAAAACACAAGACGCTGAACCGTAAGGAGTTCGAAAAAATTACTTCTTTTGTTTCCGCTTCCGCAATTGGGATTTATCCCAATTCCTTATCGGATTATTATACCGAGGATGAATCGGAAATTGATGAAAGTTTTTTGGGCGAAATCGTGGAAATGTGGGAAGGTCAGGCCGATCGGTTCAAGACTTTCGATTTTAGCGTCTCCAAAATCCGTATTGGTCTGGTCATGTCGCCTAAAGGGGGGGCATTGCCCCAAATGGCAAAGCCTATTAAAAATTATGTTGGGGCCGCTTTTGGAAGTGGGAGCCAGTGGCAATCTTGGATCCACATAGAAGATCTGGCCCGTATTTTCCTCTTTGCCGTAGAAAACGGTTTGAAGGGGGTGTTCAACGCCGTAGCGCCGAATCCTGTAACGAACAGTAAATTGGTAAAGGAAATCGCCAAGGCTGTGAACAAGCCCTTATTTTTGCCCAACATTCCCAAATTTGTAATGAGGGCGCTATTGGGCGAAATGGCCTACCTGCTCTTCGCCAGCCAAAGGGTAAGCTGTAAAAAAATAGAGGAGGAGGGTTTTCATTTCCTCTACCCCAATGTCTGCGTCGCTCTAAAGGAAATCTATGGGGATAGAAAAAAAGAAAGCTCTTCTGATATTTTATATAATAAGGAGTACAGTTCCTAAATAAGGAATAGGATATAAACACAGATAAAAGCATCCCGAATTCCGGGATGCTTTTTTTATAATGCTGCCTCCTGCCAACTTCTGTACGTGACATTTTGACATTTTTAGAGAATTGGCAGCACTTTTGCCAACCCTTGTTAGAGAATTTAAAATGAATGTACGCATGAGCGAAAAAGATACTACTGGCGAAAAGGATAGGACGGAGGAATTTGACGGAACGATAGACGAAAATTTTGCCGAGGCGGAATTGGAGCGCGATGCCGGACCCTCCGAAAACGGGCACGAAGAATTCATAGACCAAGAAGAGCCGACCGAAGAAGAAAAACTCCGGGATGATCTGGCCAAGGAAAAGGATAAGTTTTTGCGCCTTTTTGCGGAGTTCGAAAATTTTAAGAGAAGAACTTCGAAGGAACGTATGGATATGTTCAAGACCGCAGGGCAGGAAATCATGACCTCCCTCTTGCCGGTCCTGGACGATTTCGACCGGGCGCTTAAAGAATTGGCCAAGTCTGATGATAAAGAGATGTTCAAGGGCGTAGAACTTATTCGCGTCAAGTTGCGCGAAATCCTGAAGTCCAAAGGCTTGGAAGAGGTAGGTGTAGAGGTGGGCGACACCTTTGATGCCGAGGTGCACGATGCTATAACGCAGATACCGGCACCCGACAAAAAGATGAAAGGAAAGATTGTTGATGTGGTCGAAAGGGGCTTTAAGCTGGGAGAAAGAATTATTCGACACCCTAAAGTTGTGGTCGGAAAGTAAACAGCGCTTTCGACCCTTTTCCATTCCACAAAGCAGGCAGCTAAACAAAAGAAATGAAGCAAGATTATTACGAAATATTGGGCGTTACCAAAAATGCCTCGGCACCGGAAATCAAAAAAGCCTATCGAAAAAAGGCCCTGAAGTACCACCCGGATAAAAATCCGGGGGATGCCGAAGCGGAGGAAATGTTCCGGAAGTCTGCGGAAGCCTATGAGGTGCTGAGCAATGCGGACAAGAAAGCGCGGTACGACCAGTTCGGCCATGCGGCCTTCGAAGGGGCTGGCGGCTTTGGTGGGGGCGGTATGAACATGGACGATATCTTCAGCCAGTTCGGTGATATATTCGGTAGCGCTTTCGGCGGCGGCGGTGGCTTCAGTGGTTTTGGCGGCTTCGGTGGGGGCCAGCGCAGGGTCAAGGGAAGCAATATGCGAATCCGCGTTAAGTTGTCTTTGAAAGAGGTGGCCAACGGGGTCGAGAAGAAGGTAAAGGTCAGAAGAAAAGTACAGGCCGAGGGCGTTACCTATAAAACCTGTGGCACCTGTAACGGTCGCGGACAGGTAACGAAAGTAACGAATACCATACTGGGACGCATGCAGACCGCAGCCACCTGCAGTACCTGTGGCGGAAGCGGTCAAATCTTAGATCGAAAACCCGACGATGCCGATGCCCAAGGCCTTAAAATGTCCGAAGAAACAGTTTCCATCAAGATACCGGCAGGGGTCGAAGAAGGTATGCAGCTCAAAGTACCGGGGAAAGGCAACGATGCCCCAGGCAATGGCGTGGCCGGCGACCTGTTGGTGGCTATCGAAACCGAAGTCCACGATACCTTGAAACGAGAGGGCGACAATCTTCATTACGATCTTTACGTCAGTATTTCGGATGCCGTATTGGGTACTTCAAAAGAAATTGATGCGGTGGAGGGGAAAGTACGCATAAAGCTCGAACCCGGCCTGCAATCGGGTAAAATATTGCGCCTGAGAGGCAAGGGTATTTCGAGTATCAATGGCTATGGCACCGGCGATCTGTTGGTGCACGTCAATGTATGGACCCCCAAGGAACTGAACAAAGAACAGAAAGAGTTTTTCGAACGTATGCAGGGTAACGAGAATTTCGAGCCCAAGCCTGAAAAATCTGATAAATCCTTCTTTGAAAAAGTCAAGGACATGTTCTCGTAAGGGCTACTCCTATTTGCCTTTTGCGCAGAATTTGTCGAAATCCTTTTATTTGTAAATAAAAACCGTATATTTGATTTCGATATCGGGAGACCCCGGTATTAATTTTCTTTTTCATAGCAATTTTTTTCCCATCCTTAAATCTAATTTAGGGGTGGGTTTTTGTTTTCTGCCAACTGCTACTACGTACTGCCAACTCTTTTTGTATATCTTTGAAAAAATTGCCTGCATGAACGACATTCTGGTCACCGAGGAGGTCACCAAGCGGTATGGCCGACATACTGCCCTTGACAAGGTTTCATTAAGCATACCCAAAAATAGTATCTATGGCCTATTGGGTCCGAACGGTGCCGGTAAGACCACTTTGATCCGTATTATTAACCAGATTCTCTATCCCGACCATGGCGAGGTGTATTTCGATGGTGAACGACTAAAGCCGCGACATATCGCCATGATCGGATACCTGCCCGAAGAAAGGGGCTTGTATAAATCGATGAAGGTAGGGGAGCAGGCCCTGTACTTGGCCCAGTTGAAAGGACTGTCGAAGGCGGAAGCCAAACAAAGGTTGAAATTTTGGTTCGATCGGTTGGACATTGGTGACTGGTGGAACAAAAAAGTCCAAGAGCTCTCCAAGGGTATGGCCCAGAAGATACAGTTTATCGTCACCGTGTTGCACGAACCCAAGCTGCTTATATTTGACGAGCCTTTTAGCGGGTTCGACCCCATCAACGCTAATCTTATCAAAGACGAAATTCTGAAGTTGAAGGAAAACGGTACCTCGATCATCTTTTCGACCCACCGAATGGAATCGGTGGAGGAACTATGCGAATACATCGCCCTGATCCATCGCTCCAAAAAAATTCTCGACGGAAAGCTTTCGGAAATCAAAAAGGCCTACAAGAACAATGTTTTCAAAGTAGGACTCGAAACCGAGAATGCCGACATGATTTTGAAGGAACTAGCCGAAAAGTTTAACATAAGTTCTTCGAGATACGACGAATCCGAGAGGCAGTTGGACTTCACCTTACAGCTTCCCACCAATGATTCCGGATCAGTTCTTAACTATCTAACCTCGAAGGCGAATATCAACCATTTTGTAGAGACCATACCCTCGGCCAACGAAATATTTATCCAAACGGTACAAAGCAAAGCTTGCCATGAATAAACTGCCGCTGATCATCAAAAGAGAATATCTGGCCAAGGTGCGCAACAAATCCTTCGTTATCATGACCTTTTTGAGTCCCATCTTAATGGTCGGTATGGTGGTGCTTATTGCCTATCTGACCAAGATAAACGATAGCGAAAAACGCATTATCGGTCTTTTGAACGAGAGCGATTATTTTGCCCATGAATTTTTGACCACCGAGGGAACTTCTTTCGTGAATTTCGACGATATCTCCCTTGAAGCCGCAAAGGATTCCACTTTGAATAGGGGCTACGACGGGCTGCTTTATATTCCCGACGGCGGCGACCTGGAAAAGGTGGCCGAGGGTTCCTTTCTGTATACCCAAGAGACGCCAAGCACTGCGATTCTCGATAAACTCGACCGTGTTTTTCAGGATAGGTTGCGTCAACAGCGGTTGCAGGAACTAGGGGTTTCCGCCAGCGAGTTCGCAGGAATAGATAATGGCTTTGAGGTTAATACGGCCACTTTTGACGGTAACCTCAACCTAAAGGGCATTAATGAGATAAAAGCGTTTATCGGTGGCGGGTTCGGATATCTGATTATGATGTTCATAATCATTTATGGCGGTTTCGTCATGCGGAGCGTCATCGAAGAAAAGACTAGCCGTATCATCGAGGTAATCATCTCTTCGGTAAAGCCCTTCGAACTGATGTTGGGCAAGATAATAGGTACTTCATTGGCGGGGGTCACCCAGTTTGCCATCTGGATAGTTTCTGCCTCCCTGTTGTTGGTCGTGGCCTTTGCAATTTTCGATATCGACCCCTCTTCCTTGGGCAATGGGGCGGCCGTTGGTGCGAATATGGCGCCCCCGATTCCTACGACCGATCAGACCCTACAGGTCTATGCGCTGGAACTTTTGGCGATACCGTGGGTGATGTTGATCAGCTTTTTTCTGTTGTATTTCGTTTTGGGCTATCTGATATACAGCTCGATATATGCGGCCATTGGTGCGGCAGTAGACAATGAGACCGATACCCAACAGTTCATTTTCCCCATCATCCTGCCCCTGATGTTGGGCATTTATGTGGGGTTCTTTTCGGTTTTCAGCAATCCTCACGGCCCAATAGCGGTCGGGTTTTCCCTGTTCCCCTTAACCTCGCCCATAGTTATGCTCATGCGTTTGCCAAGCGGTATCGGCGATGGAGGGGTGCCCGTTTGGGAGCTGGTGGCTTCCATCCTATTACTTATACTTACCTTTATCGGTATCGTATGGCTGGCGGCCAAGATTTATCGGGTAGGTATCCTGATGTACGGCAAAAAACCTTCCTATAAAGAATTGTTCAAGTGGTTAAAGTATTAATGAGTTCATATGCTACAAGGCGATAAAAGCAAGGTAGAGGAAATCATCGAGGAAGATATCTGGGGCTCTATAAAGGAGTTTCTCGAATGGGGCCCTAAATTCGGCGTGGGAGACAATCAGATCCACCTTACCGTAGGCCTATTATTGTTATTGGTTGCCGCTTTTGTAATAACCAGTTTTCTGCTAAAATGGTTACGCCATTTGCTGACTCGAAAAATGGAAGGCGAAGATAGGCTCAAGTTCATCAGCGTTTTCAAGTTCATCAGGTATGTGATCTATTTGATCGTAATCTTTATTACCATGAGCGCTGCTGGAATCGATATCACGCTCTTACTAACCGCTTCGGCCGCATTGTTCGTCGGTCTGGGGCTGGCATTACAAGATCTTTTTAAGGATGTTATCGGCGGTATTTTTATTATAACGGATAAATCATTGCACGTGGGCGATATCGTGGAGGTCGACGGCAAGGTCGGGAAGGTTTTTGAAATCAAGCTGAGAACCACCCGGGCCATTACCCGCGACGATAAAGTAATCGTTATTCCCAACCATCATTTTATTACCGATATCATTTATAATTATACCCAGAACCATAAGACCACCCGTGAAAAAATAATTATAGGCGTCGCCTACGGGAGCAATGTAAAATTGGTCACCAAAATTTTAGAGGATATCGCAAAAAATCAAATGGGAGTTTTAAAAAATCCGAAACCCTTTGTACAGTTCGACGATTTCGGAGATTCAGCGCTTATGTTTTCCCTTAACTTTTACATTAACGACAGTTTTAGCGATCCTAAGTTAAAAAGTGCGATGCGATATAAAATAGATGCTAATTTTAGGAAAAACGGCGTAATTATTCCTTTTCCGCAAAGGGATGTACATTTTTTTCAATCCAGTCCGTTCGAACATCGGGCGGCCTTAGACAAAACCGATACGAAATGGGACATGGACTAAGATTAAGGAAAATTGGTTTTTATATCATTATTTTCTCCACGGCATTCTGTTTTGCCCAGACCCCTGATATTTTTAGGGCGGAGTACATGATGATGCCCAGAAATGGTCAGGGAGCCAAGCTATCACGAATTAAATTGGTGGCGAACATCCCCATAGCCATGAAGGATTCTAGCAGGATTATCATCGGCGCCGAATATAATCGTCTTTCGCATGGATTGAAACGGGATGGTATCCCCAGTGACATAGAGGGAATCCGCAATCTCCACGTGGTCGATCTTAACTTGGCCTATGCCTATAAATACAACGCATATTGGCAGTTCATCGGTCTTTTAACCCCCAGGTTGTCATCGACTTTGGGCGAGCCGCTGGAAAAGGGAGATATCTCCTTCAATGTTACGGTAGGCGCTTTAAAGCAAAAAAAGGAAATAGAAAAACCTTTTCGGCTGGTATTGGGTATCGCCTATAATTCAACGGTGGCCCTTCGGATTCCATTGCCCATAATATATTACGAAAAGCGTTTCCACGAGCATTGGTCCTACGTCGTGGGGGCCCCAAAAACGGCCATAAAATACCATTTCGGCGAAAAACACCAATTACAGTCCGAATTTATTTTGGATGGATATTACGTAAACCTTCAAAATTCTATCCTTATCCCCGGTGGGGGAGCCGCGACATCAATTTCCTCATCGGCTGCCCTAGGCACGCTAGGATACCAGTACGAAATCAAGAAATCAGCGTTCGTCTATATTTATGGTGGCCATACGCTCTTTCAAAAAGGGGTATTAAGAAATTCGGATCGAGACGATATTTTTACCCTGAACGACGGTCCCAGTTTTTATTTCAGGGCCGGATTTCGGATAGGGCTTTAGAGAATAGATAGGGTGGAAAAGCCCTGAAGTAGCGTGGAAACCTTGAACAAAGCATAAAAAGAGAAAACATGCCAAAAATATTGATAATAGAAGACGAATCGGCCATCCGCAGGGTATTGGTGAAAATTCTTTCCGAAGAAAACGAGACGTATCAGTTGGACGAGGCCGAAGACGGATTAAAGGGAATGGAGGCCGTAAAGAATAACGATTACGATTTGGTGCTCTGCGATATAAAAATGCCTAAGATGGACGGTGTGGAAGTGCTGGAAGCCGCAGGAAAAATAAAGCCGGAAATACCCTTTATTATGATTTCGGGGCACGGCGACCTTGATACGGCGGTGAACACCATGCGACTCGGTGCCTTCGATTATATTTCTAAACCGCCCGACCTGAACCGCCTTCTGACCACGGTTCGAAATGCCCTTGACCGCCAGGAACTAGTGGTGGAGAACAAAAAACTACGTAAGAAGGTCAGCAAGAATTACGAAATGGTAGGGGAGAGCGATGCCATTTCGGTCATCAAGGAGATGATAGAGAAAGTGGCCCCGACCGAAGCTAGGGTATTGATTACAGGTGCCAATGGTACTGGAAAGGAGCTGGTAGCCCATTGGTTGCACGAAAAAAGCGAACGCAGCGGCGGGCCGTTCATAGAGGTCAACTGCGCCGCGATTCCCTCCGAACTGATAGAGAGTGAACTCTTCGGCCATGTCAAAGGGGCCTTTACCTCCGCGGTTCGAGACCGGGCCGGTAAATTCGAGGCCGCCAACAAGGGTACTATTTTCTTGGATGAAATCGGCGACATGAGCCTCTCCGCGCAGGCCAAAGTCTTGCGCGCCCTACAGGAAAACAAAATTTCAAGGGTGGGAACGGACAAGGATATTAAAGTCGATGTGCGCGTAGTGGCCGCCACCAACAAAGATCTCAAAAAAGAAATCGAGGAAAATAGATTCCGTGAAGATCTTTACCATCGGCTTGCCGTGATTCTGATACCGGTGCCAGCCCTAAACGAAAGGCGCGACGATATTCCGATTCTTATCGAACATTTTACCAAAAAAATAGCTTCCGAACAGGGGGTATCCCCAAAAACCTTTTCCGACAAGGCAGTGAATTTGCTAAAGAGCTATGACTGGACCGGCAATATCCGCGAGCTCCGAAACGTCGTCGAACGCCTTATTATTTTGGGAAGCAAGGAGGTGTCGGAAGAAGATGTGAAACTTTTTGCGAGCAAATGATTCAGGTATGGTGCGGTTCACAGTGGCAGTTGGCGGTTAAAATGCATGGTATCCCTTCTTGCTAAAGGAGGTCAATACTGAAACTTCGTGTCGGGGTGCTTCACTTTTGAAGTTTTGGCCTTGCCTAATATATCGGGAAAAAATAGTATTGTAATGCCCATCGATAACAGCTTGAACTTTAAAGACGTCCCCCATACTATCCAAAGCTTGCAATACTGCCAACTGCCACTACCATAGCAAACCGCGACTATTTCCCACAGTTTCCCAACTTCGCAAGTGCCTCCCCGGTAATCTCCTTGGTTCGAAGATTGTAATATTTTTTCCCCTCCGAGAGATCGATTCTTAATAGCTCCTGCTGGCAATTTTCATGGATGCGATTGGCAAAAGCCTTGGCTTCCCGGCAGTCTACGCTGTTGATAACCTTGTTCAGCGAGGCACGGTATATTGCCAAGGCAGAATCGATCTTACGTTCGAGTATTTTTTCGTTGGGCGGTACGGCTATTGTGTCTTTCCTTTCGCCATGAGGGTCCATGTTGAGCAGGTTCGTATCGTAGGCCCTTTTATGCTGCTCGTGTTCGCCAAGAGCCGTAACCGCATTTTCCGTAAGATGCAAAGCTTTATCGAGTAGAATGCCAGCACCGGTTACCGAACTGTTTTTCGTGGCATATTTCAACAACTCCTTAACTTCGGCGACGATTTCCGAGGCCGGTCCGCAATCGCATTTTTCAAGTTTTTCCTTGGATTTTGAGAGGGCGTCCAACGCCCTGTAAACGTGAAATCGGGTAAGCTGTAAATTTTTCTCCGCAAGTGCCTTTTTGATTTCTTTCCCTACATAATCAATATTCGATGCTGCATATTGGCAGGCCGGCGTAGGTTCAAAAGAGGATAAAAGGCAAAAAAGGAAAGCGAAAAGTACAAAATACTGTAGCTTCATAAAGTAGGTTTGGTCGTAAATTTTGGGCGTTTTACAAGGCAAAGGTATCGCTATCAGTGAGTTGACCCCTAATTTTTTCGATACACTACCCTCGATGCTTATTATTTTGGACAAACTGGTGGATTTCGTGGCCGAACGGTTATTTTTTTTGCATGGGATTACCGTTCAACGAATTGATTTTTTATCTTCAACCCATGGATATACCTAATACTTCGTCCTACAAAGTGGGCGGACCGATCAAACTCAACGAGTACCCGACCTATGAAGACTGTGATTCTTCCAAGGAGGAGCTTAAAAAAGAGCTAAAAAAAATCAGAAAGAAGCTGGGAGATTTTCAGGATACCATCTATGCCCATGGAAAATACAGCATACTCATCTGTTTGCAAGGCATGGATACCGCTGGCAAGGATAGCCTGATCCGGGAGGTTTTCAAAGATTTCAACGTTAGGGGAGTGGTGGTGCACAGTTTTAAGGTGCCTACCGAGCTTGAACTGAAGCACGACTATCTATGGAGGCACTATATTGCACTGCCGGCAAAAGGTAAGTTTGGGGTCTTCAACCGTACCCATTATGAAAATGTACTGGTGACCCGGGTGCATCCGGAGTATATTATGAAAGAAAATATTCCCGGTATCCACTCCGTTGCCGACATCGATGAAAAATTTTGGGATCAACGCTTCAAACAGATCAACGATTTTGAGCGGCATATCTCGGAAAACGGAACGATTATCTTTAAATTTTTTCTGAACCTATCCAAGGAAGAACAACGTTTACGTTTATTGAGAAGACTGAGACTCCAAAGAAAGAACTGGAAGTTTTCGCCCGGCGACCTGAAGGAACGTGATTTATGGCCCGATTATCGCAAATGCTATGAAGAGGCTATGAGTAGAACCTCGAAAGACCATGCCCCTTGGTACGTAATTCCGGCGGACAACAAAAAGGCGGCCCGGGTAATCGTAGCTTCCATTTTATGGGAAGAGCTAAAAAAATACCACGATATCAAGAAACCGGAACTAGATTCCGAAATCCAGGCGAACCTGGAAACCTATAAAGATCAATTACTGAGTTCGTCCTGAGTTGTTGTTTGGAACCGTGAAAGAAGGATTTTAGGGTCGCCTACAGAGATTATTTTTGGTCACATTGCCACAGCTGTGAAAGCTAGATATGACGAAATGTAGGGTGCAAAATGTAAAATTCGCAAGTAAAAGAATAATTCAAGTCGAGTTCATTATAGAGGAAAAGGAATGAAAAAGTGCTTACTAGCAGTACTGTTGATAGGATATCAGGCCTATGCGCAAAACGATGATGCCCAACAAATAAAGGAAATATATGATACGGCCCTAACCGATGGCCAGGCCTATGATTGGCTAAATTATCTGTCTAATCAGATCGGCGGCCGGCTTTCAGGCTCCGTTCAGGCGCAGCGGGCGGTAGAATACACCAAAGAGCAGTTAGATTCTTTGGGTCTCGACAAGGTCTGGCTGCAACCGGTCATGGTGCCCAAATGGGTACGCGGCACTCCCGAATTTGCCTATATCGAGACCGCGCCGGGGCTGACCACCAATGTTCCCATTTGTGCATTGGGCGGTTCTGTGGCGACCCCTTTGGGCGGTACCAAGGCAAAAGTAGTCGAGGTTAAAGGTCTTGATGAACTAAAGGCCCTGGGCGAAGCGAACATAAAGGGAAAAATAGTCTTTTACAACCGCCCGATGGACCCGACACTGATCAGCACCTTCGACGCCTATTCCGGGTGTGTCGACCAACGCTATTCGGGTGCCGAAGAGGCTGCCAAATATGGGGCCGTGGGCGTCATCGTGCGGTCTATGAACCTGCGTTTAGACGATTTTCCGCATACGGGCTCGATGAGCTATGGTGATACCGCCCTGGATAAAAGGATTCCCGCTGCGGCCATAAGTACCCAGGGTGCCGAGATGTTGAGTACCACCTTAACGCTCAATCCCGATACCCAATTTTACTTTAAGCAGCGATGCGAACAGATGGGGGAGGTGGAATCGTTCAACGTCATTGGGGAAATCAAGGGAAGTACCCATCCCGAGGAAATTATGGTCGTCGGAGGCCACCTTGATTCTTGGGACCTGGGCGACGGATCGCATGACGACGGGGCAGGATGTGTTCAAAGTATGGAGGTGCTGCGCCTACTAAAGCGTACGGGCTACCGACCTAAGCGTACCATTAGGGTGGTATTATATATGAACGAGGAAAACGGATTGCGCGGCGGAACGGAGTATGCCGAAAATGCAAAAAAAAATAACGAAAACCATGTGTTCGCACTCGAGAGCGATTCAGGCGGTTTTACGCCCCGCGGATTCTCGTTCGATTGCTCCGATGCACATCTGCACCAGGTGCAAAGCTGGTCCCCACTTTTTGAACCTTACTTGCTTCACCTTTTTGAAAAAGGGTATAGCGGGGCGGATATAGCACCCCTAAAAAAAGAGGGGATGGTCTTGGCCGGCCTGAGTCCCGATTCCCAGCGCTATTTTGTCCATCACCACGCCGCAAACGACACCTTCGAACATGTCAACCGACGCGAGCTTGAACTTGGTGCCGCCAGTATGGCGAGCTTGATGTATCTCTTTGATAAGTACGGCGTGGGTTCAGAGCCAAAATGAAAGTTTTGACACCCCGGTGGTAGGCGGTTGCGGCTCGCAAAAAACCCTACTTGTACCGAACTTTGAACAACTACGAAGTGCGTTCGGATCTTGGACCCAAACCCTGAACATTTTTCCTAACTTTGTCCTTCACCAAAAACGAGTAACATGCAAGACGGAATCTATGCCAAGTTTAATACTTCGAAAGGAGAAATACTAGTAAAACTTACCCATGATAAAACCCCGGGTACGGTGGGCAATTTTGTAGCCCTCGCCGAGGGAACCCATGAAAATAACGTCCGCCCGAAAGACAAGCCGTACTATGACGGACTTACGTTCCATCGTGTTATCCCCAATTTTATGATACAGGGCGGATGTCCTCAAGGTACGGGTACCGGAGATCCCGGTTATAAGTTCGACGATGAGTTCCATCCCGAACTCGACCATTCCGAGTCCGGTACACTTTCTATGGCCAATTCCGGGCCGGGCACCAATGGCAGCCAGTTTTTTATTACCCACGTACCGACCCCTTGGTTGGATAATAAGCATACGGTCTTCGGCTCTGTGGAATCAGGCCAAGATGTTGTCGATGACATCGAGCAGGGAGATACCATTGAAAAACTGGAAATCGTCCGTGTCGGTGAAGAGGCCAAAAACTGGGATGCCGTAAAAGCCTTCGAAACCTTTAAAGGTTCCAAGGAAAAACGCCTAGCCGAACAAAGAAAGTTGCAGGAAGCGGAACTCGACAAAATCTCAAAGGGTTTCGATAGTACAGAAAGTGGACTGCGGTACAAAATGTTACAGGAGGGCAACGGAAAAAAAGCGCAGAAAGGCCAGGCTGTATCGGTACATTATGAAGGATCTTTATTGAATGGCCAAGTCTTCGATTCATCCTACAAACGCAAAAAGCCAATTGATTTTGAATTAGGTGCCGGGCAGGTAATCTCCGGGTGGGACGAGGGAATTGCGTTACTAAAGGTGGGAGATAAGGCACGTTTTGTCATTCCGCCCGCTTTGGGATATGGTAATGCAGGCGCGGGAGGAGTAATTCCGCCCAACGCTACCTTATTGTTCGATGTCGAGTTGGTGGACGTGAAATAGAAGCAAAAGCTATGATGGATAGAAGGAAAGCCTTGGCACTCAGCTAGGGCTTTTTTGTGCCTAATATCCACTTTTTAATGGATTAATCTAATCTTTTTGTTTTTGACTCAGGCTAAGGACAAGAAGTATCACATTAAGGGCGATAAGTACAAGGAGGATGGAAAAAAAAGCTAGCATAGCATTTTATTGATTGACAAGGGGCGCTGTCTATAAGTTTAGTAAACATTTTAAATCGATAAAACCCTACCTTTTAACGATTGTTTACCGAAAGGATTGTAGCGAATGTATGAAAAATATTACCAACATTAACCAACCGGCTAAAAAAAGCCCCGACAATGTTGCCGGGGCTTGGTATAAAAAAAGTTTATGCGCTCTAGTCTATAACCTTCACATTTACCGCGTTCAATCCTTTTTTACCTTGTTGTAGTTCAAATTCTACAACATCACCTTCACGAATTTCATCGATTAAACCAGAAATGTGTACAAAGTGATCCTCGCTTGAACCGTCTTCAGTGATAAAACCATATCCTTTGGAATCATTGAAGAATTTTACTGTTCCTTTACTCATAATACTAAAAAATTAAAAATTAAATTAAAGCGCAAATATAGCGTTTAATTTTTAATCAAGTGGTTTTTTGGAAGTTATATTTGGAAAATTTGCTTTCAGGTTGCGGGGGACAGCAAATTTTTAATCGAAGAGGTGATGCCCTTGGGATCCAGTCCGATGACTGCACTTGCCAAGGTCAATACCGAGGTCGCCCGGTCCAGGACCTTTTGTACGTTTTTCAAATTTTTATAAAGCCTTTGGGTTTCCGAGGTAATGGTCTCTATTTGTTGTAGTGATGTTTCAACATCCTCCATCACCAGTAGGGCTGATTGGGTGTAAAGTTCCGTCGTCTGTTCCAGCTGTTTACGGTACAGGTCTTTTAATAGTAAATTCTCTTCTTCTGTCAATCGATCGGAATTTTCGTAACGGTAATTTCCTAGGGCGTTGGTCATCCTAAGAAGGTTGTCGGCAAGTTCCTTTACCTGTTCCGATGATAATTTTTCCATGGTTTCAATTCATTTTACGCAATGCGGATATCGTCGTTTTGAGTTGACTTCCATATCTGGCCAGCTCCTTACGCACATCATTATCGGTCATGCTACTGACATTGTTATATAATGTAGTGTGGCCTTCGGCTATTTCCTTCAGGATTTGGGCATACAGGTCGAGTTCTTTTTGTCGGTCGGTTATTTCCGAAATCCTACGAAAATAATCTTCTGCGAATTTGACCCGTTCATAGTCCGAACCTTTTGTATCCTTAATAAAATCAAAATAGAAATCTTTAAGTCCGCTTTTTTGTACTTCCAATTTTCCCCGCAGGTTTCCGGCCAGATTAAGCTCTAAAAAATGGAGTAACTTTAAAAGGGGCTCATGGGCTTGGGTGACATATTCCCTTATCTTTTTTCTGCGGAAGCCATCGGTAAAGGCGAGAAGCAGAAGCGCCGAAATATTCGAATAGGCCTTAACGTCGGTCTCGTTCAATTTTAAGGGGCCGAAATCCCCAGTTGAGAGTGCTTCCGTAAAATCGTCCGTTTGGTAATGGGTAAGATCGTTTTGGCTGAGATCCGACAATCCATAAAAATATTCCCTCGTGGCGTTATACATCATTTGGGTAATGCTATCAGCCTTTTGATTTGGTGCGCAATCACAGTCCGTATTATGGATGTTTAGTTGGCGGATGTTCTCCTGTTGGCAATCTTGCCGGCAAATGGTTGCAAATCCGTGGGCGAGCTTCTCATAACCTTCGATGCCCTCGATAGAAGTTTTAGAGAAGTCTGCGACGTGCCTAAGGTTGACACAGCTGCCCAATAGGATGGCCAGAGAGGGCAAAAGCAATACTTTTTTTAGTATGGAGGTTGACATCGTTACGAAATTACATCCACAAGGTAAAAATAAAATGGTAATGGGCTTGATAAACAGGCTGAAAAAATAGCTCCTATAGACTTATTGTTTGAAACGGGGAATATCGGCTTTTGAGGTTAGATGAAGTCATTTTTAAAATGCATAGCAGGGCTACGATATTGAAAAATGTGGAAATAAAGCCTCAAAATATCATGTTCGTACGGAAAATAAAAAGTCTAAATGAGTTCAATTTCTCGGACAGAAAAAAGGCTATCAAATGGGATACATTTAGATAGCCTTTTACTAGTAGGGATAAACTCTTTAAACCCGGTACGAAATATACTTAAGAGGTTGGATCTGGTGTCATACGTAAATAGGGTTTTACTTCCTTCACCCCTTTTTTGAACATATCGACGGCATCTTTGGTGGATATGGCGGGACTCACCACCACATCTTGCCCGCTTTCCCAATTGGCAGGGGTCGCTACCTTGTGATATGCAGTTAGTTGTAAGGAATCGATTACCCGTAGCAGTTCGTAAAAATTTCGACCCGTGGAGGCAGGGTAGGTCAGCATCAGCTTCACCGTTTTATCAGGTGCGATGATAAAGACCGAACGTACCGTAAGGGTATCGTCGGCATTGGGATGAATCATATCATAAAGATCGGAAACCTTGCGGTCGGTATCGGCGATAATCGGAAAATTGACCGTGGTATCGTTCACTTCGTTTATATCTTTTATCCACTCCTTGTGGGAGGCGGCATTGTCCACGCTCAGTGCCAACATTTTTACGTTACGCTTGTCGAATTCGTCCTTGAACTTGGCCGTCGTGCCCAATTCTGTGGTACACACAGGTGTGAAATCCGCCGGATGCGAGAATAAAATACCCCAGCTATCGCCGAGATAATCGTAGAGATTGATTTCTCCTTCGGAGCTGTCCGCCGTAAAATCAGGGGCTTTGTCACCCAATCGTATTGTTGCCATTTTGGTTGTTTTTAGGATTAAATTTAAATTCCTTTAAAACTAGTAGATTAAGTAGGAACTTCCATAGGCTTATGGTTAAAAATGTATTAAAGTTTGCTACTTTTAGTATATGAAAAACCTTGAACTGGAACAATTAAAATATCCTATAGGCCAATATGAAATTCCTGAAGATATTACCGATGCGCAAATTGCAGAATGGATAGAAACCATAGAACGATTGCCCCAAAGGTTAAAAAAGAGGGTCGAAAACCTGACCCAGGAACAATTGGATACTCCCTATCGCCCCGGGGGATGGACACTGCGCCAGACCGTTCATCACATTGCGGACAGTCACCACCAGAGTTACATCCGTTTCAAATGGGCCCTGACGGAAGATAAGCCCATCATAAAAGCCTACGACGAAAAGGCGTGGTCGGAGCTTTTCGATGCCAAGTCCGCTCCCATTTTCCTTTCGCTGGATCACCTAGGTGCGGTACATGCCAAGTTGGTGTATCTCTTAAAGGGACTTTCAAGGTATCACTTGCAGCGGAAATTTATTCATCCCGATAATGATCTAGAATCCACGCTCGATGAGAATATAGGACGTTACGCATGGCACGGGGACCATCATTATGCGCACATCGAGGGGCTGGTGAAACGGGAAGGGTGGTTGATTAAGTAGGCGATACAAAGTGTTTACCGCCAACTGAACATTGCTTACTGAACACTGTTTCACTCTTTCCATTTAATATTGCAGCCGATACTCGGTTTTTGGTCTTGGTCAATTTTTTTCCCATTAAGCAGGTTATCCAAGGCATTTCGTAAATCATGGCCGGTCAGGGGAATTTCGTTTCCGGGGCGCGAACCGTCCAACTGGCCGCGATAGACCAGATTGAGGTTTGCATCGAAAAGATAGAAATCGGGGGTGCAGGCTGCGTGGTAGGCTATGGCCGTTTCTTGGGTCTCGTCATAGAGATAGGGAAAGGGGTAGCCCATTTCTTTTGCGGTTTCTTTCATCAGATCGGGCGCATCCTGGGGATAATGCTCCACGTCATTGCTTGATATGGCGATAAAAGCGATACCCTTGTCCTGATATTCCTGGGCTATTTTTACGATTTCGGGGTTGACGTGCTTTACGAACGGGCAGTGGTTGCAAATAAACATGATGACCGTGCCTTTTTCGCCTTTGAGCGCATGAAGGTTTACGGACTTGTTAGTTACCGTATCGGTCAGACTGAATTCAGGGGCTTTGGTACCCAAGGGCAGCATATTACTGGGTGTTCTTGACATGAGGATTGTAATTATTGGATTAAAGGTTTATTTCTTACGGTTTTTGATGGGAGTGTTCCAGCCATCTGCAGTGAAGAATAAAGTTAGCGGTTTTTTAGGTATTCTGTGGTATATTGAACCTTGAAACTTGAACCTTGAACCTTGAATCTTCGTCCTGCTCAGCCTTAGGCTAGATACGTTTTAACCTTTCATATAAAATTCCAGAACATGACCGAAAACATTACTTGGCCCGATTTCGCCAAAATCGATATTCGGGTAGGAACCATAATAAAAGTGGATGATTTTCCCCAAGCCCTAAACCCGGCCTACCGGATCGTAGTGGATTTCGGGGAGGAAACCGGGATAAAACAAACATCCGCACAGCTTACCCATCGTTATGACAAAGACGAACTTTTGAAAAGGCAGGTGGTGGCGGTTGTCAACTTTCCAAAAAAACAGATTGCAAACCTAATGAGCGAATGTCTTATCTTAGGGGCCGTCGATGGCAAGGACGTCATTCTCCTACAGCCGGAAGCCTCCGTTGCCAATGGTCTCAAAATATCGTGACCTATATGCACCAAACGCCGATCACCTCATACATCAACCTCTATTGCATCTTTTAGAAAATCTAGGATACCGACTTCTGAAGTTCTGGATAAAATCCGGATTATATTTTTATTACGGAAGGATAAAGATTTCGGGTCTTGAAAATGTACCTCAAAACGAACCGGTACTTTTTCTGCCCAACCACCAGGCCGCCCTGATGGATGTACTATTGATCGTAACGGATTGCCAACGGAAGCCTTACTTCTTGACCCGCTCGGATGTTTTTAGACATCCGACCCTAAACAAATTCTTCACCTGTTTACGCATGCTTCCCATTTACCGTTTTCGCGATGGCCGGGAAGCCCTGAAAAAAAATAGGATGGTTTTTGACGAATGCACGCGGCTGTTCCAAAAAAATCAAGCTATTGTTCTTTTTCCTGAAGCGAACCATGACAGGAGACGCCGCGTTCGGCCTTTGAGCAAAGGCTTCACACGTATTCTGTTCCATGCTTTGGAAAAAAGTCCGCAACAGGACATCCATTTGGTACCCGTCGGCATGAACTATTTAAAGAACAGTGGCTTTCCCGACCAGGTGGCCCTTTATTATGATAAAAGTATCAGGGTCAATGGCCTCTACGACCCCCATGATCTAAAAGGTTCGGTCGATAAGGTCAAAAGAGCGGTTTCGGACCGATTGAAGGCTTTGACCACTCATATAGAGGACGAGGAGAACTACGAGGCGATTGCCCAAATACTGGATGCATTGCCCGTAGATTATCTCAATCCCTCCGAAACCAATGCGGCTATAAAGAATTTGAAGAGCCGGGACCACAAGGGTGCCGATTCTCCCCGCCCCGGTGCACTGCAAGGCTTAATGAAGGGGCTTTTTACCCTTCTCAATTTCCCGGTAATCGCCGTATGGCGAATTTGGGTCAAACCTAGGGTGTGGGAACCGGAATTTACGGCCACCCTGCGGTTTGGGTTTGCCTTGCTGGTGTATCCTATATATTATCTGATTCTCTTTGTGGTTATCTCGGGGATATGGAACAGTCTTGCGGGCCTTGGGGCAATAGTCGGATTATTTTTGTTCAACTCGGTGTATGTGAAATTGTTTCACACATTCTATACCCAGAAAAGATAGTGTTCCTCAACGGCCTGTTCGTACCGTACCTAAAGGTCTTGAAATGGGTAGTATCAATGAAAACAATAACGCAGTCGGGAATACGAACGTTCTGCAAAGGCAAAATAAAAAAAGACCCATAAAAAGGGTCTAATTTTATAAGCTAAATCCGTTTCCGTAGTTTATTTTAATTAGGGATGTAGAGATTAATCTATTAAATATCGTCGAAACTGACATCGGTAAAACTATCCGTCGGTTTGGGTTCACCGTTTTCGCTAGATCCTTCCTCCTCTTTTTTGAAATCCTTTTGATGGCGTTCGGAGATGACCTCAGTTCCCTTTTCGCCGATTATAAATTCCATCATTTCTTCAAAACTTTCCTTAAAGCCCTCGAAATCTTCCTTATAAAGATATATTTTGTGTTTTTTGTAATGAAAAGATCCGTCGTCGTGGGTAAACTTTTTACTTTCGGTGATTGTCAGGTAATAGTCCCCCGCTTTGGTGCTCCGCACATCGAAAAAATACGTTCTTCTGCCCGCACGTAATACTTTGGATTGAATTTCCTCTTGCTCCATTGAATTTTTTTCGCCCATCTCTTTGAGTGTCTTGGTTACGAACTTTTTAATAAAGTCCATTTGGTTGTAAGAGACCGTTTTAAAATCTATCCCTTAATCTTCCAAAAATGTGAAAAAAAAGCCAATGCCACAACAATTTTGCCATTTTCTTTCCCCTTTACCTTCTATCTCAAGACTCGTTCTCCGACAATTGGGTTACATAAAGCTCCCGATAGAAGCCCTCTTTATTATTGAGTTGGTCGTGCGTACCCTCCTGCAATAGTTCGCCGTCTTGTAATACCAATACCTTATCGGCGTTCTTGGCCGAAGATACCCGATGGCTGACTATAAGCGTGGTCCTATCCTGTGACGCCTGTTTAAGGTTGTTCAAGATTTCTTCCTCGGTTTCTGTGTCCACTGCGGATAGGCAATCGTCGAAAAGATAGATTTTGGGGTTTTTCAGAAGGGCCCGTGCAATCGAAACCCTTTGCTTTTGGCCCCCGCTAAGGGTGATGCCCCTTTCGCCCAACACGGTGTCATACGATTTTGAGAATCCAACGATGTTTTCGTGTACCGCCGCATCCTTGGCGGCCTGGACCACTTCTTCGTCCGTAGCGTTGTTCTTGCCGAATTTGATGTTGTTCTTAATGGAATCGGAGAACAAAAAGGCATCCTGGGGAACTGCCCCGATGGCTTGTCGCAAACTTTCGATGTTCAACTGCTCGAGGGGGATATCGTCGATCAAGATTTCGCCCGACGTCACATCGTAGAGCCGGGCCACCAAATCCAAAATGGTGGATTTTCCCGAACCGGTCTTTCCCAAAATGGCCACTGTATCGCCTTTTTCAATAGTAAAGGATATATTCTTCAACGCCGTAATCTCGGTATCATCATATTTAAAGGTGACATTCTTAAATTCGATTTTACCCTGAACCGGTGTGCTTTCTTGGACGGTATTGGTAATTTCCGGCGTTTCTTTCAGGAACTCGTTGATCCGTTTTTGAGATGCTTCCGCCCTTTGTACGATGGAAGTCAGCCATCCGATGATCGCCACGGGCCAGGTGAGCATATTGACATAGAGTATGAATTCCGCGATCACCCCTACCGATTCGATTTCCCCGTCGATATATTGTTTGCCACCTATGTAGATGACAAAAATATTGCTGACCCCGATCAACAGTACCATCAGCGGAAAAAACCAGGCGTCTACCTTGGCCAGGTTCATACTTTTATCCTTTCCTTCCACGGCCAAAGTCCCTAATTCCGAGTTAATCTGGGGTTCGAGGGCGTAGGCCTTAATGACCGAAACGCCCGAAAACACTTCTTGGGTAAAGGTGCTGAGGGTAGAAAGAAACTGCTGTACGATCGTACTTCGCTGATGTATGACCCTGCTGATCAGGTAGATCAAGACCGATAAGATAGGCAAAGGTATCAGGGCGTAGGCGGCGAGTGTAGGGGCGGTGATGAACATGATCGGAATGATGCAGGCAAAGAGCGTTACCGTATTGATGCCGTACATCAGGGCCGGCCCCGCATAGAGGCGTACCTGGTTGACATCTTCACTGATACGGTTCATCAGGTCCCCGGTGCGGTTCTTTTTATAAAAATTCAGGCTCAATAACTGGTAATGGTCGAAGACCTCGTTTTTCAGGTCGTATTCTACATAACGGGATACGTTGATGATGGTCTGCCGCATTAAAAAGGTAAAGAAGCCCGACAACAAAGCGGCCCCGATAATGATAAGTATGAACTTTAGAAGGAGTGCCTTGGCCTCAGGTTCGGCAATTTCGGAATCCATAAACTGCTCGACTACGTTAATGGATTTTTTGACATAGGAAGGCATGACCAACTGCAGCATTCTGGCGATGATGGTAATAAGGATACCGATCCCCAATTTCTTCCAGTATTTTTTAAAGTATTTGTTGAGGTGTTGCAGTTCTTTCATCTCGCGGCCGAAAATTCAATTCGGCAAAGATAAGGAACTCGTCTTGAGTTTTTGATTGGAACCGAGATTTTCGGCCTTTGTGCCCTAATGATTCGCCTTTTTTGAGCAGCATAGCCCTGAATACGGTGCGAGAAAAGGCGAAATAGGGATACATAATGTGAATATCGCAGGTAAAGGAGAAACTCAAGACGAGTTGAATACTTTGAAGTACGAAATGCGAAGTACAAATTGCAGATATCTGTTACAAGCTATGGGCCCACCTACACTGATAGGTTAAGGGTCATGGGTTCGGACATTTTGAATACAGCATCGAAACTTAATTTAAATTTGAACCCGTACTTCTTTTGCCTATTTTTGCCGCTGGAAAGTCGAATGTTATCCCATCCTACAAAAGTTCTTTTACATGCTCACTAGACGGCACATCAGAATAAAGGTCATGCAATGTATTTATGCCTTGACCCTTTCAAATGACGATTCTTTGGAAAAGCAGGAAAAATTCCTGAGGTACAGTATCGAGAGCATGTACCATCTATATTTGCTGATGCTCAGTCTGATGGTAGAAATCCGGCAACGGGCTTCCGACCAAGTGAAATTGTCTTCCAATAAATATTTGGCCACTGCATCGGACGAATATCCGGACCAGGAAAAATTCATGAACAATCGGGTATTGCTCCAATTGTCAAATAATGAGCCCTTAAAAGCGGAACTCAAGAAGCGAAAGCTTAAAAATTGGTCCCTGAACGAGGAGTACGTGAAAATTTTATATAAGGATATCCTCGACCATCCACTCTACCCCCAATATATGGCGTCGAACTCCAGTTCTTATGAACAGGATAAGGATTTTTTGATTTCCATTTTTAAGGAAGTCATCGCGCCAAACGATAAAATCTATGACTATTTCGAGGATGATAAATTGACTTGGGTGGATGATATCCCCATAGTAAACACCTTTATAGTCAAGTTGTTTAAAAAAGCGAATGAAAACCGTCCGGCATCCTTCTTTTTGCCGAGATTGTTAAAGGATAAGACCGATATGGCCTTTGCCAACGACCTGTTGACCAAAACTTTGCTCAACGATGCGAAATGGACGAAGGAAATCGAGGGAAAAACGCCTAATTGGGACAAGGACCGTATCGCCGATATGGATTCCATCCTCTTGAAAATGGCGATATGCGAACTTTTGAACTTTCCGACCATTCCCGAGAAAGTGACCATCAACGAATTTTTGGAAATTGCCAAAGAGTACTCCACCCCAAAAAGCAGTATTTTTATCAACGGTATACTCGATAATCTGGTCAAGGAATATAAAGCCGAGGGAAAATTGAACAAAATTGGTAGGGGGCTTATCTGAGGGCCAATAATATTTAGCTAATTGCGTTATGGAGTTATGCGTCCTTTTGGCGATCAGTTATAAATAATTCATTAATTTTGCAACCAAAATAAAAAGTAGTACCGATGAAAAAAGCAATTTTAGTCCTAAGTGCCATTTCTTTAATGGCGTTCGGATCTTGTAAGGACAGTGCCTCCAACAAAATAAAATCCGACAATGTGGCCGAGGCCGCCCAACGCGATGAGGCCGGTAAAAAGGTTCCCGTTATGGAATTCGAAAAGGAGGAGCACGATTTTGGAACGATAGAACAAGGTACGCCGCAAGAAACGGCGTTCAAGTTCACCAATACGGGTAACGCACCCTTGATTATTACCAATGCGACCAGTTCCTGTGGCTGTACGGTTCCGGATCCACCGAAAGATCCCATTGCCCCAGGTGAAACAGGAGAGTTGCTGGTAAAATTCAACGGATCGGGACAAAATCAGGTGACCAAAACCATCACGGTGAACGCGAACACGGAAAAAGGATCGGAAATATTGCGCATCAAGGCTTTCGTAAACCCTAAAAACGCAGGTCCCACATCCAAATAGAGGATGCATTGGGAAGGGAGTTTATAAACCAAAAGCAATCTCGAGTTGGGATTTTTGATGTACTTGCAGGAAATTTGAATCTCCATAGTAGCATACGCTATCATCTCCTGACAATGAATTTAATACATTTCAAATATAATTACATATAATGGGTGATATAGGACAGTTTCTTCCGATGATCTTAATTTTTGTGGTGGCGTACTTTTTTATGATACGCCCGCAAATGAAGCGTTCAAAAGACGAAAAAAAGTTTGCGGCCGAACTGAAAAAGGGCGACCGTGTCATTACCAAAAGTGGACTTCATGGCAAGATTCTCGATCTTCATGATAAGGATGCTTCTTGCATTTTGGAGACCATGGCCGGAAAACTAAAATTCGATCGCTCCGCCATTTCGATGGAAATGAGCAAAAAATTGAACGCGCCCGATAAGAAAAGCGTTCCCGAAAAGAAATAAATGAATTGTTTAAATTAGTTAAAAGCACCGGTTTTTAAAATCGGTGCTTTTTTTGTGGCCCATTTTATTTCACAAATTAGTACCTTGGCCATCCAAGTCCATTCAAATTAAAGAAAAGCACATGTATCAAAAAAGAAGAAGCTTCATCAAAAAAAGTTCATTGGCCCTGGCAGGTTCCGGCGCCGCATTTCTTTTCCCTATGGAACTTTTGGCCGCAATGCGCAGGCCGGTCGGGCCGAACGACCGGATCAATATCGGTCTTATCGGCTGCAACGGTATGGGTTTTAGCGACCTCAGTTCCATGTTAAAGAACAACGAGACGAACGTTATCGCCCTTTGCGATGTCGATGAAAACGTGCTGAAGAAGCGTACCGCCGATCTTGAAAAGGCGGGTATTAAAAAACCGATTTGGTATAGGGACTATCGAAAATTGTTGGAGAATAAAGATATCGATGTGGTCATTATCGGCACCCCTGACCACTGGCATTGCCTCATTCTCACCGATGCCCTTCAGGCCGGTAAGGACGCCTATTGCGAAAAACCCATTGCCAATTCCGTTCAGGAAGCCAATATTATGTTGAACTATGTGGGCTCCAGTGACCGAATGGTGCAAATAGGGCAATGGCAGCGCAGCCAGCCCCATTTTGTCGATGCCATCGATTTCGTACATTCCGGCCAACTAGGGAACATACGCTTGACGAAAGCTTGGGCCTATCAGGGTTGGATGAAGCCCGTACCCGTGCTGCCCGATGGCGAGGCACCCGAAGGGGTGGACTATAAGATGTGGCTCGGACCTGCACCGGAAAGGCCGTTCAATCCCAACCGTTTCCATTTTAATTTCCGTTGGTTTTGGGACTATGCCGGGGGTCTGATGACCGATTGGGGCGTACATATGTTGGATTATGCCTTATATGGTATGAAAGCCAATACGCCCAAATCCGTCATGGCCCTGGGCGGTAAGTTCGCTTATCCCGATGACGCTTCCGAAACTCCGGATACGCTGCAGACGGTTTATGAGTACGATGGTTTTTCCATTTTATGGGAGCATGCCACGGGCATCGATAATGGTAATTACGGTAGAAACCACGGGGTCGCGTTTATTGGCAACAATGGTACTTTGGTCGTCGACCGAAACGGATGGGAAGTGATCCCCGAAACGGAGTTTCAGGGATGGGGCAAAGAGGGTATCCCGAAGATGGAAGCCATTTCAAAGGGTACCGGAGGTGCCAGCGGACTCGACCTGCACACCGCCAACTTTATCGAGGCCGTAAAAAGCAGGGACGGCACCAAGTTGCATGCCCCCATCAAAGTAGGTTATGATGCCGCTTTGGTCGCCCATATGGGGAATGTGGCCTTTAAAACGGGCAATCGAATTTACTGGGACGAAACTGCCGGAAAATTTAAGGAAGAGGAAGCCAATAAATATTTAAAGGCCGACTATCAAAATGGCTGGAAGTTGCCGATGGTCTGACCTGCTGATAATTCCTTTCAACGCCTCGTAACCAAACACCCATCGGCAAAACTTTTGGTGGGTGAGGCTACTTGAGATGTTTATTTCGTTTGATTTTCTTGATTTTTCACCGCTTCGTTCATATACGCTAGCACTGCTTTTTTATCGATTTCGTCAACGGATTTGAACTTCCAATGCCGCATGGCTTTTGTCTTGCCGGGCTGTGCATTTTCTAGTGCCCCTTTTGAATCTTGAAGGAATGCTCCCTTAAAAAAACCAAGTGAAAAGTGGTTTTTGAACCTGGAAATCCAAAATACGTTCTTTCCATCTATGGTATAGACCGGAGCGTTCCATTTAAAGGTTTCTGTTGCCTGGGTTTTGCGCGCCAAATGACGAAGTAATGTAACACCTCTCTTGAAAGGATGTTCCTCGGCGTAATAAGCTTCTGCTTTTTCAGATTTTTCCATAACTATTGGCCTTTTTTACCCACAAGCTCACATATCTTTACAATAACCTCCACTCCCCTTTGCATACTCTCCACGGGCACGTATTCGTATTTGCCGTGAAAGTTGTGTCCGCCCGCGAAGATGTTGGGGCAAGGCAGGCCCTTATAGCTTAATTGCGAGCCATCGGTACCGCCGCGTATGGGTTTAATGATCGGGGTGATGCCTACGGCTTCCATAGCATTTTTGGCAATTTCTACGATATGCATGACGGGCTCGACCTTTTTGCACATATTGAAATACTGGTCCTCGATGATGATCTCAATACAATCGCCATGCATGGTATTTAGTTTTCGATTAATATCAAGAAGGAGCTGTTTGCGTCTTTGAAACCGTTCTTCGTCGTGATCCCTTATAATCATTTCGAATTCTGCATGTTCGATTTCTCCCTTTAAGTGATGTACGTGAAAAAACCCTTCTCGCCCCTCGGTATGCTGGGGCGTTTCCTCGGGGGGCAAAATGCCGAGAAATTCCGTAGCGATACTGATGGCATTGACCATCTTGTTTTTGGCATAACCGGGGTGTACGCTTTTCCCCGAGATTCTTACCTTGGCTTTTGCCGCGTTAAAATTCTCGTATTCCAGCTCCCCGATCTGGCTACCGTCTAGCGTATAGGCCCAATCGGCCCCAAATTTATCCACATCGAAAAGATGGGCACCACGTCCTATTTCCTCATCGGGGGTAAAGCCGATCCGGATCTTTCCGTGTCTGATTTCCGGATGGTCTATTAGGTATTCCATGGCCGTCACGATTTCGGTGATGCCCGCCTTGTCGTCGGCGCCCAAAAGGGTGGTGCCGTCCGTAGTTATCAGGGTCTGTCCCTTGTATTGCAACAAATCTTCGAAATAATCCGGCGATAGAACGATATGCTCCAGAGCGTTGAGGACGATATCCTTACCATCATAGTTTTCGATGATCTGCGGATTCACGTCCGTGCCCGTAAAATCGGGACTGGTATCAAAATGGGCAATAAACCCGATTACCGGTACATCTTGCTCGATATTGCTAGGCAAGGTGGCCATAATGTAAGCATTGTCATCGATGGTCACCTGCTCTAGACCGATTTCCTCAAGTTCTTCGACCAATTCTTCCGCAAAAAGCCATTGTTTTTCAGTACTGGGAGTGGTTTTGGAATTCGGGTCGCTTTGGGTGTCAATTTTTACATATTTCAGAAAGCGGTCTATGATGTGCTGCATGGGATACTTTTTTCACGTAGAGGGTGTATAAATGTACAAAATCAAAACCGTCATCCTTAGGTTGCGTATTTGACTACTTCACCATTTTTACCTATTTTCTTACCATTCGACTTAATATTTACTTAACTTTCACGATTAAATTTAATATTAACACTAACGAAAACACACTATGAAAACAAAGTACTTTATGGTTTTGGCTCTCTTATTTGGTGTGGTCGGCTTGGCCGGCGCACAAATTACGGGAACCGTTTTGGACGAAGATGGAGCGCCCTTGCCGGGCGCTTCGGTAGTAGTCAAGGGCACTACCACGGGCTCTACGACCGATTTTGACGGTAAATTTTCCATCAACGCCGAGGCAGGAGATACGTTGGTGATCTCCTACATTGGTTTTGAGACCAAGGAAGTCACCGCCGAATCGGGAGAAATGAGCATACAACTGTCTTCCGGGGTTGCCTTGTCGGAAGTGGTCATCGTAGGCTCCCGCGCCCCGAACCGCACAGCAATTGAAAGTGCCGTACCGGTCGATGTTATCGATATGAAAGAACTAAACAGTGTAGGCCCGCAGGTGAACCTGAACCAGATTCTGAACTACGTAGCTCCCTCGTTTACTTCAAACACCCAAACGATTTCCGATGGTACCGATCATATTGATCCCGCTTCGCTGCGGGGTCTGGGTCCTGATCAGGTGCTCGTATTGATCAATGGGAAAAGACGACATACCTCCTCCCTGATCAACGTAAACGGTACTTTCGGCCGGGGTAGCGTCGGTACGGATCTGAACGCGATTCCCGCCGCCGCCATCCAGCGTATTGAAGTATTACGGGATGGTGCGGCCGCCCAGTACGGGTCCGATGCGATTGCAGGTGTGATCAATATTGTACTGAACAAAACTGTAAACGAACTGGACGCCTCTGTCACTACGGGGGCCTATGTTACCAAAAATGCCAACGATCAGACCGGTGGCGTGGATGGCGAGTCTACCAATGTGGCCGCAAGCTATGGTATTCCCTTGGGAGATAACGGGGGATTCCTTAATCTTTCCGGGGATTTTGATGTACGTCAGGATTATAGTCGAATGAAGGAATGGGAAGGCGAGGTCTTTAATCAATACAACGTGGTCGAGCGTATAGCCAATAACGATGGCTACGATATTTCCAATTTGTTGGATGATGATGTGACCGATGTGATACAGTACGCCAATCAGGCCGGTATCAACCTCAATGGGGCTACCACCAAGGAAGAGTTGCAGCCGATACTCGCGATGGATGCCACCGAGGCCGAACTAGCGGCACGGGGCCAGCAGCGTAGCGACTACAATATGCGCGTTGGTCAATCGGCCCTGCGCGGTGGCCGTATCTTCGCCAATTTTTCCCTGCCTTTAGACGATAACGGTACGCAGGTCTACTCCTTTGCGGGGCTCAGTTCACGTACCGGTAACTCCGCAGGTTTTTATAGACTGCCGAACCAAAGCCGGACTTATACGCCGGCCTATATCAACGGATTTTTACCGGAAATCAATTCCAACATCAAAGATCAATCCCTTTCCGTCGGAATTAAAGGGAAAGTCGGCGATTGGGACGTTGATTTGAGCAATACCTACGGGCGGAATGCCTTTTTGTACACGATAGGAAATACGTTCAATGCTTCCTTGCAGAATGCATCCCCGACCTTGTTCGATGCCGGTGGATTTTCTTTTGCCCAAAATACGGCCAACCTCGATGTCACCGAGTATTTCGATGATGTTATGGCCGGTCTTAACGTAGCCTTCGGTGCGGAATACCGTACGGAAAAATATGAGATCGATGCCGGTGAAGAAGCGTCTTACGCGCAATATACGGCAAATGGACAACGGATTACCCTGGCTTCGCAGACACCTGCCCAGGACTTCTTCGGAAATGCCCGGCCCGGGGGGTCGCAGGTGTTTCCAGGTTTCGCCCCCAGCAACGAGTTGTCGAGGCAGCGCAGTAGTATAGCTGGATATCTGGATCTTGAAGCGGATTTCTCGGAAAGGTTTTTGGCCAGTTTTGCGACACGCTTTGAAAACTATAGCGATTTCGGATCCACTATTAATTTTAAATTGGCTACCCGTTACAAGGTTTCCGATAATTTAAATCTGCGGGGCGCTGCCAATACCGGTTTCCGTGCGCCGTCTTTGCACCAAATCAATTTCAATTCCACTTCCACTATTTTCGACAATCAGGGAAATCCACAGGAAGTGGGCACCTTTGCGAATGACAGTAGGGCAGCGCAGCTTTTGGGAATTCCGAAACTCAAAGAGGAGACCTCGCAAAGTGTTAGTTTAGGCCTTACCGCCAAAATACCCGATGCGAATTTGGCCATCACTCTCGATGCCTACTATGTTAAAATCGAAGATCGGGTTGTTTATACGGGCCAATTTCAAGGCCCAGGCACCGGTACCGAACTCGACAACCTGTTGCGTCAAGCCAACGCCACGGCAGCATCCTTTTTTGCCAACGCCATCGATACCGAGTCCCGTGGCGTGGATCTCGTAGTAACACATAATGCCAATCTGGGCACGAATTGGAGGTTGAAATCGGATTTAGCGGGTACATTTTCCAGAACCAATCAAGTAGGCGATATCAATGCTTCGCAGGTATTGACCAATGCGGGCTTGGTGGACACCTATTTTCCCGAAGACAGTCGCGTTTACTTGGAAGAGGCCGTTCCTCGAACCAAGATCAATCTTTCGAACAGTTTGACTTCGGATAAATTGGTTTTCTTTTTAAGGAATGTCTATTTCGGAAAAGTTACCGAAGCTTCTACCATCCCCGAGAACCAACAGGTATTCGATCCGAGAGTTGTCACCGATCTTTCCGTCGGCTATAAGTTTACCGATGCGCTTACCCTTACAGTGGGTGCTAACAATTTGTTCGACATTTATCCCGAGCGCGCGGCGGATGAATTTGGCAACCGTAGTGATGGTCGTTTTGATTGGTCGCGAAGGGCCCAGCAGTTCGGTATCGGTGGGCGGTATCTGTTCGCCAGGCTGAACCTTGCCCTTAAATAATTTCAATATTTTGGTTAAGGGAATTGAACCGTCCTACAGGGACGGTTTTTTTTTGGACGATTTTAAAATAGTTACAAAAATGTAATTTTTCATCCAGAGTTGTGTTTATATATTTGTATTCCAATAAAAAGATTCCAATGGCACTTAGGGCTATCTTCCTACTGTTTTTCGGGCTACTTTTATTTACGTCAAACGCACAGACCTGTACCCTCGGCATCGGAGGAAAACACACTGAGACCATTATTAGCGTTTTTCAATTGAACGAAGATCAGATAGCGACGATGAAAACATTACGCGGCCAACTAGCGGTCGAGACAAAAAGCATAGAAGACCACATCGAGAAGCTATTGTCGGAGCAACCGCAAAGCACCGAGGAAGAGCTGATTACACTCGCAGAGAAATACAAGGTATTGCAGCAAAAAATGGTCAACGCCTCCTACGAAAGTGATAAAAAACTCCTGTCGCAGTTCAATGCTAAGCAATACGAACGCTATCTTCAACTGTGTAGGGCCGCCATCCGACGCCCGATTGCGGTGGTTCCGAAAGTTTATAATGACTCCCTTGGCCCCGAATAATCAGTAGCCGGTTCGCAGTATTGCCAGCATTTGATAGGAATCTTAAAAATTTCGAAGCCCATGCTTCCTGAGCGAGGTCGTTGAACAACCTCATAAATCAGCTTCGCTGGCGGACCGATTTTTTTTCTAAAGTTCGTATTTTTGGCGAAATCGGTAGTCCATGTACAAAAGCCTTGTTCGTCCCTTTCTTTTTCTTATGGATGCCGAGCGCGCACATTATTTCACCTTCTCATTAGTTCGTCTTCTCTCCAAAATAGGTTTTTCCAGTGTTTTCAGAACCCTGTATTCGGTGGATGATAAACGTCTGGAAAGGGAGGTTTTCGGCATTCGTTTCAAAAATCCGGTGGGGTTGGCCGCAGGGTTCGATAAGGATGCCAAACTCTATAATGAACTTTCGGATTTCGGATTCGGTTTTATCGAAATCGGAACGCTTACCCCGAAGCCGCAGCCCGGCAATTCCAAAAAACGCTTGTTCCGCTTAAAATCCGATCAGGCCATTATCAACCGCATGGGCTTCAACAACCAGGGCGTTTTCGAAGCCGTCGAACGCTTGAAGAAAGAGCATCGCGTCTGCGTCGGCGGCAATATCGGCAAAAACAAGAGCACCCCCAATGCAGATGCTACCAACGATTATCTGATCTGCTTTGATGCGCTTTTCGACTATGTCGATTATTTTGTGGTCAACGTCAGCTCCCCCAACACGCCGGGGCTGCGCGAGTTGCAAGAGAAAGCGCCCCTGACCCTCCTGCTACGCCACCTGAAAGAGCGTAACACAGACCTGTCCCGACAAAAATCCGTCCAAATAAAACCGATTCTCTTAAAGATTGCTCCCGATTTGACCGACGACCAGCTATCCGATATCATTGAAATCATTGAAACCACCAAAATCGATGGTGTGATTGCCACCAATACCACGATCGCCCGGAACAACTTAAAATCCGAACAGGGCCTTATAGAAGAAAAGGGCGGATTAAGCGGAAGACCATTAACAAAACGCAGCACGGAGGTCATTCGATTTTTGGCGGATAAAAGCAATAAGGCCTTTCCTATTATTGGGGTGGGGGGCATCCATTCCCCCGAAGATGCCCTCGAAAAACTGGATGCCGGTGCAGATCTTCTCCAATTGTACACCGGCTTTATCTATGAAGGGCCTAGCCTGGTGAAACGGATCAATAGGGCGATTGTAGAGAGGTACTAAGTACTGGTTTTAACACTTAATTTGCGTTACGTTGGCGACCAGCTATTCATTCAGAGGAAGTTTAGATTTACGGATTAAATTTCTAAGGCATTTATTCGTATCTTTAAAATATGAATTTGCCCAATGAGATTCTTTATATAATGATTCCCACTATTTTACTTGCTGGAGCGATGGCTTTAGTCGGTCACTTGACAAAAGGTAGTAGGAGTTTCAGGAGCAGTAGAAATAAAAGGGCTAGGAAGCAGTTTTAACCTGCCATATACTACTTTTTGATTTGGAAATTTTGAAGCTTCTTCTTCAGTCGGTTACGGACCATTTTAAAACTACCGGGCTACCACTTGATACAAATTAAATGGAGTAATGTAAGCCTTTATTTTACCTGCGAATTCCACATTTTGCACCCGATTACGGAGCATAAAAAATTATGGTGGAATCAGAGCGGATATCCGGATCACTGAACACTACAATCGATGAGTATGGTAGGGATACAGACACCCCAATCCATACTTATGTCTCTTTTCTATCCTAATGAAGGGAATTAGCTTACGCATCATAGAGCAGGCAGCGGCCCAAACCAATAAATGCTTACTCTTCTCGAGTCCAGTAATCCAGCACTTGAACATCATCTAAATACGGACCTAGAAGCTGTCCGAACGCTTTATGGGCGGGGTGGGGCAGATAAACGGCCCTATCTTCCTCACTGTTGAAGGTCAGGAAAAAAATATGGGTAAAGCCTTTGTTGAGCCCCTCCGGACTATTGTTGGTTCCCCATTCGTAATCCACAATCTGCGGAATCTTCGAAGGTAATGCACTAAAGGCTTCCCGGACTTTGCGGATATCGTCCTTTGAAGCATCCTCCTTAAACTTGAACATCACCACATGGCGTAAAACACTATCTTGCTGCATACTTGTTTTCGGTTGATCCGATTTCAATTCCTCCCTATTGAAGGAAACCAAAGTTAAGGATAGAAAGAGAATAAAAAGGGCCGATGCGTTATAAATGGGTTTCATGTTTCGTTATTTTTTGCCAAGATATGAAAAAAGGACGTTACTTGCGCTGGATACCAGAACTTGGCTACTGAGCTTGCCACAAAATGAACTACGAGACCCTATACGCTTTTACGCTCGCAACGGCCGCCCTCGCCATTTCCCCCGGGCCTGACAACCTGTATGTCTTGACCCAGAGCTTGGCGAACGGTAAAATATACGGATGGGCGACCACAGCGGGACTCATGTCGGGCTGTCTGGTGCATACCACTTTGTTGGCCTTTGGCATTTCCCTTGTTATCCGGGAAAGCGAGCTGCTGTTCTTGGGCATCAAAATACTAGGGGCCGTTTATTTGCTCTATTTGGCGTACCGGGTGTACCGTAGTGACGCCACCTTGCCCATTTCGGAAGGTACCGTACCCAAAAAAGGGATAGGGCAGCTGTTCAGGCAGGGCTTTATTATGAACGTGCTCAACCCTAAGGTCACGATTTTCTTTTTAGCTTTTTTTCCGGGCTTTTTGTTTAGCGAATCGATAAGTACAATAATCCAGTTTTATGTGCTTGGGCTCTTGTTCATGTTGGTATCGGGATTGATTTTTAGCGCGATAGCCCTACTTTCGGGAAGCATTTCGAAGTTTCTCGTCCGTAACAAAAACATCGGCCCGGTTCTGAAATGGTTGCAGATGGTTGTGTTTATTGGTATTGCTGTCTATCTTCTGCTTTCGGATAAATAGTAGTAATTTTGAGGATATCCATAGGATGAGCATGTCCGAAAAAGTAAAACTGATCGAATGTCCCCGAGATGCCATGCAAGGCATTAAGGCATTTATTCCTACGGATAAAAAAGCAAAGTACATTCAGTCGTTGTTGGCTTGCGGTTTCGACACCATCGACTTCGGCAGTTTCGTATCTCCCAGGGCCATTCCGCAAATGGTCGATACGGCCGAGGTGTTGGCACGTCTTGACCTTTCAAAAACTCAAAGCAAATTATTGGCCATTGTTGCCAATGTACGAGGTGCACAGGATGCATCCGAACATACGGAGATTCGGTATTTGGGCTATCCCTTTTCCATATCCGAGAACTTTCAGATGCGCAATACCCATAAAACAATTGCGGAATCAGTGGACATCCTGCGGAAAATATTGGAAATCGCCCATGCTTCGGACCAAGAAGTGGTTACCTATATTTCCATGGGATTTGGCAATCCCTATGGAGACCCCTGGGATGTGGATATCGTAGGGGAGTGGACCGAAAAATTGGCCGGTATGGGGGTAAAAATACTTTCGCTATCGGATACCGTGGGCACCTCCACTTCCGAAAATATCGATTATCTTTTTTCCCATTTGATTCCCGAGTATCCGAAAATCGAGTTCGGGGCACATCTGCATACGACTCCTGCCCGGTGGCACGAAAAAGTGGATGCCGCCTATAAAGCCGGATGCCGCAGGTTCGACGGGGCCGTACAGGGTTTCGGCGGCTGTCCCATGGCCAAGGACGAATTGACCGGCAATATGCCGACCGAAAAAATGCTATCCTATTTTACTGGCAAAAAAACGCATACGGGAGTAAACTGGATGGTCTTCGAGGCTGCCCATAACAAGGCCACTGATTTGTTTTCGGCCTATCACTAAAGGAGACGGTATCGGGAATACTAAGATTTTCCACAGGCTTCAAGCCCTATATTTCCTACAAATTTCACCCATTGTTGATAACACTGTGGAAAAACTTCGCTGCAGGTAAATCAAAATCAGCGAATAAATTTTGACCTTTATACTTCGCTTTTCAACTCACTTTAACCTGGCACATACTATGGAAATCACCCACGTTATCAAACGCGATTTTACGACCAAGTCCTTTCAATTTAACAAGATTACAAATGCCATCCTCAAGGCCATGACCGCAGTGGAACACGGTAATCTTCAAGATGCCGAACGCATTTCGAACAATGTCTATACCGCGCTTTTGGAACGAAAACAGTTCGATGAAAATTATGTGCCTACCGTGGAGGAGGTGCAGGACATCGTGGAGAACAAATTGATGGAGGGCGGCTTTTTTGACGTGGCCAAAGGCTATATCCTTTACCGGAACGAGCAGGCGAAAAAACGCAAGACCAATATCTTTGAGAAGCGGATCAACCTCAAACCCTATGAGTATCCCGCTCTTTACGAGTATGTTCCCGCCATCCGCCATTCGTACTGGATCCATTCGGAGTTCAACTTCACCAGTGACGTGCAGGACTTTAAGGCGCGACTTTCCGAAACGGAACGCAGTGCCATAAAAAACACCATGCTGGCCATTTCACAGATCGAGGTGGCGGTGAAGAATTTTTGGGGCGATATCTACCAAAAAATGCCCAAGCCGGAAATCGGATCGGTGGGGGCCACCTTTGCCGAGAGCGAGGTGCGCCATGCCGATGCCTATTCACACTTGCTCGAAATACTGGGGCTGAACCAGGAGTTCAAAAACCTGAAGAAAAAACCGGTCATCATGCAGCGGGTACATTATTTGGAAACCGCGCTCAAGAACGCCAAAAGCGAGGATAATAGGGAGTATGCGGAATCCATTTTACTTTTTTCCCTTTTTATCGAGCACGTTTCCCTCTTCTCGCAGTTTTTGATCATTATGGCTTTCAACAAGCATAAGAATATGTTGAAGGGTATCTCCAACGTGGTAGAGGCCACTTCCAAGGAAGAACAGATCCACGGCGATTTCGGAATCGATGTCATTAAAATCATCAAGGATGAAAATCCCGATTGGTTCGATGCGGACTACCACGCCTTGATCCAGGAGATGTGCCGGGAAGCCTTTACGTCCGAAAGCCGGATCGTAGATTGGATCTTTGAGGACGGCGAACTTGATTTCCTTCCCAAGTCGACCATCGACGAATTTATCAAAAACCGCTTCAACCAATCCCTGAACAGTATCGGTATCGAGCCCATATTCGACATAGACGAAAGCCTGTTGGTGGATACAGAGTGGTTCGATGACGAGATCATCGGTACCAAGCACGGCGATTTTTTCGTGAAGCGCTCTATCAACTATAGCAAAAGAACTCAAAGTATAACCAGTGACGACCTTTTTTAAACTATGAACGAACCACAAACTACCTCAGCAACGAAAATGCAAGAAGAAACTACAACCGTAAAGGATACCGACAGATTGGTCAATGCCCGAAAGGAAGCCTTGGGCCAACTCGGTAAAAGTTCCGCACATCATTTTGAATGGCTTACCGAGCACAGCCGCAACTTTTTGGCCTCAGGCTACTTGGCCGAAGGCATTACCGCCGAACAGCGCATTCGCGAAATAGGCGATAGGGCCGAACAGCTATTGCAGATGCCCGGATTTTCCGATAAGTTCTACGGCTATATGTCCGAAGGCTTCTTCTCGCTAGCCTCGCCCGTTTGGTCCAATTTTGGAAAGGAGCGGGGACTGCCTATCAGTTGCTTTGGTTCGCATATCGATGACGATATGGGCAATATTCTATACACCCAGTCCGAAGTTGGTATGATGTCAAAGCTCGGCGGAGGTACTTCGGGCTATTTTGGGAAAATACGGCCCCGCGGTGCGGCAGTCAAGAATAACGGACAGGCCTCGGGATCGGTACATATCATGCAGCTTTTTGAATCGATGGTCGACGTGGTAAGCCAAGGTTCGGTGCGCCGCGGGCGTTTTTCTCCTTACTTGCCAATCGAGCACCCCGATATTTTGGAGTTCCTGGAAATCGGAACCGAGGGCAATCCTATTCAGGAACTGACCCATGGTGTCACGGTAACCGATGCCTGGATGCAGGAAATGATCGATGGCGATGTCGCCAAACGGGCCATTTGGGCCAAGGTATTGCAACGCCGGGGCGAAATGGGCTATCCTTATATATTCTTTAAGGACCATGCCAACAACGGTGCTGCCGATGTGTATCGGGACAAGAACCACACCGTTTACGCCAGCAACCTATGTACCGAAATCATGTTGCCCTCTAATGACAAATGGTCCTTCGTCTGCGTACTGTCCTCCGTCAACCTGTTGCATTATGATAAATGGAAGGATACCGACGCAGTGGAGACCATGGTGTACTTTCTGGATGCGGTGATTACGGAATTCATCCAAAAATTGGAGAGATATCGCGATTCCGAAAGCCGCGAAGATCGGCAGACTTTCCTATTTATGGAACGCGCCTATAATTTTGCCAAAGAGAACAGGGCTTTGGGCTTAGGGGTGTTGGGATGGCATTCTTTGCTGCAGTCTAAAATGCTGCCCTTCAATAGCCAGAAAGCCTATGATTTAAACAATGAGATTTTTAGGCAGATCAAGGCGAAATCCTATAAAGCCAGCGAAGAACTCGCCCAAAAATTCGGGGAACCGGAAGTGCTCAAAGGCTATGGCCGGCGAAATGCTACCCTGAACGCCATTGCACCGACCACCTCATCGGCCTTTATTTTAGGCCAGGTCTCCCAAGGTATCGAACCCATTTGGTCGAATATTTACGTAAAGGACATCGCCAAGATAAAGACCACAATCAAAAATCCCTTTTTGGAGGAGCTTTTGGAGGAAAAGGGACAGAACGACCCAGAAGTCTGGCGTAGCATCAGGGATAGGGATGGTTCGGTACAGCACCTTGATTTCCTCACCCAACAAGAAAAGGACGTATTTAAGACGTATTCCGAAATAGATCAGATCGATATTATCTATCAGGCGGCCAACCGGCAGAACCATATCGATCAGGGACAATCCATCAATATCATCGTCCATCCCGATATGCCGGTCAAGGAAATCAATAAAATCCATGTAACCGCTTGGAAATTAGGGATAAAATCCCTGTATTATCAGCACAGTATGAACGCTGCCCAAAAATTCAAGCAGAAAAAGGAGTGTTTGAGCTGCGAGGCGTAAAGGTCCGATTTTGTGAAGGTGGCCCGGTAGGTATTAGGGCAGGGGAAGACGGTCGTGGTTTATATGTTCTAAAATAAATTATTGGTTACCGGGTATTTATATAGATTTTTGGCAGGTTCCATTGTATCTTGATACAGGAGTTAAATTTAGAAAATTCTGTCTGTATAGTTGGTGTATCATAACGGTATTAATTGCGATTAAATGATGGAAGGCAGCCTGTGCTGGGTACACGGTTTCAAAGTAAACAAAAGCTGTCCCGTGATAGTTTTGAAATAAAAACGGCCCTTACAGACGACGGCAACTACGTGACCTGCGAACCTTACGAAACTAGTGACTGTGCCGGTCCACAAAAAGCGACATCAGGCATGCTTTGTTCCCACTGGGCACCGCAGAATGCGAGCGCTTAGTTAAACCATAACGATTTGTCGAAAATCGACTTTCTTAGCGGGAAGTCGATTTTTTTTGCCATTAACCTATGTATGGATTGCGGGGCGGAGCTAAATGTTAAAATTTATCTTTTTATTTAGATTTAATACAAATAGCCTTGCTCAAAATAAATCCGTGCATTAGATTTGTGCCGTTATTTAAAATAAGTCTAAATAAAATTTAATCTAAAATGAAAAAATTTCTCTACTTCTTTACGATAACCGCGGGCTTAACGCTTATATCCTGTAGTTCGGATGATGACGGAATGAAAGAACAGGCCGTAACACCCACCTGCTCCGATGGCATTCAGAACGGGCAGGAGACCGGCGTCGACTGTGGCGGTAGCTGTACCCCATGTGAGGCCGGTACCGAAAACCCCGCAGAAATTAAAAATCCCGACACATATGTTTTCGAGAGGGAGGGGGAGAGCACTGTGGACTTCAACGGGCAGAAGACCCGGTTAAAAATGGGCAGCGAGTTTATTTCGGCCTTGGGCGACAATACCAATTCGGCCAATCAGTTGCAGGCGATGTTCGCCCATGAGAAAGGGAATACCGATTTTTCGGAGGACGCACTGAACGATTCCGATAAAAACATACGAAGTAAAACCGCGGCTTCGACCGATCTATTCGCTACCAATGCGACGGACCAGGCCGATATACGAGCTGATTTCGAGAGTTGGATCACCGGGCAGGTGGAAGAGGTGTTCGTAAACTGGGAAACGGCAGCAGAGCCAGGAATTGCCGGGCAGATTGCCCAAGGGGAACGGGTGCGCTATATTAACGCCAACGGCTTGGAATATAATCAGATGATCAACAAGGGTTTGATCGGGGCCATGGTGCTCGACCAAATCGTAAATAACTATTTGAGTTCCGCCGTATTGGACGAAGGCGAGAACAGGGCCGACAACAATGCCGGTATCCTAGAGGAAGGAAAATCCTATACCAGCATGGAGCATAAATGGGACGAGGCCTACGGCTATCTCTTCGCCTTGAGCGCCGACCCATCGAATCCCGTCGAAGCCGAAAATGATGGAGATCGGTTCTTGGGCAGTTACATTCGGCAAGTAGCTGCGGACCCCGATTTTAGCGACCTCATAACCGCTTCTTTCAATGCCTTTAAATTGGGAAGGGCTGCCATTGTGGCCAAAGATTATGAGCTGCGTGACGAACAGGCGGCCATCATCAAAAGCAAGTTGGCGCTGGTTCCTTCCGTCAGGTGCGTTTTTTACCTACAGGCTGGCAAGAATGCTTTGTCCGAGGAAGTGCCCGACTACGGTGGGGGCTTCCATGCCCTGTCCGAAGCTTTCGGTTTCGTCTATAGCCTTCAGTTTGCACAAAATCCCGCTTCCGGGGAAGCTTATTTTGCCAAGGCGGAAGTCGATGCCCTTTTGGAGCAACTTTTGGGAGATGGTGAAAACGGAGTCTGGGACGTTACGCCCCAAACCTTGGACGCGATATCGGAAACCATTGCGACCCGATTTGGATTTACGGTAGAGCAGGCGGCACCTGAAAACGAGTCCTGATATTAAATGAGGAAATCATAGGATAATTCCCTGATTATGTGGGGGTTATCCTATTTAATCAAACTTGATTTAGAATAATAAAAATAAGTAGGTTATGCGAAGAATTTGGGGAGCCTTTATACTAGTGACCTTTATTTGGGCCTGTTCATCCGATAATAGTAACGGTCCAGGAATGTCCGACGATGTTGATCCCGGGCCAGAGGCGGTCACTTTTGATAGGGGTGCTATGCTGGCTAATTGGGCGGATAACATCATTATTCCCGCTTACATCGATTTTTCCCAAAAACTGAGGGTCTTAACCGCCAGTTTCGAGACATTTAAAACGGAAGCCAACGAGGCCAATCTTGTGGCACTTCGGGCCGCTTGGTTGAACGCGTATACCTCATGGCAGCATGTCGATATGTTTGAAATAGGCCCTGCGGAAACGGCGGGACTGCGATTGAACCTCAATTCCTATCCTGCCGATACCGAGCTTATCGGAATCAATGCGGCGAGCAGAAACTATGATTTGGCACTACCCTCGAATCGGACGGGCAAGGGTTTTCCCGCCCTAGATTACCTTATCAATGGCTTGGGGGAAACGGATGCGGACATCTTAACATCGTTGGGCGAACCTTCGGAGAAAGGAACTTTTATCCCTTATATGGAGGCGGTGGTGAAGAACATACAACAACTGACAGACCAAGTGCTTTCGGAATGGCAACAGGGCTATCGCGATACATTTGTCAATAACGACGGGGCCTCGGCTACGGCCTCGGTCGATCGCTTTGTAAACGACTATATCTTCTATTACGAGAAATTTCTTCGGGCCGGTAAAATGGGTATTCCCCTTGGCGTATTTTCTGAAAATACCCTTCCCGGTAATCTGGAGGCGTATTATGGTGTCGATGTATCGAAAGTATTGTGTTTGGAAGCCCTACACGCGTTCCGGGATTTTTTTAACGGAAAGCACTTCGGGGCCGACCAAACGGGCGAGAGTTTAGCCTCCTATCTTGATGCCCTCAATGCGATCAAGGGAGGGGAAGACTTGAAAAGGATTATTAACGACCAGTTCGATACCGCCCACGAAAAGGTATCTATGTTGGGCACCTTCCGGGAGGAAATAGAGAACCACAACCCACCGTCAGACATGCTTTTGGCCTATGATGAGGTGCAACGTATCGTTCCTGTATTAAAAGTAGATATGGTGTCTGCCATGAACATCAGTATTGCCTATGTTGATTCTGACGGGGACTAGATAATGGCAACATTTTTAGATAGATATATCTTCAGAAGCATAGAGGCCGCCCCTTTGGCTTTATTTCGAATTTTGTTCGGGGGGATGATGTTGTTCGGGCTGTTACGGTTTGCCAGTTACGGCTGGATCGAGAAACTCTACGTTCGGCCCCAATTTTTCTTTTCGTATTACGGTTTCGAGTGGATCAAGCCCATGGGTAACTATACCTATCTTATTTTTCTCCTTTGTGCCATAGCTTCTGTTATGGTGGCCCTTGGTTATCAATACCGGATGGCCATCATCGTCTTCTTCCTCAGTTTTACCTATATCGAGTTAATGGACAAGACGACCTATCTCAACCATTATTATCTTATCAGCATCCTCGCATTTTTGATGATTTTCTTGCCTGCCAATGCGTACTATTCGTTCGATGCCCTTAAAAATCCCCAAAAATCCTTTCAAAAAATTCCCGCTTGGACCATCAACGGTATCAAACTGCTACTCTGCATCGTCTATTTCTATGCGGGCCTGGCCAAGCTGAATTCCGACTGGCTGTTGAACGCCATGCCTTTGAAAATTTGGTTGCCGTCGAAATTCGATACCCCGCTCTTGGGCGATGTTTTGCATCTTGAAGCGGTGCAATACGCCTTTAGTTGGGGCGGGGCGGTATACGACCTGTCCATTCCCTTTTTGCTGTTGTACCGTAAAACCCGGCCGTACGCCTTCGTTATAGTGGTCATTTTTCATATGATGACCTGGGTGCTGTTCCCCATCGGGATGTTTCCCTATATCATGATGGTCTCCACCCTGATATTTTTTGATGCCGGAGTACACCATAGGCTTTTAAATTATTTGGATAGACTTTTCCGGTGGGGGAAACGACGTTTTGATACCGGCAAAGTACTTGAATACCGAGTGACGGCCGGCAATCGTATCCCATATGTGATACTTCTGGTCTTTTTTAGCATCCAGTTGCTATGGCCATGGCGCTTTCTGGCCTATCCCGGCGAACTGCTTTGGACCGAGGAAGGCTACCGGTTCTCTTGGCGGGTTATGCTAATGGAAAAATCCGGATACGCCCAATTCAAGATTGTTGACGGTAAGACCGGCAGCTATTTTTTTGTGGACAATACCGATTTTTTGACGCCCTTTCAAGAAAAGCAGATGGCTTTTCAGCCCGATTTCATACTGGAATACGCCCATTTTTTAAAGAATCATTTTAAAAAGGATGGGCATAAGAACATTCAGGTGTTCGTAGAGAGCTACGTGAGCCTGAACGGGCGTTTGGGCACACCCTTGGTCGACCCGCAGGTGGACCTGGCCCAACAGAAAGAATCTTGGAAACATAAACAATGGATAATCCCCTTCAACGATGTCATTAAAGGTATTTAGTTTCTTGATGGTATTCTTTGCCCTACTGCAAAAAGGCCAAGCGCAATTCGACCTATCGGGTAGGGTGTCCGACCCCGAGGGCGTAGTAGTATCCGAGGCCGAGGTGTACTTAAAGGCCCTGGATCTTTTTGCCAGTACGAATTCCCAAGGGGAATATAGATTACAGAACATTCCCCAAGGCCATTATGAGCTTGTCGTATTTGCCTACGGATACCGGATCAACAAGATCGATTTTTTCATCGAGGCCAACATGCATATCCATACGGTATTGGAACCCCTGGGCGAACAGCTTTCGGAAGTGATCGTCACGCAACAGCGGAAAGAGGTTTTCGCCCTGAAACAACTGAGAAAGGTTGAAGGTACCGCCATCTATGCGGGTAAAAAAAGTGAAGTGGTATTGTTATCGGGCCTTACGGGAAACATGGCCGCGAACAATGCCCGACAGATCTATAGCCAGGTCGTCGGTCTGAATATCTATGATGGCGGCGATGCGGGGCTGCAACTGAATATCGGGGGCCGCGGACTAGATCCCAGACGGACTTCCAACTTCAACACCCGCCAGAACGGCTATGACATCAGCGCCGATGTGCTGGGTTATCCCGAAAGCTATTACACGCCCCCGGCGGAGGCCTTAGAGGAAATCCAGGTAATCCGTGGTGCGGCCTCCCTGCAATATGGTACCCAGTTCGGGGGACTGGTCAATTTTAAGTTCAAACGTCCGAATCCCGATAAAAAAATCGAGCTGGTGACACGGCAGACCTTGGGGTCCTACAACCTGTTCACCAGTTTTAACAGCCTCGGGGGGACGGCCGGCAAGCTAGGCTATTACACCTATTTCAATTACAAGAACGGTAATGGGTTCCGTCCGAATTCCCATTACGACAGTAAAAATTTCTACACACATATCGACTATCGCTTTTCGGACCGGACCCAACTTACTTTGGAGACGACCTTTATGGATTATCTGGCCAAACAGGCAGGTGGCCTGACCGATGCCCAGTTTTACGAAGACCCTAACTTTAGCAACCGTAGTCGGAACTGGTTCGGAGTCGATTGGAATCTCTATTCGCTGCGGTTAGACCATCAATTTTCATCCAAGGCGGATTTCAGTTTGAACCTTTTTGCACTCGATGCCACCCGTAAGGCCTTGGGCTTTCGGACCAACCGGGTCTCCCAACCCGACGACTTGACCGAGCCGCGCGAACTCTTGGTCACCGATTTTAGGAACTGGGGCGCCGAGGCGCGGATGTTGACCCGATATTCGATCGGAAGTAAAGATGCCGTAATGCTTTTGGGCACCAAATACTATCAATCGCGCAACAAGCAAAAACAAGGTTCGGGCACCGTCGCCTCGGATGCCGATTTCACTTTTACCGATGCGCAGTATCCCAACTACGAACCCCAATCGCAATTTGAATATCCCAACCTGAACCTGGCCCTTTTCGGGGAAAATATATTTAATTTGACCTCCCAATTGACGCTTACCCCAGGGTTTCGACTGGAGCATATCAAAACTCAGAGTGAAGGCAGTTATAAAAATATCGCAGAGGATCTGGCGGGCAATGTGATCTTAAATGAAGAAATCGATGAAGAGCGCACTTTTGACCGCACTTTTTTACTATTGGGTATCGGGGCCACTTATAAATGGGTTCCAGGTATGGAACTGTATGCCAATTTCTCACAAAATTATCGATCCGTGACCTTCAACGATATTCAGGTGGTCAATCCCTCTTTTGAGGTGGACCCCAACATTTCCGATGAGGATGGCTTTACGGGCGATTTAGGGGCTAGGGGCCGCTTCAAGGATTTCGTGTCGTATGACGTCAGCGTTTTCGGTTTGTTGTACGATGACCGTTTGGGAGAAGTATTGAAGAATCAGACCCGCACAGGTGCCGATGGGGAGGAAATCGAAACGGGTAACCTTATCCGGTCCCGGGGCAACGTCGGTACTGCCTTTATCTATGGTCTGGAGAGTTTCGGGGATTGGAATATCAAGGAAAATTTCTTTCCGATGGGCGAGAAAATGAAACTAAATTATTTTATAAATTTGGCCTTGACAAAGTCGAAATACACCACATCCGAAGAAAACAACGTGGAAGGCAACCAAGTAGAATTCATTCCCGACATAAATCTAAAAACTGGGGTCAATTTTGGTTACGATAACTTTTTGGGAAGCATCCAATATACTTATCTCTCCCAACAATTCACCGATGCCACCAATGCGCCCGAAGACATCAATGACAACCAACGCGGTATCGAGGGTAGCATTCCTGCCTATGACATTCTAGACTTAAGCCTATCCTATTCCTATAAAAAGTGGAAACTCGAAGCGGGTATCAACAATTTTTTGAACAACAGCTATTTCACCCAAAGGGCCACCGGTTATCCTGGGCCCGGTATCATCCCTGCACAGCCTCGAACGTTTTATACTACCTTGCAGTTGAAGCTTTAAGGTTCAATTACCAAGCCATGTGGAAAGGGAGCGAATCGGTAATTGGTAGAGGGGTAGAATTGAAAATTAATCCCTCTTAAACTGGATTAGTAGGATTAGTAGTATAGTTTTGCATATTTGTAACGAAAAACGAAAAACAACCGAAGTCAAACATTCATATATTTACAACATGAAAATCGTAAAAAAAGTACTGGTCGCATTATTGATTATCTTGATCGCCCTCCAATTTTACCGTCCCGAAAAGAACGATGCGGAAGTGCGCGATGTGGCCTCATTTGAAAACGAAACCCAGCCGGCCCCTTTGGTAGCGGGTGTACTGCAGAACCAATGCTATGATTGCCACAGCAACAAAACGGTATATCCCTGGTATGCCGAGGTCGCACCGATTTCCTTATGGTTGAACGATCATATCGAAGAGGGTAACGAACATTTTAACGTATCGGTATGGGACAGCTACACAGACAAGAAGAAAGACCATAAACTGGAAGAGCTGGTCGAAGAGGTCGAGGAAGGCAAGATGCCTTTGAAAGAATACACCTGGCTGCACGGAGGAGCCTTGTCCGAAACCGAGAAAGAAGCGGTTATTCAATGGGCCAAGCAGGCGCGTAGCAACTACCATATTGAGGAATCGGAGAAATAGTACGAGGGTCTGGGGAATATCTCGTCAGGGTGGAAATAAATGGGAGGGAATTCACTACATTTGCATGCAATTAAATCCTTAATTGCCATGCAAGCCCACCACAACAAAATTTTAGGCGAAGGTCTCACATACGATGACGTACTGTTGGTGCCAGCCTATTCCGAAGTACTTCCCCGAGAAGTCAACATTCAATCCAAATTCACACGCAACATTTCCATCAACGTGCCCATTGTTTCGGCGGCCATGGATACCGTAACCGAATCCCGAATGGCCATCGCCATCGCACAGGAAGGTGGTATCGGGGTCCTGCACAAGAACATGACCATCGACCAACAGGCCGTAAAGGTGCGCAAGGTAAAACGGGCGGAAAGCGGAATGATCATGGATCCGGTAACCCTGCCTTTAGATTCCAAGGTCAAGGATGCGAAGGCCAACATGAAGGAATTTAGTATCGGTGGCATTCCCATTGTCGATAGCCAGGGAAAGTTACTCGGTATTGTAACGAACCGAGACCTTCGTTTTGAAAAGAACAACGACCGACCGATTTCCGAGGTCATGACCTCCGAGAACCTGGTGACGGTGGGGGAGGGGACATCCCTTGAGCAGGCCGAGGACATCCTTCAGGAAAACAAGATCGAAAAACTGCCCGTGGTCGATAAAAATTACAAGCTGGTGGGCCTTATCACCTTTCGGGATATTACCAAGTTGACCCAAAAGCCGATTGCGAACAAAGATACCTACGGTCGATTGCGGGTGGCCGCTGCCATCGGCGTCACACCCGATGCGGTCGATAGGGCCGAGGCCTTGGTCGATGCCGGTGTCGATGCAGTAGTTATCGATACGGCACATGGGCACACTAAAGGGGTGGTCGCCGTGTTAAAGGAAGTCAAGAAGAAATTTCCGAATCTCGAAGTAATTGTCGGCAATATCGCTACCGGCGAAGCCGCCCAATATTTGGTCAATGCGGGGGCGGATGCCGTTAAGGTAGGTATCGGTCCCGGATCGATCTGTACCACAAGGGTCGTGGCCGGTGTCGGGTTCCCCCAATTTTCCGCGGTATTGGAAGTAGCCGCAGCCATAAAGGGCAGCGGTGTGCCGGTAATCGCCGATGGAGGAATTCGCTATACAGGAGATATTCCCAAGGCACTTGCGGCGGGAGCGGACACCGTAATGTTGGGCTCTTTGCTCGCCGGCACCAAGGAATCCCCTGGGGAAACGATAATATATGAGGGCCGAAAATTCAAATCCTATCGTGGTATGGGCTCCGTCGAAGCCATGAAAGAAGGTAGCAAAGACCGTTATTTTCAGGATGTCGAGGACGATATCAAAAAACTGGTGCCCGAAGGTATCGTAGGCCGCGTACCCTATAAGGGAGAACTCTATGAAAGCATTCACCAGTTTATCGGCGGATTGAGGGCCGGTATGGGATACTGCGGTGCCAAGGATATCGCCGAATTAAAGGAAAAGGGCCGCTTCGTAAAAATAACTTCCAGCGGCGTACATGAAAGCCATCCGCATGATGTAACCATTACCAAGGAGTCACCGAATTATAGCAGGTAGTGAATCGAAAAGCAAAGCGGTAAGCAACGGCCAAAGTTTTATTACGAAACAGATTTGCTAATACATATACAGAGACCAACAACGGCTCTTTAAATCGGAATATCGGCCGGACTTTCCACATCCCAAAATCCCAATATTATTGATTTAGAAGGGATTTAAACCTTCCCTTTTACCTGCAAATTTCACATTTTGCACCCTAATTTTGTCATTTGATCCCACCGTAGCGCCGGCTATGATGCTCAAAAATGCCTTTATTAGGGCACCCAAGGCGAAATTTTCGGTTCCAGACCGAAAGTTTACACCACTTCACTATGTCACACAACGCTATAATATAATTTTTATAAAAACGTTATCCTGAACGCGAAAGTCCGAATCAGATTATATCAGATAATTCCTTCCCTGGAAAAAAAGAAATGTTGAGATGATTTCGAATAGAGGAGTCAGGCCCAACTTCGTCAAAATTTTACACGTCATTTTAGAAATGATTCCCCATAATTTTTTTCGAAAAACCTTAGATGGGTTTTGATCGCTACCAAATCAATTTTACGTATAACCGCCCATATCATGAAAACCCCTTCTTTTTTAAAACATATTGTTGCACCCCTCTTTCTCATTTTTATCATCACTAGCTGTACCAACGACCTTACCGAGGCTCCGACGGTGGATGCCAAAATCATTGTTTCCCCCGAACAACTTTCGTTGGAAAAAGCTAAGCCTTCGAAAATCTCCCTATCGGTATTGCCAAGCGCTACCGTTGAATGGAGTATAGCATCCAAGCCTGAATGGGTAAGGATTAGTCCGTCTTCCGGTACCTTGACGGATGGTATTGCAGAAATTGAAGTGGAAGCCGATTTGACTGGACTTTACGAGGGAAATTATTCGGGAACCATCGAAATTACAACCAATGGGGTCGGTACTGCCAACCTCCATATTGATTTAAACCTTGGCTCCGTTCCCGTTTCGAATTTAGACATTTCTATGCCCAGTTTGGAATTTGATTATTTTGAAGATGAAAAGAATTTTTATGTAAAGAACAATGGCGATTTTACCTATGAATGGAAGATCAGGAATGAAAATCCCGAATTGACTTTTGAGCCCTCTTCGGGAAACTTGGCTATTGGTGATTCCGTTGCGGTTAATGCGGCCATCGATAGAAGCAGCCTTGAGACTGAAATTTACGGTTATGGGGTTACTGTCGAATACGGTGTCTCGCAAGTCGTTGAACTTCCTGTATCGATCAAAAGTTATAAAGAGGACACATGGCAGTTCAATGGGGATATTGTCGATGCGGAATTCGATAGGACGAATGATAGGCTTATCGCAGTTTCAATGTTTCCGGATCAAATCAGAAAATTCGATATTTCTTCGGAAACCGTGCAAACTCTCGATCTCAATTTACCTCCTACCAGTGTTTCCGTTGATCAAGATGGTAATTTTGCAGCCGTAGGCCATAATGGCCGTATTTCCTATATAGATTTAAATGCTATGGAATTGGTCAAAATGTACGACGTAACCACCGATGTCTTAGATATTGTCCTGGCCCCGAACAATTGGGTCTATGCCTTTCCTCGGGAAGATCAATGGGAACGAATTCGCTGTATCGATTTATCAACCGGTAATGAAATGCTCAATACCGGTGGTCAGATCTATGCCGGGACCGTCGCAAGGTTACACCCATCGGGCAATTTTATATATGCAACGGACAACGGAATTTCTCCTTCCGATATTGAAAAATATGATATAACTAACGGAACGGCAGACTACCTCTATGACTCCCCCTACCATGGTGATTTTGCTATTGATGGCAATCTATGGTTTTCAGAGAGCGGTGATCAACTCTTCACCAGAGGTAGAAATGTGTTCAATGCCACCACTGCTCCCACTGTGGATCTGACTTACGACGGTGCCTTGATCGGTGAAGATAGGATAACAACGATGGACTACCATAGCGATGCGAATCGGGTATATGCCGTTCTTGAAGCCGGGGAAGTCTATGATAAAGAGCCGAGCAGTATATTAAGAAAGTACAATGCCGATTACTTGACATTTCGGAATGAAGTAGCCCTTCCGAAGGTTTTAGGCCAAAGTACAGATGGGTCTCCCAAAGTTTTTGATGCTCAGGGCCATTTCGGATTTTTTAATGAGGCAGGTACAAAGTTCTATATTTTACTGCGCGCTCCCGACGAAGCGAACATTCAGAACAAATGGTCTATTGCAACGGTTATAGTAGATTAAATATTGATTTAGGTTTCAACGCCCTTCCACCCCGGTATAGCTCTTCCAATCCTTTTCCTTATAGATATTGTCCCCAAAATACTTGGCGATATTTAGAAACGGCTCCGGTTTTTGATAGCCAGGTACCGGGGAGAGCATATTCATTTCCTCGTCTAAAAAAATAGTAGTGGGATAGCTCAATCGGCCTTGCATCAAGGTCGCTGCGAACTCGTGGTAACCCTTTCTACCTTGGGGAACGAATTTATAGGTCTTTCCCTTGAACTCTATGGGTTCTTTGCCTTCCCCGTCCAACTTCACCATATAGAAATTCTCGGCCATATAAGCGGCAACTTCCGGATCTTGAAAAGTATCCTTGTCCATTTTCTTGCACCATCCACACCAATCCGTGTACACATCGATAAAGATTTTCTTGGGATTTTTTTCAGTAGATATCCGTTTCGCCGCCTCGTTCCACGAAAGCCATTCGACTTCTTGGGCGTGGGCAGTGAACGCCATGGTTCCCATACATAGGAACAGAAAAATCTTTACAAAAGAGGAAGGGAATATTTTCATAGCTAAATTTTAGCGAATTAGTTCAACAACTATACCAAAGCTAACGAAAATATAGTTTCTTTATTTTGCCTCGATCTTTTCCTTTTTGGAGATGCCTTTAGATTCAAACAGATCTTTTACGTCCACCTGATGCTTGATCAAATCGTCGAAAGTTTCCCGTTCGCGTATCAAAATGGCTTTGCCCTGGTGCCATAGCACCTCGGGGGGGCGAAATCGGGAATTGTAATTACTCGCCATCGTAAAGCAGTAGGCCCCTGCATTATTGAAGCAAAGGACGTCTCCCTCCGAGATTTCGTTGATGCGTTTATTGCTGGCAAAGGTATCGGTCTCGCAGATATATCCGACTACGGAATAATAGCGCTCCCTGCCCTCCGGGTTCGAAATATTCCGGATTTGATGGGTGGCCCCATAGAACATCGGCCGGATCAGATGGTTAAAACCGGAATCGATACTGGCGAACACCGTAGAGGTAGTCTGTTTTACTACGTTCACCCGGGCCAGAAAATGCCCGGCCTCGCTGACTAAATACTTGCCCGGCTCGAAGGCCAAGGTCAATTCCTTGCCATAGGCCTTACAAAATTCGTTGAACCGATCGGCCAGTTTTTTGCCAAGTTCCTCGACGTTCGTTTGAATATCTCCCTCTTTATAAGGTACTTTAAACCCGCTTCCAAAATCGATGAACTCCAGGTCCTTGAAATTTTGGGCCGTCTCGAACAGGATTTCCGAGGCGTACAGAAAGACATCGATGTCCAGAATATCGCTGCCGGTGTGCATGTGTATGCCGTTCACCTTCATTTGTGTCAGATCGACGATACGTAGCAAAAGTGGAATCTGGTGGATGCTGATACCGAATTTCGAATCGATATGTCCCACCGAAATTTTGGAATTTCCGCCCGCCATCACATGGGGGTTGATACGTACGCAAACGGGAATATCGGGATGTTTGCTACCGAACTGTTCTAAAATCGAAAGGTTGTCGATATTGATACGGACGCCCAATTGAGCGGCCTCTTCGATCTCTTCCAAAGATACTCCATTGGGAGTATAGATGATGTCCTCTGGCTTGAACCCTGCCAATAGACCGAGTTGCACCTCTTGAATGGACACCGTATCCAGGCCGCTGCCCAAACTGTTCATCAATTTAAGAATGGCCACGTTCGATAGCGCCTTGGCCGCATAATTAAGCTTCAGATTTTTAACGCCGCTGAAAGCTTGCGTGAGGCGTTGGAACTGCGAAATTATTTTTTCCGAATCATAGACATAAACGGGGTCGCCATAGGTAGAGGCAATCTTTAGCAAATCGACATTTTTCATGTACATCGTGTTTGGTGCAAATCTAACCCGTTCATGTGATATGGACAAAGAATCGGGAGTAAATATAGAAAATACAACAAATTGTTATTTTTATAACTTTTGAAACGCTTTATTAAGTTGCCGTTTATTCTTTTGAGTCGTATTTTTAACGAAAATTGATAATCCCAACGAAGAGAGTTGTATCAAAATTTTGCTGCCGATCGAAATGTGGATGGTCGCAATCGACGATTCCTGAATACCTTAATAACAATCATTTCCCATGTGAATCTTTACATCCGATTTTTGTAAAATAAAATAATGCAACCGATGAGATTACCCTTGTTTCCCCTACAATCGATATTTTTTCCCGGCGAGACGGTACCGCTGCATATTTTTGAGGAGCGCTATAAACAGTTGATCCGTGATTGCAGACAGGAGGCCATCACCTTTGGCATTCCCGTCTATATCAATAACATCGTCGCCTATGGTACCGAGGTACAACTGGTGGAAATCGTGAACACCTACGAAAACGGTGAAATGGATGTCACTTGCGTCGGCCGTCAAGTATTCAAGATTATCAGTTTTGATGAAAAGATGAACGGAAAGCTTTACGCCGGTGGCGAGATTGAATTCCTCGATAACATGAATGATGCCGGTAAAGCCTTAAAAACGATTGTGCTCGATAAACTACACGAACTTTATGAACTTATGGACGTGCCTTTTACACCCCTCTCCGTCGATAAATTCAACAGCTATATACTGGCGCATAAAATGGGACTTTCTTTCGAACAGGAGTACCAGTTGCTGCAATTGTCTAAAGAGAGCGAGCGCTTGGCCTTTATAAAATCCCATTTGATTTCCACGATTGCGGTACTGCAGGAAGTGGACCGCACTAAAAGAACTATAGAAATGAACGGCGATTTTCGGAATTTTGATGCCTTGGATTTCAAGGACTTTCGATTATAATGTGCCTTGACAGTAGCAGTTGGCGATTTTCTGTTTCCGGTTTATTGCCGTGTATAGCTGCTTTGAATTTGACTTGAAACTGGAGTTTGTACTATAAATACTGTGGACCGCGACCGCCTACTGCGACTAATTTTCCTATTTTTGCAACGGAACCTAAATACACCTTAATATATGAACCTTCACGAATATCAAGGAAAAGAAATATTAGACAGCTTCGGGGTACGCATACAGCGTGGCATAGTGGCCCATAATGCCAAGGAAGCCGTCGAGGCTGCCAAGGAACTGACCGCCGAAACCGGCACGGGCTGGCACGTTATCAAGGCCCAGGTACATGCAGGGGGCCGCGGAAAGGGCGGCGGCGTAAAGTTGGCGAAAAACTTAAAGGAAGTCGAAGAAATCGCAGGCGATATTATAGGGATGAACCTGATCACGCCCCAGACTTCGGCCGAAGGTAAAAAGGTGCATCAGGTCTTGGTAGCGGAGGATGTATATTATCCTGGAGATAGCGAGACCAGCGAGTTCTACATGTCCGTTCTCCTGAACCGGGCGACCGGTAGAAATATGATCATGTACTCTACGGAAGGCGGCATGGACATAGAGGAAGTCGCCGATAAAACGCCCCATCTTATCTTTAATGAGGAAATTGATCCGGCTACGGGACTGATGCCGTTCCAGGCTCGAAAAATAGCGTTCAATCTAGGACTTTCGGGAACCGCTTTCAAAGAAATGACCAAGTTTGTGACCGCTCTCTACAAAGCGTATTCCCACAGTGATTCCAGCATGTTCGAGATTAACCCCGTATTGAAAACTTCCGATGACAAGATCATGGCGGTCGATGCCAAGGTGTCGATTGATGACAATGCTTTGTTCCGTCGAAAAAAATATGCCGAGATGCGTGATCTGCGGGAAGAAAATCCGATTGAGGTAGAAGCCCGTGCGGTGGGACTCAATTATGTCGATCTTGAAGGAAACGTCGGTTGTATGGTCAACGGTGCCGGATTGGCGATGGCAACTATGGATTTGATAAAAATGGCCGGTGGAGAACCCGCCAACTTTTTAGACGTAGGTGGCACAGCAGATGCTAAAAGGGTAGAGGAGGCCTTTCGGATTATTTTGAAAGATGATAATGTTAAAGCGATATTCATCAATATTTTTGGCGGCATCGTACGTTGCGACCGGGTGGCACAGGGCGTTGTGGATGCTTATAAAAACATGGGCGATGCCATGAAAGTACCGATTATTGTCCGTTTACAGGGCACGAACGCCAAGGAGGCAAAGGAGATTATCGACAATTCAGGTCTTGCCGTACATTCCGCCGTGCAGTTTAAGGAAGCTGCTGATAAGGTGAAGGAGGTATTGAGTTAAAAAAGTCCTCTGCCATTTGCCAGACTTTAAATTTCCTGCCAAAGAGGAATTAAAATTTTTTGGGATGTCCTTTCCGGGACATCCCTTTTTTGTGCCCGATATCATATCCAGGCTTGAAAATCAATGGGCGCCTAAAAAATCCTTTTTTAAAACTTCGAAGAAAGCTAACGATTCGTTAGATTTTGCCACATATTTTTGACATTCTCATTTTTCTATGTTAAAATTTATAGAATGCTCAATATTATATACATATTTTGCATTATATTTATTCCGTTCAATCCATTAATAAACATCCAAATATATTGATATGAAAAAAATAGTGGTTTTAATTATAACCGTCTTCGTCTTTAGCTTAGGCTATGCGTCCGATGAAAGTGCAGTGGCCCACAAGCCGAAAGCTTCAAAAATTACGGAGCAGATATACGATATGTTGGCCGAAAACCCGATACCTAATGAAATACGGGGTGCCAAAGCCGAGGTGCGTGTTGCTGTAGATAACGGAAACTATTTGCGAATACTTTCGGTCGAAACCGATAATAAGGCTTTTGACAGTTACATTCGAACTACTATCGATTTTCGAAAACTGACCAGAGGCACCTACGAGAAAGGAATTGTTTACCGAATTCCCATCGAAGTAAAGGAATAAGCGGTTCAAATTTTAGCCTATCCAAAGAAAAGCTCCCAGAAATTCTCGGGAGCTTTTTTTTGATATAAACTTGTCTTGAGCTTAGTTTATAGAGCGGGTATGTTCCCATCCGAAGGTCTCTATAATCTCTTCGTAGACCACTTCTCCCCTGACGATATTCAATCCCTTTTGCAGGGATTTGTCCTGCTCCGTAGCTTTTTCCCATCCGAAGTTTGCCAGTTTCAGAATATAGGGCAGCGTCACGTTCGTCAGAGCCATCGTAGAGGTGTGGGGTACCGCTCCGGGCATATTGGCTACGGAATAATGTACGACGTCATCGATGATATATACTGGATTTTCGTGGGTGGTAGGTCTGGTGGTCTCCACACAGCCTCCCTGATCTACGGCCACATCGACGATTACCGTGCCGGGCCGCATTTGTTTCAACATATCGCGGCTAATCAGATTGGGTGCCTTGGCCCCTTTTAATAGAACCCCGCCAATGATAAGGTCATGGGTCTTTATGTGTTTTCGGATGTTATACTCATTGGAGAATTCGGTCACGACGTGCGGGGGCATCACATCGTTTACGTAGCGCAGCCGTTTCATGTTGATATCCAAAATGGTGACATGGGCCCCTAGTCCCGCCGCCATCTTGGCGGCCTGGATACCTACCACCCCGGCCCCGAGCACCAAGACCCTGCCGGGGGCCACACCGGGCACGCCTCCTAAAAGTACCCCCCTGCCTTTTACAGGTTTTTCCAGATATTTGGCTCCTTGTTGGATGGCCATTCGTCCGGCTACTTCCGACATTGGGGTCAAAAGCGGCAGGGTTCCCTCTTCGTCCTCGACCGTTTCGTAGGCGATACAGACCGACTTGCTTTCAACCATGGCCCGGGTCAAAGGTTCGCTGGATGCAAAATGAAAGTAGGTGAAGACAATCTGATTTTCCCGAACAAGACCGTATTCTTTCTGAATCGGCTCCTTTACCTTTACGATCATCTGGGCCATGTTGTACACCTCTTCGATAGTATCCATAATAAAGGCCCCTACCTTCTTATAGTCCCGGTCAAAAAAGCCGCTTCCCTCGCCTGCCCCGGTTTGAATATGGACGGTATGGCCGTTTTTTACCAATTCAAATACGCCGGCAGGGGTCATGCCCACACGGCTTTCGTTGTTCTTGATTTCTTTTGGTACGCCGATTATCATTTGAGAGAAATTTGAGTTACACGGTAAAAATGGGAAAATGCTGTCAGGAAAGGAGGTAGTAACGGCTAAAATATTGATTTGAACTTTTTTAAGACCCGTTGTAAGCTTGAAAACTTCCCTGGTTCAGGTCACACCAATAGGTGAGACTTCACTTGTCGTCCGATGACTGCGAATTGGCATTTAGGCCTGCATAGGTGCCATAGTGCCCCGAAGTTTCAGGTTCCCCGGTGCCTTTCAGTCTGTGTACCAGATTCGGTATAAATGACAGGCCTATACATACAGCTCCTGATGCCAGCAAGACCCATGGGTCTACGAACAGCTTGTTAAAAGAAAAGATACCGATAATCAAAATGGTAGAAAAAGGTAGGGAGAAGGCCAAAATATTGACCGCAAAATCCATAGCGAAAGTCGGTTCTTTCTGTTCGTCGGTATCTTCCAAGGCACTGACGGCACTCATGTGGGCGAAAGGCCAAAAACTGCAGGCACTTTGGGGAAAGACCACCAATAACAGTGTAAGTGTGGGGGTTAATGCCGGCCATAAAAAAACAAAAACAGCGGAAAGTAAAAATGTTATTCCCGCACGCCGTGTCAATAGGGAAAGAATGAGTCCGAATTCGCCGGACTTTATGCGTACCGCCATACCGATAAACAAGAGTATTAAGGGTGTCATTATCATTTTTAGGTCCCCAATGGTGTTCTGTAGAAAACCGGGTAGCGATTCAAGGTTTAGGCCAAACGCCAACAATAGCAATCCGACGATTATAACCATATTGATGGGCTCGTTAAAAAGAGCCAAGGCCAAATCTTTAATTTTACTTTTTGATGAGGTCTGCAGTTTTTTCAAGGCCCGTGAGTGATACCAATGCATAGCGAGCATGTAGAGCAGGAGGAGAACGAAAATTTTATTGCCCACGTCCGCCAAAGCCGCCAAGGCCAGCGAATCGTCCCCGAGATACACCACAATAAAGGGAAAGCAAGATAGGCCGGGGGCCAACGAAGGCAGGAGCATTATGGCCGTACGTTTTTTGGCCCCATCGTTTTTGGGAAACGAGGCGGATAGAAGATATTTGGAGGCCAAGAACATAATCAAGTTAAAGGCAAGGGCCAATATGGGAAATATTAACAAAGAACTCTCCAGTTTTATTTTTAGTAGGGCGACAAAAATAACGGCAGGTAGTGCAACGCTGAGAATGATGGTCTTTACGCCCTTTAAATCTTGTTTCGCTATTTTTTTCTGAAGAAGTAACCCAAGGCCGATGACCAATACAAGTTCAAGGGTATTTTGAAGAGCGAAGTTCATGGAATATTTAAATTTAAAGGTTAGTACACGAATTTTTGATAGGAATGAATAACCCAAAAGAGCCAGATGATACGCGTATCGAGGCAAATCGTCCGCTTCAATCCGGCCCTTTGGGCCAACTCAACTTAAACTAGCACTTTCTGAAGGGCGGTGGCGAACATTTTCATCTCGTCCATGGTCCCCATGCTGACACGGCACCAGTTCTTGTCCATAATATCGAACGCGCGAACACCGACGCCCTGGGCCGTCATTTTTTCAAGAAAAGGCTCCCCCTCCATCTCGATGGGAAATAGGATAAAGCTGGTGTACGAAGGCACGTAGTCGTACCCCATTTTATTGAGCGTATCGTACACGAATTCCCTACACTCCGCGTTCAGTTTTCTTGATTTATTCTGGAATTCGATATCGTCCATACTGGCGGAGGCTGCGAATATCGACGGATAGGTTATGCCCATACCGCCCCGGGTGACCGCCTGGATTTTATTCAAGGTAGCTTCCTGCGCGATGATGTAGCCCACTCGGAGTCCCGCCATCCCGTGGATTTTGGAGAAGGTCCGGGCAATGATGACATCCTTGCCCTCGTTGACCAAGGATACCATACTCTCTTTGGCACCATCCTCCAAGAAGCCCATATAGGCCTCATCGATAAAAACAGGTACTTTCTCGGAGACCCGCGAGCAGAAATCGACCAGTTCGGCGTGATCGGTCATACTGGCGGTAGGGTTGTTAGGGTTGCAGATATAGATCAGTTTGGTATCGGCGTCTATAGCAGCTTCCATCCCTTTTAGGTCGTGGGACCAATCATCTTTCAACGGTACCGGTTTCCACGTGGCACCGGTCGCTTCGGCCACCTTTATCAAAGACATGTAGGAGGGGTCTGCGGAGATGATATTACCGCCTTCGGCGAACATTACCATGGCGGTCTTTTCCAAAAGATCGGTAGATCCGGGTCCCATCATTATGTTTTTGGCATCGACCTTTTCCAATGCCGCCACTTTGTCCATCAGGTCAAAAAGTTCTTGCCAGGCATACCGGTTTCCCATGTGTGCCTTTTCTTTAAAGGCCTCGATCGCTTTGGCCGAGGGGCCGTACGGGTTTTCATTAGCGTTCAGTTTGGCCGCCAATTTGGTGTCGTCCGGGAAAACAGCGGCATTATATTCCTTAAAAAACGGACTGTAGCATGTTCTGCCCCGGTTATCCAATTTTAGCTGTGCCCTTGGGGTTTCGCCAAAACTTAGGTGTGGCATTACTAATGCTCCTGCGGCTGTCAAAGCGCCTCGCTTCAACCATGCCCTTCTGTCTAATGTACTCATAGTGCTATATGTATTTAAGTTAAAAGTTCTAATTTGTTTCCACGGGCATTGCATTGATACCGATATCCCCGGAGGCCACTATAGTGTCGTCGTCGGGACTTAAGTAAATGCTGACGTGGGCATCCAATGAGGCTGTTTCCCCCTCCAGGGAATCATAAAAAGCGGTATCCGGTATCACATAAAATTTACTGCTGACAAATTCACCGGTACTCCCATCGACACTGTCCAATTCCGTAATGGTCGCCGTTTCGGTTCCCGTTGGCCCTTCAAGAATAATGGCGGGATGTATGATGCTCTCGAGGGTGTTGTAGAGGGAAATCTGCACCAAGGTCTGGTTCAGGGTAGTTTTATAAAACACGATCCTACCATTGACGTTCGAACCCATGGGATCCGTGGATGCTAATTCGTAGGCTACATACTTGTTCAAGGTGCCCCCACCCTCAGCGGTAGTCAATATAGGATCCAGTCTTTCCTGCTCGCAGGATACAATTCCGCTGATTGCGACTAAGAGAAGAATGCTTTGTAAATATTTTTTCATCATTTTTTCTTTAAGGTTTTACCGAATTCATTAAAGCGTAAAGGTTACACGTGCAAAGTAGTTGGCCCCGGTGGATCCTTGTTGATATTGTGAATAGAGATTGAACGTTCTTAGTTCGTACCTAATGATTTCGGGATATTCGTTAAAAATATTATTACCCCCTAAGGTGATGCTAACGGCATCGGTCAGGTCGTATGTTATACCGAGGTCAACGGTAAATTCAGGGGTAAAAAACTGGTCGGCATACCCAACGCTTCCGTTCAACAAAGGACGTTCCTGACTATCCCTGGTCTGTACGGATCCGTACCTTGTTCCCCTGAGCATGGTGGAAAATTTGCCCCTAGAGTAATTCACCGTCCCAATAATCTTACTGCTGGGGGTGCCAGTTTCGAATTGCCCAATGAGGTCGCGACTGACATACAATTCGGTAAGTTCCTCATCGGTCAGGGCCGTGTTCAGGTCGGGTACGTTGGCACCTTCGAACTTATTGTCCCTAAAGATTCCGGAGAGGTCAAATCCCAATCTTCCATCTCCCAGGTTGGTACCATAGCTAAGTACCGCTTCTATGCCCTTAGTGCTGATATCACCCCCGTTGATCCTGAAGTTTGCTAATCCCGATCCGATGACCGGCTCTAGTACGGGGGCCTGAGTGGCATCAAATTCGCTGGTTTGGAATATCCTATCGAAAATATCGATTTTATAGGCGTCTACGGCCAGGTCGAATTTTCCTATTTCGGCGGTAAAGCCCACGCTGAGGTTTCTAGAGCGTTCTTCCTGCAGTCGTCCGATACCGAGCGCACGGGCCTGAGAGCTGTTATTGGGATAAAGGGTGCCATCAAAGGGCACTAGGCCTACGAAAAAGGTGAAACTATGGGAGTAACCCAGTTCTTGAAGCGAAGGTGCCCTGAAGCCGCTACTGTACGATCCCCGGAGGGCAAAATTGTCGCTGATGGAATACCTGGCGGCCACCTTTCCGGTCAAAACGTTACCGAAATCGGAATAGTTTTCGAACCGAAGGGCCCCCGATACCAAAAAGTCTTCGGTTACGTCCAGTTCCAATTCCCCATAGGCCGCCATAACCGAGCGAAATCTATTGCCCTCGTTCTCCGGGGCAAACCCTCTAAAACATTGGCAGTTGAGCGCATAATTCTTTACCAGTTGCTGGCTGACACCGGCATTGGGCAAAACCACTGGGGCCCCACTGTCGTCTACGATGGGGGCCCCGCTGAGATCTTCCAAGGGAAAACCATCCGGTCCTACCAATAATTGATTATCCTCTGTCGCCGTGAATACACCGGCGGTGCCGGCCGTATAACTTTCTTCCTGTCCCGCGATAATCTGATAGTTCTCTACGCGCAACTCCCCTCCGAAGGCGACGCTCAACCCGGCGAGAACCTCCTCATAATAATTGGTAACGTCAAAGTTCAGGGTGTTCTGCAAAAAACGATGGGTGCCAAGGTTCATTTCGGTAGGCGAGGATTCCCCTATGCTGGCGTTCCAGGTATTGAACATGCCGTATTGCGCCGAGTTTGTGCCGAAGGTATTGCTCAGGTCGAAGTCGAAATCTCCCAGTGCCCCGGTTATTCCAGTCCCCAATGACAAATTATATTGGTCGGTAAAGATCTGCGGTCTAAAACCATTGGGATAAAGGGCATAGCTGGTCCTATCGGCTTGGGCCGCCCTTCTGTAAAAGCAGCTGTAGGCATCCGTGTACTTATATCCAAAATCACCAAAGGCATAAAAGTTGGTATTACTGTTGAGGGGGTTTTCCAAATTAAAGGCAAGAATCATTTTAGTCTGGGCCGGAAGTCCCGAATAGGTCGCTACCTCATATTGCTCGACCCCACGTGCCGCCATTAATCCTTCTACCGTACTCAAACTGGCGATTGCTGCGGCATCTCCGCTAGCCTGTGCGGCAATAAGTTCGGGGTTGGTGATAATAGGGACCCCGTTGACGTTGGTGGTCTGGTTATTCAGGTAGTCCCCGCTATATAAGGGTGCTCTATCGATTTCGAGGACCGTAGGTCGAATGGTACGTTCCGAGGATGCCACGACCGCGGATACATTAAAATAGCCACCGTTTTCGAAACCTATTCCGTAATTGCCGTCGAACTGAAAATTATTACCGTCCCAGTCCCCGGAAGAGCGGTTCAAGGCTTTCTCACCTTCCGTGAGGTCCGAATCACTGAAGTCCGGGGAGCTATTGATATACGCCCCGCCGGTAAGGGAACCCGTAAATTTCCCCGTCCCCTTTTTCATGACCATATTGATAACACCGGCGATGGCATCCGATCCGTACTGCGCGGAAGCACCGTCCCTAAGTATTTCTATGCGTTCTACCCCCACATTGGGAATAAAGCTCATATCAACGGCAGGACCTGGTGTACCGGTCTGATTGCCGGCCAGAATAGCAGAGGTGTGCCTTCGTTTACCATTTACCAAGACCAACACTTGACTGGCGGCCAAGCCCCTTAGACTGGGTTGGCTGACAAAGGAGGAAAGATCACCGCCCCCACTTTGAAAGGCCGTAAAAGAAGGTGCCGAGGCCGCCAACATTTGTGAAAGGTCCTGCTGCGGCATATTGATGGCCTGTTCGGCAATATTGATGACATCTACGGGAACTGGTGTGTCCATTGCCGTTCGGGGTTTTCCCCTTGATCCGATTACGATGGTCTCCAAAAGCTGTTCCGCTGCCATTTCGAGGGTTACATCGATGGAATCCTGACCGCCAACGGGCACTTCTTTCTTGCCATAGCCCAAAGAGGAAAACACCAAAACAGCATCCGTCGGGGCATCGATCGTATATTCACCGTCGAAATTGGTAGTCGCCCCTTTGGCGGTTCCCTTAATCACGACATTCGCGCCGGGCAACACGATTCCTTGATCGTCCAAGACCGTACCGGTAACCCTAATATCCTGCGCCTGAAGCATACAGATAGATGATATAAGAACAATTAAAAAAAGTATCGATTTCTTCATAAGTACAAAGGTTTTGATTGAAAATAAAACAGTGTTCGTACAGACCCCTATCGATTTTACCTTGCCTATGGGAAAGGGCAAAAATCGAAAAGGATAAAAGAAAAGCTCCGGATACTTTACTCTCATCGTTTCACATTTATTGTAGCGAAACAACGGAACAATATTAGGGTGAGTTTTTGACAAATAAAAATCAGGACAAGTCGTTAATATCTGATTTTAAGTGATTTATATGGACAAAACCTACCATAATAATATTTTTTTGGCAGATTTTGATCAAATCGTCGGTTTTTTAATTTCCCCGATCCGGAATGCTATCGATATGTAAGAAATAGGCTAAAGTGCATTTTTATTACATCCAAAATCATGATATCTATAAATTTTATTATTCTTAGTAAAATGCGGTTTTAATTTAGGTATTTTAACCCAATTTTTATATTAGCTGAATTATCTTTACAGTAATCCGTATTATTTAAATAAATAATGAGAATAAGGTAATTTTAATTTTTAAAGATACAAGGTGCCAAAGCCATGTTTTTTTGCCTACAAAAAACTGTTGAACAACTATGAAAGACCGATTAGACTTAGTAGACCACCAAATATTGACGCTGTTGTCCGGAGATGCGCAAATGGCCTATACCGAAGTAGCTAAAAGAGCGGGAATATCACCCGGAACGGTACACATGAGAACCCGAAAGATGAAAAATTTAGGAATTATCAAAGGCGCCACCCTGAACCTTGATTACAGTAAAATGGGATGGAAAATGACGGTATTCCTAGGTATTTTTTTGCGGGAAAGCGCTCTGTACCGGGTGGTTATTGAGGAGCTTGCCAAGATTCCCGAGGTGGTCAAAATCCATCATAGTACAGGTAAATATGAAATCTTTATTAAACTGCACGCCCGTGACAGCTTACATTATCGGAACCTGTACCAAGAATCCATTTTGACCATTGAGGGCATTCGAGGTGTAGAATCCTTTATGTCCGTAGAGGAAAATATGAGCCGACATATACGTTTTGACAGTCAGGACCTAGTTTGAACACGAAGTATAGCCTCCCATCGGCGGCAGCGTCCGATAAACCCTTGATACATATAATATTATGTTAAAAATCCTTCGCGCCCGTTACATCTTGATTGCGCAGCCGTCTTTATACTACATCATCAATCAGTATTAATCGATTCCTGGAAAAACCGACCATCATCGGTCCGGGATTAAAACAAACAAGTCATGAGAAAATTCAGTCTAGTACTGGTAGCTGCAATGCTACTATCCGCCGGAAACTTAGTTGCAAAAGAAGTAAAACCGGTCGATCCCGACAAAAGCCTGTCCGCCCAAATTTCGCAGCGGTTGAACGACACCTCCTTCACCCAAAACGAGATGAAGGTGACCGCACAGATAAGGTTCACGCTTAACAATAAAGGGCAGATCGTGGTGCTAACCGTCGATACCGAAGACCCGGTGGTGGAGCGCTTCGTTAAGTATCGATTAAACTACTACAAAGTAGAGTTGGACGTTTATACGGAGGGTAAAATATATACCATCCCGATACGAATAGTGGGCTAAACTTCTATTGAAGAACAGAAAATCCCGATTTGAATCAATCGAATCAGGATTTTTTCTTGTTTTTATATTTTACATTGCTAATATCCGTATCCATTTTTTTTCGTTGTTGGGCTTTAAAGCTTGGGGTTCTCTTTTCTTCGGGTTTTGTATTTTTCTGAGAAAGCACATCCCCCGGGTATTTAGGATTTTCTTTGGTTCCCCTTAAATGTATGACCAGTCCGTTTAGGAAATTACGTAATACCTGATCTCCACATTCCATATAATTCGGATGATCTTCCTTTCTGAAAAAAGCGCCCAACTCGCTCTTCCCAATTTTAAAATCCACCAAATTTAGGATTTCTATGATTTCATCGTCCCTTAGCCTCAAGGCGACGCGGAGTTTTTTAAAAATATCGTTATTGGTCATATTCGAATTTTTTGCAAGATAGAGTAAATATAGAGTTGTGGCATACTTAAAGTCCATTTATGCGTGTCTAGGTATCTCCGGAATTGTAAAGCGTAAATTACTTCTTTGCGATTATGGTTTTCTACAAAAATCCAGTTCGTCACAGCAAGCGACAAAATGACATATCTACTTCGTAAAAATACGCCAAAAAGACAGTTGTCTTCGAATGGTATATCATTTGACTATATCCTTTTGAATTTGAAGTTTAACTATAAAAACATATATCATGAGTGTCACAAGAAGAAATCATTTGGTTTTTCCATCATTGATGAACGAAATTTTCAAACCAGACTGGTTTGAAGGGATGGAAAATAATAACGGAAGTGTTCCCGCAGTAAACATTAAGGAAAGCGAAAAGGATTTTGAACTGGAACTGGCAGTGCCCGGAAGAAAGAAATCGGATTTCAATATTGAAATAGACAAGGATGTCCTTACTATTTCTTCTGAACTTGAGCACGATAATGAGGTGAAAGAGGAGAACTATACTAGAAGGGAATTTGGATTTTCCTCATTTAAAAGGGCCTTTACCTTGCCGGAAACCATCGATAATGAAAAGATTCAGGCCCACTACGAAAATGGGCTTTTGAAATTCGTCCTTCCGAAGAAAGAGGAAGCCTTGCCCAAACCCAAAAGAATGATTGAATTGTCTTAAGGGCATTAAAAAATTATGTTGTCCCTATCCTTAAGATAGGGTTTCATAATGGTTGGTTTAGTTGGTTAGTTAGGGAAAGCGTCTTGAGGAATCAGGGCGCTTTTCTTTTTTTGCTGTTATAGCGCCGCCGCCGGTTTTCGAATCGAAAAAAAGCTCTTTAGAAGGCTTATGGAGGTAATTAATTAATTTAGATATGTCTAAAAATAATTGCTAGACTACTAAAATTCAGGTTTTTGTTATCTTTTATTTAATGTTATTATCTAGGTTGCAAAAATTTTCGGAAAATTCTGCTATAAGATAAGTTTTTTAATGGGGTTGAAGGATATCTAGTCCTGTTCCTGCAACAATTTGATTTCGTCGCGCAGTTGGGCGGCCTGCATAAAGTCCAATTCTTTCGCCGCTTTCTCCATGGCCTTTCTTTTGGTACGGATCATCTTTTCAATTTGCTCCTTGGTCATGTATTCAATTTCCGGTTCGGCGGCACGCATTTCCTCTTTTTCAAAATGATAGGTAGAAACGGAGTTTTTGGCCAAGGCGCTGTCGAGATTTTTCTTCAGGGCCATGGGGGTAATGTCGTGTTCCTGATTATAGGCCGTCTGTTTTTCGCGACGGTAGTCGGTCTCGTCAATGGTCTTTTGCATGCTCTCGGTAATCTTATCCGCATACATGATGGCTTTTCCATTGAGGTGCCTTGCCGCACGCCCTACCGTTTGGGTCAGGGAACGGTTGCTGCGTAAAAATCCCTCTTTATCCGCATCCAAAATAGCGACCAGGGAGACTTCGGGAAGGTCTAGGCCTTCACGCAGTAGGTTTACGCCGATAAGTACATCAAAAATACCTTTTCGTAAATCTTGCATAATTTCCACCCGCTCTAAGGTATCGACATCGCTGTGGATATAGCGGCAGCGGATATTGATGCGAGCCAGATATTTGGCCAGCTCCTCGGCCATTCTTTTAGTCAGGGTAGTGACCAAGGTGCGTTCGTCCTTTTCCACCCTTTGCTGTATTTCCTCGACAAGGTCATCGATCTGGTTCAGGCTGGGTCGGACTTCGATCACTGGATCCAATAGTCCCGTCGGGCGAATAATTTGTTCTACGTACACTCCCTGGCTCAACTGCAGTTCGTAGTCCGCCGGGGTGGCGCTGACGTAGATTACCTGATTTTGTAAAGCCTCGAACTCTTCGAACTTCAAGGGCCGGTTGTCCATGGCCGCCGGAAGCCTGAAGCCGTAATCCACCAGGTTCACCTTTCTTGAACGGTCGCCTCCATACATGGCGTGTACCTGGGGAATGGTTACATGGCTCTCGTCGACCACCATCAGGTAATCATCTGGAAAATAATCCAAAAGGCAGAAGGGGCGGGTGCCGGGTTGGCGCCCGTCGAGATACCGCGAATAGTTCTCGATGCCGGAGCAGTAACCGAGTTCCCGGATCATTTCGAGATCAAAATTGGTGCGTTCCTCCAAACGTTTAGCTTCCAAGGGTTTTCCGATATCCTTGAAATAGTCTATTTGTTTTACGAGGTCATCCTGAATTTGGTGAATAGCGTTTTGGAGCACATCCTGCGAGGTGACGAACATATTCGCCGGGTAGATATTCAAGGTTTCATACACTTCTACCACGTTATTGTTGAATGGGTCGAACGCCTCGATTTCTTCTATCTCGTCCCCAAAAAAATGGATTCGGAAGGCATGGTCCGCATAACTGGGAAAGACATCCACCACATCCCCCTTCACCCTGAAATTCCCGTTCTTGAAATCTGCCGTAGTCCGTGAATACAGTCCTTGCACCAAATGATGTAGGAATTTGGTCCGGGCGATGACCTGATCTTTTTTGATGGAAATCACGTTTTTCCGGAATTCTATGGGATTTCCGATGCCGTATAGACAAGAAACCGACGCGACCACAATAACGTCCCGCCGCCCTGAAAGCAGCGAAGATGTGGTGCTTAACCGTAGTTTCTCAATATCCTCGTTGATTGAAAGGTCCTTCTCGATATAGAGTCCCGATGTGGGAATAAAAGCTTCCGGCTGGTAATAATCGTAATAGGACACAAAGTATTCCACCGCATTTTCCGGAAAAAACTGTTTGAACTCCGAATAGAGCTGTGCGGCCAGGGTTTTATTGTGCGCCAAGACCAAAGTGGGCCGTTGTACATTTTCGACCACATTCGCGACGGTAAAGGTCTTGCCCGATCCGGTAACCCCCAAAAGAGTCTGGTAGCGTTCGCCGGCTTTCATCCCCTCGGTCAACTGCCTGATCGCTTCGGGCTGGTCGCCCGTCGGTTTGAACTCAGATACTACTTTGAATTTCATTTTCAAAAATACAAAACATGACGGGTTTAAAATGTATGCGGTCGGCGATAATTTGAACCCTACCGCTTCAGTGCAAAATGGCCTTTTATTTCTTGTCCGTTCAATGCCACTGCTTTGAACCAATAATCGGAAGAGGGCAGTCGACGGCCCGCGTACGTACCGTCCCAGCCTCTTGATTTGGGATCGACGACGGCGAGCTGATTTCCATACCGATCAAAAATATGGATGGCCGTCAAAATGATTTCGTCTTGAATCTCAGGAGTGATATACTGCCAAAAATCGTTCACATTGTCCCCGTTAGGGGTAAAGAATTTCGGGAAATCATCAAAACTCAGTTGGCGTTGTACTGAAGACTCTGTGGTGCCGCAACCATTTCTATCGCGGACATACACATAATGAAAATCATTGGAAACGTTCTCGAAAACGGCGCTGTTCTGGAAGGGTCCTTCTCGATTGTCTATTGCATATTCGTAGTTTCCATCACCCGTTACATTTATTTTTAATCTTCTGCCCTCAGAGATTTCATCATCATCGATCGAAGAGATAACGGCAATTTCGGAAAGATTTACGCTAAATGTCCTTGAGTTGGCGCATTCGACAGTGCTGGTCGATCTTGTGACTAAATTATAGGCTTCGTAACGATAATTTCCTTCTTCGAAGAGTTCTACCGATCGGGCCGAGGATAAAAGGGTTTCGGTGCCATCCGGATGAATGACAAACCATCGGTAACCCGCCGCGATATCCCTGCTTTCTACTATGGTGGCCGAGCGGTTCGTGCATAATCCCACCTGGTCGGGAATATCCAGTTCAGGGCGAAAGGATACCAATTGACCTGTTTTATAGTCAAAAAAGGGTCCGCAGTCGATTACCACGGAGGTTGTGGTAAAGCGCTCTTCGGCACAAGATGTTGCTTTTCCAATATGGTTGTAAGGTGTGATGGATACATATATGGGGCCATCGGCGGGCAGTCCGTCCGGGGGATCAAAAGTAAGTTCATTGCCTACGTCTTCATTGTCTACCACCTCCTTTCCCTGGGGTGTCGTTCCGATGGAAAGAACATATCCCGTTGCCCTTGGAGCATAGTTCCATTCCAATTTGGTTTCCGCCTCTATGTTGACGGCCATGTCAAGGGGTTCGACCAAGGTAGTGCAACCGGGAGGTGATGTTAGGGCTTCGGTCCGAAAGGTTTCTACCGCACAGGTCGTAAAATCCTGACCCGCCTTATAATAACCGATTGTGACGTAAACTTGGGTGTCGGCGGGCAGGCCCGTCTCGGGAACGTAAGAGTTGTTTAGGCCTGAAGATCGATTGGTGATGATGTCACCGGCCCCCGGTGTAGTGCCAAAGGAGACCACAAAACCGATAATATCGGGAATTTCGGACCACCTAATCGGGGTATCGACCGCCACATTGACCTCTCCATCGCGAGGTTCGAGCAACGACGAGCAGGTTTGGCCGTAAAAAAACGTGGCCTGTAGCAGACAAACAACAAGTAGGGATATTCGCCGCAGACTGTCAAGGATTATTTTCATCTTGCAATTGAATCAAAAAGGGTAAGATACTAAATCCATGCGAACAGTTCTCAACGGCATTTTAAAAACTCTATTTGGGGGGCGGTCCGCTTTTTCTTTATTCGTTTACGGAGTTTCGAAAATGTCTTTGAGGCCTAAGTTCCTTTTGAGGCGTCTCTAAAAAAAACCTGCGCCATCATTATAAAAAGAGGTGTCCGAGAAGTTTTTAGAAAGATTTCCGGAGGTTTTTACAAATCCCGCTTCTTGAGCAGAACATAGGATAGATAGATGAAAATTCCGGTCCAGCAGAGCACAATAAGAATCTCGTACCAATGTACTTGATAGTCTAGTTTGAACTGTTCGCCGATTTCCTTGGCTACGGATTGAACGGCCTTTAACCTAGAAAAAGGTTCCTCAATCAGGTTGGCCATTGACTGCAAAGGAAAAAATCCTTTGATACTCTTGGCGGTCTCCCAAGAAACAAATTTCCAGCCCAAAAGTCCAAAAAGCGACTGTTCTATGATTGACCACAATATGAGAAAGCCCAAGGCAAAAGCGGATCGTTTCACCAATATCCCAAGAAAGAGGCAAAAGGAGAAAAAACCGACCAATTTGAGGAAAAAGGCCAACAAAAATTCCAAATCAGAAAATATAATGGATATCTCGTTGAAATCGGAATAGATAAGACCTAGTATCAAGGATACCGTAAATACAAAAATCGTCGAAATGAATGCAAAAGAGATAACGGTCAAAAATTTGGATAGAACAAATTCCTTTTTTGAAAGCCCGTCGATTAAGTTCTGCTTGATGGTCTTATTGCTGTACTCGTTTGACATCATCGACACGATAACAATAGCCAAAAAAAGTTTGAAAAGGGCCGCAATATAGGTGTTAAAATGCCAGATATAGGGAAAATTAAAGATGCCCTGATCGGCGAGATGGAACTTTACGGGCCCGATATCGAATTTTATGGCGGCCACCAGGGCAATGGAGGTCAATAGCACAAAATAAGAAATGATCAAGATTTTACTGACCCTATTGTTCCATAACTTTATAAACTCGATATGTAGCAGTCGTACCATGGGGCTGTAAATGTATGTGGTGTTTTTTAGTTCGCCTGATTTTTGGTCAATGTTAAAAACTGTTCTTCCAAACTTTCCTTTCGCTTGACCAAATGGGAAAGTACGATACCTTGGGCGAATAGGATTTTATTGAGTTCAACGGCATCCATTTCTTCCTTCAGAATGGCGGTAACGAGTCCGTTTTCGACTTTTATCGTGCCGAAACTAGCATTTTTTTCCAGATATTGGATCAACAATTCTGTCGTTGTAGTCCGCAGTTCGAAAAAGCCATGGCTGGCCAACATACCATCGACCCGGCCGGAATATAGTTTTTCGCCTTTTCGGAGGATGACCACATGGCTACAGACTTTTTCGACCTCGTCCAACAAATGGGAAGCCAGTAGTATGGTCGTACCTTCGGAGGCTATTTTTTTGATTATTTCCCGGATTTGATGTATGCCCTGGGGGTCGAGGCCGTTCGTGGGCTCGTCCAAAATCAATATTTCCGGGTCGTTGAGCAGTGCGGAAGCAATGGCCAGCCTCTGTTTCATGCCCAGGGAATAGGTACTAAACTTACTGTTCTTACGATCTAGAAGTCCCACTAACTCCAGTTTTTCCTCTATTTTATTCGTAGGAACCTCCTTGATTTTACAGACCAGTCCCAGATTTTGAAGTGCGGTCATATAGGGATAGAAGTTGGGGCGCTCGATTATGGCTCCTACTTTTTTCAGGGCCTGATGGGTAGAGGTAGTACCATCGAACCACGAAAAGGTACCTGCCGTTTGGTTCACGACGTTCAAAACAATACCCAAGGTAGTGGATTTTCCACTGCCATTAGGACCCAATATCCCATATACGTTCCCTTTTTCGATGGTGAACGATAAGTCTTTGACTGCGGTCAGGTACCCGAATTTTTTGGTAAGGTGGGTTAGGGTAAGTATTGTTTCCAATGTGTAGGTTCTTTTTGAACGATTGTGACGATTTCTACTAACTTGACGACAAAGTTGTAGTTTTGTTACAAACTAAGATAGGAATATGTCGGAAGAAAAATTGATGTCGAAGAAAAAACCCGCTTACCCGGTCAACGAAAAGTTGGATGCCTACCTTGACCACTACAACCGAAAGATAGAGATTCCCATTTTTTATGAGGATCTGCTTCGGTTTTCCGGATCGGTCGTTGTCTATGATTCCAAGAATGAGGATACGCTTTGGATTCGGGTGTATTATCCGGAATTCGAGCGAAAGGAAATCGATGATAGCCTTAAAAAGGTTTATTCCATATTGCATTCCGATGGTAGTGGCAATATCAACCAATACCTGAACGTTGACGCGGTAGATTTCTGTACTTTTGGTAATTCCAAACCTTTCCGTATCCGAATCAGGAATATCCTCAACGATAATTTCACTTATTTTTATATAAAGAAAACGGATGCCTCCCGGATTTACGGGCTCGAACTGGAGCATATGTTATCTCCCTATAACCTGAACTTCTTGGTGTATAGGAATACTTTGATCGAAGAGCATATTGCAGGTATTCCAGGCGATGTCTTCATAAAAGATATGTTGCCTGACTGTACGGCATCAGAAAAAGCCCAATTGGCCAAGGAATTCGTAAAATTCAACGAGCGGTGCATGATCCGTTTGTTGGGCGACATGCGTTCCTACAATTACGTAATCGTACCGGTTCACGATTTCGATCATGTGGTTTACCGTATAAGGGCTATCGATTTTGATCAGCAGTGTTATGAAGGAAAACTGAAAGTTTACCGTCCCCAGTTTTTTAAGGAAAACTTTCAGATGGTCGAACTGGTGCGCCATAAACTGTTGCGGGATTCCGTGGACCAATATAAACTGGAGGAACGATCAATTGTGGCCAAACGGATACTGAGTTCGGGCAATCGCATCAAAAGGTTACGTTCGATTGCAAAAAAGGATACCATCTCTACCCAAGAAAACATCAAAATGCTGGGAGATCAGATTTTTGAATTCACGTTGGATACCAATTTCAAGAAATGCAAGACCATGGGCGAGTTGCTTGATTTGGCACTTAATTTTGTACGCCGGAACTATCAAGATGTGAGTATGAAACAGATTATTGAGCAGAAAATTAAACTTTAGTGGGCAGTAAAAAGTAAAAAGTGGCAGTGTGGGCAGTGTGGGCAGTGTTGGTAGTGACGGGGGAAAAAGGAAAAGTTAAAAGTGAGGAGCGGTGAACGATATTCAGCAAAAGTTAGGTGTTTCGTAGGGTAGAAAAACCAACTTTCTGCTTGTGAGCTTCGGCTTGTGCGCTTCGGCTTGTGACTTTCAACAGCGTACCGGCGTCCGCCGCTAACTTTTTTCCTCCTTGTTAAAATAGACCAGATAATAGTACATCTGTCGCTCTTCGTCCCAACCTTTTTCAACGAATTTCTGGGCGGATTCGGGATTTATGAAGTCCATTTTTATCTGGATATTGGTATCCAGGTTGATGACGTTCTTTATCTTTTTTCGCGCATCCGATACGGCCTTATTGGCAATATTGAAGTTGGAAACGTCTTCAACGCTGTATTTCGGCCCCTTTTCTACTTTGTAGTGCTTGAATTCGGGAATAAGTTCGGGATTTTCCATCACATCGTTCAAGAACTTGCTTTCCTCAAAAGCATCGTTTTTGCCAAAATGGTTGACGGCGCGGTTCATGAAAAGAACTTCCTGCTGTTTATCTTCGGCCGGTAGCACCACATCTTTGGCAAAATTCTGACAGAATTTCAAATAGTTTTTGGTATAGAAATTCTCGTCGGCCAGCGGGGTTACCCCCAAAAAGTTTTCAAGCCAATATTTCGTATCATATCGGTTGCTGTCTACCGATAAAATCTTGTAACCTTCTTCTTTGTTGCTATTGAAAATCAAGCATCCCTTATCGAGCTTGTTGATGTTGATACCCTGTTGGATGATGATATCGAGACTATGGCCCTTTTCCTCAAACTGTAGAAAGTCGTGTTTCAGCTCGCTTTTGAAAATACCTATAGCGTCGGTCTTTACATTGTCTAAAAGAACGCCCGTTAAATAGGCCACATATATCTCCCCGCTCTTGATATGTGGGTGGTTGGACTGTTCGAACAGATGCGCGGCGATTTTTTTTGAATTGCCATGCGTGGTTTCGGGATGTTCAAAGATGTGGGCGGCGATGGTAAAAAGTTCGTTGAACTCAAGGTCAACCTCGTTGGAAAACTTGAAGTAATTCTCTTCCTTTTCACGGAAAGGCTTAAAGAAGTATTCCTTGAGTAATCCCGTGGTCTCGTCGTTCAGCTTGAACGGGTCTTCCGATAAAAAGACACTCTCATTCTTATTTTTGTTGCCCACACGGTGCAGTGAAATAGACTCGATCTGGGTTGGGTAAAGGTTTATCATGAATGAAATATATAGCTATTCGTTAATTCCAATTTTCATCAAAATCGAGATCGTCGTAGTTTTCAAAGGTCTCATCGAAATCGAAGGTGGTTTCGGATTTAAAGTTTTTTTCCGGTGGATTTTCGGGCAGTTCTCCAAAACTGAACAGCAAGTTGGGGTAGGAGGTTCCCGATTCGGGTTCAACAATATCCGCCAGTTCGACCAAAAATGTCCACATAATCAAAAAGTCGTAAACGTATATAAGTTTGGGACTGTTTTCGGTCATCACATCTTCTAAAAAGGTTTCGTTCATCAGACGCACACCTTCGCCACTGTCGCTCATGTCGAATAGTGCGATTTCCTCATCCTGGTTCCATTCTTCGTCACAGGTGTAGAACGAGGCCATTTCGTTGCCCAAAAAACCGAAAGATTGGGAAATGGCGTTGTGAAACTCCTCCATCGTACTGCTGTCCTCTATCTCGATATCACGAAAGATATCCTCTTGGGCATCCAGGATTATCCGTATTTTGTATACCATGGTGTTAACTTTTATGGAGGAGCAAAGTTACAAAGAATTCTAAGTATAGAAGTGGGGAAGTCCGGGAGTTTAGCAATGGAACTTCCAATTTTTCGTACTGCGGATCTATACTTTTAGTATCCTTTTTGTCGTCAACACTTCCAACACCAGATAAAACTGAACACCGAACAAAAAGGAGGCGATGATCAGATGTAGCGGCTGGGTGGCGAACGGAAAATCAAGATAATACATGCCTATGCCCGACATCACCTCTATCAACAGTAAAAATAGCACCCAATTGATTTTCGAATATCCCAATTTGTACTTGTAGATACGAAGGGCCAAGAATAGATTTAACAGTACCACTACAATGGAAAAGGAACGGTGCACGTAGAATTGCCAAGTGGCGTCGACCAACCAAAGCTGTTTTGCCGTTTCCCCCACCACATCGATCTGTCTGTCGACGAACTGGCGGACCTGGGTGCCCAATACGATCTGGATCAGGGTAGCGGTCACAATAAGGGTCAGAAAAGGCAGCAGACTTTTTTGGAACTTGAAATTTGTGGATTTCTCTTTGGTGCTTGATATAAGGTATAATAATAGCGCGACGATGACCAAGGCCATGATCATATGGATAGTTATTTTTGCGGGTTCCAAAACCGAATAAACAACGGTAGCGCCCAGCCAGGCCTGAAAGCCCATGCCGAAAACCACAAGCCAGGAAAGTATCGGAATTTTCTTGTCCTTGCTCCACAACCGTACAGCATAAATGGCCAGAACGAGAGTAGCAAGTCCGGCCAGGGCGCCGAACAATCGGTTAATAAACTCGATCCAAGTATGCCACGGGTTAAAAATGGCATAATCATGTTTAGTGTAGGGCGCCCAGTTTTGCGGGCTGTATTTTGATGCCGACCTGAAATCGGTTTGGGCGACCTGCAAGGTCTCGTCGAGAATAATGACCTGTCCCTTTTTGAATTCCCTATCCGGCTGCCATTGCAGTTGCAGCGCTTCCGTTGGGGGGATATAATATCCGAAACATTTGGGCCAATCGGGACAGCCCATGCCGCTACCCGTCATTCGGACGATAGCCCCGGCGGCGATGACCAGATAAACGAATACCAAAGAAATTTTGGCGAGCTTACGGAAGCGTTTTTGCATTTTCTATGGGAGGTTTGCCGTACAAAATTACTGCTCTTTATCTAGAAAAAGGCAATCCATCGTGGCAACCTACGGGCCGGAACGGATAATTCCTAAAAAAATCTTGGGGTCATCCTATTTTGTAAGCGCGTCAGGAATTCGTACCTGAGCAGCACCTCGAAAGAGCCATCGTTAAAGGTGGACCCACCGAGTTCGGACAGTTCACGATCATACGCAAGACCCAGCATCAGATTTTTGTTGATCTGAAACCCAAATATGGCACTAAGGGCCGCATCCCAGCGGTAAGCAGCTCCCAATGTAAATTTATCGTTGAAAAGAAAATTTGCGGAAACATCGACCTGTAAAGGGGATCCTTCTTGAGCCCTCAGCAATAGCGCCGGTTTGAACTGTATTATGGGGTGGATATCGAATACGTACCCGGTCATAAGGTAAAGATCAAGCCGCTCTTGCGCCAAAAAGGAATTGCTGTAATTCGAATCGTCAAAATGTTCCGTCCTTAAAAAATTAGGTACAGATATGCCGGCGTAAAACCGCTCATTGTAATAATAGGCCCCCACCCCGAAACTGGGGGAAAACTTATTGTCGATGTTCGCAAGTCCCGACCCCGCCACCTCTTTTTCATAATTGGCCAATTGGGTAAAATCGACATTCATCAAATGGCCGCCGGCCTTTATACCGAAGGCCAATTTGTTCTCCCTGGAAAATGGAATGGTATAGGAGAATAGGCCATCAAAGTGGGTTTCTTGATGGGTACCGTTACCAATTTCGTCGTTCACTATCGATAGACCAAGACCCACCCTTTCGGTAACCGGGCTGTGCAAATTCAGGGTCTGGGTCTTCGGCGCCCCCTCAATCCCCAGCCATTGTGACCGGTGCATGCCCGTCATGCTGAAAGCACCCCTGGAACCGGCGTAGGCCGGATTTATGGCCAACGTATTGTACATGTATTGGGTATATTGAGGCTCTTGCTGAGCCATCATAAATTGCGATGCGCTAGCCAACATTAGCATGATCAGGGCCAATTTCTTCATATGAACCTATTTTCGCCGATAGATTCTTAGAGACTGTTTAGAAATCTATCGATTAGTCTTGTTATGCCCTTTTTTACGGCTATGCGCCAACTGGCTCCTTGTTCTAAGGCCAAAATATGGGCCTTCTCTCGCGGTCCTGTTGTTAAAATTTAATAGCGTAGCTACGGCTATGATAGAAAATTTTGCTTCAAAGGATATAAAAATGAGCTATAAAAATTCTAATCACACATTCCAAAGCCGTCTCATAACCCTATAAACGTTAAAGAACCGGATTTATGTATTTACTTATCCAGGTAAATTGCTCGACAAAAATAAACTTTTAAGATCAAGCTTTATTTAAGGGGGAATACTGCCGAATTGTAACAAGTCAAGAAAGGCCTATTTCTTTTCCTTTTTTGAGCATGTATTGCCTGGCAGCCTCATATTCATTGGGAATTTCCCCTTCTAGAATGGCTTCTTTGATCGCGTCCTTGATAATCCCAATTTCGCGGGAAGGTGGTATGCCGAAGGTTTCCATAATTTCTTCCCCACTTATCGGGGGTTGAAAATTACGGATGTGGTCGCGTTCTTCGACCTCCTCGATTTTTTGGCGTACGAGCTTGAAGTTGTTCTTATATTTCTTCTGTTTGCGGGAATTTTTGGTCGTGATATCCGCTTCGCACAAGGTCATCAGATCGTCCACATGGTCGCCGGCGTCATGTACCAGTCGTCTCACCGCCGAATCTGTGACAAATTCTTCCGAAAGTATCTGGGGCCGAGAGCTCATCAGCACCATTTTCTGTACGAATTTCATCTTGTCGTTCAAGGGCATTCGGAGCCGTTTGAAGAGTTTGTATACCATTTTGGAACCCACGAATTCGTGGGCATGGAATGTCCATCCGATCTTTTTATGGAATTTCTTGGTCGGTGCCTTGCCGATATCGTGCAGAAGGGCCGCCCAACGTAGCCATAGATTTTCGGTGGTTTTGGAAATGTTATCTACGACCTCCAAGGTATGCCAGAAGTTGTCTTTGTGGCGTTGCCCCTCTTTCTCCTCGATGCCCTGCAAGGCGACTAGTTCGGGAAGTATAAAGGGAAGCAATTCGGTTTTATGGAGCAGGGCAAGGCCTTTCGAGGGTCTTTCGCTGGCCAATATTTTATTTAGCTCATCGACGATACGTTCTTTTGACACAATCTTGATGCGTTCCTTGTTTTCCGTGATGGCTTGTAGGGATTTCAATTCGATTTCGAATTCCAATTGTGTGGCGAAGCGTATGCCGCGCATCATCCGCAGTGGATCGTCGGAGTAGGTGACGCCTGGATCCAAAGGCGTTCTGATAATTTTTTTTTCCAGGTCCGCTATGCCGTCGAAGGGGTCTAGCAGGTCACCGTAAGATTCTTTGTTAAGGGAAATGGCTAGGGCATTGATGGTGAAGTCCCGCCGTTTTTGATCGTCTATCAAGGTGCCGTCTTCTACCGTCGGTTTGCGGCTGTCGCGGTCATAACTTTCCTTTCTGGCCCCTACGAATTCCAGTTCGACACCCTTTTGTCTAACCATGGCGGTACCAAAGTTTTTAAATACCGAGACCTGGGGTCGCCCCGGCAGTTTCGAGGCTACACTTTTCGCAAGGTCGATGCCGCTGCCCACCGCAACGATATCGATGTCTTGGGGAACTCCCCGCTGTAATAGATAATCACGTACAAAGCCGCCAATGACGTAAGCTTCCAAGCCAAGTTCGGAGGCGACCTCGGTTACTACATTGAAAACCGGATTTTGTAAAGCTTCTTTATAATTCAAGATGGTAGCGGTTTGCGGTAAAATGGGCGGCAATTAGTTATAGGTCCGGAGTCATGAATTATTGTAAACCTCAAACAAAAGTATAAATCCCCTAAGCTTTCATTCATTCCCGGATCACCTTCACCGATCCATCATTCCCCAACTTAATGATGGCCGACGGAACCTCAGAGGAGTGTTCGGGCTGCAAATCTACCACATAGTCCACACCTTTTAAAATGCTTTCTGAAATATCATTAAAACCTTTGGGACTAGCTTGGCCCGAAACATTTGCGGAGGTAGATACGATTGGTCTGCGGAATTTGTTGATGAGGTATTTGCAAAATTTGTCCGACGCTACCCGTATTGCCAAGGTGTCATCGGAAGCGATCAGGTTTGCGGCGACGTTTTTGGGACGGTCGTAAATAATGGTTGTCGGTTTGGTGGACAGGTCCATGATATCATAGGACAATTCAGGCACATTCTCCACATGCCTTTCCAGCATGGCGTCGTTGGCGACCAAGCAGATCAGGGCTTTACTGTCGTCACGCTTTTTCAGGGCATAGACCTTTTGCACCGCCACCTCGTTTGTGGCATCACAGCCAATGCCCCAAACGGTATCGGTAGGGTAGAGGATGAGCCCCCCTCGGTCGAGTATTTCTAGGCATTTATTTATTTCGTTGGTTAGATGGTTCACAGTGTGTTGTTATATTTCTCAAAAATTCGAAATTTCATAGCTCTTGTCTCAACCCTTACTTCTCCCATTTTTCCGCAACCGGGCCAATTCCTTATACCGGGCATGTACCCCCAAAGCATTTAGATAGCAGATGATGATTCCTTTTTTGCCGTCCAAGATGCCCAAGCGAAAAAAGTAATGGTTGATAAATTTGTAGAAGGGCCGGAACCAAAAATGGTACAGATTGGGCGTATAATCCTTGTCCAGTTCCTCGAAAGCCTTCATTTGCCCGTATTTTATCATTTTGCATTTGTAATCCTCATAATTTTTATAGGAATAATGGATCAACCTGTTTTTAAGGGTGCCCGATTTTCCGTTGATGACCAAGGTTTCGTGCACGATACGTTCCTCCGAAAAATATGCCTTGCTTTTTCGGAACAGACGGTAGTTTTTATCGCTCTGCCATCCACTAAAATGCAACACTTGGTCCTTGAACATAAAAGTCCGCCGAAAATAATAGGCGTTCGCGGGCGGTTTATCAAGATTTATGGTATCGATGACCTCCTCTTTTAGCGGTTCGGTTACCCTTTCGTCCGCATCCAAGAACAATACCCAATCGTGGGAGGCTTGCTCCAACGCAAAGGATTTTTGGTCGGTAAAGTTCTTAAAAGGCCTTTGTATCAATTTTACATTCTGACGTTCACGTACTTTCTCCGCAGTACCATCGGTGCTGAGGGAATCCACCACGATAATCTCGTCGGCGAAAGATATATTGTCAAGCACCCCATCGATATGGAAGATTTCGTTGTAGGTAATCAACAGGGCCGTTATCTTTTTTTTGTCAGCGCCCATGTACCAAGTAATTTAGAAGTTGCCCCTGAATGTTGTCGCTGTCGAAATTTTCCCGAGCGAATGCGAAACCCTTTTCCCCCATTTCCTTTCTTTTCTTCGGATGTTTGGCCAAATCTTGGACCCTGTCCGCAAAGGCGCTCACATCGTCAACGGGAACCAGAAATCCTGTACTTCCATTCACTACGACCTCGGGATTGCTACTACAATCGAAGGCAATGATCGGTTTTTTGCACAGCGCCGCCTCGGCCAGTACGTAACCGAAGCCTTCCCATAAGCTGGACAGTACAAAAATATCGCCGCTACCAATTAGGTCCTTCGGGTTTTCAACGAAGCCGGTAAACGCTACCTGCTGCGTTACTTGAAGTTCCTCTGTAAAATTTTGCAGTTCTTCCCTTAATCTTCCTTCTCCGCCTACGAGGAGTTTAAATTTTATTCCCCGTCGTTTCAGTTCTGCCGCCAGTAAAATTAGAAACTTTTGGTTTTTTTGGTATTCCAGCCGGCCCAAATTGGTTAAAACGATTTCATCGGCATCCTTTTTCTGATACAATGGGTCTATAGACTGTTCTAAAAATCCTTTCACATCGATCCCGTTATAGATTACTGTTATTTTATCCGCCGGAAAAAGATTGGGATTACGCGCTAAAACCGTCTCCTTGGTAGCGTGGGAATTCGCCAGGACTTCGGTAACCAAGTTCCTAAAATAATAGCGGTTCAGAAGTGAATTTTTAATGGGAATGGCACTTCCCCTTCTGTAAATAATCCGTTCGAGACCGGCCCATTTTGAGGCCAGGCCCGCTAGTTTCAAATCCCTTGAAAGGTTCATTACAATGGTACCCACGTTTCTTTTCCTCAGAATTTTTTCTACCCTTTTTATTTTAAATGGATTCAAGAAACTAAGGTTGCCGACGCTGATGCCCAGGCATTGAATACCAGTATGCCCCAGTCTTTTATACAGTTCGCTTTTGAGGTGGGCGATCACCAAAACCGGATAGCCCCTGCCGTGCAAATGGATGCAGGTCTCGAAATGCCATTTTTCTCCCCCGCCCCAGGCTTGGGTACTATTGAAAAAGCATATCGTTTTCATACCAGCACCGATTTATAGACCCGATAGAGATTGTGAGCCACTTTCTCGTCGGAAAATTTTTGAACGAAGCTATAGCCTTTCTCCTCGATCCGTTTTCGCAAAGCGGGATTTTCAAATAGGCGACGTATCTCGTTTCGGAGCGCATCGGCATCCAAAGCTTCTACATACACGGAATCTGGGCCGCCGGCTTCGGGAAAACAACCTCCTTTTGAGGTAATAACCGCGGTTTTGCTGAAAAGCGCCTCGATGATAGGGATGCCGAAACCCTCGCAAATGGAAGGATAACAAAATATCGTAGCCAGCTGATAAATGACGGCGAGGTCGGTGATCCCCACATTCTTTAAAAAGATGATCTGTGATTCTAGCTGGTTTTCCCTGATGTAAGCATGTATTTTTTGCGCATATTTTTTTTCGGACCCCACCAAAATCAGGTGATAGTCCGTACCGTGCACGGCCTTGACCAAGGTGAGCGCGTTTTTACGCTCTTGAAGGGTGCCCACGTTCAGCACGAATTCTTGGGGCAGGCCGTATTTCTTGCGGACTTCATCCTTAATATCGTCACTGTATTCCTTTTTGTAAACGTTGTTGCAACCTTGATAGACCACGGTTATTTTTTTTGGATCGGCATCAAGATATTGTACGGCATCCCTTTTTGTCTGTTCACTTATGGCGATGATCTTATCGGCATGGGCCGCGGCATATTTGAACTTTCGGGTGTAAATGATACGATCAAAAAAGGAATAGAAATGGGGATGGGTGAGAAAAATAAGGTCATGAATGGAGACGACAGTTGCAATATTATTTTTTTCCAGTCCTGTTGGAAGTTCGCCGGTCAAACCGTGGAAAATATCCACTTTGTCCTTGACGATCTGTCGGGTGACCGCACCTAGGCGCCAAAGAGCCGAAAATTTTTTCCAAAACCAGCCTTTGGGATACTTGATATAAATTTTTTTTTGAATGTCCAATCGGTCCACATTGGACGTTGCGGTGTTATAGAGTATAAATTTTTCAATGGGTGTATATTGGTGCAAAATTCGAATGGCGTCCCTTCCGTAATTGCCCAGCCCCGTACTGTTGTGGAATATGCGTTTGGCGTCAAAACCTATTTTCATCGCCTGGTTTTTGGTAGTATAGTGCCAAATATAAGGCAAATCCGGTCTTTTCGGCTATTCATTTATAAAATCGATGTATCGCTGTTGTTGAAAACGGTAGTTCCATTTGGGATCGGTATAGGTCTCGGATTGTTGGGAACTGCCTGATTCGATGTCCATAATTAAACGCGGAAGCGAGTCTTTGTCATAGAATAGGGAATTCGCCGCCAAATCGGGAATTGCCTTGAAAAACGCGCGGCACAGCAGGGGTTTTTTATAGGCGAAGGCCAAATTGAACGAACCTGAAATTTTGCTTTTTAGGTATTCGTCATGAGGTCGGAGCAAGGGCATGATATAATCGCAGGCTTCCACATAAGCATGGAATTCCCGGTTGGGAATGAAGGTATGGAAGAGTTTGAAACGCCCCGATCGCCCTGATTTTTCCAGGTCATCGTACAGGCGTTTGCCATCCCTGAGGGCGCGATCGAGTTTACCCAAAACGATGAACTTCACCCGACTTAGGTGGTTAATTTCCGAGAGGGCGTCTATCAAAAAATGATAGTCCCTTCTGTTATAGTCGATCCTTCCAGGTACGCCGATCCATATCTCGTTCTGTTTGTAGACCGGCACCGGTTCATAGTTTGGAAAAAAAATGGGATAAAAACTTTCTAATTTGATATCGCCTATGGCGCCGCCAGGGGGAAGCAAGCTGTCGTTCAGCACGAAATATTTTTTTACCTTTTGGGATATGATTCGCTGTGTGGAACTTGTATGCAGTTTTTTGGCATCATGCAGAATTCCAATGCATTCGGTTCGGGCGAATCGGAGCAGTATGGTTAGGTTGCGCAAGACACTATAGGAGTGGGCGGTATTCAATACCAGTAAATCGAATCTTTTGAGAATACGGTACCATTGCCATTGGAGACGGAGATTTTTTAAAAAACCTTGATTTTCAAGCCCAAAGTATAGCACCTCGTCCGCCAGATTAGCATATCCCGAAATTTGGGGGGCAAGAACAGGGTGTAGTACCAAGGTTACCCGATGTCCGGCATCCTTTAGAAAACGGAGTTGGGTATAGATGCACTCTTCGTGGGATTCCCTGAGTTCGACGATGGCCGTTTCCATAGTTGGTTATTAGCCCGCAATATACCGATTTTAGGCAAAAATGTTACTCGGTAGCGGTGCTCAGCGACGCTTCCTGCATCTGCCGGTCTTCAAGGGTCAGTCGCCGAAATTCCCTGAACCGCTCCAAATCGCTCAAAGCGTTCAAGTAACAGATAACGAAGCCTTTTTTTCCGTCGAGGAAACCCAATCGGACGGTATAATTGTAAAGAAATTTCCAAAAAGGGGCCGCCATTAATTTCAAGGGATGGGCCTGATTTCCGTTTTCATGGCACTGCCGGGCCTTAAGTCGGCCATAATGCAGCATTTTCCCTTTGTAGTCCTCGTATTTTTTGTAGGAATAATGGAGCAATCGCGCGCCAAGGGTTCCCGAGGTGCCCTTTATTTCCAAACATTCGTGCACCTTTTTCTCGGGGCAGAACCTTACTTTACTCTTTCTAAACAGCCGATAATTTTTGTCCGTTTGCCATCCGCTGAACCGCAAACGGGTATTCTTGAACATAAACTTGCGGTGGAACCAATAGGCAACATGGGGCGATTGTCTCTGGGTAACGGTGATAATTTCCCGGCGAAGGCCCTTCGGAACTACCTCGTCGGCATCCAAAAAAAGCACCCAATCGTGGGACGCCTGCTTCAGGGCATAGGTTTTCTGTTGGGTAAAATCCTGAAAGGAATTTTGTATAGCTCTTATCTTGGAATGCCCGGAGAGATACTCGTACGTACCGTCGGAACTGTACGAATCGACTACAATAATTTCGTCCGCAAACAACACGGAATCGATACAGCGCTCTATGTACCCCATTTCATTGTAGGTAATGATTACTGCCGATATTTTCTGATCTCGTCCTGTTTTCAAAACTTCTGCGAATCGTGGGAAGCTGTCCGGATAATCTATAACTGCAAATAAGCTCCAAAATTGTACCGGTAAAAAAAAATGTCCCATCGGGCTCTCGATTATGGAACAGTTGACACGTATTTGACCCTACTTTAATTTATAATCAAGATGTAGAGGTTGACAAAGGGTTGCGTTATTTTTTTAGTTTTTTCCGTTTGGGCTTCTAAACGCGAAACCTGTATTTTTACCCGTACAATGAAGACAATAAAATATTACTTCCATAGACTTTTTGTACCATCCAAGAATACGGGCCTCGATACGATACGGACCAAGAATATCATGGATTCCTTCTATTTTCTGGTCGAAAAGCTGAAGCATCACGAGCGCGTTTTTTTTGTACGTTTCGGCGATGGGGAATTCGTGACGCTGATGCGGCAAGATCATCGCAACTATGTTTTCAACGAAAATCTGGAAAAGGAATTGGCCGCCTCATTTCGTATCCGGGATGAGGAATATCTGATTGCCTGTCCGATCAACTATCCCTACGACGAATTCCACGCCAAGGGAATCTACCGACAATTTTCATGGCAAACGGAGATGATAGAGGTCATGGAACAGCGTCAGTTTCCGCAGGATTTTGTATTTGAAAATCCCTGTATCTTTCAATGTCTGGGTGTTTTTAAACCGAAGTTGCTCAAAGGCTTTTTAGACGATTTCGTCAGGAAGGAAAAGAAAATGTTCATCGGCTCGACGGACAAAAAAACCGCGGAAAAGTTGTACGGTCCCATCGCTTATTATGTCCGGATTCCCGAACGAAATGCTTACGAGACCATTCAGGAATGGTGGCCGGAAGTAGAGCGGAACATAGAGAATGTTGATCTGGTGATTCCCTCGGCGGGCAGCACCTCCAATGTCATTTCGCTCCGCTTGTGGAATAGTGGCGCAGGCTGTAAGGTAATCGACTTCGGATCCATCGTTGATGCCGTGGCCTTAAAAACCTCCAGAAGCTGGATTCGGCTTCAAGGGCACCAAGTGTTAAAAACGCTTGAAAATCCCCCAAAACTATCTCTTGCCCAACGCTGGAAGTTCTTGCGCAAGGACATAAAGTTTTATTTCAGGAATCAATTTATATGATGGATGAGACTTTCCCGACCGGTCGGGTGATCATACAGCCACGTCATACTCCCGAAGCGCGTCGTTCAAAGAGGTTTTTTTGTTCGTACTCTCTTTTCTAAGGCCGATAATCAGTGCGCAGGGCACCTGAAATTCCCCGGCAGGGAATTTTTTGGTGTAACTGCCTGGAATCACCACCGATCGGGCCGGCACTCTGCCCTTGGTTTCCTTGGGTGTGTCTGTTGTGACATCGATGATTTTGGTAGAGGCCGTTAATACGACATTGGCCCCTAGTACCGCCTCTTTTTCGACACGGACGCCTTCTACTACGATACATCGGGATCCGATAAACGCGTTGTCCTCGATTATTACCGGGGCGGCCTGCAAGGGTTCGAGTACCCCCCCAATACCGACTCCTCCGCTCAAGTGCACATTTTTACCAATCTGTGCACAACTGCCCACCGTGGCCCAAGTATCGACCATTGTACCCTCGTCAACGTAGGCACCGATATTGACATAACTGGGCATCAGAATGGTACCGGAAGAAATGTAGGCACCATATCGGGCCACCGCATGCGGCACCACCCGAATGCCCTTTTCCTTATAACCCTTTTTCAATGGAATCTTGTCATGATATTCAAAAATACCGGCCTCCAAGGTTTCCATTTTCTGTATCGGAAAATAAAGTACGACCCCTTTCTTTACCCATTCGTTGATCTGCCACCCGTTTTCATTGGGTTCTGCGCAGCGTAATTCTCCGGCATCCAACCGCTCTATCACTTCACGAATGGCATCCTGTGTTGCTTTTTCCTTGAGAAGTTCCCGGTTGTCCCAAGCGTTTTCGATAGTCTGTCTTAAATCGGTCATTTAAAAAGTTTATATGTTAATAAGTATTCGGTCTGGATGTTGATCACAATTCTTGTTCGACACTTACCCTCCCAAATTGTGATATATAGTAGTCCGCTAATTCACTAGCCCACTAATTCCTAATTCCCCTACAAATATAATCCCTCAAATAGGATTTCGGCCCCAATTTTATACTTATAACAATTTATCGGTTATTTTTGCCAAAACGAATTCGGACGTGGGCAGGATTTTAGCAATGGATTATGGGAGAAAACGAACGGGAATCGCCATTACCGATGAACTTCAAATGATCGCATCGGGCCTGACTACGGTCGCTACCCATGAGCTGCTGGCCTTCTTGGGAAAATATCTCCAAGAAGAAAAAGTAGTACGGTTCGTTGTAGGCGAACCCCGACAGATGAATAATGCACCCTCGCAATCCGAAGCATTTATCGCCCCGTTTTTGCTCAAGTTGAAGAAAGATTTTCCTGACATACCGATAGTGCGCCATGACGAACGCTTCACCTCGAAAATGGCCATGCAAAGCATGATCGAGGGGGGAATTAAAAAAAAACAACGTAGGAATAAGGCCTTGGTCGACGAAATCAGTGCGACCCTCATTTTGCAGGCCCATTTAAGCAGTATAAAATGATATTACCGATAGTAGCTTACGGAGATCCGATCTTGCGCAAGGTATGCAAAGACCTTCCTGAAGATTTTCCGAAGAAGAAAGAGTTGATTGCCAACATGTACGAGACCATGTACAATGCGTACGGTGTCGGTCTGGCGGCCCCTCAGGTAGGGCTTCCTATTCGTTTGTTTGTTATAGACACTACGCCCTTTGCGGATGATGAAGATCTGTCTGCCGAAGATCGGAACGCTTTGAAAGACTTTAAAAAGGTTTTTATCAATGCCCATATCGAGGAGGAAACCGGTAAGGAGTGGGCGTTCAATGAGGGATGCCTTAGCATCCCCGAAATCCGTGAGGACGTAAAACGGAAGGATACGATTACCATTACTTATGATGATGATGATTTCAAAACGCGAACGGAAACCTATGACGGACTGTTGGCCCGTGTGATTCAGCACGAGTACGATCATATCGAGGGCATCCTATTTACCGATAAGCTTTCCCCCTTAAAAAAGAGGATGCTTAAGGGCAAATTGAACGGCATTTCCAAGGGAAACATTGAGGTGGACTACCGAATGCGCTTCCCCAACTTAAAAAAAGCACGTTAAAGCCCTGCCGTAATCCGTTGAAAAGTGTAATATTTGTTATCCTAAATTGCAAAAAGTTGATATGACCCTAGACAAGATTTTATCCATCGGCGGAAAACCTGGCCTGTATAAATTGATCACCCAGACCCGGGGCGGTTTCGTCGCGGAATCGCTGCTGGACAAAAAACGCATTACCGTAGGCATGCGCAGCAACGTCAGCGTGCTTTCCGAAATTGCCATCTATACGCTGGAGGAAGAACTGCCACTGCGGGAAGTATTCCGGAGGATACAGGAAAAAGAAGAAGGCGCAAAGACCTCGATAGGACACAAAGAGGATAAACTCAAACTGGAGGAATATTTTTTCGAAGTGTTGCCGAATTACGACGAGGACCGGGTATATGCTAGCGATATCAAAAAGGTAATACAGTGGTACAACATCTTGCACGATAATGGTGTTACCGATTTTTCCGATGAAAAAGAAGGGGATGACACCGGCGAAAAGAATAAAAAGACCACTGAGAAAAAGCCTAAGAACAAGAGTACCCAAGAGATAAAAGCTCCCGACCAAAAACCGGTAGCTAAAAAATCGGCTCTTCAAAAGACGTCGGGCAAAAAAACGACCCCGAAGAATCCGGCGGCGAAGAAGAAGTAAGATTATTTGGGAGAGTCTGGCGGCCGCTAATCCTTCTTGATTTCTTTATAGGTGTACTTGCTCTGTTTCCAATCGATCAGGGGCGACGGATAATATTTAACTTCCATCCTATCTAGAAAGGGGGCTTGGTTCCCCAATCGCAGCTTGTAGTTCTCCCAATCCCTGTTTTCAGGTGTCGTCCATCCCAGTTCCGAAACTCCAATCGCCCTGGGGAAGGCCAGATATGCAAGTTCATCGAAAGTACCTATGGTCTCCGACCAGAGGGGAGCTTCGATGCCCAAAATATTTTCCGCGGGAATATTCTCATAATTTTCGGGTGTCCAAATATACGCACTGTCCACTGGCACATAGGCCGCCCAGTGCAACCCGTATTGTGAAAGGCTATCGTACTGCATATCTAGATAGACCTTTTTGGCCGGGGACATGATTATTTTCATGTTTTTTTCGATGGCCATATGTGCATTTTCCTTACTAGCCCAAAATTGCGGAATAGCGGTGGAATCGATGTCTGCCGTAACAATTTCGTCCCAACCGATCATACGCTTGCCATATTTCTGTACAATCTTTTGTACTTTCTCCACAAAATAGATGTAATCATCCTTTTTGGTCGCATGGCTTTCGTCTCCGCCGGCATGGAAATAGGGACCTGGCGTCATTTCCGAAATTTCGCGTACCACATCGTCGATAAAGGCGTAAACCGTATCTTTTCGCGTGGCGAACGTACTGAACCCCACTTGGGTGCCTTCGTAAGGTTCGATTTTCTTGCCATTACCGTTTAAGAACGGATAGGCCGACGATGCAGCGTTCGTATGCCCGGGCATATCGATTTCGGGTACTATGGTAATAAATTGTTGGGCCGCATAGGCCACGATTTCCTTATAGTCGGCTTGGGTGTAGAAGCCCGTGGGACCGCCCCCTACCTCGGTACTTCCGCCCACCTCGGTTAATTTGGGCCATGATTTGATCTCAATACGCCAGCCCTGGTCGTCCGAAAGGTGCAGGTGCAACACGTTGTATTTGTAATAGGCCAACAGGTCGATATATCTTTTCACGTCGTCAACGCTAAAAAAATGTCGGGCGACATCGAGCATGGTACCTCGATATTCAAATTCAGGGCGATCCACGATTTTTCCCGTAGGAATGGTCCAGACTTTGTAATCTGCCAGGGTATCGTTACTGGTTTCCGGTATGATCTGCCGGATAGTCTGAATGCCCCGAAAGGCTCCCTCGGCCGTGTTGGAGTTTAGAATGATGGAGTCGGGAGTGATATAAAGTTGATAGGCCTCCGGCTCATCCAGCTCAAGACTGTCAGACTGGTTGATATAGATGATACCCTGGCGACCCGGTACTTCTTCCACGTTTACGGGAATATCAAGATTGGTCTTGGCCTTTATCTTTTTTCGCCAAAAATTGACCTACCTCCGGAAAATCCGATACATTTTCGGAGGTATATATTGCGGTAAACTCGTCCAAGGCGAACCCACCCTGCGTGGCAATGGTTTTCATCGGCTTCGGAATCATGTTTTCCAGCGCCAGATCGGTTTTAGGAAAATCGAGTTTGCGTTTTTTCTTTTCTGTTTGACAAGAGAGAAACGCGACGAACGCGCAGCAGATTAGCAGACTTTTGATAACATTGGATTTCATAGAAAGTAGTTTCTTTGTGTTCTTTTCGTTCCCCTTGTTTCCTATTTTGATCGGTCAATTCACAAAAGGTTTCAGTACGTTAAACCAAATATCATATCCCTTATCGTTCATATGAAGGCCATCTTCGATAAAAATGTCCTTTTTCAGATGGTTGGTGTCGAGCATCGGATTCCACACATCGGCATATTCCACTGACGGGTTATTCTGCGCAAGCCGTTGCATTTTTCGGTTGAGCCGTTGATACTTTTCCTTGAGCTTCCATCGCGCGATGCTGGGTTTGGCGCCGATGAGTACGACTTGGGTAGTAGAGTCATTTCTTTGGATGCCATCGATAATACGTTTTAGGTCTTGACGGATTTTATCGGGTTTTTTTTTGGCAAAGAGGTCATTATCCCCTTCATAAATAAACACCTTTTTAGGATGGTATCGGAGTATCAGGTCGTATATGTAATACGATAAGTCGGAGGCCTGGGAACCGCCAAACCCGGTATTGACAATTTGTCTCTCCGGAAACCGTTCTTGAACGTCCTGCCATTTGCGAATGCTCGAGCTTCCTGTAAACACTATGGTTTCTTGGGAGGCATCAAATACAGAATCATATTTTTTCTGGATGGCCTCGACCTCGCCCTCAAACCGCAATGGATTTTGGGCATTGCTTACCGAAATCATCATGATGAGAACGGTAAGTATAGAATATTTCATGGATGCGATTTGGCGGCGTAAGTTAGTTTTTATTTTTGATCGTTCAAAGATTTCTTAGGGTATTGCTATAGGCATACGTATAGTAAGTAGGATTTGGTGTTGTACATATTTTGTATATTCATCGCGAAAAGCTATCCATAAAAATTCCGTTGTAAGATGTCAAAACTGCGTTTCTATTTGTCCGTTGTGCTAATGAGTTCCTTTTTTTTTGCCCCCGCCCAGCAAATGTCGAAAAAGGAATTGATTTTTTTAACCCCCGAGTGGAAAGGAGAACGTTTTGATGATGGTCGCCCCAAGGTGCCTGAAGATATTCTTGAACGAATGAAGGGGGTCACTCTGGAAGAGGCTTGGGCGGTCTTGAAAAGCGCCAACTTTAACTACGAATATGCGGAAAATTGGGAAACTATAAACCCAGATAGTGTTCTGGTCGGGCGGGCGGTGACTGCCGTCTTTGTCCCGGGCAGGCCCGATATCCATCGAGTCATCGACGAACGCGGGCATAAGCAGGACGGCCGGGTGGGGTCGCAAAATGCCTGGGCCATCGACCTATTGGTCAAAGGCGATGTATATGTAGTAGACCAGTTCGGTGCCCATCTCGACGGTCCCACGATCGGAGATAATCTTGGTAATTCGATCTATGCGAAGACGGGAAACGGTATCGTGTACGACGGGGCGATACGCGATATCGACGGGCTAAAGGAAATTGGCGGCTTTACTTCCTTTTTCCGCAGTTACCACCCTTCGCACCATCTCAACGACCCCGATGGAAAACTGAATACTACCTTAATCGGAATCAATACCCCAACCCGGATAGGTATGGCAACGGTCATGCCCGGCGATGTTGTCCTCGGCCGCGATGGGGGCGTGATGTTCATACCGCCGCAACTCGCGGAAAAAGTAGTAAAGACTTCCGAAATCGTAAGACTGCGCGATATGTTCGGCCACCAACGCCTGCAAGAGCAGAAATATACGCCGGGAGAGATCGATACCCGTTGGACCGATGCCATCGAAAAGGATTTCTCGCAATGGCTGAACGACCATATCGATGAACTTCCCGTACCCAAGGAACAGATCCAGGAACTTTTGAAAACCAGAACATGGTAGATTCAAGTGCCCATGTTCAAATTGGAAATTTGTGGGAGAACTGGGATCAGTAGCGTTATGCAGGAGCTGTCGGCAGTAAATTGTAACAGGTTACAGATAAAATTTTTAAACCCAAACCTATAACAGGATGAAAAATTCAAGAAGGGACTTTTTGACCAAGGCGGCCGCAACCACGGCTTTAACTGCAATACCATTCGCGAACTATGGCAGACAGTACGAAACGGCCATCGACCTCACGCCCAAAATGTCCGCACCGGCCGATTTGAAGATTACCGAGATCAAGTGCGGCTATATTCGCGGAGGACATAGCCTTTTTGTTAAAATTTATAGTAACCAAGACATTGTGGGACACGGCGAAGGGGTCGATGCCACCCCGGGCACCTATCATTTGGTTAAGATGTTTGGGGAACGTTTGCAAGGTAAAAACCCGTTGAACGTGCACCGTCTGTTCGAAGACCTAAGAAAAAGGGGTTTTTTTGAGGGGGCACAGGCTGGGATGTTCGTGGCGGTATTGACGGCCGTGGAAACCGCGCTCTGGGATTTGGCGGGAAAGGCCTTGAATCTACCAGTGTACCGAATTATTGGGTGGAAAATTCAGGGACAAAATGAGGGTGTATATGGATACGGCACTCTATCAAAGTAAATTGCCTGGGCCGCAAGAGTTTGCCGCGGCCGCAAAGGAAGCAGTGGATATGGGCTTTACCGCGGTAAAGTTCGATCTCGACCAAGCTAACGACCCCAACAAATATGATTACTATAACTGGACGGCCAGTCCTGCCGAAATCCAGCGCATGTACGAACAAATGGCCGCTGCCCGTGAGGCGGTCGGGCCGAATATCGATATCTGTGCCGATATGCACGGGCGTTACGATGCCCCTACTGGGGAAAAGGTCGCCAAGGTGTTGGAACCCATTAATATGATGTGGCTGGAAGAGCCCATTCCCGCCGAAAACACCGATGCCTACAAAAAGATAACGGAATCTACCAGTACGCCGATATGCGCGGGCGAGAACCATTATTTGGCCTATGGTTTTAGACCTTTATTGGAAACGGGCGCCGTGGATATTATTATGCCGGATTTGCAAAAGGCCGGTGGACTAGGGGAGGCCCAACGTATAGCCAATTTGGCCCATCTCTATTACGTGCCCTTTGCCCCGCACATGGTGGCTTCCTACCTCGGGGCCATGGCCTCGTGCCATGTCTGTGCCTCGGTACCCAATTTTATGATCTTAGAATGGCAAATCTACTTCCACAAAGACCCAATGTACAAGGAAATCGTGACTTTTGACGGCCCTATGGTCGAAAACGGATTTATAACTTTATCGGAAAAACCGGGAATCGGGGTCGAAATAAACGAGGAAGGCATGAAAAAGTACGCGGTAAAAGATGTGCCCTTTTTTGAGTAAAAAGGTCTTTTCTCCGCCCATTCCTTAGGACGTAGTAATTTGTATCAATTTTTGAACCTTCAATGTTAAATCCCTATCCACATATAAAGCAGCGCCGCCAAAAAACCTCCGAACAAAGGCCCGATTACGGGTACCCAAGCGTAGCTCCAATCACTGCTTCCCTTTCCTTTTAAAGGCAGAATGGCGTGCATGATTCGGGGGCCAAGGTCACGAGCGGGGTTGATGGCATAACCGGTAGGGCCCCCGAGGCCGAAACCGATACCCACCACCAACAAAGCTACAGGCAAAGCGTCTAGGGCTCCCAGTTTGATAGGTTCGTCGGAAACCGTACCGCCCGCGATGTAAAACACGCCAAAAACCAATGCGAAGGTTCCGATAAGTTCGGTAATAAAATTCCAGAACGGGCTACGAATTGCGGGGGCGGTCGAAAAAGTAGCCAATAGGGCATTGGGATCATCCGTAGCCTCGTACTGTTTTTTATAGGTCAGCCATACCAAAAGATTCCCCATCATGGCGCCCAAGACCTGTGCCAGCATATAGCCGGGAACAAGTTCCCAAGGGAATTTTCCGGCCGTGGCCAAACCAATGGTGACGGCTGGGTTAATGTGTGCACCGCTCACATCGGCGCTGATAAAAACCCCTATAAACACGGCCATGCCCCAGGCCAAGGCAATACCCGTCCAACCGGAGTCCGCCCCCTTTGTACCCTTAAGCACAAGGTTCGCGACAATACCGTTGCCGATGAGTATCAGCATAGCAGTCCCAATAAATTCAAAAACATATACAGTCATGGTGTCGGTAGTTTAAATGGATAAAAGGTAAAGAAAAATTTAAATTACGCTATGTATTTATACAGAAGCTTTATAATCGGGTCTTTAAGAATTAAGAAGGGGAAAAAGAATAACACAACATGTCGTCTACACTCCAAATTGCCGTAGGTGATGGTCGAGATGTTTGGAAAAAAGCGTATTCCATTCTTCACTGGTCAAGGCACCAAAGGCATATGATTCTTTGTTATTGAAGTGTTCACCGCCCAGCTTCTGGGTCTTTTCGACATGTTCTATCAAACGTTTTTTTTCGGTCTCAAAATCCTTTTTGTCGGTAACCAGAAACGCCGGTGCGGTTCGAAGGTTTTTTTTGTAAGGTTTTGGACCTACAACAATTTTTTTGGCAAACAGATTCGTCAGAAACTTTTGAAGGGGTTTGGGCTTGGGATGTTTGTCGGTATAGGTCATTTCGTAGGCTACATTGCAATGGGCCAACATTTGCGACACGTTCATTTTTCCCCATTTTGGCTGGGTTTCTGGCGTCAAGTTATTAATGCGTGCAATGGCCCCTTCGGCCTCTTTTTCATCGAAAAGATTTTTCCAGGTCATGGTTATTTTGTTTGATGATTATGAGTAGAAATGTGAAGAGATATTACCGCACCCCATGAACCGACATCGCTAAAGTATACACAGAATCCATCGCCGTAATAAAAAGCGTTTTCCGGTCGGGTCCGCCAAAGGTGACGTTGGCCGTCCATTTTTCGGGTACGTCTATGTGCTGTATCTGTTTTCCCGATTTGTCGAAAACGGTGACGCCATCTCCGGTGAGATACACATTGCCCTTATTATCGAGAGTCATTCCGTCGGAGCCCATATCGGCGAACAGCTTTTTATGGGATAGGTTGCCATCTTCGTCCATATCGTACACGTAGGTTTTTTTGTTTCCGTTGTCCGAAACGTATAGCGTTTTACCATCGGGGGAACCGATAATGCCGTTCGGTTGGTCAAAATTATCTTCGGCCACGATGCGTGGAGAATCGGAGCCTTTAGCCAAATAATATACCCGCCGCGCTTCTTGCGGGGGGTCTTGATGATCCCACCACGAACGCTGGTAATACGGATCGGTAAAGTAGATGCCTCCCTTGCCGTCGATCCAAAGGTCGTTGGGACCGTTCAGTTTTTGGCCCTTAAAATTGTCGACCAGCACGGTTACGCCTTTGTCTGGATCTATACGCCACAATTGGTTGTTTTCGTCCGCTGCCGACAACAAATTGCCGTCATCATCGAAATAGAGGCCGTTAGAACGTCCCGAAGGTTTCATAAATTCGGAAACGGTATTGTCGTCCGCGTTCCACTTCAGGATGCGGTCGTTGGGCTGGTCGGTAAAGTATACATTGCCCTTACTGTCGGCGGCCGGCCCCTCGGTGAACTCGTAGTCATCGGCGACTAGTTCCAGTTCCGCACCCTTGGCGATTATCCCATTTTCTTGGGCTTTGCAAGAAGTGGCGCTAAGGGAAACGGATAGCAAAGCAATACCTACTGAGGTGCAATTGTATTTCATATTTCGGTTTTAATTGGTCTATAGGCTGTGGCCGATTGATTATCTTTATTCATAGCTTCCGCAAAAACGCCATATTCTCCTCCATACTTTCAAAGGGCGTACTGGCATACTCTTCTTGTTCGATAAAGATGTGTTCTACTCCCGATTCCTTTTCATGGGCCATCATAGCGGCAATGTCCAGCCCTCCTTTGCCAAATTCGGTGCTTTCCTTTTCATCAAGATTCATGTCTTTCAGGTGCCAGAGGGGAAAACGGCCAGGGTACCGTTCAAAATAATCCAAGGGATCTTCGCCGGCGGCTACGACCCATCCCAGATCAAGTTCCATATGTACCAGATCCGGTTCGGTATTATCCATTAAGATCTCATATAAGACATCTCCGTTGTCCGTTTCAAATTCATACGCATGATTATGGTATCCAAATTTTAGTCCCATTTTCTTACAGGCCTCCCCGGCCTGGTTGAACCGTTCTGCTACTTGCTTATAGTTATCGACCGTTTGGCCTTGGGTAGGCATCGATGAGCAGATAACATATTCCTGTCCCGATGCCACCGCCTGGTCCATCGTATTTTGAAAATCGTCGTCCAGGGCCACATGGCCACTGGTGATCTTCATTCCCAAATCTTGACAGACCATTTGTATTTCATCCGGAGAAAGCCCGTAGTATAGGCCTTTATCGCTTCGGGCGGATTCGATTTCCTTAAAACCGATGCCGGCAATTTTTTCTAAGGTGCCCCTGGCATCTTTGGCCATAGCATCCCGGAAAGAATATAATTGTACGCCGAATTGACGGACTCTAGGGGCGGCAAAAGTGAAAGAGGGCAACAAGCTGGCCCCTATGGCAAAGGCGCCCGATCGAGCTAAAAATTTTCTACGGGATTTCATAAGGTGTTCTATTTAATGGATGAAGATACTAAAATTCGGCGAACCAAAAGAAAAGTAAAATAAGGAATGTTAACTTAGGCATATGTCTACAAAGCGTACTTTTGGCACATGAAAATATTCCGATGCCAAAAGTGTAAAAATCCCCTCTATTTCGAGAACACGAGATGCGAAATTTGTAGATCAAGACTGGGTTACCTTGCGCACACCACCACACTAGCGACACTGATCCCGTCTACCAAACCTACTACATTGAAACAGGGAAACACCTATACCTTGCTGGAAGATGACGGGAAAGCTTACCGATACTGTAAAAATTTTGATTACAAAGCCTGTAACTGGATGTTATATGAAGATGAGGATACCGAATTTTGTACCGCCTGCGCCCTGAACCGAACTATCCCCGATCTCCAAAAGCGCAAAAATATACGGGAATGGCGCAAGATTGAGCAGGCCAAGCACCGTTTGGTCTATGCGCTGTTGCGATTCGGGCTTCCGGTAATGGATAAAAACGGATTCCCAGAAAAGGGACTCGCCTTCGATTTCCTTTCGGATAAAGGGGCTTCCGATGGGGGAGCGCCCATTCGAACGGGTCATCTTAACGGATTGATTACCATCAACGTAGCGGAAGCCGATACCGTACACCGGGAGTATATGCGTAAGCAGATGGCCGAGCCGTACCGCACGCTGATCGGCCATTTTCGGCATGAAGTGGGCCACTATTATTGGGAGAGGCTTATCCGTGACCGCCCGGAAATCCTGAAAAAATTCCGAAACCATTTTGGCGACGAGCGGGCAGATTATGGCGAGGCACTGAAAAAACATTATAATGACGGTCCGCCAAAGCAATGGCGGCAAAGCTACATCAGTAAATACGCGGCCTCCCATCCTTGGGAAGATTGGGCGGAAACCTGGGCACATTACCTTCATCTGGTGGATATGCTGGAAACTGCTTTCTACTTCGGAATTACAACTGGAAAGGCATTCCGTGACAATTCTCCCTTAAAGATGAAGGCCGATTTCGATCCGTACCAACAAGAAAGTTTTACCAAAATTTTAAAGGCCTTTGTCCCCCTGTCCTTTGCCTTGAACAGTCTCAACCGCAGTATGGGGCAGCAGGATGCCTACCCCTTCGTCATTCCCAAAAAAACAGTGAAAAAACTAAGATTCGTCCATCGCCTGTTGCATTCGCGGCCGTAAGCCAAAGGTTTGTGCCGAACAGGCTCGATAAGCCCGTATAGATGCTTACTTTTGCGCCAAATTCTAGAGAAGATGAATTCCAGACCAGCACAGCTACAGGCGTTCGATCGCTTACTTACCATCATGGATGAGCTCCGCGCGCAATGCCCGTGGGACAAAAAGCAGACCATGCAGACCCTGCGCCATCTGACCATCGAGGAAACCTATGAGCTGGGGGATGCCATTTTAGAGGATGACATGGAGGAGATAAAAAGGGAATTGGGCGACGTACTCCTTCACATCGTATTTTACGCCAAGATCGGTTCTGAGACGAAGGATTTCGATATAGCCGATGTGTGCAACGATATCTGTGAAAAGCTGGTTCATCGGCATCCGCATATATATGGCGATGTTGAGGTAAACGATGAAGCCGATGTAAAGCGGAACTGGGAGGATATCAAGCTCCAAGAAGGAAAAAAGAGTGTCTTGGAAGGCGTACCTAAAGGCTTACCCGCCCTGGTAAAGGCCAACCGTATACAGGATAAGGTCGCCGGTGTCGGCTTTGATTGGGAAAAGCCCGAACAGGTCTGGGAAAAAGTGCAGGAAGAATTGCAAGAATTTCAGGAAGAGATAGAAACCGGTAATCCCGATGATCGTGAAGCGGAGTTCGGCGACGTACTTTTCTCCCTGGTGAACTACGCTCGTTTTTTGGATATCAGCCCTGAAAACGCCCTGGAACGAACGAATAAAAAATTCATAGGCCGGTTTCAATATTTGGAACAAAAAGCAAAGGAACTCGGCCAACCGCTAAAGGATATGACCTTGGCGGAAATGGATGTATTTTGGAAAGAAGCTAAAAGAAGTAAAAAGTGAACAGTGGGCATTAAGCAGTTTAAAATTCAAACTTCACCGTCCGTCGGGCGGGGGTGCCAAGGGCAGGTTCAAAGTTCGAATGGGAAATAATATGACCATAAACCTTGAACCGCGACGAAGTAGCTATCGAACCCTAGACCGATCCCAGCATTAAACTCCCACCACGCAACGAATTTTCCCTTGAAGACTTACACCCAAGAATTCCGTTACAACATCAAGCTCGCCTCACCGGTAATCATGGGTATGTTGGGACATACTTTCGTGCAGTTGGCGGACAATATCATGGTGGGGCAGTTAGGTACCGCTCAGTTGGCGGCCGTCTCCCTAGGCAACAGCTTTGTGTTTCTCGCCATGTCGTTGGGAATCGGTTTTTCCACCGCGATAACACCCTTGGTGGCCGAAGCCGATGGGGCCGGCGAAAAGGCGGAGGGTAAAAGCGCCCTAAAACACGGCCTGGTGCTGTGCACTGTATTAGGTCTAGCGCTCTTTGCCATCATCCTAATGGCAAAGCCCTTGATGTATCTGATGGAACAGCCGCCCCAAGTGGTCGAACTCGCTATACCCTATCTCGATCTGGTCGCTTTTTCATTGGTGCCGCTGATCATCTTTCAGGCTTTTAAGCAATTTTCCGAGGGCCTGTCGCAGACCAAATATCCCATGTATGCCACCATTTTGGCCAATGTGGTCAATGTGGTATTGAACTATCTGCTGATTTTCGGTTCGTTCGGATTTCCCCAAATGGGTATTGTCGGTGCGGCCATCGGTACCTTATCTTCCCGGTTGGTCATGGTGGCCTTTCTCTGGTTCCTGCTAAAGCGCAAACAAAAATTCCGCTTCTACGTAACGGGATTCAATTTTCGGAGGATAGAGCGAAGGGTATTGGACAAAATCATCGGTCTCGGATTTCCATCTGCCTTACAGATGTTTTTTGAGGTCGCCATTTTTACTTCGGCGATCTGGTTGAGTGGGGTGCTGGGAAAAAATGCACAGGCCGCCAATCAAATCGCACTGAACTTGAGCAGCATGACCTTTATGTTCGGTATGGGCCTCGGGGTTACCGCCATGATTCGGGTCGGCATCCAAAAGGGGTTACGGAATTTTTACGAACTGCGCCGCATTGCGAAGTCCATTTTCCTGTTGACCTTTTTGTTGGAAATCGGGTTCGCAACCGTATTTTTGCTAGGCCGCCATTGGTTTCCGACCTTATATCTTGACGTTAACGACACAGCCAACATGGCGGATAATACCGAAGTGATCACCTTGGCCGCGGAGTTGCTATTGGTGGCCGCTTTTTTTCAAATTTCAGACGGCATCCAGGTCGTCGTTCTGGGCGCTCTACGGGGCTTACAGGACGTAAAAATCCCCACCTTGATTACCTTTGTGGCTTATTGGGCGGTCGGTTTTCCGGTGATGTACTTTCTTGGCCTGCATACCGATCTAGAAAGTATCGGTATCTGGTTCGGACTGCTTGCGGGGCTCTCCGCTTCGGCGATTCTGTTGTATATTCGCTTTGAATATCTCACTAAAAAAATTCTTAAAGATGGAGTTCCCAAAATTTCTGTTAGGTGATAATACCGATTATCCGACGGCAATATTTGTTGTTCATACCGAATATCCCCGTTTTATTATAAACCTCGAAGACGATGAAGTGGAATGGCTAGAGGATTTTACCAAGGAGGATGAAAAGGAACTGGAATCAGAAGCCGAGGACCTTATCCATCAGGCGAATACTTTCTACGACCGGGAAGTTGCCCGCTATGGCGAGTAGTACCATCCAGCTCACTTGTTCCACAAAATGTGCTAGTTCAATAACCGACTATCCCCATCCTGACGATAATTACCATGTTGGAGAAATTGATCCGCTACGACGAAGAACTCTTCCTCTTTCTCAATAATCTGGGCAATGGGGATTGGGATGCATTCTGGTTATTGATGTCCGACAAGCTGGGCCTTATCAATATAGCCGTCTACACCGTATTATTAGCACTTTCTTATAAAACTTTCGGATGGAGAAAGACCGTTTGGGCCCTACTTGCCGTCGCGCTCATGATCGGTGTCACCGATCAGTTGGCCAATCTTTTTAAATACGGGGTGCAGCGCTTACGACCTTGTTATAATCCTGAAATCAGGGATGCCATGCGGTTGGTCAAAAGTTCTTGCGGGGGTCGATATGGCTATTTTTCCGCGCACGCGGCCAATCATTTTGCAGTAGCCTTTTTCTTTACCGTGTTGTTGAAACAGAAGTTACGATATATAGGAATTTTCCTGATGGTCTGGGCGTTTTTAGTCGCTTACAGTAGAATATATATCGGTGTGCATTTCCCTCTCGATGTACTTACCGGAGCCCTGGTCGGCCTGATCTTAAGCGGGTTGTTCGTAAAGTTGTATATCTTTGCGATAGAAAGATTCTCCAAATGATTTCGAACCGCCGGTACTGGTTTTTACTGGTCTTGATCGTGTTGGTGTACATTGCCGGGATGTTCGTGACCCTGATGGAGAACGACTCCGCGCAGTTTGCCGTAATGGCCATGCGCATGTACCAGGAAAATGATTTTATTAATTTATTCAAGGGTACGGAGGAATATTTAGACAAGCCGCACATGCACTACTGGCTTGCGGCCCTTTCATTTAAATTGTTCGGACTCCATGACTGGGCCTACCGTATCCCTGGCATACTGGCAACCCTGTTAGGTGCCTACAGTTGCTTTGGTTTGGGAAGGCTACTCTACAATGCCGATACCGGAAAATTGGCGGCCATGATTTTTATGACCGCGCAGACCATAATGCTGTCCGTTATCGATGTGCGTACCGACGCCGTGCTTACGGGTTTTAGCATTTTCGCCATCTGGCAATTGGCCGTTTATATTGAAAAGAGATCATTAGCGGCAATTATTTGGGGAGCTTTAGGCGCGGGATTGGCATTTTCAACAAAAGGGCAGATCGCCCTGCTTGTTATAGGTATCGCCATGCTTTGCCATCTGGCGTATACTCGAAAGTGGAAAGCTTTCATAAGCTGGAAGGTGTTGGTGGCCCTGCTTGTTTTTGCTCTCACCATAACCCCGATGCTGTATGCCTACTATCTGCAGTTCGATATGCATCCCGAAAAAATTATCCGGGGCCGAGGAGAGCGCAGCGGTATCTTTTTTATATTTTGGGAACAGAGCTTCGAGCGGCTTAGTGGCGATGGAATGGGAAGTAACAGCAGCGACTACTTTTTCTTTTTCCATACCTTTCTTTGGGTTTTCCTGCCTTGGACCGTCTTGGGAATCGCCGCTTTTGGCAACAGAATTAGAACCTTGTTCAGGCAAAAATTCACCTACGATTCCCAATTCGAGCTTTTGACCTTGGGAACGATTACGCTATTCTTTTTGATTGCCAGCTTTTCTCAGTTTAAGCTCCCACATTACCTGAATATCATCATCCCATTGTTCTCCGTATTGACGGCGTCCTATCTATTCAATTTGTACGAGGGCACCCAAAGGAAAACCATTAAGATCCTGCTGATCGTACAATATTTTATATTGAGTATAGTATTTATTGCCATTCTGTTGATCTGCTTTTACGTGTTCCCTTTTAAAGACGCCTATGCGTCGGTTTTGCTTATCGTATTGCTGTCGCTCATCACCTATTTTTGTTTGAAAAGTGAGGATTACTATCTGCGTATCATCACCTTGTCGGTCTATAGTTCCCTATTGTTGAACGCCGTGCTAAACCTACATTTCTACCCCAACCTATTGAACTATCAAGCGGGATCGCGCGTAGCCAAAGTGGTCGATGAGGAGCGAATCCCCGTGGATAGTATTTATAAAACATCGGATTTCCACACCTGGTCCCTTGATTTTTACAATCAAAGACCGGTATCGCTGATATCGCTAAAAGATCTTGGTAAAAAGCACGATATCTGGCTCTATGTTGACGATACCGAAATCCGCGAACTGCACGACCGAGGTTTCGATTGGGACCGCCAATATACCAGGCCCCATTTCAGGATAACCAGGCTCAGCACAAAGTTTCTAAACCCCTCTACCCGCAAACGGACTCTGGACAAAATGCATTTGATACACATCTACTGAAACCCAAGCTCAAACATCAAATTCAAAAAAGGGGGCTTTTTTGTCCGACGACCTGATTTGAACCACCCACACCTCACGGCCGACTGCCTATGGCCTGCTTTCCACCTTCAATGCCGGTTTTTTAAAATGGAGATAGACGCCTAAAAGCGAGACAACGGCGGTAATCATAAAAAAGGTCATGCTTATGCCGATGGAAGTATCTTGATCAAGTCCCAACCAAAGGGCACCATAGTAAAAGGTGACCTCGCGGCTGCCGATACCTCCGATGGTAAGGGGTAGTACCGAAACCATTGAGGAAATCAAAAAGACGAACAGATAGGCTATCATACGGTGTTCGATGGATATGGCGCATAGGATACAGTACAGACTGACCAGTTGCAAGCCCTGCACCAAGGCGGAACAGCCAACGGATTTCCAAAAAACGGGAAACACGTAACCAAACAAACTTTTGTTCAGGATCCAAAATACCCACACGGAGAGAATGATACCAAAGGCGAATAGTATGCGATAATCGCTCAGCAACCGGTCTCTTAAACCCATAGCCAGCAGACTGGCGTACACGAAGAGCAGTAACATACCGCTCAGCCGGTCTAGCAGTAGCACCGACACCACCTTTTTGGTTCGTATCCCGAATTTTTTTCGAATGAGATAGCCCTTGTAGGCGTCCCCACCGATACCACCGGGCAGAAATAGGTTGTAGAACATGCCCAATAAATATAGTTTCAGGTTGCTTTTTTGGGTAAGGAAGACCCCCAGTTGGTGAAAATATAAATTGAGCCGAAAGGCTGAAACGATTTTTGAAATGATGAAGAATGCCAATGCTAGACCGATATAACCCGGACGGGATTTTTTAAGGACGGCCCATACTTCCGTAAAATCGACCTTGGTAAATACAAAATAGACCAAGACTACGCTGATGGCGATTTTGAGAAGGGCCATCCCTTTTTTACGCCACTTTGCCACCGATGGATATTTTTTTGATCCGGTATGGTCTTTTTTGCTGAGATTCGTAATAGGTGCGGATCAGCAGTTCCATTACGATACCAATGGTAAAAAGTTGGATGCCCCCAAGTATGAACATCAGCCCGAAAATCAGCAAGGGGCGGGTACCGATATCCTCGCCTAGTCCGAATTTGACAATCAACAAATAGATGTTGATCAGCACGCCGACGATGATCAGAAAAAATCCAAAAATACCGAAGAGGTGTATGGGCCTTTGAAAATATTTGCGGATGAACAATAATAACATCATGTCGGCCACCACCTTGAACACACGTTCGAGTCCGTATTTCGAAACACCGGAATGCCGCGCGTGATGCTTTACAGGCACCTGCTTGATCTGCGCGCCCTCCAAGTGTGCCAATAAAGTAATAAAACGATGCATTTCTCCGTAGAGGTTGAGGTCTTTGGCGACTTCCCTTTTAAAGACTTTCAAGGCACATCCGTTATCCCTAAGGTCAAGCTGGGTTACCCGCCGCACCAAATAATTAGCGATTTTTGAGGGAATTTTCTTTACAAGGGAATCCTGCCGTTTTTGTCGTATGCCGGTAACGACGTCGAAATCGTCGTTCACGGCATACTCCAACATTTTGGGAATATCGCTCGGATCGTTCTGCAGGTCACCGTCCATTGTAATGATATATTCGCCTTCCGCATAGTCGATGCCTGCTGCCAGGGCCAAGCTCTGGCCGTAGTTTTTTTTGAGGGCAATAAGATGTACCCTTCCGTCTTGCATATCGTTGACTATTTTTCGGGTGGCATCGGTCGAAAAGTCGTCGACGTAGATAATCTGGTAATCGTAACCCGATAGGGACTCGTGGATTTTTTGTGTCAAGGGGTACACGTTATCAGCTTCATTGTAGAGCGGTATGACCAGGGAGAGTAGCGAAGAGGTTACGGGAAGCATGTCGTATATATCGGTTTTGCGACAAATTTAGCTTTTGTTTTTGAACCTACCTATCAATTGGTCCGCTGCTCGGAAAGGGGAGAGGGTACCGGCGACCACCTTATGCATTGATTGCTCTATGGCGGCGGCGATGGTGTCATTTTGAAAGAAGTCATATTTTAAGCGTTCCTCGATAGCTTCATACAGCCAGTTTTTGTTCTGCCGCTTTCGTTTTTGCAGAAAATGGCCCGATGTTCTGTTTTGTTGGATGTTGCCGAGGATCATATCCCAGATTTCTTCGATGCCCGAATTTTCAAGGGCGGAGCAGGTCAATACCCTAGGTATCCAGCCATTGTCCTTTGGCGGATACAGTTGCAGGGCCCTTTTAAACTCCTTGGCCGCCGCCTCGGCTTTTTTGATGTTGTCTCCATCGGCCTTGTTGAGCACAATGGCATCGGCCATCTCAATAATGCCCCTCTTGATGCCCTGTAGCTCGTCGCCGGCACCGGATAGTTTCAATAAAAGAAAGAAATCCACCATTCCGTGCACCGCTATCTCGCTCTGTCCGACTCCCATGGTCTCGACCAATACGAGATTATAGCCGGCGGCCTCACATAAAATAATAGTTTCGCGGGTCTTTCGGGCCACTCCGCCCAACGAGGATCCCGATGGCGAGGGGCGGATAAAGGCATTCGGATTTTTGACCAGGCTTGCCATACGGGTCTTATCCCCCATAATACTGCCCTTGCTCTGGGTACTGGTAGGGTCGACGGCCAGTACGGCCACACGATTTCCCCGGGCGGTCAATAAGCCGCCCGAAGTTTCGATAAAGGTGCTTTTGCCGACGCCCGGCACTCCGGTGATACCTATGCGAATACTATCCGTTTGTAGTGACAGGCATTTTTCGACAAGGGCGTTAGCCATTTCGAGGTGGTCTCTCCGGGTGCTTTCTACTAAGGTGATTCCCCGGCTTAAAGCGGAGGTATCCCCCTTCATTATCCCGTCTACCAAGGTATCGATAGAAGGTATGGCCGGTCTTTCTTTTTTGGTACCCAAGGAGATCTGTTGATGGTTTTGCTCCCTAAAATTACAATTTACACCGACATTACTGTAGAAATGAGGGGATAGTATCCCTTTCACATAAATTTAATAGTTCATTTTAGTGATTTCAGAGGTACAAAAGTTATCTTCGGATGGATTCGAAATTTTTAAAACCGATACGGATGAAAACTATTTTTAAGACAAAAGCGACGAATACTGGAGGTAGGGACGGTCATGTGAAAAGTAAGGACGGCGCCATCGACCTACCTATCAGAATGCCGGATGCAAAAGGAAAAACGGATGGGAGATCCACTAACCCCGAACAACTTTTTGCCGCGGCATATGCCACATGTTTTGCCGGGGCGGTTGAGGTGGTGGCCAAAGAGCATGATATTGAAGACCTGGGCGATTTTAGCGTAACCGCCACGGTAAGTTTTAATAAGGATGACGACGGATTGTTTATCGGCGCTACCCTCGATTGTTGGTTGCCCACGGTGGATACCGAAATGGGGGAGAAATTGGTCAACGCTGCCCATGAAATATGTCCCTATAGTAAAGCCACACGGGATAATATTACCGTAAAATTGAATTTGATGGTGGAGGGTTGAAAGGTTTACCATCTAAATCGTCTATCAATACTTGCAGCTTCACTTAGCAAGCTTGACCCCTGGTTTGCCGTCAGTTAAACATGGGCCCGGAACCCCGATGCATGGCCACCCTTCGTCAGCCCGGCGCGCCCTTCTTGAAAATGGGGCGTATTCGGGAGGTCGGCAAGATTCCGGGCTTGAAGGCAAATCGCCCTAAAACCTGATTCAAGCTAAAGATTGATGGTTAGGTCACCAGCCTCAGATTGCCTAGAGACCCTTTTTGCAGAGGGGGGTAAAAGAACTTTTCGAGAAATGTGGTATATCATCCACTTCTTTAAAAGTCCTGTCTTTTTTGCCGAAGCCTTTTTTTCCTCCGTGCAACGGCACCCCTTTTACGTATCAAGGGAATTGCCATTACCGCCCCCCCACAAAATTTCAGTTCGGCGCCGTTTGGAATAGTGCCCGACCCAGTCCCCTAGAATTTCTTATCCTTCAAATATTTAGCGGGGTGAACGAAGCTGAGCGGCATCTCGGTATAATTGTCATCTTCAGGAGATATCGCCAACTTTTGGTTTTTGGGACAGTAGTCCGTCACTATAGCGTCAGAAACTAGTGGTGGATGCTAACTCGCTTCCCGTCGTTTGCAGAAAATTCCCCTAAGAATACCCTTTTTTGCAACAATCGATTTTTTAGCTCGTCCTTATAACGAACAAACCCGACCGATGTTTCCGATTGAAATGGTAGAACGCTGCAAAAGCAACGACCGAAAGGCGCAGTTACAGCTCTATGAGCAATACTGCGAGGGTATGTTCTGGGTCGCTATGCATTTTGTCAAAAATCCAGATGATGCGGAAGACGTACTACAGGAAGCATTTATAAAGGCTTTTGAAAAAATACACCAGTTTAGTGCAGAGGTCACTTTTGGGGCCTGGTTGAAACGGATCGTCGTTAACAAGAGTATCGATTTTTTAAAATCGAAAAAACAGGAGTTAGTGGTGTTGGACGAACAGTATTTGCATATCGAAACGGATGAAGACTGGACGGTCGATGACGGTATCACCGTCGAGGACGTAAAAGAGGCGATGGAAAGGTTGCCGGAGAAATACAAATTCGTGGTAATGATGTATTTGATGGAAGGTTTTGACCATAGCGAAATTTCACAGGTGCTGGGCCTAACCGAAACCACTTGTAGAACACGGCTCTTAAGGGGCAAGTTACACTTAAAGGAACTATTAAGACACAAAAGGCATGGCACAGGATCTTAGGGAACTCTTTAAAGAGGAAAAGGCCGGCGAAACCCCCCGGATGAAACAAGGTCATAAAAAACGATTTTATGACCGTTTGGAAAAGGAATTTCCAAAGCAACGGAAACCCTCTTACATGCTACTGAAGATAGCCGCTTCCGTTGCAATTGTAATGGGTATCGGCTCCTATTATTTTATAGATGGCAATGACACAACCCCAATAAAGACAGACGTTGTAGAGAAAAATCAATCTAGTGTGGAGAACAGTGGTATTACGCTTGGCAACCTATCGCCCGACTTGAAGAAAGTAGAAAACTATTATGTGTCCAACATCAATTTCGAACTTTCGCGGTTGAAAGTTTCCGAAGAGAACAAAGCCATGGTAGACGGATTTATGGGGCAGTTGGCCACCTTGAACCAAGAATATCAAAAATTGAATGTGGAGCTGAACCGCATAGGCCCCAACGACCAGACCATTACCGCCCTTATTAAAAACCTGCAGTTACGGCTACAGTTGTTGCACCGATTAAAAGAGAAGTTGAACCAGTTAAAATCATCAAAAAATGAAACAGTCACCAGCGTTTAAGTCCCTACTATTTTTCCTATGCCTCATCAGTATAGTTGCCACCTATGGGCAAAAGCAAATCAAGAACTATTCGGAGCGCTTTACCGTGACCGCCGACGCCATACTCGATATCAATACGAGCCATACGGACATCGAGTTCGAGACCTGGAACAAAGATGAAGTGGCGATCGAGGCGACCATTGAACTTGAGGGCGCTACAAAAGAAGAGGCTCAGGCTTATTTCGAAAGCGGGGGCATCGACATCATGGGAAACAGCAAAAAGGTTAGCATTTCCACTGACAATGCCGATCCCTGGGCTTTTCATTCCATGGGAAATTTGGAAAACCTGCATATCGAAATACCGGAACTGCCCGAATTTGAATCCTTTGAAATGGACTTTGATATGGCCGAATTGGACGACTTACCGCCCGTGCCCCCTACACCCGATCCAAACTTTGATTATGAGGCTTTTCAAAAGGACGGGGAAAAATATCTAAAGGAATGGCAAAAAAAATTTCAGAAGGATTTTGGCGAACCGTATCAAAAAAATATGGAAGAATGGCAGCAAAAAATGGAAGCTAAGCAGGAAGAAATGGAGGCTAAAAGAAAAAAAATGCTCGAAAAAAGGAGGAAAGCCCATGCCGATAGGATGGAAAGTAGGGCCGACGTCCTGTCGGAACATGCGGAAAAGCGTGCCGAGGAACTTCAGAAACGTATGGAAGAACGGCAAGTCCGGCTCCTCCATGACTCCACTGATCGGGTATTTATGCTCCGCAACGATAAGCAAAACAGACCGAATGTCTTTTACTTCAATTCCGGTGACGAAAACAGGAACTATAAGGTCAAAAAGTCGATAAAGATCAAAATGCCCAAGTCCACCAAAATACGGATGAACGTGCGCCACGGGGAAGTGAAACTGGCCGGAAACACCCAAAACTTGAACGCGATCCTGAACCATGCAAGTTTGTTCGCTACAACGATCGATGGTGATAACACCAAGATACTGGCTTCCTATTCCCCGGTAAGTGTCCAGTATTGGAACTATGGTGACCTACAGGTCGATTACTCCGAAAATGTGAAATTGCAGGAAGTCCTTAATCTGCATCTCAGTGCCACCTCATCGGACGTTGTCATAGACAAATTATCGAAAATCGCGTTTATAAAGAATAATTTCGGCCCCTTGTCCATTAACTCCATTTCAGATGGATTTGAAACGCTCGATGTTTCGCTGCAAAACGCGGAACTGGCCTGCAATTTGCCTAAGGCTGATTATACGGTGTATGCAAACGGTACGGACTCCCAGTTTATATTACCGGATAACCTAAATTTGGAGCAGACCTCCAACCACCGCAGTATGGTTTATAAAGGATACCGCGGAAATCCAAATTCGGGTCGGACGATAAACATCAACTCAAGATTCAGTGAGATAACTTTAGAATAAGAATCAGGGAATATCCTCCTTTAAATATTCCGAAAAGTTCGCCTTGAAGCGGTTTAATCGCGGAATCGAAACATTGGTTATGTACGAATTGTTCGGATGCTTTCTTTCATAATCCTGATGATATTCTTCCGCTTCATAAAACTTGGTAAACGGCGTGACTTCGGTAGTAATCGGCTCACCTTGATATACGTTCTGGTCCTTTAATGCCTTGATGTAGCTCTGTATTATTTTTTTTTCCTTTTCGTTTTTATAAAAAGCGATGGATCGGTATTGGGCGCCCCGATCCGGGCCCTGACGGTTGAGGGTGGTGGGGTCATGAGATCCGAAAAATACCTGCACCAGCTCGGTAAATGAAATTACCTCAGGGTCGTAGTATATTTTTACCGCCTCGGCATGATGCGTCTGCCCGCTGCCTACTTCTTGGTAAGTCGGATTTTCTTTGGTGCCCCCGGCATACCCCGAAACCACTTCCTTAACTCCTTTTACACTTTCGAAAATGGCCTCGACGCACCAAAAACAGCCGCTTGCAAAATAGGCGGTTTCATAATTCTCCAATTCTTGGGCTGTAGGTTTGATGACCTGCGCCATTTCATCGCCCTTAGACGCTTCTGCTTTTTTTTCCGTGTGGGACCGACATGATATGGTCAAAACGAAGGCAAGGGCAAGGACTGGTATTTTAGCGATATTCATAGGTAGAGTTTTTTTATTAGTCTCTTTTATTTACGAGAACTTACTCAAATGGTTCATAAAAAAAAGGACCGTCCGGGATTTCCCGGACGGTCCATAGTAAATACTACAAATAACGGTCAGTAATCAATAATCTACCCACCGATAGTACCGGTACCGAATACCTCGATAGCTGATATTTTAGGTTTATCGACACTGGCCTCAAAGCTAATATTCAGTACGCCATCAGTAACTTCGACATCGTACATTCTTTGATCTGCCGTTGCGGTACCCACATCCTTTAAGAGATCATAGTCGGTAAAAACAGGAGTGCCTTCCATACTTATTGTAAAAATTCGTTCGCCAACATCCCCTTGGAAACCTTGGGGATTTTCAACACCCCAGAATATTTCGGCGAAGTATAACTTTACAGTATAGGTGCCATTGGTAACCGGTATTTCATACGAGAAAGGACCGGCAGGCTCTTCGTCGGTGGTGACCCTTTCGGTTAGATAAATAGCATCCATATCGGTATTGTTGATCTGGGTTAGCAACGTATTGGTGTAGGTTTCGGTAGGTCCGGTAAAATATTCATCGGCCAAAAAGGTTACATCCCCAAAGCTTACTTCGGGCCCACCACTATTGATCCTGAGTAAAGAGGGTCCGGCTTCTTCGGTCGATTGCTCTACTTCGGTGGCTGGGTTCGGAGCGTCGGAAGTGAAGACAATTTCTGTCGTATCGTCAATGGCCACATCGCCAAGCATACCGGATATGGTCACGGTTTCCTCGGTGGTATCGACCACGGTGGCAGTGTAGGTACCATCACCATTGTCAGTTACATCCGAAACGGTGGCCGAACCGGTGGCATCCAGGGTGACTGTGCCTCCGCTGGCGGTCAATAAGGCACCGTTGGCGTCGGCCAGTTGTACGGTCACTGTCGATGTACCATCTACTGCAGTCGGTGAGGTGGCCTCGATGGTGGTGTTCATATTGGTGGGATCGGCTTCAGTACCGCCTTCAAAAACGATGTCAGCCGTGTCGCTTATAGCTGCAGCGCCTAAGGTTCCTGAAACCGTTACGGTTTCGGCAACATTATCCGTTACTGTGGCCGTATAGCTGCCATCACCATTATCGGTTACGGTGGAAACAGTGGCGGATCCGGTTGTGGACAAGGCCACCGTGCCTGCACTTTTAGTGAACGGGTTACCGTTGGTATCCGCTATCTTTACGGTGACCGTTGAGGTCCCTGTGCCATCCGGGGAGGTGGCCTCAATGGTAGTATTGGCGTTGGCGGGATCCGCTGTAGGGTCTGTAATTACAGGAGGGTTATCGCCGTCACTACTACAGGCCACGGGGATTATCGCGAAGGAGGCCATCATGGTCAAGAACAAAAAATACCTTTTTAACACATTGAGTTTCATAGTTTATTACATTTAAGTTAGAAATTCACTTTTATTTTACATATCAAGGAGCCAAAAATATCCAAATGTCACCCCTTCTCCAATAATATTTTCATTTTATCGACCAACTAACGGAATATCCGTTCGGGGAATCTAAAAATATTTATAAGAAAAGGTTTAGCCCCATCCATGGCAAGTTAAATAGGATGATAAATAAATTAGGGTCGTTTCTCCTATTATTTTTGACTTGTTTGCAAATCTGTGGATAAAATAGATTATATTAAACCGAATGCTCTATTTACTATAACGCCTAACTCCACATTTACCCTACTTCGTTGACGACATTTTATCGGATATTTTGCGGGTTGTCGAAAATTTAAGCCCTTTAACGAAAAATACCTAGTAAAAATTCATAGGTGGCGTTCATAATAGAGCAATCTTTTTTAAAACACCCTACATATGCGATTTATCCTATTTTTGACCGCGGTTTTTTTTCTCAGCCTCGACGCCAATGCAAAGGCAGGGGAACCAAAAGTGCGGGAGGTCAAGATAGAGGTGGTCGAAATGCCGGTACATACTTCCTTACAGAATATAGGACTTTACTCGGGAAAAGAAATCAAGCTTGCTATTCTGTATAAGATGAAAGAGAACATAATTCGCAGGGAGCTTTCTTTTATTCCCAAAAAAAAGTGGTTGAAGTGGGTGTGATCAATCCTCGTTTATAATATCCACTAAAACATCCCATACATTTTCACTTACGATTTTTGCACCTTTTGCCGTAGGATGGATGCCATCGTCTTGGTTGAGATCAGGATGGCCCGCGACCCCTTCCAGGAGAAAGGGAATAAGTTTTAAATCGTTTTTTTCGGCCAAATCTGGATAGATCTGCCGGAATTGAGACGTGTAGTCCTGACCCATATTCGGGGGAATCTGCATCCCCGCCAAAACGATTTGGGTGTCGGGATTTTTTTGACGTACCAGGTCGATAATGGCCTGTAGATTTTTCCGTGTTTCTTCAAGCGGGATACCACGCAGGCCGTCGTTGGCTCCCAGTTCTAGCACAAAAATGTCCACTTTTTGATCGAGCACCCAATCCAAACGGTTGAGTCCCGCCGAGGTCGTTTCACCACTGAGCCCCGAATTGATGGCAGTGTAGTTCAGGTGCAATGAATCCAGTCGATCCTGGATCAGCGCGGGGAAGGCCTCCTCGGTGTCGAGGCCATAGCCCGCAGTAAGGCTGTTTCCAAAAAAAAGAATGGTTCTTTCTTCGGATGTCCCAGCGGCCTTGGTGACGGCGTCGGTTGTTCTTACAGGCTCTGTACCAGCTTCTTTTTTCGGCGTATCCTTACAGGACAGTATTAAAAACACCAGTAAAAAATAACGAAACTTTAAGAGATTCTGCATAGTGGTAGGGTCTGATAATCGAAATCATTTACCTATTTTTCCATCCTTGGTTGCCATCGAACAGGCAGGTACAAAAGAAAAACACACAATTTCATGGCAAAGATATTAAACGTAAGCCATCTGGGGAAGCGTTATATGAGCGGGGCGAAGGAGTTGACGGTACTGGACGATATTTCGTTCGACATCGAGGAAGGAGAGACTTTCGCCGTTGTGGGCCCATCGGGTAGCGGTAAGACGACTTTATTGGGGCTTTGCGCCGGTCTCGATAGAGCGGATACCGGTTCGGTGGAGCTCTGTGGCACCGATTTAGCTACCTTGAACGAAGACCAGCGTGCCGCATTACGAAACCGGGAAGTCGGCTTTATTTTTCAGAACTTCCAATTGTTGCCCACATTGACCGCCTTGGAAAATGTAATAGTACCCTTGGAATTGCAAGGGGCCAAAAATCCGGGTAGGGTAGGAACGGAACTGTTGGACAAGGTGGGGTTGGCGGACCGCTTGCACCACTATCCCTCACAACTTTCCGGTGGCGAGCAGCAACGGGTAGCCTTGGCCCGCGCATTTTCGAGCAATCCCTCTATATTATTTGCCGACGAACCTACCGGAAACCTTGATGAGGAAACGGGCGAAAAGGTCGTACAGCTGCTATTCGAACTGAACCAAGAGGCGAATACTACCTTGGTCATCGTTTCCCACGATCTCGAACTGGCCCAAAAGAACCAGCGGATACTACGGTTAAAAGGGGGCAGGATCATTGCCAACGAAAGCACGGTCCGCTTGTGAAAAAAATCGGTGACAATTCTGGCAAAACCAATATCAACTGGCTGCTTAAAATGGCTTGGCGCGACGGCAAGGCCAGCGGTAAACGCCTGGTGTTGTTTATGGCCTCCATTGTTCTGGGTATCGCGGCGGTTGTTTCCATCCAATCCTTCAGTGAAAATTTAAAGGAGAATATCGGGCTACAGTCCAAAGCCCTGATGGGGGCGGATTTTATCATTGACAGCAACCAACCTCCGAACGAAAAGGTAATGCAGATCATCGATTCCCTCGGCGGTGCGGATGCTAAAAGCGTCGGTTTCCCCTCGATGGCCGTGTTTCCGAAGCAGGGAAATACCAAGTTGGTGAACGTAAAGGGAATGGACGGCAATTATCCCTTTTATGGTGAACTTGAGACCGATCCGGTATCCGCCGCCTCTCAATATCAGAAGGTCGGCGGCGCCTTGGTCGATGCGACCTTGATGTTGCAGTTCGGCCTGCAACCGGGCGATTCCATCTCCATCGGCAAGGTTTCCCTGCCAATTGCGGGCACTTTAATTTCCGCGCCTGGCAGCACGGGTGTTTCCGCCTCCGTGGCACCGCCGGTACTGATTCCCTATCGGTTTATAGAGGACACAGGACTCGTACAGACCGGAAGCCGCGTGGGCTACGACTTTTATTTTGTATCAAAACCGAATCAGGATCTGGAGGCCCTAGACGAAAAGGTTGACCCGCTCCTAGATCGCGAAAATGCCGATCTTGATACGCACAAGTCCACCGGCCGGCGGTTGGGCCGCCGATATGAAAATTTTGGGAAGTTTCTGAACTTGGTAGCCTTTATTGCCCTGTTGCTAGGCTGTGTGGGCATCGCAAGTTCCGTGCATATATACATCAAGGAAAAATTGCAGTCCGTCGCCGTACTCAAATGCATCGGGGCCTCCCGCAAGCAAAGCTTTTTGATCTACTTGATTCAGATTACCGGAATGGGACTTCTTGGAGGGGTGGTCGGTACCTTGGCAGGCCTATTGATACAACAGTCGTTTCCTTTACTTTTACAGGGCTTTCTACCTTTTGAGGTTCAGATTTCCCTCTCCACAGGGCCGATTATAATGGGGCTTTTGCTCGGGGTCTTCATGTCCGTTTTGTTTGCATTGTCGCCGTTGTTGAGTACTTGGTACGTATCACCTTTACAAGTATTGCGCATTCAGGAAAACGGAAGCGAAAAATCGCGTAAGGCCAATCTTTTAATACTATTGGGCATTATGCTCTTTGTATTTCTTTTTTCTTTTTGGTTGCTGGAAAATTGGAAATACGCCCTCTCCTTTGCAGTCGGCATCTTGGTCGTTTTTACCTTGTTGGGCGGTTTTGCGAACCTCTTTATGAAGGGGATAAAGAAGTACTTTCCCGTCTCTTGGGGCTTTACGGCCCGACAGAGCCTTTTAAACCTTTTTCGGCCCAATAATCAGACAATGGTCTTGATTTTGGCCATTGGGGTGGGGACGTTCTTGATCAGCACCCTGTATTTTTCAAAGGATATCCTTTTGGCTAAAACTTCGGTAAAGGCCAATGAAGATACTCCCAATTTAATTTTGTTGGATGTACAGAGCGACCAACAGGAAGCCGCAGCGAAAAGTATCACCGAAAAGGGATTGCCCCTGCTGAACAATATCCCCATTGTAACCATGCGAATGCAGAAGATAAAGGGCCGTTCCGTCAATGACATCCGCTCCGATACGACCTCGACCATCAACCGGTGGATACTGAACCATGAGTTTCGGGTAACTTACCGCGATTCGTTGATCGATTCCGAAAACTTGGAGGCGGGGCAGTGGCCGTCCCAATCCGACACAGACGGGGCGATACCCATTTCCCTTTCCGATAACGTGGCCCGTGATGCACAGGTCGGAGTGGGAGATAAACTGGTTTTCAATATTCAGGGAGTGCTTATGGAAACCGAGGTGGCCAGTATCCGGGAGGTAGATTGGGGTCGCATACAACTGAACTTCTCCGTGGTATTTCCCACGGGCGTTCTTGAAAATGCGCCCCAGTTCAGGGTATTGACCACTCATACGCCGAACGAAAGTAGCTCCGCGACTTTACAGAAAGAATTGGTCAAAAAATTTCCCACGGTCTCGATTCTAGACCTCAGGCAATTACTGAATGTCGTAGACGATATTCTCGGAAAAATCTCGTGGGTGATTAATTTTATGGCCTTCTTCAGCATCCTTACCGGCATCATCGTACTCATCGGTTCGGTACGTACCAGCAAATACCAACGTATCAAGGAGAGCGTGCTGCTCCGCACACTGGGTGCAAAAAGTAAACAAATTTTAAAAATTACCGCACTTGAATACGGTTATCTGGGAATTTTGGGCAGTGCCATCGGCGTCATACTATCCTTAATCGCCAGCCAATTATTGGCCATCTTTATTTTTGAGACCGCTTTTGTCCCCTCTTGGATACCGTTTTTAATCGTTATGCCAGGTATTACCGCCTTGGTACTTGCCATCGGATTATTGAACAGCCGCAGTGTTTTGCGCAGTCCGCCCTTGGAGGTTCTCAGGAAAGAAGGGGTGTAATGAATTCTTTTTAATCCTTTCCCGAAGTATTCCGCAACAATCCGACGCCCGAAAAGAAGAATATAGCCCCCAAAATGCCATAAATGAACAACATTTTGGTGGTGCCGGAATCATTGGCAAGAAGTACCGCTGTATAGATCAGGCCTCCGATGCCCAGCAGGGTAAGTACGGTTCCAAAAATTTTCTTTAAATCCATGGGGCCAAAAGTAGAAAAAATTAAATTACCCACACACATACCTAGAAAACTTCGTGAATTTCCGCTTTCCATGCAAAATGCAAGGCCAAAAATACCGCTGAATTACACGCTGTACCGACGAAGCGTTTTCGGCCATTAAAGCATTTAACGAGACTTTTATACTCTTTGACCGGATAGGTGCCGATTACCGAAAATGAAGCGTATAAGCGCACCCCTACAAGGGTTAAAAAGGAACTTCCCTTTATACTACCCATACCAATTACGCCAAGATGGCTAAATAGGGATATCCAATTACTTTGTCGATAGAATGGACTGGGATGCAAACTCAACGATAAAAGCATTTTGTCGCACTGAATAGTATAGGTCTTAGCCTCCAGTCATACTTGGCAAAAGACTTTCAAACCCCCGTTAAAAAGCATATCTGGTCGCTAACCGGTTTTTTTTCTCCCGTACCCTTATCGACTATTACTTACCGTTTGCCCGAATTTTTAACGTTTACCGAAAAATGCTGATTTTCAACGGGTATCGACCGGTTCCAATACAGTTTTCAAGTTATATTTATATCACCAAAATGTTAGTTATGAAAGCTGTTCTGACTTTGTTTTTTGTTTTTAACCTCGGAGCCACGGCTCTGGCAAATACCGAAACCGATGATAGAATTGATGGTTTTGAAAGGGGTATTGATCTGGTTGCTGGCAGTGTCAGTATTGATGCTGCTCCGCAAATAAAAGTTAGGACCGAAAACGGCGTAGCACGTCTATATAAATTTCAGAACAGTCGTATAAAGAAAGCCTTGGAGTTTGCTACCAAGCATTCCAAGGCAAAATGGGTCTAAAATAAATCAGGTTTACCGCTAGCCGGTATATCTCTATGATATCTACAGCCCCGTAAATTACTTCTGCTTTTTGTACTTGTTGATTTCGTCCTGAAGCTGCCGGCTGATTTTCTGTTCCCTTTCCAAAGCCCTTCTTCTGTGGTCTTCGTATTCGGTTTCCAGTTCGGATAAATTGGTCTTTGCCTCTTGTGTCAGGTAATTGCTGTTCCTGAATTTGTAAATAAAGAACAGCAGTAGAATCAGCAATGAAGCAATGATAGTCCATAAAATGGCATTATAGGTGCCTTTGGAAACGTCTATACCCAAAATCGACATATTGTCTTTCTCCTCGGTGACTGCCGCTAAACTGTTAGAGGTATCCTCCAGTTTTTTTTCCAGCGAAGTGATGGTCGCTTCATGGTCCGCAATCGTCGCTTTCAGTTCGGCCGCGCGGGTATTGAATCCGCTCAAGGTGTCCATGACATTGGCACGTAGCTTGTCCAAAGAAATGGTTCGAACCACCTCATATCGCTTTCCATCGGCTCTGTAATTTCCCGATTTGGTAAAAACGTATTCGAACTGGCTATCAATGGTGCCGTTCTCCAATGACATTTCTTCATCTTCATCGTCCTGGGCCTGTACCGTGAGGTTGAAAGTCAACAAGGCCGCTAAAATCAACAGTAGTCTGATACCTTTCATGTTCAATAGGGTCTTTGTAATTGCTTTGAGACGGCGAAAGTAATCCAATATTATCAATTACGAAAAAAATTTCCCGATAAGCTTCACATTTTAGGTTGCCTTCATAAAAAAACGCCCCGTTTTGGGGCGTTCTTTTTCTTGCTGCAAATCTTTATTATTGGAAAATCAACCGTTCCCGTTCGCCATTTTCGTTCAACATAGTGATAACGGTTTTTCCGTATTTAGAGATGCGTCCGAACAGGTTGCGAGCCTCTTGAATATCGTTGATTTCCTCATCGCCCAACGCGAGCAGAATTTTCCCGTCGAGGCCATAGCCGCGATATCTTTCGGGCACACCAACGATACGCACCCCGGATTTGATTTTATATTGCTTGCGTTCTTTATCCGTCAGGTTCTTTACCTCGATGCCCATTTCGGGTACGACCAAGGTCTGAATTTCGGTCAAGGTAACGGGAAGCGTCATTCTGTCCCCATCCCGTTCGACCATAACATCCACCTTGTCCCCGGGTTTTTTGGTCGATAGGTACCCGGTCAAATCGGGAAATTTATGGACTGGAATATCATCCACCCTCTTGATAATATCGCCTTCACGCAGATCGGCATCGGCAGCCCCCGTATTTTCCTCGACCCCATCGATATAGACACCGTCAATATCGCTGATGCCCTTTTCGGCGGCATAAGGAGTGTTCATGGGTACTGTGCTAACACCCAAAATTCCCTTTCGAACATTTCCATATTCCAAAATATCGTCAACTACCTTCTTGGCGATGTTGCTGGGAACGGCAAACGAATAGCCCACGTACGAACCCGTCTGGGAGGTTATGGCCGTGTTGATGCCTACCAGGTCGCCATTGGTGTTTACCAAAGCGCCCCCACTGTTGCCAGGGTTTACTGCGGCATCCGTCTGGATAAAGGACTGGTTTCGGCCCATATGCAAATCCCGCGCCTTGGCGCTAACGATACCGGCGGTCACCGTTGAGGTCAGGTTGAACGGGTTGCCGACTGCCAAAACCCACTCCCCGATCTTGATGTTATCGGAATCCCCGAAGGCTAAGTAGGGCAGCTTGCGATCGGCATCGATTTTGATCAGGGCGATATCCGAATTTGGATCTGTTCCAACTAGCTCCGCATCATAGGTCTTGTTATTGTTAAGGGTAACCTGTAATTGACTGGCGTTTTCTATTACATGATTGTTGGTCACGATATAACCATCCTGAGAAATGATAACACCCGACCCTGTACCTATCATGGCCCTTTCCTGCCCGTTGCCGTGGCCGTAAAAGAATTCCATAATACTAGAAGGTTGCGACCTGCTGATCGTCACGTTCTTCACGTGTACCACCGCATTGACCGTGCTTTCGGCGGCCACAGTAAAATCGACCTCGTTGATGCCCGCACCCTTCGGCGAGGTAGGAACCAGACTGGTCTCAAATGAGGATGCTCCGGGATTATCGGTAAAAATAGCGTAATTCGTGTTTTCGAAAAAATACTTGTAGGACCCCAAGGTTATAGCTCCCGCTAAAACGGCGACCAGAAGTGTACTTGCAATCTTTTTCATGTTTGTTATATTTTATTTTGATATGTTAAAATTACTATTTCCATTTAGTATTTTTAGAATGGTTGTATTGCTTTAACTGCTTTTTAACTGCCAAAAAATCTTAAAACGGAAATGCTCCTATCGCCGTCCGCCCAACAGATACACGAGAAACACATCCCGAAGAAAAAGGTTACCCTATGGTTTTAAATTTCCGCCATCTGTAAACGGGTAGGGATTCATTATACCTTATATTTGTCTCCTTGACCTGAACTATGAAAATTCCCTTTTTTAAATACCAAGGAACGGGCAACGATTTTGTGCTTATTGATAATCGGCAGAATGTATTTCCCAAAAACAATGCCAAGTTGGTGGCCTCACTTTGCGACAGGAGATTCGGCATCGGTGGGGACGGACTTATTTTGCTGGAAAATGACGATTTGTCAGATTTTAGGATGATTTACTACAATTCCAATGGCCATGAAGGTAGTATGTGCGGCAACGGCGGGAGATGTATGGTGGCCTTTGCAAAATTCCTGGGGATTATAGACGACGAGGCTGAATTCCAGGCGGTCGATGGTAACCATCGGGCTTCCATAGACGGGGATACCGTAAGCCTTGAAATGCAGGAGGTTTCCGAAATTAGGGCAAGACCGGAGGCCCTGTTTTTAAATACCGGATCCCCCCACCATGTACAACTGGTCGAAAATCTCACGGATTATGAAGTGTTCAAGGAAGGAAAAAAATTACGGTACGGACTCTACGGAAAATCCGGAAGTAATATCAATTTTATAGAGCAGCTTAGCGAAAATTCCTTTTCGATACGTACCTATGAACGCGGGGTAGAGGATGAGACCTTATCTTGTGGTACCGGTGTCACGGCAGTGGCCATAGCAATGCACTATTCCGGAAAGACCCAAGCTACGGCAGTGACGATTAAGACCCGCGGCGGCGAGTTGAAGGTAAAATTCGAAGAGGAAGGCGGAAAATATCGCAACGTATGTTTGATCGGCCCGGCAATACAGGTATTTAAAGGAGAGATCGAATGTGGAGTTTAAAGGGGGAACATATACGTTTGCGGGCCTTGGAACCTGATGATCTGGATTTTCTCTACGAACTGGAAAACAATACGGATGTGTGGGAAATAAGCGGCACGACAACGCCTTATTCACGAAATATTCTCAAACGGTATTTGGATCACGCCCATCGCGACATCTACGAAGTTAAACAATTGCGCCTTTGTATTTGTGATGAAACGGAGAAAGCCGTGGGACTAATAGACTTGTTTGATTTCGATCCCAAGAACCGGAGGGCGGGCATGGGTATCATTGTGTTGGATGAAAATCGTAGAAACAAAGGTTTCGGTGCAGAGGCCATCCGTCTGTTGACCGAATATGCCTTTTCTAGCCTTTCCCTGAGACAGGTATATGCCAACGTAATCGAAGGGAATTTGGCTAGCATGCACCTGTTCGAAAAAATGGGCTTTGAAAAGGTAGGCATCAAAAAAGATTGGGTTTTTTCGGAAGGAACGTATAAGGATGAAGTTTTGTTTCAAAAACTAAATAACTGAGCCCTATGTATATCAAAAGAATCTTACTGTTCATTATGCTTGCAGGCCTTGTGGTCGGCGGTATATTTGCCTATAAGGTGTACGACGCCGTATTCGCACCCAATACCGGTTTCAACAACGAGCGGGCTTTCGTTTATATCCCTACAGGAGCCAATTTTAATGATGTAAAGGAGCAACTGGAACCCCTTTTGGAAGATATGGATTCTTTCGAACAAGTAGCTGCTCGCAAAGGATATATATCCAACATAAAAGCGGGCCGATACGACGTAAAAAAAGGTATGAACAACAACGAGATCGTCAATTCGCTCCGAAGCGGGAATATTCCCGTAAAAGTATCCTTCAACAATCAGGAAACCTTGGCGGATCTGGCAGGGAGGATTGCCCTTCAGATAGAACCCGATAGTATTGCCCTATTGAATGCAATGAACGATCCACAATTTCTGAAGGCGAATGACTTCAACGACGAGACCAAGTTTGCCATGTACGTTCCGAACAGTTACGAGTTTTTCTGGAACACTTCGGCCGAGGCGTTCCGGGATCGGATGTTGAAGGAATACAATCGCTTTTGGACCCCAGAGCGTTTGGAAAAGGCAAAGGCTCTGAACTTGACCCCTCCTGAAGTGGTGGCATTGGCATCCATAGTACACAAGGAAACCGCCAAAATTGAAGAGCGCCCCAGGGTCGCCGGACTGTATTTGAACCGTCTTCGCGCGGGTATGTTGCTGCAAGCGGATCCTACCGTAATTTACGCCATAAAGAAGAATACTGGCAATTTCGATACCATTATCAAAAGGGTACTTTATAAGGATTTGGAATTGGATTCTCCATACAATACCTATAAATATGGTGGTGTTCCCCCAGGACCCATCACCATGCCGGACATTTCAGCGGTAAAGGCTGTTTTGAACCCTGAACAAAACGAATATTACTATATGGTCGCCGATGTACAGAATTTCGGATATCATAAATTTGCGAAGACGGCAGCGCAACACAACCGGAATAAGGAACAGTATATCCGTTGGCTCAACGAACAAAAAATCAGGAGATAGTTCCGTTCGTCGCCATTAGTACTCGGCTCGCCTAAAAAGATTCTTTTTTAACATATACTTTTCAAAGAAGGATAAAATCAGGTCTATATTTGTCCCTTGAAATCTAAGCTGCTTTTTATTTCGTAAGTCTTAGGAAAAACAACGTATGAGAAAGTGGATCGGTTTGTCGACTCCCCTAATCATTACCGGTATCTTACTGAGTTTCTCCTTTCAACCTGAAAAGGTCGAAGTGCCGGAAACCCTTAAGGTAAATAAACCTACTGAGGTCTTGTTCCCCAAAAACAAGATCGCGCATGTTCCGATGTTAATGGCTCCGCCTTTTTTAGGCAGCTCATATATCGGTTTTAAAGAAGCCTTGGCTTTTAAAGAGTCCCAAGGCAATTATTTTTCAATCAACACCTTGGGCTACCTGGGTAAATACCAGTTCGGTATTGGCACCTTGCAGCTTATGGGAGTGTACAACGCCACACGTTTTCTGAACGACCCGGTGTTGCAAGAACAGGTTTTTCACACCAACATCGCCCGTAACAAATGGATCCTTAGAAGGGATATTGCGCGGTTCGTCGGCAAGAACATCAACGGAATCGAGGTGACGGAATCTGGAATACTGGCCGCAGCACACTTGGCCGGTGCAGGCAATGTCAAGAGATATCTGCGTTCTTGGGGTGCTTTCGACGTGGCGGACAGCTACGGAACCAAGATCGCCGTGTACATGAAAAAGTTCTCTGGGTACGATGTATCGCACATCCCGATGAAACACAATCCGAAGGTTTCATAAAAGCCTTACGATTTTACCTATATGAAAGAAATGGCCCCGACTTTTTGTCGGGGCTTGTTTTTTTTATAGGGGAATTCTGCTTTTTTTTAAGGAAGATCTACCACGAGTACACCAAAACTGCCCATCCGTACAATTATTTCCTGTTTTATTGTTTACTTTGTTATTTTTACTAAGTGCGGGATATCGTAATGTGCGATTGAATACGCTGGGTTGCAACGACTTTTCAAAAATATTCTGTTATGGTCAACTAGAATAACCAAACCATCAATGCCATGTTACAAACCTTCAGAAAAATAGCTTTTTGGTCTTTTGATGCCTTAAAAGGCAGCCGGGTAAAGTCGCACTACAATGATATTAAATTTATTTTGGAAAATATCGGGTCGGTCGAATCCAAAAATAGAAGGAACGAAAGCCTTGAAAAACTTTTGGACCATGCCGTAACCAGCACTCCCTTTTACAGAAAGGTTGCAGACTTTTCTTCCTTAGAGGATTTCCCCGTTATAAATAAGAATACCATTCGTGATTCTTACAATGACTTCGGGTCTTCGATGTTCAAAAATAAAAATAATTATCCGGTCTATACCAGCGGGTCCACCGGCACACCATTTAGGATTTTACACGACCAGAATAAAAGGGACAGACATTCGGCCGACGTTACCTATTATTCCCGGCAGGCCGGTTTTGAGATAGGGAATAAGTTATACTATATCCGGCACTGGGACCAATTCAACAGTCCGAAACCTTGGATGGTCTGGATGAAAAACTTGTATATGCACCCGGTATCACGCCTATCCCATGAAGATTTGGTACACCTTTTAGACGTCATGGCAAAAGACAGTTCCCCGAAGGGAATCCTTTGCTACGCTTCCGCACTCGATGAAATAAATCGCTATATTGAAAGTATGGATACGGTACCTTCCATTGAGGGTATAAATTCCATAATCGCTATCTCCGAAACTCTAAAAGCGGATACTAAAAAGAGTATAGAGGCATATTGGGGCGTTCCGGTAGTGTCGCGATACTCCAATGTCGAAAATGGCATATTGGCTCAGCAGTGTTCCGGAGAGACCGAATACCAGATTAACTGGGCCAGCTACCTGGTCGAAATATTGGAGATGGATACGGATAGGCCCGCCGAAGTCGGTCAACACGGCCGCATTGTAGTTACCGATCTGTACAACTACTGCATGCCGATGATCCGCTACGACACCGGTGATATTGGCCAGATGGGCCACTGCACGAAAAGGGGAATGGAATATCCGGTACTGAACAAAGTGGAGGGTAGAAAATTGGATATGGTTTTAAACACGGAAGGTAAAATTATGTCTCCCTATGTGGTTTACCATATCTTAAAGTATCCGCATATTAAACAGTATCAGTTTATCCAAGAAAGTGAAAAAAAGTATGTGATCAAATTGAACGTATCTCCAGAATTCCATAGTAGCGAGCCTATTGTGATGGAATTCAAAAAGCACTTGGGCACCGATGCGGAAATCCAGTTGGATTTCGTAGACGATATTCCCTTGCTTTCCTCGGGCAAACGAAAATTCGTAATCAATAAATGGCAAGGTAGAATGGGAAAGGAGCATGAACAATTGCAGCCGTCTCCCTCATCGTCCGATGCCCCTTGAAAGGTTAGCTGTGTCATTGTAATATATCAAAAATCCCCCCCCCCTTCCGATGTTCCCCTGGAAACAAAGAAATAAACTTTTAATCAAATTAGTATGGGAACAAGTATTTCGCATTACTCACCGTATGGTACAGAAGCATTAGTACATGAGGACTCTACTTAAATTTACAAATTTGTGAGATCAATCCACAGCAGAGGAATGATAAACGGGACAATGGTCGGGGAAGTAAACCTAACGGAGATTAAATTCTGAAATTGAACCTCCTTTTAATCGATGCCCCCGATTTTATTTTCGATTCTGGTTAAATACAAAAAGAAACGATGAATAAAAAATTAAGAACAACGGAAAATAATATCGTATCCCTAATTTGCGCTTTTCTACGCTACTTTATAAGCTTGCCTAAACAGGCACCATGGGCGACCTACTCAAAGGCATAGCACAAAAAATACCCACTGAAAGCCGATCGCGCGTTTAAAAGAAGCCGGCAAACCTAAAATATAAGGAGAATTGAAACTTTCTTTTGTATGTAAGGAAATTCTTTAAACTTCAGCTAGTATTTTTTTCATAAGTGGATTTTGTAACAGACCGCCATACGCAATGTCTGACATAAATAAACCTGGACGCTCATTTCCTTCTATAATTGTTGGTCCCGTAGGTGTAATTGCAATATCCCAGCCAATGAATGTGTCCGGGATATAAGTTGTAGCTTTTATAGCCAAATCACAGGCTTGCATAAAGAATGGTATTTCAAAATTTTGGAATTCAAAGCCACTATCAGGATGTTTCATGAGCTCATCACCCCCAAACTTAAGGTCGCGGTATCCCTTCTGTTTAAGGGTACCCCGCTCTTGATCTATCCCAATAAACAGACCCCCAGATGTACCATTGTCTACTACGCTGTCTCCAACTCCACAGCGCAAAAAAGAGGAAACGATGTTGACTTTACCTTTGTCTATAATAGTTAGGATTCTGAGCGTGTTAATGGAGTTGGAATGTATTTTGGCAATCGCGGGGTGTTGTTTTACTGATTCCGTGTGTGCGTAATCACCTCTAATTAAATTATCATATTCGACATCCAATTTTTTTTCTAAATTTTCGAGGTTTAGCTTAAAGCATCCTTTTCCACCATAAAGACTTAATGGTCTGAAAAATATGGATTCTAAATTGGCTGACTCAAAAATCATTTTATAATATTTTATCAGAGCTTTTTTATTTGCTACCTTTTTCAATTTTCCTTCCCAGAAAAAATTGGCGCCGAAATTATGGCCCACTAATTTTGGGGTGTTCAGGTGGTTTTTTTCACAATATAAGGCGAAGATGAGTTTGTCTGCCAGTATGGATATGTACTGCTGTTTATGAAGTTTTCTGGAATCGTGGCTTCGGTTTGCTTCTTTGGTACCTATATAGTCCCTATAATTATTAATTTCCTTTTTATACAAATGTTTAAAGTAGTAAATGGGAAACTCTCCTTTGGTTACCCAAAGAATAAGGATTTCCTTGAATATTTTTAAAGGATTTTTTTTATTCGGATTCTTAAGGAATACTTTTATCCTTTCAGGATTTTGGAAATGCATAATTCTTGGTTTGAATGATGAACCGATAAATCAAAAATAAGAATAGTAAGGGAATTTCAACAAAATTGCGGGCAAAAGGTTAAGATACATTTCTTGTAAATAGTTCTTGGGTCAAGCCCACGAGGCTCACAAACAATTTCAATTGATAATCTTTTTTCAATGCTCAACTTATTTTTCTATTCCCTGTTCTTTGACATTTTTTGGCAAGGTTCTCGGTTCCACGGTGCCGACCTTGTACACGAAGTAATTCTTCCTTCAAAACCCTCCGTCCCGGAGTTGCTTTCTGACATTGGGACCCGGCTTAAAAACTTCTGGGGCTATGATGCTCTTTATCATAGTGACCATCTTCTTTACGCCGTTCGAGGGAACGATTTCAATCAAATAATGACCACGGTTCCTGTCGGCTTCGACCTCCAAAAACAAAGCCTAGTAGCTTTTTCAAGTTCCGCGTTTCCGTCACAGCCTTATGGATGATAAAATGGAATATGGTTCTTGCTCCGACAATATTCACCGAAGACCTTAGCTTTCTTAAGATGCAGGCTGGTAATCAAGCAAAGGTTTGGGCAGAGCCATGATGAAAGAGACAGCTATGATGTTACCTTTTGGTCTCGGACGGGGCAGGGTAATATTTTATATGAAAATATGCTTTGAGGACATTTTTTGTAGTAAGGTGTGCTTCCTCAATGGATATTTCTGATCTTGAGTGTTGGCTGTACACGGCCAAAAACTTTTAAATTTCATATTAATTTTTGATTATTTTTTCGCTCATTACTGTTTCTCCATCCGCGACAACTTCCATGATATACATACCAATCTGCAAATCGGCTAAATTATCCACTTCCAAATAGGATTTGTTTTTAAAGGATCTTGACCTTAGGATGTTCCCCGATAAATCGTAAATGAGTACCCTCGAAGACCGGATCCTTCGATCCATCTGCACCCCGATGACATCCTTGAAAGGGTTGGGAGCGTAGGAGGATATCATCCTATTGTTGGTAACGGACTCCTTGGAATCATAGGCATGAACATCCAAAATGGCTTCATTGTATTCAAAGGGATTCTGTACTCTTCTATTATTGGCATTTAAGGCCAGTGCTTGTGGGATAATTGTATTCTCGGTGTCGATCGTGGCCGCAAAAAACGCGCCGGGTGATGCTTCAAATCCGGGAACGAGCCGAATCTCATTGACAGATTCTATGGCACAACTGGCACCGGATGGTACTGTAAAATTATTGCCAGCCTCAATTTTATATTGATAATAAAAGGTTTCCTCCGGACTATAGGCATTGCTTACCGTGTATTCATACAATTCCGCCAATTGATTCTCGGCATAAAATACACCGAGGCTGTGGCTCGATACGGTATCGTCGGGATCGATTGCCGGAAGTGTTTTGCCGTCAAATACATACGTGCCATCATATCGGAGCATAGGATTGATTATAAAAGAGGACTCCCCTGGATGTACGTGTACCCAATCGGTCCAAAGCTTATCGATATAGGTATGGTGAAGATAAAAGATGGGATCTCTGGGTGAAAGTGGGCTATTCATCGGGCCACCGGTCCAGACATGGGCGCCCCGGTGTGTATCTCCCCTTTCTATTTCATTGGAATATATAAGGAAATCAGTATTATTCTGTACTGCGGTAACCGTGGCGACAGAAGGCAGGGGGCCATTGGCTCCCAAATTCCTGTTTAACGCCCAAGCGGCATCAAATTGTCCCATAAAATCCGGGGCCCATAAAGGGGATGTCGTGGATTGATCCGTGGAGGAATCCCACCACGGGAGACTTATCCGAGGGTCTATGGCTTGCATTGCGTGTTCGACCTCTAACATTTGCATTCTATGCCAGGCAAAGAAAACTTGACGTTCGGGCTCATCGGGCAAGTTAAAATGAATATCCGGTTGGGGCGAAATACCAAAATTAAAGTTGGCTCCATGAAAATTAGCCAGGTCTGAAATCAGATCCGGTCCTGTTCGTAATTGGTAAAATGCATTGACCAGTGCATTTTTTTCGGCAACCGTCATTTCCTGATAATTTTTGCGTATGCTTTGGGCACTGCTACCGAATGCAAGACAGCTCAATATAATGAGTATATAATATTTCATATGAGATGCGATTATTCAGATTCCTTTTCTTCTTTACTCACAGGTTTTCAGGTCTGATTCAAGTTTTTGGCTCTTTTTCTCAAGTTCCTTAATTTTCTTATCCTGTTGTATAAGGTATAAGGTTATCTCCTCTATTTTCTGTAACAGCAGGGCGTTCATTTCTCCGAGATCGATGCCATTGGCCTTGACCTCATCAGCACTGGGAAGTCCCAATAAATATCCTTTTTCCGTGATATGTTTCTCCATTTCTTCGAGAGAGGGCAAAGGGTACTCTTTTTTAAAAACAAAATCAGGCCAGTTTGTTTGCAGGGCTATCTTAACGCTTTCGGCTACTACGTCTCCGGCTACGGCCAAGGCATACCCCTGCGTGTCGGTAGTTCCTATGCCCATCGCCTGGGCAGCGAATAAATGGTTGGCTTGCCAATCGACCGTCGCCAAATTGGCGTTCTCGGAAGTGTAATCTACTATACCGCCAGATCCCAGTGTGGTAACGTTGACCGTATTGCCGGCTGCCGAGAGGTTGCCGGCCGCATCTGCGGCCAACACGGAAAAGTTATACGAGGTACTCTGGGTGAGGCCACTGGCCGTATAGTTGGTTACCGTGGTAGTCCCTACCTCCGTCCCGTCCCTAAATACGTGGTAGGCGGTGACCCCGATGTTGTCGGTGGAGGCCGACCAGCTAAGCTGGGTCCCCGTGGAAGTGGTGCTGGAGGCCGCCAAGGTCGTGACGGCACTCGGCGGTTCGGAGTCCGCTGCGCTCAAGGTGGTGACGTTGACCGTATTGCCGGCTGCCGAGAGGTTGCCGGCGGCATCTTCGGCCAGCACGGAAAAGTTGTACGAGGTACTCTGGGTGAGGCCACTGGCCGTATAGTTGGTTACCGTGGTAGTCCCTACCTCCGTCCCGTCCCGAAATACGTGGTAGGCGGTGACCCCGATGTTGTCGGTGGAGGCCGACCAGGTAAGCTCGGTCCCCGTGGAAGTGGTGCTGGAGGCCGCCAGGGTCGTGACGGCACTCGGCGGTTCGGAGTCCGCTGCGCTCAAGGTGGTGACGTTGACCGTATTGCCGGCTGCCGAGAGGTTGCCCGCGGCATCTGCGGCCAGCACGGAAAAGTTGTACGAGGTACTCTGGGTGAGGCCACTGGCCGTATAGTTGGTTACCGTGGTAGTCCCTACCTCCGTCCCGTCCCGAAATACGTGGTAGGCGGTGACCCCGATGTTGTCGGTGGAGGCCGACCAGGTAAGCTCGGTCCCCGTAGAAGTGGTGCTGGAGGCCGCCAGGGTCGTGACGGCACTCGGCGGTTCGGAGTCCGCTGCGCTCAAGGTGGTGACGTTGACCGTATTGCCGGCTGCCGAGAGGTTGCCCGCCGCATCTGCGGCCAGCACGGAAAAGTTATACGAGGTACTCTGGGTGAGGCCACTGGCCGTATAGTTGGTTACCGTCGTGGTCCCTACCTCCGTCCCGTCCCGAAATACGTGGTAGGCGGTGACCCCGATGTTGTCGGTGGAGGCCGACCAGGTAAGCTCGGTCCCCGTTGAAGTGGTGCTGGAGGCCGCCAAGGTCGTGACCGCGCTCGGTGGTGCGGAGTCGACGGCAAGTATGGATACGTGATCGATAAAGATGGTATTTCCTGCAGTAAATCTTGTATTACTAAGCCCTGTATATATCATTATGATAGGCGAAGTCGATGTGGCCGTTACATTGAATACATACTCCGCCCACACCGTTCCCTGGATTAAGGTGGTCGAAAACCCCGTCATTCCGGACCACAGGGCAAAAGCCGGGGCTGCAGGGGTTGAAACCTGGGGCCCTTGCTTTGCCCAAATGCGAATAATATATTGCTGTCCGATTTGCGCACTATAGGTATATGACAAAGTACGACCGTTTGAAGCCGTCGAAACCGCTTTTATTGAAAAACTCCCATTCTGGGGATCTGAGGCATCCGAAGAGATTACGGTCCCACCCGACCAACCTGTTACTGAATTGGCCTCATTTTCAATAGAAGCGGCATTGGCATGGTCATGCTCATCTTGTGCTGGTAAATTTGTAGTCAATAGGCACAATGTCAGAAATAAAAACGGTACTGATTTCATAGTGTTCTGTTATAAAATATTAAAAATTCGTCGTCTGGTTATTGGGCTATAGGAGTCACAGCCTTGTCATCCGGCGACCGTTATCTATCGGACCCGGGCGGGCAAAACATTGCGGTTCTGGTGCGGTAGGGTATTGCTGGAACGTGGTGCCATCGCATCTGCGTACTGTTCCATCATAAATGGAAGATTAGGAGTCTTTTTCTTGCTGCCCCTTAGGTAATATTCGCCCCTCTTTCTTTCTCTGACGACGCGTGCCGGCGACCCATAGGCTACGACATATCCCGGAATATTCTTTATTACCAAGGAGCCGGCGCCAATAATGCTATGTTCATGCACTTTAACATGTTCAATAATATGGGCTCCGATGCAAACGGCAGAAAATTTCCCCAAGTAAAAACCGCCCCCGGCACAGACACCTGATGACATGCTAGAAAAGTCCTCCATAAGACTGTCATGGCCCAGGGAAGAATTAGTGTTCAAAATACAAAAATCCCCTATTTCCGCATTGGCATTGACAATGCTTCCGGGCATGATGACGGTACCTCTTCCAATATGTACCTCCTTGCCAATTATTGCTTTAGGATGGATTGCCGAAATAAAATGGAGATTGGGAGCTATCCCTGAAATTCTATCGACTACCCGCTTTCTCGTCCAATTGTCGCCTATAGCGACGATGCAACCGTACAAATTGAACATTTCTATCAGATCGGGAAGATCGTGTTCGCTGCCCAATATTTCGTATCCGTTTTGTTTCCTACCTCTTTTCTTAAAGGAATCTACGAATCCCAGGACGTTGTACTTCCCCTCTTTTTCGATACAGTCCAAAATCACGCTGCCGTGTCCTGAAGCCCCAATTATTACTATGTTTTTCATTTTCAATAAGTGTTGGTATGTTTTTTTGATTAATGGCAATCAGCATTGAGACAGTCAAAAAGCTGGCTATTTCAAAACTTCAGTAGGAGATGGGGGAATTATAGAAAAATGAAGGGCAGGGGTATCGCCCAACAGTTGCAATTTCTAAAAGATATCGACTGGCGCGTATTGCTTTTGTACCATTGGTCGCTAATATTGTATAAATCGCAAATTAATCACACTATTTGGATTTTAGTGAAATTTTTTATATAAATATCTGTAAGTTTATTCCGGTAATTTTGTACAATTTTTACCCCTGAATGATAAAAATAACTGGCCTTTTATGCAGTTCTATTTGCTGCTTTTTCCAATCGGCCGCCGTTTTGGTGGAAATATATTCGGTGGGAAGTGTAATATCGCAGGCGACGCACAAACGCGTGTTCCGATGTAGTACCTTGGCCAGCTCCGCCAGCAGCTTGTCATTGCGATAGGGGGTTTCCATAAAGAGTTGCGACTGTCCCGTATCCCGAGAAATTTTTTCTAATCGTTTGATGGCGGCTTTTCGTTCGGCAGTCTCGATGGGCAGATAGCCATTAAAGGCAAAATTCTGCCCGTTCATGCCACTCGCCATCAAGGCCAATATGATGGAGGAAGGTCCCACTAGAGGAACCACCTGAACTCCTGTTTCGTGGGCGATCCGTACCACGTCCGTGCCCGGGTCGGCCACTCCAGGGCATCCGGCTTCCGAAACAACGCCGATATCGTATCCTTGAGTACAGGGCGTCAAAAAACCGGGGATTTCCTCCGCTTCCGTAAACTTGTTGAGAACGGATATATGCAGGCCGGACTGAGACTTCCCCGAACTTATTTTTTTGATGAACCGGCGGGCGGATTTCTCGTTTTCGACGATATAATAATCAATGCGTTCAATGGCCTGTTTTATCGAGATGGGCAATACCTCTAAAGGCTCACTATCTCCCAAGGTTACAGGAATTAAATAGAGTTTTCCCGTAGTATTGGATCTTTTGACCATCGGTGGGTTTGATACGTTTATAATTGGGCGGCTATGGCTTCACAGGCTTTATCGATTAGCCGATACACCTTTTCAAAGCCATCTTCTTTGTCATAATAGGGGTCGGGTACTTCCTTTTCAGGCAAATCTACTTCCTCTAACAACAATTTTACCTTTTGTATGTCCAAATCGTTACGGGCCAAAGCTATGATATCATAGTAGTTACTTTGATCCATGGCATAAATTACATCAAATTTACTGAAATCGGCCGCTTGAAACTTTCTACAACGTTGTTTTTCGATGTTAATTCCATTTTTTCGGGCAATGGCCACCGAGCGTGGGTCCGGCGGATTGCCTACATGATATCCCCCTGTACCTGCGGAATCGACTAAGACTTTTTCGGGATCTATCTTGTTCTGAAGTATGCTTTCGGCCAAGGGCGACCGGCAGATATTTCCGAGGCAGACCATTAGGATTTTATATTTCATGGGATTTTGGATAGGTGAATGCAGAAAAAACCCGTCACCGATCAGCCGTTATCAATTCCCTAGGACAACTTCTTCCTCAAATCGTCGATATACTTGCGGAACTGCTTATCGGTCTCGGCCAGATTATCCACGGTCTTACAAGCGTGCAGTACCGTGGCATGATCACGTTTTCCAATCTGGGATCCGATGCTGGCCAATGAGGCCTTGGTCAATTTTTTGGCAAAGAACATGGCCAATTGTCGCGCCTGTACGATATGCCTTTTCCGGGTCTTGGACTGTAGCGTGGCCACGTCCATCTCGAAGTAGTCAGAGACCACTTTCTGGATGTATTCTATAGAGACCTCGCGCTTGGTGTTCTTCACGAATTTTTCGACCACCTGCTGGGCAAGTTCCAAGGTTATTTCCTTTTTGTTAAAAGAAGATTGGGCAATGAGGGAAATCACGGCACCTTCCAGTTCGCGAATATTGGTCTTGATGTGCTTGGCCACATAATCGATGATATCCTCTGGCATCTCGACCCCATCGCGGTACAGTTTATTCTTGAGAATAGATACACGGGTCTCGTAATCGGGATTTTGCAGTTCGGCGGACAGTCCCCATTTGAATCTCGACAAAAGCCGCTGCTCGATATCCTGCATATCGACAGGTGCTTTGTCGGAGGTCAATACGACCTGCTTGCCGTTTTGGTGCAGGTGGTTAAAAATATGGAAAAATACATCTTGTGTACCTGATTTGCCGGATAGGAACTGCACGTCGTCGATAATCAGTACGTCGATCAATTGGTAGAAATGGATAAAATCGTTCCGGGTGTTTTTTTTGACGGATTCAATGTATTGTTGGGTAAACTTTTCGGCGGAAATATAGAGTACGGTGCGCTCGGGATATTTATCTTTTATCTCGACCCCGATGGCATGGGCCAAATGGGTCTTGCCCAGGCCGACGCCCCCAAATACCAATAAAGGGTTGAAGGAGGTACCGCCTGGCTTGTTGGCCACCGCCATGCCGGCCGATCGCGCCAACCGGTTGGAATCGCCCTCCAGAAAATTATCAAAACTGTAGTTCGGGTTCAGCTGCGACTCGATCTTGATATTGCGGATACCGGGAATTACGAACGGATTCTTCAGTTGCGGATTTTTCGATTTGACCGGCACATCCATCTCTTGAGGGCCCATATTGCCCCGGTTCGAGCTAGGTATTTTTTCGGTGAACGGTTCCTTGTTGCCGTAGGTGTTCTCCATACGGATGATATAGACCAACTTTGCGGTCTCCCCCAGTTCTTTGGTAAGGGCGACCTTTAAAAGTTTAACATAGTGCTCTTCGAGCCATTCGTAGAAAAATTTACTGGGAACCTGAATGCTCAATGCGTTGTCGGAGAGTTTGACGGGTTTGATGGGTTCGAACCACGTCTTGAATGCCTGCTGTTGAATGTTGTCGTTTATAAAGACCAAACAATTGTTCCATACGGAATTTGCAGTAACACCCATGCTAAAATTTACTTATTTGTCGGTTAGAAAAATAGTCAGTCGGTCGAAATCGGTCGGAGGGGACTTGCTTTCTTGGTGAGGCAAATATGTGAACAAAAAAGCTAAAAAAAAAATCAAAATGCCCTTGATTTTGCCCTTTTTTTTCGCCATGTTAAACTCTCAGAAACGAAATCTTTTAAATATAATATTTTTAGCCGATTTTAGATGAATTTTAACAAAATTTCTTTTCGAGTACGTTATGCGGAAACCGATCAGATGGGGGTGGTCTACCACGGAAATTATGCGCAATACTTGGAGATGGGAAGGGTCGAGTGGTTGAGGTGCTTTGGAATTTCCTACAAAAATATGGAAGAAAACGGTATAATGTTACCCGTTATTTCCTTAGGTATAGACTTCAAAAAATCAGCGGTGTATGACGACTTGATTACCGTCGAAACCCACCTCAAAAACCCGCCCTTGGTCAAGATAGAATTCGATTACAAAATCTTCAATGAAACTGGTGAAATTTTGGCCATAGCGAACACGGTTTTGGCTTTTTTGGATAGGAAAACGAAACGGCCCATGAAATGTCCGGATGCCATTTTGGAGAAAATCAAAAAAGCGCCACCAAAATAATACTAACGACCGCCAAACCGATACCGCCCCAATTTTTTAAACTGATTTGTTCCTTAAATAGAAGAATTCCCAAAAGGGTGGAGAACATGACGATGGCCACATTGTTAATGGTAAATACCGAGGCACTGTTCAGGCTGTCGTGCTGAAGGGCCTTTAGCAAGAAGTATATGGAGAAATAGTTGGGGATGCCCAATGCGATGCCCCCTAAAATGTTTCGAAAACTGATTTTTAGCGGTTTTTGGAAGGATTTGACCAAGATAAAGAGCAGGCCCGTAATGGCGGCAGTGGCAAATATCGAGGCGGAAAAAATAGGGTAATCCTCCTCCTTGATGTGGTATTCTTGAATATACTTGATACTCGTGTCAATTATACCCGAACCCAAAAACACGAATAAGGGCAAGAGCAGCGACGATTTTTGTAGGGTTACGGATTTTTTCTTGACCGAGGTAAAATACACGGCTGCCAAGGCAAGAACGATGCCCAGTACCTTTACTGGCCCCAGTTCTTCGTTGTACAGGGCTACCCCAAAAAGTACGGGCATGGCCAATGACATTTTCGTGGCGACCGATGCGACGGAAACTCCCACCCTTTGCGCCGTGGCGGCCATCAGATTAAATACGATAATAAAAAGGACTCCTAATAGTATTGTACCCAAAAACCACGGGTGGTTCGGTATTTCGGATAAGGTAACATCCCCCTTATAAAAAAATACGCCTGTGGAACAGGCCACGATGTAGTTCACTATAATGGCAAAAAAAGTTTCGACCTTATATCGGGTATACAGCTTAAAAACGACAAATATCAACGAGGATGATAGAATACTTAGGGCCAGATATACCACGCTATAATTTGGATTCAAGTTGAACAATATCCTCTTTACCGACCTGAAGATGCCAGCACCTAATTCCTAATTTTTCAGCGGCGTCGGTATTTTCTTGGGTGTCGTCGATAAAAAAGGTTTCCTCGGCCCTTAATCCGTTTTCGTTCAAGACGAACTCGTAAATTTCGGCACTCGGCTTTCGGAGGTTGATTTCGTGGGATAAATAGAATTTTTCAAAGGAAGCCTTGAAACGACGAAACTTTTCGCTACCCATAATCTCCTCGACATGTGGAATGTGCAGGGCGTTGGTGTTGCTTAGTAAAAACATTCTGTAATCACCGTTCTGAGCAAAGGATTCTATAAATTCCAGACGTTCATCGGGAAAATCCAATAACATTCCGTTCCAGATTTGGACGATAGCGGCGGGACTGGCGTCGGGATAGACTTTCCGCAGCTTTTCGATGAATGCTGAAGAGGAAATTTCCCCCACCTCGTAAAGGTGGTTCAGAGTGACCAGCTCCGATGAGAGTTCAGGGGTACCGCCGTATTTTTCAATTTCGCGGAAGATAATCTGCTTGTCCAAATTAATAAAGACATCCCCGAAGTCAAAAATGATATTTTTAATCATTATAATAGATGTTTAAGGTATCCGAACCGCTATTCTTTGTAGTAGTCAATTTTCCCGTCAGCACGGGTGCTTTTATTCCCTTTTTAAAGGAGGATGTACCTGTAAGTATCCGGGCCTCGTCCCATAGATCGGCATCGATAAAGCTTTGAAGGGTATGGGCGCCGCCTTCCACCAATAGGCTCAGTATATTTTCTTGGTGCAAAATGCGGCCTATATTCAGTACAACATCCTGTGAGAAGTCCAATATACGATACTCCAACCCCTTTCGGTACCCGGTTGCCTGGGAGACTGCAGTAAAGATTAGGGTGGGAATGCTTCCGTCCAATACATGATAGTCCTCCGGTATCCGGATATTTCTATCCAATACGATTCGAATGGGATTGTTGCCCGTCCATTGCCGCACATTCAGTTTTGGGTTGTCCTTTATTACCGTATTCGTGCCCACCAAAATCGCCTGTTCTTCGCTACGCCATTGGTGTACTAGCTGTCGGGAATAGGCATTGCTAATCCAAAAAGGTGCAGGGTTTTGACTGCGTTTCTCCGCATTGGGAGCGATAAAACCGTCTGCGGTTTCTGCCCATTTTAGGATAGTGTAGGGGCGTTTTTTTTCATGAAAGGTCAAGAAGCGTTTGTGGAGTTCGCGGCATTCGGCTTCAAGAAGCCCTGTGGTGACTTCAATACCGGCTTTCTTCAGTTTTTCGATGCCTTTTCCCGCTACCTTTTCATGCGGGTCGAACACCCCGATGACCACGGATGGAATGCCCTGTTCGATGATCAGATCGGCGCAGGGCGGGGTTTTTCCAAAATGGGAGCAAGGCTCTAGGGTTACATACAGGGCGGATTTTTTCAACAAATTCCTGTCAGCGACAGAATGTATGGCGTTTACCTCGGCGTGCGGTCCCCCGAACGGACTCGTAAAGCCCTCGCCGATTATTTTGTCTGCGTGAACGATTACTGCACCCACCATGGGGTTTGGGGCGGTAGTGCCGATTCCGTTTCGGGCAATTTCAATGGCCCGTGACATATATTTTTGCCGTATATTCACCACGCAAAAATAAGGTATACTCCTGCCACTTAGAAATTCAGGAATTTTGATTAATGTATATTTCTTTGTCAGGGACAAATTTTCAATCATAGCAGTAGCTAGGTTTTAAAATTTTAACGCCGACAGAGGAATAGGAAAGAGACAAAAAACGGGATTTCCGCTTCCCAGGGGGGATAATAAATAGAATGCAGACCGCTACCATTTGCGAGATACGTCAGGAAGACAATGTAGAGGTGGCACAGGTCATCCGAAAGGTCTTGGTCGAAATGGGCGTGCCCAAGCGGGGTACCGCCTATGCGGACAAGGGATTGGACCGTATGTATGAAATTTATGATGTACCTCGTGCGGATTATTTTTTGGCCGTCGAAGAGGGGAAAATTTTGGGGTGCGCGGGTATCGCCCAGCTCGAAAACTATCAGGGTAACGTATGCGAGCTGCAAAAAATGTATTTTTTAGGGGAAGCTAGGGGGAGGGGCCTAGGGACCAAAATGATAAATACCTGTCTGGATAGGGCAAGGTATTACGGTTATGAAAAAGTGTATCTAGAGACTATGCCTTATATGAAGGCCGCCCAGCAACTTTATAAAAAATCGGGTTTTGAATATATCGATACGCCGATGGGCGATACCGGACATTATTCGTGTACCGTCTGGATGTTGAAATGTCTGATATAGGTAGTTGCGGTATGCGGTCGGGCCCGACCAGGTTCGATCGTTGTTAGGCCGTTCAAAGCCTAAGGTCTATACCCATGACCTTGAACCATTGCCAGCTGCGACTGATAACTGCCACTGAAAAATATGCTGCTAAAAGAAATCAAGAACATCTTCCACAAAGAACTTGACGATGTCTATCCGAAGGAAGAGGTCGATAGTTTTTTTTACATGCTCATCGAGCATTATTTGGGGTTGGAGCGCTTCGTATTGGCCTTGCAACCCAATTTGGCCATTACCAAGCAGGAAGAACAGCCTATTTTTGAAGCCTTGTCCCAACTACGTTTACAACGCCCGATCCAGTATATTATAGGTGCGGCGCATTTTATGGGAATGGACTTTAAGGTGGATGAAAACGTGCTTATTCCCCGGCCCGAAACGGAGGAGCTGGTACAGTGGATACTGACGGATGTGCAAAGTAGGTCGGATGAGGCCCTCCTGCCGAACGCTACTTCTAGCAGTTCATCCCGGGGGGCAGCGGAGCTAAAGGGAAGATTTGCAATTATGGACATCGGCACGGGTAGTGGCTGCATTGCGGTTACCCTGGCAAAAAAGCTTCCCGAAATCGAAGTCCATGCCCTGGATGTTTCGGTAGATGCTTTGTCCCTCGCCCGTACAAATGCCCGCGTGCAAAACGTGGACGTTAGGTTCGTGGAACTTGATATTTTAACTATCCCCCGTACGGTGGTGACCTATGATATCATGGTTTCAAACCCACCCTATGTGCGGGAGCAGGAAAAAAAGGAAATGAATAAAAACGTGACGGACCACGAACCGGGACTCGCCCTTTTCGTTTCCGATGAAAATCCCTTGAAATTCTACGATGCCATTGCGCGCTTTGCCCAAAAAAACCTCAAAAAAAATGGGCGGTTGTACCTCGAAATCAACCAATATCTTGGAAAAGAAACCGAACAGCTTCTTAGAAGCTATAATTTTTCGGAAATTGAACTGCGAAAAGATATGTTCGGGAATCACAGGATGATGAAATGTATTCATTGAAGTGATTTAAAAGATTCCCAAAATCCTAGCTCACTAATTCACACCATGACCGTCAAAGAAAGAATAGAATCCCTGCGAATAAAACTCCGCGAGCACAACCATAATTATTATGTACTCGATAATCCAATTATTTCCGATTACGACTTCGATATGATGCTGAAGGAACTACGGGAATTGGAAGAACAGCATCCGGAATTTCAGAACCCTACCTCGCCGACCTTGCGGGTAGGGGGTGGGGTTACCAAGAATTTCGAGACCGTGGTACACGATTATCGGATGTATTCGCTCGACAACTCCTATTCCAAGGAAGATCTGGAAGATTGGGAAAAGCGCATTCAACGGATTTTGGGCGATGCGGAAGTGGAGTTTACCTGTGAACTGAAATACGACGGGGCGTCGATAAGCCTCTCTTACGAAAAAGGGGGATTGGTGCGGGCGGTCACCCGGGGAGATGGCTTTCAGGGCGATGACGTTACCATCAATGTCAAAACCATCCGCTCGGTGCCCCTTCAATTAAAAGGCGATTATCCCGATAAATTCGATATTCGGGGTGAGATAGTGCTTCCGTTCGAGGGTTTTGCACAGATGAACGCCGAACGGGTAGAAAATGGGGAAGAACCATATATGAATCCCCGGAACACGGCCGCAGGCAGTTTAAAATTGCAAGATAGCGCCGTGGTGGCGCAACGGCCCCTGGACTGCTTGCTGTACGGTATAGTAGGTCAGAATACGGGAATATCCACCCAATGGCAAATGCTGGAAAAAGCAAGATCCTGGGGCTTTAAGGTGCCGACTGTCGCCCAGCTCTGTAAGTCCACCACCGAGGTTTTGGCCTTTATTGATTATTGGAATGAACATCGGCACGACCTGCCCTACGAGACCGATGGGGTCGTGGTAAAGGTCAATAGTATCCAGCACCAAGACGAACTGGGCTTTACCTCGAAATCTCCTCGGTGGGCGATGGCCTACAAATTTAAGGCGGAACAGGTTTCGACCCTCTTGAACAAAATCACGTATCAGGTCGGGCGTACCGGTGCCGTCACCCCTGTGGCCAATCTCGAGCCGGTTCTGTTGGCGGGTACGACGGTAAAAAGGGCTTCGCTACATAACGCCGATCAGATTGCCAAGTTCGATATCCGCGAAGGGGATATCGTTTTTGTGGAAAAGGGCGGGGAAATCATCCCCAAGATTATAGGAGTCGATTTTACCCAACGGCCCCAAGATTCGACACCCGACCGTATATATTGACCACTGCCCCGAATGCGGTACCGAACTGGAACGGGCGGAGGGCGATGCCAAACACTATTGTCCCAATTATTACGGATGCCCCCCTCAGATTACAGGGCGCATCCAGCATTACATATCCCGCAAGGCGATGGATATCGAAGGCATCGGCGGGGAAACGGTAGAACTTTTGTTCAAAGAGGGGTTGATAGAAAATTATGCCGACCTATATACCTTGACCAAGGAACAGATTCTGCCTTTGGAACGGATGGCGGAAAAATCAGCGGAGAATTTGATCCAGGGGATAGCTGAATCCGTAAAGATTCCCTTCGAAAGGGTGCTTTTTGCGCTGGGCATTCGTTTTGTCGGCGAAACAGTGGCCAAAAAGCTGGCCAGGGCCTATAAAAACATCGATGCCCTGATGTCCGCTTCCGAGGAAGAGCTGACCGCCGTAAACGAGATCGGGGAGCGAATTGCCCAATCGGTAACGGAATTCTTTCAAAATGAAAAGAATCGCGAAATCATATCCCGTTTAAAAAGTTACGGCCTACAATTTTCGTTGTCCGAAGAACAATTGGAAAACCGAACCGACCAACTCAAGGGCATGACCATAGTAGTATCGGGCGTTTTCGAAACGCTGAGCCGTGACGAACTAAAAAAAATGATCGAGAACAATGGAGGTAAGGTAGGGTCGAGCATCTCCTCCAAAACGACATATCTGGTTGCGGGCGATAAGATGGGCCCCAGCAAACGCACAAAGGCCGAAAATATCGGGATTCCGATTATTTCGGAGGGGGAATTTATAGAGATGGTCAGTTCTAAAGCAGAAGAGGCTTGAAAACCTAGTTTTGGAGGAATCGGGTAATTCATCATCGGAAAATGACCGTTTGGTATATCGATCGGCATCCTAAAGATTGAAGCCGGTTTGTCACGAATGGCTGCCGTTTGGTTTTATGTTCAAAAATTTCCAAGAGCTGTTTAGCCAAATCATCCCTCTTGAAAGAATTCAAATTCAACCATAAGTTGTCGTGGCGCCCATATAACAGCGTGGCTATAAGTGAAGATAGAGGGTTTTGGGCATCAAGGCACGGAACAAAGACAAAAAAGAAACCCGTGATACAAAAATGTCTTACTTAAATTTTGTCATTTATCCTAAATGATATCGGAAATTAGCAACCCAAAAACGGAAAAAGTCGACCTAAACCGATCGACTTTTCCAAATAAATTGTCTTTAAACATACTTTATAAGGGTTTACGGCCCGAAATTATGTTATAAAGTATTGCTATAACAGCAATAACGAGTAAGATGTGAATTAAGCTACTGTCGCCCAAACCGGCCACAACACCCAATATTCCTAAAAGCCAAATGATAATACAAATAACGGCTACAAGCCAAAGAAGACTTCTCATGATTGATTGTTTTTTATGATTAGGTTAACAATATACTAAAGATTTTGGCATAATTGTTAAAACAATCGATATAAAAATTACCCCATTCGATGAAATGTCTATTCATGAAATTTTTATCCTTTGAAAATCAGGAGTTAACATTTTTTGGATGCCCTTAACTTTTGTCCAACACCCTAAAGGACATGCCTTTGTCTCGATTTAACTAAGTTTATTCCCTATATCCGCTGTGGTACACCGAAGCATTGTATGTAGGATCATAAACGTATTTATTAGGAATAGATATTCGCCGAAAAAAGTATTCTGTCCCAGCCCTAAATTCGGATATATCCGAAAACAGAACCAATAGTTCAGGCTCATTACCACCACAAAGGGGATGAGGTACCGCCATTCTCGGAATGCCATGGAATACAGTGCAACTGAGAACATTAATCTGATATCCCGACCAAAAAACTGGGCGAACACCGGCCAGATAAAGAACAGCGGAAGTGCGAACAACCGTGTTTCCCTGGCAAAGGCCGTCAGAATGACAATAGGAGTGTTGATGAGTACGGTCAAAAGAAAGGCACCGATCCATTTTTTATAAATAGGGGTTACCGTTCTTTCTGTTCGAAATGCGAGCAAATACAAAAGCGGACCTAACGCGAAAAAGAGGGATATCCAAGACTCTACCGTATTTTTGGTGCTTTCAAAATTTTCTAGAAAACAGGAGTAGCGGCTGCCTATCTCGACCTGGGTTGCTTCTAACTGGTCAAATGCATAGATGAAAAGCGCTAAGTAAATACTGTAAAGGAGCAGTGGGAGCAAAATCGGTATGCAAAGTCGCCCATGTTCTTTTGAGAACATCCTTATTTTAAATTTTTGCAGGCCCGGCATAAAGAAAATCAGTGCCGGCAACAGTAGCATACTCGTTTCCCTAGAGATTAGGGCCAGCGTAAAAATCGTCACGAACCCAATCCATTTTTTTTGAACGAACGCGATTAGGGATAGCAAGATAAAACAGTACTGCATAGGTTCGTCATAACTGAATACCGGCGGAAAGAAGGCAAAAAGAACGGAAAACGATAAAAAATACACCCCCATGTTGATGATGGCCTGAACGATGGTGGCTTTTAGTGTTATCGAAAGCCGGAACAACAGCAATCCGCTGATATAAAGCAGCAAAAAATTCACTAAAATAAAAGCGTGGCCCGATCGTAATCCGAATACTTCCATACCGCTTTCTATAAGAAAGCTGGTCAAGGGTCTTCGGGCAAAGGGGGCGATTTCTTGATGGTAATCGATCTGCGATTTAAGAAACCCGTGGGAGATTCGGGTATTGTTCTCGTTGAGCATACTATCCATATTTGGTAGCATGTGGATGCCGAATATCATCAACGTAAAGAGGAGAGCCACCACAAAGGGCAGGGGCCGCCATCGCCCTATTTTTTTTGATTCCGTCCGTGCCACAAGTATGGATTACCGATCGAATTTAGGTATTTTTGGAAATTAAAGGATACAAAACCTGAAAATGATGTCAACCCCGAAGGATTATGAGGATTTTACCAAAACACTGATCGATATCGACCCCCCGGCACAATGGCCCAAATCCCTAAAGGCGCTGTGGTACGATGCCAAAAGTGATTGGACAGCCTCGCACGATATCGCCCAGGAAATGGACAATGATATGGGCAGTTGGATCCACGCCTATCTTCACCGAAAGGAAGGCGACGATTTCAATGCCGGCTATTGGTACCGGCGCGCGAAGCGCGATTTTGCAAAAAATTCCTTGGCGGAAGAGCATCGGGAGATTACGGAGTTTGTGTTGGCTGGCGAAAACTGAGATATTAAATGAGAAATGGAGCGGCAGTGATCGAAAACAATATTGGAAAAGAGATTTGTTGAAAAACACCCTCCATGAAACTATTGCCCTACTGATCAGCTTATCGTAAAAGGCCTAACGATAGGGTAGAAGTTGTACACATATCCGGGCTTCGAACCGATTACATAAAATATCTTCATTGTTAAACGCTTATCGAAACCCCCTCCGCCCGGCTATTTTTTCCTTCTTCAAAATAAAAATCGATACGCCCGAGGTTGATACCAAAACAACCGACTTGGTTGACCAAGATTTCCCGACCGCTACTATTTGCTACTAAGGTCGGTCGGTTCAGAAACGTATGGGTATGGCCCCCAATAATGAGGTCGGTATGCCTGGTTTTGGCGGCTAGGGCCATATCGCTGGGTTTATCCTTAATTTCGTAATCGTATCCGAGATGCGATAGGCAAAGGATCAGATCGCAGTTCTCATCTTCTTTTAATCGGTGTTCCATGTCCGTTGCTATTTCATAGGGGTTGAGATACTCGGTTTCTTTATACATTTTCTTGTTGACTAGCCCTTTTAGGGCAATGCCCAAGCCGTAGACCCCGATCTTGATACCATCGACGGTATAGGTTTTGTAGGGTTTTACATGTCCGTCCATCACGGTATTTCTAAAATTATAGTTGGCGGAGAGCAGGTCGAATTCCGCATTCGGCATTTGCGCCAACAGTCCATCGATACCGTTATCAAAATCGTGGTTGCCGATGGTGGCGGCATCGTAGTGGAGCATGCTCATCCCCTTGAATTCCAGTTCGCCCCCGTAGAAGTTGAAGTAGGGTGTACCTTGAAAGATATCGCCCGCATCGAACAACAAGGTATGGGGATTTTCCTTGCGGATGCGCCCCAGCAGAGTGGCCCGCCGCGCCAAGCCGCCTAAATTCGGAAATTCGGAATGGTTCTTTGGAAACGGGTCGATATGGCTGTGCACATCGTTGGTATGCAGAATGGTGATGTGCTTTCGGGTTTTCCAGAAGCAAGAATTCAAGGTGAGTCCGCCTAGACCTATTAACGCGGTCGAAGCGGCACTCTGTTTAATAAATTTTCTTCTTCTCATAAAAAAAGTTTATGGGTGAGACCTGCCCTTACTCCATTCTATAAAACCGATCATCTACCGTTGGCGCGATCGTATCCGTTTTCTCAAAATAATCGATCATGGCATTACGTATCTTATAATCGATTTCGGTGACTTTTTGGGCGTCCTTAAAGAAAACCATGTTATCGCCACCGTTGAGCAAATAATCCGAAGTGGCGACATTGTAGGAGCGATTTGGGTCGAAGGGCTTTCCCTGAACACGTATTGACCGGATTTCATTTTCTTTGTCCAGTACCAGTTGTAGGCCCGCAATGGGATGCGGGCGGCCCGAATCCTTTAAGTAGAATATCAGATCTTCGACGGATTTTCCGTTGAGCTGGGCCACCACTATCGAATTTTCGAAAGGCATAACCTCGTAGGCGCTTCTGGCAGTTACTTTTCCTTTGGAAATGACCGACCGTATGCCCCCGTGGTTGAGCATTACGAAATCGATGTTCTCCCCGGTTCGGGACCTAAATATGGGCTTGGGCTTCCGATAGCACGATGTCGGCCAGCAAGTTTCCGGCGGTGGTATTGTAATCTCCATCCTCCTTCGAGATAACATGGGGTGCGTAGGCCAAAGTACTGTCCAGCACCCTGTCTATCCTTTCACGGTACGGGGCGAAAAATCTTTTAACGGAGTCGGATGCCGGCATGGTCGAATCTATCACGATTTGTGTCCCCTCGATTAGGACGAGGGAATTGGCATCCCGGCAGGAAAAATTCCACCCTAAAGTTAAAAATATAACAAAATGTTGTATTTTTAAACGCATGATTCGTCTTAACTTAGCGCAATAAATAATTTTGCTTGGAGTTTACTTACATTTGTAGCGTCCCCTCCCCATTTTAAGGGATGGTGCATGTAAAATGTAAATGTACATGTTTAAGGCAATAAAAGATAGATTCAAGTATAATTCGGCCGTTAAATTCCTAAAACAGGAATTGGCCAAGGCTCCTCCTATAATAGAAAGGGAAAGTGGCATAAGCTCGGTCGGCTGTATCGTGGATCTGGACAGTTTTGACGACGCTGACCTGTTCTATGAGTTTATGGAAGATTACGATCTGCGGCCCAATGCGGTCAAGATTATCGGTTACAGGAGCAGCTACGACAATAATTCGCCTTATTCCACCCCCGTGTTTTCGGATAAGGATTTGGGATGGAACGGGAATATCGAGAACAGTTATGCCCTTGAATTCATAAGTAGGGAGTATGACCTTTTGGTCAACTATTATACCTCCGAGAACCTGCTCATCCAGTTGATGAGCATTAAGACCCGGGCCCGCTTTCGGGTGGGGTTGAAGGATGTTGACCGGGTATACAACGATTTGATAATAGACGCGCCGTTGAAGGATTTTAAGACCTTTAAAACGGAACTTAAAAAATACCTCGGCGTTTTAAACGAGATATGATAATGGAACAATTAATAGGTACGGGCGTGGCGTTGGTCACACCATTTAATAAAGATTTGTCGATCGATACGGAAGCTTTGGGCCGTATTGTGAACCATTGCATCGATGGCGGGGTCGATTATCTGGTGGTGTTGGGTACTACCGGGGAATCGGTAACACTGAATAAAGCCGAAAAGATGACGGTGATGGAAACGGTTGTGCGTGTTAACGCAGGCCGATTGCCATTGGTGCTAGGGATAGGGGGAAACAGTACCTATAGAATTGTCGATGAGATTAAGTCCTTCGAATCGGAACATTTTTCGGCGATCCTTTCAGTGACCCCCTATTATAACAAGCCTACCCAAGAGGGCATTTATCAGCATTTTAAAGCTATTTCGGAGGTGACGGCCAAGCCTATAATATTGTATAATGTTCCGGGAAGAACAGGCAGCAATATGCTGCCGGAAACCACCCTGCGCCTGGCACAGGATTTTAAGAATATCATCGGTATCAAAGAAGCGTCGGGCGATATGCTCCAGGTACAGAAGTTAATGGAGCATAAGAAGGATGGTTTTATGGTGATTTCCGGTGATGATATCACCGCTTTGCCGACCGTCTTGGCCGGTGGTGCAGGGGTTATCTCCGTTCTGGGACAAGGTCTACCGGTGGAATTCTCACAGATGATACGGGCCGGCTTGAACGGCGAACCCGCCAAGGCCTACGATTTACATTATGCCATGCAAGAAGGCATGGGTCTTATCTTTCAAGAAGGAAACCCGGCGGGCATCAAGGCGATATTCGAATCCCGAGGCCTCTCCAATGCATTGGTGCGGCTTCCCTTGGTGGAGGCCTCCGCCGGATTAAAGGTTAAAATTGCAGCTTTTGTAAAGCGTTTTGCCAAGGTGACGGCTTAAAGGCAGATTGCTATACATGTATTTCAGATTCCTATAAAATCCGAATATTGGGTTTATTCTTCACCAGGCCACGAATTTGACCGGCCATTGGGAAAAACAGGGCGGTCCGTAGCACAGGTTGAAGGAGATATACCTCATCTATTATCGTTTTCTTTTGAGTTAGTATATTGGAATAGGGTAGCGAAGTGCTGTTAAATCTTCCCCAATTCCCTTTGATGCGGCAATAAGAGTCCTATTTTAGTGGTTTAATTATTTGTTTTTATTTTCCAACCCTAATCCGTAATTTTGCAAAATGTTTTTTATGATCAAGCGAAGTATCCTAGTTTTGCTTTTGATGGGTGTGTTGCAATCCTGCAGCGAATACCAGAAAGTACTTAAAAACGAGGATGTCAAGGCCAAATATGACCTGGCGCAGAAATTTTACGACGAGGGCGATATGAAGCGGGCCAACCGGCTGTTCGAACAAATCGCTCCCAAATATGTCGGCAAGCCCCAGGGCGAGCGCGTGATGTTCTTTTTCGCGGATAGTTATTTTCAGCTGGGCGACTACAATATGGCAGGTTACCAGTTTGAGCGTTTCGTAAAGTCGTATCCAAAGAGTGAAAAGGTCGCCGAGGCGTCTTTCTATGGAGCCAAGAGTTATTTTGAACTATCGCCGCGATATTCCCTTGATCAAACGGATACCGATAAGGCCCTGGCCAAATTACAGACTTTTATCAATGCCTACCCCGATTCCGAATATTTTGATCAGGCGAATGCCATGGCCAAGGAGCTGACTACCAAAAAGGAGCGCAAGGCCTATGAAATTGCCAAACAGTACAATAAATTGGGGGAATTCGATTTTAGCTTCCTGAATCCGGCCATCAGTGCGTTCGATAACTTTATTTCCGATTATCCCGGCTCGATATACCGCGAAGATGCCATGTACTACCGTTTCGAATCGGCGACGCAATATGCGTTGAATAGTTTAGAACGCCTCAAGCCCGAAAGGTTGCAAGAGGCCGAATCGGACTACAATGCGCTCAGAAAGCAGTTTCCTGAAACCAAGTATACCGATAAGGCCAGCAAGTTGCTCGAGAAAATTAATTCGGAACAACAGGGTTTTGGCCAAGAAAAAGAAGCAAGATGAGCTGATATAGCTTTTGGTTGAGAACCGATAGTTTTCGGCTTTTGTGCTATAATGATGTCCTTTTTTGTTGCATAGCCCGTAGCTACGGAAATAAGAAAGACAAAAATCAGGGTGCAAAACCTGCCTGCCGGTGTGCAGGTTTGAAAATCGTAGGTAAAGCCCAAGTTTAATATTAGCTTAATTAATTAATTGATTTTATATGGATATGAACGACTTAAAAAATTCAACGGCGCCGGTCTCCACGAAAACCATAAATCGAAACGAATTCGACAATAAGACCGACAATATTTACGAAGCCATCTCAATTACCGCAAAACGTGCGGTGCAGATCAATTCGGAGATTAAGAAGGAACTTTTGGAAAAATTGGAAGAATTCGCCACTTACAGCGACAGCCTTGAAGAGGTGTTCGAGAATAAGGAACAAATCGAGGTTTCCAAGTTTTACGAGAAATTGCCCAAGCCGCATGCCCTGGCCGTGGACGAATGGATGCACGATAAAATTTATTTTAGGAATACCGAGAAAGATGATGATGGGCAATAGGGAGTAGGCAAATAATTCTAAAATTATGTTGACCGGCAAAAATATCCTTTTAGGCATAACCGGAGGGATTGCCGCCTATAAAACTACTTTTCTTGTCCGATTATTGATAAAAGCCGGTGCCAAGGTCAAGATTATCTTGACGGAAAGTGCCGGCCATTTTGTTTCTCCCCTTACGCTGGCCGCTCTTTCAAGGAATCCCGTGTTATCCTCTTTTGTTAGCGAAGAGGAGGGGAGTAGTAGTTGGAACAACCATGTGGAACTGGGCCTTTGGGCCGATCTGATGCTGATTGCCCCCGCTACCGCCAATACCTTGTCCAAAATGGCGAGCGGCACCTGCGACAACCTGTTGCTGGCCGCCTATCTTTCCGCCAAATGCCCTGTTTTCTTTGCCCCGGCGATGGATTTGGACATGTACAAGCATCCCTCCTCCAAGGCATCCTTCCAAACATTAAAATCCTTTGGGAATATAATGATTCCCGCTACCTCCGGGGAGTTGGCAAGTGGACTGCACGGCGAGGGCCGGATGGCAGAGCCGGAGGATATAGTCGTTTTTATTCGGGATTATCTTTCACAGGGATTGCCCTTGTCCGGGAAAACCGTGCTGATAACCGCAGGACCGACCCACGAGGCTATCGATCCGGTCCGGTATATAGGGAACCATGCTTCCGGACAGATGGGTTTCGAGCTGGCCAAGGTCGCAGCAAATCTAGGGGCGAAGGTGATTTTAGTCGCCGGCCCATCCCATTTAACGGTTTCCCATGAGTCCATTACGCTTCAAAAGGTGGTTTCCGCCGATGATATGTACCGAACCGTACATGAGAACTATCCGGATGCCGATATTGTAATTTGTGCCGCCGCAGTCGCCGACTACCGGCCGAAATCCGTCGCGGAGCAGAAGATAAAAAAGACTGATACCCCACTTTCCCTGGAATTGGTCAAAACGAAGGACATCCTATTATCCCTTGGAAAACATAAGAAAAACCAGTATTTAGTAGGCTTTGCCCTAGAGACAGAAAACGAGCTCGAGAATGCCAAAACCAAACTGAAGAACAAGAATCTGGATGCTCTCGTACTCAACTCCTTGAACGACCCCGGCGCCGGATTCGGAACGCCCACCAACAAAATCACGTTTTTGGATAAGAATTCAGGGATAATACCGTTTGAATTAAAGAGCAAGGCCGAGGTGGCTCAAGATATTTTTTCCGAAATCCGTAAGCGAATCGATGCGTAATATTTTTATTTTATTGGTTTGTTCATGCTTTGCCCTTTCGCTACAAGGGCAGGAGCTAAACTGCACCCTGACAATAAACTCCGATCAGGTATCGCAAACGAACCAACAGATTTTCAAGACCCTGGAGCGTTCACTGAACGATTTCGTGAACAAGAACAGATGGACGAACCGCATCTATCAAGAGAACGAACGGGTCAATTGCCAGATGTTCATTACGATTACCGATTATGAATCGAACCGGTTTGAAGGAAATATCCAGATTCAATCATCGCGCCCCGTTTACAATACCTCGTACGAGAGCCCCGTCTTTAACTATAAGGACAATAATTTTAATTTCGAATATATCGAGTTCCAGCCGCTGGTCTTCAATGAAAATGTATTTGAATCGAACCTGATCGGGGTGGTTTCGTACTACGCCTATGTCATTTTGGGTTTGGATGCGGATACGTTCGCCCTCGAAGGCGGCACGGATTCTTTCAGGAAGGCGAAACAGATAACCACTCAGGCACAGGGCAGCAATTTTTCGGGCTGGGATCAGAACAGTGATCGCAGCCGTTTCGAGCTGATCGATGACCTTTTGTCGAACACCTATCGCGAATATCGTATCGCCATGTATAACTACCATCGTAAGGGCCTCGATATTTTGGGGGACAACAACAGTACCGGCAAGCAGGTAATCGCGGGTACCATGAAATTGTTCGAAACCATGATCCAACGTCGTCCGAATGCATTTTTGATCCAGACCTTTTTCGACGCCAAGGCCGAAGAAATACAGAATATCTTCTCCGATGGCCCCAAAGTGGATATCGTTGAATTGAAAGAAACCCTCAATGCCGTCGCACCTTCCTATTCCAGTATTTGGAAGGATATACAATATTGAGTGAAAAGTGAAAGTGAAAAAGAAATGTAATAAGTAAAAAGTATAAGGTGAAAGGTAGAAGGTTAAACGGGTATAGCAATTAGTTAGGAAAAGTGCGGTCTATCCTTACTGCGCAGTAAATATTGATTAAGATCGGCGCCCATTATTCATTACTCACTACTTGCCCACCACTTATTATTCATTACCAGCCACTCCGAATTGCTATTCCTGAATTATCGGTTATCTTTACCGTCATAACCATTTACGGTAGCCAGTGCTCGCACACCTTTCCATTAAAAACTACGCCCTAATCGACGAACTGAAGGTTTCGTTTACGGAGGGATTTACCTGTATCACCGGCGAAACGGGAGCGGGCAAATCCATTTTATTAGGCGGACTATCACTGGTCTTGGGCAAGCGGGCCGATCTTTCCTCACTGCGGGACAAGGATAAAAAATGCATAATCGAGGCGGAGTTTCAAGTGGCTCAATATGGATTAAAACCCTTTTTTAAGGCTCATGATCTGGATTATGAGGACCGGACAATAGTACGTAGGGAAATACAGCCGAGTGGGAAATCCCGTGCCTTTATTAACGATTCGCCGGTCACTTTAGATGTTCTTACCGAATTGGGCGACAACCTCATAGACGTGCATTCGCAACATCAGACCCTACGGCTGACAGACAACGACTTTCAACTAAAGGTCATCGATGCCCTGGCGGGTAACGCGACTCTGCTTACCGCTTATTCGGAAAAACTGGACATTTACCGTAAGACTACAAGAGAATTACAGGAACTTATCGATTTTCAAAAGGAGGCATTCAAGGAACACGATTATAACAGCTTCCTGTTGGAAGAGTTGGAGGCCGCCCCATTAAAAAAAGGCATTCAGGAGGAACTGGAAGAGCGGTACGAACAACTGAACAATGTAGAAAATATTCTGGAACTGCTTTCCAACGGCTATCAGCTGTTGAACGACGAACAGGTAGGCGTGGTCAATCTGTTGGCAGAATTAAAACAAGTTTCCAATAAGTTATCGGGTTTTGGCAACCAATATGCCGAACTGAACCAACGTATCCAGTCCGTTTTTATCGAGGTTGACGACATCGCCGCCGAATTGCAGCAATTCCAGGACAGTACGGAGGCCGATCCGCAGATGTTGGAAGAGACCCATACCAAGCTGCAACAACTATATGATCTGCAAAAAAAACACGGGGTCGGGAGTATTTCGGAATTGCTGGAGATTAAGGAAAACCTGTCCCAGAAGGTCAGTGTAACGGCCAACCTGGAATCAGAGATCGGCAAAAAACAAGAAATGAAGGCGCGCCAGGAAAAGGAGTTGGACCAACTGGCGGAGTCATTGTCCGCCCAACGCAAAAAGGTCGTTCCCGATCTAAAAAAGCAGTTGCAGGGCAGCCTGTCGTCCCTGGGCATGCCCAGTGCCACCTTCAAGATAGAAATCCATCCTTCGCAAGATTTTAGGAGCAACGGAAAAGATGGGCTAACCTTCTTATTTTCCGCCAACAAGGGTACGGATTTCGGGGAATTGAAAAAGGTGGCCTCCGGGGGAGAACTTTCCCGCATCATGTTGACAATAAAATCCATTTTGGCCCGCTACGAACACCTACCGACGATGATGTTCGACGAGATCGACACCGGGGTTTCGGGGGAAATTTCGAATAAAATGGGCGACATCATGCTAGCTATGAGCCAGAACATGCAGGTGTTTTCAATCACACATTTACCTCAGGTCGCTTCCAAGGGTGACCAGCATTTTAAGGTCTATAAAATCGAGGAAGGCGCGACGACGAATACCAAAATGAAAAAATTAACTCCCGAAGAAAGAGTCGTTGAACTGGCCGGCATGTTGGGTGGCAAAGAGTTGACGGATTCGGCCATGGCCCATGCGAGGGAGTTGCTTAATTAGCAGTGGCAGTTGCGGTAGGCAGTTATTCAAGGTTCAATTGCTACCTAGTAGCCGTTTTTTCCTGCCGACCCCTACTGGTACTGCCCACTAATTTGATATCTTTGAAAGTCTAAGAACAATTTAACCTAAGAACATGGCATACAATTTATTGAAAGGAAAAAAAGGAATCATTTTTGGGGCCTTGGACGAGAATTCCATAGCCTGGAAGACCGCGGAACGCATCTACGAAGAGGGCGGTACCTTTGTGCTGACCAATGCCCCGATTGCCCTTCGTATGGGACAGATTGACGAACTGGGCAAAAAGACCGGGTCCGAAATTATTCCCGCGGATGCTACCAGCGAGGAAGATCTTGCAAATTTGGTAACAAGATCCATGGAAATTCTGGGCGGTAAAATCGATTTTGTACTGCACGCCATCGGAATGTCCATCAACGTTCGAAAAGACCGTGCCTATACCGATGAGAAATATGATTTCACTACAAAAGGCTGGGATATTTCAGCACTTTCTTTCCATAAAGTGTTGCAGACCCTGTACAAGACCGACGCCATGAACGAATGGGGCAGCATCGTCGCCCTGACCTATATGGCGGCGCAGCGGGTTTTTCCCGATTACAATGACATGGCCGATAACAAGGCCTATCTCGAATCAGTGGCCAGAAGTTTCGGCTACTTTTACGGTAAGGAAAAGAAGGTAAGGGTGAACACCATATCACAGTCCCCCACGGCAACCACTGCGGGACAGGGGGTGAAAGGTTTTGACGGTTTTATTAACTACGCCGAAAAGATGTCTCCCTTGGGCAATGCCACGGCCCTGGAATGTGCCGACTATACCGTAACCTTGTTTTCCGATCTCACCAAAAAGGTCACCATGCAGAATCTGTTTCACGACGGCGGTTTCTCGAGCACCGGGGTCAGTAAAGAAGTTATCGAGCAATTTGCGAAGTAATATACGGAATGAACCTTTCTTTCTCCTTTATTATCCCCGTATATAATCGGCCCGATGAGATAAAGGAACTGTTGGAAAGCCTGGCGGGTCAGACCTATTCGCAATCCTTTGAGGCGCTCATCATCGAAGACGGTTCTACCGAACCTTGCGAGCAGATTATCAAGGATTTTAAGTATGGACTTTCCGAGAGGAACCATTGTATTGCAGTTACCTATCTAAAAAAACCGAACTCAGGTCCCGGTAATTCCCGAAACTATGGGATGGCGAGGGCCAAAGGCAATTATTTTATCATTTTAGATTCCGACTGCATCCTACCGCCACGGTATCTTGAGATCGTCGCACAATCCCTTCGGGAAGATTTCGTACACTGCTATGGCGGTCCCGATGCGGCGCACGAAACCTTCAGTTTAGTACAAAAAGCCATCAATTATGCTCTGACCGCCGTTTTGACTACAGGCGGCATCCGGGGAAACAATAAATCAGCTTCCCATTTTCAGCCACGGAGTTTCAATATGGGGCTGTCTCAATTGGCATTCGAAACAACGGGGGGGTTTGGAAACATCCATCCCGGCGAGGATCCCGATCTTATTTTTAGGATTTGGGGCAAGGGGTACCGAACCCGATTGGTTCCGGAAGCTTTCGTCTACCATAAAAGACGTATCGATTGGCAAAAATTTTACCTTCAGGTAAAGAAATTTGGTATGGTACGTCCGATTTTGAACCGCCGCTTCCCAAAAACGGCTAAAATGACCTACTGGTTTCCTACTTTATTCTGTTTGGGGTTTTTTGTGGCTTTGGGGTTTTGGTATGGTGGCATCGTTCTGCCCATCATCTTATATGCGATTTATATCGGCCTTATCTTTATCGATTCCCTGATCAAGAACAGAAGTCTGTCCATAGCCATCCTCTCGTTGGTAGCAGTAGCCATACAATTTATAGGATATGGTTCTGGTTTTCTTAAATCAGCTATCTTCGTTAACTTTAGCAAGAAAAGTCCAGAAGAACTATTTCCTCGGCTGTTCTTTACGGGCCCCGATGCCGGTACGTCGGTTTAAACGAAATCAATGATAAATCGGATTAAAAAAATCCTAAAAAAAAGAAAGGCAAAAATCTTCTTTTTCTTTCTGTGCAGTTCTGCTGCGATTTGGTTTATAAACAGCTTAAACCAAAGCTATGTGGATATGGCCGCTTTTGATCTGGAGTATGTCAACTTTCCCGACGGCTATCTGTTCAAGGGCGCTTCGAAAAAGGAAATGGACGTAAAGCTAAGGGCCGGGGGATTCAGTTTTTTGGGATTTAATTTCAAAAATAAAAAAGTGAAGGTCGACGTTTCCGAAGCGGAAAAAAAAGGGGAGAAGTTTTTTGTGCCCGAAAGCATGTACCGCGGCCAGATAGAAAAGCAGTTGTCCGCTTCCATGGAACTTCTGGAAATCGACAATGACACGCTGTTTCTCGATATGTTGGCGGTGGTTAGCAAAAAAGTGCCGGTTAAGCCCCGGGGAACGATGAACCTGGCGCAGAACTATTTATTGGACGGCAAAATTCGCGTAACCCCTGATTCCATTTCAATTACCGGCCCCCCTGAAGAAATCGATTCTATAGGGCAGGTTCACACCCGAAAAATAAGCCTGCCCGACCTGACTTCCGATTTTTCGGAAGAGGTGGACATCTTTAAATCCCCACAATTGAAAAACACCTCCTATTCCGAAAGTACCGCGATACTTAGCGGCAAGGTAGTGCGTTTTTCGGAGCGGATGCTTGAGGTACCGATAAAAATCCTTAACCTTCCGGATGGTTTGAAAATCAAGACTTTTCCAGATACGGTGGAGGTGGTTTGTAAGGCCAAAACGGAACGTTTAAAGAGCTTAAATGCATCCGATTTTCAGGTGGTTGGCAACTATAAAACCTTAAAGGACAGAGCATCCCAAAAACTTAAATTACAATTGCAAAAGAAGCCTGAAGGACTGCACAGCGCCCGACTTACTACCACAGAAGTCGAATATATTCTGACAAAACAATGATGCTCGTAGGCCTAACAGGCGGAATTGGAAGCGGAAAGACTACCGTGGCCCAATTTTTCATGGCACTTGATGTACCCGTTTACAACTCCGATACGGAGGCAAAAAGGCTGATGGAAACCTCCGATGAGCTAAAAAGTGCCATAAAAAGACTTTTGGGCGAAGAAGCTTATAACGAACAAAGGCTAAACAAAACTTACATATCACAGCGGGTTTTCAATGATAGACAGCTTTTGAACAAACTGAACGAAATCGTTCATCCTGCGGTAAGGACCGATTTTTCGGTCTGGGCGGAACAGCAAAAGGCCCCCTATGTAATACAAGAAACCGCCCTGATTTTCGAAATAGGTTCGGCAGATTTTTACGACAAGATCATATTGGTAACAGCGCCGGAGACCATTCGTATCGAGCGTATTCTTGAGAGAGAGCCAAATAGCACACCGGAAACCGTGCAGGCCCGCATGCGGAACCAATGGAACGACTCGCAAAAAATCGACTCTTCCGATTATATCATCGAAAATCTCGACCTTGGAAACACTGAGATTCAGGTTCGGAAGGTACATGCGGCCTTGCTCAACTCCCTCTAATTACCGATTTTAACATTTCTGTTAAGTTTTGGTTAAACACGCCGAATGTTAATGTTAAATCTTTAATTTTACCTTGAGGTGATTTAAACTATTCCGTAGGAACCAGAATTTCGGCTTTTGTTACCTGAGGTTGCCATTTTTAATAGCATATCAGTAGCTATGGTATTTTAAGATGAAATATTAGGGTGCAAAACCTGCTTGTCGGAAGGCAGCCGTGAAATTCGTAGGTAGAAGAAAAGATTTAAATTACTTCAATGAAGAGTTGCACACATGAATAAGAGGTTGTTTGTGCTGTTGGTGGTGTTGATGAGTCTCTCCCTGATCGGAATTATCTTGGTCCAGGTCTTTTGGATCAAACAATCGGTACAGGACAAGGAAGAACAATTTTCCACTACGGTGTCCGAGGTACTGCATACCGTTTCGGAGAAAATCGAGAAAAGGGAACGGAATGACTATTTTGAACGGTACATCAACATTGTGGATAGTGTCGGTGAACCTAAGAGTTCACATCTAAAAAATATCTTTTTTATAGACCACGATCTCAATTCCAATGAGATCCGGTTCTATTCCCACGGTATCCTTGAAGAGGATTATAATATAGCATCGACGTTCTTTGACAATGGCAATGCCAACGATACTACTACCATAAAGGGCTATACCAGCAAGCGCACCAAGACCATCTATAAGGAGGATTTTGGTCTCGACGGAAAGGAGTATAATCTGACCGCTGTTCAAAAACTGGAAAAAATAGGTGGTTTGTCAGCAATAGAGAAAGCGCAATTCGAAGACGTTTTCATGGAACTTGCCAAACAGGTGCCGATACATCAAAGGGTAAGTAAACAGGAGATCGAGTTACTTTTGGATCGCGAACTGCGCAACCGGAACTTGAACCTTGACTTTGAATATGGCGTATATAGTAGGGGGTTGCCCACCAAAATAAAATCGCGAAAGTTCAAATTCACTGAAAATACGCTTTATAAGACCCCCATATTTAAAGATAGCGAGGGCAATAGTAAATTTTCGCTGCTGATCGCCTTTCCCAAGCAGAAAAGGTTTTTAGTGAGTTCCATCATGTGGCTCGCGATTTTATCGCTGTTGTTTACTTTGGTCATTGTAGCGTCTTACACCGGCGCTATTTACCAATTGATACGGCAGAAACAAATCGCGGAAATAAAATCCGATTTTATCAACAACATGACCCATGAGTTCAAGACCCCGATCGCCACGATCAACTTGGCCGTGGAGGCCATCCGGAACCCGAAAATTATCGGCGATCAAGAAAAGGTGCAGCGCTATTTGAGCATGATCCGGGACGAAAACAAGCGTATGCACGCCCAGGTCGAAAACGTATTGCGCATATCGAAACTAGAAAAAAACCAGTTGGATATCAGTAAAGACAGGGTAGACGTACATGATATAATACACGATGCCGTTGCCCATGTAGAACTGATTGTCGGCGACCGCGGGGGGTATATTGAGACCCATTTGAATGCGGAACGCACCGAGGTCGTGGCCAATGAGATGCATTTTACCAATGTACTGGTCAATATAATGGACAATGCCATTAAATATTCTCCCGATGCTCCGCGTATCGATGTTTTTACCGAGGTGGCCAAAAATCATATTATCATAAAAATAGCGGATCAGGGAGCGGGTATGAGTAAAGCGGTACTGAAAAAAGTGTTTGAAAAATTTTATCGTGAACATACAGGAGACCTACACAACGTTAAAGGGCATGGTCTGGGGCTGGCCTATGTAAAGAAAATAATAGATGATCACCAAGGGGAGGTGCATGCCGAAAGCGAAAAGGGAAAAGGTAGCACTTTCTACATAAAATTGCCATTAATCTGAAGTCTGACGGACTTCGCTAACTCAAAACTATGGAAACAGTAAACAAGAAAATACTTTTGGTCGAAGACGATCCCAATTTCGGAACCGTTCTAAAGGATTATTTATCTATGAACGATTTTGACGTGACCTTGGCCAAAAACGGAATGGAAGGTTTTGAAAAGTTTAAAAAGGACAACTTCGACATCTGTATTTTGGATGTCATGATGCCTTATAAGGACGGATTTACCTTGGCCAAGGAAATCCGCGAAAAGAACGAGCATGTGCCTATCGTTTTCCTGACGGCCAAGACCATGAAAGAAGATGTACTAAAGGGATACAAGGCCGGGGCCGATGATTACCTGAACAAGCCATTCGATTCAGAAGTCTTGCTGATGAAAATCAGGGCCATTTTGCAAAGAAAAGCATCCAATTCGTTGGCGGACAGTAAAAAGTTCGAATTCGACTTCGGTAACTTTCACCTGAACTCCAAGCTGCGCTTCCTCAAGTATAAAGATAACGAGGCCATAAAACTCTCCCCGAAAGAGAACGAACTGCTGCGCCTGTTGGCATTGCATGAAAACGATTTGATGCCCAGGGAACTGGCACTCACCAAAATCTGGAGAGACGACAATTACTTTACATCCCGAAGTATGGACGTTTACATCGCCAAGCTACGGAAGTATCTGAAAATCGACGATGATGTCGAAATCCTTAACATTCATGGAGAAGGATTTCGTTTGGTAGTGAAGGAGGAGCAGAAATAGGATTTCGAATGTTTTCTCCGATGGATGATATTTAAGGCTGATTCAATTGCGAATTGGCCTTTTTCTGTTTGGGCTTTTAGTATGGAGAGAGCACCGAACGGTCTAGACAAGCGGATTGATGATACCGGTGTCAGGATAGTTTTTTCAAAATATTTTCTACTATCACCGCCGGTGTAGCATCGATGGATACCATAATTGCATGTTCGGGAATTTCCAAGGTCTCGAACTGCGAACGTAAAAGTTCCGGCGGCATAAAATGTCCCTTTCGCTGTTGCAATCGCTGTGATATCAGTTCAAAAGAGCCTTCGAGGAATACAAATTCTACATCATTCCCTATATCCTCACGTAATAATTTGCGGTAATCCTTTTTTAGGGCCGAACAGACGATTACCGCTCCTTTGCTTTTGTGGTCTTTAGCCAATCGGTTCAAGCGTTGCAGCCAACTCTGGCGATCTTTGTCGTTCAAAGGGTGACCCTTTGCCATTTTTTGGACATTAGCTTCGGGATGGTAACTGTCGCCATCGAAAAACGGCATTTTAAGTTTCTGGGCCAATAGTTGGCCGATAGTTGTTTTGCCTGAACCCGAAACGCCCATTACAAAAAGTATTTTATTGTTGTTCATTGGTTATCGTTACTTTTTATCGCCTACCTGCCTCGGCTAGGAGCAATCGATTATCAACTTCTTTTCCACTGTGGAAATCAGCTCCTCTGCCGGTAAATCGTAGGGCACCCACAGGGTATCCCTTCTTTTCCTAAACCAGGTCATTTGGCGTTTGGCAAAACGGCGGGTGTTTTTTTTGATTTCCGAAATGGCAAAATCCCTTGTCCAATTTCCATCCAGATAATTAAAAAGTTCTTTGTATCCGACCGTCTGCAGGGCATTCCGTTTTTTGTGTTTTTGCAAGCCTTCGACCTCGGCGAGCAGACCCCTCGCTATCATAGCGTCCACCCTTGTATTGATTCGGTCATAGATGCGTTGCCGGTTCGCCTCCAGGCCGATGGTTAACGTTTGGAATGGCCGCGGTCTTTTATCCTTCGATACAAAGGATGAGTAGGGTTTTCCGGTGCCCATACAAACCTCCAAGGCCCGTATCAGGCGGTGTGGATTGGCAATATCCACTTTTTTGTAATAGGAAGGATCACTTCTTTGCAGTTCCTTTTGTAAAGATTCTAGACCCTCTTTCTCAAGGGTTTTGTTCAGCTGTTTGCGGATATCCGGATCGATGGGGGGGAAATCGTCCAACCCCTCGGTAACGGCATCGTTATACAGGCCGCTGCCGCCGACCATTACGGCTACATCCCTGTCCTTAAAAAGATTTTCCAACATGCGAAGGGCATCCCTTTCAAAATCCCCCACCGAATAGACATCGAAAATACTTTTGTGCTGTATAAAATGATGTGGGACCATGGCCAGTTCCTCGGGAGAGGGCACGGCTGTACCGATTTCCATTTCCTTATAGAATTGTCTGGAATCCGATGAAACAATTTCCGTGTTGAAATGCCGGGCCAGGGAAATGGCCTTGGCGGTCTTTCCGATACCCGTTGGGCCTACTACGGATAATAGTGTTTTTTGTTGCATTACAGTTCACTTCCGCAATTATAACAGTATTGGGCATCGTCGCGATGGCCTTCTTTGGAGCAGGTGGTACAGGCTTGCGTATTGACGTGTACAAAATGTTCATTGCCCAAATCTTTTTTCCCGGGGGTCTGTTTTCCCATTTCCACGGTAACGATTCCTGTGGGTACGGCGATGATACCATAACCGAGCAACATAATAATGGTGGCGATAAGCTGGCCCTGGGGGGTGATAGGAGCTATGTCTCCGTAACCTACTGTGGTCAGGGTAACGATGGTCCAATAAATACTGGTAGGAATACTCGTAAAGCCCGCCTCTTCGCCCTCTATGAGGTACATGAGCGTTCCTAATATGACCGATACGATCAAGACCGCAAATAAAAAAACAGTTATTTTGGCCCTACTGGCTTTCAAAGCTTTCTTTAACTGCGAGGCTTCGCCTAAAAATTGCACCAATTTCAAGATTCGGAAGACCCGGAGCAACCGGAACGCCCTCACGGCCAACAACGCCTGTGAACCGGCAATTATATAAGAAAGGTATAGGGGGATAGTGGATAAAAAATCGATGATACCGTAAAAACTGAAAATATACTTCCAGGGTTTTTTGATGGTGATGATACGTGCAACATATTCAAAGGTAAAGAATAGGGTCACTACCCATTCCAATATGAACAAGGTTCTATGATAAGAGGCATCAATCCACTTGACGCTCTCCAGCATGACCAACAGCACACTGATAATGATAAGTATGAACAAAATGATATCGAACCATTTGCCCATGGGGGTATCGGCCTCATAGATAATTTCATGGACTTTGTTTCGCCAGCCCTTTTCCGGTTTGGTTTCTGACAAGGTTTACGGGTTAAGTTCCAAAATTTTCAGGACCTTTCTTTTACGTAGATAGGATTCTATGATGTGTTCGGTGTTTTCGTTCCCTTTCATCGGGGTTATTATCGATTCCAAGATACTTAAATTATTGATCTGGTGGTTGAGGTTAAAAAATCCCAAGCCCTTGAAATGTCCGTTCTGGATAAGCAAGGCACTACGCTCGCCGATGTCCCGACCTTTATCCACGATGACCACATTTTTATCTTTCAGGGAATATTTGGCAATGGCGTCGGAAACCCGCTCATTATAATTTTCAGGATTCTCCTTTTGGATGCAGGCACCTCCACAATCGCCAGCATCGTAGTTGGAGCACTTTTCTTTGGCTTGGGAGATGCCGTTCAATTTCTCACATAACCGGAACTCCCGGGTCAGTTTGTGGATAAAATTCTCGGCGGCGATCAAACTGTTGAAGGTGGCGAAACATCCATTTTTTTCAGTCAGTTTTTTAGTCTTCAAGATTTGATATCCATGGTCGTCGGTAATGGCGAAGACCCCATGGGAAAAGGATGAGTTCGGAGATTTTTGGTTGAATTTAGGACGGTTTCTGGCCAATTCCTCATGTTCCTTCAACAGGGCTACGAGTTCGCTACCCGTTTTTTCATAGCTCACCTTTTTGGTCGCTTTTTGCAATTGCCGGCCTCTGGTACCGTTTTTGGTAAAATGTTGGTTGACCCGTTTTTTTAGATTGCTGCTTTTGCCTAAAAAGATGATTTCACCGTCTTTGTCATGTAAGTAGTACACTCCGGTCTTCGAAGGCAGCGATTCCACCATATCCAATTGCCTGTCCGATAGCTCTCCGTGGGCTTCCTTGCGTATGACGTCTTTGATGATGGTTTTATCGGAATCTTTGAATAGCAATATCTTGAACAATTCTAAAGTGGCGAGGGCATCACCGTTGGCCCGGTGCCGATCGCTGACCGCTATACCCAGGGAACGTACCAGTTTTCCTAGGCTGTGGGATTCCGCCTCGGGAATCAGTTTCTGTGAAAGATCTACGGTGCAAAGAGTCTTCCGTTCGAAATTGTAGCCCAGCCGACGGAATTCCGTCCGCAGAATACGGTAATCGAATTGGGCATTGTGTGCTACAAGCACAGTGCCTTCGGTAATCTCTATGATGCGTTTGGCCACTTCGTGGAACTTGGGTGCCGTTCGCAGCATCTTGTTGTTAATACCGGTCAAGTTGACCACAAAGGGTTGAATCTCTTTTTCGGGATTAACCAAACTAATGAAACGGTCCACCACCTGATTTCCGTCGAACTTATGGATTGCAATTTCGGTGATCCCCTCTTCGTTGTATTTTCCTCCCGTAGTCTCTATGTCGAGTATGGCGTACATATACTTAATTTCTGGCCCCAAAGATACTACTTCCTATGCGTACCATGGTGCTGCCTTCTTCAATGGCGATTTTATAATCCCCACTCATGCCCATGGAGAGGGTGTTTATTTCGGGAATTTGGGCTTGTAATTCATCGAACAAGGATTTTAACTGTCTGAATTCACGGCGTATCCGGCTTTTGTCATCAGTAAAAGTGGCCATACCCATCAGACCTTTTATATTGACGTTCTTGAATTTTTTGAATTCTTTGGATTCCACAATCTCAAAAAGCTCGCCCCTATCGAGTCCGAACTTACTCTCTTCTTCGGCGATATGGATTTGCAGGAGGCAATCGATGGTTCTATCGTTTTTTTTCGCCCTTTTATTGATTTCCTTCAGCAGCCTTAAACTGTCCACTCCGTGTATCATAGCCACAAAGTCGACCATATACTTGACCTTGTTCCGTTGTACGTGGCCTATCATATGCCATTTTATATCTTGAGGCAGGTGTTCCCGTTTGTCGACCATTTCCTGTACCTTATTCTCCCCTAGGATCCGTTGCCCCGCCTCATAGGCTTCCCGCAAGTCGCTCTCCGGTTTTGTCTTGGAGACGGCGACCAGGGTTACATGGTCGGGAAGGGATTGTTTTATTTTTTCGAGATTTTCCTTTATTGACATGTAATTAGTTTAGAATAGTTCAAGGTTCAAGCCTGCCTTGACAGGTTTAAGATTCAAAATTATACTAGCCTTGAATCTTAAAGCTACGAAGTAGCGTTTAAACTTCAAATCTTTTAAAGAACACCGGCCACCGGGCACCACCGGCTACGTTTCGAACCGCCCCGAAACCCGCTCCGCTTTTTTGGAGTCGGAATAATTATAAAATCCCTCCCCCGATTTGACGCCCAATTTTCCCGCGGTTACCATGTTTACCAGGAGGGGGCAGGGGGCATATTTAGGATTTTTGAGCCCGTCGTACATGACGTTCAGGATCGATAGGCAGACATCCAGTCCGATAAAATCCGCAAGTTGTAGCGGACCCATGGGATGCGCCATGCCCAATTTCATGACCGTGTCGATTTCGGATACGCCAGCTACGCCGTGGTAAAGTGTCTCGATAGCCTCATTGACCATGGGCATCAGTATTCGGTTCGCGACGAAACCGGGATAATCGTTCACCTCTGTCGGGGTCTTGCCCAGTTTTTGGGACAGTTCCATGACAGTCCTTGTCGTTGTATCCGAAGTGCTATAACCACGGATGATTTCGACCAGTTGCATAACTGGTACCGGATTCATAAAATGCATCCCGATAACCTTCTCCGGCCTTTGGGTGGCGGCAGCAATCTGCGTAATGGAAATGGAAGAGGTGTTCGTGGCCAAGATGCTATCTTCGCCACAGTTCTCATCCAGTTCCCGAAAAATGTTCAGTTTCAACTCCAAATTTTCGGAGGCTGCCTCTACCACGAGGTCGGTGTTTCGAATGCCATCGGCAAGTTGGGTATAGAGGGAAATACGTTGTAAGGTGGCGGATTTTGCCTTTTCGTCAATTTTTTCCTTGGTCACCATCCGGTCCAGATTTTTGGAGATAGTGGCAAGGCCGGTATCCAATGCCTCTTGCGAAATATCGATAAGGTGTACGGCATATCCGTTTTGGGCGAAGACATGAGCGATTCCATTGCCCATTGTTCCCGCACCAATTATCGCTATATTTTTCATAGTAGATTTCTGTCGTTCCGCTAAGGCGGGAATCTTCTTCATGATGGTTCAATGTTCAAAGGCTACTTGGTAGCTGTTCAGGGTTAAAGGTGAGTTTTCATTTGAACCTGCCAACAGCAGGCTTAGACCTTAATTTCTGCAATCTACAAAGCTTACTACAGGGGCATCGGGTATCATTTACCGATGAGCCCATATCACCTGCCGAACGCCTCAATGACCTCCAATGCCACCTTCAAAGCCTGCGTTCCTTGTTGTAAGCTGACTATTGGAACCGTATTGTTGTTAATGGCATCTGCAAAGGTCTCCAGCTCTTCGAGAATGGCATTGTTGGCCAGTACTTGGGGATTTTCAAAATAGATCTGTTTTTTTTCCCCTTCCGCATTCTGGAGTATCATATCGAAATCACCTTCATTTTCGGGAGCGTCCTTCATTTTAACGACCTCCACTTTCTTTTCCAGAAAATCTACGGAGATATAGGCATCCCTCTGAAAGAAGCGTGCTTTTCGCATGTTCTTCAAAGAAATACGACTGGCGGTCAGGTTGGCCACACAGCCATTAACGAACTCGATGCGCGCATTGGCGATATCGGGGGAGTTACTTATGACGGAAACCCCACTGGCATTGATTTGTTTAACTTCGGAATCGACTACGCTCAAGATGGCGTCGATGTCATGGATCATCAAGTCCAACACCACGGGAACATCGGTGCCCCGCGGATTGAACTCCGCCAGTCTGTGCGCCTCGATGAACATGGGGCGGTTTATCTGATTTTTTACTGCCGAGAAAGCGGGATTAAACCGTTCTACATGCCCCACCTGTCCTTTTACACCATGCTTTTTTTGGAGTTCAAGCAGCTCCGTTGCTTCTCCGTAGGTCGTAGTAATCGGTTTTTCAATAAAAATATGCCTTCCTTTTGTTATGGCCTTCCGAGCGCACTCAAAGTGTGAAATAGTAGGGGTAACAATATCTACTACTTCTACGGCCTCGATCAGGCTGTCCATATTTTCATAAAAAGAATAACCGAACTCCCCCGCTACTTTTTTTCCATTTGCGGCATCGGCATCGTAGAAGCCGACCAGTTCATATTGTTCCGATCCTTCGAGCAGGCGCAGGTGTATCTTTCCCAAATGTCCCGCGCCTAAAACTCCAACTTTGAGCATACAATTTGCTTTGCTTCAAAAGTAAGGATTTTCTCGGGGACAGAGGTTACAGATATGGGTCGTTGGTATTTGCAAAATAAGTGTAAGCCCGAAACTCGAAATCTTAAACTTTTTTTAACTTCGTAATCCAAAACCAAAGCCTTGAAGGATACCTTAAAACATCGCGGAATGCGCAACAAATTGGCCGATACCCTGGTGGAAAAGGGCATTACCGATAAAAATACGCTCGATGCCATCCGCACAGTGCCCCGGCATTTGTTCATGGACAGTGGTTTCGAGGGCCATGCATATCAGGACAAGGCTTTTCCGATCGCTGCCGACCAGACCATTTCCCAACCTTATACCGTTGCTTTCCAAACGCAATTACTCCAAGTAAAGCCCGGACAAAAAATACTCGAAATAGGTACCGGAAGCGGCTATCAAACAGCCATACTTCTACATTTGAAGGCCAAGGTCTATACCATAGAGCGGCAAGGGGAACTCTTTAAAAAGACCAAGATTTTTTTCGGAAAGATGGGCTACCGCCCCAAAAAGAAAATTTTCGGCGATGGCTACAAAGGTTTGCCCGAGGAGTCGCCTTTCGACGGTATTGTCGTCACCGCCGGTGCGCCCGAAGTGCCGAAAGCCTTGATGTCACAATTGAAAGTAGGTGGCCGTTTGGTCATTCCCGTGGGTACCAATGAGCAGGTCATGACCTTGTACCTCCGAAAATCAGAAAAGGAGTTCGAGAAAAAGGAATTCGGTGCTTTTCGGTTCGTACCGCTTTTGGAGGATAAGAATTGAACCTTGTAAGGTAGCAAGTGTGGCGTCTGATAAACGTATTTCAAGGAATGTATAGGCTACGGGGCGTTAGTTGTTAAAACTTTTCTTGATCCGTGCCAGATTGCGCTTGCTTTCCCTCTTTTTGATGGTTTCTCTTTTATCGTAGAGTTTTTTACCCTTGGCGAGTGCGATGCGCACTTTAGCTAAACCCCGGTCGTTGATGAACAAATTCAGGGGTACTATGGTGAGTCCGGATGTACTGACTTCCTTTTTCAGTTTTTTGAGTTCGCGCCGATGCATCAACAATTTCCGCTCCGCTTTGGGCCTGTGGTTGAAATGGTAGGCATGCGAATATTCATCTATCTGCATATTGATCACGAACAGTTCGCCGCTGTCGCTAAACTCGCAGAAACTTTGTGCGATGGATGCCTTTCCTTCCCGAATGGATTTGATTTCCGTGCCGGCCAGAACGATGCCCGCCACATAGGTATCCAAAAGTTCATACTCGAACTTGGCCTTCTTGTTTTTAATGTTGATGTTCTTCTTGACCATGCTACAAAAATACGGGGTTGCGGGCCGAATACGATGAAAAATAGGATTTTTTCGTGAAGGCACAGAATCGGTATCGCGGACATCCACTTTTGGCAGTGCGCCCGCCTATACCCATTGCGTAGCGAAGATTGCTGAGTACAGGGTACTATTTGTTTTTATGGGATAATTGATCTACGTAATTTTCGAGGCGATCCAAAGCGGCTTCCCATCCTTTATAAAAGCCCGTTCCCTCTTGTTGTTTGCGGTAGGCCCTAGTGGGGTGGAGCACACTAAATTTGAGATCGGTGTTTTCCCTGTTCTTTTGGAACAAGACTTCAAGAACCACGCCGATGGTCATGGGCTGGAAATCCGCGGAAGTCACCAATTTAGTAGGCGGTTCGATATCCGAGTAGGTACCGTCGGAGACAAAAGTGTGGCCATCCGCCATTTCCATAGTGTAGCGCCATTGGCCCCCAATCCTAAAATCGTGCTTGGCGATGTGGACCTGAATTCCCTTCGGTCCCCACCATTGTGCGATGTGCTCGGCCTTGGTAAAGGCGTCCCATACCGATTCAATGGGCGCGGGAATGGTTCTTTTCAAGGTAAGGGTCCGATCTTTAATGTTCTCTTGTGTTGTCATCCTTGATATATTTAGGGGTACCACAGGATTACACAAGATAGGGGAAATGATAGGGTTTTGAAAAAAGTTTCTGCAAAAACAAAACCGCCTATCTCACTTAAGGACAATTGCAATTAAAATGCAGACGTTGCGAAGTAAGGTTGTCGTTAATGACCTGTACAATAAAGAGGCTGCCGTTATCATCGTCTTTCATCTGCGCATATTTAGGCTCACCAATGAGTTGGTTGACAAAATTGGGCGTGGTATCGCTATGGCCCACGACCAATACGTTCTTGCCCAGGTTATCCTTTTTAAACTGTTCGATGTTTAGATTTTCGGGCTCGTAGTATTGAACGTTGATGTCGTTTTTTACCGCGGTCGGTGCCGCCGTCATGGCAGTCCGTTCAAAATCTGTGGTGTAGACGGCATCCAAGGGAACATCCTTAAGAATTTCCGCCCAGTGCATGGCGCGGCCCAAACCAGCCTGATTGAGTTCAGGATCCACATTTTCAGGGTCGGACATGTCTTTTTCCGCATGACGGATAAAATAGTAAGTGGATACTACGGGCTGGGTATTAAAATTCTCTTGTATTTTTGTGTCATTCTTACATCCGTTTGAAAGATAAACGAGGAGCAGCAGAATATATATGATTTTGTTGCGTTGCATAATGAGCGATGAGGTTTGGTTGAAAACTCTTGCATCAATGTTAACTAAATTTAGGCAAAAATAGTATTAAAGACCGCCTGTTTTTGTTTTTTTGTATCGAATGTACCGACCTATACTTATATTTTTCCTTTTTTGTAATTTTCTGGCCGTAAGGGGACAAGAAGGACGACTTCCTGCCGATCTTCGGCAGCATAATCTGACGACCTACAATGCCAGTTTGTTCAATCCCGCCTTTTCCTTGGGCCGCAATACTCCCGAATCCTTTGCCCTATGGGTTCGCTGGCAGTGGCAAAGTATCGATGCCGATCCGTCTACCTTGTTTTTGAACTACACGCGAAAGCTTAACTCCCACTCGGCCGCAGGTGCCGCCTTTTTTCAGCACAATACAGGCATTTTCTTCAATACCGGGGCTGCATTGAACTATGCCTATAGGTTCGAGTTCAATCCTCGGGTGAAACTTTCGGTGGGCGCCAATCTTTTCGGTTTTACCCAAAAGTTGGCCGATGACCGTTTTCAAGTGGATCCCAACCTACCGCTTCCCTTGCCCACCGTAACCGATGATTTTATTCTACAAATGGCGCCCGGGATCAGCCTCGAAGTCGAACGGCTCACCTTCAGTCTGGCCTCAGAAAATTTGTTGGACTATAATTTCACGGCGAAGGAGGGAAACACTGCCAAAGAAGATAAGATTTTTATGTCCCTTTTGTCCTACGACTTTCCTCTGACTTTGGGATCTGCTACCAACGCTTTTCTGCGGCCTTCGATGTACTTAAGAACGATACCGGGGCAGTCGAACCAAGTGGGATTTTATACCCTGTTGAACACCGATTCATACTGGGCACAATTGGGATATAATAATTTCTATGGGTACGCCCTGGGCGGTGGAGTCACTTTTTTTAAGCGGCTGTCGGTAGGGGCTTTGGCTGAATTCGGTACCGATGCCTCCATTGTGAAGGAAACATCATTTGAGCTTATGGCGGCCTATTTTCTGGGCACGCCCGATGAGCGTCATAAGTTGGTGGGATATAATATGGAGGGTGATGAACCAAGTCCCTTGGATGCAATAGAGGAAAAGAAAGAACAAGAAAAAGCCGAAGAGGAGGCCCTTCAGCAAGCACTTGAAGAGGAAGCCCGTGGGGAGGCCGAAAGAATGGTGCAGGCACGCAAAACGGATTCCCTAAGCAGGGCCAAGGCCGAGGCGCAAGCTATAATAGAGAAGCAGCAGCGCAAAACAGATTCCGTTGCTCAAGCCAAGGCAATCGCAATTCGAGCAGCAAAGAAAGCCGAAGAGGTGGATAAGAGGGCAAAAGAAGCCGCCGTTCGTCCAGAAGCTAAGGAAAAATATGAAGAAGTCCAAACCGAAGACGGATTGGATGCCGGTTTCTACCTAATCGCTAATGTGTTCGGCACCCAGAAATATTTTGACAAATTTATGGCTGACCTTAGGAAACAAGGAATACAGCCGAAATCCTTCCTCCGTAGCAAGAACGGTTTCAATTATGTCTATTTGCAACGCTATACCTCCATTCAAAAAGCCAGAAATGCAAGGGATAATAACTTTGACGGAAAATACGCTGGAAAAACTTGGATTTTCAGGGTGATCAGCGAATAAAACTTTTTAAAATGTCATAGAATTGAGAAGGTCAGGTCGTACTTCATCTTTTAAAAAACTTAAATTTATCTCCTTAATTCCTTCTTGATAAGCACATCTAAATAGGTCATTGTATTAAGGAGGTATTTTCTGTCGCGCGTCATGGTCCACATGGCGACCGCGCCTTGGATTATGGTAAACAATTGCTTGGCGAACTGTAGGGCGGCAACCGGTAGTTTGAGCTCGTTGCTGTTCACACCGTTTTCCAGCACCAATGCGATTTTACCTTCAATTTCCTTAAGGGCTTCGCGGTTGGCGGCCGCCAGTAACCTATTGTTGTCCTGCGCATCTACGCCAGTATTGAGAAGGGGACATCCGCCCATATCCTGTGTAAAGACTTCATAGGATTTGTAAAAATCGGTCAGGGCAAAAACCTTGTCGAGAGCACCGCCTTCGGTCGCCAAGAGTTCATCGATTTTCGCCAGTAAACTTTTGTAATTGTATTCGTAAGCCGATAGGGCCAAGGCCTCTTTGTTCTCGAAGTTCCCGTATATGGCACCCTTTGTGAGTCCCGTTGCCTCGGTCAGGTCGCTCATACTGGTTCCCACATATCCGTGCTTGTTGAATACAGGGGCAACGGTCTCTATTATGTAGGCAGTGGTTCTTTCAGCTTTTGTGGACATGGCGGTAGGAATTTTCTACGAAGATAAAAAATCTATATACTGTATGGTATTGTTTTTTTTGAAAAAATTTTAAAGGACAAGTTACCAGCCCAACAGGAATACAAAAGGATGAATAAATCTAAGGGAATTTTTTTTCCCCTGATGCTACTATCTGGAGGCAAAAAAGAAACGCATATCGCCCATGTTCCAAAAACAAAGCAATATGCGTTTAGAAAACTTTACTCTCAATTCTACTATCTACTCTACAAGCTCATCCTGATTGCGAAAGACCAAGCCATCATCGAAGGAGTCGATAAGAACGATGCTTTCGGCCGAGATATCTCCACTTAACAATTCTTTCGATAGATTGTTCAACACTTCTTTCTGAATGACACGTTTGATCGGCCTCGCCCCATATTGCGGGTCATAACCTTTTTCCGCCAAGTAGGTAATGGCCTCATCGGTTGCATCGATGGTAATGTGCTGCTTGGCGATCATCTTCTTCAATTGATCGAGTTGCAACTTGACGATTTTGGTAATGTCCTTTTTACTCAACGGGGTGAACATAATGATGTCATCGATTCGGTTGAGGAATTCGGGGCGGATGCTTTTACGCAATAGACCCAATACCTCAACGCGCGCTGATTCCGTAGCACTGTATATGTCGTCGCTGTCCTCGAACTTTTCCTGAATGATATGGCTGCCCATATTACTGGTCATGATGATGATGGTATTCTTAAAATCCGCCACCCGGCCTTTGTTATCGGTCAGCCTTCCCTCGTCAAGTACCTGTAGCAGAACGTTGAACGTGTCCGGATGTGCCTTTTCGATTTCGTCCAAAAGCACTACGGAGTAAGGACGCCGGCGGACCGCTTCGGTCAATTGGCCCCCTTCGTCATAGCCTACGTATCCCGGTGGTGCACCGACCAACCTACTGACCGAATGCCTTTCTTGGTACTCGCTCATATCAATCCGGGTCAGGGCATTCTCGTCGTCGAATAGATAAGCGGCCAAAGTTTTGGCCAATTCGGTTTTACCGACGCCCGTGGTACCCAAGAAAAGGAAAGATCCAATGGGCCGTTTGGCGTCCTGCAGTCCGGCTCGGCTCCTGCGGATGGAATCGGAAACAGCCTGTATGGCTTCTTCCTGTCCTACCACACGTTGGTGGAGCACATCTTCGAGTTTCAGGAGTTTTTCACGTTCGCTCTGCAGCATTTTGGTAACCGGTATGCCCGTCCATTTGGCAACGACCTCTGCGATATCCTCATTGGTGACTTCTTCCTTGATGAGCGTCTCTCCTTCCTGTTGTTTCTGCAGCTCTTGCTGAAGTGTTTCGAGGGTTTCCTGTGCTTCCTTTATTTTTCCGTAGCGCAGTTCGGCCACCTTACCATATTCTCCGTTACGTTCGGCCCGTTCGGCTTCCTGTTTGTACTCCTCAATATCCTGTTTTGTCTTTTGGATATTGTCGACTACCGATTTTTCGCTTTCCCATTTGGCAAAAATTTCGTTGCGATCTTCCCTCACATTGGCCAAATCGACATTCAGTGATTTCAATTTTGCCTTATCTTCCTCTCGTTTGATGGCCTCGATTTCGATTTCAAGCTGCATGATCCTGCGATCGAGCACATCGAGTTCCTCGGGTTTGGAATTGATTTCCATCCGTAGTTTCGATGCCGCTTCGTCCATCAGGTCAATCGCCTTATCGGGTAAAAATCGGTTCGTTATGTAGCGTTGGGATAATTCCACCGCTGCGATGACCGCTTCGTCCCTGATACGCACTTTGTGGTGCGCCTCGTATTTTTCCTTGATACCCCGGAGAATAGAAATGGCACTTTCGGTATCCGGTTCCAGCACGGTCACTTTTTGAAATCGCCGTTCTAAAGCCTTGTCCTTTTCAAAATATTTTTGATATTCGTCAAGGGTGGTCGCACCGATGGCACGCAGCTCACCCCTGGCCAAGGCGGGTTTTAATATATTGGCCGCATCCATGGCGCCCTGTCCGCCTCCGGCACCTACAAGGGTATGGATTTCGTCGATAAAAAGTACGATATCGCCATCAGAGGATGTCACTTCCTTGATGACCGATTTTAACCGCTCTTCGAACTCCCCTTTGTATTTGGCGCCGGCTATTAATGCGCCCATATCCAAGGAATAAATTATTTTATCTTTTAGGTTTTCTGGTACGTCCCCTTGAACGATACGGTGAGCCAAGCCCTCGGCAATGGCCGTTTTACCTGTGCCCGGTTCGCCGACCAGCATCGGGTTATTCTTCGTTCGTCGCGATAATATCTGAAGTATACGGCGGATTTCCTCGTCCCGCCCGATTACCGGGTCCAGCTTTCCGGTATCGGCCATTTTGTTTAAATTGAGCGCATATTTATCCAAGGAATTATAGGTCTCTTCCGCACTTTGTGATGTCACTTTATCCCCGCCGCGGAGTTCCGCTATTGCCGCTTTCAAATCTTTTTCCGTAGCGCCCTGGTCTTTCAAAATTTGTGCTATCTTACTCTTTGACTTAAGGATGGCCAACAGAAAATGCTCGATGGATATGTACTCATCTTCCATCTTTTTGGCGATGATGCTCGCCTCGTTGACCGTTTTACCGGCCTCGCGAGATAGCATAATATCGCCTCCCGAAACTTTCGGAAAGCTTTGCAGTTCTTTGTCTAATATCTGTTGCAGTAATCCTACATTAATGTTCAATTTTTTAAGGATAAAAGGAAGCACATTTTCGTCTACCTCCCAAATGGCCTTGAACAAATGTTCGTTCTCGATCTGCTGGTGGCCCATACTTTGCGCAAGCTGCTGGGCTTGTTGTAGGGCCTCCTGTGATTTTATGGTGTAGTTATTGGGGTTCATATCTTTATATGTTTTGTTAGGATAATGCCTAATTTTGAAAAGTAGTAGTCAACAACCCTACCAACCGGTAAAACGGACAAAATGTCGTTAAAGGTTACTAATAACAGGACATTTCGGCAGTTTTATACGGGTGCTATTTATTTAAATAGATAGTAGCATAGTGAGTACTGTAAAAGTATTAAATTATATAAGTTCAACACCTAAAAATCCACAATGGGTCTTTTCGATAATATCTTTGGAAGTAAAAAAAGTAACGGAAATAAAAAATGCGGAAAAGTTGCCTTGGATTCCGCTGAAGTCTTCGGAGCAACTGGAGGAAATTCAACAGAAATCCGCTTCCCGTCCCCAGGTTATTTTTAAACACTCGACAACTTGTGGCGTTAGCCGGATGGTGCTGAACCTCTTCGAGAAAAATTACATTTTGCAAGAGCCTACTTCCCGTGACCTCTATTTTTTGGACTTGCATCGGCATCGCGAAATTTCCAACGAAATTGCCCAAAAATTCCAGGTCTTGCACCAGTCCCCACAGCTTCTGGTCATCAAGAACGGCCAAACGGTCGCCCACGCTTCTCATGGTGGGATTACGGAAATCGATTTAAAAGCGTACGTTTAGCTGGTAGTTGTCCCTAATTCGAAGCAAGCATTAGGGAAAAAGGTAAAACTTCAGCTAGCAGGCTTCAGTTGCACAAGCCTCTAATTGCGAGAATACCGATGCCGAAAAGGCAAGAGCAGTTGTCGCGCTTTTCTAAGGCTTTTAACCCAATTTCAGATATGGTTTTAGGTGGTAGGCAACGGCCGAGGGTTGCATAGCATCGCCCTAGCACCTTTCATCAGTGCAAAAAGTCTTAGAAGTCTGAAATACGATCAATTAAATCGTTGCCTGACCAAAATGGATTTCACCCGTGATTTTAAATCCTCCCCGGCATTGTACACCATTTGTTCGTTACTGGGAAAGGGCACGGAGGTCAGTCCCAATAGTTTCACCAGGTCATTGTCCAGCGCTCTTTTGTCGCCATCGTAGTTGGCATAAACATGTTCGAAAACGAACTCGCTCGATACGGGGTAGGAGTCCAAAGCTTGCTGTGTGTCCGTATCGGTGAAGCGTACTACTCCGGCAACCCGAGCGGACTTAAATTGTGTATATTGGTAAAAATTACATTCTACGGTCTTGAACCTATCGATTTTTATCTTGTTGCCCAGACTGTCCTTGACCACTTTGCCTTCGGGGTCAACTGCATAGCTTTTTCCGTCCTTGATCTGTTTTTCCTTGATAATATGCTTTTCGTTGACCTGTTCGGGCGATATGTTGATTTCTTTTAGGGCAAGTTCCATAATATAGTCATACCGGATGTTGGATAACGGATGGGCGTGAAACTGTGTCCACTGCCCATCGAGTCCGTAAGTGTTGAAGTTTAATAGCTCTTCTTGCAATTTTGCGGGAACGATCTGGTCAGTGTTATTAACTATTTGCACCTGTACGTAATCCTGTCCTCTGGCAAAGGCTTCTTCTCTTTTTGATTTTGTGTCATCAAACCCGGGATTGATCTCTTCCAAATAGGTAAAGTCGTCGTAGGCTTTTCTATAATCGTGCTTATTTGTGGCGTTTTTCAAAAGGTTCGATGCATTTTTGTAAAGGTAATCCGCTAGGTCATCCTTGCTGTCGAGTAGGTCATCCTGATAATTCTTAAAATTGAATCGCGCGTTTCTTTTCTCATCGTGTACTGGCAAGGGTAGCAACGGGCGAATCCTTTCCTGAATATCGCGCAGGTTGACGTAGCTGCGGTAAATGGCCTCGTAGTGCGCGGGATTTTCATCCTCTTGCAGAAACGCGATTTCTTTCAATTCACGTTCCGTATTCTTCTGAAAGGCTCTTTCCAACATCAGTACGTAGTCTTGATTGCTTTTTTTGGTCTTATTCTTGGCTAAATTTTCGATGGAAGTGTTAATAGCTTGACTGTAGTCGCCCAAGTTTAGAGCCTTTTGGGTCTTTTTTATGCCGCCGCAGGCCAAAAGAACGGTCATCACGGCACCGTAAAATAAGGATTTCTTCATCATATAAGATTTTACTATAATGGACGCATTTTCAATAGCTGTGCCAAAATAGCCTTCTACACTAACGTTAAAAGTTGAAATATCTTATATAATCGTCAAATGGCTTATCGCTGCTCAAAGTTTGTTTCTGGGCTTAACTACCGGAAGTAGTTTTGTGGCGACCTCCCCGAATCCGATACGGATTCCATCTTTTTCACCAAAACCACGTATGGTTACCGTATCGTGATCCTCAATAAATTTCCGTTCCGAACCATCGTCCAGTTTTACGGGTCGGGTACCCTGCCAAGAAAGTTCGAGCAAAGAACCATACGAATCTGGGGTCGGGCCCGAGATTGTACCGCTGCCCATCAAGTCTCCGCTGTTTACCTTGCAGCCGTTCACGGTGTGGTGTGTCAATTGCTGTGCCATGGTCCAGTACATGTATTTGAAATTTGATCTGCTGATGGTGGTCGATTCGCCTTGATCGGGAGTCACTGCCACTTCCAGTTGAATGTCGAAACTGTGCTCTCCTTTTTCTTGCAGATAGGGGAGGGGTGAAGGATCTTGTTTCGGACTCTTGACCCTAAAGGGTTCCAACGCATCCAAGGTCACTATCCAGGTCGACATCGAAGAAGCAAAACTTTTGGAGAGGAAGGGACCCAATGGCACATATTCCCATTTTTGGATGTCGCGGGCGCTCCAATCGTTGAAAAGTACCATTCCGAAGATATACTCTTCCGCCTCGTCGATCGATATGGCTTCGCCCAGGGCATTGGCATCAGTGGTGATAAATGCCATTTCGAGTTCGAAATCGAGCTTTTGTGAAGGGCCGAATACGGGTCGGTCGGCATCTTTTGGTAATGTTTGTCCCATGGGCCGGCGAATAGGCGTGCCGCTCGGTATGATGGTGGAAGCCCTGCCGTGGTATCCTACGGGAAGATGCAGCCAATTGGGAAAAAGGGCGTGGTCAGGGTCGCGGAACATGCTGCCCACATTGGTAGCATGTTCTTTGCTGGAGTAAAAATCGGTATAGTCCCCGATATGTACCGGCAGTTGCATCTCGATCTCGTCCAAAGAGAACAATACGGTCTTTCGATGGGCAGCATTGTTCTTCAATTCGGGGTTTCCAGCATCAAAAATGTCACTGATACGGTTACGGACCGACCGCCAGGTTGTACGGCCATCGGAAATAAAATCGTTCAAAGTATCCTGTAAAAAGATATCGTCCGTCAAGGGAATGTCCCTGAAATAGCCCAACTGGTGCAAGGCGCCCAAATCGACGACATTGTCGCCTATTCTCGTGCCGATTGTTATAATATCATCGCGGGTCAAAAACACCCCGAACGGAATGTTCTGTATCGGAAAATCGGAGTTTTGGGGTACGGGAAGCCAAGTTTTTCTATTCGGATCGTTCGCAAGTATGGGCATAGCGGAATTGTTAATAGGCGTTTAATAATTTCCGTACCAAATATATTGTTTTGTGGGAATTTGCAAGGGGCAATTTGTATTTTTGCACCTCACTTAAAGGAATTTTATCTATGCCACGCGATACTCGAGTTTTTGAACTTATAGCCGAAGAAAAGGAACGCCAAGTTAACGGAATCGAGCTGATTGCCTCCGAGAACTTTGTCAGTCCCCAAGTGATGGAAGCCGCAGGATCGGTCCTGACGAACAAATATGCCGAAGGCTATCCGGGGAAACGGTATTACGGCGGTTGCGAAGTGGTCGATAAAGTCGAGCAGTTGGCCATCGATCGTGCCAAGGAACTCTTCGGCGCCGAATATGCCAATGTGCAGCCCCATTCCGGATCACAGGCCAACGCTTCGGTGTACCACGCCTGCCTGCAACCGGGCGATACGATATTGGGTTTCGACCTATCCCACGGCGGACACCTGACCCATGGTTCTCCCGTCAATTTTTCGGGACGCTTGTACAAGCCCGTTTTTTACGGAGTGGATAAAGAATCCGGTAGATTGGACTACGAGAAAATTCAGGAAATTGCCCAAAAAGAAAAACCCAGGATGATTATTGCAGGGGCGTCCGCTTATTCGCGGGATATGGATTTCAAGCGGTTCCGGGAAATTGCGGACAGTATCGATGCCCTCTTACTGGCGGATATCGCCCATCCAGCGGGATTGATCGCCAAAGGAATTCTCAACGATCCGATTCCCCATTGTCACGTGGTGACCACTACGACGCACAAAACGCTCCGGGGGCCTAGAGGTGGCCTCATCTTGATGGGGAAAGATTTTGATAATCCCTTCGGTCAAAAATTGAAGAACGGGAAGCTTAAAAAAATGTCCAATTTAATGGATATGGCCGTTTTTCCGGGCAACCAGGGCGGGCCTCTAGAGCACGTGATTGCCGGTAAGGCCATCGCTTTCGGTGAAGCCTTGAGCGATGATTTCCTGAAGTATATGCTTCAAGTGAAGAAAAATGCCGCTGCCATGGCTGCCGCTTTCGTCGCCAAGGACTATCATATCATTTCCGGGGGAACGGATAACCATATGATGCTGATCGACCTTCGCAACAAGGACATTACCGGAAAAAATGCAGAAAATGTATTGGTCAAGGCCGATATTACGGCAAACAAAAATATGGTGCCTTTCGATGATAAATCTCCATTCGTAACCTCCGGTATCCGCTTTGGCACGGCGGCCATTACCACGAGGGGTTTAAAAGAGGATGATATGAGGGCTATCGTAGATTTGATAGATGAAGTTCTGGCCCATTGGGAGGATGAGGGTAAGATTGAAGGAGTGAAAGAAAAGGTCCATGAACTAATGAAGGGCAGGGCCCTGTTCAATTATTGAAAGGAATTCTTAGTTTAGCCTTTTAAAAATCTACCCGCCATACTTCAGGCGGCGGCGGTTTTTAAGTTTTCAAAAATTTCAAGTTCTTGTCGGAATTTGGTACTTGGCTTGTGGGGTTTACCCATCTAGTGGTTGAGCATAAACAGGTCTCCCTGTTCGATTCTTGTATTCTTTAGGTCGTAGATGACGGCATCCTCTTCGGAATCGCAATATAGTCCCCAATACTTGTAGTAGTCTTTTTTCGTATGGTTTCCAGCCTCGATATTTCGCAATAAGTTGTCTTCCCCTGCGCCGCATTCCTCCTCGAAAACGGGAATATAAATTTCGTAGGGTGTCTCCGTCAGGCCTTTGCTGAAGTGCACGTAATGTTTTCCGAGTTCAGTAAAGATAGTATGTAACTGTTCTGGAATACCCTTGGCGTATATTTTATTGACGATTATAGTCGTGTCTTTAAGCAACAGCGTAAATTCCTCTACATCCAAGGAGGTATCATTTTCCTCGACCAATTGTTGGAGTAATTTGGAAAATGAAGATTTCTCGTGTTTAAAATTGCCCCATGTTCCTTTATTGAAATGGAATAGCATCTCAACCAGGCTCAAATTGCAATCGAGTTCGATGGCAAGTTGGACCGAAATTTTATCGGAAGAACAATTGCGTACTCTAACCTCCGAGAAAAAGTGTTTTTCCAACCGTCTTTGGAAGGCGTCAAGTCCTTCGATATTCAGGTCGCTGTTGAAACCTTCGGGCGGATTATTTTTAAAACTGTCGAGATAAAGTGGCATAGGAGTTATGGAATGATTCAATTGACAAACAAAGGTAATTCCCCCAGCCGGTCATCGAACAAAGAAAAACCACAGAAAAATGGTGGTTTTTCTAGGCCACCGTTATTTTTTATTGTATTTAACTCTTATGAAGAGACTTACGAATAATAATTTACTCGCAGAATACCATAATTTAAATGAAACCTCGCTTTCGCGCCTCTTCAATCAGTGCAAAATCGTTTCCCTTTTCAACGCCGAGCATGATTTTTAACTGGCGCTTACGATTTTCGACCGTGGTACTGGCCGCTGCTACCAGCGAAGAGATGTCCTTGGTTTTGGTTCCGATGGATAATTGATACAGAATTTTTTTGTCCCGCTCATCGATTTGGTCCTCGTTGGCCATTTTTCTCCGGATGGCCTGTAAAGCGGCCGCGGTATAATAGGGGGGCTTCTTCAACACCGTTTTGACCATAGTCTGCAAGGTTTTCTCGTCCACTTCCGATTTCACCATATACCCGTCGGGATTCACATTTTTCAGGATATTGTTGATTCGGTAACTGTCACTAAAGGAGGATAGGAACACGACTTTTGAACTGGGTGAAATCTTCCGTGCCAAAAGTCCGAGATCCTCTCCGCTCCGCTCTTCCTTGGCACTTTCGGGAAACATTTGAATATCCAATAAAATAATATCGTATGGCAGGCGCTTGGCAGAACCTTCGATTTCCCTTTGGCCCAACTCGAAACCAGTAGCGGTATGCACCACCACTTCGTAGTCATCAAAGGTGCTGGCTTCCAAGGTATATTTATAGCCGAGGACGATCATTTCATGATCGTCGACAGCAAGAATGCGTACTAGGTCGCTCATATTCTATCTCGTCATTTTCCATTTATACTTCTTCGGTAAGCTTTCGTTTACCGGTCGAGCGGGGGGTAGAATTTTTGGAAGAGGTAACGGGGATTTCCAATACTATGGTGGTACCTTTTCCGGGGGTGCTATCAATATTCCACTCCCCATGCAATTTTTCAATACGGGATGCTATATTGCGCATACCGATGCCCTTTTTTCTCTTTGTCGTGCGAAAGCCTCTGCCATCATCCATGATGGCTACTTTCAAGGTGTTTTTATCGGAGGCAAAGGTAACGGTAACATTTTTGCATTGGGCATGTTTAACGGAATTTTGTAGGCTTTCCTGTACCATTCGGTAAACGTTGATCTTGATATCGCCTTTCAGTGCATCCCAATTTTTTTCATGGTCGTAGACCAACTTGCAATTGATATTCGCGGTACTTTCCACGGATTTTAACAGATCTTGCAAAGAGAGCATAAAATTATGCATTTTTTGGTAGGCGGCATCACTGAGTTCGTGCGAGATGGCACGTATCTCCTTTTCGACATCCTGTAGGGCATCGATGGCTTTTTTGCGTTGGGCTTCGGCGTCTTGATCGTTTTTTTTATTTAGGCCGGTGAGTACCATACGAGAACCCATCATCCGTCCCAGCACCCCATCGTGCAATTCTTCGGAAATGCGTTTTTGTTCTGATTTTTTGCCTTCCTCCACCTTTTCCTTTTGGGCCAGCATAAGGTTGAAAATCTCTTGGTTAGCTGCCTGCTGTGCCTGTTGAAAGCGCAATTTTTGGTTTTTCGCCCGCTGGTCAAACATGATAAAGGCAGAAGCGGCGAGCAGGAAAATCGCCAAGGCGATACCGGCCCACAAGCGTTTTTCGCTGGCCAACGTCTCGTTTTCCGCAATGTATTCGTCCGTCTCAAAACGAATGCGTGCAAATTTGTCGCGTACCTGACGCTCTTCTTCTTGCAAACTGTCGTTGAGGGAAATATATCGGCTGTTATAGGTGGAAGAATTTTTTGGGTCCAGTCTGGTCAAAAGCTGAAGGGTCTGTAGAAGTCGATCATTATTATGCGCCGTTTCGGCATCGCTTAGTGCTTTCTTGGCATGTGATAGGGCTTTAAGCGTATCTTTTTTAGTTAGATAATATTCGGCAAGGCCATAATGGGTTCTAGAAGCTCCCGCGATATCTCCAATACTATCTTGAATTTGGACGGCTCTTTGAAATTGCTCCGACACATCGTTTCTAGGATTGATTTTAAATCTACTATAGGCTAAATTGTTTAGCGATAAAGCATATAATTTTGGATATTTAGTGATTAAATTTTTTTCTGATAAAACTTGCTCAAAATAAGGAAGGGACTTCGCGTATTCTCCCTTATTCTGATAAACTACCCCAATATTATTTTTGAGGCTTAAGTCAAAAGTATTTTCGGTCTGTATCTGTTTTTGATAATCCAAGGCAATATTGTAATAATCAATAGCTCTCTCGTACTCCTTTAAATCTTTCGAAACAGAGCCTAGATTACTGTAACTGCTATATAACTGTTCGTGTTTATTGAGAGGTTTAAGAATTTCTATAGCTTTAATCGTGGTGATTTCGCTAGCAGTGTAGTCCTTTACGTCGGCTTGTGCTATCGCCATGTTGTATAGCATTCTTGCCGACTCGTAATTCTGCCCTAGATTATGATATATTTTTTCGGCTTCTGAAAAATGATAATAGGCACTGTCTGCAATGGCTTCCAACCTATAAAAATCCGCTAAATCCCAATTCGCTTCGGCAAGACTTGTGCTATCTTTGACTTTGCGGGCTAATCGAATGGTTTCGAGATTGGATTTTCTAAAATTCAGCGAATCGTTCAATATTAAATAGGCAAGTGATAATCTAGAAAACACCTTGGTCTTTAGCGAATCGTTTTTTAGATGTAAAGCTGCTGTATAGGCTTTATCTAAATAGGTTTTTCTTTTGTTATAAGATAATTTGGTATCCCGCCCTTGCTTAATCGCTTCAAACAGCGTATCGGCTTCAACAGTACTCTGCTTTTCGTTGGATTGGGTCGGCCCTGAGTTGCAGGCATACATAAGTATACCTAAAACACATAAAAATACAAGGTATCCTTTTTTGAAAATAGTGTCGTTAGACAGACTCATTTTTTTGAAAATTTAATAAAAAAAGCCTTAAAAATGTCTTTTAAGGCTAAATTAAATTATCGTTGGTTGTTTTTCAAGCTCAATCCCTTCTATCTGTTCTGATATCATCTCCATCATTAGAAGCCTGAACCTGTACATCATATAGCGCATCATTATCTGTTACACTGGTTTCCGATTCACACGAAGTGAAAAGTCCGACGCTCATTACCAATACTGCGAAAATACTTGCTACTTTTTTCATAATAAAATGGTTTTAGGGGTTATTGTTTAATGTTACGGCTAAATTAATACCTAAACCCCTTAGACTGACCGTAGCAAAACAGTATACTAGTAAACGTAGCAGGTCTGTGAGTATTGTGCAGATATCTGTTAGAATTTTTTTAATTAAGGGAAGAAATGGTGTTTTTTGAGAGTATCTTCTTCAAACCATCGATGTTCTCTCGGTAGGATTTGGAGAAGGGCAGCTGCATCTTGTTCTGTTTAAGGGTGCAGTTCGATTTGCCGTAGCTGATACGCGAAATATAATGGGTGTTCACAATATAGCTCTGGTGGATACGCACGAAATTCTTGGGCAGTTGTTTCTCGAAAGACTTTAACGTTTTAAACGCATTGTTTATTGTACCGTCTTTCATTACGAATTCTGTCGCATTATTGTCCGCTTGAAGGTAGAGGATGTCGTTGGTGTTGATATATTGAAAATCCCGATACGATTTTAGGCACAGGGTATCGGGTTCGGCCTTGACGGGAACCTGTTTTTTGAGCCGCAAAAGCGATTTTCGGATATCGAACTCGTTGTAAGGCATCAACCAATAATCGAAGAATCCGTTTTTGATGGCATCGTAGGCATAATTCTTACTTTTCGAAATACCGATGATAACGGGGAGGTTGTTGATATATTGATGCAGCTCCATCACCATCTGAAAATAATCGGATGCATTTTCGTTGAGGTTGATAAACACGACATCGGGAGAAAATTTTAAAATCGAATTGATGCCTTCGGTACTGTTCTTCGCCAATCCGGCGCAGGTGAAATCGCCGTACCCTCCCAAGTAGTGCTGCAGTTGCAAATTGGAAGTCGCATCGGAATCCAATATGGTATAGGTATATTCCAAAGCACGGTAATTTGAGTGCAAATTAATGATAGTAAGATACATGGCAACCAAGATATTCCCCATAATATTTGGGGTTTTTATTTATAAATTATTGACAATGAACACTTTTGAAGGAAAAAACTTTCATTATTTCACGTTTTTTATACCTTTTTTTAAGCGAACGCTGTGCGTAAGATTTATTTTTTCCAATAGAAAAAGGCTCAGGATGTTACAGGTACCGATTGGGAAGAAAGCATACCAACTAAATTCCACAGCCTCACGGATATTTCGAGGAAAATCACTATTAAGCTTGGAGAGAGGCTAGACCACCGAAGGGATTTGATCTCGGATTTCCTTAAATTTGACGATATAATGGGTTCCCTTTTTAGAGAAGTCACGTTTAATTGAACCTTGAAGTTGTCTGGCGAGGTTGTGTATCAATTTTAATCCGAGGGAATTGGAGTTCTTATAGGTAATTGTTTCGGCGAAACCAATACCGTTATCCCCAATATTCAACAAAAACTCATTTGCCTTCTCCCTGGCGCAGTTTGATTATAATTTCACCTTTATTCTCATCGACGATTCCGAATTTGAGAGCGTTGGTCACCACTTCGTTGATAAGGAGTCCCAGGGGAATGGAGGTATCGATATTCAGCTCCACTTTGGGAACATCGATGCTCAAGGTGATATTGCTGCTCGTGCCCTTAATCGAGCGTACCAGAAATTCAGCTAGTTCCTGTACATAGGAATTATATTCGATTTTAGAAAGATCTTCGCGCATATAAAGCATTTCGTGTACCATCGCCATCGTAATTACCCGGTTTTGGCTGCTTTTTAAAAGACTTTTCACTTCTTTGTCCTCAATATTGCGGGACTGTAAGCTAAGCAAGCTTGAAACGGTCTGAAGATTATTCTTTACCCGGTGGTGCACCTCTTTAATGAGCGTTTCTTTTTCGCCGATTTTTTCCTCGAGTTCGCTTTTGATCTTATATAAATTGTGATGGGCATGCAATAGGTTCTTTCCGAAAACGCCTCCCAAAAGATAGACCGAGAATAGCACACTGATAAGCGCGAACAGGTTTTTCGATTTTTCGGGTACCACATCGGTCACAAAACTGAAATCCGCGATGCTTTGGGAGTAAATCAGTATGATGATGAGCAGGTTAAGGTTCAGGTACAGCGTTCCGTAGGACTTGGTAGTGACATAACCAGCTACTACGATCAGGGCCAGTACGAAAATAAAGGGGCTGTTGATGCCCCCGCTGTACAGGGTGATAACGCTGGCCCCGGTCAAGGTCATGATAGAAACGATATTGTAGGTCAGGGTCAAGCTGCCATGGTAGCGGTAGAGGAGGGTATTGGCCGAATTCATAACCCCGAAAATTAAAAATACGTACGGAATTACCTGGGTAATATCCAATACAAAAAAACAGAAAGCGCCAAACAGTAAGGCAAAGATTGAACTGAAATAGTTGACCTTGATAACCAGCTGAATCTTACTTCTTAGGCGATCTTCCAGTTTGCTGTTCTGTAGCATAATGGGGTTTTTGTTCAAAGCTAAACCGTTTTGCCATAGAATCAAAAACGAAATACAAATAAGCCTTGGATAATCGGTGTAAAAATTCCCCTTTACAAGGTAGGCCCGGTCCGCTGTGAAACCTACACACGCGATGAGCGATGCCTTTCGAAATCGTAAAACTCTATACGGTACCGTGTTCCTTTGTCGCACGAAACCCGTTCTACCGAACCTCGTAGTTGCCGGGCTAAGTTGTGGATCAGTTTTAGCCCCAACGAATCGGTCGTCCTAAAATCCAGATTTTCCGAAAAACCGATTCCGTTATCCAAAATTTCCAGAACGTAGAAAGCTTCAGTATCCCCAGGGGAAAGTAAAATATTTATTTTACCCTCCGAGCTTTCCGAAAAAGCGTATTTTATTGAATTGGTGACCGCTTCGTTGATCAGAAGACCCAAAGGGATTGCTGTATCTATGCCCAAGTGAACATCTGGAATATCTATATCTACAACAATTCCGCTACTTTGGGTTTTTACGGATTTCAGAAGATACTCGGTAAGTTCTTGCACATAGGGCCGAAATTCGATCTGGGAAAGGTCGTCTCTCAAATAAAGCATCTCATGGATCATGGCCATGGAGGTAACCCGGTTCTGGCTGCTATGGATCAAAGGTTTAATGTTATCGTTCAACGTGTTTTTCGCCTGAAGGCTAAGCAGACTGGAGACCGTTTGCAGATTGTTCTTTACCCTGTGGTGTACTTCCCTTAAAAGCATTCCTTTTTCTTCGATTCCCTTTTCGATCTCTGCGCGTGATTTTTTCATGTCTTGATACGCATTCATTAAATTCCTGCCAAAAACGCCACCCATCAAATAGACCGCAAAAAGTACACTTAACAAACTGAAATGATGCTTTGATTCCGCCGGTACGGTATTGGCAAAAAATGTGAAATTCGCTTCGTCGATCAGATATATCAAGAAAATGGCTCCCATAACGGCATAGAGATACACCCTGCCGAAAATGCGTGCTCCTGCATAACCTCCGAGAACGATTACTGCCAATATAAAAATAAACGGGCTGTTAATACCCCCGGTAAAGAGAATAACGGTAAATGTTACAAGGAGTGAAAGAATGGAAGATCGTATGGCGGCCCATTTGAGGTTTCCGTTTTTTTTGAACAGTTCGATATTTAAAATGTTGCTTATTCCGTAGGTAAAAAGAGCCGTGGGCACTACCCCGTAAATATGAAGGGGATATATACAAAGGATAGCCAATGCAGTGGTCAATGCCACCGAAATATATACAAACCGAAAGAGCAACTTAGTCTGGCCGTCAATTTTGTTCTGGATGTGGCTCGAATGTGGCATCAACTCATTTTGAGGGGAATGGCCGTTACAATAGGTGTTTGTTCAGGGATAGTCACTACCCTTTTTTCTAAACCGGCCCTAAGCAGTTTAGATTCGCGGAAATCAGGCAAATGTAAGCGTTAAATTACGGAAATCACATATAAAAAAACATTTTAATGAGGAAACATCTTACTACGATAAGCATTTTGGCGGAACGAAATCTGTACCTATCCACTTGCAATAGTCGAAAGACGCTTGATTTCCCCGGGGTTCTCACTAGCGGTAGCACGTATTTCTACCGTGCGGAATTTGAGGTGATAGTGGGTGCCCCGCTCCGTGTCCATCCTTTGTACCGAACCCTGCAGCTGTCTTGAGAGGTTGTGGATGAGTTGGAGCCCTAAGGATTTTTCGTTCTTGAAATCCATTTCCTTGGAAAATCCGATGCCGTTATCGCTAATATCCAAGGTATACTCGTTCATACCGGCTTTCTTCCGAAAGCGGATGTCGATAAAACCTCTTCCCTTTTCCGTGAATCCGTATTGGAGCGAATTGGTAATCACTTCGTTCATTAGAAGCCCTAAGGGTATGGCGGTATCGATACCCAGCTTTACCTCGGGCATGTCGATGTTTATTTCCACGGTCTGATCTTTGCTATCCACCGATTTGGTGAGATATTCGGTTAGTTCCCGGACATAGGGCCTGAAGTCGATTCGAGAAATGTTATGGTGCACATAAAGCATTTCATGAATAAGTGCCATGGCCTTGATCCTATTTTGACTGCTTTTGATCATGGTCTTAAGTTCAGTGTTCCCCGTGTTTTTCGATTGCAAACTTAGCAGGCTAGAAACCGTTTGCAAATTGTTCTTTACTCTATGGTGGAGTTCTTTTAAAAGGGTTCCTTTTTCTTCGATACGTGTTTCGATTTCCGCCTTGGAGCAATAGAGATTATGACGGGCGATTAATAGCTCCTTGCCAAAAACGCCGCCCAGGATATAGACGACAAAAAGTACGATGGCCAAACTGAAGAGATCGCGAGATTCGTCAGGTATCTCGTTGACGATAAAGGCAAAATTCACCCGATCTATAACGAATAGCAAAACCACTATTACCGGCCCGGCATAGAGATAAATTCTACCGAACCCTTTTGTTGATACGTAGCTGGCCAACACAATAATGGCCAACAGGAAGACAAAGGGGCTGTTAATGCCACCACTGAATAAGGTTATTACCACCGTGCTGATTGTTGAAAGTACAGAGGTATAAATGGCCATTACGGTCAGATTGCCATTGACTTTAAAGATGGCGACATTTAAGAGGTTCAACGTAACGTAAAGGAAAAATACGGAAGTAATAACCCCTTGTAAATCAAAGACATAGAGCGAGATGAACCCTAATATCAAGCTGAGAACAGACGAAACATAGTTGAACCTCAACAGCAAACCCGTTTTGTCGCTGATTCGCTTTTCGTCGGAAGTTGATTTTCGCATGAATAGGGTAGACCGATAATATATTGATTACCTATCAAGGAAAAAGATACATTTTAAATTTGTTTTATGGGGCTGTCACTCGTCCAAAAGCAATAAAAAACGGCAACTTTAGGAAAAAATTGCCGTTCGAGGTTCAAAGCAGGGCCGCTTTTCAATTTTCGGTAAGCACCCATTCGCCCCTCTCGATAAGGGGTTCCGCTTGTTTGTATTTTAGGGTCTTGCTTTCGCCCGATAGCACATTCTTGATGGTCACCCTTTCGTTACGTCCTATTTTAGGACGTTCACGAACTATGGTTTCCGTAACTTGCGGTCGTTGGCCCTGATTCTGCCCCACTGCACGGTTTTGGGCGGCGCGCTCGTCGCTATTGGGGATTTCTTCTTTACTGGTCTGTAGATTTTCCTTGGGCCGGCGAACGGTCCGCTCTTCTTGAATGTCGTTGGGATTGCCCGTGGGCAGTTCACCTTTAAACAGGAAAGATACCACCTCTTTGTTCACCTTGTCTATCATGGCCTTGAACAGTTCAAACGCCTCGAACTTGTAAATCAGCAAAGGGTCTTTCTGTTCGTGTACCGCCAATTGTACAGATTGCTTCAACTCATCCATCTTACGTAAATGGGTCTTCCACGAATCGTCGACAATGGCCAAAGTAATGTTTTTTTCAAAATCGGTGACCAACTCCTTTCCCTCACTTTCGTAGGCACGTTGCAAATCTGTGACGACATTTAGGGTTTTTACGCCATCGGTAAAAGGCACTACGATACGCTCAAATTTATTGGAACTGTCTTCGTACACCTTTTTTATTACGGGCAGGGCCGTAGCCGCATTGCGCTGCATTTTTTCTTGATAGTGTTTGTAAATGGCCGTATAGATGGTGGTGGCTATTTCGCGCTCGCTCCATTTTAGGAATTCTGCTTCTTCGATGGGTGAGGTTATAGAGAAATACTTGATCAGTTCAAACTCGAAGTTCTTGTAATCGTTCGCCATTTTGTTGGTTTCGGCAATAGCTTCACAGGTGTCGTACACCATGTTGGCGATATCCACTTTTAGGCGTTCGCCTTGTAGGGCATGGCGTCTTCTTTTGTAGACCACCTCGCGTTGGGCGTTCATAACGTCATCGTATTCCAATAAACGTTTACGTACGCCGAAGTTATTTTCCTCTACTTTTTTCTGGGCGCGCTCGATGGATTTGGTCATCATACCGTGCTGTATGACCTCGCCTTCCTCCAAGCCCATTCTATCCATCATTTTGGCTACCCGTTCCGAGCCGAAGAGACGCATGAGGTTGTCTTCTAGGGATACATAGAACTGGGAACTTCCCGGATCCCCCTGACGGCCAGAACGTCCGCGTAGCTGTCTGTCAACGCGCCGGGAATCATGGCGTTCGGTTCCGATGATGGCGAGTCCGCCCGCTTTTTTGACCTCTTGGGAGAGTTTGATATCCGTACCGCGGCCGGCCATGTTGGTAGCGATGGTAACCACACCCGATTTGCCCGCTTCGGCTACCACATCGGCTTCTTTTTTATGGAGCTTTGCGTTCAGCACGTTGTGCTCTACCTTACGGATGGCAAGCATGCGCGACAGGAGTTCGGAAATCTCTACCGAGGTCGTACCGATAAGCACTGGCCTGCCCGCTTGAGAAAGTTCGGTCACTTGATCAATTATGGCATTGTATTTTTCGCGTTTGGTCTTGTAGATCAAATCGTTTCTATCGTCCCTTGCAATCGGGCGGTTGGTGGGAATTTCCACCACGTCAAGCTCATAGATTTCCCAAAACTCGCCGGCCTCGGTGACCGCCGTACCGGTCATACCCGCCAACTTGCGGTACATTCTAAAGTAATTTTGCAGGGTGACAGTGGCGAAGGTCTGGGTCAAGGCTTCGATCTTTACGTTTTCCTTAGCCTCGATAGCTTGGTGGAGCCCGTCGGAATAGCGCCGACCCTCCATAATACGGCCGGTCTGTTCGTCAACTATCATAACCTTGTTGTCCATTACCACATATTCCACATCTTTTTCAAAAAGAGTATAGGCTTTTAGCAGCTGGCTCAGGGTATGAATCCGTTCGCTCTTGACGCCGAAATCCCTAAAAAGTTCTTCTTTCAGTTCGGCCTCTTTCTCGATTTCGAGGTCTTGGCTTTCGATTTTGGCAATTTCACCCCCGATGTCCGGCATTACAAAAAAGTCGCGGTTCTGTTCCCCGGAAATATAATCGATGCCCCTATCGGTAAGCTCGATTTGGTTGTTTTTTTCGTCGATGACAAAAAGCAGGTCCTCATCGACCTTGGGCATTTCTCGGTTATTGTCCTGCATGTAATAGTTCTCGGTCTTCTGCAAGAGCTGCTTCATACCCTCTTCGCTCAGAAATTTGATCAGCGCCTTGTTCTTGGGCAATCCGCGATGCACCCTGAGCAATAGAAAACCACCTTCTTTCGTATTTCCCTCGGCGATCAATTTTTTGGCCTCTGCCAAAACGCCGGTCAGATGCTGGCGCTGTTTATTGAAGATATCCGACACCTTTGGTTTCAATTCGTTGAATTCGTGCCGATCTCCTTCCGGTACTGGTCCGGAAATGATCAGGGGCGTACGGGCATCATCGACCAAAACGGAATCGACCTCATCCACGATGGCGTAATGGTGTGGCCGTTGCACGATATCTTCGGGTTTGTGCGCCATATTGTCGCGCAGATAGTCGAAACCGAATTCGTTGTTGGTGCCATAGGTGATGTCGGCATTGTAGGCGGCCCTTCGTCCGGCGGAATTCGGCCGGTGGTGGTCAATACAATCTACCGAGAGGCCATGGAACTCAAAGATGGGGGCCATCCAGGCACTGTCCCGTTTCGCCAGATAATCGTTGACGGTTACCAAGTGAGATCCTTTACCGGCGAGGGCATTCAGGTATAGGGGCAGGGTGGCCACCAGTGTTTTACCCTCGCCCGTCTGCATTTCGGCAATCTTACCCTGATGCAAGGCAATACCGCCGATGAGCTGTACATCGTAATGGACCATATCCCAAGTGACCGCTTTTCCGGCTGCGTCCCAGGAATTTTTCCAGATGGCAGATTCATCCTCTAGAGTGACATACTCTTTGGTACCCGAAAGTTCCCGGTCGTATTCCGAGGCGGTTACGGTCAAGGTCTCATTATGGACGAAACGTTTGGCGGTTTCTTTGACTACGGCGAAGGCGACCGGTAAGATTTCGTTCAAGGTATTCTCGGTAATCTGGTAGGCCTCTTCCTTCAGTTTATCGATTTCTTCATAAATTTCTTCATTCTTGTCGATATCGTCGGATGCCCTTACCTCCGACTCCAATTTCTCGATCTGCTCCGTGACCTTACTGCAGTCTTCCGCAATCTTTAGTTTGAAGGTTTTGGTTTTGTCGCGAAGTTCGTCGTTGCTGATTCCTTCTAACTGATGTTCAAAAGATTTTATCTGTTCGACCAAGGGCTGTAAGGCCTTGACATCTTTTTTTGATTTGTCGCCCACGAATATCTTGAGAACGGAATTTAAAAGATCCATGATGTGCTGTTTATTGTTGGACCGCCATTTTGATGTGGTTTCGGCGGTGAAGAATTGATTTCGAATGTTGTTGTCCTAAAACAACAAAAGGCATTCCACGAATGGATTTAGGCGGGATTAAAGCCATTCGTCTGCCAAAATTACATAAAGAACTCCTTTAAACCTTTTCTTTTACCTACGAATATCACATTATGCGTCCATAAAAATTGATTTTTGACTACCAATACCTTCCTATGCCGGTAATAATTTTTTCGTCGATCATAAGAACCGAAATTCCCGGTGCACAACAAAACGGGTCTATAAGGGCACTTTAATTAGTTCTGTTCCGGTTGCTGATCCGTTCTTTTTTCCAGCTACTTCGTTATCTAAGTATTTATTTAGCCCTGCTAAACGAAGCTTTTGGCGCCTCATATCTCAAGCCTCATATCTGAATAAATTCCTCCGCCATCATTCCTAACAGAGCTATATAGATGTCCATAAAAAAAAGCCTCGATAGAGACTCTTTAGTTAATACAAACCTATCAATAGCTATTTCTTGTTATCCAAAAATACCCAATATTGATGCCATTCCCCTCATTATGTGCTCTCTTAGCCCAGAGCACTTCTTTTGGAATTCGACTCCCTAATTTCAATGATTAGCGATACGCCACCCGTTCAGGTTTGACGGGTCAAGAGCGCCACACCTAATATTCGTCCTCGTTCCAGAGGTAATCTTCCTCGGTGGGGTAATCGGGCCAAATTTCTTCGATGGATTCGTAAATCTCGCCGCCTTCCTCTTCCATGGACTGAAGGTTTTCGACCACCTCCAAAGGCGCCCCGGTACGGATAGAATAATCTATCAATTCGTCCTTTGTCGCGGGCCATGGTGCATCACTCAAATACGATGCTAGTTCTAATGTCCAATACATGCTGGTTTGATTTTAATTTTTTGCAAAAATAATTTTTAAAAACACATAGGCAAGCAAATTTGCCTTTTTAATATTAATGAACCCTTTTAAACTTTTTCCTCTATCTATGCACCTCACGCTATGAAACTATTTTTCCTCACTTCAGACCGCCCTAGTCTTGGGACTGTTTCTAAAATGAGATCATTTTGGCCACAAAAGCCGAAATTCTCTGTTCCAAACAACATTTCAGATGAGTTCAAGGTTTAGTCTGGATTATTCGAGAACGAAGAAATAGCGATTTTATTTGAGAATAGCAAGACAAAACCGATATTTTAAAGTTCAGGGCACCCACTTCATTTCTTCGACCTTTAAATCTTGGGACAATTTCCGTGCCAGTACGAACAGATAGTCGGAAAGCCGGTTGATAAACGAGAGAACACGGGCGTCAAAAGGCGCATTGCCATAAAGTACGGTACAAGAGCGTTCCGCCCTACGGCAAACGCTACGGGCGATGTGACAGTATGACACGCTGGTATGGCCACCGGGAAGTATAAAATGGGTCAGGGCCGGTAAAGAGGTCTCCATATCATCGATTTCCTTTTCCAAAACTTCTATGTCGGCGTCTGTGAGCTCGGGAATGTTCAAGCGTTTTTTACCGCCTCTCAGCGGGGCCTTATCGGGATCCGTCGCCAGAATGGCCCCTACGATAAATAGTTTTTCCTGAATTTGAATCAGCGTGCTCTTTACATGTACCTCAATGTCTTGGTCACGGATCAAACCCAGCCAGGAATTCAGCTCGTCAACCGTTCCGTAGCTTTCGATACGAATGTGGTGCTTTTTTACGCGGGTACCCCCCAGCAGTCCCGTTGTGCCCAGATCGCCCGTTTTGGTATAAATTTTCATGGGGAAGGAAGATTATTTGTTCAGCAGGGGTTAATGGTTGATAATATAGTGCTTATTCCCGATCTTCGTTTTTGCGCTTCGAGCGGTCATAGCTTTCCATAAACTTACGGTCTTTGCGACGGTTCGAACGTCTTTTCATCGCAAAAGTAATAAATAGGTACACTACAAAAAGAATCCCCAAAACTGCATAAATCGTATACTTGCCCATTTGCTTAATCTTAATACTTAAAGTTACAAAATCAAATCCTTATTTTGAAATGTTCCTCTGCCTGTTCCTTTCTGAAAAACACGGCCCCGCAATAAAACAGGTCGACCGTAACGGTCACCTTAGGATGGTTTTTTAGGGATGTCCAAAGGGATAGATTAATCCGGTTATTATGAATATCGTCAATTAGAAGGAGGGTATCATTATGTATTTCATTTTCTAGGGAAATACTGCGAACTAATTTGTCGGCCTCGAAGGGTAGCATAAATAGGATGTCATAGGGGCCCTTACCCCATTGAAGGGATGGAAATTCGTTCTGGATTTTTTTATGGATATTTTCTGTCCCACGGGGAAGCCTTATGCGATTCGCCTTAAAATAAGCGATACTTTTCAATAGGATGTTCTGCGATTTCTCTTGGCAATAATCCGGTTTGGCATACAGGCATTTGGTGAGGTAATTATAGATGAAGGGGGAGTGGACGCCATGGTGGTCGGTGGCGCTTAGGAAAAATTTTAGGTGGCGTATGAACTGTAGCACAGATTACAATGCTTGTAATTTAACCTTCTAACCTATCGGAAAGCTCGAACCACCGCTCCGTCTTGGCATTGATGGTGTCGTCGAGTTCGCCCAATTCAATTGAAAACGCCTCGATTTCCTCGCCGGTTAGGGAGCCGTCCGCAAACCTATTCTGTACCTCCGTTTTCTTTTTTTCCAATTTTTTAATCTCTTTCTCAAGGTTTCGGTATTCCTTTTTTTCGAGGTAGGTCAGCGTATTTTGGGAACGAGTTGCGGGTGTCGTGTCTTTTTCTTCCGAATCATCCCGGCGATTCGATTTTTCTTCCCGCTCTCCGACAATCTTACTATCCTCATAGGTCCGGTAATCGGAATAGTTGCCGGGAAAATCCTCTACCACGGCATTCCCCCGGAAAACGAAGAGGTGGTCGACGATCTTGTCCATAAAATAGCGGTCGTGGGAAACGACGATAAGACATCCCGGGAAATCCAACAGAAAACTTTCCAAAACGTTCAACGTGACGATATCGAGGTCGTTCGTGGGTTCATCCAAGATCAAAAAATTGGGGTTTTGGATCAGCACCGTGCATAAATAAAGCCGCTTGCGCTCGCCACCACTCAGTTTATCCACAAAATCATACTGCTTTTTGCGATCGAAAAGAAAACGTTCGAGCAATTGCTGGGCCGAAATCTGCCTTCCCTTTTTTAAGGGAATGAAATCCCCAAAATCGCGGATGACATCGATTACCTTTTGTCCCGCCTTAATATGAATGCCCGCTTGGGTGTAGTACCCGAATTTGATGGTGTCGCCGACCACCACCTTACCGGCATCGGGGCTTTCCAAGCCGGTAATGATATTTAGAAAAGTGGATTTCCCCGTACCGTTCTTGCCGATAATGCCGACACGTTCGCCCCGGGTAAAGGTATAATCGAACTGGTCAAGGATCGGTTTGTCGGGAAAGGATTTCGAAATCTTATGCAGTTCCAAAATCTTGCTGCCCATGCGTTCCATATTGATTTCCAGCTGTATTTCATGTTCCTTTCGGCGTTGGCCGGCCTTTTCCCTTATAGTCTGAAAATCGTCGATACGTGATTTGGACTTCGTGGTGCGCGCCTTCGGCTGTTTGCGCATCCAGGCCAGCTCTTTTTTAAACAATTGTTCCGATTTGTGCTGCTCCGAGGCTTCCTGCTCGATGCGGGCTTCCCTTTTTTCGAGGTAGTAAGAGTAGTTGCCCTTGTACGGGTAGAGTTGGCCGTTCTCCAGTTCGATAATCTCGTTGCAGACCCGTTCCAAAAAAAAGCGGTCGTGGGTGACCATGAACAGGGTCATGTTTTCCTTAGCGAAATAATCCTCCAGCCATTCGATCATTTCAAGGTCCAAATGGTTGGTAGGTTCATCGAGAATCAACAGGTCCGGTTTGTTGATTAGTGCATTGGCCAGTGCCAGACGTTTTTTTTGTCCCCCGGAGAGCTTTCCCACCTTGGCGCTGAGATCTTCCAGTTTTAATTTAAAGAGGATTTGCTTGTAAAGCGTCTCGAAATCCCAGGCATTGAAACGCTCCATTGCCTCGAAAGCGGACTGATAGGCATCGGTATTTTCTGGGTTTTCCAAGGCCTTTTCGTAGCGATGGATGACTTCTAAAATCTCGTTGTCCGATGCAAAAATGCTTTCTTCAACGCTAAGATTGGGATCAAGGTTGGGTTCCTGCTCCAAAAAGGAAATACGGATACCCTTGCGGTAATTGACCTGGCCGCTATCCGGAACATCGGCACCGGACATAATATTGAGAATGGAGGTCTTGCCCGTGCCATTTTTGGCGATCAGGGCGATTTTTTGGTCCTTGTTAATCCCAAAGGAAAGATCTTGGAACAGCACCAGCTCCCCATACGATTTTGAAATGTTCTCAACGGTCAACAGATTCATACGGCTAAGCGATTAGGGGGGATTGGTACGACCAGAACAGAAAAAAGTAGCGGGTGGCCAGGGCCAACCATACGAGGATCAATAAAGGCGAGAAAACCTGAACGCCCAACAACCATAATAAGAGGCTTATCACCAGAAGGGCCATTAAAAAAAGAACGTATTTGGCGACCCAGTTCGGGCCTCTTTTTTGGGCGACGATAAAGGCTAGGAACAAGTTCAAAGGAAAGGCCCATAATATATTAAAATTCCACGCCGTAGCGGTATGGTCGGTGCAGAACCATAAAAGAGCCATGACCACGCCCGCGACACCAGTGACAAAAAACAATATAAAATCGAGCCACCGCCGTCGAACGTTATATTTGAAATCAAGGTAGGTCCAGAATAGTATCAATACCAGAAACAGCGACAGCCAAAAAGCCGGGGATAGGAAGAAAGGGGAGTGGTTATCAACAGGCTCGAAGTCCAAAACTTGCTGAGATTTTGACACCAAGGGCTTAGACTCCAATTGGGCCGTGTTCAATTGTTTCATAATAAATTCAGGCAAGAACATATACTCTTTGGGGGTTGCGAGGTCATCTATGACCGCCCCTAGGGCCAGATCGATGCCGAAACCGGACCAGGTATTGCTAGGCACATTTTGATGGATAAGTTGGCGATGGGTATACAGTTCGTTCACATAGCTTTCATCAAAGACCAACCGGCTGCCATAGACTTCTTGGAGAACGTCCCAAATTTTGGTCGCGCAGTTATTGTAGAAAAAATCGTATTTATAATCCCGATTCCCAGGCAGATAATTGTTCTCCAGAAATTGGAATAGCGCTTCCCGTTGGTCCAAGGTCAGGTCGAGTACCTGTTCCTTTACCCAGCGCTTCTCCTCTTGATACCCCAATAAAAAATAAGGAAAACGTTGCCGGGCCAGCGTATAATTCAGTTTACCGCGCGCAAATTTGGTATAAAAATTCGGCGTGGTAAAATCGAAGGTCCCGTAGTTATATACCTCGTCGATACCCAAGGTGGGATCCTGTACCCGGATCGAGCTATGCCCGAAAGAAGAATACAATTCACTACCCGAACCCGCGGTCAGTACACTGATTTTCGATAAAGGGGAAAGCTCGGTCTTCTGCGTATGACCAGTTACCGAAAAGGTGAGAAAAAATATAAATAGGATTTTTTTCAATCGCATGATAGACCTCGAAAAATTTTATAGGGCAAATATCCGAATAAATTATGGGCTGACCTGATAGAAGGGGATCTCTAAGCCTTTTCTGGTGGCTAACTAGTTCTTTTTCCGGCTACTTCGTTGTCCAAACATCCATAAACCGCTGCTGATCTTACGATGGTAGCTAGGGTGAAAAGCTTTCGCAACCGGCCAAAAGCATTATTGGGCCCAGCTAAACTCCTTTTTGGCGCCTTATATCCGAAAAAATACCTGCTTCATCCTTCCAAAAAGAGTCTTCAGAGGTGGCCTCAGCGGAAATTATATTATTTTTACCCTACACGAGGCAAAAGTTCAAGCTTTAAATCCGTGGTTTGTGGGTTTACGGTTCACAGTAAAATCCCTTAGCCCTGAACAGCTACGAAGTAACGAAAGTAGCGATCTTGAATTTTTTTAATTTGTCGTCAGCAACTTGTAATCTTCCACAATGAAAAAGCACATTCCCAACCTAATCACCTTGCTGAATGTTTTCTGTGGTTGTATAGCAACGGTCTTTGCGGTAGAGAACCATATGGTGCTGGCGGCTATTTTCGTTTTTCTTGGAATATTTTTCGATTTCTTCGACGGTTTAGCCGCACGGGCCTTGAACGTAAAGAGCGACTTGGGGCTGCAGCTCGATTCGTTGGCGGATGTCATTACCAGCGGATTGGTGCCTGGTATCGTGATGTTTCAATTATTGGGCCTGTCCATGACCGGGGGGTGGAATGCCGGCAACCTGTTCGTAGACAATACTTCGGCATACGAAATATCCATTTTATTGCATCCGCTGCCATTACTGGGCTTTCTAATTACCTTGGCCTCCGCCTACCGTTTGGCCCAGTTCAACATTGACGAAAACCAAACGGAATCTTTTATCGGATTGCCTACTCCCGCCAATACGTTATTAATTCTCTCTTTACCTTTAATTTTGAGCTACCAAAATAATGACCTCTTAAATGACATCATCCTGAATCCCTGGTTTTTGATCGGATTGACCGTCTTGAGTGCCTATCTGCTGAACGCCAACATCCAACTTTTCGCACTGAAATTCAAGACCTGGGGCTTTAAGGAGAATGCCCTGCGATATATTTTTTTAATAATCAGCCTGGTATTATTGGTTACCCTGCAGTTTTTGGCGGTACCGCTGATTATTCTGTTGTATGTTTTGGGGTCGGTAGTCACGAATTTGGGAAACCGGGCAAAAGTTTGAGCGCATCCGCCGGAAAGCCGTTTTAAAAATCCAATCGCTTCTTTCGCAACTCAAAATTCTTTCCAAGATACACCTTCCGTACCATTTCATCGGCCGCCAAATCTTCGGGAAGGCCGGATTTTAAGATACCACCCTCGAACATCAGGTAAGACCGTTCGGTAATAGCCAAGGTCTCCTGTACGTTGTGGTCGGTGATAAGAATGCCAATGTTCTTATTCTTCAGTTGGGCCACGATACGTTGTATGTCTTCCACGGCTACAGGATCTACGCCGGCGAAAGGTTCGTCTAAAAGAATAAATTTTGGATCGGTGGCTAGGGCACGGGCAATTTCCGTACGGCGGCGTTCGCCCCCCGAAAGCAGGTCGCCCCTGTTTTTCCGGATATGGCCGAGACCGAACTCCTCGATAAGGGACTCCATTTTCATCAACTGTTCCTTTTTGCTCAATTTGCTCAATTGCAGTACGCTCAGAATATTCTTTTCGACACTGAGTTTTCGAAAAATAGAGGCTTCTTGAGCGAGGTAGCCGATACCGTTCTGCGCCCTTTTGTACATGGGGAACTTAGTGATATCCGTCCCCTCCAAAAATATCTTTCCGCCATTGGGCTTTATCAGGCCTACGATCATATAAAATGAAGTCGTTTTGCCGGCACCATTGGGCCCCAGCAGACCGATGATTTCCCCTTGGTTGACTTCCAGGGAAATTCCCTTTACCACCTTGCGCCCGCGGTAGGACTTCATGATATTTTCAGCTCTGAGTTTCAAGTTGAAAAAAGTTTTTGTAATATAATAATAGCTTTATAAAAGCAAATTTTTGTTCACTGCTCACGGCTCACTGCTCTTCTTTACTTCCCTACTTTTCTTCGCCCTACGTTCTCTCTTGGCTTCCCTTTTCAAGACCATTTTTGAAATATAGATGCTGATTTGATAGAGTACGAGCACCGGTACGGCTACGATAATCTGACTCGTGACATCGGGGGGGGTAATCACCGCAGATACTATTAATACGATGACCAGGGCAATTTTTCTGTATTTAATGAGAATTTCTGGAGTTACCACCCCGACCTTGGTCAAAAAGTAGATGATTATCGGAAGTTCAAAAAGCACCCCACAGGCAATAACGGCGGTTCGCACTGTGCTGATATACGAACCAAGGTCGAACTGGTTGACCACTTCATCGCTTACCTGATAGGTGCCCAAAAAGTTGATCGAGAGGGGCGCGACCACATAGTAGCCGAACAGGACTCCCATAAAGAACAGCAGGGAGGCCACCAGTATAAATCCCCGTGAATGCTGCTTTTCCTTGGGATGCAATCCGGGACTGATAAATTTCCAAAGTTCGTAAAGCACGTAGGGGAAACCTACGATAAAGCCCACCCAGATGGCCGTCCATATATCCGCGGAAAACTGTCCGCCCATCGTACGGCTCTGTATGCTAAAGGGGAGTTCTTCCTTACAAAAGTCTGAGGTAAAACCCATGTAGGTAGCAATATCGCAGAACAGTTGATAGGTGGGGAAATCCATACTCTTCGGACCGAAAATAATGGTATCGAAAATGAACTTGCTAAATATAAATGCAAAAACTGCTATGATGACCACCGCTAAAACGGAGCGGATCAGGTGCCATCGCAGTTCTTCCAAGTGGTCGAGGAACGACATTTCGTCGGGGGACTTTGTATTCTTTTTTGCCATCGAACTTATTTAGACTTTTTGTTTGGAATCGGGAATAAAGGCTTTTGTTCTTTAATGAAACCACTTTTTTGAAGCAGAGCCATGGCTACGGTAGGTAAAAACGTCCCCATTAGAAAACAAAATGCCACCCCGAGGCTTTGGGGGTAGGATAAAAGAAATGATTTAAATAAGTTCATTGTTATAGAATGCCTTCTTGAATTAAATTGTGCAAATGTACGACACCGATATATTTTTTACCGTCTATGCCCAACAATTGTGAGATGCCTTTGGCCTGCATGAGCTCCAGGGCCTCTATAGCCAGCACGTCAACGGCAATGGTCTTGGGATTCGACGTCATAATATCCTTTGCAATAAGCCCGCTAATATTATCGTATTTATTAAGCATTCTGCGGATATCCCCATCCGTGATGATACCTACAATATTACCATTTTCAGTCACTGCCGTAGCCCCCAGCATTTTTTCGGAAATCTCGACGATAACCTTTTTGATTTCAGTATGGCTTTCCACCTCCGGTTTTCGATTGTTCACGACGATATCGGAGACCCTTAGGTAAAGACGTTTGCCCAGAGCACCGCCAGGATGGTATTTAGCAAAATCGGAACGGCTGAAACCCTTGATTTCCAATAGACAAATGGCCAGGGCGTCGCCAATGACCAATTGGGCAGTGGTACTGGTAGTAGGGGCCAGATTATTCGGGCAGGCCTCTTTGGCCACAAAAGTGTTCAGTACAAAGTCGGCCTGGTTCGCCAAGTACGAATCGAGGTTGCCGGTCATACCTATCAGCTTGTTCTTGCCGCGTTTTATTAAAGGTACCAACATCTTGATTTCTGGTGTGCTGCCGCTTTTCGAGATACATACGACTATATCGTTCTGTTGAATGGTGCCCAGGTCCCCGTGTATGGCATCGCCTGCATGCATGAAAATGGCAGGGGTACCCGTGGAATTTAGGGTGGCAACTATTTTGGAGGCGATAATAGCACTTTTTCCGATGCCCGAGACTATGACCCTGCCCTTTGATTCGATAATGGAACGGACTGCATTTGCAAAGTTATCGTCTAACAAAGAGGCCAAATGCCCGATAGAGGCCGCTTCCGTCTCTATCGTTTTTTTGGCAATGGCGAGAATGCCCTCGGTATCGGTCAAAGTTTTCCTAAAACTATCCAAAAACAAAATAGGTTTTAAAAGTTTGTTTTATCTTTAAGAAATTGTCGGGTCGATTTTTACATCCCTACAAATTTACATAATCTCGTATCCAAAATCCCCAGATTTAAATTTATGACGAAACTATCTCCCACCATGCCCAAAAATATGTATATTAAACGCTTGACCTTTAGTGAATTAGCCTTAGGTTTTTGTTTTACCTGCGATTTTCACATGTTGCACCCTAAGCAGGTCTTTCTATCGTACCATAGCTATGGCTATGCTGCTCAAAAAAGACTTGCTTAGGGCACAAAAGCCGAAAATATCGGTTCCAAACAAAAACCTAAGACGAGTTCAGTGATATAAATATTAGTATTCGCCATGGCAAATGAAAATACTTCGTTGAAAACAAACCATCTTCTCACCTCCCTTAAAAAATATTTTGGTTTTTCCAATTTCAAAGGGCTTCAAGAAGAGGTTATCAAGAACATCTTGGCGGGCAATAACACCTTTGCCATCATGCCGACCGGCGGTGGTAAATCTTTGTGCTACCAGCTCCCGGCCCTTATACAGGAGGGAACGGCCATCGTAGTCTCCCCGTTGATCGCCCTGATGAAAAACCAGGTCGATGCCATTCGCGGCATTTCTTCCGAAAATGGTATCGCCCATGTCCTTAACTCCTCCTTGACCAAAAATGAGGTGAAGCAGGTTAAAGAGGATATCACCGACGGAATCACCAAATTGCTATATGTAGCCCCGGAATCCCTTACCAAGACGGATTATGTCGATTTTCTGAAATCGGTAAAACTCTCTTTTATCGCCATTGACGAGGCGCACTGTATTTCGGAATGGGGTCACGATTTTAGACCGGAATACCGGAACCTCAGGTCGATAGTGGATCGGTTGGATTCGAGTATGCCCATAATCGCGCTTACGGCAACAGCCACTCCCAAAGTGCAAGAAGATATTCTGAAAAATCTGGGCATACCAGAGGCCAAGACTTATAAGGCTTCCTTTAACCGCCCGAACCTTTTTTACGAGGTACGGCCCAAGACCGCCGATGTCGATTCCGACATTATCCGGTTCGTCAAAAAGAATTCTGGAAAATCCGGTATCATTTATTGCCTTAGTAGAAAACGCGTGGAGCAATTGGCACAGGTACTTCAGGTGAACGGTGTCAGCGCGGTGCCCTATCACGCCGGTTTCGATGCCAAGACCCGTTCTAAATATCAGGACATGTTCTTGATGGAGGACGTTGATGTGGTTGTCGCCACCATCGCCTTCGGAATGGGTATCGATAAGCCCGACGTACGGTTCGTCATCCACAACGACATACCGAAAAGTATCGAAAGCTATTATCAGGAGACCGGTCGTGCCGGTAGGGATGGCGGCGAAGGCCACTGTCTGGCATTCTATGCCTATAAGGATATAGAAAAATTAGAGAAGTTCATAGCCAACAAGCCCGTGGCCGAACAAGAAATCGGCAGCGCCCTTCTACAGGAAGTAGTGGCCTACGCGGAAACATCGATGAGCCGTAGAAAATTCATGCTGCATTATTTCGGGGAGGAATTCGACGATGTCAATGGCGAGGGTGCCGACATGGACGATAACGTACGAAATCCAAAGGAAAAGCAGGAAGCCAAGGATGATGTGGTAAAGCTAATTCGAACGGTAAAGGAAACAAATGAGAAATTTAAGTCGAAGGAGATCGTAAAGACCTTGACCGGAAAGGTAAACGCCCTCGTCTCCTCCCATAAGGCAGACGAGAAGTCCGTCTTCGGTATCGGCGCAGACAAGGACAAGAGCTACTGGATGGCGCTGATCCGACAGGTTCTGGTAGCTGGTCTGCTCAAAAAGGAAATAGAACAATATGGTATTCTACATGTTAACGAAAAGGGAGATGCCTTTTTGAAAAATCCGAAGTCCTTTATGATGACCAAGGACCATACCTACAGCGAGGAAAAAATCGATGATATTTCAAGCAATTCAAAAGCGGGCGTTGCCGATGAGAAACTGTTAAAACAACTCAAAGATCTGCGGAAGGCCCAAGCCAATAAACTGGGGGTGCCCCCCTTTGTTATTTTTCAGGACCCTTCTTTGGAGGACATGGCGATGAAATACCCTATTACCCGAGAGGAACTGACTAATATCAATGGAGTAGGGGAAGGGAAGGCCAAAAAATACGGCCAACCCTTTATCGAGTTCATTACCAACTATGTCGAGGAATACGATATCATACGGCCCGATGACCTAGTGGTAAAAAGTACGGGAGCGAATTCCAGCTTGAAGCTCTACATTATACAGAATGTGGATCGGAAACTACCATTGCCCGATATTGCCTCTTCCAAGGGACTCGAAATGCGGGAACTGATTCAGGAAATGGAGCAGATTGTCTATAGTGGCACCAAATTAAACTTAGACTATTGGGTCAGTGAGATGCTGGACGAGGACCAACAAGAAGAAATCCACGACTACTTTTTAGAGGCCGAGACCGATGATATCGATGAGGCCATGGAAGAGTTCGACGGCGATTACGAAGATGATGAACTTCGGTTGTACCGGTTGAAGTTTATCAGTGAGGTCGCCAATTAGAGGCGTTTATTTGTCTATCCCTTCACCTTGAAAAGAGGTATCCCGAAAATGTTGAGTTCCCTGTTTTAACCTCTTGTTACATCCCCCGACCCCGAGGTCTTGGTATCCACTTTTTGAGGATTGCCGCGGTAGCTGATATCACCGGATCCGGAAACTCGGGCCTTAAGCATTTTATGTGCCGTTACTTTGATGTCCGCCGAGCCCGATATGGTGGCATTTACATTGTCGGCTTCGAGGTCATAGGCCTTGATATCCCCGGAACCGGAAATGGTAGCTTCAAAATCCCGGGTCTTGCCGCTGAGGTTCATGTCGCCTGAACCGGACATGGTGGCGGTCATCGAATCCGTATCGAGTTCCAGGGTAATATCGCCGGAGCCGGACATGGCGGACTTGAAATCCGATGCCTTCAATGTGGTTTGGCCGACAATATCGCCGGAACCGGAAAGATTCACTTCGTCTATGCTTTCCACCGGAACGGTGACGCGAATACCTTCGGTGCCACGGGAAGGTTTTAGGTTGACGCCCTTTTCCGTTCTGATGGTCAACTTTCCATTTTTCACTTCGGTAACGATATACTCCAATAGGTTCTCTTCCCCTTCCAAGGTAAGTTGGCCCTCTTTGCCATCCACCAGATCAACATCGAACCAACCGGCGACCGCTATGCCATCGTAATCGCCCACGCTCCGGTCGATGCTGACCGTGTTGCCGTTTCCCCTGATCCCTTTGCCCCATTGGGCGGAACAAGAGGTCGATAATAGTAGGGTCAAACTCAAAATCGCTATTTTTTTCATTATGTTCGTTTTTTAATTAATTTTTGTCAATTTATCAGTTCGAAGAAGTGGGTATGGAGCGCGACCGAAATGCGCGGTCTAGGCTCCGGCAGGAAACTTTTTCTCGATGTTCAATTTTTATAAAATGATACGCCCCCATAGTCGGTGGTGATAGCGACGGAGTTACCACTGTTGGGGGAGCCATAATGCCCTTTATAATATTTACTCGTGTTTTTCTCCTCGCTGATGCTGATCTCGAAATCGTCTTTTCCACTTACGCCGGAATAGGAGGTGCTGATCTCAAAATTAAAATGATAATCGGGGTCGTAGCCTATCTTTACCCCGGTATAGTCCGTTTTTATCTGGATATTACCGGCATCGGAGGCCATCCGGTCGATTTTGAGCGATCCATAATCCGCGGTGATGTCCACATTGCCGTGGAGGGTACCCAATTGTACGTTGATATAATCTCCCTTGCCCAGTACGTTGGTGGCCTCCCCGATTTCGATGTTGCCATAATCGCTCGAATATTGGAGGTTGGCCATCTGCGTTACGGTTGAATTGGTATAATCGGCGCTAATATCAAGGTCCCCCGCTTTTTCAATGGTAAACCCGGAATAGTCGGCGGATATTTTGCCGCTTCTTATATAGCCGATGGTCGATTTCGAAGTGTAATCGAAATTTAGTTGATTTTCGCGGCCGTTGAGCTCCCCGATATCCAGTCGCCCATAGTCGCAGCTGATCTTGGCATGGCCATCCACCCGATCCAAAATAATGCTTCCGTAGTCATTGTTAAGATCGACCTTGCTCTTCACCGGTAGTTTTATGGTATAGTTAACCTGCATATCTACGTTGTTATTTCGGCCCCAGTTCCATCCCCAGCCCGAATTGCTATCGTCAAAAATGGTACGGGCGGAGACCCGGCTGCTGCTGTTTTCGAAATCGATTCGGATACCATCCAGTTTATCCTGTACTTTTTCGGCATTGTTGCCGCTGGTCTTGATATGGACTTCGATCACTATGCGATTTTGGTCCCATGAGGTGATATTGAGATTGCCATAGCTGTTATCGACCGCTAAAAGCGCATCCGCGTTGACGTTAAATTCCTTTTTGACCGTTTTCTCCTTAGTGTATTTTCCTTGGGGATTTCCGTCATGGGCCAAGATGGCCACGGGAAGGATAAGGAGCGTCACAAGCATTCCTTTAAATAATAGCTTTTGCATCTTTATAGTTTTTTAGATTTTTAATCGTTTCTATTTTGTCGAGAACAGCCTGCAAGAGATCGATGCGCGTGCGAAAGTTGGTGATCATCGCGCTTAAAATGAGCTTGCTGTTACCTCCATTGATGAGATCGCTTTCCAGTCGTTCATAATCGGACTCCAATTTTTCAAGTTGCCACAAAGTATCATCAATGATCTGACGAGTTTCGGGCGTACTTTCGCTTTCGAGTTCATTGACCTGTTCCGCAATCAGACCGGCAAAGTAAAATTGCGTACGCGATACCTCTGGTGAAATTTTGGCAACCTTTTGGTCTAAGGTCGGCTCCGATTGGTAAAGCCCCACTGCGACCATGCATAACAGGGCTATCGAGGCGGCAATGGCCAAGGGCTTCCACCATGTTTTACTTTTCCTTTCCATGGCAATTCCCCCTCTTGAAACCTCTCAGTTTTTCGAGAAATCGTTGTTCGTGCCCCTTATTAGGTTCTTCGGTATCGAAGGAACCTTGTAGGCGGTCGAAGAGTTTTTCTAAACTGTCTTTTTTCATGTGATATATTATTATTTCGACCTTCGCATCCTTAATTAAAGGTATAGTGGTGAAGATTGTTTTTAATTTTCACATTCCATTACCAATTTCTTCCGAAGGCTTTCCTTCGCCCTCGAAACCGTGGTCCTACAATTGGCGTAACTGATGTTCATAATGTGACTTATTTCTTCATAATCATAGCCTTCTATAAGATGTAAGGTCAAAGAAATTCGGTAATTGTCCTTTAATCGGCCCATGGTTTCCATCACTTTTTGAGCCTTTAGTTCGGTAAACGCATGGTCCGGAACCTTTACCTCATTATCTTCGACCTTGTACATTACATCTTCTAACGCCATCTCTCTCATTTTTTGTTGTTTTCGATAGTGGTGAATGCTATTGTTGACCACAATGCGCTTCAACCAGGCCCCAAAAGCGACTTCCCCTTTGAAAGTGTGCAGCTTGGTGAAGGCCTTTAAAAAAGACTCCTGCATCACATCCTCTGCCTCGTCGCTATTTTTTACTATCCTTAAGGAAATGTTGTACATAGCTCTATAATAGCGGTCATAGACTTCTAGTTGTGCCCCTTGTTTTCCCTCAAGGCAGGCCTGCAATAGCGTATCGATATGTTCCCCTTTATGGCTCAAAAAGTGGATGGTTTGTTATAAAGATGAAGTAATTTAAGGATTGTTACAGTTTTCGGATGAATTATTTTATTTGGGGAATTGAAGTCTCCCGGGCGGTAGGCAGTTTTGAAATTTGTTGTTTCATGTAGGATATGGCACAACAATTGTTTCTTTAGGCTTTAATGAAAAGACTTTATTGTACTTTGATAAGAAATACAGTACTTATCATGGTTTTTGTATAATCAGATAAAATAGGAATTCTGTGCTATCAATGACAGAATGACCGAAAATACACCTATGGGAGATTCTAATTTTTCAGATTTTGACAATATGTCGTTGCAGTCCATCGACGAGGATGCGGAACTGATTCCGTTGCTGACGCCCGAAGACGAGGAAGAAATGGCCAATGAAAAACTACCGGATACTTTACCGATATTGCCATTGCGCAATACGGTGCTATTCCCTGGAGTGGTCATCCCGATTACGGCCGGAAGGGATACTTCCATCAATTTGATCAAGGATGCCAACAACGGATCGAAAGTCATCGGTGTGGTATCGCAAAAGGATGAGGAGACCGAAAATCCGCATGCCAAGGATATAAATACTTTGGGCACCGTAGCCCGTATCTTAAGAGTGTTAAAAATGCCCGATGGCAATACGACCGTTATCCTCCAGGGAAAAAAACGCTTTGAGGTAGCCGAAATATTGACTGAAAAGCCATATTTGATGGCCACCGTTAGGGAAACTGAAGAAGCAAGGCCGGAGAAGGACGGGCAGGAGTTCCTTGCCATTATCGAGTCGATAAAGGATTTGGCGCTCCGGATAATACGCGACAATCCGAACATTCCGAGCGAGGCTTCCTTTGCCATCAAGAACATCCAGAGCAACTCCTTTTTAATCAATTTCGTCTCTTCGAACCTCAATTTAGGGGTGAAGGAAAAACAGGAGCTGCTAGAGATCAACAGTTTGCAAGAGCGAGCGCTGGCTACACTTAAATATATGAACGTTGAGCTACAAAAACTGGAGCTCAAGAACAATATTCAGAGCAAGGTGCGCAGCGATATGGACCAACAGCAGCGGGAGTACTTTCTGCACCAGCAGATGAAGACCATCCAGGAAGAGTTGGGAGGGGTATCGCATGATGACGAAGTGCTTGAAATGAAAGCCAGGGCCAAAAAGAAAAAGTGGTCTAAAAAGGTCGGTAAACATTTCGACAAAGAATTGACCAAGATCCAGCGTATGAATCCGCAGGTGGCGGAGTATTCCATCCAAAGAAATTATTTAGATCTTTTTCTCGACCTGCCTTGGAACAACTTTTCCAAAGATAAATTCGATTTGAAGCGAGCTGAAAAAATACTCGACCGCGACCATTACGGTCTTGAGGACGTGAAACGTCGTATCATTGAGTATTTGGCAGTGCTAAAACTGCGGAATGATATGAAATCCCCCATTTTATGCCTCTATGGTCCTCCGGGGGTGGGTAAAACTTCGCTTGGAAAATCCATTGCGGAAGCTTTGGGCAGGGAATATGTACGGATGTCTCTGGGCGGCTTGCGCGATGAGGCCGAGATCCGGGGCCACCGAAAGACCTATATCGGGGCTATGCCCGGCCGCATTGTACAGAACCTGAAAAAGGCAGGGACTTCCAATCCTGTATTTATTCTTGATGAAATAGATAAATTGGCCAGTAGCCATCAGGGCGATCCCTCATCCGCCATGTTGGAAGTGTTGGATCCCGAACAGAACAGCGAATTTTATGATAATTTTTTGGAGATGGGCTATGATTTGTCCAAAGTGATGTTTATCGCAACGGCCAACAACCTATCGACTGTTCAGCCTGCCTTGCGTGACCGGATGGAAATCATAAAAGTGACGGGATATACGATAGAGGAAAAGGTCATGATCGCCAAGAGGCACCTGCTTCCAAAGCAATTACGGGAACATGGCCTTACTGAAAAGGATATTAAGATCGGAAAGCCCCAATTGGAAAAAATCGTAGAGGGCTACACCCGTGAATCCGGTGTACGTGCCTTGGAAAAGCAGATAGCCAAAATGGTTCGCTACGCCGCTAAGAATATTGCGACCGAGGAAGAATATAATGTTAAAATAACCAAGGAAGACGTTGAAAAAATATTGGGCCCCGCGAGAATGGAACGTGACAAATATGAGAACAACGACGTGGCCGGCGTCGTGACCGGGCTGGCATGGACGAGTGTCGGTGGCGACATCCTATTTATAGAATCCATTTTATCAAAGGGGAAGGGCACCATGAACATTACCGGTAATCTAGGCAAGGTGATGAAGGAGTCCGCCACTATCGCCATGGAATATATCAAGTCTAACGCCGAACGGTTCGGGATCGATTCCGATATCTTTGAGAAATATAACGTACATATTCATGTTCCCGAAGGGGCGACGCCCAAAGACGGCCCCAGCGCGGGGATTACCATGTTGACCTCCCTGGTTTCCCTATTTACCCAGAAAAAAGTCAAAAAAAGTGTGGCCATGACCGGTGAGATCACCCTCCGCGGCAAGGTACTTCCCGTGGGCGGTATTAAAGAGAAAATCCTAGCGGCCAAACGGGCCCGGATCAAAGAAATCATCCTTTGTAAAGACAACGAAAAAGACATCCTTGAAATCAAAAAGGATTATCTAAATGGATTGAAATTTCACTATGTTACCGATATGCACGAGGTGGTAGATTTGGCCATTACTGGCCAGAAAGTGAAAAATCCAAAGAAATTGTAAGGTCTGTTTTGAAATTTATAATTGAATTTCTTATTAGCTATTTTTGATGCAGAACAAGGCAAAATTCTTTAGCCATATTATGGCTAAGGTTCAAATTTTTAACGCGGTTAAGCCCTAGTAGAGGTGTAAAGAACAATTAATGGATTTCAAAAGAAGCGCTTAGTGAAAAAGATTACCATTGCCATCGATGGCTATTCATCGACCGGAAAAAGTACCTTGGCCAAACAATTGGCGGCAGCCTTGGGCTACGTTTACGTAGATACGGGAGCCATGTACCGGGCAGTGACACTTTTCGCCCTTCGCAACGGATTTATCGGCAAGAACTCGGAGCAGCTGCAGGCCCTTGTACAATTGTTGCCTAAAATACGCTTGAAGTTCGTGCCCAACGCGGAACTCGGTTTCTCGGAGATGTACCTGAACGGTGAAAATGTGGAGAAGGAAATCCGACAAATGGAGGTTTCCGAATACGTAAGCCGTATCGCCGAAATAGAGCAGGTACGGTATAAGCTCGTTGATTTGCAAAAAAGGATGGGAAAGAAAAAAGGTATCGTCATGGACGGACGTGACATTGGAACTACCGTATTTCCCGATGCCGAACTTAAAATTTTCATGACCGCATCGGCCCAGGCACGGGCCACGCGAAGGTATAAGGAGCTTTTGGACAAAGGGGAAGAGGTAACCTACGCGGAAGTATTTGAAAATGTCCAAAAACGGGACTTTATCGATACCCACCGAGAATTTTCGCCCTTACAGAAAGCCGATGAAGCCATTGAATTCGACAACAGCGACATGGGCCTCGAAGAACAGTTCGAACGGCTGGAGAGCATTGCGCGGCGATTTATCCAAAAGAAAGCCCTAACCGATATCGAAGACCAGTAAATTAGATATAAGTCCTTACCCCATTCTACGGGCGCAATTTGTTAGGGATTAGGAATCACCAACACCTGATCCGGATGGATTACATCGGGATTTTTTAGGATGCCGGCATTGGCCTCGAATATCTTTTTATATTTCATAGGGTCACCGTAATAATGCTTGGAAATCTTACTTAACGACTCCCCATTTTTAACCACGTGCCTAGCGTATATCGTTTCATCGGCCACCGTGATGTCGGCCATTATATCCGATGGGTTTTCGCCCCCGATTTCCTTGATCTTGTCCCACAGCAGGTTTTTTTCATACTGGGTTTTTGCTTGGCCCTTGATTTTCAGTATCCCGTCTTCTTCCGATACGTGCTCGTCCTTTAAATTCAACTTTTCGCCCAAGTTAAGAACGGGCTGATATTTTTCCCTGACACTCATTAGATTTCACTTTTAAAATTTATAGGGCCAATATAACCATAATTGCCATTAATATGGCTTTTATACCCGAAATAGTTGGTCTTGAAACATCCTGTTGCAAATAAGATTGCTAAAATGGGAATAATGTCGTATTTTTGCACTCCTTTTTTACAGGGCAGCAAGAGAAAAAGGGAGGATGAAAACTACTATTTTAACAACTTCTACGGCGATTGTTTCACTCTTGTAGCATCGTAGGATACAAATCAATAGCGGCAAATGGCTGACGAAAAAACAACGGCAGAGGTGGGAGAAATCACCGAAACGCAACAAGAACAGGAAGTTCAACAAGAACAAGAAGTTAAGGAAGAGGAACAAAAGCAAGATCCCCAGGAATTTTTGGAGAATTTTGATTGGGAGAAATACGAAGAGGGTATAGAACCGGTCGATGATTCCAAATTGAAGGAATTCGAAAAATTGGTCGCCGAGAATTTCGTGGATACCGCTGATGAGGAAGTGGTGGAAGGCACAGTTACCCATATGACGGAACGTGATGCCATTATAGACATCAATGCCAAAAGTGAGGGTGTGATTTCCCTCAACGAATTCCGTTACAATCCTGATCTTAAGGTCGGTGATACGGTCGACGTACTTATTGATATTCGAGAGGACAAGAACGGGCAATTGATCTTGTCGCATAGAAAGGCCAGAACCATATTGGCCTGGGAAAGGATCAACAAGTCATACGACGAAGAGTTAGTCGTAAGTGGATTTGTCAAGTGCCGGACCAAGGGCGGTATGATCGTCGATGTATTCGGAATCGAGGCATTCTTGCCCGGTTCGCAGATCGATGTGAAGCCCATTCGCGACTACGATCAGTATGTCGGTAAAACAATGGAATTTAAAGTGGTGAAAATCAACCACGAGTTCAAGAACGTGGTCGTATCGCACAAAGCTTTGATCGAGGCGGATATCGAAGAACAGAAAAAAGAGATTATCAGCCAGTTGGAAAAAGGACAGGTGTTGGAAGGTGTCGTCAAGAACATTACTTCCTACGGCGTGTTTGTTGACCTTGGTGGTGTAGATGGTTTGGTACATATCACCGACCTAAGCTGGAGCAGAATCAACCACCCCAACGAGGTGGTCGACTTAGATCAGAAAATCAACGTGGTCATCTTGGACTTCGACGAGAACAAATCTCGCATCCAATTGGGTATGAAGCAATTGGAGAAACATCCATGGGATGCTTTGGGCGATGAGATTAAAATTGGCGATAAGGTAAAAGGCAAGGTGGTGGTCATCGCCGATTACGGTGCCTTTGTCGAAGTGGTGGAAGGTGTTGAAGGCCTGATCCACGTTTCCGAAATGTCATGGTCAACCCACTTGCGTTCCGCCCAGGATTTTGTGAACGTGGGCGATGAGGTCGAGGCGGTCGTCTTGACGTTAGATCGTGAAGATCGTAAAATGTCATTGGGAATCAAACAATTGACTCCCGATCCATGGACAGATATCACCTCTAAATACCCGGTAGGATCGAGGCATAAAGGTATCGTTCGTAACTTTACCAATTTTGGTGTCTTTGTCGAAATGGAAGAAGGTATCGACGGATTAATTTATATTTCCGATCTGTCATGGACCAAGAAAATCAAGCATCCATCGGAATTTGTCAACGTAGGCGATACCATTGAGGTCGAGGTACTGGAGCTGGATGTGGATGGTCGTAAATTGAGTATCGGTCACAAGCAGGTCACCGAAAACCCATGGGACAAATACGAAAAAGAGTTTGCTTTGGATACCGTTCACAAAGCCGCCATTACCGAAATGGTGGACAAAGGCGCTACCATAGACTTTAATGAGGACATAACGGCCTTTGTACCGCAACGTCACTTAGAAAAGGAGGATGGTAAAAAGCTGGGCAAGGGCGAAGAGGCCGAATTTAAGATCATTGAATTCAATAAGGACTTTAAACGCGTTGTGGCCAGTCATACTGCTGTCTTCCGTGAAGAGGAGGCCCGAAACGTGAAACAGGCTCAGAAAAAAGCCGCCGCGGCGGCCGACGAGTCCAAACCCACTTTGGGCGATGCCAACGAGGCCTTGCAGGCATTGAAAGACAAAATGGACGGCAAGTAGCAAGCAGTACGCCTTTCGTTTTTAACTTAAAGCCCTGTCCGCACTAAGATGTGGACAGGGCTTTTCTCTTTTTTGGCTAGAGGGTATGTAATTATGGGTTCGTCTTCCTGTTATACCCTAAGTGCCCATTTCATTATCGCTTTTCTAAGAACCTCTGAAAACTTGCCGAAAAGGGAAAGAAAATAGAAAACACGCGCCAAAACTCTTCTTATAGAATCGTGTCTGACAAAGCTTGGGATGCATCGGTGACTATGGGTTCCTCACGCGCAAAATCCTCGGGGTTTGAGGCATCATAATCCATATTCAATCGCACAGGTTGGCTACGGTCTGGAGTTCGTAAAGCGTTTTCCCATTTAAAAAGCAATCATTTTGGCCTACTCCATCGTCTCAATTTTGCCATTTTTCCCAATAGCTTTTACCTATATTGGCCCAATAATCGGCCACTATTTCCCAAGAAATCTCTCCTCGATGGAGAATTTTATGGCGTAGGGCCTTTAATTGTTCTAGATCTTGAGGCCTATCGGATGTAGACATCGCGTTTAACAATGTATCGACCACCGCTTCTTGCCAATCCTTTTGTGAAGTACCTTGGATGGTGGCCTTTTGCGGAGGGGTTTTCGCAGCCTCGGATTCAACTTGCTGCCATCCGGTATCGGGTATGGGAGCCGTGACCGGGGTAGCGAAGCGTATCAGTCTATCCCCTTCCGTAAAATTTTCGAAGGATTGAAGCATATCTTCTTGGGGCCAGCGCAGTTGTACGCTTCCTTCCTTTGGTCGATAAACAGCGGTGTACAGGGTTCCGAAACCCTCGCTGAAAAGGGTATTGTACAGTGGCGGTCGTAGAAAGGCATTGGCCAAGACCTTTCCTTCAAGTTCCTTGTCCTTTAAAAGATTTTGTAAAAAAGCCGACCGCTCGACGGTTTTGTTGAAAGTAGCGTTTTCAGGCCAATCGACCTCTAACTGATGGTTGGTGGTAAAAGCGGCATCCGTTACCAGTGGGGCACGATCCGGTGACATAAGTACGGTCTTAAAATTACCGCTACGGTCAATAACGGTTACGTTATACGCCATGTGGGAAGGTATTCGCGATAATGCTTCAACAGCTTCCTGTACATTGCTACAGAATTCAAGTACGTAGCGCAAAATAAAAGGAATGCCAAAGCCTCGCCCGACAACCTTGCGCCCGCCGAAAGTGAGGGAAACAGCCAGACCGTCCTCATTCATACCATCTACCGCACCTATTAGACAATCACTGGTGGCGATTACCTTTTTCCCGTGCCAGACACTCTGAAACAGCGTGCCTTCCATGAGGTTAGGATGATAGTCATAATTACGTACCAGTTGTATTTCATCATGGACCAGAACGGCTTGCGAGCAGGCACAGATATAGGCAGGCGGTTGGAACCCAGTAAGAAATCGGGCCGCTACCGCATCGGCATCTACCAGTTGGCAAAGTCGCTCGTAGGTGGGCACCATTTCGGGCATATATTTTTTTAATGCCGCCTGTGAACTGGACAGATCAGGGAGATAAGCGGCACCTTTGGAATTCAGCCAAGCCTCATAGGCGGGCCAGTAAGCATTGAACAGATTTTTCCATTTTTGACCAGGTCCATCCATTTCGGAAATAGCGTTAAACTGAAGTTGCATGCAATTTTTTTAATTGATTGAATTAATTATTTCGGAAGCTGACAAGACGAAGAACGTGTTATGGGGTATTCTTAATTGCCCCTAATATTGTCCACTTACGCAAAACTAATGCACTATTCAATGGGTCATTGATGCTATTCCTCTTTTTTCTGACCTATTTCATTTGCCCTTCAGTGCAAGCCTATTTAGTCAAACTGCCGGTAAGCTCCACTTTTTTGCGTTTGTCTTCCACTATTTGCGAGACGTATTTTCCCCGTATCGCAGTTATCCAATTTTTTGCCCGTTCGTTAAGCTTAAAATCATCGGTCATCATACGGCCCCTCGAAACTAAAATGCCCATATCGGCACCCTCGTACAGGTAATCCCCCTGTTTCGAAATATGGAGGAAAAAAGCTTCGTTCTCCGTCTCCACTGCCCTTCTATGAGTATCCATACGATCAAATTGAATATGGCCGTTATCGAACATTCTATAAATTCCCGATCGCGGTGCTTCCGACACATATTCGATGGTATCTTGTGTGTGTTTAATGATCAGCTGGCTCCATCCGTCAATATTTTCCTGTTTGGCCCAACGATCGTTGATGGCTTTTATACTTAGTTTATAGTCCACATCCATCCATTCCAAAATATGGAAAACGAACAGGGGGGCGTCGGCAAGGGCAAAAACAGCATGATTGGTAATGGAACTGGCACCAGTGACCCTAGGGTTCAATTCCCCTAAGTAGATTTCACCATTGTCTTGATCAATTAGGAAATCCAATTCGAAGTACCCTTTATAGCCTTCCTCCCTTAACTGATCACCGAACAACTGCGTATATTTTGTCGCTTTCTTTCTGAGTTCGGGTGTAAAAGCATTGGGATAGATTTCATTGCCGCACCAACCGCCCTTATACGGGGTAAGTTCGTTGAAACCAACTAATTCTGTCATTAATGGGGCAACGATAGTACCATGCCGAGTTACACATGCCTCGATGGCCGAACCCCGGCAATTGATGCGTTTCATTATTTTGACTTCCTTCTCTTTTACGATTTCTTCCTCGTGCTCTTTGAACTCCTCTTCGTTAGAGACGAAAAAAGTGGTGTGGCCAGAATCCCCAAAAGGTGTTTGTATCACGAGGTCATTGCCAAGGGATTTGGAAACTTTCCTGAGATCTTCATAATCGTTGACCGAAGAAAGTACATAGGGTACGCAGGCGACCCCTGCTTTTTCCGCGATGCGATTGGTGTTCACTTTATTGTCCATGAACGTCCTCATCTTGGCGGGCGGGAACATGATTTCAAGTCCTAGTTTTTTGGCAAGTTTTTCTGTTTGTTCGTCGAACATAAGAAACATGGCCTTGCCCGTCTTGTTGCCTTTTTTTCTTGTCTTTAAGTAGTCTTGGACCTCGGGATGCTGCAAAAGATAGTTGTTGATATCCTCAATGCCCGTGAACTCATCATGAGGAATGTCTTCTTTGGGAGAAAAAACATTGGGATGTTGGCCGCCAAAGCATTCCATAAAACAGATGAACTTGAATCCCTTGATCCATTCATCCGCACCCAACATATTAAAATTGGTAGCACTGATAAAATATAGGGGAACCTCGTTCTTGTGAAAGAAACGTCTGATATCGGGAACGCCGTTCAGCATAGTAGTCGTTGATTCTTTTTTGGCGGGGGTGGTATTTTTGTTGGCCGTTTTGGTGTTTTTCTTGACAGGGGTAGATTTTTTTGCGCTCATATTTTATTTATTTTATTCTGATTATTGATTTACTTTTTTTCGCATTCCCGTTGCCATGGCCCCTATGGCCGTGGTGGTCTTATGCCGGTCTAAAATACTCTCCTTGAAGACCCGGAGGCCCAAATCGGAACGATAGCCATGGATTTCACTGACATCAAGAACCGTAAGAAAATTGATAATTTCTTCACTCACCACCTGGCCCGGAACCAATACCGGAAAGCCCGGGGGATATGGAATCACGAACGTTGAGGCCACCAATGTCTTACCCTCCTTCATAGCGGGTAGGCACTCGTTCAAAGCCACATATTCGTAATTTTCCTCGTCGTAGGCCAAAAAGTAGGCGGCCCGCAGATTCCCTCCGGGTACGCCTGGCTCGGCCTGAAAAGAATGGTGGAAATAGCTGAAGTCAGGTAACGGCGGTACTTCCTCGGTCAAGGAATGGATTTGGCCCTGACGGATTTCACTTTCCTTTTCGTTCAATGCCTTGAATTCCTCATCCAGTTCATCTGCAATTTTTAACAGGGCATTGGTCAGATAGGTGACACTACCCCGGGTAGTACCAATATTGGTCATAAACAGTACGGTATTTCTCGAGGTCTTATTGATCTGGATATTGAATTTATCCATCAGATATTTGTTTTTAAAGGTATCGCCATCAACGCCCGTTCTACCGATATGCAGGGTTATCTTGGTGGGATCCAATACAAATTCATCTTTCTCCCAGGCATCCTCCATTCGGTTCCAGCCTTCGTTCTTGGTATAGTATTCCTTAAGTCCGGTCTGCCGATAGGCATCGGGTATAAAATCATGTACGGTCAAAATGTCGAAATACTTGCTCAGCTGGGGATTGTCGTTCACTTTGGCCCGAAGCACCATGGCCAACTCGATACCTTTTTCCACCAGTTCAAAACCTTCGAGCTGCACTTGGCGCCGACCAACATCCAAGGAGGCCAGCATCTGATAATTGGGGGAAGTAGAGGTATGGGTCATATAGGCCTCCGAAAACGTATTCTCACTTTTTCTGCGGAAATCCTGGTCCCAGATATGGATCATGGAACCTTGTCTAAAACTGCTCAATGTTTTATGGGTACTCTGCGTTGCATATACCCGAATACGCACCTTATCTGGATCGGGCAGTACCGAAACATCCCCATTGTTCAGACCCTTGACATGCGCATCGTACTTTTTTCTATACGCGTTACTATTGTACTTTTTATAGAGCTTTTCGGCGACGTACATGCCCGTTCTTTGTCTATAGTTATTGGCAAACCCTGCAAAGGCGAACCAAGCTTCGTCCCATAAGAATATCATGTCGGGCTTGATGGCCAAGACTTCTTCCATGACGCGCTCCACATTATACACTAGGCCGTCAAAGGTGCAATTGGTCAACAGCAACATTTTTACCTTATCCAATCTTCCGGATTCTTTTAATTGAAGCAGTTTGCTCTTGATATGTTCCAGCGGAACGGCTCCGTACATCGAATATTTTTCAATGGGGTAGGAGTCTAGATAAACAGGATAGGCCCCTGCCAGTACCAACCCGTAGTGGTGGGACTTATGACAATCCCGGTCGATAAGTACTACATTGCCAGGTTTCACTATGGCCTGCATGACGATTTTATTTGCCGTTGAGGTGCCATTCGTCACAAAGTAGGTGTATTGTGAACCGTAGGCATCCCGTGCCATTTCCTGTGCTTTTTTTAGCGGCCCCGTGGGCTGTAACAACGAGTCAAGCCCGCCGGTCGTCGCGGAGGTTTCCGCCAAAAACATATTTCGTCCGTAAAAGTCGCCGAAATCATTGATCCACCTCGATTTGAAGACCGAATTTCCGCGGGAAATCGGCATGGCGTGAAAGACACCGGTAGGTTTTTGGCTGTACTCCACCAGGGCGGAAAAGAACGGGGTTTCAAAGCGTTCGGCTATTCCCCGGAGAATGGTAAGGTGAAGTTCCTGTAAATCTTCTGTTTGGTAAAATATCCGGTTAAACCGTTTAATGGTACTGTCCTTCAAGTGGCCCAATGAGGTATCGGTTACATAGTAAGCATCCAGTTCCGGTCTAAACTGACCGATCAACTCGCCAATTATTGGGCCTAGGTCGGTTTCCTGCTGCGATGAGAAATCCATGTTTATTACTCGCTGGATGTAAGGTTTTATAAGGGGCGTAATGCTTTTTGAATAATAGGGGGGGGCGTATCGTACCACAACGGCCTGTATGTTGTGGTTGAAAAGCAAGGTAATCAATGCATCTTGAAAAGAGCGTTGTACGACTACCCCATACGTAAATTTGTCGTTCGAGGTATGCAATGACCGAAGACGATGTCTAAGAATGGCTTCTTCCTGCTCGGAAATGGCATCGATGAACAATACCTCAAAATGGTTTTTCCGTACACTGTTATGTTGTTCGTGTTCTTCAACGGACTCTATACTATGCTCATCGTAATCTACATAATCCGGATTACCTCTGTAGCTATCGCCTACCAATTGTTTTGTGGTCTCGGCCACCAAATGCGACAGGGAGGTATGTTCGTCATTGGAAAGCAGATCCTCCAATTTTTGCATCCGACCTTTTCCTGGAGAGGCAAAAAAGCATTCCACCCCTTTTAGGTCCTTTAAAAGGTCTTTCGCTGCTTGCTTGTGCCTTTTTTTGTTGGCGGAGCCGTTATTGCAACGGGACAATTCAGAAGTTTCAATTTTTAGTTTGTTCCAATAGTCCACCCTTAGTTGACCAATATTGAAATAGGATGAACTCTTTGATCTATTTTTTGATGTGGATGGAATTTTAGCCATTGAAATTTTTATATGTTGTCTTTTAATTTGGATACATTATCAAACTATTCTTTGTTCCGAAGTCCGGGAAACCGCATTTACCCATGGCATCGAAGGGCAGGCTTCGCTGGGATATGTATGACCAAACGGGTGTGATACCGATGTGGACTTTTAATTTTTAGAATACAAGGCCAACTTATTTCCCTGGGAGTCGATAAAAATAGCGAAGTAGCCCGAATCTTCACTGATCAAGGTTTTTTGCATGATAATGCGGCCACCGGCTTCCTCTACCTTATCAAGAACTTCGCTCAGGTCGTTTCCGCCATTCAAATAGATTAATGGACCGGTATCGCTGGGTACGGAACCTGGTCCGGCGATGACCGCACCGCCGACCCCGGTAGTGGTCGGAAAAAGGGCCATGGCATTGGCATCGGTTCTGTTTTCTTGCAGGGTAACGCCAAAGATATGTTGGTAAAAATCCACCGCTTGCCGAAAGTCGATTGCCGGTATTTCGAACCAGCTTACATAGCCCTTTCTTTCCTCGATTTTCTTTACCCTTTTATTGGACCGTACATCACCCATTTGTTACTGTTCTTTAGATTGATCCATCTCCTTTGTAATGTGTGGGAGATACCGGATGCTCAAGCGCATCTTCCTTTATTATTAATTCTGTTAATTTGTCCAGTCGGTTTGGCTTTATCAAAGGCCCGAGGGAATCTAGATAGGGTTGGGGCGTATTAGGTTGATAGATACTGAACTGGCCCAAATGATCCCTGAAACTTTTGAGGGGTTGTCCCAGTCGCAATATGCCTAATTCACGGCTTCTTCTAACCCGTGGTATATTCAGCTCCAGGGGAATGATTTCCTCGGTCCCTTCAGACTGGTGTATGACCAATCCGTCGGGTCCACAGACTATGGATCGTCCTGTACCTCCTGTATCCAATCCGTTTACATCAAAAAAGTAGCATTGGTTGACGGAAGCCATGGCCCTGACGATCGACAATTCAATATCCCGATCTATAGTACCTGAAAGGGTAGGATGCAGTATTACTTCGGCACCCATTGCCGCCAGGGTCCGTATGGTTTCCGGAAACCACATATCGTAACAAATAGATACGCCGAAGCGTCCGACATCCGGCACATCGAAAACACAAAACTCAGTTCCCGGCGTTACCCCCACCTCATACGGGTAGAAGGGAAACATTTTACGATAGCGCGTCACTACTTCCCCGTCGGGATTGATAACGGTAGCGGTATTGTAAATTTTACCATTGCTTTTTTCGAATATCGAGCCTGGAAGCAGCCAGATGCCGTATTTTTTAGCCATGGCCTGCATTTGTGCTTCAAACTCGTTTGGAATTTCTTGTGCGGTTTGTGTCAAGGGTCCATAGGCGCATAGTTCACTGAACATGACCATCTCTATCCAGGGATAAAGGTTCATGGTGATATCAAGTTTTAATTTCATCATTTCCACGTTGGAAGCGACAGCCGATACCTTCATTTGTATTCCTGCGATGGCGAATGGTCTCATATATTATTTGCGTATAGCTTTTTTAATTTCGTTCTCCAAAATGGACAATCCTTTTTCTAACTGTTCATCCGTAATCACCAAAGGCGATAGAATACGGATTATATTTTTATGGGTGCCTGCGCTGATCAGTATCAGTCCATTTTCTGCACAGCCTTTCACGATTTGAGGGCATAGTTCGGAATAAGGTTGCCTGGGGTCCCCATTTTTGACGAATTCAATGCCTATCATAGCTCCGACTCCCCGTACATCGCCGATTTCAGGAAGTTCTTTCATCAAACTTCGCAATCTGTCCATGATGACATTTCCTATTTTGATAGCTTTTCCGTTCAAATCGATGTCTTTCATGTATTGGATGGTAGCGGATGCGGCCACACAGCAAATCGGACTGCCAATATAGGTGCCTCCTATAGAGCCTATGGCCGCGGCATCCATTATTTCTGCCCGGCCGACCACCGCAGCGATGGGTAGGCCCGATCCCAAAGATTTGGCATAGGTACTGATATCAGGTTGCACGCCATAATGTTGCCAGCTGGCCCAATGCCCGGTACGGCAGAACCCACTTTGCACTTCGTCCATGATAAGTATTATGCCATGTTCATCGCAAAATGCCCGTAATCCTTCCAAATATTTTTTAGGGATGGGATTAAACCCCCCTTCACCCTGAATCGGTTCCAGAATAATTGCGGCCACACTGTTCGTGTCTACAATGTTGAGCGCACTTTCGTGCAGTCGTTTTAGTTCATCCTTAACAAAAGTTTCTTCGTCCCTTTCGCCCCTATAGCGATAAAAATTGGGAAATGGAAGTCGATAGACTTCCGGGGCAAATGGACCACAATCGAATTTGTAACCTACTTTGCTGGTCAGTGTCATAGCCATCATGGTACGCCCATGATATGCCCCGGTATAACAAAGTACAGCAGGTCTTTTGGTTGCCTGTCGAGCGATTTTTATGGCATTTTCCACGGCCTCCGCACCCGTGCTTACCAGCATGGCCTTTGTACGTTCGCCATGTGGAAGAATTTCGGCTAGTTCTTCGCATAACTGAATGTAAGGTTCATAAGTCACCACATTAAAACTGGTGTGTAAGTATTTACCGGCCTGATCCCGAATGGCCTTTACGACTGGATCGGGGCAGTGCCCGGCGTTTACGACACCTATACCTCCTGCAAAATCAATAAGTTCGCGGCCATCGGCATCAATAATGATGGCTCCTTTTGCCTCTTTTACAGTGGCCGTATTAAACACGCCTACGCCATTGGCTACAGCATTTTGTCTCCTGTCAAGGAGTTCCTGTGATTTAGTCAATTCTTTTATCATTTTCAATTAATTCCTTTAGTGTTCAAGGTAGATGTGATAGACTTTGGATTAGAAATAGTGGTGATCCAATCCATACCGATAAGTTTTTGAAGATTTAATTTCAATTAGCAGCGGGTTATAATATAGCACAATATATACTGGATTCCAAACAATATTTTTAACTTTTCCAGCCCTTGTTTTGCAACAAAAAGAATGAATCTTTTATCCAATACGGCACCGGAAATTTTTGAAGGTGATATTCGTAGGTAAAAGGAAAAGTCCAAATGCGTTCCATTCCTAAAGATGGAATCCTCCGCTCCTCAAAAGAGCTGAGCCTTCGATTTATCCATTATTCAAGGAGATGAGGTAAGTGTGGCAATTTTAGCTCCATACTAAATTTAAAGGATCACACATGAGACACAATAAAAGTTAGAAAAACAGAATTTAAAGGAAATATAAAGAAAGGGTTTTTTTGTAAAAAATTTGATTTATAGGCATTGGGGTCCAAATGGAACTAAATATTATGGGAATCTACTTTCTGTAAAGAAAACTTAGGTCGAGCGTTTCACGTAGCCTTCTGTAAAGGTTATCCTCAGAAACACGGTCTGATAACCGGAAGCTCAGGAACAGGTTTTCGGTATAGTTCTTTCTGCCGTGCATACCTTTAATTTACGAATTTTCCGCACTTTGGTAAAAGCAAAAATTGCTATTTATAGGAGTTTTGCAACAGCCAAGTTCGTTTTTCGGAACTTATAAAATATCCTGGATAATCTTTTATAGTAACAAAAATTTTGGGATTTTTTTACTATTCAGGTCTATTTGTTTATACACTTTTTCGAATTGGGTTGGCCAAGTTTAAGGGAAGAAACTTACACTATTTTCAGTTGAAATCTAAGTAAAAATCAAAAAAGGGCAAAACCTGTTGTGGCAATCTACCTTCCTTGGTATAAATGTTATTGGTATGCGTACCAATATATTCCTCGGAAAAATGTGTGATTCCGGCATTTTCCAGTCCTTGACTGAACATCTTACATTGAATGGTAAACCGTTCCCCTGCATTGCGGCCCCAATCTAATTTTATAGCCCTCAACTTGTTTAGATTGTCGATATATTCGGGTATCATATAAAACGGCATATTCGCATACCATTTTTTCAACACTTCCTGGTTTAGTACTAACTCATCGCCTACATATGAAAAAGGAACATCACAATAAAACGGGGCATTATTAGCATTGGGCGACCAAGACCGGGCAAAGGCCAAGATTACTTTTCCAAAATAGGTTTTAGATAGGTCATCCATGTTTTTTGATTTTGAATATTGAATATATGAATCACTATTTGGACCATATTCACGTACAATAGCCAATGCACCTGGACTGATGGCATAAACCGTACTGAAAATATCAGGATGTTTCATAGCAATTTTTAGGGCACCGTATCCACCCATGCTGTGTCCGGTAATTCCTCTACTTTCTTTTTTGGGAAGTGTTCTATACTGCTTATCCATATACGCCACAAGGTCAAAAGCAGTAAAATCTTCCCAATTGCCAAAAATGCCGGTATTGGAATAAAAACTTCCGTCATAGGTGGTTTTTTGGTCTGGTATGACCAAAATGAAAGGATTTATTTTTTGTGCTTCAATGGCATAGTCCAAAAGTTCTTTCATAGGTTCTATCAGACTATCATCGTTCAAGAAACCATGTAAAAAATAGATAACAGGGTATTTCTTTTTTGAATGGTTGTAATCGGGCGGAAGGTATATCGATACCGATCTCGTAGGGTTTTCGCCAAACTCATTTTCAAGATTTTTAGAGTACAGCGAATCTTTGACAACGGTACCCTTCAAACCAGTTTGGGCCCATGAGGCAAAGGATCCCAAAATAATAAGTACAATTAGAATTGTGTTTTTCATGAATTATTTACTTTCAGTTATAGGCATTTCCAACAGATAAGCGCCCAAGGTCTTTCCATGTTTGTCCAAGGCCGTTGAGCAGGTGACACCACCGGCCAAGGCGTCGTACATAACAAAATTCAAAGCCCCTAATTGCGGTACTTCATACCGCAGAACTTCTCCCTGTACTTGTGGGCCATACCATTGCTTAACCTTTTCAGCAGTAAGGTTCTGTTTGATTAGGTCATAAAATGTGAGGTCATGTGCAACCACCGAAATATTACTGATATTTCCCTTATCGCCGGTCCTTGCATGCGCTATGTCCCAAAGTTTCATGCCCTCATAAATTTATATATTCAATATTTAAACCAATATCTGATTTTGGTACGAGAATGGATGCGATGGACAACACTTCAGTAACTTTTTTAGTTGCACCTCCCCCACCAGAAGGTCCATTTGTATAAAGTGTTTCCACTTCGTTGGCAATGAGTTCCGCCTGTTCCCTTAAAGCCGTTTTACCGGCCACCCGTAATCGGACTTCATTTAGGGGTACTGAATTGAAGTTTTTAGCTAACAACGAATTTATTCCAATGATCTCTAAACGTAAATCTGAAATGGTAAAAGGTAATAGGTCTAGCCTTTTTTCAACAACCTCTTTTGCCAATAAAGCCCTTCTGAGACAATTGGCACCCCCATAACTTATTTCACCTTCGCCAATGAATCCATTTTGATAACCAACGCTCACCTTAAAGGTATTTGTCGCCAACTTTGCATCGGCACCATTGAAGGTGACCTGGTCCTTAGCCGATTGATCGAACGTTATTCCAGAAAAATCCGCGATACAATCTGGGGTAAGGTAATTCTTTGGGTCATGGATTTCATAGAGTAATTGTTCAGTACATGTCGCAGGTGTGACCATACCCCCTGAGTCTTCAAGTTTAGAAATAAAACCATTGCCGCATTCGTCTATCTCAATGTAAGGAAATCCTAAATTCCATAGGTCGGGCACTTCCTTTTTTCCCGGATCCGCAAAATACCCTCCTGTTACCTGGCCCGCACATTCCAACAAATGACCTGCCAAAGTTCCGATTCCCAGCATTTTTGTCTGGTTTCTTTTCCAGCCAAACTCATATACCATTGGGGCCAGAAATAAAGAAGGGTCAGCTACACGCCCTGTTACAATGATGTCCGCATCATTTTCTAAGGCCTCAACAATCCCATCGCAACCTAAATAGGCATTGGCGGATAATATTTGTTCCTGAACGGAGGCTAGTGGAAGTCCGGTTTCTATTATTGTAAATTGTAGATATTTTTGTATGCTATCACTTATATCATCACCGATGACCGCAGCGATTTTAATATTTTTAAGTTTAAGGATTTCAGCAAGCTTGGCTAATTCCCTAATTGCCTCCATAGGATTCGCAGCTCCCATATTAGTGATTACTTTGGTCTTATTTTTAAAGGCCAATGGAAGTACTTTCTCCATTCGATAGCGTAAAAGCTCATTGTACCCCAACTTCGGATTAGTCTTTTTAGATTTTTGGGCCATGGCAATGGTACGTTCCGCCAAGCCTTCAAAACAGATATAATCTAATTTGCCTTTTTCAATCAGTTCTAAGGCAGGTTCCAATCGGTCACCTGCGTATCCTGCACCACTGCCTATTCGTAATTTTTTCATAACCATGTTACTGCACCAATTAACAACGAAAAGAATAAGATAATCAATGTGACCAAAAATGCCAATGGAATGGTTTTTCTCTGATGATCTCCCAAATCCACTCCTGTCAACCCAATGAGTAAGTAAGTTGAACCGGTTAGCGGACTCACTGGAAAACCAGTGGTCATTTGCCCCATAATGGCCGCCCTACCTATTTCTACAGAAGGTACACCAAAATGGGAGGCGGTGGATGAAATTAAAGGTAGAATTCCAAAATAAAAAGAATCTGGATCGAACAATAGGCTCGCCGGCATGGAAAGTATACCTGTTATAACGCCCAAACGATTACCAATGGACTCTGGAATCATTGCGACTGTTCCCTTGGCCATGGCATCAATCATTCCGGAGCCCTCGAGAATCCCGGTAAAACAACCCGCAGCAAACAAGATACTGGCCATTAAAAGGGCCGCCTTGGCGTGGGCATTAATACGCTCTCCTTGATCTTTAATCTTAGGATAATTGATGGAAATGGCCAAAGCGAAGGCCGCCATAAATATGATATGCGGTGGTGCAATACCACTAATCAATGTAGAGATGGCAATGAGTATCAGTAAGATATTAATATAAAACAATTTTGGTCTTTCCAGTTCTGATACTTCAGCTAGAACATTGGGAGTACTTTTTTTAATTTTTTCAGGTACATTTTTACGTTCCTTTTTACCAAGGACAAAAGCAATTATCAATACAGCAACAAGGCCAATGATTACTGGAATTAGAATTGGATTAAAAAGTTCGGTTACTGAAACTTCTAGGGCAGATGCGGCACGGATCGTTGGGCCTCCCCATGGAAGAATATTCATAGTTCCCGCTCCTAAAGCCGCTATGGTCGCCAAAGTGGTACGTTTCATATTCAAAGAGTCGTAAAGGGGCAAAAAGGCTGGAATTGTCACCAAAAATGTCACGGCACCCGAACCGTCCAAATGAACTAACATTGCCAACAACGCTGAGGCAAGAGTCACCTTAGCGGGATCGTTGCCGGCAAATTGCAAAAGTTTTTTTATTAAAGGCTTAAACGTTCCTGCATCGGTAAGAATACCAAAAAAAAGTATCGCGAAAATAAACATTACCCCAGTAGGCGCTATCGTCTTGAGTCCGTCAGTAATAAATCCAATTATTTCAGTGGTAAATCCTGCCAAGAATGCTGTGACAATAGGAACCAGTATCAAGGCCACTACCGCTGCCATTTTTTTGGTCATGACTAAAAATAGCAGGACCAAAATGGTAATTAGACCAAACCAAGCTAGCATTTCATTCTATTGAAGGTTTCGGTTTTTAAAAATACCCAAAAAATTAGGTTTAAATAGATTTTAATTTGATTCCAATTTGATTCCACTTTAGAATAAGGTATAGAACTCAATAAAATCTGAAACTTCCTTTTGGGGAAGGCTACAAAGTCAGGTTTTAAACTTTCAGGTTCTTTGCTGTTATCCAATTCCAACATCAACATATTGTGAAATGAATTTGATCTGGAATTTAGAACTCCACCTATGCACAAGGCTTTTCTTATTTCTTCATCATATTCAGTCGTTTCTCTTTCGAGTGAAGGAAATTTCACTTTAATTTTTCAATTGCCCAGACTTATTTCCAATGTGTCTCCAAAATGGGTGTGAAATGTAATCTGGAATAGTTCTTATCCTCGGTAAAAATTGCTTTGGAAGAAGCTATGGTAGCGTGTCAGCACAATTGAATTTCTTTTGCTGGCGAAAAATAGAGTGTGGAAAATGAATCTGCATTTTGCTTTACCATGAAAGCCTTTTCCGACAGCCAAGTTCTTTGGCAATACTGAGCAATGTGATTTCATCAAGTTCATTTTCAAGTAATCGAACAGCTGCTTGATGACTTACAAGATGAAAAAGAGTTAACAATATCGATTTATCGGTAGTTCATGAATTCAATTACTACCATAATAGAGAACCTTGAGTCAAGCTTGGTATTGCCTTTTGATTGAACAAGGATGCTAATCATAGATTCAGTTTTTAGCTTTGTTCAGAGGGGGCAGTCGATAACCTTCTTCAAAATCACACCTGTCAAAACGTTATTCAATACTTCATAGCGGGATTATTCTGCCTCCTTGCCCGAGAGGAAACTATTGACAGTCAACCAATGTGTAAAGGCATCAAACCAACGATTGCTTGTACGGTCTGGGTTTCCTAGACCAAAACCATGGCCACCGTTTTGATATAGATGAAATTCTACGGGAATGCCCGCTTTATACCATGATTCAATGACCCCAAACTGACCTCTAAAAAGGAAGTCATCGCTGGCAATTGCGTTGAACATTGGCGGGGCATTCTCAGGCACCTCAACAGGTCCCATTCCACCATAAATAGGGCCTATAAATGCCAATTTCATAGTTTTTGAATGAAGCGTCGCGTGCATAGTAAGTCCGGCCCCTGCTGAAAAGCCGATCATTCCTATTCGGCTTTTATCAACGCCCCATTCCTCAGCACGTTTTACAATCATGGCGTAGGCCGCTTCGGCATCCTCGAGTTGGTCGGACAAGTCCATTTGTCTCGGGGGTGCTGGTGCTTCGTCTTTTTCCTCACTTGAAGTTGTGGCAGGTGCAGGGCGTGGACGGTTCATCCATGCCGTAAAATCATCAAGCGATTCTGCTGTAGGGTGTAGACGGTATTTAAGCACAAAGGCAGCGATTCCTTGTTTAGCAAGTGCCTCTGCCACTTCCCACCCCTCGTTACCCATGGAGAGCCACCTAAAACCACCACCGGGCGCCACAATGACCGCTGCTCCGTTGGCTTTTCCAGGCTCTGGTAGAAAGGGCGTCAAAGTCGCTTTTGTGATATTTCTTGCCATAGGGTCCCCCCACTGTCTAAACCAAGTTTCTGTTGCTGGTTGGTTGTCCACCCCACCGGTGTTGAGTGGAATGGCATCCGGCTCCGTGGGCGCCTCCAGAGGGTAGATGGTTCCGTCTTGTGAGAAGGCCGATATGGCAAAGAGCGATAAAATGGCGAAAATAGCGGGTTTAATTTTGTGTATCATAGTGCTTTGATTTAATGGGTTTAATATAGTTCAATTATTCTTTTGACTTTTTTAAAGGTTGTATTCATTACATTTTTTAATAACATACCTAGTTGTAATCCGCCTACTCTTTAAATATAAGCTGTGCAAATTTGAAAAGGTCATGCCGCCACACGGGCCAAGTATGTCCACCCGGATACTCGCTGTATTCGTATTCAATGCCCATTTCGTCAAATTTTTTCATCATTACTTGACAGTTCTGGTAGGCGATATCCTCTTTGCCACCCATGGAAATAAAGAAGCGGTTCAGGTTAGTGTTGATTTTCTCGGCATTCTCTTTCATAAAAGCATATTGTGGGTCCGATAGTTCATTGTTATCGGCGAACCATCCTGAACTGAAAACGCCTAGATAAGAGAACATGTCCGTATTCTGAATACCGGCATAAAGCGTTTGTAATCCGCCCATGGAGAGTCCGGCCAAGGCTCTACTAGCGGCATCTGTCTTTACGCGGTATCTATTTTCTACAAAAGGAATCGCTCCTTGTTTCAGTTCATTTTCAAAGGCTTTTAGTGAATTTTCGTTGAACCCGGCAAGTCCGCCTGAGGAAACATTTCCGTCTAACATGGCAATAATCATCGGTTTGGCATGGTTTTCGGCAATCAAATTGTCCAATATTAGATTGGTCTTCCCTTGCTGGGCCCAGCCCCGCTGGTCTTCCCCACCGCCGTGTAAAAGGTAGAGCACCGGATAGTTGCCGGTAGACCCGTCATATCCCGGAGGCGTATAAAGATACATTTCCCGCCAAGAACGAGAGGCTTCGGAATAGTACTTGTTTATGCGGATATCGCCATGGGGAACATCCTTTAGGCTATAGTACCCATCTCCCTTGAATGGAATCTCGATCCCACTTGCCATACGGCCCATTCCATAAAATGATTCGCTAGCGGGGTCCGCTACCGCTACCCCATCGATGATCAGGGAATAGTAATGGAAACCTTCCGTGATAGAGTCCGTGGTGACGGTCCAAAACCCTTCATCGTCCTTCACCATATCGTATTTTTTACCCAGGTCTATTTGAAGCTCTTTGGCATCCGGAGCCTTGGTTCTGAAAATAACACGCTTATCCGGTAGTATTTGCGGATAGGACGACCTTCTTATATTGGTGCTTGCTGGCAATCCGAGCACACTGTATTTGTTGAAAAGGGATGCATTAACCGGTTTAAACAAAAGTTGAGAGAACATGTACAGGTCATTTTTCCACACTTCGAAATCATGTCCGCCCGGCTCCACGTAAAAAATATGGGGTACCTCATAGGTATTCAAGTAATCACTCGTACGTTTGCTAAAGGGCATCAGACCGTCTGCATCGCCGCAACTGATCCATAAGACTTTTAATTCATTTGCTCTTTCTGGGTCGGGTAGTAGTTCTTCAGGTGTTTTGGTATTTGGGGCCGATGAAAATGCGCCTACCCACGAAAAGGTATCCAAATTGCCCAAGCCAAAATTTAAGGTTTGCCCACCACCCATGGAGAGGCCTGCAATGGCACGGTGCTCCTTGTCCTTATAGACTTTGAATTTTTTCTCGACATACGGAATCAGATCGTTCAATAAGTCTTTTTCAAAAGTGGCAAATGCGGCCACTTTGTCCTCCGCAAAAATATTACCAACGGCCCGGTCATCTTTCATGGCGCGACCGTTGGGCATGACCACGATCATCGGTTCCAGTTTTCCTTCTGCATAGAGGTTGTCCAAAATTACCGCTGGGGCTCCATTTTTAAGCCATTCCTTTTCATCGCCACCGATGCCATGTAACAAATACAACACTGGATATCGCATTGATTTTTTAAAACCTGGAGGAGTATAGATGAGCGCCTTTCTATCGGTACCAACGGTTTTGGATGGATAGCTAATACTATCCATTTTTCCTTTGTCAATGGAACTTTTAGCTTCATCAAATCCCTGGGGGGCATGCTTTTCAATATCCTGTCCGCTCATAAATGAGAAGGAGAGGAACGTTGCAAATAGCAGTAGTGTGATTTTTTTAATCATGGTTCTATACGTTTCAAATTGTGCATCTTTGGATATAATCATAGGTTTAGCGCCTTATTTATTTTTAAATATGATGCCGCCCTTACTTGGAATTTCGATAGTGACTTGTTTGTCTTTCTTCAGTTTGATGGTTTCCATGTGGCCAGTTAATGTTGCATCATCTTGGAATACGGTCAACTCATCACCTTTGGCAAACATCGGCAGGGTCAGTTTCAGGTTTAACGTTTCTTCTTGCGCATTTACCCCTACGATGAACCATTGTTGCTCGTGCCTTCTCGCCAAAACCACGTATTTTCCAGGATAGCCGTCCAAATACATGGTTTCATCCCATGTAGTAGGCACGCTTTTCATAAAATCCATTGCCCATTTTGGGGCATCGGTCAGGTTATTAGGAGTTAAGGCGAAGAACTGCACGGGATTTTGATAGAGCACCGCGGTTGCCAACTGAAATACATCACTTGTCAATCGTTTTTGGCCCTTTTCGTTTCCTCTATTAAAAAATTTGTTGAGTACCGTTCCGCCAAATTCCATACTACCCACGGTGTTTCTCATAAAAGGATGAAGGGTCGCATAAAAAGCTTCTTTTTGACGAACATCTTCCGAAAATACCAACATTTCTGAAGCGAGTACCGCTTCGCTTCCAGCATAGTTGGGGAACATTCGTTCCCATCCGCGAGGTAAGGTAGTCCCGTGAAAAACCACCATAAGTTCATAGTCATTGGCATCGGACAAGATATCCTCATACAAGCGCATGGTTTCTTGTTTATCACCTCCGAAAAAATCGGCCTTGATGCCCTTAACCCCAACTTCTTTTAACCATTTCATCTCCTTTTTACGGGCTATGGAAGTGTTCATTTTATCTTTAGGGGTTTGAAACGCATCGTTAGCCGTTCCGTTGGAATTGTACCAAAGAAATACGGCAATTCCTTTACCTTTTGCATAGGTGATCAATTCTTCCATACGCTCATACCCAATGCGCCTATCCCACCAAGCGTCGATTAAAATGTACTCATAGTTCATTTCGGCAGCAAGGTCAATATATTTCACCTGATCTTCGTAGTTCATGCTAGCATCCTGCCAGATAATCCAACTCCAAGTTCCCCGTCCGTATTGATAGTCCTTGCTGGGTTCGTACAATGGCTTTACCACATCAAAAGGAATCGTGGTCTCTACAATCGGTTCTAAGGTTTCTCCCACCGTAATCGTTCTCCAAGGGGTATGGCCGGGCAGGCCCATTTGTGCGCCGGAACTACCAAAGCCGTTGTTTTGTCTATCGTTGGGAAAATCGACCGTAAAAGCTCCTTCTTTAAAATTACTTAAGTGGGAAGCCGGATATTGGCTGTGAACTCCTGTTTCGCTGACCAATACCCACAAGTTATTTTCCGTATGGAAAAGTCCTGGGAAAACATATCCCTCTCTAGCTTTGGTTTCCTCAAGTGGGATATCCGCTCCATAGCCACTTTCATAACTGGGCGCCGTACGGGCAAATCCTGTCATGGGGGTCATCATATTCGATAGGAAACTTTTTGTTTTTTCCGGAAATCTGAAACCCGTGGCCTCAGCTTTTACGACGCAACTGATATGGGCTTCCTGAGGATATATTTTATACTGAAAAGCCACATCGTGGTTGCTGATATTGAAAATTAAATCAAAGGCATTTACCCCATCTTTTAAAAAAGTGAAGACCGCTTGGTTAGCCTCGTAGGTAACAGAACTCTTCTTTATGTTATCCAACGAATACGAATCACTCACCTTGGTTAGGACCATACTATCCTTTAAAACCAAGTTCCTTGTAAAATCTCCTAGGTTCGTATCAAGCCCTAACGGCGCGTTCAAAAGAAAGGGTTTCCCATCATAGGAAAGACTATAGGTGGGTCTTCCGTTCTCTATTTTGACCGTCAACTGGATTTTAGTATCCGGACTAGTGGCGTTCAATTCAATAGCTGTAGGGCCGTTACCCAAAATCTGCAACATCTGATCCGCATAGCGCTTCCCTAGTTTACGATATCCTGAAGCGGAAAAATGAAGCCTATCCGGAATACCTTCACAACCATCGGAAGGAATTACATAGGAATTGGGGATAACATCCGGCAAGGTATTGATGATTTTGTTCATGCTGGCACAGGCTCCGTTTTGGTCTTCGCTTAAAAGTTCTCCGGCCAACAGCGGAGTTTTTTCACCATCAAGGTTGAGGTCTTTCAACAAATTTTCGTATACCCCTTTTACTTTTTTTGGCCATAAGGTATCTCCCGTGTTCGATTCCCCTTGATGCAATAGAATCCCTTTTATCACACCATCTTTCTGGGCTTTTTTTGCAAGTTCTACCAATCTTCCATAAGGATTGCCGCCGTACTCGTTGATCCAGTTCAGCATCCAATCCGGTGCGGTCTCTACATAACTTTTATAGTTCTCCTTGTCGTACAGTTCAATTTTACACCCCCCAACGGCCACGTTGATGACCCCTATTTGTACATCTTTTGGTGCATTTTCTGCCATTTTACGGCCAAAGTAGTCGGAAGGGGAGAGTCCGGCATTGCAGCTCGCCAATGGGGGTACGGCGGGATACCATTCGCCCATTGTACGATTCAAATCGGGGCAATCCATCGGACTCATCATCTGAAATCCAGGTACGGGAATAGTATCCCTGGCTTGTGCTCGGGTTGCTCCCTGCATGTTCGATTGACCAAAGCAGAGGTATATGTGAAAATTAGGGTCTTGTGCCCAGCTATTACTGCTCCATGCCAAGAAAGTAATTACCGCTATTAGAAAGGTCTTTTTAATCATTTTTACTTTTTCTAATTATTCTGGGATGGCGTCATTTGCCTTAGTAGCGTAAAGCCCTAGAAGACATCCTGTAAAACCTCCCGCTGCATCAGTAGATAATATTTCGCCGGAAACGGCACCTCCTAAAGTTTTGAATTCCGTGCCATTTGAAGAAAATTGAAACTCATATTTATCACCATTTGCAACTATCTTCAAATCAATGGTATTGTTCAAATCTATTTTTTCAGCTGCCAAAATTTCAGATTTCATCTCGGCCCTTCTGTTGGGTTTATAGTTTTTTTCAAGAACCACAAAATAATCTTTGTCTTTTCTGGTCACACCAAAAACGTAGTTTGAATTTTCATTTTGAAGCGCTACTACACCTGCCAAATCTTTTTCGGATTTTGGTTGGTATTCTAGGGTTGTGGTGAAGCTAAAGCTATTATGTTGTTGTCTGTAGAATAGGGTAGAGGTTGGCTTTACCTGCTTAATATTGGTTTCGTACGGAGTAATTTCAAGCCCCTTTTTGGTCTGCTCTATAAAGGCTTCCCGTGGTCCTCGAAGGCCGATCCAACGAAAATCCAGCTTATCCGAAGAAAAGTCTTCGGTGTATGTAAAATTCCCATTGGGCAGATACCCTTCCTTCCCGGTTCGGTTGACTACAACTTCCGGCAATTTTAATTTAGGCTCTATGGGTACAAGGCCGTTTTCAAAAACCGGATATTCACCGGACCAATCTACGGGCAAAATAAAGGTTTCCCTACCGGTATTGACCCTATTTTCCTCGTTGGGACGCACGGCCAAGAACACCCCATAATATTGGTCGTCCGGGCCCTGAACCAAATCGGCGTGGCCGGCCCAATCCACTTTGTTCTTTCTTTCCTCGGGAAAATAGCGCTGAGTCAAAATAGGATTGCTGGGTGCAGGAATGTAGGGGCCCTTGGGACTGTCGCTTTTAAAGATTACCTCGCTATGCCAATCGCCTGTACCTCCTTCGGCACACATTAAGTAATAACTTCCCTCTTTTTTATAAATATGCGGAGCTTCTATCCATATCGGTTTATCGTTTATGTCAACACCGCCGTCTACAATAATTTTGTCCGTACCCGGAATTACCTTGTCATTTTCTACGTCATATTCCCAAATTTTGATGACCCTATGTCCGTTATACAACTCTTTGCCTTTATCCGGTGCATCGTTATGAACAACGTAACCTTTGCCGTTCTCATCAAAGAATATTGAGGGGTCGATACCTCCAAAATCCAGTTTTATGGGCTCGCTCCAACCTAGTTTGGGGTCTTTGGTCTTTACCACAATATTTCCCAGCCCTCCGGCAAATGCCGTTACAATCATATAAAAAGTATCATTATGTGGGTTGTAGGTAATACCTGGAGCATAAACACCTTGACTAATTCCCGTATCGTGCACATCTAACTGACTGGTTCTATCCAACACATGTCCCAGTTGTGTCCAGTTCACCAAATCATTGGAATGAAAAATAGGAACGCCAGGGAACATGGCAAAAGAGGAACATACCAAGTAGTAATCATCTCCTTTTCTTGTTATTGCAGGATCTGGATAGCATCCTTGAAGAATGGGATTGTAAAATTCCCCTTTTTCCAATGGATTTTCTTCATAAATCTTGGCTTTTCCCTCATAGGTCACCTGCTTAAAAACGGGGTGGTTTTTAGCCGGTGGATGGTGCTGTTGTCCGTTTATAATTAAAACTAAAAAGCGCCAAGACTGTTGCCAGCATAGCGGTCAATGCTATTTTACTTCTTCTCATATCCTGAAATTTCACATAGTATTCGATACTGTTAATTCTTTAGTTATCCCAATGCTTATGGGCCCAGGCCATCCAAGTACTCCAGTTTGGCCCGGTGCTGTGACCACCCGCATGTTGCCTAAAAGCAACTTCTCAAGCGGTCAAGGCACGACCTATCACTGGATATTCTTCACTTTCCATACCCTTTTTGCCGAGGAGGGTATATACCGGGGAGGCATGAAGGCCTGCAAGGAACATGCCTTTGCCGTCCACCAAATTTCCTTCGATAAGTGGCGAACCCACACGTATAAAAACAGGTCTAGGAGCACAAAGTGCGATAAGTTCATAGGAATCAACGGGCAAGTCATCTACTGTGAGCGTGTTAGCATATCTAAAGAAATTGCCTGCAAACCAGTGGTACTCTCCACTAGAAGCCAAATTTTCTACCATCTCACCGAAATTCCTTCTTGATATGGAAGCCCCTCCGGCCCCAGAGCACCCTATAAAGCCTAAAGTAAACCGTGGGTCCAAGGCCATGGTGACCAAGGCCGCCTTACCAAAGCGCGAGGTTCCTTCAATACCAATTTTTGAGGCATCGATATTAGCATTAATTTCAAAATAGTCCATGGCCCTTCCTGCCCCCCAGGCCCAAGCACGGAGTACACCCCATTGTTCTGGGCTTCTATGTTCTCCTTTATTGACTAAGCCAATAATCCCTGAGGTTAATCCCGCGCCATAATCCGCCTGAACAGTTGAAGGTACCAAAATGGCATAGCCCCAGTCGTGTGAGATTAGTTGTTGTTTCCATAAGGGTTCATAAGAGGACATGAAGTAACTGTTGGGTTCTGCGGGAGGTGGACCAAATGGCCAATTGATAAAGCCAAAACGGGTGACTAAAGGCACCGCTTTTTCTGTGTCTTTCGGAAGGCCTATCAACAACTCTATATTGACTTCGATATCGGGGTGGTTAGAATTGTCAACCTTGCACATACGCACCGTTTCCGTAACGGGATACGGGCCGGCCGTGGTATCTTTTTCAAACCCTACGGTCAAATTTACATCGGGAATATTATTGGGTATATGACCGCACATCTCCGTTTCAAACCGTTCTACTATCTCCGGCCTTTTACTATTCCTGCAAGCTTCTTCTGTTATTATTTGAGTTCCGTTTGAATGAATTAAGGGGTCAGGAAGGGAATAAGCAGCAACTTTATTTTGGGTATTGGCGGAATTGGGCTCAGCGGGATTTCTAGACGGGCCGTGACGATTTGGAATAGTAATCCCCAATTGTTTCTTCATTTGGAAAAAATCTATTTGAGTGTTTTTGGCAATGCTATCCCTGTTGTTTGGGATGTTTTGTCCGTAACCAAAAAGGCATAGAAAAAGCAAAAGAATGAATGGCCTAAAAGTGTTCATTAGTCCTTTGTTATCACTGGTTTCAGCTTTTTTGCCTTTTCTCCACCCAAAATTATTATCCAGCACTTCCATAGAAGTTCCGCTTGGAAACGTATCCTTGTACGTTGTTTGTCTACTATACATCACGCTATTGGGGTAATTATACTTTTTCATCTGATTTATCATAGTGTCTTCCATAAATTGGGAAGCAACCTATAATACAGTAGATGACGCCAAGTGGACCAGTCATGACCACCATTTCCTCCAACATAGTATTCGTGTTCTATGTCATGGTGATCTAATGCATCGATGAGACCCTGCACCCTAGCGTTGAAAAAACCTTCCGCTTCCTTTGTCCCTTGCCCTATAAAAAGATAATCGACTTTGTCATTGACTTTTGAATCGGTTAAAAAATCCTTCAACGAAGTTTCCGCATCGGTATCCCCAGCACTAAGAATTCCAAAATTTGCAAAAAGATCAAGCGACCTGAAACCGATGAACATACTATGACGGCCTCCCATGGACAATCCGGAAATGGCCCTTCCTGCAGGTTTTTGTATGGTACTATAGGTCTTGTCAACTAAGGGAATTACATGATTTCTAAGCTCCTTTTCGAACTTATCGAAAGTAAGGTCGGCATGCTCAGGATGATTACGGTGAATGACCTGATTATTGGGTATAGCAATGATCATTGGCTTTGCTTTTCTTTCCGCCAAAAGATTATCCATAATAAAGTTTGCCCTTCCGTCATAAATCCAATTTGATGGCAGTTCTCCACTACCACCGACCAAATAGAGTACAGGATACTTTTTTTCAGCATCATATCCTGGCGGGGTGTACACATACAGTTCACGTTCACCTTGGGTTACATCGGAATGATAAATATGTCTTGTGACATTTCCATGGGTTACATTTTTTGCATCATAGTATGCTGGGCCATCGCCATGCACGATTAACTGACTATACGGGGGCATGGCCGTGAAAGCGGCCTGTGTATTGTTCGGGTCCGCAATTTGCACACCGTCTACCCTTAAATGATAGGCATACATGTCAGGCGGAAGTGGGCCAATGGTCAATGTCCAAATACCATTGTCCATTTTTGAAAAAGGAATCGGTTCTCTCCCTTTGCCCAGCGCTGTATTGATCGCTCCTGGATTCAATTCAACTAGTTGTGCATCTGGAGCCATCAATCTGAACGTAACGGTTCGGTCAGCATTCACTTCTGGAGAATTTACTTTCGCACTAAAAGGTATAAAGCCTTCCGTATCTTTTTGAGGGTTATAGTCCAGATTTACATTTGCCTGCTGACCTTTACAAAATGGCATTAAAGACAGAAAAGTCAATAAGAACAATAGATAGGATAAACGAGTAAAAATCATAGTTACATATTTAAAATCAAGTTGACATGAGGATATTCCTAATCAGGTTGTTTCAACATAGAGAGTTTTATTGTCTTTAATACCATCTCTCCCTTTTCAATCCGCAAGAAATTAAAATCTACATAACCTTCCTTATTCATAGTTTCATAATTGAACAAGCAAACCGATAGCCCATAAAGTGTGGCAGGGTATAAGACACTTTTATGTTACTGCCTAGTTTCTCCAATTTTTCCCGTTCAGGCTATAAGCAAAATAGGCTTCGTCTTTCTTATTTGTATAATTGCATTGGGCTTTATAGCTACTGCTTTCTTTAAAGTTCTATGGCCCAAACATGCGAGCGGTTTTTCAACAATCATCCATAATCATATAATATCATTCAAAAGTTGCATTCTTGGCCACCTCGACATCATGGGCCACTTCATCCCTGATCAATGCCCAATGGAATAGGTTGTCGTCATTGGCCGTAAAAAAATTATGGTTGTAATGCGTTAACCTCATATCGTTGTAAATAGGGCGAGTAATTTTGATGACCTCGTCCCAATAATGAAGGGCTTTTTGCAGATGGACTATTGCATTTTGCTTATGTTCTTCCGGACCTGAGATAAGATAGGTTTGCAAGGCAACCGCTCCTTTTAATTTTTCCGCTAAATGTAGGCCTAGGTTGGCCCACACCTTTATATCCGCCACTTCATACATTAGGGAAGCGTTTCCTTCAGTATCTATGTTTTTCACCAACTCAAGTGCTTTCCTATTATCGTGTTCGAGATTGTGAATAAGCACAGCTGGTGTAATTTTATCCCTTGGGAAAGACCCGTTGTCCATTAGGGTCTTTACATAATCTGAGACGGAAACATAGGCCGGATCCATCACCGGTTGTTGGATTAGGGCATCTACTCCGATATATTTTGTATAATCGCCCTGCAAAGCCAAAAAGCCTTCACTGTACAGGGTAAAATCCCATTTGGAGTCGTACAAGGATGCCAGACGTAATTGAGTGGAAGATGCCAAGGAATATGCATTCAACAAATTCTCCGCCTTATCACCGTACCGTTTCGTAAACTCGTTCTGGAAAACGGAATCCGGGGTATTGGAGTCGTACAGCAATCTTCCCCAAAGCTTATAGAATAACCACTGTCGCTGAAAGGCCCATTTCCAGTCTACAGGTTCTTTGACTTTCGTAAAGTAATCCAGTGCCGGAATGTAGGTCTCCGAACCGATAAAATAGCCGCCCACATAACTAGCTTGGCCGTTCAATGCTATATGCTGTCTAATAAAATCGGGTACTCCCCAACGAAGGGCAAAGAAATCTTCGTTTCGGGCCATCCAGGTAATTTTGTAATTGGTTGGCAAGGGGTCAAAATAGGTATCTCCTAATTTTCCGCCATGCACTTTTATCAATTTTGGGGTGGAATGCGCATGCGACCAATTGAATTTCATTTCTACCCAAATGGGTCCTTCAAAACTATCGTCTAATTTCTCCATGGCCTTGCGCGTAACAACTTCCACATTTTTGCTTGTTCCGCCTTCGGAGGACAGTCCTTTGGAAAAAGGCACCCTATGAATCAATTTAATCGGTCGTTCTTCGCTGGCCTCGAGCATACCCGCTATGATGACGTCATCCATCCATTCCTGCCTTTCCAAAGCCGTCATTCCGGCCATGCCCTCACCATGGGATATCCCTATTCCGTCCAGATTTGGATACTCTTTCAATACCTGTTTGACACTTTCCCGTAGGTATCGCCGAACTATTTGGGTAGTGTCTCCTTCAACATAGTAAAAAGGATAGAAATTTTCTTTGGCCACGTTATGGGCTTTTGCAAATTCCTTACTGACGAAAATACTCCAATGCACAATGTAGGTATCCAGAGCCCTTTCTTTCGCCATTCTAAAAATCTCCTTGTATAAATGTTGCCACTCGGCCAATTCTTTTTCGGACCAGGGACTGGCCTCTGGAAAATTCTTGGGTCTGACCATAAAAGTATACGGATGCATGTTCCATAAACTCACGGCGTTAAACCTGTTCTCGACCAACATATCTAGAAAGGCCTCCCAATACGATAGGTCCTTGGCGGTTTTTAGATGTTGGTCCAATGCCGAGCTCGGACGGTACGTCTCCCATGGCAAATTGTATTTTATACCCCGAAATTGAAGCTTAGGAGCTTGCCGGTCAGGTTTTATACTATCTAACCTTGCCCCATTTTCAAGCTTTTCTATCAAATCGAATACTCCATAAATCAACCCGCGGTTATCCCCACCGTATATTGTTATTATCTTGTTTTCCGGAATAATGGAGAACGCCTCCGCTTTTATTGCTGTTTTGTGGATCGCCAAATTGATCAAATAGTCGTAGTTGAGTTGACTACTGGCTATTGTGTATCCTTTTTCCAAAACAACTTCGGAAAGTTTACGGGCCGCATAGGCCTCTTGAGGAACATCGTTATTATACAGTATGGCTACCTTTTGTGAAAAACTTCTTTCTGCACAAAAAAGGCAAAGACCAATTAATATGATTCTTAAACTTCTCATTTTGCAAGGTATACGAACATGGGCTTCATCAGTAACGTCTCAAAAACCTAATAAAACATCATCAAAACTTTTTGCATGCAAACCGAAAATAGTCAAACAATTTGTTAACATATACAATTTCTTGTGTATTTTCTTCTAAATCGATTCGATTATGCAGAGGTCATCCTGATTTTTAGTTTTTTGAATTTTTTGATTGCAATAACGAGATGGGTGATAAAATCACACACTCTAGATGACTTATTTCTTCTATAAGAGCGGCCTGCCTATAGCCCGCTAGGTCTATGGAAGATCAAATCGAATCGACCGAAAAGATTGAAAGAGCGGTCGAGAATATAGAAATAGCAAAGCAGAATATTGAAAAAAGGGCTTCTTGAAAAAAATTAATACTGATGTTATGAACACTATAACCGTTCTTTACGATAGAAATAAGGTCAAAGAACATCCCTCAAAAAGCCATTTTGTTGGACTTCTATATCAAGTCGGGTAGCCTATATTAGAATGTCCAATTCGTGGTCTCTCTAAGTATTCCCGTTAATCAACCTTTTATCAGACACTATATTTGAGGGATAAGATTTTGAAATAGCCTCTAGTCAAGAGTCAAATTTAACTTGGGAATTAAGTTCGCAGCTTCCTTCCATTTTTTAATCAATAGTCTTGGCATAGATTTCCGTGGTTCTTACTTCCCGATGTCCGAGACGCTTCGATACTGTATAAATATCCGCTCCGTTCTCCAAAAGTAAAACGGCATTGGTATGCCGTGCGGAATGAAAGGTAATATGCTTACTGATTCCGGCAGCCATGCACCACCGGAGCAATTGCAGGCTCATGTGGGCGCTATACCGAAGTACTTTGAACACCCTTTCCTTTGGCCCCATTCGTTCCGCTAAAAGATTCCTTGCCTGCTGTGAGATATATAAATATTCTACCCCATCCGTTTACTTTTCTTGAAATACAATTCGGAAATGGGAAGGCCATTCTCATCAATTCCTTCTTCCCGCATTTCGGAACAGTGCATTTTTTTGACCTCGGACCAGCGTATGCCCGTCAATGCAGAAAATAGGAAAGCACGTTTTAGGATTGGGAGTTTGCATGGGGTGTTGGATAATTTCTAAAGTTCATCTGATGTTAAGTATTCCCGGGTCGATTCTCCCATAGCAAAGCCCTTGACCTTTTTCATGAAGTTTTCTTTTAGATAACCTTCGTCGAAAGCAGCATTTAGGCAGGCTTTGAATTTATTAAGATAGGTCTGCTTTGTATTTTGGGATAGGTTCTTATGACTTTTTGTAACCGCTACCGTATCCGGGTATTTTTTGAACCCTTTGATAAAATCAAAATCGATGTCGTTGAGTGTGAAGTGATTGGGACACTCGGCCTCCAAGTGTTTCTGTGCGGCGTCCCAGTTGGCGTAGTTGCCCATGGTTTGATACCGTTCCTCTTTCTTAGCTCATAAAAATCCAAAAGGCCTATTTTGCCTTTATGGTCGTTCTGGATGTTGTACTTACTTTGGTACACCTCGGCTTTTCGAATAGCAAGAATCTGTTCAGCCAATTCCGGGTTCTCCTTATTCTTTTTCCTTTCAGGCAGCTGTTTCAGGGTACGGAGTCAGAGTAGAGCTCCAGATATTCGAAGTCCCTCAGAATTTTACTCTTCCCATCTGGTGTAATCGATTGACCTTTATAATATTCTATGTAAAGGCTGGACTTTCCGCTTTTTAGCTTTTTCTTTCTGAGATGGATTTTCATACCGAGGTACAAATTTTGTATCTCAGAAGCAAAATTCACTTTTGAGGTACAAATGAGATACACAAATAAGATAAAATTGGATGTTTAAGAGAAAAGATAGTATCTAAAGTTATCAACAAGTATTTGATTTTCGGTCATTGGAGTCCACATGGAACTAAATAAAATTGGAATCTATTTGCCGATGCAGTATCTACTTTTCCCCATAAGCAATGGGGTAGGGGCGTTCGGGTGGAAAATATGTGAACACTTTTGGTTTCCTTTAATCGGATAATGATTTCAATGATTATTGTTTTGGGTCTTCAATGGAGTAATGAATACTCTCATATTCTTCGATAATGTCTGAAATTCTCAAAAACTCTTTAGCCAAAGAGTCATCCGATGGTGTATTGTCATCGACCACATCGATTGACTCTTCTAGACGCAGGTTTGCTTTGACGTATTTTTTATATGTAATAGCTTTTTCCATTTAAAGTTTCATTTCAGGTGCTTTGGAATATCACTTCGACCATGCAAAACTCTTACAATACGAATGCGATCTGGTAAAATTCGGTAAAAAATGATATGGGATACATGCGGAAGGCTATACAATCCAATTTTTATTTCATCTCTTTGTTTGCCGATGTCCGGATTTTTGGTCAACGCCTCAAAATACTCCCGAAAGCCTTCTAAATATCTTGTGGCCTGTGAATGACCAAATTTATATATTCCGAAATCATATATTTCTTCAAGGTCATTTTTGGCTGCTTCGGCAAGAACGTAGGGATTCATTGAACCTGTTTCCTAGAAGCAATCATATCCTCAACTGAAATATCACTGTCAGGACCGTTCCATCCTTTTTCAATCTCAGCCCTCAGGTCTGCAATCACTTTTTCTCGATAAATTTGATGTAATCGAAGCGCATCTCTTATGACCTCGCTATTGTTCTGGTACTCCCCAGATTTAATCTGTTTCGAGATATACTCTTCCTGTGTTTTTGTAAAACTGATATTCATTTTATCTTTCTTTAGAAAATAAAATTAAATTATTTGTCTATATATAACAAATATGGACATTATTTTTTTTCGGAAGTTCGATTCGATTTGTCCCAAATACTTACCCAAAACTTTGCGCATAGATCTGTGGAATTTCTTCCGTAATCCAAAGCCTTCCCCTCAATCTCGGCATGGGATTTTCTGCTATTGTGTCGCAGCCATTCGTTGAGCCTCTTTTTTTCAAAGAAGAGGAATTTCCCATTCGGTTTTGAATGCGGGATATTTCCAGAGGCGGTCAGTTTGTACAGATAGCTTCTCGATATTCCGGTTTAGTCACAGGTCTCCGCGAAGGTGAGTACCTCCTTGTGGGCCGTCATCAGCCTTTCGAGACGGTCTAGCCGCTCGAGTATGAAATGATTGTCCATTTTTCAGTTATTAGGGTTGCTGTATGGACAAAAGCGCTTTTGTCTTCCGATATAGAATTCTTGGGATAAAGATAAGGATAAGGGAAGGGCGGGGCCGGACAGCCATGGATAAGTTATTCACAAATAATTCATATTCAGAAACTTGTATCAAATAAATCCAAATGAGTTCAAATTTTATCCGGTGATTTCAGGTTTGGATTCAAATGGTATCAAATGGATACATTCAATATTTTGGGAAAATTGGGGAATAATAGGTTATCAACAATTTTGGTCGAAGAAATCGGAAAAGATTGGGTTCGGTCGGATGGCCCAATGAGGGAAGTATTGGATATCGAAACCTAATTCTTTTGACTATTGTCCAAAAATTGCTATGAGTTTCGTTGCTTTTTTTCGTAGAATAACCAAAATGGTGAATCTGCAGTATGATAATATATATCCTAAAACTAATCTTAATTGGTCTTCATGTACCTGTATTTTTCCCAGTTACTAGTTAGTTTATTGGTAATCTCGAGTTTGTTCGAAGTTATGGTCGGTTTTACCCGGATTACTTTGACCGTATCATTTATTACGACCTCGTGTTCACTCCGCATATTAACCAAATCCTTGTGTTTCAACTTAAATGTGTGCTCACCATCGGCTAAGTGTACTATTGCAAACCCCTTTGCCCTTAATTGACCAAGGTTCTTTTCATCCAGAATAAAATTTAGCCGTGATGTATTGTCGGCGGTATGGAGAATGTTGGCATCACTATAGATTAGTACTCTACCGTTTCCCAAATTAGAAATGGCAACATTCTCACTTTCAACTTTGGTTAAATCATATTCTGATGGAATTGGTTTTAAACCGCAAGAGTAAAGTAAAAATGGTATAGCAATATTCAACAAGAGCTTTGTTCTCATTTTTTAGACTGATATCTGCACAGCAGGTTAAACCATTCTAACGATTGCACACGAGGTAAATTGCCCTGGCAATTGTAATTTAGGATTTGAATTCACTTAGTTCGCAACCTTTTATGTCAAATTTTGTTTGAACAATCCTCTCAAAAAATCGTAATTATTGAATGATATCCAAATCCCGCTTTGGAACTAAAATGGGCGGCTTACCCGGTATCAGGACTAGGGAGGGTAGTTTGTGGCCTTCTCTGAATGTTTGCACCAAATTTACAAAGCCGTTCATATTGATTATTTCTCAAACTGCGCGTGGATTCTATCACTTGTACCGGATTGAATTTATGGTAAAAGGAATATTAAAAACGGAAAGGAAACGTTATAGCTTTAATCCATGTACAAAATAGATATGAGAATACTCCAATCCTTCCTTTTAATCTTTCTGTTCACTAGCTGCTCAAATGACGAAGATGAATATGTCGAACCGAAAAATGCCGTTATCGAAACGGAACTTATCCATTATAATTATGAATTGGACGCCGAAAATAGAACCGTGCTATGGGAGTATTCAGTAAAGTTTATTAATATCTCAGAGATAAACGCGATGGGTATTCCGCAAGTATACCATAGACAGGTAGGGACAGACTTAGTTTTTTTAACTGTACGCGCAGGGCAGGAACCACAGTGTGAGACTATTTTGGCCGGTGAGGATTGCATTTATTCTTTCAGCCTGTCGGATGAGTATGAGCCAGAAACTATCGAACCGGGGTATGACCTGGAATTCGAACGTGCAACTTATAAGTTTCCCGAATAATAACATTATTATATCCCTTAAAAAATACCCAGATTTAACTTAGGAATTAAGTTCGCAGCTTCCTTCATTTTTTTATCGATGATTTTGGCATAGATTTCCGTGGTTCTTATTTCCCGATGTCCCGAGACGCTTCGACACGGTATAAATGTCCGCTCCATTCTCCAAAAGTAAAACTGCATTGGTGTGTCTTGCGGAATGGAAGGTAATATGCTTACTGATTCCGGCAGCCATGCACCACCGGAGCAATTGCAGGTTCATGTGGGCACTATACCGAAGTCCTTTGAACACCCTTTCCTTTGGCCCCATTCGTTCCGCTAGAAGTTCCCTTGCCTGCTGTGAGATATATAAATATTCTACCCCATCCGTTTTCTTCTGTTGAAACACAATTCGGAAAATGGGAAGGCCATTCTCATCAATTCCTTCTTCCCGCATTTCGGAACAGTGCATTTTTTTGACCTCGGACCAGCGTATGCCCGTCAATGCAGAAAATAGGAAAGCGCGTTTTAGGATTGGGAGTTTGCATGGGGTGTTCGATAATTTTTGAAGTTCGTCAGAAGTTAAGATATTCCCGGGTCGATTCTCCCATAGCAAAGCCCTTGACCTTTTTCATGAAGTTTTCTTTTAGATAACCTTCGTCGAAAGCAGCATTTAGGCAGGCTTTGAATTTATTAAAATAGGTCTGCTTTGTATTTTGGGATAGGTTCTTATGACTTTTTGTAACCGCTACCGTATCCGGGTGTTTTTTAAATCCTTTGATAAAATCAACATCGATGTCGTTGAGTGTGAAATGATTCGGGACAATAGGCCTCCAAGTGCTTCTGTGCTGCATCCCAATTGTCATAATTGCCCTTGGTTTGATACCGTTCCTCTTTCTTAGCTCATAAAAATCCAAAAGGCCTATTTTGCCTTTATGGTCGTTCTGGATGTTGTACTTACTTTGGTACACCTCGGCTTTTCGAATAGCAAGAATCTGTTCTGCCAATTCCAGGTTCTCCTTATTCTTTTTCTTTTCAGCAGCTGTTTCAGGGTAGGTAGTCAAGTAGAGCTCCAAATATTCGAAGTCGCGAAGAATTTTGCTTTTCCCTTTTGGTGTAGTGGTATGACCTTTATAATATTCTATGTAAAGGCTGGTCTTTCCGCTTTTTAGCTTTTTCTTTCTGAGATGGATTTTAATACGAGGTACAAATTTTGTATCTCAGAAGCAAAATTCACTTTCGAGGTACAAATGAGATATACAAATAAGATAAAATTGGATGTTTAGGAGAAAAGATAGTATCTAAAGTTATCAACAAGTATTTGATTTTCGGTCATTTGAATCCACATGGAACTAAATAAAATTGGAATCTATTTGCCGATGCAAAAATTAGAAAAAATATTCCCTAACAACTCGTCGTTGGTGACTTGGCCCGTAATTTCACCAAGGTGATATAAGGCTTCCCGCACGTCAATGGCCATCAGATCGCTAGGCAGATTTTCGTCTATACCCCTTTGCACTTTATCTATTTCCTCTAAAGATTTTAACAGGGAATTGTAATGGCGGGTGTTGGTAACGATGGCCTCGTTATTGCGTAGGGCGCCGGTATTGACGAAATCGAGAAGTTGGGCTTGCAGTTCTTCGACGCCTTCCCCGGTCTTGGCCGAAAGCAACAGCGCACCAGGAATACGAGGTCGTAATACGATCGGTTTCGGCTGGGCCAAGTTGATCGGTCTTGTTGGCCACTATGACCAGCGGCTTTTTGGGATATTTGTCTTTTATTTTTTCAATCTCCGCTACAACACTCTGAACTTTGGTCTTTGTACATATAAGTTCTTTTGCGTCAATAAGGTACAGTGTTACTTCGGACTTTTCAATCTTCTCAAACGTTCGCTTGATGCCCATTCCTTCCACCACATCTTGGGTGTCGCGAATACCCGCTGTATCGATAAACCTAAAGCCGATACCGCCAATGCTGATCTCATCTTCAATGGTGTCGCGGGTGGTGCCGGCGATTTCCGAGACTAGGGCACGCTCTTCGTTCAATAGCGCATTGAGCAAGGTGGACTTCCCCACGTTGGGTTCGCCCACGATAGCGATGGGAATACCGTTTTTGATCACGTTGCCTACGGCGAAAGAATCGATCAAGCGTTTGAGCACACTCCGTATCTTATCTACCAGGGCTTTAAAATCGTCACGATTGGCGAATTCGACATCCTCCTCTGCAAAGTCCAGTTCCAGTTCAATAAGGGATGCAAAATTCAGGAGTTCCTCCCGCAGTTTTTTGATTTCGTTACTAAAGCCGCCTCTCATCTGTTGGATGGCAAGCTGGTGTGAGGCCGCATTGTTGCTCGCAATAAGATCCGCCACGGCCTCGGCTTGGCTAAGGTCCATCTTTCCGTTCAGGAAGGCGCGTAAGGTGAACTCCCCGGCATCGGCCATCCGACATCCGTTTCTTAGAAAAAGCTGAATGATCTGTTGCTGGATATAAGGGGAGCCGTGGCAGGAAATTTCTACCACATCTTCCCCGGTATACGAATGCGGGGCCCTAAAAAGCGATACCAAGACTTCGTCCAAAGTTTGTTTGCCTTCCACAATATGTCCCAATAAGAGGGTATGGCTCTTTTGTTCGGTCAATAGCTTTCCGTGGATGGATTTGAAAAGAGGAGCTACTATGTCAATGGCCTCCCTTCCGGAAATCCTTAAGACGGCAATGGCTCCCGCCCCCGAAGGCGTAGCCAATGCTATGATGTTGTCGTATGAAATCATCTTGCAAAAATACGTAAAATGCGGGTAGGGCTACTACCAAACGGGTAGGGCCACAAATAGTAATTCGCCTCCAGAAAAAGTTTGGGAGTCAAGGCACTCCTAGTAATACCGGCTCGGACAACATACCAAAACGATCGTAACATTTGCCTGGTTGATTCGTCTTATTTACAGAACCCCCTAAAACATTCAAAAAATGGAAATCATAAATCAACAAAAAGCATTAGAGACCAACAATCAATTACTGGTACTTACCCACTTATCCCAATTGTTGACCTATGTCACAGGCTTTGGTGGACTCATAGTGCCCTTGGTTATTTGGCTGACTTCAAAGGATAGGGTAGTCGGAATGGACGAGCACGGAAAGGCCATAATCAATTTTCAGTTGACTATGTTGCTGTTTACAATTTTGAGCATTCCCGCTATTCTTCTGTTCGGGTTGGGTATCTTGAGCCTGATCTTTATCGGTATTATCGCCTTTGTACTTCCCATTGTCAATGCAGTAAGGGCCAGTAATGGCGAATCGCCGAGCTATTTTATGACGCTCCTGTTTATTGCATAGAACAATTGCAGGGAGCTGGGACTACTAGCATAAAGGTTAGTGGCAGGTTTAAGGCGACGAAGCAATCTGTTGAACGTATCGCTATGTTTAAGGGATCGATTTGTCCCGTTAGTCATTTTGCTCAAGGAATTATTGCCCCCGCTACCCGCCATGACGTCAGGCGTTCAGCATCACTGGCATCACCAGCATCGTTACGTTTTCGCCCTCGTCGAGACCATCGGCGGGGGTGAGGATACCGGCGCGGTTCGGCAGGCTCATTTCCAAAGTAATCTCGTTCGAATCCATATTGTTAAGCATTTCGGTCAGAAAACGACTATTGAACCCGATTTGCATATCGTCACCTTGGTAGGAACAGGTCAAGCGCTCTTCGGCCTTGTTGCTGTAATCGATGTCCTCGGCAGAAATGTTCAGTTCGGCTCCTGCAATCTTCAAACGGATCTGGTGGGTGGTTTTGTTCGAGAAAATGGCCACACGACGCACCGAGCTCAAAAACTGGTTTCTTGAAATGGATAGTTTATTGGGATTCTCCTTCGGAATCACCGCTTCGTAGTTCGGGTATTTGCCGTCAATCAGGCGGCAAATGAGTTCCGTGTCCTCATAGCTGAACTTGGCATTGCTATCGTTGTATTCGATGAGGACGTCGGATTCGCTGCCCGCCAAAATCCCTTTTAAAAGGTTCAGGGGTTTTTTGGGCATGATGAACTCGGCGACTTCGGAAGCATTAACATCATGGCGTTGGTACTTGACCAGTTTATGGGCATCGGTGGCTACGAAAGTTAGGTTTTCCGTAGAAAACTGAAAGAATACCCCGCTCATTACCGGACGAAGATCGTCATTGCCGGACGCAAATATCGTTTTGTCGATGGCGGTCGCCAAAATATCGCCCATCATCGTCGTGGAACTCGGATCGGCCAGTTCGACCGCTTTGGGAAATTCCGCACCATCGGCATAGGCCAGAGCATATTTACCGTGGTTCGAGCTGATTTCGACCGTATTATTATCCTCCACCACAAAGGTCAAGGGCTGTTCGGGAAAGGTTTTTAAAGTTTCCAGCAGCAGGCGCGCTGGCACTGCAATAGTACCTGCGTTATCGGAGTCCACTTTCAACACCGTGCTCATCGTAGTTTCCAGGTCGGAGGCCGAAATGGTCAATTTACTTTTGTTGAGGTCAAAAAGAAAATTGTCCAGAATCGGCAGGGTGTTGCTATTGTTGATCACACCGCCTAAAACTTGCAACTGTTTTAATAGATAGGTGCTCGATACTATGAATTTCATAGGGTAATTGTATTTCAATTGGTGTCTCGTTGGCTAAAAAAGTCAATGAATCCGTTAAAAATTCAAGACAAACAAAGATATTTGAATTGACCTTTTTATCGAAACAAACTTATCAACATAATAAGGGCTTTTCGGCCAAACTTACCACTAGGATCCATATCTCCGCTTCCTTATATAGGCAAACCCCAGGCCGAAAATCAACATCAACCCCAAGGGAAGCCCTATATTCAGTATCTGCCATTGTGTTTTGTGGGCTGCAATCTTTTGTTCGTCCAAAAAAGGCACCCCCACTTTCTTGTTCCGAATGTTTATAAGTCCGCTATCGTCCAACAGGTAATTGAGGCCGTTGATTAAAAATTCCTTATTTCCGTAGTAATTATTGGTCCATTTGTCATAGCCCAGTTCGAGCGGCCGGCCCTTTCGTACTTGGTTTTTGATGACATCGCCATCGGAAACTACGAGCATTTTATTATTTTTTCCTTTTTCTATGGGATGTTCCAATGGCAGCGGTTTGATGCGGTTCGCAAAGGCGGAGGTAAAGTTGCCCTCGATCAGCACTGCCAAGGCCTTATCCCCGTTGTTGTAGTCTTCTTTTTTAGGGGGACGGTTGATGATGTCGAGTCCGATCTGTTTCGGTGTACCTTCCAAACGGGACAGTGGCGAGCTTTGAAGAAGGATGGTCTTTTTGTTTGCGTTGGATAGGGTATCGATGGAGCTGGCGAACTGAAACCGGACGGCCTCGATATTGTTGTTGATGGGATGGTCATTGCGCGAGAATACCATAGGATGGTAATACCAGGGCACGGGATTATATTGGGAGGCATTGCCTTCCCCCGTCGCCAGCACAATTTGGGTAAAGTACATATCGTTCACCAAGTCGGAATTGATGCGGATGCCATATCTAAAAAGGAAATCGGTCAAATTTAGGTCGCGGGGCAGTGCCAAGGCCTGACCCTGCTCATTAAATAGGCTGTCTAGTTCCATATTTACCTTGTCAAGTAACCAGATCGATTTCCCGCCGTTGACGATATATTGGTCCAGGATATACTTTTCTTCATCGGAAAAGGGCTCGGTCGGTTTGGCGATCAGTGCCAGGTCGTAACCTTCCAACTGGTCCAAGGTTTTTTGGGGAGTGGTGGCGACAGAGTCCAAAGTGATCGCCCCAATATTATAATAATCGCGAATGGAGGTCAGAAAATCCGCCAGATAAATATCTTCCAGTTCCCCATTGCCCTTGATGACCGCCACCTGTTTCTTTTGCTTGATGCTAATTTTCGAAAAGGCATCCGCAAAGGCGTATTCCAATTGCTGAACGGAGCTGTTGACCCGCTCTTCGGTAGTGGCACCCAACTTATTTTTTAATAGCGGCACTTTTACGGTTTTGTTCCCGTAATTGACGATAGCCCAAGGGAACACAATTTCTTGGGATATCTTGGCGTCGTCTTCGACCGTCACTTGGGCGGGGGTCAATCCCAATCCCTGTAATTCCGACATGGTGGCCTCCCTATTTTTGGATCTTTCCAATGGATCGGCGAAGGTGAACTTTATGTGTTCGTTTTCGGAGGCAAATTCCTCTAAGATCTGTCGGGTTTCCGCTTTCAGTTTGACGAATTCCGGGGGGAGGTCACCGTCCAATAGCACATCCACGATAACAGGGGCATCAAAATGGGAGACGAGGTCGATGGCGGCTGGCGAGAGGGTGTAACGGTCATCCTCGGTAAGATCGAACCGGGCATGCCACCACCCGGCCAATACATTTACCATGATCAGTAGTACCAGGGCGGTTGCGAGGGGCAGCAATGTTTTTTTCATTCCCGCAATGTATTTTGAAGTTGCACAACGGAAAGATAAAGAAAGAATAGGCTAAGGCTGATAAAATACACTAGATCGCGGGTATCCAAAACGCCCCGGGCGATACTTTCAAAATGATGTCTCATGCCTATACTTTGTATCAAAACGGAAGAGGGCCCGTTGGTGACTACCGTAGAAATTCCCTCGAAACCGTAATACATCGTAAAACAGAGCACCAAGCCGCTCATAAAGGCCACGATTTGGTTTTCCGATAGGGTAGAGGCGAAAAGGCCTATCGCCGTGTAGCAGGCGGTTAAAAATAGAGTGCCGAAATACGAACCGAACACCAAGCCCATATCGAGGTTACCGATGGTCGTGCCCAATCGGGAAACCGTATGCACGTAGAGCAACGTGGGAACCAGAGCGATCATGGCCAGAACGAACGTCCCGAAAAATTTGCCCAAAACGGTTTGCCATAGGGATATCGGTTTGGTAAAGAGCAGCTCCAAAGTCCCCAATTTCTTTTCCTCCGAAAAGCTTTTCATGGTTATGGCGGGAATCAAAAAAAGCAATACCCAAGGCGCCAATAAAAAGAACCGGGACAGGTCGGCAAAACCGTAATCGAAAACATTGAAGGGGCCTTTGAACACCCATAGAAAAAGGCCGTTCAGCACCAAGAAAAGTCCAATGACCAAATAGCCGGTGGGCGAGGTAAAGAAAGATCGTATTTCGCGTTTGAAGAGGGCCAGCATTTTCGATTTTTGAGGGCCCGATAAAATAATGACCCTATGGGCAGGAGATACCTCCCAATTTTAAATTTGAGTTTATAAGGGATTCGAATACGGAGGTAAAATTCATTTTCTTAAAACACGCACCGAATGCCATACCGCACCGAAATTTTAAAGGAACGGATTCGGGTTCAAATATCAACAAATTATATGTATTGGTCAATTTAAAATTCAGGGTGGTTTCAAATGTTGCCTGAAGGTTAGGGTGAAAAGGAGTGCCGATAAGCAAAACCCGCCAAAGGAACTCTTCGCACTAATCGGGTTTTCTTATCGAAAATAAAGGTTTTGGCAGCGCATGGTACAACGGACCCATGGTAAAGAGATAAATATCACTTTGAAATAGGCGAATGTTTATTGGATAAGCAGAATCCGAATAGGTTATTTCGCCGTCCACCCCCCATCGACCGTCAGCATAGAGCCTACCATATAGCTGCTGGCATCGCTTGCCAAGAAAATGGCGGCCCCTTGAATTTCCTTTAATTCGGCCCAACGCCCCAATGATGTCGCACCGACGATAAATTTTTTTGACTCATCGGTACCCGCAATAGGTATGTTCATTTCGGTTAAAAAAGGTCCGGGGCAGATAGCGTTTACATTGATATTGAATGAAGCCAATTCCAATCCCAGGGCCCGTGTCATATTGACGACCGCCCCCTTACTAGTGGCATAGGGAGTTCGGTTTGCAAGACCTACGATACCAAGGGTACTTGCCATATTGATTATTTTTCCCCACTTGTTTTTTTTCATGTGGGGCGTAACCGCGCGCGAAGCGTTCCACGTGCCGGTGACATTTACCTTCATGACCTGTTCAAAATCACTGGGAGTCAATTCATCTATGGGCCCGCGAATATTGATTCCAGCACTATTGATCAAAATATCCACACTGCCGAATTCCTCGACCATCTCCTCAACGACCTCTTCTACCTGACCTATCTGCGTTACATCGGCACCATACGCCTGTGCCTTTGTGCCATACTCTTTTTGTAACTGTGCGGCTGCGGACTTTCCTTCTTCCAGATTTCTATTCAGTAAACACACATTGGCCCCTGCAGAGGCAAGGCCTGCGGCCATCGCTAGGCCTAGGCCTTTTGATCCGCCTGTCACCAGGGCATTTCGCCCTGTCATATCGAATTGTTTGATTCCGGGTAATTCAGTGTCCGCCATAGTGTTATTTCTTTGATACCGATTTTTAAATTGATTTATCGAAAACCATAGTGTTGCCTCGCATACTCCAATGATATTCTATTGTTTTCGGCCTCCATCGCCAATTGTTCATCTGAAGATTGGTCGGAAGTAACGGGCAAGGAATCTTCCGGTTTATGGGTTTTTATTTGGTATAAAAAACGTCCTAATTCCTTTGCCGATATTTGGTCGAAAGTGGCCCAATATTTATCCGTCAGACATGGAATTTTTAACGGATCCCTCGTAATCATTTCAAGGTTAAATCGAATATCGGGATTATGTTTTCTTATTTCTGAAATCATTCCCCTTATATCCAAATAACCTGTACCCAAATTCACTTCAGACATTAAAAAACCGTCCTCATATTCCTCTACGCCCATGTCTTTTAAATGCACGGAGAAAGAATAGGGGGCCAGTGCTGTAACGACCTCCATGGGGTCTTCTAGCAAAGAAATATTGTTCCCGGTATCCAAGGTTATTCCGACCCATGGGCTTCCAATACCGTTCAATATCTGAATCATTTCTTCGACTCGCCAATCTTTGTGGTTTTCGACGGCAAGTTTAACTTTATGTTTCCGAACAATGGGTTCTGCACGATACAGCGAGGCGACCGCATCTTTTTTGAATTCTTGAAAACCTTCCATACTATCGAAAGTTTCGTAGCGTCTTCCCGATAAACAAGCAGTCCTGATGATATCTGCCCCGGCTTCCTTGGCTACGGAGACCTCTTTTTCGAATCGGGTCGCATCCATTTCATTTTTAGGCAAACCCACTTGGCCCTCCAAAAAAATATTCAGTTCCCCTGTCCGACTTCGGATCCGCTTTGCGTCGTTTTGGTCCCATCCCCCTATCCCGACCTGTACGCCACCAAAACCCAATGCGGCACAATATTCCATCATATCCATGGAATCTTTAAAGGGAGGATACAGTTCACTCGGCATATTTCTAAAGGCCCTCATCATGTATGATGCGTGGGCGACCCCAAATCGTGTCTCGGGAGGCAAAAAATCAAACGAGGGAAGCACGGGCATTGCCATTGCGATAGAGCCTGCCGATGCGTCTTTAATGAATTCTCTTCGTTTCATTTCCATTCTATAAATTGGATTCCCCCCCAAATTAGCTTTTTTATTCTAATCGGAGGAAGGGATGGCGAAGGAAATCACAAAAAGAGGTCGACTTAAGTTTTTCTTACCTGCGTTCTTCACATTTTGGGCGCCAATTTTGTCTTTTTGAGTCCCGTAGCCGACAATCCCCGTCCCCAACAAAAATCAGGACGATCTCTGATCCAATTAGATACGATTCTTTAAAATGTTCGTTGTTCAAAAAAAATATGCTAATATTATGGAAAGTTTTTCTGGCCGTTATTTTGCTGTTGCAAGTCTTCCGGCTCAATTTGGAAATGGTCCAAGCCAATAATAAAATAAACTAGGGCCGGTTAACGGTCCCTTATAATGTCAAATCAGTTGATAACCCGGTATAGTTTTTCGTGCCTTCTTCTACAGTTATCTTTAGGCTTGATTTCGAGCTGTTCCGAGCGGCCCCCCAATGAGGCCGATAGTCGAGATGACCATCGAACCTGGGAGGTATATGGGGGCGATCTAAAAAGTACGCACTATTCCGAATTAGATCAAATAAACCGCGATAACGTGACCCAATTGCAAGTGGCTTGGCAGTACCATACCGGTGACACCAAAGAAGGTATTCAGACTGCCATTCAATGCAATCCTATCATTATCGACGGAATAATGTATATCACTTCCCCCAGCATGAAGGCGATAGCACTGAATGCCGCCACCGGTAAGGAGCTATGGGCATTCGATCCATGGGAAGTTGGAAAAAAAGGGGGCGTCGGAACGAGTAGGGGACTTTCTTATTGGCACGACAGGAAAAACGAACGTTTGTTTTATGGTGTCGGGTATTATCTCTATGCGCTAGACGCAAAAACGGGGAGGCCCGTACCCGGGTTTGGGTCGGAGGGCCGAATCGATCTTCGCCAAGGTCTGGGCCGGCAAGAAGTGCGATATGCAGCTTCGCCCACTCCCGGTATGGTTTTCAAAAATAGCATTATCCTTGGGTCAGCTGTTGGCGAGGGCCCTAACCCCGGGGCACCCGGCCATATCAGGGCCTTTGATGTGCTGACAGGGGAACAAAAATGGATTTTTCGTACCATTCCCGAGCCCGGTGAATTCGGCCATGAAACCTGGTCTCCCGATTCGTATAAGATCAACGGGGGTGCCAACAACTGGAGCAGTTTTAGCCTAGATTCCGAACGCGGGATTATATATTTCGGAACCGGATCTCCCTCTTACGATCATTGGGGAGGAAACCGTCTTGGCGATAACCTGTTCGGAAACTGTATCATGGCCCTTAATGCCGCAACCGGTGAACGGGTATGGCATTTTCAAGTAGTACACCATGATCTTTGGGACTTTGATATTCCTTGTGCCCCTACTTTGGTTACGCTAAAAAAGGACGGTCATCTCATCGATGCCCTTGCGCAGCCGACAAAAATGGGGCATCTATTTGTCCTGAACAGGGAAAATGGACAACCTGTTTTTCCCATACTGGAAAAAGAAGTGCCCCCCTCGACCGTTCCCGGAGAAGAAAGTTCGCCCACACAACCCTTTCCGGTTCCATCCCTGGCCTATGCACAACAAAACTTTAGCCTTGATGACATCACGGATTTAAATGAAAAGGCGACCGATTATGTTACCGAATCTTTACAGAAGATATCGCCTGCGAACATATTTACCCCTCCCGGTCTGCAGCCTACGCTAATGCTTCCCCAATTCAATGGGGGTTCGGAATGGCCGGGAGCTGCCTTCGATCCAGCAACCCAAACCTTGATTATAAATGCAAGCAACGAAGCCGAGTGGATTTCCATGATCAAATCCAAGACAGAACGGGTAACTACCTTGGGCGAATTGGGTGCGCAAATTTATGGGACTACCTGCACATCTTGCCACGCGATGAACCAGATCGGCTCCCCGGCCCCGAACTTAGCGGGAATAGAAAATCGGATGACCCCATCCGATTTCACCGCATTGCTCGAAAATGGTCGAGGTCAAATGCCCTCCTTTAACAGCCTTTCCCAACTTGAGAAAAAAGCCCTATTGGCCTGGGCCTTTCAGGAGGGTAATGAAGAAGAAGTAGTTATCGATGAGGAGGAGGAAAGCTGGCGAAATCATATTCCCTATGTCGCTACAGGACATTGGGACTTCCGTGACCCCGATGGTTTCCCCGTTAACAAAAGGCCTTGGGGAACATTGAACGCCATTGATCTGAACCAAGGAAAATTGAAATGGCAAGTGCCCTTGGGCACCTATCCCAGGTTGGAAGCAAAGGGAATAGCGCCAACGGGCACCTTTAATATTGGTGGCCCTGTGGTGACCGCCGGCGGGCTGGTATTTATTGGTGCTACCATGGATGAGCGTATGCATGCGTACGATAAGGATACAGGGGCCTTGCTATGGGAATTTCAGATGGATGCCGGGGGTTATGCTACACCTTCCACCTATGAAATCGACGGGCGTCAGTATGTCGTAATTGCTGCCGGGGGAGGAGGTAAGCCGGGAACTACGTCCGGTGACAGTTACTATTGCTTTGCCCTTCCGTAAGTTATTTAGCTAAAAACCTTAATTTGCATAGCAATGAAACCCATTCCATTTTGGGAAATACCTTAAAAAAGTCTCTAAATTTCCCAAAACCTGCTAGTTGAACCATTAATTGATAAAACAACCAACAACATGATACCCATCCTTCTCTTAGTACTAAGTGTCTTGATTATCATCGTCCTTACGGCCAAATACAACGTCCACCCGTTTTTGGCATTACTCGGGGCCGCTATTTTTTTCGCTTTGTTCTCCGATATGACCCTAGCGACCTTGGTGCAATCGATAAATGATGGCTTTGGGGGCACCTTGGGCAAAATCGGTATCGTCATCATCCTCGGGGTAATCATCGGTGCTTTTCTGGAACAGACGGGCGGTGCCTTTAAGTTGGCCGAGGTAGTGTTGGGTATTATTGGAAAAAAGCGTGTGCACGAAGCAATGGGGATTGTTGGTTTTATAGTTTCGATTCCCGTTTTTGCGGATAGCGGTTTTATCATTCTGAACCCCCTGAACAAAAGCTTGACCCAGAGGGCCGGACTTTCGATAGTCGGAACGGCGACGGCTTTAATATTGGGGCTCATGATTACGCACGTGTTGGTACCACCGACCCCTGGGCCTATAGCCGCAGCGGGAATCATAGGTGCCGATGTCGGACTGGTTATGTTGGTCGGGTTGATTATCGGATCATTGGCATTGATTGTGGCTGTAATTTATTGCAAGAAAATGGGCGCGAAGACCTATATCGACCCTAATCCTGACCTTGCCGATGAGGTCATTGAACAAAAAGTCAAACAAGCTCCCAGTGCCTTTCGATCCTTCTTGCCTATTTTGATACCCATTTTGCTAATTGTCGGAAAATCTTTAATGGACTTTAATATCACGGAAGCCGATGAAGAATTAGGTTGGGTTAAGGTACTTTCCTTTTTGGGATCGCCCATAATCGCATTGATCATTGGAATGTTGTTCTCTTTTCTGCTACCCAAAAAATTTGATAGGGAAATGCTCTCGACTTCCGGATGGGTGGGCAAGGCGCTCGTTGACGCCTCGAATATCATATTGATAACGGGCGCAGGGGGTATTTTCGGAACCATTTTGCAAAATAGTGGAATTGCCACGGTTTTAGCCGATGCGCTTTCGGGGGCTAACCTGGGAATTTGGCTTCCCTTCTTTCTTTGTGCCGCCATAAAGACCGCCCAGGGTTCTTCGACGGTAGCCTTGATTACGACCGCCTCTATCGTTGCACCTTTGATGGTAACAATGGGCTTTGAAACTGAAATCGATAAGGCATTGATAGTCTCGGCAATAGGTGCAGGTGCGATGGTCGTCTCGCACGCCAACGATAGTGGGTTTTGGATTCTTACCCAATTCTCCGGCATCGATGTGAAAACGGGTTATCGGGTATATACCTTGGGTACCTTCATAGTGGGTACTTTTGCGGCCCTTCTCGTGTTCGCCGCAAGCTTTATTTTTTAGAAAACCCCGTACAGGGCCCCAAACATAGTATGATGAATAAAACCGGTACTTATTTATTCCACCGTCATGGGAGGTGTGCTGCTATCATGGTACTGATAATGGCATCCTTTGCATGTGAAAATGAGCCTTCACCGCCCCTGTCACCCAACGAAGCTTTGAAGACATTTGAACTTGCCGACAAAAAAATAAGTATTGAATTGGTTGCATCGGAGCCATTGGTGCAAGACCCGGTATCTATGGTTTTTGATGAGGGGGGGAGATTGTGGGTCGTCGAAATGTTGGGGTTTATGCAAGACATTGATGGCACGGGAGAAAAGCAAAAAATAGGTCGAATTTCGGTGCTATTTGATGATAATCATGATGGTCGGATGGACCGGGGCCAGATTTTTTTGGACAGTTTGGTATTGCCAAGGGCAATCGCCGTAGTCGATGGGGGCGCATTGGTAGCGGAAAATATCCCCCTCTGGTATGTCGAGGATACCGATGGCGATTTTAAGGCGGATAAGAAGACCTTGGTCGATCCCGAATACGGAGGACAGGGGATGCCGGAACATTCCGCAAACGGACTTTGGCGTGGGATGGATAATTGGTATTACAATGCCAAATCAAAATATCGGTATCGGAAAATCGCAGGCAAATGGATAAAAGAAAAAACGGAATTCCGTGGTCAGTGGGGTATTTCCCATGATGACGCAGGGCGCCTTTATTACAACTACAATTGGTCGCAATTGCATGCCGATCTGGTTCCTCCGGGAGCTTTGGGCCAAAATAGGAATCACTCCTCCACAAGCGGTATCGATCATGGGCTGACTTTAGATCGACGAGTCTTTCCCATAAGAAGTAATACAGCGATCAATAGGGGTTACGTACCCGGTACATTAGACGCGCAGGATAGGCTGTTGGAATTTGCCTCGGCCTGCGCCCCTTTTATTTATCGTGGCCGCGCACTCCCGGCATCTTATTATGGGGATGCTTTTATATGCGAACCAACTTCCAACTTGATCAAGCAAAATAATGTCATTGAAGACGGTTTTATGCTGAGTGCGGAAGGTGTTTATGAGGAGAGGGAATTCCTGGCTTCGACGGACGAACGGTTCCGGCCGGTATCTTTGGCATCGGGTCCCGATGGCGCGCTTTACGTGGTCGATATGTACAAGGGAATCATTCAACATGGACCTTATATGACGCCTTATCTTCGCCAAGAAACTTTAAAACGGAAACTCGATACACCCATTCATTTGGGGCGTATTTGGCGGATCGCTTCACCGAACACCGACAATCAAACAATACCCAATCTTGAAAATGCCGATAATGCTACTTTGTTGGATTTCCTTGGAGACAGGAACGGATGGACAAGGGACATGGCTCAGCGATTGTTAGTGGAAAGGAAGGATTTGTCCCTAATTCCCAATTTGAAAAGAATCATCTCCCAAGGAAATTCCTTCGCCCGACTTCATGCCCTTTGGACGTTGGAAGGATTGGATATCCAGAACGTGGAGATATATAGGGAAGGACTGAATTCGGCGGATCCAAAAGTCGTTCAGGCCGCATTGCGATTGCTGCAAAATCGGGCTTTAGAAAATTCAGGTGCCGCCAACACAATCGAGAAATTTATTCGAGACAATTACGATAATGCGGATCCGCTAGTGAGAATGCAAATGGTTTTGGCAAGTAATCTTGTCGAGTCGAAACTTGCCTTTGATACCGCGATAAAATTTTTGCGGGACTTCGGCAGCCTTCCCGTAGGTCGGGATGTGGTGATGAGCAGTCTGCAAGACAGGGAGCTGTCGATGCTAAAAAAACTTTTATCCTTGGAGGAATGGACAGTGCCCGATCAAAACCATGAAATATTTATCGAGCAATTGGCAACGGCCGTCACGAATAAAGGTTCCAAAAAAGAACTGAACTTTCTATTCGATGTACTTGCTTCCAATGAAAATTCAAAAAAATGGGTGCTCTCCGCAATCGCCAATGGCATGCTGAACTCGCAGGTCGATGAGAACTCAAAAATTACCCTGGGCGAGATGCCCAAGATTTTTAAAGATGTAAAAGAACAGGATGCCGACATGGCACCTGTACTTGCCGATTTGCAAAATCGGTTTGTTTGGCCTGGTAAGCCGGAGGTCCGAAAAACAGTAGAAAAATCACCCCCTTCTTTCGATAGGGAACTCTTTGCCGTTGGAAGACAGAAATTTCTAAACCTTTGTTCAAGCTGCCACGGTACCGGAGGTGAAGGGATGGCCCGTTTTGCACCACCTTTAAAAAAATCGGAATGGGTATCCGGCGACGACAAAAAATTGGCCATGATCATCTTACACGGCATGGAAGGCCCCATAAGCGTAAATGGTAAGCAATATGACATCCCCCAAATCCTCCCCAATATGCCTTCCTTCAGCACCCTTCAAGATGCGGATATTGCTGCGATCGCCACCTATATAAGAAATGCGTGGGGGCATTCAGGGTCAACGGTCAAAAGAGGCACCATAGGAAGTATTCGCTTTCGTACACAAGGTAAAATCAATCCCTGGACGGCTTCGGAATTGGATACGTTGGAATTTGATATTGATATGTGAAATATAGTAAAGCCTGTGGTAACCGAAGAAATCGTAGCGATTTCAGACGAATAAAAATAATCGACAGCTTGCAAAACATTCTCCAAGTAAATACCTATTGATCGAAATAAACTAAAAAAAATGGACTGGAAAAACCTGCCTATATCCCACCTCTTGATTCCCATCTTTATTCTGGGCTTTTTAACACAATCTAAGAAACAGAACGAGAAAACCTTGCAAGCCGAATCCACGGCCGCACCAGTGATTATGGCCTATTACGTACCGGAGCGTAATTTTGAGCCGGAAAAGATTCCCGTTGAAAAGCTTACTCATATTATCTATTCCTTTACAAACGTGATCGATGGGGAAATGCAATTTAGAAACCCTGAAACAGCTGGGCCTAAGCTAAAGGCGCTTGTCAAACAAAAGGAACGCAACCCCGATCTCAAAGTCATGATCGCCTGTGGAGGTTGGGGTGCAGATGGATTTTCGGATATGGCCCTGACCGAAGAGAGCCGCTCAAAATTTATCGGCAGCGCCTCAGAATTCATAAAGAAGTACCGGCTCGACGGTATCGACATAGACTGGGAATATCCGGGAATATCAGGTGCCGGTACCAGGTCGCGCGAAGAGGACACTAAAAATTTCACTTCCCTGATGAAAGGCCTGCGTGGGATGTTGGACTTATTTAAGGCATCCAAGGTGCTGACCTTCGCCTCGGCCGGCTGGAAGCGTTACTACGACCACATCGAAGTGAACGAAGTAATGAAATATGCCGATTACACCAACGTGATGACCTATGACCAAGTATCCGGAGTGTCCATTTATACCGGGCATCATACGCCGTTGGGAGAAGTCCGAAGTGAAGATATCCAGGGTACCCCGTTCCATGATCATCTTGATAGCCTGTATCGCACGGGTGCCACTCCCGATCCCCATCCGCGTTCGGCACAAAAAATTGTGGATTACCTGATCAAGAAAGGGGTCGATCCCGAACAGATAGTAATCGGCGCCGCCTTCTACGGTAGGGTCTGGAAAGGCGTGCCCCCTGAAAACAACGGACTGTACCAGAAAAGCGGAGGTATCCATATCGGGTGGATTCCCTATGACCAAATTCGAAAATTATATGAACCGGATTCCAATTTTCAGCGCTATTGGGACGAGAAGGCCCATGCGCCTTTTATGTACAATTCCGCTGACAGCTTAATGGTCTCCTATGACGATACGGTCTCGGTAGCGGAAAAAACCGAATATGCCATGGCAAAAGGACTGGGCGGTGTCATGTTTTGGGAACTGGGCAACGACACCAAGGAGGAAGGAAGTCTGCTTGACGCCATTTATAAGGCCTCACAAGATGAAAGGCATTGATGATGGCAGGGTATTCCGATCAGAACATGTTAGGCATGCAAAAAATCAAGAAACATTTATATTATCCATTTATCGCATTAGGCATACGATTTTCTTCTCTTCCCTGACGTTTTTCGGTTCTTTTTATAAAAGGAAGTACCTTCTGGTAAAGTTCCTTGGTATGTTCGGCATAGAGTGCATGCGCCCCATCGATAAATATGACTTTTTGTTGTGGAAATCTCATCTGCTTATAATGGTCCACACCGATAGCGTAGTCTTTTTTGCCGCTAACTATTAGAACAGGAATGTTAATTTTGGCTGTTTTCGGCGAAAAATCCTCTATATATTCAGGATACGCAAAGACATGCTGTGCCATATCCCATTTCAGAAAAGAACTGCCCATTAACCTATCGTCAAGTTCTGCATTCTCCTTATGTTCGAATTGAAGAATATACTTCTTTCCATATTTGGATAATAAATTAAAGGCTTTGAAAAATTTATCCAATTGAGGCGTTTCCCTGTCATTAAAATAATCCCTTTCCTCTTTAGAAAGATCGGGCAATACTTCCAAGGTTTTGGCCACAACACTCTGTCCCGAATCCAAAAGATTAACGGTGCAATTCAAATAGACCATCGAAAGTAAAGTGCCCGCATATTGTTGAGCGTATTCCGTGGCCAATATTCCTCCAAAAGAATGGGCCAAGACCATCCATTTCTCAATTCCCAAAGCCCGTCGTACTTCATCGAAATCCTTAACCACCCTACTAAGGGAGTAATCGCCATCTTTCGGAATACCGGATCGGCCACAACCTCTTTGATCTACATAGATCATGGTAACCGCTTTTTCAAAAATACGGCCACCTTCCTTTTCAAAATAAAGGGAGTTGGATCCCGGGCCTCCATGAACAAAAAGCATGGGAATGCCCGTACCCGATTTTTTGACAAAAAGTTCCACCCCGTCCGAAGTAGTTACGTACAACGAATCTGCTTGGGCTATTGCCAGCTTGGTATGCAATAGTAATAATGCCCATAGGAACAAGAGAAAACTATATTTCATAGTGAAACGGTATTTAGGAAAGTTAGCGGGTCAAATACTTTATGTGTGATAAAAAAATCATGGAGCAAAATGAAAATTACTGATTGTCAAAGTCTTAATGCTGGTTTCGAAATAGCTACAAACAACGGTCCCGTAGGGGATAATCGCGATATAAAGCTAGTGCATAAACTATTTTCCGCAAAATTTAGAGTGAACTCATTATACTTTTTCTTTTACCTCCGAATATCACATTTTGAGACCATATTTCCTCATTTTTGAATATCGTAACCCTGCTAGGCTCTTATAAAATCATTTCATCTAGCCTCAAAAGCCGATATTCTCGGTTCCCAACTATAAGTCTAAATGAGTTCAGTATAAAAAACGTAGAACAACCTTATCGTGGTCCTCGGCTTATTTCCCTCTGATAAATCAGCCATGATATAATCCTCAGATGTGATCGAAACGATGTTAGGGGGTTGCTTTTCCACCTTTGGAGTGTCAGATGATATGATGGACAAAAGGGCACAGATACGCAATAAAAATCAAAATCCTATATTCCGAGTGTGTTTCACTGCTGGACTATCAATGTCCTCAATCCTTTATTTTTTCATCTATGTAATCGATCCCGGACAGATCTTGGAAATCGGAATCGTTCAACCAGCCCCATCTGAGGGTCGTATCATGGGCTTGATACCGTTCGTAGAAATTGACGCCTCCTTTATCCGCATACATGTAATTGTCAAAGACATCCCCTTTCCCGAACATTCTGGGGTCCTTCTGTTCCCTCAGCTTGGCATATAGTTCTTCCCGTAGTTGTTCGGTAATCGGTTCATAGCCTTTGGTAAACGCCAAATTCTCCAAACAGTCGGGATCCTTGGCAATATCGTACAGCTCGTCCTGTGGCCGCTTTCCGAAGTTCCATTGCCAGTACCTGGCCATTGCTTGATGATAAACGGTATTCAGGACTACCGTTTTGGTAGCTCCACCGTCCGTATTGGCGTAACCGGTCTCGGGATTGCCCACGGGCCAGCGATCGGTCTCAAAATTGTGCAGGTACAACATATCGTTCTTTACTATACCGCGAACGGGATATCCCCGGTCATGGGGACGCCCTATATCATGCCGTTCCTTGCCTATCAAGACGTAATCGTCTTTTGGGGAATGACCTGTTTTAGCGGAATTAAAAAACGGGGCGAAACTCCTGCCGGTTATGGGTTCCATCCCCGTTTCATCCTGTTCCACTCCCGCTACTTCCAAAAATGTGGGTGCAAAATCGATAAAACTGGTATAATCCCCTATTTTCCTTCCGGGATGCACTATACCGTCGGCCCACATAACGGCCATAGGCAAATGATTTGAATACTCGTATTCCTGGCCCTTGATCCTCGGAAAGGGCATGCCGTTGTCTGCGGTCACCACCACAAGGGTGTTGTCAAGTTCGCCCGAATCCTCCAGTGTTTGCAGCATTTTTCCCAGTTGTGCGTCAAAATATTCAATTTCGAAGGCATAATCCAACAGATCGACCTTTATGGAATCCTTGGCAGGCCAAAAATCAGGAATATCCCCATTGGGTATCTGCCAGACATGCTTCCCCCCTTTTTCGATACCCGATCTGTATTCATAGCTTCTATGGGGCTCGATTCCACCGTACCAAAAGAAAAAGGGCTTTTTGGTCTTGTCACGATCTTTTAAGAAAACATTGAAATTGGCCGCATAATCGATCTTGCTTATAGATTCCGTTGGGGGCGTTGTCCTTTCTTCTTGATAGGCCTTTATCAAAAGCTCCCTTTTACTGCCGTCCGCATTCTTGGCTACACCTGGGGCCCACCCCTTGCCGGTATAGCCCACTTGATATCCATGTTGATTTAACTCCTCGGTAAAGACCTTGAATTTCTGCGGAAAATACGGCCAGTGGTTCGCCGCTTCCTCCAATTGCCAGGAATTACGGCCGGTGAGGATATTGGAACGGGACGGCGCACATTTTGCATTGTTGGCGTAGGCCCTTTCGAACAATAGCCCGTTGGCGGCCACCCTATCGAAATTAGGGGTGTCTACCCAAGTACAGCCGTAGGCCCCCATATGCATATAGGTGGCATCGTCCATAATGGCGAAAAGGATGTTCGGCCGCTTTTGTTCCTCATCGGTAACAATATTCTCGCTTTGCATCCTATTGGTAGGATTTTCACAACCTATACTATTTAGTAAGCTTGCCGAAAAGGCAAGGAGCAAGGTATTTTTTAATAGGGTCGTCCATTTTAGCGAAAGAGCGTTCATATAATTTATCAGATAGTTCCTGTTTTAGACATGCTGATTTTTGTTCCTAATCAGGGTTCAGTACCATTTTGGTTTAATTTCCCCGGTTTAGGAAAAGAGATTATGTGGTAAAGGGGTTCATGGTATCCCTTTACAATTCCTATATCTTAAAATTAAATCCCTCTACCACCTTAGCATCATATTTTTCCTTGTCGAACTGATATAAATAAGAACCTTTTCTAGAAGATCCCATATCTTTTTCCTTTAGTTTGACAAGAATATCCAAAGCGTTCACTTTGTTAACAAAATTTCGTTTATCCAATTTTTTGTTCAATATGGCCTCATACAGTTTTTGCAACTGGCGCATAGTAAATTTTTCGGGCAGCAGTTCAAAGCCTATCGGCTTGCCCAAAGCCCTTCGTCTTAATCTCGCTATGGCCCGATCGACCATGCTATTGTGGTCGAAAATCAAGGGTGGAGCCTTTTTCAGATTGAACCAGCGGGCGGAATCCAATCGGATTACATCTTGATTATGTGAGGCGATATCGATCAAGGCGTAATATGCTACGGATAGGGTCCGTTCCTCTGGGTCTCGGTCCACTTTACTAAAAGTATAAAGTTGTTCCATATATATATTGTTCAAACCTGTAAGATGGTGTAGGATACGAATGGCCGCCTGGTCCAGGTTTTCTTTATTTTTTAAAAATCCACCTATTAGCGACCACTTTCCTAGCTCCGGTTCGAAATTTCTCTTAATCAATAAGATTTTTAATTCTTCTCGATCGAATCCGAAAATAATGCAATCAAGGGCCAATAGAACTTTATCCTCTTTGCTATAATTGTTCAATACCATAAGCTCGATTAAGGTGCTAAGTCATAAACTTCCCCATGATTGCCCAACAAATCACAGATTGCCCAATAGGTAATGTTAGCTTTAAAGTAGCACTAGTAGTAAGGGTTGTATAGCTTTAAAGTGTTAAAAATACATTTTTGTTTTCGAGAAATAGGAATTTCTCTAAATATTCTATTATTTTCATCGTGTGTAATGTACACTTAGAAGTCATTTAGACTTTTTTTACCTACAAATATCACATTTTGAGGCTATATTTCCTCATTTTTGAATATCGTAGCCCTGCTATGCTTTTAAAAAATGACCTCATCGAGCCTCAAAAGCCGATATTCTCGGTTCAAAACAATACGTCGAAATGAGTTCTTATAAAAAGGTTCCTCATCGGTAATGATTTGCGTCGTTTATTCAATTTAGGTCTCTAAGATCACAGGCAAACTGTGGCCAAAACCAATTACAATGAAAATAAATAAATCCTTAATAATCTTCTTTGTTGCCTTAGTAGGCCCTACGTCGTCTTTATTGGCCCAGATAGAAACTACCGATCTGAAAATACACATCGATGGAAAGGCCCCTACCATCAGCAAGAATATTTATGGCCATTTTGCGGAACATTTGGGCCGGGGCATATATGACGGCCTATATGTAGGCGATTCGAGTGCTATTCCCAACACAGATGGCGTGCGCAACGACATCATTGCCGCCCTAAAGGAATTGAAGATTCCCAATCTAAGATGGCCGGGAGGATGTTTCGCCGACACGTACCATTGGAAGGACGGCATAGGCCCGCAAGAAAAACGCCCGACCATAGTGAACACCTGGTGGGGCGGGGTAACGGAGAACAACAGTTTCGGTACCCATGACTTTCTAAACCTGTGCGAGGTATTGGGGGCCGAGCCCTATTTATCGGGCAACGTGGGAAGCGGGCAAGTACAGGAACTGGCGGATTGGGTGCAATACACGAATTTTAAAGGCACCAGTCCCATGTCCGAACTCCGGCGCGAAAACGGACGCGAAAAACCCTGGACGGTAAAGTTCTGGGGCGTGGGCAACGAAGCCTGGGGCTGCGGGGGCAATATGCGGGCGGAGTACTATGTGGACATCTACCGAAAATTTGCGACTTTCATGTCCGGCGCCGATGTAGAGGGAGGGCTATACAGGATAGCCTCCGGGGCGAGCAATGATGACTATCATTGGACGGAAGTACTGATGAAGAACATTCCCCACGGAATGTTGCAAGGTGTGGCATTGCACCATTACTCGGTCATCGACTGGGAAGCAAAGGGACCGGATACGGATTTCACCGAAGACGAATATTTCAAGATCATGAAGCAATCATGGCTAATGGAAGAACTTATCCGGAAGCACACCGCCATCATGGACAAATACGATCCTGATAAAAAGGTTGACCTTGTCGTGGACGAATGGGGCGGCTGGTACAACGTGGCGGAAGGCACAAATCCGGGGTTCCTGTACCAACAGAACACCATGCGTGATGCCATGATCGCGGGCATGACCCTGAACATTTTTAATAATCATGCAGACCGGGTAAAAATGGCCAATCTGGCGCAAGCGGTAAACGTGCTACAGGCCGTGATTCTGACGGAAGGGGAAAAAATGATTCTGACCCCTACCTACCATGTTATGAAAATGTACAATGTGCACCAAGATGCGCAACTGCTGCCCGTCTCCTTTGAATCCCCAAAATATACTTTTAAGGGGGAATCGCTCCCCGCTATCACGGCTTCGGCCTCTCGGGATAAAAATGATGCAGTGCATATTTCCTTGGTAAACATAGATGCCAAAAAGGAAATTCCACTTACGGTTGATGTCAGCGGGCTAAATATCAAAAACTTTACCGGAACTATTTTAAAGTCGGATGAGTTACAGGATCATAATACTTTTGAAAACCCCGATAAAATTCATCCCAGGGAGTTCAATAATTTCCAGATTAAAAACGGTAGCTTGACAATGAAGTTGCCTCCCTTTTCCGTGGTGGTCTTGGAAGGAAACTAAAGTGGGGTTACCCATTATAGATCGATGTTAATTTGTGGAGTTTCAGTAATTTCAATGGAAATAAATAATTATGTAATAGGATTGGATTACGGATCGGATTCCGTCCGCGCCGTGTTGATCGATACCGAAAACGGGGCCGAACTGGCCTCGGAGGTCTACTGGTACCCTCGTTGGAAGGAAGGAAAGTATTGCGATCCCCCCAAAAACCAGTTCCGGCAGCATCCGTTGGACCATATTGAAGGTCTGGAGCACACTGTTAAATCAGTAATTTCGGCAAGTAAAGTATCTTCCGGATCGGTAAAGGGCCTTTGTATAGACACAACAGGCTCCTCACCGGTCCCCGTCACTGCCGATGGAACTCCCTTGGCACTGGTGGATGGTTTTGAGCAAAACCCCAATGCCATGATGGTCCTTTGGAAGGATCATACGGCCATTGGGGAAGCCAATGAGATCAATAAGCTGGCGGCCAACTGGGGCGGCACCGATTTCACGAAGTACGAGGGCGGCATATATTCCTCGGAATGGTTCTGGGCCAAGATCCTGCACATCGTGAGGGAGGACGAAGCCGTAAAAGGGGCGGCACATACCTGGATGGAACATTGCGACCTGATGACCTTTTTGCTTACCGGCCATAAGGATTTGAAAACCTTTAAGAGGAGCCGCTGCGCTGCCGGCCACAAGGCGATGTGGCATACGGATTGGGAAGGCCTGCCTGCGGAATCGTTTTTGGAACGTCTGGATTCCTACCTGGCGGAACTCAGGGTAAACCTATATGATGAAACCTACACCTCCGATACGGTCGCTGGCAACCTCAGCCCAGAATGGGCCGAAAAACTGGGCCTTACCACCAATACCGTTGTGGCCGTAGGTACCTTTGATGCCCACGCCGGGGCGGTAGGTGCCAAAATAGAGGAGCATGCGCTCGTGCGGGTCATGGGCACATCTACCTGTGATATTATTGTTTCATCACACGATAACATCGGATCCAAGACCGTTAAGGGCATCTGTGGACAGGTGGATGGCTCCGTTATCCCCGAAATGGTCGGGCTGGAGGCGGGGCAATCCGCCTTTGGGGATGTATTGGCCTGGTTCAGGGACGTGCTGACCTGGCCCATCGATAATTTGGTCATGTCATCCGATATCCTTTCCAAGGAACAGAAAGAGGGCCTGCAAAAGGAAATTGAATCCCAATTCATCAAAAAACTATCCGAACAGGCCGAAAAAATTCCCCTTTCGGAGAGTATTCCCATTGCGCTTGACTGGATCAACGGCCGCCGCACCCCCGATGCCGATCAAGAACTGAAAAGCGCCATGATCGACCTGTCCTTAGGTACGAAGGCTCCCCATATTTTCAAGGCCCTTGTCAACGCCATCTGTTTCGGGTCTAAAAAAATAGTAGAGCGTTTCGAGGACGAGGGCGTAAAGATCGACAGCGTCATCGGTATCGGCGGGGTGGCCAGAAAATCCCCCTTTATCATGCAAACGCTGGCGAACGTACTGGACCGTCCGATAAAGGTGGCCGCCTCGGACCAGGCCCCGGCCTTGGGTGCGGCCATTTATGCGGCGGTGGCGGCAGGCATCTACCAAACCGTTATGGACGCCGCGGCGAAAATGGGAAGCGATTTCGAAGCGGAATACCATCCGGAGGCAGATGCGATTTCCGATTATAAAACAATGATGGCTGCCTATAACGAGCTAGGCACTTTTGTGGAATCCATCAAAAAAAAGGCCGACCATGCAATCCAGGTATAAGGAACTGAAACGGGAATGTTACGAGGCCAATATGCAGCTGGAGGCGCTGGGCCTGGTCATCTACACCTTCGGCAACGTCAGTGCGATCGATAGGGACAACGGGGTTTTTGCCATTAAGCCCAGCGGTGTGCCATATAATGACCTGAAGGCCGATGATATCGTCATTTTAGATTACGGGAATACCGTGGTTGAAGGAACCATGCGCCCTTCGTCCGACACGAAAACACACGCCTATTTGTACAGCAACTGGCACGATATCGGGGGCATCGCCCATACCCATGCCACCTATTCCGTCGCCTGGGCCCAGGCGCAACGAGACATTCCCGTCTTCGGCACGACCCATGCCGATCATCTGACCTCTGACATACCCTGTGCCGCCCCGATGCTAGACGAACTAATCGAAGGCGATTACGAGTATAATACGGGCATTCAAATAACGGATTGCTTCAAGGAAAAGAACCTGTCGCCCAACGATGTCGAAATGATACTTATTGGAAACCACGGGCCCTTCGCCTGGGGCAACAATGCCGCAAAGGCCGTTTACAATAGCAAGATATTGGAAGCTGTTGCCGAAATGGCCTACTTGACGCTTCAAATCAATCCCGACGCCCCTAGGCTAAAGGATTCTTTGATAAAAAAACATTACGACCGTAAGCATGGCAAGGATGCCTATTATGGACAATAAAAACTTATAAAACGGAAGTTGATGAGCATCGATATATCGGAAAAGGAAGTCTGGTTCGTAACGGGGAGCCAGCATTTATATGGAGAGGAGACCCTGAAAAAAGTGGCCTCCGATTCGCGGGAAATCGTCGGAGGCTTGCAGGCTTCGGAGCATATACCGGTCAAAATAATCTACAGGCCCACCGTGAAGACCCCCAACGAAATTACAGATGTCTGCCTCCGGGCGAGTTCCGATAAAAACTGTATTGGAATCATTGCATGGATGCATACCTTTTCCCCGGCCAAAATGTGGATCAAGGGCCTGACGGTACTGACAAAACCCATTTGTCACCTCCATACCCAATTCAACGCCGAAATACCTTGGAATTCCATTGATATGGATTTTATGAACCTGAACCAGTCCGCCCATGGCGACCGTGAGTTCGGTTATATGATGACAAGGATGCGCAAAAAGCGAAAAGTGGTGGTCGGCCATTGGCAGGAAGAAAGGGTACAGAAAAAATTAGGCATTTGGGCCCGGGTGGCCCTTGGCTGGGACGACTTACAAAACCTAAAAGTGGCCCGATTGGGCGATAATATGCGCGAGGTCGCGGTTACGGACGGGGACAAGGTCGGGGCACAGATCAGATTCGGTTTTTCGGTAAACGGATATGATTCTTCCGATGTAACGAAACATATCGAAAAAGTTTCCGATATCGGCCTCAATGCCTTGCTGGAGGAGTATGAAGACACGTATAATCTGACCCCTTCCTTAAGGGCAGGAGGCGAAAAGCGGGATTCTTTGATCGATGCGGCCAAGATCGAATTGGGTCTCCGAACCTTTTTGGACCAAGGTGGCTTTAAGGCTTTCACCGATACCTTCGAAAATTTGGGCGAACTGAAACAGTTGCCGGGCATTGCGACCCAGCGGCTTATGGCAGATGGATATGGATTTGGGGCCGAGGGAGATTGGAAGACCGCTGCTCTTGTTAGGGCGATGAAAGTCATGAACCTGGGTCTTAAAGGTGGCACTTCGTTTATGGAGGATTACACCTATCACTTTACGCCTCAAAATGCCTACGTCATGGGTTCCCATATGCTGGAAATCTGTCCGTCTATTGCCGACGGTAAACCCTCCTGTGAGGTACATCCCTTGGGTATTGGCGGAAAGGAAGATCCGGTCAGGCTTGTTTTCAATTCCCCTGCCGGGACGGCCATAAACGCCTCCCTTGTGGACATGGGCACTCGATTCAGGCTTCTTGTTAACGAGGTAGAAGCTGTAAAGCCAATGGGAGATTTACCGAGGCTACCGGTGGCAAGGGTAATTTGGGATGCCAAACCCAATTTGGATATTGCCGCAACCGCATGGATATTGGCGGGCGGCGCACATCACACGGTCTATAGCCAATCGGTAACAACGGAGTTTATGGAGGATTTTGCGGATATGGCCGGTATCGAACTTCTTGTGATCGATGAGAGGATATCGGTGCGGGATTTCAAGGACAGGCTCAATGCCAACGAGGCCTACTACCACATGTTCCAGCATGGACTGTGACCCGTTGTTACATTCTCGACCAAATAATAGAATATGAAAACACTTGATACACTCGACTGGATAAGTATAGCCCTATATTTTCTCGTCCTATTGGGCATAGCCGTATGGGTCATTCAAAGGAAAAAAGACAATACGGAAGACTACTTTTTGGCGGGCAGAAATGTCGGTTGGTTTGTTGTGGGGGCCTCTATTTTCGCTTCTAACATAGGTTCGGAACATGTAGTAGGTCTTGCTGGCACGGGTGCCAGTAACAAGTTGCCCCTGTTGATTTATGAAATACAGGCTTGGGTGGTGCTGATCTTGGGATGGGTCTTTTTGCCCTTTTATGCTCGTAGTGGGATTTTTACCATGCCGGAATTTTTGGAAAAACGTTTTGATGCGAGATCGAGATGGGTATTGTCCATTTTTTCGATCGTTGCCTATGTCCTTACCAAAATATCGGTCACAATTTACGCCGGGGGAGTGGTAGTATCCGCTCTCTTGGGAATCGACTTTTGGACGGGCGCGATCGCGACGGTGGTCCTAACCGGTCTATATACCGTGCTGGGAGGAATGCGCGCCGTGGTCTATACAGAAACATTACAGGCGATGCTGTTGATCCTGGGTGCCGCGGTCCTGACGATTATAGGGCTGGACAAAGTGGGGGGATGGAGCGGGATGCAGGCTACCTTGGGCCCGGAATACTTCAACATGTGGCGGCCCGCTACGGATCCGGATTTTCCCTGGCCCTCCCTCTTGATCACCAGTACGATTGTCGGGATATGGTATTGGTGCACCGATCAATACATCGTTCAAAGGGCGCTTACGGCCAAAAATATCAAGGAAGGACGGCGGGGAACGATATTCGGAGCACTTTTAAAATTATTGCCCGTCTTTTTGTTCCTGATACCTGGGGTAATAGCGCTTACCCTGAAAATGAGGGGCGAACTCCATTGGGACAGTCCCGACGAAGCTTTTCCCGTGTTGATGAGCAATCTGCTGCCGTCTGGACTCCGGGGATTGGTAGCGGCCGGCCTGTTGGCCGCCCTGATGAGTTCCTTGGCTTCCGTTTTCAACTCCTGTTCCACGCTCTTTACCGTGGATATCTATAAAAAACTAAAACCGGACGCCCCAGAGAAAACACTGGTGAGGACAGGGCAGATTGCCACTGTTCTTGTGGTGATCATCGGAATAATCTGGATTCCGATTATGGCCAATATCTCCGGGGTGCTCTATGAGTATTTGCAGAGTGTACAATCTTATATAGCGCCACCGATCACAGCGGTGTTCATCCTGGGGATCTTTTACAAACGAATCAATGCAACCGGTGCCTTTGCCACGCTGGTCATGGGAATCGTTGTTGCCTTCTTTAGGATAGTGCTCGAGTTGACCAAAGGGTATTTTAATCCTGATAGCTTCCTTTTCAAATTGGGAGATATGAACTTTCTGAGTTTCGGGGCCTGGTTCTTTTTGTTCTGTTTGGTATTCATGGTGGTCGTAAGCTTATCGACAAAAGAACCTGACAGGGAAAAAATAGTCAACCTTACCTTTGGTACGATTACGGAAGAAGAAAAGAAAAACAACAAGAACAGCTACAACTGGGTGGACATTGCCATCTCGGTTTTTATCATTTTAATCGTTATTGGGGTAATGGTATTTTTTAACGGGAAATAATAAGGCACCTTCATAAGCAACATAAAGAGTTATATGTCAATGCATTACTGTGTATTTTAGATAAACAAAACCCCGAAAATGAGTCTGTAGCTCGAAAAACGGGGTTTTCATCTAAGATACTATATCCAAGATACGTAGAATTTCCGATTTCCAGCACAGTTTTTCGTTCTCCTCCTAGGAGGAACAGTTCGAAGGGTTCTTCGAGCGTTTCCTCAAGGGCTTCCTGGGCAAGATTCATACGGCCGTGCCCTGGGACGGGGCCGTTTCGGCCCTCGGCCTGGCGGAGCCCAAAAAGGGCCCCACCTCTATCTTCGGCCCCGGGGGCAAGCTGGCGCTCATGTTCCTGAAGCACTGGTCCGGCTGTTCCGACAGACGGCTGGTCGGGCAGCTCAACGGGAACCTGGAATGGCCGCTGTTCTGCGGCATATACCTGGGCAGGGAACGGCTGGAGAACAACGAGATCGTCAGCGAGATACGCTGCGAGCTGGCGGGAAAGCACGACATCGACGGGCTCCAAAAGGTATTCTTCGACCATTGGCAGGCCCATATCGCGGACCTGCACAGCATCGTCATGGACGCGACCTGCTACGAAAGCGAGGTACGCTATCCCACCAACGAGAAGCTGCTATGGGAGTGCGTGGAGTGGAGCCACCGGCAGATGGGGGCGATCTGCAGTGCCGTTGGCGAGAAGATGCCCCGCACCACGTACCTGAAGTGGAAGAAGCGTTACGTCTCCTATTCCAAGATAGGAAGGAAGACGAAAAGCAAACGGAAAAGCTTCGACCGCAGCCTGCTGTGGCTGCTCGAGAAGATCGACGGCCAACTGGATCGGCCCTAGGAACGCCACGCACTGCAAATGCCCGACCGCTACGGGGCGCGCAGGGAAACGATCAAAAGGATATTCGCCCAGCAGCACGCGATGTTCCACACTGGCGAGAGGCCCAAGGGGCGCATCGTCAGCATCCACAAGGACTACCTGCGCCCAATCTTGCGCGGCAAGGCGATCAAGAAGGTCGAGTTCGGGGCCAAGGTCAACAAGTTCCAGGTCGACGGGATAAGCTTCGTCGAGCACCTTGGCTTCGAGGCCTTCCACGAGGGCAACCGTTTCAGGGACACCGTGTTCGTCGCCCAATGGCTCACAAGGACGGGGACCGGGCTGGCCGGGGCCGACGCGATATACGCGACCAACAAAAACCAGACCTTCGCCACATCCAACAACATCCGTACCGATTTCAAGAAGAAGGGCAGGGGGGGGGAAGGCACGAAATCAGCGGAAACAGCTGGCGGCGGCCATCACGAAGTAACGGGCTAGCAGGCTCGAGGGCAGCTTCGGCAATGACAGGGAACACTACCACCTTAAAAAGGTCAAGGCCCGCACGAAGACCACCGAGACCCTTTGGATATTCTTCGGCATACATACCGGCAACGCCCTGGAGATGGGCAGGCGCATGGCGGCCGCGCGCCGCGAAGCGGCATGAGAAACGGCCCATCAGGGTACGCACATGGAAGAGGTACGCGCAGGGACCACCCGATGCACGCAAAAACCCATAAAAACCACCGCACAGGCCCTTCAAAAAGAAAAAAACCGCGAGAAGCTACTTCCCGCGGACTTATTATTATTACCGAATAACCAAAAATGGACTTACTCCTGAAAGTGCCTATTTACTTTTTTAAACTCTTTAAATAAGCCATTGTTTTGGGTACCTGTGCACTTTTGAGCTTGCTTTCATCCTCAATGTAATAATGCTCGATACCTGCTTTTTTGGCAGCTTTTAATATGGTGGGAATATCTATTTGCCCCGTACCGAGAGAAACATCATTTTCCTGGGAGGTCGATCCCGTCATATCGCCCTTTACACCTTTACGTAAATCTTTCAGGTGCATTAGCTTAAAGCGTTTACCATATTTATTCAACAATTTGGCAGGATCCTGGCCGGGGAAAAAGGTCCAAAGGATATCCATCTCAAAAGATACATATTCCGGATTGGTATTTTGCATCAGGTAATCGAACAAGGTACCGTTTTTATAGGGCTCGAACTCATAACCATGATTATGGTAGCAAAACGTCAGTCCGTGTTCCTCCTTTAAAATTTTACCGGCCCGGTTAAAGTCTGCAACCGCTTTTTTGGCATCATCAAGATCAAAAGCGCCTTCATGTGGGATCCAAGCTACACGGACGAAAGAAGCCCCTAGAACTTTCGCTTTTCTGGCTACTTCGTCCGTATCATCGACCAGGTCGTCGTAACCCACACCGAAAGAGGAACATTTGATGCCTCGTTCATCCAATAATTGACGAAGCGTTTCCGGAGTCTTGCCGAACAAATTGGAAAATTCCATATCGGTAAATCCCAATCTCTGTATGGTATCCAAGGTTGCCGGCACATTTTTCTCAAAGCTGGTACGATGGGTATAGGATACCAATCCGGGCGTTTGGGGAAAAAGTGATTTCCCGGATTGGCAGGAAACGGTTTCCGTAAAAAAGAATAAGGCGATTACCGTACTGATAAAATAAAGGACTCTATTCATAAGGAACAGTTTAAATTCTTACATGGTGTTATACATTGGGTTCCCAGCCTTGCTGGTAATCACGCGCCCATAATTTCATTGCATCGCTGTCGTCCATACGTCCGGTCTTATCGTCAACATCGAAGCCTTTTCCTATACGATAGGCAATATTGGCGTAATGCACCATGGCCATCGTAATTCCGGCAACATCTATTGGGGCGTTCAATTTCGATGTTCCACGGACCGCATCAAAAAAGTTTATGATATGTGTTGTTGACATATCTCCCCCTCCGCCCAGAGCGGTACCAGATTCGTTCGAGGTAGATTCGCTGGTTTTAATCACTTTCCCGTTGAGGTCGGTCAGCATGTACTTGTTACGATTTACAAAAACGGCGCCCTCACTTCCATAAATTATGGTGCCGCGGTCATAGCCGTAAGTATCGTAACCGTTCCGGCTTTTGCCGTCCCATTGAATGGTTTTATCCCCGGCAAAGCGGAAAGTGGCCTCCATGGTATCGTACATTTCCCAACCGTCGTCTTTAAATTGCCGTTTACCTGCCACTACCTCTGCATGTTGGGGATAATCTACACCCAAGGCCCAACGGGCCACATCCATTTCATGTGTGCCATTATTGCCCGCTTCGGCAGTGCCATAATCCCATCCGTACCAATGCCAGTTATAATCCCAGGTTTCCTCGGTATAGTCCCGGTGCGGGGCGGGACCTTGGAATAAATCCCAATCCAAACCCTGGGGAACAGGAGCTTTTTTCTGAACGGGTACCGGGCCCCGGCTATTAACATAAAAAGCCACGGCCTTAAAGGGTGTACCGATAATTCCGTTATGGATTTCTTTTACTATTTCTATGGTATGGTCCGAAGAACGCTGCTGAACTCCCATCTGCACCAATTTATCATATTTTTTGGCCGCCTGCATCAGCAATTCGTTTTCGTGCATGTCGTGGCTGCAAGGTTTTTCGACATATACGTTCTTTCCTCCTTTAAGTGCCATGATAGAGCCCGGGGTGTGCCAATGGTCGGGCGTGGCATTCATCAATACATCCACTTTGGGATCATCGATCACTTTTCGAATATCATTTTCCAATTTTGGTTTGTAATCGATATATTTCGAAAAATTCTGCAAAGCCTTTTCCCGTTGTTTTTCCATGACATCGCAGAGATATACCAAATTGACATTGGCCTCTTTTTTGGCAATGGGATCGTAATAGGCGCCCAGCCTACGGCCCAGACCTGCTATGGCCACGTTCAACCGGTCGTTGGCGCCTATAATTCGGCGATAACTACTGGCGGTCATTGCCATTGCCGAGCTTCCCACTGCGATGGCGGCGCCTCCCAGTGTCGTTTTTTTGATAAAATTCCTTCTCGTTTCCATATTTATTTAAATGATTAGATTAATCTGGTGAAAAATAGATTTCCGTTTGCAAAATAGTGCTTTTTTAAAGGAATGTCCCCATTTTACCGCAGATTAATACCCATTCTATCAATATCCTGGATTTTGTGGAAAATCCGAATCGATATTAAGATCGATCTGGTTTTGGGGTATCGGGAACAACACATTATAATCCTGTACGTTACAAGCGGGATAAATCGGATTGTTGTTATACTTACGGACGCGTTCCAGGAATTTGCCCATTCTTCTAAGGGTAATGTGCCTAAATTCTTCCCCGTAAAGTTCCCTGGCCCGTTCATCCAATATATAGTCTAGATCCACATCGGCCGGAGAAACAGGGGTGGCTTTCGCGCGATTTCTAATGGCATTGATATCCTGTGCCGCCAAGGCGGTATTTCCCATATTGACATAGGCTTCGGCCCTCAAAAGATAGGTTTCCGCAAGCCGGATCGCATATACGTCTTTATGGTTGTATCCGCCACCGGAACGACCGGGATCATCAAAATGATTCAAGGGATCGGCATGCTTCATAAAATAGGGATAGATGTACTGACATGTGTCCTTAATGGCATCCCTGGTCCCGGCCGGATATAGGTCAAAATCTATTTCTTGGTTGTCGTAGGCCGATTCCGGATTATCGAAATAGAATTTTCTCTTTATATTGTGCGGTGCATTTCGAATGTCGGTATCAAAGTCGCCTGACCATATATCGTAAGCTTCAAAATTAGTAGGTCTGATCCATGACACCGGTCGGCCCAAGGTATCGAGGTACCCTGTGTAACTACCGTTTACCAGTTCCCCTCTAAATGCCTGATATCCATCCGGGGTGTTGCCCATTCTGAAATAGGCAGGTCCCCACCCTCTTTCACCGGGAAATCTTGAACCACCAGTAACCAGCGGCTCAAACTGAATGACCCATAGTCCTTCCGTATTGGTTTCTAGCGATTGATTTCCATAGGCAAATAAATCCAAAAACACATCGCCGGTTCCGAACGCCTCTATAGTCGACCCAAAACGATCGGTCATCAAGGCATAGGGGCCATCAATGGCCTTGGATGCGGCATCCACGGCTTCTTGAAATTTCGATTCGTAAATATATACCTCGCTCAAAACAGTTAGGGCCGCCCCTTGTGTTATTCTGCCGGGGCCCTCCTCTGAACCTGGATTTGGCAAATTTTCAGCTGCAAAAACCAGATCCTCTTCCATCTGTGCATAAACCTCTTCTTTCGGCGTTCTTACAAAATCGGTTTTTACGGTGTTAAGCGCTTCCGTAACTAGTGGAACATCACCGTACAGGGGAACAAGAAAGCGATATGTCCATGCCCTGAAGAATAAGGCTTCCGCCAAAAAAGCCTTTCTTTGCGCGTCATTCTCCCAAATGGAAGCATCGGAATTATTTATGGCCTCTATCAAAACATTGGCCTGCTGGATGATCTGGTAATTTGTTTCCCAAAAAAAGGTGAACTGGTCATTGGTCGATGTCATTTCGGCTTCATAGTTCACCAATTTTCTATTACCTCCCGGATTTTCGCCATGAAAGGCAATATCCGTGCCCAACCCCCCCATATTAATGGCAAACGCATCTTGGTTGGGACCATCGGTATACCAATTTTCCCGCACAGTGGAATGCAGTCCATATATGCCCTGTCGGATACCTTCGACCGTTTCAAAGGAGTTTTCAGGCGCTAGAAAGTCGAGCGGCCTCTCCTCAAGCACATCATTGCTACAGGAAGAAAATACAAGGGTGAGAATGACCACCGATAATCGATATTTTGTTCTTAATGAATATATAGAGTCCATGATTGCTGTTTTATCTGTTCTACTTTAAATGAGGTTCACTTATCTAAAAGGCAAGGTTTAAACCAATGGTGACATTTCGCATCAAAGGCAATCCATCATTGTTGTCCGAGTCATCGCCCGGGTCGTATGCGGCCGTCTCCGGATCCCATCCGGACCAATTTGTCCAAGTGTAGAGATTTTTGCCCGATAACAGAACTTGTAGATTATCCAAATGGAGTTTTTCAAGTAAATTCGAGTCGAAATTATAGGCCAATGACACATCTTGTAAACGAACAAAGCTCCTGCTTTCATAAATACCCGCATGCTGAACAGGGGTATTATACACTCCGGTGGCATTGTTTACCCCGTTGTCGGGTGTCCAATAAGGTCGAACGGCGGAAGCATTTATGCGGTACACGTCATCCGCATTCCAAGATACGTTGACAATGGATGAATTGTCCCTTATATAATATCCATTACCGCCCTGTATCGAGTTCAGCAAAAACGAGAGGGTCAGATTATTATAGGATAGACTATTGTTAATGCTGAAACGATAGTTGGGGTCACTGTTACCAATAATCGTCCGGTCTTCAGTGGGCTCGATCAAACCATCCCCATTTTGATCTACATATTTGAATTGGCCGGGATACCAATTATCTAAAATATTGCCATTATAAAGCTCCTCCTCTGTCCATAAGCCGCCTACGGCCTCATAATCGTAAATAGAGTTGATCGATTCCCCTACAAACCATTGATTTCCGATATCTCGGTCATTTTCACCGCCATACAATTTGGTAATCTTATTTCTGTTTAGGGAAAATACGAAATCTGATTTCCATTTGAATTTTTCCCCATCCATGTTAACCGTTGACATCTGAAATTCAAAGCCTTTGTTTTGTATAGCACCGATGTTTTCCCAAATGTTGTCATAACCACTGGCAGGGGGTAGTGCCCTGTTCACCAGTACATCGGTAGTCTTTGCCTGATAGGCATCGATCGATCCGCTGATCCTCCGGTTAAAAAATCCAAAATCGACTCCTAAATTGAAGGAAGAAGTCGTTTCCCATCCCAAGTTTTCATTACCTAAGATGTCTGGAGTGATACCGATAACAGTAGCCGAACCAGAAACATACGGGTTGGTTGTCATTCTTGAAAAGCTCGAATAGCGTCCTATTCCCTGATTTCCGTTTTTACCGTAAGATGTTCTAAGTTTCAGGAATAGATTTTCATATTTGCTTAAAAAACCTTCTTCCGACATTACCCAGCCCAAGGAAAGGGATGGAAACGTGGCATATTTATTATCCGAGGCGAATCCTGAAAAGCCGTCTTTTCTTACGGTTGCAGTTAACATGTACCTATTCTTAAAAGAGTAGAATGCCCGGGCCATATAAGAGATACTGTTCTCTTCCCAAGCATCGGATCCTAGATCGAATATCGTGCCCAGTTCAACACTGTTATATCCTAATACAGGATTTGCAAAGCCTTCACTGGTCAGTTGCGAGCTGTTTGCCTTCCGTTTCTCCCGACTGTATAAAAGGGTTCCACTTACATTATGATCACCGAAAGTTCTGTCATACGAAATAATATTGTTCACGATCCAATCGCGCTCTTCAAAGGGGTTTTTTATAGCTTGCCCATTATTGACGGAACCTTCAGGGGTTTTAGCTGGATAAAAAGTGTTCTTATTTCGTGTAGAATAGGTGTTGGAATAATTAAGCTCATAGCTCAGGCCCTCTACCCAAGGAATAGTCACTTTAGCGCGGCCGACCATAAAAAGGTTATTGCCGATATCACTATTGTCAACATACAAATTGTTAAGGGGATAGGGCATATACGCCTCTCCCGTTAGATAAATGTCATAATCCGGTGATCCTATCGTATTGTTCGCGAGGGGGCTGGCACGCCTAGCGTTCCAGAGACTGGCTTCTATGCCCGAATAATCGCGATACGAATACGCCGTATTCAAACCAAAGGTTAGCCAATCGGTAATATTGCTTTCAATGTTGGCCCGGAGGGTAAATCTCTTAAAGTTGTCGTTCAATAAAATCCCATCTTCATCGGTATAGGAGCCTGATATAAAATAATTGCTGCGCTCGGTTCGTTGCGCTACACTCAGGTTGTAGTTTTGAATGGCCGCAAATCGCGTGACCGCGTCAACCCAATCAATATCCTTTCCCGCAAGATAATTGGCCTTTTCCTCTTCGGTCCGTAATCTGGAAGTCACTATTTCGGGGTTGGAGACATCCGGTCTCACGGGCTTGCCCGCACTACTTGTTGGATTAGTATAGTACCAGTTGTAAAGGTCCTGCTGGTAGTAATAATCGACCAGTCGAGTGGCATACTCATTGGCGTTCATTACTCTCATAGGGTTGTTCGTCATGTTCTGGAAACCACTGTACATATTGAAGGTGATTAAGGGCACTTCCGATTTACCCTTTTTTGTGGTAATAATGACCACTCCATTGGCCGACCTAGATCCATATACTGCTGCCGCACTGGCATCTTTAAGAATGTCTATAGATTCCACATCATTGGTGTTGATATCCGTTATCGAGCCATTATAGATAATTCCGTCCAAAACTATCAATGGGCTATCACTGGCCGATAAGGAGGTTTTGCCCCGTATGGAGAAATCGGCTTCCCCTCCGGCTACGCTGGCATTTTGGATATTGACCCCGGCAGCGGCACCTGAAAGTGCCTGAAGTATGTTAGTATTGCCTTGATTTTCTTTGTCGTCAAGAGATACCCTGACGACAGATCCAGTCAAATCGCTTTTCTTTTGGGTTCCGTACCCTACAACGATAACTTCATCGAGCTTTGCCGAATCTTCCAATAGCGTTATTTGTAGCTGAGATTGTCCGTTGACCGCAATTTCCTTGGTGGCAAACCCAATATAGGAGACAATCAAAGTGGCATTTTCATCGGATAGATCAATTAAAAAATGACCATCGAAATCTGTTTGTACCCCGTTGATCGTCCCTTTTTCTACTATGTTCGCTCCGGGAAGCGGCATCCCGTTTTCGTCGCTTACTGTTCCTGTAACTTGACCGAAGCCCCAACCAAATGAAAGTAAAAACAATACTATCAATGATTTAGTAAATCTGTGTTTTTTCATATAGTAGTTTTTTTCAAAAAAAAGGTCCTCACTTTTCCGATTTCGGAATTCAATACCCTCAACTTTGACGAAATTAACAATTAATTTGGTTATAAAAGTTAAATATCTAAATAATGAAGTGATGTAAACCTTTTCTTTTTCCTACAAATTTCGAATTTTTTCACCCTTTATTTTGTCTTTTTTCCCGCCGTAGCGACGGTTAGGCTGCTCAGTAATGTCTGCACTAGGGCATAAAAGCCGAAATTTTCGGTTCCAAGCAGAAAGTTTAAATCACTTTAATCGGCTAACTAATCCGTTGCCCTTTTGAGAGAGATAGATTTGCGCAAATGGGCGGTATAGTGCCTATTTCCAACTCACGTCATATTGAAGTTTAAAAGGTTTCAAAGACTTCAAAAATATGTATCAAACACATAGATGATCCGGTACTTGACAAAAACGGAGCGGGAAAATCAACTGCGACCTAGTTTCCAAAAGATTACTTGGGATACTGTGTTCTTTATTCTATTATGCCTTGTGAAGATGAGGTACAACTTGAGGAGTCAATGGAAGTGAAAGGTTTTGTAAATTCATTCCATTTGAAAGCTGCTTCTGCCTATTGCGAATCGATGGTCACCATTAGTTTTTAGACTAATTAATAGAACAAATAACGCAGCCAAGTCCTTAACACTTTTGTTGGAGGTACTGTGATAAACTTAAATCCGTATTTATTTAGCAAAGAAGATAGTGATTCGAAAAGGCCTGATTTAAAACACTTCAATATTTACTTTTTTTATCGTACTTTTAGTACAGTATACCTATTATCCAACTGAATAAGGAATTTAAACTATGAAAAAGAGATTGTCAATTTTCCGAAGGTTCCTACTCCATAGATATAGCAGGTACTCCTTAACCATAGGTGTTCTTTTCTTGATTGGAATAACCCTAGGTATGAAGAATCATCATAATGATGACTACAATGCACTTCCTAATAAGCAAGATCAGGATATCGAGGCTTCTAAAGAAGCCTTTAAAGAGGTGTATTCTGTTTTGATGCACCCTAGATGTGTAAATTGCCATCCTATAGGAGATGTCCCATTACAGGGAGATGATAGTCATATTCACAATATGTTGCCGCAAAGGGGAGAAGATGGGAAAGGTGTTTCTACTATGAAATGCGCAACCTGTCATGCCGCAACAGGGGTTCCTGGAGCAAATACACCGCCCGGTAACCCAAGTTGGCATTTACCTCCGGCCGATATGAAGATGACTTTTCAAGGCCGATCGGCTCGCGAACTAGCTTTGCAATTGGTAGATCCCGAAAAAAACGGGCACAAAAATATGAAAGACTTGAGAGAGCACGCAGAAGATACGCTGGTTAAAAGTGGATGGAACATGGGAGGCGACCGTGAATTGCCACCGCTTTCTTACGAGGAATTTAAAGAAGAATGGTTTACTTGGATAGATAATGGGGCACACGCCCCATCCGATTAAGAATAGAACTGCATTTAAAATCAATAAAAAAATCCGACGGCATGGCACTATTTGATATACACGTAAATGGAGAGACGCATCAAGTTGATGTAGATCCGGACACCCCAATATTATGGGTGTTACGGGATAATTTAAGATTGTTGGGCACGAAATTCGGATGTGGAATAGCACAGTGCGGAGTCTGCACCATTCATTTGGATGGGGATGCCGTTAGGTCTTGTTCATATCCCATAAGCGCTGTTGAAGAAAAAAAGATTGTCACTATTGAAGGCCTTTCAGAAAAGGGTGATCACCCGGTACAAAAAGCCTGGATAGAGCATGATGTACCACAATGTGGGTATTGTCAGGCGGGTCAAATTATGACCGCAGCTTCTTTGTTGGCCCAAAATTCCAAGCCGACCGACGAAGAGATAAGACGTGCCATGAACGGTAACTTATGCCGATGTGCCACCTATACAAGAATTAACAGAGCAATAAGAACCGCATCAAAAGAAATGTAATCATGGCAAAGGTAAAAACCCATTTGAAGAGAAGATCCTTCCTGAAAATATCTACCGCAGGCGGAGCAGGACTAATGTTACAATTCAGTTGGTTTTCAGCTTTAGCCAAGGATAATCCTTCTGCAGAAGCTGCCTACGATTTAAACGGATACATAAAAATCGCAACTGACGGCACCGTTACCATAGCGTCGCCCAACCCGGAAGTCGGACAGAATGTGAAGACGTCCATGCCCATGATCGTAGCAGAGGAACTGGATGTGGATTGGAAGAATGTCAAAGTAGTTCAGGCTCCGTTAAATACGGATATTTTTACCAGGCAAGTAGCAGGTGGCAGTAGATCGATAAACCAGAGTTGGGATGCTTTACGAATGGCAGGGGCTACCGCTAGGTACATGTTGGTACAAGCCGCTGCTGCTGCTTGGGGTGTGCCCGTCTCTGAAATCGATGTTACATCCGGAGTGATTTCCCATGCAAGTGGTAAAAGGGCCGAATTCGGGGAAATGGCTTCCGCCGCATCAAAAGTCGAGGTTCCGAAAGAGGTAGATGTTAAAAGCTTAGACGACTTCAAAATAATCAGGCATTCCCATTTAAATGTAGATGGACCGGCAATCGTTACCGGTGAAGCCATATACGGTCTGGATGTTTATAGGGAAGATATGGTATTTGCCTCGATTGTCCACCCTCCGGCATTCGGTTTGAAATTGAACACTTTTGATGCCACCGAGGCGCTTTCCATGAAAGGAATCGAGGATGTATTTACCATCCACGCCTATCCGGAAGATTTTGAACGGGGTCGTTTCGATACATCCGCTTTTCCCGAGTTGATTGTAATTACGGGAGATTCGACCTGGAGGATCATGAAAGCCAAGAAAACCATAAAGGCTGATTGGATTCCCTTTGATTCACATTCGGTCAAGTTCCAGGGCGATGAGGGTAGCAACAAACAGGTGCCATCCGGTAAGGAGAGTACGGATGACCACTATGCGCAAATGATAGAGAAAAGCAAGGAAAATGCCAAGGAAGTCCGCAAAGATGGAGATCCGGAAAACGCTTTTAGTAATGCGGCAAAAGTTATAGAACGTTCCTATACAGCTCCCTATTTGGCTCATAGTGCTTTAGAACCGCTTAATTTTTATGCCAATGTGACCGCGGATAAGGCAGAGCTGATAGGCCCGATACAGACTCCCGAGTATATGGAACAATCGGTTGCCAGACGTTTAGGGCTGAATCTTGAACAGATCGATATACAAATGACGCGTATTGGCGGCGGTTTCGGCAGAAAACTTTACGGTCACTATCTTTTGGAAGCAGCTGTAATATCCCAAAAAATAAAAAAACCGGTTAAATTGATCTATACGCGTGAAGACGATATGACCTTTGGCGCCTACCGTCCCACCTATCATGCCTATTATCGCGCCGCACTGGATAAAAATAATAATTTGACGGCATTCCACGTAAAAACAGGAGGAATACCGGAGAGTCCTTTATTTGCCAATCGTTTTCCGGCTGGCGCCGTAGATAACTATTTAGCCGAGGAATGGATGATTCCATCAAACATTACTACCGCCGCTTTTCGTGCGCCAAGGTCCAATTTTATGGGAGCTGTAGAACAGGCTTTTTTGGATGAAGTTGCCGAATTAGCGGGGAAAGATCCTATCGATTTTAGATTGGAGCTGTTCGAAAGGGCGATTGCGAATCCCGTGGGAGAAAAAAATGATTACGAGGCGGAACGCTATGCGGGGGTTTTAAGATTAGTCCGTGAAAAATCAGGGTGGGGAACTCCAAAATCAGGGGTCGGTCGAGGTGTGGCAGCCTATTTTTGCCACGATAGCTACGTGGCGAGCGTTATTGATCTTAGGATGGAAAACGGAAAACCGATTATCGAGAAAGTGCACTGTGCCGTCGATTGTGGTATTGTGGTGAACCCGATTGCGGCATCCAATATGGTCGAAGGCGGAAGTGTTGATGGTATTGGGCACGCTCTTTTTACTAATTTAACTTTGAAAGATGGGGTGCCGCAACAGCGAAATTACAATGACTACCACTTGATAAGAAATCATGATGCGCCGCGTGATGTTGAAGTTCATTTTGTAGATAGTGATGTACATCCAACGGGGTTGGGAGAACCTCCATTTGCTCCAGCTATTGGAGCTCTTACCAATGCCTTATATAAAGCAACGGGTAAAAGGTATTATAATCAACCGTTTATGGTAGATATAGAAGATAAATACCTTCAAAAGGAAGAGAGTGTTTAAAAAATTGTATAATTATTAGGAAATCCTGTTAAAGGGATCTGGACTGAACAAAGACACGATCCCACAAACTGATGAAGGGATTTCTGTGTGATTAATTGAGGTCACGGTATCATCGGGCTTATTGATCTGACCTATAATTTGTTCAGGTGCGAGCAGGTGATAAGATTAGAAATAATGCCAGTAAAGGGGTAAATGATAATAAGGCCGCTGTATTAAGAACCTATTAATTTTCAAAATCACTATTATTCCGATAATTTTTTCTATACAGGCTGGGAGAACAATTTTTATTTCTTTTAAACTGCTTGTAAAAAAAGGGAATGCTTTGAAATCCTGAATCATAACAAATTTCGCTAACACGTTTGTCAGTTTCGATTAGCAGTTTGCATGCCATATTAATTTTATATTCATTTAAAAATTCGAAGAAAGGCTTCTTCATAATTTTGCTAAAAAATCTGCAAAAGGATTCACTGCTCATATTCACTTTTTCTGCTACATCGGCAAGTACCACTTTTTGATCATAATGGTTTTCCACAAACCTATAGACTGGTACCTACAATGACAAAGGATTGAATATCATTTCAAATATAATCGATAATCGAAGTTGCTACAAAGGTAGGAATTCATTTAGCATAATCAATTTAGGTTTAGGTACTTCCAAAAACAAATAAAATCCGAAACGAACACTAATTACAGATGTTACGCTGTCAAACCGAAGTGTGAAAAGTAGTGGACAATTTAATTTAAGCATTTGATTCTCTAATTTTCACAGCTTTATTGCCAATTTCTTAAATCTTACTATAATTATTTAAATTTAGCCTAAAGTCCAAAAACCTTAAATGATACCATTTGACAAAGATTTAGACTTATTCAGCCATATTAAACAACATTTTTAAGTAGCAGCAATATGCGATATCCTAGACGAAATGGGTTATCGAAACCAAGCCTTGCATAAGCGTCTCCGCCCCATCTTACTTGATATGAAAAATGGTGGCTTTGTAGGAAGGGCAAGAATATTCAAATGGGAGGAAACAGATGTTATTATTGAGGACAACCCCTATGGTTTAGAGATAGAAGCAATGGACTTGCTGATGAAAGGAGATGTGGTCGTGCATTCTACTGATCACAATGGTACCAATGCACCCTGGGGCGAATTAATGTCCACAATTTCAAAATATAAGGGTGTGGCGGGGTGTGTATGCGATAGTCAAATTAGGGGTTGTGTGAAAATAGTCGAAATGAACTTTCCAGTTTATTATGCAGGCATACGCCCCTTGGATTCAAAAGGTCGGGGACTCGTTGTTGACTACGATGTGCCTGTAGAATGTGGCGAAGTATTGGTGACTCCTGGCGACTTGATTTTTGCCGATTTTGATGGAGTCGTAGTAATACCAAAGACATTAGGACGTAATCTCAAAAGCGGCAGAAAAAATCCGTGACGAAGATATGTCCCGAAAAGAATTACTCGAGGGCAAATCTCTTCGTGAGGTGTACTCTAAATATAAAACACTTTAATCTCTAATTGGCCCACCCGTGGCTCTAGATGTTAATGATATATTCAGAGAAATGCCTCGTTAATGGTTCCAATATTCTTGGTAATAAAACAAAGAATTCATTTGTGAACTAGTTATACCGGCCCGTGAAGCACCTGAAATCAACAGAGCATACACGCTGGAATTCAGGAAGAAGAAGCGTAACTTTTGTGCACAGGAAACGAAAGATCTTGTAGAAAGACACACTTGTAAACAATGGCATTCAATACCGATATTTATGTTCCCGATTTCTTGAACGACCGGGCGGAATATTCCAATAAAATATATACCACAGTTAAGGGACAGGTGAATAATCAAAGCATTCGGGCAAATATGGGGGTTGAAGATTCTCATTTGAGGTATTGGTTGATAAAATGTACAAATGGGTAGGAGGGTTTTCCTTTACATAAAACTATCTCCCCTGTATTATTTGTTAATGTCCGACAGAACTGTAAGGAAAGAAACTAGATTTTCTAGAACATTTTAAAAATCATCAATCATTAAAAAAACACGAATTGTGATAGATTATCTCGATAATTATAAATCAAAATTTGTTCTGTTATTTATAATGGCAGGTTTTATTTCTCAGCTATTGCCAGCGCAAACTGCTGAAATGACTTTACAAGTAGATGGAGCGGAAAGGTACCAAACTATAGAAGGTTTAGGAGTGAATATTAACACTGCCTGGTGGTACGATGGTGAATATCGAAACACTGATGTGCTTAAGCCGGCTATTGACATGCTCATCGATTCACTGGGTGCTACCATCTTTCGGGCCGTAATCGAAGAAATGGATTGGGAAGCTGTCAACGATGATAACGACCCCAACCACTTCAACTGGGACTATTACAACAAAGTCTTTTCCAATGCGAAATTTCAGGGGGTCTGGAATACACTGCATTATTTGAACCAAAATGGAATTGCTGATGAATTAATTATCAGTCTGATGGGGGCACCACCAGCTGCAGCGCCTAATACTGCAAAAGCCAAGCAACAAAGCTGGATGGGGGATACCGATTATACCGTTAGTCCCGAGATGGAAGACGAATTTGTAGAATCGATCGCTGCTTTGCTTTATTATGCCCGCAATACGGCAAAAATCCGATTCTCCCTGGTATCACCGATGAACGAAACGGATATAATATCGAATACTATAAGCACTGAACATCCTGATGGAATTGTGGAAGGCCCGAATATGCCAGATGCGGTACAATTTACCCGTATAGTAAAAAAGTTAGCTGAAAAACTGGATGACATCGGTATGGGTGATATCCTTTTCATCGTCCCTGATGCGGGAGGGGATGATTTATTCGACAGATGTCTGAATGAAATGGTAAAAGATAGCTACTTGATGAACAAGATAGCCGGCTGGGGCGTGCATCAATACGGTGATGATGCGGAGAATTATTTGAAAATCGTTGATAGACCCGAGAATCCGAACAAAAATTTCTGGGTTACCGAAACTGCGGGAATTAAAAATATTCTTGGTCAGTTCGACGACGATGCCAAAGGTTTCATTTTTTGGGATGGATTTGACTGCGTCTATCAACATTCCAGACGAAATGGAAATGGGAGTGCACCTCCTAACGATTGGGTCTTTTGGTATGGTGATGAGGGCAAGCCCCTGATCGAATATGTACCATCGACAAAAAGTTGGGTACCCCGTAAGCAGTTTTATGAATTTTCACAAATTTTCAAATTTGTAAAGCCGGGCGCAACAAGGATTGCGGTAACAGGTGAAAACGAAAATCTAATAGCTTCTGCCTTTCAAAACCCGAACAAGCAAGTCGTGATCGTTGGGCAAAATAAAAGCGATGACCCCATCCTTATCGAAGGAGAACAGGTGAATCTTCCTGCTGTGAACTCGTTGGAAATGTACTTTACCGATAGTCTTGAAAACTTAAGTAGGCTTAGTGATATTAGTATGGCTGATGACTCATTCTTGATTACCATCCCGGCAAAGGCTGTATTTAGTCTATCCGAAAACGCTGTCGGAATTCAATCAGGAGAAGCGAGCCTTGCCAGACCGGAACCCTCTGACTGGTACGCCGGGGATATGCATGTACACCGCGATTGTGGCGGCCCGGTTAATGGCGTTCTTTCCGAAAGCGAATACATTGAAATGATGAAAGTCAACGACCTAGCGGTAATTTCTGTATTGGCCGATATGGGCGATGGCGAGGTCAAGCCGAGCGAAATTGACCTGTTGAAAGTGAACGGTAAAGATGCGCCCGAATCAGTTCCCGGACGAACAGTTCACTATGACACGGAATGGCATTGGGATCCTTTCGGTACTACCTTCGAACATAAAGCCCTGGGCGGGCACCTTGTTTTACTGGGGTTAAAGGAAGCCCGTCAGATATGGGACGAATCAACCTATAAAATCCTTGAATATGGCAGAGATCAGGATGCTATCTTAGGCTTTGCCCATGCCCAATATTTGGATGATACCATTCAGAATGAATTAAACTGCTGTATCCCCATAGAATATCCTGTGGAAGCTGTGTTAGGGACATTCGATTTTTTGTCTGAAGATGTATATGGATCCATTTCTCCCAACAACGGCAATTACAACGCCGATGCCACTATTAATGCCTACTATAAATTGCTGAACTGCGGCATCAGGCTTGGTCTGTCTGCCGGAACCGATTATCCATGCAATGAAAGGGAGCCACTGGGTACGTTGTTAACCTATGTGCAGGTGAAGGGCCCATTTACCTATCGTAAATGGGTGGAAGGAATTCGAGATGGCAAAACAGTAGTGGCGAGAAATGGTCACAAAGAATTTATCGATTTAAAGGTGAATGGAAAATACCGGCCGGGAGATGAGATCCGGCTAAAAAGCAAAGCTACGGTGGAGGTTCAAGTAGAATGGACTAGCATTGAGCCTCTATCGGGAAGTCTGGAATTAGTGCACAATGGAAAAGTGATTGCCCAACAAAAGGGCACTGCGAAACCGGGAGTCCCCCTGCTATTGAAGGCAGACCTTCCTATCTCCCAAAGCGGTTGGGTATGTGCCCGCCGGATGAATGGTAATGGACACCAAACGCACACCGCGCCGGTTTATATAACAATCGATAATAAACCGGTTAGAGCCAGCGAACAAGATGCTTTGTACTTTGTGAAATGGATTGACAATTTGATTGATAAGACTTCTCCCGGTCAGGAGTGGAACCAATATTTCACGCATGATTTGCACGTCGTACAAGGCAGATATCGGCAAGCCAGAAATTTATATTTGGAAATTGCGAAAGAAGCTAAAGAGAATAAGCGCTGAAAACAAGAAAGCATAAACATTTTATACAATCCGATGAAAAAGAATGTAATTCAAGAAGTACTTTATCTAATAGCCTTTATCTGGGTAATTGGAGCTTCGGGTTATTCACAAGATAATACAAGTGCTCCCATCTTAATTATCGCCACCAATGCCAATTTCGGCACCTATACCGCTGAAATACTTAAAACTGAGGGGTTCAACGAATTTATAATCGATTCGCTGAATAGCGGGAAAATAACTCCATCATATCTTAAACATTTCGATCTTGTCATCCTTACGGAATGTCAAGTAGAACCACCCTCAAAAAAAATGGTTGAAAGGTATGTGGATGATGGCGGAAATTTGATTGCCTTCCGACCCGATAAGAAAATATCGGGATTATTTGGAATAACCCCAAAAGAAGGTGATATAAATGGGGGCTATATCGGCATTGATACGAATACCGATCAGGGTAAAGGTCTACCATCCGAAATCATGCAATTTCATGGAATCGCGGATAAATATTCCGTCTCTAGTGCCCATACGATTGCCAGTTTATTTAGCGATAAATCGACTGAAAATGGTTCTCCGGGCGTGGTGAGTAACAATTACGGGAAAGGACATGCCATCGCTTTTCTGTATAACCTGCCAAAAAGCATTGTTTATACCCGACAGGGCAACCCTTTGTTCGCCGGTATTGAAAAAGATGGAATTCTTGGTCTCCGGGCAATGGATCTATTTACTGATGGTTGGGTCGATAACTCTAAAAACACAATCAATCAAGCTGATCAACAAATGAGCCTGTTATCGCATTGCATACAAAGCATGTCAGCAAAACCATTGCCGCGTTTCTGGTATTTCCCCGATTCCTTAAAGTGCCTTGTCGTTCTAGATAACGACGGCGAAGATAGTAACGAAAAAGATTTTGAGCCACAATTTAGGGACGTGGATTCTATGGGTGCAAAGATGACACTTTATGTTAAGGATGTTGATAAAGTTTCCAAAAAATGGGTCAAAAAGTGGGTGGACAGGGGATTTGAAATTGCCGCCCACCCTGATGATACCGAGGAGGCAGCAAATCCTACGTGGAAGCGAATGGACAGTGTCTTAGAAGATATAAAGAATCAAATGGACTTAAAGTATGGGATAACCATTCGTACTAACGTGAACCATTGGTTTGTGTGGCCTGGTAACCACGCAGATGGCACTCAGGATTTTGCCGCCCAGGCACAAATAGAAGAGAATCACGGTATTGAAATGGATGCAAACTATGCCCATTACGATATAAATTCAAACCAAGGAGAGAATTATCTTGGGCCGCTTGGAATAAATCATGGAAATTATAATGGAAGTGGGTTGGTTATGAAGTTTGCCAATGCCAAAGGGAAAACGCTGAACGTATACCAGCGTTTTAATGCGGTTTACGATCAGCAGTATATGGAAAGTAAAGCTCCGGATGACTTTTTTTATAGTTTTAAGGGTTTAATGGATAGAAGCCTGAACGATCAGATATATTCGATTATCAGTATCAAAGCCCATAATAATGAGTACCATTTCTCTAAGGAACCTTTGATGAAGATGTTGTCGTATGCCACCCAAAACGGAATCCCGGTTTGGACCGCTGAAAACCTCCTTGATTTTCTTAAAAGTAAAGATGAAGCCGCTTTCACAGAGGTGAACTGGACTGACCACACCTTAACCTTTAAGCTTATTTCACGGCTGTCGCATTCTTCAGGTCTGACATTTATGCTGCCAAGAAAGCATGTAAACGAAGTTTTAAGTACTATTACCATAAATGGGCAGAACAAACCCCTGAATGTACAGAAAATTAAGGGGTATGAATATTCTTTGGTCACCGTGAAAGCTGGCAACAATTATGAGGTTTCGGCCATGTATCAATGAGCTGGTTTTATGATGTCCCTGCTCTTTAGATACAGGTATTGGTTTATCCCGGAAACCTGGTATGGAAAACCCCTTCAAGAAGATGACAATAAGTTTAAACCATTAAATTTAAATTTATGAGGCTAAAAGACAAAGTAGCGGTAATAACAGGATCCGGTTCGGGAATTGGAAGGTATTGTGCTATAGAGTTTGCCAAACATGGGGCAAAAATAGTTGTGGCCGATATCAATCAAACAGGAGCGGAAGAAACTGTCGAACAAATTGAAAACAATGGCGGCTCCGCCGTTATGTTTAAAATGGACATTTCAGTTCCGGAATCGGTGATGAAACTGGTAGAATTTACCTTAGCAACATACTCTAAAGTGGATGTTTTACTTAACAATGCGGCCATCCAGATCAACAAGACTGTCGACGACATGACGTTTGAGGAATGGAATCGGCAAATGACCGTGAACGTTGGGGGAGTGTTCTTATGTTCAAAATATTTTCTTCCATCGCTACGGGAAACCAAGGGTAATATCATAAGTATGTCGTCGGTCAACAGTTTTTTTGTGGAACCTATGTGTGCCGGATATTGCGCCACAAAGTCGGCCATTGTAGGTCTAACCAAAGCAATGGCTATCGACCACGGGCACGAAGGGGTAAGGGTGAATTGTATTCTTCCCGGTTATATTGATGCAGGACTTGCCGATGGCTATTTTCAAAGCCAGCCAAATCCCGCACAGGCCCGGATCGATGCAGGGAAATTGCACGCATTGACGCGGATCGGTAAACCTGAAGAAGTGGGTCGTGCGGCAGTATTTCTGGCAAGCGATGATGCCTCATTTGTAACAGGATCATCCTTAGTGGTTGATGGTGGTTTTGGCTCCGGTTTGCCTCCAAATAGTCAGTAAAAGTAAATATTAATGAAAACTAGTTTGTTTAATCCGACAAAGACTGGGGATTGGTCATTGGTAATTTTGATCAATTTTATGTGGGCCACTCAGGTTCCTGTTATTCGCATCATCGGCGACCGAATGGGTACTGTCGCTGTGGTGGCAGTAGGTATGGTGCGCCTTACAGCTGATCCACGAATGAAGGATTAGCAAGTTTGCTCGTTGAAGATTGACAATTTCTTGGGCAAGGTGTAGCTCAAAACCGCTTAATCCGGGTAAGCCGTTTCCATCTAAAAAGGCACTTGGATGGGTTTTGTGCTACCGCTGGAACCGCTCCCAGACAAAGTGACCATATTCAACCACCTGATAGTACGGAGGGGCCAGGGAAAACAGTATTTCAAAAAGAAAACATAGGCAGATAACTACTAACTCCTAAAAAAGACCTTTATGAAATCAAACAAACCTATTGATACTATTGCCATTGCAGAAAATATGCACAGAAAATATATGATAATCCTATCCGCCTTCATGCTCATCAATATACCTGGCTCCGTGCTTTCCCAATGTAGGATATCAACAACCTCCTTTTGCGATCACAAAGTGATACTAGATGACGATAACAAATTACTTCCTTGGTATACGGCAGGAAACGCATATGATCATTTTCTACATATCCGATGGGATTTTATCAAAAATAATATGCCGAAGGCTCCGGGTCCCGCACCCCGCTCCAACTACCCCCAGTTTTATTTTTATGCGTCGTTCAAGGAAAATGATGGAAATATTGTACCCGATCTATGGATGAACGATCCAGGAGAAAAAGTAAATATGCTTTTTGAAAGTGCACGTCTTTACTATGCTTATACAGGGGATTCAAGTGTAATAGACATAGCTAAAGATTTTATGGATTATAGTTTGGAGCACGGCATTAGCCCACCTGATTTTGAATGGCCGAATTTTCCATATACCGCGGCTAATGCCGGTGAAACTGAATTTACAGGTTTTACCAGTGCATCTCGGTTCGCCTTGCATGAAGTACAGGTAGATCACGCAGGAGAATTAGGGTATGCGTATTATCGAATGTATCTCTATACCGGCGACAAGAAATATCTACGCGCAGCTACGAATGTCGCTGATGTTCTTGCAAAAAATGTTCGTAAAGGGTCCGCTACCCAGTCCGTCTGGCCATACAGGGTAATTATGAGTACAGGTGAAGTCACCGCGGAATATGGGGCCAATTGGACCGGTTGTTATATGCTTTTGGATAATTTGATCAAAGAGGGTCTAGGCAATGTAAAGGCATACAAGCGAGCCCAAGAACTGGCCCGTGACTTCCTACTGGAATTTCCGTTAAGGACCGGATATTGGACGGATGGCCATACGGATACCGAAGTAAACAGTCACACTTATAAGAGTAATTTGAGTGCGAGCAACTTCAAACTCGGCGTTTTCGATTATCCCGAACTAGATCCTAACTGGAAAACCAATATTCCGAAATTGATCAATTGGACCGAGGACAACTTCGTACACAGATCGGCAATCATGAACGCTGCGGACTACAGCATCGGCCTAACTACAGAGGAGGCAAATGGTATTCCATTAGAACCGGCAACGATCTGGGGAGCCAATATTGTGGGTGAACAGGATCTGTTTTTCCCGAAAATGGATTATCAGACCGCCAGATACGCTGCTGAATGCGCTAGATGGTACGCTGTCTCAGGAGACGAATCCTACAAAGAAAAGGCTTTTCGGGCCCTCAATTTTGTAACCTACTGCAACGATGAGTCGGGAATGGCCTTTGAGAGCCCGTTTTCTAATGGAGTACATACGTGGTGGGGCGATAGCTATGGCGAATGTCCAAGGATGGTCTATCAGACTTTTGCCGGAGTACCGGAATGGGCACCTGTTGGTGAAAACCATATCCTATACTCCGAAGGCATACTTACCCAGGTACAATATGCAAAAAATAAGATTCAATATGTTGCTGCCAATACTGCTGGAATCGAGTATTTGAGATTAAACTTTAAACCGGTAAAGATTACCGGAAATAGTGCCAAATTGAAGCTACGGGAAAATTTGGACAATGAAGGGTATACCATTAGAAATCTCGGTAATGGGGATTACGCCGTAAACATCAAGCGAATCGGCAAAGGAAAAGTGGTTATCGAGGGTCCCTAGGTTCATATTCGACGGGATTAATATTACATTATTATCCCCTGTCCCAGGAGGGGGATGCCCAATGGACCCAAAAAAATAAAACCTTGCCCATCATAAGATTAGCAAGGTTTTGGTATCAATCGGTATCTTGATAAGTGACCTGGCTGGGGCTCGAACCCCTTCCGTAACCATTTGATATCCAAAAAGTTAAAATCCGATTTTTTTTAAGGTACGCACCGAATGGCGCACCGGTCCGTAATATTATTTTAAATGGACCTATTTGCATACAAATATCGACAAATTATAGGTATCGGTCAATTAAAAATTAAGGATGGGTTTATTTGTTACTGCGCAATACCTTCTCCTCATTGTTTATCTAAAATTCCGAAGAACCGTAATTGACCAAGGTGCAAGTAACTGGTCTACTTGAATGTATGTTTATTCCAATGGTCTCTGTTTCGTTCCCCTGAAGTTGATAATCTCTATAGTCTTTTTCCGGGGGCGAATGCGGTAAATGATGTAATTGTTCTTATCAATCGATCCTTTGCGAACGTTCGGGTATTTTCCCGTCGGGGGACAGATTTTTGGATATTTCGAGATGCGTTCCATCAGGGCGAGAATCCGCTTTTCGAGGGCAATTATTTCCTTGGCGGACCATTCTTCCTGAAGATATTCGAGAACATCGTCAAGTCCATTTTCGGCCTGTGGTGTCCAATCGATTTTTAACGCCATTTATCGAAGCGTTTCATCACTTTTCCATGCGAGGTAAGTTCTCCTTTATCGGCTTGGGAAAGACCTGTTTCCACTTCTTGTTTCTCCTCTTCGTCCATTTCGTCCCACCAATCGACCTGCTCGTCCTCGAAGACTTTTTTCACCTTGGCGAGCAAAGTCTCCTTTTGAGTTTGCAGCAGCAGGTGCATTAGTTCCAATTTTGTTGCTTCGATGTTCATCGCATTTGGATTTATGTTTACCACAAAGATAAATTATATTTTATTGCTGTTTTCTTAAACTCTTCGCGCTCTTCAAAACGAGGATAAAAATTCGTCAAAATCACCCTCGTTTTAGCCCTAAATGTAAAAGTATCTTTTTTTTATTGAGGGATTCATGTTTACTCCTAATGGCACAGCCCCCCAAATCCTTACCATAACTAACCTTGCGCCGGATCCTGTTTCGATTTTATAGCGTCCCGATAGGTAAGCGTTGGGTAAAATCGAAATTGGGCGCCATTTCTCGACCCTAATAATTTTCCATAGGGAAAATTGCAAAGGGGTCCGTGGCATTGTCGAAATGGAATAACCCTACGAGTTATTTCCAGTCCGACAAGCGATACATCATTTAGCTACTACCACAGATCCAATCCCCGAACATCCTTTGAGGGATGTTCAAGGATTTCGCCATATTGCCTAAATATCCTCAAAATTCCCATTGATCGACTCTTAAAGTTTTTGGTTTTGACATCCCTCCTAAAAAGGCCTTTTACCTTTTGGGAAAGGGTATTTCTTTTTAAAGCGAAGCGGAAAAAAGGGATAGCAAGAGGGTGATGCGCTAACGCGACATCACATTGGTTTTAGAATTTTCAAATTCTTAAAAATCAATTGTTTGAATCCCTTTTTGGCTATTGGAATTTACAGTCACGAAAATCCTATTTACTGTAAACGGCCCGGGAAGCCCTGAAAACATTGAAAAATTTTGACGCAAAAAGGTAAGATTATGGAGAAAAAGCAGAAAAACAAATACGGGTATTCGGCCATCAGTATCAAGGCGGATGTGGCGGTTAGGTTCCGAAGGTACAGCAAACAGTTTTCAAGACCGAACAGCGAGGTACTGCACCGGATGATGTTCTTCCTGCAATGGAACGGACTCGACCCGTTCGGAAGCAGCGTTGAAAAATTGGTTTCCGAGATCAAGAAGAACCGGAAACAGATCGAGTACCTCATTTCTATCGTCAAGAACATGGAAAAATTGCACATAACGCCCACGCACGAGATGGTCAAGATCCTGTTCGAGGCCCATTGTAAAAGCAAACAGGTAATTAGAAAGGAGAAGCTGTCCCTTCCACAGCCCGAACTGGTGGAAGTAATAGAAACGGTCCCCAAAGCTTCCCATGTACGGTTGCAACAGGAGTTCAGGGAATATAAAAAGGGTTGCAGGTACCTTTTGGAAAAGATAGAAACGGTGGAGCCCACTTTTGGAAAACCCTACCTAAAAGTCGATCTGTCGCTAAGAGAGTTTGAAAATCTTAGACGAGAACTGAACAGACAATAAAATGTATATTGCGATATCACCACAAAAAATGGGCAGTACCTATACCTCAAGTGTCGGGGCCTACGTAGAGTATCTGGAAAAAGAGGATATAGGGAAGCACCCGGACCTAAAGGAAAATTTCTTCGACCAATACAATGACAGGATAGCCCCCGAAAAGGTAATTTCCGAAATCGACGGTAATACGGCCAAATTGAGAAAACGGGACCCAAAGTTCTACTCGATGGTGGTAAGCCCAAGCCAGAGGGAACTGAAGGCCATGAACAATGACCCCGCCCATCTTAGAAAGTACGTCCGGGAACTGATGAAGGACTATGCCGATTCCTTTAACCGGAACCAACAGGTTACCGTCGATAAAATTAAGTACTATGCCAAGATAGAGCACCAGCGCACTTTTAGAGGATTTGAAAAGCAGGTCACGGAAAATGCGCCCGTACCGAAAGGAAATCGCCAAGCTCCGAAACGATATCAGAAAAGTGGAGAGGGGAGAGATAAATGGAAACGTGAAGAAACTGGAAAACAAGATGGAAAAACTTCATGACCAGGCCCCACACAAACAGAACGGTAAAATGATTGTGGCCGGAATGCAAAAGGAGGGTTTCAGACCCATGTCCATATCATTATCAGCCGAAAGGACGTTACCAATACCTATACGCTATCCCCCTTGGCCAAACATAAGGCCTCCGAAGTAATATTGAACGGCAAGCCCACAAAACGCGGATTTGACAGGGACAAGTTTTATCAAGCCTCGGAAAAGACCTTTGACCGGGTAACGGGCTACGACCGGAACTATGTTGAAACTTATGCCGCAAAAAAAGACTTCGTCAAGAATCCGGGAAGGTTCTATGCCGGTCTAATCGGATTGCCGACCAGGGAAAAGGATATGGCTTTCAAACTGCTGCGAAGTACGGGCATGAAAATCCCGAATATTCCAGTGAACCAGCATCAGGTAGCGATGAAAATTATCAAGAGCCTGCAGAAGGGGATAGGGCGGGCCATTCGGTCCAGCGGAATCGATATTGGTTACTGATATTTTTTATGAGGGCAAAAGTGACCCGAAAAGGGGGTAATTAACGAGAATACTAAAAAAGACCTGAAAGGGGCCACTTAGGGGCCAAAGATTCCGTGCTCTTGGAAAGTATCCCTTAAAATGGCAATTTTATAGTACTCCCCCATAAAGTTTTAAACATAAGAACGGTCCGCTATTCGGTGCTTACTTTCAAAAAGTAATATTGAATATCAAGTGAATCTCACACGGTATGGATGCCTAATTTTAGTGCAGACTATAATTGCTAATTCATATCTGTTTTCCATTGCACTATTCCTTATTGAATACTTTTGCTTCTGATTAAAAGTATATTTATTCGCTGTTTATGGTGGTGCAGATCATCTTAAATTTTTGATTCGCTTCAATTGAGCTAGGAGTGTTTGCTGGGATAGTGATGGAATCCCCCACTTTGAATGAAAGTGGAATTATTGTTTGTAACCACTTCGGCCTTTCCTTCAATATTAGGAATGAACCGTGAAAAAGTGGATTTTCTATAAAAGAGCGATTTGCCGAAATCAAACGCTACCGCCTGTATAGTACAGGTGTTTTCGTCCAATATATTAGCTACAACAATTGAATTGGATAGATTACCTATTGCATCTGTGCCTGTTGCACAAGTTAGCGAAAAAAGGCGTTTTCGATCATTGCCGATCGGGGAATGGATCGTAACTTTAGGTATGCAGGGAAAAAAGGAGTACCAGGAAAAGCTGTTCAACGATTTCCAGTTGAGCGAACGAGTACCGGAGGACAATTTTTACAGGCGGTTGAAGGAGTGCCATCGATCTGGATTTCCTCTATCCGCTGACCAAGGGATATTATGGGGAAAGCGGCCAGAAGAGCATCGACCCCGTGGTGTTCTTCAAGCTCTGCCTGGTCGGCTATCTGGAGAATATCATCAGCGACCGCAAGCTCATCGACCATTGTTCGATGCGCTTGGACATCCTGTTTTTCATAGGTTACGATATCGACGAGGAGCTGCCCTGGCACAGTACCATAAGCCGTACGCGCCAATTGTTCCCGGAATCGGTTTTCGAGGAAGTGTTCACAAAGGTGTTGAGCCTTTGCGTGGAAAAGGGAATGGTCAGCGGCCATACCCAGGCGATCGATTCGGCACCTGTAAAGGCCAATGCCAGTATGGATACCTTGGAGCTGAAGGTGCCCGAAGAGGACTTGGACGAACACTTGCGAAAGGTACGCGCAATCAGTTCGATGGATAAAGAAGGACCCGCATCAGAAAGAGCAAGGACGACAGGTCGGACAAGGGCCAGCGCAGTGTTACTGCGAACAAGAAGGAACTCGATGCGATAAAGGGCCGCAACAAGAAGTGGGCCAAGGACCAGGACCAAAGACCGGGTGCGGGGAACAAGGGAGCAAGTACACCAGTAACAAGACCCATTACAGTCCTACCGACCCCGATGCGCGGATAAGCGTGAAGCCCGGCAAGGCGAGGAAGTTGAACTACCTGTCCCAACTGAGCGTGGACACGGCGCACCATGTGATCACGGACATCAGGGCCTACCATGCCGATGGCAAGGACAACCAACAGCTGCCCGATATCGTGAAACGGTTACAGAGACGGTTGTGGAAGGAGGGCCTGTATGGGAGAACTGCGTTGCCGACACGGGCTACAGTAGCGGGGAGAACTATGCATTTCTGGAGAAAAAGGGACTGAAGAGTTTCATACCGCCCCATGGCACCTATAAGGGCGGCCCCGACGGGTTTCATCTATAACGAGGAACGAAGACCATTATCTATGTCCACAGGGCAAGGTAATTCCGTTCAGCAAGGTGTTCCTGGACAGCCGCACCAAGACCAAGAAGAAAGCGTACCGTGCATCGAGCAAGATCTGCAAGGGCTGCCCGCTCAGGGCGAGCTGTCTGGGAAAGGTGAACGAGAAGCAGTTCACGGTGACCTACTATCGCGAAGAATACGAACGCAACATCGCAAGGGTGGAAAGTCCAGCAGGGCAGGTATATGAAGGGCAAGCGGCAGAGCACGGTAGAGCCCGTGTTCGGCACCCTGACCCAGTTCATGGGGCTGCGGAAGATAAACACCATCGGGCTGGAACAGGCGAACAAGGTGATGCACCTATCGGCCATCGCCTATAACCTGAAAAAGTACCTGAAATTCGAACAAAAACGGGTAAAAAGCGGGGCAGGGATACTTGCTTTGGCGGCATTTGTGAAAAGTGTACTCCAGAACTTGTTTTCGGCCAGTAGGCCAAGGATCGAAAAATAGCCTTCCAATTCTGATATCAAAAGAAAAAAGCTCCGAAGAAGGCTTATATGAATTCGGTTTTTGTCAATTATAGGCTTGTGCAACGGTTACT
>CAVTJB010000005.1:0-551223 GCA_963734985.1 uncultured Flavobacteriaceae bacterium
TATAAGGGATGGTCGACCCTATCGCCCCAAATGCCCAGGGCTTTATATGCTGATTTTACGTATTATAGCTTCTAACACCGGCATGATGATCACTACTACCATACTCCTCTTTTATTCAGGCTACTTTATGCTTTCGGTCGCATCGAAACGGGCGGTTACCTACCCCCCTTCCTGATTGGAAAAGTTAACGAAGGAAAATCGAACCGGGGTAAAATATATCGGTCTTTTGTTGCTGTTGTCCGCTTTTGCCCTACAGATAGGTACCAACGGCCTGGGGGCGGGGATGATAGGTGGATTTGTACTATTGATGGCGGTTATCGGCCTGGCCTTTTTGTTAGATCCCTTACGGCTATTGACCTTTAGGGATATGCTGCTTATTTTTCTGTGCCTTTTTATTCTTGAAATAGCCCTCTGAACTATGCCCGCAAACCCCAAATACCTTACGAAATCCCGTATGCAGCGTTTTGCCAAGATATCCGCCGGCCTCTTGGGCGGATACCTTATCGCAGCCTTGTTACATATTTCGCTGGCTCTTTGGCTTCCCGACCCAAAAATGGTATTGATTACCTCGGTGTACAGTATTTATTTGGTGTGGGTTTTGTGCCTTATAATTCCCTTCCTATTAAAAAACGGATGGATGGCTTGGGCCATTTATTTAGGGATTATCTTGGTGCTTGCCGTTACCGTTTATTTTGGAAAATCACTTCAGCCCTTAACCGCATAAAATGGGGAAAAGAAATTACAATATACTCTTCCATACCCATACCATCAGTGGTATTATTATCAGCGTGGCCCTGTATATTATCTTTTTTTGTGGGGCATTTGCCCTTATCAAGGATGAAATAACCGCTTGGGAAAAGGGGGATGCCGTGTATATGGAGCGGGCACTCGATATCGATTATGACCGGGTAATTAAATCCATACAATCAGAGGGTTATGAACTCTACGGAAGGGATATCAGGATGATAATGCCCGATGCCAAGCAGGAAATATATGTGCAGTTGAGTACCTCCCAAGATACGACGGTCGTCAATCAAAAGGACAGGAACTACTATTTTAATATGGACGCAAATACATATGGGGTATCGGAATACTATGCCTTTTACAGTTTTGGGGAACTGTTGTACCGCCTACATTTCTTTAGTCAAATCCCCACCTTCGGAATTTACTTGGCCGGTTTTGTGGCCCTGTTTTTCCTGTTTGCCATCGTTACCGGGGTAATCGTCCATTGGAAAAAAATCATCGTCAATTTCTTCGTTTTTCGTCCCAAAAGTAAATTAAAGACCGTCTGGACCGATGCGCACACCGCCTTGGGTATGATCGGGCTTCCCTTTCAGTTTGTATTTGCGGTAACCAGCTGTTTTCTCTGTCTGTCGGCCTTGGTGCTACTGCCCGCAAATTATGTGTACCACAATGACCAGAAAAAGTTGCTGGAAGACTTACGGCCCATGTCGAAAACTTATACTCTTGCGTCTAAGGCGGACCGAATCCCATCCCTAAACCCATTTATGGAAAGAGACCAAAGCAAAATGGGAAACTTTCGAACCCGCACAAGTATATGTCCGTAATTATGGGGCTACCAATATGAAATTTCAGGTGGATGGGCTTCTCGATGCCCGCAAAAAATTCTTGGGGAACGGTAGAGTGGTATACAACGTGGCCGACGGCAGCTTGGTTGCGGAGAAGAATCCCTACGAAAACGATTATCTAGAGGATGTGGAACTGAGCATACGCCGATTGCATTTTGGTGATTTTGGTGGACTGCCCCTAAAGTTCATCTATTTTATTTTGGCGTTGATTACTTGTTTCGTCATTATATCCGGGGTACTGATTTGGTTGGAAGCCCGGAACAAAAAGAACGTGCCCCCCGCACAACTCTTGTATAATAGAAAAGTGGGGCATATTTACCTGGCCATTTGTTTGGCCCTTTATCCTGTAACCGCCTCGTCGTTTATCATAGCCAAATGGCTTCCCAGGGATTGGGATGGCTCAAGGGAAACCATTTTGTATTTTGTTTTCTTCGGCACTTGGCTTTTCGCATCCTTTATTTTCAGGTTTATGCGTGACAACTACCGTATTAATAGGTACAGTCTTTTACTGGGAAGCATATGTGCCTTATTGATCCCTATTGTAAATGGGTTCGTTTCCGGCAACTGGATATGGAAAATGTACCGTGAGGGGCAATATGCCATTATGGGCGTGGACCTGCTTTGGCTCGTCATCGGGCTGCTTTCGGTCTGGATTCTTCTTAAGATGAAGCGTCCCGTACCCAAAATAGACCATCAAGAAATCCAGAAAAAAGCGATTCTAGGATATTGAACTAATTTGAACATTTACCAACCACTAAAAAATTGCCCTTTTTTATCCGTTTTTTGTCTTTTTCTCCTTCCGTAGCTCTGCTAGGCCATTTAAAAAAACGATTTCATTTTTACTGGAAAATAAAAGGTTTAAATCAATTCATCACGTATCCGAATTCGCTTTTGACATTACAATCGTCCCGGCTAGGATGGCATTTTTTCGTTTTCTCCTGCCAAGGAGATCTGTCTTATTTCCCACCCCTATACATCGGCAAAAAAGAAGTCTTTTTAAAAATGGTCCGGAGTCTGCGATTGGAGTCTTGATTCCCGGTTCTTTCATTCCGAGCCTAAACTTTTTGCGGGGTTGGCAGTGGCGGCCCTTATCACCCGAAAACTTAGGGTCAGTAAGGCGATCAACAGAGCGGTCAGCCCCGTTACCGCAAAGACCCACCAGCTCAAGTCTATTCTAAAGGCAAAATCCTGTAACCATTTTTCCATCGCCCACCTGGCAATCGGCACTGCTATAACGAAGGAAATAAGTACCAGCTTTAAAAAATCCTTTGAAAGCATGGCGACAATCATTGACACGGAGGCTCCCAGTACCTTTCGTATCCCGATTTCCTTGGTCCGTTGCTCCGCGATGTAGGTAGCCAATCCGAACAGCCCAAGACAGGCGATCAGAACGGCCAACAAGCCAAAGGTCAAGGCTACTTTGCCGACGCGCCTTTCTTGGCGGTACATGCTGTCGAAAGATGCATCCAAAAACGAATAGTTGAACGGTATTTCCGGTGCCACTTCCTTATACTTGCGCTCAATGGTTTTGATCATACCTGCTATATCGGTCGTTTGCAGCCGATAGGCAGCTACCCAGCTGTTATTCCCCAATCGTAGACCTATCGGTCCGATATTTTCGCGGAGCGATTCAAAATTGAAGTTTTTGACCACCCCGATAATAGTATAGACAAGCGGATTATTGTCCCTGTCGGCCGTATATAACTTTTTACCGATAGGGCTTTTAAGACCGGCCTGTTTCGCAGCGGATTCGTTGATGATGATTGCCGTGGAATCGGTGCCGAATGCAGGGGAAAAATTCCTGCCTTTGACTATTTCCATACCGAAGTTGGATATATAATCGTAATCGATGCCCCAGTTCTGCATATCGAAGCCGTTGGATGAGGTCAACACCGCTTCCGTAGAAAACGTAGTATCTGATCTAGACGAATTGGCAACGGGAAGATAACCGGCAAACGAGGCCGATTTAATGCCATTTAGCTGTTCTATCTCAGATTTCAATGAGTTTCGCGATTCTTGGGGCAGTCCCGCATTTTCCACGATCAATACCCGGTCTTTATCAAAACCGAGTTGGGCATTCTGTATGTGATCCAGTTGTTGGTATATCACTATGGTGCCGATGATGAGTACTATGGAAGTGGCAAATTGAAACACCACCAAAAAATTCCGCAGACTATTATTTGATTTTCCCGAGCTTATCTTGCCCTTAAGAACGGTTATAGGCCGAAAGGCGGAAAGGAAGAAGGCGGGATAGAGCCCGGCCAATAGGCCCACTACAAAAGGAAGCAATAGCAAGGGGGCGAGATAGCGAGGCCGGAGCAATAGACCGATGGGCATTTCCTTTCCGGCAATAGCATTGAACCAGTTCAACGATAGCCAAGCAAACACAACGCCGCATGCCAGCGCTACAAAAGCCAACACCGTGGATTCTATAAGAAACTGCCAAATCAATGATTTCCTACCCGTTCCCAATACCTTTCGTATACCCACTTCCTTTGCCCTGCCGGATGAACGTGCGGTGGTCAGGTTCATAAAATTTATACAGGCAAGGAGGAGAATGAAGATGGCGACCGCTGAAAAAATTTGGACGTACTGGATGTTCCCGTTCACACCCATTTCAAACCCCCTGGAAGAATGCAGGTGGATATCGGTCAGAGGCATCAACGAATATTCCAGTTTATTGCCGCTTTTTTCGAATTCCTGCATATTGTCTATTTGCATTAATTCTGCTGCCTGCGGAAGAATATAGGTATCGATTATCCGGGTAAAATTGCTATTGAACTTTTTGTAATCCACCCCCGGCCGTAACAAAATATAGGTGTGGAAGTTATGGCTCAAAAAATTCCCGAAGGGGTAATCCACATTGTCCATTGAAAAGAAAAAATCGAAATTAAAATGGGAATTTCTGGGAACATCCTCAATGACGGCGGTCACCGTATAGCGCGTGTTCTGATCATCATCGGTTTCCAAGCTTTGTCCCATGGCATTATGGGCATTTCCAAAATACCGTTCTGCGGCTGATCGGGTGATGACCACGGTATTGGGTTCGTTCAGGGCGGTTTCGGTATCTCCCACTATGGAGGGAAGAGTGAACACCTTGAACAAAGTTGAATCTACGTGGGTTACCTTTCCTTCCTTAATAAATTCATCGCCTTTCTTGATGAGTTTGGCATCATTGGAATCATAAAAACGAACATATTGCTCTACTTGGGGATAGTCTTTCTTTAAGATGGCGCCCATAGGGTCGGCACTTACCGCCATATTCAGATCCGTTCCTCCAAATCTGAGATCAGAGTTTATCCGATAAATCCTCTCTGCCTTTTCATTATATCGGTCGTAACTTAATTCGTCAGCTACATACATGCCTATAATAATAAAACAACCCAGACCCATTGAAAGGCCGATAATATTGATAGCGGTAAATCCTTTGTTCTTAACAAGGTTCCGCCAAGCAATTTTTAGATAGTTTTTTAGCATGATTTACGTTTTTTAGCTCGACGCAGCGGTTTCATTCGTTCATAAAGGTTCCAGGGTCTTGAGGGTTTTGATTATAAAACTTGACGATGTGGTAATATTTCTATACCTATATGTATGCCAAAAACATAAAATGTTTTTAATCAGTTGTTTGTAAAAATATATATTTTGCGGATGATAGGTGGATGTAAAATAAATTAACAGATAGTGTCCAATATATTGACACTCTTTCAACGAAGTTCTCCCTATGGTAGGGTGGTGGGCCAGGGTAATGGAAGGGGTGGTCTTGAACTTCAAATTGAAATTTAGGAACAAGTCTTTTATTGCACCGACTTTCACATCGAAATTCTACATGATCTGGTAGTGGGGAGTCGGGTACATCCCTGCCACAAATAATGAGGTATTAGGTGGTATGCCAGGCCGTCCAGCTCCCTTCAAAGGGGACTTCTTTCAGCGTTTTGCCCTCCAATTTTGATATCGTCATGCTAAAATTTCCGAATATATTTTCACTATCCCGTATCAAGACTTTTATGTTGTGGTTGGCCCGTTTTGGTCCAGTTCTACCGGCGATAGGCTTCTTGCAGTTTCGCCACATCGAGCTTTTTCATTTGTTGGATGGCATCCATCAATTGTCGCTCCTTTTCAGGCTCGTTATCCTTCATTTTTTCGGTAAAGAATTCGGGCACTATTTGCCATGACACCCCGAATTTATCCTTGAGCCAGCCACAGACGGATTCGCTGCCCTCTTCAGTAAAGGCGTTCCAGAAATAATCGACCTCGGCTTGGTCTTTACAGTCCACATAGAGCGAGATGGCCTCGGTAAAGGGAATGTCGTTTTCCATTCCGTTATCCATTACCATGAAGGTCTGCCCTGACAATCGACATTGGGCGTGCTTTACCATCCCTTTGGGACCGGGGTCGTTGGTACCGTATTTAGCAACCCCCTGGGATGAAGAATCCTTAAAAATGGACATATAATGCTTCATTGCTTCCTCGGCATTACCCCGCTGTTTACCGGAGAACATTATAAGCGGGGTAATCCGTTGGCCGACCTCGCTCAGTTTTCCCTTCATGAGTTGCCAGGAAATCCCAAAACGGTCGGTGCCCCATCCATAGCGTTCGCTCCAATCGTAACTGTCCAATGGCATCAGGGCTTCGCCGCCTTCCATAAGTTTGTCCCATACCCTATCTACTTCGTCAACGGTCTCAAAAATTGCGAAGAAGGAGATGGAAGGATTGAACTTGAACATCGGCCCCGCATCGAAGGCGCAAAATTGGCATCCATCCAAATTGAAATTGGCTTGTTGTACCGTGCCCGGTTTGGTGGATTCCTTTGGAAAAGGGGTTTTGTCCGGCCACCTTTTCAACAGGTCGATCCTCGAATTGGGAAAAATGGACACATAAAAGTTTACGGCTTCCTCCGCTTGGTTAACGAACCAGAGAAAAGGCGTGATTTTCCATCTTGTTTTGTTAGTGCTCATAATCATTGATGTTTAGAATTATAGTTTACCTTTTTTTTGTTTGCAATGAAACAACCAATGGGTGCCAAACTTGTCCGTCAGGCCCCCGAGCAAATCCTCCGAATGACTTTGCTGTAACGGATGCGTCGCCTTTCCGCCCGTTTCCAAATTTTGATAATAGGTTCTGATCCGCTGTTCATCGTTACAGTTCAATAAGATAGAAACCGAATTGCCCCGCAACAGTTCTTCATCGGCCATATCGCTACCCATAAGAACCAGATTATCCTATTTTAAGGGATGCCTCTACGATATATTCTTTAACATCGTCAGGTAGTCTTTCCGTTTTAGGGGATTCGCCTAACTTTTGGATGCGCAGGTCACCGCCCAGGCACTCCCGATAAAATTCCATTGCCTCCCTGCAGTTGCCGTTAAACGTAAGGTACGTGATCAGTTGTCCCATTTTCTTTCTATCCTTATTTTCTATCACTACTGCAGATCGCCCTTGCCGGCAATTCAGATGGATGCCGTAACCTTTGCCGTATCGACCTCTTAAGGGACTGTCGCGCTGATTTTGTGGTAATAGCGGTAAGACACCATTAAAATTGCGAGTATGATCAATGGGAAAATGGTCTGAAATCCGAATCCATCCACTGCCCAATGGCTGATACAGGCAAACAGAAAGTCGAACGTAAAACCTACATAGGCCCATTCCTTTATTCGTTTCGGAATTCGCGGGATAATCAATACCAAAGCACCCAACACCTTGAATACGACCAAGGCGTTCCCGAAATATTCGGGATATCCCAAATGGCGAATGCCTTCCTTGGCCAGTTCTGTTTGCGAGGTCAGTGCCGGCAATACGCCTTCAAATAGGAAGATGATGATGGTTGCCGTCCAAAAAATAATCTTATTTTTTTTCATTTTGCTTTAGGATCGATATTCATTTTTGGTCCATGCTTTCCTTATAACGTTTAAAGCTGTCCAAAATAGCCTGCCAACCGTCCCGTTGCGTTTCCATGGTATTTTCGGTCTCGGGATCAAAAGTCGTAACGATTTCCGTTTGCCCCTTCTGCTGCTTAAAATCTATTTCCACTTTTCGTCCATCGCCAAGGGTATAGGCCATTCTTTTTTGTGGTACCACTTCATTGTAAGTGCCACCAAAATCAAAACCGAAACTCCCATCCTTGGCCTCCATTCTTGAGAGGAAAGTTCCACCCACCCGCAAATCATTTTCTGCTCGGGGCGTATGCCAGTCCCTTGAAGGCGTATTCCACATGACGATGTGCTTGGGATCTGACCATACGTCCCATACTTTTTTTACCGATGCTTTTACCGTGCTTTTAACTGTAATGCGTTCCATGATTATTTTTTTTAAATGTTTGCACTACAAATTTGGGAACAATTCTCTAAAGTTTTGGGGTATGATAACGGCTAATCAAAGGGTTGATTCCGCCAAAATTCATACTTTTAATAGAAATAAGTATCAAAGACAAACCAAAGGGTAGCACTATCTTCTTGCGGTCCCAAAAACCCCCGAAGGCAATGCAGACTTTGCAAAACATGTTGGTAAGGAGATGGCAAAGCAAAATTCGAAAACCATTGAACACATCGGAAGAAGAAAACTAAAGTAAAATGAAAAAAGTAGCCATCTTGGTTCCCGAAACCGCAGTGGCGGAGGGAATCACCGGTCCCCGCTATCTGTTTACCACGGCGAACCATTTTTTGCAAGCTGCCGGTAAGGAACCACTCTTTAGTGTGCAATTGGTAGGCCGTCAAAAAGATGTGAAGGTACAAGACGGCGTCTATTCTATCACCACCGATGTACTTTTGGAAAATGCTGCACAGGCCGACCTTGTAGTCGTACCGCCGCTATTTGGCGATATGAAAACCTCGGTCAGCCTTAATGAGGCCACCCTACCTTGGATCAAAGACCAATATAAAAATGGTGCCGAAGTGGCCTCGCTCTGTGTAGGTGCCTTTTTGCTGGCTTCCACAGGCTTGCTCAACGGAAAAAAATGCTCCACGCATTGGGCCTACTATAACGAGTTCAAGGAACGTTTTCCCGAAGTGGAAATCGTTGACGGGGGTGTCATTACCGAGGAGAACGGCCTCTATTCCAGTGGCGGGGCCAACTCATTGTGGAACCTGTTGCTCTATATCTTGGAAAAATATACCGATAGGGACACGGCGATTTTGGCTTCCAAATATTTCGCCATCGACATCGATAGGGAAAGTCAGTCCGCCTTTATGATGTTTACGGGTCAAAAAGACCATAACGACGAAGAAGTGAAAAAGGCCCAGGAATACCTTGAGGAAAATTATCAGGACAAGATAACGGTCGACGGGTTGGCCGAAAGGGTGGCCGTGAGCCGCAGGAGCTTTGAGCGACGGTTTAAAAAGGCTACCAACAACACGGTCATTGAATACCTGCAACGTGTTAAGGTGGAGGCCGCCAAGCGCAGTTTTGAATCTACCCGAAGGAATATTAACGAGGTAATGTACGATGTGGGGTATTCCGATACCAAGGCTTTTCGGCATGTGTTCAAGAAAATAACGGGGCTGACGCCCGTTGGATATCGCAATAAGTACAATAAGGACGAATGATTTTGATATTGGTTTGATGCCCCCGCCCCCTTGGCTTCCCATGGTTGCCGCCCCTTTCCTGGAATGACGCCTTCCCGTCGGCGTTCAAGCTGACGGAATCGCCCCTTTGATTAGTCGTTATCGCAACCCTTACGTTCGAAGAGTCCGCACTAACTTTGGAATGCAAAAGAAGTCGAATCCAAAATTAAATCATCATGTCGAACAACGAAGTAACCTTACACCGGGTGTTGGCCGCTCCCCCTGAAAAAGTATTCCGTGCCTTTTCCAACGAAGATGCCTATACATCTTGGCTACCGCCCTACGGATTTATAGCAAAGGTCCATCAAATGGATTTCCGCAAAGACGGAAGCTACAAAATGTCTTTTACAAATTTCTCTACGGGCAATGGCCATTCCTTCGGAGGCGAGTTCCTCGAAATAAAACCGAACGAAATGATAAAACATACCGACCGATTTGACGACCCGAATATGCCTGGGGAGATGCGTACTACCATTCGGTTGACAAAAGTCTCCTGTGGAACGGATCTGCATATTATACAAGAGGGTATTCCTGATGCCATTCCCGTGGAAATGTGCTATCTGGGTTGGCAGGAATCGCTCGAGAAACTAAAAAAGCTGGTAGAGCCTGAGATTCCTGATGCATAGGGGAGCCTTTTGCCGCAAGACCGGAATAAGCAATGGCGTATTAAACCCTTTACGCACGTAATCACCATGCTTTGTTATTAGTGGGCCTCCCTAACTTTTGAAGTAAATGGCTAGAGTAAAAAATAGTGGGATGAGCACTTTAAAAATAGGCGAATAGGGTCACCAATTCCAGTTCAGAGGGTTCAACGTGTCGGTTGGTGAAGCGGCAAAAAGTTTAAAGAAGAATTCCTCCCCCTTCTTCCCCCCTTGGCTAGAAGGGTATCGGGGAATAACGGCATTTGCACTTGGGAAGTACTCGTTACATATCCAGAAAATGAAACTCTCCGGTTTCAGGAAGTGGACCAGAGCTTGCTGCCCCCATTAAACAAAGCTTTAGGTCGGCGAGGACTTTCGTTTAAAAGTCGGAAGGATTAGAATGGATTACCCAAAAATTAGATACAATGAGAAAAATAATCGTCTTATCAATGATAACATTGGATGGGGTCATACAAGCACCCGGGGGGCCTGAGGAAGATACATCGGGCGGTTTCAAATTTGGCGGCTGGGTGGCACCGTATGATGACAAAGTTTATGACCAAGTGGTGGGAAAAGAATTGAAACAACGGGCCGATTATCTTTTGGGCAGAAAAACATTTGAGATTTGGGAGGCCTACTGGCCCGAACATGCCGACTTTTGGCCGGGTATCAACGAGGGCACAAAATACGTCCTGTCGCATATGAAACAAGAATCGGAATGGAAAAATTCGGTTTTTATCGAAAGCCTGGCGGACATCAAAAAAATTAAGCGATCCCAGGGCCCTGATCTTCAAGTTTGGGGCAGCGGCAAACTCGTTCAATTGCTGCTTAAGCATGATTTGGTGGACGAACTCCGAATCAAAATTCATCCGTTGACACTCGGTGAAGGGAAAAAGTTGTTCGATGGTGGGGTTATACCGGCAGCCTTCACATTAACGGGAACTACCCTTACTACAACAGGGGTGATTATGGCCAATTACAAGCGAGCCGGAAAAGTAAGGACAGGTACTTCTGGAGCTTAAGGAAAATATTTCCGGAAAGGGGTCGAAGAAAGGAATGATTTTAAGCATGCTAAATTATGGTAGAGGTATTTCGAATAAATTTAGATTCTGAAAAGAAAGCGATCTTTATTTTAGAACGTCTTGAGACCGCATTTCCCCACTGTAAAATCAACTTCGATTTAGAAGACTGTGACAACATTCTACGTATGGAAACGAAAGACAGCACCTTCGATACCGACCCCGTTATTTCATTGATGGCGAGCTATGGGTTTGAAGTTGAAGTACTGTCGTAAATTCGACCTGAATCGAGCCGTCTGTTACCACCAAATTTTGGTATACGAAATCAAGTGTAAATCATGAATGGGGGAAAAAATTACTTGGCAATGGGAAATGATCGATGTTTCCTGGGATGTTGAGGTTAAGGAAATCGTTCCCGATAAAAAAACATCTAGTGTTGAATGGGGCCACCCTGAAAAAAAGGGAACTTTTACCACCCCTGATTTCGAGTTTGAGGCCTCGACCGATACCACTACCCATGTCATTAAAAAGTATGGATTTTATCAATAAGGTATCGACTTTATCCAGGCTATTAAAGATAATAGGGGTGGATGTGCGAACGTCTTGGACGAACTAAAAGCTTGGACGTAGTTGGGTATCGGGCTTAATCCGGTAAAGATAAATTCCCTCAATTATAGCAAAAAGTTTAATTTACCTCAAGTAATATACTATGGAAAACGAAATAGAAAAGATTATTGAGCAACGCGTTTACGCGATAACAAATCGGAACGTGGAAAAGGAAATTGCGAATTACTCGAAAGATGTCGTTTCCTATGATGTGGTCGGAACACTTAAATACGAGGGAGTCGATGCCATAAAAAGGCGATTGAACGAATGGCTATCAACCTTGGAACAGATTATCGATTTTGAAATCACGGACGTAAAAATTACTTCAACTTCAGAAATTGGGTATTGCAGTAGTATAAACCATATCAATGCAAAAACTGTTGACGGAAACCAACTTGATATGTATTGGCGAGAAACCACCTGTTTTAAAAAAACAGAAGGGATTTGGAAAATTACCCACATTCATAGTTCGGTGCCGTTCAATTCCGAAAACGGAACGGCTTCCATCGAACTAAGACCGCATTCAAGTGAACAGGATCAAGGCCCAAAGGCCCGACGGAATGGGCAGAAAGTGTCTTCTGGGCTTTTCAACACCGAGAACGGCAGGATCTTGAAAACATATTGAGTCGGATTACTTTCAGTAGTCAGTATGATAAAGGCCTGAACAAAGAACAATACTTTGAGTAATGTTATCCGTTTAGTGTATGAATTTAGACATTTGAATCTCGGACGATCGTGGAAAAAGGAAACGCAGTGTTTGTACTCTACAAATGTTGGGCGATGAACCATGACAATTTTATAAAATCGAAAAAGGAAAGTAAAAGGCGTAAAGTATTCTTTGGAAATCGCTGGGGCAGTAAACACCGGCTCATAACGCTCAATATCATACTAATTAATTTTTATTGATAAAGAGGTAAAACTATGGCAAAAGGCAATTTACTAGAAATGCACAAATGTAGGCATCGTGGTTGAATCCCTTGACGAGGCTATCCTATTTTTACCGAGCTTGGCCTAAAGCTTGAAGGGCGGGCCATGGTAGAAGGAGAGTGGGACGGTCGCGGCACCGGGCTAGGTTCCCAGAGCGTTGAGATTGCCATGATGGTCACCCCTGATGGTCATGGTCGGCTGGAAATCTCACGATTTATTACCCCACCGGCAATCGCCGATCACCGAAGTGCCCCGGTCAACTCCCTGGGCTACCTTAGTGGTGTGTTCACTGTGTATGATATCGACGATACGATCGACAGGCTTCGAAAGCGTGGAGCGGAGCTAGTAGGCGAAGTGGTCCCGTACGAAGATGTGTATCGGCTCTGCTACATTCGTGGCCCTGAGGGACTTCTAATCGGACTGGCCGAACAACTCGGTAATAAATCGGCAACAGATGTTTTGGAAAACTCTTGAGAGCGTCACAGGTTTCCCCCCAGACCGGCCATATTTATTGATATAAACGCTGTTAGCAAAGGTTTTTCCCTATTTCATCAATCATTTTTTGAATTTTCTTTTTTGAATTTCTTTTCATGAAAGGTCTAAAAATAAAATACATTCCACCTGCGAAAAGTGCAATTCCCAGGTAACTTAAAATTAATTCTGATGGGTTATCTCTGATGTCCTCATAGATAAAAAAACCGTACCCAATCGCTAATAATAGAACTGAAAGTATTAAATGCCAATTTGCTTTGGACTTTCTTTGATAGGTGCCTTTAATTAAATCCTCAAGAAAATCTTTATTGGATTTCAATTCATTTTTGAGAATGTTTTTAAATGTTTTTAGTTTTAGAATTAATCCCGATAAAAATCCCATCGCAATTAAAATTTCACCAAAGTAGGTTGTCCACAGGGATGGCTTGTGAAGAAGGATAATTAAAATAAACGCTATACCACATAAAATAAACAAAGCAGTTATAAAAAGAGCATTCCGTTTCTTCGTGTTTTGATATTTTTTTATTCGGACTTGAATATGTTCTAAATTGGGAATATCCATCGAGTTTTTAGAATTCCATACCTGTTTAATATCTTCAAAATCCATTTTAATTGAATTTTTTGGTGAGTTTCGCTTTAATCCTATGAAATTTTACCCGAACATTGCTGTGTGAAATTCCAATAATTTCTGCGATTTCTTTTTGAGGAATGTCTTCTAATGATAGCGTGATAATTATTCTTTCCAATTCTGGAAGTTCAGAAATGTATTGGTGTAACCTTGATAGTTTTTCTTCTTCTTCAAAACTTGGTGATACATACTTTAAATTTTTAGGAAGTTCTGAAGTGGGACGGGATTTTTCTTTTTGAATTTGACGGAGACATTTATTGGTAGCTATTCTATAAATCCAAGTTCCTATGGAAGAACGGTTTTCAAATCTCTCCAAATTTTCCCATACAGAAATAAAGGTTTCTTGGGTGATGTCTTTTGCCAAATTATAATCATTGAAATAGCCCAGGCAAATACGAAATATTTTTGATGAATGGTTTTTATAAATTTCGTCAAACCCCATACGGTAAATTTAATCATCCCCTGCTAAAACTATTTAGGGTTGTTTAGCTTGTCTTTTTTCTTTACCCATTAGGATGACACCAATAAGCTCTACCGTAATTCCACTTATCATCAATATAGTTTTGTACAATTCCGAAATATGCCAAGAACTTATATGTTCAATTAAATTGGGAAGTACCACCATTAAAAGTCCTATTGAAATTAACGGAAACCATCTTGATTTTCTTTTAACGCACATTTTCTAAATTTTTTGTGTTTGTACCCTTTAGATACAAGACGAAGTAAAATGTTACAGTTTTATAGGTAAAATTTCGTTTTCCCAATGTTTGCCAATGATGGTATATGCGTACTGGTAAGCATATTTTTATTCTGTCTACTCCGCTATCCAATGGATTATAGTGTTGTCAAAAGTATTTTGCGCCAAGTGCGCATTACATTTCCCTGGTTTTATTAAATCTATGCGATCGACCATGACGATGATATAAACTCGGAGTATTTTAATATCGAAAAAGGAAAGGTAAAAAGACTAACTATTCTTTGAAAATCGACAGGGTGGTAATAAAACCGGTACCGGCAGTAACATTCGGTCCACTGTGGGGTTCAGCCATTTTTTACAGCTTGTATCACATAGGATGAAAGGGGGCAAATATGAGATCTCGCACTGCCTGAAAAACTGTGGTTTTTTATTTTATGAGAATTTTAAAATGGGCTAAGACACTTCATAACACACCACTCGCTATTTGTTCATGACTGAACATAAGGGCCTAAGTCTTAATCGTAAAAAGTGCGGTACTTGCCATGGATATAGAGTGCCTTTTGATATTGGACTACAACAGTTCCTTCCCCAAAGTACAAGAACCACAGCCCATGACAGGTATACGCTATGGTACCACTTCTAATGGTTTTTCCGTAGACGGGTGGATCTGTCACATTATATGTAATGGTTAAATAATCTGTGCCTTGGGTAAAATCATGGGTACCATGCTTTATGAAGGATCCTTCTTGAAAATCATAAGCGGCCTCCCCGGTACAAAAATTGGAAAGTGACGGCCTATAATTGGTCTGTTCACTTTCATTCTCGTGATAAAAGGTTCCGTCATCATAAAACTCCAGCACATCAAAATTCCATTGGAAGTAATGTTCCACATCAATGTTTCGCCATTTTGGATTGGGAATCGTTCTGATCGAATCAGGATAAACCGGGGGTAATAATGCATAACAATCACCCGTATCGCTATCAATATTTCCAACGAGAGTACTGCTGCCATCAGGTTGGCAACAACCGCCCGATTTATATTTGAGAATATTAGGTTCACCGGGAAATTCCCTCACCTCCCCCCCGTCATAAAGGAAAACTGCGGTCATTTCCCATTTCCATCGAAAAGGTGTAGGATCCGCCCCGGCCGGAGAGGTAAACGGGCAGGTCGGCACTCCATTTGAATTGGCGTCTTCCACGGTCAAGGTTCGTAAAAATTCCTTTATGGGAACACCGTTTTCATGGGGGATAATTACAAGGGGGAAGGAATAGGGGAGACCCTCCTCAAAATCGGCTACCGGAAAATTCGTATCAATATAAATAACATCGGTAGAATCGCCGGCCTGTTCGGATATCACGGGCATATCGTAGTAAAAGGAACTGTTGGGGACACCCACAAAAAAGCCCGTAATATGATAAAGACCATCGTGTTTTACCATTATCCTTGCGCCGCCAACCTTGAGGTCTTTCATGGCGTCGGGGAGATTCGTCGCCAGAAAAATGGAATCCTGATAATTGATTTGCAGCGGTCCGCCGGTAGCGGTTGGCATGCTGCCATTTATTTTACTGGCTCCTTCGAGCCTTAGATATTCCGAAACCTTATCGGCATCGGTGGAACCGGACGGCGGCACGATGGTGTCTTGTCCGCCGCCCTGGCTACTATCTACGGGGGGATTTTTTTTCGGCGGTAAATCTTGCCTCAATTCTTCCGAATCTTTGCTGCAGGCCGCGATACATACCACAATTCCCGTGAACATAAGAAGCATGGAAAACCATCTCCCCGACCCACACGCGATCCTTATTTTTTTTCCAATACAATACATAACCGATATTTTTAAGATTAGACGTTCTGAAAATGTTGGGGGAAGTTCTGGGGGTAAAGCTAGTGAGCAAATAAAATCGCCGATACTACAATTAAATTATCGGAAGGCTTGAATGTGTGTGAGGTGGCAATACGAATTTAAACGGTGAAGACATTGAAACGAGAATCCCGGGAAAGGATTTGGAACTATATTTTTTCGAACATACTTAAAAAGGCATTTTTTCTCCTTCTGGAAATAGCTACATGATGTTTTTCGGTAAGGATTACGTATCCTCCATCTCCACGGAAATATTTGCGAATATGTCGCATATTGATTAGGTATGACTTGTGCACCCTGCAAAAGCCTGAACCTGTAAGCAGGTTTTCAAAGTCCTTAAGATTTTTGGAAACCACTTCCTTGCTTTTTGGTACCAGGTAGAGCGTAGTATAATTTCCTTCAGCCTCGCAGTAGATAATATCCTTTGTATCATAGAAATCGACACCTTCAAACGTGGGGATGGCCAGCTTTTCAATTTTGCCGGAGGTGTATTGTATGTTGTTTAAAATAGACTGATAGCGATGCACATTTCCCCCTGACCCCATTTGATCTCTAGCTTTTCGGACCGCCCCGACCAATTCATCGACATCCAGGGGTTTCAGCAAATAATCAAGCGCACTGAACTTGATTGCCTTAACCGCATAACGCTCATATGAAGTAACAAAAATGACCTGGAAGTTGATCGGGGCAAGTTGCTGCAATACATCGAACCCGGACATTTTTGGCATTTGCACGTCTAGAAATACCAGATCCGGCTCGAGACGGGTAATGGCTTCAATGCCTTCTTCCGGACCTGAACAAATGGCCATAATCTCGATTTCGGAACAGTATTCGGTCAGCGCCTGCTCCAGCGATTCGCGGCCGTCATGTTCATCATCGATGATTATGGTTTTGATCATAATATGCTATGTAATGGGAATGTTCACTTCTACTCGGGTGCCTAAGGCATTTCCTGAAGGGTCCCTAAGATCGGTAATGCGAACCAGTTGCTTCTGCAGTTCTTTGCTGAGTAGGCGTAGTCGGTCTTCCGTAATTTTCAACCCCAAAGACCTACGTTTCAAGATGGATTTATTTTGCAGCTCAAATGCCTTTTCTCTGCCTACTCCATTGTCCTCAATGAAACATACGAGTTGATCTTGTTCATGATTGATCACAATGGAGATCTTTCCATTCGCAACATCCTTCTTATGCCTAAGGCCGTGCAAAATGGCATTCTCTACAAAAGGCTGTAACACCATCGAAGGCAAATAGGTGTTTTCGAGATCAAGATCGTCCTGGATCTGGACTTCATAATCGATATTCTCTTTAAATCGAAGGGCTTCTAACTGGATGTAGGCTTTTAAGGCAGCCAGTTCGTCTTTTAAAGACACCTCGGCATCTTCCGCGTTCTCTAGAATAGAGCGTATCAGCTTACTGAATTTGGTAAGGTATTTCGAAGCGTTTTGATTGTTGCCGTTCTTAATCATTTGATTGATGGAATTCATACAGTTAAAAATAAAATGTGGGTTGATCTGTGCCTGAAGGGCCTTCATTTCCAGGTCGGTCAGTTGGCGATTAAAATTGACTTCCTTGATCTCTTCGTTCTTGGCGGCCAGGACCTGTTGGTTTTTTAGGCGCTGGCGTAAGGTATACCAAAGCAGGCCTGCCAAGAGTGCAGTGAGTATTGTACCGCCGATAAAGGCGTTCTTTAAGATGGCTTGGCGCTGTGTCTTTTGTTCCTGCAGTTCTTTTTGTTGCGCTAGCAGCGTTATTTGTTGGTCTTTTTTTTCGGATTCGTATTTGATCTGAAGTTCATTGATACGTGCTATACTACTTTCATTTAAGATACTATCATTGACCGCCTTGAACAATTGGTGGAACTCAAATGCCTTGCCAAAATCCGATTCTTTGGCATATATCGAAGAAAGTAAATCATAAATATCCAATATCATGGGTTTCGACCTTATTTCCTTGGTAATGGGCAAAGCCGTAAAGAGGTATTGTTTACTCAGGTTATATTTCTGTAATCGGTCGTACCCCAGACCGACGCCGATCAAGCTCCTGGCCAAACCATCCTTACTGGGCAATGTTTTACGAAGGGCAAGGGCCTTTTGGTGATAGACCATGGCACTGTCATAAAGTTGCCTGCCATCAAAGAGGTAAGCTATGTTGGCCAGAACGGTTGCTTCATTACTAAGATGCCCTGTTCTTTTCAGAAGTATGAGAGCCTTATTGTAGTAATGTCTTGCTTTTTCAAAATCCCCTATCTGGGTATATATATTGCCAAGGTTAATTAGGGGAGATGGTTTTTCGGTTTCGACCTGTAGGCTGTCGAAAATGGCATAAGATTCTTTACAACTCTTTATTGCCTCTTCATATTTCTTCGTCTCAAATAGTGCGGCGCCCGTTATGGCTAAAATTCGAGCTACGTTAAAGAAGTCCTTTTCGTGCCTATAAATCGTTCTACATCGGAATAGAAGGGATAGGCTTTTGTCGTAATCGCCCAAATAGTTATAGACCACGCTCGCTTGAAATAATCCCCTCGCCACCTTGACGGAATCTCCTTTTTGGGTATGATGTTCCAAATATTGGTTAAAGTGGTCGATGGCCGATGCATAGTCACTCTCTACTCGGGCCAGTACCCCATAGTAGTAATGGGATTGATAAAATGCTTCTTTATTATTGAGCTTTTGGGATAAAAACATAACACTGTCCGCGCATAGCCTGACAAGTTGTGGTTGCGTGTTTACTTCCAAATACGGATACAAGGCATTATAAAGATTTAACTTTACGGAGTCAAGGGAAGTGTTTTTTAGTAGATGGCGGATGCTATCAATTTCCGCAGTATTCTGTGATTGAAGGCTACCGAACTGGAGACAAATATATATAAGGAATAGTATTTTTCTCGTTTTCATGGCTTATTGGAAATGAGTTCAACATATAGAATAGCGAAAGAATGGTATCTTACTAATTTAACCATTTTGTAGCTGACCTTCATAAAATTTTGCACGGTTTACCCCCTATTTTATATAACCGGTATAGATTCAATTTATATAAAAAAAATATTTCCTTATCGAGAGACAAGTGCAGCGACCTTTTTTGAAAACGACAGGCGTTAAACCAAATCATTTCGCAAAACTTGCCGGATTTCTTGAGTCTTCAAGGATTCTAAAGACTTTCGAAAACTTAAAATATACCGATTTGGCCTATAGGCTAAATTATGCAGACCAAAGTCATTTCATGAAAGAAACCCCATTACTCTCTGGGATGTCCCCTAAAGCACTTCATAATTTAATTCGAAAACATTCGGTAAATCCAAAAAGAAGACCAAAGATGTGGATATCCATCCGTACACAGGTGTTCGGTTACAAGACCAACCTAACGATATTTGGCTACGTAATTAATTCGGTGACGCGACAGAATTCTTGGAGTTCGATCTGTTCGAACTTTCCGCGCCCGATTGTGGGCTGTTATACCTATGTTTTCATGAAAACAATCTCCAATTCAATGTTCACTAAAATTTTAAGCAGAAATTTTGGGTGGTAGAGGAACAGATGACCTAAATGTTCTATAGAAACTAATCCATTTTCAAACGGGAGCTTTTTCGAGAGTTGCTCATTCGGTATGTGAAAGGAAACCGAACTGCCCGGCAACAGGAATCGGAGGAAATCACTACCGACTTCGCCCATTAACTAGAACTAAAAAGTCTTAGCAAGAACCTAAAACGGGCGCTATCAATATATCCTAGAAGCTAATCGACCGCTTTCTGTTTGCTTTTTTGCAGAGGGTAGGGGGTTACTGACTCCCTATTCTACGCTGCTGATATGGAACAAATGGAAAGCCGATATGGATTTTGGAGATTAGCGCCTCTTGTAATCTTTTCAAACCATACTTTCAGTATGTGTACACGGGTAAAAAAGTAACGGAGAGCCGGGCAGAAATATCAAAGGCCGGCTATGCAATGTGAGCATCACCGTAAATGGTCCTGAATATCTACCCTATGGTATTACCCCGACACTATAAAATGGGGTATTTTCCGAGACATAACTGGTCAAACAGTTCTTTCCGCAGCACCGCGACTTCTATATTTAAAATTCTTGCCCGTCGCGGAAAAGTTACCAGGTAATTTTTCCGAAAGCCGCCATCTCTAGAAGACCTTTCTAATCGAATCGTGTCAAAAATTAGGGCCAAATAGCATCGATGGTCAATAGTACGACAATAAATTTGCAAATCCGCCATACGAAAAACTAACACGGCGAAAAGATAGAAAGGCGACAGAATGAACATGGCTAGGAGCCTGTTTGTTAGCGGCAAAAACGAGATATCAACACCGATATACCAACATTAACTACTCAATGAAAGGATTACATAACTTGGTGGAGAAGTGTTACGCCACCGAAAATATTTTATCATTGGCCGCCGAGGAGGCTTTAGGTCGAGAACTGCGATATTTTTTGGACCGTTCGGCACTTTTATTTAAAAATCTGGGCGACCAGCTATTTCTGGCCATTGTTGGCCAGGGAGGTAAACCATATTTTGACCCCAATGGGGTCGGGAAAGAGCGGCCATGGCTTGAAAGAACTTCCTTCCGGTCGGCCAAGGAAAATTTTGATTATTACCGAATCGCGGTCAATGCCCAAAGGACGGCTGCATCCGAATTGAGGAGCGCATTGAACGGACGACAGAAAAACGATGAGCTCCACCTGGTGCTCTCTCAAGGAATTACCGAATTGTTACGGAATATAGATGAAGGTGTCAGAAGATAATAGAGGGGCATTGAAATAAAGCTAAAATTCATCATATAATCTCAACTATTGACCTTCCCCATTTAAACCGGAGTATTTAAAAATAGGAAAATTAAGTAACTGAAGATTATTGAATGAAATTTGTTTGATACGGCTGCGGCACTTCTTACACTTGTAGCTCCATCTGCTCCTTAGTACTCGCTATTTCCGCACTTGTAAAACGACATCCGTCCTGTCTCGATGCTCCTCGAAATGTAGGCGCCAGGCCTTTTTACCATCGAAGTGCGTTACAAAAGGTTCAAATAGCGCTCTTTTCCGGATGCGGCGATCAACTTCGACAAGTTCTATGTGGTCAAGGAGGTACACAGGGCGATGAACGAGCTCAGTAAACTGAAAAGACTGGGCAACGATTTGTGTAATGGGCACCAGTACACCTTGCCCAAGAACAGGCATACGCCCCCCGCCGACGGATCGGGCCAAACTTTAGATCGATTGGGTTCATTTTTTATGGTGATCCGGATGTATTTCCGTGAGAATCTGTATTGCCGGCTATTCCAGTGATTTGGCCTCGGCACTCTAGCAAATTGCCCGCCGATTTTGAATATGGTATAGGTTCGAGAAATACCTTACCTCCGCAAACGCTGTTCTGCCGGAGGCTCTATTGATTGCGTAGAGCCGGACGCTTGACGGCGCTTATCGGCAGATTGCCAGGCGCTCGTTCGATTTCCTTTTGTCCAAGACCTTTTCGGACGCTTCCATTGGGGTGAATTTCGACGGGCACTGGCTCAATATTGGCTATAGGTTCGACGAACGGTTCAGGGGGCCGAATCCATCAGGCTATATTTTGGAGCGTATGGCATTTACCGATTGAATTCATTTGCGGGAACAACTTTAAAGACGATATATTGTTTTTGTGCCAGAAAAAAGGGAGGAACTTTCCTCGTCCCCCCCTTCAATTACTCCGAAAAGAATGAAAAACTGATGAGGCCCCATTCTCTACCTAGAATGTTTTTTAGTATATACTTTAGGCCTTCGTTCAATTTCCAGGTAATCGTCTAATTGTGCATTTAAAAAGTTAGGAGATAGCTTCCTCGTTCAAGCGTCCTTCCGCCAGTTCGTCCAGTTTGTCATCGGCCGCATATTCCTCTTCCAGTGTCTCCTGCAGCTTGTCTGCGATGTCGCCGTGCCCCAACTCCTTGGCATAGCGAACAGCGGTACCGTAACCCGATATCTCGTAATGCTCGACACGCTGCGCCTCGGCGATAAGCCCCGCGTCCATAACGTCATCGTCGTCGGCCTCGCCGATAAAGCTTTCCGCTTCCTTGATCAGGCCTTCCATGGCCTTGCATTTCTCGCCATCGGGATCGATGTCCAGTTCCTCGCAGATTTCCTCTAACCTTTTCTTATGGTCCTTTGTCTCCTCCAAATGGCTTGCAAAGGCATCCCTAAGTTCGCTATCGTTGGCGTTGGACTTCATTTTAGGCAGCGCCTCTATCAACTGTTTTTCCGCACTGTAGAGGTCCTTCAATTGGTGTTCGAAAAGTTCTTCTAAAGTTTTCATATTCCGTGTTTTTTAAGTTAAACATTGGGCCTAAATTAAATCACCTCCCCGGTCACGTTTAACCCCATCGGCAAAATAATTGACCTTAAAATATAACCTCAATTATTACATCGATTAAGTCAACAAACATGCCGAATGGGATAAAAAATTCCGTTTTTCAGGACTAATTTTCGCTTATATATTTTATAATCATGGACACGAGCGGTAGCAAACACGGGAACAGATACAAGGGGCCGCAACGTCGTACTATGAGGGCCACCTGAACCGGGGCGGTTACCATCAAGATTATGACGATGTCGATATGAAGACCGAGTACGAAGACCTAGAGGATTAATGGTATGAGATAGAGACGCATTCTTAGGAAAGATATCCCGATATCTCCGCTGAAGATGTGCACACCGAACTGCGACGATTCGATAAGACGCTCGACCGTACATATCGCATGACAAACAGATCGGCTGACCCAGTAAGCCAGGACATCGAAAACTGGAATCAGTAGTTAAGGAAAAAGCAGATAGGGCCCCTATTCAATAACGGTGGCCCGTTAATTTAATTTAATTTAATTCGAAAGATGGGAAAATCAGCTAGTAAAGAAATCGAATCTTCAAAAAAGGAAAAGCAAAAAAAACAGCCGGGTCTCCAGAATGAAATGGAGAGGGCTCCGGAAACCATCCGCGATGATTATAAGGGCAGCGAGAAGCTTAAGGGCAAGGTAGCCCTCATTACCGGAGGGGACAGCGGTATCGGAAAAAGTGTCGCCGTGCATTTCGCCCGGGAGGGCGCGGACGTGGCGATAGTTTATCTTGAGGAAGATGAAGATGCGGAGGATACCCGACGTGCCATTGAGGCCGAGGGAAAGAAATGTCTTTTGATCAAGGGCGATGTCAGGGACGAAAAGTTCTGTGGTGATGCCGTTCAGAAAACTGTGGACAAGTTCGGCCAACTTAATGTGGTCGTCAACAATGCCGCGGTGCAGTTTCCTGAGGAAAGTGTGGAGGATATCACCACCGAACACCTGCACCGTACTTTCGAAACAAACATTTATGCCTATTTCTATATTGTTCGAGCGGCAATGAAACATCTTCAAAAAGGCGATGTCATTGTTAATACGACTTCTGTTACGGCCTATAAGGGGAACCAACAGCTAGTGGATTATTCCAGCACGAAAGGTGCCATAGTCGCATTTACGAGAAGCCTCTCAGGACTTTTGGCGGGTAAAGGCATCCGAGTGAACGCGGTCGCCCCCGGACCGATTTGGACTCCCTTGATCCCGGCGACCTTCGAAGGGGAAAAACTAGAGAATTTCGGAAAGAATGTACCGATGGGCCGCCCTGGGCAGCCGTCGGAACTGGGCCCTGCCTATGTCTTTCTTGCCTGTCAGGATAGCAGCTACATGACCGGGCAGGTGCTGCACATCAACGGCGGCAAGATTGTCGGGGGATAAATGTTTTATATTACAGAGCGCTTACATATAGAACTTATTAAACTTATTGTATAGAACCGATGGGTTCGACCTCCCTTTTAGGGGTTTTCTCGCCACCGAGCATTTCAATGTGCCCGATATTGAAGCGAAATATTTGTAAATAGATAACTGACGGATATTTTTGTGATTTCCCGCTTGATTCGACAAAAAACTCCGAAAGTGTTAAACTTACTTTCGATAAAAGGCGTCATCCTCTAAATACCATTTTATCTTGTCCCAAAAATTTATTCCATGCAAGTGATAGATCGTAACCCTTATAGGGTAGACCGGCCCGAAACTTACTATACCGATGCCGGAAAGGAGGATGCCGACGACAGAATATCTAAAGCTAAAACGGATTTCACCAATTTCATCCTTCAGGACGGCTATCCCTGTGTCGGGGCACAGGCCGCGGTTAACGGGGGTACGTTCGCACTGGGCAATTTTGGCCGTATGGACGGCGGTGACACACCTAAAAATCTGGCCTATGGGCTGATGGAATATATAATGGCCTTATCGAGCAACCCCAGCTACTTTCTAAGTTATATCGCCGTTTTTCCCGATTCCGATTTTGCAGACGAATTAGCCTTTGAGACCTGCTTATGGCAGTTGTTAGATCGTCTGCATAAAGAAGACCGTAAGCACTTCGATTGGAATCCCGCTTACAGCAAGGACCCTGCGGACAGTGATTTCTCGTTTTCTTTCGGGGGGCGGGGATTTTTTATAGTCGGTCTTCATCCAAAAAGCAGCCGCAAGGCCAGGCGTTTTCAATATCCTGCCCTGGCCTTTAATCTGCAAGATCAGTTCGACGGACTCCGGGAAAAGGGAAGGTTTGATGTCATCCGCGAAGCGATCCGGCAAAGGGAACTGGAGTTTCAGGGCTCGATAAACCCCATGTTGGCGGATTATGGCGAAGGGCTGCAGGCACCGCAGTACTCTGGCCGTAAAGTGGCGGATAATTGGAAATGCCCGTTTTCGGGATAAAATCGAATAAGTATGAACGATCGTATCGTGATTCCCCCGAAATCGGGCACCGCGTTTGAAGTAAAGAAAGGGCAGTATTTGAAGGTCATTTGCCCCGAAGGAGAGCAGGTGGCCGATTTGGTAGCCTATAACCGCAGCGACAAGAACGAGGTGCTATCCAACGGCAAGACCTTCGATTACGAACAGACCCTGCGTTTGAGCGAGGGCAACACGCTCTGGAGCAATAAGAGCCATGCGATGTTGGATATTATTACCGATACCTGCGGAGTGCACGACTTTTTACTCGCTCCCTGCTGTCTAACGACCATGAAGCACTTTTATGGCATCGAAGAGGTAGTACCGACCTGTCAGGATAATCTATATAACGCCTTAAGGGAATATGGTATTGAGAAATGGACTATACCGACCGCTTTCAACATTTTCATGAACGTCCCGATCAATGCCGATCTTCAACTTGATGTCAAGCCTCCCACGGCACGACCGGATGATTACGTAGTATTTTTGGCAAAATTAGATTTGGTAATTGGGCTTACGGCATGTTCCGCCGGCTCGTCAAATAATTTTACCTATAAATCGATCGCCTATTGCATCTCCGATGAGGAACAGTGACCTCTCCCCGTATTTGTCTTGGATGAAAGATGGTAAATTTAAGTATATCGGGTCTGGTCGTCAGGCTGCGGATGCACTTTGATCTTCTCTATGTACTCGAAATCGTCTCTGGCTATCTAGACCAGTTCCTGATTTCATTCTGTATTTCTTTTGGTGTAACCTGTCGTTTTTTCGCCAAACTCTCGATTATTTTATAAAAGCTTCCTTTTTCATATTCGATGTCCGTATCCTCCAGCTCGGGGTAATGGGCAAGATATTCATCTCGTACTGCTAGCCATTGCTCTTCTAGCTGCGGGCCAAATGTAGCGATTTCCACTTCTCCGTTGTTAATAGCTTTTCCTGTCGCACTATCTGAGTTGTTGATGGGGCCAACATCCCGATCCTCCTGATCAGGACCTTGGTGTTGCGGAACCTCATTTTCCAAGCCGCGGAAAGTTCGATGATTATCATGGTTTTTGTTTTTTGAGATCATTCGAAAATATTTAAGTTATTATTTGGATCAAAGCATTCAAAATTACAAAATGACCAGAGTGCTCTTTGCTCGAACGGTGTTTTTATATGCCCTGAAAAATGGTTAAGTGAAAGAAATTCTTATGGGGATGATAAAAAGGGGACTGCCCGTTCGGGCAACAAGCCTTTCCGTATTAACAGTATTTATATTATACACAGCCATAAACTCGATCGCGAAAAGCTTCTCGGCGCAGAACTGCCACTTGATTCTTCTTATATTTCCACCATAGAACATTGATAGGTTCATGGCGACAGTTCAATCTTTTGATCGGCCGCCCCATTTTCCTCCGAATGCCGCCTGCTGGGTTGACTTTAGCTCCTGTAGCTTGGAGGGTATCTCATGGGGTCGAAGAACAAAGTCCACGACCCCCTTCTCCATTGCGCTGCGGGGCATTCCGTCCCACTCGGCGGATGCGGGGTCCTCAGCAAAGGTAGTGCCGCCGTTTTTTTTGATTTCCCAAAGGCCCTCGGTGCCGTCACCGTCTGCTCCCGAAAGAATCGCCCCGACCGCAAGTTCCCGATGCACGCGTGCCAAGGAGGAGAAGAAGATATCGATGGACCTATTTCTTTCTTCCTCTGGCCTCGGATCCAATTTCAGGGTATGGTCCGTCACCACTAGTATTTTGTTTTGGGGAATAACGTAAATGTGGTCCTCCTCGAGCTTGGAACCATGAAGTATCCTATGTACGGGGAGAGCAGTTTCTCGGGACAGTATCTCCGGAAGCATGCTCCTGTAGAATGGCGATAGATGCGATACCAGTACATAAGCCATTCCGGACTTTTCTGGAATGGCCCGGACAAAATCTTTGAACGCCCGGAGGCCTCCTGCTGATGCACCTACTCCGACCACTGGAAAATCCTTCAGAAAGGTATGCTTTGTGCCGATGCCCATAATTTTTTCTTTTTTGGTTTCCACGGCCAAGCTATGGTGAATCACCTCGGGTCGGAAATCACGAATTTACCTTAAAACTACGACCCTTGTTTTTCAAATCTGGACGCTGGAAAGGTTTTTTTTGACCGCATCGGAAAATGGATGGCAGGCTACACAAAAGTATCCTTTAGTATGCAAAAGGAATGGTGTGTACGGTTTCGTGCGGAAGATGCATTTATCCCAAACTATTCGTTTCTTTTAGCTTTGCTAGGCACCCCCTCTCTCCGAATAAGTAATGGATTGTGGGGGCTTGCCCCCGCCGTCCGTTTTGCGGAACCTCAACACTACATCCGTTACCCTTTCATGTCATCATAATCCCTTTGCCCCGAGCCGCCTGAAAATGTTCCCGTAGCCGTAATGGTCGCCCGATCTGATCTTTCCGAGCTCGTCCCATTCCAAGGGAGTCGCCACCCCAGCGCTTTCGTTGGGACGCAATGAGAACGGGCATATCGAGGTCTGGCCATAGGCGTTGCGGAGATAGTCGAAGAATATTCTGTCGCGGCGTTTATCCTTGCGTGTTTCAAGAGTAAAAAGGGCGGGGTATTTTTCCACCAGTTGCTCACCGATTTCCCGGACTACCGTACGGACTTTATCGAACTCTTGCGACGCATTGCTTTCATAGACGATATGTATTCCCCTTTTGCCCGTGGTCATAAGGTTGGGCCCTGTTCCTTTCTTCGCCAAAATTTCTTTCACTGCCCTAGCCGCTTTTTTTACTTGCTTAAAGTCGGCGTTTCCGGAGGGATCGAGGTCGATAACCACTTTGTCCGGCCGGTGCAGGTCGTTTTTGCGGGCGAGCCATATATGAAAGCTGACCGTACCCTGATTGACGAGATATATCAGGCTTTTTTTGTTGTTGCACATGATTTCCTCGGCCTTGCCATCCTCCGTTTTTACGGTGACCCGCTGGATAAAATCGGGATAATGGTCCTGCGCATGCTTTTGAAAGAAGCCGCTTTGGGCGATGCCATTGGGAAAACGGCGTAACGTCAAGGGTCTATCCTTGAGATAGGGCAACATACGATCGGCGATCTTATCGTAGTACCCGGCCATATCCGCCTTTGTTATGTTTTGAGCCGGAAAAATGATTTTTTCGGGATGGCTTATTTCGATTCCTGAGATTTTCATATCACACTTCCTTAACGATTTCCCTGGGATTTTTGTCCTCTCGGATGCCCAAAAAACTAGGATGTCTTAGTTTGTCGGTATCCGTCCATTCTGTAAATTCGAACTGCCCCACGTAGGTGGGGTCGATCCAGTGGTTCTGTCCGTTGTCGTCATCATTGTAATCTGAAAAGGGACTATCGGTGCGCTCGATGTTGTCGAACTTTTTGTGCCAATCCCTCAAAAAACCGTCCGAAAATCCCGTGCCCACTTTGCCGGCATATTTCAGTTTTCCGTCCTTATAGAACCCGACCAAAAGTGCGCCGAAACCTATGCGCTTACCATGGGGCTCGGTAAAACCGGCGATGACCAGTTCTTGTCCATTGGTGCATTTGAACTTCAGCCAATCGCCGCTACGGGTGTGGCGGTACGGTGAGCTTCCGTTTTTGGCGATAATTCCCTCCCAGCCTTTCTTACAGGCTTCCCGGTAGTATTTTAGGCCGTTTTCACGGCGGTGTGGGGTATATCGCACGGGAACAGGTCTCTTCCACTCAAATTCATCCCTGAGCAACCCCTTCCGTTGTACGAGCGCCAAATCATGGAGGCCGTATCCGCCGAACCATAATAGGTCGAAAATATAGAGATATGACTTTATCCCGATCTTTCGGGCCTTTTCAGGATCCTTTACCTGCATGCGTTTCTGCAGTTTCCGAAAACTGGTGGTCTTGCCATCAAAGGCGACGATTTCACCGTCGGCGACAAAATCCGGGGAAGCAAGGTCCGCGATATGTTCCATTAAAACGGGAAAAGCAGGGTTCAGGGACTTCCCGTTGCGGGAACGGAGTTCTATCTTGCCCTTTTGCTTAAAGATAAGGCAGCGCATACCGTCCAATTTACGCTCGTAGATCCATTCGGGATCGTCGAAATACTCCTTGGTCAAGGTGGCGAGCATGGGAGTCTTGAAACCTGGGAAATCCATTTTTTCGATGCTTCCGTTCCGGGCCAAGGCTTTAAGGTCCGTCATGCCCATCAAGATTCTTCTTTTTCGATTTCTCCGAGGGTGCGTCCGGTGAGAACGCTTTTGTTCTCGGTGCTGACGGGATTTCTCCGGGCGTCTGCCCCTTCGTCGTCCATTTTTATCAGCAGCCAGTTGCCCTTCATGCTTCCGCCCTTCATCTTGATAAGGGCATAGCCGCCCTTCAGTTTTTTCCCATGGAGGAAGACTTCGACCGTGCCCATCCTATAACTTTCCTCCAAAGAGATGGGGTTGCCGTCATCGTCTTTTTTAAGGTTCGTGAACTGCCCTGAATCCCAGACCATGACCGTTCCCCCTCCATATTGTCCTTCGGGAATGACACCCTCGAAATCGGCGTAGTCCATAGGATGGTCCTCTGTGGGAATCGCCATGCGTTTTACGCTGGGATCGGTGCTCGGCCCTTTCGGCACAGACCAGGATTTGAGCGTCCCGTTGATTTCCAGCCGAAAATCGTAATGCAGGTTGGTGGCATCGTGCTTTTGTACGATAAAAATGGGATTTTTGTCTTTCTTATTTTTCCGTTCGCCCCCTTTAGGCTCCCGGGTCTTGCCGAAATCTCTTTTTTCCTGGTATTTTTTATTTTCCATACCGTGTAGAATTGGATTCAAAATTAGTCGCGACCATTACTTGCCCCAGCGCAAGTTTGAATTGCATGTACTATCTGAACTCTTCGCTATATTCGTAAGTCTCTAAAGTTACTGACGATATCTGGTTTGGGTTGTTCGTATCGAACGAAAAACTGTTCTTAAAAGTTGGGTCCCGAAGAAACGGATGTCAAATACGGAGGCAATTGCGACGCATCAAAATAAAGGGGAATACTGTTCTTGCTTCAGGTATGGGAAGGCTATGTGAGGTTCTTGAGATAATGATTACGTTCTTTCGCGGCGTCTGAAATAGGTATCCCGTACAGGACCAGTGGGTTCCGCTATGGGCACCCAATCATCTCAAACAGGCGAAAGTGGGTAAGCAGCCTTGCCAGACCATCTACGTCTAAAATCCAAAAAATGCGAAGCGGGGTGATTAGCTCACATAGAATTGGGATGTCTACAGACTTGCCAGTACTCAAATATCAATTTAAATGTATTACTAACATCCCGATAACTATTCCCTTTAATAAAATATCCTTGCACGGTCATGTTTAAATATGCTTCTTCAACATATTTCGGCTCTGCCGAAGTGCTATGAAAAACAAAGGGAATGCTTTTCTTTTTTAGCTGTTTGTCCTCGTCTACTTGCTGTTTAAATTCTATTCCACTTTGTCCCGGTAAGTTGACATCGCTTATAATCATAAACGGTTGGCCATCAAAATTTTTTAAATACCTAAAAGCGTCGCCGGTGTTCTGGAACGAGACAAGCTCATTGGGTACGTTTAATTCCTTTAGAACTTCCTTGATAATATCTGTGTCGTCCTGGTCGTCCTCGACAATAATAACAGGTCCTGTTTTCATTACTATAATTTTTAAAGTGTAAATAGTGTTCCTTTAACTAGAAGATAATCACTTTCCCGACACTTTCCCAATAAGGCTTCCGATTAGAAATACCGGGCGTTCGAAACTTGTAAATGAGGATCTATAATAAATGTCAGTCTTAGAACAAACCTTGGTATATCTACTTACTCAAGGGTTGACCCATCTAGGCATCTTTGTGACTTTCGAAGGTATGGAATTAACCTAGCGGGTGCAAGTAACATGTTACCATGATTGAGACGCAATTTGACCACGATGAAGGTGGTAGGTGGGGAATGGGGTAAGCGGACGACAAAAAATAGTATTCAGTAGCGAGTGGCGTTCCAATTGTGGGTCGGCGGCTTGATAACTACCAGGTCTTTTCAAAACAGGGAAAGCATTCCTTGAAATGTATTCCATACCATAGAAATAGGCAAAGGAAAAGGGCCAACGATGGCCCTGCTCCATAAATCGTAAAAACCGACTGATTCCCTCAGGAAATTTTAATACTTCTTGCTGGCTTTTTTTTGGCCTCTTCCTTTTTGGGAAGGTTGATGCTCAGAATACCCTCGTTGTATTCGGCTTTGATCTGACCATCATCTACGGTTTCAGGTAACGTGAAAGTCCTATTAAAAGAAGAGTACCCGAACTCCCTCCGCGTATAATTCTCTTCATTTTGCTTGCTATCCCCCTCTATTTCAGTGGAGATGGAAAGTAACTGGTTGTCAAGATCGATGTGAAAATCGGATTTTTTGAGTCCGGGCGCAGCCATTTCTACAGTATATGCATCCGCTGTCTCCTTGATATTGACCATTGGAAGGCTTATGCCGGTGTTAAAATTTTGGGAAAATGCCGAGGGTAGATCCCTGTTAAAGATATTATCGATTAAGGACCACATAGGGAGGCTCGATGACCTATTTGGATTTGTTCTTGTCAAACCCCCATTGTTCGAAACTTTTGCTAAAGTGCTCATAATAATAAAGATTTAAGTTAAACAATAATTTCACCAATAGTTATACAAAAAAAATGCCAAGGGAAATTTTCTAAAAGGTGGAAAGCATTTTAAAGTCCATTTAAGATAATTATGTCAGTTTTTCCTTGTGGCGCCAGCATCATGTCATTCTCCAAATGTCAAAATGCCATTTGAAATGACATTATTTCAAATCATGAGCGAGTGGTAGGCTACATGTTTTGTAGCATCTACATAGATATTGCGCCATTAAGGAAGCCTTATCCTGCGAACCGGCTGCGGAACAGCATTTTGATTTTCAGACATAATTAACTGACCATACTTCCCCATGTCGCAGACTCCATTGCCAAGTGGATTTACCTTCAAATTGGCCGTATCTTAAAGCACCGGTTAGATAACAATTTGTGCAGGGTAAGGATAACGTTAAAGGGATGTAGAGAAGCAAAACTTCGAGAGGCGGGGGATTCTTTGATATGGTTTGTTATAGAAAACGGCCAAGGCAATCCTTGGCCGTCAATTCCGCAATAGGTAGGAAACATACATCAAGGCTTTAATACCACCTTGACGCATTTATCTGTTTTGTTCCTGAACATCTTGTACGCCTTGGGAGCTTCCTCCAGTTTCATGCGGTGCGTTATGATAAAGGAAGGATCAATAGCTCCATCCACCACTTTTTGCAATAAAGGTTCAAGGTAGTGCTGCATATGTGTCTGCCCCATTTTAAAACTTAGTGCTTTGTTCATGGCCATGCCCATGGGAAGTCCATCAACCTTCCCTACATAGACCCCCGGAATGGAAACGTTGCCGGCTTTTTTACAGGACTTGAAAATCTGCGCCAGGGCATCGGGCTGTGCCTTTTTGATATCGGTATCGAAACCATCCGCCCCGTGGGCCTCGGCCCCTACACAGTCTATACAGCAATCGGGGCCCTTGCCATCGGTCATTTCCATTAATGTGGAATAGACCTCGTCCGCATCGACGGTCCGTATCACTTCTGCTTTGCTATGCTTCTCTGCCATATCCAATCTCTCCTCTACGACGTCGATGGCAATTACCCGGCCGGCGCCAAGCATCCAGGCACTTTGGATGGCGAACTGACCCACTGGCCCGCATCCCCAGATGGCAACGGTGTCGCCTTCTTTTATATCGGCGTTCTCCGCGCCCATGTATCCGGTCGGAAAGATGTCCGAAAGGAACAGGCTCTGTTCGTCACTGAGGGAATCGGGAACCTTAATCGGCCCTACATCGGCGTAGGGCACCCTTACATATTCGGCCTGTCCCCCGGAAAACCCTCCCAGCATATGTGAATATCCGAATATTCCGGAAATGGAATGCCCGAGATTTTCTTTGCAGAGTTCCGCGTTCGGATTGGAATTGTCACATAATGAATACTTGTCGTCGTCGCAATACTCGCAGTTTCCACAGGCTATGGTAAAGGGTACTACTACCCGGTCTCCTTTTTTGAAATTTTTCACCTCTGACCCCAGTTCGACTACTTCGCCCATAAATTCATGACCCAGTATGTCGTTCTCCTTTAAGGTTGGCACAAGACCCCCGTACAAGTGCAAGTCGGAGCCGCAGATAGCGGTGGAGGTCACCTTTATGATAATATCCCCCGGATTTTCGATTTTTGGCTCGGGAACGTTGTCTATACGTACATCCTCCGTTCCATGGTAACATAATGCTTTCATAGCGCTTTTATTTAATTAATAGGTTCATTTATTGTAGTTCCGATAAAGATATTGCTTCGATATGCCGACATTGAACCATGAAGAAATAATATTTAGCTCGAAAACTATTATAGGGTCGAATTACCTTGAATTTCTACCCATATGGTGGTAACTCTCTGGTCGATGATAATACCATGTTGTCGCACATAGCCTCTAATTTTGTTCGTCGGTACCGATTTTATCAAAGATTTTTCTATAACAATATTTACTCACCCAACAATAAATAGCTCCCAACAACAACGGGCGATGGAACCCCCGCGGCAAACCTTGGCTGCCTACAGCCAAGGAAGGCAGCGGTGGTGGCCGGTACGGTATGAGCGAAATGCAAATAAAGCAAGTGCCCGGTTCTGTTCGGCACGTCTTTAAAATAAAACTTAATTTTCCGGCCCTCCTGGATTCACTAAGACGGGTCATCCGATCTGCGGCCAGAAGCCCCACTGGCGGAATGAAATTTATAAACGCTATACGGAATGAAAACGGATACGATTTTACCCGCCCCCTTGGGTATTCCGAGCTTCCATAAAAGATATGATCTGCTCAAGTTGCGTCTCGGGCGGCAATAATTTGAAACACTTGCCGCCGTTCCTGTGAACCAGGATTAAATTCATTTTGCACATCAAAAATTTAAAACCAATTAAGCTATTAAATAATCCTTTAAAGCAACATCCTATTTTTTTGTCGATATAAATTTATAGTGAGCAATGCAGCCCAAGGGGCAATTTTTCTAACTTAAATCTATAAATTATGTTCTATCACGATGGTGGCAAGTTACAGTATGAAGTAAAGGTCGATAATCCGAACCCGGTCTTTGCAAAATCCCTTCAACAGGCAATCGGGGGGATACAGGGGGAAATCAGAGTATGTCTCCAGTATCTTTTTCAGGCATTTGGGGCACGGGGCCCAAAAAAATACCGGGATATGCTGTTGGAAACAGGAACGGAGGAAATAGGGCACATAGAAATGCTCGCTACCGCAGTAGCACTTAATCTCGAAGGTGCCCCGGTAAATTTACAGGAAGCGGCAGCGAAGGATCCCATTGTCCATGCGGCCATGGGCGGCATGAACATACAGCACGTAATAACCACCTGTATGGCGGCCATGCCGGTCGACTCTAATGGTGTGCCCTTCAATTGTAGCCATGTCTACGCCAGTGGCAATATAGCAGCGGATATGCTGGCGAATGTGACGGCGGAAAGCACGGGAAGGATGCTCGCAGTACAACTTTACAAGATGACGGATGATAAGGGTATGAAGAACATGCTAAGCTTCCTTATCGCGAGGGATACGATGCACCAGAACCAATGGTTAGCGGCTTGGGAAGAACTCGGGGGACCCGAAAATCACCCCATACCCAACAATTTTGACCAGTCCATAGAACCTGAAGATTACAACTATACTTTCTATACACTACATAAGGATAAAGAAGAGGGGCCCAACGGTAGATGGTCCAGCGGCATCAGTTTCGATAAGAAAGGAGAGTTCGAGCAGAAACCTATGAAACCTGCAGCGGGCGTTCCGGATTTGGGAATGGCCAATCCTTCTGCCGCTGTGCAGAAAGCACAGGAAGGGGATAACGCCACTTCAGTAGACGATGCTATGGGACAATTATAAAGACAAGCATTTTGGTTCAATGTTTTAAGATTACATCGATCCTACAATGGGTGACGTCAATCACTGCCTCATCATGTTTTGAATCGCTGCCATTGGCAGCGATTCAATTTTCTCCTCAATCTCAAAAACTTTCCGATGATTTAATAAAAGCGGTCAACGCCTTGCGGGAATAAGGTCAGGTTGCGTTAGGGCAGCGGTCATCTAGAAACCGATCAGTGTTCTCTTGGTCGCTATCGATTCCAGCTTTACGATAAAGCTTTACCTACCTTGAGAACGTAGTTGTCCTAACGCTGACTGAACTCCCATATCGGTTCACGTCCCCTAGATAATCAATGATTTTAGAGAATTATCCCGGTACTGTCAACACAATATGTTCTGTGCCCCGTTCGCACTGTTACACTTAAATCACTTCCATTAAAAACCCATTGCATTCGTAAACGCATTGTGTTAAAAATTGGTGCTATAAAGTATCCGTAATCTCATGCTCAAAAATACTTTTGTTACTTATTAATCGGCAAAAGCATTCAGGAAACTAGAAAATAATCAAGAAATGAAAATAATGCGGGACCTCTTCGAAAGACAGTTACAGAATCTCTATAATTCAGAACTTTTGATATTGCACGCCTTACCCGATATGCTTGAACGTGTTACAGACGAAAAATTGGCCGAACTTATAGAAACCTATATCCAAGAGACCCGAAACCAAAAGGAGAGACTGGTGGATATTGGGAACTATCTCCATATAAAGTTCCAATTGACCAATGGTAAAATAATACGTGGCCTGCTCGAGGAAACGAAGGACCTGTACGAAGATTTTCAAAAAGGAATGCTCCTGGATGTCGGAATTATAGCCAAATTACAGCATGTGGAACATTTTCAGATTTCAGCCTATGAAACCGCCTTGCTCTATGCGAAGGCCTTGGATATCACAGAAGTTTCCGAAAAACTCGATAGAACCTTGTGGGAAGCTTACGAGGCCGATGAGAAATGCGGTAATTATGCGAAAAACTTGATGCTCAACAACAAATGGAAACGGCCGTAATTTAACTGATACCTCTGAAAAGCATAAACTATTAATCTTGGGAAGAAACCACAGGGTATAGCAAACCGGCACATGTTACTGGGATTGCTACGAATTCGATTCGATGTAACGTGTCAAAGTTATGACCTCGGTATGTTTGTTGATCTACAACAACAAAAGTGGTGCACCCCTGGATCACCTAGAACGCACCGACTAGGTTTGCATTGAAATATGATTATCTCAAAAAGGAGAATTCCATATTCCAACACGACATCCACATGAACAACATCAAAAATGATGGGATATGTCTAGTTTGAACACTATAAAGGCGGGGAGCTTTCATAACCTTCTATGGTAACTTAAAACATTCCCCTCCTTGCAACACACGGTACCTTTGCCCGATCTTCTCGGCGGCCACAACAAACTCGTTGACATCAGCGGTATTAAAAGTAAACATATCGTAATGACAGGGTAGCACCATATCGGCATCGATGGCTTTTCCGAGTTCGACAGCTTCTTGACCGTTCAAGTTTCCGGCCACTTTCCGTTCGGGTTTATTGCCATTGATGGGAAGGATGGCCACGTCGACATGATACGGTTTCAAGATTTCGACCATTCCATTGAACCATAAGGTGTCACCACTGTGGTATATGCAATAGTTTCCGAATTGGATGACGAAACCTAGGAACTTGCAATAGCCCATTTTATCGCGCTCTACTTCATTGTGCTTGGCGGGGATGCCGATAAAGGTAATATCGTTATGTTGGTACCTCGTTCCATCGTTCATGCCAATGGGAAAATTGGGGTCGCAATGAAGGCGGTCTGCGACAAAGTCCCTGTTTGCCTCGGGGATGATAAATTTGATATTGGGATTATTTTTCAGAATGGGGATCAAGGTTTCCGCATCCAGATGATCGGTATGGTTGTGGCTGGAGGTAGCTACGGAAATATTTAACAATAATTCGGGCCGAACCACAAGTTCACTCATTCTGATATGCGGCTTTTCGGTCTCCGCATATTTTTTGGTCAGGGAATCGGAGAGGTACGGATCGAGTAAGACCCGTTTTCCGTTCCATTGCAGCAGATAACCGCTTTGTCCCAACCACCACAAGCGGAAGCCCCCTTTCTCCGATAGAAAGGAGTTCATTTCGGTAATAAGGGCTTCGTTTTTTTTTATTGCTGGAATTAATGTTTTCATAGAGTTTCCCTTACTTTTTTGGCCCCGGCGACCATATTGATCAACTTCTGCCGTGAAGCCCACCGGGCGGTCTGGCTCAAGCCACAATCGGGAGCAACGGAGAGTTTTTCCGCGGGCACGTATTTTAGGCATCGATTGATCCGTTCCGCCACATCGTCAACTGTTTCTATATAGTAGTTCTTGACATCGATAATGCCCACAGCCACGTTCATCTTTTCGGCAAAGGCTTCGAGGAGTTCAATCTCGGCGAATTCGCGGTTCGCCATTTCTACGTGTATTTCATCTACATCCATCTCCAGAAAATCGGGGAGCATCGGTCGAATGCTGCGATACCCCACCGGCCTTCCCTTATAATTACCGAAACAGAGGTGGGTGCTGAGGGTGCACTTTCCTTTGATGGACTTTACCGTGCGATTAAAAATATCTACAAAACGCTTGGTGTCCGCCTTGTAGGCATAACAGCTCATAGAGGGTTCGTCGACCGTAATCTCGGTACACCCCGCTTCAACAAGGGCCTCGAGTTCATGGCGGATGATAGGGAGCAAGGCCTCCGTAATCTCGTAGCGGTCCTTATATTTTGCGTTCGGTAGCAGCCTTCCCGACAACGTATAGGGGCCCGGAATACTGGTTTTTAAGGTCGGACCTTCGGGAGCCAATTTTTTCAACCGCTCAAATTCCTTTACCGCTCCCAGACCGTTTGGTGCTGACAGTTCGCCTACAATGCTGTTCTTTCCTCGTTGGTCATGTGCGGCGGGTCCGAATTTTCGGGTGTCGGCAGGGTTGTTCTCAATGCCGTTTATAAACCCGTAAAAAGACAGGTTGAAGTCAAGCCGGGTCTGCTCCCCATCGGTGATAACATCCAAGCCCGCCGTGACTTGATCATGAATCGCCGCAATCACGGCATCTTCAATGGCTTCTTCGATATCGGGGGTTCCAAATTGGTCGAGGTTCTGTGACACGAATTCGAGCCATCCGGGAAAAGGATAGCTGCCGATTACGGTTGTTCTAATAGGTGTTTTGCTCATAATAGATTTTTAACCTGAATTTTATGGGTGTTGACGTTTGTCGTCAATGTCAGGACGATGGGGCGCAATCTTGTATATGTCCGCCTGAAAGGTATAATTTTTTAATGTTTTGTTACAAATTGCCCTCAAGGTGATACTTTCTATGGGATGCCACGCGGGCGGTCGTTGACCTCGCACTTCCGCTGCCGATGACAAGCATATCGGTTCGGTTTGTTTTGAAAGTCAAAGTAAAGCTCCTAGTTTCACTAGGAAAGGGAAGCCCCTACCGTTCGTCGAACGTTAAGCTAAAAGATAAAAAGATCCATGATTAACCCATAACTATTGATTCTTAAGTTTTGGAGCCTCCCACATTCTCGTACAATTTCGCCATCAAATGGGCATGCTCGTCATAAGCGGACTCGAACAAATCAACGGCCCTCTGCTCTCCAACAATTTTTCCGCTGCTGAGAACTTTCGGGGACTTTCCATTTTCAAGGAGGATTTTCGCGACCTCGGCCTTTATGGAATTGATGATTAAAACCCCTCCAAGGGTCGATCCTGGCGCGACCGGGGAATCCAATCCATCCAAATAAATCATAGCATCGCCCAGCGGTGCGCCAGTATCCAGCACATAATCCGCAAAATCAGTCAGTTTTTTACCATCGGATTTTTTAGAAGCGCTACCTTCCGAATGTAAGCTGCTGATCAAGGCGACGACCTTAATATTGCGCTTTTGAAATTCCTCGGCCATTTCGATGGGCACGACATTACATCCACTGGAAGAAATGACCAAAGCAGTATCTTGCGGACTCGTATCAAAATTCCGTAGGATGCGCGCTGCCAACCCCGGTACGTTTTCAAGGAACATCGCCTGTCGCTGTCCGTTCGCCCCTACGACCAGATTATGAAACGACACCGAAAGTTCGACGATTGGGTTGAATCCAGGAAAAGACCCATATCGGGGCCACATTTCTTCCACCATCATCCGGCTATGGCCCGATCCGAAAAGGTGAACCACGCGCCCGTTCAAAATGGAGGTGGCGAACAGTTTGGCAACCTCCTGGATTTTCGCTTCCTGTTTTTCTACAGCAGAAATCATTTCCCTTCCTTTTTCCAAATATTCTTTTGTTACGCTCATTGATAGTACATCGATTTAACTATTGTTCTAGGCAAAGAAGGCCGCACCGATAGTTCCGGCGAAGCGGCCCCATTCAGCTTTTTTGATTTTTATTTCATCACCCCCGGGCCGCCATTGATAATATGTCATAAACTCCTGTAGGGGGTCTAATAAAGAATCGCCGGCATCGGCCGTAATCCCTCCACGCAAAACGATTACTTCCGGATAAAGAATGTTCGTGATCGATGCGAGACCGACGGCTAATTTTTGAACGGATTCCCTCCACCACACTTAACATTTGCGTTTTCATTGACAAAAGCTTCGACCGGTTCTCGAACGCTCTTAAAATTTCCCTCTGTTCAGGCTTATTGGTCATTGTCGGCATCCCATCGTATTGAACCGTCAGGTGGCGCACTCGGCCTGCAGATGGCAGATTGCTCTGAGAGAGTTGGCCATTGATGATGCCTCCGTTCACAACCGTTCGCAAGGTCAACAAGAGCATTGTTCGAAAACCTAGGTACCTATAAAAGGATCCATATTCTGCCACACAGGCGGAATGGCCGTCGTTTAATACCCTGATATCCCGGTTCCATTCCGTCAACCCGTTAAAGTTTTCGATGCCCTGAAGCCTTTCGGGCTTATGCAGGGTCTTACGATTTTCCTTAACGACTACACCGGGGGCGGAAATGGCATAGGTCTTTTGATTCTCCATTCGCATGGTCCTGGGATATTGACTCGCTCAGGGCTATAATTTTTTTCTTCAAAATTCCAGCTTCGCTGCTACCAGTATCAGTGGCGGTCGGCATTTCGTTCCTTTCCAAGGTGTTGCTTTCCGCCTTGAAAATAACGGTCTTTATATTGGTAGCTCCGATGTGGATGCCGATGTTTTTCATTTTCGCAGCTAGCTTTATTTCGATTGACAGTTCTTAATGAATTGGGAGTGCAATTTTTTTGAAATTGTTTGTACCCAACTTCTAATATGCCTGCTAATACTGCCCTTCGCTAAGCGTCCACCCCCCATCGACTGCCAATACCTGGCCCGTAATGAATTTTGAATCGGGATGGAGAAACATAAGCACGGCGTTGTCAATATCTTTGGAAGCACCGGGCCGGCCGCCGTCCAGAGGTTGTTTTGTTTTTAGGAAGTTCATTATATCCACATCATTGGCAGCGCGCTTTGACATGGGAGTGATGAACAGGCTTGGGGCAATTACGTTAATTCGGATATTGTCGGATGCATAATACGAAGCGATGGATTTCGAAAACCCGATTATCGCTGATTTCGCCGCGGCATAAGCATGGGTCGTAAAATACTTTGGGGAAGGTGAGTAGCCCAATACCGACCCCATGTTTAGGATGACCCCTGCCCTCTTATGCTTCAAAAAATAACGGACCATGGCCTGGTTAGAGAGCATCATCGAGGTCAGGTTCAGCTCTATGGTCTTGTTCCAGCCTTCCAAGGTCATTTTGTCCAAGGGGCCGTCGCCCCACCTACGGCCGCTTCCCCCGGCAACATGAAAAAGTCCGGTAACATCGCCGAAGGCGTCGTGCGCTTTTTCAATGGCACTCTCCATGGTTTTTGGATGGGTCGCATCCGCACTGAGGGAAATACAGCCCTCGCCCAAAGTGTCTTCTGCTTTTTTACCGCTATCGGGGTTCCTCCCTACCACTAATACGTTGGCGCCATTTTCCTTTAAAGCGATGGCAGCGGCAAGGCCCATACCGGTGGTACCGCCCATAATGATATATGTCGTGTTTTTAAAAGTCATCGACTATGGTCTTTCATTTAATTTTGTTTGAGGAACTGGAATTTTTTCTCTGGGCTTAGCCCTCATACCTGTTATGTAGCCCAAACCTTGTCGTCTTTATCATGGGGGATCCGCGCCTCGGTATCTTTTACGACAAAGTGTTTGGTCGCCTTTTTAAAGCCATAACTCCGGCTAACTATCGCATTTTCATCCTTGACCTTTTGCGGAATGTCACCCTGGTATATGAATCCCAAAGAATGTTGGGTCGCCCTCGGATAATCTTTGATAGGCCCGAGCACACGACCGCGTTCCAAAACCATGGCTTGAGCCCCTTTTCGCAGAGTTCTTTGCCGGCCCGGCCCCCACTGATTCCAAAGCCTATAACGAGGGTATCCCTATGTGTTTTCGGCCGTTGCTTTTCTGTTGATGTACATGCTATGTTTTTAAATTAGAACCCTCTTATTATTAAATTTGTCGATATAAGTCTATCCGTAACACCGTCGCTTGTCAATAAAAGCCTAATTAGGGGCCGACGTCACTTTTCGCGTAACTTCTCCCGTTTCCTTATTTTTGAGAATGTAGGTAACATCACCGTTCGGCAATATTTCTTTCTTGATCAGATAGTGGTCGTCATCGTAGGATTTCATTTTTTTCTGACCGTTTTCCGGGGTATCGCCGCGCCAGTCTTTCAGAACAACGGGTTCCCAAATCTTGTTTTGGGCAGATTTGAAGGCGGCATCCAGAATGGCGTTGACCACATAGCCATCGTAAAAGGTTTCCAGCGGATCACGATGCTCCTCGATGGCGGTAAACATGTCGGTAAACATGTGGGGATAGCCCAGTTCGTGGGCCTCGTCCCCGACGGGAAACAACCAGCCTGAACTCGATTCCGCTTTTTCGGCCACATAGCCATCGCCACCTTCACCGGTCGTGAACATTTCAAATCCTGTGCGAAGAAAACTGTTGACCCATATGGTACCTTCGGTGCCCATGACCTCGTCGCGTAGGTCCATTCCGCCTCTGAAGGTCCAGCTTACCTCGAATTGGCCGATGGCCCCATTGGCGTATTTAACCAGCCCGATGGCATGATCTTCGGCCTCGATGGGGTGCACTTGCGTGTCTGCCCAGCACATTACCTCGATGGGCTTTATATTTTTTCCGATAAAATTCCTGCTGATTTCCACACAATGGCATCCGAGAATCGATAATGGCCCCGCCTCCGGATTTTTCCTTGTCCCAGAACCAATCGCTATGGGGTCCAGGATGTGTTTCCCGTGATTTGGCCCAAAGTACCTTTCCGATATCCCCGCGCTTCACGCTTTCCATCGACTTTAAAAACTTGGGCGTATAGCAGAGATCTTCCAAGTAGCCCCCGAAAATTCCGGCATCCTCTACGGCATCGAGCATACGTTTGGCCTCTTCCGCCGTTCGGCCCAAAGGTTTTGTACAAATTACATGTTTTTTAGCTTGGGCGCAGGCCAACACTGCGGCCTCGTGCAAATGGTTTGGTAATGAAATCAAGACCACATCGACATCGGGATGTTCGATAGCTTCTTCCATTATGGTGCTGTAATGTGGCAACCCGTAATCGTCGGCAAAGCGTTTGGCTTTTGATTCGTTTCGTGAATAGACCATGACTAGATGGTCTTTTCTTCTCTGTGCGTGCAGCGATTCGGCATAAAAGCGGGCAATGAACCCGGAGCCTAGCATAGCAATTTTCATAGTTGTGTGTTCTAGAACAATTTAATTTTCGGCATCTAGGAACGCTGTTCCTATACATCTTATATGGGGTAGGCATCCCACTCGGGCGGAAAAACACTGGCATAGACCCAATGGTCGGCGTTTATGGGAATGGATTTCCGGTCATCCCCAGCGGGGTATGTAGCAAGTAATATTTTGGGCAAAACCAGCAAACCAGCCGCCGTTACACCGTATTTGCCAATGATTTTTCTTCAATTAAGCTTGCATATTGATAAAAATAGAGGAATTATTTTAAATAGGGGTTTGTAAAGGAGGGTAAAGATAGAAAATCAAACTGCTATGTATAAGGTATTCTATAATTGCATCTTTGAACTATATTCCGGTATGCTATCGTAAAATACCATGGATATAGGCATAATCGGATTATTTGAACTAGAGTATGAAGAGGTTTCAACAGAAATGGAACCGATGAGATATTCTGGGAACAACGGAAATTGTGCGATTAACGTCAATAAAAAGGTTGGTAAGAAATTGGCGCCATGGTCCGTGGAGCCAAGAGCTGCAGGTATTGGCAGAATTTGCTCGTGTAATTGGTAATCGAATCCTGAAATGAAGGGTAATGCTTTCTAATCCATGACATTTCCATAGGCTTTGTCAAGAAAGTGATACCTAGGGTCGTTTTGCGCTTGGATCAGCTTACTTTCGGCATCAATGACCATCACGGGAGGGGTGGCATCCGAAGCCTTTGCCGCTTCCCATTGGGGTAGGCCCTTCCCGTTGGGATTGCCGGTCTTGACAAAGTTGGCGAAATACTGCTGCATGGTATCGGAGGCGATGTAATCTTCCTCCGTCCAGGCGTAGTCGTCCACTAAATGCAGGTTGCCCATTGCATATTCGATCTCCGCGGCATGGGGAGCACCGATGGGTTTTGGTGCTACGGTAGCATCCTGGTCTTTTTCCACGGTGCCACCGGCCAGTCCAGAAGCCAGGTTCTTATCTTTTAGCTCCGGCCTCAATTTGCTGTATAGATAGCGGTAAACGGGTTGATCGCTATTTTTTCTGTGGAGGTCGAACCATTTCCATGTGCTGTACGCGATAAATCGGTCGGAGGCAAGGGCCGTTGCGGAAAGTTCGATTTCCTTTTCAGAGCCATGGGGATATAATTCAAGCACTTCCGTGTATCTGTTGGGATAGGCCTCCTTTACCTTGGTTACATAACTTTCTTCGCTATACGGGCCTTGTGTAAAGGCCATTCCGGGGATTTCGGCAGAGTTCCATCCCACTAAAAGCGGAACTTGCGCCTGCTGGCCACTTTCAAATATCTCGGGGAGCGGTTTGGGAAGAAAATAGCCGTCGATTACGGCCGGAAAACCGAAGCGTTGCGATTGATTGTAGATCTCATAGACCTCCCGTGCGCTCAATTTCCGCAGTTCGGCCAAAGTGGGATAACCCGCATTTTTGGCGAATTCCAGTCCCATTTTCTCCGCTTCCTTCAAGGGTACGGGCGCCATGGTAGGATTGATGCCCGCCCCGCTTTCGCCGATGGCCCCGGCGATTAGGTCTTTGGATAGGGGGGATGCCATTTGTTGGCTGACCCCGATCGAGCCCGCCGATTCCCCGGCTATGGTCACTTTTTTAGGATCGCCCCCGAAAGCGGCAATGTTTTTTTGTACCCATTTCAAGGCGGCATTTTGATCCAGCAATCCGTAATTGCCCGATGCACCATAGGGAGCCTCGGCGCTTAATTCGGGATGTGCCAGAAATCCGAAAATATTCAACCGGTAGTTCGTCGTTACCACTACTATCCCTTTTTTCGACATGCTTTCGCCATCATAGCGATATTCCGAAGCATCGCCTGCAACGTTCCCCCCTCCGAAGAAATAGACCAATACGGGCAGATCTTTTGTATCTCTCAAAGCAGGTGTCCAGATATTGAGGTACAAGCAGTCTTCGCTAACGCCCTCAGAGCGAGATTTCATATCGCCGAATACCATGGTCTGCATGGGGCGCGGTCCAAAAGTCTTAGTCTTCTTTACGCCCTCCCAATGATCCAAGGGCTGTGGCGCCTTCCAACGCAGGTCGCCCACAGGCGGTTTAGCGAAGGGCACGCCGAAGATAGGTCTGGATTCCGGTATGAGTATCGTAGTTTCCCTCGATAATACCGCTTTCCACCCTTGCCTGTACAGGAAAGGCATTTTTGTTCTGGGCGATGGTAGCCGTCATTTGTAAAGCGAATAGAAAAGTTAGCATTATTTTCATGGCAAAGGTCATAAAACTATTATTGTCTCAGTTTGTTACAATAATACTTTGTTTTCTTGGATTATTGTTCTTTATTTGGAAAAATTATAATTTTTGCACTTAAAAAAACCAGTTCTAGCCCTTCAGAAAGAGGATTTTATACAAAATATTTCCTATGATTCCGTCATTTTCGGATTCAACGGAAGGCAATTGAAAATCTTGGTTCTTGAATATCACAACACCGGATTGTTTGCACTGCCTGGAGGATTTGTAAAGCGCGATGAAAGTGTGGATGATGCCGTAAAAAGGGGCGTCAAAGAGCGTACCGGACTCGAAAATATATATTTCGCACAGTTCCGGACTTTTGGGGGCCTTGGCCGTTCGGACCCCAAGGCTATGAAACGTATATTGGAAGAAAACGATATTGAGGTTGAAGCGCATGCTTGGTTGCTAGATCGCTTTATTTCGGTTTCCTATTTCGCCTTGATCAATTATGACGAGGTTGCGCCCGAACCCGATGCCCTTTCCGATAGCATCAACTGGTATGCCATCGATCAACTGCCGCCATTAATGATGGACCACGATCAAATTGTGGACACCGCTTTGAACATATTGCGCAATAACATCGAAAAGAATTTGGTGGGCATGAACCTGTTGCCTGTTAAATTTACTATGAAACAGTTACAAAAGGTCTATGAAGCCATTTTGGGAGAGGAGTTGCGTCGTACCACGTTCCAGCGACGAATTTTGGGAATGGATATTTTGGAGCGACATGAAAAACTATTTCAAGGTAAGGCGCATAAGGCCCCATATCTCTATAGTTTCAAAAATAACGGACAAACACATTGGCAAGAAAATGGATGACCAACATTGACGCCAGTACTTATGATACCCATCTGGCGGGATGGTTTATCAGGGTCTAGCGACAAATGGATAATAGGTTGCTTTTCGAGGATATTTACGCCAAGCTGGAGTTATTGGCGGCAAAGAAAAAGTTTAAATGAGTTCAACAGTAAAGATTCTATAATTTAGACGAAATAAACTAAAATCAATGAATAATAATTAAACACCTAAGGAAAATGAAAAAATCAAAAATCAAATTACTGATAAGAGGTATGGTATTGGCTTTTTTGCTGGTATTAAATATCTCTTGCAAGGATTCCGCCAAAAAGGATACTGCTGAAAAAAATGGCCAAAGCGAAAGCCATGACGCCGAAGAAACCGACAAAGCCCGATACGGAGGTCTTGCCCTTTACACCGTCCGCGATGCCATGGGCGAAGATGCCAAAGCAACGCTACAGGCCGTCGCTGATGCCGGATACCTAAACATCGAGGCGGCCGGTTACGAAGACGGAAAGTTCTATAACATGTCCCCCACCGACTTTAAAAACTATCTCGATGGGCTTGGGCTAAAACCGATAAGCACGCATCAAGGTTCGGTCACTTTGGAAAACGCGGATGAAATGATGGCCGATGTGAAGGCAGCCGGTTTTGAGTATTTCGTTATCCCCGTACCGCCGATGGGCCTCTTTAAGTTCAATGCCGAAAATAAGACTATGGGCATGACCGGAGGGGCCAAAAATTTAGTGGAAATTTTGAATACTCTGGGCGAAAAAGCGAACGCTGCCGGCCTGAAATTACTGTATCATAATCACGATTTTGAATTTAAAAAGGATGAGGATGGTATTATGACAATCGATTATCTGCTGGAGAATACCGATCCTGAAAAAGTCAATTTCCAGATGGACCTATATTGGGTCACCAAGGCGGGCGCCGATCCGGTGGCGTATTTTGAAAAGTACCCCGGGCGATTTAAAATATGGCACGTAAAGGATATGGACGACCAAGGGCGATTTGCCCCTGTCGGGGAGGGAAATATTGATTTTGCACGTATTCTAGCAAAAAAAGAACTATCCGGAATGGAATATTATATGGTGGAACAAGACATGACCTTTGACGGCCTCAAACCGCTGGAAGCTATAAAAATAAGCCATGAAGGGCTTAAGGAAGTCGGTTTTAATTAATGGGCATTATAAAACGAGCATGAAGAGCCTAGCTCTTACAGGGGTTCATATTTTATTAATTAATCCCTTTTCAAGTAACTAAAAGTTTTAAACGAGTGAAAAGAAAGCAATTTCTTAAAACCACGGCGAATTTTGCCGCGGCTACGGCCTTGACCCCTTTGGTATCCTGCAAGACAGACAAGAAAATTGGGATGACGGAAGTCGAGCCCGGAGCCATTCGTAAAAATTGGGCGGGCAATTATGTGTATAAGGCCAAACACTTCTATGAGCCCACTACAGTGGAAGAGGTACAGACCCTGATCAAAGAACTTGATGCCCAGAAAGCCTTGGGTTCATGCCATTGTTTTAACAATATCGCCGATAGTCCCATGAACCAGATTTCAACAAAAAACCTGGGTGGGATCCTCCATATAGATGCTGAGGCAATGACCGTTACCGTAGGTGCTGGGGCCAAATACGGGGAATTTGCCACGGAACTTTATGACAAGGGGTATGCCCTGCACAATTTGGCATCCTTACCACACATCTCCGTAGCAGGGGCCTGTGCCACTGCCACCCATGGATCTGGAGTTACGAACGGAAATTTGGCCACAAGTGTTGCTGCGGTCGAAATGGTCAACGGTGCCGGGGAAATCGTCCAGCTAAAAAGAGGGGACGAAGACTTTGAGGGCTGTGTCGTCAATTTGGGTGCCTTGGGTATACTGACCAAGGTCACCCTTGATATCGAAAAGGCCTTCGATGTGAGACAGGATGTGTTTCAAGATCTGCCGCTCGAATCGTTGAAACGAAATTTTTGGGCCATACTTTCTGGGGGCTACAGCGTGAGTCTTTTTACTGATTGGCAAGATCAAAAGATAAGCCAGGTTTGGGTAAAGAGGCGGGTAGATAGGGAAGTTAAGGATTTAGGCGATGAATACTATGGGGCAAAGCCGGCTAATAGGAACCTACATCCGATAACCGAACTTTCCGCTGAGAATTGTACGGAGCAAATGGGCGTTCCAGGTCCTTGGTACGATAGGCTGCCCCATTTTAAAATGGGTTTTACGCCGAGTAGCGGTAAAGAACTGCAATCCGAATTTTTTGTACCCATGGAAAAGGCCTTGGAAGCGATCTTGGCACTGGAAAAACAGCGCGATTTAATTTCTCCCCAATTGATGATTACCGAAATCAGGACCATTGCGGCCGATAAACTATGGATGAGTCCCTGTTACGGACAAGACTGTGTCGCCATACATTTTACCTGGAAGCAGAATCCCAAGGAAGTGGACGAATTGGTCGCCATGATCGAAAAGGAATTGGAACCCTTTGAATATCGTCCACATTGGGGTAAGCTTTTCTCAATAAATCCATCCCAATTGCATTTGCGCTATAAAAAGTACCGCGACTTCCTTTCCTTGGCCAAACATTTTGACCCGGAGGGTAAATTCAAAAACGATTATTTGAACCTGAACATTTATACCGCTTAATAAAAGAACAATGAAAAAAACGACCGCCAACTTGATGATTTTTAACCTACTTCTATGCGGAGCTTTCGTTATGGCCCAATCCGAAGTCATGACCGGCGAGAATGTCGCTGTTACCCAAACAGAACTAGGGAAGGTCCGGGGATACATACATAACGGAATTTATACCTACAAAGGGATCGACTATGCCAAGGCCCAACGTTTTGAAGCTGCCGTAAAACCAGATGCCTGGGACGGCATACGCAGTTCCACCACCTACGGCCCCGTAGCCCCGTTGTTGACCCCCACGACTACGGTAGAAGACGAGCCCGAGTTCGTTTTTGACCACGATTGGGGCTATACCAACGAAGATTGTCTCAACCTGAACGTCTGGACACCCAGTATCGCTGACGACAAGAAAAGACCGGTGCTGTTCTGGATCCACGGTGGCGGCTTTACAGCAGGGTCAAGCCATGAACTGCCATCTTATGACGGCGAGAATCTGAGTAAAAGAGGCGACGTGGTGGTGGTATCCATCAACCATCGTTTAAATGTTCTGGGATTTTTAGATTTATCCTCCTACGGGGAAAAGTACAAACACTCCGCAAATAACAGCATGCTCGATATGGTTTTGGCTTTGGAGTGGGTACGTGACAATATCTCCCATTTCGGGGGCGATCCAGATAACGTCACCATTTTCGGACAATCCGGGGGTGGGGCCAAAGTGAACACCCTTATGGCCATGCCGAAGGCTAAGGGGCTGTTTCATAAAGCCATTAACCAAAGTGGGGCGATGCGGGGTGGAATTTTGAAAAAGGAAGATACGCAGGCCATCGCCCGGGAAACGCTATCGATTTTAGGCCTTGAAGCGTCCCAAGTAGACAGTTTACAGCACATTCCCTTTGATATTTTGGCCGATGCCAGCTCCAAGGCCATGAAAAAAGTAGAGGAAAAAATGAAGGCTGCCGGCAAACCTGTTATGGGTTTTGGTTTAAATTGGGGGCCTAGCCAAGATGGGGAAGATTTACCCTACCAAACTTCCTCGGAGGAAGCCCTGGCCCTTTCCAAAGATATTCCGCTACTTATCGGTACCGTAAAAAATGAATTTGCGCCTTTTGCCAATATGCGCTTTGTGGGGGCCTCCGATGAAACGATCATGGCCTTTATTGAGGAAACCTATAAAGAAAGGGCCGATACGTATATCGCTGCGGTCAAAAAGGCGTATCCTGATGACACGGCCGTAAAAGACCTCATTGATGTCGATACCATGTTCCGTCCCGGTGCAGTGGCGCAAGCGAACACAAAATCGGCACTTGAAGGCGGAGCGCCCGTTTATATGTATCTGTTCACTTGGCAGTCTCCCGTATTCAACGGAAAATACAAATCCCTACACTGCATGGAACTGCCCTTTGTCTTCGACAATGTCGCAAAGGCCAACCACATGACGGGCGGCGGGGAGAAAGCCCACCAATTGGCGGACAAGATGAGCCGGGCATGGATCAACTTTGCCAAGACAGGAGACCCTAATCATCCGGGATTGCCCGAATGGCCTGCCTATAACAGCGATAATACCGCGACCATGCATTTTGACAACACCTGTCAAGTAAAACCGCAGATGGATAAGGAGCTTTTCGAATTGACTTCCAAACGATGACCTTCATCAGACGAAATCAACAATACCTATCCCCATTGAAACTTCCAACATGAATACTTTGAAAAAAGCATTTCCAGTTCTGCCATTTGCAATTACACTATTGATTTCAAGCTGCGATACGTCGCCAAAGTTTAGCGAAACGACCGAAGGTGACCATGTGATAATACACCATACCGATGGGGCGACCTTGGGTTATAACGTAAATTCCGGGGTCAAAATACTTAACGTTGACCAACTTGCCTTCAAAGATTTGAACAAAGATGGCAAATTGGATCCCTACGAAGATTGGCGGTTGTCCTCAAACGAACGCGCCAAAGACCTCGCCTCTAAAATGAGCGTCGAACAGATTGCGGGGCTGATGCTGTACAGCGCCCATCAATCCATTCCGGCCCGGCCGGACGGATATTTTGCCGGAACCTATAATGGCAATCCTTTCAAGGAAGGCGAAACCGAGCCTTCGGATCTTACGGACCAACAAAAGCAATTTTTGGAGAAGGATAATTTGAGACACGTGTTGGTCACTACCGTATCATCTCCTGAAGCGGCCGCCCAATGGAACAACAAATTACAGGCGTTCTGCGAAGGAACGGGTTTGGGCATTCCTGCCAATAACAGTTCCGATCCAAGGCATGGAACAACGGCGAAGGCCGAATACGATGCCGCCGCGGGGGGCGAAATTTCCATGTGGCCCAGCGCGCTGGGGATGGCCGCCACCTTCGACCCCCCTACCGTAAAAAAGTTCGGCCAGATCGCCGCCACCGAATATCGTGCTTTGGGAATCACTACGGCCCTTTCCCCACAGGTCGATATCGCCACGGAACCCCGATGGGCCCGTTTTAGCGGCACCTTTGGGGAAAGCCCGAAATTGTCAGCAGCGATGGCCCGGGCGTATATCGATGGATTCCAGACTTCGACGGGCGACCAAGAGATTGCCGATGGATGGGGATGGGCCAGCGTGAACGCTATGGTCAAGCATTGGCCCGGCGGGGGATCGGGCGAAGCGGGCCGCGATGCCCATTATGCAGCGGGCAAGTATGCCGTATATCCCGGCAATAACTTCGATGCCCATCTAATTCCCTTTACGAAGGGGGCATTTCAACTGGAAGGCGCGACAAATATGGCCTCGGCCGTCATGCCCTATTACACCATTTCTTGGAACCAGGATTCCAAAAACGGGGAAAACCTTGGCAATGCCTATAACAAATATCTTATTGGCGATCTGTTACGGGAGAAATACCACTACGACGGCGTGGTCTGTACCGATTGGGGCGTTACGGGCGACCACATGGTCATGGACAATTTTGTCGATGGAAAATCGTGGGGCGTTGAAAATTTGAGCGTTCCCGAACGGCATTACAAGCTTTTGATGGCGGGGGTGGACCAGTTTGGGGGAAACAACGATGCCAAACCCATAATAGAGGCCTACAAAATGGGAGTAAGGGAACACGGCCAACAAGAGATGCGGGCTCGAATGGAGCGGTCCGCCGTTCGGCTTTTAAGAAATATTTTCCGGGTCGGGACCTTTGAGAACCCATACCTGGATGTCGACAAGACCCAATCCACCGTGGGTAAGCCGGAGTTTATGAAAGCCGGCTACGAGGCCCAGTTAAAATCCGTTGTCCTCTTGAAAAATTCGGATAAGGTACTGCCCATCGCGGACAAGAAGAACGGTGTATATTCCCAAACGTTTTGTGCCTGCCAGCCGGAACTTTTTGGGTATGGAAACCCCGGCCTCCACCGATTACCCGGTAAATATCGATCAGGCCGGGAACTATTTTGATATAACCGACAATCCGGACGAGGCGGAAATAGCTTTGGTCTTTATCCAAAATCCCGCCGCTACCATCGGCTATGACAAGACCGATGTGGAGAAAGGCGGCAACGGCTACATTCCCATAAGTCTGCAATACAAAGATTATACGGCGACGGAAGCCAGGGACAAAAGCATGGCCGGAGGCGATCCGTTGGAGGATTTTACCGATCGGGGTTATAAGAACAAGTCCGTCTCTACGGCCAACAAGACCGATTCGCAATTGGTAGCCGAGACCAAGGCCCAAATGAAGGGCAAGCCCGTGGTGGTTTTGGTAACCACTTCTAACCCGATGGTGTTTTCGGAAATCGAAAAAGAGGCCTCGGCCATTTTGGTCAACTTTGGCGTTCAAGATCAGGCCCTGTTCGACATTATTTCAGGCAAGTCCGAACCTTCCGCCCTTTTGCCCATGCAAATGCCAGCGGACATGGCCACGGTCGAACAACAGGCAGAGGATGTTCCCTTCGACATGACCCCACATACAGATTCCGAAGGGAATACCTACGACTTCGCCTTTGGGATGAACTGGAACGGGGTAATACAAGATGAAAGGGTGACCCAGTACAAATAGATCGATAAGGGCGGAACTTTACCAGGTTGTAACTCGGGGGGTGATTGAAATGAAGTGATGGGTACGATCGGCCTGGGTAGATCCTTTCTCCGCTAAAATGTCTCCCGCTTTTTTTACGGACATTTATCTTAATTTTGCTAAGTTTTTTTTTAGCGGCATTATGATCGTACTTATTCTTATTATAGTAGTGCTGGTAGCTATGCTAATCGTATATAGGCAGCATCCAAAGTTCGGGGCAAAGCCAAAAGGTAAAAGACTCGAAAGGATGAGGGCCTCCCCCCATCATAAAAAAGGTTCTTTTGTTAATCTTTCCCATACCCCACAACTTACGGAGGGCTATTCGATGGGCGAGGTGATGTTCGATTTTCTTTTCCGAAAGGGTCCTAGAACGACTCCCACAGATGCCCTACCTTCTGTTCGTACCGATCTTAAAATCCTTCCTGAAGGCGATTGGCTGGTATGGTTCGGGCATTCCTCCTATTTTGTCCAGACCAACGGCCTAAGGCTTTTGGTGGATCCCGTGTTCAGCGGCAATGCGTCTCCTATTCCAGGTACAACAAAAGCTTTTAAGGGAACGGATGTATATACAGTGGGCGATATGCCCGAAATCGATTACCTTTTTATTACCCATGACCACTATGACCATCTGGATTATGAGACAATTAAAAGGCTAAAGCCTAACGTGAAAGAAGTGATCTGCGGCCTGGGTGTCGGCGCACATTTGGAGCGTTGGGGGTATAAGCCGGAGAACATCATTGAAATGGACTGGGATTCGGATATCGAACTACAAAAAGGACTAAAAATCTTTGGATTACCGGGAAGGCATTTTTCCGGAAGAAGCTTCAAGCGAGATCAAACGCTTTGGCTGTCGTATCTACTCAAAACCCCGACACGTAAAATTTATATGGGGGGCGACAGCGGCTACGACAAACACTTCAAGGAAATCGGTAACCTTCACGGCCCTATAGACTTGGCAATTTTAGAAAACGGTCAATACAATGAAGCTTGGAAGGCGATCCATTTTCTTCCGGGAGAAAACCTCCAGGCGGCACTTGACTTGAAAGCCAAACGGCTGATGCCGGTACATTCCTCCAAGTTTAATCTGGCACTGCATGACTGGGATGAACCATTGAATGAAATTTCCCGGCTCAATCAAAAAATAGGATTGCCTTTGGTGACCCCTAAAATAGGTGAACTTGTTGACCTCACTGATACTGGCCAAGTGTTTCCCGAATGGTGGAGGGGGGTAGAATAACAATGGGTAGTGTGCGCTATCCCAACTTCTCCTTAAAAAAATCAATGGTCCGCTGCCAGGCCAGTTCGGCTGCTTCACGGTCATACCTTGGCGTGGTATCGTTATGAAAACCATGGTTGGCATTATCATAGACATAGGCCGTGTATTCCTTACCATGTTTCTTTAGGGCGGCTTCGTAAGCAGGCCAGCCTTCATTGACGCGTTTGTCCAATTCCCCGAAATGGAGCAGGAGGGGAGCATTGATGTTTTCAATGCCTTCTGTAGGTTGACCACCATAAAAGGGAACGGCAGCCCCGAGTTCGGGTACTTTTACCGCCATCATGTTGGCTATCCATCCCCCAAAACAAAAGCCGACGACCCCAACCTCGCCCGTGCAATCCGGATGATCTTTCAGATAGTAGAAGGCGGCGATAAAATCCTGCAACATTTCGTCGCGATCGCGCTGTTGCTGAAGTTCACGGCCGTCGTCATCGTTGCCCGGATAACCACCCAGCGGCGTCAAGGCATCCGGGGCCAAGGAGATAAAGCCTGCCAGGGCCGCTCGACGTGCGACATCCTCGATATGGGGGTTCAAGCCCCTGTTTTCGTGAACAACGACTATGCCGGGTAGTTTTCCCTCGGTGTCGGCGGGTTTCGAAAGCAATGCCTTTATCGAGCCCCCACCTTTGGGAGAATCGTAGGTGATAAATTCTGATTTTAGTTTTGGATCATCCTGACGGATCTGGATTTTTTTTACGTAATCGGGCGAGATAAAACCCAGTAACGAACCTACCGTAACGCCTCCCACGGCATAGGTCGAAAGTTTATCCATAAAAAGCCTTCGGGGTATTCTGTTGTGCGCATAATCGTCATATAGATCGAATACCTCTTGTTTAATGTCCTCTTTTTTCAACTTTTTCATAATGCTGTGTATTTATTTGATGATTTGTTTCATGAAGTCTTCCTTGTATGCCCTACCAATGGGGAGGTTCGTATTTTCATCTAAACGGACTTGGTTGCCGAGGATCTTTTTAATTTTTGTAATATTAAGGATAAATGATTTGTGAATACGGATGAACCTTTTCGAGTCTAAGAAATCTTCCCAATAGCGTAGCGGTTCTTGGGAGAGGTATTTCTTTTCGGCCGTAAAGATTTCGGTATAATCGGAATCCGATTGGATAAACCGGATGTCGGCCACATCGATCTTGATATGTTCGTAGCCCGATTTGATAAAAAGTACTTCTGGGGATGAGGTAGGGTCGACCGGACTTTTCTGATTCTCTGGGGCTGACCGTGGCGCCGGCACTTTGCTTACGGCCTTTACGAACCGCTCGAAGGAAAAAGGTTTTAACAGGTAGTCCACCACATCGTAATTATAGCTTTCCAGTGCGTAATCGGAAAAGGCGGTGGTCAAGATCACATTAGGTTTATGGTGCACCGCCTTTAGAAAATCGATGCCCGATATTTTGGGCAAGTGGATGTCCAAAAAAATCAGGTCAATGGGTTCGGTCTTCAGAAAATCCATCGCCTGTAGGGCATCGGCAAAGGTGGCCTTCAAATCCATATTGCCCATATCGGCAATGAACTTTTTTAATACCCGCTGGGCGGGCGGCTGGTCTTCGATAATAATACAATGTATCATTTGCCCTCCCTTTTTAATTGCATCCTTAAAAATACGGAATATTGGCCTTCGACTTCTTCGATAATGAGTTGATGGGCATCGGGATAGAGTAACTGCAGGCGTTTTTTTACGTTCTGTAGGCCGATGCCCTTGAAGAGGTTTTCAGTATTCCCCAATGATAGGAACGAATTTTTACATTGGAATTCCAGTATTCCCCCATCGATTACCTGAATGGCGATTTCGATAAAAATATCCTTCGATTGGCTCGCCGTACTGTGTTTAAAGGCATTTTCGATAAAAACGGTCAGGATCAAGGGCGCAATACGATAGTCCGAATCGATATTTTCCGTTGTAAAGCTAACCTCTCCCCGTTCTTCGATCTGTAGTTCGTTCAGTAGGGTAAAGTTCTTCAAATGTTCGATTTCCTTTGTAAGAGCCACAAAATCCTCCTTGCAATCGTACAGCATATAGCGGAGCACCGACGATAGCTCCAAAATAATTTCCGGAGTTTTCGGCGATCGCTCTATGGCGTAAGAATACAGGTTATTGAGGTTGTTGAACAGAAAATGTGGATTGATCTGCGATTTTAGGAACTGAAGCTCGCTTTCCTTGACGGAAGTCTGCAGCTGCTCGACTTCCCGCTGTTTGACCGTAGCGTCCCAGGCAAACTTGAATCCAACAAGTATGGTAATGACCGGCATGACGTCCAATAAGCTGAATACGATTCCGGGAAAACGGGTTCCCCGGGTATCGGGATAGTAAATCTTTTCAAGAACGGATTCCTCGATCAGGATTATTGTCGCAACGACGGCGATGACCGAGAGAAAAAAAGAGATGTATTTCTTCGTGTAGAAAAAACGGGGAAGCAGCACATAACTGATGATTAGGGCACCCAATGCGTAGTTGAGAAACGCGACCACCTTGAACTCCGGAATGTGAGGCTGGTTTTTGTCGAAAGAAAAGAACAGAAACAGCACGATATTCAACAAAATCTGAAACAGGACCTCTGGTGTGGCAGAGTTTGAAAGGGAGAGTTTTGTTGCCATACTCCAAAAGTACCATTTTATGGCATGGCTACCTTTATAAACCCGCCATCGACAGACCTAGGCAGGCCAACGTCGTTTTCTGCCAGAGGTGTCGTTCACGTGACCATCTCTGTCGTTCACAGAAAAAAGAAACTTCACCTGAAACAAAAGAGCAAATTTTGGAGTTTCAAAGTGAAGTAATGTAAACTCTTAGTCTAGAAACGGGGATTTCGGCTTCATTTGGTGTCAAATCTGAAATTCACAGGTAAAAGAAAAAGTTTAAATCACTTCAAGTTAAAAAAGTTAACTATGATACGCATACCGCCTTATATTTTGCTTATTTTATTGGGAGTTGTTTTTTTTAAGGGGAATACCGTTAGGGGGCAATCCCAAACCGTGACCATTACCGGAAAGGTAATCGAGGCTACCAGTCAAGATCCCATTGGTTTTGCCACGGTACTGGTAGCCGATACCGAAACCAAAAAACCGATCGAGGGAACGACTACGCTTGAAGACGGCACCTTTACTTTAGAGACCGATGCCAGCGACTTCTATATCGAGGTAAGCTTTTTGGGATTCCAGACCCAAACCTTCGGGCAACCCCCTACCCGGGGACAAAAAATAGATTTGGGCGAGGTAGTGCTTACCGAGGATGCCCAGCAGTTACAGGAAGTCGTGGTGGAAGGCGAAATTTCCCGCACGGAATTCAAGTTAGACAAGCGGGTGTTCAACGTAGGGAAGGATTTGAGTACCACAGGGGCCAGTGCCTTGGAAGTTTTGAACAACGTGCCTTCGGTCAACGTGAATATCGAAGGGCAGGTAAGCCTCAGGGGAAGCCGGGGGGTACAAATGCTGATCAATGGTAAACCTTCCATTATCGCCAGCGATGAGGGCAATGCGCTGGGTACGATTACCGCAGATATGATCGATAGGGTAGAGGTGATTACGAATCCATCGGCAAAATATGATGCGGAGGGTACTTCGGGCATAATCAATATCGTCCTGAAAAAGGAAGAGCGAAAAGGCCTCAACGGTTCCGTTTCGGTAAACACCGGCACTCCCGCCGGGCATAGTGTGGGGGTCAGCCTGAACCGTCGTACCGAGAAGTTTAACCTGTTCAGCCAACTAGGCGTGGGGCTGCGCGATCTGCCGAACGACATAGAGACCCGAAATGTCGACCTGGTAACCAACACTACCATCCGGAGCACGGGTACCGAGTACCGCAACGAGACGTACTACAATTTTGTACTGGGAACGGATTACCACCTCAATGACAATAATGTGCTGACCCTTTCCGGAAACTTCGCCATGGAAATAGAGGACCAACCATCGACCACCGATTTTGCTGCCCTCGACGCCAATAATGAGATAACCTCTCTATGGGAACGCACCGAGATCACCGAGGCCAGAAACCCCAAATTCCAATATGAACTGCAATACAAAAAGGAGTTTGAAAACGATCAAGACCATACCTTACTTTTCAGCGGACTGGGCAACTTCTTCGGAAAGGATCAATCTTCCGAATTCATAAATTCGACTTTTTCGGGCGCGGACAGGGACGCCACCCAGCAGACCCGCACCGATTTCAAGGAAGCGGTATATACCTTTAAGCTCGATTATACCAATCCCTTTACCGAGGAATGGACGCTCGAATCCGGCGCCCAATATGTCTTGAACGATGTCAGTAACGATTACGAGGTAAATGATCTGGTCAATGGAACTTTCGTGAACGATCCAGGGCTGACCAATATTTTTGAGTACGATCAAAAGGTATTAGGGTTGTACGGTACTGGTTCTTACGAGGGCAAGAAGTGGGGTGTTAAGGGAGGCATGCGCTTGGAACGGACCGATTTGGGAACTTTTCTTGCCACTACCGACGAGACCAACCGGCAAAACTATACAAACTTTTTTCCAAGCCTGCATACCTCCTATAAATTTAACGACCAGGTATCGCTGCAGGCCGGGTATTCAAAGCGTATCTACAGGCCCCGAATGTGGGACTTGAACCCATTTTTCAATATCCGAAATAATTTCAGCATCCGCCAGGGCAACCCTGACCTACAGCCCGAGTTTACCGATTCTTATGAGGTTACAAGCATCTATATATTGGGCAAGGCTTCCTTGAACTTTGGGGTATTTCATCGCTATACCACCGAGGTTATCGAGCGGGTCTCGACCTTTGCCGGCAATGTAAATACGGTTAGGCCCGAGAATATCGGCACGAACAAGGCGACGGGCATCGAGTTCAACGCCAAATACAGTCCGGCTAAGTGGTTAACCCTTAATGGTGATTTCAACTACAACCAATTTCAACGGGACGGGATCTTTGAGACTACGGTTTTCGATTTTAACGGAGACCAATGGTCTTCTAAATTGATGGGCAAGATCAAGTTTCCGGCCGATTTTGATTTGGAAATGACCGGAAATTACCAGTCTGGCTTCCAGACCGTTCAGAGTGTGGTGAGCGATCAATTATTTATGGACCTAGGCCTACGGAAAAACATTCTAAAGGGCAAGGCCGTTCTTAATCTCAGCGTAAGGGACCTGTTTGCATCCAGGGTCGATGAAAGCCAAATCGCCCAGGCCGATTTTGAAGTGTATAACCGTCGCCAAAGAGGTAGGTTTGTTGCCCTTGGATTCAGCTATGGTTTTGGCAAGGGAGAGGCCATGCAATATTCGGGGCAGCGGAGAAGGTAGGGCCCGTTCCGACGATGGTAGCGGTAGAGACCTATGATCTTTGTGATGTTTTTATAAAGTAAAAATTACGATATTGTTTCCTAACATTTAATCAGGCACATTATGAAAAAGATTTTATATGTTCTATTGTTTATCGCCTGTACCGTGGTTTCGGCACAGAGCACATGGAAGGCCGATGGCGCCCATTCTAAAGTCGGTTTTGCCATTACCCACTTAATGATTTCGGAAGTCGAAGGCCATTTTGGGGAATTCGAAATTACCGCCACGGCTGACGAAGCGTTTAGCGAGCCTGATTTTACCGTCAATCTTAAAACGGCCAGCATCGACACCGACAATGACAAAAGAAACGCGCATTTGCGAAGTGCCGATTTTTTTGATGCTGAAACCCACCCTACCATTTCCTTTAAGACCACCTCTTTTGAAAAAACAGGGGACAAAACCTTTAAGCTGAATGGCGATTTGACCATGCACGGTGTTACCAAACCGGTAAACTTGGAGGGAAAACTTAACGGTATCATTACCGATCAACGAAGCCAAAAACTAAAAGCGGGACTTAAATTGACCGGTACCGTTGATCGTCTTGAATTTGGTGTTGGGGGCGATACCCCGACATTGGGAGACGAGGTCGATATGACCATCAACCTTGAAATGGCGCAGCAGTAAATTTTAGCAGGAATTGACCATGGGTAAAAAAACCGAACGAACATTCAGGATCGTACACCGATATTTGGGCTTTTTCCTGGCCGGAATCATGATTGTCTATGCCATCAGCGGTATCGTCCTGACCTTTAGGAATACCGATTACCTTAAAAGGGAAATCCATATTAAAGAAACCCTAAAGCCGAACATAGCGGCGGAAGATCTGGGAACGGCCTTGAAAAAAGGGCGTTTTGAGGTGGACAAAGAAGAGGGTGACCTGCTCTATTTTCAAGGCGGTACCTATAACCGGAAAACGGGAGTAGCCGATTATACCGAAAAGAAATTGCCCATTCTTCTTGAAAAGATGAACAACATCCATAAGATGCATTCCGGACATCCCTTGTTTTGGCTTGGGATTTTTTTCGGGGTTTCGTTATTGTTTTTTGCGGTATCGGCCTTTTGGATGTTCAGGCCTACGACCTCTATTTTTAAAAAAGGGATGTATTTTACCATAGGAGGTATTGCATTGACCCTAATCCTGTTGTTTGTTTGATTATTGATTTTTAAAATCTACCTTTAAGAAAACAAGACTACCTCAAGGTATAGAACTAAAACGGTGGATATGAAAACGAATGGAATTTCCTTACTGATTGGCATTTTTCTCGTGGTATCATCCATACATAGTGGCCTACAAGCACAGGACACTTCGGATAGATCGGAGTTGGACAAAAAAGTAGAATCCTTTCTTGCAAACCATAAAGGCGAATGGCACGATATGAACGTACCCGCTTCCGATGGAAAATTACTTTATGATATCATCATGAAAAACGGCTATACCCAAGGCTTGGAAATCGGTACTTCTACCGGACATTCGACAGTATGGATTGCTTGGGCATTCAGTAAGACGGGGGGAAAACTGATTACCATCGATATCGATAAGGCTAGGCACGAACAGGCCCTTGCCAATCTCAAGGAGGCCGGGTTGTCGGAATATGTAGATGCCCGGTTGGCCGATGCCCACGAACTGGTAAAGGAATTGAAAGGTCCCTTTGATTTTGTTTTCAGCGATGCCGATAAAGATTGGTACACCAATTATTTCAAAGACGTAGCTCCTAAACTGGAATCGAAAGGCTGTTTTACGGCCCACAACGTACGCCCCGAAGGCCGTGGCCGTATGGCCGGCACCAAGGTATACCTTCACTATGTAAAGGGCCTTAAAAACTACACAACGACCGTAGATAATTCCGGTGGCGGTCTGGCCATCAGCTATAAACAATAGACCCGGTTTGCAAAGTGCTCAAAAAAACGGACTTTCAAGGAGTCTCGGCTTTTTTTCCCTGACGAACATCGTCATCGCCAATATGATCGGAGCCGGTATCTTTACGACTTCGGGCCTATTGATAGGCGACCTTGGAAATCCTTTAATCTTACTGGTACTGTGGATAGTCGGAGGCCTTGTAGCGCTGTGTGGGGCCTTGAGCTATGGGGAACTGGGTACTGCCATGCCCGAAGCTGGGGGAGAATATAATTTTCTTTCAAAATTGTTCCATCCGATGTATGGCTTTTTAAGTGGATGGGTATCTTTTATTGTTGGCTTTTCGGCGCCCATAGCCGCTTCGGCCATCGGCTTTAGCGAATACTTTTTTCGAGCGTTCCCAGAACTGGCCCCTTTTATCGGTCTGCCTGTGGAAGGCTTAAAGAAAATGGCTTCCATCCTGGTTATCCTGTTATTCTCGGCAGTACACCTTCGGGGGATTAAATGGGGCGCCAAGATCCAGAACTATCTCACTTTGGTGAAAGTTGGACTCGTGGTAGGTCTGATTTTTGTCGGTTTTTTATGGGGAAAGGGTGATGTATCCCATTTTTCGCCTGGGCATATGCCGACATCCGGTTTTGGCAGTTGGAAAACAGCCGGACTGTCCCTAATGTGGATTATGTTCGCCTACAGCGGATGGAACGCCTCGGTATACATCGGCTCCGAAATCAGGAACCCGCGTAACAATCTGGCCCGATCACTTATTTGGGGCACCGGGATCGTACTGTTGTTGTATGTGATTTTGAATATCCTTTTTATCTATGCCATTCCCCCGGCAGACATGAAAGGGGTTATCGCCATAGGCGGGTTGGCTGTCAATAATCTGTTCGGCGGTTCTACGGATACGGCAGTTTCCCTGTTGATTTCCTTTGCGCTTTTTTCCTCCTTGAGCGCCTTTATAATCATTGGGCCACGGGTCTACTACGCCATGGCGAAGGATGGCTACTTTTTTAAATTCCTGGCAGAGGTGCACCCTGTTTTTAAAGTGCCTTCCAAAGCCATTCTCGTTCAGGCGTTGGTTGCAATACTCCTGGTACTTTCCGGAACCTTTGATCAAATTTTGACCTATATGGGCTTTGCCTTGGGAATTTTTCCGATACTGGCCGTTTTCGGAGTCTTTAGACTAAGAAAATCGGGCCGTTCGGTGCTAAAACTGCCCGGATATCCATGGGTGCAATTGTTTTATATGCTAATGAGTGTCTCTATTTTGGTTTTGGCTTTTTTCGAACGTCCTAAAGAATCATCCATTGCCTTGCTTACGGTGTTAACGGGCATCCCTATTTTCTTCATATTTAAAGGCATTCAACGGTCTTAGAGAGCCGCTATTTAAACATACTCCAGTAAAATGGATCTGATGATAAAACCATCCTTACCTAAATGCTTATATCTCCGGTAAACCTGCCCGATACCAATGGGTGGAGTTCCGCTTTTTTTTGTACGATAAACCTATGGTCCCTAATTTGGGAAATCTGCGAAGCGGGGTGCCCAACCATCCCATATTTTTTCAAGTCCGGTAGAAAGTTCCTTTTTGCCGCGTCGAGCACCGTTGCCGCCATTGAAATAAATGGATTTGGATAGTTGTCGTCCCTGGTAACTATTGATGATCCTTACGAACAGAAATATTGATTAAAGATGTACCCTCATAGTACAGGATGGAATATTCGTCTAGTACCACTATTTTCGATAAAAAATATGGCCCGAGTTACCTCAAAATTTCTCCACCTTATGAAAATAGCGTGCCTTTGTTTATGGTTTCTATTTCCATTTTGGATTGTAGGTGCCCAAGAACCTGACTTTTCCGGCCGGTTCGTTTTTGGCAAAAAGACAAATGAAAAAGGAGCGATCGCCATATCGTCAAAATTGACCTACAACGATTCTTTGGGATATGGATTTGATTTTAATACCGCTGAACAGGTAGTATTTAATAAGGATGGTTTTGTTACAAAAGCCCCGGTTTATTTTTCCGTACGACTTCCCGAGGGCAACTATAAGGTACAACTTGTGCTGGGAAGCGGGGAACAGGCTTCTAAAACAACGGTAAAAGCCGAGTCGAGACGATTGATGTTATCAAAAATCAGCCTTCCCCACCATACAACCGAGGCGAAAGTTATCAATGTAAACGTGCGGGTCCCACATATAGATAATGAAAATAAGATCGAACTTAAAGAACGGGAATTTGATGACTTAAATTGGGATGATAAACTGACGCTGGAGTTTTTGGGCATCCCTGCCGTTCAATCCATCAAAATCTCTCCCCTCTATCATACCACAACCTTGTTTTTAGCGGGTGATTCAACGGTTGCCGATCAAGATTTGGAGCCATGGGCATCTTGGGGCCAATACGTAACCCAGTATTTTGGCCCGGATATGGTAATCGCGAATTATGCGTCATCAGGGGCTTCCCTAAGTTCGTTTAAGGCTAGAAAAAGGCTGATGAAAATCCTATCAGTGATGCAGGCGGGGGATTATCTTTTTATAGAATTTGGGCACAACGATCAAAAACAGGCCGGGGAAGGTATCGGGCCGTGGCAATCCTATTCCGATCTACTTGTGGAATTTATAACCGCCGCCAGGGAAAAAGGGGGAATGCCCTTGTTGCTTACCCCGACGCAACGGCGCTTTTTTGGAACTAAAGGAAAGTTGTATTCCACCCATGGAGATTATCCGGAAGCCATGCGTGGGGTCGCCAAAAAGTGGAATGCTCCTTTGATCGATCTGACCAAAATGACCACCACCTTATATGAAAGTTGGGGAGATGGGGGGTCAAAAAGAGCATTTGTACAGTATCCCGCACATACTTTTCCAGGGCAAGACAAGGTTTTGGAAGACAATACACATTTTAATGATTTCGGGGCCAATGAAATTGCCTTGTGCGTTGTGAAGGGAATTAAGGATTTAAATTTGGGCCTAGCCAAGTTATTGGTGGACGATGTTTCTTATGATCCTTCCACGCCCCATCAATCCTCAAGCTGGACCGTGCCCATGAGCAACCGTTTTGAACCCGTTACACCTGATGGGAATTGATCAAATTTATTAGATAGATGAAACTCAAGCCACTTTTTATTATTCCCCTTACCTTTTTACTTTTTGCACAATGTAAACCGGAAGCGCAAAGAAAGACGACGGTGTATATAGTGGGCGATTCTACCGTTAAAAATGGCAGGGGTGATGGTGCAGGCGGGCTATGGGGCTGGGGCGATTTTATCGGTCAATTTTTGGATACCACCCAGGTCAATGTAGAAAACCATGCCTTGGGCGGCACCAGTAGTCGCACCTATCAAGACAAGGGGCTCTGGGATTCGGTTGATACAAAATTACACAAGGGTGACTTTGTCCTCATCCAATTCGGACACAATGACGATGGCCCCATCAACGATGATTTTAGGGCAAGGGGCACCATCAAGGGGATCGGGGACGAAGCTAAGGAAATAGATAATATACTCACGGGCAGGCATGAGGTTGTGCACAGTTACGGCTGGTACCTCAGGAAATTAGTGACCGATGCCGACGATAAAGGTGCTGTTCCCATTATCATGTCGCCCATCCCAAGAAATACATGGGAAGATGGAAAAATCCCCCGTAATGATGAATCATACGGACTGTGGGCCAAACAGGTGGCCAAACAGGAAGGCGCCACTTTTATCGATCTTAATGATAAAATGGCCCAAAAACTGGAAACATTGGGTGAGAATAAGGTGACAGGCTCTTATTTTTATAAGCGGGATCACACCCACACTTCAGCCCGGGGAGCGGTCATGGCGGCCGAAATTATCGCAAAGGAGATTCGACAAACGGATAATCCGTTGAAAGAATATGTCTTGGATAGCCCCGAAATAGCCTTGCCCAAAAAGAGAAATGTCTTTTTAATCGGAGATTCCACGATGGCCGATAACGGCGATGAAAATGCGATGGGATGGGGCGTGTATTTCCAGGATTTTATGGATACCACCAGGCTAAATGTCCATAACCGGGCCCGAGGTGGAAGAAGCAGTAGAACGTTTTTGTATGAAGGACTATGGGATTCAGTGAAAAAACAATTGAGTCCCGCTGATTTTGTCCTGATACAGTTTGGGCATAATGATGCGGGGAATATCGATACCGAAAAATACAGGGGGTCTTTACCGGGAACAGGTAATGAGACACAGATAGTGGAACACCCTGACGGCAGTGTAGAAACAGTACATACCTTTGGCTGGTACATGAAAAAGTATATCGAGGAAAGCCATGCCAAGGGTGCCATTCCGATTGTTTTGAGCCTAACCCCAAGAAATGAATGGCCCCAGGGTAGGGTAGAGCAGAGACGGGACAGCTATGTGGCCTGGTCAAAGCAAGCGGCCAAAGAAAAGAATGCCATGTTTATAGACCTAAGCGATTCCTTGGCACAAAGGTATCAGGAAATGGGCAGGGAAAAGGTAAAAAGCTTTTTCCCCAGAGACCATACGCATACTGGGGTAGAGGGGGCGAAGTTCAACGCTACCGTTGCCGCACAAGCCTTAAAAAATTGTAATAGGTGTAATCTACGTGATTACATCGTTGTTCCTAAAGAATAAACCGCCCTTCCTTCGCTAATGGCGTTATAATCACTGACGCGATACCTCCCGGGTCGGGCATTAAATTTTTGCGCCCATCTGGGCCATCCCTTCGGGTTCGATGGCGAAGGTAGCGTTTCGGAGGAATGTGTAAAATTGGAATTCTGGAGTTATCGGATATCGGTGTTAACCGTCGGGGCATCTTTCTCGAATTGTTTCTGCAGCACCATTAACAACTTACGGCCAATTTCCAAATTGTCGGAGTATCGGTCTTTTTTCTCTTCCGGATCGGTTTCTATATGATACAATTCAAGTGCGGTGTCGGCCCTTTTGTGTCTTGTTCGAATGAGTTTCCAGGGTATTAGAAGGATGCTTTCCTAAAGGTGGCCACGAACGTAAATGGGTTTCGCGGAAAGTCTCCCCTGTCCTGTAACAGCCTCCCAGATACTTTGGCCTTCCACGGTTTTCGGAACCTTCTTTTTGCCGGATAGGGCTAACAAGGTAGGCATCCAATCGATAATGGAAATATAGTGGTCGATTACCTTGGGTTTCAGGGAGTCTTTCCAGTATACCAATGCGGGCACCCGAATACCTCCCTCGTAATTGGAGGTCTTCCAATCCCTTAACGGAAAATTACTTCCCAACGTGGGGTTCGGCCCATGTACGCCATCGTATTGTTCCGTCGGATATCCGTTTTCCATGGCCCCGTTGTCGCTAAAAAATATAACGAGGGTGTTTTTGTCAAGGTTCCATTGCTTGAGCGTTTGCAGTACCTGGCCTATGTTATCATCCATATGGGCCATGGCAGCGGCAAAATCGACCCGTGAGCTATCTTTCGGTATCGCAAGGTAAGGTGTTTTCCATTGCTCCTCTTCCTGTAAGGGAAAATGAGGTGCGCTGTAGGCCAATTGATTGTAAAAGTTTTTGGTGGTATCCCTTTTGGTCTTTAGCCACTCCATGGTTTCCCTCCCGATCAAATCGGTAGCGTGGCCTTCTTCGGAGATCAACTCCCCATTTCTGTGCCAACTGGGATCCCCATTTTTATACCTATGGGTGTATTGATCGATCTGCCCATGTAAAAACCCATAGGAATAATCAAATCCGTACTCTTGGGGCCCGTTGGAAGGCTTTAGTCCCAAATGCCATTTTCCAAAAAGGGCGGTTTGGTAATCTTGTTCGCGCAGCAAACCGGGCAGGGTCTCAATGGTATCGGGGAGGCTGCTTTCACTTCTTCCACTGATTGGGGCCACGATACCCATACGACTGGCGGGTCTTCCGGTCAAGAAGCTTGCCCGTGAGGGCGAACAGGTAGGATGTACATAGAAGCGATCGAGCCGCACCCCGTTCTTTGCAAGAAAATCCAGGTTCGGGGTCTTTATTTCAGAGCCGTTATACCTTACATCGTTCCATCCCGCATCACCCGCAATAATGACCAAAAAGTTCGGACGGGTAGGGGTCGGTCTGACTTCCGCATTATCCTTCGGCCTTGACTGACAAGACAACACTAGTATAAAATCAGCGTAGCTAGACCGAGAAATCCGAATCGAAATTTTTTAAATCTAGATTTTTTTTGTCCGTAGTGTGTTACAGCGCCTATCCCTATTCTTCCCTGAAAATAGGCTCATCCGTATTGATTTTATGTGTATAGAATTGAACCGCGCTATCGTTCATTTTGGGATGGAACTTCTTCAAAAGTTCGATCATTTCCGCACCCGCCAATAATACGGGTCCGTACCCATGGGCCGCATAGGCATTCACGGGACGGAAGTAATAATAGGCCGGATCGAACCCCATGCCCGTACCCACACAAGTGCCTTCTACCTGTCCCTTCCCGTTGATTTGGGTCGCTATGGCATTCCACGCCAAGCATACGGCCGGGCCGTATGCCGATGAATCCACATAGCCACGATTGATGGCACGTGCAATGGAGTAAGTGTAGATGGCCGTGGCGGAAGTCTCCAAGAATGAATCGTTACGGTCGACAAGTTGATGCCAAAAGCCCGTAGATGCTTGGTAGCCTACCAATCCCTTAATATGGTTTTGCAGAAGTTGAAGAATCTTATCCCTGCCTTCGTGTTGCTGCGGCAACACTTCCAACAATTCGACCATCGTCATGATGGCCCAGCCATTGGCCCTTCCCCAATAAAACTCGGGATGTTGTTCCATACCGAGAACGTAGGCATGCATAAACAATCCCTTCTCCTCGTTGAACATACGTTGGGCAAATTGTAATACCTGCTTCACGGCATCGTCAAAATAACGGTTTTCACCGCTATATTTTCCCATTTGGGCCAATGCCGGTACCGCCATAAAGAGGTCATCCAGCCACAGCGCGTTTTTCAGGGGGCGATTGCGGGCCAAGGTCCCATCATCCAGCCGATATTGCCCATGGCTTATATAATCGATAAAATTGTTTATCATCGGATCTAAGTCTTTATCGAACCCTGATCTTTTGGCTTTTATCATGGCGGCACATAGGGCCCCTGCATCATCAAGCGCACGGGGATGAAAAATGGATTCCATCGGGTGTTCGATATCTGGGTCATTTTCTTCCAATTTTTTAAAATGGGGATAGAGGTCGGCCAGAAAACCTATACGTGCCTCGGTGTAATCGGAGTATTTTTCATTACCTGTGGCCTCGCTTGCGGCGAGCATTCCGGCATAGGTAACTCCCCATTCATAGCTTACCAACCTGAAATCGCCCTTTTTAAAATGAACTTCACTTTCCGAAGGAATACGGACGTAATCTGTGATCTCATTTTTTGAACCTACCAATACCGTCGGCGTTGTAGCTTCCAAATAATCGTAAACCCGATCCAATGCCGCCACAATTTTGGTAGGTTCGGGAATTCCGTAAGGGGTATCATAGTCGGGCTGCATCAGGTGTAAAGGTGAGGTGGCATCGGTGGTGGGTTGTTGGGCCCTATTCTTTAGTGGCATAAAAAATAGCAAGGCCAAAAGCCCCATTGGGATGCACTGGATATGGTTTCTACGCACTATCTGTCTTTCGATTTTCATGGTCGATCCTTTTGATTGATGGGTTATATAATAAATTTCGGTTCCATAGGAGCCATAACGTCGGCATCATCCTCAACGGCGATATACGCAATGATAACATCGACCCCTTTTCCCCTTCTTACCAGCTCATAGAACCCAGGCCCTCGCGAAAGAATCCTTTCTACGCTCTTCCAGAAGCATATCTAGGTCAATCTTGGATATGGGATTCAACCTGCCCCGGCCCTCACACCGTTTTAGCATGGCATCGACTGCGCTTAAATCTCGTCGAACGATAGGAACATAATTCCGTGACCTGGTATTTGAATAGAACCTGCCCCTACCGTATTCCCCTTAATTATGGGTAAGGAGTCATCAGGGTTCAATTGAAGTACTTGTCCGTTTAGCTGTACCGTTTTTGTGTCAAGACTATCAGCGGTAAGTAGGTACTGTTCGGCTTCGTTGGGAATTTCAAAAGAAAAATTCGATTCCGTGGCATTGACTATCAGTGCTGACCGACCCCTGGTATTTTCTTTGTTATCATGAACATACAGATTGACGCCTGGTGCGAGGTTATTTGCCTCATAAACTTCGGTGCCCATTAATTTACCCCACAATAGTGCTGCCCAATAATCGGGTCGTGGGTCGTGGGTATCATGTTCCAATAATCCGTATTCACTTCTTGCAAGGGTATTGTGCATCACTACCTGAACCCCCTCTTGTGCCAATCTGCCCAATTGCTCTAGATATCTAAAAGTATCGGCATAGGTGGCGGCCAAAGGATCTCCGCCACATGCAGCTTCAGCGGTTTCGTTCAACCATATGGGTGCATCGGGATTATATTTATCCCGTGATTTTTGATAAAATTCAAGTCCTTTTTCGGTTTTGCTTAGCCACTCTTGCGAAAGAACGCTTTCGAGGGTCTGATTGCCACCACAACGTTGTGATACGCCCCCATAAAAATGGTAGGTATAGACATCGAATGGATTTTTTGGAAGTTCGGCCATCAAATCTTCTGTAGCAATGTCTATATTAATGACACCGCCCGATTGTAGCATACCGCCTTCTCCTACCGAACCCGGCCCGATTACTAGCATTTCCGGGTAATATTCACTAACAAAGTCGAAAAAAACGGCAAAATCGTCGGCATAGCTCTGGGCGTTGTAGCCTTTTGGTGCACTACCATGACTTGCAAAAGTGGGTTCATTGAACATTTCAGCAGCCGAAATCTCTCCCTCGATCGATTTGGTGTAATCGATGAGTTCTTTTACCTGATCGATCTGATATACTCCATTAGCATCATGCATTCCATCACTAATGGCAAAAGAAGTCACAATCTTGCCATTGACCGCTTTACTAAAATCAACAACTCCCTTCCATTGATTACGGGTCAGCACATTATTAAATCCATCGGGTGCCTCGTCAAGTATGGGCGCATCGTCATTTTGAAAATAAACATCGTTCGCCCATGTACCACTTACCCTTATATAGGTAGGGCCCAAAGCGGCTGCCAGATTTCTCAATTTTTTTTCATAGAGATCTATGGGGTCGATCTTCCATTTTAATGCTTCAAACCCCTTCTTATCCGTATGTTGAAGTACGGAATCCAGAAGGCGGTAGGGTACCCAAAAATCACCACCGATTACCTCGCACATTTCGATATTATAAGACTGAAAACGCTCATCCACGCTGCCTATCTGCTTCATTTTTTTCAAATCGATACTAGAAGCGCCTTGTCCATCTATTGTGCCGGAAGCATTTTGGCAATAGGCTACCTGTGCCATACCAATAAAAAAAAGACCAATCGCTCGTATTGTAATATGCTTCATGCTATTTTACTTTAAGATGTTTAAAAATACGTTTTACAAATGGCAATTTTTAGAAAAACTTCCCATTTTTACGATAAGGCCCACCGCTTTTCTCAGATAGATTCTGTTTAGAATATCCAACATTCGCGAATCTTTACCCACTGCTGCACGTCACTGATTTTTTTATAGCCCGGCCTACTTTTTGGCAGCTTCATCAGCACTCGACCTTGTTCCTCCTTTTTGGGAACCCGGATCTTTCTAAGTTGATTTCAATCTAAAATTCGACATGACGTACGTCTCCATTGCCCCCGGATGAAAGATACTCACTTTTGCATAGGCTCCCTTTAACTCGGCGTATAAGCCTTCGGTCAAAAATTGAAGTGCAGCTTTTGAAGCTCCATAAGAGGTTGGCCCCGGGCAAGGTATGACACCACCAAGACTCGACACATGTACGACATGCGGTCTATACCTCTATATCCAGTACAAACCTTAGATAACGGGTCATGGGGTGTTCGCCGTTATCCTTTACCTCGGCGATAATATGCAATTCTCCCTGCTGGTTGTCAGGTAAGTCCACCACGGCCTCCTGCCCCTTGGAAGTTATTTTGACCTCCCCGGAATAGCTCCCCACTTCTTTATAGACCCAATATTTTATATTCAATTCATCCCTGTCAGGATCCGATGCCTTGATTTTTAGGTCGATGCTATCACCCGCTTTTGCCGTGATTCGCTTTGGGGAAATCGCCGTTACCGAAGGGGGATGGTTGGCTTTTTCATAATCCATGATACACCAGTCCGCCCGGCCGGCAAAATCCTCTTGAATGGCTTCGACCCATCTTATTTGGGGATAGGTCGGGTCCATTTTGTTGGTATGGGGGTTATAATCGGTTGCCGCTTCGCCGTCTTCCCATCTATTGGGTTGTTCCTCGGATTGCACCAAACGGCCACCCCAGCCGCCCCATTCGGGATGGTGTAGATTGTCGAGGCCCACATTGATAAGATGGAAATAGGCGGGGGAATCGCCTTCCGAGATAAAGTCGTATTGCCCAAAATCGCCCCATTGGTTTCCTTTCATTTTGTCCGGGTCTCCATGAATATGCTCGTCGTCCCCTTGCTGTTTTTGGCCATCCCCATAGCTGTAATATTGCTTAAGCAAAGGTCCGTGACCATTAATGATTTCATTACCCATAAACTCCCCTTCAAAGAGATAATGCTGAGATTCGGGTACTGCCTGCTTCCATGCATAGGCAAAGCACCAGAATTGATTGGAATTGTAAAAAATCTTCAGATCCGGCCAATGAGGTGCAATGTACTTTCTATAAGTCGCATCTTGATCCAAAATGGCGTAGATGATCGCTTTGTCGCATATTTTTTTTTGGATAGCTTCCCACTCTTCGGTGTCCTTGTACTGGTCTTCAATAGATTTCAGGGCTCTGGCAATGGTATTGGTGCCGCCCCAGACTTGCAGATAGAGGGGCTCCCTATTGTCATCCAACAGATTGGCCTTGATGAAATTTGAGCCTTCGGTATCTTTATCCATTTCCCCTTCAAAATCGATATTCCCTACCTTGACCAGTTTTCTCAGGTAATCGCCCGTAGGAAAACCATCCGCATGTTGACTTAGTGTCGCATACACTTTATCGTAGGCGTCGATCAAGGAATCCATCCACTCAACGCCGGGCCAGCGAAGGCTTGGAATGGCACCATACATCTTCTCGGTCATCTCCATTTCGGAGGTAAACAGCGTGCCTTTTCCATCTCCTTTGTAATGCCACATCGAACTGCTAATAACCAAGCCTTCGATTTTAAATTCATTGGCGTACAACAGCATCCTAATAAAAGAATCCACATCATCTATTTCGCCATCGGTAGTAACAATGGTTCTCGGCTTATCCGTATTTAATTCTTTTTGCGATGGCTTGTCATTTTTAACGTATGTCGCAGTTTCTTTTGACTTTGCCTCATATCCACAGGCTTGCGGAATACCCATTATCATTATTAGGAAACATGCTATTAGTAAGGTATCTATTTTTGACTTCCATGAGGTATATTCCCAAGAATCTACCGGTTGTTCGGTTTTTTTCATCATTTTCAAAGGTTTAAAATTGGAGGGTATTCATTCTCGCTTTTAAGGTAACACTATTTCCGTTCCAAATTGGCCCGTGATTCCCTCAGGCAAACTGATTTTTACTTTCATACCCTTTTTTGAAACTATATAGGCGACTTTGTTTTCCCTGCGGGATGTGGCATTTCCCCACTGATTTTCTTTAGATTTCCCAGATGCGGCTCAATCTTAACGGTCTTCAAGTGGGGAGAGGCACTGTCGATGCCCAAGAGGGTACTAAAAAATTCAGTATTTAACCCCAGGCATGGCAATCGGAGCGTGTGGTGTCCGTATTCGTATCTTCAACCCACGTGGTTAATCCGGCGGCGGTATGACTGGATCTCTGGCATTTTTTGGTTTATAAGGTATACAAAACTGAAAAAAACCTGTGGATTGCTGGTAGATCCTATAGTTGCATACGCCCCATATTGATCTGTCTATCATGCAGGGTACGAGGCCAGAGAAAACCGCTCTCCGATTCAGGCCTATGCCTTATTTGGTAACCAGAACATCGATTCCCTTACTTTTGGGTGGCACCGATAATGATAGGATTCCCTTCTCGAAAAACGCTGTATTCGCTCTCCCTACCGATCCGCTGATTTTATATGAAATGTCGTTGACTTTGACCGATTTTGGGGTATGGGCCATTCGAATATTCAATTCATAGGAGCGATCGGGAATGTTATAGTTGCCCTTGGGCGGTTCTATGCGTACCCTGGTCTCGGTCGTACCGTTCGTAACCTCTATAGGTGTGAGGGCATACCTTCCCTGTTGGTAGTCCAAACTTGTACCGTCATCATCATATAGGGTAAAAGAACTTCTTTCCGAGGGATAGATATCCACTGTGAGGGTGTGTATTTCCTTTTCCCCTATGTATTCGAGCACTTCTTGTGTAGGGATTATAGCGCCTTCCTTTATAAAAATGGGAACCTGTTCAATGGGGCAAAGTACGCTTAGGTATTGTTTGCCCTCGTACCGTTTCCCGGTCCAATAATCCGTCCAAGTGCCCTTAGGGAGATATACAACCCGGGTTTGGGCCCCTTTTGTGGTTACCGGGCAAACCATCATGCTCTCCCCGAGCATATATTGATCCGTTATTCCATAGACATTTTCATCCTGCTGATGATCGAGAACAAGGGCACGCATCAAAGGTCTTCCGGTGGTGTGCATTTGATAGGAAGCGCTGTATAGGTAGGGGATAAGGCTATACCGTAGTTCATCGTATTGTTTAAAAATGCGTTGGGCTTCCTCCCCGTAGTTCCACGGTTCCTTATAATTGGGATGCTCCATGCCGAACAGATGGGCAATGGGACTCAACAAACCAAATTGGCACCATCTGATATAAAGTTCCGGATCGGCGACATGTTCAAAACCTCCCATGCAATGGGCCCAATTGCCGATTCCCGAAAGACCAATATTCAGACCGGCTTTTATGACCGGTTCAAAATATTGCCATTCACTGGGCCAATCCCCCGCAAAAATATAGGGATAACGTTGTATACCCGCATAGCCCTCCCTGGTCTGGTTCATTCCGCGCATCTGGTTATATTCTTGAAACTTTTCATAGGGCGCCTTGGCGTAGGCCAGGGGGTAGAGGTTATGCAATGCTTTTATCTCCTCGCCCTGTGGGCCCGTTTTATCGCTTTCGTTGGCTTTGTGGCCAAAAGCACTACCCTCGTCGGTTTTCAAGAACATGGCACCTTGTTCGGCTACGCGAGTTACGCCATTTTCCCACCACCAGTCCACCGCTTTTTGGTCAAAAAAGTTGACGAACTCCCCGGGATTATCTTCTTCCGGATACACAAAGCCCTTTTCGCGTGCGGCATCAAGCAAGCGAAGGTTCTTGCCATTGTCGAAACGCGGTCTTAGGTGCAACCCTACCATATTCAGGTGCAATGCATACAGGCTGTCGAACATGGCTTCCGGATTGTTAAAAGTGTCCCTCCATTCAAAGGAAGTGGCACCCTTTCCCCCGTTTTCCCCAAAAATTCGCCAGGTGGAATCCAAATGCAGTACGTCCAACGGAATTTCAAGCTCCCGGAACTTTTTGGCCAAATTCACGACATAGCTTGTCGAGGTCTCGGCTTCATGGCCCCAGGTGCCCCCGCTGTAGGTGCCTACTTGAAGGCCCAGTGCGAATTTGGGAAGCAGGGGTGATTTTCCGGTGATATCCGTATAGCCATCTAAAATTGACGGAAAGTCGGGACCGTATATAAAATAGTAATCCAACTCTCCCCCTTCGGCACTAAATGAATAGGAATCCGTTGAAGAATGGCCCATATCCCATGTGGTCGGGTGGGCATTATGAAAGAATATGCCATACCCCTGCGTACTCATAAAAAAGGGAACGGGGCAATAATTGGCTTCCAATACATTATAGGCTCCGACAATATGGGGCAGGCCCTGCCCGCGGCCAACATTAAGTGTGACCTTTTTTCCTCTACGGTCCAAAAAGTCCATTCGCTCCCCGAAGCCGAAGAAATGTTCGTTCGGTCGAAGTGCTTTTGAGGTGCCGACCGTATCACGGTTTTTAAACATCCCAGGTTTATCGGCCCCCTCCCATTGCTCCGAGGAAAGTACCTTGCCATCGGTGTCCAAAATAGTAATGGCAAAGGGAGATTTTTGGATCTGTACGTGCATATATGCCGTCTTGAGAAGAAGCATCTCGGTATTTTCTTCCTTTTGATATGGCACTTTGGGCCAATCGTATCGGCTTACCATCCAAGGTTCGTCCGGTTCAAAATTTCCATCCCAGCTTGCCTGAAATCGAACGATCGAAGGGGTGCAGAACTCGACTCGAAAAGCGCCTTCGCTGGTCGCCAGTTCTATTCGATTTCCGTGAGATCGATTGATTTTAACATAATCCCCCAATAAGGTTTGGCCTTTCAGAAATAGCGAGAGAAATAATGTAATCGATAGCGCAAAACAGCACTTAAGTTCCATATCTTCTACTTTTAACCCAGTTCCCAAAAATATTCATTCTCTATCTTACGTGCATCCTGTGCTGTGCTGTTAATGGCGATACCTTATCAAATCAGCACAGTACAGGATGCCCTAATGGTTCAGGCTTTCTATTTTGCATCTAAGAATCCTGGGACAAGTTCCTAATACTAAACATCAATATTTTGAAACGTATCGGATATGGACGGTATTTCCCCCTACTGGTTTTGGTAATGGCACTAACCGCTTGCAAAGAGGAGACCCCTAAAAACACAAAATCGGATCTTGTCGTACTGGAAACCGGGTCAAAAAAGCCCATGCCTAGAGAGTGGGTCGATGCCGATACAAGGCATACGATCAAAAGATTAGTCGAGAGGGAAGGCAATAACCGCAGTTTCTACTTTCACAACAATCCCTTTTTGGCTTCAAAGGACGGAAATAGTTCGTTGATGATTTTTTATGGGAGCACCGAAAAGGGCGACCAATTATTCTCTATTGACCTTAAATCCAATGAAATTGATCAGCTTACGGATAGTCCGGGTGATAAAAGAGGGGAAATTGTAGGCACGAAGACCAGAAAGGTGTTCTATATGATAGAAGACAGCGTATTCGCCACTCATATAGATACGTATAAAACGCAATTTATCTACCAGTTTCCGGAAGATGTCATTGGGTCAGTAACCAGTTTGAATGCCGATGAGACTTTATTGGGCGGGGCATTGATAACCAAGGAAGAAAATGATATCTTTAAAAGAAATCCTAAAAAATCGGATTACTTCGACAAGATCTATGAGGCTAAATTGGAAAGAAGTCTTATTACCCTCGATGTCGATACGAAAGAATTGAAGAACATCTATTCCGAAAATGCCTGGTTGAACCATATCCAGTTTTCACCGACCGACCCCGACCTGCTAATGTACTGCCATGAAGGGCCATGGCATAAAGTAGACCGGATTTGGACCATCGAGATTAAAACCAAACGGAACCAGCTCATGCACGAAAGAACCGTATATCGTGAAATTGCGGGCCACGAATTTTTCAGTCCCGACGGGAAAAATATATGGTTCGATCTTCAAATTCCCAGGGGTGAAACCTTCTATCTGGCCAGAAGGTCGGTGTACTCCCAAGATACGTCCCGCTATGCGATGAAAAGGGACGAATGGTCCATTCATTTTACTATTTCCCCCGATTTAAAAACCTTTGCCGGGGACGGAGGCGATGAGGGGCAGGTGGCACATGCTAAGGATGGGATGTGGCTGTACCATTTTACCCTGAAAAACGACAGTCTTCTTTCGGAAAAACTGGTGAACATGAAACATCATGATTACGACCTGGAACCCAATGTACATTTTTCCCCAGATGGCAAATGGATTATCTTTCGGGCCAATTTTGAGGGAACCCCCCAGATTTACGCTGTTGAAATTGAAAAAACCATTATCCCATGAATAAGTCAGTAATGCCCACCTTCGTGGTATTCTTGGTATTTTTATTTTGTTCAGCGGGCCCCTTAGGGGCACAGGAAACCGTCACCCCGTGGCCGGAAACATCCAGTGTCACTAAACCATGGACACGTTGGTGGTGGATGGGCAACGCCGTCGATCGGAAAAATATTGAACATTCCCTCGTCGAACTGTCGAAGGCAGGACTGGGCGGGGTAGAGATTCAGCCCATCTATGGCGTCAAGGGCGAAGAACCCAACTATTTGGATTACCTGTCGCCCGAATGGTTGGGCCTATTAGATGAAACCATAGCCATTGCCGATAGTCTGCATATGCAGGTAGACATGACTTTAGGCACCGGATGGCCCTATGGAGGGCCTCAAGTTAAGGTGGAACATGCCGCCACCAAACTGATCGTTGATACCTTGCATCTGAAAAAGGGGGACCGTATCAAAAAAAAGGTATGGGTCAAAGAGGAAAAGGATAGGGCATCCGCGCAACTGATCCATGTACTGGCCTTTGGAAAAAATGGGGATTATCTCGATTTGACGCCGGAAATAGAAGATGGCGTTTTAAACTGGAAGGCCAAGGGCACTGATTATACCCTATATAAGGTTTTCATTGGAAAAACGGGACAGCAGGTAAAGCGGGCCGCACCAGGGGGACAAGGGTTTACGGTCGACCATTATTCCAACGCCGCTTTCAATGCCTACATACAGCCTTTTGATAAGGCCTTTAAAGATCACGGCGATAAGTTGCGAGCTATTTTTAACGATAGTTACGAGGTGTACCAGACTGATTTTACTCCCGATTTTTTTGAGGCATTCGAAAAAAGAAGGGGCTACGACTTAAAGCCCCATCTAAATCTTCTACTGGATAAAACCGATAAAGAAGCGGGTAACCGGGTCAAAAGCGATTACAGGGAGACCCTTTCCGATCTGTTGCTGACACAATTTGATGAAGCATGGACAGGCTGGGCCCATACCAAAGGCTTCAAAACAAGGTTACAGGCCCATGGGTCCCCCGGCAATTTGATCGACATGTATGCTTCGGCCGATATACCCGAATGTGAGACCTTTGGCTCCATGCCTTTTGATATTAAGGGCTTTAGAAGGGAAAAGGAAGATATTAGGGAAGGTGATGCCGATCCCGTGATGTTGAAATTTTCATCCTCGGCCGCACATATATCGGGCAAACCGCTTACCTCTTCGGAAACCTTTACATGGCTTCGCGATCATTTTAAAACGGCTTTATCGCAATGCAAACCGGAAGCCGAAGATTTACTTTTAAACGGGGTCAACCATATCTTTCTGCACGGCTCCACCTATTCGCCAGAACGCGCCGTCTGGCCCGGATGGAAGTTTTATGCTTCCGTAAATTTTAACCCCAACAACAGCATTTGGCAAGACGCACCTTCATTGTTCTCATACCTTGCCAATTGCCAATCCATGCTGCAGGCGGGCACTCCCGACAATGAAATCCTCTTGTACTGGCCCGTTTATGATGTCTGGAACGAATATTTGAACGGTTCCCTTTTCTTTCAGTTTAAGATCCATTCCCTAAACGAGTGGCTGCACGGCACCCCTTTCTACAAGACCACCCAAAGCCTTATGAAAAAAGGGTACGGGGTCGATTTTATTTCGGATGCCTTTATCGAGGAAGCGACCGTGGTCAATGGCCGGCTCGTCGTCCCTGGCGGATACTACAAAAGCTTGGTGGTGCCCGATTGCCAAAACATGCCCTTGAAGACGCTTCAAAAACTGATCGCGTTGAAGCAACAGGGCGCGCCTATTATCTTTGAGGGCCTCCCCGAATCGGTACCCGGATTTTATAACTACGAATTACAGAACCGGGAACTATCACGCCTGATTTCGGAAAATCCTTCGGAAACGACACCGGTCCAAAATATCGATTCCGCCCTTGAAGCCGCCGGAATATTGCCGGAAACCTTGGTACATTCCGGATTAAAATTTATACGGAGGGATGTAGCCGGGGGAAAGATCTACTTTTTGGTCAACCATACCGCAAATGATATCCATTCGTTCATCCCCTTGAGGACCGATGCCGAAGAAGTCCTTATCTTAGATCCGCTGTCTCGATTGTACGGAAAGGCATCCATTAAAAAAGAAAACGAACAGACGATGGTCAAGGTCGATATGGCTTCGGGAAGCTCTTTGTTCCTAAAAACCGGAAAAACATCCGATTTTCGCACATGGCGCTATTACCAAGCCGATCAAGCCGCCTATCCCGTGCAAGGGGAATGGCAAATATCCTTTTTGACAGGAGGACCAAAAATCCCTAGCAAAACCTCGATGGGCAACTTACGCTCATGGACGGACTTGGGAGAAGCCGAGCAGGCTTTTTCGGGTACCGCTCGCTACGAACTCGAGTTCGACGCCCCCGACGTGGAAGCGGATAATTGGGAGCTGAATTTGGGTGATGTTCGCGAAAGTGCCAGGGTATGGCTGAACGGAAAATTTATAGGAACAGCATGGGCCGCACCCTATACCTTGAAGACCGGAAACCTATTAAAGGGCAAAAACACCCTGGTGGTCGAGGTAACCAATTTGCCCGCCAATAGAATCCGCGCCAAGGAGCTAAGGGGAGAAGAATGGCAAATCTTCCATGAAATCAATATGGTAGATAAAGATTATAACGAATTCGATGCTACCCAGTGGAAACCCATGCCCTCCGGCCTCTTGGGCGAAGTCACCCTTACCCCCTTATCTTTACTGAATAACGACTAAAAAAAAGACCGATGAAAAAAAAGCTTTTCCTACTGCTCGGATTCATAACTATGGGCATATTAACGGCCCAACCATTCGATAGAGATCAGGTATTGGAGCAAATGCAATCGGCCAATTCCTATTTTATGGAGAAATGGCCCAAGGTGGGCAAGACGATAGTTACTAATAAGGAACGACCCAGTAATATATGGACGCGCGGCGTGTATTACGAAGGATTGATGGCCCTGTACGGAATTTATCCTAAAGAGGAATATTACGATTATGCGTACGATTGGGCCGAATTCCATAATTGGGGGTTCAGAAATGGTACCGCCAATCGCAACGCCGACGACTATTGTGCCGCCCAGACCTACATCGACCTGTACCATCTGTGGCCCGCCCCTAGAAAATTAAAAAATACCCGGGCCACGATGAACATGCTGCTCAATACCCCACAATCCGACGATTGGTCCTGGGTCGATGCCATTCAAATGGGGATGCCGGTATTCGCTAAAATGGGAGTGTTGGAAGAAGACGACCGATACTTTGAAAAAATGTACGATATGTACATGTTCACCCGTAACGAACACGGCGATCACGGGTTGTACAACCCCAAAGACGGACTATGGTGGCGCGATGCCGATTTTGACCCGCCCTATACCGAGCCCAATGGCGAGGATAGCTATTGGAGCCGGGGCAATGGCTGGGTCATCGCCGCCTTGGCAAAGGTGTTGGGCATTATTCCTGAAAACACAGCGCATCGCGAACAATATGTTGATGACCTGAAAGCCATGGCCGAGGCCTTGGTGCCGATTCAGCGCCAGGATGGTTTTTGGAACGTAAGCCTTCATGACCCCGATAATTATGGGGGAAAAGAATTGTCAGGTACTGCCTTGTTTACCTATGCCATGGCCTATGGCGTAAATAACGGAATATTGGACAGGGAAAAATACCTGCCCCTAATCAAAAAAGCATGGAACGCCATGGTCGAAGAGAGTTTACATGACAACGGATTCTTGGGATATGTGCAGTCCACCGGAAAAGAGCCTAAGGATGGCCAACCCCTCACCTATGATAAAATCCCGGATTTTGAGGATTACGGTTTAGGATGTTTTCTGTTGGCGGGGAGCGAAGTGTACAAAATGGAGTAGGTCCATGGAGTTAAAAGGAAAAATATTTACGGTAATCGTATCGTTCTTGTGCCTGTTTGGCTTGGACAAAGGTTTTGCACAGACCGAGCCCTTTGCCATATGGCCCGATGGTGTTCCCAATGCCATTGAAAACAAGGATTATTTAGAATCGTATACCTCCGATGCTTTAGGAGAAATACGTGGTATAAGCAAGATTTCGGAACCGACTTTGACCCCATTTATTGCGGATTCCACCAAAACCAATGGAACTGCTGTGGTCATATGTCCGGGCGGTGGATATACTCATCTGGCCATCGAAAAAGAAGGCTATAAAGTAGCTAAATGGTTGAATACCTTGGGCATATCGGCTTTTGTTTTGAAATACCGTATGCCTACGGACGAAACCATGAAGGATAAGACCATCGGTCCCTTGCAAGACGCACAGGAAGCCATCAGGATAGTCCGTAGAAATGCGGTAAAGTGGAATGTAAATCCTGATAAAATAGGTGTCTTGGGTTTCTCTGCGGGTGGTCATTTGGCAGCCACGCTTTCAACACAGTATGGGGCCAAGGTGTATGCGTCAGAAGATGAAACGCCTGCTCGGCCTGACTTTTCGGTCTTGGTCTATCCCGTTATCTCGATGGAAGATGGTATCACCCATCAAGGTTCAAGGAAGAGTTTACTGGGGGACGATCCTTCTGGAGACATGATCGAGCGATTTTCCAATGCAAAACAAGTGAACACCGAGACACCTCCGACATTCTTGGTACATGCTACCGATGATAAGGCGGTTCCGGTAGAAAACAGTTTGGAGTATTACCAGGCCTTGAAGAAGCACAATGTACCTGCAGAAATGCATATATACCAAAGCGGGGGGCATGGTTTTGGCCTAGGCGTTTCCGGAACGAATGCGAACTGGCCCCAGGACTTAAAAAAGTGGTTTTTGGCAAACGGGCACCAAAAAAACTGAAGGGAGTACCTATTTTTCCATAGTTATGGGTACGGCACCAGGGCCTACATCTGGGCGCAGGCGTTAAAAACCGTATTTCCTTTCTGACCTTCGAAAAGGAAAAATTAGACCAGAACGATTTTATGCCTAGGAACGTGGAGTATCCCTTCCCAGTTTATTATTTCGTAATGAGAATGGGCTGCTTCAATGAAGATTTTCTGATTTCCAGCATAGGGGCGAGCACCATTCTTTTTTCTATCTTGACATCTTTGGAGTCTATTTGCTCCAAAAAGACTTTTGCCGCAGTTTTTCCCATAAGCAAGGGCGATTGATCTACGGAGCTTATGGGGAGTTCCATAAACTGGGTAAAGGGTTCGTTACTGAACCCTACCACACAAAAATCATCGGGAATACGAATTCCCGTTTCCTTGAGATACTGAATGGCGCCAAGCGCCCCGAAATCGCTGGATGAGAATATGGCATCCGGTGGGTTTTCAAGTTCCATTAGCTTCTGGGCGGCCTCCTTGCCCCCTTCTATCTCACTTCTCAATCCTACAAGATAGTCCGGGTTAAAATCCATGCCATTATCCAGCAATGCCTGTTTGTAGCCCTTAAATCGATTCTTGTAAATTTGTAGGGATCGATCGACCGATAAATGGGCTATTTTTGAACATCCTTGATCAATAAGATGCTGGGTTACCCGGTAAGCTCCTTCGTAGTCATCGAGTGTTACCGAACTGACCCCTTCTATATCCGTTTTGCGATCAAAGAAAATAAGCGGCACGTTTTTTTTCAATACCTGTTTGAAATGCTCATTGGTTCGCGTTTTGCGTGAGATGGAAATCAAGATGCCATCCACTTGCGCATTCAAAAGGTTTTGGACGGTCTCTATTTCCTTTTCCGCGTCCTCATGCGTTTGGCATATAATAACATGGTATCCCATCGGGTTTAATTCTTCCTCGATACCACGGATGACACTGGAGAAGAAATTTCTGTTGATGTAAGGGAGTACCACACCCACATTCTTGCTCTTGCCACTTTTAAGGGCCAACGCCAACCGGTTTTGCTTGTAATTCATTTGGACTGCGGTCTTCCTGACGAGTTTCTTGGTATCCTCGCTTATCCGAGGGTTGTTGTTTAGAGCACGGGAAACCGTGGCCGCGGTAATATTCAGTTTTGTGGCAATATCGTAAATCGTGGTTTTCTTAGCCATTTTAGAGTATGGGTTTAAAAAGGTATCGCCCTTGTTGTTACACGGAATCAGGCCCCGTCTTTGTGTTATCGATTACGTAAAGTATGATGTACGAGCCAAAATACTATAAATTTACCAATAGTGAATCCCTTTTCATGAAATTAATGAGGTCTTAAGTACGTTATAGCCAAAAATGAGCCGTGTAATATGTTAAATATTAATCTTTGAGGGATTAAACTTTGGTAAACCACAATTTTTATTTATAATTGCGCAATCGATTACAATTTTAATCCCGTTATACCGATACAATTTTGAACACCATCCCCCATTCTTTTCTAATGAGTCGCCTGCAGGGCCTAATGCTTTTTCTGGGAATGGTCGGGTTTTTCGTTTCCTGTAAGCAAAATGCCGAGATTAAGGAAAACCCTTGGAGTACTGCGGATACTATAACCAAGAACATTGTTCCCCCGACTTTTCCTGATAAAAATTTTAATATCCTGGAATTTGGTGCGGTGCCCGACAGTATAACCGACAATACGGAGGCCTTCATAAAAGCAATAAAAAAGTGCTCCGACGAAGGCGGGGGCAAGGTAGTGGTGCCCGAGGGTAAGTTTTTGACCGCACCCATTCATTTACTGGATAATGTAAACCTTCATTTGGAGAGCGGTTCGGAGATACTTTTTAGCAAAAATATTGGCGACTATCCCCTTGTCCATACCTCTTATGAGGGTACCGAGCTCATGAATTTTTCGCCTCTGGTATATGCATATCAAAAGAAAAATATTGCAATAACCGGCAACGGAACCCTAAACGGACAGGCCGGCAATGAAAATTGGTGGCCGTGGTGCGGCAAGGAGGAATACGGGTGGAAAGAGGGCGATCCACGTCAACACTCATCGCTCGACAAACTCAAGGATAGCATGTCGGTAAAAGGAGTACCGGTCGAGGAAAGAATTTTCGGAAAAGGCGAATATTTGCGCCCCACCTTTATAGAGCCTTTTGAGTGCGAGAATGTGCTTATACAAGGGGTAAAGATTGTTCAAGCACCGTTTTGGGTCATTCATCCGATAAAATCCAACCGAATTACCGTCGATGGGGTAACCGTCCAGAGCCATGGCCCGAACAACGATGGCTGCGATCCCGAATACTCCAAAGATGTGGTGATCAAAAACTGCACCTTTAATACGGGTGACGACTGTATTGCCATAAAATCCGGACGGAACGAAGACGGGCGTCGGGTAGGTATTCCCAGCGAAAATATTGTGGTCCAAAATTGCAGAATGATCGACGGGCACGGCGGTGTGGTCATCGGAAGTGAGATTTCCGCCGGGGTACAGAATGTTTTTGTCGAAAACTGCATCATGGACAGTCCCAATTTGGAGAGGGCCATCCGAATTAAAACGAACACTAAGCGCGGCGGTTTTGTCAAAGATGTTTATGTGAGAAACGTAGAGGTGGGCCAGGTCAAGGAAGCTGTTTTAAAAATCAACCTTTTCTATGGCATTTATGGCACCCAGGAGGGAAATTTTATGCCTGAAGTGAAGAACATCCGTTTAGAAGATGTTACGGTCAAGAACGGGGGCGAGTATGGGATTTTGGCCAAAGGATACGAAGAGAAGCCCATAGAAGATATAATATTCAAAGACGTAACGATTTCCAAGGTAGATTCCGCCTATTCCTTATCCAATGTTCATAATTTGGAGTTTATAGATACCTATATAAACGGTAAAAAAATGGAATCGATTTCAACTGCAAAGTAACTTAAACTATAAACTCTCAAATTAAACAGTGTCATTATGAAACAATTTTTTACGAAAGTCAAAAATCCACGGTGGAGGGTGACCTGCCTATTATTTCTCGGTCTATTGACGGGCGGGAGTTTGTATGCCCAACAAGGGACAACGGTGAATGGCACCATTCTGGATGCCGAAACACAAGAACCCCTCCCCGGGGTCAATGTTGTAGAGAAAGGTACTAGTAACGGTTCGGTATCCGATTTTGACGGCAATTATTCCATCAACTTGACCACCGACAATGCGGTGCTCGTCTTTAGCTCCATCGGGTTCGCCTCCCAAGAAATCAATGTAGATGGGCAAAGTAGTATTAATGTGGTCTTGGAAGAGGATGCCGAAGCACTCAGCGAAGTAGTCGTAGTGGGCTATGGAACCCAAAAGAAATCCGATTTAACGGGAGCCATTGCTTCCGTTGGCACCGAGGCCCTGACAGAAAGAAACACGACCAATCCCTTGGAAGCGGTGCAGGGTAATGTGGCCGGTGTACAAATTTCTTCTTCAACAGGAAGAATCGGTGACGGGTTCGATATCGTAATCAGGGGCCAAAACTCTACCAACGATGATTCGGAGCCCTTGTTCGTCGTGGACGGGGTTCCTACCGACGGTATCGACTTCTTGAACCCGCAGGACATTGCCCAGATTGACATCTTGAAGGATGCCTCTTCCACGGCCATCTATGGCTCTAGGGGCTCCAACGGGGTCGTAATCGTATCTACAAAGAGCGGGGCTTCGGCAAAGTCGGGCGTAAACATTTCCTTTGACACCTATGTTGGGGTAAAAGAAACTGCCCGCCTGCCAAAAATGATGGATGGGGAGAAATGGTGGTATTACCACCGGTCGGCCTATTTGGCTACTGCTTCTGACGATAATGATAATGGCGGCATTGATCCCGACGAATTGATGGATGCATACCTGGGCAATATAAATCCGCTTTTGCAAGTAAGGGCCAACGAAAATAATACTTTTGATTGGTACGATGCCGTGCTGAAGACCGGCATTCAACAGAACAATTATTTGAATATTTCGGGAAGGGCCGACAATGGTCTTTCTTACAATGTAGGTCTTGGGATTCAAAACGAGACCGGCAATATTGAAAACGAAGAATTGGATAAGTACACGGTGAAAGCAGGTATTAACCACCGTATCAACGATAAATTTTCAACCGGCCTCAATCTGACTTTTGCGCATACTTTACAAAACGATGGCAGTGATGTTGCCATGCGCGAAGCTTTTCGGTTAAATCCTTTTCTATCACCTTGGGCCATTGATGCCAACGGAAATGAGATTGTCGGGGAACTTTGGGCACAACCTGGAAAATTAACCTATCCGAACGGGGATTCCGCGATCGATAAAACAAGTACTTTCAATCCTCTCCTGGAAATTGCGAATTCAACCGATGAATATAGAAGATGGAACGGTATCGGCAGTGTGTTTTTCCAATATAGTCCCTTAAATTGGTTAAGCTTTAAGACCACCTATTCCGCCGGTTTGGATTACGAAAGAAGGGGAAGGGCCTGGGGCGCCCTGACCAACACGGGAATCGGTAATAATAATCTCCCCTCAGCCGAGGTTTCCAAAAACGAGAATTTTAATTACAGTTGGGATAACCAGTTCAATATCGATTATACTTTTAATGAAGATCACAATATTAAATTATTGGGACTTCAGAGTATTTTTTCGAGTAGAACCGAAAGTTCGTTCGCCAGTTCTAGAAATCAACCTTTTGATACCGGCTTCTATAATTTGGGATCGGGAGAACAAAGTACCTACAACTTGGGAACCAATTTCATCAAACAGACTCTGAGCTCCTATGCACTTAGACTTAACTATTCCTATAAGGGTAAATATCTCTTAACCCTATCCAATAGATGGGACGGGTCTTCGCTACTTGCCGAAGGAAATCAATGGGATTCCTTCCCGTCGGGGGCCTTGGGTTGGAGAATTAGCGAAGAGGCCTTTATGCAGGAACAGGAAACTATTTCCAACTTAAAATTGAGGGCAAGTTACGGCTTTACCGGAAACAACATTATTAGACCTTACGCAACCACTAATATATTGGATACGCAGACCTATTATGACTTTGGGGGATCCACGGCGAACGGGTATATTGCCAGTTCTTTGGCCAATAGGAACTTGGGTTGGGAAAGGACCAGGGAACTGAACCTAGGCTTAGATTTTGGCCTATTGAATAACCGAATTTCCGGTAGTGTTGACGTTTACGACCGTCTGTCCGATGATTTGTTGGAAAATTTAGCTTTACCTCTAGAATCCGGATATGAGAGTATTGCCGCCAATATAGGATCGGTTAGCAATAAAGGCGTGGAGGTGCTGTTGACGACAAGGAATATTGAGACGGAAAAAGTTTCCTGGGAAACGACTTTTACCTTTACAAAGAACACCAACAGGCTTGAATCCTATCAAAATCAGGAGGAAGACGGAATGGTATTTGCCACGGGCGATGATCGGATTTGGAGGATTATTGGAGAGTCCCTCGGTGTACAGTACAACTACCGCTTCGATGGTATATGGCAACCTGATGAGGTTGCTCAGGCCGAAGCTTATGGTCAGGAAGAAGGGCAGGCCAAGGTGGTGGATTTCAATGGTGATGGGATTATAAGCCCCGGAGAAGGAAGATTAGGCCCGGAAAATGACAGGGTGGTGCTGGGATCCTTGGATCCAAAATGGTCTGGCAGTATATTTACAAAGCTAAAGATCGGTAATTTTGATATTTCCGCTTCCGCTATTGCCAATCAGGGCGTGTACGCCTTTAGTCCATTTCACGCCAACTTTACGGATGTAAGGGATCGGGGGCGTCAAAAACTGGATATTGCCGATTGGTACATTCCCGAAAATACGGCCGGCCTGCCCGCACAATTCTCGAATAGCTATCCACAGGCGAGAAATGCGGGTCAGTATTGGAGAGACGATCAAGTAGGGTATTATAAGGATGCTTCTTATGTAAAAATCAAGAATATTGCCCTGGGCTATACTTTTGGCACAAATATCTTGGATAGACTGAGGTTAAAAGGTTTACGGATATACGCCAATATCCTTAACCCGTTTGTATTTACCGAATACGACGGGTATGATCCCGAATGGGCAGCTGCCAGTTTCAACGTGGGTAGGGTAAGCTCTATTACCTATCAATTGGGACTTAGTGTTAAACTTTAAAAAATAACGATGAAAAAAATTATAATCATAGTAGAAATTTTAGGCTTGGTCTTTTCATCTTGTAGCAATTATTTGGAAGAGGAAAATCTGTCCAACGAAACGGCCGAGTCGTTCTACACGACCGAAACAGGCTTTGAAAGTCTGGTAAACGCCAACTATGCCCAACTAAGGGAAATTTATGGCGACGAAGCCTTTATGTTCTCTTCGGGTACGGATCTGTATGCCCAGGGTCGAACGGAAGAGCCTCCGGGCTTAAGCCAATATACCCAGTTGAATGCTTCGTCAGGGGGTGTCGATCACATTTATAATACGGCCTATGAAGCAATTCAGACCGCAAATACAGCTTTGCATTATGCCGATCTGACCGAGCAGTCTTCCACGGTAAGCACCCGTGTGGGGGAAATCAAATACCTAAGGGCAAACGCGTATTTCTTGCTGGTACAGACCTACGGAGGGGTTGGAATGGTAACCGAATTTATAGACAGCCCGGTGTTGGAGTTCGACAGGAATTCGGCGGAGGAAGTTTATAACTTAATAATTACCGATTTAACCGATGCCCTAAACACCGTAGATACCGGTGATTACACCGGAAGGGTAAACCAAAGGGCCGTTCAACATCTCCTTGCCAAGGTGTATTTGACCCGGGGGTATGAGAGTTTTGGTGCGCCCTCTGACTTCGACACGGCCGCCTCTTTCGCCGATGCCGCAATCGCCGGACAAGGCTTAAACCAAAGTTATGAGGAACTTTGGGCCCCCGACAATGACCTGAACGAAGAGGTCATTTTTTCGGTTCAGTATGACGGTACCTCCGTTAGTGCCGATCCTACGGCCTTAGGTAATAGACAGGCCGGATATTTTGGACCTTATTTGGGAGGTTCGGAAGTAGCTGGCGACGCTCCCTATAGAACCTACAATCTTTTACCGACGGAATTTGCCTTACGGCTTTTTACCGAGGATGATACGCGTTGGGACGCCACCTTTATGGACGAGGTTTATGACCGGTATTTTGATTATTACGATGTCGGGCCCGACAGCGGATTGGCCATTAAGGATTTTTACGAACCGCAGTGGTTTACTCCGGCGGATAGTTTGGCCTATGTGACCAGCCACGATTTGACACAGGATTTTCAGTACCACCCTTTCGAAACGATTTATGCGCAAGTTGTAAGCTCTGATTACCAAACCATTCCCGTTAAGAAATTTGATGATCCCACTGCCCCTTTCGGAGAAAAAACCAGTACTAGGGACATCATTTTATCGCGATTGGGCGAGACCTATTTAATAGCTGCCGAAGCTTATTTTCAAGCGGGGGACCTCGCTACCGCCCTGGCCAGGTTAAATGTAGTCCGGGCACGTGCCGGGGTGCCGCCGGCCGACATTTCGGATTTGGATATTGATTACATTTTAGATGAACGGGCCCGTGAACTTTTGGGAGAATACCATAGATGGTTCGATTTAAAACGTACCGGAAAATTGGTCGAAAGAGCTTCTTTATACAATTTTTTGATCGAGGAAAGTAATTTTGATGGCGCTAACGGGGAACAAAAAATACTAAGACCTATCCCGCAAAGGGCACTGGATTTAAATCTCAACAACCAATTTCCTCAAAATCCTGCTTATAATTAATCACTATCGCTCTGTACAGGAGATATGGATACAATAGTGTTTTAAGTTCGTTTTGAAGAGGGGATGTGATAAAATTGTTTTTTGTCAGGTCTCTTTTTTGCGTTTTTCCTGAAGAATAACGATTCAGGGCAACTGCTTATAGAATTGTTTGCTATTTTCAACCACTCTGATATAGATAGTATTTATGAAAAGACTTAACATTTTATTTTTTTTAGCTCTTTTTACCGCCGTTTCGTGCAAGCAGAAAGCCGATAGAAAACCTACCGCGACCGATATTGAAGAAGATAAGCCTCCGAAGACTTATGCCGAAATATCGATAAAAGAGGGAGGGCGTTGGGAAGGCAAAAAATATATAGGCGATGATTTCACGTTCAAGAATGTTGAATATCTAAAGGCGCCGGACAGTCTTACCGATCATTCCTACTATGTGCGCTACGAAGGTCCCGGTTGGGAAAGCAACAAGGTAGGGTATCGTCTATATTTCGACTGGAGGAACGCCATCGATGTTTTTGGAAAAAGGGTGGATACCATGGTGCTTTCCAAGGTCGGTCTCGATAATTATGATTCCTATCATGAAGATGCCGCTTGGGGACAAGACATCCTAAATGCGGGTAAATCCCTAGGGCTTGGATCCTACGGAAGGTTTGACGGAAAAAATGAGGTCATACATTTTCAGGAAGTGGATTCCACAACGGCTAGAATCACCAATACGGATAAGGGATCGGGAGTCACCATCAATTACTACGGATGGACAGCTCTGGGCGAAACCATGGACTTAAAAACGGAACTGTTCATTGCACCGGATTCCCGTATGACACGGGCTACCTTAACCCCATCAAAAAATAGTGAAGGCCTCAGCACGGGAATGGTAAAGTTTGATGGGATTGATTTGATAAAAAATGAAAACAAAGAGGGCAAATGGGGCTATATCGCTACCTATGGCGAGCAAACCTTAATGGGTAACGATCTGGGGATGGCTATTTTTTACAAGCGCGATGAGGTGGCGAAGGTTTCAGATGCAGAATTTGACCATTTGGTAGTGTTCAAACCCACTACCGGACCCATTACCTATTATTTTGCCGCTGCCTGGGAGCAGGAAAAAAACGGGATTAAATCCGAAGAGGCTTTTTTATCTTATTTGGACACCACTTTGGCCGATTTAAACCAGTAAACCAGATGACCCGAAAATTGAATATTTTTATCCTGGTGGTCTATGTTGCTTTCGGTTGCAAGAATGAAGGTAAAAAGTCGGACGCTGTATCGAAAAACCTTCCGGTTTCCATTCAAATTTCGGATTCATTGCCTTGGTCCGAACGTATGGCGCGGTCTATTATAAAAAGGCATCCCGAGGCCTGGCAGGCAGAAAACGACAGTGTTGGAGAGTGGGATTATAAGACCGGGTTGTTGCTTACTGCTTTTGAAAAGTTATACGACAGAACCGGAAAGCGGGTTTATTTTGATTATATAAAAGGCTATGCCGATTCGTTTATTGACAGTTCCGGAAATATTTTGGACTATAAAATAGAGTATTACAATATCGATCTGGTCAATTCCGGCAAGATATTATTTGACCTTTACAATACGACCGACGATGAACGTTATTTGAAAGCGCTACAAAGCCTTCGGAAGCAATTGGAAACCCACCCAAGAACGCCCTCCGGAGGTTTTTGGCATAAAAAGACCTATCCGGATCAAATGTGGTTGGACGGTCTATATATGGGAGCCCCCTTTTATGCGAGGTACACTACCAGGTTTGAAAATGGGGACAAACTCGATGATATCGCACACCAATTTGAACTGATCTGGGATCACACGCGCGACGCCAAAACAGGCCTTTTGTACCACGCATGGGACGAAAGCAAGCAAATGGATTGGGCGGATCCGGAGACAGGGCAATCCCCCAATTTTTGGTCCCGCGCCATGGGATGGTATGCCATGGCACTGGTAGATGTATTGGATTACTTCCCGGAAAACCATCCAAAGCGTAGGATTTTGATCAACCAGTTAAACAAACTATCCAATGCCTTATTGAAATTTCAGGATGAATCCGGATTATGGTTTCAGGTCACCGATATGGGTGGTCGAGAAGGCAATTATCTCGAGGCTTCGGGTTCGTGCATGTTTACCTACGCTTTTGCCAAAGGGGCAGCGAATGGATATCTACCGGAAAGCTTTAGGGATGCTGCAGAAAAGGCTTTTGGCGGCATCGTAGAACGTCTTATACAAGTGGACGAAGACGGGCAAATCCATGTCACCCAAATTTGCGGAAGTGCCGGTCTGGGCGGCAACCCCTACCGCGATGGCTCCTATGAATACTATATCAACGAACCCATCAAAACGGATAATTTGCACGGTACGGCACCATTTATTTTAGCAGCCTATGCATTAGGCCGTTAACCCATAATTTAATTTTTACAATCATGGCACGAAGCACAGAGATCACGAACCTAATAGGGGTATTTCTTCTGGTCCTACAACTGTATAACTGTAAGACGGAAAAAAAAGAAACTTCCCAAGAATCGGAAGCCGCTTCGGAACTAGTTGTACCGAAAGAGGCCCAATGGTCCGAACGTATGGCCCTATCTGAAATCCATCGCTTTCCCGATCCGACCCTTTTAGATTTCCAGGAAAAATCCAGATGGAGCTACACCAACGGTTTGGTTTTACAGGCCATGTCACGCGTCTATAAGCAAACCCATAACGAAAAAATTTACGATTACATCTACAATTATGCCGACCGCATGATCAACGATGATGGTAGTATCGAAACCTACCAATTGACCAATTATAATCTGGATATGATAAAATCCGGGGATATACTATTTTGGTTGCAAGAGCAAAATCCCGAACCCCGATTTAAAATGGCCATGGACACACTACATAAACAACTTGAAGGCCAGCCCACCACCTCTGAGGGGGGCTACTGGCATAAAAAGAGATATCCGTACCAAATGTGGATGGACGGACTTTACATGGCCGAGCCTTTCCATGCCCGGTATGCAAATAGGTTTATGAAAGGCGAAGCGGCGAAAAAGGCCTGGGACAAAATACTGCTGCAATTCGACCTTATCGAAAAACACAGCCGGGACCCCGAAACCGGCCTCTACTATCACGGATGGGACGAAAGCAAAGAACAGCGTTGGGCCGATAAGGAAACCGGCCTATCCAAAAATTTCTGGTCCCGCGGCATGGGGTGGTACGGTATGGCCCTGGTCGACGTTTTGCAACTGCTCCCCGAAGACCATCCCGGAAGGGAACGAATACTTGGTTACCTAAACCGCTATGCGGAAGCCATCGTTAAATATCAAGACGACACCGGAGCTTGGTACCAAGTGCTTAATATGCCCGAACGGAAAGGAAATTACCTGGAGGCCACCGGCACCTGTATGTTTACCTATATCTTGGCCAAAGGGGCCAATAAGGGCTACCTTCCACAAAAATATATGGCGCGGGCCCAGAAAGGCTATGAGGGCATTCTAAAGGAATTCATTACCGTTGAAGAAAATGGGGTGGTCAACCTGAACAAGTGCTGCGGCGTAGCCGGCTTGGGCGGGGACCCTTACCGTGATGGCTCGTTCGACTACTACGTCAATGAAATCATACGCTCCAATGACCCTAAGGGAACGGGCCCGTTTATAATGGCATCCCTGGAACTGAACCGGTAATATATTCCGGTCACATGTAAAACAAAACCGACCCTCATGGATCCCATAGTCATCATATTGATCGGTACCGCAACGGTACTCTTCTGCATCATTCGACTAAAACTGCATGCGGCGGTATCTTTATTATTGGCCGCCTTGGTTACCGCATTGTTGACCTCTCCGGAACTTGTCGTTGCCTTTGCCGAACATCAGGGGATGTCGGCCAAGGAGGCGGAGGTCTTGGCCAATATGTCCATCGGGAGAAGGTTGGCTACCGCCTTTGGCAATACCAGCGGCAAAATAGGTATCCTGATCGCGCTGGCATCCATTATCGGCACCGCCCTGATGCGCAGCGGGGGAGCCGAACGGATTATCCGCGGACTGTTGGCGCTGTTCGGTAAAAAAAATACTTCCCTGGCCTTGCTCTCCGGTAGTTTTACCTTAGCGATTCCCGTATTTTTCGATACGGTTTTCTACCTTATGATACCTCTGGTAAAATCATTGACGATTCGGGATCCCAGAAAGTTTAGCCTTTATTTAATGGCCATCATGGCTGGCGGGGTGATGGCCCACTCCTTAATACCTCCGACCCCCGGGCCCCTGTTCGTAGCGGAAGAGCTGGGGATAGATCTTGGCGCCATGATCATGGGAGGGTTGGCAGTAGGCGCCATAACCGTAATCTGTGGATATCTGTTCGCGATTTGGGCCAATAAAAGATGGGACCTCCCCATGCGCGATACTCAGGATATAAGTGTTGAAGATCTCAAGCAATTTTCCGCAAAGGACAAAAGTGAACTGCCCGGACTTTTTATTTCTATTTTACCGGTAGTGCTTCCCATTATTTTGATTACGGGCAATACCCTTACCGATATGCTCGCCAAGGGGAACGAAGAAAACTTGGGCAGCGGTCAAATGGGCCTGACGAAAGTGTTTTCTTTTCTGGGGGATGCCAACATCGCGTTATTTTTATCGGCCCTCATAGCTATGTTTTTGCTATCTTCCCGATTGAAGGACACCAAAAAGTTCAAAAAGTTCATATTTGAGTCGCTCAGCAGTGCCGGAATGATCATCTTGATTACCTCGGCAGGTGGGGCGTTCGGCCAGATGCTCCAGCAAACCGGCATCGGTATCAGGGTCGGGGAGTTGGCGGCGGACTATCAGATGGCCATTTTGCCCCTGGCCTTTGCCATTACGGCAGCGGTGCGTACGGCCCAGGGTTCCGCCACCATAGCCATGGTTACTGCCATTGGTGTTATGAGCGGGGTAGTCGGCGCCGGCCTTCAGTTCCATCCCGTTTATGTGGCGCTGGCCATCGGATGTGGTTCTAAAATTTTCGCGTGGATGAACGATAGCGCCTTTTGGATCATTACCAAAATGAGCGGCATGGAAGAAAAGGAGACCATACGCTATTTTTCGTTTCTTTTGATGGTCATGGGCTTCTCGGGTTTGATCGCCGTCATGATCTTGTCCAAACTTTTACCTTTTGCGTAGATGATCGAAACGGGCAACATACTGATTAAAGCATCCGAGGACGATAATGTTGGAATCGTGGTCAATCCCATGGGACTACAAGCCGATGAAATGGTCGCTGATGGATTACGGCTGTTGGAGTACGTTCCCATGGGGCATAAAGTGGCTCTAAAGGATATTCCCGAAGGGGATGCGATCATTCGGTACGGCCGGACGATCGCCTACGCCAATAGAAACCTGAGAGCAGGGCAATGGGTCAACGAACTCAATATTACGCTGCCCGAGCCCCCTAAACTCGATTTGATTTCTATCAGGGAAAATTCGTTCCCAAAGGTGAAAAAGCTGACCGGATATACTTTTGAAGGATTTAAAAACCGTGATGGTTCGGTAGGAACCAAAAATGTGTTGGGCATCACTACCAGTGTACAATGTGTGGCGGGGCTCACCGAATATGCCGTTGCCAAAATAAAGAAGGAGCTTTTGCCCAGCTATCCCAATGTTGACGATGTAGTGGGCCTAACCCACTCCTATGGCTGTGGGGTCGCCATTAACGCCCCTGCCGCCATCGTTCCCATTCGAACCCTTCAAAACATCGCTACCAATCCCAATTTCGGGGGAGAGGTTATGGTCATCGGGCTGGGCTGTGAGAAGCTTCGGCCCGAAAAGCTCGTTCCCCAAAAAGAAACCGGGGAAGAAAGGGAAAGTGATATCCTCTACATGCAGGATCAAAACTTCCACGGCTTCACCGACATGGTGAACGGGGTCATGGTAATGGCCGAAAGGCATTTAAAAAAATTGAACCAGCGGAAACGGGAGACCTGTCCCGCTTCCGATCTTGTGGTAGGGATGCAATGTGGGGGCAGCGATGCCTTTTCCGGAATTACCGCCAACCCGGTAGCCGGTTTTGCATCCGACCTTATCGTAAGGGCCGGCGGAAGTGTCATGTTCTCCGAAGTGACCGAAGTGCGCGATGCGGTGCACTTGCTCATACCACGAACTACCCGGCCTGAAGTGGGAAAGGCCCTCTTGAACGAAATGAAGTGGTATGATGACTACTTGCTACAAGGGCAAGTGGAACGCAGTGAAAATACTTCGCCGGGAAACAAAAAAGGAGGCCTGAGTACCATCGTCGAAAAATCCTTGGGATCTATAGCAAAGTCGGGTACAAGCCCGATCGTGGACGTTATACCTCCAGGGGAAAAATTACGTAAAAAGGGATTGAACTTCGCGGCCACCCCGGCGGGGGATTTTGTATGCGGAACATTGCAGTTGGCCGCTGGCATGAATATCCATATCTTCATGACCGGGCGGGGCACCCCGTACGGCCTGTCCATGGTGCCCGTTATCAAGGTAGGTTCCAATTCGGAATTGAGCCAACGATGGTTCGACCTTATCGATTTTGACGCAGGTAAGGTAGCGACCGGAAAGGCGACCATCGAAGAACTGGGATGGGATCTGTTCCACCTCGTTCTAGCAGTCGCCAGTGGAAAAACAAGGGTAGCCTGTGACAAACTCGGTCTGCATAATGATCTGGTGCTCTTCAATCCGGGGCCCGTAACCTAAAATTAATATCAAAATAATAGAATTATGGAATTTGAAAAGATAAAAAAAGCCTTGGGCGACGGACTACTTTCCTTTCCCATAACCGATATGGATACCGATGGCAATTTCGATGCCAGCAGTTTTACCGATAGGGTGCATTGGTTTATACAACATGACATATCCGCTGTTTTCGTTGCGGGAGGTACGGGAGAATTTTTTTCCCTGTCGAAAGAGGAATACCGACAGATCGTAGCTATTTCGGCAAAGGCTGTAGATGGCAAAGTGCCCGTTTTGTCGAGTGTGGGCCGCAGCATCCCCGAAGCTGTCGAGTTTGCCAAAATAGCGGAAGATGCCGGTATCGATGGGCTGCTCCTAATGCCCCCCTATCTGACCGGATGTCCCGAAAGCGGATTGATTACCTACGCCAAAACGATTATGCAAAATACTAAGCTTCCGGTGGTGTATTACAATCGTTCCAATGGGATACTTTCCAGCAAAGCGGTTCAGGAGTTGGCCAATTCTTGTCCCAACCTTATCGCCTTAAAGGATGGTACCGGCAATATGCAGGAACTGAACGATACGATAAAAACGGTAGGGGATCGATTGACCTATATCGGGGGGGTGCCCACTGCGGAAATCATTTCTGAGGCCTACCTGAGCATCGGTGTCAATACCTATTCATCCGCGGTTTTCAATTTTGTGCCCGATTTGGCCCTTGCCTATTACAAAGCCTTACGGGCAGGTGACAAGTCCAGAGTAGAAAAAATCATCACATCCTTTTTCATCCCATTTATTCGATTACGCAGTAAAAAGGCCGGCTATGCCGTTAGCTTGATAAAGGCCGGGGCGGCCCTGATAGGAAAACCTGCAGGTGAGGTTCGGCCTCCCTTGGAGATGCCCAATCAGGCCGAAATCGAGGAATTGAAAGGATTGATCGAAAAATCCGATTCCCTTTTATAACGGCAATACTTGAAGGTCGGTAAGTAGGAGCATCTATCGTTGACTTCCGTTAAAATTTCTAATGGTGAAAACCCTTACACACATTTTACTATTCCTGGTTTTTTCTTTCTGCATATCCGCGGAAGGCAATGCACAAAAATCCTCCAAGGATGAAGTCGACATCTACAACATGGTCGTGGCCCAAGATGGTTCCGGTGATTTTATGACCATCCAAGAGGCCATCGACGCGGCAAAGGGATTTCCCGATAAAAGGGTTACCATCAAAGTGAAAAATGGTGTGTACAAAGAAAAAGTAGAGGTCCACGAGTGGAACAACAGGTTGAGCCTTATCGGGGAAGACCGTGAAAAGACGATTATTTCCTACGACGACTATTTTGACAAGGTAAACCTCGGACGGAACAGTACCTTCCGCACCCCAACGGTACTGGTGCAGGGGAATGATTTTTATGCGGTAAATTTGAGCATCGAAAATACGGCCGGGGAAGTGGGGCAGGCGGTGGCTCTTGCCGTAAATGCAGATAGGGTACTTATAAAAAATTGTACCATAACCGGAAATCAGGATACCCTGTACACTACCGGGGAGGGCTTTAAACAATATTATAAAAATTGTTATATTGAAGGCACCACCGATTTTATTTTCGGCCGGGCAACAGCCTTTTTTCAAGATTGTATCATCCATAGTAAATCGGATTCCTATATCACAGCGGCGTCAACGCCCAAGGGAACGGATTTTGGTTATGTTTTCAAAGATTGTACACTGACCGGCGATGAAGGACTTTCAAAAGTATTTTTGGGCAGACCATGGCGTACCTATGCCCAAACCGTTTTTATCAATTGTAACATGGGCGATCATATCATTCCCGAGGGTTGGAACAATTGGGGCAACGAAAAAGGGGAAAAGGAAACCTTCTACGCAGAATATGCCTGTAGCGGACCGGGGTATCGACCGGAGCAACGGGTTGCATGGTCCCATCAACTAAAGAAATCGGAGGCACGGAAATATAGGGTCTCCAATATACTGGACGATGACCGGATCGACGGGAAAAATTGGTATGACCAATTTAAAAAGTAAAAATATGAGGGTGACGATTATATTTTTAATGTTACTGACAGCCGTATGCAATGCCCAGAAAACCACCGTCTATTGCATCGGTGATTCTACCATGGCCGACAAGGAAAATCCAACGGAAAATCCCGAACATGGCTGGGCACAGGTTTTATCACAGTTTTTTACGGATGAGGTTACGGTGGATAACAGGGCGGTAAACGGCCGCAGTTCTAAAAGCTTTATCACCGAAAAAAGATGGGATTCGGTCTACCACGCATTAAGACCGGGTGATTATGTCTTTATCCAGTTCGGCCATAACGACCAGAAGTTTGAAGATTCCAGCCGCTATACCAATCCCCATACTGCCTATCGCCATAACCTGATCCGTTTTGTCGAGGAAACCCGTGAAAAAGGGGGGACCCCCGTTCTTTTTTCCTCCATAGTACGCAGAAACTTTAACGAGCAGGGCACCTTGATCGATACCCATGGGGAATATCCCCTGGAAGCAAGATTGGTGGCCCAAGAAATGGATGTGCCGTTTGTTGATCTGCAGTATTTGACTGAGGTATTGGAGACATCCTACGGTCCGGACGGGTCAAAAAAATTACACCTTCATTTTAAACCGGGAGAGCATCCCTATTATCCGGAAGGGAAAGAAGATGATACCCATTTGTCGAACCAGGGGGCGATGGCCGTTTCAGCTTTGGTCATCGACGAAATTAAATCCATGGGACTTCCCTTGGCCAAAATGACCAAACCATGAGACTGCTATTCTTTACCATCCTCACCCTCCTGGTCTTGCCGCAAACCGCAACGGCACAAATATCCATTGACAAAGATTCAGCTATCGCCGCGATAGAAAATCATATTGAACTCCCCAGTATACCCGATTATGAAATAAACATTACACGCTTTGGTGCCAAAGGGGATTCCGTTACAGATTGCAAAAAAGCCTTTGATAAGGCCATGCAACATCTCAGCAAAAACAACGGAGGAAAATTGGTGGTGCCGTCCGGCGTTTATACCGTCAACGGACCTATCCATTTTACGAGCAGTGTGGAATTGCATTTGGAGAAGGGAGCGAAAATAAAATTTGGGGCAAATCCCAAGGACTATTTGCCCATGGTCCGCACCAGTTGGGAAGGGACCGTCGTGTACAACTATAGTCCGTTGATCTATGCCCATGGCCAAAACAATATTGCGATAACGGGGGAAGGGGTAATCGACGGGGAAGGCAGTACGACCTGGGCAGAATGGAAGGCCAAAGAGGATCCGGATAAAATGTTGAGCAGGAAAATGAACCACACGAACGCCCCGGTCGAACAGCGCAAGTTTGGTGAAGGGCATTTTCTTAGGCCACAGCTGCTTCAATTTATAGAATGCTCGAAAATTCTTTTGGAGGGAGTGCAGTTTCAAGACTCTCCCTTTTGGTGCGTACACCTGTTGAAATCGAAAAGTATTACCATAAGAGGAATATCCTATGATGCCCATAACAAAAACAACGATGGCATCGATTTGGAATACGCTCGCGATGTCATGATCGAGGATGTCGCCTTTGACAATGCGGACGACAATATTGCCATCAAGGCCGGCAGGGATGACGAAGGCCGGGCCAATGCCGCTACCCCTTCAGAAAATATCATTATCCGGAACAACAGGTTCAAAGGCCTACATGCCCTGGTCATCGGAAGTGAAATGTCCGCTGGAGTACGTAATGTAATTATGGAAAACAACAAAGCCAGCGGCTACTTGAAAAGGGGTATCTATTTTAAGACGAATTCAGACCGTGGGGGTTACATCGAGAATATTCTTATTGATAATTTAGAGCTGATAGACACCGAGGACTGTATTTTCATGACAGCTAATTACCATGGGGAAGGGAGTGGGGAACATGCCTCCAAAATATCCAATATTACCCTATCGAATATTGCCTGCAACCAAGCCAGCAATACGGGAGTTGTCATCGAAGGCTACGCCACCAAAAAAGTGGAAAATGTTATATTGAAGGACATCCACATCCAAAAAGCAAAAAATGGATTGACCGTGAAAAACACCAAAAATGTTGTTTTTAATGATGTAATTATCGGTGAAGAGGCAGGAGCGCCCAGTTCGGTAAAATAAACGGGTTTTATGATGGGAACAACCTGCTCTAGATACTTTATCTTACTACTAACGTTCACAGTTGCTCAGCTACGATGCCAAAACTGGGAGGGTCTCACCGGCTTACGCGATTCATCCTATACCACGGCCTCCGCCTTTGCCAAGGATGTTCAAAAACATCCTGAAATACGGACTGTCCAGGAATCCGAATTTGACGCGGTCGAAACCACTCGTAACATCACCTTCTGTCGTTCAGGAGAACGTGAATTAAAGTTAGATGTTTTTAAAAATACAAGCAAAAACGGCTCGTCCAATACGGCGATTATCATCATCCATGGTGGCGGATGGCGTTCGGGCAACAGAACACAGCATTATCCTCTGGCCCAAAAACTCGCTGAATTAGGCTACGTATGTTTCACTCCGGAATACCGGTTGTCAACGGAAGCCCTTTTTCCCGCAGGGGTTTACGATTTGAAAGCCGCCATTCGGTGGGTAAGGTCCCATGCCGCCGAATATAGATTTGACCCAAACAGAATCGCTGTCCTAGGTTTTTCCGCGGGCGGTGAACTTGCGGCCTTTATGGGCACCACTGCGAATATGCCCTTGTTCGAGGGAAATGACTGCAGTACCGATGCATCCTCCACTGTAAATGCGGTCATCGATATCGATGGCACCTTATCCTTTGTGCATCCGGACAGCGGAGAAGGCGATGATAGCCGGGGCACATCCGCCGCTACCTATTGGTTCGGGTATTCCAAAAAGGAAAATCCCGTTTTATGGAAAGCGGCGTCGCCCTTAAGCTATGTAGGGCCCGATACCCCGCCCACTTTGTTTATCAATAGTTCGGTGGACCGCATGCATGCCGGTAGGGAGGATTATATCGAAACCCTCAAATCGAACAGTATTTATTCGGAAGTACAAGAATTCGAAGGATCACCACATTCGTTTATCCTCTACCACCCTTGGTTCGAACCGAGTGTAAAATATATTGATGGGTTTTTGACAAAGGTCTTTGGAAGTTAAAACTTACTAGTAGCCTATTTTCTCCTTTCCGTACCCACTAAACACTTTCGCCAACCTTCTTTACGACTGACAGTTCTGTTTCGCCAAAAAAATACTGTTTTTGCGGATGGGGTTCCGTTTGGAGCAATGCCTAAAGCATCTTTCAGAGTTTTATTTCGTGACTCATGTTTCGTTCTCTCAATGAAAATTTCAGAACGGATGGCTTTCATCCAATTAAAAAACTATCTTTCGCTAAATGCCTCTTGGACTTACCGGAGGATTATTTACTCATAAAATGTTAATTGATTCTGAACAATTGCGTAAACAGGTCGCCATTACCATACGTAAGGATAAACAAAAAATCACGATGAAAGAATGCAGAAAGAATTCCTTTTTGGCCATAATCTTGTTCTTCGCCACCGGTATCCCGGCCGCGGCAAAATCCGATATCGGAACCATTAAGGAAAGAGTGGTACATGAGATTCTAAAACCCCCGGTGAGCGATCAGGAAATAGAATCATTGCTCGGTAATCTTCGGGATGATGGTACCTGGCCCGGGATCGATTACGAAGATGTTTCTCGGGAGGGGTTCCAACATATGATCCATTTAAATAATATGGTCACTTTGGCGCGGGCGTATAGGACCAAAACCTCAAAATTTTATAAAAAACGAACAATCACGGAAGGAATAACGTCGGCGCTTAAAAATTGGGTGGACCACGATTACATTTCCGATAATTGGTGGCACAACCAAATAGGCACTCCCGATCGACTGGTGACCTTGATGCTGATCATCGGGAGTGAAATACCGAAGGGGTTGGTTCAAAAGGCAGAGCCCATCATCGGCAGGGCGAATATCGATGCGCCCGGGGCCCGGCCCGGTGGAGATCGGATAAAAATAGCGGGCATCGAGGCTAAGAATATGCTGTTTCTAGACAATCAAGAGCGATTCGCCATGTTGATGAAGGTCATCCAAAACGAGATTAAGTATGTTGAAAGCAACGGTACAAAATATGGATATGGCTACCGGGAGGAACAAGGTGGGTTTGAAAACCGCTCGGAGGGAGGAAGGGGAATCCAGTACGATAATAGTTTTCATCACCGGTACGACGGCGTGAACAATACCCTTTCGTACGGACTAAGTTATGCCGCCGCCTTCGTGGAATGGGCAGCGTACACCGCGGGTACACCATATGCTTTTTCGGACGGGCCCCTAGAGCTTTTGACCGATTACTTTTTGGACGGTATCTGCAAAATGTCCGTTTACGGTAAATACCCCGATGCCGGGGCGAAAAACCGCAGCATTAGCCGCCCAGGTGCCTTAAAGCCGTATGGCATAAGTATTTTGGAAGGCCTTATAAAGGCTTCCGATTATCGTAGCGACGAGCTGACAGAAATTATGGCTATCCGAAGCCAGGACCGTAAACCGACCCTTTCCCACGCCACCTTTTTTTGGGATTCGGAGCATTTTTCCTTCCAGCGTCCCGATTTTTTCACTTCGGTACGCATGTATTCGACCCGAAACCATAATATGGAATACCCCTACAACAGTGAGGGGCTTTTAAACCATTATAGGGGCGACGGTGCGAACTATATTTCCCGTACCGGGGGCGAGTACAGCGATATATGGTCGGTCTACGATTATCGCAAGATTCCCGGTACCACCGAGGTTCAAAAGCCTCAAATGCCCCCACGCGAAGAAGTACGGAAACTGGGCCTTACCGATTTCGTCGGCGCCGTAACCGATGGAAAATATGGAGCCTCTTCCTTCGATTTCAAGAGTCCGCACGATACGGTATGTGCCAGAAAGGCATGGTTCTTTTTTGATAGGGAATACGTTGCGTTGGGAGCGGGAATTTCCTATAACAACGAATTACCGGTGGTAACCACCCTGAACCAATGTCTGCTTCGCGATGACGTGAGGCTTTCTAAAAGTGGCACGGTATCCATAATCGGAAAAGATGAAAAGGAGTATCCGCAAATCGATTGGGTCTTTCACGATAGCATAGGCTATGTCTTTCCCAAACCTACGTCGGTACATATTAAAAACAATGCGGCGACCGGATCCTGGAAAAGAATCAATAAACAATCCGAGTCCCCGTCGGACGAAATAACCCGCGACGTATTCAAACTTTGGATCGATCATGGCGAAAAACCTTCCGACGCTTCCTATGAATATCTAGTCGTTCCGGCAACCTCCATAGAAAAATTGAAGCAGGCCCGCTCCAGAAAAAACGTGCTAATTCTATCCAATACGCCAGAAATTCAAGCCGTAGAAAATAGCGAATTGAACATTTTTCAAATAGTTTTCTATAAGGCCGGGAAAATCGCCCTTTTTAAAAACCGTGACCTCGTTTCCGATAGTCCCGGTATGGTGATGTTAAAGACCGATGGCGAAAAAGTAAAGACGATTTCCGTTTCCGACCCTAATCGTGAATTGCTGAAAATGCATATATCCCTTTCGGATAAAATAGAAAAGAAGGGAGAAAACTTTACCTCATTGTGGAATTCAGGAGAGAAGGTTTCCGAAATTACTATCCGTCTTCCCGAGGGCGTTGATGCCGGTAAGAGTGTAACGATTAACTTAGAGTAATTGTATTGTTATGGTTTAGACATGATGGTAAAGAACAATAAAATACTTCGCTTAATTCTTATCAGCTGTCCGTTTTTCTTCATTTCCTGTTTGGCACAACGGCATAGCGACGAAGTAAAATCCTCAGAAAAGCGAATGGCATCAAAAATACGAACCATCGACGGGTATAGGGGAATTTGGTTTGAGCTTGGGCAGCCCTACGAGTATGGGGATAAATATTCCGGGGGATTAGGCACATATACTGCCAAACATAGACCCGTAGCCCAATATTCTCACAGGGCGAACAAAACATTTTTTGTTTACGGCGGCACTACGAAGGCGACCGAAAGGCATCTGCTCTGTATGATAGGGGTGTATGACCATGCCACCAAAACACTTGGCAGGCCTGTAGTGGTTTATGATAAAAAGGATGTAAACGACCCACACGATAATCCCAGTTTACTTTTGGATGATAAGGGATACCTATGGGTATTTGTAAGCGGCAGGGGAACGGTTCGAAAGGGGTTCAAGTTCAAAAGTAATATCCCCTTAAGCATAGAAAAGGGCTTTCGGCAAATAAGGGAAGAAGAAATGACATATCCACAACCTCTATACTTAAAAGGAAAGGGTTTTTTCCATTTTTTCACCAAGTATTCAGGAAAACGTGAGCTGTATTATGAAACCAGTGAAGAGGGTATGACCTGGAGTGAGGATAAAAAATTGGCGGGCATAAAGGAACCCGGAGCTGAATTTAGCGGTCACTATCAGGTTTCCGGTATCTTGGGAGACCGCATAGTTACCTTTTTCAATAGACACCCCAATGGAAATGTAGACCAACGAACCGATTTGTATTACCTGGAGACCAGGGATTTTGGTAAAACATGGCAAAATGCCGCTGGGAAGAAAATAAACGTCCCCCTTTCGAAATTGGAATTTGGCCGCATCATCGACTATGCTTCTGAAGGAAGGAATGTCTATCTAAAGGATGTGAATTTTGATAAACACGGAAATCCCCTATGCCTTTACCTAGTTAGCACAAGCCATAAACCGGGCCCCGTGGGAGGCGACAGGGGATGGAAAATCGCCCAATGGAACAATACTTACTGGAAAGTTATACCGGTAACTGTTTCGGACCACAATTACGATATGGGAAGCCTTTACGTTGACGGCGATTCCTGGAAAATAATCGCACCTATGGGCAGTGGTCCCCAACCGTATCAAACCGGCGGGGAAGTAGAACAGTGGGAAAGCAACAACGGCGGGGAAACTTGGAGGATGGCCAAAGCTATCACTTCAGGTTCCCAGTACAATCAGTCTTATGTGAGACGACCGGATAACGCCGATAAGGCCTTTATCGCGTTTTGGGCTGATGGAAACCCCCTAGAATTTAGTCCATCCAGATTGTATTTTATGGATTCGGCAGGCCATGTTAGGCAAATGCCGTACTACATGAAATAAACCTACGATGGTAACCATATAAGACTTCCTACCCCGATAAAAGCATTTCTATATTCTTCGTTTTTCTCATTTAATAGCGTCTTAGTGACAAATGAAGTGGTCTGATTTTACTGATAATCGAAGAATTATACTATTTTTTTAATAAAAAAATAATCACAACCGTTGTCAGTAAGAATTTTATTCTTTAGTATTGTATCTGTTAACGAAAACCAAAAAAATGAAAACTCGCTTAAAAAATTGCATGTCAATGGCGTCGGTTTTTTTCTTGACCATTGGACTTTCCACGATGTCGGCCCATACCAGGTTGAGTCCGCCCCTTCATCCCACCTATGCATTTCAATCGACCGTTACCGGCACGGTAACCGATGGCGACGGTGTACCGCTGGCCGGTGCCAGTGTGGTGGTAAAAGGCACCCGAACCGGAGCGGTAACCGATTTTGATGGCAAGTATTCGATCGAAGTGGCCACCGATGGCATTTTGGTATTTAGCTACGTTGGTTTCGAAACCATGGAAGTCGCTGTTGATGGACAATCGACGGTCGATGCCAGCTTGGCCGTAGATGCCGGTCAATTGGACGAAGTTGTGGTGGTCGGTTATGGTACCCAGAAAAAGAAGAACCTGACCGGTTCCGTAGGTATCGCAGATGCCGAACGCTTGGAAAATAGGCCGATTACCTCGGTAGGGCAAGGCCTGCAAGGGGTGGTACCGAACCTCAATATCTCCATACGTAACGGGGACCCGACGCAGAGCGCGGATTTCAACATCCGTGGGTTCGAATCCATTAATGGGGGAAGCCCTTTGATTCTGGTCGATGGGGTGCCGATGGATCTGGAACGCATCAATCCGAACGACATAAAGAGCGTTTCCGTATTAAAGGATGCCTCCGCCGCGGCAATATATGGTGCGAGAGGGGCCTTCGGGGTGGTTCTGGTGGAAACCAAAGAGGGCAAAGTCGGTAAAACATCCATTACGTTTAGTACCCAACAGTCCTATGCTTCACCCATCTTTAAAATAGACCCGGTAACGAACCCCTATGATTTGGTCACCTTCCTAAACAGGGCAAGTAACCGTACCAATGGACAACCAAGATACGACGAAGATTATGTAGAAGGAACACGACGTTATGTCCAGAATCCGACCTTTGAAAATTCATGGGGCGTGGTCAATGGCAATTTGAGGTTCTACGGGAACAATGAATATAACAACCGTGCTGTCGCTGATTTTTCTCCTCAAACAACCTATGATTTTAGCATCAGTGGAGCAACGGAAAAGGCATCCTATTATGTGTCCTTCGGCTATCTTAGTAAAGATGGGTATATCAACAATAGGGAGAAGAACGAAAAGTTCAAGCGCTATAATGTTTTGATGAAAACCGATTATAAGGTCAACGATTGGGTCAGTCTCGATTCGAAAATTGTATTCAATGCCCAAAATAGCGATAAGCCCCATTTTTATAATTGGGACGTTAATATCAATTCCGTGGCCAGGGTAACGGCGATAACACCGGTCGAATTTCCCGATCTGCCTTTTTACCAGACGCCCGGGGACCATGCTACTTATGAACCGTATATCGGAAAGTATTTTGGCGGAACCATTTTTCTTCCCTATCTAGAGGATGGAGGCCGTGATACCTTTGTCACGAACGATACCTGGTTAACACAGGGGGTCACCTTGACACCGGCTACTGGCCTAAAAATAAGGAGCGATTTCTCGTATAACACCTATCATAGAAATTATAAGCAAGTCGCCAGTAAAATAGAAATCGTGGATACTGATCTGAATGCCGACCCCATACTTACCAATGGGCTAAGTGGCAACGACTTTATTGAGGAAGTAAACGACCGGAACGAATATTATGTTTTTAACGCCTTTGCGGAATACGAGTTCGATGCGGATCGTGAGAACAAAGACCATTTTTTTAAGGCACTGATCGGTTTTAACCAAGAATGGGGCCATAGAAGGCGCTTTAATGCCAGGGCACAATCGTTGATAACACCACTGGTAACAAACATCAATGCTACCACTGGCACCCAGACCACGGGCGGAAGCGAAAGCAATGTCTCCCTACGCGGGGCCTTTTACCGGTTGAATTACATTTATAAAGACCGGTACCTGTTGGAAGCCAACGGCCGTTATGATGGTACCTCACGTTTTCCGACCGACGACAGGTTCGGCTTTTTCCCCTCTTTTTCCGCAGGGTGGACCATCTCCGAAGAACCCTTTATGGAAACTGCCTCGGGCTGGCTAGATCAGTTGAAAATTCGAGGTTCTTGGGGTACCTTGGGAAACCAGTCGGTAGAAGACAACAATGGGAACGATATTTTCTATCCTTATATTTCTAATTTGAATTCGGGAACCTCGCCCTATATTTTGTCATCGGGCAGAACCCCATATGTAGGCCCCGGAGGTCTTGTTAGTAACACACTGACCTGGGAGACCGTTGAATCGAAGAATATTGGTCTCGATTTTACCATGTTCAAGAGAAAACTCGATGTTTCGGCAGATTACTATACCCGCGACACCAAGGATATGTTGATGTCGGTGGGGCAACCTGCGCTTCTGGGTACCAATGCACCGAACACCAATGCGGCCGACCTTCGTACAAAGGGCTGGGAACTTTCCCTGACCTGGCGCGATACCTTCGGGGACAACGGCAGGTGGGGCCTGAACCTGGCCCTGGCCGATAGCCAATCGGAAATCACCAAATTTATAAATCCGAACGGTGCCTTGCCTACCAATGATATCTACTACGAAGGCCAACAGATCGGGGAAATTTGGGGATTTGAGACCGTCGGGATTTTTCAATCCGATGAGGAAGTGGCTAACGCCCCGTCCCAAACGGATATAGGGAGTGGCTGGATGGCCGGCGACATCCGATATGCCGACCTGGATGGCAACGGTAAAATAGACCGCGGCAGTAGTACCTTATCAGATCCAGGTGACTATAGAATTATCGGAAATACGACCCCACGGTACACCTTTGGGATCAACCCCGATATCAAGTACAAAAACTGGTCGCTGGATATGTTCTTCCAAGGGCTGTTCAGGGACTATTTACCCGGCAATGGCAACTGGAACGCGTTCTACCCGGTCAATGCGGGCCTGGTCGAAAAGTATTATCTTACCGAAACCTGGAGTCCTGATAATCCTGATGCCTATTTTGCCGCTCCTCATATTGCCACCGATGTCAAGAAGAACATCTTGCCCCAGTCGCGCTATGTACAGAATGCCTCCTATATTCGTCTCAAGAACGTAACCTTAAGTTATGATCTGCCGGCCATGGTACTGGAAAACCTGGGCATGAACAAATTACAATTGTACCTTTCGGGCCAGAACCTTTGGGAATACAGCAAAATACACGCACCCTTGGATCCCGAATCAATATTTACCGTGACCCAGGAATACTATTTACAGCGAATCTTTACATTCGGCATCAATGCAAGTTTCTAAACAAAAAATAACATTATGAATAAAAGTAGAATTAACTCGGTACTATATATCGCGTCCCTGCTGATGCTAGGTGGCTGCAATGATGACTTTTTGGAACGGGTGCCGTTGGATAATGTTAGCGATGATACCTTTTGGAGCACGGAAAGTGATCTTCAGGTATATAATAATAATTTTTACGATAGGGTTCGATTCGATTTTGACGTACCTATTTTAATGGGCCATGCCCAGAACTTTGAAAGCAATAACGTGAGTATCTGGTATCTGGATGAATATTCGGATAACGTGACTGCATCGAACAATAGGCATAACGACTATAGGGATGTACGTGCCGGCCTCCATGTAGTGAGCGATGGTACACGGCTTTATGGATATCGGGGATGGGATTTTGTCCGCTCCTTGAATATCGGCCTAAAAAACTATGACCTTGCCGATGTTTCAGAGGAAGTCAAAGACAAATATCGCGCGGAAGCCCGGTTTTTTAGGGGCTGGTTCTATTCGGACAAGGTGTCGAAGTTCGGCGATATTACCCTGTTGGACAAAGAACTGACCCCGGAATCGGAGGAGTTGTTCGCTCCCAGAACTCCAAGGGATGAGGTAATGGCCAGTGTTTTGGCCGATCTCAACTTTGCCGTCGAAAACCTGCCCGAATCCTGGGGCGACGGTGGCAATCATGGACGAATGAACCATTGGATAGCCCTTTTGATAAAATCGAGAGTCTGCCTTTTTGAAGGTACCTGGCGCAAATACCACGGTCTTGCGAATCCCGACATGTGGCTTAGCGAAGCGGCCGCTGCGGCCAAGGAATTAATCGATAATGGTCCATTTTCCCTATATATTACAGGCGATCCCGAACACGATTACAACGCCTATCATCGCATGTCGGATCTAGACGGTAATCCGGAAGTCATGCATTGGAGAAAATATGACCCGGCGCAGTACACCAACCACGTCATGTCATATTTTAGGAGCTATAACGGCGGGGCGACCAAAAGTGCCGTGGAAGCCTATCTATGTACCGATGGGTTGCCCATCAGTCTTTCGCCCCTCTATGCCGGTGACGCGCAAATCGAGGACGTGTTTATAAACAGGGATCCCAGGTTACGCCAGACTGTATTGCACCCCGATGACAGAGCTTATTACAATTATGGCAATAGTGATCTTTTTACCTATCCCCGTCTTACGGGGATGCAAGGTGGCATTACCAGTTTAACGGGCTACCACGTCATAAAAACTTACGATGACGAAGCGGCCTACCGTTCCTATAACACTTCGGCTACACCGGCCATTACTTTGCGGTTTGCCGAAGCGCTCCTGAATTATGCGGAAGCCGTGGCCGAACTAGGTACCATTACGCAAGAAGACCTAGATTTGAGCATCAATAAATTACGAGATCGGGTTGCCATGCCTCACCTAGACATGACGAACGTACCCGTAGACCCCACACATACGGCAGAGGGTATTACCCCATTGCTGGTCGAAATAAGACGTGAGCGCCGTGTCGAACTGTTTATGGAAGGTTTCCGTTATGACGATCTAAGACGTTGGAAACAAGGAAAAAAGTTGGCCGATAAGAGTTTGGGCCTTTTTTGGGACGCCGCGGCCAATGCGAGATATGAGGGCAATACGGTCGAAACAGCGGTTGACCCCGAATCCGGCAAAACCTATATCGATGCTTACGGAGGTTCTGCCTGGGCGGATCCCGTGTTCGACGAAAGCAAACACTATTTGTGGCCGTTACCGCTTGGAGAGCTTTCGCAGAATCCGGCACTTGGTCAAAACCCGGGGTGGTAACCCATACTATTGAACTCGTAATGAGTTAATTTCTATGAAAAAACAAAGCCATCCCATTTGATGGCTTTGTTTTTAAGTCCGATTGACCTAACAATTTTTATTAAACTAAAACCTTTTGCAGATGTTTCCGAAAGCAAATACACGTTGTCCATCCATGGTAGCTATACTTTTTATTCTTTTTCAGATGGCATCGGCACAGAAGGGTCACATCGATACCCTTCCCCTACTTAAAAATCCGATCAGCGTACCATACCTGCAAAAGAAGCTTAAAAAAACGGGCCCCAAACTTGTTTTGAACACCAAAATCGAGAAGAATCTCAGGAAGAAACTAAAAACCGATCCCGTAGTCCAAAATCTCTACAAAGCAATCAAGCTGAATGCCGATGCCATCCAAAAGGAGCCTTTGCTCGAACGGGTTTTGGAAGGCAGGCGGCTGTTGGGTACCTCTCGGGAAATGCTGTATCGCATGAACATGTTGGGCATGGTCTACCGTATAGAAAAAAATCCTGAAATATTGGCCAGGATCGATGATGAAATAAAGGCTGTCTGTGATTTTTCGGACTGGAATCCCTCCCATTTTTTGGATGTCGGCGAAATGTCCATGGCCGTGGCTTTGGGTATCGACTGGACGGCGGGGGACCTGCCCGAAAAAACGGTTGAATTGGCCAAAAATTCCTTGATTGAAAAAGGTATCAAACCCAGTTATGATAAAAATGGCAACACGGGGTGGGTGAGTGGCGACAACAACTGGAACCAAGTCTGCCACGGGGGTATGGTGGCCGCGGCCATTGCCACCGCCGATGTAAACCCCGAATTGGCCGCGAAGACTATTGGGAGGGCCTTGGAGAACATGCCATTCGGACTTTCGGCCTATGCCCCCGACGGAGTGTATCCCGAAGGATCTACCTATTGGGGTTACGGTACCATGTTCACGGTATTTACGGATGCCATGTTCGAGAGTGCTTTCGGTACCGATTTCGGACTGGCCAAAGTGCCCGGATTTATGCAAAGTGCCGATTTCAGGGTGCTTTCCATCGGACCTTCAGGTAAATATTATAATTTTTCCGACTGTGGGGACCATAGGGACGAAAATGGGGATGTGACCTTGGCATGGTTCGCCGCGCAGACGGGGAACAAAACCTATTTTGAAAAAGATCGATTTTTGGCTCCCCCCGCAAGCATGGGCAAATTGAATAGAAATGCCGGGGCCGCCCTGGTATGGATTTCCCAATTTAAAGAGGAAGAAGAGAATAAAGAACCCTCGGCCTGGAAAGGAGACGGGGTTACGCCCGTCGTTTTCTTTAATGCGGCAGATGGGGATCCCTCAAAATATTACATGGGATGTAAAGGAGGCAAGGGCAGCACCAATCATGCCAATATGGACGCGGGTTCTTTTGTTTTTGAACTTAATGGTGTACGATGGGTGATCGATCCCGGCAATCAAAATTACAATACCTTGGAGCAAGCCGGGTTTGACCTATGGAAGCGTTGCCAGGAATGCGAACGTTGGACTCTTTTGACCAAAAACAATTTCGCCCATAGCACCTTGACCATAGACGACCAATTACACAATGTTGACGGAAAAGCTATAATTACTGATTTTAAGGATGGCGAACGGCCCGAAGCTACCATTGATATGGACGCCACCTTTAAAGGCCAGCTCGAAAGCGCGCAGCGTAGGTTTCTCAAAGACAGCCCCACCTCTCTGACCATAGAAGATAGTATAATCGCCAATGATTCCACTAAAATGGTAATCTGGCAATTGATGACGGTCGCCGATGTTGAAGTAACTAAGGGTGGGGCCATTTTACGGCAAGACGGCAAGACGTTGAAGCTTGAAAATCTGTCCCATCCCGGTATCTCGGTATCGGTCATTTCGCTTGACCCCCCACCACTGGAACTAGACCGGCGAATCGAAAACCTTAAAAAGCTCGAACTTCGAATCCCCGCCTATTTGTTCGATAACAAGAAGACCACCATACAAGTACGTCTTTCGGGTAGTTAGACATTCTTATAAATGTGCCAATGGTGCGTTCCACTCGCACGTTCTAGGCCAAGGTGGCAACCATTGGATGAACTCGGCCTGCCTTTTGTACCTAACTTGCCCGGCCTCGAATCACAGGAGCCTTTGAGCCGGGCCTGTTTAACCGCTCCGTCCAAGAGGCGGCATCGTCCGTACCAATAAATCCTGTTTTGATAACCCCCGGGATGCCCATAGGGAAGATAGTGTTGAAATTTACAGACTCGTTCTGATTTTTTTACCCTGTGTTACGTTCTTTAGCTATATTTGATGCTACAATGTAAAAATTAGAATCCACGGATATGAATCAACGAAGGAATTTCATCAAAAAAACATCCCTGGCAGCTGCGGGCGCGGCGGCACTGCCCAACTTGACTTTCGGGATATCAAAAACGGGCATGAAGGAGAAGCTGAATTTGGGGATGATCGGCGTTGGTCTGCGGGGTACCAACCACATGAACAATTTTTTGCAAAGGGACGATGTAAACGTGGTCGCCATTTGCGACATCGATAACAACCGGATAGGGATAGCTTTGGATGCCATCTCGAAAGCGGGCGGGGCAAGACCGAAAACCTTCGGGAAAGATGAAAGAGATTACCTCAATTTGCTGGCCCTGCCGGAGGTCGATGCGGTACTCATCGCTACCCCATGGCTTTGGCATACCCGGATGGCCGTTGATGCCATGAAGGCAGGGAAGTTTGCGGGAGTGGAAGTATCCGCGGCCAACACCATGGAAGAGTGCTGGGATTTGGTCAATACACATGAAGAGACCGGATCGCACCTAATGATCATGGAGAACGTAAACTACCGGCGAGATGTTTTGGCGGTTCTCAATATGGTCAAACAAAACCTGTTCGGTGAGCTGATGCATTTTAGATGCGGATACCAGCACGATCTGCGGGGCGTATTGCTGAACGACGGAAAGGATGCCTATGGTAAGGGCGTCGAGTTTGGGGAGAAGGGCATCTCGGAATCCAAATGGCGTACGCAGCACTCGCTCCTTCGAAATGCCGATGTTTACCCCACCCATGGACTGGGACCCATAGCGGTTATGGACAATATCAACCGGGGAAATCGGTTTATTTCCCTTACCTCACACGCTACCAAGGCCAGGGGTTTACATGATTACATCGTGGAAAATGGCGGGGAAGATCATCCCAATGCTAAATTGGAATTTAAGATGGGCGATGTCATTACCAGTACGATCGAAACCGCCAACGGCGAGACCATTATCGTGACCCATGACACGACCCTTCCCAGGCCCTACTCGCTGGGATTTCGCGTTCAGGGCACGAAAGGCTTGTGGGAAGTCGACGGCAACCGTATCTACATCGAGGGAAAATCAACGCCACACGAATGGGACGCTGCCGATAAATGGCTGGAGAAATACGACCACCCTTTATGGCAAAAATATGGTGAGCATGCTCTGGGAGCGGGACACGGGGGAATGGACTTTTTTGTGGACAACGCCTTTGTAGAATCCGCGAAGAATAATGTCGCCCCGCCGATGGATGCCTATGATGCCGCGGCCTGGAGTGCCGTTACCCCCCTGTCGGAAGCCTCCATCGCCAACAATGGCGAGCCCCAGGATTTCCCGGATTTTACCAGGGGAAATTGGATCAAACGTAAACCTTATGATTGGATGAAGGATACCTATTAAGGGATGTCCAATAATTAGGCATTCAACCACACTAAATATTATGCCAGACCTTTTTATTAAGAAACGATATGATTTTACCTACGCGCTTATCATCATGTTTTTGCTGTTGTCAGGATGTCAATCGAAAAAGGAGGCAACACAGGAAAACAAAGTTGATAATCGCACACGGCCCAACATTGTCATCATCTATGCCGATGATCTCGGCTACGGTGAACTGGGCGCCTACGGAGCTACAGAACTCAAAACCCCCAATCTGGACAAGCTCGCCAACGGCGGACTGCGGTTTACCAACGGCTATGCCTCCTCCGCGACCTGTACCCCTAGTCGGTACGCTCTTTTGACCGGCACCTACCCGTGGCGGAACAAGAGCGCCAAGATTCTTCCCGGCACCGCGTCTTTAATAATCGATACGACGCAGATGACGATTCCTAGAATGCTGAAGGAACAAGGCTATAGAACGGGAATTGTCGGGAAGTGGCATCTGGGGCTAGGCTCCGGAAATGTGGACTGGAACGGCCACATCGCCCCGGGACCGAACGAGGTCGGTTTCGACCGGAGCTTTATCATGGCGGCCACACAAGACCGAGTGCCGACCGTCTACATCGAAAACGGCGATGTGGTCGACCTCGACCCCGACGATCCGATCGAGGTCGATTACGAAAAGAATTTTCCCGGCGAGCCCACGGGCAAGGAAAATCCCGAACTGCTAAAAATGAAATGGCACCATGGACATAATAACAGCATTGTAAACGGTATTCCCCGCATCGGCTTTATGAAAGGTGGCGAACAGGCCAAATGGGTCGATGAGGAAATGGCGGGTACGTTTTTGAAAGAGGCCCAGGACTACGTAAAAGCGAAAACGAGCGGACCTTTCTTTCTGTATTATGCACTGCAACAGCCGCATGTACCGCGCACCCCGAACCCCCGCTTCGTAGGATCCTCGGGCATGGGCCCTAGGGGAGACGTTATCGTGGAGGCCGATTGGTGCGTGGGCGAATTTATAAAGACCTTGGAATCGCAAAGGCTCTTGGAGAACACCCTTATCGTATTCACCAGCGATAACGGACCCGTCTTGAACGACGGCTACTACGACGAGGCGGTAGAAAAACTGGGCGATCACAAACCTGCTGGGCCTTTGCGTGGCGGTAAGTACAGCTTGTTCGATGCCGGTACCCGTGTGCCCTTTGTCACCTATTGGAAAGGGCATATAACATCTGGGGTTTCCGACGCCTTGGTCTCCCAATTAGACTTGCTCACGTCTTTGGCGGATCTGGTCGGTAGCGATGCCAAAGGAAGGGACAGCAAGGATCTATCGGATGTTCTTTTGGGGAAAAGCCAAAAGGGACGCGACCAGATCGTACTGGAGGCCACCGGCCGAACCGCCTTTCGCAAGGGGGACTGGGCCATGATCCCTCCCCACGATGGCCCCGCAGTCAACAAGTTCGTGAACATCGAACTGGGCAACGACGGGGAGTACCAGCTTTATAATCTTAAGGAGGATATCGGAGAACAAATGAACCTTGCGGAATCAAATCCCGATAAATTACAGGGAATGATAGCCGATTATCAAGAAATCCGCGGAGAGGGTGTGGATGAGGTGGAGGAATTGGAGCTGAAATAAACTCCTGAAATCCTACTCTCAGCCATTATCGAACTGGGCTCCGACCCAAGAGCTTCCTGTATCCGATACTGAAATAATCCCGTTCATACATTTATACGTACCTTTTATACAATTCGACGGTAACTATGAATTGTGCTTCCCTAATTTTATCCTTATAGTACTCCCCCGAACGTCCATTTTTCAACCAGCGTCCAATTTAACCAAAATAGGATTTCATTACCCGGACTACCGTTCCCCCTCGGATAGCATCATATTTAAAGAACCTTTAATAATAGAATCATGGGAACAAGAAAAAATGCCAAATTTTTATCGAGTACAGAAAAGGAAAATTTTGTAAAGGCCTGCGTGCACATGAAGGCGGATATAGTAAATCCGGGTGCACCCGCCAACGACCAATATAGCAAATGGGACGAGTTTACGGCCATTCACTGGATGATACAGAACGCAGATGCGCCGGCTACAAACAATGTGAATTTTGGCCATGGCGGCCTGGGGCGGTATAGCTTTTTGAGCTGGCATCGCTATTTTATATATCAATTCGAACAGCAACTGAGAACTTATTTTCCGGCGGATGACGTTAGGTTGCCCTACTGGGACTGGCAGGATCCGGCCTCCCTCATGGCCATCGATTTTTTGGGCCCCAGCGGCACTCCGGCTTCCGGTAATGTGGTGCAACAAGGTTATTTTGCCGTGGACCGTCCTGGAATCGGCGCCAATGCGGCCACCCCTTTGCCCGCATGGTGGCCCGCCGGCCTCGCCGGTTGGAGGATCCCATCTATGTTTCCGTCCTCTACTACTGGAGGTCTTAGGCGAAGTATTGGCGGTGTGGCCAACCTGCCCACTACCCTGGATATACAGGAAACCCTTGCCATGCCCGACCTTCGTGATTTTCAGAATGCCCTGGAATCTGGCGCAGGTCTTACCAATAGTGCGACCATGAGAATGCACAACAGCATGCACGGCTGGATCGGTGGGCACATGAACAATCCCGATGTGTCGCCTTCCGATCCCTTCTTCTATCTGTTGCACGGCAATGTCGATAGAATATGGGCCATGTGGCAGATGGACGGGCACGAGACCGAATATCCCATCGCTGGGGGTAGTGCGGAGCACAACAGGAACGACCTGATGTACCCATGGACCGGGGGCGCGGCTGGTTATGGGACTAACGAGGGCATCTCGGCGGACATCCCCATGCCGAATTTTAACGCCCTTGGCCCACAAACGAACGGGGATACCCTTGACTTTAGGAATGCCTTCGGCTATACCTATGATACCATCGCCATCATGGGTATTGGCCTTGACCGCACTGGAAGTATGACCGGACTTACCCCGGATCCCATGGTTAGTACCAATCCCGACGTCACCAAATGGGAAGCGGCCAAAAGAGGCGTATCCGCCTTTTTACAGGATGCCGAGACCGTACAAGAGAGTGGTGCCATCTACGTGATGGCGGGCATCAAGACTTTTAGGAGCTTGGGAGGCAACCAGTTCGATGAGGTTTTCGCGGCCCCGAATTTTGGTCTTGTCAAGGCGGGTACCCCAATTAGCCAAGCGGATTTTGATCTCAACATTGCCGCCATGTCGCCAGGAGGCGGCACCCCGTTGGCCGATGCCCTGGCAGACGTACAGAACAATGTAGTGGAGCCTCCTTTTGGCGGCAACCCGGCAGACGAACAACGGTACCTTGCCCTATTGACGGACGGTATGCTCACCTCGGGCTCGCCAATGGCCTCCATTCCGAACGGTAGCTATAATAGGACCGCCATATTTGCCATGGGCTTCGGCACCGGGGCCGACGTGGACTACCCCACATTGGATTCCGTGGTGGCCAAAGGAAGAAACTTGGCCACACAGCAAGTTTTCCACGGTGAAAATGCCGGCACCATAGACAAATTTTATTCCAACGCCCTGGCCGCTGCCATCGGGTTTACCACAATTTTTGATCCCGTATTGGAAATGTTCGCCGGGGAACATGCCCACATGTACTTTCATGCGACCTCCGCGGAAGATATCTTTTTTATCACGGCCCAGGGAATGGATTTCCAGGACAGGAACTGGACCTTTATGCTCCACGGCCCGAACGGACAGATGTTCTATGGGGATAAGGATGATCATGGACATGCGGATAACTGCAACCACTGTTGTCCCGCACCACTCGTTACCGCCAAGAGATCCAATGGACGGCTATCCGTCGTGGTGCAAAGGGGAAATACGGGAAAGGATTGCTGGGTAGGAAAATGGGCTTTGATGGTCCTCTATAAAACTCGGCATTTAGACAGTATGATGATGCCCATTGTGGAGGAAATGTTATTCCCTGTTTCTGCCGGCCCCATAAAAGGGCCCCGGTATTCGCGCTTGTTGGTTCCTCCCGGAAAGAGGACGCCTCCCCGAAATATATCCTACAAAAACCTGCATGGGCTCGATTTTAGAGCGGTAAGCACCAACAACAGCTCCCGGGATGCCTGCCACATGGTAGTAAATATCTATGCGAGGACCTCCCTGCAAGTGCAATTGGAAACCAAGGATTATATGATAAAAGCAGGTAGCGAACTCAAGATTGGAGTGCAGACCAACTCCCCTATGGGCACCGTGACGGTCCTCAGCGGCCTGGCCCGGATGGTCTCCCCGAGCTTCGATATTCACGATATATTGCCCGAGGACAAGGTCATTGATATTATTAAACAAAACGAATCCGAGGACAACTATAAGCGCGGAACCGACATTGCCCTATTGTTGGCCAGGTTGGAAAAAGAAAAGGAACTGGCGTTCGTAAATGACGACGAAATTGCCCTGGTACGTCATGACCACGGACCCCTGCACCTACACAGCGATGCCACGAAAGTGCCCGGAACCTATCATCTCGGGGTCTATGTAGAAGGGGCCTTCGCCCCGAATACCCGTCCGAAAAATGAAGGACATGACATGCACGGGGAAGGCCAACACGGGGAAGCCCAAACCGATATGGAAATGGAGACGTTTTCAAGGATATTAAATATCTCCGTAGCGGTTACGGAATAGCGATAACTCAGTGGGAAAGTGTCAAATACCAAGTGCCGTGTCGAAAGCTTTCGACACGGTACTTGGTGTTTTTATTTAACGATATCAAAATCCTCGACTTTCAATTGTTTCTCCTTCCAATACCCATCATCCCTAAACTCGAACTGGGTAGGGTCAAAGTCCCCAACAATGGTAACATCCGCTTTTTCGGGAACTTCCATATCCATCAGCCAAAAAACTCCGTTGACTAATAACCTTCTCGTACCTTCAATCAGCATATCGCTGGCCGCCCCAACGGTTGAGGCAAAGGCTTTACCCTTTTTTCCGTCGGGCAACTGATAGCTTTTGGTCCATGCGATGGGCATTTTTACCTTGTTTACGGCCTTACCTTCATTGTTAACCTTGGCGACTTCATCGTCGGAGGCTTTCATCCCGTAGAATATATCGTCTTCGTCGTATTCCCCTTTTCGGTTCATTACCTGACCGTAGATAATGGGTTGTGCATCGCCGGGAAGGGGCAAACGGACTTCGTACACATCCGATGCCCCCCAGACATCGCCATCGGCGATTCCATTGGTTATCGGATGGCCTTCCGCACTTTCGAAAATCATTCCCTTTTGGCTTTGGTGCTTATGATGTCCGTGGTGGGCGACCCATTTCTCGCCGAGAACGAGGCGTCCGAAACCATCTTTCCACTCCGTTTTGTCCCCTGCATATCCATTGCTATACTGTTTGTAGTTGGAATCGGAATCGTCGGGAAACATAAAAGCGTGGGTCGCCGTTCGGATACCCATAACCGGTTTGCCCGCCATTAAATAATTGTCGATATGTTCCATCTGATCATCCGGCAAGGCACGAAACCTTGTGAAAATGATCATCATATCTGCCTTATCCAAAGCTTCCAGTCCCGGAATATTTTTTACGTAGTTGGCATCAATGATTCCAGGGTTTTCAGGATTTTGGGCAAATAACACGGTACAGTTGAATCCGTGGTGTTTTGACAAAATTTTGGCCAGTTGTGGCAAGGCTTCCTCTGAGCGGTACTCTTCATCCCCCGAAATCAAAACGATGTGTTTCGAGTCCGCACCCTCCCCCTTAAACGTCAGCCACTCCTGTGGGGAATCAATATTTTCCTTTGTTTCTGCGACCTGTTTTTTATCTTCCCTACACGCTGTCAGCGCACAAAAAATAAAAAGATACATCCATTTTTTCATAATCGAATAGTATAATATATTTCCTAATTCCTAGTTCCCATTCCTTTTTTAATAAATTCCAATCCCTCTCGATAAACTTCCTCGGCAGGTGAATAATCCCGCCAAACATTGATTGCATTGGCAAATTCTGGAATAATGGTGCTAAAGGCCTCAATGGTCAGCCATCCATCATAGTCGATTTCTTTCAGCGTTTCAAACACAGCGTTCCAATGCACCTGTCCGCGACCTGGGGTGCCCCTATCGTTTTCGCTGATATGTACGTGTTTGAGTACCGAGGCGATGGTCTTTAAGGCTTCAGCTTGGTCTTTCTCCTCGATATGGGCATGGTGCGTATCATACATGGCCCCCAAATTCGGATGGTCCACCGCTTCGACCAAGGTTTTCAGGTCGGCCATCGTATTGTACAAATAGCATTCAAACCGGTTGACGGCTTCAGGAGCAAGAATAATATCGGCCTTTTTTGCATATTCGGCCGCTTTTAGCAATTGCTCGGCACTGCGTCGGCGTTCATCTTGCGTGGGTGGCTGCCTAGTAAAATAGGCAAAAGTGGAATGGAACGGACCGCAAATAACTTCTACGTTCGCGGCTTCGGCGACGTCTATAGACCACTTTAACTTATCCATTCCGGCTGCACGATACCGGGAATCGTGACTGGCGATATTCTCCTCTGGGGCCAAGCTCGCTACGGCCGTTACGCCCATACCGATATCTGCAAAATGACGACCGAGCTTGGCGTAATGGGCCACATCACCTTCCCCCAAGAACAACTCAATGCCGTCGTAGCCGATGTTTTTTAAGGTATCCACGATCGGATAGTGCTTTTCCGTCACATGGTTCGTCCAAAGCAATAAGTTCATGCCGATTTTCATAATTCCCTTTTTTTGTTTTGTCTTTTGGTTTCCGCCTAACATTTTTTATCTCTTCAAATATAAATGCAAACGAAAAACTATAACTCCTATATTTTCAGAAAGACTGACACTTTTTTGTCTCTTATGATTATTGCGAGCAACGGGCAGTTCTGTCCTGGTTATGAAATGCCCGATTTTATGTCCAAGAACAGTTTTCGATACTCCTGCGGACTCATCTCCACGATGGCCTTGAACTGTCGGTTGAAATTGGATAACGTGTTAAACCCACATTCATAGGAAATCTGAGAAATATTGAAGTTGTCCTCCAAAAGAAGCTTGCGCGAATTCCCAATTCGAATTTCATTGACAAACCGGGTAAAGGTTTTATTGGCCCTCGGCTTAAAATACCTGCAGAACGAGGTTGTGGTCATATTCAATAGATCCGCTACGTCCTGCAACTCTATTTTGGTCCTGAAATTCTTCATTACATAATCGTATACCAACTGCATTTTTTCGGCATCGTCCGTTTTAAAGGCATTGGTATATCCAGGGCTTGATAACAGGTGATAGGTTTCGCTGTTCGCCATCACCTCTAAGATTTCCAATAAATTAATGATGCGACGAAAGCCTTTTTTTGGTCCTATGCTTTGCATGAGACGATACACGCTGATAGGAGTATCCCCGTAAAACTCGATGCCCCTCGACGCGTTTTCGACCAATTTTTTAAGCGCATAAAATTCTTCCCGATCTAAAAGAGAGGAGCTTATAAGGTTCTGGTCGAAATAGATGACCATCGCATGGGTCGAAAGTGGGCTGTCTTTTTCAAAATACGGTTCATCGCTTCTCCATAAATGTGGAAGGTTGGGCGGGGTAAGCACAAGATCACCTTCCTTAAAGGTTTGTACGTTGTCGCCTATAAAACGTGTGCCCTGCCCTTTAATAATATAGGAAATTTGAAATTCGGGATGAAAATGCCAGTTCGGATTAAAATAGGGGCTTTTCAAATCCTTGAAAATAAAGGCCTGCTTTGAGGTAATGGTTTTCTCTATGTTCGGGCTACTCATAAAATTTCCTTTAAATAGGAAGTACGGGAAAGATAAGACAAAAAAGTGTCATCTTTTAAGAAGATATAGGAAATATGGAACTTGAGGGTGTATTAGATTTGTAAAAACGGTTTTTGGGATTGTGAAATGCGGAAACCAAAATCTTGTTAAAGGTGCAAATTATAGCGTAATTAATTGTCAAATCTATTAAATTGCTATTCCTGTTGGGTTTCAGCGGGCCAAATGTTCTTAATTTTAGGAAGTCGATAAAGACTTCGGATATTTTACAAATCATTTTAAAAAATTCAGCAAATGCCAAAAAATAATTTTCCAAAACTGCACAATGCTTCATGGCCTGGAGTGGTCGGGAAAGGTCCCGATTCAGAACCCGCCATTGATATCGATACCATGATCGAACTGACCGCGAACGCAGAGGTCAATGGGGAGAAATTCGATGGTTTCGACCTGTTTGTGGCCGAACCACATTTAGATATCGATTCTAACGATGACAATATTAAAAGGATGGCGGACAAGGCCAGGGCAAAAGACCTTAAAATCGGAAGTCTGGTAGCCCCTATTTGGGGAGGTGTAGGAGGCGGTTCGGCCATGGGCTCCCCCGATGACCGAAAGAAATTTGTCACCCAAGTACGCAAAGCCTGCGAAATCGGACAAAAACTTCGAGAACTGGGTGTCCGACCTTATGGGGTGGTGCGTATCGATTCGTCCGTAGATCCCAAAAGCTGGGCAGCCGACCCTGTCGGGAACACCGAATTAATAGTGAAGACCTTTCAAGAAGCTTGTGACGCGGCCGCCGATTATGGCGAATCCCTGGCTGCGGAAGGCGAAATCTGCTGGGGCGGAATGCAAGGCTGGAAAACCATGGTCAATACTTTGGAAGCCGTAGATAGGCCGAACATCGGCTTTCAGGCCGATATGGCACATACCTTGTTATATCTATTGGGGTACAACAAACCTGACGAGCGCATTTTACCCAAGGATTTTGATTGGGACGATAGGGAGACCTTTACGAAGGGACTAAAGGAATTGACCGCAGCGCTACGCCCTTGGACCATAGACTTTCACGTCGCACAGAACGATGGCACCGTATTCGGTTCGGGCACTCACGAAAAGACCGGAAGGCATTGTTTGGCCGACGATCCCAATGGAAAATTGGACATCGCTACAGACGCTGGCTACTGGCTGCGTGATGAAAACGGAAAACTGACCAAAAAATTCAAGCATATTTGCTGGGACGGCTGTATGTTTCCCAACGAAACCATGATGAAGCCTAAGACCTGGAACGATATTTTGGCCGCGATGATCGAGGTGCGGGAGCGGCATGGATGGTACGAGGCGGAGTAAGTGGTTAATTTGAAAATCAAAACCGGAAAACACCAATTTCAATTTGATAATTAATATGAGCAACAAGAAAGACTTACGAATCGGCTTGGTAGGCTACGGATTTATGGGCCGTACCCATTCCAACGCCTATAGAAGGGTGCCCAATTTTTTTCCCGATCTACAATACCGCCCCGTTTTAAAGGCGGCATGCGCTAGAAGCGAGGATCGCATTAAGGCTTTCGCGGAACAATGGGGGTATGAATCCATTGAAACGGACTGGCGAAAACTGATAGCGCGCGATGATATAGATGCCGTGGATATCTGCACGCCAAATAATATGCATGCCGAGATAGCCATTGCCGCGGCCGAAGCCGGAAAGATGGTGCTTTGTGAAAAACCATTGGCCAGAACGGTCGCCGAAGCGCAACCGATGGTCGATGCCGTTGAAAAGGCAGGGGTGCCCAATACGGTCTATTATAATTACAGGAGAATACCCGCCGTTACCTTGGCGAAACAATTGATCGATGCCGGTAAGTTGGGAAAAATATTTCACTACCGCGCGAACTTTTTGCAGGATTGGACTATCAGCCCCGAACTGCCACAAGGCGGCGAAGGCTTGTGGCGACTGGACAATGCCGCTGCCGGCTCCGGTGTAACCGGCGACCTTTTGGCCCACTGCATCGACACGGCCATGTGGCTGAACGGGGGCATCAAGGATGTCTCCGCCATGACCGAAACCTTTATCAAGGAACGCGTACATTCCAAGACCGGTGAAAAGCAGGAAGTGACTATTGACGATGCCTGTCTTTTCCATTGCCATTTTGATAACGGTTCGTTGGGCCTGTTTGAATCTACCAGATATGCACGCGGGCACAAGGCCCATTATTCATTTGAAATTAATGGGGAGCACGCTTCCATCAAATGGAACCTGCACGATTTGTCGCGGTTGGAATATTTTGACCACCGTGACGAATCCGTGGAGCGCGGCTGGCGTTCCATACATGTTACGGACGAAGACCAGCCCTATATGGACAAATGGTGGGTGCCGGGACTTTCCATCGGATACGAACACAGTTTTGTCCATCAAGTAGCCGACTTTCTAAAAGCCCTGGAAGAAGGAAAACCCTGCTCCCCGACCTTCAGGGAAGCCCAAGAAACCCAGAAAGTGTGCGAAGCGGTTTTGGAATCGGCGAAATCCAAAAGTTGGAAGGATACCGGGGTAAAATGGGAATAGGCCGTTGCCGTATGCAGTCGAAAAAATCAAACCTGCGTGCCGGCAAGGTGAGGTTCAATCTCTGCATCGCAGTTGTTCAAGGTTTGAGGTAAACTTTAACCATCTTAAACTTGGAACCTGATGCAAGTGGGCGGAAGTGAACCCCTTGTGCTGAGCGCAGCCGAGCACAAAACTGAAATATCTAAAAAGCTTAATCCAAAGAAATAACCTAAAAAAGCATGAGCGAGCAACTAAAAGGTTTCTGTCTCCAAGGCACAGAACGCATCTACCCCGGTTCGGAGGGTTCGGTTACCGCCAATACGGCGGTGATCGATATGGAAATCCCCGAACTTCAGGAAGGGGAGATTTTGGCCAAAACATTGTACACCGGTATTTGCGGTTCCGATAACAGTGCCTCTTTGGGCAAACCCAACTTTGACTGGGTCCAACGACCACGGATTATCGGCCACGAGTTCAGTGCCGAAATTGTCGAACTGGGGCCCGGTAATCACGGCGACCTCAAAGTGGGCGACCGGTTTACTCCCTTAGCCATGTTGGGTTGCCAAGATGAGGAGTGTCCCGCCTGTAGCGTGGCCAAATGGAACCTTTGTCCGAAAAAACAGATTATCGGCTTTCATAGAAACGGCGGTTTCGGACAACAGGTGGTTTTGGAATCCGACCGCGTCGTGCCGCTGATGAAAGGCCTTACACCACAACAGGGGGCCTTGGTCGAACCTTTGTCCGTTGTCGTTAACGCCCTCTATAGTAAGTGCCATATCAAACCCGGTGACGATGTGGTGGTTACCGGATGTGGAATTATAGGCCTGATGTCCGCTGAATTGGCGAAGGCGGCAGGTGCACGGGTCGTAATAACGGGAATAGCCCACGATCGCGACATCCGTTTAAAAAAGGCCGGGGAGCAGGGTTTTATTACCGTGGAGGTATCCCCTGAAAATACCTTGTCCCAACAATTAAAAGCGGGAATCAGGGATAGCAACGAAATTCCCTTCGGAAAAAACGGTCAAGTAGATTTGCTGATCGAATGTTCGGGAGTGCCGCAAGTACTGACCGAGGCGATTTCCGTAGTTCGCCCGGAAGGCGATATATGCGTAATCGCGACCTATCCTAAGGAAGTTTCTATAAACGCCACGCACCTGACCCGTACCTCCTTGAATATGCGCGGCTCCATGGGTTCATGCCGGGCAGATTATATGGTGGCCCAAAAGCTGTTGGCCACAGGTGTTTTTCCGTCCGACGCCTATATTGATGACTATGACTTTAACGATATAACGCAAGCTTTTGAAGATTCCATCAACGCGAACAATGTAAAAGCGGTGATTAAAATGAACTGATGGATTTAAAATAGTATAATCATTGAATCGACGAAGGCCTGATACCGGATTGTTCAAGGTTGAATAGCTACTTTACGGCTGATCAAAGTTCAACATATTAAAGAACGATCTTAAACCTTCAATCTGTCAAAGGCGGCATTGAGCACCCTTGCGGAGGGCAGTCGGAGTATTAAACGAGAATATCTAAACCCTCAAGTCTTAAATCTAATATTTGAAATGCATAGAATTTTCATAACAGGCGGCACAGGCTGCATCGGTTCGGTAACGATATACAAGCTGCTACAATCATCGGAAGTTGAAAAAATCGTTATTGCCAGCCGTTCCAATAATACGGAGCATTTAAAATTATGGTTGGGTGAAAATCTAGACGAACGCCTGGAATTTGTAGAGCTGGACGTTTCCGATTATGGGGATATCAACGAAGTCTTACAAAAGATACAGCCTACCCATATAATCCATTTGGGCGCACTGCAGAGTCCTGATTGTGCGAACGACCATATCTATGGGATGCAGGTCAACTTGGGCGGAACCATGGCCCTATTTGATGCCGCGGAAAAGCTTACAAATCTTAAACGCTTAGTATTTGCCAGTTCCGCCGCGGTTTATGGAATGCGAGCCATGTATCCCGAACCGGGCATTCGCGAAGATGCGCAGTTGGCACCGCCCAACCATTACGGAATCTGGAAATTGGCCGGCGAGCATCTTGCACGTCTTTTTCACGGCAATACCAAAGTACCCACTGTTTGTTTGCGGATTAACACCACCTACGGCAAGGGGAGGGACAAGGGAAAGACCTCCGCCCCGACGAATGCCTTGAAATCCGTTACCTTAGGCGCGGTTTCTGGGGAAGCAATGCCGTTTATAATGCCCTATCAGGGTAGGGAAAACTATCACTTCGTCGAAGATGTGGGGAGTCATTTTGCGGCATGTACTTTACAGCCTTACACAGGTTTTGGAGCGTATAATATTAAAGGGGAAACGATTGCCATCCCCGAATTCCTAAAAATTGCCGAGCAGCAGGCCAAAGAATTAGGAATGGGAGATTTCGCCCGCTTTTCCGTGGCGGAAGGCGCGCCCCCCAATCTGTTCGTCTCCGATTTAAGCCATAATAAAATAGATTCCGCATTTAAAGACCTTCCACTGACCCCCGTTGCGGAGGGCGTTCGCAAATCCTTGATCGAGTTTAAGGATATGGCTGAAAAGGGAACCTTGGAATATTCAAAAGCAAGTTCATGACAAAAATAGGAGTCGGTTTTATCGGGGCAGGGGACATAGCCGATTTGCATGCCGAGGCCGTTAACGGGCTACCGGGTGCCGAACTGGTCGGGCTTTGGAACCGCACGCCCGAAAAAGGTAGGGCCAAAGCCGAAAAATTCGGTTGCCAAACCTATTCCTCGGTGGAGGAATTGCTGAAAGATCCGAAAATCGATGCCATTTTCGTGTTGACCAATATGGAAACGCATTGCGATTACACGCTACAAGCGGCCGAGGCCGGAAAGCATGTTCTGGTCGAAAAACCGGCAGCATCCAGCATAGCCGAATTGGAGAAAATGCAACAGGCGGTAAAGAAGGCGGGTGTAAAGTGTATGCCGGTACATAACTATATCTATGAACCGGGAATCGAAAGGGCAAAGTTCATGATTGAGAGCGGGAAGCTGGGCGATATAACCCAGTTCTACATGATGTACAATATCCATCATGCGCACGACGTCCGGGCACGCTATCCTGGAGTTATCAAACAGATCCTGACCCATCACAGCTATACCATGCTATACCTGGCGGGGCAACCGAAAACCGTTTCCTGTTTAAAGTTCACCTCTGATCCGTCAATAGCTCCACAAGAGAACGTGGCCATGGCGAACCTAAAGATGCAGAACGGATCGCTATCCCATTTATGCGCCAGTTTTGCCAATGACGACCATGCCGGCGATCCGTGGACTTGTATTATCAAAGTCATCGGTACCCGGGGAAGCACAAGGTACAGTTACCGTGATTTTGTGATCAACGAGCCCAACGGACCCCATTCCCAGACCTATCAATGTTATCCCGAATCCATTAAAAACACGGCGGTACATTTTATCGACCGGGTCATCCGCAATGATGAAAATCCCTTGTCCAGTTTGGCCGATGCCGTTACCTGTCAAAAGATTATAGAGGCCTGTGAACGATCTACGGCGGACGGGGTTCACGTTGATTTGAATAGTTAAAACAAAACTCATGCTACACAAGAGAAATAGAATCATATTCGCAGTGACAACCTTGATTATCTGTTTGGCCATGGGGTGTACCGATAAGGAAGAAGGCAAGATAAAGGTGCATGATAAAGACCATATCGTGCTGATCGGCAACAATCTGCCATCGCGGATGATGAACTTCGGGTATTTCGAGACGGAACTGCAATTGCGCTATCCCGATAGCACCCTGTTTATCCGGAATATGGGCGATCCGGGAAATACACCTGGTTTTCGACCTCATGCGTCAAGAAATTCACCTTGGGCCTTTCCGGGGGCGGAAAAATTCCAGACCGAGTATGCCAACGATTCTGGGAGTATCGGCCATTTTCCTACCGAGGATGAATGGTTGTCCGACCTGAAAGCCGATATTATTATCGCTTTTTTCGGTTATAGCGAATCGTTTCAGGGTGAAAAGGGATTGCAAAATTTTAAGGACGAACTGCACGCTTTTATCGAGCATACAAAAGGACAAAAATACAATGGGGAAACAGCACCCCAACTGGTACTGGTTTCGCCGATAGCCTTTGAGGACCTATCGGATAAAATGGATCTGCCGGACGGGGTCACCGAAAACAAGAACCTAAAGCTATATACCGAAGCCATAGGGGAAGTAGCCGCAAAGGAAAACGTACCTTTTGTGAATGTCTTCGAACCTACGAAAGATTGGATGGATTCCGAAGACGAAGATATCACCGCCGATGGATTTCAACTCAACGACTACGGATACCAGAAGTTCGCCAACTTATTGGCCGACAAGATATTCGGTACGGATGAAGCCGTGGCCGAGGCCAACCGCAAAGCCGTTCATGAGGCGGTGCTGGACAAGAACTGGTACTGGCACAACGATTTTAAGATTCCCAACGGAGTGCATGCCTACGGTCGGCGGTACGATCCCTTCGGACCGGACAACTATCCCTATGAAATCGAAAAAGTCGGTCAGATGACGGCCAATCGAGACACCGTTATATGGGAAGCCACAGCCGGAAAGTCCTCGGATCTCGCGGCTATGGATGCAAAGACTGAAAAACTTCCTCCGGTCAAGACCAATTATAAAGAGGTCAATGGGTCCGGTAATCCAAAATACCTGTATGGTCAAGACGCTCTCGATAAAATCGACGTGGCCGAGGGGTACAAGATCGAACTGTTCGCCTCCGAAGAGGATTTCAATGATCTCGCCAACCCTGCCCAACTTTCCTTCGACAATAAAGGCCGGCTATGGGTGGGCTGCATGCCGAGTTACCCCGCGTTCAAACCGGGCGATGGCAGACCGAACGACAAGCTGATCATTCTAGAGGATACCGATAACGATGGCAAAGCCGACAAAGAAACCGTCTTTGCCGACAGCTTGAGCATGACCATCGGTTTCGAGTTTGCCCCGGAAGGGGTTTACGTCTCACAGGCGCCGAACCTGGTGTTGCTAAAGGATACCGATGGGGATGATAAGGCCGATACCAAAGAAATTATATTGAGCGGTTTTGACGACCACGATACCCATCATGCTATCAGTGCGTTTACGGCTGATCCTTCCGGGGCCATCTATATGGGCGAAGGCGTGTTTTTACATACCAATGTTGAAACCGCTTACGGAACGGTTCGTGCGACCAACGGCGGATTTTACCGTTATAGCCCTCAGCGCCATTATCTGGAACGTACCGCCCAATTGCCGATACCTAATCCTTGGGGAATAGCCTTCGACGATTGGGGACAACCTTTTTTCGCGCACACCTCTGGGCCTGACGTCACCTGGATGGAACCGGGAACCATCAAGTCCCGCTACGGCCAATCGAATCCGCTCCCTCAAAATATCATCGAGGAGGCCCACCGTGTACGGCCCACTTCGGGCTTGGAATTCGTTTCTAGCCGACATTTTCCCGATAAGGTGCAGGGCGATCTGCTGATCAACAATACCATTGGATTTTTGGGGACCAAAGAACATATCGTGGTCGATGATCCCATGTCCTCAGGGTATACAAGTGAACATCGAGTGGATCTTATGACCTCGACCGACCCCAATTTTCGTCCTGTCGATATGGAATTCGCCCCCGACGGATCCCTGTATTTCGTCGATTGGCACAACGTACTTATCGGCCACATGCAACACAATGCCCGCGATCCCCTACGTGATCACGTCCATGGAAGGATTTATAGGATGACCTATCCGTCGAGGCCCCTGGTAGAGCCGGCAAAAATCGACGGTGCCCCAATCGATACCTTGTTGGATAACCTAAAGCTTCCCGAATACCGGACCCGGTATAGAACCCGCCGTGAACTCAGGGGCCGGGATGCGGATAAAGTGTTGGCCCACCTGAATATCTGGGTCAATAATCTGGACAAGCAAGACGCCGGATATGAGCACCATGTACTGGAAGCCCTTTGGGTAACCTGGGGCTTAGACCAGGTCGATGAGGGACTTTTAAAACAAATGTTGAATGCCGAGGATTTCAGGGCAAGAGCCGCCGCGGTAAAAGTATTGCGCTACGCCGGGCACCAGATTCCCGAGCAGGCCGATCTTTTGATGGCCGCTGCCCAGGACGAAAATCCGCGTGTACGCTTAGAGGCCTTGGTGGCCGCCTCCTGGTTAGATGAAGCAACGGGCGTACCCATCGTAGAGGCCGCTGGCGAACTGCCATTGGACGACTGGATGCAAAAGCCCTATGAAGCCGCCCTGGCCCATTTGCAGGGACACAATTTAGGGGACGATGATTCCGGAAAAACGAAGACCGATCTCGAGGGAGCCGCCAAGGAACTTTTTGTCAAGGGTGACGAAATATACCATCGTGATGGCTATTGCGTCACCTGCCACCAGCCTGACGGACTAGGGTTAAGTGCCTCCCAATTTCCTCCATTGGCGGATTCTGAATGGGTTACGGGCAACGAAGAACGCCTCATAAAACTGGTCCTCAAAGGTTTGATGGGACCGTTGGAACTCAAAGGGAAATCGTATCCCGGCCAAGTACCGATGACCCCCTTTGGAGGATTGCTTAACGACGAGGAAGTGGCATCGGTACTGACCTTTGTCCGCAATACCTTTGGTAACAAGGCCGACCCCGTATCCCCTGAAAAGGTAAAAGAAGTCCGCGAAGCCATAAAGGACCAAGACGGATTCTATTCCCCTGCCGAACTTCTGAAAGAGCATCCGATGTGATGGCCATTTTAAATATAAACGCTTTACGACCCTTTTGCCTTCCTCGCGAGATTAACGGATTAATTCGCCTTCCGTATTTAGGCTGTCCTAAATAAAACATTTAGAAAGATATGTCCATGAAAACAAAACGCTACTGCCTAGCCCTAGATCTAAAAAACGACCCCGACCTGATCGAAACATACAAAGAGTACCACAGAAACGTATGGCCGGAGATAACGGCCAGCATCAAGGATGCCGGCGTGGAGAAATTAGATATTTACCACGTTGAAAACAGGTTGTTCATGATTATGGAAACCAATGACGACTTCACATTCGAGAAAAAACAAAAGGCCGATGAGGCCAACCCCAGAGTACAGGACTGGGAAACCCTAATGTGGAAGTACCAACAGGCCATCCCTGGTACAAAACCCGGCGAAAAATGGCGGTTGATGGAGAAAATATTTGAGTTGGACCCCTCGTGAGGTTTTGGGGGATTTTGCATTGCCGCACGCGAGCAGGAATCTTTTGGGGCTCACTCTTGTTTTTTGTTTCCCACCAATCCTTTGGTAAACTCGTTCAAGGTCTCCACTTTTTCCTCAAAATCGCCTTTAATCGTCTTGCGATATTCATTGAGGTTTTTTACTAGGTCGTCAATGTTTTCGGGAATAACGTCCTCAAAAAATTGGCGCAGTCGTTTGGCGGTCGTAGGTGATTTTCCATTGGTTGAAATAGCCACTTTTACATTGCCCTTGGTAACGATACCGCCCATATAAAAATCGCAAAACGGAGGGTTATCCGCTACATTCACCAAAATACTCTTAGATCGACAATCATGATACACCTGTTCGTTAACGGCGGGTTTGTCCGTCGAGGCAATGACTACATGCCTCTCCGCAAGATATTTGGGATCGTAACGATCCCTATGCATAGCAATACCGAATTTTTCGGCCAAGGCTACGGTCTCCCCACGAAACATGGGCGCGACCATTTCGACCTGTGCAGAGGGACTCGATTTTAACAAAAAGGTCAATTTTTCCAAGGCCACATTACCGCCACCTACTATTAAGATGTTCAGTTGCGATACTTTTAAAAAGATAGGGTATAGTTCGTTGCGCTCCATGTAGGTCTGTTTGATACAAAGGTAAAGATTAAAAAAACTTTCTATCGGTTTCCTGTCATTTTGAAAATTTAACCCTATGCTTAGTGAGCGGTAAATCCCAAGCTGGATAGTCTTCTTTTTTTGGACCTCCGGTACTATGCCTTTTACAGAAAATCGATGATTCTTCCTCGGGAAATGGTGGTGCTAAAGCCTCGAGGTACTATTTGGAAAAATCAAGGGGTTACTATCCTCGAGGTGTTGGGAATACTTGTTTTTCTTCAGTTTCTCCTTTTCCAAGAAAGAATGATCCATTCGATAGAATATTTTGAATAGTCCACTTCTTGAAGTATCTCAGTCCCCTTTTCCGACATCTATAATTTATGGCCCCGGCGCCAACCCAGATAAACCGCCCGTCATAAGACTCCCGAGCGATTTCACAGCTACGGATATGTTTCTATCTGGAGGTCGGTAAGGCTTCGAAAACCTCCGGCGGGAAAGTGGTAAGTTTTTCGGTCAATCGGATGGCACAGACTAGTTCTTTAGGGCAGGTAGCATTAATCAGTATGAATTACCTCAGATGTGAGATTAAACTAAACCCATATAAAATGGGATAATCCCCGGTTTTTTACGGGGATTATCCTTCATGCCATACCATTACAAAAGTGGCTAATTTCACAAAAATTCTCCTAATATCCCGGATTCTGGGTGAGATTAGGGTTGTTCTGCATTTCAGCTGTTGGAATCGGAAATAGTAGTTCCCTTTCCGTCAGGGCTTTGTTCGGCAGGTAGGTGAAATTATGCCCTATAAAATCTTCCAAAACATTCGTCTCTGGGTTATACGCCTTTCTCCACCTCGCCATATCGTACCAGGTCTTATTTTCAAAGCTCAATTCATGGACTTGCTCAATTCTTACCGCCTCCCTGAAAGTATCTTGTGAAAGGCCCGTCAAATCATCAAGTTCTGCGCGTTGTCTTATCTGATTTACGGCATCGTAAGCTTCTGCCGTTGGCCCTCCATTAGCTTCGTTTAGGGCTTCCGCGTAAATTAACAATACATCGGCATACCGGTATATACACCAGTTCAAATCTGATTGGGCGCTCTCTTCATTCGCTTGAATATCAAAAAGTTTAAAAATATAAGGTGCTCCTAGATTGGTACTATCCGTTCGATCGGCATCCAGCGAATAGCTTGTAAAATAGAATTGCTTTTCTTCAGCCCTTTTATCCCCAGTCTCATAGGAGTTGGCAAACTCATTCGTCGAAAAGATGCCCCCGGTTTGGGCAGAATAGGCCGAAATCCCCAAGTTGTAAGGCAAAATCGCGGGTTGCCAGTTTCCTGATTGGATATTGGCCGCAAATTGGGTCATGAAAATGTATTCCCCAGTATTTTTGGTAGCGGGGTCATGTAGTTCACCATAGGTGTCGAACAACCTAAACTCCCCGGAATCAATAACTTCTTTCGCCTTCGCGGCGGCAAGCGCATAATTTTCCGTTTTTTGAAGGGGATAGCCCGCCATGGTTAGATATACATCGGCCAGAAGTGTTTTTACGGCTCCCATCGAAACCCTGCCCGATTCATCCCTCCATGGTAGTCCTGAATTTTCGGCTTCGGTAAGGTCGCTAATGATCAAATCGTAAACGGCCTCGGGGGCGGCTTGTTCAGGAAATAACTGCTCTGATTTCAAATCGATTGAACTGGTAATGATAGGTATGTTGCCAAACATTCGAACCAAACCAAAATAGTAGTACGCCCTAAAGAATTTAGCTTCGGCCAAATAATTTTGTTTCTCTGTCTCGTTCATATTGATATCAGGAATTTTTTCAATAGCTAGATTGGCCCTCGAGATACCTGAGTAATATTCGTTCCAAAAACTATTTCCATATCCGTTATCCGAATTATTAATCAAATCCTTTACCAAATAAATGTCGGTAGCCTGTCCTAATGAGGTGTTGGCCAGACCCGTTGCAAATTCAAGCATTAACCAGGTGCCCCCTCCAAAACCGCTATTGGTAATCGGGATTAAGGGTTCATAGATGCCGTTTACTGCACTTTCGGCATGTTCGGCCTTTGTAAAATACGTGTCGGTAGTAAAGTTGGATGCGTCTTCTTCATCTAAAAAATCACTACATGACGTTGTGCACGATACCACGCCCAAGACCGCAATAGTTTTAATAAAGCTTTTAAGTATTTTCATTTTTTTATTTTTTAATATGGTTATAGTCCAACATTCAACCCTAGTACAAAAGTGCGGGGTCTCGGATAATCGTACAGGGAAAAGCCTTGATCGAAGGTTCCGCCGCCATTGGAACTTTCAGGATCGTACCCCGGAAATTTTGTAGCTACAAAGAAGTTTTGGACGGATGTATACAATCGTAACCGATTCAAATGCAAACGTTGGGCCAATTCAGGTTTAAAATTATAGGACAACATCAGGTTTCGTCCTCTCAAGAAAGAGGCATCTTTCAGTTTACCAGAATCGTTATTGGTGTCGTAACCCGCAGCGATCGGCCTAATTTGGGCAATATGGGTATCTTGATTGTCCGGTGTCCAGGCGTTTAAGACGGTCTTAAAGCTGTTGGCGATAGTTTGACGGTCTTCGGCCGAGTGTTCGTCACGGTACATTATACTATTGCCATACTGAAATTGTAAGTCCACCAGAAGTTCAAGGTTGCCATACCTAAAGGTATTGGAAAAAGTTCCGAAACCATCGGGAATACCTTTGCCTATAATGGCCCGGTCGTCACTATTAATGGCCCCATCATTATTAAGATCACGGTATTTAATATCGCCGGGCAGCCTATCATAAATAGCCGCTTGATCGGCTTCATCCGTATTCCAAGTGCCTTCGTCGATATATCCCAAGAAAGTACTGACAGGCTCGCCAACACGGATAAGTGTTGACCCCAAGAAGATATCGGAACCACCGGATAAGGCCACTACTTCATTTTTGTTGATGGAAATATTGAAATTGGAATTCCAACCAAAAACTTCGTTATCAACATTTATGGTGTTCAAGCTAATTTCTATTCCCTTGTTTTCCATGCTTCCCACATTTCTATATACATTGCTAAAACCACTAGTAGAAGGAACCGGTGCATCAAGAAGCATATCGCTGGTCAATTTTCTATATACATCGATTTCCAAGCCAATTTTATTATTTAAGAGACCTACTTCAAGTCCGGCATCTACTTGTTCTGTTTTTTCCCATTTTAAATCGGGATTCGCCATACGCTGCGGAATACTATACGCGGCGCGGTCACCATCAAAAATTACCGTTCCACTTTGCAATCCCGCTAGTGCCCTATAAGCAGGTATTTCGGAGTTACCTGTTGCGCCATAGCTGGCTCTCAGTTTTAAATTGGAAATCGTTTCGTTTTGTGATAAAAAATCCTCTTCCGAAATCCGCCAGGCCAAGGCCGCCGAAGGGAAAAAAGCAAACTGATTCTCCGGACCAAATTTTGAAGAACCATCCGCCCTTCCCGTTAAGGTCAATAGGTATTTGTTCTTATAATTATAATTGACTCGCCCGAAATAAGAGTTGAGTCCATAAGCAATGCTACTTGAGGTAGGGGTCTGCGGATTGGATCCGGCCCCCAGATTATTAAAGCCATAAAAATCATCGGCAAAACCTCTGGTCGATGCTGTAGATCCAAATTCATCGATATGCTGCCAAGAAAGCCCCAACATGGCCGTCAAGGAATTATCGCTATCAAAATCTTTGTTATATGTCAAATAGTTTTCAAATTGCCATGAATTGTACCGAGAGTTGTTAACATAGGCCGCCCCATCCGGTTGAGCTATATATCTCAAATCACGGCCACCGTAATAATCATTTCTCTGATTGATAATATTGGCTCCTATGGTAGTCCGTAATTGCAGGTTTTTATGAAGGGCAATATTACTATAGAAGTTACCCAAAACGGTTTGGGTCTTAAGGAAATATCTTCTGTCATTGGCTACGGCAACCGGGCTGCCACCCCCTTCCATGCCCGGATAATCATAGTTAGAGCCCCAGCTTCCGTCCTCATAACGGACCGGGATTATGGGCAGCGCTTCGAATACCTGCCGCATCGTAGTGATCCCTCCGCCCCCGAGTTGGTCGACTTGTTTCTCGTTTTGATCGTTATAGCTTAAACTACCGCCAACTTTCAACCAATCATTGATATCCGTGTCCAAGGTGAACCTTCCTGAATATCGCTTTAACCATGATTCAACGATTAGACCTTCTTCATCCCTGAACCCCATAAACAGGCCGTAATTACCTTTTTCATTCCCACCTGTAAATGACAGTTGATGATTTTGGCCGAAAGCGGCCCTTATGGCCTCGTCCTGCCAGTCAGTATTATAAAGAGGATTCCCTTCTGAATCGAATAGACGTGGGTCAGTTCTTTTTAATCTAGGATCGGTATATGCGCCCCCTGCCCATCCTGCCGGATCAAATTTTTCAGCATTGGCATATGCGATTTCTTCTACTCTAAGAAATTCTTCCGAATTCAGCAATTCAAGTTTCTTGGGTAGGGTAGCGAGGCTAAAATCTACATCGTAATTCACCCTGCCACCAGTTGCGGAGCCTCTTTTGGTGCTTACCAAGATGACCCCGTTTGCACCTCTTGCGCCATAAATAGCCGTAGCGGAGGCGTCTTTTAGAACTTCGATGGATTCAATGTCATTGGGATTCATGTAGTCAATCGGGGTACTGCCATTGGGAAGGCTAACAGAATTAAGTATTACCCCATCGACCACATAGAGTGGCGTATTGGCAATACTTACAGAAGTATTTCCACGGATTCGTACCACGGTTCTACCCCCTGGTCGCCCTGACCCGGAGGTTACATTTACCCCGGCCACCTTACCTGCCATCGCCTGGTTCATCGAGGCCGCCGGTCTCTCTGCCAATTCTTCGGCCTTGACCGACCCTACCGCCCCCGTGAGGTCGCTTTTCTTCTGGGTTCCGTATCCGATAACGACCACTTCGTCAAGGTTGGCAGCATCCTCTTGTAATGATACGTTGATAGTAGATTGCCCTGAAAGCGAAATTTCCTGGGTGGCAAACCCGATATAGGAGACAACAAGAACGGCATTTTCATCCGTCACCTGTAGCTCAAAGTTCCCATCGAAATCGGATTGGGTTCCGTTGGAGGTGCCTTTTTCAACGATACTTGCCCCCGGCAATGGCCGGTCGTTACTGTCAAGAATTGTCCCCGTAACGGAGAAATCCTGAAAGTGCATTTCGCTGCTTACAACCGGATCAAAACCTGTGGCGTGCTCATTGCTGAAAAGGTCATTTCCATAAGACGTGCTGTAAAAAATTAAGATTGCAAAGCTCCAATAATGTTTTTTTAATAAAACTGAAATATTCATATTGCGTTGTGATTGCTGTTAATATAATGTTCAATTCAAATCTATTCCAAAGATAAATTTGTACTTATTGTAAATCCACCTCTAAAATTTCAAATAGTAATATTTTTTTGTCATTTTAAATAAAAAATTCACAATTGTCCCGTATTAATTTCAGTAATTGGTCAAGGTTAATCTTTTCATTAAGGTTCAGAAAACTGAGATTTTTCAGATTTATTTTTACCCTCTTTGATTTGAAATGAATTTTTTCCCTTTAGTCAAGTGGATGTTCCTTCAAAAGTTCCTCTGGCGAATAGAATCCCATTTTATCCTTGATCTGATCCTGAACCTCCTTTACTTTTTCTGTGGAAATTGGCGAGGCTTTATTACCGAAACTATTTCTAACGTAGGTAAGTACCGCAGCCGTTTCTTCATCGTTCAACAGGTGGCCAAATGGCGTCATGGGTACCTGGCCCGGATATTTTTTACCATTAACTTCAAGGGGTCCCATCAGGCCATTGGTCACCAGTTTTATAAGTCTTTCCTCGCTACCGGTTACCCATTTTGATCCCGCAAGAGGAGGAAATCCGGAAGCTACCAAGCCTTGCCCATCTGGCTGATGACAGGTAGCGCAGTATCCGTCCCTTTCGAATATCTCTTGACCCGCCATCAAAAGTTCCAAGTCTTTTCCTTTCAGGTCCGTGTCTATTTTTTCCTTGGGCTTTTCTCCGGCCCTGTGCCCGTTCAAGTGGGCCATGGCCGCTTCGTAGGGTTTTTCCATCCATTTGTCCAATCCCTTTTTTCCCGCTTCCGTGATAATGGGGATTCCCACGTCTTTGCCCAGCCAAGATGCCGCTACCAATGCCTCTAAACGAACACGCGGATTATCGTCCTTGGCCGCCTGCATCAACAAATCGGCCTGATCGTCTATCTGATGGCCGGCGTATCGAAGTACCCCCACAGCGGCGGTACGGGCCCTGAAGTCTTTTGCGCCCAACAATTGTTTTAGTAAATCTTCGTCAACCCGATCCAGACCCCACGTAACCCATAAGGCTTCCAACAGGTGATGTTCGTACCTGGGATCCTTTTTATCGAGGCCCGCTATCCAAGGTTTTAGTTTTGACAATACTTCAGATGCGTCCCTACCGCGCAGCTCCCTTTTGGTTCGGTACCTTGTTCGGTATTCGGGCAGTTTTAAATTGTCCAGCAACACATCGATACTAGCATCCGCAATTTCTGCGGGCTTCACCAAGGGCCTTGATGGATAGGTGACACGATAGACCCTTCCGTGTACATGGTCCCGAAGCGGATCGCGTGCATTGTGTTGCATATGACCGATGAGAACATTGCTCCAATCGATAAGGTATAGAGAGCCGTCGGGAGCGAATTCCATATCAACGGGCCTGAAATTCTTATCGCTCGAAAAAACAAGATCTTGCCTGTGCCTGCTAAGATAGCCCGCCGTATTTGGATCATCGACCATCGTATGCTCCTTTGTGCCCAAGAACCCTATGGTATTATTGATCAACATATCCCCTTGCACCTTATCCGGGAAATGACTGCTGGATACAAATTCAAGACCCGATGTAGGGCGTACCATATGTTCCTTTTGAATCAGGTTTTCCGGAATGGGAGAACTTACCCCATAGCGAGGGATAATGGTTCCGGGCATCATCCAAGTGGCGGAAGGCCCCGAGGTGTGTTCGAAGAAGGGTTGGCCCCATTCGTCGAACGCGATACCCCAGGGATTGGGAATCGCCAATTGCGCGGTGCGTTCCAAATAATGGCGCTGAGGGCTATAACGATAAAAACCGCCATTGGTGCCACGTACAGTGCCGTATGCGGTCTCCACGTTGGTATGTAGAAACGTACCTTCACCCATATAGATGGCACCAGAGGGATCGGCACAAAAAGCACTGATGGCATGGTGGGTATCGTGGTCGTCAAAACCGCTTAAAACAATTTCCTTTTCATCGGCCTTATCGTCACCGTTGGTATCCTTTAATAGTATTAAATCGTTGCCCTGCGATACGAATACACCTTCGGGCGCAAATTCAAAGCCCCTGGGCAGGTGAAGGCTATCAGCGAAAACGGTCTGCTTATCGGCCTTGTGGTCCCCATCGGTATCTTCAAGAATGAGCAGTTTGTCGTTAGGTTTGCCATCTCCTGGTTTATAGTGGGGGTAGCTGGGCATTACTGCCACCCACAATCTTCCCTTGTTGTCAAAAGAAATTTGAACGGGATTTGCAAGGTCGGTAAACTCCTCTTCGGAGGCAAAAAGCTCAATCTTATATCCCGGGGCGACCTTGATCTTATCCAACGCATCCTGACCATATAAATATTCTGGTGTTCCGTTTTTCTCGCTAGGCTTATAATTGGTTTCTACGGCGGGAAGTTTCTCGGTCCGTGCGTCACTTTTGGCCAAATCCATTTTTTTGCCCTGCAAGGCTTCCCAAATGGCCGTATCCCTTATAGCGGTCATTTCGCGTATTTTTTTAATTTCAAAGGGATAGTTGTCAGGGCCGAAGGGATCGTAGCGTCTCCCATAAGCATGCACACCGTTCGGCATTTTGAAATCATTCAGCCAAAACCAGTTCTTTTCGTTTACCGCCGCATGTACTAATTTTCGGTTCGAATCTGCTTTGCTTTCGGTCTTTCCGAAAATTTCATCAGCTAGTAGTTTGGCAAATTTCTCGTAGCCTAGGTGGGTCAATTGAAAACCGTCCTGTGTCAAATCGGTGTCTTCTTTTTCAAACCATTCCTTGGTAGCTTCAAAGGCATCGACAATAAGCACACCCTCATCTGCCGCGACTTCTTTCATGGCTTCCGTATAAAGTGCCAGGTTTTTATTTTCTTTTTTACCATCGGGAAGATCCATCTTTGCGGAAAGGTCTTCAAAAGCAATGGGGGATACAAGAGCCAATTGTGGTGCTGTCGAACCGTTATATTTTTGACTTAGGGTATGTTGAATGAAACCACGCAGTTCCGCTTTATAATTGTCCAACCCCTCAGGCCCCTCAAAAGATTCGGGATATCCGAAAAATGCGATGATTATATCGGCTTTTAGGCTGGAAATCCACTCATCCGGTGAGGGAAAATGCCCTACCGGCCCTGATTGGTGGGGGCCATCGTCTTCAACAAAATGAATCGCTTCGCCCGACTCATGTTCGTATTTTTCGGCACCGGGAAATGCCCAAGGTGAATTTCTAGCGGCATTGGGCCTAAAACCTGGTGTATTGCCCCCATCGCACATATTTCGAATAAATAGGGAATCATCAGGGTAACGAAGTTGCATTTCGGTTTCGAAATGGCCAAAATTGATCATCCTGGACCCTAAATTGTTTCCGACGAGAACGATATGTGAGTTCTCGTCTACCGTCAAGGTTGTATGATCGTCTTTGTTACAGCTGTAGATGGCAAGTACTAGAAAAAACAGAAGAAAAACGTTTCTCCGAACTAATTTTTTGGCTAATCTCATAATCTTTAGTTTAAAATAAACTGAAATCACCGAACATTTTACCTTATGTAGGGTTCATAACCTGTTTAAAATGTATTTGAATTATAAACTATACAATAAGTTATTTTGCGCAGCGAAAAAATCTAAGAGTGTTTATATGCAAAACGAGGATTTACCTCTCAAAACATAGCAACCGATTTATATCGGAAAGAAAATTCATCTCATGATTCGAATTATTCTATATTTTTTAACGATATTTCCTGAAACAGGCAAAATCCAGCAACTTTTTTTTAGAATTTGGGGATAAATACGAGGTAAAATTAGGTTTACTATATGTTAATAGCTACCACTAATTATACAGATACTGATATTTTTTTTGCTCTTCGTTCCTCTATATCGTTGTTTTGATGAATTTTGTATATAGAAATGTTAAATACCCCTTGCAAGGTATAGCGTTATGAAACTTCATTTACTCAATAGGGAAAGCTCCAAAGACAGTTCTTTTACAATCAATCAAAATCGCTATCCGAACTTCCTGAAAGTATGGCATCACCATCCCGAACTGGAACTGGTTTTGATTCGAAAAAGCACCGGTACCCGGTTTATCGGCGACAGTATCGAAAAGTTCGAGGAGGGGGAGGTGGTATTGATAGGAAAGAACCTCCCCCATATGTGGCTGAATGATGAAATATACTTTAAAGAAAGGTCCGATTTGATCGCTGAGGCCCTAGGGATACATTTTACGAAGGATTTCTTGGGGCAGGGGTTTTTAGAGGCTCCCGAAATGCAATCCATCAAAAAGCTTTTAGGCCGCGCTGAACAAGGCATAAAGTTTATAGATCTAGATTCTTTTGTCATTGATCAAATAGAAGACCTTCTTGTGCTTGCAAATTTCGAGAGAACCTTGCAATTTATAGGAATATTAAACCGTTTGGCACGGCATGAAAACTACAAGTTGCTTTCGAGCATGGGTTTTATCAATTCCTTTAAAAAAACGGAGAATGAGAACCTTGATAAGATTTACGCTTTTATCTTCAAAAATTTTAACAGCCCGATCCATTCAAAAGATGTTGCGGAAGTAGCCCATATGAACGCCTCGGCCTTTAGCCGGTTCTTTAAACGGGTGCATCGTAAGACCTTTACCCGATACCTGAACGAAATACGGATAGGTTACGCCTGCAAACTGCTCATTGAGCGGAAAAATACCATAGCATCGGTCTGCTATGAATCGGGTTTTAATAACATATCCAATTTCAACAGGCAGTTCAAAGTGATTGTCGGGATGTCGCCTACCGAGTATATACGGGTACACACGTAGGGGGCTGGATTTCTCTTAGAATGAAAAGACAGCACCTAAAATCGTGAAGTGGTAATTGAAGGAGTGCAATTCTGAACCCTTAAATGGTCTATTGGAGCAAAAAAAGTATCGGCTAGGGTCATTTTTGAGGTAGATTAACAGGGCGATAACCTTTAGTTTTGTTACTTTAAAATTTTTTCGATGAAAAACAGTACCCTAATTACAGATGTCCAGGTAAAGGACATCCGCTTTCCCACCAGCCAATTTTTGGACGGTTCCGATGCCATGAACCCCGATCCCGATTATTCCGCGGCATACGTAGTCCTGAAGACCGACCGTCCCGACGGTTTGGAGGGCCACGGCCTCACCTTTACCATCGGCCGGGGCAACGAACTTTGCGTGGCGGCGGTACGGTCGATCACCCCTTTGATTATCGGGCAGTCTTTGGAAAGCTTTACTGCTAACATGGGAGATTTCTACAGGATGGTTTCCGGGGATAGCCAATTACGTTGGTTGGGGCCTGAAAAGGGGGTCATTCATCTGGCTACGGCCGCGTTGGTCAACGCGGTTTGGGATTTGTATGCCAAAACTGAAGGTAAGCCGCTTTGGAAGTTGTTGGCCGATATGTCTCCTGAAGAACTGGTTTCCTGTGTGGATTTTACCTATATTACGGATGCTATTACGCACGATGAGGCCTTGCAGTTGCTTAGAAGCAAAGCAGCATCCAAACAGGAACGTATCGATAATTTGCAAAGGAATGGATATCCTGCCTATACCACTTCCGCAGGTTGGCTGGGCTATTCCGATGACAAGATGCGCCGTCTTTGCCGTGAGGCCAAGGCCGAGGGTTTTGACCATATCAAAATCAAGGTGGGTTCGGATCTAAAGGACGACATGCGTCGTGCCGCTATCATCCGCGAAGAAATAGGCCCCGACCTAAGGCTGATGATGGACGCCAATCAAAAATGGGATGTCGATGAGGCCATTGCCAATATGGAACAACTGGCCCAATACGATCCGTGGTGGATCGAGGAGCCTACGAGTCCCGACGATATTCTCGGCCATGCCAAGATTGCCAGAGCCATTGCTCCGATACATGTGGCCACGGGCGAGCATTGCCAAAACCGGGTTATGTTCAAACAGCTGATGCAGGCCGATGCCATTGGTATATGCCAAATCGATAGTTGTAGGGTAGGGGGCGTGAACGAAATATTGGCTATCTTGTTGATGGCGGCCAAATTCGATATCCCGGTATGTCCGCATGCCGGTGGAGTGGGGCTTTGCGAGTATGTTCAGCATTTGTCCATGATCGATTATATTGCCATTAGTGGTTCCCTTGAAAATCGTATCATCGAATATGTCGATCACCTACACGAGCATTTTCTCGATCCCGTGGTCATTAAGAAGGGCGCTTATATGCCACCAAAACTCCCGGGGTATAGTATCCAAATGAAGACGGAATCACTGGAAACCTATAGTTTTCCCGACGGGGAGGTTTGGAAAGAAATTTTTGTCCAAAGAAAGTAAAGTATAGACCGTGCGAACATTAAAGTAACCTAAAAATAAAGCAACACATGAAATTAATACGATTCGGCGAAGCAGGAAAAGAAAAACCCGGGGTACAACTTAAAGATGGCACCCGTTTAAATGTCTCCGCTTTTGGTCACGACTATGACGAAAACTTTTTTGGAGAGGAGGGCATCGCCCAACTCCAAAAATGGTTGGAATCCCATGAAAAGGAATGCCCGAAAGTTGAAAGTAGTGTACGCTTGGGTCCGCCTTTGGTGCGACCTTCCAAAATTGTGTGTGTTGGCCTGAACTACGCCAAGCACGCCGAGGAAAGCGGTATGGAGATTCCCAAAGAGCCTGTGCTGTTCTTCAAGGCCACTTCGGCGATCGTTGGCCCAAACGACGATCTGATTATCCCTAAAGGAAGCCAAAAGACCGATTGGGAGGTAGAACTGGCCGTGGTCATCGGAAAAAAAGCATCCTACGTTTCCGAAGCCGATGCCCTTGATCATGTAGCGGGTTATGTACTGCATAACGACTATAGCGAAAGGGAATTCCAGATCGAGCGTTCCGGCCAATGGGTCAAAGGCAAAAGTTGCGATACCTTTGCACCGATCGGCCCCTTTATCGCCACCAAGGATGAGATCAAAAACCCGAACCAGCTCGACCTGTGGCTGACGCTCAATGGAGAGACGATGCAAAAGAGCAACACCTCCGATTTTGTATTCGATGTTTCCGAACAGATCAGCTATATCAGTCAATTTATGACCCTGCTCCCGGGCGATATTATCTCGACCGGCACCCCGTTCGGCGTCGGTCTGGGGTTAAAACCGCAGAGATACCTAAAACCTGGTGATGTGGTCGAATTGGGGATCGAAGGTTTGGGAAGGTCTAAGCAAACGGCGAAGGCGTACAGTTGAAGAAAGTAGGCGGTTGCAATAGTAGTAGGCAGTAAAAGTTATGAGTTCAGGGATAGGGGTCCGGAGTTGGTCCTTATATGCTAAGGTGTACCCATACATGCAGGGTTCAATTCTACCATGGGCAGGTTCACAGTTCAAGTTCGAGCTGTATGGAACAGGAAACAGCTACGAAGTAGCGATTGAACTTTAAACCAGGCCATATCCTATCACCCGTATTCCCATTATTCCAAAAATCCTAATTCGAACAAGAACCGCTAAAATCAAAGACAATGAAAAATCCGAAGAACAGTTTTGACAGAAGAAAATTTTTACGGTCCTCCGCTTTGGTAGGGGCATTTTTGGGACTTCCGGGGGGCGCTGCCCTGGGCAAAGCGGATGTGGACCAGGGGATAGAACGGATAACCGCTAAGCGTCCTTCCTACGGAAAATCCGTAATCGGCCTGAAGACCGATCCTATCGAGCAGGTGAAGGTAGCCTTTATCGGAGTCGGAAATCGGGGTAGCGGCCATGTGGAGCGGATGACGGCCTTACATCCCAAGGCCACTATAACCGCCATCTGTGACATTCGCGACGAGTATGCCCAGAAATCCATTGATTTTGCGAAAGAAAAAGGACAAAATCCCCAAAAATACAGCGGGTCGGAAGATACCTGGAAAGAAATGGTCAAGCGTGACGACATTGATCTGGTCATTATCGCCACACCTTGGAACCTGCATGTGCCGATGTGCGTTTATGCCATGCAACAGGGTAAACATGTGGCCACGGAGGTGCCGGCCGCCTATACGGTAGAGGATTGCTGGAAACTGGTCGATACCGCAGAGGAAACCCAGCGCAATTGTATGATGCTGGAAAATGTCTGCTATGGCGACGAAGAATTGACACTCTTACAAATGGTCGACCAAGATTTTTTCGGTACCCTTACCCATGGCGAGGCAGCCTACATCCACGATTTGAGGGAATCGATGTTCAGCAAGACGGGCTATTACGACCAATGGCGGATACGCCACCATGTCAAATACCACGGCAATCTCTATCCGACCCATGGCCTCGGCCCCGTGGCCCAGTATATGGGTATAAACCGAGGCGACCGGTTCGGGCACCTGGTGTCCATGAGTTCCCTGGAGGCCAATCTATCGGAGTACGCGAAAACCGTTGAACCCGATAACGAGTTCTACAATTTTACCGATTTTAAACACGGTGATATGAACACCACCTTGATCAAAACGGCCAAGGGACGCACTATAATGGTACAGCACGATACGGCATCCCCCAGGGTGTACAGCCGTATCAATGCCTTGATGGGCACCAAGGCCTATCACGAGGGCTATCCCAGCCGTTTGAGCGTTGACGGCAAGCACGAGTGGCTGTCCGAGGCCGAACGTGCCGAGGTATTCGAAAAGTACAAACATCCTATTTGGAACAAACTAAAGGACGAGATAGCCCAAAACGGCGGTCATGGAGGTATGGATTTCGTGATGTTCTACCGGCTCATCGACTGTTACAATCGAGGTATTATGCTCGATCAAGATGTATATGACGCCGCCGATTGGTCTGTGGTGACGCCCCTGTCGGGAATTTCCATCAATATGGGCAATTCCGCGGTCAAATTCCCCGATTTTACACGGGGAAAATGGCAGGAAGAGCGGCAGTTGGGTATAATGGAGAATGTATAGCGATTTCCTAAACCCGCCTTATCATGAAATTTTTCCCCTATTTATTGATACTATTATCCATAGTTTATATTTCGTGTGACCGCGTCGAGCCGCCCGCACCGGTGGGCCCTCTGCCGTCCGAAAGGCAGTTGGCCTGGCAACAATTGGAGTTCTGCGCCTTCATCCATTTTAATATGAACACCTTTACGAATATGGAGTGGGGTACGGGCGCCGAATCGCCGGAACAATTTAATCCTTCGCATTTGGATGCGGAACAATGGGCCAAAGTTGCCAAGGATGCGGGTATGAAGGGAATCATTATCACCGCAAAACACCATGACGGTTTTTGCCTATGGCCGACAAATACTACGGAACATTCGGTCAAGAACTCCCCTTGGAAAAATGGTAAGGGCGACCTCATCAAAGACCTGTCCGAAGCCTGTAAGGAATACGGACTTAAATTCGGGGTCTATCTATCCCCATGGGATAGGAACAACAAAGACTATGGAAATGCGGAATACGTAACAACCTTCCATGAACAGTTACGGGAACTGCTAACTAATTATGGTGATATCTTCGAGGTCTGGTTCGATGGCGCCAATGGCGGAACGGGCTTTTATGGCGGTGCGAACGAGGAACGGAAAATCGACAATAAAACCTATTACCAATGGGATAAGGTCACCCAAATCGTGAGGGAACTCCAGCCCGATGCGGTCATTTTTAGCGATGCAGGCCCCGATATCCGTTGGGTGGGCAATGAGGATGGGTATGCCAACGAGACCAATTGGAGCATCATGCGCCGGGATGAGATCTATCCCGGATGGCCGAGATACAAAGAACTGCGTTCAGGGCATGAAGACGGTACCCATTGGTTGCCCGCCGAGGCCGATGTCTCCATCCGGCCGGGTTGGTACTACCATCCCGCGGAAGACCATCAGGTGAAAACCCTGCCCCGTTTATTGGATATTTATTACCGATCGGTGGGGAGAAACGCCGGTCTCTTGCTCAACCTACCTGTCGATGACCGCGGCCTGGTACATGAAACCGATGTGCAACAGCTTATGGCATTGCGAAAACAATTGGACCGGGATTTCCAAACGGAACTGGCAAAAAAGGCCACGGCAACTGCCAGCGACGAGCGAGGAAGCGGTCCGGATTACGGCGCAAACAACGTAAGCGACGGCGACAACCAGACCTACTGGGCGACCCATGATACGGTTTCCGGCGGCTCGATTGTTTTTGAATTCGATAAGCCCACTGAAGTCAACCGCATTCTATTGCAAGAATATATCCCGTTGGGACAGCGAATCAAAAATTTTACCGTCGAGGCGGAGGTCAATGGCCAATGGCAGGAAATCGACGCACAGACCACCATCGGATACAAACGGATATTACGGTTCGATCCCGTGAATGCAACCCGGGTAAAAGTGGACTTTCTTGATGCCAAGGGCCCCTTGGCCATCTCGAACATCGAGCTGTACCGCGCACCAAACCTGTTGACGGAGCCGGATATCCATAGAAACAAAAAGGGCCTGGTAAGGCTTTCCGTACCGGATAAGAACCTTGAGATACATTACACTTTGGATGACAGTGAACCTACGGCGACTTCCCCAAAATTCAAAAAACCTTTTTTGGTGAACGGGCCGAAGACGGTAAAGGCAGTTGGCTATGATCCCAAAACTGGAGACATGACCGAAAGCATTTCCGGATATTTTGACATCTCCAAGAAGGAATGGAAAGTGATTGACGCCCCCTCCGGAAATAGTGCGGAAGCCGTAAAAGCGATCGATGACGACCCCGATACCTTTTGGGCGACGGGCGAAGGTTCAAAATCTCCCCAAGAAGTGATCATCGACCTCGGAAAATCACATACCTTGAAAGGCTTTACCTATAACCCCATACAAGAGCGCTACCCTTTCGGGATCATTACCGATTATGAGTTTTCGGTCAGTACCGACGGTCGAAACTGGAGAACCGTGGCCGAGGGCGAATTCGGCAATGTGGTAAACCACCGCATCGAGCAGACGGTAAATTTTAGCCCCACAAAGGGGCGGTATATCAAGTTAAAGGGCACAAAGGTCGAGGGCGAAGACTACCGGACATCCTTCGGGGAAATTGGGGTGCTGACCGAAAAATGATAGTCTCCCCGCCCTACTTTTAGCATTCCGCAGGGAGGTCATTTATTTATTCCCAAAAATCTTTTTTGTCAAAGCATTCCAAACTTTTTGGAACGGAATGAAAAGCCTTTTTGGATAAGGTCCTAAATCCGATAGGGCAAAGGTGGCAAATACGTGAGGTTTCAGATACGGCCGCAGATATTGTGATAGCGAATATTTCTCTTGTTTTAAAAACTTTAAACTATTCGTAATATCAGATATTATTTCAATCCAATAAACACCTTCTTTATAATTACTTTGTGTGGGTAATTCGTTTTCCAGTACATGAAGATATTGTAAATAGGGAAAATTGAGTCCACACCGAACTGCAAGACTTGTTGACAAGTTATGACGTCCGTTGACTTCGATAAGTTTATAGATGCCTGTTCGTTCATCTTTCTTGAATTCGGTACATGCATAACCGCTAAAACCCAAAGCTTGCAAAATTTTTCTTCCGGGTTCGATCACTTCCGGAATTTCTTTGCTTAAAACGACTCTGGGCGATCCCCACCAGGGTGGAGCGTTTCTAATATGTTGTGCCGTAAATTCAACCAATGGTTTGCCTTCCCAGAAATAGGCATTATAATTAACTACGTTAATATCGTCACCTGGAATTATTTCCTGTAGCATAACTTCAAGTCCCGCCTCAACGGTCTGACCGTACACAGAAATTAATTCCTCTTTATTTTCCACAGGGAACATTTTGCGGTTGAAATAATCGAAAAAAAGATGACTTTGACTTGGTTTGACAAGAACAGGAAACTCAATTCGTTTTGCATAACTCACAACATCTTCCAAACTGGTCGGAATTATGGTTTTGGGTGCGGGAATACCATTTTTATCAGCAATTTCGTATGTATACTTTTTTTCAATAAATTTCTGTACAACGTCCCAATCGGGGCAAGGCACAACAAAATGCTTTTCAAGTATTTCTTTGTTTTTTGCAACGGCCACTAAGGTTTCATCGGATGCCGGATATAAAATCCCGTCACCAAATTGTTCCGCACTTTTTAAAAGCAAATTAATGAATTCTTTTTCATGTGTTTCTGGATGTGGGGATGCAACCTTATGCGTCACATACTTGGATAGGTAGGCCACATCTTCGTCTTTGTAGTAGATTACAACTATGGGTACACCCATGACCCCGAGGGCACGGACAACTCCTAAGGCCGGCTGCTGGCCGGATAGTACAAAAGCAGGTTTCAAATTCAAAATTTCATTCTATTAATTAGCAGTAGTGTAGTCAAATGACTTGGACAAAATAGCCCGTATATCCCTAACGAACGAGTCCGTATTATATTTCACGATGGTATCCGATCATTGAATCGGTGTACCCCGCAACTTGTCGAAGAGTTGGTAAGCCTGTTCAATCTTTTCGGGAGAAGCTTTGTCAAATTCCTTGTCCGTAACCTTATAGACATTTTGAACGCTGTCGAGTTTCTGGTGCATCGTCTTCACCACATCGGAATAGGAGGGATCGTCGATACGGTTGGTCAGTTCCTTGGGATCTTTTTCGAGGTCGTAGAATTCCCAAGTGTCGATATCGTCATAAAAATGCATCAGTTTGTAGCGTTTCGTTCGGATACCATAGTGCTTTTTTACCATGTGAAAAGCGGGAAAATCGTAATAGTGGTAGTAGATGACATCGCGGTAATCACCTTCTTTAATACTGCCGTCCAAGAGCCCTTTAAAAGATTTACCCTGCATTTCGCCGCCCATTTCCGGGGCACCGGCAAAATCGAGGAAGGTCTGGGCAAAATCAAGGTTGAGCACCATGGCGTTTACTTGGGATCCCGGTGCGATGGAACCTGGCATTTGCATCAGTAGGGGCGTTCCGAATGACTCCTCGTACATAAAGCGCTTGTCGAACCACCCCTTTTCGCCCAACCAGAAACCTTGGTCGGAGGTGTAGACCACCAACGTATTTTCGTCAAGTCCGTTTTCTTCAAGATAATCCAGAAGTTTGCCCACACTTTCGTCCACGGAGGCTATAGTGGCCATATAGTCCCGAAGGTAACGCTGACCCTTATATTCGTCTAAGGCCTTGCCATGGAGGTCGGCTTTCCAAAAGGCATTGTTTTCGGGCAAGTAGGCGGCGTTCCATTCCTTACGCTGTTCGGGCGACATCCGATCGAAATCGTTGGTCCAAGGGTTGGAAGCCAGTTCGGTGCTGCCGTATTCCTTTGACATCTTTAGGTCGTGGCCTTCGTACATGTCCTTGTAAATGGTCTGTAACTGTTCCTGGGCGGCATTTTGGTTTTTAAAATCTGGAAAATAAGTATCTGGCAGCGGAAACTGTACGGAGTCGTATTGGTTAACATGCCGTAATGCGGGCATCCAGTTTCTGTGCGGGGCTTTATGGTGTACCATCAAAAAGAAGGGAAGGCTGTCGTTTCGCTTGTTCTTGAGCCAATCGAGGGCATCGTCGGTAATAATATCCGTCGCGTAGCCCTTGATTCGCACGGTATCCCCATTTTGATGGATAAAATCGGGATTGTAGTAATGGCCTTGATCCTCAATAATATTCCAATAATCGAAGCCTTGGGGATAACCGTGTAAGTGCCATTTGCCAATTATCGCGGTTTGGTATCCAATCTTTTTCAGCATTTTGGGCAGTGTCGGCTGACTGCCGTCGAAGCGGTCGCCGTTTTGGCGGAAGCCGTTGATATGGCTGTATTTTCCTGTCAGAATTACTGCTCGGCTAGGTCCGCAAATTGAATTTGTCACAAAGGCATGGTGGAACAGGGCGCCGTTTTTGGCAATCCTATCGATGTTAGGCGTCGGGGCCAGTTTACTTATCGGATGTCCGTACGCACTGATGGCCTGTATGGCATGATCGTCGGCCATGATAAAGAGGATGTTGGGCTTTTTGGTTTTCGCTGTTTTTTCGGGATGATTTTGTTGACACGATAAGCAGATACTTGTCAGGAAAAAAAGAAAAAGAGTTCTCGACATATTACGCTATTTTAGATGGAAGGATGCTTTTAGATCCGCATTCGAATTAGTTCCCACAAATACTTCGAACACCCCCGGTTCGGCCACGAAATCCAATTCGCTGTTATAGAACTTTAAATTGTCCGGTTTCAGTTCCAGTGTCACGGTTTGCGTTTCTCCCTTTTTCAGAAAAACTTTTTTGAAGCCCTTTAGCTGTCGCATCGGTGGAGTAATACTTCTCACCACGTCCCGAAGGTATAGTTGAACGACCTCTTCTCCATCGTAATTGCCGGTGTTTTGAAGTTTTACCTTAACCGTCAGTGATTCGTCGGAACCGATTACGGATTTGCTCAGAAATAGGTCGGAATATTCGAATGTCGTATAGCTTAACCCGTAACCGAAAGGGAGCAAGGGCGAATTGGGCACATCCAAATAATTGGATTTGAATTTTTGAAATTCTTCCGATTCGGATGGCCGACCCGTATTTTTCATACTGTGGTAAACGGGAATCTGTCCCACGTTTCGGGGCCAGGTAGCGGTCAGTTTTCCAGAAGGATTATAATTCCCGAAGATTACATCGGCGATGGCATTACCGGCTTCGACCCCCGGATGCCATACTTGTAGGATGGTGACGGGCAGTTCAAATTCTTCTGCAATGGTCAAGGGACGGCCGCTCATAAGCACCAATACCACCGGTTTGCCTGTTTTCGCCAAGGCACGGATCAGTTTTTTTTGGGAATCGGGAATCGAGATATCCGTTCGACTGGCGGCTTCCCCTGTCATTTCGGAGGCCTCGCCCACCACGGCGACGACCACATCGGAAGTCTTGGCTATTTCAAGGGCTTCGTTCAAAAGGGTTTCTGGGGAACGTTCATCGATTTCGATTTTGGGTCCGAAAACATTTACATTCTTGGCCATGACGGTATCGTTGGAAATATTGGCGCCTTTGGCATAGCTGATGGATGCTGTGGGAGCGACATTTTTAAAGCCTTCCAAAACGGTTACCGCTAATTGGGGGTCACCGGTGGGCGCCCAGGTCCCGAGCATATTGTTACGGCTATCTGCCAATGGGCCGACGAGGGCGATTTTAGCTGTTTTTTTTAGGGGGAGAACATTATTATGTTTTTTAAGTAGCACAAAACTGTGAGCCGCTACCTTGCGCGCCAAATCTCGGTTTTCATGGGTCAAGATGTCCTTTTCGGGACGTTTTTCATCCGAATAACGAAAAGGATCTTCAAAAAGTCCCAGTTGATGCTTGGCTTCCAAGATTCGTCGGCAGGCTTCGGTGATTTGTGCTTCGGTCACCTTGCCTTCGTCCACCGATTTTTTAAGGGTAGTCAAAAAGCCTTCCCCGACCATGTCCATATCCAGTCCGGCGTTAAGGGCTTGGGCCGAAACCGCTTGCAAATCGCCTAAACCGTGGGCCGTCATTTCGTTGACCGAGGTATAGTCGGAGACTACAAATCCTTTGAATCCCCAACGTTTTCGCAATAGGTCGGTAATCAGCCATTGGTTACCGGAAGCAGGAATGCCGTCAATATCGTTAAAGGAGGTCATGGCGCTGGCGACTCCCGCATCGACCGCAGCTTTGTAGGGCGGAAGATATTGGTTGAACATCTTTACCTTGCCCATATCCACCGAATTGTAATCGCGCCCCCCCTCAGCGGCACCGTAGAGTGCCAAATGTTTTACACAGGCGAGCATCGTATTGGGCTGTGAAAGGTCGTCGCCTTGATACCCGTGCACCATGGCCGTCGCAATTGCCGAACCTAGAAACGGGTCTTCGCCTGCCCCTTCGGCGATACGGCCCCAGCGCGGATCTCGAGCGATGTCGACCATGGGGGAGAAGTTCCAGTTGATACCATCGGCCGTGGATTCCTTCGCCGCGGTTTGTGCCAATTGTTCGATGAGTTTCATATCCCAGCTCGAGGCAGAACCCAATGGAATCGGGAAGGTGGTTTTATATCCGTGTATCACATCGGATCCTATAAGCAGGGGAATTTTTAAACGGGAACTATTGACGGCGATTTCCTGTGCCTTACGGACTTTATCGGGGCCAGCAACCCCAAAAATACCGCCCACTTTGCCTGCCTTGATTTTGCCCTCGACATCCTCGCTCACCACAGATCCGGTCGCAACGCCGCCACCAGGGGTCAACAGGTTCAATTGACCGATTTTTTCCTCAAGGGTCATTTTTTTAAGCAATGACTCCACTTCGGGAACCGAGCTTTGGCTTTGTGCCATCAACACACCAAAGCACATTAAAATGGCGGTAGCAAGACATTTTCGCAGCTTCATATCAGTGAGGTTCTGTGACGATGGGTCGAGTCCAAGCTTTTTCGAATTCGGTCTCGTCAAAAAAGTTTTGGTTGGTTTGGTCCGATACGATCTTGGCCCTTATAAACCCATATCCTTCCGGTAAGGCAAACCTAACTTTTGTACCATTAACCTTTTCTATAATTTGGGATTTTTTCGAGGTAATATCCCTTCCGATCAACTGAATTTCGTAGTTCGTATCCGGCTCGGAATCAATTTCCAGTTTTAGGCTGTCGGCGCCGATTTCAATATTCTTCAATGTTACCCCCGTAGAGGCGTAGAAGTCCCCTTTTTCCATGGCCTCGATAATGCTGGAAGCGGTCAGGGCATCTGCCTTGACCATTACCCAGCCTCTCCCCGGATTGCTGTAACTTTTGTCGAACCGATGATAATTGTGGCTGTCATCCGTTGCCACTCCGAATAATAAGGGTTTCTTTTCCTTTAGGTAGGAAGAATTGATAAGGTCCCACATTTCTTCTGTGCCCAAATGGGTCGAATCGCCCTCATTGTGTACCGCGGGATGGCCGTTATACACCTCAAAAAAGCGAACGTTCTTCAACTTTATAAAATCATCGGCTGAAATGCCATATCCAAAATTCGGATGATTGATGTGGGGCATGATTGGCACGTTCAGCCTTTTGCCCTGCTCTAAAATGGCGTCGACATTATTTTGGATGATTTCCGGCACATCCCTACCATCCTTTGGGCTAATTTTTTCCTGGACATTGGTCGCGTTAATGTGAATGGGCTTGTCCCCGAAGTTAGTGGTTACTTCTTCGGAAGGGATGATCAGGAATTTTCCATCTTCCTCGAACAGCGGCCGATATTCCTTCAGGGTCTTCAATTTCACCTTGGTACGGCCTGTACTGTCGGATGTATAATCTACCCACCCTTCGCCATATTTTTTTAGGTAGTTTTGAAAAGCTTGCTGCAAATATTCCTTCTCTGACAGGTTTATCCACTTTTCACCCTCGGCCAAGATGTTGTGGTCGGAAAGTACGGTAAAATCATATCCGTTGGCCTTGTACCAATCCATTATCATTTCAGGAAATTCATTTCCGTCGCTCCAATACGAATGGGCATGGAGGTTGCCCTTATACCATTTACTATTTTGCGACAAGATGGTAGATGGCGCGAAGAGACTTATTAGAAAGACTCCTAAAAAAAATTTCTTTGACCTCATTTTTTGTATTTCTGGGAATACCCTTTTATTCCACTTTCGTCACTGTGCTTCTTTCCGACACTCCATTTTCATTAAAAGCCTCCACTGCAAAATAATACATTTGATTCGTGTTTAGGGACTTTAGTTCTAGCAAATTTTCATCATACACCAACCAAGAGTTGTACAGCTTGTTTGGTGCTATACCCCAAAGTACGTTATAGCCCTGGGCACTTTTTACCGGTTTCCAAGCGATTTGGGCACCACGTCTTTTGTCGTTTCGGGTTACCGACGGCCCCTTAACGGTTTTTGGGGCTTTTCCTTCACCGATGCCGAAAACCCTGATATCGGAAATGGAAAGATAGGGGGTAGGTACATAGATATTTTTATAGCGGATGTATTGTGCTTTTTTAGGGGTCGCCAAGGCCGCATAATCGTTCGGTACATCTCTTTTATTGCTACTTCTATCTACCAAGGTAAACCATTTTTTACCGTCTAACGAACCTTCGATGGTATACTGGTGGTACAATCCTGGGATTTTTCCGTACAGGTCTGATTTGTAGTCGTTGTAATTGACCTGCACGGCATGGATCAAACCGGGTTGGGTCAAATCGATTTCGACCCACTGATTTTCATTATTCTCCTTTGCCACCCAAAAGGTCTTGACATTTTCATCCGTTAGGTTTTCCGCAGCGTACTCTTCTGACCGGGAGGAAGTTTTTACCGGTTTGTGGAAGGATAGAAGCATCCATCCTGTAAATCCCCCATTTTTATCCGGTAGTGAGGGCGCATAATGTGGATAATCGCCAAAATAGGTGTCAGACCAAAGCAGGCCATCCGCATCAAAAAAAGTAGGGAACATACCGATACGGCGTTCCCAACCGATATTTACATTGACGGCCATGGAGGAAAAGTGCCAAAACTGATGGCCTGGTCCTTCGACGGTGCTACCATGTCCGGCCCCATTGATAAAACCGCCCGGTTTGTACGAAAAAGGATTGTTGGGGGCATACTCGAATGGGCCCAAGGGCGAATCGCCTATGTAGGTGCCATCGCCATAAACGTTGAATTCCGTGCCGGGGGCGGCATATTGTAAGTAGTACTTTTTATCGTGCTTGGTCATCCACGGGCCTTCGATATAGCCGGCCAGTTCGGTGTCGGAGTGGTTTTCGCCAAAACGCTCCCAACCGTGCTTTTCTGGTTCAAGGTTAAAAAGTTCATGCACTTCCTCCGAAGGCCGGAACCTTTTCTGCTTGTCCAACTTTCTGGCTCGGATAGGAAATTTGTTCGAAGAGCCCCAATACATATAGCCCTGCCCGTCATCGTCAATAAAGAGGGCGGGGTCTTGAAGATCGTGCAAGATGGAAGGAGTCGCCTCCCATTCCCCATCCTGTGGATGGTCGGAATATAGCACGCTCATAGATCCCGAGGGGTCTCCGGCCACATAAAGCACGGAATCTTTATAATTAAACGCTGCAGGGGCGTTCGAGCCCTGAAAATACCATTGTGTGGGCTTTATAAATTCCCACTCGTCCAAATCCTTGGAATACCAGTAGCCCATCGAGCGGGTGACGAACATATAGTATTCATCCTTAAAACGCACTACCGCCGGATCCGCCCCCGAACGGTACGAAAGGTCCTTATGGGCGTTGTAGATCATGTAGGTGTAGTCGATATTGATCGGATTGCAATAGGTGTCGGATTGGGCCATTGCCATACATCCAAACCCAACGAGAAATATTATCGATACCCTCCTTTTATTTACCATAGCTAAAACCGAGTTTGTCGAGGCCTGCCCGCACATCCTCGTTTTGCATAAAGAGGTTCCAAAGCAGTCCCGACCGGTAATTTTCGATCATGACCAATTGCGGGCCTTGGTCGATGGCCAGATACGCCTCCGCTACCCAAAAATTGTACTCTGGACTAAAGGCATCGTAAAATCCGGCGGGGCCCAGAAGCTTGTCCCTGTTTTTGTAAAAATAGTGCATGACCTTTAATGATTCGTCGGGAGTGTACACAATGGAACTTATGGCAGCTGTCGGGGAGATTACCCCGGTATCGTTCGATGGGCTATGGGCCGTGTAGCCCAGACCGCCGTCGTCGCTTCGGGTATAACTTGCGGTAAGCCCCCAACAATTGGGTCCGTAGTCTGTGTAGCCTTTAGGGTTTTTTACACAGTAGGTATAGTCGATTCGGGTCTGGTTTACGCTTACCTCTCCGTAATTGACATAGTCATCGGTAAGTCCGTTAGGGTTCAACCCCAAATAGGAGTAATGCGCCCAAAACAGGGGGCCGCCATACTCCTCGCTGCCTTGATGTTTTACCAAAAGAGGATACCCGTATTTGGTATTTTCCGTTTCGATGCCCCCGTTCGATGCCCAGCCGTTGGTATACACTTCTTTGGATATACCGTAATCGGGCGAGGCTGCGGCCATAATATAGGTAATCAGCACCTCGTTATAGCCTTTGAGTTCAAAATTCATGGTAAAATCGTGAACGGGACTCCAATGCCAATAGAGGGCGTTTTTGTTTTGGGTGTACCAGTCCCACTCCACACCCTTCCATAGCGCATCGGCTTTTTCGGCCAATGCTTTTTCGGTATCTGTGCCGTCATTAAAATATTCGGTGATACAAATCAGCCCTTGGGCCAAAAAGGCGGTTTCTACCAGATCACCCCCGTCATCCATTGGGCTAAAGGGTCGTACCTTTCCGGTGTCCCCATACAACCAATGCGGCCATGCGCCATGAAAGCGGTCGGAGGATTCCAAAAATTCGAGGATCCGGTCAAGTCTTTCGACCGCCTGTTCCCTCGTCACGAAGCCTCGTTCGATGCCTACCAGAATACCCATCAATCCAAAACCTGTACCCCCGGTCGTTACGGTATTTGAATCGTAGGAGGGGTCGTTGGTAAGGTATCTTTCCCGTGCCGCCCCGGAATTGGTTTCGGCAAAATCCCAGAAATACTTGAAGGTCTCCTTTTGGGTCAGATCCAATAGTTCTTCGTCGGTAATAGCAAGTTCTTCGACTTTCGGTAAGGTATCATGGGATGATTTGGGAAGAGTGGATACGCCTGTCGGCCCCGGCCCATCATTCCCGGAAGAACAGGCGAAAAATAGGGAAAAAGTTACCGGTAAAAAGAAGTTTTTCAGCTTCATGGAATGCACTGCATCTATATTTCAAAACGAAACCTGAAACGGATTCAACGGAAACGGGTTTCTTTTTTTTTAATAGCCGGGATTCTGTTCGAGCACCCCATTGCTCAACGAAATCTGATTGGCGGGTATGGGGAACAATTCGTTTACCCCATCGGTAAATTGCTTGCCTACAGCCCTTAACACTTCGCCAGCCCGGCCCTGCCGTACGAGGTCGAGAAACCGGTCTGCTTCCAGGGCGAGTTCTACCCTTCTTTCATGCCAGATAATCATCCGTAACGTACTTTGGTCCACTCCGGTAATATCGTCGAGACCGGCTCGGTTCCTGACCCTATTCAAACTTTCCAATGCGGCGGCCGTATTGCCCAACTCGTTGTTGGCCTCGGCATTGATCAGCAAGATATCGGCAAAACGCAAAACCTTGATGTTGATGTCCGCGTTTTCACTGCAATTGTTCCTTCTAAAATCAGATGAGGGCACATACACCTTTTGGTCGTAGCGTATGGGGTTGCTCGGATCATTTCCCGCCGTAATAAGATCGCCCTCAGGGGTGGTCTCGCCCACAAAAAGTATAGAGGCGTCCATTCGCAAATCGCCGGGCTCATAGGCGTTTACCAGATCTTCGGAAGGAGAATTGAAACCCCACCCGAACTGCCCACGCACGCCTTGGGTCTGGCCATATTGGGATGCCGCATCACAGTTGCCGCTAGCGGTGGACTGGATCTCAAAAATGGACTCAACATTATATTCGTTCCCTACCCGATAAAATTCATAATAGTCGGGAAAAAGTTCGTATCCTAGGCCCATTACTTCTTGCGTCAGGGCCAACGCCTGTGCGTAGTCATTTCGGTAGAGGGCCACTTTTGCCAAGAAACCTTTCGCGGCTCCCTTGGTAGCCCTGCCCACATTGGCAGTGTCATAAGAGACGGGCAGTACTTCCGCGGCCGCCGTAAGGTCGGAGATTATCAGTTGATAGACCTCCTCGGCCGTATTTCTTGGAATATTATACAGCCCGTCAGCGGGCAGCCCATCGTAAATAGGGACTCCGCCGAACACCCGCACCAAGTTAAAATAGTGATAGCCCCTGAAGAATCTAGCTTCGGCCAATAAACGTTGTTTAAGGCTTTCGTCCATAGAGATATCGGGTACGTTGGTCAGCACCTGATTGGCATAGTTGATGCCCCTGAACTGCCCGGTCCAATAGTCGTTAATGGAAAAGGCGGAGGAATTAAAGGTAAAATTGTCAAAATCGTTCAGAAAGGCAGCATCGCCTGGGTTGCTCCCTTTGTCCGAATCATCCGATGGAATCTGCAGGATTGCCATATAGGGGAATGCCGAAGGCTCCCATTTAATTTGGTAGGCATACATTTGGTTGACCGCCTCAATGGCATCTTGCTGACTGACGAAAAACTGCTCCGCCGGGATACTATCTTCCAAAGGGACCGTGAGAAAATCTTTGTTGCAGGCCATGACTATAAGGCATCCACATAATACAATTAATTTTTTCATGATTTTTTGTTTTATATCCTTTTGAATACTGAATAGAATTACTGTTGTCCTTAAAATTTTATACTTACGCCCATGTTGTAGGTGGCGGAAATGGGATATACGTTTCTATCGATTCCCGAGTTCACTACGGCTCCGCCCGGGGGGTTATCGACACCGCCGCCGTTCAGTTCCGGAGAAAAACCGGTGTATTTGAATACGGTCAGCGGATTTTGTGCGTTGATATAAACCCGAAAGCTGTTCCATATCGCATTTTCGCCAAAGGTAGATTGTGGGATGGTATAGCCCAATTGTATATTCCGTATCCTAAAATAATCGCCGTCCTCTACATAAAAATTACTGGGCCGGGATGAATTCTGATCGGAATTGGGCGCAGGATAGTCGTTGACGCCGCTACCGGGCGTCCATCGATTATTGTAGAAATCTAGGTCCCAACTTTCGTTACCGAACCTCGAGTTTCTGTTGAAGTTATAAATCTGGTTGCCGACCACCCCTTGAAAATCCATTCCAAAATCGAATTTTTTATAGGTCGTATTAAAGCCGAAACCATAGGTAAAATCGGGGATTGGGCTTCCCAAGAACGTTTTGTCGTCCTCTCCGATCAAGCCATCACCGTTGAGGTCCTTAAACCGGAAAGCACCCACTCTGGAGCCCAATTGGTCGGCCTCGGCCTGGGTCTGTATGACCCCATCGGTCTGAAAGCCGTAATAAGAGCCTATCTCGGCACCTTCTTCCAAGCGCACAATGGCATTTCCGAACAAAGCGGGCCCCGTGTTCAAAAAGGAAGAGCCGATTACCTTCGTAATCTCGTTCTTAATGGTTGTAACGTTGCCGTAGATTCCATAGCTCAAATCGTCGGACACTGTATTGTTCCAGTTTAGGGAAACCTCTATCCCCTTATTCCTGAAACTTCCTGCATTGGTCAGAAGCTGATTGTTGGTAGCCCCTGAAGACGCCAACTGTGAAATGCTGAAAACGGCATCCTGGGTTTCCCTGTTGTAGTAGTTTACCTCTCCACTGAGCTTGTTCTGCAACAAGGTGAATTCGAGTCCGAAATCATATTCCTCCACCAACTCCCAAAAAATGCTGGGATCGGAGAATTCGCTAATGGAACGGGCAATCGCCGAGCCGCCTTCAAAATAGGTAAGGGTGGGATCGGTCGCGGTAACGTCAAAGCCCCTCGGCACGTTGGCATTTCCTAATTTCCCCCAACTGGCTTTTATCTTTAGTGTGTTGATAGCAGATACATCTTGCATAAACGACTCGTTGCTAATGATCCAACCTGCCCCCACGGAGGGAAATATCTCCGTATTGTTCTGGGCAGGAAAATTGGAGGCCCCGTCCCTTCTGACGGTAGCGTTCAGTAAATACTTGCCATCGAATTTGTATTGTAGCCTGCCAAAAAGGGATTCGTACCGGGTTTTAGATCCTCGTCGTTCACCTCTTCGGTATCCGCGTTGCCAAGGCCCAGATATAGTACGGCATCATTACCGTTGAAGGCGACCTCGTCGGCTACTCCGGTCATTTTAAAATAAATCCGCTCTTCCTGAGAAAAACCGGCCAACAAGGTAATATTGTGCTTGTCAAAAGTCTTTGTCCAGGTCGCGGTATTTTCCCAGAGCCAGTTGTCGTTTTCGATATAGTTCCGTGTCAGCGTACTCACGTCTGCCCCCTGGTTGGTGCTTACCCTGTAAACCGGAGTATAGTTGTAATCCCTGGAATTGGAATAATCCCCCGAAAAGCTGACCCTTACCGTTAAGGACTCAATGGGTTTGAGCTCGGTATATACATTGGCCAAGACCCTGTTGCCTTTGGCCTTGTCCCTTGAAAAATCTAAGGTTGCCCTGGGATTTGCGAAATTACCGACCCCTTGTGGTGAGCCGTAGGTGCCGTCCGGATTTATGGCGTTGAATATCGGGGGGGCGATATAGGCTTGATAGAAAGGTTCGGGCGCATTGTTGTCCTTAGTATCGGTATAAGCTACGGAGCCACCGAAGGTAAAATACTTGTTGAGGTCCACGTCGATACCTATGCGCCCCGTCAGCCTTCTAAAATCATCGCTGGTGTTTATTCCCCTGCCCGCGTCCAAAACCCCTTCTTGGTCAAAATAGCCAAATCCTAAAAAGTACTGTGTCTTGTTCGAAGTTCCCGAAATGGAAATATTGTGCGAAGTGGTCGGTGCCGATCTTCGTAAGATTTCGTCGAACCAATTCGTATCAGCGTTAAAATCAGCAAGGGAAATGGTATTGCCCGTGCCCTCGAAGGCCTGTTTTTCGTTAAAGAGCTGTACATATTGGGCCGCGTTGACCAGGGTGGGCACGTTGGTCACTTTTTGGAACCCGGCAAAAGCGTCATATGAAAAGGAAACGTTTTCCTCGGTGCCCCTGCCGCGTTTCGTCTTTATCACGATAACCCCGTTCGCCGCACGGATACCGTAGATGGCGGAACTAGACGCATCTTTCAGGATGCTCATACTCTCGATATCGTTGCTGTTGAGATAGGAAATGTCGTTCGTTAAAACCCCGTCGACCACGTATAGGGGATCAGAATTGCTGACACTTCCCACTCCCCTGATACGGACGTTGGGAGAGGCACCCGGGCGGCCGGAGTTGGTTATGTTTACCCCAGCCACTTTTCCCTGCACGGAACTTAAGGCATTGGCATTTGGCTGCTTGTTAATCTCATCGCTTTCGACCACCGAAATGGATCCGGTGATGTCTTCCTTTTTTTGCGTACCGTAACCGACTACGACCACTTCCGCCAAGGCTTCGGCATCTTCTACCAAGGTTGCATTTATAGTGGTCTGCCCGTCAACGGGTATATCCTGGGCAGCATACCCAATGTAGCTGATTTCAAGGGTCGCATCGGAGGGGACATCGTCTAATGTGTAATTTCCGTCAAAATCGGTCTGAGTACCGGTTGTAGTACCCTTGATGACCACCGAGGCACCGGGCAGGGGTCCTTGGCTATCTGAAACCGTACCCGTAACAGTTCTATCGCCTTGGGCGAGTAGAGTCTGTACCGTTAAAAACAACAAGATTGTAAAGAGGGTCTTCCATTTCATGGTAGTATAGTATTTGGGATAGCGCAAGGCTATAATTAAAAACAAGAACAAGAAATTAACAAGAACAAGAAATTGGCGATAATTTTAAAACTTGTCAGGTACGGGAAGTTTGGCTGGGCAGGTAATCTCGATGGCGCCGCACTGGATATTAAGAGGGCTCTTGTTAAATAGCCTGGCGGGTGATACGAGACAATGTAAAATTCATGGTAATATTGAGTTTTCCTTAACTCATTTAACGTTTTTTTTAATCTAAAAAGGATAGGAAATGAGTATTAATCTTGTGTAGTCGGAAGCATCACGTGGATTTTCTCGGTTTTGGCCGTGATGGGCGAGCACAGGAGTAAGGCAAAGAAGAGGGTAATGCCTTATCTCGAAAGAATTGTTTTGTAGTGTTTATATTTCCTTAAATAAGTTAATCTTTCTTTTCTCCCAAATTGGCAGTCCGCACTTCCACCGATTGCAATGCCGGTAAATCGCTGGTTGATTTACCCACATATCAAAAGTTTGGTTTTGTCGGGCAGAGTGCTGTCGAAAGCATCTCGACTGCGCTCGATGAGACAGAAAAGTTACAATGGTCCAAGTCTTGTCCATAATCAGGCCCCGCCACAAAATTGCGCAGGGTCCACATAACTATTTCATGGTGTTGGGTTTCGGTAAGAGGGGACTAATTATCAAATGAGTAAATAAATTTTGCACCAACTAACCTCCATTTTTCAAAACAAGCAGTACTTAGATAATTAAATACTGAATTTGATATTTTTGAGGCTTATAAAGATAGCTACGGAACCCAAAAAATGTATTGGTCCTACGGCTTCATCACTGTCATTTGCAGTCGTTTCTGTAAAACGGCATATAATGCCACGATGAGAAAACAGCCGAAGGGCACATAAAATGAAAGGTTGATGCTTCCGGTGGAATCGGAGACTACACCTTGAACCCCCGTAATTACAGCTCCGCCCAAAATGGCCATGATAAGTCCCGATCCCCCGATTTTGGCGTCATCGCCCAATCGCTGCATTCCGAGTCCGTATATCGTCGGAAACATCAACGACATACAGCCCGAGGCCAGAATTAGTGCCACTACTCCGGTCATGCCGCTCCCGTAGATGACGGTCAGCGAACAGAGGGACGCTAGGACTGCGGCAATCAACAGCAATTTTCTGGGCTCTACATACTTCATCAAAGCCGTAAATACGAACCGGGATCCCGAAAACAGGATGATGGAGGCCAGATAATATACAGAAGCATCGTCCTCGTTCTGTCCCAGTTCCTGCATGGCATACCGGATGGTGTAGGACCAAAGACCGATCTGTGCTCCCACATAAAAGAATTGTGCGATGACCGACCATCGATAGTTGCGGTTTTTCAGCAATCTTTTTATGGTCGGAACGACATCCAGTTTTTGGATTTTTTCCTTGACCGCAGGCATTTTAGTAAACTTGACCATAAGCCAGACTACCAAGAGGAAAAAGGCCACACCCACATAGGTAATCATCACCGAACTGAGCTCTTCGGATTGTATGGCCTTGAGTTCTACGGCATCCATTTGGGCGCGCTGGTCGGCATCCAAGAGGTTCAGGTTTGAAAGGATGAAAATCTTGCTCAATACGATACCCGTAATCGAACCTAACGGGTTAAAAGATTGGGCCAGGTTTAACCGGCGGGTCGCCGTTTCCTCGGCCCCCATAGAAATGATGTACGGGTTCGCGGAAGTTTCCAGAATGGACAGACCACCTGCCAAAACAAAAAGGGACGCCAAAAAATGTCCGTAAACCATGGTGATGCTCGAAGGATAGAATAGCAAGGCCCCAATAATGAACAGTCCCAGGCCCAACAGAACCCCGGATTTATAAGTAAATTTCTTAACGAAAATTGCCGCCGGAAGAGCCAGCAGAAAATAGGATCCGTAAAAGGCCATCTGGATCCATGAGGTCTGGAAATCGGTCATGCTCATAATCCGTTTAAAGGCCGCCAAGAGGGTATCGGTCATGTTATTGGCCAATCCCCATAAAAAGAAAAGGCTCGTAATCAGTATGAACGGCCATTGGTTACCCGGTCGGATGACTGGGATATTGTTTTTGCTTTTTTCCATCTTGATTTTAGAATTTAACTACTATACACTTCCCATTATAAACTAATTTCGGAATTTGGAATTTGATCCTTGGAATTTTTTAATCCCGCACCTGCCGGATGACCCATAGCTTTAATCTCACATCTATTTCCTGATCACCTTTTGCCGTACAAGGGTCCATAACTCTCACAGGCTCTATAATCCGAGCCTTCCTTATCCATTCCGTAGGCGTTCCACGCAGAGGGCCTAAAAATTCGATTCTCTTCCACATTGTGCATATTTACCGGAATGCGCAACATCGCTGCCAAGGTGATCAAGTCGTGGCCGATATGGCCGTAGCTGATCGCCCCATGGTTGGAGCCCCAATTGTTCATCACGGAATATACATCGGCGAAGGCCCCGCTGCCGGTCACCTTGGGTACGAACCAGGTGGTGGGCCAAGTACGGTCGGTACGTTCGTCGAGGGTGCTATGAACCTTTTCCGGGAGCTCAATGGTATGTCCTTCGGCAATCTGTAAGACGGGGCCCTGGCCCTTAATCAGGTTCACCCGGCACATGGTCACTGGCATGCCCCCCTTGGTCAGGAACTGGGAGGAAAAGCCGCCGCCCCTAAAATAGCCGACACTGGCGGGATACCAAGTGGTGGCTTCCAAACACGCCTCGACTTCTTTCTCCGATATTTCCCAAAAGGGCTTCATTACGGGTTCTGTGTCCTCGGTTTGCCTTCCCGAACCGTCCAAGGTGGCCGAACCGGAATTGATGAGATGGATAAAACCGTTTTCCGCGGCCCCCTCTGGTTGCCAGCCCGTCACCCGTTGCACGGCATCGGGACTCCAATAGGTTCGCACATCGGCAAAGATTTGCGCCGTATTGGTCAGCAGATAGTTGAACAACATAGAAACACCATTTAGGGAATCATTTTCCGTGGCGACCATGTAGGGGGCCCTGATGCCGTTCCAGTCAAAGGAAGAGTTTAGGATGGCCTCGGAAAAATCGCCGTTCGGAAGAAAATCCGTCCATTGGCGCTGCCCTTGAAATCCGCTTACCAGGGCATTGTGGCCCATGGCCTCCTCCCCAAAGCCCATTTCCTTCAATTTAGGATTGCCTTGCATCAGGTCGCGGATGATCAATGTCATTTTGACCACAAATTCCCAATCGGCATCCTTTTGTTCGCGAGAACGCTGCTTTTCCTTTTCGTTGAAATCCTGGCCTTCCTTGCAATTTTCCTTCGTCCAATTCAAGGCCTTTTTAAATTCATCTTTGTCATAAATTTCCTGTTCGATTCTTCTGAGGACCTCGGTGGAATCCACATACTCATTGCGCATCCCCAGAAAATCCTGAAAAAAATCGGGAGCTATGGCCGATCCGACAATACCCATCGAAACGCTTCCGATGGCTAGGTAACTTCGGTCTTTCATGAGGGCTACGGCCAGTCCCGCTTTGGCAAAGCCCAATAATTTCCCCTTTACGTCCGCGGGTATTTCGCTATCGCCCATATCCTGTACATTGTGGCCATAAATGCCAAAGGACGGCAGGCCCTTTTGGTTGTGCGCCGCCAAGGTGGCCGCCAGATAGACCGCACCGGGACGCTCGGTACCATTGAAGCCCCAAATGGCCTTGGGAAGGTGGGGGTCCATATCCATGGTTTCGGTGCCATAGCACCAGCAAGGGGTAACGGATAGGGATACGCCTACGTTTTTCCCCTTGAACAAGTCGCCGCAATCCACTGCCTCCTTGACGCCCCCGATACAGAAATCGGGAACGATGCATTGCACCGGTGATCCATCGGGATATTTCAATTCCTTTTCGAACAGGGCCGCTACATTTTTGGCCATGTTCATGGTAGTCTCTTCCAAGGATTCGCGTACCCCGCCCAACCTACCGTCGATGATGGGCCGAATTCCGATAAGGGGAGATTTTATGTTTTTGAACATTCTAGGTGGATTTAAAAATTAAAATGTTTCGTTTATCTTATCGATGCCTATCCCGAAAATGGATGTTGCGGCGGCATCCAGGTCGTTTTCGTTGCCCGTTAAATGGAATACGCTGTGAGCATGTTCCAGGGTTTCACCAGGTTGTAATAGCGCTGCCGGCGATACGCTCTCTAGTTCGTAAAAGGGACCCATTTGCGAACCGTCTTCCAGCGGCCCGTCATTATAGGCGTTGATAGCATCGCCCGAAAAAGGCTCCGCCTCGGTGTTCCATTCCTGGTTCAGATAGGTGCCGTCGGGGTCGATATCGAATTGGACGATAGTCAGTCGTTGGTTGGCGGCGTCGTAACTGCCGGCCACATTGTTGGCCCTTTGGGGCGGCAGGCCCAGTTTGCCCCGGGAACGGCCATCGGCGTTAAAGTACAGCTGGCCTTCGTCGATCGCTACCCGATCATCGGAGATCTGGCCGAAATAATCCGTGGTGGCCACCTTGCCTTCCGCATCGGTTTTGTAGGGGATGACAATGGTTGTTTCGGGAGAAGGGGTAAACATATCCAGTATCCAGATACAGGGGGCACCGGTAGATTTGGTCCAGGCCTCTTCCCCGGTATTGGTAATGGAATTGTCCGTTCGGTAGCCGACTATTTTTAGACTTTCGGTAGGGATCCCCAAGGATTTTTCGATTCCGTTGGCATCCAATAGGCTAATCTTTCTTTCAGCCTTGAGTTTAAAATCCCGGTCCGCATAGTTCTTCAATTCCATTTGCTTTTCCATGCTCACCGATTTTTCGGATTTCCCGACCAGCTTCCAGGCTTCGCTATCGAACGCTGCCGGGGTCTTCCAATTGTCAAAGGTCATTTCTGCACCGGGCTTGAAGTACAGGGAAAAAATATTGCCTTCCGGGCCCAGCCAAAACCGGTTCTCACCGCCGTAGGCGTTCATGTGTGGGTCGTTCTTACCAAAGGCCCCGTAATTGATCCAGCCCTGGCTTTTTCCGTTTTTCCCTGAGACTGTTGAGGTAAATACCTTGGCCTGGTATTTTGCGGAAACCAATACCTGTGCGCTATCCTGTTTTAGAAGGACCAGATCGCTGTCGTTTTTCATTAAAAATTCCTGGTCGTAACCAAAACTGCCTTTTTTATAGTTTTCGGTCGCCGTGGCGGTATTTTTTGCTTTGTTCTCTTTTTGTCCGCAGGAGGTAAAAACAAGGATTACCGTGATACTCAAAATCCAATATTTTTTCATTGCTCCTAGGTTTAATTGACTTCCAGTTCGTTCTTGGCAGGAAGTTCGGGAAAAGGGGCATGGGGTTCAGTCTGGTACCAGTACACTGTGGAACTGATGTCCGATTTCTGTTGCAGATACCGGTGACCGCTCCGCCATCCGAGATCTTGAATGGTAACTTTTAGCTCTTTTTCAAAGCGGATGGGGTCTTGGATGTGCCAGCGATAGAGCCCGAAACGCTGCTGCGATTGGTAAAGTCCATCTGGACGTATGATTTGGTGCAGGCCCGCATAGGGCGTGGAATAGCGTTCGTACTTCTTCTCTTTTTTATTCTCGAAATTGTAGGATCCCAAAAAATAATCCTCCGTGCCCGTACCGGCTATCGTAGGGAACTTTTTATCCCCGTCCACGTAGAATTTGATCTCGCCTTCGCCCCACCATCCTCGGTTGTTCACTTGCCATGCCATATAGGTGCCTACATATTGGCCTTTGCCCCTTATACCGTCGACCAGGGTATAAAGGGCCCCTTCGGTAGGGTTGCTCCTTCGGAACTGGGCATGGAAATACGCCGCATCCTTGGGTACTTCGGTCAAGGTATAGTCGATCTGGTAATACAGGTACATTTCTTCCTCACCCATATTTTCCATAGTGATCCGACATTTTTTGCGGAAGGGCATGGGCCAGTATGAGTTAAACGCACTACCAGGGTTTACGGTAATGGGAATGGAATTTAAGGGGGCATACTCGCCCCAGCCCATCCCGAAAAAATCGCCCACGGGAACCTCGACGGACGGTTCCTTCTCATCGTCCCAGTATATCCTTAAGATGCAGAACCGCCAATTGCCGGTCGGGGTCATCCACATGTGTTGAATGGCACCTTCGTCGGTTATTTCCGCCATGGTAAAGGTCTCTCCGGCCTCTATCTTCACTGAGGGACTCACCTTCCAACCTTGACCCAGATCTCGCGCCGCATCGCTGCCCGTACCATTGCCCAGTTCTGCCATCCCCCCCTTTCCAGGTTCGCCAGTAAAATTTTCGGGACTGATTGACCGGGTCTTCGCGTCGGACAGTAGGAATATATTGCCGATGTTCGGATCAAGTCCATTGTAGTTCCCTGTAGTTTGAGAAAAGGAGAAGAGCGTGCTGAGGGCAAGAATTGAAAGTAGACAGGCTGTTTTTTTCATAACCGGAATTTAAGTGATCAGTTCAAGAATAAATCTAAATTTTGTATTGGCATGTCTTCAAATATATTCTTTAAACGTTTAAGTATGGAACATTCATCCAAAAAATAATAGAAACAAAAAAATCAAGAATATTCATATATGCTATACGTGTTCAGAATTCGTATGGCATGATTTCCTTACTACTAGTTCCGCATTCAATACTATCTGTTTCATGGTTTTTTCCGGTTTTGAAATCTGATCGATCAATAGTCCGACCGCTTCGTTCCCCATTTCGACAAGTGGCTGTTTTATGTAGGTCATCGAACAATAAAAGAAATCGAAGGCATCGCTTTCGTCGAATACGATAACGGAAACGTCATCAGGCACTTTTATCCGCAATTCCTTAAAATATTTTAATCCGTAAATGGCCAAGGTGTTTGTGGCAAAGAGAATGGCCTTTACCGGTTCGGAGCCGGATTGTAGGTCGTCCACGGCTTTAGGAATCTCTTTTTCCATTTTTGAAAAATGTATTTCTTGAATCCATTTCTGTCTGATAGCGATTCCATTGTCCTTCAGGGCTGATCTATATCCCCTGATCCGGTCTTTCATATGTTGCAATTTGCTGGAATAAGCCACCATTCCGATAGTTTTGTTTCCCGTTTCTATTAATCGGGAAGTGGCTTCATAGGCCGCTTGGTAATTGTCCAAGGCTACATAATTGGTCTTGATTTTCGGAAAAAAACGATCGATGAGCACGAAGGGAATGTTTTGTTTCTTGAGGAGTTTGATCTCCTTTTCCGAATCTTCCGCCGGTGCGATTATAAACCCGTCGACCTGTCTGTTCATTAGAAGTTGGATCAGGTCTGCGGATTTTGACGCGTTTTCGTCCGAACTCCCGAATATTACCGTAAAACCGTGTTTTTTGGCCCCATCTTCGATAATCCGGGCTAGATGCCCAAAAAAGGGATTGGAAATATCCGCCACGATAAGGCCAATGGTAAAGGTTTTTCCACTTTGTAGGCTCTTGGCTATCTGGTTTGGTCGATAGTTCAGTTGTCTGGCTATTTTGTTGATTTTTTCGGAGACGTCGGAACTGATACCGCTTTTTTCCTTTTTCGAGAGCACATACGATACCGTGGCCGTGGAGACTCCCGCTTTTTTGGCGATGTCTTTTAAGGATACTCTTTTTGTCATACCCAAATATAAGTTTATAAACGTTTAAATAGATTTTTATCCTAAAATCCATTTCCCCAAGGGATTACCTTATCGTTTAAAAATAATTTCAATAGCATCCTCCTACTGTCGAATACTTTCGTAATTATGGGGCCTATGACCGCTTTTTAAATTATGATACAAGATTGGAACAAGGTCATAGGGAAACGTTTTACTTTTGGGCCTTTGTAGCTATATCGCAACCAAATTTTGGAGAAAAAGAAAAGAAATAAGATTTTAAGGCGTATCGGTCGGGTATTGCTCGTGCTGCTCTTGTTATTTGTTGCCTTGGTACTTTTTATCCGAAGTCCTTGGGGCCAGAATATTATTGTTACAAAAGCCACGGCTTATGTTTCGGGAAAGACGGGGACCAAGGTAGAAATAGACCGGTTGTTCCTTACGTTTTCGGGGAATCTGTCTTTGGAAGGATTGTATCTGGAGGATAAAAAGGGGGACACGCTGGTCTATTCTAAATCCATGGAAGCCGACGTGGGCCTATCACAGATTCTATTCGGGAATACCCTTGATGTGGAAGCTTTGGAGTGGGATGGCCTTAAGGCGAACGTCACACGCCCCGAAGGTTCGGAGGATTTCAATTTCACTTTCCTTGTGGATGCCTTTGCCTCGCCCGATTCCGTACCCCCTCCCAAACCTGCAGCAGAACCTATGGATATCAGCGTCGGTACTATCGATCTTACGGGTTTTGATATCGTTTACAACGACGGGTTTATGGGTATCGACAGCAAACTGCAATTGGGAAGGCTTTATGCCGATGCCAATACCATAGACCTAAAGGCCATGCGCTTTGAACTAGACGACCTCGAACTCTCCGACACCGAGGCTGTTTACAAGCAGACGAAGCCTTCTCCGGAAACTCAGGATACTACCGAAACGACACTGCCCTTTTTGGCGGTGGACCATCTTACCATCAAGAAGGTAAAGGCGAATTACAATTCCGTGCCGGACAGCCTATCCGCCGATGTGGAAATCGGAAATTTCCTGTTGGAAATGCCCAAGGCCGACCTCGCCCAGAACGATATCGAGGTCGGGGCTTTGGAGCTGAGAGATTCCGAAATTGCCCTGCGGATGGCTGGGAAAGCCGCCCAGACGGGGCAGCGGAAAGATTCAATGACCACCGAGGGTTCGGCAGGCGCGGGGTTCGAGTGGCCGGAATTTCTGGTGCAAGTGGATAAGGTCGATTTTGCAAACAATACAGTCTCTTATGCTACAGGAAACAACCGGCCCAAAGTGGACAAGTTCAGTACCGATGCCATTGCCATTTCCGGTTTGACGCTTCAGGCGAACGACATCGCCTACAGTCCGAAACAGGCCAACCTGGTACTTGAAAAACTGGCTTTTACCGAAAAAAGCGGCTTCCAGATAAAGAATTTTGCCTTCGATGCCCATTTGGAAGATGACAATGCCGCTATTTCAGGATTGAAAATCCGGACGGGAAACAGTTCGGTCTCCGGTGATATTTCCTTACAATATACCTCCGTTAACGAACTGATCGAAACCCCGGAGAAGGCAAAAGTCAAGGTCGATATTCCCGACCTGAATCTGGCCTTACAGGATGCCTTTGTTTTTCTGCCCGACCTCGCCAACAACGAATACCTTCAAAAGGCCGCTCAAAAACCGGTTACCGGAAGCTTGGAGGCCAACGGCAGCTTGTCCAGTATCAAAATCCCTAAGCTGAAAGTAAACTGGGGCTCAACTACTTCCCTGGTGGCGGAGGGAGTACTCAACAACGCGATGGATCCCGATGCGCTATCCTTCAACTTCAATCCCGTTCGGGCAACTTCGGCAAGAAAGGATGTTCTGCAATTTGTCAATGAAGATAGCTTGGGCATCTCGGTGCCCAAAACGATATTGTTGGAAGCTTCCACCCAGGGATCGGTCGATGACATGACCGCGGACGTCCGGGTGAAAACCCCCGAAGGCACCGTACAGCTTGCCGGAAACTACTCCGACCGACAGCAGCTCGCTTTTGAAGGAAAGTTGAAAGTAGATAGTCTGCGATTAGATAAAATCCTGAAAAACGAACAGCTGGGCGGGGTCTCCTTCACCATCGATGCCCAAGGTAGCGGCAGTAGTATGAATACGCTCAATGCCAACCTAAAGTCCGATTTCACCCAACTTTCGTACAAGGGTTATGATTTTTCTAACCTGGTCTTAAACGGTGACATCGTCAACGGCAAAGGCGATATCGACCTGGACTTTAAAGACGAAAACCTAAACTTCACATCGAATACCCACATCAATTTAGACTCCCTCGACTCGAACATAAAAATAGACCTGAACCTCATTGGCGCCGACCTTCAGGCGCTCGGTATCACCCAAGAGGATATCAAGGCCGCGATCAAGCTCAATGCAGATTTCAAGGGAAATGCCGAGGACTTTACTCTAGATGCCCTGCTTTCCGAAGGTACCGCGGTTTATGAGAACAATCAATATAAACTGGGCAATATCGACCTCAAGGCCGCTATCGATACCACCCGTACCCAGGCCAGTATCGACAGCGATTTTGTGAAAGGTGGACTGAAGGCCAACGCCATGCCCGGCAAGATCTCTACCGCCCTTCAAAGCCAGTTCGAAGCCTATTTTTCCGACGGGAAGGTCTCCGATACGATATCCGATGCCGTACAACTGAATCTTGATATCGGCCTGACCACCATCCCTATCCTGACCGACGTGTTTTTAAAGGGAGTGGAGCGTTTGGATACCTTGAACCTAAAGGCCGATTTTGACTCCGCTACCAAAAAGCTAATTGCCCGGTTGGATGTACCCATTGCGACGTACAACGGTTCGACGATCGACAGCCTTAAAGTAGAGGTGGACGGTACCGCTACCGATTTGGATTTCAGCTTGATGCTGTCTGCTTTGCAATCCGACCCCATCCATATAAAACGGACGATTTTCGAGGGGAATCTTAAGAATAAACAGATGCAATTGGATTTCCAATCCTTCGACGACCAGGAGCCACTGGTACATCTAGCTTCCGAAATGGACTTGAAAAAGGATACGGTAAATCTCCGGATCGTACCCGAAAACCTTTTGTTCAACAAGAAACAATGGTCCGTTCCGCAGGACAACCAAATATCTATCGGGAATAAACTTTTAAGATTCAGGAACGTCGTTTTGAGCCGAAACGAGCAGCGGCTTAGTATTAGCAATGATGTCCAGGGCATAGAAGGCGAACATATCCGGCTTAGCTTCGATAATTTCAAGCTGCAGACCTTTCTGAGCCTGTTGAATCCCGATGAAGCCTTGGCCGGCGGAATGGTAAAGGGCAATATCGTCGAAGAAAATCCGTTCGGCGCCACGGGAATCGTGGCCGATTTTAACATCGATAATCTGCAGGTGATGCAAAATCCCTTGGGAAACCTCACGTTGAACGGGGAATCGAAAGGTAAGGGAAACTATGATTTCGACCTCGCCCTTAAAGGCGGGGGGATAGATCTTGATTTGACGGGGGATTATGCCGCCGCCGAGACCGGCGCAAAACTGGACCTGAACCTCGACCTGAACAAAATGGAGCTGGCTACGGTGCAAGGACTTGCCTCAGGGGCGATCAAGGAGTCCAGCGGGTACCTTTCCGGAAACGTTAAGGTCAGCGGAACCACTGTCGAACCAAAATACCAGGGCCAGTTCGATTTTCACCAAGTAGCGTTCAACGCCTCCACCTTGAATGCCGTCTTTAAAATCGATAACGAAACCCTAAAGGTGGATAATTCCGGTCTCTACCTCGATACCTTCAAGATTTCCGATGCCAACGACAACAGCTTTATCATCGATGGTTCGATATCGACAAAAGAAGCATTGACCAATCCCGCTTTCGACCTTAGCCTGCAGGCCGATGCCTTTCAGGTATTGAACTCCACGGAAGAAGATAACGAACTGTTCTACGGCAAGGCGAGTTTTGATGCCGATATGACCGTAAAGGGAAACCTTAGCCTTCCGGTGGTCAAAGGAAAACTGCGCATACGTAAAATAACCGATCTTACTTATGTAGTGCCGGAAAGCACTTTGGACGTGCAGGAAAGGGATGGGGTGGTCATCTTCGTCAATAGAGAAAACCCCGATGCAATCTTGACCCGGAACGAGCAGGAAGAAACACCCGACTTTTTTCAGGGGATGGATGTACAGGCCGTTTTGGAAATCGCGAACGATGCGGTTTTTCATGTCATCATGGACGAACAAACCGGCGATAACCTTGAAGTTTCGGGCGATGCGTCGCTGAACCTGAACATAGAGCCCAGCGGGAGAATCGGTCTGTCCGGAAGGTATGAACTCGATTCCGGACACTACGAGACCAGCCTCTACAACCTGGTGAGCCGTAGGTTCGAAATCGTAAAGGGGAGTACGGTAACTTGGCAGGGCGACCCCATGGACGCAGCCTTGGATGTGACCGCGGAATATGACGTGGAAACATCCGCGGCGCCCTTAATGTCCAGCGTCACCTCCGGGGAGGCCGCCAGTGTGGCCGCCAAGTATCAACAAGTGCTGCCATTTATCGTATATCTTTATGTAAAGGGCGAATTGATGCAACCGGAGCTCTCCTTCGGCATGGACATGCCCGAAGATGAACAGGGGGCGCTCGGGGGGGCGGTTTACGGAAGGGTAAAGCAATTGAACGAACAGGAGGGCCAACTGAACAAACAGGTTTTTTCATTGCTGGCCTTGAACCGCTTCTTTCCGGGTTCGGGGAGCGATGGAAGCGGAGGCGGTACCGCGGCCATAGCGAGGGACAATGTCAACAAGGTTCTTTCCGGCCAGTTGAACGCCTTTTCCGATAAAATTTTCGGTAATAGTGGTTTCGACCTTAATTTCGACCTAGATAGTTTTACGGATTACCAAGGGGATAGTCCCCAAGACCGTACCCAGCTCAACATCAACGCCCAGAAAAAGCTGTTTGACGACCGGCTGATCGTCACTGCGGGCAGTGCCGTAGATGTAGAGGGAAGTGCCCCCCAGAGCGAAGGGCAGACGCCCATCATCGGGAACGTAAGTCTGGAATACCTATTGACCGAAGGCGGACGCTACCGGCTGCGGGGCTTTCGTAAAAATCAGTACACCAACGTCATCGACGGGCAGCTGATCGTCACCGGTGTGGCCCTTATCTTTAATCGGGAGTTCAATAAGTTCAGCGAGCTTTTCAATCCCCTTGAAAATAATACGGATGCGGAGGGCAAAGGGGATAAAAAGGAAGCAGCAAACGAAGAGGATGCAGGAAACAAGGTAGAGGATTCCGCCGAAGGGGAAAAGAACTAGGAAGACTTGTAACTGTCCGTTCCGGCGCAGTCGAGAACTGCTCGGCGCTAAGGTCTCGACTTTAGTTTATCCTGAGCAATGTCGCAAGGCCCGAGCGGAAATTTGGGCCAACTTTTATGTATAAAAATATAAATTAATCCTTTGAACAGTACACCAACATACCGATATATTTTTTTGATGCTCTCTTTTTTGGCCGCATCTTCCTGTAGCGTCAAAAAGTTCATTCCCGAGGGCAAAACCCTCTACACGGGGGCCGAAATAGAGACCCACCTCGAAAAAGACGCCGAGGATGTTAAAATCGGTGCCCTTAATTCGGAGCTGAACACCCTGCTGCGCCCGGAGCCCAACTCCAAGATCCTTGGGATGCGATTGGGGCTATACTATTATTACAAGGCCCAGCGGGAAAAACCGGGGTTTATCAACAAATGGATCAACAAAAAGATAGGGGAGGAGCCCGTCTATTTTTCCGAAGTGGACCCCCAACGGGTCCAGGAGCTGATCTTAAACCGCATGGACAACCGAGGATTTTTCTATGGCCGGGCCGATTCGGAAATCGATAGCACGAAAAATTTTGCCCATGTAAAATATGAGGTAACCGTACCCAAGCCCTATTCCCTCGAAAATTACCAACTTGAAAAAGACTCATTGCCCATTTACGATGCGTTGCAGGACTTGATGTCCGAAACTGCAATAAAAGAAGGGGACCGTTTCGACCTGCAGTTGATGAAATTCGAACGCGAACGAATCGATGCCGCCTTGAAGCAGCAGGGATACTACAATTTCAATCCCGATTTTCTCATTTTCGAGGCCGATACCAATCGCTATGACAACAAAAAATTCGACCTTTTTCTACGTTTAAAAAAGGGTACGCCCGGCCGCTCCGTGATTCCGTATGTCATCGATTCCATTACCGTATATCCCAATTATGCTATTGGTAGCGACACCCTGAAAACGGTGACCGATACAGTGAACGGCATCAATTTCGTGCAGCGGGAAGAATTTTTCAAGCCTAAAAAACTCGAGCCTTACCTCCTTTTCGAAAAAGGACAGAAGTACGATTCAGAGACCGCCCGGTTGACCAGCAACCGGCTGTCGTCAATCGGCAGTTATAAATTCGTGAACATCCGCTTTAACGAAAAAGACACCACGGCAAACGAAAATGGCAATGGCCTTCTCGATGCCGATATTAGCCTTTCCCCCCTGAACAGAAGGTCCGTTCGCGCCGAGTTGCAGGCCGTGAGTAAATCGAACGGATTTGCCGGGCCGGGCATTGCCTTGACCTATAACAATCGTAACTTGTTCCGGGGAGGGGAGACCCTGAGCCTGAGCGGCAACTTTTCGTATGAGACCCAGATTTCCGGAGGAAGCAATTCCGGCCTCAGCAGTATTGCAGGGGGCCTGAAAGCCGACCTGATCATTCCCCGGTTGGTGCCCTTTTCCCCCAGCCGTTTTAAGTACGCCGTACCGAAAACCAAGATCAGCTTGGGCGGCGATATCCTCAAACGCAGTAAATTGTATACGCTCACTTCGGTCAACACCTCGTTCGGATATACCTGGAACGCCAATAAATACGTCTATCATGAGCTGAACCCTATCAGCGTCAATTACGTTAATCTTGCCAATACCACAGCGGAATTCGATTCCATTTTGACCAAGAACCCCTTTTTGCGGCAAAGTTTTCAACAGCAGTTTATCGCCGGGATGAACTATAGTTTTACCTATAACGGACTGGTCGATGAGGATAGGTCCTTTCCTTTCTTTTTTTCTACCACTCTCGATGTCGCCGGCAATACCTTGAGCCTTTTTGACGGGGGAAAAGGAACACTATTTGGACTTGAATACGCCCAATATGCCAAGTTGGATGTCGATCTGCGCCAGTATTTCAGATGGGGCAAGGAACAGGCCTTTATTACTCGGGTTTATGCCGGATGGGGTATTCCCTATGGCAATTCGAGTACGTTGCCCTTTGTCAAACAGTTTTTTGCGGGAGGACCGTACAGCGTTCGTGCCTTCAAGATCCGTTCGCTGGGGCCGGGTACCTTTAGCTCGGACGGCAACGGAACCACCTCGTTCTTTGACCAATCGGGCAACCTGAAGCTGGAAGCGAACTTAGAGTACCGCTTTCCTATTATCTCATACCTCAAAGGCGCTGTGTTCGCCGATGCCGGCAATGTGTGGCTGACCAACAAGCTCGACGTATCCTCAGACGAGCCACAGGCTTCCCAAGACTTCAACCAACAACTCTCGAGCCAAGGTCAATTCGGTTCTAACTGGACCAAGGAATTGGGTATCGGCGTAGGTTTCGGATTGAGGGTCGATATCCAGAGCTTTGTCATCCGTTTGGATCTTGCTTCCCCCGTGCAAGTGCCCTATCTGCCGGAAGGCCAACGGAGCCGAATCCCGTTTTTTGATGGGGGGAGCAATAATTTAGTGTGGAATTTTGCGATTGGCTATCCGTTTTGATGCTGCAATACGTTTCTGGCCAGACCAATATACAGGGAGAAGGTTAACTTGAGCACACCTGGCAGTTCTTTTGCGAGATCCCGCAAGTTCAACGAAATTTTCGCTGTACCGCCCCCTCCATGTACTCCCTCTTCTGCAACGCCTTCCCTGTAAAATCAAAAAGGCTAAGACAACGATCTAGATTTTGGTTTTCGTAGGCTACCTTGTAGTAGATGTTGCCGTTCAGGTAATCCGTCAAGGCGCGGATACCATGAAGAAAGGGCATCAGCACCGCACCCCAAGACAGGGTGTTGATTTCCTCTAAGGAAAAGATCGATTTATTTTCCGCCAGGCCATCCACGAAAGCCTCGAAAAGTTCTTTTTTAAAGGTAATCTTGGAATGGTCTTTCTCGTCCTCGGGTGCGGTGTTGACAATGGTTCGCACGGCATCGCCGAAATCGTACATAAAACGGCCTCTCATCAGCGTGTCGAGATCGATAAGGCAAAGGGCCTTGCCGGTCTCCTGGGAAAAAAGGATGTTGTTTAGCTTGGTATCGTTATGGCAGATACGCATGGGCAGTTCCGTAGTGTCGATTGTTTCTAGCACTGAAAGTGTTTTTTTTGCAAATTCAATTGCCGAGTCCGCTATTGATATTTTATCCCCTGCCGCAGTCGAAAGTGCGGTTTTGAACTGTTTTTTTCTCAAATCAAGGTCGTGGAACTTTGGGATGGTATCCACATAATTTTCGGAATCGGCATCCTGTAAAAGCAGATGGAACTTTCCGATAATCCGACCCGCTTCAAAAGCGATTTTAGAATCCGTTGTGATATTGTGGGCCGTGCTTTCATCGATATAGGTCATCATTCTCCAATAGTCCGATGACTCCTCATAGGTTTCCAGATATCCTTTTCCGGATTGGGTCTCGACCAAGGTAATTTTGCTGTAGTCGGGGGCATCCAAATAGCGCAGGGCATTTTTGATGTTGTTCATGACCCCTGAGATGTTCTTGAACACCTTATGGTTGATTCGCTGCAGAATGTAGCGGGGCGAGCCATCTTCGGACACTAAAAAGGTGTCGTTGATATATCCGTCCGTCAGCAAAGAGAATCCATATTCTTTTTTCATGACGGAAAAATGCTCTAAAATGGCGTTCAGGTCGTTGTCGGAATATGGTTTCATTTAATAGCAGGGCAGGTTAAAAGTATTCGCCGTTACAGCCAAATAAGGGACTTAAAAAAAGGTACGGGTTAAGCATTTTTTCTCTCCCTAACTTAATGCTTCGGCCATAGCGGCGAATGGTATTTTCCCGCGTCCGTTTTCCGTTGCAGTTCGGCTACCGCCTTTTCCCTGTCGCTGGCGTAGGTAACCCCGAACCAATCTCCTTCCGAGGGCACGACCTTTACCTCTATCTCACCGGCCTGCAGCATTTCCTGGATGGTCTTTGGGATGTAGAGCTCACTTTTCATGCCAAGCTGTTCATCGGCGAGGAATTCCCTGAATTCGCTCTCTATTTTATCGAATATAGAGGGCTTGCAGATCCAAAAGTTCATGCTTACGTGCTCGTCGCCTGAGTAGGTGTTTCCCGAATCGAGGTCCTTAACCTTGTCGCCGTCCGGTTCTAGTTTAAGACGTTCGTCCACCGAAAGCAGGTTGTCGCCATCAACTTGGCAGACACCCCGGGAGACCGATCCGTGGGTGGAAAGCGTGTCTCTTAAGGTATATCCGACCAGGGCATAGGTGTTGTCATCGGGGTGCGCCCTGATAAAATCGGCGGCGTTCCTGTAGGCGGACTGTCCGTAAAAATCGTCGGCATTAATGACCGCAAATGGGCCATCGATGACGTGACGGGCCGTCCATACGGCATGGGCGGTACCCCATGGTTTTTGCCGCTCGCCGGAAAAAGTGGCCCCATGGGGAATATCGGTCAGCTTCTGCACCAATACATCTAACTTGATGTTCTCCGGCAAACGGCCGCGGAGGTGGTCTTCAAGAAATTTTTGATTTTCATCCTTGGTAATTACCACAACATGGTCGAAACCGTTTTTTAGGGCATCGTTTATTCCGAACTCCATCAAGAATTCCCCCTCTGGGCCGAGGTCGTCGAATTGTTTCAGTTTTCCATATCGGCTACCGCTACCCGCGGCCATCAAAAGTAAGGTCATGTTTTTGTTTTTATGGATGGCGCAAAAATAAGGTTTTGGACTTAGAATTCTTTGGCATACTGGTTTATTTACTTGGAACCTGATCGATTATGTTAAGCATTCGTTATGATTTTCATATTTTAGTCCGTAGATCTGTTACCATGTTAACCCCTTTTAAACATACGTCCATGAAAAAATCCATACTATTTCTTTCTCTCTTGATCTCACTCACGACCTTAGCCCAACAGGATAGCGATATGCTTTGCGTAGGCAGATATTGGACGCCCGATGAGGCCAATCTACAAATGAAGGAGTTCGCCGAACAATGGAGCGATTTGGAATCCTGGGAAAAACGGGCGGAAAAAATACGCTCCGTAATTCGGAAGGGCCTACAATGGGATAAAATGCCCGACATCACCGGAAACTTTAACCCGATCATCCACAGCACCCGACAAATGGACGGTTACATCGTCGAGAATATCGCCATCGAAAGCTTTCCAGGATTTTACATTACCGGCAACCTGTACCGGCCTGCCGATTCCCTCGGAAAAAAGGCGGCTATATTGAGTCCGCATGGGCATATGGAAGACAAACGCCTCCTCGAAGATGTACAGACCCGTTGTGCGGTGCTCGCCAGAATGGGTGCCGTGGTGTTCGCCTATGATATGGTCGGCAGGGGCGAAAGCCGGCAGGTAGATCATTATATCCCTATCGCCCTGGTCCTTCAGACCTACAACAGCAAAAGGGTATTGGACTATCTGCTCTCCCGCCCCGACGTAGATGCCGAAAGGGTCGGCATGACCGGCGGTTCCGGAGGGGCTACCCAGACCTTTATGCTAACCGCGATCGACGACAGGATTACCGCATCGGCCCCAGTAGTACAGGTGTCCGCCCACTTTTTCGGCGGCTGTGTCTGTGAAAGCGGCATGCCCGTGCACCGATCAGCCGAATTACAGACCAACAATGTGGAAATTGCCGCTTTGGCAGCCCCGAGACCCATGATATTGGTTTCCGACGGGGGCGACTGGACGCGGAATACCCCTCGGATCGAATACCCCTATATTCAAAGTGTCTATGCGCTTTACGATGCCGAACACAAGGTCGAAAATGTTCATCTGCCGGCCGAACGGCACGATTATCGGTATTCCAAAAGGGCACCGGTCTATAATTTTTTTGATGCCTATCTGCAGTTGAACGGTGGTGCCATACCCTATGAAGATGGATACAAAGAGGATTTTGTTACGGTATTGCCGAAAGACGATCTTAAGGTGTTCAACGACGACCATCCGTTGCCGGCCAATGCCTTACAGGGCGATGAGGCTGTGATGGATTATCTAGGATTGAATTAAGGACCTAAATTATGGCATATAGTGAAAAATTAGCCGAAAAAATCAGAAAGGCCTTGGCATGTTTTCCGGTCGAGGAGAAAAAAATGTTCGGACATTTGGCCTTTTTGGTCAAGGGAAAAATGTGTTTGAATGCCGGTTCCAACAGCATGATGTGTCGTATAGACCCGAACCGGCACGAACGGGAAGTAAAAAAGAACGGATGCCAGGCCGTAATGATGAGAGGCATGGAATATAAAGGATACATTCGAGTGGAAGAGGAAAATTTGAAAAACCTAAGGGATTTTGAGCATTGGGTCAATCTGGCTCTGGAATTCAACGAAAAGCTCGTCGCTAAAGATGCCATCCCATGAATATCTACTTGGTTTTCGCTGCCCGTCTATTGAAAAAATTCCTTGACCCCTATAGGCATCTGGTGGGTGCCGCCGATATTGATCATGATGCTATGGCTCTTTTATATTAATAGGAACCCGACCTATTGTCGCCATCACCGTGTGGGATTGACGAAAATGCCCCTATAAAGTATTGAATATCTGTCGTATATTAACATGAAAGAGCTATGAAAATAACCTAAATTATGAAAACAATCGGGCTCACTCTTCCCCTAAAAAACATCCAAAAATGAAAGGCCCTTTTCAAGGCCATTGGTTTCCGTGAAAACCGGATGCACGATAAAGCGGAACATCTGGCCAGTTTCTTGATCGGTTCCACCGATTTTGTAATCATGCTCTTTCCCGAAGATAGCTTTAGGATTTTTGCGGGAAACGAAATTGCAGATACGACAACAGGCACCGAAGTCTTTATAAATATCGCCCAAAGCAAAAAAAAAAGTCGATGAAATGGCGGAGACCGTTCGGCAGGCGGGCGGTAAGATTTATGCCGAACTGGGCGAGTCTCAAGGCTGGATGTACGCCTTTCGGATTCGAAGATCTTGACGGCCACCGGTGGAGTATGTTGCATATGAACATGGAAAAGATGCCGAAGGGATAGGTCTATAATGGCAATCAAACCTAGTGCCGAGGGCAGGTAATCAATAAAAGTAATCCATCAGAAAAGAACAAGCATTATGAAAAATTCAAACTCAGCAGTTTGGTTCGAAATCTATGTAGACGATATGAATAGGGCCTCAAAATTTTATGAAAGTGTATTGAGCGTTAAACTGGAAGCATTGCCCAATCTCGGCGATGGTCCCCTACAAATGAAAAGTTTCCCAGGCGACATGCAGAAGTATGGGGCCAATGGGGCCTTGGTAAGAATGGAAGGTTTAAAAGCGGGCGGTAAAAGTACGGTCATCTATTTCGGCAGCGAGGACTGTTCCACCGAAGAAAGTCGGGTAGAAAGGTCGGGTGGCAAAATCTTTAGGCCCAAAATATCCATCGGCGAATTTGGGTTTATCTCCTTGTTTTACGATACCGAAGGCAATATGGTGGGGCTGCATTCGATGAAGTGATTCCACCTCGACCGGCTATGTGTTTATCGCCGTGTGTCCTTGACTGGGTATTTTTGGGATAGACAAAAGGTGAATCGCACAAAACAATTATTCCAAAAGTTGGATTTTTCCCCTTACATTCGTATTAGCACCTTTAAAACCAAAACCATGGACACCTTACAGCAACTACGGGACGAGCTTACCTATGAATATGGGGTTACCAAGAAGTTTTTCGAAAGGTATCCCGATGGAAAAAACAACTTCGCGCCACACAAAAAGAGCATGAAGATGATTAATCTGGCGGGTCATATCGCCACGATATTTGGATGGCCCCCTACTATACTGGATACTTCCGAGCTTGATGTCTCCCAAGCCGATGCAACCGAAAAAATCGAAAACAAGGCGCAGTTGCTTGCCGTATTGGACCAAGAATACAAAACCTCAGAATCGGCCCTGAAGCAGGCTTCGGAGACTGACCTAGAACCCCAATGGGCCCTTACGATGGACGGCCAAAAAATAATGGAATGGACAAAATACGCTGCCATTCGCCATGGGCTAAACCAGATTACGCATCACCGGGCCCAATTGGGGGTGTATTACCGTTTGTTGGATATTCCGGTGCCCGCCAGTTATGGACCTTCGGCCGATGATAAGAGCTTCTGAACTGTAGTATATAAGTTGACACTGGCAACCAAGCCAGGTTCTTTAAGATGAACAAGTGAAGAATATCCTAAAGTATATCGTTATAGTACTGGTAATCGGACTTGTCAGTTGCCAAGAAGCAAACAAGAGGATAGGAAGGGAACAAAAACCTAATACTAGCCAAAGCGACCAAGACAGCACCATCGTAAACCCCAATGCTGGAAATTCCATGCAAAGAAGCGCTGGTGATGCCGTGACTCATACCGGCGGCTCTACCGGCGCGGCTGTCAAGGCAAGGCCCCGCCCGTAGTGAAACCGTATTCCTCTCAGATCAATAAATAAGCCTAAAATTATGGAGGTTGAAAATCCGCTCGTTACCGTAAAAACCACTGTCGAAGCTCCCGTAAAAAAAGTCTGGGAACTGTGGACCACCCCCGAACACATCAAAAACTGGAACAAGGCCAACGAAGATTGGCATACGCCCAGGGCGGAGAACGATTTAAGGGCAGGGGGCAAGTTTGTTTCTAGAATGGAGGCGAAAGACGGCAGTATGGGCTTTGATTTTGGAGGAACTTACCACGAGATAAAAGCCAAAGAACTTATTTCCTACACTTTGGATGATGGTAGAAAGGTCGATATCATTTTTTCATCCGAAGGAGAGCAAACGAAGATCACAGAAACCTTCGAGGCCGAAAACACCAATCCCGTAGAGATGCAAAGGGAAGGCTGGCAGGCTATTTTGGACCATTTTAAAAAATATGCAGAATCCAGAAATTGATGGCCGCCTCACAGAACCATATGGAGGCATATATTGCCGGTTTTCCTGAGGATGTCCGTATCTTGTTGCAGGAAATCAGGGCGACCATAAAAAAAGTGGCACCCGAAGCGGAAGAATCCATCAGCTATGGTATGCCGGCCTTTAAAATGAACGGAAAACCGCTCGTCTATTTTGCGGGCTACAAAAACCATATCGGCTTTTATGCGACCCCATCGGGACACGCAAAATTTGAAAAGGAGCTATCCGGCTTCAAGCAAGGCAAGGGCTCGGTACAATTTCCTTTGAATGCCCCGATACCGTTGCAGTTGATTGCCAAGATTGTAAAGTTCAGGGTGCGCGAGAATTCGGCAGTCTAAACCGCTTTCATCGCCACCGGATCCCACTTTACAGGTTGTTCCTTATAATAGCTCTCGTTGGCCAAAAGTGCCGCCCCGGCCGCCCGGAGTCCGAAGGTGGGGTCTTCGGTAATTTTTCCCTCGCCGCGTATGGCCTGAAAGAAGTTGTAAAAATGGTCGTAGTGGCCCCCTTTGTAGTCGTCCGGTGCCCGCCAGGTCGTTTCGCCTGTTGACAAAGATGAGGCCCGTGGTTCTAGATTTTTAGCGGCATATTCCTCTCTTATTTTTTGTTGGGTGGCTTCCGGATAGGCAATCATGGAATAGCCGTCGGGTACCATATCCAGTTTGGAGCGTTTTAGGGTAACGGAATTCTGCCCGATTTCCATGGCGCCTTCCGTGCCCACCAATTTAAAACCCGATCCGGTACCGCTACCCGCGATAAAGTTGACACGGAAGGCCGCATTGAAGGCCGCATGGGTCTCGGTCTCAGGGTAATCGTAAAGGGTGATGCTGACATCGGGCACGTCGCGACCATCTTTCCAAAACCGCAGGCCACCTGTGGCCATTGCCCGTTCGGGCCCGTACGAGCTGATAATATAATTTAGGGTTGAAAAGGCATGTACGAATAGGTCTCCTGCGACCCCGGTGCCGTACGCCCTGTAATTCCGCCACCTAAAAAAACGTTTGTTTTCATAGGGTACTTTTGGGGCCCGGCCCAAAAAGGTATCAAAATCTACGGTCTCGGGGTTGGCATCTGGAGGAATCGGGTATTGCCATGCGCCTTCGGCCGAGTAGCGATCGTTATAAAAATCTAGCATCACGATGTCCCCAATGGCACCTTCTTCATAGAGCTGTTTGGCTTTTTCGTTGCCGAGCGAAGACATACCCTGACTGCCAATCTGACAAAGTTTACCGGTCTCTTTTTGGGTATCAATGATTTCTTGTCCCTCCTCGGAGCGTTGCACCATGGGTTTTTCACAATAAACGTGTTTCCCCGCCTTTAAGGCATCGATAACAATTCTTTTGTGCCAATGGTCGGGAGTTGCAACAATGACGGCATCGACATCTTTTCTGTCCAAAAGTTCGCGATAGTCCCGGGTCGTAAACAGGGTATCGCCCCAAAGTTCCTTGCCACGGGCTAAGCGGCCGGTGTAGAGATCGCAGACGGCGACCAGTTTTATGCCCTCCACTTCCAAAGCGGACATCGTATCGTAAGTGCCCTGAATGCCACAACCGATAAGACCAATGTTGATGTGACCATTGGCCGAAACGGAGATATTTTTATAGGTTCTATCGAGAACCATCGTTTCCTCAAAGGAAGAGGCAAAGACCATAGGTGCCGAAGTTAGGGCCGCAGAGCCTAAACTCACTTTTTTAAGGAACGACCTTCTTGAAGATGTATCTGTCATGAGATCGAATATATTAAAAAAGTAAACAACTGCGCTATTTTTCATAGCAATTGGCTTTACTTTGGGCGAAAAGAATGATTATTTTTGAAAAAAATGCTATGAACCTTCCTAAAACAGAAAAAAAGCGAATCGTTGTAATCGGTGGCGGATTCGCAGGTATCTCCCTCGCCAAGAAGCTAAAAGGTTTGGATGTACAGTTAGTTGTAATCGACCGCCACAACTACCATACCTTTCAACCACTGTTGTACCAGGTTTCCACAAGCGGACTCGAACCGGATTCCATTGCCTATCCGATCCGAAAAATTCTGAGAAAAATTGAGGATTTCTATTTTCGCTGGGCAGAGGTTACTCGCATAGACCCTGAAAAACAGATAATATTTACAAATAGGGGTGAGTTGTATTATGATTATTTAGTGATGGCGACCGGTACCCGCACCAACTTTTTCGGCAACCAAGAAATTGCCGCCCATGCCATGCCCATGAAAAGCGTGCCACAGGCCCTAGATATCAGAAGCCTGATGTTACAGAATTTCGAAAAGGCAGACGATTTGGAGGATATTGATGAGAGAAAGGCATTGCTCAATTTCTGCATCGTCGGGGCGGGGCCGACCGGGGTGGAACTTTCCGGTGCCCTGGCCGAGTTGAAACGCAATGTTTTTCCCAAGGATTACCAGCACCTGAATGTCGAAGAAATGGAAATTCACCTTTTCGAGGGCACCGATCGGGTATTGCCGCCTATGAGTGAGCAAGCTTCCGAAGACGCCACGGAGTTTTTGAAGGAATTGGGCGTGCAAATCCATCTGGAGACCATGGTGAACGATTATGATGGAAAAACCATGAGCATTAGCGATGGCACCACCATGCGATGCGAAAATTTTATCTGGGCAGCAGGAGTTACCGGGGCAGCGCTGGACGGATTTTCAGCGGATAAGCTGGTGGAGAAATTGAACCGGTACAAGGTGAACGGTTACAATCAGGTTCAAGGCTACAACAATATCTTTGCCATCGGCGATATTGCCTATATGGAGACGGAAGATTATCCGAGAGGTCATCCACAAGTGGCACAGCCCGCCATTCAGCAGGGCGAACTTCTTGGCAAAAATTTTGAACGTCTATTGCAGGGAAAAGAAATGAAGTCTTTCGACTATAATGACAAAGGCACGATGGCGACAGTGGGGAGAAATAAAGCGGTGGTAGATTTGGGCAAGCTCAAATTCGCGGGCTTTTTCGCTTGGTTTATTTGGATGTTCGTACACCTCATGGCCTTGGTCGGGTTCAGGAACAGAGTGGTCGTCTTCTTCAACTGGGTATATAACTATATTAATTACGACAAGGCAGCACGTTTAATCGTGAGACCGTTTCGGCCCAAGAAATAGTTTAGGGATGGGGAAGTAAAAATCCAAAAAGCTTTGTTATCTTTACACCGTTGTGTTGTGACCCCAGATCTTGAGTAAGGTCGGGGCCAATGAAGGCCTTTCCATATTTGGAAGGCTTTTTTTATTTGGTATATCACTGAGTTTTCCACCAATTCGATGGCACAACAAATTGTGATAAAATTTGAGTATCGAATTTTTATTTAGGCCGTGTCCCTAGGTTGATGTTCTTCGCGCTTGTCCTGCACCTGTTGGTTTATTTTTTTACCATGGGTGGCCGATTCGTCAATCGCCTGTTCCTTTAGACTCTGGTTTTCGCTTTTTTCGATTAAATTTTCCTCTTTATTCTTCTTTTTGTCGTCCATAATAATCTATTAAAATTTATGTGAATTTTGTAAAACTGGGTTGAAAATCTGTTCGCTGCTAAACTCTGATCAAAAGAAAAATTGTACCGACGATCAGTATTACCAGCAAAACAATAATCAGGGTGGTCCAGGGAAATCTCTTTTGATCCGTCAACGTGCTCTGGTTTCTCGCGCCTTTCACCGAATGCGGGTCGGGCACCGACGAGCTATTCTGCCAGTTCGATTTATCTTTCTGGTATTTCATAATGTACCATTTTAGAACTGAGGTCTTCCATTAGCTTTTTTCCTATTTATATCTGGCTCGCTATTTGCTTTTGTCCGTGTTTGCTCTTTCGGGCGCCTCCAAGCCTTCCTTGCTCTCTGCGCCTTGACCGTATAAGGAATTCTCTTCATCCTTGAGGCTTTTAGTATTCGACTTATTTGGGATATCCCTGCCTGGTACATCCAAATCTTTGCCCGTAAAATCCAATTTTCCCTTTCGTTTCTCCAACAGCCTATCGTCACCGGTATCCATACTTAAACCCTTAGACCCTAAAGCATCAACATCTTTCTTGGTCACTTCGGAATTATAATCTTCCTTAGTTTTTTCGGGTTCTTTATTTACGTTCTTTTTATCCATGTGGTTGTTTTTTTTCTAATTACATTCCTGTTACTAAAATCTAAGCTAGCGATAATTTAAAAAGTCCCCGAGCGGATAAAAGATTATTATTGATGCAAAAAATGTAAGAGGGTGTATGCTTTGGATGATAATTGGAAATAGGCAAATCATACTTCCTTGAAAAAATATCGTAACTTTATATATTACCGACATTTATATATTCGGGAATCTAGAGAAATATATTTCTATCTTTTTGCAGGCGAAATTATCGAGCAAAGCCGTAGGTACGGTTTAAAATTTTAACGCTTGAAAAGAGAAGGGATAGACGCAAAAACATGGATTTCTTAGTTGCCGGAGTATATAGGATTAAAAAATGGAAATATGCCGCTCTACCATAGGTTGGGAAAGATTCCCCCCAAAAGACACACCCAATTCAGAAAGGAGGATGGATCTCTGCATTACGAACAACTTTTCGGCACGATCGGTTTCGAGGGTATGTCGTCCTTGATGTACCATTTGCACCGACCGACCCAGGTAAAGGAAGTAGGGAAGACTTTGGATAATGTGCCTAGGCCGGCCGTAAAATATAATATAAAATCCAGGCTTTTAAAGGGCCTTGAAATCAGGCCCGAGAGCGATTATCTCGATAGCCGAAAGACCGTGCTTTTCAACTCGGACGTGCAAATTGCCCTAGCCGCCCCCCAAAAATCGATAACGGATTATTATTACAAAAATTCCGATGCCGACGAATTGCTCTTCGTGCATCAGGGCACGGGCACCTTAAAAACCTTATTCGGGGAAATTCCCTTTGAGTACGGGGACTACCTTTTGATCCCAAGGGGAGTAATCTATCAGATGGAATTCGATACCCCGGAGAACCGTTTATGGATCGCCGAAAGCTATCATCCTATCTATACCCCGAAACGCTACCGCAATTGGTTCGGTCAGCATTTGGAGCATTCCCCCTTCTGCGAACGCGATTTCAAGTTGCCCCGCAACCTAAGAACCCACGACGAAAAAGGGGAGTTTTTAATTAAGGTTAAAAAGCAGGGACAGTTGCACCATCTGACCTATGCCACGCATCCTTTCGATGTGGTCGGGTGGGACGGCTATAATTATCCTTACGGATTTTCCATCCATAATTTCGAGCCCATCACCGGTAGGGTACACCAACCGCCACCAGTTCACCAGACCTTTGAAACCTCGGCCTTCGTGGTGTGTTCATTTTGTCCACGGTTGTACGATTACCATCCACAGAGTATTCCAGCACCTTACAACCATTCCAATATCGATTCCGATGAGGTGCTGTATTACGTCGATGGCGATTTTATGAGCCGAAAGGGCATCGACAAAGGCTATATGTCATTGCATCCGGCCGGCATTCCCCACGGTCCGCACCCCGGCACCTATGAAGCCAGTATCGGAAAGAAAGGCACCGAAGAACTGGCCGTTATGATCGACACCTTCAAGCCCTTGCAATTGACACAAACTGCTTTGGATATAGATGATGGGGAGTATTATAGATCTTGGTTGGAGCCTGAAGGCAGTAAGCAGTAAGCAGCGAACAGTGCCCCGATTAATGCGGGTAAGACGCCTGTTTCATTCCGGTTCCCTGAAGAGGTAAACTAATGGCCTTAAAAGTATCTTCTCCCTTTTCCTGTGACCAAAGTCTAAGCAGTAGAATTATTAACTTTGCCATCCATCAGAATCCAAAAGAAAAATCTGAAACGTGATACACGACCTCATCAAAAAAAGACGCTCCGTCTTCCCCGCGCAATACAACAATAAACCTCTAGAAAAGGCCGATATCGAAAAAATACTGGAAGCGGCCAACTGGGCGCCCACCCATAAGAAGACCGAACCCTGGCGGTTCAAGGTGCTGATGGGCGAAGCGAAGGAAAAATTGGGACTCTTCCTATCTTATAAATATATGGAGACCGAAGCGCGGCCCAAACAGATGAAGGTCAAAAAGCTTATCGAAAACCCGAAAAGGGCGGGGGCCGTTATTGCCATTTGCATGCAGCGCGACCCTCAAGAGCGCCTGCCCGATTGGGAGGAGGTCGCCGCCACCGCCATGGCCGTACAGAACATGTGGCTCTGCTGTACCGAAATGGACATTGGTTGTTATTGGAGCTCCCCCGGGCTTGTCAAATATATGGGTGAATTCTTCGAGCTTAACGACGGAGAGGTCTGCCTGGGCTTCTTTTATATGGGACATTATGAAGGGGAAATAGAAAAACAGACCCGGGTGCCGATGAAGGAGAAGGTGGTTTGGATGGAGTAGCTAGTCGAAGAACGGAAACAATGCGGCCCGATATTCCCAAGCTTTTGTAATAAAAAGCCCTAAATAGACCACGGCCACTAAAAACTTCAAAAAGGTGCCGGTCAAAAACCCCATAAATGATCCGAAAGCGGCCTTAAGGGCCGTTTTTTGGTCCGCCTTGTTAAAAAGTTCGCCGACCAGGGCTCCCATAAAGGGCCAAAGAATGATTCCGAAGATACCTAGCACCGGAAAAACTAAAGATACCAACAGCCCGATGGTCGTACCCACCATGCCCGCCCGGCTGCCCCCGAATTTCTTGGTGCCCATAGCGGGAATGAGGTAGTCGAGTGCAAAGACCACAATGGCGATCGCCGCGGTAATACTTAAAAACATCCAGTTCTGCGGAACGGCCCCGGTAAGGTGCAACAGCAATAGTCCCACCCAGCTCACGGGAGGCCCTGGGAGCACGGGCAGAAAGCTACCCACGATTCCTACGAGCATTAGAATGAAGCCAAATATAAGCAGAACGATATCCATGTCTTGAATCTAGAGCTGGACTAATATACGGTGAAATTGTTACAGTTTTCGGCTCCTTCTGAACCGGGGCATCCCTATGCGAAAAATTATAACAACTAAAAAATTAGTTTAAACTATAAATTTAGTTACATTTGTGATGTCAAGTAATTTAAAGCGATTCCTGCCATCTTCGTTCCACATAATAATGGAGCAAGGGGAACAAAAAAACTATCTATGAAACAACTCACAAAGGCGGAAGAAGAGGTCATGCAAATCCTTTGGCAGCTAGAAAAGGCTAATGTAGCGGCCATCATCGAAGAACTGCCTATGCCTAAACCCGCATATAATACGGTATCGACGATTGTACGGATATTGGAAAGCAAGGGTTTCGTCGACCACGAACAGGAAGGTAGGGGGCACCTCTATTTTCCGCTCGTAAAAAAGGGCGATTATAGCAACCAGAGCATCAATAAACTGGTCGATGGCTATTTTCAAGGCTCTTTCAAAAGCATGGTCTCTTTTTTTATGAAGAAAAACGATATGAGCCTGTCGGAACTGGAGTCCATACTAAAAGAAATCAAAAAAGAGGATAAGGATTAAATCCACACCGCATGTGATCTTGGTTCTTAGCTCTTGAAGTTTCGCCCCTAGCGGGTCGGTCTAACGTCTTAAACGCAAGTTATGTTACAGTATATCCTTGAATGTATCGCCTTTCAGTTGGTGTTCCTCATCATTTACGACTGTTTCCTAAAACGGGAAACTTTTTTCCAATGGAACCGGGCATACTTACTAGGCGCTTATATATTTTCATTGCTTTTACCTTGGATAAAGATCGAGGCCTTTAAGACCGCTGTTCCCGAGCGATATTATGTTTATCCGGAATATCTTTGGGGCACGAACGATGCCGTAGTCGTCGCTGCCACTGGCAGTCCCGGGTTTTCCATCTCTTGGGAGCAAGGCCTGCTTTTTGGTGGGATGTTTGTGGCCGCCCTGCTTTTCGGATACAAAATGCTACAGCTGTATCGATTGCGCAAAGAAGGTAAGCTTCATTATTTTAAGGATTTTACCCGAATCATTCTCTCCAACAGCAACCTGGCCTTCTCATTTTTTAAATCCATCTTTTTGGGTGACAGGATCGTGGAAAAAGAACATGAAAATATCATTAGGCACGAACTGGTACACATCCGCCAAAGGCATACCTATGATCTTCTATTCTTTGAATTGATGCGTATCGCTGGATGGTTTAATCCCTTGGTATACGTCTATCAAAAAAGGATATCGGAACTGCACGAGTTCATCGCCGATGCGCAGGTAGTAAAAACAGGCAAAGAAGCGCAATACGAACTATTGTTGTCCCAAGCTTTTCAAACGAAAAATATATCGTTCATCAATCAATTTTTTAAAACCTCATTAATCAAAAAGCGGATAGTCATGTTAACAAAAGAAAAATCACTCAACATCTGGAAATTAAAATATTTGGCCTTGTTGCCCTTGTTGATCGGTATGCTCTTCTACACCTCTTGCGAGCGCGATGTTTTCGGCGATGAAAACGTACAGGAAACCATAACCGTTGACAACATCGAAGATTTGAGCCTACAAGAAGAGAAAGACGTGTTTACCCGATTGATAGATCTTTCCGTACAGCCGAGGGATTGGGAGTTGACCCTAAAGGATAAAAAGTCGAAAATCGAATTCTCAAAACCTCTAAGGGAAGGTTCCACGATTTCCGGACCGAACGGGGTTCATATCAAGGCCCGCATGGAAATCGAATCCCGTGTTTTGGATGAAAATTTCAGTCTTTTCGATATAAAGTTGAAAGGCGTTCAAATATCGGGCAACGGAAAGAACATTCCTTTTTCCGTAGTGGAGGAAGTCCCCATTTTTCCCGGTTGTGAGGGTGTGGCCGATCCTCGGGGCTGTTTTCAGGAAAAGATGCAAAGGCATATCAGCAAAAATTTCAGGTATCCCGAAGAGGCACAGAAGCAGGGTGTTCAGGGTAGGGTATCCGTAATGTTCACCATCGATGAAGAAGGTAATATTACGGACATCAGACAACGGGGTGCCCATGAATTATTGGAAGATGAAACCCTAAGGATAATCAAGAAATTGCCCCAGATGAAACCGGGCAGATCCGGGGGCAAGGCCGTCAGTGTTCCGTTTTCCGTCCCCATTACTTTTAAGCTGCAGCAGGCGGGGTTTAACCCACATTCCCAAGATGCCAATTATGTAAAGCTACAGGAAGAGCAGCTAAGCGAAATGTCGGACGATTTCAAAAGGGAGTATCGAAACGGGATTCCGTTTGCGGAGGTGGAAAATGTACCGGTGTTCCCTGGCTGTGAGGATGCTTCGGACCGCAGGGCCTGTTTTCAGGAAAATATCCAAAGGCATATCAGCAAAAATTTTAGGTATCCCGAGGAAGCCCAAGAAAGGGAGATACAAGGTCGGGTCAGTCTTATGTTTTTGATAGATAAGGATGGAAATATTACCAACATTGTCAAAAGGGGACCGGACAAATATTTAGAGGATGAGGCAATGCGTATCATTTCGCTGCTGCCCAAAATGCAACCGGGAAGTCAAAATGGTCGGAAAGTAAATGTGCCTTTTTCCGTCCCCATTACTTTTAAGTTACAGGACGACGGCGATTCACATCAAAGACAAACATCGGACATACCTACCTCTAAAACGGATGTAGGTCGCATACAGGTTTCGGAGTATTCGTATGATGAGGCCAAAAACCAAGTATCGGGAAAAGTTTCGGATGGCGCAATGCCTTTGCCAGGCGCAACTATAGCGGTTCAGGGGTCTAATCGCGGTGTGATTTCCGATTTTGATGGGGCGTTTCTCATTAAGGCCGACAAAGGGGATGTCATCACCTTTCAATACATTGGACTGCCAGTTACAAAACTGGCAATTAAAGAATGAGAAATATTATCGATGTGCCATTTTCCGTAACCATTGGATTAAAATTCGGACGCCTATTTCGGTATGGCCGCGGCATTGCGAAAGAACAAACAACTCGATAGTACCGAAATCTATATCAACAAGCCCATGGACGCACAGCGACCGATATTCCCCGAGAGCTATGGTTCATTGGCCAGTTTGGCGCAGGAAAGGAACGACTTGAATTCCGCTTTGGAGTATTACAAGTTGGCCTATTGGGCAGTCCCTTCCGATGACATGCTCTATTTTAACATCTGTACGGTAGCCTATCAATATTACAAGGGCCCCAAAACCTAGCTGGACTACTCTGAAAATTTCATCAATACGTTCGGCAAGAACAGATCCGATGCTTCAAAGATAGCGGCTCACGGGTTAATGAATTGAAGGTGGAGATTCATTTTGCGCAAAATTGAGTTGGTTTTGAACTCCCCTCTTTCGCCCCTTCTTCCATAAATTCCACAAAAAAACCGTAATTTTCGGCAAGATTCCTGCTAAAATGCATAAGGTTGCCCTTTTATTTGTGCTATGCTTGCTGACCGCCTGCGACTGGTCCGCCCAAAGGGAGGAGAAGACCCGGGAACTGGTCGACCAGGAAATGCAGGCCATCGATTGGGAGGATGTGGACCAATACCCCCTTTTCGCCAATTGCGACGAACTGGCGGGCAAGCCCGAACAGAAAAAATGCTTTATGGAAACCCTGCTACGCCACTTTTCCAAGACCCTTCAAGAATCCGATTTGGTTTTGGAAGAAGAAGTAGAGGATACCGTTTTTGTGGATTTTAGGATGGAAGATACAGGTGCGATCACCCTGCTAAACATTAAAAACGATGAAAAAATCCGCCAACAATTGCCCGGATTCCGAAATCAAATCGAAAAAAGCCTGAACAGCCTTCCTAAAATAGATCCTGCCCTGAAACGCGGTATTCCCGTCAGCGCAAAATTCAGAATACCAATTATCATGAGTTCACAGTGAAAGGCTTACGTATAATCTATCAGTAAACCTATAAAACCCCTTTTTTGTCCAAAGAAAAAATCATACTAGGTATTGATCCCGGCACGACCATCATGGGCTTCGGCCTGATCAAGGTGGTCGATAAAAAGATGCAGTTCCTGCAGATGAACGAACTCCAGCTCAAGAAATATAATGATCCCTACACCAAACTGAAACTCATTTTTGAGCGCACCATTGACCTGATCGATCAATACCATCCCGACGAAATTGCCATCGAGGCCCCATTTTACGGAAAGAACGTTCAGTCCATGCTCAAACTGGGGCGGGCCCAAGGGGTGGCGATGGCAGCGGGACTTTCACGGCAAATCCCTATTACCGAATACCTTCCCAAAAAGATCAAGATGGCCATCACAGGTAATGGTAATGCCAGCAAAGAACAGGTCGCAAAGATGCTGCAAAATACCTTGGGACTAACATCCCTTCCCAAAAACTTGGACAGTACCGACGGACTCGCCGCCGCGGTCTGCCATTTTTACAACGAGGGCAGGGTGGAGATCGGTAAAAGCTATTCGGGTTGGGAGGCTTTTGTAAAACAGAATCCAAAAAAGATAAAGCCGTAAAAAGCGAGATTAAAATACTGTTTTGACGATTTCATCGAATAAAACCGCAAGTAATCCAATAAATCCATGTAATCCCCAATCCCGTCGTTATAAAGATAAAGGCTTGGTTCGTAGGTTGACGTACTAAACCGCACTTTTTTATAACATCACCTACCATTCCCAAAGCGGTAGGTCAACCTACTTATATGCGGCATATTAGGCGAAATTTCCCCCTTCATATTATACTTGTTGGCTTTTTGGCTATCCGGGGCAGCATCCGCTCAGGCGCAGTGGGTCATCACCGAAGACCTTCAAAACCCCATGTCTATTCGTTCGCATGCCGAACTGTTCTTTGCGGGGAAAAAATCCTATTCCCTAGAAGAAATAGTCCATCTTGCCGAGACGGGGTCGTTTAAGCCGTTGACCGATTTTGACGAAAATCTAGGTTTTTCCCAAGAAAATTTTTGGATGCATTTTCGGTTGACCAACCGAACTGGGCAAGCCCTCCATTATTATCTAGAAACTGCCCGCCCCATAACGGATATCGTTAATTTTTACTTCCGCGACGGCACGGGGAAAACGACCGTCCAAAAAAGCGGCGATGCCCTACCTTTTAACGAGAAAAGCATTTTACATCGAAAGTCGGTCTTCCGTATCGATTTAAAACCTGGGCAGACGGGCGAAGCCTACATTCATTTAAAAAGCGACGGTGAAGTAGTGATGCTCCCCCTGGATCTGGTGCCCGAAAAGTCCTTTATGTACGAGACCTATAAAGAACAATTGTTCTATGGGTTTTTTTATGGCATTTTGGTGCTCGCCTGCATCATCTATCTCTTTTTTTACTCGGCCATGCGCGATACCGCTTTTGTGTATTATGGCCTATATGTCTTGTTTATTGCAATGCTCCAGTTTTCTTTGGATGGTCTTTTCCATCAATACATCCTACCCAACGGGAGTTATTTTTCCAAGAGGGCCGTATTGTTCGCCGCTTTGATATCATTGTTCTTTTTCGTGAATTATGGGCGAAAGTTCTTGAATATCCAAAAGCACAGCAAAAATCTTTTGGTAGCCTTTGAGGTGATGTCCGGCATGACGTTCATAACCCTCTTGGGTCTATTGGCGGTACCCCGATTTTTGGCGTACTGTTATCCGTTGGCCAACCAGATCGGATTGGCGATTCTGCTGCTGACCATCGGCTCGATCGTATTTTTAAAGATGAAAAGGGTTAAGGTGGACTCTTTTTTTGTCATGGGCATTAGTTTTTTGGTGCTGGGGTTCGTGACGTTCATCCTGAATAACCTGAACTTGGTGCCCAACTCCTTTATTACCGAGAACGGAGCCAAATTCGGGATAGGGCTCGAGATTATTTTTCTGTCCCTCTCGATGGGCAATCGTATCCGTACCCTGAGGGAGAGCAATGAGAAAAACCAACTTTTGGCCCTACAGCGGTTAGAGGATATGAACGATATGAAATCTTCCTTTATTGCCAATATCAGCCACGAGTTGCGAACTCCGTTGAATCTGATCATGGGTGTGGCGGCGACCCTTAGGAAGGATAAAAGGGATAAAGACCTTCAAGAAAAGTGTACATTGATATTAAATTCTTCGGAAACGCTCTTGGGCCACGTCGACGACATTCTTGATTTCACCAGTATTGAAAAAGGGGAACAGGAACTGCACGAAAGTTCCTTTGAGCTGCAGAAGAGCTTAAACCGGATCGTGCTTATCAATCGAAGCAAGGCGCAGCATAAAAACCTCGATTTCAATTATACCTATAAAGAGGGATTGCCCGAAAAGATTATCGGCGACCGGCGGAAATTGATCCAGGTGCTCAATAATCTGCTGGATAACGCCGTAAAGTTTACCTCGGAGGGTTGTATAAACTTTCATGTGGACCATTGCCGTAACAAAGAGGGTAGGCTGCGCTTTATTTTCTCCATCAAGGATACCGGTCTCGGTATCTCCAAGGAAAAAATGAGCACGATCTACGAATCCTTCACTAAAAATTCCTCTGCCGATAAGCGGGAGTTCTACGGTCTGGGCCTCGGGCTGTACGTGGCCAAAAGCTATGTGGATCTGCAAAATGGAAGCATCGAAATAAAGAACGCGCCCGGGCAAGGTACGGAATGCCGGGTCGAGCTTGATTTTGAGATGGATAAGGAGCCGGTGGCCGAGCCAAAAGAAGTGCCGGCCCATGAAATCGGTGACCGTGATATATCCGGCTGCCGAATTCTTCTGGTAGAGGATAATAAAATGAACCAAATGGTCATCAAACTGGCCGTAAAAAAATGGAAAAACGTCGATTTGGAGATAGCGAACCACGGAGCGGAAGCGGTGGAAATGCTGAAAACATCTAGCTACGATATTATTTTAATGGATTTACAGATGCCCGTGATGGACGGTTTTGAGGCTACCGCTACCATCCGCTCGGGCAAAGTGGGGGAGGCCGTGGCGAATATTCCCATCCTCGTGGTGACCGCCGACGCCACCGACGCCACGAAAAAAGAAATCTACCGATTGGGCGCAAACGACTACATGACCAAGCCCATAAAAGCGGACCTGCTCCGCAGTAAGATCGGAAAGAATTTGGTGGCTAAAATTAGTAGTCAGTGAACAGTAGTCAGTGAACAGTCGTCGGTGAACAGTAGTCAGTGGACAGTCGTCGGTGAACAGTCGTCAGTGAACAGTCGTCAGTGGACGGTAGTCAGTAGTCAGTGAACGGTAGTCAGTGAACGGTAGTCAGTGAACGGTAGTCAGTGAACAGTAGTCAGTGAACAGTAGTCAGTGGACAGTCGTCAGTGGACAGTGGACAGTCGTCAGTGGACGGTAGTCAGTAGTCAGTGAACGGTAGTCAGTGAACGGTAGTCAGTGAACAGTATTCAGTAGTCGGTAGTCAGTGAACAGTTTTATATGATAGACGAAATATGAGATTTCAGGAACTTTTGGGGTATCGAAAATCATTCGGACTTGCCATGCAAATTTTTGAAATCTCAAAAGATTTTCCTAAAGGTGAAAGATACTCCCTCACCGACCAAATTAGAAGATGTTCTAGAAGCGTTTCAGCCAACATTGCCGAATCTTACGGCAAAAGGCGTTTTCCTAAACATTTTATCAGGAAACTGACCGATGCTGATGCAGAAAATTTAGAGACACAATCTTGGTTGGAATTTTCATTTGCATGTAATTATATTGAAGAGGGAAAATTTCATCAGCTGTTGAAAGAAAGCCAGGAGGTAGGTAGGTTAATTCATTAGATGTTAGTAATCCTAAAAAGCTCGGTTCAAAATCATACATTCTGACTACTGACTACTGACTACTGACTACTGACCAATGTCCGGTATCTACATTCACATTCCCTTCTGCAAACAAGCCTGCCATTATTGCGATTTCCATTTTTCTACTTCGATGAAAAAAAAGGAAGCCATGGTGTCTGCATTACAAAAAGAATTGATTTTAAGAAAAGACGAGTTTAGCGATGAGGTGGTAGAAACGCTCTATTTCGGGGGAGGAACGCCCAGTGTGCTTACTGCGGATGAATTACAGCTTATTATCGGTACGGTTTATGACCATTACAAAGTATCGGATGCCCCAGAGATTACCTTGGAAGCCAATCCGGATGATCTTTCTTTGGATAAGATAAAGTCCTTGGCCGAATCGCCTATCAACCGCCTCAGCATCGGCATTCAATCCTTTTTTGAGGCGGATTTAAAACTCATGAACCGTGCCCATAATGCAAAGGAGGCCGAAGCTTGCATCCGACAGGCCAAAGAATATTTCGACAATATTTCCATCGACCTGATATATGGCATTCCCGATATGTCCAACGCCCGGTGGAAACAGAATATTGAAAAAGCGCTATCTTTCAACATCCCCCATATTTCGAGCTATGCCCTGACCGTAGAACCTAATACGGCCTTGGCCCGCTTTATTAAGAAGGGAATCGTAGAAAATGTGGACGATGAGGTCGCGGAAGAACACTTCCACATTCTCTCGGATACCTTGGAAGCCGCGGGATTCGAAAGTTATGAGATTTCCAATTTCGGGAAGCCGGGTTATTTTTCCCGGAACAATACGGCCTACTGGAAGCAGAAAAAGTATATAGGCGTTGGGCCTTCCGCACATTCATACGACGGAATCCGAAGAGGATGGAACATCAATAATAATCCGAAATACCTAACTGCCATACAAAGCGGCGAACTTCCCATAGAAACGGAACTCCTTTCCGTAAACGATAAATACAACGAATATGTAATGACCGGATTGCGGACGATTTGGGGCGTTTCCCTATCAAAAATCGAATCGGAGTATGGAAAAATGCATGGGGAATACCTTTTAAAACACGCCGAAAAATACGTCAAGGAGCAGTTACTGCACTTTGACGGCGACCTTTTTTTGACCACCAAGAAAGGCCGATTTTTGGCGGATGGGATCGCGGCCGATCTTTTTATGCTAAATTTGGGTCAATAATGGTGAGCAGCGCAGCACTTTCTGCGACCGCATCGCAAGTAATATTCACCCTACTAATGCCGAAGGAATGATTGCAAAAACCAGTATTGGCAATATCGATTACCAAATCGACCTCTCCGCCCCCATGGATATCTCCATACCCCTACGCGGCAATGCCCAAAACGTCACTGCTTGGGGCCTGGAACATCCCCAAATAACACCTCACACCGAAGACGATTTTAGTGGTAAGGTATCCGAAGGCGCATCCGTCAACTTTAACGATATCAGGTTCAACCCCCATGCGCACGGCACGCATACGGAATGTGTGGGGCATATCACTGAGGAGTTCCATTCTATTAACGACAGCATCGATCGTTTTTTCTTTTTGGCAAATTTGATATCCGTTGCCCCAGAGCTGCAAAATGACGAATGGGTGATTTCTAGGCATATAATGGAGGTGGCCTTGAAGGAGAAAAAACCGGCTGTCTTGGTAATACGCACCCTTCCCAACGATCGAAAAAAGTTGTCGCGGCAGTATTCCGGCACCAATCCGCCCTATCTGTTGGAGGAGGCCGTTCAATTTTTAGTCGAGATCGGCGTTGAGCACCTGCTTATCGACCTTCCATCGGTGGACAAGGAAAAAGACGGAGGTGCCCTAAAGGCACACAAAGCCTTTTGGAACTTTGACGGACAGTTACGCAAACACGCCACTATCACCGAACTGATTTACGTGCCAAAGGGTATCGAAGACGGGCCCTATTTTTTGAACCTGCAGGTCGCCGCGATCGAGAACGATGCCAGTCCGAGTCGGCCGGTATTGTACAAAATCATGAAGGAATGAACGGCCTGTTAAAAACCGAGGAAATTCTGATGTTCGCCCTGGGCATATATATGTATAGTTTGTTGGACTTTGCCTGGTGGTGGTTTTTGCTTTTGATCCTGGCGCCTGACTTGGGAATGATAGGCTATGTTTTCGGCAGTAAAATAGGGGCGTTTACTTACAACCTCACCCATCATAAGGGCTTGGCTATAGCTCTGTACCTATTTGGAAGTTATCTTTCCTTACCTTTATGGCAGTTGGCGGGCACCATCTTATTTTCACATTCCGCCATGGATCGAATTTTTGGCTATGGCCTGAAATATGACAAGGGGTTCAAGTTTACGCATTTAGGGGAAATAGGGAATGCAAATGGATAGTATTTTTGATACATTTCTAGGTCTGGTCTTAGGCGCGATCTTTACGTACTGGATATATACTTTTTTCCGTAAGAAGAAAAGTAAAGAAATAACCGAACACCAGTCCACCGTACTGTTGGAGAAAATTCGAAGCGTCTGCAAACTGGTATCGGTGGAGGGCGATTTTGCCGAGATTTACAAGTACGAGAACATCAAGGAATATTTTATGAGCTTGGTGGGCAGTAAGAAAAAGGCGCTTTTGATCATCAATGCGAAGGTACAGATCGGATACGATTTAAAGAAAGTGGAACTGGAAGCGGATAACGACCGCAAAAAAATTATAATGAAAAACTTTCCGCGGCCCGAAGTTTTATCCATTGAACCGGAGATTCAATTTTATGATATTCGAAGTGGGATGTTCAACTTCTTTTCCTCTGACGACCTGACCCTGTTGAACAAAGAGGCCAAGGCGCACGTCCGCGATAAAATCCCCAAAAGCGGACTGATGGAAACCGCAGGTAGGGAGGCGTTGCAGGCCGTACTGCTAATTGAAAAAATCGTAGAGACCATCGGTTGGAAGCTCGATTATTCGGCCTTGGAGATTTCGGAAAAGCAGAAAGAACTTTTGGAAAAGTAATTTAGGAACACGAAATTGCGAGGAGTTGGCGGCATGTTCCGATTAAGCAGCATCGCATAAGCGACGTGGCAATCCGTTGAGCCTTCTAGAAGGTCTAGCCGATTGCTTCGCTTCGCTCGCAATTGCAAACATAAAAGGATGAGGACTCTTAAAATTACCACACTATTTTTAATCTTTGCCATATCGACTTATGGCCAAACTGAAACAGAGTCCCGCGAAAGTGGAAGTAACAAAAAATCAACAGAACCCATGAAAGAATTCGATCCCCATTTTGCCCACACCGTCTATTTTTGGTTAAAAAACCCGGACAGTCAAGAAGACCGGGCGGCCTTTGAAAAATCCCTTTCAACCTTCTTGGATAACTCCGCTTATGCCAAAACCAAGTTTATCGGCAAACCGCCCAAGGCCAGCCGCGATGTGGTCGACGGGTCGTTTACCTATTCGTTGATCGTCTCTTTTGAGTCCGCGGAGGCACAACAGGAATATCAGGTAGAACCACCGCACAAACGCTTCGTAAAGGAATCGGAGAAGCTTTGGGAAAAGGTTATCGTCTATGATTCGCAGAGCGTCCGTTAGCCCATGGACATAGAAGCCTTCCGGGAATACTGCCTTACCAAAAAGGGCGCCACCGAAGAATTGCCCTTTGGCCCCGATGCCTTAGTCTTCAAGGTCATGGGCAAGATGTTTGCCTTGTGTGCACTGGAAAGGCTTCCCTCACAGGTAAACCTGAAATGCGAGCCCGAACGGGCCATAGAGCTACGGGAGGAATACGCTGGTCTTATCGTTCCCGGATACCACATGAGCAAAACGCATTGGAACACGCTTTTTTTGAAAAGTCTTCCGCCTGAATTGATTACCGACCTGGTCGATTATTCTTATAGGCTGGTTGTGGCAAAGCTTACCCAAAAGCTAAAAGCGAAGTTGGATGAGCTTAATTAGTGACATGGAAAAAAATCGGCTTGTTCATATAATCGATGATTTAAGGGAATGTTTCGATGGAAAGCCATGGAACGGTATTTCCGTAATGGAAAAATTGGAGGCCATCCCTTAGGAAATTGTCAACGAATACGAGAATGGTCCAAAATCTATTGCCGTGTTGGTACAGCATATTATAAATTGGCGGGTTTTCGTACTCAGAAAATTAAAGGGTGACGTGGGATACAATCTTAAAATCGATGGCCCAAACGATTGGTCCGATGTTTATATAAATAGCCTACAAGAATGGAACGAACTGAAAAGACGCCTACGGCAAACCCAAACAGAACTTCTTGAAATCTTGTCCGCTGCTTCTGTGGAGTTGTTAGAAAAAAAAGTACCTGGCAAGAAATATACTTTCGAAAATGTTCTGCCCAGTCTCGCTCAGCACGATATCTATCACTTAGGGCAAATTGCGATGCTCAACGCCTTGCAAGGAAGCTGAAACGAAAGACCTATCTTTGGCCTTCCTAAAACAAGAAAAGCTGCATGCAAGAATTGGCTTCTTTTTATTCCAATGCGATCAAGAAATACGAAGCGGAACTGTCCCGGATAAAAAAGCAGCTTTTCACTTCGAGCATGATCCGGTTGGTGGTGTTCTGTATGGCGGGCCTCGGTATCTATCTGGTTTTCGGAAATGTCAAATGGGTATTGGCGATTTTTATATTGGCAGTGGTACTATTTCTATATTTGGTTTCCCGGCACTCCGATTTGCAATATGAGCGGGATAGGCTACAGGCACTTATAAAGATCAACGAAACCGAGATCAGGGTGTTAAAACGTGATTTCCACGACCTTCCGGAAGGTAAGGAATTCAGGAATCCCGAGCATCCTTTTAGTCAGGATATCGACCTCTTCGGAAGGGGTTCCTTCTATCAATACGCCAATCGAACGGCCCTACAAGAGAGCAGCTTTACCTTTGCGGAATTGCTGAAGGAAAATTCCATAGCGAACATCCCTCAAAAACAGGAAGCGATTCAAGAGCTGGCCCAAATGCCCGAATGGCGGCAGAATTTTTCGGCCGTTGCCTCGTTGGCGAAGACGGAAACCGGTACGGAAAGCATTGTGCAATGGCTATCTGATTATACCTCTTTTGTGCCTAAGACAATGCGGGTCTTACCATGGATTTTCTCGGTGGTTTCGATTGTGGTTTTCATCCTTTATTTTACGGGTGTGGTAGCGGATTCCGTTTTGATTTTAGATCTGTTTATAGGTTTGGGGGTAACGGGTGTGTATATCAAGAATATAACTAAATTGGCCGCCGCTGCCTCGAAAGCACAAAGTACGTTTCAGCAGTACAACAAACTTTTGACCCTGATCGAGGAGACGGAATTCAAATCGGCCTATCTACAAGAATGGAAAGGAAAAGTGATAGGCGAAACCCAAAAAACCTCTGAAGTCATCAAAAAATTCGCCGGGCAGCTGAACAGTCTTGACAAGAACAATAATATTGTTTATCTGATTTTTGCCAACGGATTTTTCCTCCGTACGCTCTCCCATTGTTATGCCACCGAGGCGTGGATAAAAAAGCACGGCAGCTCGGTTCAAAAATGGTTCGATACCATCGCTTTTTTCGATGCCTATAATAGCTTGGCCAACTTTGCGTTCAATCATCCGGGATATACGTATCCGGTTTTGTCGGAGAGGAAAATGCTAATGAAATCAGAGGAGGCCGGACATCCTTTGCTCGATCCGTATAAAAGCGTCTTGAACAACTTCCAAATAGAAAGAGAGCAATTTTTTATCATCACGGGTGCTAATATGGCTGGAAAAAGTACCTTTTTACGCACGGTCTCTTTACAGATCGTTATGGCTAATGTAGGGCTTCCGGTCTGTGCCTCACAGGTCGAATATTCCCCTATAAAATTAATTACGAGCATGCGCACGACGGATTCCCTGACCGATGACGAATCCTACTTTTTTTCCGAACTGAAACGCTTAAAGTTCATAGTAGACGAAATGCAAAGGGATAGGTATTTTATCGTGTTGGACGAAATCCTAAAGGGCACGAACAGCACCGACAAGGCCCAGGGAAGCCGTAAATTTGTCGAGCGGCTGGTAGCGTCAAAATCCACCGGCATCATTGCCACCCATGATTTGAGCCTCTGCGAAGTCTCGCACGAACTCCCCCAAATCGAAAACCATTATTTTGATGCCGAAATCATCGATAATGAGCTCCATTTTGACTACAAATTCAAAGACGGCGTTTGCCAAAATATGAACGCCTCGTTCTTGTTGAGGAAGATGGAGATTGTGGAATAGGCATGTAATCAAGTGATTCTCCGTTACACTCTGCGCCTTTTCTGCAGATCTCCGTAAGCCTCGGGTGAACTATCGTTGAAGAGAAGCGCTAATCCGTCCAAACTTCCAACACAGGTCTTTTCCCCTCCTCTTGGCTAACATCCACTCGGGTAAAGCTGCCGTCCTCAAATCGCTTTTTTGCTTCTTTATAACCGATTTCTTTTCCGTTCAGTATAATTTTAACGTTGTCTTTTTTGAGTTCTTCAAGAAGTTCCAAGGGCGATTTTGGTTTTGGGGGAGCTGGAGGTTCTGGCAGTGAACGCATAATACTAATAGTTAAGCCTTCGTCGTAAGGATCTTGATTTTCAATAATTTCTTCGACAACGTGTTCATTGACTTCTGCCTCGACCTCAACTTCACGTTCGCTAGGCGGGATGGGTGGTGCCGGCGGCTCGGGCGTTGTGGTCTTGAGAGCGTGTTCTTCCGAAAGAAACTCTTGGTTTTCAATGATTTCCTGCTCAACTTCCTTCTCGACCTCAGTTTCTTTGGCTTTTTCATCCATCACCTTTCTTTCTTCCTCAATCTCAACGGCCTGCTTTTTCCTTTTCATGCTTTGCCGCTCCATTTTTTTGGCTTGCTCATGTTCCATGGCCGCCTGTTGCTCCATTTCCTCAGATTCCTTTTTCATCTTCTTGTTTTGCTCTTGGACCTCTATTTTTGACGGCAAGGCAGGTGGTCGGGGTGGCTCGGGCGGCTCCGGAAAATCGGGAAATGGTTCCGCCTCCGCCCTTTGTTCTTCCGTCATCATGCCATGCAAGTATTCCAAGCGGTCAACCTCTGACTTTTTGATGCGGATATTTCCCTTTGCAGCCAACATTTCATTATATTTTTTCGCCAACGCATTGTATTCCTTAATTTGTTTTGAGGTTGCGCCTTCTTGATCTGATGATCTTGGATCGGGACATTCGGGAAAGGCTTGGGCATCGTCTTTTTGTTCCGGACTCATTTTTCCATAAATACCCTCCAATTTTCTTAAATCCACCGAAGGAATGACCCGCCGCTCTTTCGGTATGGCGTTGTATTTTTTGGCCAAGAGGTTGTATTCGGATAGTTGTTTTTCGGATGCACCCGTTTGCGCTGGTGGAGGAGGAATTTTCCCTCCCAAAACATCGATTTGGGCTACCCCATATTCGTTTAAAATAGTTTCCACATCCGCAATAACATCTTTGGGCGCGCCGTTATCTGGAATAATCTCCGCCCGAATAATTTTATTTCTTCCCTCTTTTTTAAGCTGTTCGTTCAGTTTTGAAAGAAATGGGGCAAAATCGTCAAGTGTAAGAAAGGTTTCTTTTACTAGAAGTTGGCTTTTTTGGTTGACAAGTATGACTATTTTTTGCTCGCTTTGCTGAACGGATGGTTCGCTTTCATTGACGCTATCCGCCGAAAACGCTTCCATACGCTGTGCTTGATGTTTTTTGGCAAGGCTATTGTCTTCGGACAGATCCTGTTTGGTCGCAGCTTCCCGTAAGACCGTCACAGGAGCTTCTTCTTTGGGTATTTGCACGGTGGTGCTAAATCCGTAGAATAATACTGCTAATAAAGGCGCGATTAATAGAGTCCTGATTAAAATTGACTTTTTCGATGTTTGTGCTTTCATGAGTTTAAAACGTTTTTTGATTGATGAATAAGATGAATAATTGATGGCGTTGGCCATCGACGGCTGATACTTTTTGTACTCCGGTGATGAGGCGAAGCTTAGCAATGTGTTTTGATATTCAGATGTGGAAGTCCCCTGTTCGAGTACGGCCTCGTCCGCTAAAAATTCATGGTTGAGTTTTATGATTTTTTTGGCCCAGTGGAGCAGGGGATTGAACCAAAATACGATTTGCAGCAACTCAACGCATAAAATATCGAAACTATGCTTTTGCCGGGCATGGGTCGCTTCATGCAACAACACCTCGTTGGGAATCTCGTTGGCCTTAAATTTTTCCCCATTCAGAAATACGTAGTTCCAGAAAGTATGGGGAACCAAAAAATCCCTTAAAAGCACATGGATAATGGGGCCGATCCTTATTTTCGGATGGCTGCGAACGTTCCGGAGTACTTTGCCCATATGGTATAGAAATTTTAACGCGAAGAGCAAGACACCCAATATATAAATTGTCCAGAGTATGACAGGCCCATGGTCTATCCAAATTTTCTGGACTATGGGAGAGAGTTTTTTTTCGTTGCTTGGCGTGACGGTTTCCGTAGAAACGGTGTTGTCAAACTCACGGTATGTTGATGTGTGGTCGGATGGTACTTCAATATATTCCACAAACCTAATCGATGGAATGGCTATAGCGAGCATCAGTGCGGCCAATAGATAATACCGCTTCAAGGTGTGCATCCGCTCCTTTTCCAAAACAAGTTTGTAGAACAATAGAAAGACGGCTAAACAGGCCATAGATTTAAGAAGAAAAACTACCATGGCTACTTCTTTTTAATTTCGTTATCTATCAGTTTTCGTAAATCTTCCAATTCCGCCTTACTGAGGTCGGTGGCTTCGGTAAAGAAGGAGGCGAACTGGCCGGGACTGTCATTAAAGAAGTTTTTGATGAGCGAGTTGACCTGTTGGGAGAAATAGGCCTTTTTTTTGATCAAGGGATAATACTCGCGAGACCTACCTCTGCGGGTATAGGCTACAAAACCCTTATCGGCCATCCGCTTTAGCAGGGTGGCGACCGTGGTGGTCGCAGGCTGGGGTTCGGGGTAGGCATCAAGCAGGTTTTTTAGGAAGGCTTTTTTCTGCTTCCACAGTATGTTCATCAACTCTTCTTCTGATTTTGACAAGGACATGGTTCTACTTTTCGGATTTAACTCTACAAACATAGAACAAATATTTTAATTCTACAAATGTAGAGCTTGTTTTTATTTGTGATTATGTAGATGACTTTAGAAAAAATTAGGGGGATACTGGGAGTCCGGGGGTTCGGCAAGGTATGCCAGAAACAGCAATATGATTTAGGTTATCAATAACTTAACTTATAATATCGGATAAGTGCCCAAACCAAAACGGCGGCGATTAGAATCATAATTACAAGTACATACAGCGATTTTCTATGGTGGGCCCGTGCGTTACCCCTTATTTGAACTTTTAAACGCTCTATTTCTTCTTCGGAAACTGTAGGAAAGTCATATTGGGTAGCTGTGGCGAATTTTTCGGAGTAGCTGTTTTCCCGGTTGTCTCCCTTGAACTTTTTTCTTTTCCGCAGGCTTTTGTTCTGCCTGATCCGGGCGATCATGTCCAATATATGTCCAGCGGAGCTCATGATTATGCGATCTAATACAGTTTTTAGATACGAAGATAAGATACGTGAACCTTAATTTCTGGCTTCCAGATGGGTAAATTTCGCATCGGGAGGTAAAATTTAGGTTGGCATACATCTTTTAAATCGGGGCTGCCGCTTATCCCTCTACTGACATTTTCAATTCCGTAAAATACTGATAAAAGTAAGGTATCGTTTCGATGCCCTTCAAATAATTCCACACCCCGAAGTGCTCATTGGGAGAGTGGATGGCATCGCTATCCAGTCCGAACCCCATCAAAATGGTCTTGCTATCGAGTTCCTTTTCGAATAGGGAGACAATGGGAATACTGCCCCCGCTGCGTTGTGGGACCGGTTTCTTGCCGAAAGTCGTCTCATAGGCCCGTGAGGCCGCTTGGTAGGCGATAGTGTCGATAGGCGTTACGTAGGCCTGACCTCCATGGTGCGGAGTGACTTTTACGGTAACGCCCGACGGGGCTATACTTTCGAAATGGGATTGGAAGAGTCGGGTAATCTCCTGCCAGTCCTGATCGGGTACGAGCCGCATAGAGATTTTGGCGTGGGCCTTGCTTGGGATGACCGTTTTGGCCCCCTCGCCGGTATAGCCGCCCCAGATGCCGTTGACATCGAGTGTGGGACGAATGGAATTTCGTTCGTTGGTGCTATAGCCTTCCTCGCCATGGACGGACTCAATATCCAGCGATTTTTTATACTCGGTCAAATTAAAAGGTGCCTTGGCCATTTCGGCGCGTTCGGTTTTGGAGAGTTCCTCGACGGTATCGTAAAAACCGGGAATGGTGATGTGGTTGTTTTCGTCGTGTAACGAAGCGATCATCCGGGCCAAAATATTGATGGGATTGGCGACCGCCCCACCATACAGTCCCGAATGCAGATCCCGGTTCGGACCGGTCACTTCCACCTCTACGTAGCTGAGTCCGCGCAATCCGGTCGTGATAGAGGGTACTTCGTTGGCAATCATTCCCGTATCGGAAATTAATATGATATCGTTGGCCAATTTTTCTCGGTTATTGGCTACGAAAAGAGAGAGGTTGTTACTGCCGACTTCCTCTTCGCCCTCGATCATAAATTTGACGTTGCAGGGTAGTTGATCGGTCTTGACCATAAATTCCAAGGCCTTGACATGCATATACATTTGTCCCTTATCATCACAGGCACCGCGGGCAAAGATGGCCCCACCGGGATGCTTTTCTGTCTTTTTGATTATAGGTTTGAAGGGCGGGGAATTCCACAAATCCATTGGGTCCGGTGGCTGCACGTCGTAGTGGCCATAGACCAATACCGTAGGCAGCTCGACGTCGATGTTCTTTTCGCCGTATACTATAGGATAACCATCCGTCTCGCAGATTTCGACCCTATCGCACCCGGCTTGATCCAAAGCCTCTTTTACCGTCTCGGCGGTATCGAGAACATCCTGCGAAAAGGCTGAGTCTGCACTGACCGAAGGCATTTTTAAAATTTGGATGAGTTCATCGAGAAAGCGTTGTTTGTTTTCGGAAATATATTCCTTTATCCGCTGCATAAAGCTAAATTTGAGTGAAACTTAAAAATACGAAAAAAAGGACTTTTTTCAGGGCTGGAAATTTAGAGATTTCAATTTTTGCCCTATATTTGCAGTCCGAAAATCAAAACCTACATCTATTTGCCCTTTTTTGGAATTTGTGAAGTGGATTTTTTTTCGGATAGGCGGGCGTGGTGGAATTGGTAGACACGCTAGATTTAGGATCTAGTGCCGCAAGGTGTGAGAGTTCGAGTCTCTCCGCCCGTACAAAGAGGAAAGCCGACTTTTAGGGGTCGGCTTTTTTTATGGCAGGTAACACCGATGGATTTTTTAGTGGATTTTTTAATGAATGTATATGATGTCATTGGGTTGCAAAACCTATAATTAATGCCCTTTCCAGTACGCTAGGATTCATTCCCAAATACTTGCTCTAACCCACCTGCGCATGGGGCCTGTCCGGTTTTTGTAGTAATGATAACTACTAATTCCTCGCCTTTTACTCCGTTAAATTTACCTGATACATCTTGTTGTTATTCATACAGGAACAAATTCGTTGGCCCATCTTGTTTCTCAAGTTGTGGATTACTAGCATGTTGGACTTTCCCTCTGCCACCTTTCTCTGATAATATCGCTTGTTTCCGGGTCGTTCATTATTGCTGACATTGCGCACAAATGAAGTTGTTTTTTGAGCCTTTTGTTCGCCATATGATGAACCTTAGGATGTTGAACCGACGATGTTCCGATTTTGCCATGTCCCTATCGCTCATGATTACTGCATCAAAAGACTCCTTGAATATGTCTATCCCCGGAAAATGATTAAATTCGTTCATAAAGCGAAAAGTGAAGGTATATGGGGATACCCTATCTCAATGGGTTCCGCATGGCATGCATTACGGCCTCGGCGTCGGGGGTGAATTTTCATGGGTTATGGAGTAGCCAACGGCTTAAGAACTCGCAATCGGACTACACGGATAGTAATGAAAAGAAAAATAAGCACCTATTCCAAAATTCCCGTCTCGATCAATATCAAGATTGAACCCTTCGATGTCAATAAACGCTATACCAAGCCCCACCGCCACAACAAGTACCTGGAGCTTGTCTATTTCAGCAAGGGTACGGGATTCCACTATATGGACCAGAACAGGTATGCCATCGAGCCCCCTGTGGCCTTTATCATCAAAAAGGACCAGGTGCACCATTGGGAGATCGATACCGTTCCCGAAGGCTATGTTATCATAATAAAGGAAAGTTTTCTGGACGGTACGCTCGACAGGCATATTAATTTACAGTTACAACGACTGGGAGACCTACAAATGATCAGGCTTGAAACGGATACCAATATAGACGGCCTTTTCAAGATTGCCTCGGAGGAAATGGGAAAAAGCCCCAAAGGGCGGAAAATTGTCGTAGAGGGAGTCCTTAAGGCCCTACTCTCCAAAATATCGGGCTATGCCGATATCAAGGCGAAACCCTATTCGGGCACTCTATCATCGCGGTTCAACGCACTGTTGGAACGACAGCTCAAAAATGACGTTTCGCACTATGCCAACCTGTTGAGCAGTACCCCGCAGAACCTCAACGCCCGTTGTAAAAAGGAATATGCCAAAACGGCATCCGAATACATTGCTGGGCATATCCTGGAGGAGGCCAAGCGCCTGCTGTGCTACACCGACCTATCGGTAACCGAAATCGCCTTTACCTTTGATTTTAAGGATGTTTCCCATTTTGTCAAGTATTTCAAACGCCACCAAGGGAAGACCCCCCTACAGTTCAAAAAAACGGCGGTGATACCATAATCTTTTCAAATAGACCGTAATCGGATTGGAGGGCAATGTAACTTCGGCGTTTTTGAACCGACTCTTTATCTTTCCATGAAAAACCTTTCCCTTTTCCTTTTCACGATCGCAATCGTTCCACAAATGTTTTTCGCACAGGTAACCGGAAAGATCATGGACGGGGACTACCCCTTGGAGTACGCTACCGCGGCACTATACCATCAGGGGAGCGGCGAACTAGTCACAGGGGTTGTTACTGATATAGATGGGGTTTTTAGTATTCCCGAAGTAGACAAGGGGACTTACTACCTGGAGGCCTCCTTTATCGGGTTCCAAACCAAAACCTTACGTGATATCCAGGTAACCAACGGGAATAATCCGGTCGACCTCGATACCATAACACTTACGATCGGCGACAACCAATTAAGCGAAGTGGTGGTAGAAGGGGAACGTGCCACTGTCATAAACAAAATAGACCGGCAGGTGTTCGACACCACAAAATTCCAGAACAGCCAAGGTGGATCGGCGACCGACGTGGTCAGGAACATCCCCTCGGTCACCGTCGACGGCCTAGGTGAGATAAGCGTGCGCGGCAGCACAGGCTTTGTGGTGCTGCTCAACGGCAACCCAGTACAGGGCAATGCATCGACGCTCTTGAACCAGCTTCCGGCCAATGCCATCGAGCGGGTGGAGGTAATCACCGCACCTTCGGCCAAGTACGATCCCGAGGGCAAGGCGGGCATCCTCAACATAATTACAAGAAAAGGGGCCGCCGACGGGGCCTTCGCCCAGATAAATATAAAGGGCGGTTTTCCTTCTATAGAGAAATACGACAATGCCGAACCCCACCAACGTTATGGTGTCGATGCCACCTATAATGTCATGAAAGGGGACTGGAACGTTTCCCTTGGTGCCAACTACCAGCGCAACGACTTGGGTGGCAGACGCGAGGGCGATATCTTTACCATTATCGGCGATACCCTGACCCGGTTCCCCTCCGACGGCGAACGCAGCTTTGACGAGCTCAACTACAGCGGAAGGTTTACGCTGGATTTTACGCCCGATTCCCTGAACACTTACTCCTTGGGCTTTTATGCCGGTAAGCGCCAAAAGGACCGCTTAGCCGATATTATCTACTTTGACAACCATGGGATCACTCCCGCGGAAGGGGGCGAACGGCTGTATACCTTTCAATATTTCAACCACAACCTGCGTATCCGGAAAGGCGATTTTGTGCTGGGTAGTTTGGATTATGCTCATGTCTTTGGTGACAGGTCCGAGCTTTCCACCTCTTTTTTATACGAATATACCCTGCTGGGAGGACCCACGGAAAGTGATAATCAGGGCTTTCCCGATAAAGGCATCGTCTATCAACAGGAATACAATACCAATGACAACCCCCTGAACGGAATACGGTTTCAGCTGGACTATTCCTGGAAACCTCTTTCCTTCGGACAATTGGAGACCGGGTACCAATACCGCAACCTTGACCATACCGGCGATTTTGTGTACGAACGGCGCAGCAATACCGTAGAGGACTTTGAACTGGTGCCCGAATTCTCGAGCGAGGTGCATCTGGCCAGGAGCATACACTCCGCCTATGCACAGTTGACAGGGTCCAAGGGAAACTGGGAATATGCGGCCGGGCTTCGCGTGGAGGCCATGGACCGGAAACTTGACCTGCGCGATAAGATAGGACAGGTGGATACCACCTACGCGTACCATTACGCAAAACCCTTTCCCTCCGCCTCGGTGCAGTACACTTTTGGGAACAATACGAAATTAAAGGCGGTCTACAGCAAACGGGTGGAGCGGACCACGACCTTCAAAATGAACCCTTTCCCCGAACGGGAACATTCCGAGACCCTGGAACAGGGCGATCCTACCCTTCGTCCAGAATTCATAGATCTTGCCGAACTGGGCATGACCAAGAATTTCGGTGGCGGGAATTCCGTTTATGCAACGGCGTACTACCGCGACGCTAAAAATATCGTCAACCGGGTCAACACGGTCTATAACGATACAATCCTGAACCGAATCTACTCCAATGTTGGGGACGGCCGTGCGTGGGGGCTGGAACTCGGCACCCAATTGAAACCGATGAATAACTGGTCGAACTTTATAGGGGTGAACCTTTATAATTATTCCATCGAGGGGGAATACAACGGAAGGAACGTGAATAGCGACGCCTTTGTTTACTCCATCAATGCGAACAGTACCTACGACTTTACCGATACCGCCTCGACGCAGTTCAGCTTCAACTATATCTCGGCACAAAATACGGCACAGGGCGAAGATTCCCGTTTCTATTCGCCCAACCTGACCTTGCGCAAGACCTTTTTCGACGACCGCCTCGTGGCGACCTTGCAGTGGCAGAACATCGACATGGGACTGTTGGAAACCAACGAACAGCGCATAACGACCTTCCGCGAGGGCGAGTTCTTTACTACTACCAATTACGTGTACGAAGTGGACATGGTACTGCTTAACCTGTCCTACACCTTTAACAACAACAAGGACAAATCGAAGTTCATCGACAGCGAGTTCGGCAAGAAGGAGTTTTAGGAAAGGCAGTTTAGAATAACGGCCTCGCTATGGAAACCGTTCAAAATGGAAGCGAAATCCCTAGCAGATCCTTTTCTTGGCCAAGCAGCAATAGGACCCCGCTGACGACCATCAGGGCATGCAAGAACTTTCTGAATGTACGGCTCTCCATATGGGAAAGGAATTTTTTGCCGATGACGTTCCCGATTGTTGCGCCGATTCCCACGGCGATACCGTAAACCCAGAATTGGTCGTACAGCAGTCCTAAAAAAGGTATAGTTCCCGATCTGGGACAGCCCCATAAGTAAGGAAGTGGCCGTTTTGTTGGTGATCAGGTCCTCCTTGTCAAGGCCCAGGTTCCGGTAAAATGTATTTAGAACGGGACCCAGTGCGCCTATGATCGTTCCCAACCGGGAGACTCGTATTTCCAGCGGGACGAAATACCACAGCTTCACCGTGAGAATATCCAATTAATGGCGCTATATTTTGGGGGTGAACCGGTCTAGATCGTAGATGCCGATCTGCTTTTCAATGGAGGCGACCCTGTCCACCATCATAACAAAACCGTCTTCCCCGAATTTTTCGTGTTCCTTTTTCTCAAAATCTTCGCCCAAAGAATCGTATTCGTGTTGGGAGACCACTTCTTTAAAGGCAGGGAACAGGATGGTATCCTCCCTTGCCTCGTGAGGTCGGTACATGGTATTGAAGGCTTTTAGCGCTGCAGTAAGTTGTTGGGTATCGCCGCCTTTTAGTGAGCGTCCATTTTTGGTCAGGGCAAGCAGCCGTTCGGTAAGTTTTCGCCCGCCCTGGTGCTGTCTTCTAAGTGTGGCGGTCAGATCTCTCAACCTGTTCGCCTTTTCCAAACGAGGAAAAACGTAGTTTTCCTCCAACTTCTCGTGATAGTCTTCTATGAAGTCGCGCACGATGACAGAAGTCCGGGCGATATAGTCGGTATTAAATTCTTCCCCGTTACCGATTCGCATGATGGCCGTATCGTAAATAAGCAGCATCCGGTTGAGCAGGCCGTGTTCCCGCATCAGGTCCTCGTTGGGCGATACCATTTCCTCGCCTCCTTCTTCTTTTTCCTCTTCTTCTTTTTTTAAACTATTTTGACCGTTGCATGAAATGGCCGTTCCCGATATACCTATCACGGCGGCACTTGCCACCAATAAGCTTCCTTTATGGATAAAACTTCTTCGGGAAGAATCCTTGTATCTTACGTCAACTTTTTTGTTCGTTTCCATGTCCGATAATTTTAGCGTTCCGTCCATTCATTTGGTTGTCCAACGACCATCTGCCACCCCCTTTAACGAGAAGGAACAAACTGCCGAGCCACATGGCACAATCGGTCATAATCTCATGGACCATGCTCCAAAAACCATAGTTTTTAAGTTCGCGCAGCGTAAAAGGGCGAAATCTTTCCCCATGGCAACAGAAATCTTGGTGACGGTAATGGCCACGCTTATATTGATGAGCATTACCAAGGCGGCGGCCCTGGTCAAAAGACCGTGCAAAAGTAGCAGGGCACAAAGGATTTCAAGAGTGCCTACCAGATTTGCGAAGATTTCGGGATCGGGAAATCCCATTTTGTCAAACCTGCCGGCACTGTGTACTGCGGGAAATAGAAATTTCTGGATTCCTTCGGCAAGAAAGACGATACCTACCATTGAACGTATCAGAATGGTAGTGCCCGATCCGTCCGTTCGAAATATTCTTGGCATGATCCGGATTTCGTAAGTAAAAGATTTCGAACAATTCCCCTGGGGAATGTATATGTATGTATCCTTTTGGATGGATGAAAACCGTCTCTTTTTAAATTTTCCTTTATACGTGGCCAGCCTAGGGGCCCTGCTCAATGTAAAATTAAAGGTAACGGAATCAAATCCGTTTTTATGGTCCATTTGAAAATATAATGGTATAAAAAACGGAAATTTAGGAACTGGAAAGGAATCGCAGGTAAAGTCTTCGACGGTTTCACTCCTTAAAAATAAAATATATAGCAAGCATCATAAAGATAGATGTCATGAGGTGGTTAATCCTTAAGTTTTTTAAAAAATAATAGATAAAACATTCAATAGTCTGATCCCTTCCTGGAGTACTTTAAGCTGCATCAAGAAAAACGTACCGACCGTACTCCAGAAGCCGATACGGTTGGCGGGTGCTTGACAATAATATTCGAAAAAGTGCAATGCACCAACTAATAAGACTAATGCAATAATGCCGAACTTGCAGGGTTGCCATGTGCCAATGGATCTTTTAAAGAAAAAAAATTGAGGTAACAGATAGGTAACACTTTTCTTGATTTGACATGGCTTTAAATGAATCTATAGAATATTTTAGCATACTGAAAAACAGTTCGTTGTGGTGATTTGCTTATCTTGAGGCCTATAAATTGAAGTTAGGATCTAGTGCCGCAAGGTGTGAGAGTTCGAGTCTCTCCGCCCGTACAAAGAGGAAAGCCGACTTTTTGGAGTCGGCTTTTTTTATGGCAGGTAACACAAATGGATTTCTTAGTGGATTTTTTAATGAATGTATTTACTTATCAATAATCATGGGAAGATCAAGATTTAGATGTAAACCATAGCCATCCTTTTATCTTCTAAAGTGGATGATTGACCAGTAAGACAACATCCAAAATTTCAAGTCTTGGGCGTTTTCTTGGAGCGCTTGTTCTGCCGTTTGGGAGGGCTCGGAGGTGGACCGAAATCTTCCTTGGCCTGGTCGTCTCCGGCATCGGTAATCAGCGAATCCGGTGCGGGGGGTGGTGGAGTTTCGGTCGGGTTTTTACCACCATCTTCCTTCATTCCGTCTGAAATCGGTAAGGGTGGTGGGGACACTTGATCTACGTCTAATGCCATACTCTTCGATATCCCTATATCCGGTGTGGGTGGGTCCAGCGGAGTCGATCCGTTGTGATTTGGGCTTTCGCCCAATAAACCGCCTTCCTCTGGAATAGGTGGTGGGGCCACCGTGCCAGGGTTGGAGGATTTACTGTTCACGCTGTCCGTACTTTGTGACGATGGATGGGGCGGCGGCGATATGTCCTGAGTAGTAGGAACAGATTCACTATTCTCAGGTGATGCCGACATGCCTGAAAGAGAGTTGAGTCCTTCTAGGGAATCCGAAGAAAACGATACTTTGAAAAATGTCATAACCAATAGTTTTATAATTAACATTAAATGACCACTACGACTTGTAAACTGCCGTGATTTGGTTGGAGTCAATATTAATATTGACTTGTTGACCATTGGCATTAGCCGCCGTCAAGATTCCAAGTACATTGGTTACTCCATCGGTCGAGGTGGGAGCGATACTCAACCAACCTGTATGAGTTGGGATATCGTTTATAATCGCATGACACACTTTAGAATTAACATACGATGATACATACCTTACTGTTTTACCATAATACCACATAACTTATCTTTTTTAGGATTAATATTAGAATTTATTCAATTTGAATTTGGCAATCTGCCATTGTAATAGGTAAGCTTTTTTATTCTAAGATCAGGACATATAGACTCCGTAAATCATACCATCTGCACCGAAATTGATATTGACCTTTTTATTTTTGGAAACGGCGGCTTTCAAAATCGTTAACACATTGGTGATGCCATCTGTCGAAGTCGGTGCAATTCTCCTCCAACCGCTAAAATCCTGAATAATGGCATGCGCCCATTTGGTGGCCGCGTCACCGCTGACGTAACTGACGTTTTTTCCATATACCCACCCGGCAATTCCTAGAGCCTGAAAAGTCATGACGGGTCCCGAACTAGAGATATTGGTAATCTTCAGGTCGGAATTGCTATCGTCCCACCACTTGCTATTAGGACTACTGCTATCTGAAAATTCAGTGTTTCCAGGGGAACCGAACAAGTCTCCACTGTCCCCGACATTGACCTTTTTCTCTAAATCAAATTTGTTGTCAGCCTGCTCAATAGAACATTCGTAATGTTGCGCCGCTGTCATTTGCTCGTTCTGATTGCTGCCGTTTTCATCTATGTGCCAAATGGCGAGGCCAGCATCGGGTAGTGACGAGTCCCTTCCCGTTTTTTGACGGTTTTCTATTATGAAATACTCGTCCGCATTTTTTGAATGCATGTAAAAGTCATTATTAGCTGCGTTCAAGCTGGCGGTTGTCCCAGGGGTTATGGTCTGCAGGCTAGTAGCCCAGCCCGCCTCATTTTTTAGATAGGCCCCTACTTGTACTGGATTTCTATCGTCTCCTCCATAGCACATCAGGCAAAAATCCCCGACACCTCTAGATTCCCCTCCGTAATCGTACAAATCGGGAAAACTGCATATCATATGGCCATTTTCATGGCAGAAGGTTCGTAAGGTCAGGCTACTGCCCATATTGGATATTTGGTAATCCGAGAATTTCTTCCCTCCTCCAGCATCGTAAGGCGAGCTTAGCGCCCATTGATGGGGCCAAAGACCTTCACTCCAATTATTTACACTGGGTCCGGCATAAAATATGTTCAGAGCATAGATAAAGCCTCCGCTGTCCGCGGTCAGTTGACCGAAGTTGAAACCTTGCGATTTAAAGTGGTCTAAAGCCTCGGTAATAAGCTCCCTTGCCCTGACCCCATATGCAATTGAAGGGTCGGTATAGTAAGAACGATCATGTGCCGCTTGATAATATTGCGTTACCACATTGGTATAGGTCAATTTCCCACGCGAATTATCGAAAAAATAATCCCGTACCGAACCGTTATTTCCGAAACCCGTATAACCTGACTGGTTACAGAAGTTCTCGACTTCCGTCACACTGATGCTATGGGAAACGTCGGGAAACTCAATGAGAATACAAAGCCCGACATAACTTCCAACTGTAGCTGCCGCCAAGGGTACTGACTCTAACGCCCCTAAAGAGCGGTGCTGGGAAATTGCGGCCTTTTTGATTGCACGACGGGTTTTCCATCGTGGAGTAACTCCCTCGGCCATCAATGCACTTTTCGCCATTTGCTTTGCACTTTCCTTGGGGAGACTTACATGTTTCTCTAGACCTATATCTTTGGGATCTGCTTCGCCCACACTGTGTGCTGTGGGTACCAATTTACTGTTGTCATCCGAAAGTTGTGCATACTTGTAGTATCCCGTCCCCGGGTCTTTGACGACTGTAAAACCATCTTCGGTTTCGAATCTGGCATAATATTGATTCCCCGAGCCTACAACCTCAATGGTGCTGCCATCAGGATTGGTGAAAGTGAACTTTTCATTGATAAAAGGTGTTGGCATGATGTTAAATTTTAGATGAAGTGAATATTTAAATTAATGTATTCTAATGGCAGAACTACTAGGTCATTCTGCACGAACAACTTTCAACCACATATTTTTCTTACGGGGGAATGAAGGGGGGTAGAGGGGATGGTTCTTTAAAAAAAATATCCTTTACGGCGATACTGGAAATAGGGTGCCTTGTCGGATAAATTACTTGAATTCCTGTCCAAATCTAAGACCTTTAAGATGATTTAAATTATTACAATGTTTGCTTTGGCGGGAATATTGTATGGTTTGTAGGAATAAGTTTATAGACTGTTTATTAGGGCCTGCTGATTTTCATAAGGACAAGAAATCCTTTGCCACCTCAATTTCAGGGATTATTCTGTACCGATTATTTTGCTTACTGTAAATTGGATAATAAGCCAGGTACGAATTTAGGTAACATCGTGAAATACTTGATTCTGCGCTTTCCTGTCTTCTTTTATCCTGTTTACTATCCATATAGGAAAGTATTTTGTTTTTTATAATTCCTAGAAGAAATATTGGGGCAATATGTAAAATGAAAGAGACTTGTATTTGCCCAAAATAGTTTTTTTTATTTCCTTTGTTCCCATGAGGGGTCTAGGATAGATTAACCTATATATTTCTGAGAGCCCTTATTTCTGATCTCGGTTTTAAGAACTTTACCTTTTTTATTTTAGGGAAATTTAGCCCTTGGAAGTTCTTGGTCGGGAATAGGTATATGAGCAGGTGTGGTGGAATTGGTAGACACGCTAGTATCAGGAACTAGTGCCGCAAGGCTTGGGAGTTCGAGTCTCCCCATCTGTACAGTTCCAATGACATCAAAGTTGAACACTTTCTTTGGTTAAACTAATTTCTAAGCCCCATTGGGAGACGAGAAGTCTATACCGAGCGTAGCCGAGGTAAGTCTCCCCATCTGTACAGTTCCAATGACATCAAAGTTGAACACTTTCTTTGGTTAAACTAATTTCTAAGCCCCATTGGGGAGACGAGAAGTTTATATCGAGCGTAGCCGAGGTAAGTCTCCCCATCTGTACAGTTCCAATGACATCAAAGTTGAACACTTTCTGTGGTTAAACTAATTTCTAAGCCCCATTGGGGAGACGAGAAGTTTATATCGAGCGTAGCCGAGGTAAGTCTCCCCATCTGTACAGTTCCAATGACATCAAAGTTGAACACTTTCTGTGGTTAAACTAATTTCTAAGCCCCATTGGGGAGACGAGAAGTTTATATCGAGCGTAGCCGAGGTAAGTCTCCCCATCTGTACAGTTCCAGTGACATCAAAGTTGAACACTTTCTGCGGTTAAACTGATTTCTAAGCCCCAATGAGGGAGACGAGATGTTTATGCCGGGCGTCACTTTCGTAAGGCTCCCCTTCTGTACAGATTGAATGGCTTAGAATTCGATCCATAGAAATACCACAATCATTTTATTGTCGAGAAATCCGGTTTTAATTTTGCAAATGATAGCCTTGGAAACTACTTTCGCCTGAATAAAGCCATTTCTTCATGCCAAAAAAACTTAATCAACTTGAGGCGACCGCTATTTGCGGTAACGATATTAGTTCATCCTGCCTGTACGTTTCGGCCCTAGCTATTGTTTACGCGGGGCAGTACGCTTGGATATCGTTATTGATGGTGGCGGGAGTGCTCTTTCTTTTCCGAAGGATTTATGGGGAAGTAGTGGGGGCCCTGCCTTTGAACGGGGGTGCATATAACGCTTTGCTGAACACCACCAAAAAATCAACGGCATCGGTTGCGGCGGCCCTAACCGTGCTCTCGTATATGGCAACAGCGGTCATCTCAGCCAGCGAGGCGGTGAAATACGCCCATAGCATTTGGCCGGTGATTCCAGTGATTCCCGTTACTATCGGGGTGTTGCTATTGTTTATGGGCTTGGTCATTTTAGGTATAGGGGAATCGTCAAAAGTCGCCATATTCATTTTTCTGTTCCACTTGCTATCGCTGACCGTGCTTTGCAGCTTTTGTATTTATTTCTTTTTTCACAACGGGTTCGAGGTGCTTATAGCCAATTTTAAACTGCCCATCGAAGGCAGTATCGCGATGGCACTCTTCTTCGGTTTTTCAGCGGCCATGTTGGGAATCAGTGGGTTCGAGAGTTCTGCCAACTATGTAGAAGAGCAAAAAAAAGGTGTCTTTCCCAAAACCCTCCGCAACATGTGGATTGTGGTTAGTGTCTTCAACCCCTTGATTGCCTTTTTGGCATTGGCCCTTATTCCCATGCAGTTGGTGGACAGCAATCAGGAAGCACTGCTTTCCTTTTTGGGTAAAACCTCAGGGGGAAATTGGCTTTCTTTTTTGGTGAGCGTCGATGCCGCTTTGGTTTTAAGCGGTGCCGTACTTACCTCTTTTGTAGGGGTGGGGGGATTGATGGAACGTATGGCGCTTGATCGCATTTTGCCGCGTATCCTGTTGAAAAAGAACAAAAGCAACAGTTCCTATTTAATTTTCATACTGTTTTTTGTGCTGTGTACCTCTATTCTATTGGTTACAGGTGGCGATCTGGCAGAATTGGCAGGGGTTTATACCATTGCCTTTCTAACCGTAATGGCACTGTTCGGTCTGGGCAACCTTTTACTGAAGATCAACCGCAAACGTCTGCCCCGCCCCGAAAGGGCCAGTTGGCTTGCCGTTTTTATTGCGATTGCCGCGGTAGTGGCCGCCATTATCGGAAATGTGCTGTTAAATCCGCCCTATCTGATCACTTTTGTCGAATACCTGATTCCGACGCTCTTCGTGGTTTTCTTTATGTTCTACCACAATTATATCTTGAGGGGCGCTTTGATCGCTATCGATCATATTTCCCCGGGCAAGACCCAGTTATGGGGCAAGATTAGTAGAGCTACTAAAAAGGAATTGATAAAGATCAGGGGGCAACAATTCGTGTTTTTTACCAATCACGACAATGTCGAGACCTTGAACAAGGTGATGCTTTACATAAAACGCAACGAACCTACGCAAAAGATCAAAATTGTCTCCGTTCTCGATGATGGCATTAAAGTGGCCGAAAACCTTAAACGCGATATCAAGGTGCTGGATCGGGCCTATCCGGATATCCGGATAGAATTTGTCGAAGAGCCCGGGGTCTTCGGTCCGCAAAAGATCAAGGAACTTTCCGAACGCTGGGGCATCCCGACGAATTTTATGTTCATCGGTGCCCCGGGGGAGGACTTCCAGTACAAAATTCAGGAACTCGGCGAGGTAAGACTGATTATTTGATCCCCAGGTAGGGGGGCAGAATTGGCTACCCCTGAATTTTAGTAAAAAAATAACCGTCCGGTTTCGAGGTTTGGAATGCTTTTTGGATTTCCTATTTCGCATAATTTTAAATCTAGTCACAATGAAAAAGTTAGCGATACTCTCGATGGTGGCTTTACTGGCTGCCAGTTGCGATGCCCAGGAAAATAAAAATTCCGATTTGGCACAGAACAACGACCAAGCCTTGAAGCAGGAACCTAAAGGTGCTTGGAAGGTCGATAAAGAGGTCGACGAAAATGGTAATATTATTAAATACGATTCCATATATTCCTGGTCTTCGGATAGTAACCGGCATAGTTTGACCCAAGAGCAAATGGATAGTATTATGGGGGATTTTCGTGCCGCTTTCGGTATGCATTTCGATGATTTCAATGGTGAAGATTTCCCCGGATTTTTTAACAGGGATTCTCTTTTAGCCAAGGATTTTATGAATGGCGATTTTGGAATGGACTTTTCGAACTTTGATGACCTGCGTGAACAAATGGAAAAAATGCGACGGCACTTTATGAACAAGCAGCCATTAATACCTGCCGAACCCGAAAAAGGGGATACGGAGGATGAATAATTTAAAAAGTACCCATGAGCTTACTTACAGAAAACGTTATTCCCGGAAACCACGGCCGAATCTTTACCACCAATGCAGCCAGCGATATATTGATGAATAAAATAAAAATAGGCCTGGAAAGGGTGGAGGGTGTAGAAAAAGTGATTCTGATCGCAGAGGTTTCCCCGCGGGAATTTATCGTCCGTACTTCGAAGTTGGTTACAGTAAAAACCATTGAGGATGCAGTGCAGCGTATGGGGCTTGATTTGCATGTCATACCCAAGGGCATTTTTCCGATGCTTGAAAAATGAATACACTTGAAGGTGTTTCCGGCCCATCAGATCCATACCACGAATGTTACCGGAGTGAGTACACCCGGCTTTTCTACTACTTAAGTAGCACATCATTGCTATTTCAAATGGTATCTTTGCGGGTAAACGAGGGCCTCATTTTACATATGGGGCCATAAGAACTTAAATACTTTTAATGAAAACGAAACTCATAAAAACAGGATTCGCCTTTTTGCTCTGCGGTTTTATTTCGAACCTCGCCCTAGCACAAGATGCCCCGCAGGACAACCAATCGGAGTTCGGTGAATTTATGGACCGAAGCGGCAATGTCTATCGTACCGCTTCCGGTAAACCCGGTCCCGAGTACTGGCAAAATGAGACCGATTACGAGATTCGGGCGACCCTGAACGACGACGAAAATAGGCTCAGCGGACAACTGACCCTGACCTATACGAATAATAGTCCCGAAGATCTTGATTTTATTTGGATGAATATGGAGCAGAACCGCTTTACTGAAACATCCAGGGGCACGCTCACGACACCTATTCAGGGTAACCGATATAATGGCGATACCGATGGGGGCTATGAAATAACCAACCTTAAAGCTTCCGTGAAGCGCGGCAGCTCGTCAAAATATATCATTACCGATACCCGGATGCAGGTATTCTTCGACGAGCCCATTCCCGCCCATGGGGGTCAAGGAACGGTTTCGATGGACTTCAGCTATAATATACCGGAGAAGGGAATGGACCGTATGGGAAGGGTTGATACTAAAAACGGAACGATATACGCCATGGCCCAATGGTATCCCCGGGCCGCGGTCTTCGACGATATCGAAGGTTGGAACGTTGAGCCCTATCTGGGGGCTGGAGAGTTCTATCTCGATTATGGCAATTATGACTACTATATTACCGCGCCCGCCGATCATATCGTAGTGGGATCCGGCAAGCTTCAGAACGCTAACGAAACGATGTCCCCCACCATGCGTGATAGAATGAGCAAGGCCACCCAAAGTGATTCTACGGTCTTTATCGTCACCCCCGAAGAGGTCAATGATGCTTCCTTAAAGGCCCAAAAAGAGGGTACGCTTACATGGCATTTTAAAATGGAAAATTCACGGGATGTGGCTTTTGCCTCCTCCAAGGCATTCATTTGGGATGCCGCCAGAATAGATCTTCCCAGCGGAAAAAAGGCACTGGCCCAGTCCGTTTATCCCGTTGAAAGCCAAGGCGACTCGGCGTGGGGAAGATCCACCGAATATACCAAAAACGCCATTGAGAACTATTCCAATAGATGGTTCGAATACCCATACCCGGTAGCGGTCAACGTGGCCGCGGAAATCAACGGTATGGAGTACCCGGGGGTCAGTTTCTGCAACTGGCATAGCACAGGTAAGGATCTGTGGGGCGTCACCGACCATGAATTCGGGCATAACTGGTTTCCCATGATCGTAGGCACTAACGAAAGGCGCTATCCGTGGATGGACGAGGGTTTTAACACCTTTATCAACTATTACAGCTCCGAAACCTTTCACAACGGGGAGTTCCCCGGTGACCTTGACGAGACTCGGAGCAAGGTCAGCTACTACCTCAATCCGAACAGCCAAGGAATCAATACCTACCCCGATGTGGTCGATGTCCGTAATTTGGGCATGACCGCTTATGTAAAACCAGCAACGGGACTCTTTTTGTTAAGGGAATATATCTTAGGAAAGGAAAGGTTTGATAACGCCTTTAGGTCCTATATAAGAGAATGGGCTTACAAACATCCGCAGCCCAGGGATTTCTTTAACCGAATGGATAATGTCGCCGGCGAAAACCTGGCGTGGTTTTGGAAAGGATGGTTCTACGGCACGGGAAACATCGATTTGGCCATTGACAACGTAGTGCCCTATCAAGGAAATTATGTAATTATCCTCTCCAATAAAGGCGATATGCCGATGCCTGTGGTGATGAAGGTGGGCTATGGTGATGGCACTTCGGAAACTATAAGACTGCCTGTTGAAATCTGGGAACGTGGAGATACCTGGAACTATATGCTCGAAACCGATAAAACGGTAAGCAACGTAGAGCTTGATCCCGAAAAAATGGTTCCCGATGTCAACTTTTCCAATGATGTATGGCCGGTAGCGACATATTCCAAGTAGGGCGGGTTTATATTATGGCGAGTTTGGGCTTCAATCAGTTTCACCCTTGTGCCGATGCACAGAAAAATCTCTCGGACCCGAGGGCTATTGAGATTCCTCTCAGGTACAGTCTCTACGAGCGGTTTTACTTGTGCCTCAGTCGATAAGCTTCTCTAACGAATTTTTAACGACCGCAACAGTGGAATCATAACTTTTTTTCAGCATCGTATCGGCATCCATGGTTTCCCAATAGCCTTTGTTGAAAAGTTCAACGGAAAGTCCGCCCCGAAACCCGGAGGCGTAGAGCGTGGGAAGTATGTCATCGAACGGACAGACGCCTTCCCCGGGCAACACCCTATCGGCATCCGTAAGTTTTTCACGGGCCGGGGTAGCCGGATAATCATTCATGTGAATGACAGGCAGGCGGCTTCCGTTCAGAATATCCAAGGTATTCCAACTGTTGCCGCCCCTGTATATGTGGTAAAAATCGAGCAACATAGCGGCATCGGGGTGGCCGGTGGCGATAGCCATCTTAGCGCAATCACCCAGCTGGTTCAGGGCGCCCATGCCCCATAGTTCTAACAAAGGGGTTACCGAAGTTTCTGCCGTCAGGTCAAGAATGGCCGAATAACGTTGCGTGTAGGTATCGAATTGGGTGGGATCGAGGGTTTTGAGACTCAAAATGGGCGCAGCGATGTATTTCCCGCCCAGTTCGGCGGTCAACAGCATCTCTTCCCGCAATTGGGCGACCGCTTTTTTGCGTTCTTCGGCATCATCGCTGCACCAGGGCGAAAATCCGATCATATCCTCCAATACCAGATTTCCTGCCTGTAGTTTCTCCTTTAAAGTGGCGGTACTGCCCCCGTTTTCCAGATAGACCTTTACATCCCGCATCCATAGTTCGATACCGTCGAACCCAGCAGCGGCTACCTTGTCGACCTGCTCGTCGACCGGTAGTTGGTACGCGGATATCGTTGAGGTGTTCAAACTGATCCGAAAAGGGAGTTTTTCTTTGAGTTCGACCATTGAGCTGGTCGTGAAATTTGCCTCGCTGGGGGCGAAGGCGTAGCCGGCCATCGCCGCTAAGGATGTCTTTACGGTAGTGGTGAGGGCTTTTCTTCTGGTGATTTTGTTGGGCATGGAAATATTCTTTGAGGGTTGTCTTACAGAGACTTTTTTCGCAATTTTTGATTTTTAAAACGATCCCTAAAGATAACAAAGATTGCTTAAGGGAGAATATCAACGATGGGTTCTAATCTCCTCATCCTCGCAGATTGAAATGTCAGTCTCTTTTTTTTACGAACCTTTTGCTTATGCCTTTCCGAAAATGAGAAAGGATTAGTTTATTTAAATAATTTTTTTATATTCGCAAATATTAACACTGCATTAACAACACAACAAACCCTTACATCCACTTTAAAATTTACCCATGCAAAAGACTAAAATTCTTTTTCTTCCGATAGTGGCCGCCCTACTAGCGATGCAGGCCTCGTTCGGACAAGTTAGCGGTACCGTAACCGATGCGGACGGCATACCCTTGCCAGGCGCCAGCGTCGTTGTGAAGGGTACCACCAAAGGAACAACGACCGATTTTGACGGAAATTACTCGATAGCCGTGGCCTCCGATGGCACTTTAGCTTTCAGTTACATCGGCTACAGTACTGAAGAAGTAGCCGTAAATAATCAAACCACTATAAATGTATCGTTGGAGGAAGATGCCGCCCTGTTGGATGAGGTAATCTTAGTGGGATACGGCACCCAGAAGAAGGGTGAAGTGACGGCGGCAATAGCCTCCGTAGATGCCGAACAACTAGGTATAGTCCAGACCTCTAATACTATCGATGCCGTGAAGGGACAGATTTCGGGCGTCGATGTCCAGTCCAGCGGTGGAAGACCGGGGCAGACCTCTACGGTACGGATCAGGGGTAGGCGTTCGATTACCGCCTCCAACGACCCGTTATATGTGGTCGATGGTATTCCCTTGATCGACGGTTCTGAAACGATGTCGGATATCAACCCACAGGATATTGCTTCCATAGAAATATTAAAAGATGCCGCCGCTACTGCCGTGTACGGTTCCAGGGGAGCCAACGGGGTGCTGTTGGTCTCTACCAACCGGGGCAAATCGGGCAAGACGGAAGTTCGATACAGTAGCCAGGTGGGCTTAACTTCGGCAACAAGATTGGTCGATATGATGAACGGCGAAGAATTTGCCGATCTTAAAAGAGAATCAAGACGTGCGTCATGGGACGGAGCAATCCCGCCGGACAACCAAGTGTTTTTAGACCCTGTCGAATTAGAGTCCATTGCCCAGGGCCGCTCGACCGATTGGCTGGATCTGGTAGTCGGCAACGGGTATCAGACCAATCACCAGTTGGGGGTCAGTGGCGGATCCGAGAATACCACATTTAACACCTCTTTGGGCTATTTTAAGGAGCAGGGGATTATCAGCAACCAAGACTACGAACGTTTTTCGGGCAGGATCAATCTAGATCATCGTATCAATGATATTTTTAAGATCGGGGCTTCCTTTTTGATCACCAATTCGGTACAGAATTGGGGTTCAAGCGCTACTATCGGTGAAGCTTTATCAAATAATCCGTTGGGCGTTCCCTACGATGATGAAGGTAATCTGTTGTTTTTGCCGACGAATGATGGTATCCGTACGAATCCCTTGAACGAATTAGTGCCGGATGCCTATATCGACGAAAGAAAGTTCACGCATATTTTTGCACCCATCTATCTTGAGATAGATATCATGGATGGATTGCAATGGAAAACTACCTTCGGACCTGATATCCGTTTGGGTAGAAGGGGCCAGTTCAGGGGCAGTTTGACCAATGATAATCGAGGGGGCCCAGGCGATGCCTCTATCAACCATTTGGATATATTTGGATATACCCTGGAAAACTTATTGACTTTCGATAAGGAAATTACCGAAAACCAAAATCTAAAGGTCACCTTGTTGCAGAGCACGCAACAATCTCGAACGGAAGGTTCTTTGGCATCTGTAACAGGTATACCCTATGAATCCCAGAAATTTTACAATTTGGGTTCGGCCGATAATAGTATTGTCGATTCCTTTTTGTCAGAATGGACCTTAGACTCTTTTATGGGGCGCTTGAATTATGACATTAATGGGAAGTACTTGTTCCAAGCCTCCTTACGGGCCGATGGTTCTTCGAGACTGGCAGAGGGTAACAAATGGGATTACTTCCCCGGGGTTTCTGCGGGATGGCGGATATCGGAGGAGCCGTTCTTGACAGACACGTCAATTTCCCAATTAATGCTTAGGGCATCCTATGGAGAAGTGGGTAACACCTCCGTGGCCCCATACCAGACCGCAGGTAGGCTAGAGGGCTTGCCTTATGCCTTTGGGGAAAATACCGCGCTTGGTTTTGCCCTTTCCGAAATACCTAATCCGGCCTTAGGCTGGGAGGTGTCCAAAACATTGGACATAGGCGCTGATTTCGGAGTGCTGAACGGGCGGATCAGTGGTACAGTGGATTGGTTCCGGACCAATACGGTCGATATTCTATTGAACAGGAGTCTTCCCTTTACCTCCGGGTATGACAATATATTACAGAATATTGGCGCCACACGCACCCAAGGTTTGGAATTTGCCGTTAGTGCCGGCATTTTGGATAATCCCGAGGGATTCTCTTGGAAGGTCGATTTCAACATAGCAGGCTATAGGGAAGAAATCGTCGAACTGGCGTTAAGGGACGAAAATGGAAATCCCATAGATGATATCGGTAACCAATGGTTTATTGGGGAGCCTATCAATGTGTTTTATGACTACGAAAAAATAGGGATATATCAAGCCGATGAAGTAGCATTGGCACAATCACAAGAACAAAAGGTGCCGGGGGAAATACGATTGAACGATTTGGATGGGGATGGACAGATAACCCCGGACGACCGTAAGATCTTGGGTACCGACACCCCGGATTATTATGGCGGACTTAACAATAAATTCTCATACAAGGGCTTGGAATTAGGGGTTTTCTTTTATTTCCGTCAGGGTCAGTTTTTGCAATCTGACTTCAACGCTGGTAATAATACGCTGGCGGGTCGATATAACAATCTGGACGTGGATTATTGGACCATAGACAATCCGAGTAACGCGAACCCAAGACCGAACGTAAATCAAGAATTTCCCAGAAGCGGATCCTCGTTGTCTTATTTTGATGCTAGTTTTATAAAACTGAGAAACATTTCTCTGGGATATAACCTGCCTAATTCGATAACGGAGAAATTGGGCATGAAAAAATTAAAAGTTTCGATCTCTGGACAAAATCTTTGGTTTATCACCGATTATGAAACTTTTGATCCCGAAGTTTCTGAAGACGAAGGTACTCTGGATAGCGGGGTGGTACCCAGTAATAAAATGTATTCCTTATCGTTAAGCGCTACATTTTAATAACAATAGATTTAAAAAACAGTCATATTATGAATAGAAAGATATATTTTATTTGGTTTACGGCCCTAGGGCTCTGGATCAATTCGTGTAGTGATGCCCTCGAGGAAGAACTGGTCACCGATGTTTCGGCCGCTTCGTACTATACGACGGAAAAAGGCCTACAAGATGCGGTTAACGCTACCTACGCCCTTTTAAAGCCTTTTTATGGGCAAGAGGCGGGCTTTGCTATGACCACCTTTGGAACGGATATCTGGACCAACGGCGCCGATGGAGGGCATAAATCCTTTAATTTTTATGATACCGACCTTAATCCGGCCGAGGATTATGTACAGCTTGCTTGGCAGACCTGGTACAGGGGCATTAACCAAGCCAACGGCGTTATCAATCGTTCTACCGACGTGGAAATGGATGAGGCCGAGAAAACCGTACGTATTGCCGAGGTCCGGTTTTTAAGGGCACTGTACTATTTTCAGATCGTGACCACCTATGGCGATGCGCATCTTAGTCTAGAGGAAACCGTCGATGTAGAGGTGACGGCCAATAGAACCCCCCAAGCTGAAATCTACGCTCAGGCAATCGTACCCGATTTGGAGTTTGCCATTGCCAATTTGCCCGATTCCCAATCGGATTATGGGCGTGCGACCAAACCGGCGGCGGAATTTTTGTTGGGCAAAGCGTTGCTGACTAGAAGTTATACCGATTTCGCCGAGGGTAATGATGCCTCGCGAGCAGAAACACTGTTCGGAAATGTCATCAACAACTATGATTTCGCTTTGTTAGATAGCTATGCGAGCTTGTTCGATATTACCAATCAGATGAATAGTGAAATAATTTTTGTCATTTCCAATTCCAAGGAGCAGGTCGATAGTGGTATTGACCCCTATGGGCATCGAGGGCACCTTTATTTCTTGCAGGAATACGATGTCCGTCGGGGTATGACCCGGGATATCGCCAACGGAAGGCCCTGGAAAAGGCACCGGCCGACCGATTTTATGTTGACGTTGTGGAACAGGGACGTTGACGTTAGGTACGATGCTTCCTTTAAACATGTTTGGTATTCCAATGTAGGCGCGGATGCCACCGAGGCTAACCCCGATACCGGGGAACCGGCGAGGGCCGCACTGGCCATTGGTGATACGGCCATCTTTATTCCCGGTCCCATGCGGAACGATTTATGGCCGCAATCCCGACAGGATACCAAACCTTATATCGTGGTTACGGACGACGAATATTCGGAAAGATTGTTCCCATCACTGAACAAATGGATCGATCCGACAAGACCGGACCGCCAAAAAGAACAGGGACAACGTGATTTTATCCTAATGCGATTGGCCGATGCCTACTTACTGCGTGCAGAGGCAAGGCTACAGCAAGGCGATGCGGCGGGTGCCGCCGAAGATATCAATGTGGTACGAACCCGGGCTGCTGTGCCCGGTCAAGAAGCGGCCATTCAAATTACCGCGGCAGACGTAAATCTTGATTTCCTTTTAGATGAAAGGGCCCGGGAACTGGCAGGCGAAGGATGGCGATGGTGGGATTTGGTGCGTACGGGTAAACTGGTCGAGCGCACGAGATTGTACAATCCCCAAGCTGCCAATATACAGGATTATCATACGGTACGGCCTATTCCCCAAGAACAAATCGATAGAACCCAGGGAGGCTACCCACAAAATCCCGGATATCCCCAGTAAAAATTATTAGTTTTCCTATAACCAGAGAGCCAGTACTTCGGTATTGGCTTTTGGTTTTTTTCCCTAGGTTCTCGGGTACTTAACATGAAAAAAGAGCGATAACTTTTAAAAAAACCTATTAAATCCGTACCTTGAACTTGATTTAAAAGAATCTAATCCACTACATTAAATCAATACAGAACAAGAAAATGAAAACATTAGAAACAAAAACCCTCGTAATCCCATTCCTTCTTTTCGCTTTTATCATTCTATCCGCCTGCAACCAAGATTCAAAAGACGACACCCCTTGGGTAGACCTTTTCAACGGTAAGGATTTGAACGGCTGGACCCAAAAGGGGGGCGAGGCCAACTATGAGGTACGTGACGGAATGGTCGTAGGTAGCACCGTACACGATACGCCCAACTCGTTTTTGACCACCGATAAAATGTACGATGATTTTATCTTGGAACTTGATTACAAGGTCGATTCGACCATGAACTCCGGTATCCAGATCCGCAGCAACAGTTTTCCCTATTATCGCAGCGGTAGGGTACACGGATATCAGGTAGAAATCGACCCGTCGGACAGGGCCTGGAGCGCCGGCATCTACGATGAGGCGAGACGAGGTTGGTTGAACCCCTTGACCAATAATCCCGAGGCGCAGAAGGCCTTCAAGCAGAACGACTGGAACCACTACCGTATCGAAGCCATCGGCGATACCATCCAGACCTGGATCAACGGTGTTCCAGCGGCCAATTTAATCGATGATAAGACTGACGAAGGTTTTATAGCCCTACAAGTACACGCCATCCCGGAGGAGAACGAGGCGGGTACCGAGATCATGTGGAAAAACATCCGGATATTGACCGATAGCCTTTCCAAATACAACAAATCCTCACCGATCCCACCCATCACCACAAAGAACCAACTTACCCAATCGGAAAAGGAGAACGGCTGGAAGTTGCTCTGGGACGGAAAAACGACAGAGGGTTGGCGCGGTGCCAAATTGGACGAATTTCCCGAAGAAGGCTGGAAAATCGAGGACGGCGTGTTGAGCGTCCTTCCATCGGGTGGGGAAGAGTCCGCTGCCGGTGGCGATATAGTCACCAAAGACCTTTACGGCAATTTTGAGCTAGTTGCCGATTTCAAGCTGACCGAGGGGGCCAATAGCGGTATCAAGTATTTTGTGGATACGGACCTCAACAAAGGGCCAGGCTCATCCATCGGCCTCGAATACCAAATTTTAGACGACCAGCGCCACCCCGACGCCAAACTGGGCAAAAACGGCAACCGCACCGTTGCTTCTTTGTACGATCTCATTCCCGCCGATCCAGATAAACCCATTAACCCCATTGGCGAATGGAACACCGCCCGTATCGTTTCCGACGGTAACCATGTGGAACACTGGCTTAACGGGGCAAAAGTGCTGGAATACGAGCGGAAAAGTCCCGAATACCGAAAACTAGTCTCCGAAAGCAAGTACGCTAAATGGCCGAATTTCGGGGAATCCGACGAAGGCCACATCCTATTGCAGGATCATGGCAATCTGGTGTCGTTTAAAAACATAAAGATTCGTAAGATTAACGAAGGCGAAGACAAAGAATAGGCGGCCTTGGGAAGCTAAGGGTTAAGTATCGAAAATCCTCGGCATTAATGCCTCCACAGGAAAAGTAAAGAACAACGAAAAAGTGATACGGATTGGGTGGAAAATTGCGTATGCCTATGAATGGGAGCCTTTGATATAAACTTGAGCAGGTATCTTCACAAAGACCAAAAAAGACCTCCTATTATGGGGGTCTTTAGTTATGATAGATACCAAAAATATCCTAACGGTAAGAACCGTGGATGAGTAATGAATCAAATGTTCGATAGCTCACAAAATTCCGATGAGATCCAAAATAAAAGCGATCGGGATGGCTACCAAAATAAATACCAAACAGGCGATCATAATTCTAAGAACACCGTTTAGAATCTTTACACCGGGGCTGAGATCCTGTTCCATGAGAGTTAGTATTGTTTTTCCTAAGATACGGAAAAATCAAACGCAACAGACCTTCATTGCCACTTATTTCGAGTAACAACCTCGTTTTTAGTGTGTTTTGTCGGTGTAAGGATGATTTAATCGTTGAGGGACTGTGTTGAGATCCAACTTTTCAAATCTTCTTCTCACGAAACTGTCTGCTCAATTCCTCTAGGGACACGCCTTTGGTCTCTGGCATCAGAAAACGTACGAACAAGAGTTGCAAGACCATCATAAAGGCAAAAAAAGCGAATACCGGCCCGGGACCGATCTGTGTAAATAGTACGGGTACCAAAGAAGGAATTATGGCCGCTAAAACCCAGTGCGTCGAACTGCCGAAGGCTTGCCCGGAACCCCGAAGGTGGTTGGGAAATACTTCCGAGATAAACACCCAGATAACAGCTCCCTGGCCAATGGCATGCGAGGCGATAAAAAGAAAAAGGAAGAGGGGCACCGCCATTCCCTGCCACTCCAGAATAAAGGCGGCAGCCACCAAAGATAAGGATATGATATAGCCTATCGACCCAATGTACATGAGTGTTCTTCGGCCCAAACGGTCGATGAGAAAGATGCCGATAAACGTAAAGATGATATTGGTTATTCCTATGCCGATACTGCTCAAAAGGGCGGTACTTTCCCCGAGTCCCGCTGCCTCAAATATCCGTGGTGCATAGTATAAAAAAGCGTTGATACCTGAAAACTGGTTGAAAAAAGCGATTAAGAACGCCAGCATCAGCGGGTACCTATATTTTTTCATAAAGATATTCTCTGAGGCACTGTACTCGTCCATGCCCTCGTCCATATCCGCCCTCAGTTTTTCGATCGTCAGTCCGGGGTCGATGGTTGCGAGTATCGATCGAGCCTCTTCCGTACGATTTTTTGTCAATAACCATCTCGGACTTTTCGGTACGGTGACTACGAACAAGGTATAAATGATGGCGGGAAAGGCCTCGACGCCTACCATCCAACGCCAGTCGTTGTCACCGATATTGCTCAGCAAGGCATTGGAAACAAAGGCCATCAAGATTCCGAAGACCAGCATAAACTGGTAGAAACCTACCAAACGCCCCCGATTCTTGGCCGGTGCTATTTCGGAAATATACGCGGGGGCCGCAACAGTAGAGGCCCCAACGCCCAATCCTCCGATGAACCTGGCCGCCGCAAAGGTAATGGGGTCATTGGCAAAGGCCGAACCGATGGCGGATACAGAATATAGCACCCCGATCCAGATCAAGGTGTTTTTCCTGCCGATTTTGCTGGTGGGAATTCCTCCGAAAATAGCCCCTATTACGGTACCCCAAAGGGCCATTCCGATAACGACCGTACCGTGAAAAGTATCCGATGAATCCCATAAAAGTTGCAGTTTTTTCTCGGCCCCGGAAATTACTACGGTATCGAAACCGAATAAAAAGCCCGCCAAAGCGGCAATCAAAGATATTCTTAGGATCTTGGAATTCATAGGTCGGTGTATTGCTTCAGGGCAAGGTACGAATATACGCCATAATCTGGCTGCTTGCCCCTTTGTTTTTGGCGATGTATTCCGCATTTATTGCGCCCGTTTTCTTGCGGAATTCCGGATTGTCGAGCAGTTTTTTCATCAACTCTCCGAACGACCACTGGTCCTTTACCGGAAGGATTCCTTTTTGGGCTACTAAATCCTCAGCCTCCTTAAAGCCTTGATAATGCGGACCGATGATGACCGGTACCCCGTAAACCGCCGGTTCCAAGGTGTTGTGAAGCCCGGTCGCAAACCCGCCGCCCACATAGGCGATATCCGCATAGCTGTAGATCTTGGTAAGCAGACCTATGGTATCGACGATAAGCACATCGCAATCGCCGACGTCCTTTTCCCCGATATTCGAGTAGAGCACCTTTTTCTTGGTAATCGAGCCGGCAAGTCCGAGAATCTTATCCTTTTTAATGATATGCGGCACCAGAATATATTTTAGGTTCTTGGGGGCATGGTTGATGTAATCGATCAGAATGGACTCATCTTCCGGCCAAGTGCTTCCGGCGACAAAACAGAGCCTATCCTTTTTAAAAGCCTGCATAAAATCGAGGTGGTTGTCCCTGTCCAAAATTTCCGAAACCCTATCGAGACGCGTATCCCCACTGACGGAAACATTTTGTATGTGGATGGATTCCAGTAGCCTTTGAGACGCTTCGTCTTGTACAAAATAATGATCGAACTTGCGGAGGACCTTCCGCATAAATCCACCATATCCCTTAAAATATACCTGTTCCTTTTTAAAGATGGCGGAAATCAGGATAGCGGGGATTTTCCTTTTTTCCAGTTCCCGAAGGTAATTGGGCCAGATTTCGTACTTGACGAAAATAGCCAGTTCCGGCCGTACGGCATTCAAAAAACGGGACGCATTTTTCTGGGTATCCATAGGAAGATAGCATACCACATCGGCCGCGGAAGTATTCTTTTTCACCTCATATCCCGACGGGGAAAAAAAAGTGACCAATATCTTATGGTTCGGATATTCCGACCGTAGCCTTTCGATGACCGGAAGCCCCTGTTCGAACTCCCCTAATGAGGCCACGTGTATCCAAATAACCTTATCCCCTTCAGAAATGGCAGTTTGAAGCAGTGCGAAGGATGCCTTTCTGCCGGTGACGAAGAGTTTGATCTTGGCATTAAAAAGCGTCAGCATTTTCAGGAAGGCCCAGGAAATTTTGACAATTAGGTTGTAGAGTGTGTACACTGCCGATTGGTTTAGGCGGCTAAATTACACTTCTTTCCTACAAATCGTAATACTTGGTTTCGTATTTTTGTGGTATGAAGAAAATCCAAATGGTCGACCTGGGCGGCCAATATGAGGGGATTAAAGAGCGTGTGAATTCCGCCATTGCGGAAATTTTGGAAACCTCGGCCTTTATCAACGGTCCCCAAGTGCGGGACTTTCAACAGGAATTGGAAACCTATCTCGAGGTCAAGCACGTCATACCCTGCGCCAACGGTACCGATGCCCTGCAGATTGCCATGATGGGTCTGGGACTGCAGCCTGGCGATGAGGTGATTACTGCGGATTTTACCTTTGCCGCTACGGTCGAGGTCATCGCCCTATTACAGCTGACCCCCGTCTTGGTAGATGTGGATCCGGACACCTTTAATATTGACATTAAAGCGGTCGAAAAAGCCATTACGCCCAAGACAAAAGCCATTGTTCCGGTACATCTTTTCGGCCAATGCGCCGATATGGAGGCCCTGCTTGAGTTGGCAAGAAAATACGATTTGTTTATCATTGAGGACAATGCTCAGGCCATTGGGGCTAACTATACCTTTAAGGATGGCCGCAAGCAAAAGGCGGGTACGATAGGCCATGTTGGGGCAACTTCCTTTTTTCCTTCTAAAAATCTGGGCGCCTATGGTGACGGGGGGGCTATTTTTACCCATGACGACGAGTTGGCCCATACGCTTCGCGGTATAGTCAACCATGGCATGTACGAACGCTACCACCACGATGTGGTCGGGGTGAATTCACGATTGGATTCCATTCAGGCGGCGGTCTTACGAGCGAAACTGCCCAAATTGGATGCCTACTGTGATGCACGAAGAAACGCGGCTCGAAAATATTCCGATACCTTTGCGGGGCAGAAAAATATTATAACCCCTAAAACCGTAAATGATTGCGAAGGAATTTGCGATACCTGTGATTGCCATGTCTTTCATCAATATACCTTGCGAATAACCAACGGAAAACGAGACGAACTGATTCGCCATCTCAACGCCAAGAATATTCCGTGCGGGGTATATTACCCCATTCCCCTACACAGACAAAAAGCCTACGCCGACGAACGATATAACGTTGCCGATTTTCCGGTGACGAACCGATTGGTTAAAGAGGTCATTTCCCTGCCTATGCATACGGAGCTAGACGATGAGCAAATCGAGTTCATTTCAAAGGCGGTCATTGAATTTGTGAACGAAAATAATTAAGGTTGAATTCTGCCTTTGGCTAATTCACGGTTTAATATTATCCATACAGCAACCTTATACCTTGAACTGCCACGCAGTAGCGATTGAACCTTGATACAATATGAACTTAACATTTGAATTTTTTACAACAAACCCTAAACTTCGAACATGAAGATTTTAGTAACAGGCGGCCTCGGGTTTATTGGATCGCATACGGTAGTCGAACTGCAGAACGAGGGTTTCGAGGTCGTTATCATCGATGACTGCTCGAACTCCTCCGAAAAAGTTTTGGAAGGAATAAACGCCATTACCGGCACCATGCCGTTGTTCGAAAAAATCGATCTGAAGGACAAGGCGAAGGTCGCCGATTTCTTTCAAAGGTATGACGACGTGGAAGGGGTCATCCATTTTGCTGCCTCTAAGGCGGTGGGGGAGAGCGTTGAAAAACCGTTACTTTACTATGAAAACAATCTGGCAACCCTGGTCTTTATCCTACACGAACTTTCGAAAAAGAAAAAATCCAGCTTCATTTTCAGTTCTTCCTGTACAGTCTATGGGCAGGCCGACAAAATGCCCATTACAGAGGATGCCCCTGTAAAACCGGCGGAATCTCCCTATGGAAACACGAAACAAATCGGGGAAGAGATTATTCGTGACACCTGTCAGGTGAATCCGGACTTGAATGCCATTGCGCTTCGGTATTTTAACCCTATGGGCGCCCACCCGAGTGCCAAGATAGGGGAACTGCCGATCGGCGTACCCCAGAACCTGGTACCCTTTATAACTCAAACGGGCGTCGGCCTTCGCAAGGAGCTGTCCGTATTCGGCGATGACTATCCCACGGAAGACGGTACATGTATCCGCGACTATATCTATGTGGTCGATTTGGCCAAGGCCCACTTGCAGGCATTGCAACGGCTTTTGGAGGGAAAGAATTCCGAAAATTACGAAGTGTTCAATTTGGGTACGGGCAAGGGAAGTTCGGTGTTAGAGGTTATCAAAAGTTTCGAGCGGGTATCCGGCGAAAAATTGAACTACAAGATTGTCGAGAGAAGGCCAGGGGACATCGTTTCCGCATTCGCAGATACCACCAAAGCAAACGAAGTGCTCGGTTGGAAGGCGCAATATTCCCTGGACGAGGCCATGAAATCGGCCTGGGACTGGGAGCGAAATATTCGGTCCCATGCATAAATTATGGTCATGAACTTTCCCAACAGCGGCGTACTGCTACAAAACGCCCAAGAAAATAAACTTTATCCAAAACTGGTCGCCCAGTTAGAAAAGGATTTCGGGCTGGCTAACATTCCTATTAAAATAGGCGTGGGAATTGTTGCCGATGAGCTAAAGGACGTCCTTCGCGAAAAAATTTACTACCTGATTATGGAGCGTTTCACAGAATATCTGAACCTGTTGTACATTATAGATGTACCTGAAAAGGCGTTCCGGAAAGTTCAGGTCACCGATGTGGTAGAAGTGGCGGAGCAGGTTGTCTTTTTAGTTTTAAAAAGAGAGCTGCAAAAGGTTTGGTTGAAGGAAAATTATAATACGGGAATCTAAGGGAAACAATGCATCCCACCCCTTTCAAATGCACGTAAAAAAATACTTTTACAGCACAGAAGGCATGTTTTAATCCTTATCTTTCCCATTTGTCAATAATGGACTCAAGGATATCTTTAGAACTTGGAAATGTTGTATTTTTGTATCCCTTTATGCTCATGCCATTTAGAAATTCGGGATTTTTGACAAAGAAGAGAGACAGAAACCCTAATTTCTAAGTGGCAGGAGTACCATTCCTTGGCTAGACAGAGAACTTTTCTATGGACAAATATTCCTTTCTAAATACCGCACATGCCTCTTTTTTTGCGGACTTGTACGACAAATATCTTAAGAATCCCGATAGCGTAGAGCCCAGCTGGCGGGCTTTCTTTCAAGGCTTTGATTTTGGTACCGAAAGTGCCTTGGAAGAATTTGAGGGGGCAGGGGCGTCGAATACCAACGGCGCACAGGTCCACACCAATTCTGCGGCCATCAGTAACCGCCAGCAACTGGAAATGCCCAAGTCGTTACAAAAAGAGTTTCAGGTCATCCGCCTTATTGACGGTTATCGTAGCAGGGGGCATCTTTTCACCAAGACCAATCCCGTACGCGAACGCAGAAAGTATGAGCCTACCCTCGATATCGAGAATTTCGGACTGTCGGAGAGCGATAGGGATACCGTATTCAACGCGGGCGAGATCATCGGTATCGGAGCCAGTAGCCTTAGCGATATTATCAAGCACCTGAAGCGAATATACTGCGATGCCATTGGGGTCGAGTATATGTATATTAGAACCCCCGAACGTATCGAATGGATACAGAACTATCTGAACATCAATGATAATCATCCACATTTCAATACGGAACACAAAAAACGCATCCTCAAAAAACTGAACCAGGCGGTCTCCTTCGAGGGCTTTTTGCATACCAAATATGTGGGTCAAAAGCGCTTTTCGTTGGAAGGCAACGAGTCCTTAATTCCCGCATTGGATGCCGTAGTCGAACGCGCCGCTGAAATGGGGGTGGAGCAGTTTGTGATGGGGATGGCCCATCGCGGGAGGCTGAATGTGCTCACTAATATTTTTGGAAAGGCGGCCAAGGATATTTTTAGCGAGTTCGACGGCAAGGATTACGAACAGGAAATTTTTGACGGTGACGTAAAATATCACTTGGGATGGACCTCCGAGCGCAAGACCGATAACGGTAACCGGATTAAAATGAACCTTGCCCCGAACCCCTCGCACTTGGAGACGGTGGGTGCCGTGGTCGAAGGGATTACCCGGGCCAAACAGGACACCCATTTTCCAGAAGATTTTTCAAAGGCCCTGCCCATCGTCGTACACGGTGATGCCGCTATTGCCGGTCAGGGTGTGGTATACGAAGTCGTGCAGATGGAAAAACTAGAAGGCTACCGCACCAACGGAACCATACATATAGTGGTCAACAACCAAATCGGTTTTACCACCAATTATCTCGACGCCCGCAGTTCAACCTATTGTACCGATGTCGGCAAGGTCACCTTAAGTCCGGTGTTGCACGTTAATGCCGATGACGCCGAGGCCGTTGTGCATGCTTCCCTTTTTGCGCTGGAATATCGAATGCGTTTTGAGCGTGATGTTTTTCTGGATCTTTTGGGATACCGAAAGTACGGCCACAACGAAGGCGATGAGCCGCGGTTTACCCAGCCCAAACTGTACAAGGCCATCGCCAAGCACGACAACCCCAGGGATATCTATGCAGAAAAATTGATGGAGGAAGGGGTTATTGAAGAAGGATACGTAAAACAGCTTGAAGAGGAATTCAAGGCTTCCTTGGAGGAAGAACTGGAAGATTCCCGAAAGGAAGACAAGACCGAGATCACTGCCTTTATGGCCGACGAATGGAAAGGCTTTGAAAACGTTCGGGAGTGGGAGATGGCGGCCCCGGTAGATACAACCTTCGATAAAGAAAAACTGACCGAAATTGCCAAGGTGATCACGGAACTGCCCGAGGGCAAAAATTTCCTGCGAAAGGTCGATAAACTGGTGAAGGACCGAAAAAAGAGGTTCTTTGAGACCGATAAACTCGATTGGGCCATGGGCGAACTTTTGGCTTATGGCACTTTGTTGCACGAAGGCTTCGGCGTACGTATGTCAGGTCAAGATGTTGAGCGTGGCACATTCTCACACCGCCATGCGGTCATGAAAGTAGAGGAGAGCGAGGAGGAGGTCATGTTGCTGAACCAGATTTCAAACGAACAAGGCCGATTTCAGATCTACAATTCCCTTTTGTCGGAATACGGCGTAGTAGGCTTTGATTATGGATATGCTATGGCCAGTCCGAACACGCTGACCATTTGGGAGGCCCAGTTCGGTGATTTCAGCAATGGGGCCCAGATTATGATCGATCAGTATATTTCCGCCGCGGAAGACAAATGGAAGCTGCAGAACGGACTGGTCATGCTATTGCCCCACGGTTACGAAGGTCAGGGCGCCGAGCATTCCTCTGCCCGCATGGAGCGGTATTTGCAATTGTGCGCCCGTGATAATATGTATATGGCGGATGTCACCACACCTGCCCAGATGTTCCATATTTTGCGGCGGCAGATGAAGGCTAACTTTAGAAAGCCGCTGATTATTTTTACCCCAAAAAGCCTTTTACGGCACCAGAAAGCGGTATCGACGGTCGACGATTTGGCCAACGGTAGTTTTCAGGAGGTTATCGACGACGCTTCCGCGGATGCGCAAAAAATTAAAAGTCTGGTATTCTGTACCGGCAAGTTCTATTACGATCTTTTGGCCGCCCAGGAAGAAAACGAAAGGGAAGATGTCGCCTTGGTACGCATAGAGCAGCTGTTCCCGTTACCCTCGGAAAAGATGAAAGAAATCATCCGAAAGTACAAAAATGCCGATGATCTCGTCTGGGCGCAGGAAGAACCTCGGAACATGGGGGCGTGGAGCCACCTGATGATGCATTTCAGCGAATCCCATAAGATGAGGGTGGCCTCGAGACGGTTCTATGCCTCCCCTGCGGCCGGCAGCGCCGTTCGTTCGAAAATGCGCCACCAACAGGTTATCGATTATGTGTTCGACAAGAGCAAGGACAACATGACAAAACCGAAATCTAGACCCAAGGAGGAGGAAGAAGCGAAGGCGTGATAGGTCTTTCTTCCCGCTAAACCAATTATAACACAGCAAACAACAACAGCATGATATTAGAAATGAAAGTCCCGTCCCCGGGCGAATCCATTACCGAGGTAGAGATAGCGGAATGGTTGGTAGAAGAGGGTGATTATGTGGAAAAGGACCAAGCCATCGCCGAGGTCGATTCCGATAAGGCCACGTTGGAACTGCCTGCCGAAGAAAGCGGTACGATAACCTTTAAGGCGGAAGTCGGCGATACCGTGGGCGTCGGGGAAGTGGTATGTCTGATTGATACCGAGGGCAAAAAGACCGGGGGAGACGATGAAGAATCCGATTCGGATGCCGCTAAAAGCGAAAAAGTATCGGATAGCGATACCAATAAGGAGCAAAGGAAAGACAGGGAAAAAGAATCCGATAAAGAGGAAAAAACATCGGAGACATCGGATAAAAGGAATGACGAAAAAGCGCCACAGCCCGCCCAGGCCAAGGAAAGCTATGCTTCGGGTGCAGCCTCGCCGGCCGCTAAAAAAATATTGGCCGAAAAAGACATCGACGCTTCTACCGTTAAAGGTAGCGGCAAAGATGGTCGGATCACCAAAGACGATGCCGTAAATGCCGTACCCTCCATGGGCACCCCCACGGGTGGTAATCGTGGCGAGACCCGATCTAAACTTTCCATGCTCCGTAGAAAGGTGGCGGAGCGATTGGTCGATGTCAAGAACGAAACTGCCATGCTGACCACCTTTAACGAGGTCAATATGTCCGCTATCTTTGCACTTCGGGAAAAATACAAGGAAGATTTCAAGGAAAAGCACGGGGTAGGCCTCGGCTTTATGTCCTTTTTCACCAAAGCTGTAGTCAGGGCCCTGCAGGAATACCCTACCGTCAATTCCATGATCGATGGCAAGGAAATGGTTTCCCATGATTTCTACGATATCAGTATAGCCGTTTCCGGCCCCAAAGGCTTGATGGTTCCTGTCATCAGAAATGCCGAAAACTTGACTTTTAGGGGTATTGAGGCGGAGGTGAAACGCTTGGCCCTCCGCGCCCGGGAAGGAGAGATTACGGTCGATGAAATGACCGGCGGCACCTTCACCATAACCAACGGTGGCGTGTTCGGTTCCATGTTGTCCACCCCGATCATCAACCCCCCCCAAAGTGCTATTTTGGGCATGCACAACATCGTCGAACGGCCCATTGCGGTAGATGGTGCGATCGCAGTAGCCCCCATTATGTACGTGGCCGTATCGTACGACCACCGCATCATCGATGGTAAGGAATCCGTGGGGTTTCTTGTCGCCATCAAAGAGGCATTAGAAAGTCCTGAAGAACTACTGATGGATGGCGATGTGAAGAAGGCGTTGGAGATGTAATGACTGAAGATTTTCTGATCCTACTAGTCCTTTAGGTACACACAACATTTCTCATAATCGATGACCGCCTTGGCCTTGCGCAGAACATCTGCCCCGATAATGCCATCGACAGGTAAAGCCTTATGGGCGGTCAGCGCCTCGTTGACATGAACAAGGTCGAACAGTACGATTTTTAGTTTCTTTTTCTTCCATTTCCCGATTTTGATTCGATTTTTGGTGGAAATGAGTGTTTCCATATTGGTCGCTCCCGCGCCGGCGGCCTTGATTTCCGATTCTTCCGAAGTCAGTTTGAATAATTCAATTTTATCGAAGCTGACACAGGTGTTCGAGGCCCCGGTATCTAATATAAACCGGCCCTTGACCCCGTTAATTTTCGCCGTGATTTCGAAATGCTGGGTCTCGGTTAGCACTAAGGGTATTCGAACGTAGTTTTTCTTTTTCAAAAACTTCTTGAGGGATGCCATATAGGGGAAGTTAATAAGAATACAGACAAGAGAGAAGAGCACAAAGAAGTCCGGAACATTTTGAAAATGAATTTCTACCGCACAAGCCCCATATCCCACATCTGTTGTCTCTTGTCTTTTTTCTTTGTGCAAAGATAAGTCTATTTTTGCAGCATGATATTGACGGATACCCATACCCATTTGTACAGCGAGGCCTTTGACAAAGATCGGTCGGCCGTTATCGCAAATGCCATCGATAGGGGGGTGGAGCGATTTTTTATTCCTGCTATCGATTCCACCTACACCGAGGCGATGTTCAGGTTAAAGGATTTATATCCCGACAACATATATCTGATGATAGGGCTTCACCCTACCCATACCAAGGAAAATTATAAGGATGAGTTGCGGCATGTGGAAGAAATGCTTCTCGAACATAAATTTTATGCCTTAGGGGAAATAGGTATCGACCTGTATTGGGACAAAACCTGTTACCAACAGCAAAAGGAAGCCTTCCGATTTCAGATCCGGTTGGCGAAAGAGCACCAACTGCCCATAGTTATTCATTGTCGTGATGCCTTTAACGAAATTTTCGAAGTGCTCGAAAGCGAAAAGGGCGATGACCTGTATGGGATTTTTCATTGTTTTACGGGTACGCTGGAGCAGGCGCATAAGGCGATATCCTATAATATGAAATTGGGCATTGGAGGCGTGGTCACATTTAAAAACGGTAAGATCGATAGGTTTCTGGATCAAATCCCCCTAAAACATATTGTATTGGAAACGGATTCCCCCTATTTGGCCCCGGCCCCCTATAGAGGAAAACGAAACGAAAGTGCCTACCTGATCAATGTATTGGAAAAGCTGTCGGATATCTATGGTCTATCCAAAGAAAAAATAGCCGAGATTACCACGGAGAACTCAAAGCAAGTGTTTGGTATTTAAATTGAGTAGGCAGAGGCAGTAACTGTGGGGAGTAAAGAAAATAATTCCTTAATCAATCTGTTCCCACTTTGACTAGAGAGTGTTTGTGACTTACACCCCCACCCTTGAACCTAAAACAGTTACGAAGCAGTCATTAAACCCTGCCTCGCCGACACACCGTCTTGAACTTGAAAGCCCATGACCAAAATATTGTTAATATACACCGGCGGCACCATTGGTATGATCAAGGATTACGAAACGGGTGCACTTAAGGCCTTCAACTTTAAGAAACTGCTGAAACACGTACCCGAACTGAATCAGCTGGATTGTCATATCAATTCTATCTCTTTTGAACATCCTATAGATTCTTCGAACATGAACCCCACGCATTGGGCCGAGATTGCGTGCATTATTGAAAGACATTACGAAAGCCACGACGGCTTTGTGGTCTTGCACGGCAGTGATACCATGAGCTATACCGCTTCGGCACTAAGCTTCATGCTCGAAAATTTGGCCAAGCCGGTACTGTTTACGGGATCGCAGTTGCCAATCGGTGATCTGCGTACCGATGCCAAGGAGAACCTGATAACCTCGATACAGATCGCTGCGCTGCAAGAAGAAGGAAGGCCGGTAGTTCGGGAAGTCGGTCTCTATTTTGAATACAAGCTTTACCGGGCCAATCGGACCACCAAAATCAATGCCGATCATTTTCAGGCCTTTGCATCGCTGAACTATCCTTCGTTGGTAGTCTCGGGGGTGCACCTCACGGTATTTAAGGAGTATTTATTGAAGGTCGATCCCAGAAAAAAATTCAAGGTACACAAGAAGATGGACCGCAACGTGGCCGTGTTAAAGCTGTTTCCAGGAATCGATGCCACGGTACTGGAATGTATTCTTAACATTCCCCAACTTAAAGGCTTGGTACTGGAAACCTATGGCGCCGGTAACGCGCCTAGGGAAGCCTGGTTGGTAGAAAGTCTTAAGAAGGCGATGGCCAGGGGCGTTCAAATCATCAATGTGACCCAGTGCTCGGGGGGCAGCGTTCAAATAGGCCAATACGAGACCAGTGAACAGTTTAAGGCTTTGCAAGTAATCAGTGGCAAGGACATTACGACAGAAGCGGCCATTACCAAGCTCATGTATTTATTGGGAAACGATGTCAGCGGCAAATTGTTCAAAACGGTATTCGAAACCCCATTGCGGGGAGAGATGGAATAAAAATAGCGGATTATATTTTATCAACTAATATTTTTTTTGTTATTTGCCCACCCTTATAAGTAAGTGGCAGGAGTAAGAATAGAGAGGTGGCCGAGTGGTCGAAGGCGCACGCCTGGAAAGTGTGTATGCACCAAAAGTGTATCGAGGGTTCGAATCCCTTCCTCTCTGCGAAAACAAAAAGATTTCGGTATAGAAATTAGTTTATTCTGAAATTCTTCGTAGTTTAGTTTGATAACCAAGAAGTACATTGTTTTTTTATTACGATTTTTTTTTATCTTTATCCCTAATTAAATAACTAATTTAAGTTTGAAAAAATGAAAAAATTATTCTCTATCCTAGCCGCCGGCGGTCTGTTTGTATTGGGCACGAACACTTTAAATGCAATGGCAACTGCCGCAACGATGCTTCAAGATGCTGCTGAGACCCCTGCAGAAGCTGAAAAAGGTTTTACCCAGGTTCTAAAGGAAATGTTCATTCAGGGGGGTGCCGGTTTTATGGGTATCGTTTTGCTATGTTTGATTCTTGGTCTGGCAGTAGCAATAGAAAGGATTATCTACTTGAACATGGCGACTACCAACACCACCAAACTCAAGCAACAGGTCGAAGATGCATTGGCTTCTGGCGGTGTAGAGGCGGCCAAGGAGGTCTGTCGAAATACCAAAGGCCCCGTTGCCTCGATTTACTATCAAGGCTTGGATAGGGCAGATGAAGGCGTCGATAATGCCGAAAAGGCGGTGGTCGCTTACGGTGGCGTTCAAATGGGCCAATTGGAGAAGAACGTCTCTTGGTTGTCGCTGTTCATCGCGGTCGCGCCGATGCTTGGGTTCATGGGTACGGTAATCGGTATGATTCAGGCCTTCCAAAAGATTAGTGCGGTAGGTAACTTGAGTGCCTCCTTGATTGCAGGTGATATTCAGGTAGCCTTATTGACTACGGTTTTCGGTCTTATCACAGCGATTATATTGCAAATTTTTTATAACTATATTATTGCGAAAATCGACAGCATCGTGAACGATATGGAGGATTCTTCCATTGTTTTGATCGATATGTTGGTCGATCACCGAAAAGATGTGGTGGTAAAGAAATAAACCTAAAAATAGATTAGATTATGAACAATATTGTAAAGATTCTATTGATAGTCGTCGGTTTGGCCGGTGCCGTACTTTGGTTTTTTCTGCCGGAAAGGGATGCGCCTGTCGGTGAGGCCACACAAAATGCCGCTCTCAATGCCATGTTTTGGATCACATATATACTTTTGGGCATTGCAGCGGTCGTGAGTTTAGCATTTTCGCTGATTCATCTATTCTCCAATCCGGCGAGCATTAAGAAAACTATTTTCGTTGTCGTCGGGTTTATTCTGGTGGTAGCTATAGCCTACGTATTTGCCGACGGTACCGATGTGAGTATACCTGAAATGGCAGATCGGGGAATCGATACTTCGGAAACCATCATCAAGAGAATCGGAACCGGTATCAACATGTTTTTTATCCTTGTTGTTATCGCCGTTGGAGCTATGTTGTGGGGCGGGGTAAGAAAAACAATCATTAAAAAATAAAATTATGGCTAGAAGAGGAGCACCAGCAGAGGTAAACGCCGGTTCGATGGCCGATATCGCCTTTTTGTTATTAATATTTTTCTTGGTCACCACGACCATTGAAACGGACGCAGGCTTGGATCGAATGCTTCCCCCCATCGAGCCGCCAACGGAGGAACCGCCGATAATCAAAGAGAAAAATATCTTTACGGTAAATATCAACCGTAACGGGCAACTTCTTGTAGAGGAAGAAATTACGGATATCAAAAATTTACGGGATAAGGCAAAGGCTTTTTTGGATAATGGCGGTGCTCCTTCGGGATCTCCCGAATATTGTAGTTACTGTCAAGGTAAACGCAATCCTGAGTCTTCAGATAATCCTACCAAGGCAATTATCTCATTAAAGAACGATAGGGAGACCAAATACAGTACCTATATTACAGTGCAGAACGAGCTTGTAGGTGCGTACAACGAACTTAGGAACAGAGAGGCACAAAGATTGTACGGCAGGGATTTCACTGATATGGAAGCGGACTATTTAGATCCTGAAACCCCTTCTTCGACCAAGGATGAACTAAAGGAAAAGGTACAACGAATTCAAGATCTTTTTCCGCAGAAACTTTCGGAGGCGGAAACCGATTCTACGAATTAATATTAAATTAGAGGATATGTCAAAGTTTGCAAAGAAAAAAGATGCCGGCTTGCCAGCCGTGAATACGGCTTCTTTACCGGATATAGTTTTTATGTTGCTGTTCTTTTTCATGACGGTAACCGTGATGAAGGATAATACGCTAAAGGTTGAGAATACCTTGCCCAATGCGAGCGAGACTAAAAAGTTGGAGAAAAAAGATAGGGTTATCTATATTTATGTCGGTGAACCTACCTCCCAATATCGGTCCAAATTCGGGAATGAGGCGAGAATTCAACTAAACGACAAATTTTCATCACCTTCCGATGTCGGTGCGTATATACTGGAGGAAAGGGCGAAGAAACCGCAAGAGCTACAGAACGTGTTGACTACCGCTTTGAAGGTGGATAAAAATGCCAATATGGGATTGATTTCCGATATTAAGCAAGAGTTGCGAAAGGTCAATGCCCTTAAGGTCAACTATACGACCTATGATGGCGATGCCTTTAATAACCTTCAGTAGCATCCTTAAAAAATTCAAATTATCAACGCTTCGGACTGTGTGTTTGAAGCGTTTTTTTGTTTATTTTACCCATGGCCATGATGCGTTTTTCGATAATCGCCGGAATTTTGTTCTTTTCCTTGGCATCGAACGCCCAGGTCTATCCCGATTCCGTTCTAAGGGATACCAAATATCTTGAAGACCAATTTTATATTGGCCTAACCTATAATTTTCTGATCGACAAGCCAGATAATGTAAGCCAGCGGAATCTTTCCTATGGCCTTATGGCCGGTATCATCAAGGATATTCCCATCAACGAAAGTCGAACCACGGCTTTCGGTTTAGGTGTCGGATACGGGCGTATATTCCTATTACTCCAACCTTCAGGCTGTGGAAACCTCAAGCGATTTGGAATATAATATCATAACCGATATCGAGAGCTTAAAAAGAAATAAGGTCGAGACCCATATGCTAGAAATCCCGTTTGAATTCCGTTGGCGTAACTCCAACGCCGTCGAATATAAATTCTGGCGTATTTATACCGGCATCAAACTGGGGTATGTGATCGGAGGCCGTTCAAAGTACGTCTCTCAAAACTCAAAAGAATCCTTCTATAATACGGATATCCGTAAGTTTCAATATGGTGTTTCCTTTAATTTTGGATATAATACTTTCAACGTGCATGTGTATTACGCCTTGAACAACCTTTTCGATGATAAAGCAACGGTAGAAGATACGGCAATCGGGATAAAGCCGCTTCGAATCGGGCTTATCTTCTATATTTTATAACCAAAACTTTACCAAGAACAACTGCGACAGCGACCCGATTAAAAAACCAATCAGGAGCTCGGGCCTTGAATGGGCGCCAAGATACAGTCTCGAGGTCGCGACGAGTCCGGTCGCTACGGTAAATAGGCTGATGGCCAAAGTAATATTCAGTTCGAAATGGATGCTGAGACCCACTAGGAACATAAAGAGACTACCCATGCCCATCAGGTGCATACTGGTCTTGAACTTGAGGAAGAATAGTAACAGTGTGGTCATCGCCGCCATTATCAGCCCCAGAAAGAAGAAATGCAGCTCCAGGGTATCGTTCTTCGGTACCACTTTGTACACGACCATCAGCAATACTATAATATAAATGTACAAGGGATATTTGCGTTCTTTGATCTTGGACATAAATACGGTATTCACTGCGCCAATATTTCTCAGGATAAAAAAAGCGAGTATGGGGATAATAACCGTTAAAATAAATATGGGCAAGATATTCCCGGTTTGTAGGGCAATGGGTCGGTATTTTGGAGTGACCATAAAGTAGGCCGATGTTCCTGCCAAGGGCACGAACAAAGGATGAAAAATATAGGATATGGTTTTGAAGAAGATTTTCATCGGCAATGCGCCCTCTATATCTTTTTTCGCAATCGAGCTACTGGAATGTCCAATTGTTCCCTGTATTTGGCGACGGTTCGGCGGGCGATGGGATAGCCCTTTTCCTTGAGAATGGCTGCCAGCTTGTCGTCTGTCAGCGGCTTTTTCTTGGACTCTTCCTTGATAACAGTTTCCAGTATCTTTTTGATTTCGCGGGTAGAAACATCTTCTCCCTGATCGTTCTTCATGGATTCGGAAAAGAACACCTTAATTAACTTGGTGCCGTAGGGGGTATCGACATATTTACTGTTGGCCACCCGTGATACCGTGGAAACGTCCATATCGATTTCATCGGCGATATCCTTTAAGATCATGGGGCGCAGGTTGCGCTCGTCGCCGGTTAAAAAATATTCCTTTTGATAGTTCATAATCGAACTCATGGTAACGAATAAGGTCTGTTGCCGTTGGCGAATGGCGTCGATAAACCATTTCGCGGCATCGAGTTTTTGTTTGATGAACTGCACAGTGTCCTTTTGTGACTTCGTTTTGTTCTTGGCGTCCTTATAGCCTTTCAACATATTGTTGTATTCCCTGGACACATGGAGTTCTGGCGCATTTCTACCGTTAAGGGTAAGCTCCAGTTCACCCTCGACGATACGTATGGAAAAATCAGGTACCACATGCTCTACAATCCGGTTGCTACCGGAATATGAACCGCCAGGTTTGGGATTGAGCCTTTCGATTTCCGAGATGGCTTCCTTAAGCCGTTCTTCGGATATGTTATGCTTTTGAAGGAGCTTTTTATAATGTTTTTTGGTAAACTGGTCGAAAGATTTATCTAAGATGGCGATGGCCAACTCGATACTCGGGGTAGGTTCTTTTCTTTCGAGTTGAATGATCAAACTTTCCTGCAGCGAACGGGCGGCCACCCCGGGGGGATCCAATTTCTGGACTATTTTGAGTACTTTTTCAAGGGTCTTTTCTTCGGTGTAGATGTTTTGGGTGAAAGCCAGGTCATCTAGAATATCGGTCAAGGGTCGGCGTATGTAGCCGCTTTCGTCGACGCTGCCCACCAAAAATTCCGCAATGCTCCATTCTTCATCATTGAGATAGACGGTATTAAGCTGGTTCAATAAATATTGATTGAACGAAATACCGGCAGAATAGGGAACGTTTTTTTCCTCATCGTCGGCACTGTAATTATTTGCCTTGGTGCGGTAATCGGGAATCTCGTCGTCACTAAGGTACTCATCTATATTGATGTCCTCGGTATCGATGGTCTCGTTGTCCGTCTCATCGTTTTCGTAAAGGTCTTCAAAGGCATCCTCGATGGTATCGTTTTCTTCCTTGCCGGTCTCCAGGGCGGGATTTTCGCCAAGTTCCTGTTTCAGCCGCTGCTCAAAGGCCTGGGTAGGCAGTTGAATCAGCTTCATCAACTGTATCTGCTGCGGGGATAGCTTTTGCGATAATTTGAACTGTAAGTGTTGTTTTAGCATGGGGGCAATTCTTGCGTACCTTATAAAGTTAACGTTTTCCGATCAGAACTCTGCATTTTGGGGAGTTCTGGGAAAGGGAATCACATCCCTGATGTTGCCCATGCCCGTGGCGAAAAGCACCAACCGCTCAAAACCAAGTCCGAAACCGCTATGTACCGCGGTACCGAACTTGCGCAGGTCGAGATACCACCAAAGTTCTTCTTCGGGAATATTCAGGGCCGCCATTTTTTCCCGCAGTACTTCCAGCCGTTCCTCCCGTTGCGAGCCACCCACGATTTCACCAATACCGGGAAAGAGAATGTCCATGGCCCGTACTGTTTTCCCATCCTCGTTCAGACGCATATAAAACGCCTTTATTTTTGCGGGATAGTCAAAAAGGATTACCGGACATTTGAAGTGCTTCTCCACTAAGTAACGCTCGTGCTCGCTCTGCAGGTCCGCCCCCCATAGGTCGATGCTGTATTGGAATTTTTTCTTTTTGTTGGGCTTGCTGTTCCGTAGGATGTCGATAGCCTCGGTATAGGTAACTCTTTTAAAAGTATTATCGGCAACGAATTTTAGTTTTTCGATCAATGCCATATCACTACGTTCGGCCTGAGGTTTGGATTTCTCCTCGTCCAATAGGCGTTTTTCCAAAAACCGGAGGTCGTCCTCGCAATTTTTTAAAATATACTGCACGACCTTCTTTATAAAGTCTTCCGCCAAATCCATATTGTCGTCAAGATCGTTGAATGCTACTTCGGGTTCGATCATCCAGAATTCGGACAAATGTCTCGAAGTGTTGGAGTTTTCTGCCCTAAAGGTGGGTCCGAAAGTATATACTTTTCCCAAGGCCATCGCATAGGCTTCCGCCTCCAACTGGCCCGATACGGTCAGGTTGGTTTCCTTTCCGAAGAAATCCTTCTTGAAATTGATGGATCCGTCCACGTTCAAGGGCGGGTTTTTACCATCCAGCGTAGTCACCCTGAACATCTCGCCCGCACCTTCGGCATCTGACCCAGTGACGATGGGGGAGTGGAAGTAATAAAATCCGTTTTCATTGAAATATTGATGAATTGCAAAGGAAAGGGCCGAGCGCACCCGCATAACCGCAGCGAACGTGTTGGTTCGAATACGTAAATGCGCCTTTTCGCGTAAAAATTCCAACGAATGTTTCTTGGGCTGTATCGGATACACTTCGGGATCCGCACCCCCGTGGACAAAGACGTCCTTGACCTGGATCTCCACGCTCTGGCCCTTGCCCCGGCTTTCGACCAAAGTTCCTTTGATTTTAAGGGCGGCTCCCGTATTGATCTGTTTTAAAGTGGCATCATCAAAAGATTCAAAATCGACCACACATTGAATATTATCGATGGTAGACCCATCGTTCAGGGCTATAAACCGGTTGCTGCGAAAGGTTTTCACCCATCCGTTTACGACGACTTCCTGTAATAAAAGATTTTTGGAAAGCAGTTCTTTTATGCTGTACGATTTCATGTTAGCTTGCTTGAATTTGGAAGCGCAAAGATAGGTTTTTGAAAAAAAACAACCGGCGTAGAAGGATCTTTAATCCTGTAGATTTGTAACGTGCTATGTGCAGGCGAGGCAGGCTTTTAGTTTCGGGTTTTATCCTATTTAGTATCCTCATCCTTGGGAAGAATATCGATCTGAGGTTCTTTCAAGTACTCTTTACTAGCAATGTTGCGTTCAAGGGACAATAGTAACGACGGAAGCAGGATAAGGTTCGACAACATAGCGAAAAGCAGGGTGGCCGATACGAGGAATCCCAAGGCGACCGTACCCCCAAAATCCGAGATAATAAAGACCGAAAATCCGAAGAAAAGAACTATGGAGGTATAGAACATACTCACGCCCGTTTCCCGCAAGGCCGCATAGATCGATTTTTTTATTTGCCAGTTGTTGACCATCAATTCTTGACGATATTTCGCCAAAAAGTGAATAGTATCGTCCACCGAAATTCCAAAGGCGATGCTGAAAACCAAGATGGTCGACGGTTTGATAGGTACACCTATAAATCCCATAACGCCCGCCGTTATGAGCAAGGGTAGTAAATTGGGAATCAATGAAATGACAATCATGCGAAAGGATCGAAACAGGTAGGCCATAAAAAGGGCGATCAGAAATATAGCGAAGGCGAGAGAGATCACTAGATTTTTCACCAGATATTTGGTGCCTTTCAAGAAAAGTAGGGCACTGCCGGTCATATAGGTATCATACCGTTCGGGCGGAAAGAACTTGTCTAGGTTTTCCGAGAGCCTATCCATGATCTGCTCCATCCGCTCTGTCTTCACGTCTTGTATAAAGGTAGTGATACGGGCGGTTTGCCCGGTACTGTCGACAAAGTTTTTGAGCAGGTTGCCATTTCCCGCCGATTTTTGGGCCGTACTCAAAATAAAATTGGTCTCCTGTTTGGTGGGCAGCTGATAATATTTAGGAAGACCGTTGTAAAATGCCTGCTTCGAATATTTTACCAGGTTTACCACGGAAAGCGGACTGGAGAGTTCGGGAATTTCCGTAATTACCTCATCCAACTGGTCAATCTTTTTCAGGTTGTTCGCGTTCATTACCCCTTTCGGTCGCTTCGTATCGACAACAATTTCAATGGGCATAATCCCGTCGAATTCCTGTTCAAAAAATCGGATATCCTTAAAGAATTGAGCATTTTTGGGCATGTCCTCGATAGGGCTGCCCGAAATATTGATCTGATAAATGCCGATAATGCTTGCAATCAGAAGCACTAGGGAAACGATATATACTGCAATTCTTTTGTTGCGGACGATATATTCCATCCGATGGACGAAAGCGTCGATCCATTTTTTGTTCAGGTGCCGTAAATGTCGGGTTTTGGGGAGGGATAAATAACTATAAATAATAGGGATGATCAGCAGCGATAAGATGAATATACCGATGATATTTAGGGAAGCTACGATACCGAACTCCTTCAACAGCTTACTATCGGTAATAATAAAAGTGGCAAATCCGGATGCGGTGGTCATATTGGTCATTAGCGTCGCATTGCCGATCTTTGAGATCACCCGCTGTAACGAAAGTGCCTGGTTGCCATGTTTTTTGACCTCTTGCTGATATTTATTGATTAAAAAGATACAGTTAGGGATGCCGATAACGATAATCAGCGGAGGTATCAATGCCGTCAGTACGGTAATTTCATATTGCAGCAGTCCCAAGATGCCGAAGGCCCACATAACCCCAATAATCACCACACACATCGATATAAAAGTGGCTCGGAAACTCCTAAAAAAGAAAAAGAAGATTAAGGAAGTGACCAAAAGTGCGGCCCCGATAAATTTACCGATTTCGTCGATAATGCTCTGGGAATTCATAGTGCGTATGTAGGGCATGCCCGAGACGTGCACGTCAAGTCCCGTTTCCCCTTCAAAATTTTCCACGAGGTCGGTAACTTCCTGAAGTATAAAATCTTTTCTTACCGTAGTATTTACGATTTCCTTATCAAGATTGGCAATAGTTCTGACGGTACCGCTTTTTTTGTTGAAAAGCAGGTTATCGTAAAACGGCAGGTCATTGAAAAGGTGATTCTTAAGGGAGTCTACCTGCGATTGCGTTCTTAATTGGGAAGTTATGAGCGGCTCTAATTCGAACTTTTGGCCGGTGGTATCCCTCTCAAGTTGCCGAAGATTATCCAGGGATAAGACAAAGTCGATTTCGGGAAAGGCCTCCAGTTGTTTGCTGAACTTGTTCCAGCGATTCAGTGTCGAGGGCGTAAATAAAGAGGAATCCCTAATGCCGAAGACAATGGCATTGCCTTCTTCACCGAACTGTTTTAAAAATGCCTGATATTCAAGGTTTACGGGGTGGTGGTCCGGCAATAGATTGGCCTGCGAGTTGCTAAAGCGCATGTTCTTCCACTGCAGGCCTAAAAAAACGGTAAAGGCGGCAATCAGGACCAAAATCAAGATCCGGTTGCGAAGAATGATACTCGCCGTTTTTTCCCAAAAGTCTTTTGTGAAGTTCGACACGTTTTAGTGTTGTGTTAAGCCTATTTTAGTCGGCTCAAGCCTTGTTCTTTTTCACCAGTTCTTAGTTAAACACGCATGCCGTCCGGGCATGGAATAACCTGTAGCTTCACCTATGCGATAACCTGCCTACCAGCGGGGCAGTTTTTTCGCCTTGATCTGGCAAACAATGATTGCGGCTATAACCCACACCTTAGGTTAGGCTATTTACTACAATTCTCATGGTTTCTTTGCTTAAACCTTCATGATCTCCGCCTCCTTTGCCTCTAAAAAAACATCGATTTTTTTAATGTAGATGTCAGTAAGCTCCTGTACGTCGACTTCGGCGTTCTTTTGTAGGTCCTCGGAAACATCGAGGTCACGAATATCCTTATTAGCCTCTTGGCGGGCGTTCCGTACCCCGACCTTAGCATCTTCGGCCTCGGCCTTGGCCTGTTTGACCAGTTGTTTGCGGCGTTCCTCGGTGAGCGGTGGTACATTAATGATCACAAAGTCACCATTGTTCATAGGATTGAAGCCTAGATTGGCGTTCATAATCGCTGTTTCGATCGGTTGCAGCATATTCTTTTCCCAAGGCTGTACTGAAATGGTTCGGCCGTCGGGGGTGTTGATGTTCGATACCTGCGAGAGGGGCGTCTCCGAACCGTAATATTCTACCATTACAGAGGAGAGCATGGCCGGATTGGCCTTGCCAGCACGTATCTTTATAAATTCCTTTTCTAAATGCCTCATGGCGCCTGCCATTTGTTCCTTGGTGGCATCCAGTATAAACTGTACGTCTTCGTTCATAATAAAAATTTTAATCCAAATCGGGGGTTAGCCGATCCTTTTAAAGGTTTACGACCGTTCCGATATTCTCTCCCTCGACAAGCTTTAAAAGGTTTCCTTTTTTGTTCATATCGAAAACGACGATCGGCAGTTCGTTCTCCTGACTCAGGGTAAAGGCGGTGGTATCCATCACTTTCAATCCCTTTAAAAGTACATCTGCAAAGGAAATGGAGTCGAATTTCACGGCGTCCTTGTCCTTTTCCGGATCAGAGGTATAGATGCCATCTACCCGTGTACCCTTCAGTATCACATCTGCCTCTATCTCTATGGCCCGAAGCACCGCTGCGGAATCCGTCGTAAAATACGGATTTCCGGTTCCCCCGCCAAAAATCACCACCCGTCCTTTTTCCAAATGGCGCATGGCCCGGCGGCGGATAAAAGGCTCCGCCACTTCGTTGATTTTTATCGCTGATTGTAAGCGGGTCTGCACACCGGTGTTCTCGATGGCATTTTGAAGGGCCAGGCCGTTAATGACCGTTGCCAGCATGCCCATGTGGTCGCCCTGTACCCGATCCATTCCCGTGGCGGCACCGGCTAAGCCCCGAAAAATATTCCCTCCCCCGATAACGATGGCGATCTCTACTCCTTTCTCCGCTACTTCCTTGATCTCTTGGGCATATTCCGCAAGGCGTTTGGGGTCTATTCCGTACTGTTTTTCGCCCATCAAAGCTTCGCCGCTGAGTTTTAAAAGTATCCTTTTGTATTGCATTGGTCGCGATTTCTTGGTTGCAAAAATAATCAAAAATAGTTATTAGGATGGAAGAAAAACCAAGTTAGGGTCACTAAGTTTCATCCTTAATTATTTGCTAATCATGGTGCGGGGCTGTGTTAAATTTTATAATCTTGCAACACTTTAAACGCGGGTTCACCGCATAAACTTTTTTGAAAATGAGCAGGATGAAAAAAATTATGCTACTAGCCGTGATAGGATTCGCTTGGTATGGCTGCGGTTCATCAAAAGCCTTGGTTACGGCCGATAAGGCCACCGTTCAGGCCTATTTGGATCTAAAAAACGTCGTGGACGACAAGGTCAAGGTAACGGTAGACCCCGGTAAATTTACTTCCGATGACGTATCCTATTATATCCCAAAAACGGTGCCCGGAACTTATAGTAGCGATAATTACGGCCAATACATCGAAGGATTAAAGGCTTTGGACTATGATGGAAGGGAATTGACCGCTTCAAAGGCCGATCAGAACACCTGGAATATTTCGAATGGGAAAAGATTGGACAAGATTACCTATTACGTGAACGATACCTATGATACGGAAGCCAAAACTAAAAATGCAGTGTTTTCGCCTGCAGGCACCAATATTCTTAAGGATAAGAATTTTATGCTCAATCTTCACGGATTTGTCGGATATTTCAATGACCTGAAGGAGGTTCCCTATGAAATCACCATCAGTTCGCCTGAAAACCTGAAACCTACGACAACGCTCCCTAGGAAGCCATCATCCACCGATCAGAAGGATGAGGATTCCTTTTTGGCCGGACGGTATTTCGAGGTCATCGATAACCCTATTTTGTACGCCGAGCCCAATACCGAGTCGTTCCAGCTCAACGATATCAAGGTGACACTTAGTGTATACTCGCCCAATGGGGTATATAAAGCATCTGATCTCAAGGAAAAAATGGAGAAAATGATGACGGCCCAAAAAGCGTTTTTGGGTGAGGTTAACAGTACCAAAAACTATGATATTTTGCTGTATCTCTCTAAATTGGATTCTACGGATGCCGGAGGTTTCGGGGCCTTGGAGCACCACACCTCGACGACGGTAGTATTGCCGGAAGTCATGCCTAAAGACCGTTTGGAAGAGACGATGATCGATGTAGTATCACATGAGTTTTTTCATACGGTAACGCCGTTGAACGTGCATTCCAAAGAGATACAGTATTTCGATTTCAACCATCCTAAAATGTCACGTCATTTGTGGATGTACGAAGGCACTACCGAATATTTCGCCAATCTTTTTCAGGTCCAGCAGGGCCTGATCGACGAGACGGAATTCTACCAGCGTATGATGGACAAGATCAACAACGCCAAATCATACAACGATACCCTATCGTTCACGACCATGAGTGAAAATGTGCTGGAAGCACCGTACAAAAAGAATTATGCTAACGTGTATGAAAAAGGAGCCCTGATCAACATGGCCTTGGATATTGAGCTGCGACAGCTGAGCGATGGCCAAAAAGGAGTGCTGTGGTTGATGAAGCAACTTTCAAAAAAATATGGAAACGATACCCCTTTTGAGGATGACGAGCTCATCGATGAGATCGTAGAAATGACCTACCCGGAAATAAGGACATTTTTTGATGAGCATGTAATTGGCGACATCCCTATAGATTATAGTGCGTACTTGGCCAAGGTAGGCCTGAAAATGGAATCGGAAGAAGAACAGACCGGCTATTTTCTGAACGGTGATGTTCCGTTTATCGATGTTGACCCCTCGAAAGACAATGAGGTCTTTATTCGAAAAGGTTTAGAGCTCAATAGCTTCCTTACCGATTTGGGGGCCCAGGGGGGTGATGTGATCAAAAGCATCAATGGCACTCCGATCACCTTGGAAACCATGAGAACGATTATTGGGCAGAGTTTCGGTTGGTCCCCAGATACTGATATAACCATGACCGTGCGGCGCGGGGATGAGGAAGTAAAGCTCGAAGGAAAAGCGGGCAAGCCCATGTTGCAGCAACAGACTATTGTTCCCGTCGAAAGCCTAAGCCCGAAAGAGGCCCAACTGCGGGAGGCGTGGTTGAAGGACTGACTATAAGAATCCGGAGAGTGTAATTTTCGTTATCGGTTCTTTTCCCGGGTAAAGGGCACAAAACGTACTGGCATAAGATATTTAGTCTTGACCTTGCCCTTCTTTTTGGTGGCCAACAGTAATTGCTGAACGGAATGTTTGCTACCTTGAGGTACAATCAATCGACCGTCATCCTTCAGCTGTTCGATCAATGCCGGCGGAATGGCCTCCGCCCCCGCGGTAATTATGATGGCATCGAACGGACTTTTTTCGGGCCAACCGTGGTAGCCGTCCCCGATCTTTACCTCGACATTGGTATATCCCAGTTCCTTCAATTTCGTCTCGGCCCTTAGCCCTAATTTTTCGATGATTTCGATAGTATAAACCGAATCTACAATTTCAGCCAGTACGGCAGCTTGATATCCCGAACCCGTACCTATTTCCAGAACCTTATCCCTGGGATCCAGGTCGAGGGTTTGGGTCATAAAACCAATGATATAAGGTTGGGAGATTGTCTGGCCCTCACCGATAGGAAGTGGACCGTCTTCATAGGCCACATCTTTTAGCCGGTCGGGAACGAATTCGTGTCGAGGTACCTCCGTGACCGCTTTTATAACGGCTTTATCAACGATACCCCTCTTTTTTAATTGGGTAGTTACCATATGCTTTCTTAAAGATCCATAATTGTTTTGACCAGACGATATTCCGGTAGAAAACAACAACAGCGTTATTAGCACATCTTTTAGCATAGGGATTAGCTTGCCTTAATGTACGCTACGATGGATCAAAATGCAAATGGATTTATTTTTTGGTTTTGTTGACAAAAGCAAAAACCACCACGTTTTCTTGACATGGTGGTTTTGATAAAAAGAAACGGTCGAACTTTTACCTTCTAGCGAAAATTAGACATTTTTTGCTTATTTAATGCCTTTTAGGCGAATGGAAAAAGCTTAGATCCTTCAATACCTAGATGGTGTGGTTATCCCAAAGCCACCCTTTTAAATCCGGTAACTTCCAAACTGGAATCCACTGATTTTACATACTGGGAAACGCTTTTTTTGCTGTCCTTGATAAAATCTTGATTGACCAAGGTATTGTCCTTAAAGAAACGCTTTATTTTTCCTTTGGAGATTTTGTCAAGCATTTCCTCGGGTTTGCCTTCTTGCCGCAATTGATCTTTGGCGATTTCTATTTCCTTGTCGATAACGGATTGATCGACACTTTCTTCGTTTAACGCCACAGGGTTCATGGCAGCCACTTGCATCGCGACATCCTTTGCCACCGTATCGGCCCCGTCAACGGCCTCGGATAGGCCTACCAGGGTAGCGATTTTATTTCCGGCATGAATGTAGCTTCCTACAAACGGGGCGCTCAATCTTTCAAATCCGCCAATCTCCACTTTCTCGCCGATGACTCCGGTCTGCTCCGTCAGTTTGTCCTGAACCGTCATTCCCTTGAAATCAGCGGAAAGAAAAGTTTCCTTGTCCTGATAGCCTATTGCCAGATCGGCCAATTCGTTGGCCAAGGTGACAAAATCATCGTTCTTGGCGACAAAATCGGTCTCGCAGTTCAGGGAGATAATAACCCCTTTCGTGTCATCTGAATTCACTTTGGCTATAGCGGCACCTTCCGAAGAATCGCGATCGGCCCTTTTGGCGGCTACTTTCTGTCCTTTTTTGCGAAGAATTTCGATAGCTTTGTCAAAATCGCCTTCCGCCTCGACCAGGGCGTTCTTACAATCCATCATACCTGCGCCGGTAGTCTTTCTTAATTTATTTACTTCTGCGGCTGTAATCTTTGCCATAATATGAATTTATCTTTTTATGTCCGCCCTTCGACTACACCTACTGCCTGCGAAACAGGAGCGGCATAGGCCACGGTACAAATTTATTTATTATTAATATTTCTATACCTATCTACTCGGGCTGTACCCATCGAAAAATAGAATCGGTAGTTTTGTTGCAGCACCGGTCGAGGTTTACTCCACGCCTCCTTTGGTCTTTTCCTGCCATTCCTGAAGCTCGTCCCATTTACCATCGGCGGCCATCTGCGCTTGTTTGGGCCACGAGGTAGGGTCTAAATGTGCCATTCGAGAACTGGCTTCGGTCAAGATTTCCTTGATTTTGTCGGCTTCGGATTGGGCCAGATTGGTGTAAGTTCCTAATCCCGCTGCCTCAAGGGCTTCCGCCGCTTTAGGACCGACACCCTCAATTTTGGTCAGGTCGTCTGCCTTGTCGGCTTTTGTGTTGGCTTCTTTCTTAGGAGCGGCCTTTTCTTCTTCTACAACAGAAGTGGAATCTTCGACCGCTTCTTGGGTAGCTTCAACATCGACCTCAGGCTTGGGCGTTTTACCGACTACAGGCGGGGCTTTGGTCTCCGCGGTCTCGGGGGTCGGTTTGGGTGTTGAGACACCTTCCTTTACGACTGGGGCCTCTTCGAGCTGAGTGCTATCGTCTTCGCCCACGGGATTTGAATTTTCGGCCTTTTTAGCGGCCTCGGGCGCTTTTTCGACAACTTTGTTCTCTTTGTCCTTGTCTTTTTTCTCCTTCTTGTCTTTCTTTTTCTTCTTTTGGCCTTCGCCCTCGTCTTTCCCTTCTTTATCCGACTGTTTTTCGGACTTTCTTTCGGCCAGGCCTTCGGCTACGGCATCGGTGACCTGGGTCATGATAATGTCAATGGATTTGGAGGCATCGTCATTCGACGGAATCAGGTAATCGACATCCCGGGGATTGCAATTGGTATCGACCATGGCAAAGATGGGAATGTTCAACTTCTGCGCTTCCTTTACAGCAATATGTTCCCGCATGGTATCCACAACGAAAAGGGCACCCGGCAATCGGCTCATCTCGGAAATGGAACCCAAGTTTTTCTCCAGCTTGGCGCGGAGACGATCAACCTGCAGACGCTCCTTTTTGGAGAGCGTATCGAACGTACCGTCCTTTTTCATGCGGTCGATGGAGGCCATTTTCTTGACGGCTTTACGAATGGTCACGAAATTGGTCAACATGCCGCCGGGCCATCTTTCGGTGATGTAGGGCATGTTGACGTTGGCCACTTTTTCGGCCACTATGTCCTTCGCCTGTTTTTTGGTGGCGACGAAAAGTATTTTTCTCCCCGATGCGGCAATCTTTTTGAGGGCTTCGTTGGCCTCGTCCAATTTTGCTACCGTTTTGTAAAGGTTGATAACGTGTATCCCGTTACGCTCCATGTAGATGTAGGGCGCCATGTTCGGGTTCCACTTGCGGGTGAGGTGGCCAAAATGCACACCTGCGTCCAATAATTGTTTTACTTCGACTTTCGCCATTTCTGATTTAGTTTACGTTCTTTTGAATAGGCAATGCTGGAGTGGTATCACGTAGTGGACGTGAAGCCTCTAGCATTTGGATGCTAAACTAACGGTGATCCAACTGAATGTCGGTATCTACCGGAAAACCATCCTTTTAAACAAAGTATGGCTTTTTAATTTATCCGCAACCCGAAAATTATAGGGAGAAGGACTTTCAATGAACTGGGTTAAAAAATATACGAAATTGACACCCATCCCCAGACATTGTCGGGAGATGGATGCCATGCAATCTACTATTAACGTTTGGAGAACTGGAATTTCTTACGGGCCTTTTTCTGACCGAACTTCTTACGCTCCACCATTCTCGGATCCCGGGTCAAAAGACCTTCCGGCTTGAGCACGGACCTGTTTTCGGCGTCTACCTCACACATGACCCTGGAAAGCGCTAAACGGATGGCTTCTGCCTGCCCGGTGATTCCGCCACCGTACACGTTTACTTTCACATCATAACTATCCTCGCTACCGGTCAGCGAAAAAGGCTGTTTAACCTTATACTGCAGTACGGCTGTAGAAAAATAGTCGTTCAAATCCCTGTGGTTGACCGTAATGTTTCCTTTCCCTTCCGAAACATACACACGGGCGACCGCCGTTTTTCTTCTTCCGATTTTGTGAATGGTCTCCATTTATTTGAATTCTTTTAAGTTGATAAGCGTTGGTTTTTGGGCTTCGTAATCATGCTCTGCCCCTATGACCACTTTTAGGTTTCTGAAAAGTTCGGCGCCCAACCTGTTTTTGGGAAGCATGCCCTTGATCGCTTTTTCTACGATACGCTCGGGATGTTTGGCCAAAATCTCCTTGGCCGTTTTTGAACGTTGCCCGCCGGGATATCCGGTATACCGCAGATAAACTTTGTCTTCCCATTTGTTGCCGGTCAAGTTGACTTTCTCGGCATTGATAACGATTACGTTGTCGCCGCAATCGACATGTGGCGTAAAACTGGGTTTGTGCTTTCCTCTGAGCATTTTGGCCACTTTGGAGGCCATTCGCCCCAAAGTCTCCCCCTCTGCATCCACTAACACCCACTGTTTGTCAACAGTCTTTCTGTTAGCCGAAACGGTCTTAAAACTTAATGTATCCACTGCGGTTACTTTTAGATTAAATGATTCTCTCCCGTAAAACGGGCTGCAAATGTACACTAATAAACTTAAATTACAAACCCTCGTTTCCGAATATTTTTTGGAGATGTGGCTTACTTCCACTGGTATAATACGTGGTAATTCCGAATTTCTACCATCGACAACCGTACCGAATCCGACACCGGCACTGATAAAGGCGCTTACATCCTGAAAGTCGTTCGGTAGTACCATTGGCCGGATCGTGTTCCCTATGGCCTTGCGCCTTGATATCAGAAAGGTTTATGAGGAGGTATCGGAAAGGCCGCATTTAATGTAAAGGCTGTAAACGCTCGGGTCGATTTCTTTATATAAGGTAACCCCGTCGACCTTTTGTCCCTTTCAATGAACTCGTCATAATTGCCATGGCTAAAAGATAGGGTATATATTGGCTTTATCTTTCTTGTTAAAAAAACCGTCTATAAGTCCTGGGGCACTCAAAGTACTCGAAAATAATACCATTACTAATTAAGGTGGGGCAAAGCTAAAAGGCCGCATCGATTTATGATGCGGCCTTTTGATTGTTGAGTGGGTGTTAGAATACTTTCTAAAGTAGGAAAAAAAGAATTTTATGCCGATTTACTGCTTATAAAATTTGGTCCGCACCTGCTGCTCTTCCGAACGTATATGGATAATATACGCCCCGGGTTCAAGTGTGGAAATAGGAATGTTCAATGCATTACGCCGGATGGCCCATTTATAGGTCATAACGGTGTTGCCATAGATATTTGCTATTATGATTTCTGCCTTCGGGCTGTTTTTTAGGCCGAGAACGTTTACTAGGTTTGTAGCGGGATTAGGGAATACCTTGACCTTGGTCTTTGCCACCGACTCCGATATCGTCTTAGCGGGTAGCTCACCTTCTGAACGTCGTGACTGGGCGTTACCCATATAGGTAATCGACAAAAATAGAACAAGACCGAAATACTTTTTCATAACCGGACTCCGTTGGGGCGGAATTTGGATAAAAGTATTCTGTTGTTCGATTATGGACAAAGAAATGTTGTGTATTGGAGGTTTTTGTAGGTGAAGGCGTGATTTAATTGCAAGGCAACCCGAAAACGAACTGCTAATCAATAATGATATTCGCCGCATACTTCTGGTACCGTTGCGACCTGTTGGCTATCTACGCTCTTGGTAATTTTGCCTTCTTTTCGTCGGGCTTCACTTTAGCTTATGCTTTCCGGCACTGCGAGTGGCAAAATCCATACTATTATTCGCCCCAATGGTTTTCAAAGGTCATATCGCCTATCTTTAAACTTTTTGCGGATAAAACTATACGTTTCTGCAAAGGGGAGTCGTCTACAGCGTCGAATTCCACTTCAAGGCTTATGCAATAGGCTTTTTGGAAGAGAACTTCCTGCAGTTTTGACATCGCATCGCGCTTGTAAAAGACTACGCTACCATCCTTTGTCTGGTCGGGCGACGACATCCAGTGAAGCAGGTCATAGCTACCATCGGCTTCGATTGTGGCCATGATACGACCGCCCATCGGTCTGGCCGCAGGTTTGCCAGTGGCGTCGGTGGGCTGTTCAAAATTGTAGGTGCAGTGCAATATATTGTACTGTTTTCCATCTACGATAAGTTTTGCGAGAAATGACATAATTAGGTCGTTTTGGGGGGTTGGCCTATGGGATGAACGTAAATTGAGTTGATTTTGTATGTTTTAAGGGTAAATAATTCCTTTTCCCTTGAACGACCCCAATTTCAAGCAGGCTCAATGCGCTTCCAACCAATTGTCACCTATTCCTAATTCCACATCCAATGGTACGGAAAGTTGGTACGCATTTTCCATTTCGGATTTGATCAGCGGCTTGAGCTCTTCCAATTCCGATCTGTAAATATCGAATACCAGTTCATCGTGTACTTGCAACAGCATCTTGCTTTTGTATTTTCCTTCGGACAGCCTTTTGTGGATGTTGATCATAGCGATTTTTATGATATCCGCCGCACTGCCTTGGATCGGGGCGTTGACGGCGTTTCGTTCGGCGGCACTACGCACGACCTGGTTACTGCCGTTGATATCCTTTAAATACCTGCGCCTCCCCAACACGGTCTGTACGTAACCGTGCTCGCGGGCGAAATCTATCTGGTCACCGATGTAGTTGCGAAGTTTCGGGTAAGTCTTATAATAGGTGTCGATGAGTTCCTTGGATTCGGAACGACTGAGATCCGTTTGGTTGCTCAGGCCGAAAGCCGATACCCCGTAAATAATGCCGAAATTGACGGTTTTGGCGTTGCTACGCTGCTCTCGCGTCACCTCGCTGATGGGTACATCAAAGACTTTGGATGCGGTGGAGGCGTGTATATCTTCCCCGTTCTTGAATGCCTCGATCATCGTGGTCTCCTCGCTCAGGGAAGCGATGATACGCAGTTCGATCTGGGAATAATCGGCGGCCAATAAGGTATAGTTTTCATCCCGTGGAATAAAGGCCTTGCGCACCTGCCGCCCCCTTTCGGTACGAATGGGGATGTTTTGTAGATTGGGGTTGTTGCTGCTCAGCCTTCCGGTCGCAGCCACGGTCTGCATATAATCGGTATGCACTCGTCCGGTCGATGGTTCTATCTGCTCCGGAAGGGCATCGATATAGGTGCTTTTTAATTTACTCAATCCCCGGAAATCCAGCACCTGTTGAATGATATTATGGTCTTTGGCCAGATAGGAGAGTACATCCTCGGCCGTAGAGTACTGTCCCGTCCGGGTTTTCTTCGGCTTGTCGACCAGTTTCATTTTATCGAATAGTATTTCCCCCAATTGTTTGGGCGATCCGATGTTGAATTCCTCGTCGGCCTCCTTGTAAATCTTTTTCTCCAATTCTTTGATGTCGTTGTCGAGGGCTTCGGAAAGGGAGTTGAGGAATTTTTTATCCAAATTGATGCCTTCCAATTCCATATCTGCCAAAACATGAAGCAGCGGAATTTCAATTTTGTTGAAGAGCTTATCGGTCTTGGCTTCGGCCAGTTCGGGACGGAAATGCTGCGCCAATTGAAAAGTGATATCGGCATCCTCGACCGCGTATTCCGTTTGTTTTTCCAAGGGAACCTCCCGCATATTGAGCTGGTTCTTTCCTTTTTTTCCGATCAGTTCAGTGATGGAAACCGGGGTATAATTGAGATAGGTTTCCGAAAGCACATCCATATTATGCCGCATATCGGGATTGATCAGATAGTGCGCCAACATGGTGTCAAAAAACCTTCCCTTGACATGGACATCGTACTTGTCGAGCACTTTGATATCGTACTTTAGGTTTTGGCCTACTTTTTCTATGTCTTCGGATTCAAAGAACGGTCGTAACTGTTCGATAATTTCCTGCGCTTCTTTCCTCGTTTCGGGAAAGGGAATATAAAAGCCTTTCGTGGCCTCCCAAGAAAAAGCGATACCGACCAGCTCGGCTTCCAAGGCGTTCAACGAGGTGGTTTCGGTATCGAAACAAACGGAGGTCTGCTTCATCAGGCTTTTGAGAAAAAGTTCCATCGCCATGCCCGAAGCTACGCTTTGGTACACGTGCGATACGTCTTTTATTGTCTTTCGGCTGTTGTGATCTTTGATGGTTTCACCCGAATCCCCTGGGTCGGCACCGAACAATGAAAACTGGCCGCCGCCGGCCTGCCTGGCCTGCGCTTTGGCGGTCGGGGTGCTGCTGACCTGTGCCTGGGCAGTATCTTCTTCCCCGGAAAATATTTTGATGAACTGGTCTTTAAGCCTACGAAATTCCAGTTCTTCGAAGAGTACTTGCACCTTTTCACTGTCGGGCTTGGAAAGCTCATAATCTTCGGCATCGAAGGTGACGTCACATTCTGTAAAGATGGTGGCCAATTTTTTGGAAAGCCTACCCTGTTCGGCATGCTCGATGACTTTTTCCTTCATTTTGCCCTTGAGCTTATCCGTATTGTTCAATAGGCCCTCCAAAGAGTCGAACTTTTTAATGAATTTTTTAGCCGTTTTGTCGCCTACACCCGGTAGTCCGGGAATGTTATCACTCGCATCGCCCATCATCCCCAGATAATCGATGACCTGCTCGGGCCGCTCGACCCCAAAACGTTTCTGTACCTCGGGTATGCCCCAGATTTCAATACCGTTGCCCATACGTGCCGGTCGGTACATAAACACGTTCTCGGAAACGAGCTGGGCAAAATCCTTATCGGGAGTGACCATGAAGACCTTATAATCTTCTTTTTCGGCCTGTTTTGCCAAGGTGCCGATAATATCGTCGGCCTCCAGTCCCGATAGTTCTATACAGGGAATATGCATGGCCTTTAGAATGTTCTGTATCCACGGGATGGCCGTTCTGATAGCATCGGGCGTCTCGTCGCGATGGGCCTTGTAATCGGCGTACATTTCAGTTCGTTCCGCACTGCCATCCTTATCGAAACAGACGGCGAGATGGTCGGGTTTTTCCCGTTTGATGACGTCGAAAAGGGAGTTCATAAAGCCCATGATGGCGGAGGTATCCATCCCCTTAGAGTTGATACGCGGGTTTTTGATAAGGGCGTAATATCCGCGGAAAATTAGGGCGTAGGCGTCGAGAAGGAAAAGTCGTTTTTGTTCTGGCATTTTTTTAAATATGAGATTTTAGATGTTAGCTTTTATAGGGGGCACTGGATTTGTGATATGGCATTTTGCATTGGGTTCCACAGGATTATGAATCAAGATATGAATCGGACGGATGGTTCACATGCCCTTCCTCCGAAAAGGTCCGATAGGTAAACCCGGGATGGATGCAGTATCCACCGGTCTCCCCGTTCTTATTAATGGCGATAAAGCCGATCTGAAAATCAGGGTTCTGCTTGTTCTTGGCGATGATCCGTTTTACGCCCTCTTCGCAAGCGGCTTGGGGCGACTTGCCTTGCCGCATGAGTTCGACGATTAAAAAACTGCCTACGGTGCGTACCACTTCTTCCCCAACCCCGGTGGCCGTAGCTCCGCCCACTTCATTATCGACAAACAATCCCGCCCCGATAATGGGTGAATCGCCTACGCGGCCAGCCATTTTGTAGGCCATACCACTGGTGGTACAGGCCCCCGAGATATCCCCATTTTTATCGATGGCCAACATCCCGATGGTATCGTGGTTCTCGATATTGATGATAGGTTTGTATTGTGAGGTCTTTTTCCATTCGAGCCATTCCTGTTTTGATTTTTCGGTGAGCAGGTCGGTCTTTTCGAAGCCCATTTCATAGGCGAATTGTTCTGCCCCTTTCCCGGCGAGCATCACGTGTGGCGTATCTTCCATCACCTTACGGGCTACCGAAACCGGATGTGCTATATTCTGCATCGCCAATACCGCCCCGCAGTTGCCGGCCTTGTCCATGATACAGGCATCCAAGGTCACGTTGCCGTCCCGGTCGGGCCTTCCGCCGACGCCCACGGTCTGGTTGTCAACATCGGCTTCCTCGATTCGAACGCCCTGTTCCACGGCATCCAACGAATTGCCCCCATCCCTTAATATATCCCACGCCTTGGCCGAGGCCTTATGAAAATCCCAGGTGCAGATAACGATCGGACGCCTCGCTGCGGGAGTGTCCTTTGCCAGGCATCCTACGTTAGTAGCCTCCAAGTGCGACGCCATGAAAGGCCCTGAAACCAGCCCGGCCGTAACCGCCGTGGAATTCTTTAAAAACTTTCTTCGTTCCATAATTCCTGTTTACATTTAGGCTTGCTAAATATACGGGTTATTACTGGAGACCACCAATTCCAAAATCGAAACAAGCTTGACTTGATCCTGCCGCCGGAAGCTAAGTTTGACCCTTAAATTTTATGGTATGCTGGTAGAAATCTGTGCCAATTCACTACAATCCGCATTACATGCCCAAAAGGGGGGCGCCCATCGTATCGAAGTCTGTTCGGAGCTCGCCGTGGGGGGCATCACGCCTTCCTATGGTCTTCTTAAAGCCATCCGCAAAAGAATTTCCATTCCCGTACATATCCTGATCCGGCCGCGAAGTGGGGATTTTACCTATTCGGAGGAGGAGTTCAAGATCATGAAAACCGACATCGCAAAATGTGTTGACATGGGGTTCGAAGGCATTGTGTCGGGAATCTTAAAGAAGGATTTTACTTTGGACGAAGAACGGACCGCAGCATTGGTCGAGGCATCCAAAGACCTCAATTTTACGTTTCATCGCGCGTTCGACTGGGTGAAAAGTCCCTTGCAAACCCTGAGGCGATTGGAAGCCTTGGGCGTTGACTGCATCTTGACTTCCGGACAGCAAACATCCGCCCCGGCGGGAATCGGACTGCTGACCGAACTGCATCAAAATGCCAGCAGGATAAATATTATGCCCGGCGGGGGTATCCGCCCAAATAACGTCGGCGTATTTAAGGAAAAGGGCTTCCATATCGTTCATCTTTCGGGAAGTAAACCCATAAAGACTTTAGCGGCCCCGCCGACCATTCCCATGAATACCCCGTCCCTTTTAAAAGAGGATGAAATTTTCTTGTCAGAACTTGAAAGTATCCGAAAAATCGTGAATGCCGTTAAATAAAATCCAAATACGCACATTCAACGCGCATTAACAAATACCTTTGCACCCATGTTACGGTGGATTATTTTTATTGTTGTGTACGTTCTTTTGGGCGTTTATACCTTGCAGGCCTTGAAAACGGCGACCCGCCATCCTTGGGTATATTATCTTTTTATCGTCATATCGGTTCTTGTACTGGGCAATTTTATCTACCAGTTTACTTGGGGCGAGGCACAGGGCAGGGTTCTCAGCAGGCCCAAAAGCTACGCATTCGGATTTTTGCTTACCGCTATTGTCTTTCAGGTGGTTACCATCCTCTTTCTTTTTTCGGAGGATATTTTTAGGATGGTCGCCGGGGCCTATCAAAAATTTACGGGGGACGCAAAGGAATTCACCCTCCCCGAACGCCGGAGGTTTTTGAGTATTTTGGGTTTGGGTATTGCCGCTTTGCCCTTTGGGGCATTGCTCTATGGGATGTACAAGGGCAAATATAACTTTCAGGTGCTTCAATACACTTTGGAATTTGATGATTTGCCGGATACCTTCGACGGCTATAGGATCACCCAGATTTCCGATATCCACAGCGGCAGTTTTGATAACCATAAAAAAGTCGAATATGCGGTCGACCTGATCAACAGGCAGCAAGGTGACGTCATTTTATTTACCGGCGATCTGGTGAACAACCTCGCTACGGAAATGGAACCTTGGGCCGAACTCTTTTCGACCCTCGAGGCGAAGGACGGGAAGTTTTCCATTCTGGGAAACCACGATTACGGCGATTATGTGGATTGGGAGACCGAGGAACTCAAGCGCCAAAATCTTGAAGATCTGAAAGCCCTCGAACGCAACATCGGCTTTGACCTATTGCTCAATGAAAACCGGTATCTGACCAAAGGAAACGACAAAATCGCCCTGATCGGAGTGGAGAACTGGGGTAGGGGGGGCTTCAAAAAAGCCGGTGACCTTAAAGAGGCTACGAAAACAATTGACAAAGACGATTTTAAGATATTGATGAGCCACGACCCCTCACATTGGGAAGATGTGGTGCTCTTCGATGATTTGCACTACCATCTGACCCTTAGCGGGCATACCCATGGCATGCAATTCGGCATCGAAATCCCGGGGTGGATCAAATGGAGTCCCGCCAGGTGGCGCTACAAGTATTGGGCGGGGGTTTACAAGGAAAAAGAACAATTTATCAACGTTAACCGGGGGCTTGGATTTTTAGGATATCCCGGCCGGGTCGGAATCTGGCCCGAAATTAGTGTGATTACGCTTAAGAAAAGAACCTAATCATGTGTCAGGCCACAATGGTCGCAAAACCCCCCGCGTATTTTGCGGCATCCCGTTCTTAATGAATAATCCATAGGGCTATGCAATATTTCTTTGTCAAGGGCCGCCACGAAATATATGATGATGGCCTTTTGTGCGATTACAGGGTTGACCTGACAATGGAAAACGGTGTAGCCGGTTCGTTAACATGACTTTAACGCCTTAGAAATTCTAAAAGTTCAGTGTACAACTACTGATTTCACAATTTTTGTTATTTTTGGCGGATAACCCAAAGTAGTATATATATGTCAAAATTTGGTGAACTTATCGATTTGGAAGTCCCGGTTCTATTGGATTTTTATGCGGAATGGAACGAGCAGTCAAACGCCATGCATCCCGTGCTTCGCGATGTGGCCGCTGCTTTGGGCGATAAGGGCAAGGTCATCAAAATCGACGTTGATAAGAACAAGGAACTTTCAAGTGCTTTGCGCGTGAAGGGTTTGCCCACCCTAATAATCTACAAAAAAGGGGAAATGGTCTGGCGGCAAAGTGGCGAACAGGATGCCAATACGCTTATTGGAGTTTTGAAGGAATACGTATAAAAAAACCGTAGCGCCGGCGCACTTCTAGTTACAAGTAGTAAGTAAAGTAGTTTTCTTCTTCCTGCGTTCCCTAAGCGAAGCCTACTTGCGCTAAGCCTAAAGCGGATTGGATTTTGCGGTGGTTTTGACCTAATGCATACAGCACTAGTTACCTTCCGGTACCAACAACGTATCCTCAACTTCATCATTTTCGACGGTCGTAGCATCAGTTGCGGTGGTATCAGAAACTGGCATTGTATCGATCAGATCGGGGTTTTCCCCTGGAACTGGCGGTTCTTGCCCGGGCATATTATTTTTGTAAAAATGCTCGAACTTATCGATGTACTCGTTAAATATCAAGGTTTCCTTTTCAGCCTTTTCGCGGTCGTTGTTCGAAATCAGAATATCAATGTTTCTACGGTAGCCTTCCATATCGGCAATGATTTCGTCAATTTGGTCGTACTGCTCATCCAATGGAATCCCTTCATAATATTCCAAACGGTCTTGATATATCTTTTTTAATTTTTCGAACAAAGCCCGGGCCTTATCGGTTTCACCTACCTTATAATATCCATCTACAAAGGGTTCGACGAAAGTGTAGTATTCATAGTATTCCACAGGAAGATTTTTCATGGTAATATCTATGATATCTTTGGCCTTATCGATTTTGCCTTCCTGGATCAGTTGTTCTGTCAGGCGGGCGAGATTGCTGCGATAGGATAGGCCCTGGATTCGGGTCTGTGGGTCGTGATAGATATCAGGGCTCCCAGAATTGCCCCAGTACCAATTCGTCACGATATCGTACATGAGATCAGTGTCTATCCTGCCCATTTCAAAGGACGATTTGGTGCGCGGGGTCTTAATGGGCACCAATTTATAGGCCATGCCGTCAAGCTGTAAATAGTCCTTCATCCAGATAAATTCGGCATCGTCAAAGCTTCCCCCGGAAAAATAAAGGGGCCGTTTCCAATCGTTGTTGGCGAGAATATCCAACATCATCATGCTTTTTTTGGTAATGGCCTGCTTGGGGAGGTCGATATCGATATAATCGACGATTTCAGCCGAATCCTTTTCCTTGACCAGTCCGCTTTCCAATACGTTTTTCTTGTTAACGGGGATGCGCAGGTGGGTGGTCGGATAGTAAACGATCTGCTGGGTATTTTCCGGATACGCCTCGAGATCGGCCCCCTGCTTTTCGAGAATATATTTCAGCTTGGTCTGGGGTTCGTCGCTATTGACCCATCGAATAAAATCGTCCACCGACCAGCGGCTTTCCGAGAGCTTTTTGTTGAACAATTGGTCAACGTTCTGGTAATAAAGTACGTCACGCGAACCCCAACGGTATTTATCGTGGGTAATCAGCGAGGGTATGGGGTCGCTGTCATAAGCCTTTCGCTTCATCTGGTCGATGTACCAATCCGTCTCGAAAAGGCTGGTACAGACGATACGCACATCGGTACGATAGCCCTCGATTTCTTGGGCGTACCAAAGGGGGAAGGTGTCATTGTCGCCAATGGTAAAAAGAATGGCACCCGCATCCTTTTGGGTAGAGTCGAGATAGGCCTTCGCCGATGCGTTTGCCGTAAACCGGTTCGAGCGGTCGTGATCGTCCCAGTTCTGAATGGCCATTACCGTCGGGACGGCTAAAAAGCACACTACGGTAACGATCGGAGCCAGTAGTTTTGGTGTCAGCAGTTTTCTGAACTCGTCGAAGAGTCCATATACGCCGAGGCCTATCCAAAGTGCAAAGACATAAAAGGACCCGACGAGGGAATAATCCCGCTCACGCGGTTGAAAAATAGAGGGATTCGTATAGAATTGGATGGCTATTCCCGTAAACAAAAAGAACACCAGTAACACCCAAAATTGCTTGGGGTTTTTCGATACCTGAAACAGGATGCCGATTATCCCCAGAATTAAAGGGAGGAAGAAATAGGTGTTCCGTGCCTTGTCGTTCTTGACGTCATCCGGCAGATTGCTCTGGCTTCCCAACCGCATACTGTCGATAAAACCGATACCGCTCAGCCATTCGCCATTGCCGTTGTAGCGGCCTTGCACGTCGTTGTTCTTTCCAGCAAAGTTCCACATAAAATACCGCCAATACATATAGCCGAACTGAAACTGGAACATATATTTGATGTTCTGCCATATCGATGGCGGCTCCACTTCAAGATACTCGCTGAAGCGGCGTAGGAAACCGATATATTGCTCGGCATCGATCTCGCCTTTGGCATAGCCCTCCTTGACTTGTTTCACCGCTTGTCGCAGTTCTTCATTCGATTGGTTCATACTGAAGTCTAACGGCCCGAAGTATTTCATGTAGTTCTCCGCATTGGGTCCGCTCCACATGCGGGGCAAAATACCGACATGTTTCGGATCGTCGCCCGGTACGGCATCCTTATAGTAATTTACGATAACGTACTTGCCCGTTTCCTCGTCCTTTTCATATTTGGGGGCCTCGTCTTTGTCCGGCCCCCCGTCGCCGAAAGTATTCGAGTAATAGGTACCGTAAACGGGACTATCGACTCCGGGATATTGCTCACGGTTGTAATAAGCCAGCAGGGCACGCGCATCTTCGGGGTTGTTTTCGTTGATGACCGTTCGAGCGTTGGCGCGAATGGGAAGCATCAGCCAAGAAGAAAATCCTAAGAAAACGAACATCATACAGAGTACGATGGTGTTGGCCGTTCTATAATCGTTCTTTCGGGTATAGTTTAAGCCGAAATAAAAGGCGGCCACAAATATCAGTGCCATAATAATGGTACCGGAATTAAAGGGAAGGCCTACACTATTGATAAAAAAGACCTCGCTCCATCCGAAGAGTTCCAGTACATAGGTCAATGAAAATTTGTAAACCAGCATGAGAACGGCAATGACCGCGATATTGGCGATCAAGAAATTTTTTACAGTAGTTTTTTTATACGTCTGAAAGTAGTAGAGAAGTCCGATGGAAGGAATGGCCAAAAAGCCCATAAATTGGATGCCGAAAGTAAGCCCCACCACAAAGGAAATAAGCACGAGCCACCGATTTCCCCGCGGACTGTCGAGGTTATCCGTCCATTTTAGGCCTAGCCAAAGCAGCAATGCCATAACCATACTGGCACTGGCGTACACCTCGGTCTCGACTGCATTGAACCAAAAACTATCGGAAAAGGTAAAAGCCAAGGAACCGACCAGTCCGCTGCCTAAAATGGCGATGGCCTTGCTGTTGGTCATTACCTCATCCTTTTTGTATATCAGTTTTTGGGCGAGGTTGGTAATCGTCCAGAACATGAACAGGATGGTAAAGGCACTCGACACCCCGGAAACATAGTTCACCATGCGGGCTACTTCGGTCTGGTCGAGGGCGAACATGGCGAAAAAGGCGCCTAGCATCTGTAAAAGCGGAGCCCCCGGCGGATGGCCTACCTGCAGTTTGGCGGAGGTGGCGATGTACTCACCGGCATCCCAAAAGCTGTTGGTGGGTTCTACGGTGATGGCGTAAACGATGAGGGCTATAAAAAAAACACCCCATCCTGACAGGGTATCCCATTTTTCGAAATTCTTTGCAAACATGTATGCGAGTTGTGTTAGGCCAGTCGGTCTGCCAAACCTTTGATTTGAACTGATTCGACGAAATTACTAATTAAAATAGATATGGGATGGGGTTTTTGATAAAGGTTTAACAACACCGAAAGGACGTTTACATATCATTGTCAGCAAAATTGTTTGCGCATACCAAACTTTGTTTTAAATTTGCACGCTCAAATAGTAATGGCCTATGGTGTAATTGGCAACACAGCTGGTTTTGGTCCAGTCGTTCTAGGTTCGAGTCCTAGTAGGCCAACAAGAATTCAAAGTTCATCCCGGTGCTTCGCTGCTACCGGGATTTTTTATTTCAATGAATACGGGTACGGGAAGTTGATCCTGAGCCAAGTGGAGGGGAGGAGTCCTAGTAGGCCAACAAGAATTCACAACTGCATCCCGCTGCTTCGCTGCTACCGGGATTTTTTAATTTCAACGAAAACGAGTACGGGAAGTTGATCCTGAGCCAAGTGGAGGGGAGGAGTCCTAGTAGGCCAACAAGAATTCAAATTTGCATCCCGCTGCTTCGCTGCTACCGGGATTTTTAATTTCAACGAAAACGAGTACGAGAAGTTGATCCTGAGCCAAGTGGAGGGGAGGAGTCCTAGTAGGCCAACAAGAATTCAAATTTGCATCCCGCTGCTTCGCTGCAACCGGGATTTTTATTTCAACGAAAACGAGTACTACAAGTCATCCGGAATGTAGCCGAAGGGAGTCTAACTAAGCCCAGGTCGAATCCCCTTATTTCACTGAAATCAGGGGATTTTTTAGTTGTTGGGTATAGCATAGGTATAACCGATCGGCTTTTTCCTAATCAGAAAAACAGCTAAAGATTAAAAAATTGGAATTTGAATATTCAGGACCTCATGGGGTGCTCCAGATAAATCATTTTCAATTTTTTATTACTTTTCATTCCCTCGCATATGTTTATGCATCAACGGGCTTCAAGCCCCTTAAAAACTATGGCAAATATTAGCCTATTTGACATTCGTAATTGAACATTTGATTCTTACCCATAGGAAAATCCGCTTAGCGCTTCGGACCTTTTTTTGATTTGAATATTTTTTTGAACTTCAGACTCTGCGGTCATAGGACTCGCTCAAAGAGCCGTTTGTTTCGGTAAAGTGTTTTTTAAGCGGAATCCGTTCAACGATACTTTTTTACCATATAACCAACTGTTTACGGTTTACCGAAAATCATGTGTTGTTCAGCGATTTACGACCCGGTTCGATACGAAGCACAGCGTTCTATTTATATAAAAACGCATGTCATGAAAACTATCGCAACTTTGTTCTTTGTTCTTTTTATTGGGATTATCGCACAGGCTCAGACCGCAGATGAAAAAGTAAGGGTAGATGCAGTAGAAAGGTCTGGCACCGGTGAAAATATTGCTGAAGAGGTTTCTTTGGAATCTACTTCCGCAGTAGCTCGTTTATACAAACGTACAGGCACTAGGGTTAAAAAAGAACTTAATTTTTCTACAAAGGCCAACCGCCCTAAAACTGTCTAATGTACTCGTTTAAATAAAATATGATGGATTTCACTATTTAGTGGAAATTATTAATCTTTCTGCTGCCTTCCAAGATAGAGACCGTACAGTAAACTTAGTACGAGGTAAACACAAACTCTCAAAATAAAGGCATGAATATCGAGCTTACCGTCCGTTGAAATAATGAGAGCCTCGGTGATTACCCCTCCCAGGAGAAAACTCACAATTAACCTTAACCACCATTTTTTAAGTATTGCCCTCGATTGATCCTACTTTTGATGGTTCTATCGAATCACTTATCACAAGAAAGGTCTGCATCGGTAGCGCTGTATCCCTTTAAAAGGCCTATATGCGTATCATCGGCGAAGTCAGTTATCGTAATCGGGCGACAAGCCTCTTTCAATTGTGTCGATTCTTGTGTATTCCTCATCTGGGTCACAACTCTGTCTATTCCAAAAAGTCACTAAAACGGCCAGCATATATGACTTTCTTTATATTCAGCTCCATCTTCATCAGATTAATTAAACGTTATTTGCAGTTTAATTTTCTAATCTTTTTAGATAATTTTTTTATACTATGTCCATTATGTGTTGCACGAATCCCGGAAAAAGTTCGCTACACCCTTCACCGGTCAAACCTAGCGCACAGTGGATTGCCCGTGGCAGCATGGGTCAAACGTATGCCCGGCAGGGCGGAAACAGTAAAGGCGAGATAGACTATTTCCGACCGCTGAAAGGTAGAGTCAGGCTTGACCTCGGGACGGGTAACCGCCGGGGCACAGTAAAAACCTACACAAATAGCTTTAGAAAAAACTAACTTAGGGTGATCTTTGCGGTAGAATTATAACTTTATTAAATTTATTTTCGTGAAACACGCTTATCTATTTTGTTCTCTACTTTTAATCTTAACGGTCGGTTGCGATTCCGACGGGCCTGAGTCCAAATTTGAGTTACTTCCCGCCTCCCGTACCGGTATCACATTTAGCAACGATATCGAGGAGACCAAGGATTTTAATCCCCTGAATTATCTTTACATATATAACGGTGCCGGTGTGGGGACGGGTGACATCAATAACGACGGGCTTCCGGATCTTTTCTTTGGTGGCAACCAAGTACCCTCCCGCTTATATCTGAACAAGGGTAATATGACCTTTAAAGACATCACCGAAAGTGCCGGAATTTTTAAAAAAGGCTGGGCCACGGGTATCAGTTTTATCGATATCAATACCGACGGCCTTATGGATATTTATGTCTGCATCGCCGATAAGGAGGCCGAAAAATCGGAAAATCAGCTGTACATCAATCAAGGCAACAATAAATTTAAGGAAGAGGCTAAGGCTTACGGCCTTAACGATTCTGGTTACAGTACCCAAGCGGCATTTTTTGATTACGATAAAGACGGCGATCTAGATATGTACCTATTGACAAATGGCATGGAAGATTTCAGTCATAGCAATCTGCGTCCGATCAAGCGGCACAGCGAGGGGATAAGTACGGACAGGTTCTATAAAAACAACGGCGATAACACCTTTACCAACGTATCAAAAGAAGCTGGCATTACCATAGAAGGTTACGGCCTCGGTATCGGTATCTTTGACGTAAATAACGACGGCTGGCCCGATGTCTATTGTTCCAACGATTTTATCACCAATGACCTTTTGTGGGTCAATAATGGCGATGGTACCTTTACCGAGGATATAGAAAAATACATTACCCAGACCTCCGGCAACGGTATGGGGATGGACATAGCCGATTACAACAACGATGGACTGGAAGATATCGTGCAGATGGACATGCTCCCCGAGTCCAATCTGCACAACAAGACCATGACCCCGGCGATGAATTACAACAGCCAGACCATGAGGTACGACAAGGGCTATATGCCCCAATATGTGCGTAATACCCTCCAGCTGAGAAACCGCGATTCTTCCTTTTCGGAAATGGGACGCCTGGCCGGAATCCATAAAACGGATTGGAGCTGGGCGCCCTTGATCGCCGACTTTGACAATGACGGCCTAAAAGATCTTTTCTTGACCAACGGTTACGGAAAAGACGTCACCGATCTTGACTTTGCCAATTATGCACCGGGAATGAGCAACCCCTTTGGCAGTGATTCCATACGGAAGGCAAGAAGATATAATGACCTAAAAAAATTGCCTACCATCGACCTGGCCAACTACTTCTATAAAAACGAAGGCGACCTCTCTTTTAGAAATGTTACTAAAATATGGAGCCAAGCGCCTTCGAGCATTTCCAACGGAGCGGTTTATGTTGATCTTGATCGCGACGGTGATCTGGATCTGGTATCGAACAACATCAATAGCGAAGCTTATGTCTACAAAAATCTTACGATAGAAGACCATCGACAGAATACCGATTATTTGGCGGTGAGCCTGAAAGGGCCTAGATTGAACCCCGGCGCAATAGGTGCCGAGGTCACTTTGTTCTATGGGGACAGCATTCAGAAAACGTATGAATATCCGGTGCGTGGCTATGTTTCATCGGTGGATTATAGCCTCCATTTTGGGCTGGGAAAAAGGAAGTTTATCGACAGCCTTCAAGTCATCTGGCCTGATGGCAAGGCACAAACACTGCGCCACCTCGATACCAACCAGCGTATCGAGCTAGCCTACACCGATGCGAAGCGCACAGAGGAGAAAACGATAGATAAAAAAAATAGGCTTTTGCGGAATATCGATAGCAGGGTTTCTCAAATCGTGCACAAAGAGAATAGCTATGTGGATTTCATGGTCCAGCCGCTGCTGCTCAAAATGCTGTCCCGGGAAGGGCCAGGACTTGCGGTGGCAGACGTTGACCTTGACGGCCTGGAAGACCTTTTTATGTCCACCGCTGTTAAAGACACCTCTTATATCTGGAAGCAGGGAAGGAATGGTAGCTTTAGTAAAGGGGCTATCTTGCCCGGATCGTGGAACTACGAAGAACAGGGTGCTATAGTGGCCGATTTCAACGGTGATGGAAGACCGGACATTTATGTGGCCAGTGGAGGGAACGAACTCCCCCAAGATGCCGGAAATTATCAGGATCAACTATACTTTCAAAAACAGGATGGCACTTTTGAGATTTCCGAAGGGCTTCCTCCGATAAAATCCAGTACCTCGACAGTCAACGCATCCGATTTTGACGGGGATGGCGATCTGGATCTCTTTGTTGGGTCCCGCCTTACCCCCTATAGCTATCCGCAAGTGGACAAAAGCTATATCTTTCAAAATAACGAAGGCAATTTTACGGATGTAACCACATCGGTAGCCCCCGAAATTAAGAATATCGGTATGGTGACCGCGGGTTTATGGACCGATTTCAATTCCGATGGAGTTACCGATCTTATCGTTGTGGGCGAATGGATGCCGATCATTTTTTTTGAAAACCAAAAGGGGAAACTGGTCAATGTAACCCAAAAAAGCGGTACGGCCGGCCTCAGCGGTTTTTGGAACAGCATCAACGGCGCCGATTTTGACCAAGATGGGGACATAGATTATGTGGTAGGCAACTTGGGTGAAAACACGGACCTCAAGGCCTCTACGAAAGAGCCTTTGACCATCGTGGCCAAGGATTTTGACAATAACGGAAAGATAGACCCGATAATGGGGTCCTATGTCAACGGCGTCAATTATCCGCTTCCATCGAGGGACGCCCTGATAAGCCAAATCGCACCAATCAAAAAACGCTTTCCGTATTACAAGGACTATGGCATGACCTCCTTCGACCAAATGTTCAGCAAAGAGGAACTGCAAGGAGCCATCCGCAAAGAGGCGACCTGTCTCAAGACCCTTTACCTGGAGAATAAGGGCGATGGAAAATTTTCCTCTGAAACCTTACCGCCCATGGTGCAGATAGCACCGGTTTACGGCATCTCCATTGCAGATCTCAACGATGATGGTTTTTTGGATGTTTTGCTCGCCGGTAACCGAACAGATACCGAAACCCTGGGCGGCTCCATGAACAGCTCCAAAGGCATGGTGCTTTTAGGCAATGGAAAAGGTGATTTCAAAAATACCTCCATGGAGGTTAGCGGTTTTGACACCCCAAGGGATTCCAGGGGAATCGCCCAGCTCATAACCGGTAAAGGCATTGATTTTTTTGTAGCGAACAATAATGCGGCAGTCCAATCTTTTTCCTTAGAACGCAACCGCCAAACCTTTCCGTTGAAACCTACCGACACGTATGCCGAGATACAACTGGCCAACGGAAAGACCTACCGGCAGGAATTTTATTATGGTTCAGGATATCTTACCCAAGATTCCCGAAAATTGCGAGTTCCGAACAATGCCGTGGGAGTGATCATTTATGATTCGCAGAACAGACCACGCGACGCGATGAAAAGGGTGGCTTTAAAATAGTATCCTAAACCAGAATTTTAATAATTTCCAAACAGGCCCTGCTGTTGTGGTAAGGACCTTTCCAAGGTTCCAGTTTATTTTCGTCGGCATATGAAGAACCTTGGCGATCGACCCTAAAAAACCATTCGCCATCTTGAGTGTCTATTATCGTATCTACAGTGAATTGCCATATTTTTTTGGCGATGGAAAAATAACCTTCATCTCCGGTAATTTTAGCCGCATGTTGCTCGCCCTTACGCCGTAAAGTGCCCCTGCGGAGGCATCCTTTAATACAGAAATAGAGGCAATATCGTTTGGATTTAAAAAGGATATATCCTGAGTCGGAAAGCCGTCGAATACATATATGGGCGTGGTATTTCCAAAAGAACCGACGCCACGAATGTTGACCGATACCGAAGCACCGGGCGCACCGGAATCTTGGGTGACCTGAACCCCGGCGGTCTTGCCCTGAATGGCCTGATCCACACTGGTATTCGGAAAACTGGTAATCTCGTCGGATGGTATGATACCGACCGCACCGGTCAGGTCTTTTTTCGTTGAGGTGCCATAGGCCACTACCACTACCTCGTCCAGGGCCTGGGCATCTTCCTGTAACGTAACTTCGATAGTCGATCGGCCTTCGACGGGAATTTCTTGGGCCATATAACCCACATACGAAATGGACAAAACGGCATCTTCGCCAATGTTGTCCAAGCTAAAGTTTCCGTCAAAATCGGTCTGTGTTCCGGTGGTCGTTCCCTTGACCACCACACTGGCGCCCGGTAGCGGTCCCGTTGCATCGGATACCGTTCCAGACACACTTTGCGGCTTTATAAAGCCGCAAAGCATAGCCCCCCCTATGGGGTATTTTAAATAATTTGTTTTTCCTAATTTCAGTCTAAGGAATAGTTCTGTTTTTGAGTAAATTACAACCGTCTTCCTGAAATTGTTAATATTGTAGAACACCCTTGCTAATACTATGGAATGCCCATAACAGCCACACGTTTTTAAGACATCCCAAAAATAAAGCTACCATTAAGTTAATGTTAACGGGATATTGTCAGTTACCGATACGATTTTTAAGGCTACGACACTCAGAGACTGTTTTTAAAATTTGTGATTATAATTTTTACAGCTCATTATTATGTCTCAAAGGGCGTAAAAGGGGAATAAAAAAAATATTCGACAAATTTCAAAACAGTCTCTTAAACGTCATCGAGTAATCCGAGTTTTAAAAGGGTAACCCCCTCAATGGAATGGAATATTGAGTTTACTATTAAATACGGATTATACCCTCTAAAATTATTATTTTTCAGTAATTTTGCTATTATGAAAAAGGGTTTCCATAAGACTATATCCGTTTTGATGGCCCTTGTAGTGCTATTCGCCACCATGTCGTTCACTGTCGATATGCACTATTGTGGGGATTCTTTGGTGGATTTTTCTTTGTACCACAAGGCGGAAAGCTGTGGAATGGAAAAAATTCCGGTATCCCATGACGGAGAACCTGCTTTTTCCAAAAAATCCTGCTGTTCCGATTTGCAAATCATCAAGGAAGCCAGTCAAAACCTTAAAACTTCGTTTGATAAATTAACCTTTGGGCAACAGACTTTCCTTACCCAGTTTTTCTACACCTTTGTAACTCTTTTTGAGGAACTTGATTCTTCCATCGTCCCTTTTAAAGACTACCATCCACCCTTCTTGGAGCAGGACGTACTTGTCTTGAACCAAGTATTTCTAATTTGATTTAGTTTCAGATTTTTTCGCTGCATAGCCGTGTTGCGAAATCTTGTGTCCCCTAATTTCTCCGGAAAAATTTTATCGGATTCTAGTTTAGGGACTGCCAAAACCGGAGATTTTCGGAATTTCATATATCAATCTCATGTCCGCCCGCAGGACGGGTCGATTTCAAGTCTGAAAACTAAAACAATATTTAATGCTGAACAAAGGCATAAAATTCCTAATAGAAAATAAGCTCGTTCCCGTGCTAATGCTCGTCCTCTTTGTGGGATGGGGCACAATCAACGCACCTTTCAACTGGGATACCGGCTTCCTGCCCCGCGACCCGGTGGCCGTAGATGCCATTCCTGACATCGGCGAGAACCAACAGATTGTTTTTACGAAATGGCAAGGGCGTTCGCCGCAGGATATAGAGGACCAGATTACCTATCCGTTGACCACTTCCTTATTGGGAATCCCCGGCGTAAAGACCATCCGAAGCTCCTCCATGTTCGGGTTTTCGAGTATCTATATCATTTTTGAAGAGGATGTTGAATTCTATTGGTCACGCAGCCGCATCCTCGAAAAACTCAATTCGTTACCCAGCGGATTATTGCCGGAGGGTGTCAACCCCGCGTTGGGACCGGATGCCACAGGATTGGGCCAGATTTTTTGGTACACCTTGGAAGGCCGCGATAAGGATGGAAATGTAACGGGCGGATGGGACTTGCAGGAACTGCGTAGCATTCAGGACTATTATGTAAAATACGCCCTTTCTTCTGCAAGCGGTGTGTCGGAAGTAGCATCCGTCGGCGGCTATGTGCAGGAATACCAAGTGGATGTCGATCCCGAAAAAATGCGCCAGTACGGTATCGGTCTATCGGATATTGTTAAAGCGGTTAAACAAAGCAATCAAGACATCGGCGCACAGACCTTGGAAATGAACCAGGCCGAATATCTTGTCCGAGGCCTGGGCTATGTGAAGTCCATCGATGATATAGAAAACGCCGTCGTAACTTCAGAAAATTTCGCTTCTATTCGAATCAAGGATGTCGGCAATGTCCATTTGGGACCGGCTACCCGACGTGGAATTTTGGATAAGGAGGGGGCCGAAGTCGTGGGCGGTGCGGTAGTCGCCCGATATGGCGCCAATCCTTTGGAGGTCATTAACAACGTCAAGGACCAGATTAACGAACTGAGTGCCGGTTTACCTTCAAAAGAGTTGGCCGATGGCCGTACTTCACAACTTACCATAGTCCCCTTTTACGACCGTACCGAACTCATTCAGGAGACTTTGGGAACCCTTAATGAGGCCCTGACCCTGGAAATCTTGATTACTATTTTGGTCATTATCATTATGGTATTTAATCTACGGGCATCCCTTTTGATTTCAGGACTGCTACCCGTGGCTGTCTTAATGGTCTTCATTACGATGAAGCTATTTAATGTGGATGCCAACATCGTGGCACTTTCCGGTATCGCAATTGCCATTGGTACGATGGTGGATGTGGGCGTAATCCTCTCCGAAAATATCATTAGACATCTGGATATGGAAAATACGGATGTTGATGGTAATGAGCTGCCTATCAATACAGTCGTTTACAATGCTACCGCAGAAGTATCCGGCGCGATATTGACCGCCGTACTAACGACCATTATCAGTTTTATTCCGGTATTTACAATGGTAGGCGCAGAGGGGAAACTGTTCCGTCCCTTGGCCTTTACCAAGACTATGGCGCTCACAGCGTCCATTATAGTTGCCCTGTTTCTTATCCCACCGTTTGCAGCGTTTTTATTCCGTAGGAAAGACCTGAAAAGTTCGTTCCGATATATCCTCAATATTTCTTTAGTTATCACAGGTGTTATCGGCTTGATTTATGGCTTTTGGTTAGGGTTGATTTTGATTGGTTTTGGTGCTTCGGGCATGGGCAGCTTGCGCGGTAATCTATCCGAAAAACGGACGAACTTACTCAATATCATTATTTCGGCGACAGCCATTGTATTCCTGCTTGCCGAATACTGGCGGCCTTTGGGGTTTGACCGAAGCATTGTGATGAACCTGATTTTTGTTAGTATCGTCTGCTTCGGGTTGTTGGGTATATTTTGGGTTTTCCGATATTATTATACACAAATTCTGCGATGGGCATTACGCCATAAATTCCTCTTTCTTTCGATCCCCACGGTTATCGTCATCCTCGGTGTCCTGATTATGCAGAATACTGGCAAAGAATTTATGCCTTCGCTCAATGAGGGTTCGTTCCTGTTGATGCCGACGTCATTGCCACATGCAGGAGTGGAAGAAAATAAACGGGTCTTACAGCAATTGGATATGGCCGTGGCGACCATTCCCGAAATACAGACCGTGGTCGGAAAGTCCGGCCGAACGGAATCCGCCCTTGACCCCGCCCCACTTTCGATGTACGAGAACATTATTCAGTACAAACCGGAATATATGCGCAATGCCACTGGCGAACGCCAACGCTACAAGATAAACGGTGATGGGTTGTTCGTTTTGAAAAATGACAAATTCATTATCAATCCGAACAACAAAGTTGAGGAAGATGCCAACTACGAAGCATCCCAATTGCAAACTACGGCGACAAGGGAAGAACTCGTACCCGATGACGATGGCGAGTACTACCGCAATTGGCGGCCCAAAATCAACAGTTCCGATGATATTTGGAACGAGATTGTCCGCGTCACGAAATTGCCCGGTATTACCTCCGCCCCCAAACTGCAACCCATCGAAACCCGTTTAGTAATGCTGCAGACGGGAATGCGCGCGCCTATGGGAATCAAAGTAAAAGGCCAGGACTTAAGGGAAATAGAAGCTTTCGGACTAAAACTCGAGGATATTCTCAAACAGGCCGAAGGTGTCAAAGAGCAGGCCGTTTTTGCCGACCGTATCGTTGGCAAACCCTATTTGCTGATCGATATTAAGAGGGAAAAGCTTGCCCGGTACGGCATTTCCATAATGGACGTACAGGAAATTTTGCAAGTGGCCGTTGGCGGGATGCCCTTGACCCAGACCGTCGAAGGCAGGGAACGTTATGCCGTCAGGGTGCGTTACCCCCGCGAGTTGCGTGAAAACCCCACCGACCTAAAAAATATCTACGTGCCGGTGGAAAAAGGAAGTCCCGTGCCCCTTGGTGAACTGGTGGATATCCGTTATGAACAGGGGCCACAGGTCATCAAAAGCGAGAACACCTTTTTGGTGGGCTATGTGCTGTTCGATAAACTCGATGGTTTTGCCGAAGTGGACGTAGTTGAAAATGCCCAAGCATTGATCCAGGATAAAATTGACAATGGCGAATTGACCGTTCCCAAGGGAATTAGCTACCAGTTTACGGGAACGTATGAAAATCAATTACGGGCAGAAAAGACCTTATCCGTAGTTGTGCCATTGGCACTCATTATTATCTTTCTGATACTCTATTTCCAGTTCCGTTCGGTATCAACTTCCCTGATGGTCTTTACCGGTATCGCCGTAGCCTTTGCAGGGGGATTTCTGATGATATGGTGCTATGGGCAGGATTGGTTCCTGAACTTCAATTTCTTTGGCGAGAACCTACGGAACTTGTTCCAGATGCACACTATAAATCTCAGCGTAGCGGTTTGGGTAGGTTTTATCGCCCTGTTCGGTATCGCTACCGATGATGGGGTCGTGATGGCCACCTATCTTACGCAAACCTTTGACCGCAACAGTCCCGATAACAAAATGGAAATCCGGGATTCCATAGTGGAAGCTGGCCAGAAACGTATCCGTCCGTGTCTGATGACTACGGCCACGACCATTTTGGCATTATTGCCTATCCTTACTTCAACGGGTCGGGGCAGCGATATCATGATACCGATGGCTATACCGAGCTTTGGCGGGATGATTATAGCTCTGATTACCCTATTCGTGGTTCCGGTGCTGTTCAGTATGAAAAAAGAATTTCAACTTAAAAGAGCGAGGAAATGAAAAATATAATTGTTATTGTCTGCCTTTTCCTTGTTTCCGCTTTCACAAAAGCGCAAGAACTGCAATCCTATATACAGGAAGCGGAAGCGAACAACCCTCAGATACGGGCTTACGAACTTCGTTACGACCTTGCCAAAGAAAAAGTAAATGAGGTGAGTACCCTTCCCAATGCGACAGTAAGTGCAGGCTATTTTGTAAGCGAGCCCGAAACCCGCACCGGTGCACAGCGCGCCCGCTTCTCGGTTTCCCAGATGCTACCGTGGTTCGGAAAGTTAACGGCAAGGGAAAACTATGCGAGTGCTATGGCCGATAGCGAATTTGTGGAAATGGCCATAGCCAAACGCAAATTGGCCCTTTCGGTCGCCCGGTCCTACTATGAGCTATATGCAATTCGGGCAAAACAGGATGTATTGGACGAAAACATCCAATTACTGAAAACTTACGAGCGCTTGGCCTTGACTGCGGTAGAAGTAGACAAGTCCTCAGCGGTAGATGTTTTGCGGCTGCAGATACGACAGAACGAGCTTCATCAGCAGAAACAAGTGTGGCAAGAAGATTTCTTGGCAAGGCAGGTAGAGTTCAATAATTTGCTAAATAGAAAAGCAAGCATTGTGGTCGAAGTCGTTCCTCAAATGACAATTCCAGTGCAAGACCTGACAGGTGACGAAGAAATCTTGGCGCTTCATCCCGAACTGCTCAAATACGATAAGCTGTATGAATCCGTCGAGCAATCGGAACTATTGAACCAAAAGGAAAGCGCACCGGATATAGGATTGGGGTTGGATTATATTCCTGTCTCCGAACGCCCGGAAATGAATTTCAGCGATAATGGGAAAGATATTGTAATGCCGATGGTATCCTTATCTATCCCCCTCTTCAACCATCGGTATCGATCGGTAAGCAAACAGAATGAGCTGCGTCAGCAGGAAATCGAATCGCAGAAAATCGAACGCTTACATTCCTTGGAAACCGCTTTTGCGATAGCAAGATCCCAAAGAAATCAAGCACGAATAAAATTCCATACGCAAACCAAGAATCTTAAACAGGCAAAAGATGCCGAAGAAATCCTGATTAAAAATTATGAGACGGGAACTATCGATTTTAATGATGTGCTGGACATTCAAGAGCTGCAACTAAAATTCCAATCCAACCAGATCGAGTCGGTGCAACAATACTACGTGCAATCGGCTATTATCAACTACTTGACAAACTAATTATGATAAAGGACTTTTTTATAAAAAATATGGTTTGCGATAGGTGCATCAAGGTTTTGAGAGACGAACTGAATGAACATAATATTCATCTGGTGCATATCGAATTGGGACGTTTGCAATTGAAGATAGATGGTGATGAAGAAATTATAAAATTGAAAATTTTACTTGAAAACAACGGGTTTTCACTGATGAGCAGTACGGAAGAAAAACTCACGGAACAGGTGAAGGTTGAGCTCATTAAAATGTTGCAGCAATTGCCTTTGCAACTTAAGAGAAATCTATCTGGCCATCTAGCAGATATCCTGGGTCACGAATATTCAAAAATCAGTAAGGTCTTTTCATTGACCGAGGGCATAACGATTGAAAAATACTTCATCAAATTGAAAATAGAAAAGGTGAAGGAACTGGTACAGGCAAGAGAACTTAACTTTACCGAAATGGCGCAATTGTTGGGTTACAGCCATATCAATCATTTAAGCGGCCAATTTAAAAGCGAGACCGGAATGAGTCTTTCGGATTATAAATCTCAACTTAAGAATTTAAGAAATCCACTAGATCAAATTATATAGATATTCGCCAAAATTATGACACAACAATCTGTGAATTAAGATTATATTTAATCGAACATTTTATGAACTTAAAACTTTAACTATGAGAAATGAGAAATTAGTTCACGCGTTAGGAAACTGCATTAACCATTGTAACTATTGTGCGGACGCTTGTTTGGACGAAGAAAATCCTAAAAAAATGATCGACTGCATCCGTACCGACCGTGTTTGTGCAGAAGTGTGCAGTACATTGGCACAAGTACTGGCTACCCAATTTAATGATGTTAAAGATTTGGTGCGCTATTGCCATAAAATTTGTACCACATGTGCTGACGAATGTGCCCAACACGAACATCAGCATTGTAAGGACTGTGCCGAAGCTTGCAGAAAATGCGCCGATGCCTGCGAAGCGTACTTGGCATAAAGAAATTTCGCCCTTTCCGAAAGGGAAGAGCTTTTAAACCTTACTGATCTGATAGAAAATATTACCGGCACTTTTGTCTGATCGCAGGTTTGTGCTTTTCTTGTTCAAGAATGCGAATATCCAATATTTATGAAGAAATTTAGGACATCTGACGTGGGCACGTTTCTAATCTCACCATAGATTCGGAAACAGTCAATTTCTGGGAAAAAGATGTGAAGGCAATGGCCATTAATGGGGCCATTCCTAACCCGAACCTTGAATTTGAAGAGGGCAAATTTGCAGTTATCACTGTGATTAACAAATTGAATATGGAAACATCGATACATTGGCACGGTGTGATATGGCCTAACTTTTATGATGGCGTGTGCTATATGAAGTGCACCATCTATCAGACCGGGCGAAACCTTCCATATAAATTTGCCATACAACAATCCGGTACCCATTGGTACCACTCAAACCCTGGTTAGCAGGAACAACGCGATGTCTATGGTCAGATTTGAGTCCAACTAAAAGAAAAAACACTTGATTATGATGAAGTTTTGATGCTGGTGCTAACCAACCGGATGGACGAAAACCCACAACCCCGACTTAAAAACCTTAGACGTGGCAACGAAAGGTACTTGATAAAGCAGGGTCGGTCATAAAGCCTTGGCAAACTAAATAAGAAAAAAGCCGTAGGGGCTAAACGTAAAATGGCATGGCAAGAGTTTTCAGTGATGACCACACTCAAAGGGACGAACGAGTGAAACAGGATTCCCGGCCGGGGTGCGTTATATCGCACCCACGCTCATCAGTTCTGGTTTAAGGCTAGACTCAAAGCGGAGACCAAAGATATTCCGATAGTGGGCATATAGAGCAAATTAAATGGAGTTGGGTTGGGTTAACAATTTTCCATTTGGCGAAGGCTATCGAGTAGAAACTACTTGGCCAATGAGCCTGGAATTTATTTGCCTAAAAAACTTTTCGCTGAAGGGGAGTTTTAAAAAGCGATCGGTCACTGGGGCGGTCTGGCCGTTCCATTTTTGGAATCTAAAAATTAGCAACAATAAAAATAGATTAATATGAAACCACTAAAAATAATAGTATTGGCAAGTGCAGCTGCATTATTTGCGCTAACCTCGATTTCTTGTAAAAAGGCAAAGAAAAATGAACCCGCAGCGCCTATGAGCAGCGAAATGCATCAGAATGATGTAAATCAGCAAGGGGAAGTGGTCCATGGCAGTGAGCAAAATTCAGCTGCCACGGCAATTGTTACAGAATATCTGTCCATTAAAGATGCACTTGTAGGGGATAGTACTGAAGAGGCAGCGGATGCAGGAAGAAAATTGGTAACGGCTTTAGAGGGTTTCGATGTTGCCGGGTATTCGGATTCAGAGCGTAAGGACCTATTGGACCTTATTGCGGATGCCAAAAAGCAGGCCGAGCTGATCTCGGAAAGTTCAATGGAACAACAGAGGGAACATTTTAAAAATTTGAACAAGGATGTAACGCAGATAATAGCTATTACCGGGACGAAGCAAAAAATGTATGAACATTTTTGCCCGATGTACGATAGTGGTAGTGCCTGGTTAAGTGCGAGTAACGAAGTGAGGAATCCCTATTTCGGTCGCAAAATGTTGACTTGCGGTAAAGTACGACGTGAGATCAATTAAGAGATAGTTTTCATGATTATAGGGGGTGTTTTCTTAGTCGCGTTCGTAGGAAGGGTTCGTGAGTAGTAAAATATTGATATTGGCGACAACTGTCATAGGCATTCTGAAACTTTTTCGTGCTGGGGCGGCTTAGTTCGCTTAATTATATAATGTTATGAATTATATCGTTTTGAGCCTTGGCATTTTAATCTACATCGCCGTCTTATCGGATATCGTTATTACGACTTTAACATTGAAGGGCGGGGGGTGGATGACGAGTAGACTATGCACTTGGGGATGGAGATTAGCTTTAAATATTTGCGATCACAATGGCAGATCAAAGGCTTTGACCCACACCGGGTTTTTGCTGCTTTTCATTATTGTACTATTATGGGTATTACTGCTGAATTTAAGTTTTGACCTTGTTCTGATGAGCCAGTTCGGCTCTATCATAGACGCAACTACTAAGTTGCCCGCCACTGATTGGGAAAAAGTGTATTATGCTGGATACGTGTTATCAACACTGGGCCTTGGAGACTATCTGCCTTCTACAAATACTTGGCGGCTCGTCACCAATTTATATGCCTTTACCGGCCTGATCTTTATTACCATGTCCGTAACTTATTTTATCCCTGTTCTGTCAGCGGTTATAAAACAGAGAAAACTGGGAATCAATATAAGCGGGTTGGGAGATAGTCCCCAAGAGGTAATTCTTAATGCCTGGAATGGTCAAAATTTTGATTTTTTGAAATTCCAGTTGTTGACTCTTTCGGATGAATTGGTCGATCACAATCAGAATCATAGAGCCTATCCGATAATACATTATTTTCATAACAATAAAAGAAAGAATGCTGTAGTGTTACAAATAGCGAAGTTGAACGAGGTGGTTTATCTCTTTCAAAAATACATTAGAAAGGACTTCACCCTGAATAAAAGTGAACTCTTGCCTATAGTTTCCGCGCTTAATAATTATAAAGAAGTCGTACGGGGTGTAACAAAAGTAAAGATGATTCAAAATTCAACTGTTTCCACGCCTTTACATAAATTAATTGACAAAGGTCTGTTGGTCAATAATTTTGAGCAGATCGAGCTAAACGATGAAATGCGCAAAAATAGAATGATCCACCGATCTTTGGTAGAACAGGATGGATGGAAATGGGACGATGTAATCCAATTAGATCAGCGCAAATATGAATCGAAGAAGCATCAACACTAAGAATACAAAGAAGAGATATGAATGATTTTTTAAAACAATGGGGCGAAGCGGCCTACACTACCACCGGATTTTTCTGGATGGCGCTTTGGGCGTTCGTATTGGGCTATATCATCAGTAGTATGATACAAATTTTTGTGACCGAAAAACGAATGCAGAAAACGATGGGCAAAGACGAATCCAAAAGTATGCTATTGGGTACGTTTTTCGGCCTTATTAGTAGCTCTTGCAGCTTTGCCGCATTGGCAAGCACAAAGTCCTTATTTAAAAAAGGAGCGAGTTTTGTCTCTTCCATTGCGTTTTTGTTGGCATCGACCAACCTCGTTATCGAATTAGGGATTATTATATCCATTTTTTTGGGATGGCAATTCGTTGTAGGGGAATACGCAGGGGGAATTCTTCTGATAGGTATTTGTTGGATCCTCATTCGCGTTATCAACCCCAAGAAACTGATTGAAAAGGCACGAAAAAATCTTGAAAGCCAAGATGATGACGATGGAATGGACGATTCTAAAGATTGGAAAAAACAGATACAGAAAGAGAATAGCTGGGCCCGGGTCGCCAAAAAATATAAAATGGAATGGCAAATGGTCTGGAAAGATGTTACCGTAGGCTTTACCATTGCCGGCATAGTGGCGGCGTTCGTTCCGGATTCCTTTTTCCAAACGCTTTTTATCAATAGCGGCCAAGGCAATACCGATTTCACCTTTTTCCAAATCTTGGAGCATATCATTGTCGGGCCAATAGCGGCATTTTTGACCTTTATCGGTTCTATGGGGAATATTCCATTGGCAGCTTTGCTCTTTGGAAAAGGCGTAAGTTTTGCGGGGGTAATGGCATTTATTTTTAGTGATTTAGTGGTTTTTCCAGTATTGCGTATCAATGCAAAATATTACGGATGGAAGATGTCGCTTTTCATTTTGTTCCTACTGTTCACGGCCTTAATAGGTGCTTCATTGGCATTGCACTACACCTTTGATCTGTTCAGCATTTTGCCAGACCCATCTCAAGTCAAAATTCAGGATAGCGAGTATTTCAAAATAGATTATACCTTCTTTTTGAATATGGCCTTTTTGGCTATTTCAGGATACTTGGTTTACTTGGGCTTTTTCAAGAAAAAAGATGTCGAGCACAGTATGAGCGAGATGGCCCCCAAAAGCGAGTTGCTGGAAAATATTTTAAAATATGCAGCTTTTATCTGCTATGCGTGGCTTGTAGGGGGACTAATAGTTAAATTTTTTATTCAGTAGATGAAACACACCTATCACATACACGGAATGACCTGCAACGGTTGCAGAACCCACGTAGAGGATACCCTTGGCAAAGTGGAGGGGGTTTCCAATGCATTCGTCAATCTGGAAAAAGCCGAAGCTACCATTGAAATGGATTCGCATATTCCCATCAAAAAATTTCAGGAGGTCTTAAAAAAAGATGGAGGAACCTATAGTATACATGAAGATGGGGGGCAGCATCATACTACCAAAAAAAAGGGGAAACTAAGTCCAAAGGGAAAGGAAAAGGAACAGGGGCTTTCTACTGCCCTATGCATTGCGAAGGTGACAAAACCTACGATACCCCTGGTGATTGTCCCGTATGCGGAATGGATTTGGTGGAAGAACAAAATTTATCCGCTACTTCAAGCGACCAATGGACCTGCCCGATGCACCCCGAAGTTGTAAAAGACGAACCAGGGCCTTGTCCTATTTGTGGAATGGATCTTGTACCAAGACAACCGGACCTTTCAGCCGAGGAGAAGACCTATAGAAAGCTCCTAAAAAAATTCTGGATCGCACTTGCTTTTACACTGCCCATATTCTTAATTGCCATGAGCGAAATGGTTCCCAACAATCCATTATATGATGCGATGGAACAGAAAAGGTGGAACTGGATCCAGTTCGGACTGTCCATTCCTGTGGTATTCTATGCCACATGGATGTTCTTTGAACGCGCCTACCGCAGCATAAAAAGCTGGAATCTCAATATGTTTACGCTTATCGGGATAGGTTCCGGTGTGGCATGGCTTTTTAGTCTTTTTGGGATGTTGTTTCCGGATTTTTTCCCGGAGCAATTCAAGACCGGATCCGGGGCGGTCCACGTCTATTTTGAAGCGGCCACGGTCATTCTCACCTTGGTATTGATGGGACAAGTGCTGGAAGCCCGTGCGCATAGCAAAACCAATTCCGCGGTCAAGGAATTGTTAAAGCTGGCTCCCAATACGGCCTTGCGGGTGGTGGATGGAAACGAGGAGGAAGTATCTATTGATCAGATCCAAAAAGGAGACACGCTACGGGTCAAGCCGGGAGATAAAATTCCTGTGGATGGCGTGATAACAGAAGGCAGTACCACCGTTGACGAATCGATGATTTCGGGTGAACCTATTCCCGTAAACAAAGCTGAAGATGATAAGGTGAGCAGCGGAACCATTAACGGGAATCAATCTTTTTTGATGAGGGCCGAAAAAGTGGGCTCTGAGACACTGCTTTCACAGATTATCCAGATGGTCAATGATGCCAGCCGTAGCCGGGCGCCCATCCAGAAATTGGCGGATACGGTTTCAAGCTATTTTGTGCCTGTGGTGGTCATCATTTCATTTATCACTTTTGCGGCGTGGGCTATTTGGGGGCCAGAACCGGCGTATGTATATGCGCTGGTAAATGCCATCGCCGTGCTCATTATTGCCTGTCCCTGTGCTTTGGGGCTTGCTACGCCAATGTCAATAATGGTGGGTGTCGGTAAAGGGGCACAAAATGGAGTTCTGATCAAAAATGCGGAAGCGCTTGAGAAAATGAACAAGGTTGATACGCTTATTGTGGACAAAACAGGAACGATAACAGAAGGAAAACCTAGCGTTGAAAAGATCGGCGTTTTTGGAAATCGCTTTGGAGAAAGCGACATTCTACGCTTTATCGCGTCATTAAACAGTTCCAGCGAGCATCCCCTAGCCGAAGCGACCGTGAAATACGGGAAGGAACAAAATACCCTAATCTCCAAAACGGAGGGTTTTAGCGCGAAAACGGGTAAAGGAGTCGAGGGAACGGTCGATGGTCAAAAAATGCACTTAGGGAATGCCAAAATGATGGAGTCTTCAAAAGCCTCGGTTTCATCTGAAATGGAAACAGAGGTACAATCCTTTCAGAAACAAGGTAAAACAGTCTCCTATTTGGCAGTGGATGGTGAAGTCTCGGGCTACGTTGTGATCGGCGATAAAATTAAAGGGACAAGCACAAGGGCCATCAAAAAATTACAGGATAAAGGCATCGCGGTAATTATGTTAACCGGCGACAATCATGACACCGCCCAAGCCGTAGCTAGCGAACTCGATCTTGCCGACTTTAAAGCAGGAATGTTACCGGAAGACAAGCTTGAAGAAGTCAACAAGTTACAGGCACAAGGAAAAGTGGTTGCCATGGCCGGCGATGGTATCAACGATGCCCCGGCACTTGCCCAGAGTGATGTTGGAATTGCGATGGGAACGGGAACCGATGTAGCCATTGAGAGTGCTATGATTACCTTGGTCAAAGGCGATTTGCAAGGTGTTGTAAAAGCCCGCAACTTGAGCGATGCCGTGATGAGGAACATTAAGCAGAACCTATTTTTTGCACTGATATATAATACGCTCGGCGTTCCAATCGCGGCAGGGGTGTTATTTCCCTTTTTCGGGATATTGTTATCGCCTATGATTGCCGCTCTGGCCATGAGTTTTAGCTCTGTTTCGGTAATTGCTAACGCCTTGAGACTTCGGTCAAAATCCATAGATTAATAGAAGGTCAAAATAAAAATATAACGATCAAATGAGAGGCGCTTCTCTGCTGAAAATTGATGTCCTATAAATTAAATATCATGAACAAAAACACCATTTATATTACAATTGCCCTACTTGTGGGCCTGTTGGCGGGTTATTTAATTTTTGGGAGTTCTTATACGAATGGCGCTGCTGTAAAGGACACATCGGATATGTCGGGTAGCCATGACCATTCTGGAGAAACTGCTGAACAGATGTGGACCTGTTCTATGCACCCACAGATTATGCTACCTGAACCAGGCGACTGCCCGATATGTGGTATGGACCTGATACCTGCCGAAGCCGGCGCCGATGGCTTGGCCATGAACGAAATAAAAATGAGCAAAAATGCAATGGCCTTGGCCAATATTCGGACTACCATCGTCGGCAACGAAATGGCGGACAGTGAAGCTATTATTTCACTTTCGGGAAAAATTACGGAAAACAGGGATGAAACGGCCACCCAGCCTGCCCATTTTGACGGTCGTGTCGAGCAATTGTACGTGAAATCACTAGGTGAAAAAGTATATCGGGGACAAAAAGTGGCCACTATCTATTCGCCCGCTTTGGTGGCCGCGCAACAAGAACTGATTACTACCTCTAAGCTGAAAGAGTCACAGCCCCAACTTTATAACGCGGTTCGTAATAAGTTCAGGAATTGGATGATACATGGTGACGTTCTGGATAAGATCGAACGAACCGGAGAAGTCGTGGAACAATTCCCTATTTATTCACACGTTTCTGGTATAGTGACTGATATTTCGGTGAACGAAGGTGCCCATATCATGGATGGCATGCCGATATTCAAGGTAAGCAACCTAAATTCCGTCTGGGCGGAATTCGATGCCTACGAAAATCAGATTTCCCAATTCAAAAAGGGGCAAAAAATTAAGGTGGTGTCCAACGCCTATCCCAATAAAGAATTTGATGCAAGGGTTTCATTCATTGATCCTGTTTTGAATACCCGCACCCGAACGGTAACGGTACGTGCCGAATTGAATAATAAGGAAGGCTTATTTAAACCAGGCATGTTCGTAACGGGCCAGGTAGAAAGCAAATCGAATAGTAGCCGCTCTAATCAGCTTAAGATTCCCGCAAGTGCAGTGTTGTGGACGGGCGAACGCTCATTAGTCTATGTGAAAACCAATTCAAATGAACCCCTTTTCCAGATGCAGGAGGTAACGCTTGGTAATCGGAATGGCGACACCTATACCGTTATTTCCGGTTTAGAGGATGGGGACGAAATAGTATCGCATGGGACTTTTACCGTCGATGCGGCGGCCCAGTTGCAAGGAAAAAAATCGATGATGAACCAAGGATTCGATGAAGATGAGCCAAAGATGCCTGAAATGAAAATAGAATTATCCGAAGCCGCTCAAGATGCTTTTGGAAAAAGCCTGAACCCTTATTTGAAAATGAAGGAGGCCTTCGTAGATAGTGATGCCCAGAGCGTATCCACTTTTGCAAAAGCAACCTTAAACGAAATCCTCTCTATTCCTGAATCAGAATTAGGGAAAATGGAAAAATCGCACCTTTCCAAAATCAAGAAAATGCTGACGGCCATTACCGAAAAAGATGATATTAGAAAGTCAACGTAGTGATTTTGTGATTTTGAACCAGAACATGGTGCCCCTTGTCAAGAACATTGATGGGATTAAATCAGGGGTATTTATCCTAAAGTGTCCCATGGCCGATAACAACAACGGGGCGTTTTGGATAAGTGCCGATAAAGAGATACGCAACCCGTATTATGGCGAGCAGATGATGACATGTGGGAGTGTGGTTGATTCTGTACAATAGATATTCAGCTATAGAGGGATAGATCATCAAACTATCGGATAAAGGATTTTTCCCATACTTAATCGACAAACCACCTTCAATCCTGTTGCGGCTACCCTTTTTCACAAGCGGGAGGAACAAACCTACCCGCCATCTATGTCGAGTGGTTAAAGGGAAATGAAGATGGGGGCTAATACAACAGTTATAGGAGCGGTTTGACCTTCTCGAAATGTGTTACGATTGTAAACCCTACAAAACCGTTGGAACGGGGTATAGAAAAAGCTACTTCCTAGCGAAGGCCCCATATCGGTAACTATATCAACGAAATTCAATAGGGAAAAACCGAGGCTGAAGCGCCCTAGAGTAGATAGAGTTTAAGGCAAAACCTGCCTGTAGGCAAGTAGTGGTGGGAATCGTAGGAAGAAGAAAAGCTCAAGATGAATTCAATGTATTGTAATAAACCAAAAAAGTTGTATATTTGCGCCACTTTAATGATATACAAAGTATTCATGAGGGGACAATTTAGTCCTCTTTTTTGTTGCTGAAACTTTGCTTCGAACCTGTCACATACAGTTGTAGAGGCAGTTAGTGGAAGCAAATCCGTCGCATGGCGGGATCTGTTGAAAACTGCGACCGATGTTTAAGGATAGAGTAAAAACACTACTGGATGACGCTTTAAATGACGATAAATCCTTATTTTTAATCGATTTTTCGGTAGGGGCGGACTATGGTATCAAAGTAGTTTTAGATGGCGATAGTGGAGTGTCCTTGGCAGATTGTATGAAGGTCAGCAGGGCGATCGAGCACAATTTGGACCGCGACGAGTACGATTTTTCGCTGGAAGTGACCTCCGCGGGAGCGGCATCGCCCCTGACCATGCCCAGACAATATCCGAAGAACATCGGTAGAAAACTAAAGGTCAAGACGCAGAAAGAAACTGTGGAGGGCAACCTGACGGAGGCTACCGAGACCGGTATTGTGCTTCAATGGAAGACCCGGGAGCCCAAACCCGTCGGAAAAGGGAAGCACACGGTAAAAAAAGAAGCGAAGATCGATTATTCCGACATTGTGGAAGCAAAAGTCATAGTAACAATTTAACGGTATAGCGTAATGGAAAATATTGCACTCATCGAGTCCTTCTCCGAGTTTAAGGACGATAAATTTATAGACAGGGTAACGCTGATGGCGATTTTGGAGGATGTATTCCGCAATGCCCTTAAAAAGAAATTCGGGGACGATGATAACTTCGATATCATTATCAACCCCGACAAGGGCGATCTTGAAATATGGCGGAACCGCGTGGTCGTACCTGACGGTGAGGTAGAGGAGCCCAATGCAGAAATATCCCTGACCGAAGCCCGAAAGATAGAGCCCGATTTTGAGGTAGGCGAAGACGTTTCCGAAGAGGTAAAATTGATCAATCTGGGTCGAAGGGCCATTTTGGCGTTACGCCAGAACCTGATTTCGAAAATCCACGAACACGACAATACGACTATTTATAAGCATTTCAAAGATCTTGAAGGCGAAATTTATACCGCTGAGGTCCACCATATCCGTCACAAGGCGATTATTTTGTTGGACGACGAAGGGAATGAGATCATCCTTCCGAGGGACCGGCAGATTCCTTCCGACTTTTTCAGGAAGGGGGACAATGTGCGTGGTATCATCGAAACGGTGGAGCTAAAGGGAAGCAAACCGACCATCATTATGTCACGGGCCTCCCCCAAGTTTTTAGAAGCCTTGTTCTTTCAAGAAATCCCAGAGGTGTACGACGGCCTCATCACCATCAAAAAGGCAGTACGTATCCCTGGTGAAAAAGCGAAGGTCGCCGTTGATTCCTACGATGACCGTATCGATCCGGTAGGGGCGTGTGTTGGGATGAAAGGGTCTCGGATTCACGGTATCGTTCGCGAATTGGGCAACGAGAACATTGATGTCATCAACTGGACGGGCAATCCACAGCTTATGGTAACACGTGCACTGAGTCCTGCTCGGGTGACCAGCGTAAAGTTGAACGATGAGAATATGACGGCCCAGGTATATTTGCGCCCCGAAGAGGTGTCTAAGGCCATTGGGCGCGGTGGACATAATATTCGTCTGGCCGGCCAGTTGACGGGCTATGAGATCGATGTGTTCCGTGAAGGGGTAGAAGAAGACGTGGAACTTACCGAATTCAGGGATGAAATCGATGCCTGGATTATAGAGGAGTTCAAGAAAATCGGTCTTGACACGGCCCGAAGTATTCTGGAGCAAGATGTCGACGACCTGGTAAAACGTACCGATCTCGAAGAGGAAACGGTTTTAGAAGTAGTACGTATACTCAAAGAAGAATTGGAAGAATAAGGATATACCTGTTCGTTTATTTTGCCAAAGGAAAATGGGCAAAAAATCGGATTTTAGTCTAAGTGTTAACAAGCACTAGAAAGGAGTTCAGTATATTCGCAGCGATTATCCGAGATTATAAAAAGTAATGGTAATCGGTTTTGAATCTTAGGTTAAGAGAATTAGGAGATAGTATTTATGGCAGACAATGCAAAGATAAGGCTTAACAAGGTCCTCAAGGAATTCAATATTTCTTTGGACAGGGCAGTGGATTTCCTGGCCTCGCAAGGGCATGAGATCGACTCGCGGCCGACTACCAAAATTTCCGACGAGGTGTACGGGGTACTTCAGGACGAGTTCCAGACCGACAAGAGCAAAAAAGTCGCCTCTAAGGAAGTTGGTGAAGAAAAGAGGAAGGAGAAAGAAGCACTGCGTTTGCAATTGGAGCAGGAGCAAGAGGAAAAAAGATTGGCCCGAGAGCGCCGCACCGAGGCTTCTACCGAGGAAAAAATGCTGGGCAGGGTTAAATTAAGCGGCCCAACGCAAGTAGGTGTAATAGATCTCGACGCCAAGAAAAAGAAAGAGGATGCCCCGGTGAAGGAAGAAAAATCCGCTGAGACCGAAGAAGCGCCAAAGCCTGATATAGAGAAGAAGACCGACCCCGATAAACCTGCCTCCAAGGAAAACAAGGAGACCCAGGCCGAGGAAAAGAAGTCCGAAAAAACAGAAAAACCGGAAGAAAAAGTACTGGCCACCAACTATAAAAAACTTTCCGGCCCGACCATTACCGACAAGATTGATCTCTCACAGTTCAAAAAAGCCAAGAAAAAGAAAGAGGAACCTAAGTCTTCCGAGGGCGGCGGTCGCAAGAGACGACGCAAACGCATCGTAAGCAAAAGCGGAGGCGATTCCGGTAAAGGTTCGGGAGGCAGAAACTTCAAAAAGGGAGGGCGACGGTCTACCGCAAAGGTGGAGCCTACCGAAGAAGACGTACAAAAAAAGATAGCGGAAACCCTCGAAAAACTTCAGGGCAAATCCAAAAAGGGAAAAGGGGCCAAGTACAGAAGGAGCAAGCGCGACCAGCACCGTGAACAGACCGAAAGGGATGTCGAGCAACAGGAAATGGAAAACAAGACCCTCAAGGTAACAGAGTTCGTTACCGCAGGGGAGATAGCTACCATGATGGACGTATCCACCACCGAAATCATTTCCGCCTGTATGTCATTGGGTATGATGGTGACCATGAACCAACGTTTAGATGCCGAGACCCTTTCCATTGTTGCCGATGAATTCGGCTATGAGGTAGAGTTCGTCACCGCCGATCTTGAGGAATCCATCAAGGTCGAGGAAGATGCAGAAGAAGATTTGGAACCAAGGGCACCCATCGTTACCGTCATGGGGCATGTTGACCACGGTAAGACCTCGTTACTCGATTATGTACGCGAGGCCAATGTCATCGCCGGTGAAAGCGGAGGGATTACCCAGCATATTGGGGCCTATGCGGTTACCTTGGAAGATAATCAGAAAATTACTTTTCTCGATACTCCAGGTCACGAAGCCTTTACGGCCATGCGGGCCAGAGGTGCGCAAGTAACCGATATTGCGGTTATCGTAATCGCTGCCGACGACGATATAATGCCGCAGACCAAGGAGGCCATTAGCCATGCCCAGGCGGCTGGCGTACCAATCGTATTTGGTATTAACAAGATAGATTTGCCCACCGCCAATCCCGAGAAAATCAAGGAAGGCTTGGCCAACATGAACCTTCTGGTAGAGGACTGGGGCGGTAAAATCCAGTCCCACGACATCTCGGCCAAGACCGGTAATGGCGTGAAGGAATTGTTGGAAAAGGTTTTGCTTGAGGCCGAGCTGCTCGAGCTGAAGGCGAATCCTGATAAAATAGCCAACGGTACCGTTGTCGAGGCGTTTTTGGACAAAGGCCGCGGGTACGTTTCCACCATACTGGTACAAGGAGGTACGTTGCGAATAGGGGATTACGTTTTGGCCGGCACCCATAGCGGTAAGGTTAAGGCGATGCAAGACGAACGCGGCAACGATGTGCCCGAAGCTGGCCCTGCTACCCCGATTTCCATTTTAGGACTTGATGGCGCGCCACAGGCCGGCGATAAGTTCAATGTGCTAGAGGATGAAAGGGAGGCGAAGCAGATAGCTACCAAAAGGTCACAGCTGCAACGGGAGCAATCTGTACGTACCCAGCGGCATATTACCTTGGACGAAATCGGCAGGCGGATCGCATTGGGCGACTTTAAAGAACTGAACATCATTCTAAAAGGCGATGTTGACGGTTCGGTGGAAGCCTTGACCGATTCCTTCCAAAAACTCTCTACGGAAGAGATACAGGTGAACATCATCCACAAGGGTGTGGGTGCGATCACCGAATCCGACGTGCTGTTGGCCTCCGCTTCCGACGCCATTATCATAGGCTTCAACGTAAGGCCGATGGGCAATGCCCGGGATGTGGCCGAAAAGGAGGAAATTGATATCCGCATGTATTCCATCATCTACGATGCCATCAATGACCTTAAGGATGCCATGGAAGGGATGCTGTCGCCGGAAATCAAGGAAGAGATCACCGGTACCGCCGAGATACGCGAGACTTTTAAAATTTCCAAAGTCGGTACGATTGCGGGATGTATGGTAACCAGTGGCAAGGTTTTCCGAAACTCCGGTATTCGCCTCATCCGTGATGGCGTGGTAGTCTACACCGGCGAACTTGCCTCGCTGAAACGGTTCAAGGATGACGTCAAGGAGGTGGCCAAAGGCTACGATTGTGGACTACAGATCAGGAATTACAACGACATCAAGGAAGACGATATCGTTGAGGCCTTCCAAGAGGTGGCGGTGAAGAAGAAATTGAAAACGAAATAGGGAAAACTTCAGATCCCAAGAAAAAAACCCAAAACAACCGGCGATATTCTGTCGGTTTTTTTGGTTTTAAATGGCACCCATTTTTTTGTTGAGATATTTTCTCGTTGAAGTAATTTAAACCCTCTGTTTAAAACCGAAAATTTCGGCTTTTGTGCCCTAATGAAGCCATTTTTTGGGCAGCATAGCCTTAGCTACGGTACTACAAGGGAGAAAATGACAAAATGAAAATGCAGAAGGTGAAATTTGCAGGTAAAAAAGAAAGCTTAAATCACTTCGATGGTTTTTTTTAAAATTTGACGCCTCGAAGTGGGGATTTTATCTTGATTTCTTTGGCATCAACAGCATCGCGTCCGGGTATTTTTTCCTTACTTCCAAGAATTTGCGTTCCGCATCCAATTTGTTCTTGAAACGTCCTACCCGTACCCGATAGGTGGGTGAGTCGAAATCTATTTTGGATGATAGGTTCGGAAAGTCCTGTTGCACCTTTGTTTCTATCTCTTGCGCCTTGGAATACGACCCAAATCCAACCTGAATGCGATAATAGTCCGCACTCTCGTTGGCTGTTTTATAGATGGCCAGCAATTCCGTTATTTTTTGATCTTGTTGAATGTTTATATTTCCCTGTTGCGCATGCCCAAAAGCACAAAAAATCGTTAAACACAATATGCAGAGGGGTCTTTTCATGGAATAGGGTTTAGGAGTAATGAAAATCCATACAAAAGTAATTTTTTTAAAAAATAAACAAACGAAATATAGTTATTTAGAACAGTTATAAATTATGGATTATCATTACGTTAACATTTTTGAAATAAAGTCTATGTCGTATTTTTGCCCTCGATTTTAGCATGCGTTATACGTGTATTTACTACGATAAACTGAAGAACGTGCCAAGGTCGAGATAGAAACATAATCCCTATGCAAAAGCTTACGTACCTCCATCGAATTCCCAAGGTTTTAGGTATTAGTTTATTGATTTTCCTACTTTCATCTATTTCCGTTTTCGCACAGGAAGAGACGGCTCAAGATTCCGCTTCGACCGAAACTTCTGACGGAACCGCCACCGCGGCTTCCGCGGACACCGAGACCGATGGGGATCCTGTCGCCGGTAAACAGCTTTTTAATACCAACTGCGCCGCCTGTCATGCACTTGATCGTAAAATGACAGGGCCAGCCCTGGCGAATGTGGAGCAAAAAATTCAGGAAGAAGCTGGGTTGGGCAGGGATTGGATATATAGATGGGTGAAGAACAGTCAGGGCGTTATCAGTTCCGGTGACGAGTACGCCAACGAAATCTACAACGAATTCAACCAAACGGCGATGACCCCGTTCCCGATGCTTAGCAACGAGGATATCGATAATATTCTGGCTTATACCAAAGCGCCGCCGAAGAAAGCCGCGGATACGGCCACGGGGCCAGCTGCTAGTACAGGAGGAGGAGGCGCCACTGCCGCATCCGGCATATCCAACGAAATAATTCTCGGCGCCTTGGTCTTGGTATTCGGACTATTGGTCGTGATGCTTTTCTTGGTCAACAAAACGCTGAAACGGATTGCGGAAGCCAATGGTATCGTTGTCGAAAAGGAAAAGGCCGAAAAGCGCACCCCGATTTGGAAAGCTTTCGCCCAAAACCAGTTCTTGGTCTTGGTATCGGTCATCTTTCTTTTGCTGGGCGGTGCCTATTTCGCATATGGCTGGATGATGCAAATAGGGGTCGATCAGGGCTATGCCCCGATTCAGCCCATACATTATTCCCACAGAATCCACGCCGGGAAGAACAAAATCGAGTGTAAATACTGCCACTCCTCAGCTCGGGTATCCAAAGTGTCGGGCATTCCTTCCCTAAACGTGTGTATGAACTGTCACAAATCGATTTATCAGGTCGCCGATGAAACTTTGGAGGAGGGCAAACAGGAATACGGTGTAGATTACAACAAGGAAATCAAAAAACTCTATGCGGCTGTCGGTTGGGACGAAGAGAACCAAAAATATACCGGAGAAAGCCAGCCCGTAGAATGGATACGTATCCACAACCTCCCAGATTTTGCCTATTTCAACCATTCGCAGCACCATATTGTAGGAGGTATTCAGTGCCAGGAGTGCCACGGCCCCGTGGAAGAAATGGAGGTAATGTACCAATATTCGCCACTCACGATGGGCTGGTGTGTCAATTGTCACCGCGAGACGAATGTCAAGGTCGAGGGTAACGGTTATTATGAAAAAATACACGAACAGTTGGCTCAAAAATACGGGGTCGAGAGTTTTACCGCCGCCCAAATGGGAGGTATAGAATGCGGTAAATGTCACTATTAAGGTTTCAGGGTTAAGTAACCGAGGGGACACCGCGAAACAGAAAATTGCAAACAGAATATATGGCATCGAATAAAAAATATTGGAAGAGCGAGGCGGAGTTAAATCCCGATGATTCCATGGTCGAGACGCTGAAACATAACGAATTTGCGGAAGAGATTCCGGTGAACGAGGGTTTTTTGGAGGATAGGGAAAGCCTTTCGGATAGCTCGACCAATCGAAGGGATTTTTTGAAGTATATCGGTTTCAGTACGGCAGCCGCTTCTTTGGCGGCTTGCGAAGGTCCGGTCTATAAATCCATTCCGTATGTCGTGCAGCCCGAGAATATTGTTCCGGGCGTTGCGAATTACTATGCCACGACCATAGCCGACGGTTATGATTTTGCCAGCATTTTGATCAAGACCCGTGAGGGCAGGCCGATAAAGGTCGAGAACAACACCGATGCCAATATTGGTGGCGGTGCAAATGCACGCGTACAGGCCTCCGTGCTTTCCCTATACGATAGTACTCGTTTACAAGGGCCCCTGGCCAATGGGGAACCCATTGAATGGGATGCCCTTGACGCAGCGGTAAAGACCAAACTAGACAATTTGCGAAATTCTGGAAAACAAATCGCCGTGTTGACCCAGACCTACGCCAGCCCCTCCACCCAAAGGTTGATGGGCAAATTTAAGGCGTCGTATAGCAACGTGAACCACGTTACCTATGACACCATTTCAGAGGATGCTGCGCTCACGGCATTTGAGCAACGGTATGGTGAGCGGGCATTGCCGGATTATGATTTTGAAAAAGCAGGACTCATCATTTCCTTTGGTGCCAACTTTTTAGCCGATTGGCAGGGCGGCGGATATGACGCCAGTTATGCGAGAAGCCGTGTGCCTAAGAACGGAAAAATGTCGCGGCACGTACAGTTCGAGGCCAATATGACCACGACCGGGGGAAAGGCCGATAAGAGGGTGCCGCTAACGCCTGTGCTCCAAAAAGTCGCCCTGGCCCAATTGTACGCTAAATTAAACGGTAGTAGTGTGGCCGGCGAATTGCCGGAATATGCTATAACGGCTATCGACTCCCTAGTACAACAAATAAAGAAGAACCCCTCCGCGGCTGTCGTCGTATCGGGTATCGACGATGTAGATACCCAAGCTGTCGTTTTGGCCATCAACGAAATGTTGGGCAGTAAGGCATTTGATGCGGAAGCGCCCAAATACACCCGCCAAGGCAATGTGAGGGCCGTGAATACCTTGATAGCGGATATGAAGGCCGGTAAGGTTGGCGCTTTAATCATGGACGGGGTTAACCCGATGTATTCGCTGCCGAATGCTGCCGATTTTAAGGAAGGGGTCGAGAACGTTGACCTCACCGTAGTTTTTTCGGCCAACTGGAACGAAACTACCGAAATATGCCAGTACACCGCGGCCGCCAACCATTATCTCGAATCTTGGGGCGACGCCCAGATTAAAAAGGGACACTACAGCTTGATGCAGCCGACCATCCGCCAGCTCTTCGATACCCGACAGTTTCAGGACGCGCTCTTGCAGTGGTTGGGAACCGGACAAAGCTATTACGATTTCGTAAAGGAAACTTGGGGCAATTCCATTCTGGGCGGCAGTTCTTGGAACCAAGCCTTACAGGATGGGACGTTCGAATCCTCAGGCAGCGCAATGGCCATGGAAAACGGGGAGGTTGATCCAACCTTTCAAGAAGATACAGCTTTGGATAAAGAGGAAGGGACTACGAATGAAACGGTCGCCGATGAGGCGCAGCCGATGACCGCGACCCCCATTTCCTCATCCGTGAGCAGCCTTGCCAATGCTACTAGCGGCGGCGGAATGGAGCTCATTCTGTACTCGAAAATTGGCATGGGCGATGGTCGTCAGGCCAATAATCCGTGGTTGCAGGAATTTTCCGATCCGATTACCCGCGTTTCATGGGACAACTATCTGATGGTTTCAAAAGCGGACGCAGAGCGATTAGGCCTTGTCAATGATTATGTAGCCAACGGTGCCCTTAACGGAAGCTATGCCAAATTGACCGTGAATGGGATAACCGTAGATCAAGTACCGGTTATCGTTCAGCCCGGACAGGCAAGGGGATCTGTAGGGCTCGCCTTCGGCTATGGCAAAAAGGTAGGCATGAAAGAAGAGATGCAGGTCGGTGTAAATGCCTTTCCGCTGTATCAGAACTTCTCGAAAATTCAATCCGTAAAAGTTGAAAAGGCGGCAGGAATGCATGAGTTTGCCTGCGAACAGCTGCAGAGTACTATGGTGGGCCGCAGTAACGATATCATTAAAGAAACCACCCTTGAGATTTTCAATTCCGAGGACAAGGAACATTGGAACGCCGTTCCAGAAGTGGATTACAACCATTCCGAAATCGAGGTGCGCGAAGAGAACGCCGATATTTGGCAGTCGTTCGACAGCAGTATCGGTCCGCATTTCAACATGTCCATTGACCTGAATGCCTGTACAGCCTGCGGTCAATGTGTTATCGCCTGTCAAGCCGAGAACAATGTGCCTGTGGTAGGCAAGAAGGAAGTTCGTCGGTTTAGGGATATGAAGTGGCTTCGTATCGACCGGTATTATTCCTCTGCGGAGAGTTTTGAGCAGGAAATCGAGGATCTGGAGACCTTGCCGGCCTTTGAAACCTATGCCAAGGTCGAAAATCCCTCTTTTGATAACCCCGAGATTGCATTTCAACCCGTCATGTGCCAGCATTGCAACCATGCGCCTTGTGAAACGGTCTGTCCCGTTGCGGCAATCAGCCATGGGCGACAGGGCCAGAACCAAATGGTGTACAACCGATGCGTGGGCACCCGGTATTGTGCGAACAACTGCCCTTATAAGGTCCGCCGTTTCAACTGGTTCCTGTACAACAACAACGATGAGTTCGATTACCACATGAACAACGATCTGGGCAAAATGGTCTTAAATCCCGATGTGACCACACGGTCCAGAGGCGTTATGGAAAAATGCTCCATGTGCATACAAAAAACACAAAAAACCATTTTAGACGCCAAACGCGATGGCAGGACGGTCAAAGACGGTGAATTTCAGACCGCCTGTTCGCTTGCCTGTGATAAGGGAGCGATAGTATTCGGGGATGTGAATGATGAAAGCGCCGAAATCGTTCAAAAGAAGAACGATGACCGTATGTACCATCTTTTGGAGAGTCTGGGTACGAAACCCAACGTGATGTACCAGCTTATCGTAAAGAATACCGCGGAAGCCTAGAAAAAATTGGTTAAACAACATTTTTAAAATTTAATATGTCCTCACATTACGAAGCACCCATAAGAGAGCCGCTGATTATCGGAGAGAAATCGTACCACGACGTCAGCGTCGACGTCGGGGCTCCCATTTTGGGCCGTGCCAATCGCTCTTGGTATATCGTTTTTACCATTGCCCTGGTGGCCTTTTTATGGGGCGTAGGATGCATCATCTATACCGTTTCCACAGGTATCGGCGTATGGGGTCTTAACAAGACCATCGGATGGGCCTGGGACATTACCAACTTCGTCTGGTGGGTGGGTATTGGACACGCCGGAACCTTGATATCCGCCATTTTGTTATTGTTCCGTCAAAAATGGAGAATGGCGATCAACCGTTCCGCGGAAGCGATGACCATCTTTGCGGTGATTCAGGCTGGCCTGTTCCCGATCATCCACATGGGCCGGCCCTGGCTAGCGTATTGGGTACTGCCCATTCCCAACCAGTTCGGTTCTTTATGGATCAACTTTAATTCCCCGCTGTTGTGGGATGTGTTCGCCATCTCTACCTATCTTACCATTTCGTTGGTTTTTTGGTGGACGGGGCTGTTGCCCGACCTCGCCATGATACGTGACAGGACCACAAAACCGTTCCAGAAGAAAATCTATAGCCTGATTAGTTTTGGGTGGAGCGGCCGGGTCAAAGATTGGCAACGCTTTGAAGAGGTATCCTTGGTCTTGGCGGGCTTGGCAACTCCGCTGGTACTTTCAGTACACACCATTGTATCCTTTGATTTTGCCACTTCGGTGGTTCCGGGATGGCATAGTACCATCTTCCCTCCATATTTTGTGGCGGGCGCCATTTTTTCCGGTTTTGCCATGGTGCAGACTCTGCTCATTATTATGCGGAAGGTATCGAATCTTGAGAATTACATTACCATACAGCACATCGAACTGATGAACAAGGTCATTCTATTGACCGGTGGAATCGTTACGGTGGCTTATCTTACGGAATATTTTATAGGATGGTACTCCGGCCAATCCTACGAAAATTACACCTATCTCTCCTTCGGTGCCGCTACCGGCCCCTATTGGTGGGCATTTTGGATGCTGATCACCTGTAACCTCATTGTGCCCCTAAGCCTTTGGGTAAAAAAATTGAGAAGGAATATTATGTGGACGTTCCTCGTAGCCCTTATTATCAATATTGGGATGTGGTTCGAAAGGTTCAATATTATTGTAGTCGATTTAAGTAAAGATCGATTGCCCTCATCGTGGACGATGTTCCAGCCGACCTTTGTCGATATCGGTACCTTCATCGGCACCATCGGTTTCTTTTTTGTGCTTTTTTTGTTGTATGCCCGAACTTTCCCCGTCATCGCACAGGCCGAAGTAAAGACCATATTGAAATCATCCGGTGAGATGTACAAGAAACGCAGGGCGGAACTGGGTGAGAGGGAGCCCATAGAACATGTGGATCTCGATCCCAGCGCCGGCGAGCCTTCCGCTAACATCCAAGGAAAATATTTTACCTCTAAAAAGGAGGAACCCAGCGTAGCTACCGACCCATCACGGGATACACCGCAACAAGACAAAATTAACAGTCTTTTGGGCAGCGTCGGAGCATTCGATCCCGAGACCCAAAAAGCGGACAACCTGAAGCAAATCAATGGCATCGGCCCTGTAATGGAAAGAAAACTGCACGAATTGGGTATTTATACATTCGAACAGGTCAGTAAAATGACCGATCGGGAATATGATATGCTCGACAGCATCACGGGCGAGTTTCCCGGAAGGGCAAAACGCGATGACTGGGCCGGACAGGCGAAGGTGTTAAAAAATAAAAAATAAAAGAATGGCAACAAAAATCATACATGCTATTTATACCGATGATGATGTGCTTCTGGAAGCTGTCAAAACCGTACGGGCCGCCAAGTACAATATAACGGAAGTTTTTACCCCTTTTCCGGTGCACGGCCTTGATAAGGCGGTTGGGCTTGAACCGACACGGATCGCAATTGCTTCTTTTATATTCGGACTTATTGGGCTTGCGGTGGCCGTTCTTATGATGAACTACATGATGATTGTCGACTGGCCCCAGGATATCGGGGGAAAGCCCAGTTTCACTTTTCATCAGAACATGCCGGCATTCATCCCCATCATGTTCGAGCTGACCGTATTTTTTGCAGGACACCTAATGGTGATCACTTTCTATTTGAGAAGTAAATTATGGCCTTTCAGAAAGGCCGAAAATCCCGATCCAAGAACCACCGATGATCACTTTTTGATGGAAATCGAAGTTCACGCCAAGGAAATGGAATTGCTGGAACTGTTGACCCATACCCACGCATCGGAAGTAAAAGTTGTAGAACCCTTGAACCATACAGAATGAATAGCCTTTTAAAATTAGGAATATTTTTTGGTCTGGTGCTTTTGTTCACCTCTTGTGCCGACAAAAACAACCGGAATTACCAGTATATGCCCAATATGTACGTACCGGTAAGTTACGAGGCGTATGACGAGGCCAATATATTGCCCAGGGGGCAAGAGGCCCAATATCCCGTCCCGAATACCATAATGCGCGGCTGGATGCCTTACGAATTTGAGAATACTCCGGAGGGTAAGGAATTGGCCAGGTCCAATACCAGTCCACTAGTAGCTACCGATTCGGTACAAAAGGCCGAAAACGAAGCGAACGGATCCCAGCTTTACACCATCTATTGCGCCATATGCCATGGCGATAAAGGTGATGGCCAGGGTTATTTGGTACAACAGGAAAAAATACTGGGGGTTCCCAGTTACGCCGACCCCGCCAGGGAGATAACGGTAGGCGACGTGTTCCACACTGAACTATATGGCCTCAATGCCATGGGTTCTTACGCTTCCCAATTGGATACCAAAGAAATGTGGCAAGTAGCCGAATACGTGATGACATTGAAACAGGACTTAACAAAATAATACCTAAATGTATACTTTTTCAAACAGGCTAAAGATTGGTTCCATTGTTTTAATGGTCATAGGATTATTGGGTGTCGGTTATGGATTTCTATCCATACCGGGTACGGTCGAAGAAGCGAAGGAAATGGTAGCTACCGGTCATGGCGAGGGTCATGGGGGCGAAGAGGCTTCCGCTGAGCACGGAGGCGAAGAAAATGCTAGCATGGCGACCGAAGCACATTCAGACGGCTCCGAAGCACATACTGGGGAACATAGCGCCGAACACGACGAACATCTTTTGCACCAATTGCAGACCAAACCCTGGTCGGCCCTTTTTGTGGCGGCATTTTTCTTTATGATGCTCGCCCTGGGCACACTTGTTTTTTATGCGATCCAATACGCGGCCTCCGCCGGTTGGTCTCCCGTCCTATATAGGGTTATGGAAGGGATTACGGCTTATATCTTGCCCGGGTCGATTCTCGTTTTTTTGATCGTAGTGTTCGCCGGAACGCATTTTTATCCTTGGCAAAACGAAGAATTGGTTGCCGGTGATACAATATTACAGGGCAAGGCCGGTTATCTTAATTTCCCCTTCTTTATCATCAGGGCCTTTCTCTATATTTTGGGATGGAATTTATACCGATTTTTTTCGAGAAGAAATTCATTGGCCCAGGCCGAGGCGAAAGATAACGCGCATTACCGACAGAACTTTAAGTTCGCCGTCTTGTTTTTGGTATTCTTTATCACTACGGAGGCGATGATGGCATGGGATTGGTTCATGTCGCTCACGCCGCACTGGTACAGTACCTTGTTGGCTTGGTATATTTTTGCTACGATGTTCGTATCTGCCATAACTACAATTGCCATGGTGACCGTATTCTTAAAGGGCAGGGGACTCTTACCGTTCGTCAACGACAGCCATTTGCACGACCTTGGAAAATTTATGTTCGCCTTCAGTATCTTTTGGACGTATCTTTGGTTCGGGCAGTTTATGCTTATCTGGTATGCCAATATTCCCGAAGAAGTCACTTATTTTATCATACGGATTCAGGAGTATAATTTATTGTTTTTCGGCATGCTCGTGCTTAACTTTGTATTCCCGATCCTGTTGTTGATGAACAGTGATTTTAAACGTATCCCTTGGTTCATCATCCTGACGGGTACCATAATTTTAATCGGTCATTATCTTGACGTTTTTCAATTGGTCATGCCCTCTACGGTGGGTCCCTATTGGTCATTTGGTATAACTGAGATTGCGGCGATACTCTTTTTCCTGGGATTGTTCATCTTGGTGGTCGGCACCGCGCTTTCCAAAGTGTCGTTGCGTCCATTGCGCGATCCCTTTATCAAGGAAAGTGAGAATTATCATTATTAGAATCTAGTAAGGATTATTAATTTCAAATCATAGGATGACTGCATTTTTAATCATAGTTGTTTTAGTCTTAGTGGCAATTGCCATTTGGCAAATGACCAAAATATTCGAACTTTCGCAGCTCAAGGCCGAGGCCGATACCGCTGAGATAGCTAACGATTCCGACAACAAGATAAACGGATATCTGTTGTTTGCCTTTCTGATTTTTATCTATGGTATCACTATCTTCAGTTTTGCGAAATATGGAAAAATGTTATTACCCGAAGCGGCTTCCAAGCACGGAGATGAATACGACCATTTGATGCTTATTTCAATGGTCATCATTTTTGTCGTACAGGCCATTACGCAGGTCCTTCTTCATTATTTTGGATACAAGTACAGGGGTCAAGAAGGAAGAAGAGCCCTTTTTTATGCGGATAATGATCGATTGGAGTTTATTTGGACTATCATTCCAGTTATCGTGTTGGCGGGATTGATTTTATGGGGTTTGTATACTTGGACAAGTATTATGGATGTCAACGAGGACGATGACCCCCTCATGGTCGAATTGTACGGCCAGCAGTTCAACTGGACGGCTCGCTACGGCGGAGAGGACAACGTATTGGGGCAGGCGAACGTGAGAATGATCGATATCAATACATCCAACGTGCTTGGCCTTGATGAATCCGATACCTATGCCGACGACGATGTTATCGTAAAGGAACTGCACCTGCCAGTGGGCAGAAAGGTGAATTTTAAGATAAGATCCCAAGATGTTCTGCACTCTGCCTACATGCCCCATTTCAGGGCACAGATGAACGCGGTGCCCGGTATGATTACCGAGTTTTCCTATACGCCTATCATTACTACGGCAGAAATGCGCCAAAGGCCGGAAATAATCGACAAGGTAAAACGAACCAACGAAATCCGGGCCGAAAGAGCCTCCAATGGTGAAGAGAATTCCGACCCTTGGGAGTTCGATTATATTCTGCTGTGCAACAAGATATGTGGCAAATCGCACTACAATATGCAGATGAAGATCATTGTGGAGAGCCAAGACGAGTTCGATGCCTGGATGGCCGAACAAACGACCTTTGCACAAACCATGATGGGCGACGATAGTCAGCAGCAGGGTGCGGAAACCGCCGAAACTGCCATGACGGAGCAGTAGAGGGGCGAGGGGTTTGGGTCGTAAAAATGACCTGGAAAGAGAAAACTTATTAATTAAAAATTGCGATTATGTCTGTAACAGCACATACGAACGTAGATGACCATGAGCATGACGATCATGCCCATCATCATAAACAGACCTTTGTACAGAAATATATATTTAGCCAAGATCATAAGATGATTTCTAGGCAGTACCTGATAACGGGTCTCATCATGGGAGTGGTCGGTATTGCCATGTCATTGTTATTTCGGATGCATCTGGCCTGGCCAGGCGAAGCCAACCCCATCTTCGGGGCGTTACTGGGTAAATGGGCGCCCGACGGCGTCATGGATGCCGATATCTATTTGGCCTTGGTAACCATACACGGTACCCTGATGGTTTTCTTTGTGCTTACCCAAGGCTTGAGCGGTACCTTCAGTAATTTATTGATTCCCTTACAGATTGGCGCGCGCGATATGGCTTCCGGCTTTCTGAATATGCTTTCCTATTGGATGTTCTTTACCTCTTCGGTGATCATGATCTGTTCTTTGTTCGTCGAGGCAGGCCCAGCTGCGGCGGGATGGACCATCTATCCGCCCCTGAGCGCCTTGCCCATGGCACAGCCCGGTTCCGGTTTGGGGATGACGCTATGGTTGGTATCCATGGCCATATTCATTGCCTCCTCACTATTGGGATCCTTGAACTATATCGTAACGGTCATCAACCTTAGAACGAAGGGCATGTCGATGACACGGTTGCCTTTGACCATTTGGGCATTTTTCGTGACCGCGATTATCGGGGTGGTATCGTTCCCCGTACTCTTGTCAGCGGCATTATTGCTTATCATGGATAGAAGTTTTGGTACATCCTTCTTTTTGTCCGATATTTTTATCCAAGGCGAGGTCTTGCACTATCAGGGTGGATCCCCGGTGCTGTTCGAGCACTTGTTCTGGTTTCTGGGCCATCCCGAGGTATATATCGTAATCTTGCCGGCCATGGGTATCGTATCCGAAGTATTGGCGGTTAATTCCCGTAAACCTATTTTCGGGTACCGCGCCATGATAGCATCCATCTTGGCCATCGCCTTTTTATCTACCATCGTGTGGGGCCATCATATGTTCATTTCAGGTATGAACCCGTTTTTGGGCTCAGTGTTTACTTTCACGACACTATTGATTGCGATTCCCTCGGCGGTCAAGGCCTTTAACTGGATCACGACCTTATGGAAGGGCAATCTGCAGCTGAACCCGGCGATGTTGTTTTCCATAGGTATGGTATCCACTTTTATAACAGGCGGACTTACCGGAATAATTCTCGGTGACAGTACGCTGGATATCAATGTTCACGATACCTATTTTGTTGTGGCCCACTTCCATTTGGTAATGGGTATATCGGCACTCTATGGAATGTTCGCAGGAATCTACCATTGGTTCCCGAAAATGTTCGAGGGCAAGATGATGAACAAGAATATGGGGTATATCCATTTTTGGGTAACCGCTGTCGGATCCTATGGTATATTTTTCCCCATGCATTTTGTGGGAATGGCAGGGGTTCCTAGGCGGTACTACCAGAACACTGCGTTCCCTTTGTTCGACGAACTGACCGATGTACAGATTTTAATGACGGTTTTCGCCCTGATTACGGCAGCCGCACAATTGGTTTTTGCCTATAACTTCGTCCGTAGCATTTTCTATGGAAAGATGGGTCCCAAAAATCCGTGGAAGGCCACGACCTTGGAATGGACTGCCCCACAAGAACATCTTCACGGTAACTGGCCGGGACCAATTCCCGAAGTCCACCGTTGGGCCTACGACTATAGTAAGGTAGATGAAAATGACGAATATATTTTACCCGGGCAGGATTTCGTGCCCCAGACCGTGCCTCTTCAAAAGGATGAGGAAGAGCTCAATCATTGACGAAAGAACCCATTCAAATAAAATGGCCCGACTTTTACAGTTGGGCATTTTTTTTTGATACTTTAGCTATCTTCCCTCTGATTTGCAACTGATGACGATAATACCCTCTAAACCTATCTATGAAACATGTGATACTTTTTCTTTCCCTAATGGTGTGCTTTCAGGCCTTTTCCCAGCGTAAACCTAAAATCAAGGGCAATCGCAATGTGGTAGAAGTACAAAAGAGTCTGCCGCCGTTCAGGGCGATCGAATTGAAAGACGATCTCGAAATTTCATTACAGCAGGCACCCGAAGAAGGCTATGCCATAACAGCCGACGATAACCTGATCGACGTGCTAAAATTTCAGGTGGAGGACAGTACCTTGATTATCGGCTCATTCTATAACATTACGGGGAAAAAGAAACTGGATATTACCGTGTACTACAATTATCTTGAAGCCATTAGCCTTCGCAACGGCGATATACGAATGAAACAGCCCATAATTTCGGATGTGCTTGATGTGAAAATCTATGAAGCGGCCCAAATCCAGCTCAATGCCGAGGCAACGCAAATCAATATCAATATGGAGGGGAACAGTTCCGGCGATTTTACCTTGACCGGCGATGAAATGAACTTTGTATTAAAGGACAGAATCGATGCACGGATGTACACGGATAGTAAGACGAACCACTTCAAAATGGAGAAAAATGCTTCGGCCAGGATGGAAGGTACGGTGGACAGTCTGAATGTCAATCTGTCCGGGAACACCAATCTAAGGGGCCAACGGTTAGAGGCGAACATTGTTATAGCGAATCTTCAGGAGTCCGCCACGGCCGAGGTAAATGCCACAACGGATTTCGAGCTAACTTCCAGCGGTTCTTCCAAGACCTACCTCTACGGCGATGCCAAAATTAAGATTATCGACTTTTTGGACACCTCGGAACTACACAAGAAAAAACAGTTGTGAGGATCACTGGCCACTGGCTACTGCACAATGGTCACCGGGTGTTAGACCGGCAGTTGCAGCTGGGGAATGCGTACTTATTTAACTTGCATTATCTTCTGCCCCGTTGGCAGCCAAGTTTGCCCTTGTATTAACCGCCGCGATAGGAGCCGTCATCAAATGGCGGGGTATCCCGAACCCATCGACCAAGACGCCGATATGGGGCCGCAACTCTGTACAAAGTCGCTCGACCCTTTGCCGAATCGCTTTCGATTTAGAACTGCCCAGATAGCCCTGCTCGAGATACCACTCCGCATTCTGGCGGATTTCGTGCAGCGCATACAGCGTCCCCAATTTTTGGAAAAGGGCCTTGTTTTTTTCGTCAGGCAATTGCTCTGTAAAATCAGTGAAAGTATTGAAGGCGAGTTCAACACTATACGCTTTTCCCAAGGCCAACAGATGGGTCTGTACTTTCAAAAAGGCCTGGTACGAGGGCATTCCCTTTTTGATGTAATCGCGAATACGCATCGCAAGGGTATAGGTCAAACGGCGGGTACGGTAGTCAAAGGCGTGTTTATGGAATTTCGGGTTGTACAGATGTTCCTTATCCACTTTATTACTGTAGCGTGGGTCAATGCTCGTCAGCTTATCGCTGATCTGTATTCCTAAAATTTTTAAAACCGAGGTAAAACCAGCACTATTGAATTCCGAGCGGAAATCGGAAAGCACTCCCTTGGCGGCCAAGAGCGAGAGTACGGTGTTATCGCCCTCGAAGGTGGTAAAGATATCAACGTCGCCCTTGAGGTCGGCGATACGGTTTTCCAATAGATAGCCTTTGCCGCCACAAGCTTCCCGGCACTCCTGAATGGTGTGGTTGGCGTACCAGGTAATGATGGCTTTCAGACCGGCCACCTTCGTTTCTATGACCCTTTTGTCCGGGAGGGAATCCTTGCGATAGGTTTCCATCACGTGGTCTAAGGTAACGTGGTATATGTAGGCACTGGCCACCAAGGGGGTCAACCGAAATTGGTGGGTAGGGTAGTCCATCAACAAATCTTCCTGTATTTTGATGCTGTCGTTGAACTGTCGCCGTTTTAGCGCGTGTTTAACCGCGACCGTCAAGGCAAACTTGGCTCCGCCCAATCCCGCGCGGGCCACACAGATACGCCCGCCGATCAAGGTGCCAAGCATCGTAAAAAAGCGTTTGTTCGGGTTTTTGATGTCGGAACGGTAGTTCCCATCGTCCCCGATTTTCCCATATTTGTTCAACAGGTTTTCCCGGGGCACGGAAACCTGATCGAACCATATTTTTCCATTGTCGACCCCGTTAAGTCCCAATTTATAGCCATTATCCTCAATGGTAACGCCGGGCAGCAGTTCATGCTTGTCATTTCGTAGGGGAACCAAAATGGCATGTACGCCCTCGTTCTTTCCGTTGACGATCAATTGGGCGAATACCGTGGCCATTTTTGAATCCAAGGCATTGCCGATATATTCCTTATTGTCGTTTTTTCCAGGGGTATGAATGATGATGCTGTCCTTTTCCTTGTCATAGGTAGCGGTGGTCTTTATGCCGCGCACGTTCGATCCGTGTCCGGTTTCCGTCATGGCAAAACAGCCCAACAATGACGCAGTGCCAGCATCATCGAGATATTGGTCATGATGTTTTTTCGTGCCTAGTTTTTGGATGCTGCCTCCGAACAGGCCGAACTGTACCCCGAATTTTATGGTCAGGCTACCGTTCACATACATCAGATTTTCGAACATATGGGCATAGCCTTCCATATTGTCCTGACCTCCATAGGCTTCGGGATAGGCGATGGCACCGTATCCTTTTTCCGCCAGAAATTTCACTTGGTCTAGAACAATGTCCCGGAACTTTTCTTTTTCACGATGGATATCCCAATCAAAAATAGGATCCGCCAAAACTGAGCGGAAGCCATTGATCAAGTCGGCATGCTTTCCCTTTAGAATGCTGTCGATTTCCGATGCGCTGTAATACCTCGACGTGCTTGTATGCTCCACATTGACGTCAAAAAGATGCGCGTAATGGTTGGGTTGTATGCCGAGGTTGACCTCGATATGCTTGAGCTGGTCGTTGAACGGACAGGCATCGTTGTAGTGACAGACGAGATTCTGGCTGAAAGTACTCAGGGGATAGGTATCCCTTTCGATTAATTTTACATGAGAGTTAGAAATGACCTGTTTCCAATTTTTGAGTTCGGTGTTTTCCGGCGGATGTTCGGGATTCAGCCATAATAACAACTGTTGTCGATTTTCCGTGTCAAGGGTCTCATCTTTCCGGATGGCATTCTCGACCACACTGATTTCGGATGCCGTAACCAGGTTATCGGCCCAAATCACATAGAAAAAGGGAATGTACTGTAGAATTTCCGGGGGATAGGTTTGCTTTTGCATGGGATGAAATTACAAATTTTATCAGATATGTCATCCTCTGCACTTCGGCTGATCGGCTATTCTGCACATATAAAAATACCCGGCAAAAGCTTTGATGGGCACCCAAAAAATCATGGAACGGATCTTAGATATGACAACGACAAATTTCCCCTATCTTTGTTATCCCATGAACGAATACTTAGACCCTACGGGAGATAACTTTTCCGATGCCGAACTCGATATTGAAAGGGCGTTACGGCCCATCAGTTTCGACGATTTTACCGGGCAGGCACAGGTTTTGGAAAATCTAAAGGTTTTTGTCGAGGCCGCGAATCGTAGGGGCGATGCTTTGGACCATACCCTCTTCCACGGCCCACCGGGGCTCGGTAAGACCACTTTGGCACATATTCTTGCCAATGAACTGGGTGTCGGTATCAAAATTACTTCCGGACCGGTGTTGGATAAGCCCGGCGATTTGGCCGGACTGCTCACCAATCTTAGCGAACGCGACGTGCTGTTTATCGACGAAATCCACCGGCTGAGTCCCATTGTCGAGGAATATCTTTACTCTGCCATGGAAGATTACCGGATTGATATCATGATCGAGACGGGCCCGAATGCCCGTTCGGTACAGATCAATCTGAGTCCGTTTACCTTGATTGGCGCCACGACCCGATCGGGACTATTGACCGCCCCCATGCGCGCCCGGTTCGGCATCTCTAGCCGATTGGAATATTACGATACCGAATTGCTATCCACCATTGTACAGCGTAGTGCAGATATCCTAAAAGTACCAATCAGCAATGAGGCTTCCATCGAGATTGCCGGCCGTAGCCGCGGAACGCCCCGAATCTGTAACGCACTTTTACGAAGGGTGCGAGATTTCGCCCAGATCAAGGGCAACGGCAGTATCGATATGGAGATTTCCCGCTTCAGCCTAAAAGCCTTGAATGTAGATGCCCACGGCCTTGATGAAATGGACAATAAGATCTTGACGACCCTGATCGATAAGTTCAAGGGAGGGCCGGTGGGTATTACCACAATTGCCACGGCGGTCTCCGAAAGTGCCGAGACCATCGAGGAGGTTTACGAACCTTTTTTAATCCAACAGGGTTTTATCATGCGAACTCCAAGAGGCCGTGAGGTCACCGAATTGGCCTATAAACATTTGGGAAGAACCAAGGGCGGAACGCAGCAGGGATTGTTCTGAAAATTTCAAAAAGTCCCTATGCAGATAATGACAAAAAGCAAAACTTCTCCCACAAAGTCTTCGGTTCGGACTAAGAATCCTGTTCCATCTGTCCGCCAACTGGAAGTTTTTAAAAATCAAAACTCCATTCTTCGTAATCCGTTGCCTTTCCATCACACCCAATTTGAAAAGCTGGGCGATACCTTTATGGTCAAACTGGGGATGGGCTATAAGGTCGTTTTTACCCGCGATGCGGAAACCATACAGTACATCCTTCAGAAAAACCACAAAAACTATCACAAATCCCCTTTGCAAACCAAAGACCTTGGTAAATATATTGGCCAAGGCCTTTTGACCTCGAACGGCGAACACTGGCGCAAACACCGTAGAATGGTGCAGCCCGCCTTTCACAAGAAGAAGCTGAAGGGCCTGCTGAATGTGATGTGGACGGCCGTTCATGAAGAATTACAACGTATCGAAGCCGACAAAACACAAAATGTGCTGCCCCTGATGGGCGATCTTGCCTTTCAAGTGGTGGCCCGCACTTTGTTTAGTGCCGAGGATATCCGCGAGCGGATGCACAAACTACAGCGGATTACGATGCTAAACCAAAAAATGCTCATCAAGGAAATGCGTCGGCCCTACTTGAAATGGTGGTTCCGGTTGGATGGAAGCATTAAAAGGCATTTGGAACTTTCAGAGGAGGCTCAAAAGATATTGGATCAAATCGTCGAGGAACGCCTGGCCGCCGGGGAAGAAAAAGACGACCTGCTCGACATGCTCTTGCGGGCCGAATATGAGGATGGTACCGCAATGCCCCGCGAACAATTACTCCAAGAGTTGTTGATTTTGTTCACTGCCGGCCATGAGACTACGGCCAACGCGCTAAGTTTTACATTGTATCTGCTGGCCAAGCATGCCGAAATTCAGCAAAAAGTGTATGAAGAGGCAAGCGGTGTAGAGTTTAATACCGGCGATTTGATGCAAAAACTGTCCGCTTTGCCCTATACCCAGCAATGTATCGAAGAGGCCATGCGGCTGTATCCGCCGGTCTATGTCATTGATAGGGTAAGTCTAAGGGATGATGTAATCGCCGATCGCCCTTTTAAAAAAAGGACGACCTGGTTGCTATCGATGTACGAGCTGCACCGCTCCGAACACTGGAAAAATCCGGCGGAATTCATTCCCGAACGCTTTGCAGCCGACCTTAAAAAGAAGCATTCGGATTACTATTTTCCCTTCGGTGCAGGCCCCCGTATGTGCGTCGGGAACAATTTTGCGATGTATGAAATGATAATGGCGGTGGCGGGCATTCTTAGAAAATATAAATTGGAGACGGAAATGGGCGAGGTAGAACTCGATCCGCTGGTGTCCCTAAGACCCAAAAACCTAAAATTACGATTTTTGCAACGCTGATATCGGTGGACGTCAAACGAGAACATACCGAACGGATCAAAACCGAGGCCAAACGGCTGGGCTTCTTGTCGTGCGGTATCTCCAAGGCTGATTTTTTGGAAGAGGAAGCCCCTCGACTTGAAAAATGGCTTAGCCAAAATATGCACGGCGAAATGGGGTATATGGAAAACCACTTCGATAAACGTCTTGATCCGACCTTGCTGGTCGATGGGGCGAAATCGGTAATTTCCTTGCTGTTAAATTATTTTCCCGAGGAAACCCAACGGAACGATACCTACAAGATATCCAAGTACGCCTACGGCCAAGATTATCACCACGTCATAAAATCCAAATTAAGGCAGCTACAGGAATTTATATCGGAGGAAATCGGCGAGGTCGGCGGTCGGGCCTTTGTCGATTCCGCTCCCGTACTTGATAAGGCCTGGGCCGCCAAAAGCGGACTCGGTTGGATCGGGAAAAACAGCAATCTACTCACACAACAGGTGGGTTCCTTTTATTTTATCGCGGAACTTATCGTCGATTTAGAACTGGAATACGACACGCCGGTGACCGATCACTGTGGTACCTGCACCGCCTGTATCGATGCCTGCCCGACCCAAGCGATCGTTGAACCCTACGTGGTTGATGGCAGTAAATGCATTTCCTACTTTACGATAGAACTAAAAGACGACATTCCCGCAGAATTCCAGGGTAAGTTCAACGAGTGGGCCTTCGGATGCGATATCTGTCAAGACGTGTGCCCCTGGAACCGTTTTTCAAAACCGCATTCGGAACCTTTATTCAACCCACACCCCGAACTAATGGAGTTATCAAAAAAGGATTGGGAAGAGATTACCGAAGATGTGTTCAGAAAGATTTTTAAGAAATCCGCGGTCAAGCGTACCAAGTTTACAGGATTGAAGCGGAACATCGAGTTTTTGAAAGACTAAGAGACCGTTTGTAAATTCTTTCGACCATTTTCTTCCTTCATACGCCGTTACAATTTTAAATCCTAGCTACGGCTGCGATTGAGAATTAAGCCCAATATGACATAATAATGAGCCATAAAAATTCTTAAGACAAATTTTAGGCCAGCCTTTAAGGTTTCGCGGGTTTATTAATAATCAAATTTGGTCCGTCAGCGTACTTGCGAACATCCGGGCGCTGACCCTTCGTTTGGTCTCGACGGCGCTCGACCTGACCCACCGAATCACACCTGTCCGACAAAGACTGGAGTCTTGCGATTGTCCGCAAACGTTTTCGTTACATTCTCAGCCTTCTTCCTTGTTAACTTTTTGCCAAACAAGCATTTAAAACCCTATCTTCGGATGCGTTTTTTTATCCATCCAAACACTATTACCATGAATCTAGGCAAACCCAGCTTAAGCTTTTGGCAGATTTTCAACATGAACGTGGGCTTTTTGGGCATCCAGTTCAGTTTTGGTCTTCAGCAAACGGCTATCAACCCGGTTTTTTTATTTTTAGGGGCGCCGGAAGATATGTTGCCCATCCTCAATCTGGCGGGGCCCATTACCGGATTGATCATTCAGCCGATTATCGGCGCGATTTCCGATAAGACCTGGTCGCCAAAATGGGGCCGGCGCAAACCTTTTTTTCTTATCGGTGCCTTGATCGGTAGCCTGTGCCTGTTCGCTTTTCCTTTGAGCCCGGCTTTATGGTTCGCCGTGGGCTTGCTCTGGATCCTGGATGTCGGCAACAATATGGCCATGGAACCCTACCGGGCTTTTGTGGGTGACAAACTACCTGAAATACAGATGAGCTTGGGCTACCAGATGCAGAGCCTTTTTGTCGGGGCGGGTATCGTCTTGGCGAACGCCTCCATTTTTTTGTTTCAGGATTGGCTCGGGGGCGATAGTGCCGCCGATGTGGCAGGGGCTATTCCTAAATGGCTGTACTATTCATTTTTTATAGGGGCTTTTCTTTCGGTGACCACCATTTTATGGTCCGTGTTCACCACACCCGAGATTCCCCCTACCGTTGAGGAAATGGCGGTGATACAAAAACAGCGGTCCCTGCCTTTTGCGGAAAGGTTTAAAATGCCCTTTACCGAAATTTCGAAGGCGGTCAAAGAAATGCCCGTTTTTATGTGGAAGCTGGCCGGGGTCTATCTTTTTCAATGGTACGCCCTGTTCGTCTATTGGCAGTATATTACGCCTTTGTTTATGGGCACCATGGGTTTTGACCTATCGACAGCAGCGGCCCAGTCGGCCAAAATGAGCACGACCTATAATATTGCGACCGTGGTAGTCGCCCTGTTGCTGGTACCGCTGACCCTGAGGTACGGCGGGAAAAAAATATACGCCGCCAGCCTATTCGGAACCGGGTTGGCCCTTTTAGCTATACCCTACATTGTAGACCCGGTATGGGTGCTGGCGCCCATGGTCTTCTTCGGTATCGGTTGGGCGGCCATGATGGGCATCCCTTACACCATGGTTTCCAAGATTGTACCCCAGGAGCGACGCGGCGTTTACATGGGAATTTTAAACATGATGATCGTTATCCCCATGGGTATCGAAACCCTTACTTTCGGCTCTATATATGATTATTTTTTGGATAATAATGCGATAAACGCCATGCTTTTCGGGGGTATGTTTTTTATCATTGCAGCATTTTTAGCGCTGCGTTTGAATGTGGCAAAGGCTAGAAAGGAAGTGGCGGATTTGGGTTAAACCTAAATCCTTTTCCCTAAATTTGTTTCCCTGATCACAATACAAGCCCTCTAACCTAGAACACATGAGAAAACAGAAGCAACGTAGGGAAGCACTGGTCTATCACGCCAAGCCCCAACCGGGCAAGATCAAGATCGTACCTACAAAACCCTATGCGACACAACGGGATCTCGCCCTGGCCTACTCTCCTGGGGTTGCCGAACCTTGTCTGGAAATCGCCAAGAACAAGGACAACGCTTACAAATACACTTCCAAAGGCAATTTGGTCGCCGTTATTTCCAATGGAACAGCGGTATTGGGCCTCGGTAATATTGGCCCCGAAGCATCTAAACCGGTAATGGAGGGGAAGGGACTACTGTTCAAAATATTTGCCGATATCGATGGTATTGATATCGAAATCGATACCGAAGATGTCGATGAGTTCGTGCAAACGGTGAAAATGATCGCCCCGACCTTCGGCGGCATTAATTTGGAGGATATTAAGGCCCCGGAAGCCTTTGAAATCGAAAGACGGTTGAAGGAAGAACTGGATATTCCGGTAATGCACGACGATCAACATGGTACGGCCATTATCTCGGCGGCGGCTTTGTTGAACGCCCTGGAGCTGGCGAATAAGAAAATGGAAGAGGTGCGGATTGTCATCAGCGGCGCCGGTGCGGCGGCAGTCTCCTGCACCAAATTGTACAAGGCATTTGGTGCCAAGGCCGAAAACATCGTCATGCTCGATAGTAAGGGCGTCATCCGAAGTGATGCCGAAAACCTTTCCCCATCGAAGGCACAATTTGCAACGGATAGAAAAATAGATACGCTGGATCAGGCTATGAAAGATGCCGATGTTTTTATCGGCCTCTCCATCGCCGATATCGTTACCCCAGATATGTTAAGTTCCATGGCGAAAGATCCGATCGTATTCGCAATGGCCAATCCGGATCCGGAAATCGATTACGATCTGGCGATGAAGACCCGACAAGATATCATTATGGCCACCGGCCGCTCCGACCATCCCAACCAGGTGAACAACGTGCTGGGTTTTCCCTTTATTTTCCGGGGCGCTTTAGATGTCAGGGCCACCGCCATAAACGAACCGATGAAAATGGCCGCCGTCAAGGCCTTGGCCGATTTGGCCAAACAGTCGGTGCCCGAACAGGTCAATATTGCTTACGGCGAGACCCGGTTGACCTTTGGGCGGGAGTATATCATCCCTAAACCTTTTGATCAACGGCTGATCCATGAGATTCCCCCCGCGGTCGCCCAAGCGGCCATGGAAAGTGGCGTCGCCCGCTTGTCCATCGATGATTGGGACAAATACCGGGAAGAATTGATGCTGCGTTCCGGAAACGATAATAAGGTGGTTCGCTTATTGCACAACAGGGCAAAGCTGAATAACAAAACCATCGTATTCGCAGAGGCCGATCACCTCGATGTTCTGAAGGCCGCCCAAATTGTTTATGAAGAAGGCATTGCTGCCCCCATTTTACTGGGTAACAAAGAAACTATAACCGAGTTGAAACAGGAGTTGGAATTCGATGCGGATATACCGATCGTAGACCCTAATGACGAGGCTTTTTCCGACCGCAGAAACCACTATGCGGAGACCTATTTTAAGCATCGACAGCGCAAGGGCTCCACAATGTATGGAGCGCGCATCAAAATGCGGGAACGCAATTATTTTGGGGCAATGATGGTCTTGGAAGGGGATGCAGATGGGATGATATCGGGCTATTCACGGGCCTATCCAACGGTGGTAAAACCTGTTTTTGAGGTAATAGGACGGGCGGCCCATGTAAAAAAAGTGGCAACGGTCAACATCATGATTACCGACAGGGGACCCCTATTTGTGGCGGATACCTCCATTAATATAGCTCCCAATGCCCAAGAAATTGCCGAAATTGCCCAGATGACCGCCAATCTGGCCAGGGCCTTTGGCTTCGATCCAGTAATAGCATTATTGTCATACGCTAATTTCGGATCTTCCGCACATCCGGATGCCAAAAAGGTAAGGGATGCCGCCAAAATTTTGCACCAAACGCATCCGGACTTGGTGGTCGATGGGGAAATCCAGATGGATTTTGCCCTGAACAAAGAGATGTTGCAAAGGCAGTTTCCCTTTTCGAAACTGGCCGGAAAAAAGGTCAATACCCTGATTTTTCCGAATCTGGAATCAGCCAACATCACCTATAAACTATTAAAGGAGCTCAATGGTTCGGATTCCATCGGTCCGATTATGTTGGGCCTCCGGAAGTCGGTACACGTCGTACAGCTGGGCGCCAGTGTCGATGAAATGGTCAACATGACCGCCGTAGCCGTTATCGACGCGCAGGAAAGGGAGAAGCGTTGGAAAGCGCGAAGGGGGAAGTAGGTAGTGAAATAATAATCAATTCCTAACACCGATTCCTATGATCCATCACCTAAAAGGCAAACTAACAGAAAAAAACCCTACCCACCTCATCATCGAATGCGCGGGGGTAGGCTATTTCGTGAACATTTCGTTGCACACATTTTCCCAACTTACCGATACGGAAAACATTAGCATTTTCACTCACTTACAGGTCAAGGAAGATTCCCAGACGCTGTTTGGGTTCGCCGAGAAGTCGGAACGTCAAATCTTTCGATTATTGCTTTCGGTATCGGGGATTGGTTCGAGTACGGCCCGTACCATGCTTTCCTCGCTTTCGCCGGCACAGATCCGAGATGCAATCGCCGGGGGCGATGTCGCAACCATTCAGTCCATCAAGGGCATAGGTACAAAAACGGCGCAACGGGTGATTCTCGATCTTCGCGACAAAATTCTTAAAGTCTACGATATCGACGAAGTTTCATCCTCCGCGAACAATACAAATAAGGAAGAAGCGTTATCTGCTTTAGAGGTGCTTGGGTTTGCTAGAAGACAGGCCGAAAAGGTTGTGGACAAAGTACTCCGCCAAGATTCCTCTCTCAGCGTGGAGAACATCATAAAACTCGCGCTCAAAAATTTGTAACGAGTTTGAAAACAGGGGCCAAACCAAATCTTAAATTTTTATTTAAGCTAACTTTCCTATTCCTATTTTTCTTTTTGGCTACCGGGGTTTCCTCGGCCCAAGAGACGGAAGGCGAGGATGCGGAAGAACAACAAATCGACTCCGTAAAGACGGGATTTTCGTTGGGTAGGCTTCAGATGCAAAACCCCCAGAGCATTGTTTCCAAATACATCTACGACCCCAAGCTCGATATGTACGTTTACTCCGAAAAGGTGGGGGACTTCGATATCGGATATCCTATTATCCTAACGCCGGAACAATATTTCGAACTGGTACGCCAAGAAGACATCAAGGGCTATTTCAAGGAAAAATCGGATGCCTATTCCGGAAAGAAGGAAGGTAGCGAAGAAGCCCGAAGAAATCTGCTGCCCAACTTTTACATCAACAATAACTTTTTTCAGTCCGTTTTCGGCGGAAACACCATCGAAGTTATCCCCCAAGGATCGGTAGCGATGGATCTCGGCGTCATCTGGCAGAAAAACGACAATCCCGCTTTGTCCCCCAGGAACCGTACAAATACTTCTTTCGATTTCGACCAGCGCATCAGCTTGAGTATGCTGGGCAAAATTGGGGAACGCCTTCAGGTAACTGCCAATTACGATACGGAGGCTACCTTTGATTTTCAGAACATCGTAAAACTGGATTATACCCCCACGGAAGACGACATCATACAGACTATCGAGGTCGGAAACGTCAACATGCCGCTCAACAGCTCGCTAATAACCGGGGCGCAGAGCCTGTTCGGGGTCAAGACAAAATTGCAGTTTGGCAAGACCGCCGTGACCGCCGTTTTTTCTGAGCAACGTTCCCAAAGCAATACCGTCGTGGCCCAGGGCGGTGGTACCCTGAACGAATTTGAGGTAACGGCCTTGGATTATGAGGAGGACAAGCACTTTTTCCTAGCGCAATATTTTAGGGATAACTACGATGCCGCCCTAGTCAATTACCCCTACATTCGAAGCCAGGTACAGATTACCCGTCTCGAAGTCTGGGTGACCAACCGTAGCCAGCAGACCTTGAACGTGCGTAACATTGTCGGGATACAAGATTTGGGAGAATACGACCCTTTGACAGCCGGCGAAGAGAACCGTACCCGTATAGGTGCCAATGCCCCAAGTACCTTTTTCAATCCTAACAATGGCGGGCAGCCCAACGCCCTTCCCAGAAATAATGCGAACGACTATGATCCCACGTTGATAGGTCAGGGAGGTGCGCTTACGCCTAGTATCCGTGACGTCTCCACCGTGGGACAGGGTTTTGACGTAACAGGATACCAGCCCAATCAAGGCTTCGATTACGCCTATTTGGAATATGCCCGCAAATTGGAGCAGGGCCGGGACTTTACCTTCAACTCCCAACTGGGCTATGTTTCGCTGAACCAACGCCTGAGCAACGACGAGGTGCTGGCCGTGGCCTTTCAGTATACCTATAACGGACAGGTCTATCAGGTAGGAGAGTTCGCCAATGGCGGGATCGATGCCGTTACCGTTACCGGGGGCTCGCTCGACAACCCCATAATAAATAATAATACGCTGGTGCTCAAGCTCCTTAAAAGCAATATAACCAACGTTTCAGACCCGATCTGGGATCTCATGATGAAGAACATCTATGCTACCGGGGCCTTCCGGTTGAGCGAAGAAGACTTTAGAATGAACATTCTCTATAGCAATCCTACGCCCCGGAACTATATATCACCAGTAACGCCTTTTCCCGATCAGGTCGACGGCGGAAAGCCTTTGGAAGAACGCATACTTTTGAATGTTTTTAATTTCGATAGGCTGAATGGCTACAACGACGTACAGCCGGGCGGGGACGGATTTTTCGATTTTATTCCCGGCATTACCGTCGATACCCAAAATGGCCAGATCATCTTTACCAAGGTCGAACCTTTCGGCGAATACCTGTTCGACCGTCTGGGAGGGGGCGATTATGATGTGTCCGACGGACAGGGCTATAACGAAAATCAGGATAAATACGTTTTTCGCGACATGTACGAACTGACCAAATCGGCCGCACTGCAGAATCCCGAAAAGAACAAGTTTTTATTGAAGGGACGGTACAAATCCGAAGGAAGTAACGGTATCCCTATTGGGGCCTTTAACGTTCCGAGAGGTTCCGTACGCGTTACGGCGGGCGGCAGACAATTGCAGGAAGGTATCGATTACACCGTCAACTATCAGGCAGGCACGGTACAGATCTTAGATCCCAGCTTGGAAGCCTCTAATACGCCCATTAACATATCCGTAGAGAATAATGCCGTTTTCGGGCAACAGACCCGACGGTTTACAGGGGTCAATGTCGAGCACCAGTTCAATAAGAACTTTGTGCTGGGCGCCACCCTTTTGAACCTGAACGAACGGCCGCTCACCCAAAAATCCAATTTCGGGGTCGAACCTGTAAACAATACCGTTTTCGGAATGAACGGCAATTTTTCTACGGAAGTCCCCTTTCTGACCCGAATGGTCAATAAGCTGCCGAACATTGATACCGACGTACCTTCGAACGTTTCGGTACGGGGCGAGGTGGCCTTCTTAGAACCTGGTTCCCCAAAAAATGCGGATTTTCAAGGGGAGACCACTACCTATCTCGATGATTTCGAGGGAGCGCAGGCCTTAATTGATATCCGCTCTTCCTTAGGGTGGGCCATGGCCAGTACGCCAGTGGAGTTTTTGGACAGTCCTAATCAAATTGGCCTCGAAACCGGATTCCAACGGGCGAAAATGGCGTGGTACACTATTGATCCGATATTCTATACCAACCAAAGGCCCTCCAGTATCAGCGATAGCGATATCTCAAGCAATGCCACTCGAAGAATATTCATTGACGAGGTATTTCCCAAAGTGGAAGTGGCGCAGGGCCAGACCCGACAGCAGACCACGCTTGATCTAGCCTATTATCCAAATCAAAAAGGGCCTTACAACGCCAACGAAAATTTTGAAGGGGTGACCGCCGATCAAAAGTGGGCGGGCATCATGCGCTCACTGAGCAGTACCAACTTTGAACAGGCGAATGTAGAATTCGTTCAGTTCTGGGTGATGGACCCCTACTTGGAAGGCACCGCCACCAGTCCCGGCGAGCTGGTCTTGAACTTGGGCAACATCACCGAGGATATTTTGGCTGACGGCCTAAAACAATACGAGAACGGCCTCCCGATAAACGGCGAGGGGGGGGTGAAGCCGGCGGATCCTATCTGGGGACCGGTACCCGCCACCCAGGCCCTGATATATGCTTTCGACGTAGACGAGACAGGGAGGGGGCAACAAGATATCGGTCTCGACGGATTAAACGATGCCGAAGAAGGGGCAATCTACGGTACGGAAAACGGCCCGGATCCGGCCATGGACAATTATGAATATTTCTTGCAACGGGAGGGCGGCATCCTAAATCGTTATCTTAACTTCAACAACCCACAGGGCAACTCGCCGATACAGGTCAGCAACGATAACCGGGGCTCGACCACCCTGCCCGATGTCGAGGATATCGACCGCGATTTGACCATGAATACGGTAAACAGTTATTATGAGTATCGCATCCCCATACAACCGAACACGGATATCAACGACCGATACGTGACCGATATCCGGGATTCCTTGGTATTATCCGGGAATCGTATCCCCGATGGTAGCACCGTGCGCACCCGCTGGATTCAGTACAAGATTCCGCTAAGCGACTTTACTACTGCTGTTGGCGGCATAGCCGATTTCCGTTCAATCAGTTCACTGAGGATGTATATGACCGGCTTTAACAGTGACGTCTTGCTGCGTTTTGCGACCTTAGACCTGGTACGGGGCGATTGGCGCACCTATGTCAAGTCTCTTGACCCAAACGATCCGAACACGGCCGACGACACCACCACCTTGGATGTGAATGCCGTGAACATCCAGGAGAACGAGAACCGCGTTCCGATTCCCTACGTACTGCCACCAGGTGTTCGGCGCGAGCAGTTAAACAACAACAACACTATCATCCAGCAGAATGAACAGTCGCTTTCCCTCGTCGTCGAGAACCTTGAACCGCAAGATTCCCGTGGCGTGTTCAAGAACCTGAATATCGATTTGCGGCAGTACAAAAAGCTGAAGATGTTCATTCACGCCGAAAAAATACTGGAAAGCGATATATATAGCATTGAAAATCCCATGGTGGGATTCCTACGGATAGGCACCGACTTTTCCGAAAACTTTTACCAACTGGAACTGCCGTTGGAACTCACTTCTTTTAACGCCCGATCGGAAACCGCTATTTGGCCGGAGAATAATGAAATGGAAATTATTTTAGACGACCTGAACAAGGTGAAATCGGTTTGGATCGCCGGCGACGACCTGAGTGAAATCCGCTATTTCGAGGTGGTGGATGGCGAGGTAATCGCTGTTGACGAGTTTGCGCCACGCAGTCTCGGCAGATTGCGTATCGGCATCAAGGGGAATCCTTCTTTGGGAAGTATCCGCAGTATGATGGTCGGTATGAAGAATGTCGCCAACCTACCGGTACGCGGCGAGGTATGGTTCAACGAACTGCGCTTGGCCGGACTCGATAATGAAGGGGGATGGGCCGCCGTGGCCGCGGTAGATGCCAATATAGCGGACTTCGCCGACATATCCGCCACGGGCAGTACCAGCACTTCAGGTTTTGGGGCCATCGACCAGATGCCGAACGAACGGGCGCGAGAAGATGCACTATCCTATGATGTAGTAACGAACGTTAATGTAGGCCAATTGCTTCCCCAGAAATGGAACATCCAAATTCCCTTTAATTATGGAATTTCCGAACAATTGATTACGCCGGAGTTCGATCCGGTCTATGACGACCTCAAGTTAGACGATCGGATAGCCGCCGCCGAAGATCCGGACAGCAACCAAAATCCCGATGCCATCAAGGAGCAGGCCGAGGATTATACGAAACGTACGAGCATCAACTTTATCGGAGTACGCAAGGACAGGGGCGAAGAGGCCGAAGCCAACTTCTACGATATCGAGAACTTTACCTTTAACTATTCCTATAACGAGACCAATCACCGCGATTTTGAAATTGCCGCCTTGGAAGATAAGAACTTAAAGACCGGGTTTGTCTATAACCATGCATTTAAGCCGGTCGAAGTGGCTCCGTTCGCCAAAAAGGACTCTTTGTTTACCGGAAGATACTGGCAATGGCTCAAAGAGTTGAACCTAAGCCTTTTGCCGACTACGGTATCGGTAAACTCCAACTTCGACCGGCAGTTCAACCAGCAACGTTTCCGTGACGTGGTAGAGGAAGGGGTCGATAAGTTGGAGCTGCCGACCCTACGACAGCGCAATTACCTATTCAACTGGCAATACGCCGTCAACTATGCATTGACCAAATCGCTGCGCCTCAACCTAACGGCAAGCAACAACCACATCGTACGGAATTATTTTGAGGATTTCGTAGACGACGAAGGCATAGAGCGACAGCGCATCAACGAAACTTTGGGACTATGGGACGGATTTTGGGACCTGGGCGAACCCAACCGCCATGCCCAGCAATTGGAACTGAACTACGAGATTCCGTTTAGCAAGATTCCAGTGCTCGATTTTATAAATGCCCAATATAGCTACACCAGTAATTTCGACTGGCAGCGCGGTGGCGATGCGCTGCGTGAAGTCGCGGGGCAGGATATCAATACCGTACAGAATGCCAGCACCCACAACCTGACCGCCAATCTAACTATGGACAGGTTTTATAACCTGATCGGTCTGAGAAAGCGAAAAGGGGGCTCAAAAGATGCCGAACCGGTACGAAGGGACAAAGCAGGCAACCCTGCCAATGGCACGGCAAAAGTAAAAAAGAAGTCCAGCGGCCTCTTCAATACGGCGGTCGATATCCTGACCATGGTCAAACGGCTCAACGTCAACTACAACGAGAGCAACGGGAAGGTACTACCGGGCTATACACAATCCGTCGGGTTTGTTGGATCTTTGCGGCCTTCGTTCGGTTTTGTGTTCGGTAGCCAGGCCGATGTCCGGTTTAACGCTGCCCGCCGAGGTTGGCTGACCAGTTTTGATGAATTCAACGAGCAATATATCGAGAATACCAACAAACAGCTGAACATTACCGCTACCGCCCTTCCCATTCAAGATCTGACCATCGACCTGACCGCGGAACGGCAGTTTTCGAACAGCTATCAGGAGAGTTTCAGCATCAGCGACGACAATACGTATAACGTACAGCTAGGAAATGACTACGGTAATTTTAGTATTTCGACGATGATGATAGGCACCTTTTTTGCGCGGAGCGACGAGTTCACCTCCGATAATTTTCAACAGTTCAAGGAAAATAGGCTTACCATTGCAAACCGGCTGGTGGCCGATAGGGGCCAATCTCCCGGTGCCTTGGATGAAGATGGATTTCCACAGCTCTACGGAAAGACCCAGCAAGACGTATTGTTGCCCGCCTTTTTCGCTGCCTATACAGGTCAGGATGCCGAGCGCGTCAATTTGGATGTCTTCCGGCAGATTCCCATTCCCAACTGGAATATCAAGTACACCGGCCTGATGGGCAACCAATGGTTCAAGAAGAAATTCCAGCGTTTTTCGCTGAGCCATGGCTATCGGGCCGCCTACAGTATCAATTCATTCCAGACCAATCTGGAAAAAACGCAATTGCAAAACGAGGGATTATCGACCGTAGATCCCGAAACCGGGGATCTGATGTCCGACCTTATCCTGAACAACGTGGTGCTCACCGATGAGTTCAACCCCTTGATGCGGGTCGATTTCGAGATGAAGAACTCCGTCAGCGTATTGGCCGAGATGCGGTCGAACCGAACCTTGGCCCTGAGCTTCGACAACAATCTGATGACCGAGATCAACGGCAAGGAATATACCGTGGGCCTCGGGTACCGTTTTAAAGATGTTAAGTTCGTGACCAATATTGGCGGCAACAAGACCCGTTTAAAAGGTGACCTGAACCTAAAGGCTGACGTCACCCTACGCGACAACATTACCATCATCCGAAACCTGGACATCGACAATAACCAGATCACTTCGGGCCAGAATCTGCTGTCTATAAAATTTACCGCCGATTACGCCCTGACCAAGAACCTGAACGCCCTGTTTTTCTACGACCATTCCTTCTCCCAGTTTGCCGTCTCCACCGCTTTCCCGCAGACTACTATAAATTCCGGGTTTACGTTGAGGTATAATTTTGGCAATTAAGTGCGAAAAGCCCCGGTAAGTTTCACCCTTGCCAAAAATCTTTGCGGCGACGAAGAAATCTGTTGAACCTCCTAGGAAGTTCCCACACAATATTTCAAAATCCTCCAATAGGTCCGCATCAACGTGGCCACCTGTTCAACTCGGCAGCAGTCTAAACGGATTGCCGCCCAACTCGGCAAAAGCTCGACAGTCCGTTGAACTTTGCAGTAGCTTCAACAGTTTGCTTCGTCGCGTGAAGCTTCCCCTTAAATCATCCTTCGTTCAGCTTCCGGCAATTATGTCAAGATCATATAATTTCCTTGAAAATCGAAGGGGAATCCGTTACATTTGCCGTCCAACAAAAAATTACGCCATGAAAATTCCATCCGATTTAAAATACACCAAAGACCATGAGTGGATCAAGCTCGACGGCGATATTGCGACCGTGGGCATCACCGATTTTGCGCAGGGCGAACTGGGCGACATCGTTTATATAGAAGTAGAAACGCTGGACGAGACTTTGGACAAAGATGAGGTGTTCGGTACTGTAGAGGCCGTAAAGACTGTCTCGGACCTCTTTTTGCCGTTGAGCGGTGAAATCATTGCGTTCAATGAAGCGCTTGACGATGCTCCCGAAAAAGTGAACTCCGATCCGTACGGCGAGGGATGGATGGTAAAGATAAAGATCAACGATACTTCCGAAATCGACGAGCTGTTATCTGCGGCGGACTACAAAGAGATGGTCGGTGCTGAAGACTAAAGTGTTTACGATTGCCTTTTTGGGTTGGATGGCTTTCATTACCTGGGCCAGCCTGTCCAGCATTCCCGCGGAACATACCCATGACATCGACATTCCCCATATTGATAAGGTAGTGCATCTTTGCTTTTACTTTGGTGCCGCCGTGCTGGGTACCTTTTTTGTTAGGGAGACCATGCATGGCCGTACTGCGCTGGCTGAAACCCTGGTGTACGTGGTCTTCGGTGCTATAATATATGGTATAATTATTGAGGTGTTACAGTACCACTTTACCCTTGACAGACAAGGCGATCCGATCGATGCCCTGGCCAATAGTTGCGGTGCCATTATTGGAGCCTTGACCATGAAATGGCTTTTTTCCGGCGGAAGTAGGTTAAAATGGAAATAGTTTTTGTATTTTAAAGGAATATTTAGTTAAATTAGCACACATTAAAATTTAAAGGATATGGAACCGAAAAAAAATCCGAAAGCGGATGTTGGTCGCAACAGCGGGCTTTATTTTGTGATAGGGCTGGCTTTGACTCTGGCTTTGGTGTATGGAGCCTTGGAATGGAAAACCTACGACCAGACCAACGATTATGACATTTCGATGAACGTCGATGACGACCTTGACGAAGAAGTACCGATGACCGAGCAGATAAAGACTCCGCCACCCCCACCGCCCCCAGCGGCACCGGAAGTGATCGAGGTGGTAGAGGATGAAGAGGAAGTAGAGGAAACCGTTATCGAGTCCACCGAAACCAGCCAGGAAGAGGAAGTGATGGAAGTTGAAGACGTTGAGGTCGAGGAAGAAGTCGAGGATGTCGATGTCCCCTTTGCGGTAATCGAAGATGTACCAATCTTTCCGGGCTGTGAGAACGCCCCTAATAAGAGGGACTGTTTTCAGGAAATGATGCAAAAGCATATCAGTAAAAACTTTCGTTATCCCGAAATTGCGCAAGAAATGGGTGTTCAGGGAAGGGTTAGTGTCATGTTTACTATCCAAAAAGACGGTAGTATCGGCAACGTAAGGATGCGGGGCCCGGATAAAAACCTGGAAGCCGAAGCAAAACGGATTATCGATAAACTACCAAAGATGACTCCCGGTAAGCAGCGGGGTAGAGCGGTCAGGGTGCCTTTCAGTATTCCCATTACGTTTAAACTGCAATAAAAATTCTTCTTATAAAATAAAAATCCCGCCTTCCTTCGAATGGCGGGATTTTCGTTTATAATTTCCGGCAATTCATTGCAAACAACCTTGTTCATCGTTATCTTTGCCTTCCGAAAACGGGGTACGAGTTCTATATGAAGACTGCTGTAAACACTGCCACAAATACGACTTGGACGTTGGCTTTGGCTGATTTTAAGGAAATCACCAAGGTCCGGCTAGCGGTCAGCGTGGTCTTTTCTTCCTTGGCGGGATATCTACTCGGCGCCTACCAGATCGATTTGGTTTCGATACTACTGTTGGCCTTCGGTGGTTATTGTATGGTAGGCGCGTCAAATGTCTATAACCAGATTATTGAAAAAGATTTGGATGCCCTGATGAACAGAACCCGGAACCGGCCGATTCCCGCTGGACGCATGTCCGTCCAAAAGGCCATGGGCATTGCCTTAACCTTGACCGTCCTTGGGGTGGTTGCATTGTATATGCTCAATCCCGAAACGGCCATGTTCGGGGCGATATCCATTTTTTTGTATACCAGTGTCTATACGCCCCTAAAGACAAAAACACCCTTGGCAGTATTCGTGGGCGCCTTTCCTGGCGCGATTCCCTTTATGCTCGGCTGGGTAGCGGCGACCGGCGATTTCGGTATCGAGGCGGGTACGCTCTTTATGATCCAGTTCTTTTGGCAGTTTCCCCATTTTTGGGCCCTGGGCTGGATGTTGCACAAAGACTATCAAAAAGGAGGATTCAAAATGTTGCCTACCGGGAAAAGAGACAAAGGCACAGCCCTTCAGATCATCATGTACACGATTTGGATGCTAGCCATCTCGGTCATTCCCGTTTTCGGTATTACCGGTAGGTTGCAGCTGTCCGTTCCAGCCGCGATCGTGATTTTTGGGATGGGCATGGTCATGTTGGTATTCGCCTTCCTCCTTTATGAAAAAAGAGATAATACCACCGCAAGAAAACTGATGCTTGCCAGCGTAAGCTACATCACGTTGATGCAGGTGGTCTATGTTGTTGATAAGTTTATATGATGGATCTGACACAAGGCACACTCAAAGAAAAGAACGATAGGGCCAAAAAGATGATGCTCTGGTTCGGTATCGTAAGTCTGGTCATGGGTTTTGCAGGATGGACCAGTGCGTATATCGTCAGTAGTACCCGCGACGATTGGGTCAGCGACCTGCAACTCCCGCAAGCTTTTTACATCAGCACTTCAATTATTGTTCTGAGCAGCATTACGTATATTTTGGCCAAAAAAGCTATCAAGGAAGGCCATGGGAGGGCAGGCACCAATTGGTTATGGGCCACACTGGTACTGGGAGGGGCGTTTATCCTTTTTCAGTTCAGGGGATTTTCGGAAATGGTCGCACAAGGCTATTATTTCACCGGTCCGACGAGCAACATTAAATTGTCATACATCTTTCTGATTGCCGCGGTGCATATCGTGCATGTTGTGGCCGGAATCATTTCGTTATCGGTCGTTATCTACAACCAGATCAAGGGAAAATACTCCCCCGAAGAATATGTAGGAATCTCCCTCGGGGCTACCTTCTGGCATTTTCTAGACATTCTGTGGATCTATTTATTGGGCTTTATGTATTTCGTGGGATAATATTTCAAAATAAAACTATTTTTCATAAGGATTCGACTTTCGTTTCAAACAAGAAAACTATATTTTTGTGCAAACTTTAACTTTGAACTCATTTAAGCTTTTTGTTTGGAACTGAAAATTCCCGCTTTTATTTCCTGATGAAGTCATATTTTACCCCCATAGCGGAGCTACGGTTCTTAAAAATATGTAAAACTACCTTCCCGGACGGGCAGCTACGGGTACAAAAGCTGGCTGCCGGCAGGCAGGTGGGATATTCGCAGGTAAAGGAAAACGATTAAAAGAGTTCATTACTACAAACTACAATATGGAATCAACGGTTACAACAGTCGAGGAACAAAATGTTTGGGGAGGGGGCAACCGTCCGTTGGGGGCGAGTTATGGCAAAATGATGATGTGGTTCTTCATCGTATCCGATGCCTTGACCTTTTCGGGATTTTTGGCGGCCTATGGTTTTTCAAGGTTCAAGTTTATCGAAATTTGGCCGATTGCCGATCAGGTGTTTACCCACGTTCCTTTTTTCCACGGCAACTACCCTATGATCTATGTGGCCTTCATGACCTTTATTTTGATTATGTCATCGGTAACCATGGTATTGGCCGTTGATGCGGGCCATAAGATGAAACAGAACGCTGTTACTTGGTATATGTTCCTAACCATTATCGGAGGGGCTATTTTCGTAGGATCACAGGCCTGGGAATGGGCGACCTTTATTAGGGGCGATCACGGTGCGGTAGAGACGAAAGGCGGTAGAATTTTGCAGTTTCAGAATGCAGAGACCGGGGAACGGGTGGCGTTGGCCGATTTTGCCAAGACCATTCCCGATGTACGTGTGGAACATGATGAACCCGAAGGAATATGGTTCGAGGCCGAAGGGTTTTTGCCAAGCTACTCGCTAAATGAAGTGGTGGAAGGGCTTAAGGCCAATCCTAATATCGTTATCCAGACCGAAACCATTGTAAAGGAAGGTGAAAGGGAAGGCCAAAAAACGGTGCTCACCCGAGAGCAGTCACTAGAAAAAATAAAAGATGGAAAGATGGTGGTAGAAGGGGCCAACCTGATCCACAACGAGTACGGCAGCCGATTGTTTGCCGATTTCTTTTTCTTTATCACCGGTTTTCACGGTTTTCACGTTTTTTCGGGGGTAATGATCAATATGATCATTTTCTTCAATGTGATACTCGGCACCTACGAACGGAGGGGGCATTATGAAATGGTTGAAAAGGTTGGACTGTACTGGCACTTTGTAGATTTAGTATGGGTATTTGTATTCACATTCTTTTATCTTGTATAAAAGCACCCTTTGACTATTCTCAGGTAAGGCTACGGAATGAATTTCTTCTCGGATAATAATTAATAATTCAATGAATCAACATGGCACACGATCATAAACTCGAAATATTCAGGGGCGCTTTAAAGTTTAAGTCCAACGTCACAAAAATATGGGGGGTACTTATTTTTCTAACGCTTGTAACCGCTATCGAGGTAACCTTAGGTATCACAAAGCCGCGTGTTCTTACCCATACCTATATTTTGGGTATGAAGTCCCTTAACTGGATTTTTATCATTCTTACGCTGGTTAAGGCCTATTACATTGCATGGGATTTTATGCACCTTCGCGATGAGAAAAGTTCTATGCGAAGGGCAGTAGTCTGGACGCCCATTTTTCTGGTGGCGTACTTGGTCTTTATACTGCTTTTCGAAGCCGATTATATCTACAATGTATATAAGGATGGATTTATTAGGTGGGATTTTTAGAGATACCACAGCCTTAAAATTAACAGCATACTAAGACGGTTTTGTAGCCGTCTTTTTTAATTTTGCACCATGAAAAAGACGTTGGTTCTGGTCATCCTTTTTATCCTCCCTATCGTGGCCTATCTCTTTTTCGCCTCGGGCGTGAACCACTTCGGAAAGCTTCCGGTGCTCACCGAGGATGTTGCCGATGTTCCTTCCATCGATCCCTCCGTTTCCCTTGAGAACAAAATTACCATACTCGGATTTTTGGGAAGTGATATCGAGCATAAAAAAGGAAACGCGTTCAACCTCAATGAAAAAATATACAAGCGTTTTTTTGAGTTCAACGACCTGCAGTTCGTGATGATCGTTCCCGAAGGCAACCAGACCAAAGTAGCGGAACTGACAAGGGAGCTCGGGAATCTTACGGATATGAAAAAATGGAATTTTGTCTATGCCGATAAGGCGGCCATCGCTTCTTTTTTCAGCAGCTTGAAAACGAATCTAGCTTTGGACAAAAACGGGGCCACCCCCTATGTTTTTATAATCGACAAAAACCGAAGTTTGCGGGGACGTGCCGAGGATGAGGATATGGGTACCAAATACGGATTCAATACCGCCTCGGTAGCCGATCTTAACAATAAAATGGTAGATGACGTAAAGATTATCCTCGCCGAGTATCGGATGGCATTGAAAAAGAATAATGCGGAAAGAGAGAAGTAGCGGACAGTTATGGCGGCCTACCCCCGATGTTTAGATTGAAACCTTCTCGAGCAAGATTACAGTTATGAACAAAAAATACACATATGTTTGGGTGTCATTGGTCATTCTGGTCTTCGGAATCATTTTCGTTCCAGAGATTATCGACCGCTTAAAGAGCGGAACCACGGTGCAAAATGACCGGATGAACCATACTGGCACTTCCAATGCATTGGCCTACGTAACGTTCGATGGTAAAAAAAGAAAGGTGCCTTCCTTTAAATTCGTAGACCAAGATAGCGTGTTGGTAACGGATGCCGATTATTTAGGAAAGGTATTTGTGGTCGAGTTTTTCTTTACTAGATGTCCGTCCATCTGTCCGATAATGACCAAAAACCTGGTATCGCTTCAAGAAGAATTTAAAGGGAGGGACGATTTCGGCATCGCTTCCTTTTCGATAACTCCGCAGTATGATACGCCCTCCGTATTGACAGACTATACCGCGAAATATGGTATCGAAGATCCTGACTGGCATCTGATGACGGGAAACAGGGAGAAAATCTATCAATTGGCCAATCAGGGCTTCAACATCTTCGCCGCCGAAAATGCCGATGCTCCCGGCGGGTTTGAGCACTCTGGGTTGTTTGCCCTGATAGATAAGCAGGGCTTTATGAGGTCACGGGTCGATAGCTTCGGCAACCCAATCGTTTATTATCGGGGCATGATTACCGAAGACGAAGGCGAAAACGGACAGGGCGAAAAAGAACAGATATCCCTATTAAAAGAAGATATTAAAAAACTGTTGGAAGAATAATGGATCGTGTTGCGCTAAGGGAAAAGAATTTCAACCGATGGATAACCTTGATTTCCATAGTGGTACCTATAGTCGTAGCCGTACTTTTCGGAGTCAGGATCCCGAACGTGGAAAGGCTCGGGTTTCTCCCTCCCATCTACGCTGCGATAAACGGGCTAACGGCCATACTCTTGTTCGCAGCCGTAGTGGCGATCTTAAACGGAAAACGAAAACTGCACCAAAATCTGATGACCACCTGTATCGGCCTGTCCCTGCTATTTCTTTTGATGTATATAGCCTATCATATGACCTCAGATTCCACACACTATGGCGGACAAGGGAATATGCGTTATTTTTATTATTTTATTTTAGCCTCCCATATCATTTTATCCATTGCCATAATCCCCATGGTATTAAAGACCTATTCTTATGCCTATTTGGGAAAATTCGACAGCCACCGCAAATGGGCGCAGTTTACTTTTCCGCTATGGATGTACGTAGCCGTAACGGGCGTGGTGGTCTATTTGATGATTTCACCCTATTATGTAAATTAAAGGTATGAAGAGGACTTTTATTATTTTTTTAGGAGTAGTATTTCTATTGCTTCCACAACTTATGGAAGCCCAATGTGCCATGTGCCGGGCCGTTCTCGAAAGTGATGGCAATAATTCCGCTGCCGAAGGTATCAACAACGGTATTGTTTACCTGATGGCCGTTCCCTACCTCGCCATTGCCCTGCTTTTTTACTTTGTGTATAAACAGATGAAAACAAAGCCTTCCCAAGAAATTTAACAGTTATTTAAGGTCTTTGGATGTAACAAGTTTCCGCTTCAATAGTCTCTTCTTGTATGGCATTTTCTCGCCGTATTCATCAATCAATGGACTCCTTTAGGGTTCGGAAACTATCGACCTCATGTTCGACATCGAAAGATGGCAGGAAATTTTCGACACCATCCGTAAAAATAAATTACGGACTTCCCTCACGGGTCTTTCCGTGGCTTCGGGAATATTTATTCTCGTTATTTTATTAGGTTTTGGGCAAGGCTTCCGAAACGGTATCGCCCATGAATTTGAGCAAGATGCGGCTACTAGTGTATGGGTGTGGCCCGGTACTACCACTAAAAAGTACAAGGGTCTTAACCCCGGAAGAAATATTCAGTTGCGCAACGGAGATTATGAGTTTTCCGCCCGTCTTCTGCAAGACGATATCGAATACAAGTCTCCTAGAATATTTGTAAACAATGTCTCGGTAAATTACGGTAACGAGGCGTTGGTTTACGGGGTGCAAGGGGTCTCTTATCAATTTCAACAGATCGAGAACGCCACGATGTCGGAGGGGCGTTTTATCAACTACCAAGATGAGGCCCATACGGCTAAGGTCGCCGTGATAGGTAACAAGATTGCCACCGACGTATTTAATGATGTCGAAACCCCGATAGGGGAATTTATCGATATTTCAGGAATTCCCTTTAAAATTATCGGGTCTTTCGGGGAGACCGAAGACCGTGAGGAAGAACGCATTTTTATCCCACGAACCACTGCTCAGCGTGTGTTCAATGGCGGTGATCGATTAAATAATTTGGCCTATACGATTCCACCTGCCAATAGTTTTGAGGAAGCGGTCGCAAAATCCATCGAATTCAAGAATACCCTTCAGTCTTATCTTCAACAAGCACATACTGTAGCACCTGACGATACCGCTGCCATACAGGTCTGGAGTGCCATGGAAGAGGCAAAGCGATTTTACGGGTTGACCGATAACATAAAACTTTTCTTTTGGTTCGTGGGGATCTGTACCATTATCGCGGGGGTAGCGGGTGTAAGTAACATAATGCTAATCGTGGTCAGGGAAAGAACCAAGGAAATAGGAATTCGGAAGGCCTTAGGCGCAAAACCCTGGTCTATTGTCGGCATGATCTTGCACGAATCTATTTTTATTACCGCCGTATCAGGGTTTGCCGGGCTCATTTTTAGCATGACTCTGTTAGAGCTGTTGGGCCCACATATCGAAGTGGATTATGTGATGAATCCTTCGGTGAATTTCACGGTCGCCGTATCGACCGTTTTCGTGCTGATTGTTGCGGGCGCTGTGGCTGGATTTTTCCCAGCGTGGAGAGCGGCACATATCCATACGATAGATGCATTGCGGGATGAATGAATTATGGCGCACCTGCCCGCCGGCAGGCTCGTTCGGGATTCGAATTTTGTGAAATATTTTATAGTGAACCCATGTTTAACAGAGACCGTTGGAAAGAAATATTGGAGGTGCTCACCGGCAACTGGTTCAGAACGATACTGACTGCGTTTGGGGTGTTCTGGGGTATTTTCATCCTTATCATTTTGCTTTCCGCAGGGAAGGGATTGGAGAACGGCATCATGCAGGATTTTGGTGATATCGCTACCAATACGATGTTCATGTGGTCACGGGCCACTACAAAATCATACAAAGGTCTGCCTAAAGGACGAAGTTTCCAATTTAAAATCGAAGACGTGCAGGATATTCACGACCAAGTCCCTAACCTTCGCTTTATTTCCCCTAGAAACCAATTGGGCGGTTTTGGCGGGGCCAATAATGTGGTGCGCGGCTTGAAAACGGGTGCTTATAATGTATATGGCGACTATCCCGAAATCATTAAACAGGATCCAATGACCATCACCTCCGGCCGATTTCTGAATTACAACGATATTAACGAGAATCGTAAGATTGCCGTAATCGGTGACGGGGTAAAAAATGGGCTGTACGATAGTAAAGAAACGGTAATTGGCACCTATATCAAAATTCAGGGTGTAAACTTCATGGTTGTCGGCACGTATAAAAAGAAAAGCAACAATGGAGACGGCGAGGAAGGGCAAAAACAAATTTTTGTTCCCTTCACCACTTTTTCACAAGCTTTTAATCGCGGTAACGATGTAGGCTGGATGGCGATTACCGCTAAAGACGGAACTCCGATAACCGGTATCAAAGATAAGATTATGGCGGTGGTAAAAGAAAACCGAAAGGTACACCCCGATGATCAGCGTGCCGTTGGTCATTTCGATCTGTACGAACAGTTCCAAAGGGTACAAAGTCTTTTTGGGGCACTACGTTTTATCGCTTATTTCGTGGGAATCTTGGTACTGCTTTCGGGAGTTATCGGGGTGAGCAACATTATGTTGATTGTAGTCAAAGAACGTACAAAGGAAATTGGTATTCGAAGGGCATTGGGCGAAGACCCTTGGTCGATCAAACTGCAAATTTTGATGGAATCGATTTTCTTGACCATTATTTCAGGTATGGCAGGCATTTCGCTAGGGGCAATTTTCATCTACGGGGTAAACACCCTGTTAGACATGCACGGCCCTGTGGAAATGTTTTCAAATCCCAGTGTAAGTCTAGGGGTAGTAGTCGGTGCCCTGATCATATTGATCGTGTCGGGCCTGTTGGCCGGTTTTATCCCCGCACAAAGCGCCATTAAGGTCAGGCCCATCGATGCGCTGAGAACGGAGTGACCCCACCGGTCTCCAAAGGAAAATGGAAATAAAAGGTACTTGTAGAGAGATGAAATCTTGCGTTTGTACATAAAAATTCCAGTATAAGGACATCAAAATAATGTAACATCCTATTTCAGAAAATAAAAATCAAACATCAATCAAACAATTTCCGCCTTCGCGGAAATGTCAAAAAATAAAACTAATCCAATGAAGAAGTCAATAACCCGAATCATCCTGATGCTCATCGTCGTAACCTTCGGCGGGGCCATGTACTATCTGTATCAGAAAAATGCCGAAGACCCCGTGGTCTATGAGACAGAGAAACCTGCCAAAAAGACCATCGTCAAGAAAACCGTCGCCACGGGTAGTATTCTTCCATTAGAAGAAGTATTGATCAAGCCCAACATATCCGGAGTAATCGAAGAAATTTTCGTGGAGGGCGGGGATTATGTGAAATCGGGCGACTTGATATGTAGGATCAAGATTGTACCGAACCTGAACGCGCTGAACGAAGCTAAAAATACAATAGACGAGACAAAAATCAATCTGGACGACCAATTGCGTAATTGGGAACGTCAAAAGGGACTTTTCGCGAAGGGCGTCGTGTCAAAAGTCGATTTGGAACGGGCCCAGGTAACCTACGATCAGGCCAGACAATCATACAATGCGGCCAACAAGCGATATGAAATCGTAAAAACGGGTACGGCGAAAGGGTTTGGAAATGCGGCCAATACCCAAATTAGGGCGACGGTAAGCGGTATGGTTTTGGAAGTGCCCGTTGAGGTTGGCAATCAAGTTATCGAAAGCAATAATTTTAATGAGGGTACTACCATTGCGGCCATTGCCGATGTGAATAAGATGATTTTTGAGGGAAAAGTCGATGAGAGCGAAGTAGGAAAAATTAAAGAAGACCTGCCCTTGGAAATAACCGTCGGCGCCTTGGAGGGCAGGACATTTGATGCTGTTTTGGACTATATTGCCCCCAAGGGAAACGAAGAGAACGGAGCCATTCAATTTGAAATAAAGGGCACCATGAAAAAACAGGATTCGATATTTATCCGTGCCGGGTTGAGTGCCAATGCCTCCGTGATTTTGGCAAGAGCCGATAGCGTTCTGGCCATAAAGGAAGCTCTGGTGCAGTTTGACGACAAGACCAAAAACCCCTATGTCGAAATAGAGAACGGTGGCCAAAAGTTCGAGCGAAAGGATATTACAATAGGCATCAGCGACGGTATTTTTGTCGAGGTAAAATCAGGCCTATCCGAAGAGGACAAGGTCAAGGTATGGAACGCCATCGAAAAAGAAGAGGCAGGGGGAGATGATTCTTAGCGATCAGATTCAATAAACACAATTTTTTGAGGTATTTTTGTAACATTTCGGGATTTTACCGGTCTTATCGCTTGACGGGCATAAAACCGAACCACTAACAACGCCAGCATGATTGAAATCAAAGACCTTCACAAGTCCTATAGGATGGGTGCCAATACCCTGCACGTTTTAAAGGGATTGAATTTTAACATTGCCGAAGGCGAACTAGTGGCAATCATGGGATCTTCCGGGTCGGGAAAATCTACCTTATTGAACATTTTGGGGATGCTCGATGAACTGGATGAAGGTTCGTACACGCTGGATGGTGTTCCCATTAAAAATCTCAACGAAACCAAAGCGGCCAAATACCGCAATAAATTCTTGGGTTTTGTCTTCCAATCCTTCAACCTGATCAATTACAAAAACGCCATGGAAAACGTGGCCTTGCCTCTGTATTATCAAAAAGTTCCCAGAAAGGAACGGGAGGAAAAAGCCTTAAAGTATCTGGGCCAGGTAGGACTAAAAGAATGGGCGACCCACCTGCCGAATGAGCTGTCCGGAGGGCAAAAACAACGTGTGGCCATCGCTCGGGCCATGGCGGCGGAACCCAAAGTATTGCTCGCCGATGAACCGACGGGTGCCTTGGACAGTACCACATCTTATGAGGTAATGGACCTTATCCAAAAGATAAACGATAACGGCAACACCATTTTGGTGGTCACCCACGAAGAGGATATCGCCCATATGTGCAAGCGTATCGTGCACCTGAAGGATGGTATTATCGTCGAGGATAAAAAGGTCGAACAAGTAAGGGCTTCTCAATATGTTTAGCAGGGACAATTGGAAAGAAATTTTCCAGACCATCCAGAAGAACAAGCTTCGGACATTCTTGTCCGGCTTTACCGTGGCGTTGGGCATTCTAATTTTTGTGGTGCTTTTCGGGTTCGGAAACGGCCTGATCAATACCTTCGATGATTTTTTTGGAGACGATGCTACCAACGTTATTTATGTCTTTACGGGCAGAACGACTATGCCATACAAGGGCTACAAATCAAATCGTAACATAGAATTCGAGAACAGTGATCTCGCAGATATCGAAAAAAATTTCCCCTTTTACCTCGATTATATAACACCCCGGATTATTCGGCAAGACACGGTAAAGTTCAAAAACGAATCCAACAGCTATTCCATTTGGGCGGTGGGGCCGGCGCATCAGTTCAGCGAAATGACCTTAATAATGAAAGGCCGCTATCTGAACGAGCTTGATATCGAAAACAAGACCAAGAGCGCGGTAATCGGTAGGTTGGTGGAACAAGATCTTTTCGGGGCGAAGAATGCGATCGGTAAATATATCGATATAGGCGGAAGTGCGTTCAAGGTTATTGGCGTTTTTCAGGATGATGGGGGCGATCGCGAAGAACGCAACATTTTTATCCCCTATACCACCCAACAGCTCATCGAAAAGAACACCGACAAGATAGATGCTATCGTTCTCGGTTTTAGACCTGAACTCGGATATGCAGGTGCTATGGCTTTCGAGAAGGGAGTGGATAAATTTTTACGGGAAAAGAAATATATAAGTCCTCAGGATCAAAACGGCATCTTTATCCGAAATGTGGCCGATCAGCTGCAACAGAACCAGCAGTTTGCGAGGGTATTACAAATGATTGTCAGTTTTGTAGCTTTTGGTACGATCATCGCCGGTATCATCGGTATCAGTAACATAATGGTATTCGTGGTCAAAGAGCGTACTAAGGAATTGGGAATACGGAAGGCCTTGGGAGCCACCCCTAAATCTGTGATAGGGACCATTTTATTGGAATCCGTTTTTATAACGACCATTTCCGGTTTTGTAGGTATGCTCATCGGCATCGCTATATTAAGCTCGATGGGCGAAAAACTAAAGGATTTTTTTATAACAAATCCGTATATAGATTCCGGAACGGCTATTTTTGCGACCGTTCTTCTGATAATTTTTGGGGGTATAGCAGGATATATTCCGGCAAGAAAGGCGGCACAAATCAAACCCATTGTTGCATTAAGGGACGAATAATATGGGATTTTTATTTGACAGAAATACTTGGCAAGAGATTTTTGGTTCTATCAGCAAGAACAAAACCCGCACGGTTATCACGGTAATCGGTGTTCTGTGGGGAATTTTTATATACATAGCCCTGTCGGGTGCCGCAAAAGGGATGGATAACGGTTTTGAGAGCATGTTCGAGACCATAGCGAAAAACAGCATGTTCGTTTGGGCACAAAGTACGAGTATGCCCAATGAAGGCTATAAGACCGGTAGACAGATGCAACTGAAATTGGGTGATGCTACCATGATAGAGAATCGTATTCCTCAAGTACAGTACATAGCACCGCGAAACGTAATGGGCTTTTTCGGCTCACCCCCGGCCAGTATCGGGCGGAGAAACAAGACCGGGAGTTATACGTTGTTCGGCGACTTTCCCGAGTTTACGAAAATAGCCCCGAAGAAAATATATGACGGCGGGCGCTTTATTAATGACGAAGATATCGAGCAGGCCAGAAAGATAGCCGTAATCGGTGAACGTACCCAAAAAGAGCTTTTTGATAAAGATGAAGATCCAATAGGCGGATTTATAAAAATCGATGAAGTTTATTTTCAGGTTGTCGGTGTGCACAAATTCGAACAGAGCGGCGGATTTGGAGGAGACGGCGATATTTTTATTCCCTTTTCCACATTTAAAAAATTGTACAACACGGGCGATAACGTGGGCTGGTTTTCCATCGCCGCTTATGATGATGCCGATGTAGTAAAAGTAGAAGAGAATATTAAAGATCTTTTAAAGAATATTCATCATGTCCATCCCGACGACGACCGGGCTTTCGGGTCGTTCAACCTTGGCGAGCAGTTTAATAAAATTGTGGGTTTTGCCGATGGTATCACATTTCTTTCGCTTATCGTGGGTATTGCTACAATTTTAGCAGGAGTAATCGGCATTGGAAACATATTGTTGATCTCGGTCAAGGAACGTACCAAAGAACTAGGGGTGCGAAGGGCCTTGGGGGCCACCCCTGCCGAAGTACGGAACCAGATTATATTGGAATCCGTTTTCTTGACAGTGATCGCCGGTATTATGGGCATCATTATAGGCGCGGCAACCCTGGCCATGATCAATAGCTTTACGCAAGACATTGATTTTCCGTATACCAATCCGACCGTTCCCATTCCGTACGTTCTGGGCGCCCTGGTCATCATGGTAGGGCTTGGAACCCTGATCGGACTCATACCCGCGCAGCGCGCAGTAAGTATAAAACCGATCGATGCACTGAGGGAGGAATGAGAAAAGAAGGGCAAGAGAGCATTTTTTATGAAGCAGAAGCAGAAAGCGTAATGTAAGTATCCTACCCACCTACAACAAAGTAAGGGGGTTCACGAGGCACGAAAGCTAATAAATAATAGATGATAAACCATCCCTATTAAAACCTAAACAATAAACACCAAACATCTTTCAAAATGAACAAAATTGTTAAATACATCCTCATCGGGGTTTTAGTGCTTGGCGCACTTTGGGCCGCCGCATTTTTCATTAAGTCGAACAGCAAATCGGCTATAACCTACGAAACCCAAAATCCGTTTATAGCCAATATTGAAAAGAAAACGGTGGCAACGGGCAAAGTGGTTCCCGAAGATGAAATCGAGATCAAGCCACAGATATCGGGAATTATCCAGAAAATCTATAAGGAAGAAGGCGACAAAGTAAAGTCTGGAGACCTGATTGCCGTAATCAAGGTAGTGCCCAACGAACAGGCCCTAAACCAGTCCCGAGGTAGGGTCAGGAATGCCGAACTCGCCCTGAACAATATTAAAGTGGAGTATGACCGGAACAAAACCTTGTTCGACAAGGGCGTTATTTCAAACCAGGATTTTAACAACTTGCAATTGCAGTACGATCAGGCCCAACAGGAGTTGGAAAATGCCAAGGCCGATTATCGCATTATCCGGGAGGGTTCGGCAGGGGGTTCCACCAGTGCGAACACCAACATTCGAGCGACCGTTGACGGTACTATCCTTGAAATTCCCGTCGAGGAGGGGGATCAGGTCATCGAAAGCAATAACTTCAACGACGGTACCACCATAGCGACCATTGCCGATCTGAGCAAAATGATTTTCGAAGGAAAGGTAGATGAGGGGGAAGTGGCCAAATTGGAAGTAGGCACTCCCTTGAAAATCAGTCTTGGGGCCGTCGAGGGAAAGGAGCTCGATGCAAAACTGCGGTTTATCGCACCGAAAGGAGTAGAGGAGACCGGCGCGGTGCAATTTAAGATAGAGGGCGATGTTGATGTCAAAGACGATATTTTTATCCGTGCCGGCTACAGTGCCAACGCCTCGTTAGTATTGGAAAAAAAGGATAGCGTACTCGTCATTCCAGAAGCCTTACTGCAGTTCGATTCGAAAACCGATGAGCCGTTCGTCGAAGTATCCACGGGTGACCAGCAGTTCGAACGCAAGGATATTAAAATCGGAATATCCGACGGAGTCAATGTTGAAATCGTTTCCGGCCTGACCCAAGATGATAATGTTAAGGTCTGGAATAAAACGGAACCCATCAAAAAAGGTGAGGACGAGGAGGAGGAAGAGAATAGTGAAGCTTAAAATCATCAATCATCCCGCCGACTTAAGCGGGACATAATCAAAACAATCAAAAATGAAGTTCAAACTAACAACCTTCCTGCTATTATTTTCAGTAGCGGTCGCCTCGGCACAGCAAAAAAAATGGACTTTGGAAGAATGCGTGGCCTATGCCGTAGAAAACAACCTGACCATTGAGCAATATGAACTGGACCTTGAAAATGCTATAATAGACCAATCGGATGCCATAGGGGCTTTTTTACCGGATGCCAACGCTTCCTTAAGTGCTTCCGGGAATACGGGACTTTCGTTCGACCCGACGAACAACCAACCGGTCACGACCACGATTTTTACGGCTACCGGTGGCGTTACTTCATCCGTGACCCTATTTGACGGCCTTCGAAACATCCACCGATTGAACCGGGCAAAATTGAACGCCATCGCGAACCATTACCGGCTTGACAACCTTAAAGACGATATTCGCCTGAGCGTGGCCAATGCCTATTTGCAAATACTATCGAACAAAGAGACGCTCATCGTGTTCCAGGCCCAATATGCCGTTACGCAACAGGATCTCAAACGTACCAAAGAACTGGTTGACGCCGGCGTCGTTCCCCAAGGCGACCTGCTCGAGGTCGAGGCCACTGCCGCAAATTTGGAGCAGCAGATCGTCAACACCGAAAATCAGGTGCTGATATCACGAATCAACTTGGCCCAATTGCTACAGATTACCGATTATGAAAACTTCAGGGTGGCGGAAGCGGATTACGAGGTGCCCCCTACGGACATACTCAACTATTCCGCCAAGGAAATTTTTGCCGAAGCCCTGACCTTTAGAAGCGATATCAAATTCTCGCAGTCGAATATCGATTTGGCAATGGAAGACCTCAAAATAACTAGGGGTGCGCTGTATCCCACCTTAGGGGCTTTCTTCAACTATAACACCCGGTATTCTGACCAAGAACGCTTTAACAATATCACCGGTATGTTGGAAGCCGAAAGTTTCAGCGACCAGCTTTGGTTGAACGATGGAATCTCCTATGGGGCACAATTGAATATTCCTATCTTCAACGGATTTGCCGTACGTAACAACATTAAGAGGTCCGAAATAAACCTTAAAAAAGCGGAACTTCAACTGGAACAGGACAAATTGGATCTAGAAACCAATATCAACCAGGCCTATGTGGATGTAAAAAGTTTCGCCAAGGCCTATTACGCCGCGCAAAAAACAGCAGAGGCCAGACGCCTAGCCTATGAATATTCGAAAGAGCGTTACGACGTGGGCCTAATGAACGCCTTCGATTTCAGTCAGGCACAATCCCGGGTCGAGGATGCTGAAGCGCAGGTAGTCCGCACCAAATACGACTATATTTTTAGGATAAAGGTGCTCGAATTTTATTTTGGCCTACCGGTCGGATTAGAATAAATTGGTATGCCTACCATCCTAAACTTAGAAACTGCCACCACGAACTGCTCGGTAAGTGTCGCCGAAGATGGCAAGCTACTTGCCTTTAAGGAGCACGACACGCCTAATTACTCCCATTCCGAACAGCTTCATGTTTTTATACAGGACGTACTAAAGGATGCGAATCTTGATATTTCAGATTTAGAAGGCGTTGCCGTAAGTAAGGGCCCGGGCTCGTACACCGGGCTGCGTATCGGAGTATCAGCAGCCAAGGGATTATGCTTTTCCTTGGATGTGCCCCTGATTTCGATTCCCACGCTAGAAAGTATGGCCTATCAGGCCCAGACGGGCGGTGTAGATTTTATCATTCCCGTTTTGGATGCAAGGCGCATGGAAGTCTATTCCGCCGTTTTCGATAGCGATATCATTCGGATCAGGGAAACCAAGGCGGAAATCATCGACGAAAATTCGTTTTCGGAGTATGTGAAAAAGGGAAAGGTATTGCTGATTGGCAGTGGTGCAAAGAAATGTAAGGAACTGCTCCCACATCTGAATTTTGCCTTCGATACCTCTATCGTCCCATCGGCTAGGGAAATGGCATCTTTATCCCATAAGAAATTCAAAGCAGGCGATTTTGAAGATGTCGCCTACTTTGAACCGTACTATTTAAAGGATTTTATCCTCCAGAGGAAGAAATCATAGACTCTTTTCCGGAAGGTTTGAACGCGCAGGTTATTCCGCAGATTTGCCTTTCATATGAACATCGCGTTGTGGGAATGGAATCTCGATACCCGCCTTATCGAATCGGTATTTGGCTTCTTCAATGATGTAAAAGTGTGCCGGCCAGAAAACACTGTTGTCGGCCCAATAACGTAAGGTAAGATCAACAGAGCTGTCGCCCAGACCGTCAACGAACACCTGAGGTTCGGGGTCTTTCGAGACGTTTTCGTTTTCCGCACAAATTTGCAATAAAATATCCTTGGCCTTCTTTATGTTCGAACCGTAGCCTATTCCAATCTTTATATTGTCTCTTCGGGCGGGCAAAGCATTGTAGTTGACGACATTATCGTTCGAAAGCTTTCCGTTGGGCACGATGGCTAGTTGATTGCCAAAAGTGGTGATTTTAGTATAAAAAATAGTGATTTCGGTGACCGCACCATCGACTCCTTGGGCAGAGATCCAGTCCCCTACCTTAAAGGGCTTAAAAAGCAGTATCAAGACACCACCGGCAAAATTGGATAGCGATCCCTGTAGGGCAAGACCAATGGCGAGTCCCGCGGCACCGAGAATGGCGATAAGGGAAGACGACTGCACGCCCAACTGCGTAATTACCAGCACGAACAGCAGTATTTTTAAGGCCATACTGATAAAACTCTCTAGAAATGATTCCAGCGCCAGATCATAATCCTTTTTCTGGAAAAATTTACGGACCAGTTTATTGATAAATCCGATAACCCACAACCCGACGACGAGAATAATCAATGCTGTAATCAGATTGATGGCAAGACCGGGCAAGGTAGCCCAGGCCCAATCGATGGCTTTGTCTAAATTTTCTTGATAATTCGATACTTGATCCATAAAAATATTCGGTTTTGTAATCCCCTCAAAGCAGGAAAATTATCTGGTTGAATTAATAAACGGCGACCGGCACTGAATTGGGCATTTTAAAAGTTGGCAACTTAGTCAAAATACCGTTTTTAATCAAGAAAGGGCCATTAAACTATTGTTAATCCGATGTGGATGCTGTCAATTGCGCCAAAACTTCTTCGGTGCTCGTCGTGGGCAATTTACAGGCACCGTGTTGGCAAACATAAAACAGGGTTCGGCCCTCGTCATATCTATCTTGCAAAAGCGAAAGGGAACTTTCTTTTTCCGCGGCGGCCAAAACAGTATTTGGCAGATAGTGGGCACGTATTTCTCTTGCTTTTTCTTCAAAGGAATCACCCAAAATGGCAATTTCATAAAAAGGTCGATCAAAGAACAATGCCAACTCTAGCCAGTTAGCATGGCCTTGGGCATTTTTGGTAAAGGTAGCCTGTACATTTTTCAACATTTGCAAGGCCATTGATTGATAATCTTGTTCCGGGAAGAATTTAGAAAGCCTAAACAGATTCTTTGCCATCAGGGAATTCGATGCGGGTACCACATTATCGGTGGTCTCAATGGTTCTTCGAATGACGAAGTGATCGGTATTCGAGGTAAAGAAAAACATACCGCTCTTTTTATCGAAAAAATGGAGCTGGCAATATTGGGTCAAATTTTTGGCACGCTGCAGCCACTTTTCATCGAAGGTTACTTCATATAGGCCGATAAAGGCATCGATTACGGATGCATAATCCTCAAGATACCCATTGATGCCCTTTTTTCCGTTTTTATGGTTATGAAAAAGTCCGCCATCCGCTGCGACCAGATTTTCAAGGATAAACCTTGCGTTCTTGAGGGCAAGGTCGAGGTAAGTTTCGTTTTCGAGGTATCGATAGGCATCGATCAGCCCTTTAAGCATCAATCCGTTCCATGACGTCAAAATTTTATCGTCGAGCCTGGGGCGGTTTCGTTTATTTCGTTCTTTCTCTAGAATCCCCAAACATTCTTCGATGGTCTCATTTAGGTTTTGAACGGTCATACTATGCTTGTCCGCAATTTTTTCTTTGGATGCGTTGCGGATCAAAACGTAGTTACCGCCTTCCCAATGTCCATAATCATTGATATTGAAGACATCCTTAAAAACGGGGAAGCGTTTTCCTAAAAGCGGTTCAAGCGTCTCTTTCTTCCAGACATAATAGGCCCCTTCTTGGAGCGCTCCGTTTTCGGTAAGACTGTCCGCATCCAAGGAGGAGTAAAATCCGAAGTTATCGTCCATCAGTTCTTCCTGCACAAAGTCGATGGTCTTTTCGATCGTGCGCCGGTACAGTCCGTCTTGGGTCGCGGCATAGGCTTGGGAATACAGGCTGACCAGTTGCCCGTTGTCGTACAGCATCTTTTCGAAATGGGGCACATGCCATTTCCTATCTACCGAATAGCGGGAAAACCCGCCGCCGATAGGGTCAAAAATTCCTCCCCACGCCATTTTGGTCAATGAGGTATTCACATAATCCATAATGCCTTGGTCTTTTCGGACGGTAGCGTAATGAAGTAAAAAGTTCAGGTTTACGGGCATCGGGAATTTGGGGGCGCGGTCATAGCCGCCGAGGTCAGTGTCGAAAAAGGCCGACCAACTTTCTACGACCGTATCCATTTGATCAATACCGAAGTCACTCTGTCCGCTTACATTTTCGATGATGTTGACGGCTTGGATGCCCTCGGCCATATTCTGCGCATAGCCTTCTATTTTTTTGGGGTCGTTTTGGTATAGGTCGGATAACTTTTCCAGAACCTGCATCCAATTCCCCTTCTTTACATAGGTAGCCCCCCAAAACGGCCGGCCATCCGGTAGTGCAACGATGTTCAGGGGCCATCCGCCGCTGCCGGTCATCATCTGAAGGGCATCCATATAGATATGATCCACATCGGGCCGTTCTTCGCGATCGACTTTGATATTGACGAAATGGGCGTTCATCGTTCGAGCCACATCCACATCCTCAAAACACTCGTGCTCCATCACATGGCACCAATGACAGGCCGCGTACCCGATACTGATGAGTAAAAGTTTGTTCTCCTTTTCCGCACGGGCCAATACATCAGAACTCCAAGCTTCCCAGTTCACCGGATTATGGGCGTGCTGCAAAAGATACGGACTCGTTTCGTCGATCAGGGCGTTGGTATACTTGGGGCTCATGGTTTAATTTTTTCGGGAATACGCATAAAAAAAGCATCCCGGGAAAACAGGATGCTTACATTTTTTGGGGGAAGCATCAATTTACTTCAAAAGTAATTTTTGCGTTCACACGATAGTTGTCCATTTTTCCGTCCTTTACCGTAGCACTCTGCTCGTTAATGTAAACGGATTTGATGTTCTTCACCGATTTAGAGGCATGCGCCACGGCTTTCTTCGCGGCATCTTCCCAACTTGTATCGGAATTTGCCAATATTTCTATTACTTTTAAAACTGCCATAATATAGTTGTTTTAGAATTTGAAGTAATATAGCGAATAAAACGGGGAAATAGTAACCGAAAGCCTATAAATATGGACTCATTTTAGAAGTATTAACCGTTTAGCGCTACCACCTCGTTCACCTTATCGCCCATCATATTCTTGAGCATGGTCTCGATACCGTTTTTCAGGGTAAAGGTGGAAGAGGGACAGCCACTACAGGCCCCTTGAAGAATGACGTTTACCGTTTTGCTATCCGTTTCATAAGATTTAAAAAGAATATTGCCTCCGTCACTGGCCACGGCAGGTTTGACGTACTCCTCCAAAATATCCGCAATTTGTTGGGAAACATCGTCGAGTTCTTCTGTTTTCTGTACAGGTTCTTTCTTTCCGTCCCGAACCTGCGGAACGGCTTCTTGGGAAACCGCTTCTTTGCCACTGGACAGATACTCACGGATAAATTCGCGGAGTTCTGAGGTGACATCTTCCCATTCCGCCATATCGTATTTACCTATGGATACGTAATTGAGATCGAAAAAGACTTCCTTGACAAACGGGAAATGGAAAAGTTGTTTGGCCAATTCGGAATTTTTGGCCTCGTCGATATTCTTGAACTCGAACACCGAAGGAACAATGGGTTTGTTGGCCACGAATTTCATAACGGCGGGGTTGGGGGTCACCTCGGCATAAACGGTTATGGCCGTTTGTCGGTCCGCTGTTTCTTCGAGTACCACAGGTTCCCCAGCGTTCAGGTATTCCACCAGTTGCTGCGCAACCTCGTCCTTAACATCATCCCATTCCACGATATCGTATCGTTCAAGCCCGATAAAATTCCCCGAGATATAGACCGTTTTGATAAAGGGAAGGTAAAAAAGCTGCTTCGCCAAGGGCGAATCTTTGGCCTCGTCGATATTCTTGAACTCGTAATTCTTGCCCTTGGTCAAAAAATGGTTCGTCTCGAACTTCAAGATGGCCGGGTTGTTCGTTTTAACGACCGTTATATTGTACTCCTTCATATTTTTGGCATTTGCTGCAAAAGTACGACATATAATATTGTTACCTTTCAACCGTTATACCTTATATTTAGTCGAAATAAAACCCGATTTACCTCCATCCCCGATAAAAAACGATGAAACACCGCTTTCTGCTTTTTCTCGTATCCCTATTTTTTGGCATTATGTCGTATGCCCAAGAGGGGATTCCTGTCTATTTCGATTACCTGTCCGATAACTATTATCTGGTTTACCCATCAATGGCGGGCATAGGCGAGGGAACCAAAATCAGGGCCACAGCTAGAATGCAATGGTTCAGCGTTGAGGATGCTCCCAACCTGCAGACCCTTAACGTCCACTCCCGTATCGGGCAAAGCAATAGTGGGGTAGGGGCCATCTTTTTTAACGACGCCAACGGATACCATGCGCAAACGGGACTCAAACTGACTTATGCCCATCACCTAAAGCTGGGCGGCGATCCGCGCTATCTGAACCAGCTCTCCTTTGGTATTAGTCCGACTTACCTGCAAAGCAGCCTTGATGAATCGGGGTTTCGGTCCACCTTGCCCGATGATGCGATAGCGGGAATAAAACTCAGCGAGAGCTATTTCAACACCGATCTCGGCTTTTCGTACAACCTAATGGAGTTCTATGCGCATATTGCCATTAACAACCTGTTGAGCAGCAAGCGCAATCTCTACCGCTACGGGAAGGCGAACGATAACATTCCGGTCATCGATAACCTGCGACGGTATCTGTTTTCCGTCGGCTATATCTTCGGTAGGCAAGAATGGCAGTTTGAACCTTCGGTACTGTTCCAGATGACCGATTTCACCAAAGAAAAGACCATCGATCTAAACGCCAAGGTCTATAAGGATGTCGAATTCGGCAGGATCTGGGGCGGACTCTCTTACCGAAGGAGTTTTGATGGTGCCGAATTTACTACGGGCGATAGTTTCGGCAAGCAGCGTTTGCAACTTTTTACGCCCATCGTCGGCGCCAATATCGGCAACTTTATGGTGTCTTATAACTACTCTTACCAGACGGGCGACATCCGTTTTGACAGCGGCGGCTTCCACCAAATTACGCTCGGTTATGATTTCGGACAGAGCGAGCGACGGTATGATTGTTATTGCCCAGCGGCGCAGTAGTACCCATAGTACCTGTAGACCTATATCTCCACAGTCGTTTTATCCTTGCACTATGCGACCGATCAAAGAAGAGCTAAAGCCTATCCTAACACACACCAAAGCTCGTTTTTCCTGATTTCGGAATGCCTTTCGACCATGTCTGCGACCTATTAGGTCAGGCACCGACCGAACTTTTGGGAAAGTTTCTAGGCTTCCATAAGGGGTATTGATCTGTGAAGGATCTTGTGGCGCACCGGCTTGCACTTGCACTTTTATTCCTAAATTTGGGAATCTTATAAAAACGCACGATATGAACGCATATATTTTCCCCGGGCAGGGGGCACAGTTTGTCGGTATGGGTCTCGATCTCTACGAGAAATACCCTTTGGCACAGGAACTTTTTGCGAACGCGAACGAAATATTGGGGTTTGCGATTACCGATATCATGTTCGAGGGAACCGCCGATGACCTGAAGCAGACCAAAGTGACGCAACCTGCGATCTTCTTGCATTCCGTCATCTTGGGCAAGGTTTTGGGCGAGGGGTTCCGGCCCGATAGTGTCGCGGGCCACTCCTTGGGCGAGTTTTCGGCCTTGGTCGCCAATGGCACGTTGGATTTTGAGGATGGACTGAAACTGGTTTCCCAGCGGGCGATGGCCATGCAGAAGGCCTGTGAATCACGGCCGGGTACCATGGCCGCCGTTCTGGCCTTGGAGAACACCGTGGTGGAAGAAATATGTGAAGAAGTTCCTGGGATCGTGGTGGCCGCCAACTATAACTGTCCCGGACAACTGGTCATTTCGGGGGAGGTCGATGCCATCGATCTAGCTTGTGAAAAAATGAAGGAAGCCGGCGCTCGCAGGGCACTAGTATTGCCGGTAGGAGGTGCCTTTCACTCCCCCTTGATGGAACCCGCCCGTGAAGAACTGGCCTCCGCTATAGAAAATGCAAGTTTTCATACCCCCCTATGCCCCATATATCAGAATGTTAGTACGACGGCGGTAAGCGATTCCCGTACTATCAAGAAAAACCTGATGGCCCAATTGACAGCGCCCGTAAAATGGACGCAAAGTGTTGAAAATATGGTGAATGACGGTGCCAATATTTTTATCGAAGTCGGTCCGGGCAAGGTTTTACAGGGCCTGGTCAAAAAGATAGCCCCGAATGTTGAAGTGCGTTCGGCGGAAATCCCTGCTTAACCTTTCTGCGTATATAGTGGTAATACATCTATCAAAACCACGATTTAAACCCAGATTTACTGTTATAGGTGAATTTTTTAGTAATATTGAGGCCCATTTCTACCTATACCCATACCATTTGAAAGCCCCGAAGAACTGGGTTGGCCCCCGTGGCTCCGGGCTAGGCAAAATTTTTCATTATGGCAGGGCTGCGGCTAAAGGTTTCAACGGCGCATGCTGCCATGTTGGAAAGCTAAAATTTTGGGTTTTTCACGTGGCAGGAGTATAACAATTTGCCTGTCTTGCCGTGTTTGGAATTAGTATGGATTCTTAGGACAGTTTATGAAATTGAGAAGAGAAAGATTTGCATTTTTGGGTACTCCTAGAGGAATTTCTAGAGGATTGATTTTTCTTGTTTTGCTCTGCTTCGGTAGTGTTGCTCAGGCTCAAACCATATCTATTACGTCCGCCGATTCCGAGGCTGCGGAGGTTCTTTCCGGCCCCCCAAATACCGCCAGTTTTACCATTACTCGCACGCCGCCGAACAATTTTTATTCATCGACCGTGACCTACTCCTACTCGGTTGACGGCAGTGCTACATCCGGAACCGACTATATTGCTCCGCCACCTGCTAATAATGAAGTAGTTCTGACGTTCTTTCAACCTTCCGTAACGATTGTGATAGCTGATATCCTTGATGACGCTTTGGTAGAAGGTTCCGAAACAATAATAGTTAATTTGAACACTGTTGATAATGGGGGTACTATAAGTGCGACCCAAAACTCTGTAACCCTCAACATCGAAGATAACGATGTGGGTCTTGTTAGTATATCGGTATCGGACGATGTGGCGGCCGAAGGTAGTCCTGCCGATACCGGCGAGTATACTATCGATCTGGGGGCAACGAACGAAACGGGTGCACCTGTAACAGTCAATTTTACAGTCGAAGGTGCAAGCACTGCGCAGGAGGGTGTTGATTTTGATGCTTTCCCACCCTCCATAGACATTCCCAACGGACAGCGTTCCGCTACCTTGACTTTGACCCCAATCGATGATGCGAGTTTGGAAGAGGCCGAAACCGTCACTTTAACCCTTGAGAGTACAAACAGTCCTTTATTCACTATCGGCACCCCGAATACCGCGGATATTACCATTGAAGACAACGACTGTGCCGCAGGTAATACCGCCCCCCCTATCGACCCCGGTATCGCCCAAAACTTTTGTAACCCCCCGGCCGCTACCGTTGATCTGAATAGTTTTGTGACCGGTGGTGCGGAAAGCGCCCCCGCCAACGCCACTCTACGCTGGAGTACCAATGCCAACCCAACGGCGGTCGGTGACCTGTTGCCCGGCGCAACGGTAACTGAATCCAATACCTACTACGCGGTATATGTGGCCGATGCCAGTTCTTGTTTTAGTCCCATTTCCGAAGCGGTCGAGCTTAGCATTAATGAAGCGCCTTCCGTGGGCACGCTAACTACGCCGATAAGTGCTTGTAATAATGCTAATGATGAATTTGGAGAGACCCGCATTGATTTGGAAAGTTTACTGTCGGATGACGCCGACGACGGCGACTGGGAGTTTACTTCGGGACCTGAAATAATAAATCCTTCAGGCGGAAATAGCCGCGTTGATTTTAGAAATCAGCCCGAGGGCGAGTACGTTTATACCTATACTACCAATACGGCGGTCGCACCATGTACCGAAGCCACTGCGATAGTAACCATTAACGTAACCGATTGTGACCCCTGTGTGGCAGGTAACAGCGCCCCGGTCTTGACAGACGGGATCCCCACCACCTTTTGCGGTCAAATCACCACCTCCTTGAACGACTATGCACCGAACGGGGGCCCCAATGGCACCGTACTGCGATGGACCACCGATAGTGCTGATCCCATAAACAATTTGGTTCCGGCCAATAGGATCCAAAATCCGTTGCCCGGTACCTATTTCGGATTTTACTACGATGCTGCCAACGATTGTACCAGTCCGCTGTTGACCCTTAGCCTTGTTCAAAATGAAATCCCGGAAATTACGGGCACGACGGGAGATTCCCTCTGCGGTCCGGGCACCTTACAACTAAGCGCTACCGCAAATTTAGATGCGACCATTCTATGGTATACCACCGCAACAGGCGGTACCCCTGTTCGAACCGGAGCCAATTTTACGACCCCTACTATTTTACGGACCACTTCTTATTTTGTCGAGGCTACTGCCAATAACTGTGTCTCCCCACGCACAGAGGTCGTTGCAACCGTTGTTCCGCCATCCTCCGCCGGGGCACCCGTGAACGCCTCATCTTGTAACGATGCCGACTTCGGGAGTACCATAGTCGATCTTGACGATACTTTTTCCGGAACTCCTGACGTAGGTACTTGGTCGTTCACTTCGGGTCCGTCCACAATAAGCCTGAACGCTGAAAACATAGTGGATTTTCAGGGAAAGGCCAACGGCGATTATGTGTTCACCTATACCACCACCAGAGCCGTAGCTCCTTGCGAAAACGCGACGGCCCAGATAAGCATTGCGGTCAGCAGCTGTGATACCGATGACGATGGCGACGGACTTTTAGGCGGTTTGGAAGCCATGCTGGGAACGGATCCCAATAATCCCGATACCGACGGTGATACCATCAATGATAGCGACGAGGTGGGTCCCGAACCAAATAATCCCCTGGATGAAGATGGCGATGGAATTATCGATGCTTTGGATTCCAATACGGAGGATGCCGACCAAGATGGGGTAAACGACCAACAGGATCCCGCCAACGAAAACGCCTGTGTACCCAATCGGTTCAACGGGCAGTGCGATACAGATGGGGATGGGATATCCGATCTCGAAGAGCGGGATAATGGATCCGATCCCGACGATGCTTGTAGTCCGAACGCAACGCCCAACTGTGCCGATCCCATCGATCTCGAGGTTTTAAAGGAAGTCGATATTCAAGATGCCATTGTTGATGATAACGTCGTCTTTACGGTAACCGTCAACAACCTGTCCGATAGAAAGGCGATCAACGTAACGATCGGCGATTTGTTGGAAACCGGCTTTGAACTTAATGCTGATAGCGCCCCCAATGCCTCGGTGGGCGACTACGATATAGCGACCGGTATGTGGACCATTCCGGAGATTGCCGCTATGGGAACGGCGACCTTGACCGTGCCGGTAAGGGTTTTGGAAGGCGGATCCTACGAAAACACGGCGGAGTTATTGGCCTCGATACCAGAAGATGGTACTCCCGATAACAATGTGGCGACGGTGACCCTCAACATAGATTTGCCGGAAGGTATCGATTTGGTACTGGAGAAAACAGCCGCCATCGTCAATTCCAGAGATTCCCTTGATATATCCCAATTTCAGGAAGTGCTGGTAAAGCCGTTAGTCGGTCAGGAGATTATATTCAAGCTGAAGGTGACCAATATGTCAGAAAACGATACGGTTTCCAGAATTGTGGTCAGGGACAGTCTCGCTCCCGTCTTCTCCAACCCAAGGTTTACTCCAGAGTTGACGCCCGAATCTCAATTTGTCCCCGAAACTGGTGTATTAACATGGCGACCGGATGAACTTCCCAAAGATGGGGTGGCCGAATTGGAAATTAGGGTGTTCGTGGATAGTGTTGGTACCTTTGTGAACATTGCGGAAATTATGGGTTCTTCCCCCATGGATACGAATCAAAATGATCTAATGGACATTGTTACCGTAAACGTATCGGAAAGAACCCAGGTAGACTTAGGCATAATTTTCAATCAATTCTCCCCGAACAACGATGGGGTGAACGACGACCTAAAAATTAATCAGACCCTAATCGATGAGAATGGTTCGGAGGTACAGATCGAAATGGAATACGATATCAAAATTTTCAACCGGTACGGCAGTTTGGTATTCGAAGGTGATAATCTTTCCGATGAGGTCATCTGGAACGGTACACGCGATGGGAAAAATGTACCTGAAGGCACCTATTTTTATGTTTTGAACGTCACGCTACTTGAAGAAGTGGAAGGCGTCGATACGAACTCGACCGAAAAAGGTTGGATTCAGCTGATACGATGAACGGATTATCAATCGATTAAAAGCTAATAGGGTAAAATTACGCTCAGTTCAATAAATACGGATAATGCAGCATAGAACACTACGTTCCATATATATAAAGGGCCTTTTCACTCTGATTATAATGGGAATTTCCACCAGGGGCCACGCCCAGAAAGAACCCCAGTATACCCAGTACATGTATAATATTGGAAGTTTCAATCCGGGGTATGTAGGTACGGTCGTAACCCCCGAAATCGCCGGCCTTTATAGAGCGCAATGGCTCGATATCGATGGCTCGCCGAGAACCATTCGGCTGGGGGCCAACCTGCCCTTGTCCAACGAGACCATGGGCATAGGCCTCAACATAATAAACGACCAAATCGGACCTTCGACGCAGACCTTCGTGGAGCTGGCCTATTCGTATCAATTCAATGTTTCCGACAAGGTAAAGCTTTCTTTCGGTATGGATGTCGGTGGCTCTTTTTTGAATGTCGATTTTTCGAAGGGTACGTTCGAAAACCCTGGAGAACCGATATTGGGCGGCGAGACGATCAGTAAATTTTATCCGACCGTCGGGGCCGGTTTCTTTTTGTACGAAGAGGATATCTGGTACCTTGGGGCGTCGATACCCAATTTTTTGACCGACGGAATCTATAACGATGATGTAGCCACCATTATCGACGACAAATTGCAGTTCAATTTTATCGGGGGCTATGTGTTCGACCTCTCCGAAACCCTGAAGTTCAAACCGGCGTTCTTGATTAATTACGTCAGCGGTGCGCCGGTGAACACGAACCTATCGACCAACTTTCTATTCAACGATCGCTTTGCCCTGGGCGCATCATACCGATTGGGCAACGCCATCAGCGGGCTGGCGGGTTTTCAGGTCACCGATGGCACTTTTATCGGGTATTCGTACGATTACAATACGAATCCCTTGGGCGAATTTAGTAATGGCTCCCACGAGGTCATCCTCAAGTTTTATTTGGGAAGGGGCGATGGCACGAATACGAACAATAAAGAGCTGAAGGGGAAACCGAAACAGATCGATACACCTAGATTTTTCTAAATGAGATCAATAATTGCCATAGCGTTCTTTTTTGTAGGCATTGCGGCCTGTGTTTCGCAAGAAATCAATTCCCAGGCCGATAAGTACTTCTATGGGTATGCCTATGAAGATGCCATCAAGGCCTATCAAAAGCAGATGCAAGAGGGAAAATTGATTACCAATCACCAGCGTCTGAACTTGGCCGATTCTTATTTCAAGACCGGTCAATACAACAAGGCCGCCAAGATCTATCTGGATGTCAATAAAAACGACACCATCCTATCCGATCACCGCTTTAATACCATGTTGCAAAGCTTGACCAAGATTTCGGAAGGGGAACGGATCAAGGCTTTTTTGAAATCAAGGGCTGGCCAACTGGCGAGTGAATTGACCGAAAATGCCGACTTTAATTATAATTTACTCGAGTCCGACGATACTGGCTCATCGGGTTTCTTTATTTTTACCCTGAACAGCAATAGCGCACAGGCCGATTTGTCACCCTCTTTTTATAAGGATAACCTGTTGTTCAGCAGCAGCCGCAAGACCAAATCAAAAAAAATATACGGTCCGTCAGGAGAATCCTATCTCGATATTTATAGAGCGGCCATACAAAGCAACGGAAGCCTATCCCAACCTACTCCCTTCGAAGGTGTCCCCGATTCGCCGTATCACAAGTCCACCCCCTATTATGCCGAGAGTACGGGGCGTGTCTATTATATCCTGTCCAATACTGAGGGCAAAAATTTGGCCTTTGACGAAAACGGAAAGAATGCCTTGGCGATCGGTACGGCGGACAGCAACGGGACGTTCCAGTTTTTGCTGAAAGATCTAAGTACCTCCTTCTATTATCCTTTTTATGAAGAAAACTCCGGCAAACTTTATTTTGCGGCTAATTTTAAGGACAGTTATGGCGGTACCGACCTTTACTATGTAACCACCAACAATGGCCAAGTAATGTCACAACCCATTAACTTGGGTCCGCGTATCAATACCCCGGGCAACGAGATTGCTCCCTATATTTTCGACAATAGCCTGTATTTTTCCTCCGATGTTTTCTACGGATTAGGGGGGATGGATATCTATCGGTCCAATATTCAACCGGACGAGTCCTTCACCATTCCCGTTAATCTTGGCAAGGGCATCAATACCAAATATGATGAATTCGGATTCATTATCAGGGAAAACGGGGAAGATGGCCTTGTAGGCTATTTTTCATCCAACCGGCCGGGCGGCAAAGGCAGCGACGATATTTACGGCTTCAAGATCAGTGAAAAACCGGGACTGCGAACCTTGGTTTTCAAGGGCACGGTAGTTAAACCGCCATACGATCAGCCCATTGCCAATACCTCGATTAAAATCTTAAATGCCGACGGAAGGCTTTTGAAAAAAACCTTGACAGCGGAAAACGGAACCTACAAAATAGAGATACCCTATGTCGATACGGTAACCTTGGAAGCCTCGAAAGAAGGTTACTCCACATTTACCGAAAATTATAATCCCACGACACTACAGGAACTCGAAAAAAATCCGTTAAAGATTACCCTTTCCTCGATAGGGGATATGGTTAAGGAAGAAGAGGGAAAAACGGTACTCAAGATTAAAGATTTCTATTTCGATTCTGGCAAGAGTGAGCTGACCCCTACTATTACCGCCGAACTGGATAAGGTAGTGGATGCCGTAAAGAAATTTCCAGAACTACAATTTGCCATCGAAACCTATACCGATAGCCGTGGCGGTAGAAGTACGAACCAAAGGATTTCACAACAACGTTCTGATACCATTAAGTCTTATTTGCTGAGTAAAGGTGTGCCTTCCGAAAACATTACCGGTTCAAGAGGTTTCGGCGAAGATAAGATCTTGAACGACTGTACCGATGGTGTCTATTGCCTCGATTTTCTGCACAAACAGAACCTAAGGACGCTTTTTGTAGTTGATAATTTTGAAGAGTTAAGCCAGTAAAAGCTTTTAAAGCTATTCAAACCTTAAAAAATCACCATCCAAAAATAATAGATAGAAAAAAAGGCCAAAAAGAGGATGCCAACGTAGGTAAGCCATTGCAATCCTTTTTTAGGTCGTAAGCCTGCGGGTAAGTCCTCGCTCATTACATTTTTCAGGTTCATATATCCAACAATCGGCGCCACAACAAAGGAGACAAATGTGGCCAAGGCGACCAACTGGCCCATATTAGCACTAAAAGCGGTCACTACCACGAAGTTGATTACGGCCAGAAGGAGGATGGCCACGGCAAAAAAGCCCTTTTTGCCTGCAAACCGTTTTTGGGGTAAAAGCTGGTCGATGATATCCAGGCTTACCCGGGCAATCGCATCGTGGGCTGTCATACAGCTGCTGAACATCGTGGCAAAGGCGGAAACGGCAATGAAAATATAGGCCCAAGGCCCGATATGCACCGTAAATAACCGTACAATTTGATCGGCAAAAGTTACGGCGTTGCCGCTGAGCTCGGTATGGGTGCCGTATAGGGTCATCCATCCGATAATCATAAAGAATAGGGCTAACAAAGCGGTGGAGAAATACCCGAAGTTGAATTCCTGAAGCGATTCCTTTAGGGAAGGTTTTCGTTTATCTCCCTTCCATTTTTCGACGCTCCAGAGACTGATCCAGCTCGATGCCTCGACGGTAGTCGGCATCCATCCCATCAAGCTGATCAGAAACAATATACCCGCATTGTTGAAAATCGATGGCGGACTAAAATCCGAAGCCTGTGCGACCTTCCCCTTAAAAATCACCAATACTGTAGTTATAATAAGGGCGGCGAAAAGAATGGCGACGACGAACTTTAGCGTATTTTCCAAGAATTTATAGCGGCCGATGATCAATAATAGGCTGATACCCACAAAGAGACCCAGCGCAATGGTAGCGGTCGAAATATCCGATACATCAAAAAGATTGCTGAAAAGTCCGGCTGTCACCGTATATAATGCCGCCAAAATGGTAAAGGTCGAAACCAAGGTAATCAGGGCATAGAACCACAAATAGCCCATGCCCCGGTTTCGATAGCCTTCGATTAGGGTCTTTTCGGTAACATTGGTGTACCGCACGCCGAACTCAAAAAAAGGATATTTAAAGATGTTCGCCAATAGTATGGGGATGACCATGACCCACCCGTACTGTGCCCCCGCCTTGGTCGACAGCACCAAATGTGACGTGCCGATGGCCATACTTGCGAACAGCAGTCCCGGGCCAAGGTTTTTTAGGAAGGTTTTGGTTTTTGACATGGTCGGGGGTATATAAACTTGTCTCAAGTCATTATGTGGAACCGAGCTGAGTATTATTCCGGTTCTAAAATACGCTATTTTGGGACGGTATGGTCCGGAAAAGAATCAAAAACCGCTGTGCTTTAAGGGAAAGAATTAAGACCAAAAAATAACTAGCGACTAATTTTTGATAATTTATCTTTTCGAATTTGCCCATGTACCAGTTGTTATGGGGATTTGGAATTTCATTTCAACATTTGATTTCAACCCGCTCCCCATAATATTTGGGCTCGGTATTGAAAAGCAAATCGATAAAGACCTTGACCCGGGCCAGATATTCCCGCAGTTGTACCTTAAGGCCCTGTTTTACCGAAAGATCTTCCGCATTGAAGCCGATGGCGACCAGGCCTTTTTTGTCCGCAATATAAATGGCCCGCTCGTTGTGGAATTTCTGGGAGATAACCGTAACGCTATCCAATCCGAATACTTCCTTGGCGCGCACCATAGAATCCAAGGTACGGAACCCGGCATAGTCTAAAAAAATCCTATCCTTGGGGATGCCACTTTTTACCAAATCGTTCTTAAAGGTCTGCGGTTCGTTGTAATAGCGGGTAGCGTTATCGCCACTGACCAAAATAAATTCTATCTTGTCTGCCTGGTACAGTTCGAGGGCCGCACGTATGCGATAGGTGTAATAAGGGTTGGGAAGTCCGCCGATCAGTTTATTGGAAGTTCCCAATACCAGCCCGACCCTGTTTTTAGGTATTTTGTTGGTGTCAATGTAGGTTTTTCCTTCGGCTGCAGAACTTACGATATAATTACATAAGAGTATGAGCAGGAACGGAGTACCGGCGAGCAGTCCCAAAATCTTGAGGTGCTTTTTTTTCATTTTGGTTTAGGTGGGCGGGGTAAAGATAAGGAATTCGCATCGGCAGAGTTTAAACAAATTACTTGTTTATTGGTTAATAGGTTTTTAAGTATTCGCCAAAAGGATTCCGCCTGTGATAAATACATTTAAAGTAAAAATTCTCCCTCCGTTCATGTTAGAGGAATTAGTATCTAAAATATATCCCCTTGTAAATAAACAACCGCTGTTGGAACGCAGCATTATGGGAGTTTATTTCCTCGTTTTAGCACTTTTTGAAAATCCGTAGGGGTTGCCTTTTGCTCTTTATATAAAAAGACTGTCTGGTTTAATCTGGTTTAATCAATGAAAAATTTACCAGAACTCGGTCCGCTGAAAATAAGTCCATTTTTATCCTTCGTAGCACAAATAATAGAATTTAGGGTGGTCCTGTTATGCTAATGAAGTAAGCAAAACTTCCGATGTAAGTCCAGAACTTCCGCATATCCAATAAATCTTCCTTTCCAGACAGCAGTTAATCGGGTGGACGCTGAGATGAAAACATCATCAGGATTCGATAGTCATTATTTTTTTTAAAACAACTGTTCCAAAGATGTAACTATATGCAAATTCGGTTGTCCTTTATAAGGAGCTTTGCAATGAAACTAAATACAGCTTAAAAATACTATGAAAAACAAACCGAACACTATATGTAGCATTTGCCATGAAGTAATTCTGACTAGCCATGTTTATTCCGAAAACAATTTGGTCTATCTTAAAAATGACAGTCCAGGGGAAAGTATGCCTCACGACGGCTGGTGTCCTATCCATTTTCAATTGATACCCTTTTAGAGTTAAGACAAACTTAAATCCATCAATAAACACAAACATGAAAACAAAATCAATTTACATCGGTCTAATCGTCCTCTGCGGGCTAATTTCTTCATGTGAGCATGAAGTGGTAAGGGCACGGGGCGGACTAACGACCACAGAAGCCCATTTTTCAGGTTATTCGGCATTACAGGTCTCTGATGCGTTCAATGTATATGTCCGATTTTCCGATACCGAAGAAAAAATAGAAATCGAGGCCAACGAGAACCTACAGGACAGGATAATAGTAGAAATGGAAGGCCGGACTTTGCGCATCAGGCTAAAGAACCATTTAAGCATTAAGGGGAATGCGACCTTGAATGCATACATTACTACTAAAAGCATTGACGATTTTGATGTGTCGGGAGCATCTAAGGTTGCCTTGGAATCCGAATGGGTAGCTTCCGAAGGTAGCTTAAATCTTTCCGGCGCTTCCGAATTTACAGGAGAGCTGGATCTGGGCCAATTGGAAATGGATGCTAGCGGAGCTTCGGACACTGATCTCTTCGGAACGGCAAGTTCGCTGAATGCCTCCCTTTCAGGCGCCAGCACCCTTAAAAATTATGATTTCGTCATTGAAGCCTTGGATATCCGATTATCCGGGGCAAGCGATGCCTATCTTTCTGTCAACAAAACGATTGATATCGATGCCTCCGGTGCCAGTAAATTAAATTACAAAGGTAATGCGATAGTGAACCAGAAAAAATTATCTGGTGCTTCGGAAATAGTGAAAAAATAATTTTGGACTCAATTAGACTTTATTCCATTCCCTAAAAAATCCCCCTTTTTCAACTGTTTGCGTCCCTTTCTCCTTCCGTAGGGCATCCATGCAACTTACAAGGGAAGGCTACAAATAAATATCCCAAGATTTAACGCAGTGGATATTTTGATTATAGTATTCAAGGTGGGGTTAATCTTACCAAGTTCAATTGCAGATATAACTGCACGGGTCACCTGACTTTCCTCACTTAAAAAGTCAGGGTTTTACCTAACCGTTTTCGGGTGTGTTGGATGAATGCGCCAAACTCTCAATTTTCCGATATTTCTATAGATTCCATCAAATAAAATATACCTACAAAAATCTCCTTAAATCAATTATCGGGGAATATGGGGGGAAATTGGAATTGTTCAAACTTATAAACCCTCAAAACCAAGCGGTTAAGAGGGTTAAAAGTACTCGAGGCGGGACTTGAACCCGCACGGCCAGATGGCCACAGGATTTTAAGTCCGGCGTGTCTACCAATTCCACCACTCGAGCGGACTTTAAACCAAAAGACTCCGCCCTTGGTGACTGAGCCGAGTCGAAGTCGAGCGAAAAACGGGATTCGAACCCGCGACCTCCACCTTGGCAAGGTGGCGCTCTACCAACTGAGCTATTTTCGCATTTTAAACTACTTGTCCAAGAACACCGCATCTCTAACCGATGCGGGTGCAAATTTAATATTTTTCTGGAAAAGGCAAAGAAAAAAACCTGGGAAAAATGATGGAGCAGAAATGTCGATGCCCAGGGTGGATCCCTCCAATACCCGGATGGATCTCTCTACGAGAGTAGGTCGTCAGCCCGTAAAGTACCTGAATCAAAACTCGAATTTTTTTCACCTTGGGGTCATTGACGTGGTGAAGGCAGATCTGTCAGGCTTATCCACCAAGTAAAAACTGTCGATCGCATTAAGATGCTTCCTTTGTCCACCACATCTAACTATACCTTTTGTCCCATTCATGAACTCGCCTTCTTATCCCTGGTCAATAGCCTCTTTATCTCGTTCAGCTTCATCAAGGCCTCGACGGGCGTTAAGGTATTGATGTCTAAATGGGTGATTTCTTCTTTGATCTGCTCCAAAAGCGGGTCGTCAAGATTGAAGAAGCTAAGCTGCATCTCGTTTTGGGCGGATTGTAAGGTATCGGTCAGCTCTTCGTTGGAATGCGATTTTTCGAGTTTCTTTAGAATCTTATTGGCCTTATGGATGACTTGCTGCGGCATACCGGCCATTTTGGCTACGTGAATACCAAAGCTATGCTCGCTGCCGCCGGCGGTCAATTTTCGTAGAAACAGCACATTGTCTTTTAGCTCTTTGACCGAAACATTAAAATTCTTGATACGTTCAAAGGTTTCGCTCATCTCGTTCAGCTCATGGTAATGGGTGGCGAACAGGGTTTTTGCCCGCGCCGGATGCTCATGTAGGTATTCGGAAATGGCCCATGCTATCGAGATACCGTCATACGTACTAGTGCCTCTTCCGATTTCATCGAGCAATACCAAACTACGTTCGCTGAGGTTGTTCAGAATCGAGGCGGTTTCGTTCATTTCGACCATAAAGGTCGATTCGCCCATGGAAATATTATCGCTCGCCCCGACCCGGGTGAAAATCTTATCGACATAGCCGATCTTCGCGGATTCGGCGGGAATAAAACTGCCCATCTGGGCCAAAAGTACGATGAGGGCGGTTTGCCGTAAGATGGCGGATTTACCGCTCATGTTCGGCCCGGTGATCATAATGATCTGCTGATCGTCACGGTTCAATGTCACATCATTGGCGATATAGGCCTCGCCCAAGGGCAGTTGTTTTTCAATGACGGGATGCCGTCCGCTCTTGATCGATATTTCGGTGGAATCGTCGATAACGGGCTCTACATAGTTATTTTCCTGGGCCAGTTGCGCAAACCCGCAGAGGCAATCGAGCCGGGCGATTTGCTGGGCGTTGCCCTGCACTTGGGCAATGTATTCTTGCATCCAGACCGTCAATTGCGCGAACAATTGCTGCTCCAGGCTGATAATACGCTCTTCGGCACCGAGAATCTTGGCCTCGTATTCCTTGAGCTCCTCGGTAATATAGCGCTCGGCGTTTACCAAGGTCTGTTTGCGGGTCCATTCCGGGGGGACTTTATCTTTATGGGTATTGCGAACCTCGATATAATATCCGAAAACATTATTGGAGGCGATTTTTAAGGAGGATATGCCCGTTCGTTCGGTTTCACGCTCTAGCATCTTATCCAAATAGTCCTTTCCGGAAGAGGCCAGGTTTCGAAGTTCGTCGAGTTCTGGGGAATGGCCGTCGGCAATCGTCTTGCCTTTGAGGATGTTCACCGGTGCCTCTTCATAGAGCATTTCCTTGATCTTGTGCCTCAGCCTTTCGCAGGAATGTAGTTGATCGGCAATCGTGCGTAGGGATTTATGGCCACTTTGGGAAGCCAGTTGTTTTACGGGAACAATGGCTTCAAGGGAATTTTTTAATTGTACGGTTTCCTTCGGATTGATTTTTCCCGTGGCGACCTTGGAAATCAATCGTTCGAGATCGCCCATTCGCTTCATCGCCTGCTGTAATTTCCGCAGGAGCGATTCGTCTTGGAACAAATGGGATACGACCTGATGGCGCATTCGTATCTTTTCGACATTTTTCAGGGGAAGGGCCAACCATCTTTTCAGCATCCGCCCGCCCATGGGCGAGATGGTTCGATCGATAATGTCGATCAGCGTTACGGCATTCGGGTTGGGGGAGTGGTATAGCTCGAGGTTCCGGATGGTAAAACGGTCCATCCAGATATATTCCTCCTCGGCGATCCGTTGTAAACTATTGATATGCTGCAGCCGTCGGTGCTGGGTTTCCGACAGATAATGTAGCACTACCCCCGAGGCTATAATCCCATAGTTCAAATGGTCGACCCCGAAGCCTTTGAGGGTTCGGGTCTTGAAATGTGCTGTCAAGGTCTCATGGGCGTAATCGTCCTGATATACCCAATCTTCCATATAAAAGGTATGGAACTGGTTGCCGAAAAGCTCACTGAATTCCTTTTTATGGGTCTTGGACACCAAAACCTCGTTAGGGGCAAAGTTCTGTAACAGTTTGTCGATCTGTTCTTCGCTGCCTTCGGAGGTCAGGAATTCCCCGGTGGAAATATCGACAAAGGAAACGCCCAGCAGTTTTCGGCCGAAATGCACGGCGCATAAAAAATTGTTGGACTTGGTATCCAGGATGTCGTCGTTCATCGACACACCGGGCGTAACCAGTTCGGTGACCCCACGCTTTACAATGGTTTTGGTCGCCTTGGGGTCTTCGAGCTGATCACAGATGGCGACCCGCTGCCCGGCCTTGACCAGTTTCGGTAAATAGGTGTTCAGGGAGTGGTGGGGAAAACCCGCCAGCTCGGTGCGGTCGCCCCCATTGTTACGATGCGTAAGGATGATACCCAGAATACGGGAAGCCTTTACCGCGTCTTCCCCAAAGGTCTCATAAAAATCGCCCACCCGGAACAATAACAACGCATCAGGATATTTCGTCTTAATGGTGTTGTACTGCTTCATCAAAGGCGTGACCTTTTTCTTAATTTTTTTTGTTGCGGCCAAAGCGGATTTTTAATGGGTTTAATTATCGAAGTGGTTCAAACCTTTTTCATGTGCTAAAAATTGCAATTTTTTTGCCCATTTATCGCCTTTTTTCTCCCGTATCGCTGCTATGCAACTGAAAAAGCCTTCAAATGCCCAAAAAACATCTAATTTTCGCTATAAAGCAAAAAGTTTAAATCACTTCATTCATTTCGAACCAAGGAACTGTTTTAAAATCTGCCTATTATTCTTTAAGCCATTTTCTGACCGATGCGTCAGCTGGCTTCTTATCCAAAGGCAAAATTGCCGGCCTTTTTTCTCGGCCGTGTTTTAATTTTTTATACCGTAGCTACGGCTATGCTAGAAATTTAAGCCTAAGAGGACATAACAGTGGGCTCTAAAAATTCTGGTCACAGATTTCAAAAGCTGTCTCTAAAACGAATGTACTATTTTTGCTTAGGAAACCTTCCCGTTGTTGATATTTGATGATATCTTTTTCGTTGGTTAGAGCCACAAGGTTTTGGGGATCGACGGAGTCCGGTCAGCATACCCGGACGAGGCGGATAAATAATCGGTAAGACCTGAATAGAAATGCAATGAGAAAACTTAAAAACGAAGAACTGAACCGACTCGATATCGATGGCTTTAAACAGGCCCAAAAAACATCCGTCGTCATCGTACTCGATAACGTTCGAAGCCTGAACAATATCGGTTCGGTATTTCGTACGGCGGATGCGTTTCTAGTCCAGAAAATATACCTCTGCGGCATCACGGCTACCCCGCCGCACAAAGACATCCGGAAGACCGCCCTGGGTGCCACCGAGAGTGTGGAATGGGAGTATCGCAAAGATACCGTGCCGCTCGTGGAAGAGCTGAAAGCGCTAGGCTACGAGGTTCTGGCGGTCGAACAGGCCGAAAACGCACAACTCCTCCATAACTTCAACATCGAAGCGTCAAAACAATACGCCCTCATTTTCGGTAATGAGGTCAAGGGGGTCGATCAAAAAGTGGTAAGCGCCTGTGATGGCGTATTGGAAATTCCCCAGTTCGGCACCAAACATTCACTGAACATTTCGGTGAGCGTCGGGGTGGTCGTCTGGGATTTTTGGTCCAAGTTTAGTTTTAGCAAGGCCTTATACTGAATGGATACCAAGGGTATCGCACAGATTCATGCCGAACACTGTCGAGCCATAGCCGACGTCGTGGAAGTTCTGACCGAGAGGGTGGGTGCTGCACCGGCAAGGTCGAAAAGATCGGGCAGAACAGTAAAGGAATTTGGAATCCGGAGCCTAAAATTTTGGACTTGGCCATTTTTTCATTTTGACAACCCCACCGCAAACTTTACAATCTTATCGATAACTATTTCATAGTCCTCCTGTCGTTCGACAAAATCGAGGTCCCCCAGTTCGATGACCAGGTTGTTTTGTTCGGGATAGCCCCGGATAAAATCAAAGTAGCCCTTGTTAAGGCTTTCAAGATAATCGGGAGAAATGCTCTGCTCGTAGTCCCGTCCCCTTTTCTTTATATTGTCCAATAACCGTTCGGTGGTCTGATAGAGGTAAACATAGATTTTAGGTTTCTTGACCTCTTTGTACATCAGGCGGAAGAGTTTTCGATAGAGTGCGTATTCTTCTTTTGGTAAGGTCACCTGTGCAAATATCAGCGATTTATAAATGTCGTAATCGCTGACCATAAAGCTTTTGAACAGATCGTATTGTGTGGTGTCGTCAGTAAATTGTTGATAGCGGTCGGCCAAGAAGGACATCTCCAACGGAAAGGCAAAACGGGACCGGTCCTCATAAAATTTGGGCAGGAAGGGGTTGTCGGCAAAACGTTCGAGAACCAATTTCGCATTGAAATCCTCGGCGATCTTATGGGCCAGCGTGGTCTTGCCCGCCCCGATATTCCCCTCGATGGCGATAAAATTGGTATATGAAAAAAGTTCCGATCGGTCTTTGAACAACCGGTGGGGCGTTTTTTTCGGTTGCCCCTTGTCCCGGCATTCCTGCATCAGGTTCCGGGTATCCTTGTTCAGTATCGGATGATAGAACTGCGGGGCGATATCGGCCAAGGGTTTTAATACGAATTTCCGAAAGGGCAGCTCTGGATGAGGAATGATCAGGGTGTCCGAAACTAATGCTTCCCTTTCATAATAGAGGATGTCGATATCGATTTTCCGGTCTTGGTACCCATCTTCCTCAGAGCGTATCCTGCCCTGGTCGGATTCGATTTTTAAAACCGTTTCCAAAAGTTTTTGCGGTGGCAGGATCGTTTCCACGGAGAGGCATACGTTCAAAAAATCGTGGGATTCGAAGCCCCATGAACTACTTTGGTAAACGGGGGAGATGCGTTGGATGTCACCCGCCCTTTTTTGAATGGCAAATACGGCATCCTGTAGGTTGTTCAAAGGGTCGCCGAGGTTGCTTCCCAGCGAAAGATATGCAGTTCTTGGGTCGGTCATAATGGAACTGCAAAGTAACAAAAAGTCGGGGGGAGTTGATAGAACTCCCCCCGACTTTTTATTTGGAACCGATAATTTTGGCTTGTGTGCCATTGGTAATGGCTTTTTTAAGTAGCATAGCCGTAGCTACGCTGCGAGTAAAAGACGCCACCAGGGTGCAAGAGTGTGAAATTGGCAGGTAAAGGAAAAAGTCGGGGGGGAGTTCATTATCTTTGCCGCATTAAAAATCTATAGTTACATGAAATTCCTGAGAAACCTGCTGGCCGCCATTATGGGTACTTTGATCGCTTTCGGCATTATGTTCGTTATGTTCTTGCTTTTCATCAGTCTGATAGGCAATACCGAAGATTCGGTATATGTCAAAAAAAATTCGGTTTTGGAATTGCAATTGCAGCGCCCCATCAACGATTATGTAGGTGATCATGCACTTGACCCCTTTACAGGTATTTTTCGGCAAGCGCAGGGCCTCGATGAAATTCTGCACGCCATTACCGTAGCCAAGGACGATGAGGACATTACGGGCATCAGCCTCAACAATAATTTCATTCTCGCCGGCCTAGCACAGACACAGGCGGTTCGAAAAGCTTTGGAAGACTTCAAGAAGAGCGGCAAGTTCGTATACGCCTATGCCGATTTTTATGCACAGAAGGATTACTATTTGGCCAGTGTCGCCGATTCCGTATTTATGAATCCGGTGGGAGCGTTGGAATTTAAGGGGTTGTCTTCGGAAGTCTTATTTTTCAAGGATTTCCAGGAAAAGACAGGCATAAAAATGGAAGTCGTCCGCCACGGGAAATATAAAAGTGCCGTTGAACCTTTTATAGCCAATGAAATGAGCGAGGCGAACCGCACCCAGATCAAGGAACTGATTGGGTCGTTATGGAATTCAATGGTAGAGGATATTTCCCATGACCGCGATATCCTTCCCGAAAATTTGAACACTATTGCCGACACCCTCGGCGGCCGGACCCCCGAATTTGCAAGGGAAACGGGACTCATAGATGCTGTGGTCTTCTACGATCAGTATGAGAATAAGCTCAGAAGGGCGGTAGATTTAGCATCGGACAAGGAGCTGAACGTGGTTATGTTGGATGATTACGTCCTCCGATCCAATAAAAAGGTCACCCAAAACGGCGACGATAAGGTGGCCGTGGTCTTCGCCCAGGGCGAGATCCTATACGGCGAAGGCGGCCCCAATATTATCGGCCAGGGACTGCTGACCGAGGCCCTCCGCGAAGCGAGGGACGATGAAAAGATCAAGGCCATCGTATTACGGGTGAATTCCCCCGGCGGTAGTGCCCTTACCTCCGACATTATCTGGCGTGAGATCGAACTGGCCAAAGAAAAGAAGCCCGTGGTAGTTTCCATGGGCAACGTGGCCGCTTCCGGGGGCTACTACATTTCTGTCGGTGCCGATAAAATCTATGCCGAACCGACAACCATTACCGGATCAATAGGGGTATTTGGTGCGGTGCCCAATATTCACGGACTGGCAGAAGATATAGGAATCAATGCCGAGCAGGTTGGCACGAACGAAAACTCCGTGGAGTATTCGTTGTTCGAACCTATGACCGACAATTTTAGAGAAGTAGTAAAAGAAGGTATAGAGAGTACCTATCAGACTTTTTTGAGCCGTGTTTCACAAGGACGAAATATAAGCGTCGCCGAGGCCGACAGCCTGGCCCAAGGGCGAGTGTGGAGCGGAGTAGAGGCCCAGCGTAGGGGACTTGTCGACAAACTGGGCAATCTGGAGGATGCCATCGCAGAAGCGGCCCACCTTGCCGGACTGAAACAAGAGGGATTCGGTATCAGAAAACTCCCCAAATACAAATCAGGCTTAGAACGATTTATAGAAGAATTGGGCGGTGCCGGTGCGAAGGCCAAACAGGATCTCATTGAAGAGGAGATCGGTGCCGAGGCCTACACCATCCTCAAACAGGTAAAGACCGCTATGGAACAGAAAGGGGTGCAAGCAAGAATGCCGTTCGTGCTTGACATAAAATAATATCAGGTTAACTATGAAATATAGTGTTGAAAACGAAGTTGCTTCTTTCTTCTATGACGCTGTGATTCATTTTCATAACGGTAGCTATGAAAATGGTGGGCAAGTAAAAAGAACGGAACATGAATGGGTTTGATTACGGCATTTAATGGCTAAACTGGTATAGAAATGACCCCAAAAGACCAGAAACTGGCCTACCGGATTTACTTGTACCTGGGCGCGCTGTTCATTACCTCGTTGGTCGTTTCCAATCTGATTTTCCAAAAATTCTTTTATTGGAACCCCTTCGGGAAGGTCGAGGTCTTCGGGGCTTCCCTGTTCGAGGTATCCGTAGGTATTCTGCCCTATCCGGTCACCTTTTTGATTACCGACCTGATTTCTGAAATCTACGGAAGAAAAAAGGCCAACCAGATCGTGACTGCCGGAATTTTCGCCTCCCTTTTTTCAATGGGTATTATCTTAGTGGCCGAGGTCGCACCCGCCATCGATTCCTCGCCGATCGGCGACACCACTTTTACCAAGGTCTTTGCCCTTTCGCCGATAGCGGTCTTGGCATCTATGATCGCCTACCTCTTCGCCCAGTATATCGATATCGGTGTCTACCACTTTTGGAAAAAACTGACCAAGGGCAAATACCTATGGCTGCGAAACAATTGTTCAACCTTCCTCTCCCAATTTATCGACACGTTCACAGTGGTCGGCCTGCTCTGCGTTTTCGGCGTTCTGCCCTGGGACATGTTCATCGGCCTGGTCATTAGTGGCTTTCTTTTTAAGATATTTATAGCACTTCTCGATACGCCTTTCCTGTATTTTTTCGTATATATCCTACGAAAACGTTTCAAAATAGGCCTTAACGAAGAAATTGCGCTTGAGGTATAATATTTATACGTTTTCTAAGTTGTATCGATATATGTAAGAGACAAGAGCAGTACTCAAGGGGTAGGATAGGGAATATTATACCAAAGTCCTCAACCCTTAAACCACTCCGCCAACGGCGGACCTCCAAACTGCTTTGGGAATTTGGCCTCTAGGCTTTGCTGGGGGCGACAAATTTAGGACTTTTCATCAGAATAAATTTTTATGAAAAAGAAGACATTAAAGATTATAGGAATCATCGTTTTGGTCTTTATCGCCATTCTGATCGCCATCCCGATTTTTTTGGAAGGCAAGATCAGTGATATCATCAAGAACAACGTCAACAACAATGTAAACGCTACCTTCGATTTTGAGGATGCGGACTTAAGTCTGCTTGCCAGCTTTCCGAATGCCGAAGTGAGTTTAGACGGTGTGACCCTGATCAATAAGGCTCCTTTCGAGGGAGACACGCTTTTTGCAGCCAAGGAAGTGGCGTTGAAAATGGGCATAGGCGAACTGTTCAAGGGCCAAGATGAACCGATCGGTATTAAGAGCTTAATCGTTGACGGTGCAATACTGAACATCACGGTTGACGAGGCCGATAACGCCAGCTATGATGTAGCCTTGGACACCGGGTCGGCCCCGTCCCCGGAAACCGATGCCTCCGAAGGTTTCCAGCTTGACCTGCAATCTTACGAAATATCCGATGCCCGGATCATTTACGACGACAGGGCGGCCGGCATGCGCTTTGAGATTTCCGAAATGCAGCACACCGGAAGCGGCGACCTTTCCCTCGATAGATCGGAATTGCAGACGATGACCTACGGATTGGTGTCCTTTGAAATGGACAGTACCAATTATCTGAACAAAAACAAGATCAAACTTGATGCCCTCATAGGCGTCGATCTGAATGAAAACAAATATTCCTTCCTTAAAAATGAAGCGTTGATCAATCAGTTACCGCTGGTCTTCGATGGGTTCGTAAAACTCAACGACGACGAAACCCAGGAAGTCGACATCAGTTTTAAGACGCCATCCTCCGATTTCAAGAACTTTTTGGCAGTCATTCCCCAGGAATATTCCAAGAATATAGAAGAAGTTACCACTACCGGAAATTTTGTGGTCGCGGGGAAAATCAATGGCATAGTAGACGAAACGCACATCCCGAAATTTAATATCCGCATCAATTCCGACAATGCATCCTTTCAGTATCCTGATCTTCCCAAATCGGTTTCCAACATCCATATCGATACCAAGATCAATAATACCACGGGCATTACCGAAGATACCTATGTCGACATCGACCAACTGTCGTTTATGATCGATCAAGACAAGTTTAACATGACCGCACATATCAAAGAACTCTTGGGCAATACCAAAGTACAGGCCCATATCGACGGTAAAATGAACCTGGCCAATGTGTCCAAGGCCTATCCCGTTCCTGACGATCTGAATTTGATGGGATTACTGACCGTGGACATCACTACCGCATTCGATATGGCATCCATTGAAAAAAAGCAATATGAAAACACCGATACCCAAGGAAAATTAAGTCTAAAAAATTTCGAATACCATTCCGAAGATTTTGTCAACCCTATCAAATTAAGTACCACAGCGGTTACCTTTAACCCGAAAACCGTCACTTTGGAACAGCTCGACGGCAGTACGGGAAAAACGGACTTCAGCGCCAAGGGGAGCATTGACAACCTATTGGGCTATATGTTCAACGATGAAAAGGTGAAGGGCAATTTTGACCTGAAATCCAACACCTTCGCCCTTAACGATTTTATGGCCGAGGAAACCGAAACACCCCCAAACGAAAGTAAAGACGAGTCGAAATCGGACATTCAAACCTCGGAGGAATCGTCTGCTGGAGGAGAAGAAAAAATAAAAATCCCCGCTTTTTTGGATGCCAATATCAACGCTTCCGCCACTACGGTGCTTTACGATAACCTGACCTTAAAGGGGGTCAAGGGAAATCTGCGCATTAAGGATGAAACGGCCACGCTCTCAAACATGACGTCCTCCATTTTCGACGGCAAGATGGCCCTGAACGGCAAGGTGTCAACCCAACAGGAGACCCCGACCTTCGATATGAACCTTGACATGAGCCAACTGCAGATTGCCGAAACCTTTAAATCGCTCGAACTTTTCAAGGCTTTGGCGCCCATCGCACAGATACTGCAGGGCAAGCTCAATTCAGATATTTCGCTTTCCGGAAATCTGACCGACGACCTGTTGCCCGACCTGATGACCCTGAGCGGTACTATTCTGGCCGAAGTGATGACCGAGAAAATCGATACCGAAAACGCACCCCTGCTGTCGGCTTTGGACAGTAAACTTGATTTTATCGACCTGGATCAGTTGAACCTGAAAGACCTAAAAACGAAGCTGTCTTTCGAAAACGGCCTGGTTTCGGTACAGCCTTTTACCCTCCATTATAAAGATATTGCTATTAACGTTGCCGGAAGCCATACTTTTGATAAAAAACTGGACTACAAGGCGACCTTGGAAGTCCCTGCAAAATACTTGGGCAGTGAAGTAAACCGATTGATTTCACAGATCGGGGAAGATGATTTGGAGAACCTGACCATACCGGTAACCGCCAATATCGGCGGCAACTATTCTAACCCGAACGTAACTACGGATCTGACCTCCGGGGTCAAAAGCTTAACAAGCAAACTGGTCGATATCGAAAAACAAAAGCTAATCAACAAAGGCAAGGACCAGGTCAAAGATTTGATCGGGCAGGCCCTTAGCGGAAACAAAACCCAAAAGGATTCGACCCAAAGAGAAGATGCCCAAAGAATTTTAGGGACCCGTTCGGGCAAGGGGACAAAAGATTCGGTTCCGGCAAAATCCGATTCGGTACCTTCAAAAAGTGAGGAAGACGTCGTCAAGGAAAAAGCCAAGAACATTTTAGGCGGATTGCTAGGTGGTAAAAAGAAGGATAGTACGAAGTAATTCGACCGGACCCGGAAGTTCTTATAGGTCAAACCCACTTCTTTGGACATCCTAGTATTTCATTGGGCCATCGACTGCGCTTAGGGGGGGCAATTTATACTTTCACCACCATCTTCCCTTTGTTCTTTCCATCAAAAAGATCAATAAAGGCTTGCGGTATGTTTTTGAAACCCTCAACGATCGTTTCCTCATAGGTCAATTGATCCTCGTTCAGCCATTGGGTCAATTGTTGGGTGGCGGGCCCGAAGTCTTTCGCGTGGTCACGTACCAGAAAACCTTGCATGAGCACGGTATTTTTGACCATGATTCCTTCGTAACGGGGGCCGGTAGGTACCTCCGTCTTATTGTAGAGTGAAATAGCGCCACAATTGATTACCCGGCCGTTTTTATTGATGTTTTCCATCGCCGCATCGAGAATCTCACCGCCCACGTTATCGAAATAGACATCGACACCATCGGGACAGGCATCGGCTATCGCTTTCTTCATGTCATCGGTCGTTTTATAGTTGATGCCATCATCGAAACCGAACTTCTCCTTCATTAAGCGTAGTTTTTCATCGGTTCCTGCAATGCCAACGACGTGGCAGCCCTTGATTTTACCGATTTGGCCAACGGTACTGCCTACGGCCCCGGAAGCTCCGGATACCAACAGTGTTTCACCCTCTTTTAAATCCCCTATTTTATCCAGGCTTATGTAAGCGGTGAGCCCTGTAAGCCCGAGTATACCGAGATAGGCGGTAAGCGAAGCTTTATCAGGGTCGACCTTGTTCAGTCCGTTGCCGGTAGCGGTCTGATATTCCTTCCATTGGAGCATGCCGTTGACAAAATCGCCTTTCCGGAAGCTGGAGTTTTTCGATTCCATGACCTCGGCTATAATTCCCGATTCTATGGGTTTGTTCAGCTCAAAAGGTTCAATGTAAGACTTTTGGTCGCGCATCCTGCCCCGTAGATAAGGGTCAACGGAAACATACTTTGTCTTTAGCAATAACTCGCCCTCTTCCGGCCGAGGTTTTTCTTCTTCGATAAATTCGAAATCTTCGAGTCTGGGGGTTCCTTCGGGTCTGTTTTTGAGAAGTATTACGTTGTTCATGACTTTCTAATATTGTGAGTCTGGAATGTAATGAGGATTATCGGACTTATTTGATGCAAAACGAATGAATTGTGTTTCATTTTATGTCGGATCCATTGATAAGGACCCAGCGGTTACATGGGGCATTGGACACGAAGCACTGATTTGAAATCTTCGGACCTTTCTTTACGCCCTTATGCTTCGTAGCAAAAAATTTGTAATAGCTACGGCTATGTTATAAAATTTGTCTGCAAGGGCATAAAAATGAACTGTGAAAATTAAAATAACAGATTTCAAAACAGTCTCACCAAATTCGTTGTAGTAATTTTTGGAACGGGGAATGTTCTATTGAATTTCCATCCCCACATAATATCCCTCACTGCCCCTAACATTGAAAACGATATCGTCTTGGAAAATAAAGTACTGGCCCTTGATTCCTTTTAAGACCCCCGAATAGGTAGGTGTCTTATCCAAATTAAGGCTTTTGACCTTCTTGGGATACCGCAGCACGGGATATTCCAGATTCGTCTCCGTATGGGATGCCATAAAATATGCAATGGCCTCATCGGGAATATAGGATTTCAATTTATCGCGCCAGCTGACCAGATCTTCATCTTCCACGTCATTGGTAAGCATCTTGCGCCAGTTGGTCTTATCGCTGATATAACCTTTAAGGGCCACTTCCGTGATACCTGCCAGATATCGGTTCGGCGTTTCCACGATTTCTATGGCTTCATGCGCTCCCTGATCGATCCATCGGGTAGGTACCTGCGATTTGCGGGTGACGCCCACCTTGATGTTGCTCGAATTGGCCAGATATACGATATGCGGCTGTAGCTGTACTTGTTTTTCGAAATTCAGGTCCCTATCCTCTTGGTCCAAGTGCGCGGTGCTCAGTTCGGGGCGCATGATCCAGTCGCCGGCGGAGGGAATGTCGAAAAAGCAACTCTTACAGAATCCCTGGCGATAAATAGGCCGGTCTTCGCCACAGTTCAGGCATTGGTATTTGATAAAGCGGATGCCCAAGGTTTTGTCAAGTACCTGATTTACGTTGAGAAAATCATGCTCAAAAAGCATGTAATATTGAATGGGATGGCCCACTTCGGTCTTCATTTTTCGTAAAACGCCTTCGTATTGCATGGGTTAATTTTGAAAATGATAACTTTAAATCCTATTTTAGGACCGATAAAGATATCCAAAAAAATGCCGATACCCATCGTTAATTCCATAGCCTCCTGGTTGCTGAAAAAACGCTATCATCAGATAGAGCTTTTTCTGAAATATCCGGAGGAGGTGCAGGAAGAGGTATTGCAGCAGCTACTTGAAATCGCCGAGGATACCGAAATCGGAAAGCAATACGAATTCGTGACCATTGCCGACTACAGCACATTCCGCGAAAGGGTACCCATTGTTTCCTATGAGGATATGCAGCCCGTCATAGAACGAACGAGGCGGGGCGAACAGAACCTGTTTTGGCCCACTTCCATAAAATGGTTTGCAAAGAGCAGCGGTACCACCGGTGCCAAAAGCAAGTTTATACCCGTGAGCTCGGAGGCTTTGGAAGATTGCCATTTTAAGTCCGCCAAAGACCTGTTGTGTCTCTATCTAAACAACAATGAAAATTCACAATTATTTTTAGGCAAAAGTCTTCGGCTGGGAGGAAGCAAGGAGCTGTATGAGGACAATGGTTCCTTTTTTGGTGACCTCTCTGCCATCTTAATCGATAATATGCCGCTTTGGGCGGAATTCAGTAGTACGCCAAGCAGCAGGGTTTCTTTGATGAGCGAATGGGAAAGTAAATTAAAGGCCATTATCAGGGAAAGTACCCAAGAAAACGTGACCAGCTTGGCAGGTGTTCCCTCATGGATGCTGGTGCTGCTGAACCAAGTCATCGAAGAAACAGGTAAAGATCATATATTTCAAATTTGGGAAAATCTGGAGGTCTACTTTCATGGAGGGGTGAGTTTTCATCCCTATAAGGAGCAATACAAAAAATTATTTCCCCGGAAAAATTTCCGATATTACGAAATCTACAATGCCTCCGAAGGTTTTTTTGCCATTCAAGATAGGAATAATTCTGACGAATTGCTGTTGATGCTGGATTATGGTATTTTCTATGAATTTATCCCTATGGACGATTTCGGCACTGAAAGACAACAAGCGATTCCCCTGTGGGAGGTGCGAGTAGGTACGAACTATGCCATCGTCATTACCACGAATGCAGGCCTTTGGCGTTACAAAATCGGCGATACCGTCCGTTTTACTTCGACCGATCCTTACCGTATCAAAGTAACGGGCCGTACCAAGCACCATATCAACGTATTCGGAGAGGAGCTCATCATAGAAAATGCCGAGGAGGCCCTGAAGACCGTATGCCAAAAAACCGGCGCGGAAATTAAGGATTATACCGCCGGCCCGATTTTTATGTCCGACAAGGAAAAGGGTGCCCATGAATGGATCATCGAGTTCCGAAAGCCGCCCGAGGAGTTCGATTACTTTGTAGAGGTTTTCGATAATGCCCTGAAGGCACTTAATTCCGACTATGAAGCGAAACGATATCATAACATTACCCTGAAAATGCCTATAGTGCACAGTGCTCGCCAAAACCTTTTTTACGATTGGCTAAAATCTAACAACAAGCTCGGGGGGCAACACAAGATTCCCAGATTATCGAATAAAAGGGACTACATCGAAGAATTGCTTCATATGAACAAATAATTACGGATATTTGCCGTTTTATGTGCAAATTGGCTGCTCAAACTTTACGAGGACTCGTGCCAATTCAAATTTTTAAGGGGTAGGGGTATCAGTTAAGTGAATCGTATTGTTATGGCAGAAAAGCTGGTTATCGTATCCGACATGTGGGGGGTAAAAAAGGGACTTTGGATTACCTCTTATCTTGCCTACCTACAGCAATATTTCGACATTACCTTTTACGATAGCCAACAATTGGCACATTTGGAAGTGCTTGTACATTCCGAAGAAAATATTCATAGGGCGTTTGCCGAAGGTGGTATCGATACCGCGGCCGCCCATCTTTTGAAAATAGAAAAAGAACCCGCCCATTATCTGGGATTCAGTATCGGAGGCACCATTCTCTGGAAAGCGAATCGACTGGGTCTGCCCATGAAATCTTTATATACAGTGTCGGCGACCCGCATCCGTTCAGAGGTAAACACCCCTAAATGCCCCACCACGGTATTGTTCGGCGACGGCGATATTTACCGCCCTAAATCGGAGTGGTATGACAAAATGCAAGTAAAAGGGGAATTAATAAAAGGCTTCGGCCACACGATGTACACCGACGAGAAAGTGATACAAAAAGTATGTCTTGATCTCCTGCGACCGGTTACACAAAAAGGGAACAGGAAAGAACGGGAAAAGGCGGTGTAAAGAAGTTTATGAGCCTGCCTTGCCGGCAGGCAGGTTTTGTGGGTGTAGTTTTATTGATTCGCTGCCGCAAAGCACGATTGAATTTTAGCCCAACGCCCTATTTGTGGAATCCAGCGGCACCGAGCCCCACACATCCAACACCGAGTACTTAATAATTTATTCCTTTTACTTTCTTATTTTTTTTGACAACCAAAGACCAAAAACCTCAAGAAACCGCTTTCAACTTCTTAATGGTCTCATACGACAGCTTTTCTTCGGCGTACGGCTTCGTAACCTTAAGTTCCTTTTCGTCACCACTGGGCATTTCGAACATGGCGTCTGTAAAAATGGCCTCGCAGAGAGATCTTAACCCCCTGGCCCCCAATTTGTATTCGATGGCCTTTTGTACGATGTAGTCCAACGCCTGATCGGTGATGGTAAAGCTGATATCGTCCATGGCGAACAGCTTTTCGTACTGTTTGATGATGGCATTTTTCGGCTCCGTAAGAATGGCACGAAGGGTCACGTCGTCTAAGGGGTTCATGTGGGTCAGTACGGGCAATCGACCGATAATTTCGGGAATGAGACCAAATTCCTTCAAGTCCTTGGGAATAATATATTGCAGGATGTTGGTCTGATCAAGTCTGTCGTCGGCCCGAGAGGCGCTATAGCCCACCGCCTGAAGGTTCAGACGTTTGGTTATGGTGCGCTCGATACCGTCAAAAGCGCCCCCGGCGATAAACAGGATGTTCTCGGTATTTACCTCGATAAACTTCTGGTCCGGATGCTTTCGGCCCCCTTTGGGCGGTACATTGACCAGGGTACCTTCCAATAATTTCAAAAGCCCCTGTTGTACCCCTTCCCCAGAAACGTCGCGGGTAATCGAAGGGTTATCGCTTTTACGGGCAATCTTGTCAATTTCATCGATAAAAACAATTCCGCGTTCGGTTTTTTCGAGATTGTAATCCGCCGCCTGCAACAAACGGGTCAAGATGCTTTCGACATCTTCCCCGACATAGCCCGCCTCGGTCAATATCGTCGCATCCACAATGGCCAAAGGTACGTTCAGCATTCTGGCGATGGTCTTGGCCATAAGGGTCTTACCGGTGCCGGTATTTCCGACCATGATAATGTTGCTTTTCTGTATCTCTATGTCGTCTTCTTTAGATTTGGGCTGCAACAACCTTTTGTAGTGGTTGTAAACAGCAACGGACATCACTTTTTTGGTGCGTTCCTGGCCAATGACATACGTATCCAAAAAATCCTTGATCTCCTGGGGCTTCTTCAGCACCAGTTCGGAAGATAGGTCGTTGGTTTTGGTCTGCCGCGACTCTTCGGCGACGATACCGTGGGCCTGTTCGATACAACGATCACAGATATGCGCATCGAGTCCGGCAATCAGCAGATTGGTTTCCGGCTTTTTCCTTCCGCAAAACGAGCATTCTAAATTTTCCTTTGCCATACTGTTCTTCTCTATTCTTTCGTATAATCTAACGCTATATCCCGAGTTTTGGTTTACCCTTTATCGAAAAGTGGCTAAATCGGGTAGTTTGTCGGGATTATGGTAGGCAGCTTTCTAAATTTCTTTGGGCCTCGCCTCGTATGAGAGCCAATTTTTATAAACTTTAGGACAGGTGTACAAGAACCTCCCTTGGTTCGGACGACAGTTTTGGAATGGGCTACTTCAATTTTAATCCTCGTTTCGAGCCAGAATTTCGTCGATCATGCCGTATTCTTTGGCTTTCTCGGCCTTCATCCAATAGTCGCGGTCACTGTCTTCGGTGACCTTTTCGACGCTCTGACCAGAATGTTTTGAAATGATCTTATACAGTTCCTCCCGTAATTTTAAGATTTCCCTGGCCGTAATTTCGATATCACTGGCCTGGCCCTGGGCACCGCCCATGGGCTGGTGGATCATGACCCGGCAATGGGTCAGTCCGCTGCGTTTGCCCTTTTCGCCGGCACACAGCAACACCGCGCCCATCGAGGCGGCCATACCGGTACAAATAGTGGCCACATCGGGTTTGATGAATTGCATCGTGTCGTAAATACCGAGCCCGGCATATACACTACCCCCAGGGGAGTTGATGTAAATTTGGATGTCCTTCGCCGCATCGGTACTTTCCAGGAACAACAATTGCGCCTGTACGATATTGGCCACCTGATCGTTGATGCCCGTTCCCAAAAAGATGATGCGATCCATCATCAATCTCGAGAAAACATCCATAGCAACAGCGTTCATTTGCCGCTCTTCGATGATGTTGGGGGTAAGGCCGACGGGGTGCATGCTCTCGATCATCTTATCGTAATACATGCTGTTGATACCCTGATGCTTTATCGCGTAATCCTTGAATTCTTTTCCGTAATCCATTTTCTTCTGTTCGATATGTGTTTATCCGTAAACCTCCTTGACGAAATCGTCGTAAGTGACTTCCTTGGTCTTTAGGTTGGCCTTTTCTTTGTACAGGTTGAGCAGTTTTTGGCTCATCAACTGTTCCGATAGACGCTTCGCCTCTTCTTGGTTGCCCAGAACCCGGGCCGCAATCTTGTCCAGCTCTTCTTCCTGCGGGTTCACCTGCCCGAACTGGGCCATTTGCGAACGGATAAAGCCTTTGGCAAATTCCTTGAGTTCTTCGAACTGTAACTGTATGTCATTTTCTTGAATAATCTTTCCCTCAATCAACTGATAGCGTAGTCCTTTTTCTGATTTTTTATATTCCTCATTGGCCTGTTCGTCGCTCAAGGGCTCTTCCCCGGTCATCTGTATCCATTTGGTCAAAAATTCCTCGGGAAGCTCAAATTTCGTGTTCTCGATAAAATACTCGGTGACGTCGTTCAACAGTTTTTGATCGGATTGCTGTTCGAACTGTTTTTCGGAATCTTCCTTGATCCGTTCCTTCATTTCCTTTTCGGAGGTAACCTTGTCTTTTCCGAAAAGTTTATCGAACAGTTCCTGGTTCAGTTCGGCAGGCTGTCGTTCGTTGATTTCCTCTATCGTGAACACCACCTCGATATCCAAATCTTCAGCCTTATCCTGTGAAAGGGAAAGTACACTGGAGAGCAGGTAATCTTCCTTGAAGAGTCCCTGGGTCTTCAGGGTGACCGTATCCCCTACTTTTTTGCCTTTCAGGGCTTCCAGGGCCTTTTTGCTCTTTATTTTTTCAAGTTCTATCGTCGACTTGCTGTCTATCTCTTTTTCCTCGTTGGTGAAGGTTCCGGTAACTTCGTCTTTTTTACCGACCTCCTCTTTGCTGATCAGTTTACCGTATTGCTTTTGCATACGCTCGACCTGTTCGTTCACCATTTTCTTGTCGGCAACGATCTTATAACGGGTAATCGGCTTTTTGGTGTCCAGCGAAACCTCAAAATCGGGGGCAAGCCCCAATTCGAACTCGAAGGCCAGTTCTTCATCCGTCCAATCGAAATTGTCCTGCTGCTTGGGCAGTGGATTACCAAGAACGTCCAATTTTTCCTCGGTCAGGTATTTGTTCAGGTTGTCTTGCAAGAGCTTGTTGACCTCGTCGACCAAAACGGACTTACCATATTGCTTCTTGATCAGGCCCAAAGGAACCTGGCCTTTTCTGAATCCGGGAATATTGGCTTGTTTTCTATAGTCCTTTAGGATTTTATCCACTTTGCCCTGATAATCGTCCTTGGTGAGGGCAACCTTTACGACCGCATTGAGATCGTCGATCTGCTCTTTGGTAATATTCATCTAAATCTTTTTTTAAATTTCCTGGAAATGGGATGCAAAAATACTACAATTTGCAAACCCTAGCAAGTTTTGAAAGAGTTGAATGGGCGTGCATGGCCTATATAAGGCTGAGGTCTAATAAGATGTTTCATGCATGGCGGGCAGAGGAACCCAGCTTAGGCTTTATCTTTCTCCCTTAGCAGTGAGAACAACAACGATTGCAGAAAGGATAGCAAAAGGCTAAACAGCAGTGCCCACCAGATACCGTCGACCATAAAGCCGTTCACAAGCCTATCCGCCAAAAGAATGATAATAGCATTGATGATCAACAGAAAAAGTCCGAAAGTGACGATGGTCACCGGAAGGGTCAGGATGACCAGAACGGGCTTGACCAGAAAATTCAGTAGGCTCAGTACGATGGCCACGACGACGGCGGTAAAATAGGTATCGACAGATACATGCGGCAATATTTTTGATAAAAGGACCACCGCCAGGGCGCTTAGGAGTATTCGTAGTATGAGTTTCATAGGAAATTGTTTTTAGGATAAAAGAAGGCACCCCCTAAAAAGAGGTGCCTTCAAATTTAGAGATTCTACGATGAAGGAAATGGAAATTGCAAAGAATTTTTTGTCTCACATCTCCGGTCCCGTTACACTGTTAATTAATATACAATCCCTTATAATCCACAGGATTTACCTCGGGCAGGTCGGCACCATACTTGGTTTCGATGGCTTTTAGGAACAGATTGGCCAAAAGGGCATAGCCTCGCGGGGAAGGATGCACCCCATCCAACGAAAATCCGCCTCCGGTACCAAAACTAGCGGTCACCGTACTTCCGTCGGACAGCGGTATCCCGTTTTTCGCAAAATTGCTCAAAAACGCGTTGGTGTCAACCAAGGCCAAATCGTACTGAGCCGCCAGGGTGGCTATGGTCTGGTTGTAAGCTGCGACGGCGGTGGCTACCGATTGCTGTTCCTCGGGAGTAAGTATCCATCGATCTTCCAACGGATAGGTTATTCCATTGACGGCCAGTTGTGCTGCCTGTTCCGGTGGCACACCCAAATTTTGCAGGGCGCTGAATGCTGTTTCGTTGAGGGTAGCAATTTCCGTTTGGGCGGTAAGAACGACCAGATCGTTCTCGTTAGCCTGTCGGGCCTGACCATATAAATAGCCCGTAACGGTCGCGGTTCCAGCGTCAATCCCGAATTGGAGCAAGGCGCCGGTTATCTGTTCGGAGAGGTCGGTCAACGACTCATCTTTTATAACCAATGCACTGGCAGCGTCCTCGGCGAACACGATAGATCTTTCAGGCACCCCCAAAGCGGCAAATACTTGGTTCAGCTGGCCGAAAGCCTGGTTCAAGAGCGGAATCTGAGGTCCGAAATCCTCATTGGCGGGACTCAGCGGGGCAAAGGGTACGGTCGTAAAATACGGAATGTCCGTTACATTGGGAATGTTGGAAACTACGCCGCCCGCGCCCGTAGCGGTCAGGGCCTGTAAATATCCGTTATAGGCGTTGGCAAAAACATCGGGATCGGTAATGTCGTTACTTCCATAAGTAGTAGGGTTGAGGTTTCCCGTTTGATCAACGCCGACACCTCCCGAAGTGGCATAGCTCAAAATGTCGTTGTTACCTATCCAAAGGGAAAAGAAAGTGGGATTTTGAGCGACCGCATCACCGATAACGGTTGCGTCAGGGGAAGATGCGATACGAACGAAATAAGGATTGGCACTACCTTGTGCGACGCCTGCCACATTTCCGTAGCCCGGAGCGGCCAAATGAAAGCTTTTGGCTCCCGGTATGCCCAAGTTGTTGAACGGCCCCGCGAGTATGGTCGAGACCTCGGTGCTTCCCGTGCCCTCCATCGGTACCGGCGAGGGCAGTGAGCCGGGATCATTTGGATTGACATTCTCAAAAGAAAGTATCAATCGGTTACCCGTAATCGGCTGCCCCCCTAAAGTGAGACCGCCCAGGTTGTCCGCCACAAAAGGAATCTTGAATTCCCCACCGCCCACCATCGAAAAGCTCGTCGCCAACATATTCGGATACGAGGCAGTTTGCCCGTCGAGGAACAGCGCATTGTCAGAGTAACCTGCGGTCAACGAGTTGCCTACCGCCACATAATTTGAAAAATCGGCGGAGCCGGCGCTAAAATTTTCCGGTATCGGCTCAGGGGTCGTCGGATTTACCGGGGCAGTGTCGTCACTGCTGCAGGAAACCTGAAGTAGTCCGGCCACGGTGAGTAAAGCTAAAATTTTTTTCATTGTATATGGTATGTTAGGAAGATGTTAATCTACTGTTAAACCCAAAATTAACCAAAATTAGTACACATTCGGCATTTTAAACCAAAAAATTATGCATGCATAGTAGTTGAGGCGCCAGTCTCAGTAGGCAGCTTTTAATTTGAAGATTTGGAAATTGAACAATTCCAAAATCACTTGAATGTAACCTCCGATTATCCATCATTGAATTTGCCACTTTTTGTAGGATTCATTCCCTGAAGAAGGCAATAGATTTCTCAAAAAACTGCTCCGGGTTCTCGGCGTGCAGCCAATGGCCGGCGTTATCGATGGTTTCCATCTTTGCCTTGGGAAAGTGTTTTTGGAAATCGGGCAGGTCGCTCGGGGCGATATATTCCGATCGCTCGCCTCGAAGGAATAGGGTAGGGCCGTGATAGGTATCCGAAGCCTGGATATTCTCCCCGATTTCTTCCATTTTTTCGCTCAGGACTTCCAGGTTGAAGCGAAATGCTAGTTTTCCCTTTTCGCTCCAATACAGGTTTTTCAACAGGAATTGCCGGGTTCCCAGGTCAGAAATGGATTTTTTCAACTCGGCATCCGCTTTGCTTCGTGAGTTGAAAGCTTCGGAAGGAAGTGCATTGAGTGCGTCGATGATGGGTTGGTGGTGCGGTGGATAGTACTTGGGACCGATATCGGCGACCAATAGCTTCTCGGTACGCTCCGGATGGTCACATGCAAACTGCATGGCCGTCTTTCCGCCCATGGAGTGCCCCAGAACGATTGCCCTATCTACAGTATGCTGTTGCATGTAACGTTCGAGGTCGTCCGCCAACAGATCGTAGTTGAAATCCTCGGCCCAAAAACTTTGTCCGTGGTTGCGTTGATCGATCAGGTGCACCTTGAATCCCGCCTCCGCATACTGCCCGCCCAAGGTCTTCCAATTGTCCAGCATCCCGAGAAAACCGTGCAGGATGAGCAGTGGTTTTCCCTCACCTTCTATTTTGGAGTGGAGGATTTTATCATCCATTGTATTGCTTTTGTTTAACTGACTCCCGCTTAGGGTTCAAGATTCAATCGCTGCTAGGCAGCTGTTTAAGGTTAAAAATTTTTTAATTTAAATTTTAAATCATTTTAACCGGTCCAGATACATATTAACGACATTCTCCAACCCCAAATACAGTGACTCACAAATCAGTGCGTGCCCGATTGACACCTCCAGCAAATGGGGAACATGAGCCTTAAAATATCTAAGGTTATCGAGACTTAGGTCGTGACCGGCGTTGAGGCCCAACCCCAGCGAATGTGCCAATTCGGCGGCCTCGGTATAGGGTCGTACCGCTTTTTCGGCATTTCCATCGTCATAGCCTTTGGCAAAGCTTTCGGTATAGAGTTCGATACGGTCGGTTCCCGTTTCCGCGGCGCCTTCGATCATTTTAGGCAAGGGGTCGGTGAAAATCGATGTCCGTATTCCGTTTTTATTAAAAGTGGAAATCACGTCCCGTAAGAAATCCCTATGTTGTATGGTATCCCAGCCCGAGTTAGAGGTAATGGCATCGACGGCATCCGGTACCAAGGTCACCTGGGTGGGCTTGATCTCGAGTACGAGGTCGATGAATTTGGGAATAGGATTGCCCTCGATATTAAACTCAGTGGTCACGATGGTGGAAAGGTCGTGCGCATCCTGATAACGGATGTGCCGCTCGTCGGGCCTCGGGTGTACGGTTATACCCTGCGCGCCGAAGCTTTCGATATCCGCTGCCGTTTTTAGTACGTCGGGCACATTGCCGCCACGGGAGTTGCGCAGGGTGGCGATTTTGTTAATATTGACACTTAATTTCGTCATTTATCCGGTTTTATCTGCTGTTAATACAAAAATACACATTAGGCACGCCTTTTGATATTATTAATTAGTATTTTGCGTTAGAACGAAAGAGAGTTATGCAAATCCAAGACCACATAGTATCGAACATTCCCATCTTTGAAATCGGCGATTCGTTGGCAAAGGTCATTCCCTTTTTTAAGGAGAACACTTATTCCCATGTCGCGATTATCGAAAATGGTACTTATTTGGGCGTTCTGGACGAGAATGATCTGGAGCAGTTCGTGGAGGATAGAAAAGTGGAGCATCACCGATATGATTTGGGTACTTTTTTCGTAAGAAAGAATACCAATTGGCTCGATGTGCTGGAGACCTTTGCGCGCCATGAGGCTAATCTGCTGCCCGTATTGGACGAAGAGGGAAGGATGGAAGGCTACTACGACCTCACGGATATTGTCACTGTTTTTATAGACACGCCCTTCTTTACCGAGCCCGGCGGTATCATCGTTGTGGCCAAAGGAATTAAGGACTACTCCTTTAGCGAGATCGCCCAAATCGTGGAAAGTAACAATACGAAACTGATTGGCGGTTTTATCACCGATTCGAAGAACGACGTCATCCAGATCACTATTAAGGTCGCCTCGGCCAACCTCAATGAGATCATACAGACCTTTCGCCGCTATAACTACAACATTCTTTTCGGAAACAACGACGACCAGTTTCTCGAAGACCTCAAAGAACGCTCCGATTACCTCGATAAATACCTGAACGTTTAAGATTCAAGCTTTAAAACTATTTCGTAGTTTGGTGCACACTTCAAAGTTGCATAGCTTTGGCCTTGCCGAAGGCAGCATTGAACCTTGATTTGCTCAATGTAAACATTTATCATCCGTCTTCCACTGTCATCAAATGCCCAGCCCAATGAAAGTCGCCCTCTACAGTCAAACCTATCAAGACGATGTTTTGGAATATGTGGTGGAATTGCTCGACGAGCTCCAAAAAGAAAACGCCGAGGTGGCAATAGAGGCGGAGTTCAATGCCTTTTTATCTGAAAAACATATTTCCGGCACCTATACCACCTTTACGGATTTTGGGGGATTGGACGCTTCCTTCGATATGTTCGTCAGTTTCGGAGGCGACGGTACCATCCTAAGGGCTACCACCTTCGTTCGGAATTTGGGCATACCTATTGTTGGGGTAAACACGGGCCGATTGGGATTTTTATCTACCTTTAATAAAGAGGAGGTCCGCAAAGTAGTGCAGGAATTCAAAAGCGGGAAATATACCATCATCGAGCGCAGCCTGGTCGAAATCAGCAGCGGCAGCCATATTCCCGAACTCAACCCCATAAATTTTGCCCTCAATGAAATTACCGTAAGCCGAAAAGATACCACCTCAATGATTACGGTGGCGACCTATCTCAATGGCGAATATCTGACCTCGTACTGGGCCGATGGTCTTATCGTATCTACCCCGACCGGCTCCACCGGATATTCCCTGAGTTGTGGCGGCCCGGTCATTGCGCCCAGTGCAAAATCGCTGGTACTAACGCCCATCGCTCCCCATAACCTGAACGCCCGGCCCTTGGTGATTTCTGACGATACCGTAATACGCCTTAAAGTATCGGGGAGGGAAGACCATCACCTGATTTCCCTTGATTCCCGAATCGCTTCCGTCGAAAATGGCAAGGAAATCACCATCAAAAAATCGGACTTTATGATCAAAATGATCGAATATGCTTCGGAGAGCTTCCTAAAAACCATCCGCAATAAACTGTTGTGGGGCGAGGATCGGCGGAATTGAGCCGGGAAAGTGAATTTTCCCATTGGCCCCAGCTTGGAAATTGACCCTATCCCGAACAATAAATACCCGTTATTCCAGTTTATCAAGAAAGAACAGGCCGTATAGATAATGGCAGGCAATTGCTATATTTGCAGCCCTTAATTCGGGAGAAATTCTACCCTCTATGAATCGATTTCTCATCGTATTCCTACTAAGTGCCTTCGGTATGCTGAACGCCCAAACCTACGAGGTCGGTATCTTTGCCGGGGGTGCCAACAATATCGGAGATGTAGGCCGTACAAATTATGTACTACCCTCCGATATCGCGATAGGCGGTCTATTTAAATGGAACATTGCCAAGCGCTACGCCTGGCGGGCCAGTCTGATCTATGGCCAGTTTACGGCCGACGATGCCCACTCGAGTATTCCATCGCGGCGCCAGAGGGGCTTTGTGGCCGATAACTCCATTCTGGAAGCATCGGCGGGGCTGGAATTCAATTTCGTGGAATACAACCTGCACCGGCTCGGTCCCGCTTTCACTCCTTATCTCTATACCGGGGTCACCTATTTTAGATATGACTACAATTATTTCGACGCGGGGAATATGATTGATATCGGGCAAAAGGACGGTAGTTTTGCCATCCCAATGACCGTCGGCGCCAAATTGCGGTTGAACCAGTTTTTGATACTGGGGGCCGAAATAGGGGCGCGATACACCTTTACCGATAATCTCGATGGCAGCAATCCTGAAAAACTGAACGTGAGCCGGCAGCTGGGTGACTTGCAGTTTGGAAATATTTTTAGCGACGATTGGTATGTTTTTTCGGGATTAACCCTAACTTACACCTTCGGCAGAAAACCCTGTTGTGACAATTTTCAATAATTTTTCGCTTTATTTGTGGTTTGCGCCATCAGTTTTGGATGGGTAAAGTTTTTAATGAAAAGTGAAGAGTTAAAGGTGAAGAGTAAGAAGTGAAAAGTGAGTTACTGGAGGCAATAGACGGGAGACAGAAATGTAGTTTGATTCAAGATTAAAATAAAATTTTTTTTCTGAAGTCTTATCGTCTTACCTCTTGGTTCTTCCGTCTAGCAGCCTAGATTTTAAACACGGGATGGCCTAACTTATTAAATCCCTACTATTATTGTATTAAGATCAGCATGAATCCCCTTGAAGCCATTGACAAAAAAAAACTGCCTCGCCATATTGCCATAATTATGGACGGTAACGGCCGCTGGGCGAAACAGCAGGGCAAACTTCGGGTGTTCGGCCACGAAAACGGCGTCGATACCGTGCGACGGACCGTTGAGAGCTGTGTCGGGATCGGTCTGGAATATCTTACCCTGTATACCTTTTCCACCGAAAACTGGAAACGGCCCCAACTCGAGATCGATACGCTCATGAGGCTATTGGTATCCTCCCTAAAAAAAGAACTACCGACCTTTATCGAAAACAACGTTAAGCTCAATACTATCGGCGATATCGAATCCCTGCCCAAAAAGGCCCACCGCGAACTGAGGGAAGTGATGGAAAAAACCAGTGGCCATACCGGAATGACACTTACTTTGGCCCTTAGTTACGGGGCGCGCGAAGAAATCACGAAAGCTGTAAAACAGATCAGTACCAAAGTTAAAAATAATATAATTCCCATCGATGATATTGATGAAACCATTATAAATACTCATCTTTACACGCACGATTTGCCCGATGTAGATTTGCTAATCCGGACCAGTGGGGAATGTCGGATCAGCAATTTTTTGCTTTGGCAGATCGCTTATGCCGAACTATATTTTATCGACGTATTTTGGCCCGATTTTAGCGACCGACATTTAGCGGAGGCCATTAAAAGCTACCAGAACAGAGAAAGAAGATTTGGAAAAACCAGCGAACAACTCAACTGACGATATGAAAAGGTTCATATCCTTAGAACCTTTATTTACCATCCTACTACTCCTAATCACTACTTTTACCGCCGCGCAGGAACTTTCCCTTGAAGACGGCAAAAAATATATTTTGGGAGGTATCGAGGTAACGGGACTGCAAAGTTATAACGAACAGACCGTAAAGACCTATACCGGATTGCGGGTCGGGCAGCCGATTACGATACCCGGTGACGAAATCAGTGGCATCATCAATAAATTATGGGGTCTTGAACTTTTTCGCGATATTGAGTTCTACATTACCGATATCCAGGATGACAAGGTGTTTTTGGAACTTCACATTACCGAACGCCCTACACTGGCCGATATCAAAATCAACGGGGTAAAGCCCAGAAAAGTAGATGGTATTTTGGAGGATACCGATCTTAAAAAAGGAAAGAAGATCACCGAAAGTCTGATCGCCAACACCAAGAACTATCTCGAGAACAAATATAAAAAGCAGGGCTACCTGAACGCCAAGGTCAGTATCGCCGTGGCAAACGATACCTCCCAGACCAATGCGCAGAGGATGGTTGTCAATGTGGACAAAGGGGATAAGGTAAAGATCAAGAAAATGATTTTCGAGGGCAACGAGCAACTGTCCGACCGCAAACTCCGAGGCGCGTTTAAGAAAACCAAGGAGAAGCGCTTTCTGAGGTTTTGGAAGAAATCTAAATTTATCGAAGAGGACTATGAAAACGACAAGCAACTGCTGATCGATCGATACGCCAAGAACGGCTACCGCGATGCCCGCATACTTTCCGATTCCATCATCAAGGTCGATGAGAACAATATTAATCTCAAGTTTAATATCGAGGAGGGCGATAAATATTACATTGGTGATATCGATTTTGTGGGGAACACTGTTTTTACCGATAGGTACTTGGCCTCAGTATTGGGTTTGAAAAAAGGGGATACCTATAACGGAGTTTTGTTACGAGAGCGTATCGCCGACAATTCCAAACCCGATGCCGCGGATCTGACCAACCTGTACCAGAACAATGGATATCTCTTTTCGAGCATCAATCCCGTAGAGGTCTCGGCTCAAAACGATACCATCGATTTCGAGATACGGATTATCGAGGGTAAAGAGACCTTTTTGAACCATGTTGACGTGGTGGGCAACGACCGCACCAACGATCACGTAGTGTATCGGGAATTACGGACGCGCCCCGGCCAGAAATATAACAAGAGCGATATCATCCGAACCATTCAAGAACTTCAACAATTAGGCTATTTTGATGCCGAGCAAATCAAGCCCGATATCCTGAACCCTAACCCGAACGAAGGTTCCGTTGATATCAAATGGAACCTGGTGGAATCAGGGTCTAGCCAAATCGAACTGCAGGGCGGTTACGGCGGAGGCGGTTTTATCGGTACCTTGGGTCTTTCTTTCAATAACTTTTCGATTAAGAACATTCTTAATGGCGAGGCCTATAAACCGGTGCCTATGGGTGATGGCCAGTCCCTTGCTCTCCGGATACAGGCCAGCCGATCCTTTCGGGTATACAGTGCAAATTTCTCCGAACCATGGTTGGGCGGTAAAAAACCGGTGCGTTTTAGCTTGAATTTCTCCAGAACCCAACAGTTTGCGACCGATTATGCCAATTCAACGAGAAACCGGATTAAAATCAACAAAGACCGAGGTTTCTCGATAACTGGAATCTCCACAGGGCTTGCTAAAAGGGTGCAGTGGCCCGATGACTTTTTTACGATATCGCATTCTTTAGGGTATCAGTTATACGAGTTCAACGATTATAACTTAGGACTTTTTAATTTTGGAAACGGTAGATCGAACTCCTTTACCTATACTTTGGGTATTTCTAGAAATGCCATTATGGGAGGGCAAATCTTTCCGCGGGGTGGTTCTAATTTTGAAATTACGGCAAAGCTAACGCCACCATATTCGCTTTTTAGCAACAAGGATTTTGAATCCTTGCGAAATCGAAGTGAAGAATTATCCCGAACAAGGTTAGGTCGGCAATTGACCCCAGCCGAAACACAAGAGCTCGAAGATATTGATCAAGAACGTTTTAAATGGTTGGAATACTACAAACTGAAGTTCAAGGGCGACTGGTACACTACATTGGTCGGTAGTGGCGACAAGTCGTTGGTATTGAGAACCAACGCCGAATTTGGGTTCTTGGGCAACTATAACAACGACGTGGGCGATGTACCCTTTGAACGTTTTTTTGTCGGGGGCGATGGATTGGGTAATTTTACTTTAGATGGTCGCGATGTAGTACAACTTAGAGGGTACGAAAATCAATCTTTGACCCCAATTAGCCCGCTTACGGGACAACAAGAAGGCGGCCTGGTCTATAATAAATTTTCTCTGGAACTCCGGTATCCATTGACCTTAAAGCCATCCGCCTCTATTTATGGCCTGACATTTTTGGAAGGAGGGAACGCCTTTAGCAGTTTTCAGGAATTTAATCCTTTTGACATAAAAAGGTCGGCGGGGGTAGGGCTGCGTATTTTTATGCCGGCCTTCGGTTTGCTGGGAATCGATTTCGGATACGGCTTCGACGAAGATCTTAGACCGCAGTCCATAGGTAACGGTCCCAGTGGATGGCAGACCCACTTTATCATCGGTCAACAATTTTAATGTAATTATTGAGTTATTCAGTTAACGGGTTAAGGATTGCTTTTAATCGAATACCCATAAAACTATAAACCAATAATCACCTTTGGCACGATATTTTCTATATGGATGGAGTACGCAAGGGTTTAATGATATTGCAATGCAAACAAAAACCAACGTTCTTTTACTTTTAACGATAACGCTTTTTTCATCTTACACCTTCGCCCAGCGTGGAGTACGGATTGGTTACGTCGATATGGAGTATATCCTTGAAAATGTGGAGGAGTATCGGGAGGCTACGGAACAATTGGAGAAGAAAGTCCAGCAATGGAAGGTCGAGGTCGAGCAAAAGCAAAGTGCGGTCGATCAAATGAAAGACGACTTACGGGCCGAACGGGTACTTCTGACCGATGAGCTGATTGCCGAACGCGAAGAGGAGATACAGATCTTGGAAAGGGAGATGGTCGAATACCAACAGGATCGTTTTGGCCCCCAGGGCGATCTCGTTCTTCAGAAAAGGCGGTTGATCCAGCCAATTCAAGATCAGGTTTTCAACGAGGTACAGAAAATCGGGGCCAATAAAAAGTATGATTTTATTTTTGATAAATCGGCGGATGTTGTAATGTTGTACTCCGAAAATCGCTGGGATATCAGCGACCTGGTACTGCGCGGTATCGGACGGACCCGAAAAATAAGTAAGCGCAACGAAAAGCCCGGTAACCAAAATTCGCTTAAAGATTTTGAAGACGAACCGGCCGAGTCAGCAATGAGCGAAGCGCTTAAGGAACGAAAAGAACAGGCCGAACAGGCACAGGAAGCCCGGGAAAAGACGGCCGATGAAAGAAGGGCCGAGCAGCTAAAATTACGCGAAGAACGTAAAAGAGCCTACGAAGCCCGAAGAAAAAAATTATTGGAAGAGCGGGAGGCGAAAAGGCAGGAGAAGTTGGAAGAGCGGCAGCAGATGAAAGATAGTGTTGACCAGTAGGCAGTTGTCACAAGCGAAGCAAAAAGATCTTTTAATTAAAAACCCTGATTTTACAGATTAGCAGTTCGCTGCGCCCCTAAGTATAGCAGTAATTAATATAGTAAATACCATAATTAACCCACAAACACTCAAATTACTAAATTTTACACTCAATGAAACATTTAAAAAAGATAAGCGTAGCCCTAGTATTATTTGTTGCAGCTACGGGATTTGTCAACGCACAGAGCAAAATCGCACACATTGACGTGACGCAATTGCTGAGCGCTATGCCCGAAATGAAATCGGCGGAGGCGGAACTGAAGAAGCTTTCGGAGACCTATAATGCCGATATCGAAAGTTCGATAACCGAACTAAGAAACAAATCTACGATGTACCAGAACGAGGCGGAATCGAAGAGTAAGGAAGAAAACGAGAAAAGGGCCATAGAGCTTCAAGGTGCCCAAAAAACCATCGGGGAAGCCCAACAGACCGCTCAGCGGGAACTGCAGAAAAAACAACAGGAACTTTTTGCGCCCATTTCCGATAAGGCCAAGGCGGCCATCGAAAAAGTGGCAAACGAACAAGGCTACGATTACGTAATAGATTCCCAGGCCGGGGGCGGTCTTATTGTCGCCAACGGTAAAGACCTTTTGCCCGATGTCAAGAAGGAGTTGGGTATCTAAAGGACTCCCTTAGTAAAATTCAAAACGTTCGCTTTTAAGCGGACGTTTTTTTTGGTAGCCGTAATGAGTTTACTCACGACAACTTTCGCCGAATATTCCTCCACCGCAACTTCCTGATAAAGACACCTTCCTTCTCGGTAACCAAAAAAAGGGCTTTTTCTTTCTTGGCTTGCAGATACCCTTGCATATTATCAAAAAAAGTCTTTGGTTTTCGTTGCGTTAGCGCCATTTTTAAAGAAGCGATAACACTAATCCAAAAGCCATAGCGCAATGTGTACATGGCTCTGCCCTGAAGTAATTTCGACTTGGGGTCGTAGGCATCTCCCATGGGCCTTAGGTGTTTGACTTTTAAATTGGCGTCGGTGAAGATTTCGTAGTCATGATATTGTGCCAATAGCTCGTCGACGGTGTCCCATCCCATGGCGTTCCGGAGTCCGCCAATGGCCTTAAAGCAGGCTTTGGAATAGGCCTTAAAGGCTCCGCGTACATGGTTTTTATCCATCGGATGGTTAAGTTTCCATTGGCCCTGGGCATCCTGCTCGTAAATATAGCCTCCCGCAATGCCTGCGTTGGGATGGCCTTTGAAGATATAGGCCACCTTCTCGAAATACCTGTCCGGCAGCACGAGGTCGGCATCCAACTTGACCAAAAATCCGTAATCGTTGTCCAGCATCGGCAAAGCCTTTTTAAATGCGTCCACGACCTTACTGCCGGGCATATGTTCGGTAGATGACGTAGTGTTCAATTTTTTAAAAATTGAACTCAGCCCCACAAACTCATCGATAACCGCTTCGGTGCCATCAGTGGAGTTATCGTTGACAACGAATACCTTTTTCGGGAGCACGGTCTGCCGTAAAATGGAGTTCAACGTATCGGCCAAGAAGGCTTCTTCGTTATGGGCGGGGATGATGATGTAATAGTCCATGCAATGAAATTAGAAAAAAGTTTATAAACTTCTAAACCTCTCCCAGCATCAACATTTTTTTTCGGCATAAACTATATAATACCTCGGCGTAAAACTTCTTAGTAGCGGCCGAACCCCAATTTTACCCACCGGATTGGTGAATTTCTTCCGGTCCTTAATTTCCCATCCTGCCTTTTCCAGAAGCCAGTCGAACTGCCAGTCCTCAAACTCGTGGTAGTGGCGGTCCCATGGATCTTTTTTGTTGCGGTAGGCAGGGGAGAACCATAATTTCAGGGGAATACTGGTGACCAGCTTCTTCGCCTTTATCATACGTAAAACATTAAAAGGGGCCAAGAGGTGTTCAAAGATTTCAAAGGCCGTCACCACATCGGCATCGGAATTTTGCACGGCTGTGAAATCCACATCCAAATCTTCACCGTGGGTGTTTTCGACTTGATAACCTTCCTCTACCATGATCTTTGAAAACGGATTTGGAACGCCAAGGTCTAAAATGCTCTCTTTGACGCTGCTATGTTTTTGGAGAAAGGCAATCGTATGCTTAAAACGCTTGTGTGGATAGGTGTTCTCGTACATTTCAAATCCTATAAACTAGGGCGTTGACGTTCATGCCGGCGCCTACGCTGGCAAATATAACAACATCTCCCTGTTGTACCTGGTGGTCTTTCATTTTTCCGTGGCGAACCATATCGAGCAAGGTAGGAATGGTCGCCACGGAGCTATTGCCCAATTCCTGAATATTCATGGGCATAATGCCCTGTGGCATTTCTTTGTTGTACAGGCCATAAAACCGTGTTACGATGGCATCGTCCATTTTTTCGTTGGCTTGGTGGATAAAAATCTTTTTTACGCTGCCGATACTCATGCCGCTTTTTTCCAAACAAGACGCCATCGCCAGCGGTACACGGGTTATGGCGAATTCGTAGATTTTTCGCCCTTGCATTTTGATGTATTTGGTGGTGTCTTTTGTTTGCTTATAGGATTTACCGTAGAATAAATAATATGCCTCCTCAAAGGTGTAGGTGGCACTTTCGTGGGCAAGAACCTGTCCAGCACCTTCTTTTGCCTCGATGACCGCTGCCCCTGCACCGTCAGAATATATCATAGAATCGCGATCGTAGGGGTCGATAATTCGCGATAGGGTTTCCGCACCGATAACCAGGCACTTTTGGGCGATACCACTTTTGATAAAGGCATGGGCCTGGATGAGACCCTCTATCCAGCCAGGGCAACCGAAGAGCATGTCGTAAGCAATACATTTCGGGTTTTTAATACGTAAATGGTGTTTCACGCGAGAGGCGAGGCTAGGGAGGGTATCCCCTTGGGATTGACCGTAGCTTACATCCCCAAAATTATGGGCAAAGATGATATAATCCAGCTGCTCCTTATTAATATGGGCATCCGATATAGCTTTTTCAGCCGCCAGAAAAGCAATGTCCGAGGTGTTCGACGCATTATCTACGTAACGTCTTTCGTGGATTCCGGTAATGGCTTGGAATTTTTTGATGATATGTGAATTGTCCTGTTGGAACGGGGAACCGTCCAAATTCAAGAAGTTAGAAGATTGAAAATCTTCGTTCGTGATGACTATGGGGGGAATATAGCTACCCGTCCCTGTAATTCCGATAGGCATATGGTCGATGGTTGCAGTAAGACAAGATAGCCCAAAGTCTATCCAATAGAAAGCCCACTTGGTCTATTATACAATAGCCAGGAATCTGCACGTACTATTAGAACGCCCGGCTCAGCCTTCCTGTAATTCAGCAAAGGCCTATAATCATTGGTTAATATGAAATTATTCCGACTCGGCATAGACTTCGATAGGTGCGCAGGTACACATCAAATTACGATCTCCATACGCATCATCTACCCGCCGTACCGCAGGCCAAAACTTGTTTTCGGAAAGGTACGGGAGTGGAAAGGCCGCCTTTTGTCGGCTATACGGAAAATCCCACGTATCACTGGTCAACATCGCCATGGTATGAGGCGAATTCCGTAAGACATTATTCAAATCATCAGGAGAGACCCTATCGATTTCTTCGCGAATAGAGAGCATGGCATCGCAGAACCGGTCCAGCTCGGCCAAGCTTTCACTTTCGGTCGGCTCGATCATCACGGTGCCGGCCACGGGAAAGGAAACCGTCGGCGCATGAAAACCATAATCTATCAAGCGTTTGGCGATATCGTTCACCTCGATTCCATTTTGTTTAAAAGGCCGGCAATCGATTATCATTTCGTGGGCCGCCCTTCCCTTTTCCCCAGTGTACAGCACGTCGAACTTACCGTTCAGACGCTGTTTGATATAATTGGCATTGAGAATCGCGATCTCAGTGGAGCGTCTCAGTCCCTCTTCCCCCAGCATCTTGATGTATCCGTAGGAAATTAAACAGGCCAATGAACTGCCCCAAGGCGCCGCGGAAATGGCGGTGATGGCTTTCTCGCCCCCGGTCTTGATGACCGGGTTGCCCGGTAGGAACGGTACCAATTGTTGGGCTACACAAATCGGACCGACACCCGGTCCTCCACCGCCATGGGGTATGGCGAAGGTCTTGTGCAAGTTCAGATGGCAGACGTCCGCACCGATGGTAGCTGGATTGGTTAGACCCACCTGGGCGTTCATGTTGGCACCGTCCATATACACCTGCCCGCCGTGGTCGTGGATCAACTGGGTAATATGTTTGATGGAGGATTCGAAAACCCCATGGGTGGACGGATAAGTAACCATCAGGGCCGCCAGGTTTTCTGCGTGTTCCGAAACCTTTTGCTCTAAATCGGCCACATCGATATTTCCCTTTTCGTCGGTCTTGGTGACCACCACCTGCATACCCGCCATCACGGCCGACGCAGGGTTCGTACCATGGGCAGATGCCGGAATAAGGCAAATATTTCGGTGTCCTTCGTCGCGTGATTCATGGTAGGCTCGAATGGCCATCAGTCCCGCATACTCGCCCTGTGCTCCCGAATTGGGCTGTAAGGAAGTGCCCGCAAAGCCGGTGATGGTGGTCAGGTCTTTTTCCAGTCCCTTTAGAACGATCTGATAGCCTTCCGCCTGTTCTATGGGAACGAAAGGATGAATGTTGCCCCATCGGGCCATACTCAGTGCAAACATCTCGGAGGCCGCGTTGAGCTTCATGGTACAGCTTCCCAAAGAGATCATGGAGTGGTTCAGGGAGAGATCTTTGCGTTCCAACCTTTTTATATAACGCATTAGTTCGGTCTCGGAGTGGTAGGAGTTGAATACCGGGTTCTGTAGGAAATCCGATTTACGCTGTACGCTACGCGCTATGGCAGAAGCTTTCGACAGCGATTCAAGGGGAGCGGCCTGTTTGCCCAAGGCTTCCGAAAAAATAGAAATAATCTGGTTGAGGTCTTTCAGCGAAGTAGCCTCGTTAACGGCTATGGAAACCGTTCCGTCATCCACATATAAAAAATTGACGGCATGCTTTTCCGCGATGGGCCTTAGGCTTTGGGTATCTGTTTTGAATGTAATCGTATCAAAATAGGACGTGCTGATCTGATATAGGCCCAATTCTTCCAAAGCCTGCGTCAACGTAACTGCGGTAGAATGCACCTTCTTTGCGATGTACTTTAGACCCTGAGGGCCGTGATAGACGGCATACATTCCCGCCATAACCGCTAGAAGTACCTGTGCGGTACAGATGTTCGAGGTCGCCTTATCACGTTTGATATGCTGTTCGCGGGTCTGAAGGGCCATCCGCAAGGCCGGTTTGCCGTCGGCATCCTTGGTGACCCCGATGATACGGCCGGGGATGTTTCTTTTGTAGGCTTCCCGGGTCGCAAAGAAAGCGGCATGCGGGCCCCCATATCCCAACGGGATACCAAAACGTTGGGTGGTGCCGACAACCACATCGACGCCCCATTCCCCAGGTGGTTTTAATAGTACTAGACTTAGAATATCGGCGGCCACAGCTACTTTGATGTCGTTTTCCTGGGCTTTGGAAACGAACTCCGCATAATCGTTTACCTGACCGTGCTTACCGGGATATTGCAATAAAGTCCCATAGAAATCGCTTCCGAACGAGAATTCCCCATGCTTGCCGACGACCAGTTCGATGCCGAGCGGTTTGGATCGGGTTCGTAAAAGGGAAAGTGTCTGGGGCAGGACTTCCTCGGAAACGAAGAATTTCTGCACGTTGTTTTTCTTTTGATCCCTACTACGCAAGTCGAACAGCATGCTCATCGCCTCGGCCGCCGCGGTGCTTTCGTCCAGAAGGGAAGCATTAGCAAGTTCCATGCCTGTAAGATCGCTTACGACAGTTTGAAAATTCAAAAGGGCTTCCAACCGGCCTTGAGCAATTTCGGCTTGATATGGCGTATAGGCGGTGTACCATCCGGGATTTTCTAAAATGTTTCTTTTGATGACCGATGGGGTCAGACTTTCGTGATAGCCCAATCCGATATATGATCGGTACAACTGGTTCTTTTCGGAAAGTTCCTGCATATGGGCCAGAAATTTGTGCTCGCTCATCGGTGCATCCAAAGACAGGGATTTTTTCAGTCGAATACCTTCGGGCAGGGTCTCATAGATCAGCTGTTCCAAACTCTCGGTACCGACCGTTTCGAGCATATGCCCAAGGTCTTCTTCCCTAATGCCGATATGGCGTGATGCAAATAGGTCTGTTCTCATAGACTGTACTTAAAGGAGCTGCAAAATTAAGAAATTGGAGGCTGAAAACAGCGTCATTTTCGATGTTCGCAGGGAAAGTTTTTAACTAAAAACCTTTGTGATCATCGGTTTCTCTACTTTTGTTCCATGAAGGTCCTGAAGCGCATCTTCGACTTTTACCTTGATGCCAGCATACACGTTGCCCTTGCGATTTTTGCGTTGGTACGGGTCACGTGCATCACCTTGCATGTTCCCGTCGATTTGCATCTGGGCTGGTTTCTGTTTTTCGGCTCCATAGCCTGCTATAATTTCATCAAATATGGGGTAGAGGCCGAAAAGTATATCTTGGTGACCGATCTGCATCAAAAGCAGATACAGTGGGCCAGTTTTGTCGCTTTGGGCTTGGCGCTTTACCACGCCTACTTTCTTAGTATGGAGGTATATATCGCAATCGCCGTTCTGGTGGTGTTGACAGGACTTTATGCGATTCCCGTGCTACCACATGCGAAAAACCTGCGGAGTCTGGGGGGGTGGAAAATTTTCGTGGTGGCGCTGGTCTGGGCCGGTGCGACCGTCATTCTACCGGTAATTGCTGGGGGGCGATCCATCACTTGGGATGTTCAGATCGAGCTATTTCAGCGTTTTCTGTTCGTACTGATCTTAATCCTTCCCTTTGAGATAGGGGACCTGGCTTATGACCTTCCTGAATTGCGCACTCTTCCGCAGCGGTATGGCGTTACGGCAACCAAGCTAATAGGGGCAAGTGCCATAGTACCCTTCTTTTTGCTGACTTTGCTGAAGGATTCTATGGGCAGTAGCGAGTTGATTGCCAATGGCATTCTTTTTTTGACTTTAGGGGTAGTAACGGCGGTCACAAAACGGAATCAAAACCGGTATTTTACCTCTTTCTGGGTTGAGTCGGTTCCCATCTTTTGGTGGGGATTACTGGTTTTTATTTCGGGACAAGGAGGTGGGCTTAAACTTTTGCTTTCCAGCGAAAATTAGATAGCATGGGGTCATTTGAAGGCTTTTTGGATTTGAATGGTATCGCTAAGGAAGGAAAAGAAGATAATAAGTGAGCAAAAAAGATCAATTTTTAGCCAGTGGAAAAAGTTTAAACCACTTCAAAAATGGATGTTCGTAACATCCCTTAAGGAAAATCCATAAATATTTTGGCCGCAGCTCACGCTGGAAAAAGTTTCTGTGGTCTTTTTTAGAGTTTAGAATTTGGAATTTTTATGTGAGTTCCTCCTTAAGTTGTTCCTTCATTTTGCGTTTTTCCGCTTCGGAAAGACTTTGAAGATGGGCCTTTTGACATAGAGAGGTGAACTTGATGTTCCGATTGGTATAGGCGGTGCAGCTCTCGCAAATCGCAAGATGAGACCGAAGTTTGGTCTTTTCAGCCTCGGTGGCCTCTCTGTATTGTGCCTTGTTACAGATTACGGCGGCTTGTTTGCAGGAAATCATATCAGAACCAAGTTTTCTTAAGGCAGCCCATCAGTGCCGTTCTCGCCCTATGGATCATCACCCATAGATTAGACGGGGTAATATCCAATTCATTACAAATAGCTTTCGTGCCCATGCCCTTCATGGTTTTCATGGTAAAGACCAAACCCTGTTTTCGGGGTAATTTGGCAATACATGAATGAATGGCCCGACCCAGTTCTTGGTTTTCGATAGCGTCGTTTTCTAAAGAACCAAAGGGGTCGGCCACTTGTTCTTCTAGCCAATCGCCCTGCGCATCGATATGCTGGCTATATTCCATACGCACTTCAGCCTGTCCCTTCTGGGAATTTATCTTGCGGTAATGATCAATTACCTTTCGTTTTAAGATAGCGATGAGCCAGGTACGTTCGGCGGCATCACCCTTGAAATTCTTGGCGGATTTGAGACCGGCCAAAAAAGTTTCCTGAACCAGGTCCTTGACTATTTCGGCGTCATTTACCCGTCCTATGGCATAATTGAAAAGATAATCTGCATATTCATCTACCCACGTCTCTGGGTTCAATTTTTGCTCTGCCATAGAATCTTTATCAGCTTTAAAGGTAGTAGATTTAACATTGACGATACCTAGATCTTGTCAAATTTTATCATATTTTCGAGCTGTCATCATGATTTATTCACATAAAACTTGGACTATGAAATTTTTTATACTGTCTGTAGTATGCCTCTCCTTTTATATGGGCCATGCCCAAAGCAAGGAAATACCTATCACGGAATTTTCGCAAAAGGATAAAATTACCGGGATATTGATCGACGTGCGTACTCCTGAGGAATTCGAGGCAGGCCATTTAGAGAATGCGGTGAATGTCAATTGGTTTGACACTGATTTTGCCGAAAAAATCAGGGCGCTCAATATCGATAAGTCCGTACCGGTATATCTATATTGTAAAAAAGGAGGCCGGAGTCTCAAAGCCTCGCAGGCTATGGATTCATTGGGATATACCCATGTGGTGAACCTTCTAGGGGGGTATGAGGCTTATCGCTTGCAGGCGCAGTAAAGAATTCTAGGTGAAGAGTTCTTTTGCCGGTTCTTGAACTTCCACGTGCGCTTAGGTATGTTGGAGCTTTGATTTTTTAAAGCAACTTGTCAGCGACTTCCTGCCAATTGTCCACCCGCTCAAAACAATTGGTATTAACATTATGGGGGGAGGTGAACAGCAAGGTGCGGCCGTCAAAATCCTCGAGATTATAGCTTCTGTCATCAATAAGGATATCTCCCTTTAAAATATGCTTATTCCCACAAAGGATGCGTCGCTGCCAAGGGATAAACGGAAAATGTTCATCGAGCCATTCCGATTTTTCCTCTAGGGAATTGGGAAACTGCATGGCGGCCGATGCGATATAGACCTCATACTTTTCGTTTAGTTCCTTTAATACGCGGCAACTATCGGCAATCGGGTTCAAATCGCGGAAGAAGCCGCGGTTACGGGCGTGGTTGCGTACACTGGTCTGTCTTTCCTCGGGTACGGTATGCCAGACTTCTTTGCCCATACAGGTATCAAGGCTTAGGCATTCTTCGTACTCACGGTTGTAGATTTCGATATGGGCACCGTAGGTATCCGCCATCACCTCGTCCATATCTACAAAAAGAATCATATATGCTATTTTTTGCGAAGATCGTGAATAGGGAGGTAACGAAAAAATAATCCACAGATTTCAAACCGTTCCTTAAGGGTGCGAAAGTATAGGGAAAGACCTGCTTACAAACAAAAAGAGGGCGTCCCCACGCCCTCTTTCGTCGTTAAAAAAAATTACCTTAAATAATCTTTTTAACCTACTTATGAAATGTAAAAGTAAGAGAATGGTTTTATATTTAATAATACTTTTCGTATTATTTTTAACTCATTTGTCTCAACCGATGTAGGTTTTTATCTGGTTATCTCCCAGATTTGGATGGATTTGTGGAGTTCCAAAGAGGGGTTTCCAATGGCAGCAGGCTTATCTTTTCAATTCCAGCAATCCCGCTCTTTCCAAAAGAGCTTCCACTTTAGGTTCTGAACCCCGAAACCGCTTGTAAAGCACCATCGGATTTTCGGTGCCTCCTTGGGAGAGCACGTTGTCCTTGAACTGCGTGGCGATCTTTTTGTTGAAGATTCCCTCTTCCTTAAAATAGGCGAAGGCATCTGCATCGAGTACCTCGGCCCATTTGTAACTGTAATATCCGGAGGAGTAACCGCCTTGAAAAATATGGGCAAATGCCGTACTCATACAGGTTTCGGGCGTGTCGGGATAGAGCCTGGTACCTTCAAAGGCTTGGGTTTCGTGGGCTTTCACATCAGTGATGGCTGAAGGGTCCTTACCGTGCCACGACATATCCAACAGTCCGAAACTCACTTGCCGCAAGGTTTGCATTCCCTCCTGAAATTTAGAGGCGGCCTTGATCTTTCCGATGAGTTCCATGGGTATGGGTTCGTTGGTTTCGTAATGGGTGGCGAAGAGTTCGAGCGCCTCTTTTTCGTAACACCAGTTTTCCATCACCTGACTGGGCAGTTCGACAAAATCCCAATAGACCGAAGTACCCGATAAGCTGGGATATACCGTATTCGCCAACATACCGTGAAGGCCGTGGCCAAATTCGTGGAAAAGCGTGGTCACCTCGTTAAAGGTCAAAAGGGAGGGTTTGGTGGAAGTACTACGCGTAAAATTGCAGACGTTTGATATATGCGGACGCACATTTTCCCCGTTTTTAAAGTACTGCGGCTTATAGACGGTCATCCAAGCGCCACCCCGTTTGCCTTTTCGAGGATGGAAGTCCGCATAAAAAAGGGACAAAAATCTTTTCTTTTCATCATAGACTCGATAGGTTCTGACCTCTTCATTGTATTTGTCGATATCGGACACTTCTTCGAACTGGAGCCCAAACAGTTTTTCGGCCACCTTAAAAACGCCTGCTATGACGTTTTCCAGTTTAAAATAAGGTTTAAGCTGTTCATCGTCGAGATCGAACAGTTTTTGTTTCAGCTTTTCGGAGTAGTAGCTGCCGTCCCACTTTTGCAAGCGGTCAATGCCGTCCAATTCTTGGGCAAAGGCCTCCAACTGTTTAAACTCCCGTTCCGCAGCGGGTTTGGCCTTTTCCAAGAGTTCGTTCAGGAATTCACGGACTTTCTTCGGGGTTTCTGCCATACGCTCTTCCAGTACATAATGCGCATGGGTCTCATAGCCCAATAAATGGGCGCGTTCGTGGCGGAGATTGGCAATTTTCAGTACGTTTTCTTGGTTGTCAAGCTGATCGCCGTGAAATCCTTTGCTCCCAAATGCGAGGGAGAGTTCCTTTCGCAGTTCCCGGTTGTTGGCATATTTCATAAAGGGAATATAGCTGGGATATTCTAGAGTGATCAGCCATCCGTCCTTATCTTTGGATTTTGCCAACTGCATGGCCGCTTCCTTTTCGCCGTCGGGCAACCCGTCAAGATCGGATTCGTCCGTAAGGTGCATTTCGTAACGGTTAGTCTCCGCTAAAATATTTTCGCCGAAAGTCAACTTGAGTTGCGACAGTTCCGCATCGATTTTCCGCAAGCGTTTCTTTTTTTCCTCCGACAAATTGGCTCCGTTTCGGCTGAAGCTCTTGTATTTTTTATCTAGCAGGGTTTGTTGTTCAACGGAGAGATTCAGCGAATCTTTTTGATCATATACCGATTTTATTCTCCGGAACAATGCTGCGTTCAGGGTGATATCGTTACTGAATTCGGAAAGCAAGGGAGAGACTTCCTGCGCTATTTGTTGGATCGTTTCACTGGTTTCGGCGGAGTTGAGGTTGAAAAACAGGCTTGAAATACGTTCCAACTGCTGTCCCGAAAATTCAAGCGATTCTACCGTATTTTCGAAAGTCGGGACATCGGGGTTTTCAGTGATGGCGTCGATTTCCACCTGGGCATCTTCAATAGCCTGTAGAATGGCGGGCTTAAAGTGCTCGTTTTTTATTTTGGAAAACGGGGCGGTATCGAATTTTGTCAAAAGGGGGTTCATGGAGTGTAAAATTTAATAATTGGAGTGTTTGTGGGTTAATTGTGGAATTTATTATATTAGTTACGAACGCAGCGTGGTAGTCTGTAAAACAGGTTCCTAGGGAATAGATTATTTCGCTTCGCTCGTGACTACTGCTTACTGCCTACCGATTTCGCTCCCTCGATAACTTTCTCCTTCAATCCTATTTTGTAGGCCATAATTTTATCGCGTACGGTTTTATCGGAAGCACCAATAATCTGTGTGGCTAGTATCCCAGCATTTTTGGCTCCGTTCAAAGCCACCGTTGCGACGGGAACCCCACCCGGCATTTGGAGAATGGAGAGCACCGAATCCCATCCATCGATGGAGTTGCTGCTTTTGATCGGCACCCCGATAACGGGTAAGGGTGTCAACGAAGCTATCATCCCAGGAAGGTGGGCCGCGCCACCGGCGCCGGCTATGATTACCGAATAGCCATCTTTATGTGCATTCTTGCCGAACTCGAACAGTTTTTCGGGTGTACGGTGTGCGGAGACGATATCGACATCGACCTCGATACCGAATTCCTTTAATATATCGATGGCAGCCTGCATTACTGGCATATCGCTGGTACTGCCCATTACTATGGCGACTTTGTTCATAAAATTGCAATTTTTCTCTATTCCTAAATTTCAGGACGGGACCGAATTCCAAGAACTTTATGGAATTTGACCTGTGTTAGTCTTGAACGAAGCGAGATTATCGCCAAGTTATTTCTTTCCTACTTTGAAACCACCTGTATGGTTTCCTTCACTTCCTGGGCAATCTTCCGTGCTTCGGCCACGTTTTTGTTGACAATGGTTACATGCCCCATCTTTCGAAACGGGCGGGTGTGTTTTTTACCGTAGATATGGGGGGTTACGCCTTCCAACTTTAAAATATTCTCAATATTTTTATACACGACATCGCCGGTGTGGCCTTCGGCGCCGACGAGGTTGACCATAATGCCGGCGACCTTGCTTTCGGTGTTGCCCAAGGGCAGATCCAAAATTGCCCGTAGATGTTGCTCGAACTGATTGGTATAGCTGGCCTCGATGCTGTAATGACCGCTGTTATGTGGCCTCGGTGCCACCTCGTTGACCAGGATGCGATCGTCTTGGGTCTGGAAAAGTTCTACGGCCAACAGGCCCACATGACCCATTTTTTCTGAGACTTTCAGCGCAACTTCCTGTGCTCTTTCAGCTACCTTATCGTTGATTCGAGCGGGACAGATAACATATTCAACTTGGTTGGCCTCGGGATGGAATTCCATTTCGACCACCGGATAGGTCTTTACCTCGCCGCTTACGCTGCGGGAAACTATAACAGCTAATTCGTTTTTAAAATCCACCAGTTCTTCCGTGATGCATTCTCCGGTCGGCAAATTCTCCAGATCCTCTAGTTTTCGTACCACCTGTACCCCTTGTCCGTCGTAACCAAACCGGGCGGCCTTCCAGATAAAGGGGAAATCCATCCCTCCGTTGCCGATACTGTCCGCTATCTCACTTTTATAGGCAAAACGGTGAAAATCCGCTGTTGGTATCCCATTGTCCACATAAAACAATTTTTGCTGGGCCTTGTTTTGAATGATACGCAATGTCTTGGTAGGTGGATAAACGGCGAGGCCTTCATCCTCTAACTTTTCCAAAGCATCGACATTTACGTTCTCTATTTCGATGGTGAGTACATCAACTCGTTTTCCCAGGTCGTACACGGCATTGAAATCCATCAGGTCACCCTGTACGAATTCGTTGCAAGCGATTTTGCATGGGGCTTCCTGGGAGGCATCCATCACTACGGTGTGAATGTCGAACTTTCGCGTCTCGTAGAGCAGCATCTTTCCCAACTGCCCTCCCCCTAAAATACCCAATTTAAACAATGAAGAAAAATAATTTTTTGGCGGCATACCTTTTTAATTATTCCCACAAAAATACATTGAATTAGCAAAACAGAGGATACTGACTTAAAAAAGCGAAATCAAAATGCTATATTTGGCTTTTTGGACACTTTTCTGAAATTTGCCCCGTGATACAACTGCACGATAAATATTTTAAGCCTTTTTTGAGCGAGGACCAGATTCAGGAGGCCGTGAAGGGTATCGCGGAAAAAGTGGCGGCGGACTATAAAGATGAGACCCCTATTTTTGTGGGCGTGCTGAATGGAGCCTTTATGTTCGTTTCCGATTTTTTGAAGGCCTATCCGCATCCCTGTGAAGTCTCTTTCGTGAAACTAAGTTCGTACCAAGGCCTGACATCTACCGGAATTGTGGAGACCTTGCTCGACGTTTCGGAGGATATTGAGGGCAGAAGCGTAATTATTTTGGAGGATATCATCGATACAGGTCGTACCCTAAAACAACTGATACACTTGTTTTCAAAGTCCAATGTGAAAGAATTTAAGGTTGCCAGCCTGTTTTATAAATCGGAAATCTATAGTGGGGAATACGCCATCGATTACTGGGGCATTGAAATTCCCGATAAGTTCATCGTCGGCTATGGACTGGACTATAACGAGCTCGGTCGCAATCTTAACCAAGTATACCAAGTAAATCAAAAGCATATGATCAATCTAGTACTTTTTGGAAAACCCGGTGCCGGAAAGGGTACGCAAGCGGAATTCTTAAAGGAAAAATACAACCTGAAGCATATTTCAACCGGCGATCTTTTTCGCAATAATATCAAGAACAAGACTGAACTCGGTAAACTGGCCAAATCGTACATGGATCATGGCGACCTCGTTCCCGACGAAGTGACCATCAAAATGTTGGAAGATGCCGTACGGAAAAATCCCGATGCCAGCGGATTTATATTCGACGGATTTCCTCGTACCACGGCACAGGCCGAAGCCCTTGATGCTCTTTTGGAAACCAAGAATATGAAAATCGACGCCACTATCGCTTTGGATGCTATGGATGAAGTCTTAGTCCAGCGCCTCTTAGAGCGCGGAAAGATAAGTGGCCGAACCGATGATCAAGACGAACGGAAAATCCGCAATCGCTTTGAAGAATACAATGAAAAGACGGCCCCTTTAAAGGAATATTATGAGGAGCAGGGTAAATTTCACGAGGTCAACGGTATCGGTGAGATCGATGCGGTGACGCATCGCTTGGGCAAGGTGATCGAAGAATTATAAACGTGGGAAATGACTGAGGGCAATTTTGTAGACTACGTTAAGGTCCATGTCGAATCTGGCAATGGAGGCAAGGGTTCGGTGCATTTGCATCGAGAGAAGTATATTACCAAAGGTGGTCCCGATGGGGGCGATGGAGGCCGCGGCGGCCATGTGATCGTTCGGGGCAACGAAAACCTTTGGACACTGGTCAATTTTAAGTTTAAAAAGCATTTTAGCGCCGCGCACGGCGAACATGGTAGCAAACAGCGCAGTACCGGTGCCGATGGAGAGGATGTCTATTTGGATGTACCGCTGGGTACCATCGTTAAGGATGCCGAAACTAAAGAAACTCTCTTCGAGCTGACCGAGCACGGGGAGGAAAAAATCTTGGCAGAAGGCGGCATGGGCGGTCGGGGCAACTGGCACTTTAAGAGCAGTACGAACCAGACTCCGAGATATGCCCAGCCGGGGATTCAAGGCCAGGAAAAAGATGTAATACTGGAGTTGAAAGTGCTTGCCGATGTCGGCTTGGTAGGCTTTCCCAACGCTGGCAAATCGACCTTACTTTCGGTTATTACCTCCGCAAAACCTAAAATCGCGGATTACGAGTTTACCACGTTAAAACCCAATCTGGGTATCGTGGAGTACCGGGACTTTAAAAGTTTCGTGATGGCCGATATTCCCGGAATTATTGAAGGAGCAGCCGAAGGCAAGGGGCTTGGGCATTACTTCTTAAGGCATATCGAACGCAATGCCACCCTGTTGTTCCTGATACCCGCGGACAGCAAGGATATCAGTAAAGAATATGAAATTTTGTTGGACGAGCTCCGCCGGTACAATCCCGAGTTGATGGACAAGGAGCGGCTGGTGGCCATCTCCAAAAGCGACATGCTCGACGAAGAATTGATGGCCGAGATGCGCGCGGAACTGGATAAGGATTTACAGAAGGTGCCCTTTATGTTCATTTCTTCCGTGGCGCAGCAAGGCATCACTGAACTTAAGGATCGCCTTTGGGAAATGTTGAACGATTAGCAGTAATTGCGAGGAGCGGCCATGGAATCTGATCGAGGGAAAACGGCCAGCGCCAAGCGACAAGCAGCCCTATTGGTCTACAAGCAATCTATTGAACTGGCTACAAAATAAAATGTAGTATGAAAAGATTACTATGGTTTCTTGCAATACCAGTTGTATTTTCCTGTAATGCCATCCGGGTCAACTACGATTACGATAAGGGAGTCGATTTCTCCAACTACACCACCTATAATTACTATCCCGATTTGCAGACCGGCTTGAGCGAACTCGATACCAAACGCCTGCTCAATGCGGTGGATGCCGAAATGGAGGCGAAAGGAATACAGCTGACCGAAGAACCGGATTTTTTTATAAACATCGAAAGCAATTCGTTCCAGAAGCCTGGCAACAACTCCGTTGGGGTGGGCCTTGGAGGCGGCGGACGAAACGTCGGGGGCGGGGTGTCCGTCGGCATCCCGGTAGGGCGGCCGAACATGCAGCGGCGCATTCGTTTTGATTTTGTTGACAACGAGAAGGATATGCTCTTCTGGCAGGCCGTAAGCCAGAGTGCGTTCAAAGAAAACGTTTCTCCAGAGGTACGCGACGAAAAGCTACGGGCATTGGTGGCCAAAGTTTTTGCCAAGTATCCCCCGAAATAATGGTCGATGTATTCTTGCTTTTTTTACTTTCAGACTATTGAGCCGCCACCTCCACCCGTACCCCATCCGAATGGCTACTAAATTCCGGAGCATACATACTCTGAATCGTAGAAATTCCGTTGCTGAATTCCCCCGCATTGCTCACCCGTAAATCGTATTCGAAAACATAAACTCCCTTCGGCAGATAGTCAAAAAAGAAATGGGTACTAGCATCTTTGGTACTTTCATAATAGCCTAGCCCGTCTTGCCATTTGTATTGTGAGAAAACGTTGATGGGTTCAAAACCAGCGGCCCGCATGTCTTTCATGTGCAGGAATTCCATGTCACGGTCCGCGCGGAGCTCTATCCTTATCCGTACCAAATCACCCACCTTCAAATCGGTTTTTGAGGTGATTTCAGAGATTTCTTCGCCGGTATCGGTATTCTTTTTCAGAAAAAGGCTCTTCTTCAGTTTTAAGGGGGTTTCTGCAGGGGTAATTTTGTCCAAGTCCTCAAAATATTGCCAGTACAGGGCGCCCCAGGCGATTCCTTTCCCTTTTTTCGTTATTTGTACTTCGGCCATTTTGGGTGCAATCTGTTGGTCGTTCCAAGATGTTTTATAGTAGCCGGTGCCTGCCTCGACCTGAACGTCTTCAAGTCGGGAAGGGTCGATTTTATCTCCCCCTATACGCACATTTACGGCATCGGTGACAGAAAGCCAATCGCTGCCTTGCAAAAGCAGGGCATAGACTGCCTCGGTGGTGGCTTTGGTCGTGCTCCACCGGTTGGTCTGTTTATGCTTTAGCAACCAGATCTTGAGATTGTCGATGGTTTTAATATCTTCCCGATGGTTGGCGGAGCGAATTTCCCAAAAGGCTTCGATAAGGAGCGCCTGTGTTTCGATGGGAGCCTGATACCAGTTCAAGGAAGCGGTGTTTTCTGCCCAGTACATGCCCCGTTCATCGGAAGTGATGCTGTTTTCTTTCAACGCCCGCAATATTTTGTTCGCAGTGTCGGTATCATCCATGCGATATAGGGCCAAGGCTAACATTCCTTTTAAATACAATCCTTTTTGGGTCCAATACTTTTGTGCCTGACCTTTGTAGTAAGCCATTATCTCATCCACTTTTTCAGAGGTTTTGATATCGGGGAAGAAATTACGCATATAGAGATACTGGATTTGCATCGGGCTTAGGTGGTCATCGTTAACATCCCTGGCATCTTTTTTCATGCGGTTATAATCCGCCACAAATTCCTTATCGAGATAGACGAGCGCGTTTTTAATTATTTGTTCCGTTTCGGGACTTTGGTTCCCTTCGGTCGTTGCCGCTTGGCCATTGCCCGTCAGCTTTTTTAAATGTCCGATTCCCGCAACTATATGCTGCGTGATAAACCGGTTGTCGGGCCCCCCGTTGAACCAAGGCCATGCACCCGATGGTTTTTGGCTGTTTTTCAGTTTGCCCCAGGCGTTGGTTTGCTCGTTTTTCATCTTGTTCAAATTGAACAGCAGGGCCATCCGTTTTTTCTGCTCGGTTTCCGATTCGGCATCTCGTAACCACGGTGTTTCTTGTATCAAAAGCGATTGAAGACCCTCATTTTTCTCTAGGTTGCCGATCAAGGCTCCGGAATCTGCCCATTGCTCGAACACCTCTTGGATGCGTGGATTGGAGTTGGCGATATGGCCGGCCAGGGAATTCGCATAATACCGTGCAAAGGTCTGCTCGTTACAGTCGTACGGATATTCCATCAAATAGGGCAGGGCCTGCACCGCATACCATGCGGGATTGGAAGTAATCTCCAGGGTCAATTTGTGGTTTTGCAGGGTAGAGGAATGGGTATTCTTGAGCTTGTCGAGTTGAAAGTTCCTGGTCTGATCGCTGCCCACCCACATGGGTAAGGTTTCCGTGACCAGCATCCGGTTGGTCAATACCGGAAGCAGGTTCTGTTCCCCGTCACTAAAATCCCCGGCCTTGGCGATGATTTTGTACTGTACCGCCTGCAGGCCATGGGGAATTTTTAATCGCCAAGAGACTTGGGTGTTCCCCATCGAATCGATCTTGAACGTAGCTTCTGCCCGTGCCGCTTTCTCTTTGGCATCATCTCCGGATGGAGGGGAGCTGATCAACAGTTTTTTTGAAATATCCTCATTGGTCAGGGCATCCGTCAATACCAGTTTGGCCTGTCCGGAAAGCGTTTTCTCGGTGAGGTTGGCGATTTTGGTGCTGATGTTAATTTCATCCCCTTCCCGAAGGAATCGCGGAACATTGGGAATGATCATCAATTCTTTTTGGGTCACGGTCTGCATGGTAGTCACCGCACTTTCCAAGGATTTCGTATAAGCCAGTAGCTGCAGTTTCCATTGGGTAAGGGTTTCCGGGGTTGTAAAGTTGAAGGAAATGTTTCCCTCTTCATCCGTTTTCAATTGCGGAAAGAAAAAAGCGGTCTCCTGAAGGTTTTTACGGATTTTCACCTCGTTAAAAGATGTTTCTTGAGCCTCTTTGCCTTGGCTGCGTTCTTCGTCGGGCGTAGTGACCTTAAGTGGATCGGCGACCTGGTCGTGCGCCAAATCCTCCGATTCCATTTCCATGGCCATGGTTTCCATAGGGGCTGCGACCTTGCCTTTCATTCTTTGGACCATCCCATCCCTATAGCCCCCCCTGTTTCCAAAATTAAATCCGAACCAATCGAACGAATCATAATTTTGAGGGGAAAAGTTATAAGTATCCTGATCTAAATACGTATGAAAGGATGAAACACCAAAACTGGGGCTGGCATAGATATAGAAATGGGAATAATAGGTAGTTCGCATCAACGGATCAAAATTCCAGGCATGTGCGCGAAAGGCATCTAACGAAGCATCGTACATACTGGCCAAAAGTTCCGCCGATACCTTATCGCCTTTGGGTCCTTTCATTTTAAAGGACCAGGTCTCATCCGTCCCGGGCTCAAGCTTATCCCGAAACGTAAGGGTCTCTATTTCAAGCTCCGTTTTGGGATAGGGCACGGCGATAGGCAGTGAACCAGACTGAAACGAATTGTAAGCAGAAAAGCTATAATTAATCGAAAAGCCCCCCAGATCATCCGAGGTAACGGGTACAGTAAAAGAACTTGAACTGTTGTTTAATGAGATGACATGGGTGTTAACCAGTCTTTTATCCTTTTCCACAAAAACGGAAACGCTCAGATCACGGGAGGCCGAGGCAATCGTGACTACAACCTTATCGCCAACAGCATAGGTTTTCTTATCGCACCGGATCTGGAACAGTTGGTGGTCCGCCGGTCTTTTATCGGAATCGCTGTATAAGGTGGTTTGCGCCAGGGCTTTTACGTCTTGGCCGAATTTATCCTTGGTTTCCAATACGATCAAATACTTGCCGGAGGCCCAATTTTTACCAATAGGAAGTTCGATATCGGTGGTTTTTCCCGTATCGAAATCCATCTCCCATACCACTTTCCGTTTTTCCCAAGTGGTCGGATCGTATTCATCAGCAAAGGCATCGTGCGGGAATAGTTCTTTAAAATTCGCTCTCTCCCAGTTTGTATAATCCGGAGCTTCCCAGGGTCGTGGACGCAGCACCTGATCAGGTGCCTGCAACTTGTACATTGTAAGGGTACCGGTTGTGGCTACCGATTGTCCGTTCAAATTATGTGTGGAAATCGTGAGGGTATCGGCTTTTTGATTTTTGTTCAACCGATCCGGCACATCGATGCTAGCGGAAAGGGCATGGTAGCCTACGGAAACAATGGAGTTGGCGGTATGGGTTTCCCCGTTGATATCGGTAACGTCGGCGGTGACCTCGTATCGAAATGTGGGCAGGTTTTCTTTGGAAACGCTGTTATCGGGCAGGGCCTTAAAATCGATTTCGTACTGACCGGAAGCGTCCGTTACCGTTTCGCCATGGACGATTTCTTGTGGTATTTCGTTAAAATAGGGATGGCGCCAATAGTACCAGCCCGGGAATCGGATCACCCTTTTTACCCGATAACTGACCTGTGCACCGGTGATGTTGCTGCCGGCATAGGCGGTGGCGCTTCCCTTTACCCTAATGCTGTCGTTTACTTGGTAGGTTTGCGTTATGGGGGCAAAGGAAGTCTCGAATTTGGGGCGTTTGAACTCCTCGACGGAAAAGAAATGATTTTCCCTAAATTCTCCCTCAGTTCCACGGACCTCTAGAAAATATTCTCCGGTTACGCCGTTGTTGGGCAGAATAAATTCCCCCGAAAACGAACCGAAATCGTTGGTTTCGAAATCCAGGTCGGAAACCTCTTGGCCATTGGCATCAAAAAGGGTCACCAATACATTTTCTTCGGCAGCTACTTGAGATTTTCCCTCATCATCCTCAATGACTATTCCCTTAAAAAATAAAGACTGCGAAGGTCGGTAAATACTCCGGTCGGTAAACAGAAAAGCGGTATGGGTCACGCTGGAACGGTCATCGGTATCATGTCTTTCGCTGATGTAGTAAGGCCCAAAATGTGCTACCTCGTTTTCATGGCTGACCATTACATTGACATCGCTCCAACCGTCTTCGGATAGAGGTATAGTGACCATGCCAGCCTCATCGGTCTTCAACGATTTGTTCAGATAGGGTTTATTGTAATTTTTAAGATAGGTCAGTTGCACATTTGCCCCGGAAACAGGATGACCGTCATGCCTATTCACCACCTGATATTTATAAAATTCCGGTGTTTGCGTCGCTATAAGGGCCATATTGGTTATCTGAACGGGACTATAGGCAAAGGAGTTGCTCTTATTATTTTTTCCATTCTTCTCAAGTGGTATCGCCAAAACCAAGTACTGTCCGTTCTCCAAGGGCGGAAGCAAAATTTCGATTCCATGCTGCTGATAGTCCTTTTCGTTCTTTAATTCGGCTTCCCACTTTTTTACTGGGGATAATTGTTTCAGGAACGCCAGTTGCTCGGTCTGCGGATGGATTTTGTTGAGCTCCTTCAGCTCTTTTGGAGATATTTTGAGCGCGCTTACCTGCAAGGATTCTATATTTTTGTAGTTCACCAGCAGCCGCGAATGGGTATCGATGGGGATGTAGTCTTCGGTGGTCAACTGGAGGCTGTTGGCTAGAATTTGCGATTTCAGGGCCTTGCATTTTTCCGCTCCACGGCTATCGGGAAATCGGGCGATGATAGATTCGCATAGCTCCAGGGCTTCCCTTTGTTTCCATCGGTTTTCTTTCTTGGTTTTTGGGTCATACCCATTGCCCTGTGTATGATACAGCCGGGCGATTTCGTAAGTGTAGAGGGCGGAAATCTCGTGCTGCTTTAAGTTTTCGGAGGAATGCTGCAGTACTTCCAGATAAAGTTCGTCCTTGTTAGGGAATACTGCGTTTTCGTGGATGTAGTCTAACCGCTCGATGTCGGCATCGACGAGGGCATCCAACCGGGGGTCGGAAAAATGGAATTTTAACAGTTCTTGGTAAACCAGCAGGGCCTTGGCTTGAAGCGAGGTTGCATCTTGAGTCTCAATTTTCCTTTGTGTGAATTCGTACGCCCCACAGAGTATTTCTGGATTGTCTATTTCAAATAGGTCCGCCGGGCGGGTAATGGTGTTTTCGTCGGTTTTGTAAAATTGAAGTGCGGCATGGGCCAGAACGTCGAATAGGGTAGGACGGTAGATCTTCCGAACCGGGCTGATCGTCCAGAATTTCTTGGAATTCTTCCAAACTGGTTTTCTGTAGCTTTTCTTGGTTTTCCAAAGAGGCTTCAAAACGGCTACGGATCTCGTGGAATAGCGTGGGCAGGTCCCAAGTTCTAAAATCGGTTGAATCGATTTTGTGCGCTGTCTTGGTACGATTGTAAAATAGATAGCGGTTCTGTTGAAAATATTGCCAATACAGTTGGGCCAAATAACTTTCCAGTACGTTTTTGGTGGGAAATTCCGCTTTGGATATTTCGGACTTGAACTCTTTGACGATTTTCAGTTGCGCATTCTCTTGCAATATCAGTGCATATTTCGAGGTATATAGTAGCGCTTTTACTATCTGCGCGGAATTCCTATCCTTTTTTGCCTTTTCGGAAATAGCTTGCACCTCTTTTAGGGCGGATTGGGTCAGGGACTCTGTTTCTAGTTGCCGCACCTTCTTCCAAAGTACCTCATAGGGATCGTGGGGCTTTTGTGCATAGGCCATGCTCGCCACAAGAATTAGGATAGGTAGGATGAATAGGATTATAGGATGTTTCATCTTTGGCATAGGACGTTAAATGTACGGAACAAAGATTTACAAAACCTATGCCATAGAAAAGGATCGATCAGGTAATTGGAGTTTTGATAGAGGGAAATCAGCCATAATAGGACCAATGGGGAAGCAAAAGCATTATGGTTTTTGATGGAGGGTTCAAAGGAAAAAAATCAAAGAGATTTCAACAAGCCCCCATCGATAGGGATTTGCGTCCCGGTAATAAAGGCCGCTTGTTCCGAAGCCAAAAACGCTGCCAAAAATCCATATTCCTTCGGGTCACCAATGCGCCTAACCGGTACTTTCGACTCCATATCCGCCCTGACATCCTCTTGCGGTATGCCCTGCTGTTCCGCTTTTTTGGCGTTTAACTGGTTGATGCGGTCGGTATCGAAATAACCGGTAAGAATGCTATTGACTGTAATCTGGTATGGGCCCACATCGCTGGCCAATGATTTGGCCCAGGTAACCACGGCCGCCCGTATGGTGTTCGAAAGGGCCAAATAGGATAAAGGTTCCTTTACCGAAACGGAGGCAGCGTTAATGATTCGGCCCCATTTGTTTTTTATCATCTGTTTTAGGGCCAGTTCGGTAGTGAATACTACGGTCTTGAACAACAGGTCAAAGGCTTCCTGATAATCGGGAACTTTTTTTTCCAGCGTATTTCCGGCCTGCGGCCCTTGCGTATTGTTGACCAGGATATCCACGGAATTATTCTCAAAAAACTCGGCGATCAACTTTTTATATCCCTCAAAATCCGAAAAATCCACGACCAGATATTGATGGGTTTGCCCATTATCCGTAGGAAGTTCCGCGGCAATATTTTTCAGTTTATCCTCACTATGTGACATCAGGGTAACACTGGCTCCGCTTTCCGCGAGCTGTTCGGCAACGGCCTTCCCGATTCCCCCGCTACTGCCGCCGACCAGGGCGGTTTTACCTCTTAAAGAAATAATCATACGCTTGTTTTTTTAAAATATCATTCTGTCGAACACTCAAACCTTCCATTCAAAAAATTTGTACTTCGATTACCTTTTGGTGATGCTCGATGACCGAACTCGGTAATCGGGAGTTTCTAGGGACTACCTGTACTCTTCCCGCACCGGACTGAAAACGTCCATTAACTTACAGGCCGTCAATGCTTTTCCGCTGTGTGTGGCATGTGGCGGTATGATGACAATGTCATCGGGTCCATAGATCTTAGTACGTTGGTTGACCGTCAGTTCGAACCTTCCTTCCAGTACCTGCATCACCTGTTCGTTCTTATGGGAATGTTCCGGCACTTCGGCATCTTTCTCCACAGTCCAGTACGCAATGCTGAGCTTTTCGGCATGTACCAGTTTGCCGTGGTAGCCGGGCATAATTTCTTTGGAGGGCAGGGTGGCGAGGTTGAGGTTCATTTCGGGCCGGTTCATATGTTATCGAAATCCTTTAAAATGATCATAAATTTAATACTGAATACTATTGCCTGAGCAATCGTTCTATTAAATATTTCTATTCTTTTAATCTTGATTACCGCTAGCGATTATAAAGGTATGACAAAGTCACCTAAATCGAACTGATCTAGACTTTTTTGGTTTCTAGCGAAAATTGGTCATTTTTTGACTCTTTGATGGCTTGTATGGGTTGCATAGCATAGCTATTGATGAAAGGCAGACAATAATGGGTAATGCAGACCTATTTTTTAGTGAATGGAAAAAGTCTATAACGAGTTCATTGAACGATAAGGGAATTATGAAGCGGGATCAAACGATCTTTCCCCGTTTCTTATATTTGCCGTAAATCATGTTAAGAATGCAAATCCACTTTATAGCCATTGGCGGAAGTGCCATGCACAATCTCGCCTTGGCTCTTGAAGATAAAGGCGATACCATCACCGGCAGCGACGATGTCATCTTTGAGCCTTCGAAGTCCCGCTTGGCGGAAAAAGGACTCTTACCGGATGCCTTCGGATGGTTTCCGGCCAAGATCCATCCTTCTTTGGATGCGGTGATTTTAGGGATGCACGCCAAACCCGATAATCCTGAGTTGTTGCAGGCGCAAGAGTTGGGGCTAAAAATTTATTCCTATCCCGAATTCCTCTACGAGCACTCAAAGGATAAGACTCGGGTCGTTATAGGCGGAAGCCATGGAAAGACCACCATCACCTCGATGATTCTGCATGTTCTGGAGTACCATGCACGGCAGGTCGATTATATGGTCGGTGCCCAGCTGGAAGGTTTTGACCGGATGGTGCACCTGACCGAAGAAAATGATTTTATTGTTTTGGAAGGCGATGAATACCTGTCGTCACCCATTGATCGGCGGCCCAAATTCCACCTATACAAACCTAATATCGCCTTGCTCAGCGGCATCGCCTGGGACCATATCAACGTGTTTCCCAGCTTTGAAAATTATGTAGAACAGTTCCGAATTTTTGTGAACAGTATTGTTAAGGGAGGAAGCATTACCTACAACGAAGAAGACCCGGAAGTAAAAAAAGTGGTCGAGGCCTCCGAAAACACCATCCGAAAATTGCCCTATGTGACCCCGGATTATAAAGTCGAAGATGGCCGCACTTTATTGCAAACCCCGGAAGGGCCCATGCCTATAGAAGTGTTTGGAAGGCATAATATGAGCAATCTCGCCGGTGCCAAGTGGATTTGCCAGAATATGGGCGTGGACGAAGCGGATTTTTACGAGGCCATCTCGAGCTTTACCGGGGCCTCGAAGCGTCTGGAAAAACTAGCAGAGGGAAAATCAAGTGTGGTCTATAAAGATTTCGCCCACTCCCCTAGCAAGGTGGCCGCCACCACCAAGGCCGTAAAAGAGCAATATCCCGATAAAAGATTGATCGCGTGCCTCGAACTGCACACCTACAGTAGTTTCGAGCCGGAATTTTTAAAGGGGTACAAAGGCGCCTTGGACGCCGCCGATACGGCCGTAGTTTTCTATTTGCCGGAATCGGTCGCGATCAAGAATTTGGCACCCGTCAGCCCTGAACAGATTTCCGGGGCCTTTCAACGAAATGATTTGAAAATTTTCACGGAAGCAGCGAACTTTAAGAATTTTGTATTTGAACAGGAGTATAGCAACGCCGTTTTACTACTCATGAGCTCGGGGAACTATGGAGGACTAGATTTAAAGGAGGTCGCCGGTTTGGTAGCGGACGACCGTAATGGCAAATAAGAAATTGAAAATTGAATTCCTTTTCGCAGCCGTTCAAAGTACAAAGTGTTTTTACCGATTATCGACCTTGAACCGCATCGAACACCATACGACCGCCTTATGCCCCCCGACGCTATTTCCTTTACCATAAAAAACTGGTCTAACGACGACAAGCCCCGGGAAAAACTGGTGCAAAAGGGGAAAGCCGCACTTTCAGATGCCGAGCTCATCGCCATTCTGATCGGGTCGGGAAGCAGAAAGGAGAGTGCCGTTGCGCTATCCAAACGTATTTTGGCCTCGGTCGACAACAACCTGAACGAACTGGGCAAACAATCCTTAAAGCAATTGATTGAGTTCAAGGGTATTGGCGAGGCGAAGGCAGTGAGTATCATTGCGGCGCTCGAAGTGGGAAGGCGCAGAAGGGGAGAGAAAGCCCAGAAGGTCACAAAGATTAACAGTAGTCGAGATGCCTTTGAGCTTCTAAGGCCCCGGATAGGCGATTTAGGGCACGAAGAATTCTGGATACTCTATCTGAACAACGGCAACAAAGTGCTGCAGAGCGTACAACTTAGTAAAGGCGGAATGACCGGCACCCTGGTCGACGTACGTCTCGTAATGCGACAGGCCCTCGAAGTCGGTGCGATAGCCCTGGTACTTGCCCATAACCATCCCTCCGGCACCCTAAAGCCTAGCCAGGGGGATCGAGAGGTTACCCAAAAACTAAAGCGGGCCGCCGTGGCGTTGGATATAAGCATTTTGGACCATCTCATCATTACCGAAAAAGCTTATTTTAGCTTTGCGGACGAAGGGGTTCTGTGAGTACGCGGTTCTTTGAGTAAAGAGTAATCGGTAAACAGTGTGCAATAAGCGTTAAGTAGTTGGCAGTGAAAAAATTCAAAATGAGATTAAGCTCAGGGCAAGGGTTCAACACTACTTCTTAGTCTGTTTCTAAGTAATTGAAACCCGTAACTTTGAACCGTGAATTTACTGACTACTTACCACTTCCTTTGGGATTTGGTTCTTGTAATTTGTAATTTGAGCAACCATGTTGTTAATCTATACCCATAAAATAACCAATCGCTTCACCTACATAATGAAGCAACTGTTTATCCGTATCTTGGGTATAGAGGTGTCGTTCACGACGAAGGTAGAGGATTTTATAAAGCACACGGGGGCGAAAATTACATATACCAAACAGCCGCTACAGAACGAATTCTTTGTGCGCAGTAACGACCTGTTGTTCGAACAAGGTATCAACGACCTCGACATCATGGTGGATGAGTGGGAGGGGGTGCCCTGTTTTTTCCGCGCCGGTGAAAGAAGCAACATCCCTTTCGATATTTTTTCGGCCAGTTTTTATCTGCTATGCCGGTATGAGGAATACCTGCCTTTTGTACGGGACGTGCACGGAAGGTTTCCCCCAAGGGATAGCCTTGCCTACCGCAATTCATTCCTGCAATTGCCCGTTGTAGATCTTTGGGCGTACCGGCTCTTGGATAAATTGAAAGAAAGGTTCCCTGATCTGGAAAACGACCCGAAACCCTATTCCTATACTTCCTTGATCGATGTGAATGCTTCCCATGCTTTTGCCCACAGGGGATTGTTCAGAAGCATCGGTGGGCTGTTTTATGATTTAGGGCGCCTACGTTTCCGACGTATTGCCGAACGTATCAAGGTCTGGTTTTATCCGGAACGGGACCCGTACGATAATTTTTCCCTATTGGTCGATCGGCATAAGGCCCAACAAGTAAAAAGCCTGTTCTTCTTTCAATTTGCGACCTATTCCACTTTTGATAAGAACGTTTCGCCTAACAATAATAGGTTCCGGTTTCTGATCAAGTCCATTGCAGATTATAGCAAGGTAGGCTTAGCGGCCTCCTATAGCTCTTTTGATAACCTGGAGTCTTTAAAAAAGGAAAAGAAAAAATTGGCCGGCGTAATAAACAGGCCCGTAGATACGTGTCGGATGCGCTACAATCGTATCGATTTTCCGCAAACCTACCGAAATTTGGTGGATAGCGGGTTTACTGACGATTATACCATGGGCTATACCCACGAACCCGGTTTTCGGGCCGGTACCTGTACCCCCTTTTATTTTTATGATATCAATCTAGAAATCCAACAGCCCATACGCATCCATCCCTTTGCGTTCCATGACTACGCGTTTGTCAATCTCGGCAATAAGGAAGGGATGATAAAACGTCTTGACGCCCTATATCAAGAGGTAAGAAAGGTGAATGGTAATTTTATAACGGTATTTTCCAACGAACTTTTGGGCACCGAACACAGGGTCGATTGGAAAGATTTATATACTAGCGTTCTGAAGACCTACAATAAGTAGATTCCGTCACTAGAAGTTCAGGTTACAGGACATTATATCCCACCAGTCGAAAATAGCGGAACGATTAAGGGTCCGCACGAAATAAATTAATTTTTATGGAGTTATTAAGAATAAGGAACAACGCCATGGCGCAAGGGCGGTAGCTAACTTTAAAAATGAAATCGATTTTCAATTCTGTGATAGGGATTTTGGTGGTATTTACCACCTTGACCTCATGTGTCGAGGAACAGGATTTCGGACAATATGATGAGCTGGGCATTACTCCGACGGTCGAGGCCAGTATGTTGTACATTGAGGCGCCCGAATCTTTGGTGAATGCGGTTGCCGATGCCCAGGTAATCTCCAGAAACTTTAATTTCGAGGCCTTCACCTCCGACATTTTTGCCAAACGGGTACTTGATGGGTCGATTACTTATATAGTGGAGAATACAACGAGCAAAGAGTTGGGCTTCCGAGTTGAGTTTTTGGATGTGAATGGTAACGTCTTGGATATCGAGACTTTTTCGGTAGGGGGCACACAAACTTTTCAAAAGGATGTGACCTATGGCGGTTCAGGAAAAAGCATAGATATCATCAAAAACACCTCGAGCCTCAAGGTCACCGCTACCAACACGAACAGCGATACAATAAGTGAATCAAACCTTCCCGACCCCAAAATCGTTCTAAAATCGAGCGGTAAATTCAGGATGCGCATAAAATGAGAACCACCCCGTTACTTTTTGTCGTCCTTTTTTGGGTCTGTCTCGCTATGCAGGGTCAAAACAAGCAACTGCTCTACGATTTTGTGGAAATTCCGCAAGCGGCGATGATCAATCCGGGTATGGAGACCGATTTTCAATGGTACAGCGGTATACCAGCGGTTTCGGGGATTATGCTCCAGGCCGGTTCGAGCGGTATTTCGGTAAACGATATTTTTGCCGACGACGGACTCGATATCAATGATAAGGTACGCGAACGTGCCGTATTCGGAATGAACTCCAGAGACGAACTTAGCGGCACGCTTCAGGTCGAATTCCTTAATTTCGGTTTCCGGGGCCGTAATCCCGATATTTTTTATTCGGCGGGCATGTACCTTGAGGGCGACGCCATCGGCTATTGGTTCCAAGACTATGCCATCTTGGGCTTTGAGGGCAATGCGGATCGGTTGAACCAGCGCTTCGATGCCGGACACTTAAAGACAAGGGGTGAACTGCTGAACGTATTCCATTTCGGAATCAATAAAAGGTTCGAACGTGATTTGACGATAGGGGGAAGGGCCAAGATCTATTCCAGTATTTTCGATTTCAACTCCACCCGAAACAAGGGCTATTTCGTGACCCGTGAAGGGGAGAACAATATTTTCGCCAGCACCCTAAGTGCCGATATGGAACTAAGAACATCGGGACTAAAGGCACTTGACGATGCCAGAGACGATGATAATATTGCCGGTACTGCCATCAAAAGAGCCCTGTTTGGGGGTAATCTAGGCCTAGGCTTTGATGTTGGCTTTACCTATTATTTAAACGAACAAACCGTACTGACCGGAAGTCTTTTGGATCTGGGCCTTATTTATCATACCAATGCCACAAAGAACTACACTCTTAAAGGTACCGAGACCATAGAGGGCATAGAAATAATCTTGCCCAATGACCTGGAGAATCCTGACACGGACTTCTGGCAAGATTTGGTCGATGATGTGAAATCGTTTGTGCCCTATGAGGAAAATACAAATAGTTATGTGGCCTTCCGGCCCACCAAATTGTACGCTTCGCTACGTCATAATTTTGGTGAGCGGGTCGCTAGAAGGGGAAATTGCGAGTGCGGCATCGATGCCACCCGCAATAGCCTCCGTTCTAAGTATGCGAACAGTGTCGGGGGACAATTGTATATGATCAATCGTCCGAGAGGCCCCCAGGCCGCCCTGACCGGTTTTTACCAAAGACGCTTGGGCAATGTTTTGGCCCTCAAGGGCACCTATACCCTTGACAAGTTTTCTTTTACTAACCTCGGTCTGGGCCTCAATCTGCAGCTGGGTCCTGTTAATCTCTACGCCATGGCCGATAACCTGCTGTCGTACCGCAATCTAGCTGATAGCCGATACGCTTCTTTTCAATTTGGATTAAATATCATATCTTGGGGCAGGCAATGATGCCTGGCACCTTGACCTTACCTTGCGTTGGAGAAAAATCCATGGCACAATTGTTGTCTCCCACCTAGATGTATCCAATATTTTTGGGTTTAGGGATTTTCCTTCGAAAGCATGTTTATAGACCAAAATCAATGAGAACAGCAATAGCAATACTATTTTTTATAATGGGCCTTTCCGGTATGGCACAAGAACAACTTAACGACTATAAGTATATTATCGTCCCTAAAAAGTTCGAGGACTTCAAGCGGAAAAACCAGTATCAGACCAGTACCCTTGTCAAATATCTCTTTACGGAAAAAGGATTTGATGCGGTCTATGAGGATGAACTACCCCCAGAACTGAAAAACAATGGCTGTTTGGGCCTTCGAGCAAAACTACTTGACGGGTCTTCCCTATTTACCACCAAAACCACCGTGGCCCTGGAAAATTGTAACGGAAAGGAAGTATTTACAACCAAAGAGGGAAAAAGTAAGGAAAAGGACTATAAAGATTCGTACGGTGAGGCGTTACGGGATGCATTTACTTCTTTTGACCCACTGAACTATAACTACAATGGAAAAGCGGAAAACTCCCAAACAGTTACCGTCAGCATGAAAAATGACGTAAAGAAAATAGCAGAAGAAAAACGCCAGAACCATTCTTCGGCAAACCGGCCCGATGTGATGGTAGAGCAAGAGGCCACTTTGGAGAATCAAAGGTATAAAGATCAGAGGCCTGTAGAATCCAATCTTAAAATGGCCGAACCCGAAAATGAAAGGGTCGCACAAGAAGCTGCCCAGAATCAAGAAAGTTACAAAGACCGAGATCCCGCGGCGTCAGAAATGAAGCAGGGCCAAGCGACCAATTTTTCCGATATTGCGACCGCTACCCTATACGCCCAAGAACAGCCCAATGGCTATCAACTGGTCGACAGCACACCGAAAATCAGGATGAAAATCTACAAAACTTCTATGCCGGATTTTTACCTGGCCGAGGCGGGAGATACGACCGGAGTAGTTTTCCAAAAAAATGGAGCTTGGTTTTTTGAATATTATTCGGGAGATAAGCTGATGACCCGTGAATTGGAAATCAAATTCTAAAATATCATTCATGATCATGCATCCAACCCACGTTATTTTTTCGCTATAACTTTTTTTTGTAGTAAACACCGAGCACTGGACATCACCCCCCCTCATCTGTTTTCCGTCATTCTTCACTGTTATATTTGCCCTTCCACCGCTTCTCCAAAAATTCCTTTATTGCCTTTTCCCGCGAATTATTTCCCGGCTCGTAGAATGCCGTACCTGAGACTTCTTTTGGCAAGAATTCTTCTTCAACAAAATTGTTTTGATAGTCATGCGCATATTTGTATTCTTTGCCGTAGCCCAAATCCTTCATCAGTTTAGTGGGGGCATTACGCAAGGGCAACGGTACTGAAAGGTCTCCTGTTTGTCTGACGATTTGTTGGGCTTTGCCTATGGCCTTATAGCTGGCATTGCTTTTTGGTGAAGTAGCCAAATAGATGGCACATTGGCTCAAAATAATTCGGGCCTCTGGGTAGCCAATAGTGGTGACCGCTTGAAAGGCATTGTTGGCTATTACCAGGGCAGTAGGGTTGGCCAGGCCGATATCCTCGGAGGCTGATATCAGCAATCGCCGGGCAATGAACTTGACATCCTCGCCCCCTTCGATCATCCGGGCCAGCCAATACACCGCCCCATTGGGATCGCTTCCGCGAATGGACTTGATAAAGGCGGATATGATATCGTAATGTTGTTCGCCGGTTTTATCGTAAAGCACCGTGTTTTTTTGCACCTTACCCATCACCAGTGCGTCGGTGATGGTAATGTCATCGCCGTCTTCGGAGTTGACGACCAGTTCGAAAATGTTCAATAGTTTTCGGCCATCGCCACCGGAAAGCCGCATCAGGGCCTCCGTTTCCTGGAGCTCTATTTTTTTGGATTTTAGAAGGTCATCCTGTTTCAATGCCCTTTCGAGCAGTTCTTCTAAATCTTTCTTCCCGAACGGGTTCAGTACGTATACTTGGCAACGGGAAAGCAGGGCGGGAATCACTTCGAAACTCGGGTTTTCGGTGGTAGCCCCTATCAAGGTCACCCATCCTTTTTCAACAGCGGCAAGCAACGAATCTTGTTGAGACTTACTAAAGCGATGGATTTCATCAATAAAAAGGATGGGGTTTTTCGAAGTGAAGAGTCCACCGCTCTGTTTGGCCTTGTCGATGACCTCGCGAATATCCTTCACTCCGCTGTTTATGGCGCTCAAAGTATAAAAAGGCCGCTCGCTCTCGTTAGCGATGATATTCGCCAAGGTAGTCTTGCCCGTACCCGGCGGCCCCCAAAAAATCAAGGATGGAACAATTCCCTTCTTGATTTGACGGGTCAAAGAGCCATTCTCGCCCACCAAATGGTGCTGGCTAATGTAATCGTCTAAAGTTTTCGGGCGTACACGTTCTGCCAAGGGTTCGTTCATGCTGCAAAAGTAAGGAGTTTGCCCAACTTATTGCTAATTTTGAACCCATGTCCGAAAACCATTATTTCAAGTTTACCAACGCTGTCGTCATTGCGCCCTTATTCGCAGTAATTACGATCTGGACCGTCTTTTGGATGGAACTTCGCCTTCAGGTTAACTTGAACGAGTACGGCATCTATCCGCAACAGGTGTCGGGATTGAAAGGTATAATTTTCAGTCCCTTTATCCATGGTTCGGTCGAGCATCTGTACAATAACACCATTCCCTTGGCCATATTGACCGCCGCACTGTTTTATTTTTATAGGAATATTGCTCTGCGGGTGTTAATTATTGGAATACTGATATCCGGATTTTTCACATGGGCGATAGGCCGCCCATCGTATCATATCGGTGCCAGTGGGGTCATCTACCTTTTGGCCAGTTTTATATTTTTCAAAGGAATTTTTACCAAACATTATCGCTTGGTAGCTTTATCGTTAATCGTAGTTTTTATTTACGGCAGTATGCTATGGTATATTTTTCCCGTGAAAGACGGCATCTCTTGGGAAGGCCATTTAGGCGGTTTCCTGGCCGGCCTTCTACTAGCATATTTTCTAAAGTCTGAGTTACCCCCGCCCAAAAAATACGACTGGGAACATGATGATTATGACGAGGAAGCGGACGAGTTTTTACGGCAGTTCGATGAAGATGGGAATTTTGTGGGAACGAAAAAAGAGGAAGCTTCCGAAGAAAAGCAATGCGTGAAGATACGCTACCAGCACACAACAGAATCAGGGGGTAACACGGGTGGTTAGCCCGATAAAACCACAACCTGCAAATTTAATCCGCAACTTCAAACCTCCGCTGCCGCACCACCTCATACAAAAACACCGCACAGGCTACCGAAACGTTCAATGACTCGATTTCACCCATTAAGGGTAATTTTGCTAGATGGTCCGCCGCTTTAAGAATAGAGGGGGAGATGCCCCGGTCTTCAGATCCCATAACGATGGCGCAGGGTCCGGTAAAGGAGACATCATAGATGGTTGTATCGGTCTTTTCGGTAGCTGCGACTACTGATATACCGCTTGCCTGTAAATAGAAAACGGCATCTTTAATATGGTCTACTTTGGCAATGGGCACCCTGAAAGCCGCACCGGCCGAAGTTTTGATGGTATCGGCCGTGACGGGAGCGGCCCCTTTCTTTTGGATGATAATTCCGTTTACCCCGGTACACTCGGCCGTTCTGATGATGGCCCCAAAGTTGCGGACGTCCGAAAGTTGGTCCAAGAGCAGGAATAGGGGCGTTTTCTCGCTTGCAAGTACGTTTTCTACCAGTTCTTCAAACGCATGGAACGCGATGGGGGAGATCTGTGCCACTACTCCTTGATGATTGTTCTGGGTAAGGCGGTTTAACTTTTCTATGGGTACGTAAGAGGCGTTGATGCCGTTCTTGCGTACCAGCCCTTCCAGCTCTTTTGACAATTCACCCTTTAGTCCTTTTTGAATGAAAATCTTATCGATAGGTTCGTTGGCGTTTATGGCCTCGATAAGGGCGCGGATGCCGTAGATTTGGGTTTTGTTCTGCATGGGAATGATGATGGGGATAATTATTTTCTGATTTACTGCCAAATGGTATTCTGAACCCATTCAACGGCATCCTTAAGATAAGGCACATATTCGCAGGGCTCGGTATGTGATAAACCGGGCGCCACGACCAACTCGATCGGACTTCCCAGTTGCACCGATTGTTCGACCCACCCTTGGGTATCTTCCAAAGGAAATAGCTCATCGTTCTCCCCATGGATAACATAGAGGGGCGTATCTATTTTCCTGGGCTGCCCGTCTAGGCCGGTAGTACTGTAAGAACTGGCCATGGGTATTCCGGCTGAAAATAGTTCCGGTTGTGTTTCCGCAAAAAACCAACTGCCGTTGCCGCCATTGCTGTATCCCATTACCACCACCCTGTCCGGATCGATATTCCAATATTTTGTAGCAAGCGTTACCAATCCTACTACTTTGGATTGATTGATCGGCTCCTGCCAAAGGTTGATGCCACCATTGGGACTTATAACAAAGGCCTCGACATTTTCCAGTCCGGGTTCTACGTAGCATGAGGTGGCCTTATGGGCATTGGGATCCCCACCAGCCGCTCCATGCAGATGGACAAACAAGGGTTTTTTATCTCCGTCAGAAACATCGGGGGCGATGACCCTAAAATCCCAGGTAAGGCCGCCCGGCACCGCCAGCGAAAAGTCATTTATCCCTGTTTGGACATCCAATTCGGAAAAGGCGTTTTCGACATCCTCAAAGGTGAGATCTTGTGGGGTTTCTGTTGCGGGATTGTCCGAACTACATCCCACCAACAGAAAGAATATTACAAAAAATCGTGGGATATGGACTTTTAATATCGTTTTCATAACATTTTGAATCTCTATCTCTTTAATGTAAAATGGCCTCTGAGCGTTTTGCCGTCGTCTAACTTTACGCTGAACCAGTAGTCCGATGACATGAGCGGTCGACCTTTATAGCTGCCGTCCCAACCGTTGGAAACGGGATCGATTTGCACCAAAAGGCTTCCGAACCTATCGAATATGGAAATCGGGGTCTGTAGTTCAAATTCAGCGTTCACCCCGTCCAATTGCCAATAATCGTTGACTTGGTCCCCGTTCGGCGTAAAAAATTTGGGGTATGCGATAATCGAAACTTCCTTTGAGGCAATGCCACAGCTGTTCTTGTTTCTTACGAAAACAGTTGTAGTTCCAGTGGGTAGGTTCATGAATACCGGACTTTCCTGATACACACCGTTCTCATCGTTAACGGCATACTCATAATCCCCTTCCTCTGCCATTGATATTTCGAGTCTATCGTTCGAAACATCCACGTTTTTTATTTCGGGAATTTGGGTCTCGACCACCAAAATCGTGCTCTGCGCGGTACAACCTATCGCATTGGTTATAGTAACGGAGTAGGTTCCAGGCACATTGACCTTTACCGTCGGAGTGGTCTCCCCGGTCGACCAAAGATAAGTGTTCGGGTTCTCTGGGCCACCTTCGTTGTCCGCCGATAGGATTGTTTCGTAACCTTCCCTATCACACAGCAGCACTTCTTGGTTTTCAACGATATCGAAATTTTCAATCTCTAGATCGAACTTTCCGGAACCATAGCAGATATTCTCACTATCCACTCGAACATATATGGTCGTAGTTCTAGAAATATAGGTATCCGGCAGGTAGTCTTCCGAGCCGATGAGCGATTTATTTTCCGAGGTATAGAAGCGTATTGAACTTTCATCGGGCAAGTTCAGTTCTTCTTTTATCATCTGTCGCTTACGGTCAAAATGAAACTCTCCCGTTCCGTCGCCTAAATCGCATCCTTTTAGGTTGGAAATATCCAGTGCTATGCGGGGTCTTAATTTTAATTGGACTTCCGCATAGCTTATACAACCGCTGATCGGGTTCAGGACTTTTGCCACAAGAATTTCATCGGGGTCCGTATTAGTATATTGAAAGGGAAGGGCTTGTGTATTTGTCGTATCCATTTCAGCGCTCGGCAAGTCCTTATAATAATAAACATTGATGATCTGATCGGTATCGAGACTTACCGTTTGATTGACCTGATTAAGATTGAAGGTGCCGATGCCGTTGTTGTTCGGATCGTCGGTGCATTGAAAATAGTCAACCGTTTGGGAAGGTACTTGGGGGGCGTCGAAGATAGTCACCTCTTTGGTTAACGGGTCGGAAGCGGTACCGCCAACGTACTTGATCAACGAAACGGTATAGTCTCCAGGTTGGGAATAGATATGTTCTGGGGATGTTTCAGTACTGGTGGTTCCATCCCCGAAGTCCCACTCAACGGATTCGAACGGGGCGTCGCCGGTGATCATAAACTCCGTTGCATCCCCAAGGCAGACATTTTTAAACTCGAATTTGAAGAGAAAGAAAGATTGTACATAGGGAGGAAGCCCTAACTCCGCCGGTCTTCCCCCAAGGGAAACGGCATTTTGTTGATAATCGCATGCGAGGCCTATTAGTTCGGGACGGTTGATGACCGAAATATTGAAACCGGCACCGCTGACAGGGTATCCCGCCCGGTAGATCTTACCGTCGATGGCCAATTGAAGCCCCCCTGCCACATGGGTAGAGGTACGAATATCTACTTTCGATTTTATAATATTGTTCGCGGTAAGGTCAAACTGAAACAATGAGCTGCCCTTGGGGCTGCCATCACTTTCATACATGTTGACCGAAGTATATAGTTTGGTCGATTTCGGGGAAAACTCTATGCCATAAGGTACACTGCCACTCAACAAAGTTTGCTCATTGGAAACCCGGCCCGTACTGGCATCGAAGTCGTAGAGTAAGACTTTACCCGTCTGACTGCTCGGCGTTTTTGGACCGGATTGATTACGGAAACTGACCTGACTATGGGCTATACCTATTTTCTTGCCATCGGGAGACACCTTTAAATAGCCTATTCCGTTTTGTTTATATCCACCGGTAGGCACTACCGTGTTGCTCGGGCTGATGACGGGGGTATTGCTCACCCCATTTTCGTCAACTTCAAAGGCATAGAAAGCATCCACAAAGTGGGTGATTACCCAAATCGAGCTTTCATCGTTATGCTGTACCGCCGTAATTTTTTCCGAACATTTCAACATTGATTCCGAAGGGTCTCCTGGGTCATAGGTAATCAAGGGTACATTTTTTTCCGAGGTGACCACATCGCCAAATCCATTGTTCAATGAAAGATCGACCAAGGTATAGTTGAGACCGTGATTGATCGGTTTATCATTGTTGAGATCGGGATCGGGTTCATCGACCGTAAAAATATAGTATTGTGTTGTCGAACCGTTCTTGGGGATGATAATCGCGGATTGTGTACTTGATTCGTGCCCAAAAAGACCGGTGCCGTTGGGCATCAGCCGGTGTGCCTTGTCCCAGACACTGATCCCGTCGGAATAGAACAAAAGATTCCCATTTTGGTCCGACATGCTGGAGCAGCCTTCATGGGTATTCAATCGACCGTCGGTAAGGGCCACCGGGGTTCCGCTGTTAAAGTCCAACCCGGCCTTGTCGCCAAAGTACCATCTGCTGGCTTGTCTTTGCGCCAAAGAACCTTGTGCTACCAGCAAAAGCATTAAAATGGATAGTAAACGAAGACGTCCCATGGTGATGGATTCAATTCTTTAAAATTAGCGAAAATTAACCAGCCGGCGGTGATTTTCGATAGGTGCTTAGAAAGATCGAGAAAGTGACAAAAAAAGCCTACTCGGTAAAAGTAGGCTTTAAAAGGTTTATCATTGGTGATTTTACTTAAGGGACATCCCAAAATACTCTGGAAGCTTTTGTATCACCTCCCATGGCTGCAGCGGCAGCAGCATAGCTTGCACCATTTCGTGAAGCTTCATCAACAGGATAGGTATATCTTCTTGGAACAGGTTCATTTGAAATCGGTGGAACCGTCATAGCAGGAAAACCATATTTTCTGTATGTAGTCCAAGCCTCAAACCCTCTATTGAACAAGTGGATCCATTTTTGTACGGCCAGGCTTTCTTGCCACGTATCCCCTGCAGTCGCATAGGCAACATCTGGTTTTGCCAAATAAGCAGCGGCACCATCGGCGCCCCAAAAATCAAAAGAAGCGGTTATAGCGGCGTTATAATGCCCTTCCGCTTCTGTCGGGGAACCTGCTAGACCGAGTTCGGCGGCTTCTGCCAATAAAAATTCTACCTCGGGATAATCCATCAAGATGCCTGGAGTGTCAGGTGTATGGAAAATCTCCCCCAGGTGGGTATGGTCCCCATAGGGCGCATTTTCCCCGTAGGCCCCACCAACATAAACTCCATCCCCTAAATTATCGGCATAATAAATTTCTCTTCTAGGATCTTCCAAAGCATTCATAATATCTACATTCGTATCGGCGGGAATAAAATCTTGTCTTCCGCTTTCCACCAAAGATTGGTAGACCGGATTGTTGTTTGGTGCTGCAGCCAAATATTCAAAAGAAGCATTATCGGCATTCGAGGTAAATACACCCCCTGCAATTGCTTGCGTCGCCATCGTAGATGCTTTCGCAGGGTCAACGGAAGCAATTCGCACGGCCATCCGAAGTTTCAAGGAATTGGCAAATTTTATCCAAGCGGCCATGTCCCCACCATAAATGAGATCATAATCTCCAAAAGAACCTTCCCCTGGTGAAATCATTCCTATAGCTTCATCCAATTGCGCAATAATAGCCGTATAAATAGCCGCATCGTCTTCATATGCCGGCAATACATTATTGATATCCAAGGCTTCGGAATAGGGTACATCCCCGAAAACATCGACCAATACATGATAAGTCAATACCTGCATAATGCTGATTGTGGCCAGTTGATTATTTCTTACCGGTGCCGAAAGTGTTGGATCCTCGGAAGCCACAATAATGGTTTTAGCTTCCAACAAATCCCTCAGCACATCTCGGTACGAGGTGTCAAAATGGTAACCCGGCTGATCCCTTGTGATGAGATCATAATTAGTCTCATCGGTATAGGTGGTCTCCGTCCATTGTTGGGCAAAAAGTCTAAAAATGTTGCGGTTAACACTGGTTTCTGTCATTAAATCGACAAAATTCTTTGTCGCGTTGGCGAACAACGTCTCCGCCGGAACAGTAGTTGCTGATTTCGGATCTACATTTATATCCCCAAAATCAGAGCAGGAGAAGAATGCAATTATCGTTAGTAGTAACAAATATTTTTTCATAGTTTTTTATTTAAAAGTCAAATCTTACGTTAAAGCCATATTCTTTTGTTGTAGGATACGGACTGGACTGATAGCCCTGAAGGTTCCCTGCACTAAGCCCTGCTTCTGGATCGGAGTATGGAATGTTCTTATCAATAATCCACAGATTTCTACCTACTAAGGAAAAGGTCATATTATTTATAGGAAGATTTTTGAGCATAGCCTCCGGCAATTGATAGGAAAACGTGACCTCTCTCAACTTTACATAACTCGCATCATAGGTGTGAAACGCATTGGGAGCCCTATTATAGCGCCAAGGATTGTCATAGGTACTGAAATCTGCTCTGGTTGTATTTGGCGATCCATCAGGATTGACACCTTCTAGAAGAATACCACCTCCTTCTTCTACAGGATCACGTTTGGGATTGCCCAATTCATTGTTTCCTGCCGTAATATCATAGACACCGGTGGCATAACCGTACCAAGTATCCAATGAAAAGACATCACCACCTTTCTGTACATCGATCAAGAAACTGAACGACAAGTTTTTATAGCGTAACATATTGTTTACACCACCTTTCCATTCCGGGTTGAAATCTCCTATAGGTTGGGGCTCGACATCGACTACGAAGCGTCCAGTATCGGGATCGATTACCGGCTGGCCATTTAAGAAAGTATAGTTGGTGCCCCAAATACTGCCGTAAGGTTGTCCTTTGGTAGCATTAATGGTGACACCTCCTTGTGATGAACTAAGTTGTACGTTGTCAACCCCCTCAAACAAATCGATTACCTTACTTTTATTTTTTGCCCAAGTTGCATTAATCGCCCATTCAAAGTCCTCGGTCCTTATCGGAGACACATTAAGCGCTACTTCTATACCTTTATTTTCAATATCGCCCGAATTTACCACTTTTTCGCTATATCCGGTGGCCCTACTAACAGGGACTGGAAAAATCTGATCTGTAGAATTGGTTTTATAATAAGAAACATCAAAACCTATTCTTCTATTAATGAAACTCATTTCAAGACCTACCTCAAAGGATTTGGTCAACTCGTTCACCAAATTTCTATTATTGGCCTGACGATCTACCGAGAATAGGGGAACGGTAAAATTGGTCGGGCTAAAATAGGCGTCGAATACGCGCAATGGATCGGTACTGTTACCTACCTCGGCATAATTGGCTCGTAATTTTCCCAATGACAACCAGCTTGCATCGATTAAGTTAGAGAAAACCAATGAGGTGGAGACGGCAGGATAAAAGAAACCGCTGTTCTCATCCGGTAAAGTGGATGAAATATCATAACGCCCTGATAAATCAACGTATAAGAAACCATCATAACCAAAAGAGGCGTTGGCAAAGAAACCATACTGCTTTAACTGCCCTAAATATTCCGTCGGTGGCGGCAATAGGTTCTGTGAATTGCTTAGAGAATACAGTCTAGGAACAACCAATCCCCCACTGGTCGCGGCCCTTATTGATTCAATGCGTTGCTGTCGGGCCGTAGCCCCTAAAACGCCGTCCAAGGAAAGCTTCTCCGTTAAATCAAAATTGTAGTTGAACAAAAGGTCGTAATTCAATTCGGTAAAGGAACGGTTATACCTTTCGTATCTACTGGGATAATTTTCACCGGTCGCGGTGGATCCCGGTACACTGCCTATGGCATGTCTTTCTTCTTGCAATTCCGCATACGTGTCCAAAGACGTACGGCCCGTAATACTCAACCAATCGGCCACGTCATAAGTTAGGCCAATATTACCGAACAATCGGTTACGGGTATCCGTTTCATAGTTTTCATTTAGCACCCAATAGGGGTTATCAAAAAAGATGGGAACCAAGCCATCCGGTGTTAACGGATCACCTCCGTAATTCCAAGTTATGTTTCTTCTTGTAGCAAAGTAAGCTTCCCTTTGTTCTTGGTAATCGACATTTCGCTGGTGCCATTGCCGGAAACCCTGCATCAGATTATTGCCATCGTAACCCGTGCCATAACGACCCTTACCGTCCGTTTTTGTAAAGGTGGCCTTAACGTTGGCCGTGAGTTTTTCGGATAATTGCTGCGAGCCATTAAAATCGACCGTATGTCTTTTAATCTGACTATTGGGCACAATACCGGTTTGATCCAAACTGGTATACCCCAATCGAAAGGAACCCGTTTCGCTACCGGCAGAAACAGACACGCTATTGTTAAGGGTCACCCCGGTCTGAAATACCGAACCAGGTCCATTTTTACCTGCAACCCAGGGTGTCGCCTGTAAATAAACGGGCGATTCAGGATAAAAGGCGTTCCATTGATAGACCAGGAGATTGGGATCAAAAGCGGCGCCAAAAGAAGCATCTTCGGTAAATACGGTAGTCAAATCATCTATGCCGTCCCCATCAATATCCTGCTCAAAGAAATGACCTCCCGGCCCGCTATAGTAGGGTCCGTAGCCGGCACCGTACTGGTTTTGGTACTTGGGAAAGGTATCTTTATCATATTTGCCGAGTGAGACACCGGAATTGACGGTTACGCCTAATCCCTTATTTTTCTCACCGGATTTTGTGGTAATGATAATTACGCCGTTCGCAGCTCTAGACCCATATAGGTTTGATGCGGCGGCACCTTTTAACACGTTCACCGATTCTATATCCTCAGGATTGATGTCCATGGCTGCATTACCGTAGTCATATCCACCTCGCCCCTCGGTCTGGCCCGTAGTATTCGTATTGGAGTTACTAATAGGCGTTCCGTCAACTACGAATAAAGGTTGGTTGTTGCCTGTAATAGAAGTATATCCCCTTAAGATGATATTCGAGGAACCACCTAAAGAACTACTCTTCTTAACGTCAAGACCGGCTACCTTACCGGAAAGTGAGTTCATAAAGTTAGTCTCTTTGGCCGTATTGACCTGGTCACCTTTGACTTCGGTAGTGGCATATCCTAAGGACTTCTTTTCCCTTGAAATCCCCAAGGCCGTCACTACCACTTCGTCAAGTGCCTGCGCATCCTCTTCCATCTGTACGTTGATGGTATTACTGGCCCCCACCGTTTGGTTCACTTCTTTTTGGCCGATATAGGTAAATACCAATACCTGTCCTTCTTCGGCTTCAATGGAATAGTTCCCATCAAAATCGGTCTGGGTGCCGGTAGTGGTGCCCTGTACCACGATGTTCACTCCAGGTAGCGGGAGGCCATCTTGATCCGTCACCGTACCGGACACGGTTTTTTCTTGTGCAAAGGTAACCTGCACAATGAACGCCAATAATAGCGTTAACAATCCTTTGTATTTTGCTCTCATTTTAGATGTATTTGAATTAGCTAAGCGCAAAATACTTAAATCCAAGTTAATAATGCAATAAATATTAGATATTTATTATGTATGCATAGTTTTTAAGGTGTTACAAATCGTTAAATTTCTGTCTTTTTTAAACTTTTTAAACATATTTCGGACCAAATGTTGTGGAAAAATACATTTTGTCGAATTGATAAGTAAATGCCTAATGATATGATGTTAAATTTTTATGAAATTCCTAAAAATGCCCATTTTTCTCCTTCGGGAGCACAGAATCATTCTCTAACTAGATGCCTCCTGTCTGATTAAAGCTGAAAACCTACATAGGTTTAAAATACAGGGCCTCTATCCCTCCTTGGATAAAAAAGAATATTTAGTATGAAAAGCTTAGTGAACGTATATAAGTAGGCTCTTTGATTTTCGCGCTTCGACGACTTCGCTAGTTCAATAGGCTTGAGTCTTCTGTTGCTGGTATTAACGAAAAAAACCACCTGCGGAATGGCAAGTGGCTTTGAAATTAACCTTAGTTGCAAATTATCTATTAATGTTCATCATCGGCAAATCCGGTCCTTTTATACCCAGAGAATTGATATATTGTTCCTGGGTCATCTGAGAATTCTGCATCAAATGAAATTTGATCAACTGTGTTTCCCCCTGTAGAAGTTGCCCCGTCTTTAATAATAGCGCCGTTCGAAATGGTTACGGTAATATCATAAGTTTCTACCACATCGGGGGTATCAGGGTCGTCGTTTACTACACTACTTGCCAAATCCGTTCCTGAAAAAGTCAGTTCAGCAAGATTTATCGGGCATATAACTTTAAAATAGTAAATATTCTTGCGGTCATCTATTAAGAATTCGGTGCCGGTATTCGCTGCGGTGTTTGCCGTGGTTATTTTTGCATAGTCCGCAACTACTTCTCCGTTAATCGATGTTTGAACGTACCAATCACCACTTGCACTCTCCAAAGCTGTGTTTCCGATTTCGACATCTTCGCTCTCGTCGCAAGAATTGATTAAGAGAGTCAAAATCGAAAATAGCAATATTTTGATATTAGATATATTTTTCATTTGAGATGGTTTTAATTAAAATTGGACTTGCTCGAGATGCACGGCAAAAGTATAGGTGCCGGAATCCCAGTCAGTTGTAAAATCAATTGTTTTTGCGTCCGGATCAGCCGTCATTTCAGTAATTTTTGCTACCCCACCGAACGCACCGACCGAGAAATCTGGGCCAAAAGTATAATCGTTAAGGCCGTTGACGGTAACTTTGGCACCGCTAGCAAAATAGGCACTTCCGTAACCCCTGCCATAGGCATAATAGCCGCCTATACCATCTGACAATTGAAATGTGCCATCTGCATTTTGCCAAATGAGCACATATTCCAGGTTTTCATATTCCGGAGCGGAAATTCCATTTCGTACGACGGTGGATCGGTACAGGCCTGCAATGTTGGCGACAAGATCACCTGTTTCCGCCACGATAACATTTCTGGAAGCGGAAGCCTCAAAGCCATCCTTGTTAACCGCAGAATAGGATACCACATAATTATCGGCCACATTGACATCCAGTTCGCCCCCCCGGTATATTCCACTTGAAGTGGTCGTAACGGTAACTGGCGTTCCTGCTTCTACAGCCGTGGCCCCAGGTTCTTCATAGGAAGTACCTTTCGTCACGAGAATTTCGGAGGAACCTTTGAGCGTGAAGACCGCAAAATCGGTCGGTGTCGAAACATCGGCGGTATCCAGATCGGATGAACAAGCAGATATAAGACCTCCTAAGGTTATTAGGGATAAGATTATTTTATTTGTCATTTTACAATTTTTTTTAGTTAGCATACCAGACTTTTTCGGTTAGGGCAACACTTGCAGGTGTATTCGGATTTCTTTGTACTTCCTCGAGAGGAAAGGGAAACCTCCTAGGGAAAAGCCCTCCCGTATTGGCTTCTACGGAATAGACCAATTGTCCGGGAACATAGGACTCACTGGTTGTGGGCACCGGGCTAATGGCGGGATACCCGGTTCTGTTCTGTTCGATAAAACTTTCAAAACCGCTCCCTGGAAACAGGGAGACCCATTTCTGCAAAATGATAGCTCTAATATTATCTTCCTGAGAACCATTCGGATAGGCATATGCCCCGGCAATCAAACCGCTGGCATCCAGATCGAATTGGGCGAAGGCAGCCGTAACACCCTCCTCATAGAGTTGCTGTGCATTGTTTCCGCCTAGATATCTGACACTGGCTTCTGCTTGAAGAAATTTGCTTTCGGCCTCGGAAATAAAATAAAAGGGGTCGGTAGCGTTAATAACAATCAATGAAGCCGTTGAAGATCCATCTTCAAAATTGCCTTGTTCTTGAAAAGTGGTACCGTCGTAAATAAACTCCAACCGGGGATCGGTGTTTGCGGTGAGGAAAGTTCCCAAGGTACTGCTTGCCCTTAAATTAGTGCCCACATTCAACTGTCTTCTCTCGTTTTCATACAGCGGGTTACTTCGACTGTCTTGATCTACGAATTGGGTAATTGCTGCCGGTTGATCCAAGAAGTTGGCACCGCTATTGATTAACGCGGTAATTCCACTTGACGCAACTTGAGGTCGGGCATTAGATTGTCTTAAATAAAGCCGTAGTAACAATGTATTGGCAAATTCCGTCCAATTTTCCATATCGCCTCCAAAAATCAGATCGGTATTTCCTGGGACGTTGTCGAGAGGCGATGCCGAGAGGTCCTTGGATAGGGCTTCGGTGAGATTCGCAACCATTAGATCATATACTTCTTCCGCTGGTTGAAAGGAAGGATTTAAAATCGCTGGGTTGTTCGCTTCCGAATATGGGATGGCACCATAATAATCTACCAACAGTTGGGAGGCGTATACCTCTAAAGTGGAAGCTATTAAAAAATAGTTCCAATTCCCCTCCTCTTCGGCGTTGGCTTTAATATTCCTCGCGTCGGTAAGGGCGTCGAACATACTTGACCAACCGGAATTTATAAAGGCGCTGTTGTTCGTCAACGAATAATCGTCGATGGTTCTATACTGGTTAGCTACAGCACTTTGTGTCCAAAACTGGCTCCAGAATCCGCCAGGAATGGCAAAATAGGTATTCGCTGAAGCTGCGATACCTGTTTGCGCTGCGGGTAGTTCAGCGGACATGGGAATAGCCTCAGGGGTCAATAGATCTGGATCTGAATTGATATCCAAATCCGTTTCGCAGGAAGAGACAGCCACTAGGCCGATCACTCCCAAAAACATCTTTTTAATTATATTTTTCATTTTTGTCGAGTTTAAATGTTTAGAATGAGAATTTAACGCTGGCACCATAGGCCCTTTGCGAAGGGTTGGCGGCGAATTCACCGAATTCACTTCGTATACCCCGACCATAAGAGGTCGTTTCGGGATCTACGTAAGTGTTATCGCTAGGAGTCCATAAAAACAGGTTTCTTCCGTATACCGAAAAGGATAACGAAGACAAGCCTACCGACTGCACAAAGTCATTGGAAAGATTATATGACAAAGATAAGGCGCGCAACCTAATAAAGGACTTATCGATAATATGTTCTCCTTCGATGGCCTGGTTGCTTTGCGTATTATAAAAACCGGTGACATTTTCATAATCAACGTAGGTAGTATTCTCGGAAAACGACCCATCGGCATTCTCGACCACCGAATTCGGAATGATAAATGGTTCCCGATTATTGTAGGTCGTCTCGATAGCATTCCCAACAAAATAGCTGAGTCTCTTCGTATATGAATACATTTTCCCGCCATTTTTCCAGTCCCAGTTCATGTTAAGTTTGAAATTTTTGTACTGCAATGAATTTTGAAGTCCCATGATAAAGTCCCTTTGCGAGGTGCCGACATAATCTTCTTCGCCATCATAAGTGTAATACCCGGTGTTGGGGTCCGCGATAATCTGGCCCTCTGGCGTCCTATCGGGAGTAGGGGCGTAAAAGGTTCCCAAAGGCTGCCCCTCTTCAGCATAAAAGTTAACACCATAGGCGCTATAGATTGATATCCTATCCTGATCACCTGCCACATTGGTCACTTCGCTATCATTTTTTGAAAACGTATAGGTGAGATTCCATTTAAAATCTTCGGTAAGCACCGGTTTGGCAGTAAAGGTAAGTTCAATACCCCGGTTTCTGAGATCGACAAAGTTTCCGGTTATCGTGCTGTACCCGGTTGATCTTGGAACATCAAAATCAACGATCAAGTCCTTGGTGTTCCTATTATATAAAGACACATCCAATCCGAGCCGGTTTCGAAAAAAATTGCTTTCAAAACCAACTTCGATTTCATCGGTAATCTCGGGCTTAAGGTTTTGGTTTTCAATCCTTCCGAATACTTCGTAGGCATTGATACCGGCAAATGGATAATCGATGGTGCCAAAGTAGCCGTCGTTTACTGCCTGGCCAGCAGTTGAAAACACCTGATACAGGCCGGTATCGTTTCCTATACGGGCAAATGCCCCCCTTAATTTGACAAAGGTCTTTCCATCATCTATTGCTACCGCGGCCAAAGAGGCGGAAGGGTAAAAGTACGAGTTGTTGGCAATGGGAAGGGTAGATGAGTAGTCGTTACGTGCCGTTAGGGTTAAGAAATAGCGATTTTTATAACCCACTTCGGCACTACCGTATATACCAAAAACCCTTCTGATATAATCGTTTTGTGTTAGGCTTGGTATCGAAGCCGAATTGGTTACCTCATAAAAATCGGGCAGATCCAAGTCCTGAACCACCACCTGTAAGTCATCTCCATCCCTCTGGTTATAGTTCAGCCCCAACAACCCATCAAAAGTAAGGTCTTCACCGAAGTTGGTGTTGTAGTTAAAGTTGAGGTAAGTATCGAGTTCCCGGTTGGTGAATTTATATTCGCCTACAGCCCCAACAACCCCGTTGGCGCCACCTAAATCTTGGGGTGAACCCTCAATATAATCGATAATGGCTCCCCTTCTCTTGATATACTCATTTTCTATATCGCCACCTAGCTGATAAGTTACGCTAAAATCATCGGTGAAATTATAGTTGAGGTTGATATTGCCAAATACCCGGTCTTTCAGAATATGAACCGTATTGCTTGCCAAAGTTACATAGGGATTGGCCGCGTATGGGGTATAATAGTTGCTTGGCGTATTAAAGACATTGGTCTGGTCCCTCATATCAACCACGCTGATATCACTGGGAGTCTGTATCATTTCCTGTAACAACGATTTACCAAACCCGGCGTCATCCCCTTGACCGGTAGGTACCGTATTTTGATTTTTATGTACATAGTTGACGTTGGCCCGTATCTTAAATTTATCGAAATTTAGACCGGCATTCAATCCCAGGTTATTTCTTTTGTAGGCGTCGCCATCAGTGGGAAAAACACCGTCGGCATCTACCCGTGAGTAAGTAAATGCAACATCGGCATTTTCACCGCCACCGCTGATACCTATAGAGGTGGTATAGGTATTGCCAATGTCAAAGAATTCACGAACGTTATCCTTCAACGGTACATAGGGTTTCAGAAGTTGCCGATTGTCCACGATTCTACTCCATGGTCGTAACTTTCCATCGAATGGTGCACCCCAAGACCCGTTCTCATTACTTGCGGCAAAAGCACCTTCTCCAGTCACATTCGAATAGGATTGCCCGGCCCATCCCGTACCGAATTGTTGTTGAACGCCAGGTATTCTGGATACTTCTGAAAAATCCGTGGCAGAGGTGACACTGACCTTAAGTTGGTTCTTGCCCTCCTTGGTGGTAATAATGATCGCCCCGTTGGCCGCCCTCGACCCATAGAGGGCCGTAGCTGCGGCACCCTTTAAAAAGTTCATGCTTGCAATATTGTTTGGATCGATATCTGCAATACCTGAACCGGCATCAAATGAACTGGTGGATGTAATGGTACTAGAGGACCTATCAAGAATCGGAGATCCATTGACCACATATAAAGGTGCGTTACTTCCGGTAATGGAGCCAAAACCCCTCGAAATCACCTTGGTAGACGCACCGGGCTGGGCGGGTGCCGAAATATCGACACCAGCTACTTTACCGGATAATGTTTCGAAAGGATTGGAAGCAGCCACCTCCGTAAGTTCGTCTGCAGACACCTTTGTTGCGGCATAGCCCAATGACCTTGCCTGTTTTTGCTGACCGAAAGCGCCGATTACTACCACTTCTTCAAGTGCCTGTGCATCCTCTTCCATTTGCACATTGATAGTGTTGTCGGTACCCACAGTTTGCCGAACCTCGGCCTGGCCTATATAGGTAAAGACCAAAATCTGCCCTTCCTCGGCTTCTATTGAATAGTTTCCATCAAAATCGGTCTGGGTACCATTCGTCGTGCCTTGCACAACAATATTGACCCCTGGTAACGGAAGGTCGTTTTGGTCGGTCACCGTACCGGTAATCGTCTTTTCCTGTGCAAACGAAAGCTGCACGATCAACGCCAAAAACAGCGTCAGCAATCCTCTTTTTTTTGTCTTCATTCTGGTTTTATTTGAATTAGCTAGCGGCAAAAATCCTAATTTTGAGTTAATAATCCAACTATTCGTATTACTAAATTATGCATGCATAGTTCTTTTGACTGTTAAATAATTGATGATAAACGGGGAGATATAAGCTTGTTGTAACAAATAGCTCCTTGAGTAGGATTTTAATCACGAATAATAGGGGTCGGGGTTGGCTTTTTTATGGATGTGGCAAATCCCTTCATCGCAATCCAGTCAATATTAAATTGCTTTAGATACATTTTAATTTCTGAACCATACAAACCCAATAATGCATTTTGCGGCCCATTCTATTCCCAAATAAGCGATCCGTAAAAAAACCTCTAAAATTAATCGCTATACGTTTGAATTTCTATGAAATAGTCTTACATTTGCCAGCCCTTAAACAAAGGGATATTTTTTATACATATATAGTAGTATGCCAACAATTTCACAATTAGTACGAAAAGGAAGGTCCACGATTACCAAGAAGAGTAAATCGGCGGCTTTGGATTCGTGCCCCCAACGAAGGGGTGTCTGTACGCGTGTGTACACCACTACACCGAAAAAACCGAATTCCGCCATGCGAAAGGTGGCACGGGTGCGGTTGACCAACGGTAAGGAAGTGAACGCGTATATTCCCGGAGAAGGGCACAACCTCCAAGAGCATTCGATAGTATTGGTAAGGGGCGGAAGGGTTAAGGATCTGCCAGGTGTTCGATATCATATCGTTCGCGGGGCCCTCGATACCGCAGGTGTCGCAGGTAGAACGCAACGAAGATCGAAGTATGGTGCAAAAAAACCCAAAAACTAAATGAGTTATAAGTTAAAGGTTGATAGTGAAAAGCGATTTACTATTAACTGTTGACTATTACCCATTAACTAAAGAAAGGAATGAGAAAAAAACAGGCAATAAAAAGACCGATTTTACCAGATCCGCGGTTTGGCGATCAATTGGTGACCCGTTTTGTAAACATGATGATGTGGGACGGCAAGAAATCAGTGGCCTTTGGCGTATTTTACGATGCCATGGATATTGTGGAGGAAAAAAAGACCGACGAAGAAAAATCTTCTTTGGAGCTATGGAAGGATGCTCTCTCTAACATTATGCCCCATGTTGAGGTAAGAAGTAGAAGGGTGGGGGGCGCCACTTTCCAGATCCCCATGCAGATCCGTCCGGATAGAAAAATATCTACTGCGATGAAATGGTTGATCAGTTTTTCGAGAAAACGCAACGAAAAGGGAATGGCCCAAAAACTGGCCGCCGAGGTATTGGCCGCTTCGAAAGAAGAGGGCGCCGCGGTCAAGAAACGTGCGGACACCCATAAGATGGCGGAGGCCAATAAGGCATTTTCCCATTTTAGATTTTAAAAGTAAGGGAACTAATTTACGATGACACTTTTCCAATTTTATTTGGAATTTGAATTTAGGAATTCGATTTTATAATGGCAACAAGAGATTTAAAATATACAAGGAATATAGGTATCGCGGCACATATCGATGCCGGAAAGACTACGACCACCGAGCGTATCCTTTTCTATACGGGCGTCAGCCACAAAATAGGCGAAGTGCACGACGGTGCCGCTACGATGGACTGGATGGAGCAGGAGCAGGAGCGTGGTATTACGATTACCTCCGCAGCAACTACCTGTTCGTGGACGTTTCCCATGGAGAACGCCCAACCCACGGAAGATGCCAAGGACTATCACTTTAATATTATCGATACTCCCGGTCACGTTGATTTTACCGTCGAGGTAAACCGTTCCTTGCGGGTACTTGACGGATTGGTGTTTCTTTTCAGCGCTGTCGATGGGGTCGAGCCACAATCCGAAACGAACTGGAGGTTGGCCGATAACTATAAGGTGCCACGAATTGCCTTCGTTAATAAGATGGACCGTCAGGGATCCGATTTTCTCGGTGTGGGCAAGCAGATCCGTGAGATGTTGAAATCCAACGCCGTACCCATCGTTCTACCTATTGGTGACGAGGCCGATTTTAAGGGAATAGTGGATTTGGTCAAGAACCGCGCGGTGGTTTGGCACGAGGAGAACTTCGGGGCGACCTTCGATGTGGTCGATATACCCGAAGAAATGAAGGCCGAGGTCAAAGAACATAGGGCCGCACTCATAGAGGCGGTCGCGGAATATGATGAACATTTGATGGAAAAGTTTTTTGAGGATGAAGATTCCATCACGGAAGACGAAGTACATGCCGCCTTGCGGGCAGCGGTCATGGATATGAGCATCATCCCCATGATCTGCGGTTCTTCCTTTAAAAACAAGGGCGTTCAGTTCTTATTGGATGCCGTATGCCGCTATTTACCTTCCCCGCTGGATAAAGATGCCATCGTTGGTATCAATCCCGAAACGGAAAAAGAGGAAAAAAGAAAGCCGGAACTAAAAGAGCCTTTCTCTGCGCTGGCCTTTAAAATCGCTACCGATCCCTTCGTGGGCCGCTTGGCCTTCTTTAGGGCCTATTCCGGAAAATTGGATGCGGGATCTTATGTCTTGAACAACCGTTCGGGCAACAAGGAGCGTATTTCGCGTATCTATCAGATGCATTCTAATAAACAGAATGCCGTGGATACCATCGGTGCCGGTGATATCGGCGCAGCCGTTGGGTTTAAGGACATCAAGACCGGTGATACCCTATCCGACGAAAAGCATCCTATTATATTGGAGAGCATGAACTTTCCTGATCCCGTTATCGGTATCGCCGTAGAGCCAAAGACCAAGGCCGATGTAGATAAACTGGGAATGGCCTTGAGCAAATTGGCCGAGGAAGATCCTACCTTTCAGGTAAAGACCGACGAAGCCTCAGGCCAAACTATCATTTCCGGTATGGGCGAACTCCACTTGGATATTATAGTGGACCGTTTGCGACGGGAATTTAAGGTAGAGGTCAATCAAGGTCAGCCCCAAGTGGAATATAAAGAGGCCTTGACCCAAACCGCAGATCACAGGGAAATCTACAAAAAACAATCAGGTGGCCGTGGTAAGTTCGCCGATATCGTTTTTACGATGGGTCCGCCAGACGACGAAGAGGTAACCGGTTTGGTATTTGAAAATAAAATTAAGGGAGGTAACATCCCGAGGGAATTTATCCCATCCGTAGAAAAAGGATTCAAGGAAGCCATGAAAAACGGTCCCTTGGCCGGGTTTGAAATGGATAGCATGAAGGTGATTCTCAATGACGGTTCTTTCCACGCAGTGGATTCCGATTCATTGTCTTTCGAGTTGGCTGCCAAAATGGGATACAAATCCGCCGCCAAAGCCGCCCGTGCCGTGTTGATGGAGCCGATTATGAAAATTGAGGTGTTGACGCCAGAAGAAAACATGGGTGATATCGTGGGCGACCTGAACCGAAGAAGGGGAACTATTTCTAGCATGAGCGATAGGGCCGGGGCCAAAGTAATCAAAGGTGAGGTGCCTCTATCCGAAATGTTCGGTTATGTGACCTCGTTACGTACACTTTCGTCGGGTAGGGCAACCTCGACGATGGAATTTTCCCATTATGCCGAAACCCCATCCAACATTGCGGAAGAGGTGATCAAGGCCGCCAAAGGGGTAACCGCCTAGTTAAATATGCCGTAGGCAGTAACAAGTAGATATTAAATAGCAAACAGTGAGTAGCAGGTTTTTAAGTTTTCCATAAACTTCAAAACTCATAAAACTATAAACTTTTTTAATAAAGTATGAGCCAGAAAATTAGGATAAAATTGAAATCCTACGATTATAATTTGGTGGATAAATCCGCCGAAAAAATCGTAAAGACGGTCAAGACGACCGGGGCCGTCATAACCGGACCCATTCCTTTGCCGACCCACAAAAAGATATTTACGGTCTTGCGTTCACCGCACGTAAACAAAAAATCGAGAGAGCAGTTCGAGCTAAGTTCGTACAAACGGCTGTTGGATATTTACAGTTCTTCGTCGAAGACTATCGATGCCCTTATGAAGCTGGAGCTTCCGAGCGGGGTCGAAGTGGAGATCAAGGTGTAATGAAGTTCAATTTTTGGTAGCGATAGCGCATCAAAAATTTTAGCCGAATTACATTCCGAACTAGTTTCGGAATCTGTTTAATACAGAAAAGATCCTGAAATGAGTTCAGGGTAAACATGTCCCGAGCTGCGAGCTAGGGAAAAACGGAAACAAAAATCATTCGGGGTCGAATTATTTTTGGCCCTGTTTTTTTTGTCCGAAAATTGAACGTAACAATTAAGTAATATAAACGGAGTATGGGTTTTTTTCATTTGTGAAATCCAAAATCCAAAATCAAAATCAATTATGTCTGGGTTAATAGGAAAAAAAGTAGGCATGACCAGCATCTTCGACGAGAACGGAAAAAATGTTCCGTGTACCGTTATCGAGGCAGGTCCATGTGTAGTTACCCAAGTCAGAACCGAGGAAGTTGACGGTTACACCGGCCTACAACTAGGTTTCGATGACAAGACGGAGAAGCGTGCGAACAAGGCCGAAATCGGTCATTTTAAGAAAGCAGGTACCACTCCCAAGAAAAAAGTCGTCGAGTTCCAAGGTTTTCAGGGGAAATACAAACTGGGTGATACCTTGGGTGTCGATATCTTTGTTGAAGGGGAATTTGTCGATGTCGTAGGCACCTCGAAAGGCAAAGGCTTCCAGGGCGTCGTAAAGCGACATGGTTTCGGTGGTGTAGGCCAGGCGACGCATGGTCAGCACAACCGCCTGAGGGCACCGGGTTCTATCGGTGCGGGATCAGATCCCTCACGGGTTTTCAAGGGGATGCGAATGGCCGGCCGAATGGGCGGTGACCGCGTTACCGTTCAAAACCTCCGAGTACTCAAGGTCGTTCCCGAAAAAAATCTCTTGGTGGTAAAAGGTGCAGTTCCCGGCCACAGAAATGGGTACGTAACTATTCAAAGGTGGATGTAATGAAGCTAGCAGTCTTAGATGTAAAAGGAAAGGAAACAGGAAGGGAAGCCGAACTTTCCGACGATGTTTTCGCCGTAGAGCCCAACGAGCATGCGGTTTATTTGGATGTCAAGCAATATTTGGCGCACCAAAGACAAGGAACCCACAAATCGAAAGAGCGTGCGGAAATTGCGGGAAGTACCCGTAAGATCAAAAAGCAAAAAGGAACCGGTACGGCCCGAGCGGGCAGTATAAAATCGCCGATCTTTAAAGGGGGAGGCCGAGTCTTTGGTCCTAGACCAAAAGATTATACCCAAAAACTGAATAAAAACCTGAAGCGTTTGGCACGTAGATCGGCCTTGACCATCAAGTCGAAAGAAAAGGCCATAACGGTGGTGGAGGATTTCAATTTCGATACTCCGAAGACCAAGGATTTCAAGGCTGTTTTAAGCTCTTTGGGACTGGAAAACAAAAAATCTTTGTTTGTCTTGGGAGAGTCAAATAATAACGTATATTTGTCGTCACGAAATTTGAAGGGTTCTGAAGTTATAACATACTCAGAAATAAGTACTTACAAGATTTTGCACGCTAATAATATCGTGTTGTTGGAAGGGGCTTTGGAAGGATTGGAGTCGAACTTAAAAAATTAGGGAATCATGAACGTGTTGATAAAGCCGATTATAACCGAAAAGATGACCGCTGAAAGCGAGTTGTACAACCGTTACGGTTTTTTTGTCGATCCAAGGGCCAATAAAATCCAGATTAAAGATGCGGTTGAAAAGGCCTATAACGTTTCGGTAAAGAAGGTACGCACTATGAACTATGGCCCGACCCGAAAATCGCGGTATACCAAGACCGGAATTCAGCGCGGCAAGACGAATGCCACTAAAAAGGCTATCGTAGATGTGGTAGAGGGTGATATGATCGATTTTTACAGTAATCTATAAAGACACACGGAATGTCAGTTAGAAAATTAAAACCCGTAACTCCCGGACAACGGTTTCGAATCGTTAACGGCTTCGATGCCATTACGACGGATAAGCCGGAGAAGAGCCTGTTGGCTCCCTTGAAGAAATCGGGAGGGAGGAACAGTTCAGGTAAAATGACCATGCGCCATAAAGGAGGCGGGCACAAAAGACGATACCGAATCATCGATTTCAAGCGGGACAAACAAGACGTTGCCGCGACCGTAAAGTCGATTCAGTACGATCCGAACCGGACGGCGTTTATCGCCTTGGTCGAATATACCGATGGCGAGAAAAGATATATTATTGCACAAAACGGCCTTCAGGTCGGACAAGAGGTGAGCTCCGGAAACTCCGTTGCCCCTGAAATCGGGAATGCACTTCCCTTGGGTGAAATTCCTTTGGGTACCATAATATCCTGTATCGAACTTCGTCCTGGGCAGGGTGCCGTAATGGCAAGAAGTGCAGGAACCTTCGCCCAATTGGTTGCCCGGGAGGGTAAGTTTGTTACCGTGAAGATGCCTTCCGGTGAAATCAGGTTGATATTGGCCACCTGTCTGGCGACCGTCGGTGCGATATCCAATTCCGACCACCAGTTATTGGTCTCCGGTAAGGCCGGTAGAAGCCGATGGTTGGGCAGAAGACCAAGAACAAGACCTGTAGCGATGAACCCCGTTGATCACCCAATGGGCGGTGGCGAAGGAAGGGCATCCGGTGGCCATCCTAGGTCGAGAAACGGTATTCCTGCTAAAGGGTATAGAACACGTACCCGAACGAAGAACACGAACAAATATATCCTTGAACGGAGGAAGAAATAAAAAGTTAGACAATGGCAAGATCGTTAAAAAAAGGACCTTACGTTCATTATAGTCTGGAGAAGAAAATCCAGCAAACGGTAGCATCGGGTAAAAAAAGTGTCATCAAGACATGGTCTAGGGCATCTATGATCACCCCTGATTTTGTAGGCCTTACTATAGCCGTGCATAATGGAAGGCAATTCGTTCCCGTTTTTATCACGGAAAATATGGTGGGGCACAAGCTTGGGGAATTCTCCCCGACAAGGTCTTTTAGAGGTCACGCAGGAGCCAGGAACAAAGGTAAAAAGTAAGCTATGGGAGTTCGAAAAAGACAAATGGCCGAAAGAATTAAGGCCGAGAAGAGGGATGTAGCCTTCGCAAAACTGAACAATTGTCCTACTTCGCCACGTAAAATGCGTTTGGTAGCCGATTTGATCAGAGGCGTTCAGGTCGAGAAAGCCTTGGCAATCTTAAAGTTCAACCCAAAGGAGGCCTCTAGAAAGCTTGAAAAACTATTGCTTTCCGCTTTGGCGAACTGGCAATCAAAGAACGAGGATGCCGATGTAGAGGGTGCCGATCTTTATATCAAAGAAATTCGTGTAGATGGCGGTAGCATGCTGAAGAGATTACGTCCGGCACCGCAAGGTAGGGCTCATAGAATTAGAAAGCGTTCCAACCACGTAACCCTGGTCTTGGGATCTAACAACAATATTGAAGGATAATATGGGACAGAAAACAAATCCAATAGGAAATCGCTTGGGCATCATCAGGGGATGGGAATCGAACTGGTACGGTGGCGACGATTACGGCGATAAAATTGCCGAGGATAGCAAAATCAGAAAATATCTGCATGCGCGTCTAGCAAAAGCGAGCGTTTCCCGTGTCATTATCGAGCGTACCTTAAAGTTGATTACCATTACCGTGACCACTGCAAGGCCGGGTATCATTATAGGTAAAGGAGGCCAAGAGGTCGATAAGCTGAAGGAGGAGTTGAAAAAGATCACCAATAAAGAGGTGCAGATCAATATTTATGAGATTAAAAGGCCCGAACTGGATGCCAATTTGGTAGCGGCAAGTATCGCCCGCCAGATCGAGAGCCGGATTTCTTTTAGAAGGGCCATCAAAATGGCTATTGCCGCGGCCATGCGAATGAATGCCGAGGGAATAAAGATTCAAATATCCGGACGATTGAACGGGGCGGAAATGGCGCGGTCGGAATCGTATAAGGATGGCCGTATTCCATTGTCCACTTTCCGTGCGGATATTGATTATGCCCTACACGAGGCACAGACCACCTACGGTAAATTGGGTATCAAGGTCTGGATTATGAAGGGAGAAGTCTATGGCAAACGTGAGCTATCCCCCTTGGTGGGCATGACCAAAGGTCAAAATGGTAAGGCAGATAAGCGCGGTGGAGGCGGAAGAAAACCACGCCGAAGAAAGTAGAGGCCTAAAAAAAGATCTGATAATTTTTTAAAGAGTTAAGGAATGTTACAACCGAAAAGAACCAAGTTTCGAAAAATGCAGAAAGGCCGCATGAAAGGTATTGCGGGCCGGGGACATCAGCTCTCAAATGGAATGTTCGGCATCAAGACCTTGGATCAGAAGTTTATAACCTCACGTCAGATCGAGGCAGCGCGTATAGCAGCTACCCGATATATGAAAAGACAGGGCCAACTTTGGATAAAGATATTCCCGGACAAGCCCATTACCAAAAAACCTCTAGAGGTACGTATGGGGAAGGGTAAGGGCGCCCCCGAATATTTTGTGGCCGTGGTAAAACCCGGACGCATTCTGTTCGAGATCGCCGGTGTACCGATGGACGTTGCGAAGGAAGCTTTGAGGCTGGCGGCACAAAAATTGCCGGTACGCACGAAATTTATCGTCGCAAGAGACTATGTTGAAGATATAATATAACGAGGGCATGAAGAATAAAGAGATCAAGGAACTGTCTGCCGAAGAGTTGCACGAAAAGTTGGCGGAATTTAGAAAACAGCATGCCGACCTTAAGATGGCACATGCCGTTACGCCGTTGGAGAATCCGCTTCAGATTAGAAAGGCGAGAAGAACGGTAGCGCGTTTGGCCACCGAAATAACAAAAAGGGAAAACCAATAACGGGTTCTGCTTTATGGAAGAAACAAGAAAGTTAAGAAAAGAGAGAATTGGGATCGTAACGAGTGACAAGATGGAAAAATCCATTGTTGTGGCCGAAGTGAAGCGCGTTAAGCACCCGATGTACGGTAAGTTCGTTCTGAAGACCAAGAAATATGTGGCCCACGACGAAAAAAATGACTGTAAGGAGGGCGACACCGTAAAGATTATGGAGACCCGTCCTTTGAGCAAGACCAAGTGTTGGCGATTAGTAGAAATTTTGGAAAGAGCTAAATAATATGTTACAGCAAGAATCAAGGTTAAGGGTAGCGGATAATACCGGCGCTAAAGAGGTATTGACCATACGTGTACTCGGTGGCACCAAACGAAGATATGCTTCGATCGGTGACAAGATAGTCGTTTCGGTCAAAGAGGCCACCCCGCAGGGGGGTATCAAAAAGGGAGCGGTCTCGACCGCCGTGGTGGTCCGTACCAAGAAAGAGGTGCGCAGGCCAGATGGCTCGTACATCCGCTTTGACGACAATGCCTGTGTCCTGTTGAACCCGACCGGCGAAATGAGAGGAACCCGTGTTTTCGGTCCCGTTGCGCGTGAGTTGCGCGATAAGCAGTTCATGAAAATCGTTTCCTTGGCACCAGAGGTGCTTTAGAAGAGAGAAGCTTAAATTTATACTAATGCGACCCTGAGCGCAGTCGAAGGGTTGAACTCGACAAAAATGAAACTAAAAATAAAAACGGGAGATACGGTCCGAATCATTGCCGGTGACCATAAAGGGGTCGAAGGTAAAGTGAAGGTCGTGGATCGCGAAAAGAACAAGGCGATCGTCGAAGGGGCGAACATGGTTTCGAAACATGAAAAACCAAGTGCGCAGAACCCTCAGGGCGGTATCGTTAAAAAGGAAGCTTTTATTCATATATCCAATCTTTCGCTAATAGATCCCAAATCGGGCGACGCAACTAGAGTGGGCTATGAGATACGCGACGGTAAGAAAGTCCGGTTTTCCAAGAAATCCAATGAAGTAATATAGGTATGGCTTACGTTTCAAGATTAAAGAAAGAATACAAGGAGCGCGTGATAAAGTCGCTGACAGGGGAATTCGGTTACACAAATGTGATGGAAGTGCCCAAACTTCAAAAAATTGTGGTCAGTAGGGGAGTCGGGGCTGCGGTCGCCGACAAAAAACTGATTGATCAGGCCATCGATGAACTTTCGAATATCACCGGTCAAAGGGCCATAGCTACCATGTCAAAAAAAGACGTTGCTGCCTTCAAATTGCGTAAAGGCATGCCAATCGGTGCTAAAGTAACCCTTCGCGGTGAACGGATGTATGAGTTTTTAGATCGTTTGGTTACCAGTGCCCTGCCTCGGGTACGGGATTTTCAGGGGATCCGTGCTACGGGCTTCGACGGGCGTGGAAACTATAGCCTGGGCATAACGGAACAGATTATTTTTCCCGAAATCAATATTGATAAGATCAACAGGATAGACGGAATGGATATTACTTTTGTTACCACGGCACAGACCGATAAGGAAGCAAAATCATTATTAACGGAATTAGGATTACCTTTTAAAAAGAAATAATATGGCTAAAGAATCGATGAAGGCCCGGGAGCGAAAAAGGGAGGCTACGGTTGCGAAATTTGCCGAGAAACGAAAGGCACTCAAGGAGGCAGGAGATTACGAGGCTTTACAAAAATTGCCACGTGACGCGTCGCCGGTACGCCTGCACAATCGTTGCAAGCTTACCGGAAGGCCAAGAGGTTACATGCGAACTTTCGGGATATCGAGGGTAATGTTCCGTGAAATGGCCAACGCAGGCTTGATTCCCGGAGTTAAAAAAGCCAGCTGGTAAATGGATGGACGCATGATTCGAAACTTTCGATTTGCAAATTAAACCGAAACGAAAAATATCTAACGTCTAACGTCTAACGTCTAAAAGAAAATGGTTACAGATACTATAGCAGATTATTTAACAAGGATCAGAAACGCCAGTAGGGCGGGCCACCGGGTAGTTGAGATCCCAGCTTCCAAGGTGAAGAAGGATATTACAAAAATACTGTTCGATCAAGGCTACATCCTGAGCTATAAGTTCGAGGAAGATAAGGTTCAGGCCACGATTAAAATCGCTTTAAAGTACGATAAGTTTACTAAAGAGCCCGTAATTAAGAAATTACAGCGAATCAGTAAGCCTGGCCTCCGAAAGTATACCGGATCTGACAACCTGCCCAGGGTTTTGAACGGATTGGGGGTAGCGATAGTATCGACCTCCCATGGGGTGATGACCGGCAAGCAGGCCAAGAACGATAATGTAGGTGGCGAGGTATTGTGCTACGTCTATTAATAATAGTACAAAGTATTAAGAACAAGTACATAGTATCGCAGCAAAATGTCTAAAGGTTTTGAATAGATCTCAAACTTTGAAATATTTAGAACTTATTACTGGATACTAACTACTAAATACTAAAAAGAAGATGTCAAGAATAGGTAACAATCCGGTAGCGATTCCCGATGGAGTGACCGTCGATGTAAAGGATAACGCCATTGTTGTAAAAGGCAAATTGGGGGAACTTACCCAAACGTATTCCAACGTTTCGATAAAAGTAGAGGACAACCAAGTTTGGGTGACCCGGCCGTCGGATTCCAAGGAGGACAAGGCCAAACATGGTCTTTATCGCTCTTTGATCACGAACATGATCGAGGGGGTATCCAAGGGATGGACCAAACAACTCGAATTGGTAGGCGTAGGGTATCGGGCAAGCAACCAGGGCCAAAAGCTGGATCTGGCGGTAGGCTTTTCCCATAATATCGTATTGGAACTTGCTCCTGAAGTAAAAGTGGAGACGGCTTCCGAAAAGGGGAAGAATCCTACCATAAAATTGACCTCCCATGACAAACAATTGGTCGGCCAGATAGCGGCCAAGATACGATCGTTCCGTAAACCGGAGCCGTATAAAGGAAAAGGTATCAAGTTTGTCGGTGAACAGTTACGAAGAAAAGCAGGTAAATCAGCTTAATCAGCATATCATGGCATTATCAACTAGCGAAAGAAAAAAGAGAATACGGCGAAGAATCAGAAAGGTCGCTTCGGGAACCCCCACAAGGCCACGGTTGTCGGTATTCAGGAGTAACAGCGAAATTTATGCGCAGGTGATCGACGACACTGAGGGTAAAACTCTGGTAGCGGCATCCAGCCGTGATAAAGCCCTTGCTAAAGCGGAAGGAAATAAGACGGAAGTGGCCAAGGAGGTCGGAAAGTCGATTGCAGAAAAATGTAAGGAAGCGGGTATCGATAAGGTTGCCTTCGATCGAGGCGGCAACCTCTACCACGGTAGAGTAAAATCTTTGGCCGACGGGGCTAGGGAAGCAGGACTTAATTTTTAAATAATAGTATGTTCCAGAAATATAAAAACGTAGAGACGGTTAAACCCGGTGGTCTAGATCTCAAAGATCGATTGGTCGGAATACAACGTGTAACCAAGGTTACAAAAGGGGGTAGAGCCTTTGGCTTTTCCGCTATTGTAATAGTAGGTGACGAGAACGGTGTGGTCGGCAGTGGTCTTGGAAAATCAAAGGAAGTGGCTACGGCCATCGCCAAGGCCATCGATGATGCCAAGAAAAACCTGATACGTATCCCCCTGACCCAAGGCGGTACCTTGCCGCACGAGCAGAAAGGTAAATATGGTGGCGCCCGGGTGTACATTCAACCGGCTTCCCATGGTACCGGAGTAATCGCAGGTGGTGCCGTAAGGGCGGTCTTGGAATCCGTGGGCGTGAAAGACGTGCTGTCAAAATCACAGGGATCATCCAACCCGCACAACGTGGTAAAGGCAACTTTCGATGCCCTTTTACAATTAAGGGATGCCGGCACGGTAGCCAAACAGAGGGGGGTTTCGTTGGACAAGGTTTTTAAAGGATAATTTTTGGTGAAAAAGAAAAAAGTAAAAGGTTTTTAGTGGGGGTTGATAGGTTTCCTAAAACCATTGACAACAACGGGACAAAAGCTAGGATACGTATCACTTTTCACCAATTACTAATCACTATATAAGATGGCAAAGAAAATTCAGGTAAAACAAGTAAGAAGCGGTATCAAAAGGCCCCAAAACCAAAAGCGAACTCTGGCGGCCCTTGGGCTTCGGAAAATCGGCCATGTCGTGGAGCACGATGCCACGCCGAACATACTTGGTATGATAGATAAAGTTAAACATTTGGTTTCCACACAGGAAGCCTAAGAGATAGTACTATGGATTTAAGTAATCTAAGACCAGCTAAGGGCGCGACCAATAGAAAGGGCAAAAGAGTGGGAAGAGGCCAAGGTTCCGGAAAGGGCGGTACTGCCACACGGGGCCACAAAGGCGCCCAATCAAGATCGGGCTATTCCAAAAAAATAGGTTTCGAAGGGGGCCAGATGCCTTTGCAACGACGTGTTCCTAAATTCGGTTTTACCAATATGAACCGGGTAGAGTATAAGGGAGTCAACTTGGATAAGTTACAGGAACTGGTCGATAGCAAAACGGTCAAGGATACCGTAACGGTCGACGTCCTGGTCGAGAATGGAATGGCGAAGAAAAAGGATTTGGTGAAAATATTAGGTGGAGGCGAATTGAAAGCGTCCCTAAAAGTTTCCGCACATAAATTTACGGCAAGTGCCAAAGCGGCCATCGAAGCTGCTGGTGGAGAGGCAATAAATTTATAAGTAGACCTTTATTATGAAGAAATTTTTCGAGACCATTTCCAACATGTGGAAGATTGAAGAGCTGAGGAACAGGATTATCCTGACCCTTGGACTTTTATTGGTTTACCGTTTTGGATGCCAAATCGTTCTTCCGGGTATCGATACTTCTCAATTGGGGCAGCTGACAGCGGGTACCAATTCCGGTATCCTTGGGCTTTTGAATGCATTTACCGGGGGTGCTTTTGCAAAAGCTTCTATTTTTGCACTGGGGATAATGCCCTATATATCGGCATCTATCGTGGTGCAGTTGATGAGTATTGCTATCCCGTACTTGCAGAAGCTCGATAAAGAGGGTGAAAGCGGGCGAAAAACTAAAAATCAGATTACCAGATGGCTGACTATAGGAATCTGTGTGGTTCAGGCACCGGCCTATCTATACAGTTTGACCACTGCCTTTGGTGTTCCCGAGAGTGCCTTTTTGGAAGGCCGTGGCCTCGATTTCATGATTCCATCGGTAATTATTCTGGTGACCGGCTGTGTGTTTGCCATGTGGTTGGGAGAAAAAATTACGGATAAAGGTATCGGCAACGGTATTTCCCTATTGATCATGATAGGAATCATAGCCAAGATGCCTCAATCCTTTATTCAGGAGTTCGTTTCTAGAACGACCAACAATACGGGTGGCCTGATGTTTATTTTAATAGAGATTATTATTTGGTTCCTGGTCATTTTGGCAAGTGTTTTGCTAGTCATGGCGACGCGACAGATTCCTGTACAATATGCCCGAAGGACGGCATCGGGGGGATATGAGAAAAATATTATGGGATCGCGACAGTACATCCCGCTAAAACTGAACGCATCAGGGGTTATGCCCATCATCTTTGCCCAGGCGATTATGTTCGCCCCGGGTCTGATAGGCAAAACGTTCAACGATACGGCCGTCGGCCAATGGATGCAAGTCAATTTTCAGGATATCTTCGGCTTGGCCTACAATATCTTGTTCGGCGTTCTGATTATTATCTTTACGTATTTCTATACGGCAATCACCGTACCGACCAATAAAATGGCGGATGACCTGAAAAGAAGCGGCGGATTTATACCCGGTATCCGGCCCGGAAAGGAAACAGGCAATTATTTGGATAAGATAATGTCTTTGATTACTTTACCCGGCTCCATTTTCTTGGCCCTGTTGGCGGTGCTGCCGGCCATTGTGATCAAGTTGTTGGATATTCAGGCCGGATGGGCTCTGTTCTATGGCGGAACTTCGCTCTTAATTATGGTAGGGGTTGCCATAGATACGGTACAGCAGGTTAATGCGTATCTGTTGAACAGGCACTATGACGGATTAATGAAAACCGGTAAAAACAGAAAAGTAGCATAAACAGTAGGTAGAAGGTAGAAAATTCTACGTACCACTATCGACCAAGTATTATAAATATGGCTAAACAAGCAGCAATAGAGCAAGACGGAAGTATCATCGAGGCATTGTCAAACGCAATGTTTCGGGTAGAACTGGAAAACGGGCACGTAGTAACCGCCCATATTTCAGGCAAGATGCGCATGCACTATATCAAATTGCTTCCGGGCGACAAGGTAAAGTTGGAGATGAGTCCCTATGACCTGACCAAAGCTAGAATTACATACAGATACTAATGTCAATTTGAACAGGTAGCTATTTAAAAATCACATGAATGTAAGGGTTATAAAAAGGCAGTAGGATATAAACAAAAATCTTTGTTCCCTTATTGCTGTTATTTATTCTTAAATGAAATCGTCTTAATTCGCTTAAGTATTCTTTAGAAGAAGGTTTTAAGACCAAAGCAAAGAACATATGAAAGTAAGAGCATCCATAAAGAAAAGAAGTGCCGACTGCAAAATTGTTCGCAGAAAAGGCAGATTGTACGTGATCAACAAAAAGAATCCTAGATTCAAACAAAGACAAGGATAGTTATGGCAAGAATTGCAGGTATAGACATACCAAAACAAAAAAGGGGCGTCATTGCGCTGACCTACATTTTTGGTATTGGTAAAAGTAGGGCCCAAGAAATCTTGAAAAAGGCAGAAGTTAGCGAGGACACTAAGGTTTCCGATTGGACCGATGATGAAATCGGTCGCATCCGTAACCAGGTGTCGTCATACACCATTGAGGGCGAACTGCGTTCGGAAACCCAAATCAATATAAAACGTCTGATGGATATCGGATGTTATCGAGGTATTCGCCATAGATCTGGACTTCCCCTGCGCGGGCAACGTACCAAGAACAATTCCCGAACACGAAAAGGAAAAAGAAAAACGGTCGCCAACAAGAAAAAGGCAACCAAGTAATAAAATAGTAAAAGGTACGGAGTAAAAAGTATTAAATGGGGCAGTTATAGCCTATCAGAGATACTAATTACTAGTCACTAATTACGGAATACTAATAACAATGGCAAAGGCAACTACAAAAGGCGGTGCAAAAGGTGCTAAAGGCGGTAAAGCCGCAAAAACGGCGGCCAAGAAGCGCAAGGTAAACGTAGATTCGGTAGGCGAGGCGCACATAACGGCATCCTTCAATAATATTATCATATCCCTGACCAACAAAAAGGGAGATGTCATTTCTTGGGCATCCGCAGGGAAAATGGGCTTTCGCGGATCAAAGAAAAATACGCCCTATGCAGCGCAGGTAGCTGCCGAAGAGTGTTCGAAAACAGCTCATGATGCAGGACTGAGAAAAGTGAAGGTTTATGTGAAGGGGCCAGGCAATGGTAGGGAATCCGCCATACGGGCCGTTCACAACTCGGGTATCGAAGTTACCGAGATCATAGATGTTACCCCGCAGCCGCACAACGGGTGTAGACCTCCGAAAAGAAGAAGAGTTTAACAATCATTATATTTTTCACGGAAGCGTATTACGATTATCGAAGGATAAGCCTTAATTCATAATCACTCTTCCTAATCAAAAGAAAATGGCAAGATACACAGGACCAAAAAGTAAGATCGCCCGTAAGTTCGGCGAAGCAATTTTCGGGGACGATAAGGCCTTCGAGAAAAAGAATTACCCCCCAGGGCAACACGGAAATACCCGCCGACGAGGGAAGAAATCTGAATATGCTATCCAGTTGATGGAAAAGCAAAAGGCCAAATACACCTATGGTATTTTAGAAAAGCAATTCCGTAATATTTTCGCCAACGCTAAACGCAAAGAAGGGGTTACCGGCGAAATTTTGCTTCAAATGTGCGAATGCCGGTTAGATAATGTGGTTTACCGTATGGGGCTTTCACCTTCAAGAAGGGGCGCCCGGCAGTTGGTTTCCCACAGGCATATAACCGTCAACGGCGAATTGGTCAATATCCCTTCCTATTCCCTAAAACCGGGAGATGTTGTCGGGGTACGCGAAAAATCAAAATCCCTGCAGATTATCAAAGACTCGCTTGAGGCGAACAGCAGTGTCTATGAGTGGATGACCTGGAATACCGCTACCATGAACGGTACCTTCGTGGCTGTTCCCGAAAGGATGCAAATTCCCGAGAACATCAAAGAACAGTTAATCGTCGAGCTTTACTCTAAATAACTAAGAACACTATCTCTATGGCATTATTTAATTTTCAGAAACCCGATAAAGTTATAATGATCGATTCTTCGGATTTCGAGGGGAAGTTCGAATTCCGACCCTTGGAGCCCGGTTATGGATTGACCGTCGGGAACGCATTAAGAAGGGTATTGCTTTCATCTTTGGAAGGCCATGCGATTACCTCCGTACGCATTGATGGGGTGGAACATGAGTTTTCGGTGATTTCCGGTGTTGTCGAAGATGTTACCGAAATCATATTGAATCTCAAGCAAGTACGTTTTAAAAAGCAGATCGATGATTCCGAGGCCGAGGTTGTGGCAATTTCCCTAAGTGGGAAAGACCAAGTGACCGCCGGCGATTTTCAGAAGTTCATTTCCGGATATCAAGTGCTGAATCCCGATTTGGTCATCTGTAATCTGGATTCAAACGTGAGTATCAACATGGAAATTGTCATCGACAAAGGGCGGGGCTATGTTCCGGCGGAAGAGAACAAGAAATCGAACGCCGCATTGGGCACCATAGCCATCGATTCCATTTTCACTCCGATAAAGAACGTAAAATATAGCATCGAGAACTTTCGGGTGGAGCAGAAGACCGATTATGAAAAATTAGTTTTCGAAATCGTGACCGACGGTTCCATTCATCCAAAAGATGCGTTGACGGAAGCCGCAAAGGTCTTGATCCATCACTTTATGCTGTTTTCCGATGAGCGTATTACCTTGGAAGCGGATGAAATCGCTCAGACCGAGACCTACGACGAAGAGTCGCTACACATGCGCCAGCTTTTAAAGACGAAACTGGTCGATATGGATCTTTCCGTCCGAGCCCTAAACTGTTTGAAAGCCGCGGAGGTGGATACTTTAGGAGACTTGGTCTCCTTTAACAAGAACGACCTGATGAAGTTCCGCAACTTTGGGAAAAAATCCTTGACCGAACTCGAAGAACTGGTCATCAACAAAGGTTTGAGCTTCGGTATGGACCTTTCAAAATACAAACTGGATAAAGATTAATCGCTATTTCTTACAGGAAAGGGAGAATCCCTCAGTTGGAGAAATACACAGAACATAAACCATGAGACACGGTAAAAAGTTCAATCACTTAGGAAGAAAGACCGCCCATCGAAAGGCGATGTTGGCCAATATGGCCTGTTCCCTAATCGAACATAAAAGAATAAATACTACGGTGGCCAAGGCCAAGGCACTACGACAATTTGTCGAGCCCTTGATCACGAAGTCAAAACCGGAAAACAATGTGACCGCCGAAAAGGGTACACATAACCGACGTATCGTTTTTAAGAATCTCCGTGATAAATATGCCGTTACCGAACTGTTTGGCACGGTAGCCGAAAAAGTAGGCGACAGACCGGGAGGTTATACCCGTATCATCAAGTTGGGCAATCGTTTGGGTGATAATGCCGATATGGCTATGATCGAATTGGTCGATTTCAATGAAATTTATAACGCGGACAAGCCGAAAAAGAAATCCACCCGACGAAGTAGAAGGGGCGGAAGCAAAAAAGGGGAGACCAAAGCCGTTGACAAGGTAGAGGAAACCGAAGGGGTTGATGGCACAGATAAAAATAAAGCCGCTGAAAATATAGTGGAAACCAATGCGGATACGAAAACGGCCGAAACTCCTGAAGCCGGTTCTACTCCGGAAGTGAAGGAACCCGAAATCGAAAAGTCCGACGTTCAGGAACCCCAAACCAAAGAGGAGAAGGGCCAACCCGAAGAAAAACCGGAAGCCAACGCCGACGAAAAACCGAAGGTCGAAGCTAAGTCCGACGAGAAGGAGGAGGATGCTGAAACCAAAAAGGACGACACAAAAGAATAAAGATGTCAACAAGTTTTAATTTTTCTAAAAGGATAGACGGAAGCGTTTATCCTTTTTTTGTGTTTATTTGTCAAGGGAATGGAAAGAGTTTCCCGAATACCACAAACGTAGCACCAGGCATGTAGCAGCAAATATCCATCCTAAGCAAGCCATAATCAAAAACTATCTCCCATGAAATATCAATCCAAAAAGAAAGCACTCATATTACTGGCCGATGGCACCATCTTTTACGGCAAATCCGTCGGCGGCAAAGAAGGTACCGCCTTCGGCGAAGTATGTTTTAACACCGGCATGACCGGCTATCAAGAAATCTTTACGGATCCATCCTATTTCGGACAATTGATGGTGACCACCAACGCCCATATTGGTAATTATGGAACGAATGCAGACGAGGTGGAGTCCGAATCCGTAAAGATTGCGGGACTCATCTGTAGAAATTTCAGCTATGACTATTCGCGATCGGTCGCCGATAAAAGTCTGGGGCAGTTTTTGGAGGATAACGGCCTCTTTGCCATTTCCGACGTCGATACCCGGGCCTTGGTCAGTTACATCCGGGAACAAGGGGCCATGAACGCGGTGATTACTACCGATGTTGACCGTATAGAATATTTAAAACAAAAGTTGTCCGAAATTCCCAGTATGGAAGGTTTGGAACTTTCTTCTAAGGTATCGACCAAGGAACCCTATTATTTCGGCGATGAAAGTGCCACTTATAAAATTGCGGCACTTGACATCGGGATCAAGAAAAACATTCTGAGAAACCTGGCCCAACGAGATGCCTATATCAAGGTATTTCCCTACAACGCTTCCTTTGAGGATATGGAAGCTTTTTCGCCCGATGCATATTTTATATCCAACGGTCCCGGTGATCCCGAACCCTTAACGGATGCTATCGCGGCCACCCAAAAAATGATTGCGAGCGGTAAACCGGTATTCGGTATCTGTCTGGGGCATCAGGTTATAGCCTTGGCCAACGGAGTGTCTACCTATAAAATGCATAATGGGCACCGCGGCATCAATCATCCCATCATAAATTTGCTCACGGGCAAGGGAGAGATAACATCCCAAAACCATGGTTTTGCCATTAATAGGGAAGAAGCGGAGTCGCATTCCGATCTTGACATCACACACGTACACCTGAACGACAAAACGGTAGCGGGCATACGGATGAAGAATAAAGATGTCTTTTCCGTACAATATCATCCCGAAGCCAGTGCCGGTCCGCATGACGCCGTTTATCTCTTCGACCGATTTTTCGATATGATCAAATCGAAATCGGTACAGACGATGTAGATTACCAAATTGTTATATCCGCTACATTCTAAAGGGATACCGCAATGAACTAAACCTGTGGTTTCGTATATTTGATATCAGAGAAAAATCAATCCTAAACAAGTAACAAAATGAGTATCATCCTTAGTGTACATGCACGACAAATTTTTGATTCCAGGGGCAATCCCGCGGTAGAAGTAGACGTAATCACCGAAAATGGAATAATGGGCCGCGCAGCGGTACCTTCAGGGGCCTCTACGGGAGAGCACGAAGCAGTTGAACTACGGGACGGCGGAAAGGCCTTTATGGGAAAGGGCGTTAGCAAGGCCGTAGAAAATGTCAATACGGTAATCGCCGAGGAAATCTTAGGTCTATCCGTTTTCGAACAGAATTTTCTCGATCAAACTATGATTGATTTGGATGGTACCCCGAACAAATCCAAGTTGGGTGCCAATGCGATTCTGGGTGTTTCCCTGGCTACTGCAAAGGCGGCAGCCAACGAATTGGGATTGCCCCTATACCGGTATGTTGGCGGGGTAAGTGCGAATACGCTACCGGTACCCATGATGAATATTATCAACGGAGGTTCCCATTCCGATGCGCCAATCGCATTTCAAGAGTTCATGGTAATGCCGGTCAAAGCCAAGAATTTCTCACATGCCATGCAAATGGGTACGGAAATTTTTCATAACCTCAAAAAGGTATTGCACGATAGGGGGCTGAGCACCGCAGTGGGCGATGAAGGGGGGTTCGCCCCGACCCTCGACGGCACAGAGGATGCCTTGGATACCATAGGTAAAGCCGTAGAAAAAGCAGGCTACAAATTGGGAGACGAGGTAATGATCGCTTTGGATTGCGCCGCCGCCGAATTTTACGTTGACGGGGCCTATGATTATACCAAATTCGAAGGAAGTAAGGGCGTGGTACGAACCTCTGAAGAACAAGCACAGTATTTGGCCGAGCTTTCCGAAAAGTACCCCATTATTTCCATCGAGGACGGAATGGACGAAAACGATTGGGACGGCTGGAAGGCCCTGACCGACAAAATCGGTGATAAGGTGCAATTGGTCGGCGACGACCTTTTTGTAACCAATGTCGAACGTTTGTCCAAAGGCATTGATAAAGGCATTGCCAATTCCATTTTAATAAAGGTAAATCAGATTGGCACCCTGACCGAGACCATTGCGGCCGTAAATATGGCCAAGAACGCTGGGTATACCTCTGTAATGTCGCACCGTTCCGGAGAGACCGAAGACAATACCATCGCCGATCTTGCCGTAGCCTTGAATACGGGGCAGATTAAGACCGGTTCCGCCTCCCGTTCCGACCGTATGGCGAAATACAACCAATTGCTTCGCATCGAGGAAGAACTGGGCGAGACGGCCTACTTTCCGAAAGAAAAGGCGTTTAAGATAAAATAATGGAATTTGGTGGTAGCAGATGCGGTATGCAGAAAATTTAAACTTGCCTGTCGGAGTACCGGGTTTAGAACTTCGTTTAATTTAACATCTTCAGTTTCCCGTCTAAAAAAAAAGCCTTTCGAATTTTTGAAAGGTTTTTTTTGTGATACTCCCAGTTTTGCTTAAATTAAATGAATATATTGTAGTCAGTCAAAACAAGCTTTTAACCTATGAATAACTTCCTTTTTGTTGCCGCCGAAAACGATGGTATCTATAACTGTAAGGCCGGGGGTATGGGCGACGTGGTGCGGGATGTGCCTAGAGAAATAGCGAAACGTGGCGATCGGGTACATGTGGTCGTTCCTTCTTATTCGCGATTGCACGAAGATGGCACTTTGGTAGCCAATCTTAACTTTCCGCTGCGAGGTACGACCTACCATGCCGAACTTTATAAGGTCACTCCCAAAAAGGAGTTCGAAAATATCACCCATTACGTCATCCATCACCCTGAGATTACAGAGGGAGGTATTGCACATATTTATCACGACGACCCTACTGAGCCGTTCTTCAACGACTTTATCAAATTCATGGTTTTCAATACCGCGGTCGCCGAAGCGATTAAAATAGAGGCTTTTGGGCAACTCGATATCGTACATATGCACGATTGGCATTCCGCGGCCCTGCTCTTTATCAAAAAATACCATCCGAACTATCAAGGTTTAAAGAAGATGCGCTACGTATACAGCATCCATAACCTGGCGATACAGGGTATCCGTCCTTTTTACGATAACTACGCTTCGGTGCACAACTGGTTTCCTGAAATTACTATCGATCATGAGGCTTTGCAAGACCCGCAATATCAGAACTGCATCAACCTGATGGCCGTTGGTATTCGATTGGCGGATGCGGTGCACACGGTATCGCCATCCTATAAGGAAGACGTCTTGTTACCCAGTGCCCGTCCTGAATTCGTCGGTGGCGAAAGTCTGGAAAAGGATCTGCAAAAGGCCAATGATGAGCATCGCCTCTACGGTATTCTCAATGCTTCCAATTATAATAATATCAGGGAGGCCGAAAAAGGCCTGCTGTACCGAAATACGGTGAAGGCCCTATTTCGATGGTTACAGGACGAATCGAAAAAATATAAGGCGGACTTCTTGGCGCACACCGGGGAGAAGATTATGGAATTTGTTTCCCAAAGGCCAAAATTCATCGTTTCGAGCGTGGCCCGTTTGACCGAGCAAAAATTTTATTTTTTGAAGCGCTCGCCAGAATCCTTCGAAAAGATGCTGAAACGCCTACGAAAAATTGATGGCATCTTTATGTTGTTGGGCACGGGCGACCCGGAGTATGAAGAACTGTTCAGAAGTTTGAGTTACAGACACAAGAACTTTATCTTTACGAATGGTCAATCCGAAGACCTGATCGATTCCATGTATCTTGAAACCGACCTGTATTTTATGCCCAGTCTTTTTGAACCCTGCGGTATCAGCCAAATGCTAGCGATGCGTAACGGAAATCCCTGTCTGGTGCACCATACAGGCGGACTTAAGGATACGGTTGAACACTTGAAAACGGGATTCGCCTTTGACGGCAAAACCTTCGATGCGAAACTCAAAAATATGGTACAAAGATTCGATGAAGCTCTCGATATATGGGAAAACGACAAGCCCCTATGGAAAAAAATACAGGCCAACGCCAAAAAAATGCGGTTTACTTGGGATAAATCCCTGGATGAGTACTACGAAAAATTATATCTTTTGTAACAGAGGGATCCTGTTTTTTTCCTTTACAATAAGGGTGTTAAAACTTGCCCAAATGGATAGCCCAAATTGTTAAGACGCAAGGTTTTTCTTAAGTTTACATTTAATCCTAATAAGTAATACGCACCCATGTCAGATAAAGCTACTCTAGAATACAACGGCCAAAAATATGAATTTCCGGTAGTCAAGGGCTCTGAAGGCGAGCTCGCCATCGATATCAAAACCCTGCGTTCCGCGACCAAGGGAATGATTACCTTGGATCCTGGTTTCAAGAATACCGGTTCTTGCGAGAGTGCCATCACTTTTTTGGATGGTGAAAAGGGTATTCTGCGCTACCGGGGCTACCCCATTGAAGATCTCGCAGAAAAAGCGGATTTTTTGGAGGTGGCCTATCTTCTTATTTTCGGTCAGCTGCCCGACAAAAAGCAGTTGGAAAAATTTCATAAGGATATTAAGGAGGAGTCGCACATCGACGAAGAAATGAAAAAGATTTTGGATGGATTTCCGAAATCGGCGCATCCGATGGGCGTAATATCCTCTTTGACCAGTGCCTTGATCGCCTTTAACCCATCTACTGTCGATGTTTCCTCCGAGGAGGATATGTATCATGCCATTGTTAGGATACTGGCCAAATTTCCCGTACTCGTGGCATGGACGCTGCGCAAGAAAAAGGGATTGCCGTTGGATTATGGGGATGATACCTTGGGGTATGTTGAAAATATCCACAAAATGATGTTCAAGCGGCCCAATCAGACCTATAAAAGAAACGAAACTGTAATCGAGGCACTTGATAAGTTGTTAATTTTGCATGCCGATCACGAACAGAACTGTTCCACCTCCACGGTACGGATCGTGGGGTCGTCGCAAGCGGGACTCTTCGCCTCTCTCTCGGCTGGGATTTCGGCACTTTGGGGCCCTTTGCACGGCGGAGCCAACCAAGCGGTACTCGAAATGCTTGAAGGCATTGAAAAAGATGGAGGCGACACCGCAAAGTATATGCGCAAGGCCAAGGATAAGGAGGATCCTTTCCGGTTGATGGGCTTTGGTCACCGGGTGTACAAAAACTTTGATCCCCGCGCCAAGATTATCAAAAAAGCTGCCGATGATGTTCTGGGTAATCTGGGTATTGACGATCCCGTTCTTGATATTGCTAAGGGACTCGAAAAAGAAGCCTTGGAAGACTCCTATTTTGTCGATAGAAAATTGTACCCCAACGTCGATTTCTACTCCGGAATCATATACAGGGCATTGGGCATACCTACCGAAATGTTTACCGTCATGTTCGCTATGGGCCGTCTGCCGGGCTGGATAGCCCAATGGCGTGAAATGCGCTTGCGCGGGGAACCGATAGGCCGGCCAAGACAGGTTTATATCGGGGAGACCGAAAGGCCTTTTGTCGAGCTCGATAAAAGGTAGCGATCATGCTCCGTCTTCATATCAATGACGAGATTTCCCCGTTAAAGGCGGTGGTTCTGGGTACGGCCGAAAGTCCCGGTCCCGTGCCTAGTCCCCAAGAAGCTTACGATCCAAAATCCCTAGAACATATTTTAGCGGGCACCTATCCCACAGAATCCGATATGGTGCGTGAAATGGATGCCTTTGCCCAGATTTTTGAAAAGTACGGTGTTAAGGTGTACCGCCCCGAGGTTTTGGAAAATTGCAACCAGATTTTTTCCCGGGATATTGCTTTTGTGATCGGGAATAAATTGATTAAGGCCAACATCCTCCCCGAAAGGGAAAAAGAGGTCGAAGCCATCTTGCACGTTCTGGACGAAATAGATGAGGACCAAATTCTGCGGCCACCGGAAGAAGTGCACGTCGAAGGCGGTGATGTAATGCCTTGGCACGACTATATTTTTATAGGTACCTACACGGCGAAGGACTATTCCACGTACATTACGGCGCGCACCAATAAAGCAGCCGTGGATTATATTGCCCAACATTTTCCGAATAAAACCATAAAGTCCTTCGAGCTTAGGAAATCGAATACTCAGGCCCTGCAGAACGCATTGCACCTCGACTGTTGTTTCCAGCCGTTGGGAATGGGCAAGGCCATCCTTCACAAAAATGGATTTTTGGTGGAAGACGAGTACCAATGGCTGGTCGATTTCTTCGGAAAGGAAAATATCTTTGAGATTACCGAGCAAGAGATGTACCACATGTACAGTAATATTTTTTCCATATCGCCAGAAGTAGTGGTCTCCGAACGGAATTTTACCCGGCTCAACGATTGGCTGCGCGAGCAAGGCTTTACGGTGGAGGAAATTCCCTATGCCGAAATTGCCAAACAGGAGGGCTTGCTGCGCTGCAGTACCCTGCCTTTGATAAGACTATAGTAATGCAAAGTACCAATACCATACTTATGATCCGGCCGGTCAACTTTCGTATGAACGAGCAGACCGCTGTGAACAACTATTTTCAAGAGGATCTCGATCTAAAGAACGCCGTGATAAATGCCCAGGCCCAGAAAGAATTCGATGATTTTGTAAACGTTTTACAGGGTAAGGGGGTCAACGTTATCGTAGTGGATGACAATAAAGAGCGGGATACCCCCGATTCTATTTTTCCGAATAACTGGATTTCGTTTCATGAGGAGGGTATCGTCGGTCTATATCCCATGTTCGCCGAAAATCGCCGGAACGAAAGGCGTGACGATATTTTGGATATTTTGGAGGAAAAAGGTTTTGAAATCAAGGATATTATGGACTATACCTCTGCCGAGACCGAGGGATTCTTTTTAGAGGCGACGGGAAGCATGGCTTTAGACCGGGTGAACAAAAAGGCCTATTGCGCCCTTTCCGATCGGGCGGACGAAGCACTTTTTATCGAATTTTGCGAGGACTTTGAATATTCCCCGGTAATCTTTACGGCCAACCAATCCGTCGACGGCGAGCGAAGACCCATTTATCACACCAATGTCATGATGTGCCTCGCTGATCATTTCGCGGTCATCTGTTTGGATGCCATCGATGATAAAAAAGAAAAAACGAGCGTTATCGGCCATCTGAAACAGGATGGTAAAGATATTATCGCCATCTCCGCAGAGCAGATGCACCATTTTGCGGGCAATATGCTACAGGTGCTGGGAAAAGAGGAAGAGCCTCTTTTGGTAATGAGCACACAGGCCTTTAAAAGTTTAAATCCCGAACAGATCACCTCCATAGAAAAGCATTGCGGTATCGTTTACAGTTCGCTGGAAACCATCGAAACCTGTGGTGGCGGCAGTGCCCGATGTATGATGGCGGAGGTGTTCTTGCCCAGGGCATAATTGAAGCTGCCGTACATCGCAAAAAGTGTTTTATTATTTAATCTGATGGGGTGCCGTTCTGGGCAAGCCTGTGTTTTCACGTTGATTGCCCAAAGGAAATAAAATAGTTACTTTTAGGGAAACCTTTTGCCCACCTGTCGCATGAGACCCAAAATTATTTTTATATTTTCCTTGTTTTGGGTAGCCGGGATTGTTGTATCGGTTTCCAAGCCATCCTATTCAAAGGGATACAGACCCCTTACTTTCGAAAAGGTCGATGCCCAGAAATCCGGGGAGAACTTTGACAAAATGATGGATGTATTGACCCACCCACGCTGTATAAACTGTCATCCCAACGACCCTATTCCCAAACAGGGTGAAGACGGCCATCCCCATTATTTCGGGATGGCCCGTGGCGAGAACAACCACGGATTTAAGGCTACTAAATGTTCTACTTGCCATCAGTCTGAAAACAATTTTAACTCAGGGGTTCCAGGCGCGCCGCATTGGGCGGTGGCCCCCGCATCGATGGGCTGGGAGGGGCTGTCTCGAACCGAAATTGCGGAGAGAATGTTACGCCCTGAAACCAATGGCGGTAGAAGCCATAAAGACCTCGTAGAGCATATGACGAAAGATTCACTGGTATTATGGGCATGGAATCCCGGTGTAGACGCAAACGGGAAACCACGGGAAATCCCCCCTGTGTCCGAAGAGGGGTTTAAAGTAGCAGTTGAGCAATGGTTTGCTGATGGGGCGGTCATCCCATCCGAGTAAAAAAAAGAAATCATGAAGTATTCTGCGGTGAATATGACCTTTAGCAATATCTAAGACACTGACCCGAGAAAAATATTTAAATAAATTCAATGAACATAAGGTTAACCGTAAACAATACTCTCCATACGCTCGATATCCCAGACGAAAACACCCCGTTGCTCTGGGTCATCAGAGATGTACTTGATTTGAAGGGCACTAAATTCGGCTGCGGAAAAGCGGCTTGTGGGGCCTGTACGCTGCATGTCGATGGGGAGGCCGTGCGCTCTTGTTCGTACGCCGTCAAGTTGGCGCAGGGAAAAAACATCGTCACCATCGAAGGTCTGGGGAACGAAAAAAATCCACACCCCGTCCAGCAGGCTTGGATTGAAGAAGTGGTTCCCCAGTGCGGGTATTGCCAGCCTGGTTTTATGATGGCCACGGCCGCGTTGTTGGATAAGGTACCCAATCCGACCGATGAGGAAATCGATCGGAACATCATCAACGTCTGTCGCTGCGCCACTTATTACCGAATGCGAAAGGCCATACATCGGGCCGCCAAATTGAAAACAACCCTGCCGATGCCAAAATCTCAAAATGCATAAATTGTGACCGCAGAGGAAAAAAGGACAAAAAATGTATCCCGACGTAAATTTTTGATTCGCGGCGGTCTGGGAACCATTGGTGTTTTGGCGGTGGGCACCTATCTGTTCAGAAATCCGTTGCGAAGGCTTGTATCAGCTGCCATCAATACTGCCGACGCCCCGTATATCGGCAATACCGATAATCCCATCATTTGGTTCGAGATTACCCATGACAATAATGTAGTGATTCATAGCCCCAAAGTAGAAATGGGCCAAGGTACTTTTACGGGCCTGGCGCAAATGGCTGCGGACGAGCTTGAAGTTTCCATGGCACAGATCAGCGTAGTGCACGCCGATACCGCATCGGGCAATATCGACAGTTTTGCCACTGGGGGCAGCACCTCCATTTCTTCGCTTTGGGTACCGCTGCGTGAACTGGCTGCCACGATGCGGGAAATGATTAAAACGGAAGCGGCCAAAAAACTGGACCTGAACATAGCCGATCTTTCCGTTACGGAGGGTGTCATTACCGGCGGCGTCAAAACCATGACCTATGCCGATGCCGTTGTCGGTGTCGAGGAATGGGATGTTCCCGATGCACCCGAACTGAAGCCGATTTCCGACTATAAATATATTGGTCAACCCATTGCTCGCGTCGATTTAAAGGACAAGGTGTACGGAGCCCCAATTTTTGGTATGGACGCTACCCTTCCGGGAATGCTCTACGGCGCCGTGGTTCGACCTTCGCTTGTCGGTGCCCAATATATGGGGGCGAATACCGAAAAGGCCGCAACCATGCCAGGCGTGGTCAAAATCGTTAAGGAAACCGATTTTGTAGGGGTTGTTGCCAACTCCTATCTCGAAGCGGAAAATGCCAAGGAAGCTATTGTAGCGGAATGGAAAACCGATAAAAACTGGAATACTGCAAATATCAGGGCCATGATAGAGGTTGGCAAGGGCGAGCCATTCGTTATTCAAAAGCAAGGGGATGCGGAGGCCGTTTTAAACGATAATGAGAACACTATAGTTTCAGAATATAAAAGTCCCATCGGGGCACATGCCCAACTGGAGCCCAATGGGGCCTTGGCCTCGGTGGTAAATGGACGTGCGACCGTGATAATTTCCACACAAGTTGTGAGCATCACCCGAGACGAAATTGCCGAACGATTGGAGCTCGATAAAGAAAACGTAAATGTCGTTCCCACGTTTTTAGGGGGCGGTTTCGGCCGACGTCTTCACACGCCCAACGGCATGCAGGCCGCCGTATTATCAAAGGCCGTGACCCGACCCGTTAAGTGCTTCCTTACCCGAAAGGAAGAATTTCAGAACGATACCTTTCGCCCGCCCACCCATCATGTACTGAGGGCCTATTTGAAAGATGATGGCACGATCGAGGCCATTGAACATAATGTTTCCAGTGGTGATGTGGCTTTTGGGTCCCCTATGCTGCCAGGTATAGCCGAACCCCTTTTAGGTGCCGATATGGGCGCATGGCGCGGGGGCATGATCCAGTATGGCGCAATACCGAACTACAGGGCCGTCTCATGGCGGGTGAAATTGCCCTTTGCCACCAGTTGGTGGCGTGCCCTGGGGCTATTGGCCAACACCTTTGCCATTGAAAGTTTTATGGACGAGTTGGCCGTCAAGGCCGGTAAAGATCCTATAGAATTTCGCTTGGCCCACATACAGGATGACGACCGCGGTAAACGACTGAAATCCGTAATTGAAGCCGTGGTACAAAAGGCAGGATATAAAGATGAACCGGTGAATGGAAAGGCGATGGGTTTCGCCGTTTCCACTGACACGAACACGCCATGTGCCCAGGTGGTGGAGGTGTCTATCGAAGGTGAGGAAATCAAAGTGCATAAGGTGACCTGTGCCATCGATCCCGGGCTTGTGGTAAATCCCGATCAGGTACGCGCGCAATGCGAGGGAGCCATCATTATGGGTATGAGTGCTACCCTTTTTGAAAAAATGGAAGTGGTCGATGGCGCTTTGACCCCCACCATTTACGGACCATATAAAATGGCTCTAATGAAACAATCTCCCAAGGAAATCGAAGTAGTATTTTTGCAAGGGGCCCAGACCCCCGGCGCGGTGGGAGAACCACCGATCGGACCGATCGGGGCGGCCATCGCGAACGCGGTTTTTCGATTGACTGGAAAACGTATGAGGGAAATGCCGTTACAATTAAGTTGAGGTATTCCCCTCAATTTTATTTTTTCGGGCTATAATTAGAATTAATAAGCTACATCCCGCAACACCCCATAGCTTACTTTTCACTAGAGAATATTAACTTAAAGACTTTCACTATGTTACGATGGATGATCATTTTCATAATAATTGCCATTATCGCGGGAATCTTCGGCTTTGGTGGAATATCCGAAGCGGCAGCAGGCATTGCTAAGATTATCTTTTTCATTTTTATAGTATTGGCCATTATCTCGTTCTTGTTGTTGAAAAAGATTTTTTAAACCACTCGATATTTTAACTAATACTTAACCCCATTCTATTTAAATAATTCAGTTTATTTCTTATGTTTATCGGTTTAGGCAAATGACCTAAACTAAAGATTAAATTGAACGATTGAAAAAATAAGAAACGATTATGGGAAGACCCGCCACAAAACCGACGGAACTTCGTGAAGGCTATTATATCGAAGTTCGTAACAAGAACCAGAAATCAGGCATAAAACTTTTTAGGGAGACCAAAAAGCAGTTGTTGATGGCCATAGAGGAATACGAAAAGACCAAGGATGTCGTTGTCCTGGGTAAATTAGAGAACGGAAAAATGAAGGATATACCTGATTTGCAATGAGACCGTACGTAGCGGTGTCCATCGAAAAAAACCGGACGAAAGCAATTTTACGTCCCGTCAGGTCATAGGGCGATATCAGTGCGCTTTTGAAGCCTTTTTCGGCGTGACCACAATTCAGGGAAAAATAGTCTTCATTACAGATGGGCCCTGGCTACCATGGACTTTTAGTCTTTGTGAGAAAATTTAAAAACAAAAAGCGGACGCACTCGTCCGCTTTTTTTTTGAATGGATACCAACAAAGAAAACCTAGTCCTATATTTGTATACTTGGGGGAGCAATCCTTCCATCCCATAATTTGATAAAAATTACTACCCCAAAACCACTGTCCGATTGAAACTGAAAAGAAGAAGGAAACTGGTCAATTACCTGAATATTCTGGATCAGCCGATACGGTTCAACCCTTTTGTGTTTAGTCGTACATTTTTGCTTTGGGCCGTCCTTGGCCTAATCGGCGGGCTGATTGCCGGCGTCTACTGGATCGTACTCGAGTTCTTGAGGCACCAAATCGCCTTTTTTACGGGATGGCAGGTAGTACCGGTTATGGCAATCAGTGGTCTGTTGGCAGGTCTGGTCATCCATTTTATTGGCGAGCCTGGCGAAATTCATCTTATCGTCAACAACATCAGGTTCAATAAGGGAAAGCTGGATCCCAAGCTAAATCCTTCTATGATTCTGTCTTCGTTGCTCTGCGTCGCCTCGGGTGGAAGTCTTGGTCCGGAAGCTCCGTTGGTTCAGGTAACGGGTTCGACCGGTACTTGGTTGGGCAAGCTTTTCCGGTTGAAAGGGGAAGAATTGCGGTCATTGAGTATTGCTGGAATGGCCTCGGGATTTACGGCCCTGTTCGGTGCACCCTTGGGCGGCAGCCTTTTTTCGCTGGAAATTTTGCACCACAGACATGCCGTGGAATATTACAAGGCCCTCATACCGGCTTTGGTGGCGAGCAGTTTTAGCTACATCGTGTTTGCACTGATCATCCACTTGGGCCTTGGAGCCCTCTGGGACCTGTCTGCCTACGAATATTCAGGAGTATTCGACTTTGCCTATGCAGTATTGTTCGGAGTACTGGGGACTTTTACAGGTTGGTGTTTTATATATTGTACCAAAGGTTTTAAAAGGATGTTCGAAAAAAGGCCCCTTCCCATTTATATCAAAACCCTCATCGGCGGCCTATTGTTAGGAATTATTGCCTACTACCTGCCGTTGACCCGTTATTTCGGACATCATGAAATCGGCGAATTGCTGACAAGCAACCTAACCATACAGCTATTGATTGCTATTTTGCTCTTTAAAATAGTTGCTATCGCCATTACGGTAACTTCGGGCTGGCGGGGTGGCTTTATCATCCCTCTTTTTTTCGTTGGGGCCACCTTGGGACTGATTATTCATCATATTTTTCCAGGTACACATGTGACCTTGGCAACGGTCAGTTGCATGGCGGCCATCAATGCCTGTGTGACCCGAACGCCGATGAGCACTACTATTTTATTGGCTACATTGACAGGTTTTTCCTATTTTATTCCCATACTGTTCGCGAGTTTAACGGGCTATTTTTTGGCGCCTAGAATTCCGTTCATAGGTTCTCAAATGGATAAATAAAATTGAAAAAGGGGAATAAGGGTGATTAGGGATCTATTTTTTTTCTTGACACTTCTACAATAAATATGATCCCCATAAAAATCATGAGAAAGGCAAAGGGCAACGAGGTGATGATAAGTAGTTTTTGAACGGCGGTCAGCACATCGATATCCGGTTTGGCATTTCCTAATAGAATAAGCGCCGTAGTCGCCAAAAGAATAAAAACCGACCAGATAAGCCGATGCATTTTTTGGGGATTCTTTTTGCCCTTATCGGTAAACATGCTCAAAACGAATACGGCTGAATCCAGCGAGGTCACCAAAAAACCGATCAGCAAAAACAGGGTTACTATATTCAAAAAGGTGGCCATTGGATAGTTCCCAAAAAACACGAACAGCGATGAAAATACGTTTCCGAACTCGTCGTTGTACGCTCCCCACGATTCAATCAACTGAAAAGCCGAGGTACCAAAGACTGAAAACCAAAAGAAAGTGCCCAACGATGGGAGTATCAAAACTCCCAAAAGCATTTGTCGCAGGGTCCTGCCCTTTGATATACGGGCGATAAAGATGCCCGTAAAGGGGGCCCAGGCCAACCAAAACGCCCAGTAATAGAACGTCCAATCAGTGAGAAATTCCATACCAGGATTATAGTTGTCATAGGCTAGGCTCATGGGGATAAAATCGATAAGGTAGTTAAGTGTTCCCTTTCCGAAGGAACTGAAAATGGCTCCTATATCACTCTTTAGAAAGATAAAAAGCAGCAAAAGAAAGGTGACCAGAATATTTAACTGGGATATTTTTTTAATGCCCTTATCCACTCCCTGCCAAACGGAATAGAAAGCAATTGCCGAAACCAGAACAGCCAAGGATATCGTGACGCCCAGCCCGAACCCTCCTCCGAAGATATAGTTAAGACCTCCCTTAATTTGTGTAACGCCCAGCCCGATGGCGGCTACGAGTCCAAATACCGTTGTTATAATGGTGGTAACGTCGATTCCTTTTTTGGCCATGGGGCCGGAAATTATATTTTCAACGGTCGCACTTACCCGCACTTTCTTTTTTCGCACGAACAGGGCATACCCTACGACCATGGCAAAAAGACCATAGAAAGCCCACGCGGTTAGTCCCCACTGGTAAAAAGTAAACTCAAGGGCGAGAATTTCAGGTTCGAGCCGGGAGGCATAGGGAGGGTGCTGTTGCATAAAAACCGGTTCCTGAACGGCGCGCAGTAGAATTCCCGCTCCCATGCCGGCACTGTACAGCATGGCCGTCCACCCCCAGAGGGAATGTTCGGGCTTTTCATTTTTTTTGCCAAGTTTAAGTTGGCCCAAAGGGGAAAATGCCACTCCAAAAAGTAAAAGAACGCAGCCCAGGCCGAGGTAAAGATAAAAATAGCCAAAATAATTACGGATCCATATCGAAGCCTCCTCAACGGCGTTGTAGCTTGCTTCCGTCGCAAAGAACACAATGGCAGAGAAAACTAAGATAATTCCTATAGATACGGAAAGGAGCGGGTTCTTAAGAATAGATTTTGAGGTGATAGCGATTTACTTTAACGAGTTTAGATTAATGATGCCCATATAACGGGAGGTAAAATCACAATCAAGACATCGTTCATCCCTTCGCAATGCCCCTGATCATCCCCCCAAAAACAAAATAATGAAAGGGCACGATACTATACCAATATAGTCTGCCTTTTAAGCCCTTAGGTCGAAATGTCGCGGTTTGGTGCAGTACATTGTTATCATCTATCCTGAATTCCAGCCAAGCTTCCCCAGGCAACTTCATTTCGGCGAAAAGTAGCAGGCGTTTTGCTTTTTTGTCAGCCAACAGCACGCGCCAAAAATCGAGGGCATCGCCGGCATAGAGTTTATCGGGGTGGGTACGCCCCCTTCTCAGACCGACCCCGCCGGAGAATTTATCCATAATACCCCGGATTTTCCACAGCCAATCGGCGTAGTACCAGCCGTTGCTTCCGCCTATTTTCCAGATATTCTTGAGGGCCTGCTTGGGGTCATCGACCCTCATTTTCTTCACGTCTTTCAATACTCCAAACTTTGGCACCTGTATGTATTTCTCCAGATTCTTTTGAAAGCGTCCGCTGATCATACTGTCCTTCCAACTGCTGACCACCAGGTTCTGTTCGATTTTTTTAAAGGCCATATCTATGGCTTCCCGGTAGGTGTGGGGCTCGATATTTAAAATTTGCTGTAGGCGTTTATCCCTGGCTATTACTTCCACCTTCATACTGTCCACCAGGTTCAATGCCAGCTTGTACGAGGTAGAGGTCACGAAATAGAGCCAATAACTGGAAAGTTTCGGTGTCATGACCGGTACGGTAAAAATCCAGTTCTTAAATCCACGCTGTTCTGCATACTCCTGGAGCATTTCTTTATAGGAAAGCACATCAGGACCAGCAATATCAAAGGAATCATCGTAGGTCTGTTCATTGCCCAAAACCCCGGTAAGAAAGTTTATGATATCGCGTATGGCAATCGGCTGGGTTTTGGTCAGTACCCATTTCGGGGTAATCATCACCGGCAGTTTTTCGCAGAGATCACGTATGATCTCGAAAGAGGAACTTCCGGAACCGACGATGATGCCGGCCCGCAGCACGGTCAGGTGAAAAGGCCCTTCAGACAGTATTTTCTCCACGTTTTTTCGTGACCAAAGATGTTTTGACAGATTATCTTCGTTTACGATACCGCTCAGGTAGATGACCTGTTCGACTTGGGTGTTCTTCAGATATATATTGAATTTTTGGGCGGTTTTGGCCTCCATCTCCACAAAATCCCGCGTGGAGGAGCTCATGGAATGTATTAAGAAATAGGCGGCGTCGATGTCTGGCGGTACTTTCCCTTCGACCATCTCGTCTAAAAAATCGATTTCGACCACCTCTACCTGTGAGCGCAGATCTTCGTCAATGGCGAAGCGTTCTTTGTCGCGCACGGTACAGATTACCTCATGGCCCATCTCGACCAACTGGGGCAGCAGGCGCATGCCGATATAACCGTTGGCACCTGTCAAGAGTATCTTCATAGAATCGAAGTAGGAACTGTTTAAAACTTAGTTTTTTTAAAGATCCTCGACCGAGGTCGGCGCATTGTCCACCTTATAGTCCAGCAACTTCCGAAAAAATTTCTGCACCGCTTTGGTATCCGAGCGCACCTTGATAAAATGATGGTCGCGGTAGATGGTATATACCGCCAGATCTCCCTTATACACCGTGAGTTTGTAAAAGGGAATGACCAGGGCGAAGGTCTCCAGCAGTGACCGGAACCGAACGATGATGCCCTTGGGGCGGATCTCTACGTTGCACTGATCCCGATTATTGTCCAATATAAGAAGGTTTCTAATCTCTATACTCGTTTCCGTAATGAACAGGCGTGGCGATCCGATACCGCCTAAGGCCCATCGTTCTTTGAGCGTTAAGGGCTTGCCCACTTCGGCGTCAACTTTTCGGGTAATTTCCCTGTCGTTATAGGATACGTTTACAAGCATTAGGCAATTTTTTATAAAGTTAGCTAAAAGCAGGTGTATTGCGAAGGGACTTCATCTTTAAACATGAAAAATGATTAGTTTTGCAGCCCGGAAAAGGCTTTTGTAACAGGTTAACAGATCAATTAGAGGGATGGAATTAGAAACGATACTTACCCAAAAAGTAAAGGAAGCAGTCTTGGGCCAATTTTCCGTGGAACTTCCTACGGTAGAATTCCAACCTACACGTAAGGATTTCAAGGGCGATATTACCGTCATGGTCTTTCCCATGCTACGCCATGTTAAGGGCAATCCTGTACAGATAGGAGAGCAGATCGGTTCGTTTCTGGAAAAGGAAGTGGCTGCCGTTTCTGGATTCAATGTTATCAAGGGATTTTTGAATCTGGTGATCGATGACACTTATTATCTTGAATTTTTTAACGGGATAAAAAATAATCCGGACTATGGATTTATTCTGGATCTGGACAAGGATGCCGTTATGGTGGAATATTCTTCCCCAAACACGAACAAACCTTTGCACCTGGGACATATTCGAAATAATCTCTTGGGATATTCCGTCTCTGAAATAATGAAAGCGTCCGGAAAAAAAGTGTACAAAACCCAGATAATTAATGACCGCGGTATCCATATTTGCAAGAGCATGCTCGCCTGGCAACGTTTCGGAAAGGGGGAAACTCCCAAAAGCACGGGACTGAAAGGCGATCAGTTGGTCGGTAAGTATTATGTTGCCTTTGACAAGGCCTATAAAAAGCAAGTAGCCCAAAAAGTGGCCGGGGGAATCGATCCCAAGATAGCCGAAAAAGAGGCCCCTATTTTATTGGAAGCCCAGGAAATGCTGCAAAAATGGGAAGCGGGTGACCAGCAAACCGTGGCCCTTTGGAAAACCATGAACGGCTGGGTATATGAAGGTTTCGAGGAGACCTATAAAAACCTGGGGGTTGATTTCGATACCCTCTACTACGAAAGCGACACCTATTTGTTGGGCAAGGATGTCGTTGAGGAAGGTCTGAAAAAGGGCGTTTTTTACAAAAAGGATGACGGCAGCGTGTGGATCGACCTTTCCGAGGAGGGGCTTGACGAAAAAATTGTCCTTCGTTCCGATGGTACGGCAGTGTATATGACCCAGGATATCGGTACCGCGATACAACGCTCCAAGGATTTTCCAGATGTCGGGGGCATGGTCTATACCGTCGGCAACGAGCAAGACTACCACTTTAAGGTACTGTTCCTCATCCTTAAAAAACTCGGGTTCGAGTGGGCCGAAAGCCTCTACCATTTGAGCTATGGCATGGTCGATCTCCCCAGCGGAAAAATGAAGAGCCGAGAAGGCACGGTCGTGGACGCCGATGATCTGATGGGGGATATGACCCGTACCGCTGCTGAAATTTCGGAAGAACTGGGGAAATTGGAGGGCTATTCCGAAACCGAAAAACAAGAACTCTACAAAATGATAGGGCTCGGGGCCCTAAAATATTATATCCTTAAAGTAGACCCCAAAAAACGGATTCTGTTCGACCCCGAAGAATCGGTGGACTTTCAGGGAAATACCGGGCCGTTTATTCAATACACCTATGCGAGGATTCAATCTATTCTAAGAAAAGCGGAAGATACCGACCTTGCCAGGTCGAACACTTTGACTGCGCTGAGCAAAGGCGCAGTTCAGACCTCAGTGGCATTGCACCACAAGGAAAAGGAGCTCATCAAACAACTACGACTTTTTCCTGAAACCATCCAATCCGCAGCTGAAAATTTTAGTCCCGCCCTTATCGCCAATTACACCTACGACTTGGTCAAGGAATTCAACTCGTTCTATCAACAGGTATCCATTTTGGGGGAGGAAGACGGGCAAAGAAAGGTATTTCGCGTACAGCTTTCCAAAAAAGTAGGGGAGGTGATCCGCTCGGCATTTAAACTTCTAGGTATCGAAGTACCGGAACGGATGTGAATATTAAAATCGCACCCGAAAACTCAAATTTGGCGTAATCCCCAACGAAACATTCTCGATTTTTTCGATGTCATTTTGGTCGTTAAGCCGGTAATAGGCGTTCAAAATATTTTTACGATCAGTAAAATTCAGAACGGACGCCCCGGCCGAGGCCTTTACGGCCGATCCGATATCGAAATTATAAATGGCCGACGCATCCGAACGGAGGTATTCGGGCAAACGGGCGGTATTCGGCGAGCTGTAATTTATTCGATCGGGAAAAAATGTGGTATCGATCGGGTCTTCGGCCTGGGGTTCGGTAAACGGCTTTCCGGTATGAAAATTAAGGCCGATACCGAATTTGAAATTTTCGAGTGTATAGGTGCCGGCCAAGCTTCCCGTATGCCGAATATCTAGATTGTTGGGAAATTCCGTAGGAACCACCTCCGGAAAATAGTAAGTATTCACATTATATCCGTAGCTGGCCCAAATACTTAGAACATCCGTTTTTTTGTTAATCAGAACTTCCACGCCCTTCACATCGTACTTTCCGGTTTCGCCGTTGAACTGGTGCCGGTTCTGAAAGCCTTGGGTCGAGGTGCTGATGCCGTCCACTTCCTTATAAAACCCCTCTAGCCCCACATACAGGTTTTCGCTGTCATAGTTGAGACCTAAGGATCCCTGTTTACTTTTGGTGAGGGGTAATGAATCCCCGTCCGACACAATCCAACGCCGCTTTTCGATGCCCAAAAAATTCTGTTCGAGGTCGATAATCTGGTTGGTAGCCTGACTCTTGAATTCCCCCAACATTTGTACTTTGAGCTCCCGCGTAATGGCATAGTTAAAACCTATACGCGGTTCGATAATGAACTCGTCAAAGGTATCGGGATTTTCGTAACGGTTCAAACGCAGCCCGCCCCGAGCGAACAATTTCTGGTCGTTCGACCGATAAACGATTTCGGTGAACAGGGCTTGGTTTAGTACAATATCCCGAACGTTGCTCTGAAATGGTGGTTGTGTGACATCGGTAGCATTGACGATGGCGGTTTCGCTGTATTGATAGCCGTTCAGCCACCCGACACGGTCGCTGAGTTGGTAATCTGTGTTGAGTTTGAGGGCCGTCTCTTGCACCTGATTGTTCTGGAACAGGGTCTGTTTGGCGTTGGACGAGGTATTGCGGGCATCGAGGTTGTAACGGGTGTGGTATAGGTTTAGAAACGTCGAGAACTTTTTGTTCCATTGGCTTTGCAGGCTTCCGCCAATGGAAAGGTTGGTCTGATCAAGATCGCTGCGGGTGCGCTGGTCGGAATTCATTTCCTGTTCCGAATAATTCAACAGGTTATTGATACTGATAAAGCTGAGCCTTAGTTTTTGGTTTTTACCGATGTCGTACAGCACTTTGCCCGTAAAATCGTAAAAATAGAAGTTACCGTCGCGGTTGACTTCGCTGTCTTCGAAAACCCGGGTAAAGAACTTTTCATAGGTGGGGGTGTCCAGTAGGTCGGTAAGGGAACGCCGGGCGGAAAATTGAACGGCCAGTTTATCGGAAACAGGTAGGTGTCCGTACACGTCCCCACCGATAAGGTTTAGGCCCGCACCCCCAAAGAACCGATTCGCAATGGAATCTTTCGTCCGGATATCGATGATACCACTGACCCCCTCCCCATATTCGGTACTCGTACCGTTTTTTGTCAAAATAACTTTGTCGGTGAGGTAGGGGTTAAAGGCTGAGATCAAGCCGAAAAAGTGCCCCGATTGATACATTTTAATGCCGTTCCACAGCACGAGGTTTTGGTCATTAGTGCCGCCCCGGATATTAATGTTCGATACCGTCTCGTCGATACTCTCGATACCTGGGAGTGCCTGAACGGTCTGCAGTACATCGGGCTCTATTAAGCCCGGAAGGATTCCGAATTCCTCGCTGTTCACCTCGATACTTCCGTTCGGCTGTTTTACAAGGCCTTTGGTCAGGAATTCATAGACGACCACCTCTTCCAATTGTTGGTAGAATTGCGCCAATAATAGGGTGGCGCATGGTTTTTGACCCATCAACTCTTTGGCATCGACAAAAAGGGTCTTGAATCCCAAATGTTTAATCTGCAGCCTGGCGTTACGGGGCACGTTGGCGATGGCAAAGCCGCCGTCTGAATCGGTAATAACGGCCGTATGGGTTCCCAAAATCTGTACCGTGGCACCGGTAACGGTGTTTTGCTCAAAATTATCCAAGACCCTTGCGCAGATGTCTACTTTTGGGTTCACCGTTATGGTGTAATACCGTTCATTGAGTTTTTGGACCTTAAGTTGGGTCTGCCGCTCGACATCCTCTAATATCCCCTTTAAGCTTTCTTTATGGGGAATGACAATGCTGATATCACGGAGATCATTGTCGGCATAGGAGAATTTGACGTCGAAATCATGCTCCAATTCCTGTAGGAAGGAACTCAGGGATATTTCGGATGTATTCTCTTGGGAAACGGCACAGGGCGAAAACAACAAAAGGATAAGGCCAATAAGGGCTAGGGTACCTTTACGGGGTGTTTTCGCCATAGAAGAGCACTTTGTCGCCTTCAAATTTAAACTTTATTTGCGAGGGCACGCTTATACTCTTCAAGGCAAGGTCGGTATCGGTATTGCTAAAAGTACCGGTAAACAATTGTTCGAGATCGATATTTTGCGTCTCGATTTCTATATTATGCTGGCGTTCAAATTCATCGAGCACATAATGTAGGGGCACACTTTTGAACGAACTTTCATGGTTCATCCAAGTGGGTCCGGAAGTATTCGGAGCGCTCGCTTCAACGATCTCACCATTGATCGCCATCAGTGATTGGCCTGCGGGTAGTTGTATTTCCTTGTTCTTAAAGGTTACGCTTACTAAGCCTTCAAAACAAGTGACCTCGAAAAAGCCCTTTCTGTTTTCAACATTGAACCGGGTACCCAAAACCGCTACGGATCCGCTCTCCGTGGCCACGGTAAAACGCTCGCCTTTGGCCACTTTGAAAAAGGCTTCGCCCTTAAGATTGACATGGCGGTTTTCGTCCCATTTACGTTCGCTATACGATATTTCGGAATCCGCATTGAGAACGACCTCGGAACCATCCGGCAACCTGAGTTCCCGGTTTTCTGCATAGGAGGTAAAGATGGTTTCGTCCAAGGTATTTAAATAAAAATAAGCCCCCATAATAAGGACCGCTACCGCTGCCGCTACCCGTAGGAACTTTCGGAACGGTCGTAAACGTACAACTCGGGTGTCTTGCATCTCACGCCTGTTCCGTAAGGCCAGGTAGGACCTCTTGACATCGAAATCCGGGGCTTGCAACCAAGAGGAAGCATCACGAATACGCTTGTACGAGGTATATGCGTCGGAATTTTTAAACTCCTCAAGCTCCGCCTCCGTCAGGTCTCCGTTCAACCATTTCGCCAAGTAGTTTTCTTGCATCCCTTTAGTTTTCTGTTAAAGCCATCTTAGCAGGCCCGAGACTTGTCTAATCACCAGCTGCGTTAAAACGCATCCCGTAGCTAAGGTCAAGCCACAAATTTTATCTTGAGGTGCCGAAAAATAACTACGGCATAACGGACAAAACCACCTGAACACTATACTGGCTTCTAACCTTAATAACAATTGGTTTGAGAAAAACCCTACCTCGCATTCCCCAACGGCAAATTACAAACCTGTCTGCCGATAGGCAAGATTCCAACAATGATTTTAAGATTTAGTTTTTTTCGAATACCTACCTTTGCGCCCCATGAACCCAAGGGTATTATTCCTTCTCATTTTTTCTTTTGTATTTTGCCGTGCCCAAGAGGGCAAGTCACAAAACAACTATGCTGTAGATGCGAACTTCTTTTCCGGTTCCATCATTTTGCACAATCCCGATATCTCCCATTTGATTACTGAGCACCCCGCAGGATTGATTTTGGGCTACAACCGGAAGACCTATGGGCGCGAAGAGTGGCAACAGGGCTATAACTATCCCGATTTGGGGGCGTCCTTTATTTATCAGGATATGGTCAATCCCACCTTGGGAAAGAACTACGGACTTTACGGGCATTTTAATTTCTATTTCCTTAAAAGAAACCTTCAGGTACGCATCGGCCAAGGGCTTGCCTATACTACCCATCCGTATGACCGGAACGATAATTTTCGTAACAATGCCTATGGCTCCCGATTGTTGAGCTCTACCTTTCTGATGTTCAATTTCCACAAAGAAAACATCTTTGAAAATTTGGGCTTTAAGGCGGGAATCTCCATTGTACACTATTCCAACGCCAACGTAAGGGCACCGAATACCTCTACCAACACCTTGGCTTTCAATGCCGGAATGACCTATACCCTAGAGCGGGCCGAAACGGAGTACATCAAGAGGGAAAAGCTGAAACTTACCGAACCCATGCGTTTCAATATGGTCTTCAGGGGTGGGGTCAACGAAAGCGATAATATCGGGCACGGGCAGTATCCCTTTTATATTGTTTCAGGCTATGCCGACAAGCGATTAAGTCGTAAAAGCGCGGTTCAGTTGGGTGCGGACGTATTTTTCAGTAATTTCCTAAAAGAACTGATCGAGTTTCAGTCTATAGCGTTTCCTGAAAATAATATCACCGCCGATACCGATTATAAGCGGATCGGACTTTTCATCGGCCATGAGCTGTTTATCAATAAGCTTTCCGTAGTAACACAATTGGGCTATTATGCCTACTATCCTTACGATTTTGAGGGAAGAATATACAATCGGGTCGGTATAAAGCGCTATTTTGGCGACAAGGTGTTCGGCGCCATCAGCCTGAAATCGCACGGTGCCGCTGCTGAAGCGGTCGAGTTTGGGGTAGGGGTAAGGTTATAATGCCAAAACATCAAGGGTCTATTAAAATATGATAATTTTGGAATTTGGAATTTGGAATTTGGAATTTCCCCGCCTCTGGTACCCCGCATTAAAAAAAATGCTTTTGGTCGTGGTTACGGTGATTTTCTTTGGATGTAATAGCGATAAAGCCCCCGATTGTCTCCAAAACGCGGGAAATCTTGTTCGTGGGGAAGTATCCGTACCCGATTTCACCAAGATTACGGTATTCGAAAATGTTTCATTGGTGCTGAAACAGGGTGATGTACAAAAGGTAGAGGTGGCCACGGGAGAATTTCTCCGCGATGAGGTTACCGCAACGGTCGAAGGTGATCGCCTGTTGTTGAGAGATACCAATGATTGCAATTATTTCAGGAATTATGGCCTGACCACGGTATATATTACCTCTCCTAATATTGAGGAAATACGAAGTAGTTCAGGATGGGCCGTTACGAGCGAGGGCGTTTTGGCCTACGAGCGTCTGACTCTAATATCGGAAAGCTTTAATAATCCCGAATCGGAAACTACCGATGGGGAATTCGATTTAGAGGTCGATTCCCAGATAGTCAGTGTGGTGGTCAACGGTATCGCCTATTTTAAACTGAAAGGAAATACAGGCAACCTGAACTTGACCATCGCCGCCGGTGACTCGCGAATCGAAGCTGAAAGTTTAATTGCCCAAAGGGTAAACCTGAACCATCGCGGTTCGAACGATATGTTCGTGAATCCAATACGGGCCATCAGCGGCACCATTCGTGGCAGCGGCGATGTGGTAAGCTTCAACCGCCCCGATAGCGTTGCTGTGGAGGAGCTTTATATGGGGCGGTTGGTTTTTAGGTGAAATTCGAAATACTTAATACAGATTGCTGCGCCAAACTTTGCCTGCGGCAGTTTGTCTCGCAACTACAGATTTCAATGAACCCCATCCAAAATTATCTTAAAAACCTTTTTGCGAAACAACGAATCATCGGCGGTGATGCGATCCTGAGCAGACTGGCCAAAGCCGACAGAAGGTTGAGCGGATTGGTTGACGAGAAAAAGGTACCTGGACTTTCTATAACGGTGGTAAAGGAAGGAAAAACCTTCTTCCAAAAAGGCTATGGCTGGGCCAATTTAGAAAAGAAGATTCCAGTTGATGCAACCCAAACCCTATTTCGAATCGCCAGCGTATCAAAACCCATCGCCGCCACCGCTTTGGCACATATGGTAGCCGACGGGCTGATCGACTTAGATACATCCTTTTACGACTATGTACCGTACTACCCCGATAAAAAATGGGATTTCACCATCCGTCAACTTGCCAGTCACACCGCGGGCGTCCGAGGCTACCAAGGGGTGGAATACGGTTTGAATGAAGCCTATACGATCAAAGAGGGTATCGATATTTTCAAGGATGACGACCTGATATTTGAGCCCGGAAAAGGCTACCTCTACAACAGCTTCGATTGGGTCTTGGTTTCCTTGGCAATGCAAGAGGCAAGCGGTATTCCCTTTGAGGAATATGTACATAAAAAGGTTTTGAGCCCATTGAAAATGACCAGTACCTATGCAGAAGGTCATCCCGGGCCCGCCTCGCCGGCAGATAGGCGTAGTCGAGGGCTGGGGAAGATGTCAGGGGGGGATGTCTCGGCGAACTTTATACCGGATGCAGTCGCGAAGCGCCCCCTGACAAAATTCTATACCAAAAATCGACGGGGCTTCCGCCTCGCCATACCCGTAAATAATTTTTATAAATTGGCGGGCGGCGGTTATCTTTCCACAGCTTCGGACCTTGCGAAATTCGGTGTGGCCCATTTGGAGGGGAACATCCTGAACGAGGAGGTACTTTCCCCATTTGTGACATCCCAAGAAATAAACGGGAAACCCACGCATTATGGCCTCGGCTGGCAAGTGGGCGAAGATGCCGAGGGAAGAGCTTTTTATGGCCATGTCGGCAACGGAGTAGGAGGGTATTCCCACTTTTTTGTGTATCCAAATGAGAGGATGGTGTTTGTGGTTTTGGTGAACTGTACGGATCCTAAAATTCAGGATACGCTGAATGATGTGGTGAACGCGTTTTTAGAAGCGGCAATCCGTGGCGAACTCTAGATCGTGATGGTGGTTTTTATAAACACAGAGGATGCTTTACCGGCTAATGCACGAACTTTAAGTGCAACTACTTTTAAGTGCAACTATTCATACCTTCCATTACCTAGAAAGCAGGACGAATTAATAAAAGGGAAGATTGTATCTCTAGTGAAAAACATTAAGAGCAAAAATCGAATTTTACTGATGATACGGGCGGCATGGAAGATGAAATGACTCATAAGGATATCGCTGGTAGAGCCTATCAAAAAACATGATTTTCGGTCGTCGAAACTTTTTGAAATAAAATAGGTTCTAAAACAGTCAATACTGTCGAATGATTTTAGTATATTGGTTGAACAAAATTTAAAGAGTAGGCTATGAAAACAATAAAAACCATTTTTGCCCTGGGCATCTTCGCCCTTATTTTCACAAATCTTTCCGCACAGGAAATCACCGTCTTCCCAGGCACATGGGGCGAGCAGTTCTATCAAGACCAAGAGAAACTGACATGGGCAGCGGTCAATGAAATTATGATGGATAGCCAGGTGGCCGAAGCGCACTGGCAAAAATCGAAAAAACTGGCCTTGGGCGGCCTCGGATTCGGCTTGGGCAATCTTGCTTCCACGATTTGGCTGGTAAGCAATTTGGACCAAAACAAGCCTCTGACCGGGCCGATTATCGCGGCAGCCGGCACCGGCCTTGTCGGGATGATATTCTTTAGGGCATCCTCGGAGAATAAGCGGATGGCCATTTTGGATTATAACGAAAGCGTGGGAGGCGGGACCTCGTTTCGCCTGGAGCCGGTAAGCAATCAAAACGGAACAGGGCTGGCCTTAAAATTTTAAATTTTGCTTCTCCCTGAATCATCAAGAAGTCAATTCTGCAAATAAAGTTTCCAAATTCTTGTTCTTACGGCTTAGCTGTAGTGTTTTGAGTTGGTTGTCATGGGCAAAATCGAAAACGGCCGGTCGCATATCGGTAGCGGTAGCAAAGCTAATCTCGTAAACAAATCCGACCGTATTTTTTACGCCGCTTACATGGGGCAGTTGCTCCAGAAACGCTTCCTCGACCCGGTAATCGAACTCTACCTCGATAATCTGTTCTTCATTGCTACGCAGGTCTGACAGTTTTTTGTCCGCTACCAAGATACCTTGATTAATGATAAGTACCCGGTCGCAAACCGCCTCGACCTCTTTCATGATATGGGTCGAAAGTAGAATGGTCTTTTCCTTACCAATTTTTCGGATAAGTTTTCTGATTTCCAGCAATTGGTTGGGGTCTAGTCCCGTGGTGGGTTCGTCGAGGATCAAGACGTCAGGGTCGTGCAAAAGGGCGGCCGCCAATCCTACCCGCTGTCGGTAGCCTTTGGAAAGCTGTCCTATTTTTTTATGGACTTCAGGGGTCAATCCTGTTTGTTCGACGACCTCTGCAATCCGATTTTTGTTAGTTTTATATACCTCCGCATTGAAGGCCAGATATTCCTTTACATACATATCCACATACAATGGGTTGTGTTCAGGCAGGTAGCCGATACTTTTTTGCACGCTCTTTTTCTCGGTAACTACATTAAAGGAATTGACATAGGCTTCCCCTACATCCGCCTCATGATAGGTGGTCAAAATTTTCATCATGGTGGACTTACCCGCCCCGTTCGGCCCCAAAAATCCCACTATTTCACCTTTCTTTAATTCGAAAGAAACGCTGTTGAGAGCTTTTTGGTCACCAAAAGATTTGGTGATGTTTTTGACGATAATGGACATATGAATAGAAATCTTCTTTTTGTAGTTCTTTTCGGTTTAAAAATACGGAAAGTAGTTCGATCGCATCATTATATATTTTGTAATATAAAGATTTCAGCTTTAAAATTGTGCTCTTCTGCCAACAGCGGATTTCATTTCTGAAACCGAAAAAGATAGGGATTTTGAATTCAGCTCACCGGTATGTTCTAATTCCGGTGCAAATCGGTGCAATTCTTTTTGCCCCATTTTTTGAAATGTTCGACCATTTCTGCAAGTCCAAACAGTCTGTTATCGGTCCATCTAATTTCCTACTCACTTCCCATACAATTTTCGTGCTTCCGAATGTGGTTTTCACCTGCCTGCTTCAGCATCGGCTATCCTTTTGCAACTGATTTTTTTTCGGCTATCGAAATTTCCTTCCACCAATCTGTCGCCTTGATTTGTCGCGTTTGAAAGGATTTTTCGATAATGGAAACCTCGTTTAAGATAATTAACCACTGTATCAGTTCGAATTTTTAAAGTTGAAGTGTATCTGCTATAAGTCAAAGTTAAGATAGTTGTTTTAAATTAGTAATAGAACTCGTTAAGCCTTCATGTTTAGAACCGAGAATACCAGCTTTTGAGGCTAGATGAAGTCATTTTTTAAAAGCATAGTAGGGCTACGATATTCAAAAGTGCGGAAATCTAGGCTCGAAATGTGATATTCGTAGGTAAATGAAAAAGTCTAAAGGGGTCCATATCATCAATTTCAAAAAAAAAATCCTTACAAAACCTATTTTTTAAATATAATTATTACTTTAGCAAAAGTTTAAGTGTACCATGTCGAAACAATATTTCTATAACGGCTTCTATTTTTACTTCTTTTTTAAAAGAGGAGCGGGACGGTTGTAGTATATTTGAAAATATAGACAAATGAAGTCCCGCGAAATGCGGGACTTTTTTTTGAATGAAACTAAAAATAGCCATACAGGGAATAAAAGGCTCCAACCACCACCAGGTGGCACGGGAGTATTTCGGCGACGATACCGATCTGGTGGAAAGCATGTCTTTCGATTACCTGGTCGACCGGTTGTTGGACAAGACCGCCGATAGGGGCGTCATGGCGATCGAAAATTCCATTGCGGGTTCCATTATCCCGAATTATGCGCTGGTCTATCACAATGGTCTGCATATTATCGGAGAGCATTACCTGAATATTCACCACCACCTAATGGTGCTGAAAGGGCAAAAAATCGGGGATATCGAAGAAGTGCGTTCGCATCCCATGGCCTTACTGCAGTGCAAGGAGTTTTTTCGGGATTACCCGCATATTAAAATGGTAGAGGATGTCGATACGGCGGAAACGGCAAAGCACATTCAAGAACAAAAATGGACGCATATCGCGGCCATTGCCCCCGAAGTGGCCGCCCAGTTATACGATTTGGACATCGTAGCAAAGCAGATTCAAACCATCAAGAACAATGCGACGCGTTTTATCATTGTAAGCACCAAAAATAAGATGTTACCAAAAGGTGAGATCAATAAGGCCTCCGTACGTTTCGTAACCGACCACAAACGGGGCAGTTTGGCCACGGTGCTGAACGTAATGAGCGACTGTAACCTGAACCTGACCAAGATACAATCGTTACCGATTATAGACACCCCTTGGAAATATGCCTTTTTTGTTGATGTTACTTTCGAGAAATACGGGCATTTTGACAAGGCAAAAGCACTGTTGGGCATCATGTCGGAAGATTTCACGATTTTGGGCGAATATAAAAATGCGAGGTTATGATCCATACGGCCGATCGATTACATACTGTTGAGGAATACTATTTTTCAAAAAAGTTGCGGGAGGTGCGCGGCCTTATGGCAGAAGGCAGGCCGATTATCAACATGGGCGTAGGTAGTCCCGATCTGACCCCTTCAAGTGCCATAGTAGAAAGTATTAAACATGCGGTGATGGATGCCGGGGCGCATCAGTACCAAAGCTACCAGGGCCTTCCGGAGCTACGGGAAGCCATTGCCGGGTTTTATCGAACCAAGTTCGGGGTCGATGCGGATCCAGTGAAAGAAATACTTCCCCTTATGGGCTCGAAGGAAGGAATAATGCATATCAGCATGGCCTTTTTGAACGTCGGGGATAAGGTTTTAATTCCCAATCCGGGTTATCCCACCTATACATCGGTCACGAAATTGGTAGGTGCGGTTCCTAAATATTACAATCTGACGGAAGGGAACGGATGGTTTCCCGATTTGGAATACCTGCAGGAACAGGATTTGTCTAAAGTGAAGATTATGTGGATCAATTATCCGCATATGCCGACGGGTGCCACCGCCGATGCCGAACAATTCGAAACCTTGGTGGCCTTTGCCAAAAAAAATTCCATTTTGCTCGTCAACGACAATCCCTATAGCTTTGTGATGAACGAAAAGCCCATGAGTATTTTGTCGGTGGATGGCGCCAAAGAGGTCGCCTTGGAACTGAATTCCCTGAGCAAGACCTTCAATATGGCCGGATGGCGTGTCGGTATGGTCTTGGGCAGTGCCGAACATATCGATGCCATTCTGAAAGTAAAAAGCAATATGGATTCGGGCATGTTCTACGGCATCCAAAAAGGGGCCATTACGGCATTGAAAAGCGCAGAGGATTGGTTCGATAAATTGAATAGATTATATAGGAATAGAAGGGATTTGATCTTTGAATTGGCCGACAAACTAAAATGTACCTATGATGCCACATCAGTAGGCATGTTCGTTTGGGCCAAGCTGCCCGAAGGAAGCGCATCCGCCGAAGTCTTTATCGATTCCATTTTGTACGACAAGAATATCTTCGTTACACCAGGTACAATTTTTGGAAGCAATGGGGAAGGGTACATCCGGTTATCACTTTGTGTTACGGAAGATAAAATCCGGGAGGCGATAGCAAGGTTTTAACAAAACATCCATTAAAATGAACATTTTTATCATCGGTATCGGTTTGATAGGAGGCTCCTTCGCCAAGGACATAAAACGCCTTCGTCCCCATTCCAAAATATATGGAATAGACATCAATTCGGCACATGAAGTGGAAGCTTTGTCCCTAGGCATTATCGATGCAGTATCTACCTATGATGAGTTGGCAATCGCCGATATGGTGATTGTTAGCGTTCCAGTAGATGCGATGGTGGTGGAGCTTCCAAAGATATTGGATGCGGTAAGCGACGACTGCGTAGTTTTTGACGGCGGTTCGACCAAAAGTTTAGTCTGTAAAGCGGTCGAGGGCCATCCCAAGCGAAGAAACTACCTGTCGGCACATCCCATTGCGGGAACGGAATTTTCAGGGCCTTCCGCGGCCATCGAAAATTTGTACACAGGCAAGACCAACATCATCTGTGAAGTAGAAAAAACGGCCTTCAAATTACAGGAAAAGGCCTTGGAGCTTTTTCAAAATATGGGGATGCGCATTTGCTATATGAACCCTGTGGCCCACGATAAGCATATCGCCTATGTGTCGCATTTGTCACACATCAGCTCTTTTATGTTGGGAAAGACAGTTATCGACAAAGAGAAGAACGAACGCGATATTTTTGACATGGCGGGCAGTGGTTTCGAGAGCACCGTGCGACTGGCCAAAAGCTCGCCGGCGATGTGGACGCCCATTTTCAAGCACAATAAAGAAAATATTTTAGATACCTTAAGCGAGTATATCCAAAACCTGCAGGAATTCAAAGAATTGCTCGAAAATGACGATTATGACGGCATTTACAATGAAATGAACGATACTAACAGGATTAAAGAAATTTTGAAAGGAATACCTTTGAACAAGTGAGTTAAAAGTTAAATAGACAATTATGGAAAACACCAAACAAATGAGAGCCTGGTTAGACGAGATGCACCTAAACCATCCGCTGGTAATTGCCGGTCCGTGCAGTGCCGAGACCGAAGAACAAGTGCTGGGTATCGCCCATAGCCTAAAGGATACCGATGTCAACTATTACCGTGCCGGTATCTGGAAACCCCGAACCCGTCCTGGAAATTTCGAGGGGGTGGGGGCCTTGGGATTGAAATGGCTACAAAATGTAAAGAAAGAAACCGGACTGAAGACCGCCACCGAAGTGGCAAACCGGGCCCATGTAGAACTGGCCCTGAAACACGATATCGATCTGTTATGGATCGGGGCAAGATCCACGGTGAGTCCTTTTATCGTGCAAGAAATCGCCGATGCCCTTGAAGGTACCGATAAAGTGATCTTGATCAAAAATCCGGTCAATCCCGATTTGTCCCTATGGTTGGGCGCTGTTGAAAGGCTACACACCGCCAATATCAAAAAATTGGGCGTTATCCATAGGGGCTTTTCCACCTATGAGAAAACGAAGTACCGCAACATTCCCGAATGGCAATTGGCCATCGATCTACAGACCCGTTTCCCCGATCTTCCGATCATTAACGATCCGTCGCATATTACCGGAAAACGCGACATGATATTCGATGTGTCCCAAACGGCATTGGACTTGAATTTTGATGGTCTGATGATAGAGACGCACCACGATCCCGATAACGCATGGAGCGACGCCGCCCAGCAGGTGACTCCCGATCGGTTGGTCCAGATTATGGAAGATCTGCGCATTCGGAAGGAAACTTCTCCCGCGGCGGAATACAACACCAAATTAAGTAATCTTCGAGCCCAGATCGATGTCATCGACAACCAATTGATCGAAACCATGGGCAAGCGGATGAGGATTTCCGATGATATCGGAGCCTTGAAAAAGAAACGGAACGTAGCCGTATTGCAGACCACCCGATGGAACGAAATTTTGGGAGCGATGATTTTGGAAGGCGAATCCAAAGGATTGAGCGAGGAATTCGTGTTAAAGTTGTTCAAGGCCATTCACCAAGAATCGATCAACCACCAAGAGAAGGTGATAAATGCTTAAACATGTGTCAGGCTGAGCGCCTTTCTAACGGGAACCGGCAAGGAGGTCGAAGTACTTCGAAACACTAAAGGCCTTCGCCCTTGGGCTGTTCCCGGAGGTATCAGCGGATGGAAAAGTCGAAAACGGACTGATTGGCCCTGCCACTAGGTATTTGACCTGTGTACATAAAGGCGTATTCGCCTTCCTCAAGGTCCTTTGGGGTTACCTTGAACTTGTTGCCCTCGATCTCCTCGATAGTGAAATTGATGGCATATTTAGGGTCGATTCCCTCGTTGCCGCTAACAAGGTTACTTTTTCCGGTAATCAGCTCCCTAAGATTTCTTTTTTCGTTCACATCCAGTTTTACGAGAACGAATTCGTTGGGCGAGGTTGCGGTTCTGAACCACCAGTTGTGATAGGCATTGCCGCCTTGGTCGGTCTGCATATTATCTACCTCCGAGCTAGAGGGGTCGAAAATAAAGGTGAATTCCGGGCTGCTCTGTTGTATTATATTATTTGATTGGGAACTGGACAGCCTTGCCTTTTTAGTTTTGGGAATAAACCCTGAGACCAATCTATTCGCAACCGCATCTTCACTGGTACCCGAGAATACGGTGGCGTGGACCATTTTTAAGTCGCCATCCTCGGCCAAATAATAAATCCCGGTCCTCGATTTAGTGTTCTGTTTGGATTTTTCCATAATCAACGAAATAATTTCGGAAGAAACCCCTGCCTTTTTTAATTCGCCGAGAGCCGAAATGGAAGCATCGAATTTGACATCCGAGGTATTTATTTTGTCAATAATCATGTAATCATCGAATTCGAGTTGCTGCATTTGCAGTATACTTTCGTTGGTTAGCAATTCTTGTCCTTGGGCGTTGATACACAATAGGCTAAGTAAGAAGACGCAGAATATTGTTTTGGCAGATTTCATCGGTTTGGATTTAAGTGTTCGCTAAGCAAGATACTTTAAATATCAGAACTATTCATTCTTATTTTGAGGTTGTTATCAAAAAAAATAAGCCGCCTACTTCAAAAACAGGCGCTAAGCTTATCCAAAAATTATAGGGTAGAAGAATCTTAGAAAAGGAGAGTGGCAACCATTCCGTTAAAAAACCGTTATTTTGTATCCTGATAACTTTCAATTGGAATGCTAGGAAAGGTCTATAAATCCACAGGAAGCTGGTACACGGTAATGACCGAAAGCGGGGAGTTTATCGAATGCCGTATCAAGGGAAAGTTCCGTATTCAGGGCCTCAAAAGTACCAATCCCATTGCCGTTGGTGACGTAGTCGAATTTCAGATCGAGCAATTGGGGGATGATGAGGTGGGTACGATCTCCAGAATTGAGGACCGGAAGAACTATATTATCCGAAAATCCGTCAACCTCTCGAAACAGACGCATATCATTGCCGCCAACCTCGACCAGGTATTTCTTCTGGTCACGCTTAACAATCCGACGACCTACCCTTTGTTCATCGATCGATTTTTGGCAACGGCCGAAGCTTACGACATTCCAGCCCTATTGCTTTTTAATAAAATGGACTCCTACGATAAAGAGGCGATGGGCGAGGTGAAATACCTGGCGGAACTTTACCGAAATATAGGTTATACCAGTATCGGCATATCGGCATTAAACGGTAAAAATATTGAAAGGGTAAAAGAATTGTTGATAGATAATACCAGTATGTTCGCAGGACATTCCGGCGCCGGGAAATCCACTTTGATCAATGCCCTGGAGCCCGGACTGGATTTGAAAACAGCGGCTCTTTCCGAACAGCATCTTCAGGGGCAGCACACCACCACATTCGCCGAAATGTACGATCTCAGTTTCGGCGGCCGTATCATCGACACACCCGGTATCAAGGGTTTTGGGGTTGTGGATATGGACAAGGATGAAATCGGGGATTATTTTCCCGAATTCTTCGCCCGAAAAATAGATTGTAAATTCAACAATTGCCTGCATCTGAACGAACCCTTATGTGCCGTAAAAGAGGCCTTGGAAAGGGGGGAGGTAGCATGGAGCAGGTATCGTAGCTATGTGCAGATGGTAACGGGGGAGGAAGAAAATTATAGAGTGGATATTTATGGGCAAAAGTAATTTTTCAAGGAGGATGTACAAATGAAAGCAGTAATTCAAAGAGTATCCAACGCCAGCGTCACGGTAGAGGACCACCTCGTTTCCGAAATAGGAAATGGCCTCTTGATCTTATTGGGAGTAGAGGATACTGACGATCAAGAGGATATCGAGTGGCTGTCCAAAAAAATCGTCAACCTCAGGATTTTCAACGATTGCGATGGGGTAATGAACGACTCGCTGTTGGATGTAAAGGGGGATGCCATGGTGGTCAGTCAGTTTACCTTGCACGCTTCGACCAAAAAAGGAAACCGTCCTTCCTACATTAAAGCCGCCAAACCCGATATCGCAGTACCTCTTTATGAGCACTTCGTCCGTAAAATAGAAAAAGATGTGGGCAAAAAAGTGGGTACTGGAATTTTTGGTGCGGACATGAAAGTGAAATTATTGAACGACGGTCCGGTCACCATCCTCATAGACACAAAGAACAAGGAATAATGAGCATAAGAAAAGCACAAAAGGAGGTAGATAACTGGATACAAGAACACGGTGTCCGCTATTTTAACGAACTGACCAATATGGCACAACTTACCGAAGAGGTGGGCGAGGTGGCACGCATTATCGCCCGTCGTTACGGGGAACAGAGCGAAAAAGAATCCGATAGGAACAAAGACCTTGGCGAAGAACTGGCGGATGTTCTTTTTGTAACCTTATGTCTTGCCAACCAAACAGGGGTCGATTTAGAGGAGGCCTTTGATAGAAAACTGGCGCTAAAAGCGAAACGCGATCACGACCGCCATCAGAACAATAATAAACTGAAATAAGCTTACGAAAGCATTCCTCATTTTTTAGTCATAAACCACCAAAGCAATCCAGAAGTTGAAACTACATCTCTCCCCACCTCCCAGTAACCGAATTATCGCCCATATCGAAATTACCGGCTCCAAAAGCGAATCCAATCGCTCGTTGTTGCTTCAGGCATTATATCCTAATATTACCATAAAGAATCCTTCCAATTCCGATGATGCCGAAGTGATGCAAAAGGGATTAAAAATCGAAAATGGAGTGGTCGATATACACCATGCGGGAACTGCCATGCGCTTTTTAACAGGTTATTTCGCTTCTCAAGAGGGAAAGGAAGTTACGCTTACCGGCTCCCAACGCATGACCGAACGCCCCGTTAAGGTTTTAGTGGAAGCGCTGCGGCATCTCGGGGCCGATATCGCTTATGAAAAAAACGAGGGCTACCCGCCGATACGGATAAAGGGAAAGAAGCTGGTGAAAAATCAAGTAAGTCTTCCCGCCGATATCAGCAGCCAGTATATTTCCTCCCTGCTGTTGATCGCCCCCAGTCTGGAAAATGGAATCGAACTCGAATTGATCGGAAAAATCACCTCCGTACCCTACATAAAGATGACGCTGGGCCTTTTATCGGAAATCGGAATCCCTAACTCCTTCGAGAGAAATATCATAAAGGTTTCTCCCAAAGAGAAGGTAGCGCCCACTACGTTGACTGTGGAATCGGATTGGAGCTCTGCATCCTATTATTACAGTATCACGGCCCTTGGGGAGGTGGGCAGTGAAATTACATTGTCCTCTTATAAAAAAAACAGTTTACAAGGCGACAGTGTGCTGGCGGATTTATACAGGGATTTTGGCGTGGAAACCTCTTTTTCCGGCAATCATCTCTTATTAAAGAAAACTGCCGAATGCCAACTGTCAACTGTCAACTGTCAACTGGCCAATGCTCCCGATCTTGCACAGACCATTGCGGTTACCTGTTTCGGCCTTGGAATTGGCTGTCACCTTACCGGACTACACACCTTAAAAATAAAGGAGACCGACAGGCTCGAGGCTCTTCATACGGAGCTCACCAAGTTGGGCGCCGATATCTCCGTGACCGGTAATTCTTTGACCCTACGCCCTTCCGTCGTCATTAAGAAAGACATTGCCATCGAAACCTATAACGACCATAGAATGGCGATGGCCTTTGCGCCTTTGGCCCTCAAGACGTCCATTATCATTAATGACGCCGAAGTGGTGTCCAAATCCTATCCCGATTTCTGGAAAGACCTTAAGAAACTAGGAATCGGTGCCAAAAATCTCTAACCCACATTTAATCCTCATTTTACTTGACATCCCCTATCCGCCCATCGTATATTTGCAGCCGCAAAAATGAGTACGGGACAATCGCGTACTCAACAAATTAGAAATATGGCTCTGAAACCGAACAAGTACCAAAAAATGAAATTATCGCACTTCAATTTTGAACTACCCGATAATTTGTTGGCGGAATACCCCGCAGAAAACCGAGACGAATCAAAATTGATGGTGGTGCACCGTGAAACGGGAAAGATCGAGCATAAAATGTTCAAAGACCTGATTGACTATTTCGATGAGGGCGATGTGATGGTCTTGAACAATACCAAGGTTTTTCCTGCGCGTTTGTACGGAAATAAGGAAAAAACAGGAGCTAGGATCGAGGTGTTTTTATTGCGCGAGCTCAACGAAGAGCAACGCCTTTGGGACGTTTTAGTAGACCCTGCCCGAAAGATCCGTATTGGTAACAAGTTGTATTTTGGCGATGACGAGGATCTGGTGGCCGAAGTTATCGACAATACCACCTCAAGGGGAAGGACCTTACGCTTTTTATACGACGGTTCATACATTGATTTCAGGAGAAAATTACGTGAGTTGGGTCAAACACCGCTCCCGAAATACATAAAAAGAGATGTTGAGCCGGAAGACGAAACCCGGTACCAGACCATCTATGCCAAACATGAAGGGGCCGTTGCCGCACCTACGGCGGGTCTTCATTTTTCAAAACACCTGTTAAAACGTTTGGAGATCAAGGGGATCAACTTTGCCGAGGTCACCCTGCACGTCGGGCTGGGCACATTTAACCCGGTCGAGGTAGAAGATCTTTCGAAACACAAAATGGATAGTGAGGAACTGATCATCGACGAAAAAGCTACTGAAATCGTAAACAAGGCCAAGGGCAAAAAGAAAAAGATATGTGCCGTGGGTACTACCGCGATGCGCGGATTGGAAAGTGCCGTTTCTTCCGACCACATGCTGAACACTTTTGACGGTTGGACGAACAAATTCATCTTTCCACCTTACGAATTCAGTATCGCCGATGCCATGGTCACCAACTTTCATTTGCCGAAATCGACCCTGTTGATGATGGTATCTGCCTTTATGGGCCACGATTTTATGAAGAAGGCCTACAAGGAAGCCATTCTAGAGCAATATAAATTCTATTCCTACGGTGATGCGATGTTGATCATATAGGATTTTGTCCAAAAAAAAAGACATACGGGCGCTGACCAAAGACCAGCTTCGGGATTTTTTTGTATCCAAGGGCGATCAGGCCTTTCGGGGAAACCAAGTCTATGAATGGCTCTGGCAGAAATCCGCCCATTCCTTTGAGGGCATGACCAATATCTCCAAGGAAACGCGTGACATGCTCGAGACCCATTTTGTCATCAACCATATTAAGGTAGACCAAATGCAGCGCAGCAACGACGGCACTATAAAAAATGCCGTGCGTCTGCACGATGACCTGGTGGTGGAATCGGTCCTTATTCCCACCAAAACGCGAACAACCGCCTGTGTATCGAGCCAAGTGGGCTGTAGCCTCGATTGCCGTTTTTGCGCTACCGCGCGGTTAAAACGGATGCGCAACCTGAATCCCGATGAAATATACGACCAAGTGGTCGCCATCGATAACGAGAGCCGGTTGTATTTCGACCGGCCGTTGAGCAATATTGTTTTTATGGGGATGGGCGAGCCGCTGATGAACTACAACAACGTGCTCAAAGCCATCGACAAAATTACTTCTACCGACGGATTGGGGATGTCGCCCAAACGTATCACGGTTTCTACTTCTGGCGTGCCCAAGATGATCAAAAAGATGGCCGATGACGGGGTGAAATTCAAACTGGCGGTTTCGTTGCATTCCGCCATCGATGACATCCGTACATCGATTATGCCGTTCAATGCCACCTTCACCTTGGCCGACCTTCGGGAGGCCTTGGAATATTGGTACGCCAAGACCAAAAGCCGTATTACCTATGAATATGTGGTATGGCAGGGTATCAATGATTCCCAAAACGATGTGGATGCCTTGGTCGAATTCTGCAGGTTTGCCCCCTCAAAAGTGAACCTGATCGAATACAATCCTATTGACGACGGAGATTTTAGGCAAGCCTCGCACAGGGCGCTGGATATGTACGTTGAGACCTTGGAACGCAACGGCATCATCGTGACCGTTCGCCGTTCGAGGGGAAAGGATATTGATGCGGCCTGTGGGCAGTTGGCGAATAAAAAGTGAGCTGAGGCAGTCGCAGTAGGCAGGCTTAAATTTCCTTTTAGCTGCAACTGATACTGCGTACTTTTTTTCCTATTTTTAGAAATCCGAATCAAATGATCCGAGTCTCTTGAAAATCGTATCCCAGATAAAACAGCCCGTCCACGGGGAGATGGAACTTTTTGAAAAGAAGTTCCGGGAGGCCATGTCCTCCCAGGTGGCCCTTCTGAACCGGATCACCTACTATATCGTGAACCGCAAGGGCAAGCAGATGCGGCCCATGTTCGTATTTCTTACCGCCAAGTTATTGAACGGGGGTGCCGTTAACGAACGCACATACCGTGGGGCATCGGTCATTGAACTGATCCATACCGCCACCCTGGTTCACGACGATGTGGTCGATGAAAGTAACAAACGTCGCGGTTTCTTCTCCATTAACGCGCTTTGGAAAAATAAGATTGCTGTCTTGGTCGGGGATTATCTGTTGTCCAAAGGATTATTACTGTCCATAGACAACGGTGATTTCGATCTGCTGCGGATTATCTCCGTAGCCGTCCGCGAAATGAGCGAAGGTGAATTGTTGCAGATTGAAAAGACGCGGCTCTTAGATATTACCGAGGAAGTATATTTCGACATTATACGCCAAAAAACGGCCACTTTGATTGCCGCTTGTTGCAGCCTTGGCGCCTGTTCGGTACAACCGGATTCCCCCGACGTAGAAAACTTTCGAAAGTTCGGGGAGCTCTGTGGAATGGCCTTCCAAATCAAAGACGACCTGTTCGACTACGGCGATGAAAAAATTGGAAAGCCCACTGGTATCGATATTAAAGAACAGAAGATGACACTCCCTTTAATCCATGTGCTGAACAACTGTTCCCCAACAGAAAAAAAGTGGCTGATCAACTCCGTAAAAAACCACAGTAAAAACAAGAAACGGGTAAAAAAGGTCATCGCTTTTGTCAAGAACAACGGGGGACTGGAATACGCCGTTCAAAAAATGCTAGCATTTAAGGAGGAGGCTTTAGAGCTGCTGTCCATCTATCCAGTTTCCGAATACAAAAGTGCCTTGGAACTGATGGTCAATTATGTTGTTGATCGGAAGAAATAGGTATTAAACCGACATTCTTCGAAAAAAAACCAACCTTCAGGCAACTATTTGGTAATTCACCACGTCTTACCTTTAGAAGGCAATCAAAATCACCTTGAAAATTATACCTCTCTACAAAAACGAAAAGCAGCTGATCAAAAAATCGGCTTCCGGTAATCGGGAAGCGCAGCGACGGTTGTACGAGAAGTATTCTCCAAAAATGCTGGGGGTCTGTAGAAGATATATCAAGGATTTGCAGTTTGCCGAAGACGTAATGGTCACGGGTTTCGTAAAGGTCTTTAAAAATTTGGATACGTTTCGGCACGACGGGAGTTTCGAGGGTTGGATACGAAAGATAATGGTGCGGGAGAGTATATCCCATCTTCGAAAAAACCAGTTCGTAGTTTATGACGACGTGTTTTTGGAAAAGGCGCATCCGCAAACTGCGAGGGATTCGTTCAGTTGGGACGTGGAACATATTCAAACCCTGATCGACGCCCTTCCAGATGGGTACCGGGCCGTATTCGTATCACACGCCCTCGAAGGCTACAAACATCAGGAAATTGCCGAAATGCTCGATATTACGGAAAGCACCTCCAAATCTCAGCTGTTCAAGGCGAGGCGAGTATTGCAGGAACGGTTAAGGCAACAAAATATAGTAGGATATGGAACGGAATAAATTTGAAAAAGAGCTAAAAGAACGCTTGCGAAAGCAAGAGATAAAACCTTCCGAAGGGGCTTGGGACAGGATTTCGAAGCAATTGGAAGGTTCTGAAGCTCCGAAAACTGCCTGGTCGGCAAACAGGCCCAAGCGCTTTCAATGGTATGGTATTGCTGCCGGGTTGGGGGGTATTCTCTTCGTGTCGGTGCTGTATTTCACTAAGGTGGAACCATCTGCCGAACCGGAAACCAACATAACTAAGGTGATGAAAGATTCCACCCCATCAAATACAACAACGAAGATAACCCAACAGGGAAACCTAACGGAGGACGATGCCCATGGCGATATGAAGTCTCGGGAAAAAATAGTTATCGAAAAACCTCGACAGCATCGGGATAGATTGGTAACGGATGCTTGGGCAAGTTCGAAAAACGAAGAAAGTAAAGTTGAAAAGTTACCTGTTCCTTTGAATACATCCGACGAAATCATACATGAGAAAATAGCCGAGATTGTCGCCAAGGTCGAGGGGTTGGAAAAGACCAATGCGACGGTTACCGATGCCGAAATTGATTCTCTCTTGCGTGGTGCACAGCAAGAAATACTGGAGGATAAAATTTTCCGGAAAGACCGATCCGTCGATGCGATGGCGCTCTTGGCCGATGTAGAGGATGAACTGGACCGATCCTTTCGAGATCAGATTTTTGATGCTCTCAAAGATGGTTTTGTAAAAGTCCGTACGGCCGTGGCCGACCGCAACAAATAATTCCTAAAAAATCAAAAAACCGAATTTCCAGTCCGCAATCCGTGGAGAGGCAGGGAGGGGTTTATTCATCAATCAGTCGTTATACACTTATTAAACATCAATCATTCATCAAGTCTAACATAAACACCCCCCCCTTAGGGGGAGGCTGGGAGGGCGACTATCAAAAATCAAAAAGTCATGAAAACTACTATTATTTATTCAGTATTGCTTTTGCTTTCTTTACTATCACAACAAGTTTTGGCACAGGACGAAGAGAACTTACAATACAAAGTGGAACAATTGGAGAAGAAAAAGGAAACCGTAGCCTTGGTAGAGCGCGAAGCCCTAAAAAATGAAGTGGAAATTATCCAGCAACGTCTGGATCGGGGTGAAATCTCAAAGGAAATAGCACAGAGACTCAAAAAAGAGGCCGCTGAAAGAAGGGCCAAGAACATCGAGAACAAAGTGGCCATATTGGAAAATTCCATCCAATTGCTGAAACGCGAGGGAGCGGTGGACCTCAATGCGGAAACCGACCATATAGAAATAGGCTTAGGATTTGGGGATAGCGATGGCGAGGTTCTGTTCGGTATAAAATACAAGCCGGGAAACCAGAAAAAAGTAATCTATGACAGACGTACCTACGGGGACCCCGTTGTTGCCTTTGGTTTGAACAATGCCATCATCGACGGGCAGTCCCTGAACGATTCCCCTTATAAGATAGGGGGCAGCCGGTTTTTTGAAATAGGATGGGCATGGAGGACCAGGGTGTTTAAAAACTCCAATGCTTTGCGTCTTCACTATGGTGCATCGTTTCAGTTCAACGGATTGAAACCGATCGACAATCAGTATTTCGTACTCAATAACGGTCAAGCCGAACTCGCAAAATCTGAATTGAATTTGGACAAATCGAAGTTTCGGATGGACAATCTGGTTTTTCCCGTTCATTTGGAATTCGGGCCCTCAAAATTCATTAAAAACGACGATAATATTCGGTATTCCATCGACCAACAATTTCGTTTTGGTATCGGAGGATATGGTGGATTTAACCTGGGCTCCCGCCAAAAATTGAAGTACGAAATCGACGGGGATAAAGTGAAGGAAAAACGGAAACAGGATTATAATGTCGGAAATTTAGTGTATGGACTTAGTGCATATATCGGGTTTGACAGTATTCAACTGTATGCCAAGTACGATCTTAACCCTATATTTCAAAAAGCGGCCATCGAGCAGCACAATATCTCATTGGGAGTAAGGTTGGATCTCGATTAGAGCATAGTAGAGCACTAATGGGAATCAAGTGCCCGTTGCATCGGCTCGTTAAACTCCTCCTGATAGTACACTCTTTTGCAATGCGAGCACTCCGCAATCGTGTTCGATGATATCCTGAAAAGTTTGATCCAAAACAGATGGAACCAGCTACTCGTCCTTGATAGGGTTAGCGTACCCACTTGTTCACAAAAAGGACAGCTGACGCCGTGAAGCTGCACGATGTGGGTTTTGCCGGGGCGGGTACCGAAGAAAAGAATCATGGGAGGTAAATTGAAATAGGCGTATTACTAAGATAATAAATAGAAGTAAGATGTAAGGCCGAACATCAACTCAAATTCGATGTTAAATATACGCTAAACGGCATATGAACTTTTAGTTGTCTCAGAATATGACTTAACTTTCATTGAAATAACTTTTATGAAAGAATTACTTTATTTATTGATATTTACGGGACTTATTGTCGCTTGCAAAAATGAGAAAAGTGTTTCGGAGGATACCAAGGATGACCTAGCCGACAATGGGCTTACAACGGTAGAAACCGCTATTGGCCCCTTAGAACTGGTTTCCCCCTTTTCTTCGGAATCCGTGACCAAGAATAGCGAGGTAATCGGATGGCCCGAAAACAAAACCCCGATCGCTCCGGATGGTTTTACCGTTACTCGGTTTGCTGACGAACTTGAACATCCAAGGTGGACGTACGTAGCACCCAATAACGATATTTTTGTTGCCGAAGCAAATACCAAAAATAGCGCCAATCGCATTACCTTGCTACGGGATACTGATAGCGATGGGAAAATCGATGAACGAAAAATTTTCTTGGAAGGCCTGAACCAAAATTTCGGGATGCTGGTGTTAAATGGGTATTTCTACGTAGCCAATACCGATGGCCTATACCGATATCCCTATAAAGAAGGACAGGACAAGTTGGAAGGTGAAGGTGAAAAAATTGTCGAACTCTCGGCCAGCGGCTACAACAACCATTGGACGAGGAATATCATCACCAACAAAGACCGCAATAAAATCTACATTTCGGTCGGATCGGCCAGCAACGTGGGCGATCAGGGCATGGAAAAGGAAGAACGCCGTGCCAATATTCTGGAGGTTAACCCCGATGGTAGTGGGGAGGTAATCTATGCGGCCGGACTAAGAAATCCCGTTGGAATGGACTGGAATCCCACGACTGGGGACCTTTGGACGGCCGTTAACGAACGTGATAAGCTGGGAAACAATTTGGTTCCCGATTATATTACGAGCGTCAAAAAAGGAGGTTGGTACGGTTGGCCCTATAGTTATTATGGCGATATCAACGACCCCAGATGGAAAGACGATCCGCACCAAGAGTTGGTTGACAAGGCCATCATACCCGATGTGCCCGTTGGCAGCCATACGGCTTCCTTAGGGCTAGCTTTTTATACATCCGACCAATTTCCCGCTACCTATAAAAACGGGGCGTTCATTGGCCAGCACGGTTCTTGGAATCGGGCCGAATTTGCAGGGTACAAAGTGGTTTTCGTACCCTTTGACGGTGGAAAGCCGCAACAACCGGAAGATTTTCTGACGGGCTTTATTGCCGATGGGGAAGCTGATGAGGTATACGGCCGGCCGGTAGGGATTGCCGTAGCTCCCGATGGTTCGCTTTTGGTAAACGATGATGACAGCGGGATAATTTGGAGGGTAGCCGCCAAGTAATCTTAAGTTTAGCTTCTACATTACTTAAAATAATAATAGTGTCTTATCTTTAGACACTATTTTCATTTTTGAACAGGTTCTTTTTGATAGCAAAGAATACCATAGACCTAGTGTACGAGACCGCCCGTTTAGAGGAGGTTATCGGTGATTTTGTACAATTGAAGAAATCGGGCGCCAACTTTAAGGGGCTGAGTCCCTTTACCGACGAGCGCACGCCGAGTTTTATGGTCTCTCCGGTTAAGCAGATTTGGAAGGACTTCAGTAGCGGGAAAGGCGGTAACGTCATCGCCTTTTTGATGGAACATGAACACTTTACTTACCCCGAAGCCATAAAATATCTGGCTAAAAAATACAATATCGAGGTCGAGGAGACCGAGCGTACCGACGACGAAAAACAAGAAGCCAACGAACGCGAGAGCATGTACCTGGTATCGGAATTCGCTCAAAAGCATTTTGCGGAAATTCTTTGGGATACCGAACTGGGGAAGGCCATCGGACTTAGTTACTTTAAGGAACGCGGTTTTACCGAAGAAACCATCAAATATTTCGGACTCGGTTATTGTCTTGATCAGTGGGACGGCTTTACAACCGCCGCTTTGGATAAAGGGTATAAACTGGACTATTTGGTCAAAACAGGTCTTTCCATTGTCAAGGAAGATCCACAAAGCCCGAACAATCCCAGGAAATTCGATCGCTTCAAAGGCCGGGTGATGTTCCCCATCTATTCCATGAGCGGACGGGTGTTGGGTTTTGGGGGCCGCATCCTTACCAACGATAAAAAAGCCGCTAAATATCTGAATTCCCCCGAAAGTGAAATCTATCACAAGAGTAAGGTGCTATACGGCATCTTTTTTGCCAAACAGGCCATTGCCAAAGAGGATAACTGCTATCTAGTAGAGGGTTATACCGATGTCATCCAGTTCTATCAGCGGGGTATCGAAAACGTGGTCTCCTCAAGCGGTACGGCCCTGACCCCCGAACAGATCAGGCTTATCAACCGTCTCACCAAAAACATTACGGTCTTGTTCGATGGTGATGCAGCGGGCTTACGCGCCTCGGTCCGAGGTATCGATTTGATTCTGGAGCAGGGCATGAATGTTAAAGTGTGTACTTTTCCGGAAGGGGAAGACCCCGACAGTTTTGCGAAGAACAACGAACTTGAAGATGTAGAAAACTATCTGAAGGAAAACGCTACCGATTTTATACAGTTCAAGGCCAATCTTTTGGCACGTGAAGCTGCCAGCGACCCCATAAAACGGGCGGAAACGGTCCGCGATATGGTCAACAGTATCGCCAAGATTCCCGATCCCATCAAACGGGAAATCTATATTCAGGAATGTTCCCAAATTATGAATGTATCCGAGGGTGTACTTTTCAGTACCTTGGCTCAGATCAGTAAAAAAGATCAGACCAATACAACGAAAAGGGCCAAACAGGAACAGAAAGCCTTTGACGTAGTCAAGAACGAGCCGGCGACCGAAAAAGTGGACGTACAGTATGAACTTGAACGTAAGATTATAGAAATGTTGCTACTCTATGGCAACGAACAGCAGGAATTTGAAGATTTGGTGTTAAAGGAAAACGAATCCGGAGACCTGATTTTAGAGCCCTTATCTTTGGAAGCCAAGGTATATGAAAAAATATATTTGGACCTTCAAGAGGATGAAATCGAATTGGCCAACGAACATTTTAGGGGCATCTATTACAAGCTGATCGAATCGCTCAACGAGAGCGATGATTTTTCAATTAAGGGTTTTTTATCGGATCTCGATCAAGAAATGGTTTCGGAAATATCGTCGATTCTCATGGAGGAGGAAAAATATGTATTGCATAATTGGGAACGTAAAGATATATTTCCGAAGGAAAAAGAAGCGGGCGTGGCACAACTGGTCAGCGAGACCATTTTAACCTTACGCTGTTTTTTGATTAAAAAGCGGATGCAGACCTTACAAAACGACACGCAGGAAAGCAGCGAAGACCACCGCGAGACACTGGAAGAAATCATGAACTACCTAAACCTTAACAAACTGTTGAACAAGAAATTGAACAGGGTGCTCTCATGAAGGATACTCTTTTTTGCGATTTTTATAAACTTCTCCACCCAATGGTCTGCCTTGCCTAAAGCTGTTTTATAAACTGGTGGGAAATAAAAAAAACCCCGTTAATTTTAGAGGGGTTTTTTGTCTAAAAAGTACGGTTCTCAATACAGTTCCAACGCTTTTGCTTGCTGCAAAAGATCAACCATATTGTCAACGTTCAATTTTTTCATCAAGCGCGCCTTATACGTGCTGACCGTTTTTTCGTTGAGGTTCAGCCCGATGGCAACATCTTTATTTCGCTTGCCGCTTGCCAAGAGTTTAAGGACTTCGACCTCGCGGGTAGAGAGCTTACGGAAGAATCTTCTAGGTTTCTGCGTGCCTTCGTCGAAAGCCAATCGCTGAGCGAGTTCGTTGGTAATGAACATATTACCCTCGCTCACTTTTTTGACGGCAGAAAGAATGTAGTCGATATCCGATGCTTTTGATAGATAACCGAAAGCTCCGGCCCTGATTGTACTCAAAGCGTAAACATCTTCCGATTGCCCACTGTACATTAACACTTTGACCTCTGGATATTCTTTTTTGATTTTTCGTAAGGTAGCGATACCATTGATTTCTGGAATGTCCATTTCCAACATCACTACGTCGGGAGTGCTGTTTTTCAGTTTTTCGAAAAGTTCGGAAGTGGTTCCTACGGCGCCTACCACGTCAAAGCCTTTGGCATCTTCCAGAACTTTGGTAACACCCATTTGGATGATGGGGTGGTTGTCGGCAATTAATACTTTGATCATTTTTGATAGTTTTATCTAGATAAAAACCGAAGGTCGCTCGTCCAAAAATACTGACACGCAATGTAAGGTTTTAAAATCTAATTCGTTTAGCAAATGTGCTTTTTTTTTCATAAAAACCAGTGCTTTTGTGATTTTATTCGATTATATTACATCCTTTTACGTCCAATTACGACTTTAGCACATGGGGAATCTCGCAAACCGGTATGGGAATCATCTTATGCCGGTTGGCGGAATTAAATTTTTTGAAGATACGAAATACTTCTTTTTCCCTCCCTGAAAAATCGCCTTCGTTCTTTCCTTCACTTTTCATTTTCATGGCCCATTCCAGTTCTGGGTAGGAGGCTCCGATTTGGTCCTCATCCGTTCTATCATCGCCCCAAAGTCCGTCTGTAGGGGCGGCTTTGATTATTTCGTCATTAATTTTGAGGAATCTTGCTATCTCATACACTTCCGTTTTCAATAGATCGGCAATCGGGCTGAGGTCAACTCCGCCATCTCCGTACTTAGTATAAAAGCCCACACCGAAATCCTCTACTTTGTTTCCGGTTCCGGCGACCAGATAGCTTTCGAGTGCCGCAAAATAATACAAAGTTGTCATACGCAAGCGTGCGCGGGTGTTTGCCAATGACATAAAGCGATCCTCTTCATTGGCCACCGTCGGGAGGGTGGAAATCATGCTATCGAATACCTGGGTAAGGTCGATCCATTCCCGCTGAACATTTTTAAAATTATCCTGTAACCATCCGATATGCCGAGAAGCCCTTGATACCTGACTTTCCGCCTGATGTATGGGCATTTCGAGAACCAGTAGGTCGAGGCCCGTTTTTGCACAGAGCGTGGAAGCGACCGCGGAATCGATTCCGCCGGAAACGCCGATGACAAATCCTTTCATTTTCGCCTTTTCCGCATAATCTTGTAACCAGCCTACAATATGTTGGGTTACCTTTTCTGTCTGCATAAGATGTTTTTTAAATTGATTAAGAGACTGTTTAATTTCATTACTTCATGATTTCCGATAATTTCGGACCCCTGGCTTCGTTATATAACTTGCGAATATCGTGATAGGCATAAAATTAAAACCCCACCAGAACCCCAAACTATAGCAAATCATTTTGCATGATCTTAAACTTGCTCTAACTTTGTCGCCTAAAATAAGCCCTTGCCGCTGAATTCTGAAATGTATCGAAGATTACTTCATCAGGGAACCCGGTTTTTTACCGTTTTATTGATTTTGATGATGGTTTTTTCTTGTAGTGACAAGGATAAGGTCGCCGAAGCCATCGACAAAATCAATGTAGATCTTAAGGTAGAACGGTTTGATAGGGAGTTTGCCGAAGCTGAACCTGGGGACATACCCATCCTAAAAAAGAAATACCCCTATCTCTTTCCCGCGCAATATGCGGACAGTGTTTGGGTGATCAAAATGCAGGATAGCCTTCAAACGGAACTATTGTCGGAAGTGGGCATCAAATTTTCGGATTTTTCGGAAGAGAAACAGGAGCTCACCCTGCTTTTTGAACACATCAAATATTATTTCCCCGACTACACAGTGCCCACAGTGGTCACCGTAACCTCCGATGTGGACTACAACAGCCGGGTTATACTGACCGACAGTCTGATATTGATTGCCCTGGACAATTATTTAGGACAAGACCATCGGTTTTACCAAGGCCTGTCAAATTACATTGCCGCTGAACTGGACGAGGAATATCTGGTAAGCGATGTGGCCGGTGCCTTTACCAAGCAAGTCGTCCCGAAACCCCGGGAGCGCAATTTTTTGGCGCAAATGATATATTACGGCAAAGAATTGTATGTAAAGGATAAACTATTACCTTTTATATCGGATGCCAACAAAATTAAGTATTCCGAAGAACAGCTTGCTTGGGCGAAAGCGAACGAAGAGCAGATCTGGCGCAACTTTATCGAACAGGAGCATTTGTACAGTACCGACAACAAGCTCGCTCAGCGATTTCTGGATCCGGCCCCTTTCTCCAAATTCGGTCTTGAACTCGATAACGAATCCCCCGGACGGATCGGCCGGTATATGGGCTGGCGGATCGTGAGGGCGTTTATGGAAAAAAATGAGGTAAGCCTACAACAGATGCTCGGTCTTTCGGCAGAAGAAATCTTTAAAACATCGAACTACAAACCTGAAAAATAAGATGGCAAAGCTACACACTTCGGAAATTACATTAAAGGTAGGGCTTGATGAAAACCGTGTCCCCGAAGAACTTACCTGGTCGGCCCAAGACGGCGGCATTGACAATGAAGAAGCTAAGGCCATGCTACTTTCGGTCTGGGACAGCAAGAACCAAGAATCCCTAAAAATCGATCTGTGGACAAAGGATATGCCCGTCGAAGAAATGAAGATTTTTTTTCATCAGACCTTGGTTTCCCTATCCGACACGTTTATGAAGGCGACGCAAGACGAAAAAATGACCGCTACAATGAAGGATTTCTGTGCTTATTTTGCGGAGAAGTTGGAGTTGGGCGGAAAATAAAATAGATTCACCCGCACGTACCATCAGCTATACAGATCTTCATAATATTGCCTTGCCATTCTATGGCTCGAAAATTCAGGATGAACATCGTCCATGCCATTAAAAACAATCTTTTGCCATTCGTTTTTGGCATCATAGAAAATAGGTAGCACCTTTTGCGTCAGTATGGAGTAGAGGTGGTCGGTATCTAGGGCATCCTGCTCCGCCGTAGGGAGCATAGGGTCGATTTCCGGTAGTACAAAGCAGTTTTTTCCGTCCTTGGCGAATTCAGGAATCCATCCGTCATTGGTACTCAAGTTTACAGATCCATTCATGGCTGCGGTCATACCGCTGGTTCCGGAGGCTTCCCGAGTTATCCTTGGAGTGTTGAGCCATAAATCGGAACCCGTTTTCAGCTTTTTTGACAGTTCTATTTCATAGCCCGTAAGCACGGCAAGATTGGCTGTATTTTTGCTCGTGTGCACCAGGCGATTGAAAGTTTCTATCGCGCCATGGTCGGTAGGGTAGGGCTTACCCGCCCATATGATTTGCACCGGATATTCGGTACTCGAAATAAGTTGCCTAAACCTTTCCATATCGTGCAACAGCAGATCGGCCCTTTTATAGGCCGCGAATCTTCTGGCCCAGACCATCGTGGCCACATGGGGGTCGAACAGTTTGCCGGTTTGGTCGAGCACTTCGTTAAATAGTTGTACTTTCAGCTCCACTTTTCTTTGGTGAAAAGCCTTTGCATTCTTTTTCTTCCAGGATTTCCTGATTTCAGAATCTTGCCAAAACCCATCATTCTGTGCATTGGTGATAGGTATGATTTTGGCGGTGCCGTTGAATTCCTTCCACATGTTCTGCGAGACCTTGGCATGCAGCTTTGAAACCGCATTGGCTTTTTTGGAAAGCCTTAATGCCGAAACGGTATAATTCAAGAGGCCTCCATCGATGGTTTCTTTCCTAAGCTCCTTTTCGGAAAGCGTTTTTCCAAAAAATCCAAAGTGATTCAGTTGATGGCCGCCACGTTCTTCGTTTCCGGCCTTTTCTGGAGTATGCGTGGTAAAGACCATCTGGGACTTTTTGATTCCACGGTCGCGCAAATAATAGAAGGCGGGCAGCGCATGGCCCTCGTTGAGGTGATAGATATCGGCCCCGCCCAAGGCCTGGACTATCTTGGCCCCCCCGATGCCCAAAATAATACTTTGGGCAATACGGGTGTCATCGTTGGCATCGTACAGACGGTCGGTAATGGTGCGGGATAGATAATCGTTACCCTCCACATCGGTGGTCAGAAAATAGATGGGGGCCGTTCCCGCCACTTCCGGTTTCAGAACCTGGGCGCGCACTTTAACCGAAGAATTACCATTGATCTGTACCTCGACCTGCAATCCGGAATCTTCGAGAAAACTATAGTTTTTCTCAATGGAATTGACCTGAAGGGTCTGGTCGTGGTTGCGGCCTTGGTCGTAGTAGCCATATTTCCACAACATGCCGATACCCACGACATTTTGTTTCATGTCAAAAGCGGAGCGCATGTGCGAGCCTGCCAAAAAGCCCAGATCCCCCGGAATAGGTCTTGAGGCCTTGATCTATGCCGAATTCCATACTGAAATAGGCGATTTTTTTATTGAATTCCTGGGCTGGTTGGTAAGGATGGTACCATGTACTGTATTTGCTTTTCATAATAGGTTCTTTTTTAAGGGCGGTAAATTTTTGCAAAGCCGCTAAATGTAAGCTGAATACCTGAATTTACCTAAAGAGGGTAAAGAAAATCGAATTTTAATATCCTATTAATTGATTTGATGGGTTATGATTGACAGCCCACCTAGGTCAAATACTTCGATTCCGACAGCTTTATAATTGATATTGTCTCTAGAGCAAGACCCAAAGTAATCGGATGCCGATCCCCCAAAACGCAGGGGATTTACCTTGAATTTCAAGAAATCGATCATCTCGTTTGCCGGAAGGCCAACCAGCAAACGATTCCACCCCCATTTAAAGGTCAATGACCGGATTACGATTTAAGCCTTTCAGGTCTCTAGATATCCGGCCATTCATATCGCAACACAGTAAATCCGCTGGTCTCGTCGTTTGTTCTTAAAATGAGGGTTTTTGAGAATAGGTAATGCTGCATATGCGGATGATTGGTTGCCCGGGTCCAATTCCGTATGGTAACCGAACTCAAATTTGGAATTTATTCGTCACTTAGCAAAGCATATCTATGCTCATTCCAAAATTTACCGTTCTTAAAAATCGACTTTTTAGAGATGCCCTCTTTTTGAAAACCGTTCTTTTCCAAAACTCGCATGGATTCCACATTGTATTCGAATACCCCTGCATATAAGCGTACCAAGGTCAATTGATCAAAGGCATGACTCACCAAGAGTCCAACGGCTTGGGTAGCGATACCCCGGTCCCAATAAAGTTCACCGATCCAATAGCCGATCTCGGCCGATTTTCGATAGACATCTTTTTGGAGAATCAAACCGACAAGACCGCAAAGTTCACCGTTGAAATCAATGGCGAAAACCTTTTCCGTATCGCTATTGGCTTGTCTTTGTATGAATTCTTCCGCATTTTTTTCGGTATAGGGGTGGCCAAAAGCGTCCCGTACATTATCCCATATCTTTTTGTTGTTGGCGAGTTGGGCCATGGTGGCCCTATCCGAAGAGCGTAATGGCCGTAATTGTACACTCGTTTGTTTCATGGTTTAAAATTGCGGATTGCGCCCTGCATTTAGAAATGTGACCATCCTTGAACCGGTAACCCTGGAAATAGGGCAATTGATAAGGTGATAATTATTACTATTTTCATTTACGTGGAATTTATGAATTGTTCTTTGGCGGGGGAAGTTATCTAACTGATTTACAATATAATTCATTTTTTAATAAATCCGATGTCTCATTTCAGTTAAAAGGTGTAGGACAGACCCACATTCCACGAAAAGCCGGGATCGGGCGAAATGGAGGTGACCACAGGTTGGTTCATTTGTATAGATAAAAACAACGGGAGTTTTGCGTGACCGATACCAAAGACGCCCGAAGCAAAAAAGCTATCCGTATCCCCATCCAAATTCAAATAAAATACTTGGGGGAAGATACTGCAATAGAGTTTTTTTGACAGCCCCAATTTTGTGATATTCCCGACCATCGAAATAAAGTGCATTTGCTTTAAGGAACCCTTATCAAAGCCCCGACCCACAAAAACGGACGAACCAAGACTGAATTTTTCCGAAAGCTTATAAGTGGGTACAAACTCAAAGACCAGATACCGTTCCGCTTTTGTGATGGTTTTTGAAATACCGTCCTCAATGACCTCGGGATAACTGTGCGATATGTTCCAGACCGCCGCCACTTTTATACCCAACCTCTTCTTGCCCAACATCCGATATCGAAAGCAGCTACTAAAAAACCAAGGGACACCGTCAGTGGAGTATGCGACCTCGGGATCAAAGCTGAACCTGTTCTTCCGTAATGAAAAAAAGCCCATGATGGCTGGTTTCCCCAAAGAAAAAGCAGGTACCGGGGAAATGCCGTTGGTGTTTAAGCCAATAGTACCGGAAAATTTGAAATCATTTTTATTCTCGCTTTGTAATTTCTCATCGATAGCTTCTTGGCCATGTGAAAATAATGCAATAAAAAGCAACGTGATGATTAGCTGTAATCGTCTAAAATGTAAGGCATAATTTTTCATTTGCGTTGGTGGTAATTGATTGCCTCGTGGCTTGTTTGCATTTATCCACCTAATTCGGCCATCTTTTTGCCAATATGGGCCATCACTTCATTGAATTCTTTCGAGGGACTAAAATCGATCAGCTTTACATCTTCTTGTACACTGGCGGTATGTCCGGCGGGCCAATAAAAAACTTCTCCGCCACTTACGGTTTCTTCTTGGCCATCGTCATATTTAATCAATATCTTTCCTTCGGTAACATAGCCCCAATGCGGGCAATGGCAGCTATTATTGCTTAAACCCTGTAATAAAGGGGTGATATCCGTTCCTTTGGGCAATTCGTTGAAACATACGGTCATGCCACCGTAATCAGGCAGCGCGCGCATTACGGTACCCGGAGCTTCCATGGTAACCGGAATATCTTTTTTATTGATTTTCATGCTTACTTGTTTTTATGTTTATAGGATTAGATTGCGATCCCGATTGCCAAAATCAAATCAAAAAGAGTTTCGGCAGCCCTTCTAAAACGCATAAATCTAACCTTGTTCACTACTTCCCGCAAGCGTTTTTCACCCGTTGGGGACCAAAGGGGAAAACCGACAGCCCGGCTAAGGAAGAAGTTGTAAAAGACTAATTTGCCGGCACGATATTCTGGTTGATATGAAAGAAATTATTGGGATCATACTTGGCCTTGATTTTTGACAGTCGCTCGTAATTACCCTTATATCCTGCTTTGACACGTTCCTGACCTTCCTGCATCATAAAATTGACATAGGAACCGCCTTCGGCATAGGGTTTTACTCCCTCATAATAGTCTTTGCACCATTGGGTGACTTTATCGGCATCGGAGGGATCGGGCGACACTCCTACGATCACTTGCGCCCATCTGGCTCCTCGATTGGCCCAGGCCGTATCTTCTTGCGATACCTCATGTACTTTGCCATCGATGGGATAAAAATGGGTGGTAGAATGGAATGTGGGGATGTTGGAACCGTATTTTATATTTTCCTGAATACATTCATCCGTTAGTTCGTTTACATAATGGGCTCTCCAATACCACTGCATTCCTTTGGGATAAAGATCATCGAACAGGCCATTGAGTGTTGGCATCGGCATTTCACTGACCCAATCGAGAATAGGGGGTCCGAATTCCCTAATGGGCTTGAACACCTCTTCCGCCTTTTCGCTTGGTCCCGTATAGCACCAAACTACGCCGCAGACGTTCTTGTTGTGCAAATTCTTGGGAAAGGGATCTCCCGGAGGCACGATCAGGAACGCAAAAAAACCGTACAGGTCGTCGGAAGCATTTTTGGTGATGGTATCGTAAAATTTCATCGCCTCTTCCGCTTTTTCGATAGGCCAGAACATAGGCCCGGCATATACATTTTTAATGGGAATTAAATTAAAGGTAAAGGATACCACCACTCCAAAGTTGCCGCCACCGCCCCGAAGTGCCCAAAAGAGATCGGGATGTTCGGTTTCGTTCGTGGTCACCAATTCGCCCGAAGCCAAAACTACTTTGGCCTCCAAAAGGTTATCGATGGCCAGACCTCCCTTGCGGCTTAGATAGCCCAACCCTCCCCCAAGGGTCAGGCCAGCTATGCCTGTTGTGCCATTTATTCCAACGGGCAGGGCCAGGCCGTGCTCATGGGTGGCTTTGTCCAGATCGCCGTAAGGTATTGCCCGGTTGGACAACGGCGGTCTTTTTTTCAGAATCGACTTCTATATTTTTCATTTCGGATAGGTCGATGACCAGCCCATTATCGACCAATGCCAATCCCGCACCGTTATGGCCACCGCTGCGGATGGAAACCTCCAAATCGTTTTCCCTACCAAAATTTACAGCTTGGATTACATCATCGGTATCTTTGCATTTGAAGATAATTCCAGGATGCTTGTCGATCATGGCGTTATAAATTTCACGCGCCTCGTCGTAATTGTCGTCTTGAGGAAGGATAACTTCTCCCTTTGTTCTGTTTTTGAATTCCTTGATTTTTGTATTCCATAACAGTAGGATTATTTGATTATGTGATTATTAATTTTGCATTGTTGTCACTTTTATTGTTGGAGTTTCAAGAATTAATGAACGATCATGCAGAATATGCAAGAGTTTGCCTTTACTTTGATTGTATTTGTATTATTGAGGGAATATTAAATATGGGGATGCGCAATGGAATTATTTTAAAAGTACCATTTGCAGCTCAAAAAAAATGTAAGTTTTGTTTCAAACTCTGTAACGTTTGGATCAAAAACTACCTTATCGGCTGTAATTCTAGTAAAATTCGTTCGGTTTGATGTATTTTCATTCTCCATCATAGATAGATATCCTAAAGCTCAATACTTCTTTAATGGTTTAAAATAGTTCCTTGTAAAAAATGCCAATGGCCATGATCAACACTAACCAACCAAAGGACTTTTTAAGTTTTTCTCCCTCGATAAAGGAAGAGAGATAAATCCCTAGCAATATGCCCACAATGGAAACCACCGTAAAACTTAACAGGAACGACCAGTTTATTTCCAATCCTCCCAAATCGCCCGGTAAATCCAATCAATGATTTTAGGGCAATGATGAACAATGAAGTCGCTACCGCCTTTTTCATAGGAAGTTTAACCCACAGCACCAAAACGGGAATGATCAGAAATCCCCCGCCGATACCCACGATACCTGTAAGAATTCCGACGAGAATACCATCCAATACAATTAATGGGATAGTTATACCTCGTAGCCATATTGCCATCGATTTTCAAAACTTTCTTTTTTATCATGGAAATCGAGGCGCACAACATCAGCACGGCAAAAAAAACCATTATGGCCATATCCCTTGTCAACACAAAATTTTCCACTGCGAATATTTCCATTGGGATAACCGGCACTGAAAATTTACGTGTCACATATACGGCGATAAAGGCGGGGACGCCGAACATGAAGGCAATTCTGTAATCGACCAATCCCCTTTTAAAATTTTGCAAGGCCCCGACCGATGCGGAAGTCCCCACTACGAACAGGGAATAGGCCGTTGTCGTAATGGGACTGATATGGAACAAATAAGCAAAAATCGGAACGGCCATCAGGGACCCCCCACTTCCCATCAGACCCAGGATAACACCCAAGTGCCAGTGCCCCTACATAACCGAAAATTTGTATCGTTTCCATTTTGCTTGGAATAATGAAGTCGTTATTGCCCTTCCTTAATATACCCCCAGCCCTCTTTTTGCTTGGTAAAGATTTCATAGATCCCGTTGGGAACCGTTGCTACGCCCGGAATTAAATCGGAATCGGTCATGTTATGCCGGTCTATGGTAGCCTTGCACACAACGAACGCCACATTATCCTTTTTTGCCAATTTTTCCAAGTTCATCGGCCACTGTTGATTTATTCTTGTTGACCATATCATAGGCTCCGCTATACATGACTACCTCAAATTTTGAGTCGGGATATTCTTCGGACATGTATTGCACATGCCTTATCGTAGAGCCGTGTACAGCGGCCTGGTCACTGGTGACATCAAAAACGACTTTGATGGGTTCTTCCTGTGCGACGAGCAATGCCGTGCCAAGAAATGCGAATACGAAAACAATATACTTTTTCATGGGTTTTGATTTTAGGATTATTGGGAAGTCTTTCTGACACTTCAGAACCGGACTCCCCTGTTTTTATTGATCAATTACTTGCGAAAATATAGCCACAACCCTTTTCCTGTGCCCTGCCCAAAGCCCAAACTCCGGAGGGAACCCACTTGAATACCAGGATGCATGGCATCGACCCATTCTTGATAAACCTCTTTAGGGTCAACGTCCACTTTTTGCGCCACGACACCACTATATACTGAAAGGGCCAGATTGCAGACACAGAATAATGCCCCCCTTTCTTGCAAATCTTTGATTCCTTGGATTACGGGCATCGGGAAATCACCTTCCTTAGGTTCATAGTACGGATTGCGCATCGACGGGGCTTTGGTCGAATTATCGTTTACACCGAAAACCTCGCCTAACTTAGTACTTTTTCCATACTTCGGATTTTAAGGCAAAGGGAATGGCATTATGCCGCAGTACCGTCATCGCCGTAATATCCTCATCTTTCGACCCCGTTTCGTTATTACTCAGATAAAAGGCCCAATTCCAGATAATGGGAAACCCGTCATGGGGCGTAGAGCCATCATAGACAATACGATGCTTTCCTTTTATTTTCTTGAACCAGTCATCCGCTTCACTCATATTTTCGTCATCGTAGGATGGTAAATTGGCATACATGGGACTTGTAAATAATGATAGCGTACTTGCAGTGGCACCGATCATCATTGCTCCCATAAACTTTCTTCTTGACGTGTTCTCCTTTGTTTTCATAATGATTTATTTAGATTTGACAATAGTGTATTCCTTTTTATAGTATTCCATAATGGGTTGAAAAGGGCCCAATGATGTTGCCGTATTGAAAAGGTATCCGCATATGGTGGATACGGTGTTGAGAACCGGTTTTTTCTTGAGGTCGGGAAAATCCTTTTCCTTATTTTCTTTATTAGTACGTAGTTGCCGGTTTATAAAACCTGCAACATCATAGGCCTCTTCGTCGGTCAAGACCGGATTGTCATAGGTTGTTCCATAGGGCATATTGGCCTTGATAAATTGGGCGGCTGTAATCACTCGGGTCATTCCCGCTCCATTATTATAGCAGTCATTGCCCCAGAGCGGTGGATATTCATAGGTGAATCCATCTGCTGATTTTACGCCTTGCCCATCATTACCATGGCATACGACACAGTTGGTTGTAAAAACCCTTTTTCCATCTTCCAGATCGACTTCCCTATCCGGAATCTCTATTTTAACAAATCCCTGCCCTTTGATCTTTTCCGTCATCGGGAGCAAATCGGCTCAACCAGTTCAGATAGGCGACCATGGCCTTCATTTCCTTGTTCTCGGGCGGTAACATGTTTCCGTTCATACTGCGTTCCATACAGCCATTGATACGTTCCTCGATGGTTCCTATTTTGTTCTCCCTTCCCCTAAACTGCGGGAATCGCTGTATGACTCCAATCAGCGGGGCGGCATAGGGTTTTGTGCCGGCCCACAAATGACAATTGTTACAGGACAAATTATTGCCAGCATAAGCCATTGCTTCCTTCCCATTATTTTGCCCTAGATATTTCGGCGTACTTTGAAAGACCTCATAACCATATTTTATTTCTTCGTTTTCCTTTGAATTATCCAATACCGATACATTATAGTTCCTTTCATAAATATCAATTGCGCTATAATTGTCGACCAATGCTTTTGGATTCTGGTCAAGACAACCTGATAGTGCCGCAATTATTGGCAATAAAAAGAACGTATGGCCGGGCAAGCCCTGCCAAAAGAGTTTTTTATGGGTGTTCCCTGATGTATTGCGGTTATCGGTTAACATTTCTGGCAACTTTTTAAACCTGTTTTTTTTAATTACGGCTTGGACAGTAAAGTCCTTGCGGACATAGCATGTCCACCTCCAATTTTTAGTTTTTTTTGGGGGAATATCAGCTACTGGAGGTGCTGATTATTCTATTGAAAATCAATATTGTAAATTTACTATAGGGAAGTGTATAAAAATGTAAATTTTGTTTCAAAGGCTGAAACATTTGAACCATGGCCGTACTTTTTGGATAAAATTCTGAAACTTTTAGTTCATTGGTTCGATCCCTTATATTCATTTCTAGAATATAAGGAATCGACCACTTTCTCCCTAAAGCGTTTAAAGAAGATTGCCTTCCGCACCGATTCTTAGCTTTTTTTGAAATTCGCCCCTCCCAATCCGTATCTTATTGACTTTTTTTTTTGCCCTTATTGTGCGAAGAGGAAAGCAGATACTTATTGCCTTTTACCGTCCAACCTGGATGTGCCCTGTAGATATGATTTCGAACTTGTGGCGGAAAAATAACATTGGTAAAGCGCTCAAAGGATTCCAAGATTTTCCCTTGACCGTCAAAAGTTGGCAATATCTTATACCATGTTGCTTAAAGGTAAAATTTTAAGGATTACGTCTGGAGAAATACCAAATGGTTAACACGTGATACCAAAAAGTTGGGGACGATTTAATTTTCACGATAAGAATATAACACACTGAAATAAAATAGTTTAAGCTATGCACTTTAGTGCATATACCTTTAGGTTCTAAAAACTTTTACCTAGTAGTAGTAGCAGTAGCAGTAGCAGTGACTGCTACTGCCACTGCAACATAGAATGTTGTAAAATGAATTTTATTCATTATTTAAAAACTATGTACTTTTAGTGCATAGTGGTTTATTAAACGGAATCAATTTAACGCTAAATTTGTAGACTTTTCGTACGAAAATTTACACGTTTTTTCAAGTCTTGTGACAGATGATTCATTCTTGTTGACTTTGTTCTTTCATGTCGAAAGTCTGGCAAACTCCGTAGGCAACACTCCAAACTGCTTCTTAAAGACCCGAGTAAAGTATGTCGGGCTGTTGAATCCATGGGCATAGGCGATTTCGGCAACTGTCTCGCCTTTTTTTCCTAAAGCCTCCAATGTTCGGCGTAACCTCATTTCTCGTATAACTGCATTGGGCGACATGCCTGTCAATGCTTTTATTTTTCTATAGGTCTGTGCTTTGCTAACGCCCATTTCAGAGGAAAGTTTTTTGACGTCGAAACTTGCATCGCACATACACTTTTGAATAATTTGAAAGAGTAGTTCCGAAAGTCGAAAATTCGCCTCATCAAAAATTACTGCATTCTCATGAACTATATGGAAAGTTCTGGTTTTCAAAAGATGGGACTTTGTTGCGAGATCAAGGTTCATCACCCCGGGCTGGCCAAAGGTATTGATCAAGAGCAGCTGTCTTCGTGCTTTCTCAAACGGCGTGCTTCCATCCCTATCCACCGGCTTACCTGTGACAATGCCCAATCGTGCGCCCAGAATATTCTGGGCATCGCTTAGCACCTTAAGTATTTCCGAGGCATAGCAAACGGCATCCGCTGGATAGATAAAACTGGCCGTAAAAGATCCGTCGGGCTCTAGTACTGATGTCCCGAAGTTTTGTGTAATTTTCTTTTCAAAGGGTCGAACCAAGTCTTTATAATTTTCTGAAAACGCCAATACATCGGTCTGGACCAATGTCCTAAATCCGACATCGACCTCTCCTTTAGGCGTAAGGGCCAAATCGTGTTGGTCTTTATCCCCCATGCCTAAATACAAGTTGAATTCCTTGTCAGAAATCTCGATGATATTGCAGGCCGTCAGCCCATGCGATTCCAGATGTACGTCACGGCAAGCATCTTTATTGGGACCCTCCATAAGGCAAAATGACATTTTAGTATCAATGCTAATCCAATATTTATGATAGGTCACGCCATGTTTTTTCTGAATTGTGAGATCCTTAAAATGGGCCTCATAGGCGTCTTCGATTGAAAACGTATCACTATCAACCTCGTGTAAATCGATATATAGTGGCATCTGCTTACCGTAAAGTTTTAAACGTTAATTCTTATTCTGTGTCAGGCATCCGTCTGAACTGCCGCAAAAATTTCCCGAATGAAAACGGCTGACCTTATTTTTCTATGCCAAGGCGTGCCTCTTGGCAAATTCGTTGGGCAAAACCTCATACCTTTTTCTAAACACCCTAGTAAAATAGGTAGGGCTGTTAAAGCCCAGTTCATAAGCTATTTCGGCAATATTCTTGTTATTCTTTTTCAGGGCACTGAGTGATCGTCTCAATCGCATCTCGCGAATCAACGTATTGGGAGACATGCCTGTCAATGCCTTGATCTTTCTATAGACTTGTGCCTTGCTCAGCCCCAATCTCTTACAAAGATCGCCACTGTTAAAATCAGGGTCGGGAATTTGACTGTCCAAGGTTTTCCATAAGGCCTCGTAAAATAAAAAATCGCTTGTGGATACGAACTTGACTACAGCTTCTTCCTTGGCGGGAATCTCGAAACCTTTTCGAATGAGTGCTTTTGTACCCGAATCAATATAAATCACTTTGCTCTTACCGATCTTACAGAGCATCTGCAATCGTGTTTTGGCTTCCCCAAAAAAGTCGGATCCCACCTCATCGACCGGTTTTCCTGTCACCAATGCCAAGGTATAATCAATATTCCGGGGAACGCCTTTTAATAAACGGGACGAGGCCAAACAACAGGAAACTGCATCCGAGGCATGAACAAAGGAAGCCATGATTTTATCATTGGGCTGGTTGATCTTGCTACCTTGGTACTGTTGTATCAGTTGATGAATTTCATTAGTAAAGTGTCCGTACTCCCCCGTAAAATCGGCTAGGCAAACCATCATTAAAGTACGGTATCCCGTGTCGATTTCCCCCGAAAGGGTAAGGGCAAGATCCTTATCGTTTTTGGTGCCCTCGCCCAGATAAGGATGGAATTCATCTTCGGGCGAGACTTCCACAATATTACAAGGACCAATGCCGTGAGCCTCTTTATGACTCTCAACACAAGCTTTGATACTTGGGCCTTCTATTAGGCAGCAAGCCGTTTTCTGGGATAAATTCAAATAGTACTTTTTATACACCAAACCATACATATTCTGTACGGCCAAATCTTTTAGGTGCGCCTTATAGGCATCTTCCTCTGCAAAGGCATCCGAATCTATGGTGTGAAGGTCTATATATAAAGGCATGGTGTTTTTATATCAATTCTATTAGGTCTGTAATTTTGCATAGCTCAACGGAAGCAGCCCAAATCTCTGTTGAAAGCATTTGATGAAATAAGAGGGACTGTTGAAGCCCGTTTCAAAAGTGGTCTGGGAAACATTGTGACCTTCTTTTCTTAAAAGTTCCAAAGATTTTAGCAGCCGGTACTCCCGTAAAAGTGCGTTGGGCGATTTTCCGGTTATACTTTTACATTTTCGGTATAGTTGCGATTTGCTTATGGATAGCTTTTGGCAGAAATCGTTGATGCCAAATTCGGAATTTTGCCAATTTGTGTCTAGAATAGGTACAAATTGCTCCAAGGATTTCTCTTCTGTCGCATTGAGCCTTTTGATACGTTCGTGATAGGCCGACTTTGTTTGTGGATTGTGCTTGTTCAAGTCACTCACAATGGCGGACATGACTATCTGGTTTTCGCCACCGATAGTGCATAAATAACGGGCCAATTGCACCGTTTTTCCAAATAGGGTATCACTTTGATCTACGGGAAGACCTGCGTGTAGGCCCATTCTCAGGCCAATGAGTTCTGCAGCCACATGCAGGGCCTTTTGAATGGCAATCGCACATTCGACCCCCATTGATACGGAAGCAAAAGAAACTACAAATGCTTCTCCCTTGGACTCGACCTCACTGCCTTCGTATTTTTCTATCTGTTCCCTGACCGTTTCGTAATACAGTAAAAAAAGTTGCGTGGCGCGGTCATTGCCCAAATGGTGGTGCAACAGTCCGACATTTTTGGTCTTGATTACCAGAATAACCCGGAAAGCGGGATCGTTGAAAATTTTAAGGCCTGGATGACTGGTCTCAAAATAAGGTTCGGGATCGGCTATTCTTCCCAAAAAGGCCTCTACTACCTTACCGTTTACCGGTATAATTTCATGGGGCACCAACCCATGGGATTGGTTGTGCATTTCCCGTACGGCCTCCTCGTTCGGGGCATCGATCAAGCAGAAGACCCTTCCCCGGTCCTCATCGACCCAATAGGTCATATTCCTGCAACCGAACTGGTTTTGTATTCCAAGATCTTTTTTATGTGCCTCTGCGGCATGTTTGGCCTCGACCCCCGGAACGATATGTGAATCCATGTAGATTGGCATGGCTTAAAAATTTAAAATAAAAATTTTGATTCAATGCGGGGGGAGAATACTATAAATATACGCATTCTATTGCATGAAAATAGAACTTTTAGTTCAAAATATAGTACAAATGGTTCTGGTTCAAACTATTGTGTCGATTCTAAAAAATTTAAAAATAGGGAGATCAATCAGTGAATGCGCGGACCTTGCAATTTATTGGGGAATGGAATTTTAGGAATGGCGGAAGTTTCAATTTCAAAACAGTCTCTATACCTAATATATTTATAGGTTTTGTCTGAAGAAATCCGTATTGATATTCTCGATAAAATTCAGCACTTCCTCCCTTCCGATACCTTTCGAGGACGAGGTTACGAAATATGGCGGGGCCTCTTCCCATACTCCGGAAAGCAAAGTTTCGATGTAGGTCCCCACATGCCGTTCAAGAGCTTTAGGTTTTAATTTGTCGGCCTTGGTGAAGATGATGGCAAACGGAACGGCGTTCTCGCCGAGCCACTCCATAAATTCCATATCGATTTTTTGCGGCTCATGACGAATGTCCACCAATACGAAGGCACAGACCAATTGTTTGCGCTTTTCAAAATAGTCGGTGATGTACTTTTGGAAGGTCTTTTTGCTTTTTTTGGAGACTCTGGCGTAGCCGTAACCGGGCAAATCCACCAAAAACCAGTTCCCATTGATCTTAAAATGATTGATTAACTGCGTTTTTCCGGGCCGGCCGGATGTTTTGGCCAGGCTCTTTCGTTCGGTCAACATATTGATCAAAGAGGATTTCCCCACATTCGACCGTCCGATAAAAGCGTATTCGGGTAGCGGTTCATTGGGGCATTGGGCCACGTCGGTGTTGCTGATGACAAAGTCGGCGGATTTTATCTGCATAGGTAAAAAAGGTTCATGGGCAATTTCTCAAAACCCCCGCTTTTCCAACCAAGCGTCCAAAATAGCATTGAACTCCTTTGGATGCTCCATCATCGGGGCGTGGCCGCATTTGTCGATCCAGAACAGATCGGAGTCGGGCAAGAGTTCGTGAAAAAGATCAGCTACATCAGGCGGGGTAACGTTGTCGTTCTTTCCCCAGATAATGCAGGTAGGGGTGTGCATGTCGGGCAGGTCGTCGGCCATATTGTGGCGAATGGCACTTTTGGCAATGGCCAAGGTCTTTATGATTTTAGTCCGGTCGTTGACCGTGGCAAAAACCTCATCAACGATTTCCTTGGTGGCGACCGCTGGGTCGTAAAAGACGTTTTCCGCTTTCTTCTTGATGAAATCATAATCCCCACGCCTAGGATATCCATCGCCCATGGCACTTTCATAGAGTCCGGAGCTTCCGGTAATTACAAGGGCTTTTACCATATTGGGATATAACTTGGTATGAAGCAAACCGATATGGCCTCCCAGCGAATTCCCGAGAAGAATCACATCCTTTAAGCCTTTGAACTCAATAAAACCTTCCAAAAACTTGGCGAACTGTTTTACGTTGGTCTTGAGCATCGGCATCCCATAGATGGGCAGCTCGGGCACCAAAACCTTGTATCCTTTTTTCGGAAAATGGTCCGTAACACCGTGAAAGTTGCTGAGGCCCCCCATGAGACCGTGCAAAATAATAATCGGGTTGCCTTCCCCGGTTTCAATATACCGGTATTTTCCGTCCTTGATAATTTTGTTCTCCATGCGAATGGCTTCGTATCGTTGCGCCAAATATACTCATGCCGCTTAGAAATTCGACCTTTTGACTCCTTCTTTTTTCATTTCTCCCAGGAAAAATCCACCTCAAAACTCCACAATTTATTAACAAAGTGGTAATTTGTGGTAAAATGTGGTAATAAAATGCTTAGTTTTGAGTTATAGTACTGTAAAAGCTGAGTTTTAGGTGATAAACTTCATTGGGACATACGATTGTAAGGCCGATGCCAAAGGTAGGATAATGATTCCGGTTGCACTAAAAAATCAGATGGCCCCCATAGTGAATGAAGGCTTTGTAATCAAAAGGTCCGTTTTTCAGCCTTGTTTAGAACTGTATCCAATGAAGGAGTGGAACATTCTCATGCAGAAGGTGAACAAGAAGAACAAGTTTAAAAAAAGGAATAATGATTTTATCCGCCGGTTTTCCGCTGGTGTAAAAGAGGTAGAGATCGATGCGACCGGGAGGTTGTTGATTCCCAAAAACCTGGTCGATTTCGCCAATATTAAAAAGGAGGTCGTACTCAGTTCCGCCATCAATATTATAGAAATATGGGACAAGGATAGCTATGAAAAGGTATTGGAAGATACTGCCGAAGATTTTGCCGCCTTGGCGGAAGAAGTAATGGGTGACGACGGAGACGATGGGGCAGATGTATCATAATCCGGTTTTGTTGAGGCAGTCCGTTGACGGACTGGACATTAAAGAGGATGGGGTTTATGTGGATGTCACTTTCGGTGGCGGTGGACATTCCCAGGAAATTTTGAGAAGGCTGGGAAGTAAGGGCCAATTGCTCGCTTTCGATCAAGATGAGGACGCCCTTAAAAACACGATCGACGACGAACGGTTTACGCTGATTAACGAGAATTTCAGATTTCTCACTCAGTTTTTAAAGTTCTATGGCATACGGAAGGTGGATGGCATTTTGGCCGATTTAGGGGTTTCGTCGCACCAGTTCGATACCGCCGAACGCGGATTTTCGACCCGCTTCGAAGCCAGTCTCGATATGCGCATGAGCCAACGCAGTGTACAATCGGCCTATGACGTGGTCAACAAGTATGGTTACGATGAGCTTCGAAAGGTGCTTTTTCAGTATGGCGATTTACGAAATGCGAATGCCATGGCCAAAACGATTTTGGAGCGGCGGGAGCCATCGCCAATTAAGACCACCGAAGATTTAAAAGAGGTGTTGCAAAAATTTTTGCCGAAAGGAAGGGAGCACAAGATACTGGCTCAGGTTTATCAGGCTATCCGTATCGAGGTAAACCAGGAGATATCGGTCATCAGGGAGTTTTTGTTACAGACACCGGCTATGTTGGAAAAGGGAGGAAGGATCAGCATCATAAGCTATCATTCCTTGGAAGATCGATTGGTCAAGCGCTTTATCCGAGCCGGCCGGTTCGAAGGCGAACCGGAAAAGGATTTTTATGGGAACATCGACGTTCCCTTTAAGAAAATAGGCCGATTGATAGTGCCTTCAAAAGAAGAAATTGCCCAAAACAATAGGGCACGCAGTGCAAAATTGAGGATTGCGGAACGGCTTTGAGAAAGAACAAACTCTTGAATCCCTTCCCTAACCTAATTAAGAGATTCCTGCCGAAGTATATCCCGAGTGGAGTTGAAGGGCAAGAATGACAAGAAAGTAATTAATGAAAACCGGACTACTGAACATACTAAAGGGCAAATTCCTGATCAGCGGCGATGCGCCGAAAAACTGGATGTTTATCATATTCACCTCGTTTTTGGCCACTATCATGATCGGAAGTTCGCACAGTGCGGATAAAAAAGTGCATGAAATCACGGCTTTGAACGAAGAAGTTAAGGAACTCAGAAGTGAGTTTGTCGATGTGCGATCGGATATGCAGCAACTGAAACTGGAATCGACAATTCGGCATATTGTAGAGAAAAAAGGACTTTACCCCTCGGAGGTGCCGCCCAAACAAATTAAAGTAATATCCCACATCGAAAAATAATGCCAGTAACCGAAAAAAATGTAATGACCCGTTTGTACATCGTTTCGGCGTGTATGTTCCTCTTTTCCGTGGCCGTACTGTTCAAATTGGTGAACATTCAGGTGGTCCAGGGCGATAAGTACCGTGATCTCGCCATGAAACGTACTGAAAAAATGTTCACGATCGCCCCGAACCGGGGTAATCTATATTCCGACGACGGTAGTCTCTTGGCTACTTCGGTCTCCCGATATACCATCCGATTTGATGCGGTAACGGTCAGCGACGCCGATTTCAGGGAAAACATTGTGCCCTTATCCAATGCGCTTGCCGACATGTTGGGCAGCTCCTCATCCCATTATCAGCAATTGTTGCGCAAGGCGAAAGCCAACAAGAACCGCTATGCATTGATCGCCCGAAATCTCGATTATTCGGAATATATAGCGGCCAAAAATTTTCCTCTTTTTAAAAAAGGACCCTACAAAGGCGGACTTATCATTGAACAAAAAACGGTGCGCGAACATCCCTTGGGCAAAATCGCGGAACGCAGCGTTGGCTATGAAAACGTCGATGAAAACGGCTATTATTCCGGAGTGGGACTGGAAAGGGCTTTCGGCCCCTATTTACGGGGTGTAGAAGGAAAACGACTAAAACAAAAGATTGCCAATGGCCAATGGAAGCCTATCGGATGGGATAATGTTGTAGAGCCCAAGGACGGATACGATCTGGTTTCCACCATCGATATTAACATACAGGATATCGCCCACCACGCCCTACTGGGTCAGTTAGAGAAGTACAAGGCCGACCACGGCTGTGTGATCGTGATGGAGACGGAGACCGGCGAGGTAAAGGCCATCGCCAATTTGGGCCGTACAAAAGACGGAAAATATTATGAACGCTTGAACTATGCCATCGGCGAATCCCACGAGCCCGGTTCTACTTTTAAGTTGATGTCCCTAGTGGCCGCCCTCGAGGATAAGGTTATCGATACCAGCACGGTCATCGATACCGAAAACGGCCGTTGGCGGATCTACGACCGTACGGTAAGGGATTCCAAATGGGGCGGATACGGTAAGATATCCGTAGCCAGGGCCTTTGAAGTATCCTCCAACACCGCCTTTGCGAAGATGATTTATAATAACTATAAGGACGAGCCATCCAAATTCGTCAATCGCCTGATGAAAATGAACGTACACCGCCAATTAAATCTGCCCATAAAAGGAGAAGGAAAACCCGTGCTCCGCTCTCCCGGAGACAAGGGCTGGTCGGGCATTTCGTTGGCCTGGATGTCCCATGGATACGAGGTCTCTATGACTCCGCTGCAGGTACTGACCTTTTACAATGCCATTGCCAATGACGGCGAAATGCTAAAACCAAGGCTGATCAAGGAGGTCAGGGAGTGGGATCGCAGCATAGAAAAATTCGATAAGGAAGTGATTAGTCCCTCTATCTGTTCCAAGGAAACCGCTGCCCAGGCCCAGGATTTGCTTAAAAAGGTGGTCGAAGACGAGCATGGTACGGGCCATAGGCTTTACTCCCCCAATTTCTCCATGGCGGGCAAAACGGGCACGGCGCAAAAGAACTATGCCTCGCAGGATCCTGACAAGCTTAAGTACATTTCGACCTTCGCGGGCTATTTTCCCGCCGAGAATCCCAAATATTCCTGTATTGTGGTCATTCATGAGCCCGATAAAAGCGTAGGGTACTACGGTGCCGATGTATCGGGCCCCATCTTTAAATCCATCGCGCAAAAGATATATGCTACATCTCCCTTGAGCGATGAGATAGATATGGAAAAAGTGGAGGATGTGGAGGCCGAGAAATCCTACCAAAAATACTATGTCGAAGCGCAAAAGAAATACAGTAAGATGCCCAATGTGAAAGGGATGAGCGGAATGGATGCTATTTCCATCCTAGAAAACTTAGGACTTGAAGTAGAGGTAAAGGGCAACGGAAAGGTAAAGAAACAGTCTATTGTAGAGGGAACGGACATTATAAAAACACAAAAAATAACGCTGGAACTATCGTGAAACTGTTGAAGGACATATTGTATGGCGCAGGCCTATCCGCGGTAAACGGTTCCACCGATATCTTGGTGAACGCCGTCTGTTTCGATTCTCGAAAAGTGAGGATGGACGATGTGTTCGTAGCCATTAAAGGCAGCTTGACCGATGGCCATCTCTACATCGAAAAAGCCATCGACGCCGGTGCAAAAGCGATTGTGTGTGAAGCCCTTCCAAAGCCGATCGTAAACGGCATTACCTATGTTGAGGTAATAGACGGCAATACCGCCTTGGCAGTTATGGCATCCAATTTCTATGATAATCCTTCCAAAAATTTACAATTGGTGGGCGTCACTGGAACCAATGGAAAAACGACCATCAGTAGCCTATTGTACCAATTGTTCAAAAATGCGGGATATAAAGTCGGATTGCTGTCCACCATAAAAATCATGGTTGACAACACCGAGCATAAAACGAGCCATACCACCCCCGATGCGCTGACCATCAATGAACATCTATCCCTTATGAACGAGACCGGGGTCGAATTCTGTTTTATGGAGGTGAGCTCTCATGGCATCCATCAAAAGCGGACCAAGGGACTGGTTTTCGCCGGGGCAATCTTCACCAACCTTTCCCACGACCATCTCGACTATCACAAAACCTTCGCCGATTATCGTGATACCAAAAAGATACTGTTCGACGAGCTTCCCCCAAAGGCTTTTGCCCTAACCAATAGCGACGATAAGAACGGGGCAGTTATGGTACAAAATACCAGAGCCCGAAAATATACCTACGCGCTAAGGACCTACGCCGATTATCGCGGTCAAGTGCTCGAAAATCAGTTCAGCGGCCAACTTTTGAAAATAAACGACCATGAACTGTGGTCAAGATTAATCGGCCATTTCAATGCCTACAACCTGTTAGCCATTTATGCGACCGCGGATCTATTGGGGCTGGAGCAATTGGAAACACTTCGTCTTTTGAGCGAGCTCGAGACGGTTGCCGGGCGTTTTCAATATTTTATATCGAAGAAAAAAATTACTGCCATCGTCGATTATGCCCACACCCCGGATGCACTCAAGAATGTGTTGGAAACCATCGGTACGTTGCGGACCGGCAATGAAAACCTTATCACCGTTGTAGGATGTGGCGGCGATAGAGACACGGCCAAACGACCCATGATGGGCCATATCGCCTCCGAGATGAGTAATAAGGCGATTTTTACCTCCGATAATCCGCGAACGGAATCCCCCGAAGCAATCATTGAGGCCATGGAAGCCGGTGTAGAGCCTCAGAACGTTAAGAAAATCCTCTCCATCGAAAATCGAAAGCAGGCCCTTAAGACCGCTTGCCAACTCGCCGCTGCCAACGACATCATTTTGGTAGCCGGCAAGGGCCACGAGACCTATCAAGAGATCCATGGTAAGCGAACGGATTTTGATGATTTTAAAATTGTGAAGGAATTGTTGAACAGTTTGAATAAATGAAAGATAGCAGTAAGCAGTAGCAGATGCAAGTAAGATATAGTGCCATTAGATGAAGATTAAAAATAGCGGAATTTGAAAATTGCTTAGATCATACAAGCACAAACTTGAAACACCAAACACCATACACCAGGCAATAAACCCAAGAGATGCTATACTATCTTTTTGAATATTTGGAAAATGAATACCAGCTGCCAGGGGCGGGGCTGTTTCAGTTCACCACCTTCCGTGCGGCCATGGCCATTCTGTTATCCCTGCTGATCGCTACGGTTTATGGTAAACGCATCATCGTTTTTTTACAAAAGAAACAGATTGGTGAAAGCATCCGCGACCTCGGGCTTGAAGGTCAAAAACAAAAAGCGGGCACCCCGACCATGGGCGGACTCATCATTATAATGGCCACTTTGATTCCCGTACTGCTTTTCGCAAGATGGGTGGATAATATATATATCATCTTGTTGATAATAACCACCATTTGGATGGGTCTTATCGGTTTTGCGGACGATTATATCAAAGTATTCAAGAAAAACAAACGAGGCCTTAAAGGTAGGTTCAAAATTACGGGGCAGATCGTATTGGGCCTTGCGGTGGGGGCTACCCTATATTTTCATCCCGAGGTTACCATGAAAGAGGAAGGCACCACCGTCATTACCCAAGAATATAAGGTAGAAGACATAGATGGGCCCGAAATAAAATCAACGCGTACTACCATCCCTTTTGTAAAGAACAACGAGCTTGATTACGCAGACTTTATCGGTTGGGCCGGTGAAAGCGCCAAAAATTATGCATGGTTGATCTTTATACCTATCGTAATCCTGATCGTAACGGCAGTATCAAACGGCACCAACCTCACCGATGGTATCGATGGACTTGCGGCCGGTACCTCGGCAATTGTCGTATTCACACTCGGCATTTTCGCATGGGTTTCGGGCAATGTCATTTTTTCTGATTACCTGGACATCATGTTCATTCCGAATTCCGGTGAATTGGTGGTATTTATAACGGCTTTTGTAGGGGCCCTTGTAGGTTTTCTTTGGTACAATGCCTTCCCGGCACAGGTCTTTATGGGCGATACGGGTAGTTTGACTATTGGCGGAATCATCGCCGTCATCGCCATCATTATCCGCAAAGAATTACTGATTCCCGTGTTATGCGGCATTTTTTTCGCCGAGTCACTTTCCGTCATGCTGCAAGTAGGCTATTTCAAATATACCCGAAGAAAATTCGGCGAGGGCAAACGCATTTTTCTCATGTCGCCCCTGCACCATCATTATCAGGTAAAGGGCTATCACGAAAGCAAGATCGTCACCCGGTTTTGGATCGTGGGAATTTTGTTGGCGATTATTACGGTCGTGACCTTGAAGGTGAGATAAAGAGGAAAATACGTGAAAAGCAAAAGAGAAAAAATGGAAGTGAAAGGGGATGGAGCCAGATTGGTCATCCTGGGCGCGGGCGAAAGTGGGGTCGGTACGGCCATTTTGGGGAAGAAAAAAGGGTATGATGTTTTCGTCTCCGACAAAGGAAAAATAAAACAGAAGTACCAAGACGTTCTTGAACATTTTGATTTGGATTGGGAAGCCGAAGGGCACACGGAAGCGAAAATCCTGACCGCGGACCTGGTGATGAAGAGTCCCGGTATACCGGATTCCGTGCCACTGCTAAATACTTTGCGCGAAAGGGGAATTCCCATAATTTCCGAAATCGAGTTCGCGTCCCGCTATACCGATGCAACGATTATAGGAATTACCGGAAGCAATGGCAAGACCACCACCACGATGCTCACCCATCACCTGTTGAAGGGTGGAGGGCTGAACGTCGGCATGGCCGGTAACATTGGAGAGAGTTTCGCCAAGATGGTGGCCGAAAAGAACCATGATTTCTATGTATTGGAAATCAGTAGTTTCCAATTAGACGGCATAACGGATTTTAGTCCTCATATCGCCATCCTGACCAACATCACCCCGGACCATCTGGATCGCTATGATCATAAATTCGAGAACTATATCGCCTCGAAATTTCGCATCGCAGAAAACCAGACCGAAGCCGATTTTTTTATTTACGATGCCGATGATGAGGTCATTGTAGAATGGCTGGAAGCGCACCCCATCAAATCGAGATTGCTCCCTTTTTCCCTCGAGCGCGAACTGGGGGAAGGTGCTTTTTTAAAGAATAACAGAATCTATATACAAACCACTAACGAGACACTAGAAATGACAACAGAAACATTGACACTAGAAGGAAAACACAATGTAAAGAACACCATGGCGGGCATGACCGCTGCCCAATTGGTGGGCATCCGGAAAAAGGCCCTGTGGGAAAGTATTGCCAGTTTTGAGGGAGCACCCCATCGCCTGGAAAAAGTATTGAAAATACACCATGTGCAATATATCAATGATTCGAAGGCGACCAATGTCAACTCTGTCTTTTATGCCCTTGACAGCGTTAAGACACCGGTGGTTTGGATCGTGGGCGGCGAGGATAAGGGCAACGATTACAAACCTCTAATGCGCTTGGTACGCGAAAAGGTAAAAGCAATCATCTGTTTGGGCATGGACAACGAAAAGATAAAAGACGTCTTTGGCAACGTGGTCGATCTCTTAGTCGAGACCTACGCCATGTCCGAGGCCGTAAAAGTGGCCTATAAGATTGCCGAACGCGGCGATACGGTATTATTATCACCCGCATGCGCAAGTTTTGATCTTTTCGAAAATTACGAAGATCGGGGGAATCAGTTTAAAGAGGCGATTAAGAATTTATGAACGGTTTCTTCCAAAATATCAAAGGAGATAAAGCCCTCTGGGCCGTCGTGGCCTTGTTGGGCCTGTTCTCATTTTTGCCCGTGTACAGCGCCAGCAGCAATCTGGTGTACGTGGTGGGCAACGGCACCACGTTCGGGTATTTGGTAAAACACGCCCTGCTTTTGATTCTGGGTTTTGGTATTATCTATGGGGTACACCGCATCCCCGGCCATTTCTTTAAGGGGCTCTCCATCATCGCGATGCCGATAGTCCTTGTGCTTTTGGTATTTACATTGGCACAGGGTACCACCATTGATGGGGCGAACGCCAGCCGTTGGATCAGCGTGCCGCTGGTCGGCATATCGTTCCAGACCTCCAATTTGGCCGCTGTGGTGCTGATGATCTATGTGGCGCGCTATTTGACCAAGATCAAAGACAAGACGATCACGTTCAAGGAAAGTATTCTACCGCTTTGGCTTCCCGTTTTTATGGTCATAGCCTTGATATTGCCGGCCAATTTTTCGACGGCGGCCATCATTTTTTCCATGGTCCTGCTACTATGTTTTTTAGGGGGATATCCCATGAAATATCTATTGGGCATAGTAGGTTCTGGAATAGTATGTTTGACCCTGTTCGTTTTGTCGGCCAAAGCGTTTCCGGGATTGTTCCCCAACCGGGTCGATACGTGGATCAGCCGGGTAGAAAGTTTCGCGGATGGTCGGGATACCGAAGCGGATTACCAGATCGAAAGGGCGAAGATCGCTATCGCTACGGGCGGTGTCATGGGAAAAGGAGCTGGTAAAAGCGTACAGAAGAACTTTTTGCCCCAGAGCTCCTCCGATTTTATCTATGCGATCATTGTGGAGGAATATGGACTAGTAGGCGGTTTCGCCCTTATGTTTTTCTATCTGTTGCTGCTGTTCCGTATCGTGGTAGTGGCCAATGGAAGCAAATCCATTTTTGGGAAATTGGTCGTGTTGGGGGTCGGGCTGCCCATCGTTTTTCAGGCCCTGCTGAACATGGCCGTAGCAGTGGAGCTGTTTCCGGTAACCGGGCAGACCTTGCCCTTGATCAGTAGTGGTGGAACCAGCAGTTGGATGACATGCCTTGCCATTGGCATTATCCTGAGCGTCAGTGTAAAACCTGAGGAACGCAAGACCATGAAGAAGCGTAAAATAGATGAAAACAATCCTTTAGAAGTGTTGAGTGGGCAATTATAGATTCATACTATCCGGTGGCGGAACGGGCGGCCATATTTACCCTGCCATCGCCATCGCCGACGAATTAAAAAGAAGGCATCCTGATGCGGAATTTTTGTTCGTAGGGGCCCAGGATCGGATGGAGATGGAAAAAGTGCCCCAGGCGGGATACGATATAGAAGGATTATGGATAACCGGGTTACAACGGAAACTGACCCTCAAAAACTTGATGTTTCCCTTAAAATTGATGGATAGTTTGCTAAAAGCTGGAAGAATAATAAAAAGGTTTAGACCGGATGCCGTTATCGGTACCGGCGGTTTTGCCAGTGGGCCGACCTTGCTGGTCGCAGCGGGTAAGGGCATTCCCTGTGTGCTTCAGGAACAGAATTCCTACGCTGGCATCACCAATAAACTGCTCAAGAACAAGGTCGCCAAGATTTGCGTGGCCTATGATAATATGGATCAATTTTTTCCCGCGGATAAGATTGTCAAGACCGGAAACCCGGTACGGGGGGATTTGGTAGACAATACTAAAGAAAAGTCCGAGGCCCTCTATCACTTCGGGTGGAATACCCCAAAATCCACCCTGTTGATTTTAGGGGGCAGCCTCGGCGCAAGGCGCATCAACCAGTTGATCGCCGATGAACTGGATTATTTTGAAAAATCGGGCATCCGGTTGATCTGGCAATGTGGCAAATTATATATCGAGGAATATAAAAAATACAATTCTGATACGGTAAAAGTCCTCGATTTTGTAAATAGGATGGATTACGCCTATGCGGCCGCCGACATCATTATATCAAGGGCGGGCGCAGGTTCGGTTTCCGAACTGTGCATCGTGGGCAAGCCGGTTGTTTTTGTTCCCTCGCCCAATGTGGCCGAAGACCACCAGACCAAAAACGCACAGGCCCTGGTCGCCGATAACGCCGCCCTGATGATAAATGAAACGGATTTGGATAAACAGTTCGAGCCCATATTCACTGATTTGCATCAAAACAAAAAGAAGCAGAAGGAATTAGGCAGCAACATCAAGAGATTGGCCCTTCCAAATGCTACGAGCGATATTGTGGATGAGATTTTGAAATTAGTAAAAAGTAAAAAGTAAACAGTAAACAGTAAATAGTAGGTGGTTAACGAATTTGAAAATGAAGTGAATTTAAAGAACAAAAAACCATACACAATAAATTCCAAACAACGAAAGTGAACCTTAAAACCATAAATAACGTCTATTTCATCGGCATCGGAGGCATTGGCATGTCGGCCTTGGCGCGTTATTTTGTGGCCCTGGGGAAAAATGTAGCGGGGTACGACAAAACCGAAACCCCCCTGACCCGGGAACTGGTCGATATGGATATCGACGTACATTACGAAGATGATATCCACTTGGTTCCGGACGAATTTTACGATGCGGTAACTACTTTGGTAGTGTATACCCCGGCAGTACCGGCCGACCATTCCGAATACCAATATTTTTTGAATCGCGATTTCGAGTTGAAAAAGCGATCGGAAGTCCTCGGCCTTATTACCAAGGATACTTTTTGCTTTGCGGTTGCCGGTACCCATGGTAAAACGACCACTACCTGCATCTTGGCCCATTTGCTCAAAGAAACGGGCGCATCCTTTACCGCATTTTTAGGGGGGATTTCCGAAGATTTCAACAGCAATTTTGTGTTTGGGGGCACGGAGTATTCCGTGGTGGAGGCAGACGAGTTCGACCGATCTTTTTTACGCCTGTTTCCCGATGTGGCCTGCGTTACCTCTATGGATGCCGACCATTTGGATATCTATGGAGACGAAGCAGAACTTAAAGAATCATTTCTACAATTTACGGAAAGGATACGTCCCGGCGGCGAACTGTTCATCCATAAGGGGCTGCCGTTGAATGGAATCACCTATGGCATAGATGACAAATCGGACTATCACATCGAGAACATCCGGATAGAAGGGGGCGCCTATATTTTTGATCTGGTAACTCCCGAAACCCGGTTGTCAGAAGTAAAGTTCAATAAACCCGGGCGGCACAACCTGCTGAACGGATTGGTGGCTTTTGCCATGGCCTTACGGACCGGTGCGTCGGCCGACCGACTGGCCCGGGCATTGGGTACTTTCAAGGGGGTGCAAAGACGGTTTTCCTATAGGGTAAAAAGAGATGGCTTTCTATATATCGATGACTATGCCCACCATCCCAAAGAAATCGATGCGGTATTTCAGGCGATATCAGAGATGCATCCCGGAAAAAAAACGCTAGTGGTATTTCAGCCCCACCTTTTTTCAAGGACCAGGGATTTTGCCGACGGTTTTGCGGAAAGCTTATCCCATTTCGACAGCATCCTATTGTTGGATATTTACCCCGCCCGGGAAAAACCGATACCGGGAATTACATCAGAATGGTTGTTGGAAAAGATAGTCCATCCCAAGAAAAAAACCGTACAAAAATCCGGATTGATAGAAGAGATAAAAAGGCAAGATCCCGAAATATTGCTCACTTTAGGGGCCGGTGACATCGGGTTTGAAGCCCAAAAATTAAAAGAGGAATTTGAACATGCAGATTAATTGGAACTTTATTAAATTATTGGTCTTAATGGCAGCGATCACGGGACTTTATGCCTTTTCGAACGAACGGAGCGAACATAAACGGATCAGTGGAATCGATATCGAATTCGTCGGTGACCAGAATTTGTACATTACTCAGGGTGCGGTTAATAAATTGTTAATACAAAAATTCGGCAGCCTTGAAAATGTGGCCAAAGAAAAATTAGCTTTGAATACTATCGAAAAGGCCATTGAGGCCAACAAAATGGTAAAAAACGCCCAAGTCTTTCTTACCGTAAACGGCAAACTTGCGTCTAAAATTGTTCAGCGCCGGCCCATTGGACGTGTTGAGGGGAATTCACAGTTCTATCTTGATGAAGACGGAGAAAGAATGCCGTTGTCGCCGAGCCATTCCGCCCGTGTGCCCATCATTACAGGCAAAATAACGGGCGAGAGCCTTCAGGACGCCTATACCATATTGAACTACATCAATACGGACGAATTTCTTAGGAAGAACGTGATAGGTATCCATGCTAAGGCCGAGGGAAGGTACCAACTGCGGTTTCGCGCCGAACAGTTCACCGTGAAACTGGGCGGGGTCGAGAACCTGAAAGAAAAGTTCAACAAGTTCAAGGCTTTTTACGCCAAGGCCGATAAAGACAAAACTTTGGGCAAGTACGATATCGTGAGCCTGGAGTTTAACAATCAAGTAGTGTGCACCAAAATTTAAGTAATGAAATGAGCCATAACGACTTGATGCCCATGGGAACGGTTATTGGCGAATTGCCTCTGACCTATAAAAAACAATAAAGACATGCAGATGAAAATAGATAATTATTCGGTAGGATTGGATATTGGAACCACCAAGATCGTGGCCATCATAGGCAAGAAGAACGAGTACGGAAAGATCGAGGTGCTGGGCATCGGAAAATCCAAAAGTTTGGGGGTACATCGCGGTGTCGTAAATAACATCACCCAGACCATACAGTCCATCCAGCAAGCCGTAGAGCAGGCGGAGTCCGACTCCGGCCTTAAGATCGGTTCGGTGGTGGTGGGCATCGCCGGGCAGCACATCCGTAGCCTGCATCATAGTGATTATATAACGCGCGCCGATTCTGAGGAGGTTATCAACGATGCCGATCTCGATAAGCTGTGCAACCAGGTGTATAAATTGGTCATGCTTCCGGGGGAAGAGATTATCCATGTGCTTCCCCAGGAATATAAAGTGGACGGACAGGCGGAAATCAAACAGCCCAAAGGTATGTACGGTGGGCGTTTGGAAGCTAATTTTCATGTTGTAGTGGGACAGGTATCCTCTATTAAAAATGTGGGTCGGTGCATTAAAAGCGCTGGACTCGAACTGGGAAACATCACCTTGGAGCCCCTGGCTTCTTCCGATGCCGTTTTAAGTAAAGAGGAAAAAGAAGCGGGTGTCGCCCTGTTGGATATAGGTGGCGGCACAACGGACCTCGCCATTTTTAAGGACGGGATCATTCGGCATACCGCCGTCATTCCCTTTGGGGGTGGTGTGATTACCGAAGATATCAAGGAAGGATGTTCCATTATCGAAAAACAGGCCGAACTCTTGAAAATAAAATTCGGATCGGCTTGGCCGGGGGAAAACAAGGATAATGAAATTGTCTCCATCCCAGGACTGCGGGGCAGGGAACCGAAGGAAATCACCTTAAAGAACCTGTCGAAAATCATCCATGCCCGAGTGGTAGAAATTGTGGAACAGGTCTATACCGAAATCAAGAACTACGGCCACGAGGAACAGAAAAAGAAACTGATAGCCGGTATAGTATTGACCGGCGGCGGAAGCCAATTGAAGCACCTAAAACAGTTGGTGGAATATATTACAGGAATGGATACCCGGATCGGTTACCCCAACGAACATTTAGCGGGCGATTCAGAACCTGAAATTGCCAGTCCCCTTTACGCGACCGCCGTCGGCCTATTGATGAACGCGGTAGATAATAACGAAAAGGTAAAGCCGGCAAAAACCGAAAAAGAGGAAGCCGGAGAATTGGTGATGGCCGGTCACGAAGGAGAGCAAGCGCAGGCCGGTAGCGGAAAACCGAAAAAAGAAAGAAAATCGGTATTCGACATCTGGTCCGAAAAATTAAAGGATTTTTTGGACAACGCCGAGTGAGGAAAGAATAACGAAAAGACCTGCCCGCCGGTAGGGCAACTAAGAGATACAATAAAATTTTAACCAGTAATAAAAATACCATGAGCAATAATACGGAATTTGACGGAATCGCTTTTGATCTCCCCAAGAATCAAAGCAACGTAATAAAGGTAATCGGCGTTGGCGGCGGTGGCAGCAACGCCATCAACCACATGTTTCAGTCCGGCATAAATGGAGTTGATTTCGTCATCTGCAATACCGACTCCCAGGCGCTGAACAACAGTCCGGTGCCCAACAAGATACAATTGGGCGTTTCGCTGACCGAAGGTTTGGGTGCTGGCGCCAATCCCGAAGTAGGCGAACAGGCGGCCCTGGAAAGTATGGAAGTGATAAAGGAAATGTTGGCCCGTACCACCAAAATGATATTCATCACTGCCGGAATGGGCGGGGGTACAGGTACTGGGGCCGCTCCCGTCATAGCCAAACAGGCGAAAGAGCTTGATGTGCTTACCGTGGGCATTGTTACCATGCCCTTCGAGTTCGAGGGGAAGATGCGCTGCGAACAGGCCCGTATTGGTATCGAAAAACTCCGTGCCAATGTAGATTCTCTAATCGTAATTAACAATAACAAGCTGCGGGAAGTGTATGGAAACCTTGGTTTCAAGGCCGGCTTTTCAAAGGCCGATGAGGTGCTGTCAACCGCGGCAAAGGGCATTGCCGAAGTAATCACGCATCACTATACCCAAAACATTGACCTTCGCGACGCCAAGACCGTATTGTCAAACAGCGGTACCGCCATCATGGGATCCGCTACGGCGACCGGATCCATGCGGGCCAACGAGGCGATAATGAAAGCCTTGGATTCCCCCCTCCTGAACGACAATAAAATATCGGGAGCCAAAAACGTTCTGTTGTTGATCGTTTCCGGAGGACAGGAAATTACCATTGACGAGATCGGCGAGATCAACGACCACATTCAAGCGGAGGCAGGCCATGGGGCCAACATCATTATGGGCGTCGGTGAAGATGAAGACCTAGGTGAGGCTATCGCGGTAACCGTTATCGCCACGGGCTTTAACGCCGATCAGCAGAATGAAATCGTAAACACCGAGGCGAAAAAAATTATCCATACCCTCGAAGATGAGCAAAAGGCTCAACAGGACCTTACGGAAAGAAAGAACATCACTCATAAATTGATAGAGGAAAAAGAATCCGAGCCTCCCATCATCAAGCACACTTTGACCGAGGATGTTAAGAAACCGGGGATGGATTTAATCCCAACATCCAGTTATATCAAGAACTTCAACGTATTCTATGAAGAGGTTCTCGAAGAGATTGCCGAGGTTGATTTTGACAATGACGATTTTGTAATCATAGATTCCAAAGATGCTTTTCATGATATTGTGGTGGTCGACCCAGTAACTGTCAGATTCGACCAGTTGAAGGAAGAGCAGATGGCGATGAGCTTCGATATGCCCTTGGCGGAAATCCGTGATACGGAAGCCGAGGAGGATAAGGATAACGTTATTACTTTTAGCCTAGACAATGAGGTAAAGGACATCGAGGTGAAAAATCCTGAGGAGGTCATTACTGTACTGGAATACAACAAGAAAGGCGAGACCCGATACAGTCTCGACGATTATATAGAGCTGGAAAAAAAATTAACCAGTGCCAAAGCCCAGCCGTTGCAGCAAAAGCGGGAGCCCGTGGAAGAGGAGATGCAGATTGAAAAGAAAGCGATTGAGGATAATGAGGCTCCTAAAAAAAGGTCGGTCAGTGCGGTGGACCCGATGGACAGCCCCATCGACGAATTGCTCAAGGAGCGGGCGGACGAACGCCGAAGAAAATTAAAGGATTTTAATTATAAGTTCCAGAACAGTGTCAGCAGTGTCGATGAGATTGAAAAGGAACCTGCCTACAAAAGGCAAGGTGTAGATCTCAGCGCGAACCCAAGACAACAAAGTAAGGTATCACGTACGACCCTCGGCGAAGACAGTAATGATGAAATACAATTGCGTTCGAACAACTCGTTCTTGCACGATAATGTAGATTAAACTGTACAAACTTTAATAACTCAAGCATAAACCCGAAAAAGTGGATTTTTTCGGGTTTTTTGATCCTTAGTTATGAGTATATTTTTTATCTTCGCAATCCGAAAATTAGATGAACGATGAGTTTGCAGCAAGAGGTAATGGAGCAGATGAAGGTAGCGATGAAGGCCAAGGACAAAACGGCCTTGGAGGCCCTACGCGCCATTAAGTCCGCCTTACTGCTGGCACAATCCGAAACTGGTGGTAGGGATGGGCTTACCGAGGATGAAGAGGTGAAACTGGTCCAGAAGCTGGTCAAACAGCGAAAGGACAGTGCAGCTATTTTCAAGGAACAAGGCAGGGATGACCTGGCGGATCCCGAACTGGCACAAGTAGCCGTTATCGAACATTTTTTGCCTGAACAACTGTCCGAAGAAGAGATAGAGAAAGTTGTAGTGCAGACCATCGATGCCACCGGGGCATCGGGAATGCAGGATATGGGCAAGGTTATGGGTATGGTCTCCAAAAAACTCGCTGGTCAAGCCGACGGAAAGACCATTTCAACTATCGTGAAGAAGAAACTTTCGAATTAAAGTTTATCATATATATTCCGTCGCTTTGCTCGGAATACGGCCCCGTGGCGCAACTGAATAGCGCATCAGATTTCGGCTCTGAGGGTTGCAGGTTTGAATCCTGCCGGGGTCACAACTCTACATAAAGCTCTTTAAACCAGATGTTTATAGAGCTTTTTCTCGTTACCTAAATATTGAAATTTACAAATATATTGCTTGTTTTCAGTATTTTAGAGGTTAGAACTTTTATTGAATTCATTTTACACATTGTTCCCAGAAATCAATTCTTACTATAATAGTATATTCTGTTGCTCGAAATCCATTTCATAAGAGAAAAGTAGACGGCGTTCCTAATTCTTCAAATTAGCCAAGACCTACTGAGATGTAGCCTTCCCCTTTTTGAAATAGAACACAAATTGATTATTCTTTAAAAATTGAATCGAGCAGTGTCCTCTTTTCATCAAAATTAGCTTCTTTAAACTGGTGGTGTAATAGGTGGTGTAATGAGTAGTGTA
>CAVTJB010000006.1:0-853535 GCA_963734985.1 uncultured Flavobacteriaceae bacterium
AGGATGGCTATACTCGCGTTGGCCTTCACCGATGCCGAATCGATGGACTGGGTATGACCGCTTGCCATCCCCTTTTCAACACACATGGCCAGCACCTTGGTAAAGGTTACTTCGAAAACGGATACAGGGAACAGTTGCCGCGTACGGCTGATGGTACTGTGCCAAGGAAGTTCCTCGTCGATGTGGTAACCGATAAAAAATAGGTAATCCAACCGCATCGAACAGCGGGCGATCAGCCGGCGGTCGCCGGTGATGTTCTCCAGGTACCCGACCGGACAGAGCTTGAAGAATACCACCGGGCCGATGCTCTTCTGGCCACTTTCCCCGTAATATTCCTTGGTAAGCGGATAGAGGAAAACCAGGTCGACGACCCCCTTCAGACGTCTATAAAAATCGTACTTCGGTATGCGTTCGCTCAACTGGAAACTCGCGAACAGTTTTTCTGGTAGTCCTTTTTCACTGCATGCCTAAAGTACGATCGATCCCGGATCAGCAATGATCACAACCCGATTTTTTCCTAACTTGTGCAACAGGCACAATGTGTATAGAGCATAGCACCCGTCGGAATCCTACGACACCATACACGGCACGTTATAGGCAATAGACCAAAAACTGAAAAGAATAAATGATGAGCACCCACTCTCAAAAAACAGCAGAAAACAAAAACCAATCGGTTTCTGCCGCTGGCGCTCAGATGCAAAGCGGTGTTGAGTCTACTTTTCAGTTTGTCGATAATCGACCTGAGGCTGTTGCACAACGCAAACTGCAAGAGATGGCAAATAATAGTCCAAGTGATTAGCAACTCAAAGCTTTTCAGGATATGGTTGATAATAGCCCAAAGGCTAAACAAACTGCTCAATTACAGTCAATGGCGCATAATTCCTCTCTCTACAACAGCAGCCCATCCAAAAGAAAGAAAACAAAACCGGGTTACCTGATAATTTAAAAACAGGAATGGAAAACCTATCTGGGATTTCATTGGATGATGTAGAGGTGCATCGAAATTCTGATAAGCCTGCTCAGTTGCAAGCGCATGCTTATGCGCAGGGAAATGATATTCATGTAGGACCAGGTCAAGAAAAACACCTCCCTCATGAGGCTTGGCACGTGGTACAGCAGAGACAAGGAAGAGTGAGACGGACCATGCAAATGAAAGGAAAGGTAAATATAAATGATGACGATGGATTAGAAAGAGAAGCAGATATAATGGGTGCCAAAGCTTTACAATTAAAGAAAGAAAGAAGTTTTACAAATGAAAATGCCTCTTTGCAATCGACATCCCATTTGCCTAAAATTATTCAATGTAAAACTATTGCTGAACTCCAATTAGTTGCACATCCAGTGGCGGGAGTAGGTGATATACCAAATGCCAATCCTGTATTTGCTATTGGTGCAACACATACAGGAGACATGTATCATGTAAAAGCAGCAATGCAGGTGGCGAATGCAGCAAATCCAAATGTGATAATTACTCATGTAATTGAGGCAGATAATGATGCATCCCTTAATTCAGCTGAAATGATGGCTGCGTATTTTGGTGGGGCACAAATTTATTACACAACAGGCGGAGCAGGGGGAAGATCATTAACCAATCAACAACGACAATTAGTTGCAACAGGAGGTTGGAACAATGCAGTTGCTAGAGGTGTAATTAATGAAGGGGGAGCATCATCAGTGATTATGTATGGTATGGATCATGCTAATGCTGCTGATGCAGCAGCAGCTGGCGGAGGTCATGCAAATAGGGATGCAGCTATGACTGCAATAGGAAATACAGTTGGTCCGGTAGGAGCAAGAGGAGCTGATTATACAACTGATTTAGTTAACAAGGGTCACTTTCCTGCAGCTCCAGGTGGTACATATGTTCTTGTTAATTATAGACAATCTGGTCATCAAGTAGGTGGTGTACATCCTGAATTAGATACAGGACATCAAGGTTTTCAAGATCTGCAAGCAGAAGTTGCAAATAGATTTCCCGCAGCTACACAAGTACCAATGGGAGAGTATGATCCAGGTAATGCACATGGATTAGGACAACCTAATTTGTATGAGTATTGGAGATGGGACGGTTGTGCGGGTGGCAGGGAAGCTCAAGCAGGTTTATTAAGACATTTGAAAATCACATACCCCAACATTATTGGCGCAGTAGGTATGCGAAGTGGTGTTACTGATTTATTAGCCTTGGTTGGTATACCAGTAGTTTCTATTGATCAGGATCCTGTAGCAAGAAATGCAGCTGGTAATCCTACAGATACGCAAGGCAAAGCTGGAGGTTGGGATAGAGGGATGAAGTTCGAAAAAGCATTCGGAGCACACTATGGAAGAGCTTTTGTAAGAGATACAAGAGCCAATGAGTCTGCTCATGTCCTTGCAGGATGGACAGGAGAATTTTCAGCTGGAGATGTTGGTAGAATAGGAGGTGCTATGGCAAATACATTCGGAGCAGCCCCAGCACCAAGAGATGTTTCTCATCCTTTAAATGCTGTAACGATGAATGATACAATTACAAGATTAGAAGCAGCACATGCAGCAGCTACAGCAGCGGCAATTGCTGCTGCACCGGCACCAGTTCCAGGAGCCCCACAAGTTCCAGCTCCTTTAGGTAGATTAAGTGGTGGAGAAAACAAAGTGGCAAAGCATCTGCGAGATACTATTAGGTCCCCACATTCTCGTGTTGCAGGCGAAGCGGCTTTATTAGGTCGTTTAGCTGCAATTATTCATTAATTATTAAAGGAGTGACCTTTCTTTTGAACCAAAAATAAACCTATAACAAAACCTAAATTGCATTAAAACACACTTTAGCCAAACGTCAGACTTTCTCAAAACTATTCCTAAAATTTTCCGTTGCCGATCTTGCACATCCGGTCCTTTGATCCGACCGTTAGGGTATGGACTATTTATAGGGAGAACCCGGGAAACAGCTTACCCTATACACCACTTGCCTTGACGATATGATAGGTATCGACAATACGGTCAGGCCATCGATGCGTTCGTGAACGGCCTCGACATGACAGCGCCCGGTTTCCGAACCGCCGCCCCGCAGGGCAGGCCGCCCTACGACCTGGCCGACCTGTTAAAGCTGTACATCTATGGCTATATGAACAGGATGCGCTCCTCCAGGGTGCTGGAGCGGGAATGTACGCGCAACAATGGAGGTGATATGGCTCCTGGGGAACCTCGGCCCGACCACAATACCATCGCCCGCTTCAGGAAGGACAACCCAAAGGCCATCCAACGGGCCTTCCGGGCCACGGTGGAAATGGCCAGGAACCACGACCTTATAGGGGCGGTGCTCATCGCAGGGGACTCCACCAAGCTCCGGGCACAGAACAGCAAGAAGAACAACTACAACAAAAAGAAGGTACGGCGCCATATCGACTATATCGACAGGAAACTGCAAGAGCACAACGGGGAGCTCGCCAAGGCCGACGGGGACGAAGAAAGAACGGTACGGCAACAGATCGAAAACAGGGAACGACAGCGGAAAAAGTACGTCCGTATCCAAAAGCGGCCAGAAGAAGACACATCCACGGAAAACCCGCAGATCTCCACCTCCGACCCCGACAGCCGCCACCAGATCGTACGGGGCGCCATCACCGAGGTATGCTATACCGCACAGACCTCCGTCGATGCCAGGAACAAGATATTTATCGACTGCAAGGCTACCGACCGCAACGACAGGAAGGCCATGGGGAACATGCTGCGCCGGGCCAAGACCGTTCTGGGCACCAACGGCTTTACCGCACTCTACGACAAGGGATACCATACCGGGAGCGAGTTCAAGGTGGCCGACGACCTTGGGGTCGACACCCTGGTGGCCGTTCCCGCTATCGGCCGTGCAAGCCAGGTACCCGACCCGGCCTATAACCTGGGGCACTTGGCATATGATACCGAAAACGACAGCTATACCAGTCCGCAGGGGCACGGACTGATACAGGGCACGCAACTACCGCTTCAGGCAGCACAAAACGAAGGCCTGCAAAAACTGCCCGGTACGGCACCTCTGCACTACCGCCAAGGCCAACGGAAAGATCGTGCAGCGCAGCGAGTTCGCCCCTTACATCGAGGCCAACGCCATGGGGGGTGGCCGGGGCAACGGACACATATAAAAAACGGCGGGCACTGGTGGAGCACCCCTTCGGCACCATCAAATGGCAGTGGGGCTTCGAACATATCTTGACCAAGAGGGGCATGAACGCAGCCGGTGCGGACCTGGGCCTTATAGCACTGGCCTACAACCTCAAAAGGATACTCAAAATCCTAGGGAAGCACCATAAGGCTGTAAAATCGGCCCTTATGCTCATTCTACAGGCCCTACAACCCCTATATGGCCGGGCAAGGGCCGATTTTGGGCGGTTGTCGGCACGGTTCACGCCCATGCCAAAATTCGGCACCGTTGCCTATCGGACTTTTGAAAATCCAACCTTTTAAAAAAAATAGGGCGGTTTTGAGACAGACTGACGTTATAGGCAATTTGTCAGCGAATCCCTGTAAACAATTAAGTTACATAATTATACATTTCAGTCACAAAATTTATTATTTGACTTTTAAATTTTACAACTTTATTGAAATTTAAGAAAAATGAAAATACTAATAATTGGTGGTACTGGAAAAACAGGTAAGGAGCTTATTAATCAAGGGTTGGAAAAGGGATATTCAATTACCGCTTTAGTTAGGAATCCAATAAAAATGAAGATTTATCATCCTAATCTTTCTATTAAAAAAGGAAATGTACTAAAATCAGAAAGTTTTGAAGATACTTTCCAAGAACTAGATGCTGTATTATCCGCCTTAGGACACAAACGATTTATTATTAATTCCACCATACTTTCGGAAGGGACAAAGAATATTATTGCTGAGATGCAAAAAGAAAAAGTAAAGCGTTTTATTTGTATTACATCTTTAGGCATAAATGATAGTAGATTCAAGCTTGGATTATATTATACGCTATTTACAATCCCATTTATACTTTTATTTTATTTTTTAGATAAAGCCAAACAAGAAAAAATAATTAGAGGTCAGTAGATAAGTTCATATCTTTAAAGTCAATAAAAATAGGAAATCCATGGATATTTTTAAAGGTCAAAACCTTCTAGAGTTCTCCGATCGGTTCAAAACGGACCTGGATTGCAAGGAATATCTCTCGGGCATCAAGTGGAAGGGTGGTTTCGAATGTGTCAAATGCGACCACGGCGCGTCCCAGGTACGAAAGGATTTTTCCAGGACCTGCAATGTCTGTGGGCATACGGAATCGGCCACGGCCAATACTCTGTTCCACAAGGTCAAGTTCGGGGTGCGCAAGGCTTTTTTCATCTGTTTCGAGATGGCCACCAGTACCAAGAGCCTTTCGGCCAGTTACATGGGCGTGCGCTATGGGGTGACCGAAAAGACCGCCCGTCTGTTCATGCTAAAGGTCAGGGAGGCGATGGAGTCCGGCGGGAGCCACCCGATGGACGGCACGGTGCACGTGGACGAGTTCGTGCTGGGCGGACATGAAAAGGGAAAGATCGGGCGCAGCTACGATGCCAAGAAAAAGAAGGCTGTCACGGCGGTACAGCTTACCCCTGAGGGCAAGGTCAGGCGCATGTACGCCATGCGCATAGAGGACTTCTCGGCAAGGTCGCTACAGTATATCTTCATCAACAATATCAGCCGTGAGGCGAAGGTCACCACCGATGGATGGAAAGGTTACCGCCCCATAGCGAAAGCCTATGATATAGACCAGGTAGAAAGCAAGAACGGGGCGAACTTCAAGGCCTTGCACACAATGATACACCAGATCAAGTCGTGGATCCGGACGACCTACTCCTGGGTAAGCGACTTTAACATAAACAGATATTTCAACGAGTTCTGCTTTAGGATAAACCGTTCCCAAGGCAAGGCGACCATATTCAACAACCTGATTACCAAAATGGTCGGTTCGGACAAAGTATACCAGAAACAAATTATATGCAGTTAACTACTGACCTCTAAAAATAATAAAACAAAGTAACCTAGATTGGACAATTGTGCGACCTGGACAACTTACAAACGGAAAAAAAAGAACTAAATATAAACACGGAGAAAAGGTAGGCAATTACATTCTTACAAAAATGATTTCTCGTGCAGATGTAGCACATTTTATGCTTAACCAAATAAACGATAAAACTTATTTGCATAAAACACCGGGGGTCATATATTGAATTAGGGCATATCGAACGTCAATCTGAAAAAACGATAAAAATATTATAAAATAACATATTTTAAGACACCAAACGGCCAATAACAACGGGTATATAAAATAGGCGAAATAGTAATAAAATCAAGGCTTCTGGTTCGTATCAAACTTGTCCTTAACCGAAAGTTTCGTTCTTCCTAATCACCTACTTTTCATCTACTAACCGTTAACCACAATCTTCCTACCAGAAAAACCAGTTGAGTTTTTGAGCTAACGGGCGTACCTTTAGGCTATGCTCCTTGTCAAGGCCGGTTTCAGCAGTGGTGCGGAAAAAGCCCGAGCGCAATCAAGGTCCGGATGCAAAAAGTAAGGGATACATACCTCCCTTACTTGGGTTCGAGTTGAATGGCGATGCCCCCTGTGGCAATCCCGATTGGAATAATTTCAAAATACGTAGTTGCATCCCTTGGGGCTTTTTATCAACCTAAAAAGTTCATATCATGGGCAAAAAGAAAATTTCGTTGGAAGTGGTCAATCCCAATGCCGCCGGGATCGACATCGGAAGCAAGAGCCATTGGGCGGCGGTGGGCCAAAATGCGCAGGACGTAAAGGAGTTCGGGGTCTATAGCGATGACAATTACGGACTGTGCCTCTGGCTGGAGAAACACCGTGTGGAGACAGTTGCCATGGAAAGTACCGGAACCTATTGGCAGAACCTGTTCTCTTCGTTGACGGCATTCGGCTTCGAGGTCATACTGGTCAATGGACAGCAGACCAAGAATATCAAGGGAAAGAAGACCGATATCAAGGATTGCCAATGGATCCAGAAGCTCCATACCCTGGGTCTGCTCACCGGCAGTTTCCTGCCGGATCCCGTAACCGACATTGTCAGGACCTATTCGAGGCACCGCCAGGGCATCCTTGAACAATCCGCCAGGACGGTACTCAAGGTACAGAAGCACCTACGGCTGATGAACATGAGGCTGGACGTCGTGGTCAGAGACATCACGGGGCTCACGGGCACCAAGATCATCACGGACCTCATAGGCGGACAGACCAGCGGAAAGGAACTGGCCGGACACAGGCACTACAACTGCCGGAAACCGGAGTCGGAAATAGCGAAGGCCCTCCAGTACAATGGCAGGGACGACCATTTTTTCGCCCTAAGGCAAGAATGGGCGACCTACCTCCACCTACAGGACCAGATCGCCCAAGTGGACGAACAGATCAAAAAACACTTGGAGGAAGTCATAGATAATGACGGTGACAAAAAGCAGCACATCCCCAGTGAAAAACCCCATAAAAGAAAGAACAAGAACACGGTAAGGGGAGTGGACATGAACCAGGTTTCCTATCAATACTTCGAGGGCGTGGACCTGATGGCAATAGAAGGGGTCAACGATGCCACCATAATGGCGATCATAAGCGAGATAGGGCCGGAAGGAATCAAAAAGTTCGGCAGTGCCAAACAGTTCACATCTTGGCTCAGACTGGCGCCCAACAACAGAATATCGGGCGGGAAGGTTCTCGGGCACCACCTGCCCAAGGGCAGCGGCAGACTGAAGATAGCCTTTCGCCTTGCGGCGAACTCAATAGGCAATCTTAAGGAAGGGCACCTGAGCGATTTCTTCAAAAGGATCAACTACAAAAAGGGCAGGGCGACCGCGGTAAGCGCCACGGCAAGAAAACTGGCCGTGATCATCTGGAACATGCTGGTCAAGGGAATCCCCTACCGCCCACCAACGGAATATCTCTTCCTGGACCAAAAGAGAAAATTGAAGCTCGTAAACAGGATCAAAAAGAATATAGCTAAATTCGAGCTCAGACCGGAAGACGTCGGATTTGGTAATGCCTTGAATACCAGTAATTAAAATATGACGTTAGTTGGAATAGTAAATATGACAGTAACCAACAAATCAAAAGAGAATAAACTGGTTCTCGGTCTTACAATATTAGTATTACTGACCTCTAATTATATAGCCAGTATGTTCATCCAGCAGTATATGACTGATGTCACAGCATATAATAGCATTGGATTTTGGCTTGTAATCTTAAATTTTACCTTAATGACATTAATTGTCCTCGGGTATATAAAATATGCTAATTGGGAGTGGAGTGATTTGGGATTGGGGAAACCAAAGAATTGGTGGCAACCGATACTTGTGTTGGTGGGCATATATATCGCCTATATGTTATTTGGTAGTTATTTAGTTCCTGAAATTATGAAGGTCGGAGATCGTCCGGACATTTCCCATTTAATGAATATACCTGGAAATCTGCAGGGGCTCGTTATCTCACTTATCCTGGTATGGATTACGGCGGCTTTTCTGGAAGAGTTAATTTTCCGTGGTTTTCTGCTGAATGCAATCGATAGATTGTTAGGTGGCACTAAATGGTCTATGTGGACTTCCGTTGTGATCAGCTCTGTAGTCTTTGGAGTCATTCACGCCTATCAGGGACTTACCGGTATTTTGCTCACCGGCGGTATTGGATTTATTTTTGGAGTCGCTTTTGTCCTAAACGGCAGAAGGCTTTGGCCGCTGATCCTGATGCACGGAATAATAGATACGATTTCATTTATAAGTATCTATCAGATGCAGCCGATATAAAAAATAGCCTCAATATCAAAGAGAGATAAAAAGGTAGTTCAATGGTTAAATTCCAAACTAAAGCTGTATCAAATAAAACACCTCGAAGAATAAGATAAAAACTGTGGTTAACATCTTGTATAGCGCATTCGGTGGATAGTGTTAATTTTATTGTGTTAAATCTAATATCCGGTGTAGCGACTTGATAGATTCGTGCTTCGAATAGCTAAGCGACACCATACACATGGCCGACAGGCAATAAGCTGAAAACAGAACTGAACAAATGACAAAGATTGACCCCATAATAGCGGTAAAAGACGTAAATGTCAGTGCGGAATGGTATCAAGCAGTATTCAATTGTAAAAGAACACACGGAGGAAATGACTTTGCGGTGCTTGAAGATGAAAATAAAGAAATTTTAATTTGCCTTCATAAGTGGGGAGAGCACGAACATCCGCCAATGATGAATCCGAGCGTAACACCAGGGAATGGTTTAATTCTTTATTATAAAACGGACAATTTAGAGGCAATCCGCCAGAATATTGAGAAGATGGGTCATTCTATTGAAGAAGATATTCACTTAAACCCAAATTCAAGGAAAGAGGAATTTTCACTACGAGATTTAGACGGTTATTACTGGACTATTACCGAATTTCACAAATATGAGGGGTAAAAAAGAAAGCCCGTTGCAACATCGGCTCCTAGCAAATGCCGAGTGACTGCTTGAAAATAAATCTTTTGCAATTAATGAACTTTCCACTCAACCTATATTCGCAATTATGGCCATTCTGCTCCCAGTAAATTAATAGAATATCATGCATGGCTCAACGGCCCCATCATGAAACAAATGCTGGTTGAGAATCCGCCGTGTTCCCTTTTTCAATACCCATAAATGGCAACTTTTATTTTATTCATTACCTTGGTCGTTACAAGCAATACATTTTTAATGGCAAATTTCAATATTGACGCAAAAAAGAACATGGTCTATGACGCCATTGTCATCGGCTCCGGTATCAGCGGTGGTTGGGCTGCAAAGGAACTCTGCGAAAAGGGTCTAAAAACCTTAGTACTCGAACGGGGAAGAATTGTAGAACATGTGGTGGATTACCCAACGATGCACCTTGATCCGTGGGATATGGAACTAAGGGGCGGACTTACCCCGGAAGAAAAAAAGAAGCATTACAAAAACATCCGTTCCGGTTGGGTAGGCAAGGATACCGAACACTTCTGGGCAGACGATGCTGCCAACCCCTATACAGAGACAAAACCTTTTTTGTGGCTGCGAGGCCATCAAATGGGAGGTAAGTCCCTTTTATGGGGTAAACAAACCTACCGATGGAGCGATCTCGACTTTGAGGCGAACGCCAAAGACGGTAACGGTGTAGATTGGCCCATTCGATACAAAGACATTGAGCCATGGTATACCTATGTCGAAAAATTTGCGGGTATCAGTGGTGAAGCTTTGAACCTTCCGCAGTTGCCTGACAGTTATTTTATGCCGCCAATGGAACTGAACTGTGTCGAAAAGCATATAAAAGGTAGGATAGAAAAGGAATTTTCGGGCCGGAATATGACCATTGGCCGGGTGGCACACCTTACACAGCCACATAACGGCAGGGGACAATGCCAGTATAGAAACCGATGTAGTAGGGGCTGCCCCTACGGTGCCTATTTTAGTAGTAATGCCGTTACCCTGCCACCGGCGAATGCCTCGGGCAATCTGACCATACGGCCGTATTCGATCGTGCAATCTTTGATTTACGATAATGCAAAGGGAAAGGTGACCGGTGTAAGAATCATCGATTCGGAGACCAACGAGGCCATGGAATACTCCTCAAAAATCGTGTTTGTAAATGCCTCAACATTGAGCACAACACAGATTTTAATGAATTCGAAGTCAAGTCGATTCGAAAACGGATTAGGAAACGATAGTGGCGAACTGGGGCACAATTTAATGGACCATACGTATCGGGTTGGGGCCATGGGCAAGGTAGAAGGTTTCGACGATAAATATTATAAAGGCAGAAGGCCCAACGGTATTTACATTCCTAGGTACGTGAATATCGATGAAAATAGTAAATCGGACAAATTCGTGCGGGGTTTCGGTTTTCAGGGGGGCGGTTACCGGGGTGGCAATCCCGCCAACATCGAATCGTTCGGAGCGGAATATAAAGATAGTATTTTAAAACCGGGCCCTTGGGAGTTTTTCCTTACCGGCTTCGCCGAGTGTTTGCCCTACCACGATAACCAAATAACCTTGAACGATGATGTGTTGGATAAATGGGGGCAGCCCACTTTATCTATCGATGCCGAGTTCAAGGCGAATGAAAAAGCCTTGAACGGACAAATACAGGAAGATGCCATAGAAATGCTTCAAAAAGCAGGCTTAAAAGATATTCTCGGTTTCGATAAGGAGCATCCACCGGGCTATGGGGTACACGAAATGGGTACGGCACGTATGGGCCATGATCCAAAAACATCTGTACTGAACGGCTTCAATCAGGTACATGCGGCCAAGAACGTGTTCGTCACCGACGGTGCCTGTATGACCTCCTCTTCTTGTGTGAATCCTTCACTGACGTATATGGCACTTACCGCGAGGGCGGCGGACCATGCCGTTTCCGAATTGAAAAAATTAAATATCTAAGTTATGGATAGAAGAAAAGCATTACAACGAACAGGGCTATTAGCGGGAGCTACCGTATTGATGCCTTCTATGGTATCGCTGTTTCAATCGTGCAAAAAGGAAAACCGAACCACCTGGCAACCCGTATTTCTAAAGGGGGAAGAAGCTAAAACCATTTCAGCTTTGGTAGATATGATCCTTCCCCGTACCGAAACCCCGGGGGCATTGGACGTAAAGGCGGATATGTTTATCGATAAGGTATTCGCAGAGACCTATGATACGGCGGGGCAAGAAAGCATTAGGGCCGAAATCACCGCTTTCAATGCGGATTGTAAAAAGAAATTCGGGGCTATATTTATAGATTTGAACGAGGCCGATCGCACCAAAGTCTTAGAGGAAGCCGAGGCCACAACGGCAAAAATCAACCCCGGGGTTTGGGGTACTTCGGTGGGGGAACAAAAGCCGATCGGGTTTTACAGATCTATGAAATCGATGGCGATCTGGGCCTATTTTACTTCCGAGGAAATGGGCGAAAAAGTGCTGGGCTACGACCCCATTCCGGGCAACTACGAACCCTGTAAACCGCTCTCCGAAGTAGGCAATCGCTGGAGTTTATAGTCGCCAAACCTATCTTAGGTTGGATAAAATTGTGAACATCCTATGTCGTACTGGTGTGAGCGAAATATAAGGACTTAACAATGCTAAAGGCCGTTGGCCATCCGAAAAAGAAATACCCTTGACCGAAAAAGAAAAAATGCTCCATGGAGCTTTTTACGATTCCAGAAATCCGGAATTGATACGCATGTACCATAATGCCCAAAAATTATTAAAAAAATACAATCACCTCGATTCGGAATCAACACAAGAACGCGACAATATCCTAAACCGACTATTCGATTTTAAAGGCACGGGCGTGTGGGTCGAGCCCCCCTTTTTCTGTGATTATGGAGAAAACATATCGATCGGAGAGAATACATTCGTCAATACAAACTGTATATTTTTAGATAACAATAAAATTACTATTGGGAAAGACGGACTCATTGCACCCCATGTTCAAATATATACCGCAAGTCATCCATTAAAAGCATCGGAGCGGATCATCGAAAATGGAATCGATTCCCGCTACCGAACGTTTGCCACGCCGGTCAGCATTGGAGATAAGGTTTGGATAGGAGGTAATTCAGTAATTTTTCCGGGCGTAACAATCGGAGATAATGTAACGATTGGTGCGGGCAGTGTAGTAACAAAAAGCATCCCCAGTAATGTTTTGGCCTTTGGAAATCCGTGTGAAATAAGAAGACAGCTCTAAAAAGGTTGACACACAAAAGCATCGAACTTTATTATCAACCTTAAAGCTCCCAAAGATTATAAGGGTTCTTCATATCTTCATTTCTTTTTTTGTTTGCCTTATCGACCATGACCCGATACGTAGGATCTTCCAGTACGTTCACGTCAATTATTTCCTCGGCATTTTCGAGAAGTCGGATGCAATCCTTGCTTAAATGGCGTAAGTGGACTTTCTTGCCGACCTTGGCATAACGTTCGGTAATCTTGTTCAAGGCTTCGATGCCTGACATGTCGGCGATGCGGCTTTCCTTAAAATCGATGATGACCTCTTCTGGGTCGTTTTGTACATCGAACTTTTCGCCGAATAGCGTGGTCGATCCGAAAAATAGCGGACCATAAATCTCATAGTGCTTGATGCCGTTTTCGTCAATCCGTTTTCGGGCCCGGATGCGTTTGGCATTTTCCCAGGAATAGGCCAAGGCCGAAATAATGACTCCCAATAATACGGCAACGGCCAAATTATGCGTAATTGCCGTAATGAGGGTTACCAATACCATGACCACTACATCGGAATTGGGCATTTTACGAAAGGTCCTAAAACTCGCCCATTCAAAAGTACCGATCGCCACCATGAACATCAGGCCGACCAAGGCGGCCATGGGCAAACGTTCGATCAAACTCGATCCGAACATGATAAAGACCAGTAGCATGACCGCTGCCGTAATACCCGATAAGCGGGCCCGGGCCCCAGCGGAAACATTGATCAAACTCTGTCCGATCATAGCGCAACCGCCCATACCCGAAAGAAATCCGGAAAAGATGTTTGCCGTGCCCTGGGCCACACACTCCTTATTGCCACTACCACGTGTCTCCGTGATTTCATCGATAATATTCAGGGTCAATAGGCTTTCGATGAGGCCTACCCCGGCCACAATGGCCGAATAGGGTAAAATAATCATGAAGGATTCAAGGGTCAGGGGGATCTGGGGAATGGATAATGGGGGAAATCCGCCTTTGATGGATTCTCCTGGGCCCATAATACCGGCAACCGTCAGGGTATCGATACCAAAACCGATGACAATGGCCGAGACTACCACGATAGCCGCCAATGATGAAGGTATGGCCTTGGTCAGTTTCGGCAATCCCCAAATAATCAACATGGTCAAAAGGGCCAGCCCGAGCATCGTTAAAAATGGAGCGGCAGGCAATAAGGTATCGGTGCCTCTTTGATAGAAATTAGGGAACTGCGCCATAAAAATGATGATGGCCAATCCGTTAACGAAACCGAACATCACGGGCTGCGGCACCAAACGGATGAATTTTCCCATACGGAGCAATCCCACTGCGATTTGTAAAACCCCAGCTACGATGACTGTCGCGAAGACATAGTTCAAAATGGTTTCGGGCCCGATTCCGGGAAAATTGCGTTTCAGTTCCAAAATCAAACCGATAAAAACAACGGCTACGGCACCGGTGGCCCCGGAAATCATGCCGGGACGCCCCCCGAAGATAGAGGTGATCAGGCAGAGTACGAAGGCGGCGTAGAGTCCGGTTAGCGGAGAAAAACCTGGGATCAGGGCGAAGGCGATAGCCTCGGGCACCAGGGCCAATGCCACGGTAAGGCCGGATAAAATTTCAGTCTTGTAATCGATTTTTTGCCGGAAGTCGAATAGGTTAAGGTACTTTTTCACGGGTCAGTTTTTTTGAGCGGGCAAAAATACGGTTTATTATTTGAACTCACTGCCAATCGCGCAATCCCAAAAGTTTCTCCCCCAGCTCGGTCAGTTCGGCCCTATCGTATTTATCCTGTTCCCAATTTCTCGGATCGCCGGGAAAGGCGTAACCTTGGGGTGCGATACGGTGCTTCCACGAATCGATCCGCCATTGCCGTAACGCGTCGTTATCCTCTTCGGCGGGCATCATGGAAATGTATTGGGCTATGCGGACCTTATCCTTCGATTTGTTCGGCCGGATACCGTGGGGCTCGGTACTATTGAAAATAAGCAGGTCGCCCGCTTCCATCCCCACCTTTACGATTTTATCTTCCAAACTCGAAATATCGGGCTTAAAACGGTCGCGGTCAGTGGGCTGGGTCAACTTCCAGGTATCATAATTGCGGTACAGCCACGGAATGCACTGAAAACCGCCCATATTCTCGTCCATTTGATCGGCGAGTGCCAAAACACCCTGCACGTTCTGCGGTCGGGTCTCGGGATCATAATCCCAATGGATAAAGCCTTTTTTGTTGCTTCCGGGGGGCAGCGGAAAGTTGAGGTTCGCGCGGTCGATCGTCACCCAGAGCTTTTCAGTGCCCCATACGTCGACAAAGGCATCGTACACGCGTGGCACTTGGCGATTGTTCCAAAGCTTTTGGTGGTGGTATACCTCGACCATGCCCGTACCGGTCAGTTCCTTCATCTTCATTTCGGCACGGGCAGGGGCGTACCAGGTTTTAGGGTCAGTGGGGTCTTTTTCGTCGAATTCCCAGAGAAAATCCGCCGTGGCCTGCACTTGTTCTTTGGGTACAGCGCTTTTTATGACGATGTAGCCATTGTATTTCCAGAATTCCCAATCGTCTTCATTTAAGACCCGTAGAGGCTTTCCGTCACTTCTATCGTTCAGTTTTTGTTTGCTGCTTGTTGCTGTGGATGGATTACCGGGGATTTCCTCATGGGCCTTATTAGCCATTTCCTGTTTATACTTCGAATCCATAATGTCAGAATTTAGATAAGCATAAATTACGTAATTTCGCCGAAATAAAGTCTAAAACGATTCATCTATGAGAACCAACTCATTTTATATTCTATGCATTTCATTCCTTTTCTTTTTATCTTCTTGCGCCCATCGTCTGGTCGGTACCTGGACGGTTCAGAAATATGAGTCCGTTAGCGCGGGCAACAAGGGAATTTCGGTACAGAATGTCGGTTCGATTTCCTTTGATAAAGACGGTACGGGTCAAAAGGAAATGAACTATAAGGTGCTCGGGATGGAAAAAGACGACAGTACCCCCTTCAAATGGTCGGCTACAGAGAACTATATCACCATCGAAAGCGAGGATTCGGATATTTCGAAAACATGGATTTTTCTGGAAAACAAGAACAAAAGACAAAAATGGAAGTCCACCGACGGCAAAAATCAGGTGCAGACCTTAGAGCTGGTGAAACAATAGGTTTAGAGCCCAATAAGCGCCGAAGTCGAGGGACCAAATTCTAGGTACGTCTTATCACTAATCACCTTTAAAGCGAACCTAGGGCGCAAAGGGAACCACTGAGGCATCCAATCAGAATATACTATGGAAATCTTTACCTCCTTTAAACCGTGGACAATCGTACAGATGAGTGTTGCGGCATTGTGTATCTATCTATACATCATGTTGATAACCCGAATTGCCGGCAAGCGAACCTTCGCCAAGATGACTAGCTTCGATTTTGCCGTAACCATCGCCATGGGCTCCATTTTAGCGGATGCGGTCAACAAACCGGTTTCGAGTTTGATGCCGGCCATTGTCTCCTTGGCCCTTTTGGCTTTTCTGCAAGTACTTTTTGCCAAAATTCTATCCTCTTCAAAAAAGGCGGAGAAATTGATGACCAATACTCCGATTTTATTAATGAAAGATGGGGAAATCTTCGAGAAAAACCTAAAAAAAGCCTTGGTCAGCAGAGCCGATCTATTGGGAAAATTGCGAGAAGCGAACGTTTTGCAACTTTCGGAGGTCAGGGCGGTCGTCTTTGAGACTACAGGGGATATTTCGGTGCTGCATACTACCGCAAATACGGAGTTGGAAGATATCATTATGGAGGATGTGGGGGATTAAATCAAATAAAACAAGTCCCCCAAAAAAATTTACAAAGCAGCTAAACAAAACCGCCCCGGCTTTTGCAAGCCAGGGCGATCTCTAACTAAATAACCAACCAAAAAATCGTGATTTCCTTTTTTCAATTGTTCTTCTAATAAGAACGTTGCCTAGCCTGAAATCATTGCCTTCACTGTTATAAGAGGGCGTTAAAATTTTATGCATTTCGTCGTGTTTTGAGCAAAGTCTCCTAATTTCGACCATAAGGATTGGGACTGCCCCACACCGCTTCCCTCTAATTTTGATTAATTTTGAAATAAAACCGGATAGCATGGGGAAAAAAAAAGACTTTACCGTAATCGGTGGCGGAAGCTGGGCCACGGCCATCGTTAAGATGCTGTGCGTCAATCAGGAAAAAGTGGGGTGGTATATGCGGAATTCCAATGCGGTGGGTTTTATCAACATCCAAAAGCACAATCCGAATTACTTAACTTCGGTCACCTTCGATACGACCAAGCTCGACTTGACAGACGATATCAATGAAGCCGTGCGCGACGCAGATATCTTGATTTTTGCCGTTCCGTCCGCCTTTTTGGGCGGGGAACTCGCAAAACTGACCGTCCCGATAAAAGATAAGATTATTTTCTCGGCCATTAAAGGTATAGTTCCCGAATCGGGGTTGATCGTGGGAAAGCATTTTCATACGAAATACGCTATCCCCTTTGAAAATATCGGAGTGATTACGGGCCCCTGCCATGCCGAAGAAGTCGCCTTAGAGCGCCTCTCGTACCTGACCATTGCCTGTGCCGACAAGGAAAAGGCCCAGTATATGGCCAAAAACCTCAACAGCGACTATATCAAGACAAAAGTCACCCGAGACATTATCGGAGCGGAATACGCGGCCATGCTCAAGAACATCTATGCCATAGCAGCGGGCATCGCCCATGGTTTGGGCTATGGCGATAACTTTCAGGCGGTGCTAATGAGCAATGCCATTCGCGAAATGAAACGGTTTACCAAACGTATCCATAAAATCGACCGTAACATTAACCACTCCGCCTACTTGGGCGATCTATTGGTCACAGGCTATTCCACCTTTAGCCGTAACCGGATGTTCGGTAATATGATCGGAAAGGGCTACACCGTGAAAAGCGCGCAAATGGAAATGAGCATGGTCGCGGAAGGTTATTATGCGGCCAAAAGTGCCTTTGAAATCCAATCGAAATTTGAAAAAAAGGCCAGAACGCCGATTATTGATTCGGTATATGCTGTTTTGTACGAGAATAAGAACGCGAAGAAAGTTTTTGGGACGCTGACGGAGGAGTTGGATTAAGCCCGCGCTAACGAGAAATCTGAATGCTCTTCCAGTTCCGCCCGTAAATTTTCCCGCCAAGCCATGATTTGGGCGTCGTCTACTTTATAAATACTTTGGAATTCGGTAAGTATCGGATCCATCAAACTACGGACGCTCTCAATATCAAAATATAACCTTCCCGTTCTGCGGATAAAAAAATCCATCGGGTTATACACCATTTCATAGTCGATACAGAAACGGAGCTCCGCTTTGGCCATACTGACATACTTATCAGTATCTTTTAAGCTCTTGTAGGTTTCCAAAATAGTTTCAGTCTGTTTGCCGTAGCGGGTAACCAAAGCCCAGGCATCTTGTTTCGTAAAACCATCTGATTTGATGCGATCATAGATTTGCTTAATATACTTCTTGACGTGCTTGAATTTTATAAATCCGTCATTGCCACACAATGGAATTTCCTCCGTATAACATTCCTTAAGTTGGGCGCCCTGATTTTCCTCCATTTTTTTGGCGATACGGTCGACCACCCTTTCGGCCATTTTCCGATACCCTGTCAGTTTTCCCCCGGCAATACTTATCAGTCCGGTGTCGGAGGTGAAGATTTCGTCTTTTCGGGATAGCTCGGAAGCCGATTTGCCTTCCTCATGGATCAGTGGCCTGAGGCCGGCCCAGGATGAGATGATATCTTCCATTTCCAAATTAATACTGGGAAACATATTATTGACGGCTGAAATCAGGTAAATCGCATCGGCCAGATCGGTACGTACATCGTCTTTGTCTTTATTGAAATTTGTATCGGTAGTACCTATATAAGTAATCTTTCCCCGGGGGATGGCGAACATCATCCGGCCATCGGGCACATCAAAATATACCGAATGTTTTATAGGTAGTTTTTCCCAGGGAAACACCAGATGTACCCCTTTGGTCAAATGCAATTGTTTTCCTTTTTTCGAATGGTTGACATTCCGTAAGTCATCCACCCACGGACCGGCCGCACTGATGACGTATTTTGATTTTATAGTGAACGTTTTATTTGAGATGATATCCTTTACTTTTACGCCCGCCACTTTTTCATCCTCGTACATAAAATCCTCTACGGAGGCATAGTTCAACGCTTCTGCGCCAAATTGAAGGGCGGTCTTGATATTTTCGATGGTCAAACGTGCGTCGTCGGTGCGGTATTCGGCGTAATAACCAGCCCCTTTGAGTATTTTCTTAGGAAGCAAAGGCTCCAGTTTTAAGGCCTCCTTTTTCTCCAACATTTTCCGTTTGTCGTCGCCCTCGACCTGTGCTAGAATATCGTAAACCTTCAAGCCTATCGAAGTCAACCATTTACCGTAAGAACCATTTTCGATCAAGGGCAGTAGCATCTTTTCGGGTAGTACCAAGTGGGGCGCGAGCTTATGGACAATCGCCCGCTCGGAACCCACTTCCTTGACCAGCCAGAAGTCGAACTGCTTCAGATACCGCAGCCCTCCATGGATCAATTTGGTGGATTTGCTGCTCGTGCCCGAGGCGAAGTCGCCTTTTTCGACCAAGGCGACCTTTAACCCCCGCGAAGCGGCATCTAGCGCGATGCCTCCGCCCGTTATGCCGCCGCCGATGACCACAAGGTCGAATTCTTCGCTAGCCAGCTTCTTTACCGTCTTTGACCGGTTTAGATTGGAGAATTTTATGTTTTTTGCCATTAGATTTATTCTTGGTTCAAAAGTATCTTTAGATGCTCAAGGAGTGACTCTATATCCTATGATTGTCCAAACAATTCCATAATCGATTCCGAAATACTCATGCACAATACGGTTGCAAAAACCTCGAAGCCGGTCCCAGTTAATAGAAGTAGGGATTTCCTTAAAATCTTTGTCAAGGCGATTGGCCGCTTCACCAATGATTTCAAAATTACAGGCTACTGCATCGATTGTTTTTTCATCATTTAAAAAATCATCAAAATCGCGCCCATCGGTATATCTCTTGATTTTCAGGCAGGAATCAAGCATATCTTCCAGAAGTAAGAAGTTTTCCCTGTTAGATATAAATTAAATCGGATTCAATTGCCTTGAAGTACTTTTCTTTGATAGCTCTGCGCGATACCAAATCTATTTTGATTTCCAAAAACTGTCTCCAGCGCCATGTCAATGAAATTACTTCCCATTTTTCCGTTGAACTCCACCAATACATCTAAATCGCTGGATTTGGTCTGTTGATTTTTTGCATAAGACCCAAAAAGCGCCATTGAAACAATGGGATAGCGCTCTTTCAACCTATGCTTTAATATGCCCAACTTTGATCGAATGTCTTGATCAGTTTTCACGATTACAAAGATAAGATATAAAGATGCCCGAGCTTTAACTTCTTTTACTGCTCTTCCCACCCCCTCGTGCGCTCAACCGCTTTCTGCCATTTTTTATATAAGCGCTTCCGTTTAACCCGGTCAAAGGTGGGTTTAAAAATCCGGTCCATGGGGCGGTTTTGGTCAACGTCTTCCTGTTTCCAAAGTCCCGCTTGAATGCCGGCGAGAAAGGCAGCGCCCATGGCAGTGGATTCGATGACCTCGGGGCGGTGGACTTCCGAATCGAGAATATCGGCCTGAAACTGCATCAGGTGATTGTTGGCACAGGCTCCGCCGTCGACGCGCAGGTGTTTGAGCTGTATGCCTGAATCGTCTTCCATTGCCTTTAAAATGTCCTTGGTCTGGTAAGCTAAGGCTTCTAGAGTGGCCTTGACCAGATGCGCTTTTCCGGTGTCACGGGTTAACCCAAAGATCGCACCACGGGCATACATGTCCCAATACGGTGCCCCAAGACCTGCGAAGGCCGGTACTACATAAACGGGATTTTCGCCCTCCACGGTATCGGCCAAAGCTTCGGTTTCACGGGCTTCATCGATGAGTTCGAGTCCGTCACGGAGCCACTGTATGGCGGCCCCGGCGATAAAAATACTGCCTTCGAGCGCATAGTACACCTTCCCATCGAGTCCGTAAGCAATGGTGGTCAGCAGCCCATTTTTGGAAAATTGGGGCGTTGTTCCCGTGTTCATCAGCATAAAACAGCCCGTACCGTAGGTATTCTTGGCCATCCCCTTTTTAAAACAGGCTTGGCCGAACAGGGCGGCCTGCTGATCGCCGGCGATTCCGGCAATGGGAATTTTGGTTCCATCCAATTCATAGTCCCCAAAATGACAGGCCGAGGGTTTTACCTCGGGCAGCATCAGTTTCGGAATGCCGAGTGCCTTCAACATTTTATCGTCCCATTTTAACTCAACGATGTCGTATATCATCGTTCGACTAGCGTTCGTATAATCCGTTACATGGTTTTTTTTTCCGGTCATATTCCAAACGAGCCAAGTGTCGATGGTGCCCATCAACAAATCGCCGTTTTCGGCTTTCTTCCGGGCCCCTTCTACGTTGTCTAAAATCCATTTGACTTTCGTACCCGCAAAATACGAGTCGATGACCAAGCCCGTCGTCTGTCGAACATGTTCGGTCAGCCCTGTTTTTTTTAAGTGTTCGCAAATATCGGCAGTGCGCTTGTCTTGCCAAACAATGGCATTATAGACCGGTTCGCCAGTTTTTTTGTCCCAAACCACGGTGGTTTCCCGTTGGTTGGTGATACCGATGGCCTTTATATCGGACGCGGAGACCTTTTCCTTTTTGATCAGTTCGTCAAGTACTCCCAATTGTGAATCCAAGATTTCTTTCGGGTCATGCTCCACCCATCCCGACTTCGGAAAAATTTGCTGGAATTCCTTTTGCACCATGCCTTTGATTTTGCCGTTTTCGTCAACGAGCAGGGCGCGGGAACTGGTAGTACCTTGGTCTAGGGAGATGATGTAGTTCATGGTATCGTAGATTTAGGCTAAATATAGGGCTTAAACCCACAGATTCAAAGTATACCACTTTATAATGCCTGAACCTCGCTGACTTAGTCGCTAATACGTCAGGCCCCTTGTTAACATCGCTATTCCGCCCATGCCTTTCCCTCAAATTCATACTCCCGCTCTACCCGGCAAATCCGTACCTTATACCAGTTATACCAACGGGTCTTTCCCTTCTTTTGGGCCAAGAGGTGGTCGGTGTTGGCCTTCCAACTCACAATGGCTTCAAGACTCTGCCAATAACTGACTGTGATTCCGACCTGTTCCCGTGCGTATTCAATACCCAGGAAGCCCGGTTGTTGTTTGGCTAGTTTTTCCATTTGGTGTGCCATTTCGGAATAGCCCTGATCACCCTCGTTTCGCGTGGAGGTGAAGATTACGGCGTAATATGGTAATATTGTTTGCATTCGGAGTCTAGCAAAGGAAACTGTTAAACGTGTTAAAGGGTTAATCTCATTTCAAGAGCCATATAGACAAACGCATCCCTTCGCTTTTTCGGCCTAAGGCGGTCAAACTTGAATTATGTCAATTGATGTACTCCCGCTCCAAAAAATACCCAACGATCGCCTCCTTCATCAACACCGACTGTTCCCCGGCCTTTAAGGGTGGCAATTCTTCCTTGGTTGTATAATGCGGCCAGCCCTCTTCATCAAAGTATTCGAATTCGTAATAGCCATAGGGCTCCAGCAGACGACATATAGCGATGTGCATCAGGTCTAGCTTATGATCTTTTTTAAATCTTCTATGGTATTGGCCGAGCTCTTGAACACCGACCAAGTAGATGATGGCATCCAGCTCCAAGGGGTCGCCGTCGGCGAATTGGGCGGAGAGCTTTTCAACCAGTTCTTCCCAGTGCTTTTTTAGTTGTTCATCTCTTGACATGTTATAATTTCATTATTCTGATTAGGTTTCGACCGCGCACGATCTAACATAGGTTTCAAGGTGCTAGCGGGTCGAAGGTCTCTACCCCATGTTCGGGTGACCATGTGCTGTGCTCGATAGAACAGGTGATTGCATTCACCATCGCACGGAACGGAATCCAGCCCTAAAAATCCAAAGGTACAAATCAAAGCAATGGTTTTTGTAAAAACGCCTCATCGATTGTCCGGCGGCATATTTGTGGTGGTCACGGTAGCCGTATTACTCAAAGTGCTCTTGGTGTTCTTCGACAGGGTCAACACTTCGGCCGGACGAGTCAAGGACGAAAATATAAAAGGATCCGTTTCTATAAACTTATCAATCAATTCGCAACCCTAGGGTTGGCTATGGATAGATTTCGATGGCAAGGGAAAATTCATTTGCATCCTGTCTTGCCACTATCGATTTCCTTTCCCGATTTTCTAAAAATGTCATTTCTATTATTTCTGATAATATGATTACCCGATAGCTTTTAAAAATTTGATTTTAGTTTTCAATTTATTTCTATTTCAAAACATTTCGTATCAATCGATTAAGAAATTCTCAATCATCGGAGATTGAGTCGACTATAATAAAAAGCGAATGCCTTGCGTTATCTTTTCCTACAATTTGTATAAGTATCAACATTTAAAAACAAAAACATGAAAAACAAATTAATTAGAATTACCTGCGCATTAGGTTTGTTAGTTGCAATGGGCAGTCTTACAACAAGTTGCAGCGTTGAAGATGGTATCGATGGCACCAATGGAATCAACGGTACCAATGGAGCAGACGGTATAGACGGTATAAACGGTGCGGATGGAGCAGACGGAGCGGATGGAGCAGACGGTGCAGACGGTATAGACGGAGCGGATGGAGCAGACGGAGCGGATGGAGCAGACGGGGTAAATGGCTCGGATGGTGTGGACGGTGAAAACGGATTGGGATTAGATGAGTTAGCTAAATTTGGCGCAATCTCTTTGAACCTTTCAGGTGCCAGACCCGATGACGTTGATTTTACCCATGAATCTACATTAAATTTTGTTCCTAATCGATCTGGGGGAAACAGTGTAAGGTTTCAAGATGAAGACATCATTTTTGATTTGGAAAGGTTTTTAAATTCCCCCGATTCCCACTCTGCTAGCTCTGTCCGCCTGATGTTAACAATTAATGATGCCGGACTGGACACCCAAAATTATGACTTTAGGATAGACATTCGTGAATACAAAATTATCTTTGATGACCTTAAATTTATGACCATGTATTCTGGTTTCGGTCAAGGACAAACAGGTGTAACCAATGTTGAAATAACGGATTATAGCTTCGATGACACTACGAATAATTTGAAGTTTTCCTTTAGCCTTGATGTTGCCGGTGCCAACAACCAAACAGAACACGATTTATCTATTTCAGGTACTGTTGACACAATCGTATTGGAACAACTATGATAAATTAGAATAGCACTCGAACCATATATCCTGTTTAAAAAGCTATCAAAATGCCTTTTGGAACATTCCGAAAGGCATTTTTGATATAGAAGCGGTCTTCTTCCCCATCAACGAAAATCCATTCGTCTTTCCTATTGATATCCAGACGGGTGGAGTGACCCGACAAACCATTCACAGTACAAATCAAAAACACTACTTTTGTGAAAACTACGTGTCGTGTCGTTTTTAGATATCATCTTAGGATTATTGCTTGTATGGGGACTTTGGAGAGGCCTTAAAAACGGTCTGTTTATCGAACTCGCATCCATAATAGCCCTCATAGCAGGTATCTATGGGGCCATCCATTTCTCATATTACGCCGGGGACTATCTTTCCCAACAAATGGACTGGGAAGAGCGGTATATCAATCTTACCGCTTTTGTCATCACGTTTATCCTTATAGTCTTAATTGTTCATTTCTTGGCCCAGCTATTAACCAAAATTGCCAGTCTCGCCATGCTGGGATGGTTAAACCGACTGGCCGGCGGCATATTCGGGGTGGTCAAAGTAGCCGTAATCCTAGGAGCGCTTTTGGTGTTTTTCGACAGGGTCAACACCTCCGCCGGAATCATCAAGGATGACAGTATGGAGCAGTCCGTGCTTTATGAACCGATTAAACAGATCGGGGCTTTTATCTTTGACAGGGTATTAAAAGACCCCGTGGTGGAAAAGGAGACATTTACGATATAGGGACCGGAGTATAAAATGTTCATTTTTTCCAACAATTGTCCTGCACATCCGACCTATCTACCTATTCTTCCCAATTATCGTTGCCAAGTGCCTAGAATTTATGCTTCTGGGCGGATTATCATCTTTATTATTATGAATTAAAAGGATCTTTCTTATTGAACTGGTTTATTGAACCCTAGCACTTGGAATGAATACTGAAGGTTGCTTTTTGGAAGAAGACCATCAGTATTACTCACCCTTCCTAGACCTTAACTTCGATATTAAGTGTTTTTTCGATTATCTTGTTAAAAAATGAACCAAATCATGATCGGGGTGTATAAGAGTAATGAACCCTATACTTTTGTAGGGGACCGATTATGGGATTTTGCTGTCAGATGAAGTCATTTTTTTCAGCGTCATAGTAGGTCTAAAATGCTCTAATAAAAGTGTATAAGGTTCAAATGTAATATTGTCCGTTTAAATAGAAAGTCCTAATGAGTTCATGAAGATGCAATCCTAAAAAATCAAAAGATGAAAATTAAACCTAAAAAAATCGTGCCTATTTCCCTTTTGTTGATGGCAATTTTATTCTTTCATTTAACAACCTCTATGATATTAAAGGATGGTTTTTGGCGGGCAGCAATCCTGAAAACTATAGCATAGGTATAGAGAAAAGTGCCGAGAGAAACAGCAAGGTCGGCTATCTAAAGTCGGTAGGGACAAAAAATCCAAAGAACGGTTTTGGCACTATCATGCAGCAGTTTGACCCGGAGGACTATTTGGGGGAAAAAGTGAAGCTAACCGGCTACATAAAATCGGAAAATGTGAAGGACTGGGCCGGAATGTGGATGCGTGTCGATGGTGATGGTCACAAAAAGAGGCCCTTGAGTTTTGACAATATGCAAGACAGGCCTATAAAGGGGTCCTTGAATTGGAAAAAATACGAGATCATTCTTGATGTGCCGCAAGAAAGCCAACTTATCGCCTATGGGGTACTCGTAAGCGGTATGGGGAGTGTGTGGCTCGATGATTTTAAATTTGAGATAGTCACCGAAGATGCCAACACCACCGGAACGGGTAGGGCGTCTCAACTGGAACGTCCGACCAATACCGATTTTGAAGAGAACAAATAGAAATCTTATAAAATTGCGTTGGGGTATTTTGAAAATGTCAAGTTTGCATCGCTGTCAGATGAAATACTGATGTCTTATGTAAAAAAGGGAAAAGAAAAGGCGTTTGATGAATTGTACGACCGATATTCCAAAAAGATGCTTTTTTTCTTTTATCGGCGTTTACATCAAAACTACCAAAAGGCCCAGGATTTTTTACAAGACTTGTTCTTGAAAGTAACCGAAAAATCCGATTCTTTTGATGAGACCAAAAAATTCTCGGTTTGGATATACACCATCGCAGCCAACCTATGTAAAAATGAATACCGAAAGTTGACGGTAAGACCTACTAAATCCGCTGATTTCAAAAGAACACTGCGCTACCGCGCCTCTTCCGACCTGAATGTTGAAGAAAGACATGATTTGGCTTTATTTTCGGACAGTTTGTATAAAGAGCTAAGTGAAATGGACGAAAAACACAGTCTTACCTTTATATTAAAGCATCAGCAAAATTTATCGATACGGGAAATCAGTAAGATCATGGCCTGTCCTGAAGGCACGGTAAAGTCACGCCTGTTTTATGCTATTAAAATACTTTCGCAAAAATTACGGATTTTCGATTCCAAAAATTAGAATATGGAACCTGAATTGCAACATCTATTGATGGAAAAAAGGTTTGATCAATTATACCATGATGAAAAAAAATGGGTTCTTGACAACATGACCAAGGAAGAATATGAACGGTGTGGAAGCTTTTTAAAATTAACCAAAAGTTCCTTTGAGAAGGACTTTAGAAAAATGCGACCGAACCCGTCGATAAAAATTAAGGTTAAGAATGCCTATCAACAACACTTTGAAGACAAAATTACACCTAGTACATTCCCAACAAATAAAAATGTCAAAGAATCTGTTCTCCGTCCTCTAGGGATATATACTTCGGTCACGGCGGTCGCGGTTTTTGCCGCTGTTCTGTACTTTCAATCAAAAAATAATAATTTAAGCAATCCGAATAAGTCAACTACGGCGATGGATATCGAGCAAATCGAGAATTTCGAATTATTGAACGACCAAATGTCCTTGAAAGAGGCCGGTATGTATTCCAAAATGATTGTTCCTGAGACCAACATACAGACATCCATGATAAATCCCGACACCTTGTTGATTCCTTAGGTGGTAGCCATCGATTTTTCCGGCTAAGGCCTTGTTTGAACAAGAACCGAAGAGATTTTTAATTGGACACTGTGATCAGTTATTTCCACCGGCACCGGTCTGATTGTGCCAAAATGAAGTCGCTTTCTCACAGCATCACAGGGCGACGGTGTTCTAATAGGAGAAAATAGGGACCCAATAGGAATATTTGTAGGTAAAAGAAAAAGTCCTACTCGGTTCCAAACTAGGAGACTGTTTTGAAATCAATGCAGTTAATTAACATAGCAGTCTATGCGATAGCCTTCCTTGTCATTAAACCAGAGGTTAAGTTCGGAATCGGAAATTTTAAAAGACTTTTCCTATATTTAGGTACTAATTCATATTATATGAAAATTTGTGGAATATTTCTTAGTTATTTACTTGCTGCCATGGTCTTCGGATTGGTGAGTTGTAAGGATAGCAAAAAGTATGATCCGGATCAATCGGAAAACCAAGAAAACAGCGAAATGAAAATCGAAGACAACAGTAAAAGAGAAGCCTTGCCCGAAGATGCTGCCGGGGCTGGACCGGCCGCGCAGACCGGAGGCACTACGGGAGCCTCGAATAATCTAAAAATGGGTACGGACGAAATGGAAACGGATCCCGAGGTCAACTTTGATGACATGTACGATCGGTTGGGCATGACGGACCAACAAATAGCGGAATTTAAGAAGGCTCTAGAAAATGAAAATCCGGATGTTACGCTACAGGACGCCAACGGCGAAATTCCTGGCAACTTCTATGATAATCTGGAAAGTCAACTGGAGCCCATTCTTAACGAAGGGCAGCTCAAAAAGTATCGGGATTGGATGGAGGGGAAAAACTGACCAAGATCCTTGAGTTCCCTCGTTATTTCGACACCTGGCCTTCCCAAATGGTAAAATGGTTATTTACTGGGATTGTCTTGTAGCCCAACTATCCATAGCAAAGGACAGTTTGGACGTCTACTTTATGAGTATTTCATCGAAAAAAAACAATATTAAAAGATAGTCCGCAGAATATTTCCAATATTAGCCTATCGATGGTTCCCCGCGTCGATAAGAGAACACGAGAATACCCCTATTCTCATAACCTACTTCTCCGAACACCTGCTTACAAATAGAACTTTGTATGAAAATGAGGATGCATTATGTCGCCCTCGCCCTATTCACCTGTACTTTGGCCTCTTGCAGCAAGGAGTCCACAGTAGCAGTGGATGTCGTCGAGAAGAAAAACCTAACTGAAGTAGAACGTGAATTGTTGAACACCGTCAACGAGCATCGGATTTCAATGGGAAAATCCTCCTTGGAATTCAATTCTGTCGCTTACGGATATGCCAATACGCATACCGACTACATGATTGCCAAAGGCGACATCAACCATGATGATTTCAACAATAGAGCGTCCGAAATTTCCGCCCGTACAGAGGCGCAGCTCGTAGCCGAGAACGTCGCCAAAGATTATAGTACCGCGTCGGAAGCCTTTCAGGGATGGCTCCACAGTACCAAGCACAAGCGGACAATGGAAGGCGAGTTTACCCATACCGCAGTCAGTGTCAAAAAAGACGCCGACGGTACCTTATACTTTACGCAAATTTTTTACCGCTAAACTTATTTTTATAAATTTGGGGTTAAACGGGTTAATAGTTAACCATTACTAGTTAAGAATATATTGATTCGTGAGCTACTCTGACCGATAACTATTAACCCTTAACTTCCCCATCATGTCCATTAAGCCTCCCTTCAACTTCAACAAGTGGCTAGAAGAAAACCGTGATAGTCTAAAACCTCCCGTCGGCAACAAAAACCTCTACAAAGACGCCGGCGATTATATCGTTATGGTCGTAGCCGGCCCAAATGCCCGAAAGGATTACCACTATAACGAGACTGAGGAGTTTTTTTATCAGTTGGAGGGGCATATCGAAATTCACGTTCAAGAAGAGGGTCATAGAAAAACCTTTCACCTCGGGCCCAGTGATATGTACCTCCACCCGGCCAAAATACCACATTGCCCGGTACGGCACGAAGGTAGTATCGGCCTGGTCATCGAGCGTAAAAGGGCGGATATGAACGTCGATGATGGACTGCTCTGGTTCTGTGATAACTGCAACCATAAACTCTACGAAACCTATTTTACCCTGAACGATATCGAAAAGGATTTTCTGGGTCATTTCAAACACTTCTATGGGTCTGAAGAATTGCGCACCTGTGATAATTGCGGGACGGTAATGCCCGTAGACGAGCGTTTTGTGGCCGATCATTGAAAATTTATCGCAAATCCAATGATCACAGAGAAAATCTTTTAGAAATTATCGGCATCCGACCTCTTTAGGCAATTCCGTAACTTGCGGGACTTATGACAAAATTCCAAATATTCAGGTACCTCGCAATATCACTTGTAGGAATTGGCGTTTCGGTCTTCGCTTTCTTTTCCATAAACAAGACCTATCAGGATAGAAACAAGGCCACGGTCGATAATGCCGTTGTCAAGGCGGAACTGAAATTGGGGGACGAACTGAACAAAATAAACCTTGTCATCGAATCGATGGCGTTCTTTTTTGAAAACGGATCGAAAGTATCCCAAGCACTTTTCGAACGCTTTACCAATCCTTTTATAAAAGAATTAAATGGTATTGGGGCCTTGGAATGGGCACCCCGCATTGAAGACACCATGGAAGGGAAATTTGAAAAATTTACCATTCTTACCAAGAAAGACTCTACAGATAAACTGGTGGCTTCTACTTCAAAAGGACTTCATTACCCCATACAACTTTTGAATCCCATAAAATCATTGCAAAAAGCTATGGGTTTTGACCTTTACTCCGATGCGAAAAGAAAATCGACCATCGAAAGGGCTATCCAAACCCAGAAAATAGCCCTGTCAGGACCTATGAATCTGATACTGAACAATAACGGTATGCCCGGCATTACGGCCATAAAATCGGTGTCCGATACTTCATTGAACCAAGTGAAGGGGGTAGTTGCCGGTGTTTACCGTATGGACGCTCTTATCGGGAATACCCTTAGCTCAGAACAGCAAGTTCTCGATATCTGCATACATGACGATACTTCCGATTCCGAATTGCTATATTCAAGCTTCGAGGAGGAAAAGAAGACAAAGGATTTTTTTAAGAATTCGATAAACAAACGGATAAAAGCGGCAGATCGCCTTTGGGATATCCATTTTATACCCAAACCTAAATATCTGTCGTTCCCCCATATATTCGAGTCTTATGTGGTTCTTATTTTGGGCGTGATATCCACGTTTTTATTAACGTACGTGGCCAAAAAGCAGGATAGTTATAATGACCGTCTCGAAGCCAGGGTACGTTTACGTACTGCTGAACTCGAGGCATCGAACGAACTAAAGAAAAACCTGTTGCGGGAAATACACCACCGGGTCAAAAACAATCTGCAAATTACCTCGAGCCTGATGAACATGCAGAAGCGCAAACTGACCAGCGAAGAGGCCATTACCGCTATGGAGGACAGCCAAGCGAGAATAATGGCCATTGCCTTGACCCACCAAAAAATCTATCAAGATAAAGATTCAAAGGCAGTCAACCTTCACGATTATCTGAACGATTTGATGAAACACGAAAAAAAAATCTCATCATCTTTCAGTTATAAGATTGACTGCCCTGACATATCCGTCGACCTCGATCATGCCGTACCCCTCGCCCTCATCATTTCCGAACTGGTTACCAACGCGGTAAAACACGCTTACCCCGATAGCAAAAAATATAACGAACTACTTGTCACCGTAGAACGGTTGAATAGCGAGGAAGTCTCTTTGACAATTCTTGATAATGGCCAAGGCCTTCCCAACGATTTCGATATCGATGACGCCGAGGGAATCGGGTTCGAGATCATCAGGGCCCTCTGTCGACAGATTTCGGCCAAACTCACCTACGAATCGAACGAGAAGGGAACCCAGTTCAACCTCGTTTTTGGAAATGAGGAATAGGATCCGTATTTTATTATCGAACTTGAAATCGCCTAAAACCATGAACGCATGGACAATTCATATAAACCCAAGGGATATAATTCATTATCTCCTTATTTTGTAATCGAGAACGCCCAAGAGATAATCGATCTTCTCAAACAAATTTTTAATGCAAAGGAAATGAGAAAGTATCACCGCCCTGATGGTTCCATTATGCACGAGGAACTGAAAATCGATGATACGATACTCATGATCGGCGGCGCTACCGGAGAGCATGCTCCCATCGAACAGATGGTCCATTTATATGTGCCCGATGTGGATACTGCCTACCAAAAAGCCTTGGAACTGGGCTGTGAGTCCATTCTAAAACCCATGGTGCATGACGACGATAGAGACAAAAGGGGAGCCTTCAAGGATTTTGCGGGAAACCAGTGGTGGATCGCGACGCAGATTGACGGTAAATAGCAGCGGTTGAGGGGCACTTAGCAGTAACTTCGCTGGCTATTTTCTAATACTGAAAAGGTATATTTGCATTAACTTTTCATAATACACCCTCAATACGTTATAAAATGTCAAAAATCGCCAAGGATTTTGGTATCGAAGAGGCTTTAAAGGTACTCGGGATACAGGAAAATAATAACGGAACCTCAACGGGATCGAAGAATTTTGGTTCCGGGGAAATCTTAGAATCCCACTCCCCCGTTGATGGGGCTTTGATCGGCAAGGTAAAAACCACCTCTACGGAAGATTACGAAAGGGTAATATCTTCCGCTACGGAAGCTTTTAAGGCTTGGCGGAAGAAACCCGCCCCCCAACGTGGGGAAATTGTCCGTCAGTTCGGAAACAAGTTGCGCGAACTCAAAGAACCGCTGGGCAAATTGGTTTCCTATGAAATGGGAAAAAGTTATCAGGAAGGTTTGGGGGAAGTACAGGAAATGATCGACATCTGCGATTTTGCGGTCGGGTTGTCAAGGCAATTACACGGACTTACCATGCACTCCGAACGCCCAGGGCATAGGATGTACGAACAGTATCACCCCCTCGGTGTGGTCGGAATTATTTCCGCCTTTAATTTTCCGGTCGCCGTTTGGGCGTGGAATACCGCTTTGGCCTGGGTCTGTGGCGATGTAACAATTTGGAAACCTTCCGAAAAGACGCCTTTATGCGGGGTGGCCTGTCAAAATATCGCCGCGGGGGTGTTCAAGGCCAACGGACTTCCCGAGGGAATATCCTGTTTGATTAACGGGGATTATAAAGTAGGGGAAATGATGACCGGCGATTCCTGCATCCCCTTAATTTCGGCCACTGGCTCCATTAGGATGGGAAAAGCCGTGGCGCAGGCAGTAGCGGCAAGACTGGGCAAATCACTGTTGGAACTGGGCGGTAATAACGCCATTATCATTACTCCCGATGCCGATATCAAAATGACAGTAATCGGGGCGGTATTCGGGGCGGTCGGAACGGCCGGGCAACGTTGTACCTCCACCCGGCGCCTGATTATCCATGAATCGATCTATGATAGGGTGAAAAATGCCCTGGTGGATGCCTACGGACAGTTACGGATCGGCAATCCCCTGGATGAAAATAATCACGTAGGGCCTCTAATCGATACCGATGCGGTCAACTTATACTCGAAAGCCCTTGAAAAAGTGGTCTATGAAGGTGGGCAACTCATCGTGAAAGGCGGAGTTCTAAGAGGCGAAGGCTATAAAAGCGGTTGTTACGTTAAACCGGCCATTGCCGAAGCGAAGCCGGATTTTGAGATCGTGCAGCACGAAACTTTTGCTCCGGTGCTATACCTATTGAAATATTCCGGGGATGTTGAAAATGCCATCGAAATACAAAATGGCGTAGTACAGGGTCTCTCGTCCGCGATAATGACCAACAACCTTCGGGAAACCGAACGTTTTCTGTCCGTTGACGGAAGCGATTGCGGCATTGCCAACGTCAACATCGGAACATCCGGTGCCGAGATCGGAGGGGCCTTTGGTGGCGAAAAAGAGACCGGTGGCGGCCGGGAGAGCGGTTCCGATGCCTGGAAAGTGTATATGCGGCGGCAGACGAATACTATTAATTATACTACTGACCTACCTCTCGCACAGGGCATACGGTTTAGTCTTTAATAATTCTATCCTCTCACTCCTATTGTCGTTCACCGGTTGCAGGTTGCTCAAGGTCAACGGTTTAAATTTAATAGAGCCATATTCGCGGTCGCGCAATCCTTGTCGGTTGCGGGCTCTTCGGTTGCGGACTCGTAGGTTGCCGGAGGTGCAGGGGATCAGGTTTGCTTCGCAGGCGAGTCATTCTGTCCCGCTGCTTAAAATCTTATTCGTTTTCCAAGTTAAAATGGTCCATGATCTCTTCGTAAGACATCTTTTTAAAGTCTAGATTGCTATTATCAGGACTTTTCGCAATGAGATTACCCTCAATAATTACATACTTAATAGGATAATTACCTATCGTATAGCTATCAAGCCCACTTGGCACAGTACCCTGGTTAGCCCTCCAGAAATAGTGGAAACGAATATTGCCTACGCTAGTTTCATAAACAATATGGGTGTCATAATCATTTCCGAAACTAGGAAATTGAAAAGGCAAGGGTTGCCATCCTCCGGACGCTGTGGGTTTAAAATACACCAACACCAAGCCCGTATCATCAATTTTGGCATCTATTTCGGGAACATTCAAATTCACGTACCTTGTAAAAAAAATGGTTGTGGTCCCTGTACCGTAAGAAAAAGAATAGCTAGAATTCCATAGCCAATCGGCATTGGTCAGAACGACCGTGCCCACCGATACATTGGCATTTCCGTCCTCACCATTTGTTCCGTCTTTACCATCGGTTCCATCCTCACCAGCATCTCCTTGGGAACCTTGCGGGCCTTCCGGTCCTATCTCCCCCGGGTCACCTTTTGCGCCTTGTACGCCTGTTTCTCCCTGTGGGCCTTGGGGGCCCATGGGACCTTCCGTTCCATCTTTGCTACAGGAGACCGCTATCAGCGCAAAAAGAACCAATACCTTCACGAATAATTTTAGTGTAGTTTTCATAAAATAAGTTTTAACCAGTTTTTCTCTTAATGCCAGGGAATGGATAAAGGGTAGCATCGAATTCAAAAAACCCGCTGTCTCTCTTTCACTTGCCCTTCCCCCGAATGAACAAGCAAAAAATACAGCGGGTCTTGAACACTAAACTCACTCAAACAACTCTTAAACTCCAAGTACAGGAATCGCGCTCTATTAATTCCGTTTATTGTCTTTCTGACTCTATAGGCCTTGTATCGATAACCCTCCAACTTCCATGCAGCAGGGCTTGAATACACATAATGAGGACCGTACATGCCAAAGTTGTGATTGTGATAATTTCCGTCTTCATGGTAACAAGGTTTTTATTCATGATAAATATAGAGGGTTCCTTCTAGGTAATCCGATTCTTTTGTATGGTCGGTAGGAATTAGTGTATAGTTGGCATTCTATAATACTTACTTGTTTAGCTCTCCAGTCGAAAGTATCCGGCCACGGCATCCTAATGGCAACCCATTACCCCAGCCTTGCGTAATTTGGACAGTTCATCGGTCTTTGCCGTTTATGGATTCTATGTCTTTGTACACTCATGACAATAAAGGTTAACAGGGTCTCCTAAAAATTAAAGGAAGAACCCGCTCGGCGTTTAGCTCCTTCATCCCCGCATTAAATTGGGACTGGCTCAAACGCTGAGCGGGTTCTTACTGCCAATATTTTCCGATTGAATTCCAGTTCCGGATGCCAAAATCCATCGGTTGGCCGGTATTTGGTGTTGCTATCAGCACTTACATGCTACCTTAACACAATAAACTTTTTGGCAATCTCTAAAAATTCCGTTCGTAAGGCAACTACTTTTTTACGGATGGTAGAAAAAAACGTACGGCCTGCATTATGACAAACAAATTATGTTCTTTACCGCCTTGATTATTAGTATTTAATAGTGCTGTTTTAATATTGGTGGCGATTTTTTAATATCTTGGTCAAGATAAAGTCTTATTATCATCAAAAAGGGGGGAACAGCACGCAAAGACTTATTGCATCTGCCAATGGGGATCAAACCCATAGAAATGCCATGATTTAGCCGATGGAAGTGTTTAAAATCGTAGGCTGCCATTAGATGGGATAAACAATTTTATAGAATCAATAACATGGATTTTTCCACTATGAATATCTGGTACTGGCTAATGCTTGTAGTGACTGGTGTCATCGGTGGCCTCATAGGTTATTTTATTAGCAAAAGCAGCGCAGCTGCCATCAATAATTCCGACGACCTAAAGACATTGCGCAACAAGAATCTAAAATTACAGGCCGACCTGGATGCTTGCCGCAAAAAACGGTTCGCCCAACCAAGCAGTAACAAAAATGAATCCTCATCCGTGGGGGCTCAGGCCGGCAGCCCTGTGGTCAATGGCTTCGAAGCCGCCGCCGCACAGGCAGCCTTTGGAAAAAACATTGAAAAGGACGATTTGAAAGTGATTGAAGGTATTGGGCCTAAAATCGAGGGGATGTTCCACACAGCGGGAATCGAAACTTGGAAGACCCTATCGGAAACCTCTGTCGCCGGTTGCCAAAAAATCCTGGACAGAGGTGGCGACCGCTACAAAATCCACGATCCTGCATCATGGCCGATGCAAGCTAAAATGTGCTATGAAAACAAATGGAAAGAATTAATCAGATGGCAGGCGGGGCACAATCACGGGAAACTTTAAACCATCCCATTGGCCTCGACCCATTTGAACCGATATTGGTCTTCGGGAAATTTCATACGCTCCGAAATACGTTCCAACCGAGCCGGCAAATTCACAAGATAATCCCTCGCCTTTTCGGCCTCGTCGGAAAGGCTTCTTACATTGTCAATATCCCAATAGCTATTGAGTTTTCGTAGGATATCCACATAATCTTGGGCCGTATATACGCCAAGACGCTGGGCGCAGTTCGAGAAGTTTTCGAAAGCGGTACCTATGGTTCCGCCGGACTCCCTCAAAAAATGGGCGGGCATTACTATTTTCTTCTTCATCATATCGGCAAAAGCGAGCATCATGCCCGACGGATCTTCTCCCATAATGGTCTTAACGAATTCCCGGTATGCCAAATGGTGCCGCATTTCATCTCCGGCAATTATGGTACACATCTTTCCCAACAGTGCATTTCCCTTTTTCTTGGCCATCTGTCCCACCCTCTTATGGGAAATATTGGTGGCCAGTTCCTGAAAGGTCGTGTACACAAAGTTTTTATAGGGATCCCTGTCGGTCCCGATATCGAAACCGTCGGATATCAGATGTTGGGTAGTTATCTCTATTTCCCTCATATTGACTCTTCCAGAAAGGTATAGAAACTTGTTCAGTACATCGCCATGGCGGTTTTCCTCACCCGTCCATGCCCGTACCCATTTTGCCCAACCATTGGTTTTGTTATCGCCGTGCTGGTCAATGCCCTCAACGTCCATCAACCAAGATTCATAGGTCGGTAATGCTTCTTCGGTAATGGTATCGGCGACCATGGTCACCCAAAAATCGTACCCTAGTTCTTGTGATTGGCCCCGCAGTTCGCGAACGGACTCCAAAAAACCGTCATTCTCAGAATCCGGCAAAAAATCGGAAGGTTGCCAAATCTCTTCGACGGGAATCAGAAAAGAATCCATAAAACCTTCGACCTGTGGCTCAATGGCCTGCATCACCTCTAATCGTATATTCTTTTCGGCCATTTTTATCTAATTTGGTTCTAATCGTATTTGTACAAAGTTCGTCAATAATATAATGAAATTATGCAAAAACAATGCCTATTTTAAAGGAGAATTCAATTCCTTCCATTCTCGTTCGGGTATAGGGTGTGTACCGGATCGCTCTGCCATACTTCCTTGGTATCGGGGTCTATCATCGAAAGTGGGCCCTTGAACGCTGCTCCAGTATCGATATTCCATACGTTGGCGGCCTTTTTGGGCTGTTCGCTGCCGGATTTTGAAATAGGGGTATGGCCGATATAAATTTCCTTGTAGTGCGATAGTCTCTTGGGATAATGAGAATCTTTTTTTTGCAAATCCGGATTTAAGGATTGTGCCATTTCCCATAGCGTCCGGTCCCAATAGAAAGTTTGGGGAAAGTATTCGTACTCGATACCTTTTAAGTTCGTAAAGCCCGCATGCAAAAAGAGGCGGTTCTCTGCATCGAGATACGTGTTCTGCAGGTTTTCGTAAAAGAGGATATGCGCTTGTTTTACATCGGCATCCGCCTTATGGTAGGAAGCCAGGGTAGCTCCCCCGCCGTGCTGCAACCAAAGGGGGTTGTTCTTTCGGTCTCGAAGCCATTCCAGACAAAGTTCGTCGTGGTTTCCTCGGATAAAAATACAGTTGTGCGTCTTTCGCAACCGTATCAAAAAGTCCACCGTTTCTACGGCGTCGGACCATCCGTCCACATAATCCCCCAAAAAAACTAGCTGATCCTCGGGGGAGACGTCGGCCCTTTTCAAAATCTGTTCCAACGCCTTCAGTCCGGAATGGATATCGCCTATTACCAAAGTCCTTTTTTCTCTCATAGTGCAAAAATAAACAGGATTATAGGATTATGGGATACTCAGTATGGATTTTCTAGTGACGCTATAACCTCAGATTGCGGATACTACAAATTATATCCCATTTTAGTATTTACGCCTTTTTGTGTTTACTTTAGGAGAACTCAAAAATCTTAATATGAAAACCATCTATTGTATCGGCGAACTACTTATCGATTTTGTGGCTGAAAACCAGGGCAGCAATCTTTCCAAAGCGGATGTTTTTACGAAAAAACCAGGCGGTGCGCCGGCCAATGTTGCCTGTGCCATTGCTAAATTGGGCGGTAAGAGCCAATTTATAGGCTGTGTTGGCGAGGATCCCTTCGGCACTTTTTTGCTGGATATCTTGAAAAGGAACAAGGTGGACATCTCGCTGGCCCAACGCTCAAAGACCTTTACGACCTTGGCGTACGTTTCCATTGCTGAAGACGGCGAGCGCGATTTTGTTTTCAGCCGGGGTGCCGATCAAAAATTGAAGTACGACTCCGCTGTCAAAAAAGGCTTTAAAGGAAACATGGTCCATCTAGGTGCCGCGACAGCATTGTTGGGCGGTGATCTTGAAGAATCCTATGACCGGTATTTTTTCGACGCACTGACCCAAAAAGCCTTTATCAGCTTCGACCCGAACTTTCGCGTCGACCTGTGGAGAGACGAAGAGGAGATCTTTATAAAAAAAAGCAGGCATTTCATTGAAAAGACCCATCTATGCAAGTTCAGTGTGGAAGAAGCGCAACTGATCTCCGGAGAAAATGATCTGGAAAAAGCCTGCGATGTACTCCACGATATCGGTACCCCGATCATCGCCATAACACTGGGGAGAGAAGGCACCTTGATAAGCACATCTACTACAAAAAAAACCGTCAAGAGTATTAAGGTCGACCCCATAGACACCACCGGTGCCGGCGATGCCTTTATCGGATGTTTGCTGTATCAAATATCCCAATTAAGCGACCCGCATCAAATTCTGAAAGAGCCTGATCGGCTTGTAGAAATGGTGGGAAAGGCGAATAAGGCCGGAGCGATTACCACCACCCATTTTGGTGCGATTCCGGCATTGCCGGGCTATGGAGAGGTTTTTTAAGGCTTTTTCCGATAAGTGTTTTTCGTGTTTGTAACTCATGATATTAGTTCCCAAGAGGGCGCTTAATCATCTGGAAACATCTTAAGCCATTTTTTGGCATTTTGCAAGAAGATTTTATCGACGACTTCCTTAGGAAGCTTTAATGCTTTGAATTCACCATTTACCCTCTCACTGTTCATGATATCCCCAGTCACAAAAAAGCGCCAATCTTGTGACCATCTTTCATGCAAGTCTTTTTGAAGGGCGCCGGGATCTTCTTCGCCCTCATCGGCCTTGTCGGTGGCATAAAGAATGCGGTCTTGGTATTTGATAAAGAAATCGCGCACCTTTTTACGATTTTCAATGGTCTGATAAAAAACCTGGCCCATTCTGGCGGCAAGGTCCACACACATATTCGGAAATTGGTCCAAACGCTTGGCCAGTTCGTCCACATCCCACTCCAGACTGCCCATGTGTGCTCCCATAAAAACAAGATCGGGGTGTTTTTCTAGCATGCGGTCGCGGGCAGCGATCTGCTCTTCATACGATGGTAGTTCGGGATGCTTGTACATGTGGTACTCGGGATGTTCCCTATAGTATTCCCGATCATTGTTAACGGTCATCTCGTCAAGTGGAAGCCAACAGTTCTTGGGCTCGCCCAAATGCCCCACCAAGGGTATTTTTCTTTGGGCCAAATAATCAAAAATAGAATCGAGCTTGGGGTCGTCGACCATAACAAGTTCGTTGTTTTTGTCCCGAAAGACCATCCCGATGTTCTTCCAGACCTTTACCGCGATGGCGCCTTTGGTAAAGCACTTGTCAAGCCAGGCAATGGTGTTTTTTGTGAATTCCGGATGGTCCCAATCCGCTATCGAAAAGGAGGTGGCGATCTCGAAAGCTTCGGGATGCGCTTTTTTTTGGTCCACGCAATACTCAAACTGTTCTTCAACAAACTCCTGTCCTTGCGAAAGGTCTACCACAATGTTGAGCATGCGGAAATTGTCTTTTTCCGCTTGCTCAACAAAAGTGTTCCGATCGGTCCATACATGGGTATGGACGTCAATTTTTTTTACCTCGGAAAAATCTTCCATTGCGTAATATTTTTTATCCTCCATACTGGAAACATTAAAAACTAGAAATAGTATGGCTCCTATTATTTTGGCTAAGGTCATTTTTAATCCCTTTTATAAATCAACCATTTTTCCGGTTCGAACGGATTCGTCACAGGCGAACGCTATGCGAAGACTATTGACTGCGTCTTCCAAATGATCCGAAAGATCGAGGTCTTCCGTTATTGCTTTATAGAAATAACGTTGCTCCCTTGTACAAAGCTCCTGATGGTCAGGTTCATCCTTCAAATCTATCCATTTATCCTCTTTTAGGAACTGATTGTTATCATCTATGGAAGCGAAGTGGCAACGTATCGACTCCGTTTTAGTGTGTGAGGCTACTGAATCGGATCTGCCGGAGCTCCCAGCCTCCTTGGCCACTATGGAAACCGATCCATTGGGACCAAAAACGTCTTTAATGAAAAATGCGGTTTCACTGATCATAGGTCCCCAGCCCGCCTCATACCAGCCGACAGATCCATCTTCAAATTTAATCTGCAACTGACCGTAATTGTAGTTCCCTTTGGGGATTTCCTCCGTTAATCTCGCTCCAATGGCGCTTACCTGAACCGGTTTTGATGCTGTCATTTGACACATGACATCAATATAATGAACCCCACAATCTACAATGGGACTCAAGCTTTTCATTAAGTTACGATGTACATTCCACATTTCGCCCTTGCTTTGTTGGTTGAGGTTCATGCGCATGACCAACGGCTTGCCCAAACCTTTGCTCAATTCCACAAAACGTTCCCAAGAGGGATGATGTCTTAGAATATAGCCTACAACCACCTTTTTTCCTGCTTTTAAGGCCATTTTTGCAATACGCCGGGCGCCTTCTACGGTATCCGCCAAGGGTTTTTCCACAAAAACATGACATTGATGCTTTAAGGCCAGCAGTGCGAATTCTTCGTGGGTGTCAGGATAGGTAGATATGCATACAGCCGTCGGGTCAGTGATCTCCAAAGCCTCTTTGAAATCATCGAATAGGGGATAAGAGCCTCCCAGACTCCCATTCAATATTTCTTTGCTTTTGCCGGTGGATACCAAGCCACAGATTTCAAAGCCTTCAAGGCTATGGTAGGCAAGTGCATGGGAAGCTCCCATATTTCCACAACCGACTACCAAGACACGTATTAGGTCTGTTTGGTCAACCATATATTTTTACTTTATTTTCCTATTTTCTATGTTTGAATGGTTTGTGAAGATCCTTCCCGAAAGAGAAATATAAACAAAACAGCTGTGGCCAAGGCAATTCCCCCCGGAACTAACCAAATGGATTGCCAGATATAATTCAATGAATCGTTGACCGTGCTTTGAAAATTCTCCGTTACCATACCGGAAACCAAGGAGCCTATAAGCATACCTACGCCATAAGTAGCCAAAGTAATCAGGCCCTGTGCAGAATTCCGGAAGGATTTTTTAGCCTTTTTATCTATATAAATCTGCCCGGATACAAAAAAGAAATCATAGCATATGCCATGCAGTATAATACCTAAATATAACATCCAGATAGTAGAACCTATATCGCCAAAAGCAAAAAAGAGATAACGTGCTACCCAAGCGAACATACCGATCAACATAACTTTTTTGATTCCTAATTTACTGAAAGCCAAGGGCATTAAAAGCATAAATAGAAATTCGGAGGCCTGCCCCAAGGTCATTTTCCCCGCTGCGTTCTCCATTCCTATATCGTTGAGAAAAGGATTTGCAAAACTGTAATAAAAGGCCAATGGGATACAGATAATGATCGAACTCACAAAGAAAACGACAAAAGACCTATTTTTGAACAACACCAAGGCATCCAATCCCAAAATCGAAGCCATACTGGCATTTTTTTCCTTAGGGGGCGTTTTCGGCAAAAAGAAGCTCAAGACGCCCAAGATTACAGAACAGCAAGCGGCAATTCGAAAGGTGATAAAGGAAGCTTCCCATTCCATAAAACCTATCAAGAGCCCCGCAACAATCCAACCTAAGGTCCCAAATACCCGAATTCGCGGAAATTCCTTATCCGGATTTTCCATGTGAGAAAAGGAGATAGAATTCGCCAATGCCATGGTGGGCATATAAAGTAAAGTATATAGCAAGATCAGCCACCAAAAGTCCTGAAAATTCTCGACCGTACTTATGTAATATAACGTTATTGCGCCCATGAGGTGTAAAATACCCAACACCTTTTGAGCAGGGAAAAAACGATCAGCGATAAGACCCACAAAGAAAGGCGAAAAAATGGCGGCAATTGAAAGGTTGGCATAGGCGGCCCCTACCTGTACGGCATCCGCTTTTAAAGTGGTTAAAAGGTAGGTGCCCATAGTAACGTACCATGCTCCCCAAACAAAGTACTCCATCAGCATTAGAACGGATAAACGTAATCTGACCGAGTTTCTCATCGTAAGGGGTTGGCTAGCAGTTTTATAAAGATAAAGAAAACTGTTTTATAAAGCTTGGCTTCGGCATTATTTGATTTCCGAAGCTGTTTGTTCGGCGGTGGTTACACCCGGCGGCAGTTCAATAATCTTAAAATTCCTAAAATGGATTTCCGCACCTTCGGATTCAAGGCAGAAATAACCCTTTTTCTGGGTCGATTTAGAGATTCCGTTTACGAATTTTCCGTTGACCGCCAATTTAATGACCCCGTCAACTGCAACAACGTCATACGTGTTCCATTCCCCTTTTCCCTTGGCACGATTCTCGATGGATTTACTTCTTTCGCCCCTGGGATTATCGGGTACGGTCACTACACCGCCCACGCCCCACACTTCGCCGTGTACATAGGCTATGGGGGGTTTGACACCGTTTTTTTCATTAATATTCACCCAATCTAGTTCGAGCATCTGAATCTCTACCCCGTCGGGTAAGGGGGAATCTTCTGGCGGATTGGCACCGCTCCAGGCGAAGACCCCGGAATTGCCGCCCGCCTCCATGTGCATCCACTCCACATGCAGAATGAAATTTTCATATTGCTTTTCAGATCGCACCACCCCAATGGGATGGCCTAGATTGACCAATACACCGTCATCATCTACGGTCCAGCCCTCTTTCACTGTATTGACGTTGACCCACGTGATGGTGGATTCCTCTCGGGGATGTTCGGAAATGGTATTTTCCAAGGGGGTCGACGTACCGAACTGAAACTCGAAATCTTCGTGTTGGGCGCTGCAAAAACTGTGGACCACCATGAGGAAGAGTACGAATAGGTTGGAAATGGTAATTTGCATTGGATTTTTCATTTTTTTAACCATAAAACTGCAACCCGAAATCATTGCCCTGAGCCAAGTCAATAGGTTCACCTTTTCTATCCAAGCACCTTGGTAACGCCTGGAATCGCTATTTTGGGACCCTCATATTCCAACTCCCATTTATAATTATCCGGACCAAGAACTTTCGTAGAATTCATGGCCTCGTCCCAGGTAATGGTCTGGCCACTATAGGCCGCCATTCTACTCATCACCCCGAATAGAGTGCTATTGGCCGCCATTTCGCCGTCGTTAATAGCTTTTCCCTCTCGGATGGAGTTGAAAAGGGCATTGTGCTCCGCCTGGTACATATCGTTCTCCTCCCCACGGTACCGCCAGGGGTTTTTACCCGTAATCTCGTGCCGGCTGCCCTCATAAAGGGCGTTGCCATCAGTGCCCATTATTTCAACTGCATTTTTGGAAGAGCCCCCATCCTGTTGGCGGGTAAAGGCGTAGCCTCTTACTCCGTTGTCATAATCGTACTCCAGTGCGAAATGGTCGTAAATATTACCGTATTTTTCATCCGTTCGCCATTGTCGACCTCCCGTACCGGTAGCGGTTACCGGCATTTTGCCACCCATGGCCCAAGTTAGCATATCGAGACTATGCACGAACATCTCCACGATAAAATCGCCGGATAGCCAATTATAGTAATACCAGTTGCGCATGTGATATTCCATGTCGTTCCAGTCGGGCTGCCTTTCTTTGTACCAGAGTTCGCCACCGTTACGGGTACTGGAAATGGCTTTAATATCTCCGATGGCCCCCTCCAATACCTTCCCATACAGGGCCTGTTTAGGCAGGTCGTACCGGAAGCAAAAACCGGATACGATCGAAAGGTTTTTTTCCTTGGCCTTTTGGGCAGCTGCCAGTACCGCACGGACTCCCGGCGCATCGACGGCCACCGGTTTTTCGTAAAATACGTGTTTCCCCGCATCGACGGCGGCGGAAAAGTGTTGCGGCCTAAACCCCGGAGGACACGCCAACAAGACCACATCGACCCCGGAGTCGATCAGTTTTTGGTAGGCATCGAACCCGATGAACTGTCTTTCCTTGTCCACCTGCACCTTTTTTCCATGGGTTTTTTTCAGGATATCCAAAGAACTGTTGAGCCGGTCTTCAAAAATATCGGCCATGGCGTATAATACCGTATCCGGATCTGCCGATAGTGCCTGGGCGGCAGCACCAGTGCCCCGTCCGCCGCAGCCGACCAGACCCACTTTCAAGGTGTCTTTACTTCCTGAGAAGAGGGGGTTCGCAAAGCCCATGTTGAAGGTGGCAGCGCTAAAGATGGTAGCGGCCCCGGTCGTTTTTATGAAAGTTCTACGATTTGGGTTGCTATTTTCCTTTTTAACCGTTTTCATAATTCTTAATTTACATAACCCGGATTCTGGGTAATTACATCATTAATATCCATTTCTTCTTGGGGAATAGGCCAGCAATAGTCTCTATTTTCATTGAAAGTAGCGACCCTTCCCTTATCTATAAGGGTCCATTGGCCGGAATCGTCTTTATAATACATTCCTTTTACCGGCCCCGCTTTTACTTCACCAATCTTCCAACGATTGATATCAAATAAACGCAAACCCTCAAAAGCTAATTCCCGCGCTCGCTCGTCCCTAACTATACTCCTTAATTCCGCTTGCGATTTTCCTTCGGTAATTGCAGGCATATCGACAGTTGGTCTTTGTCTTATCGCATTTATTGCATCATATACGGATTGATCTATCTCGTTCAACTCTATTTTAGACTCGGCATACATCAGTAAAACATCCGCATAGCGCATCAAAATCATATTGATGTCACCAAGACCCGGATTATCGGAAAAGGACTCATAGTCCACCCATTTCTTTAAATTGTAACCATTGGTCGTGGCAAATTCAGTACTACTAATCTTATCCGCAGTAGTACTATTTGGCCAAGAATCATAAATACCATTACCGGCCGGCTGCCCTGTATAATAAACGATATAATCCCATCTTGGGTCTTTGTTCTCAAATGGATTATCAGGATTCACAGGGCCTATGTACTCGTACTTTTCAAAGAGGCCGTTCATTGGCTCCACTGTAGAACTTCCCCCCAATGAAGCTGCAGAAAAACCGAATGCGTTATAGGTATCACCGCCAACTGCGAATTGCCTGTTAAATATTACTTCACTTGAATTTTGACCTGCGACTTCAAACAACTCTTGATAATTCGGGTAGAGGCTATAAATGCCCAAATCCATTACAGCCTTGGAAGCATCGCGGGCCACCTGAAAATTATTGTTTCGGATTGCCACTCTCGCTTTTAAGGTTAAAGCAGCGCCCTGGGTGACTCTGCCTACGTCACCTTCCGAATAGCTCAACGGCAAAGCGTTGGAATTTATAATATCATTCAGTTCGTTCATGACAAAGGTGACTATCTCTTCTTTGGAATTTGTAGGACGATTATCATTTATATCGACAAGCTCTGTTATTAAAGGTACGTTGCACCATAAACTAGAAAGTTGCGCATAATAATAAGCCCTTAGAAATCTGGCTTCCGCCGATATTCTTGCAATTTTATCTTGATCACCATCTACTTTATCAATATTCGCAATTACATCGTTTGCCCTTCTGATACCAATGTAGTACCGATTCCAAATGCCGGTAATCGTGGCGTTTGAGGGATCAATTTCACCAAAACGGACATCGTTAAAGGTAGGAACGTTAGAATACTTGTGATATCCAATATCAGTAACACCATCGAGCGCAATTACCATTTGTGTACCATCCAATTCAGCATACACGGCATTAACCGCTAACTCTGCATCGCTTACGGTGTTCCAATAGGACTCATCAGAAACTGCACCCGTTGGCTCTATATCTAGACTGTCACTGCATCCCGTTAACAAGGCCATTACAGCGAAGAAAAATAAACCTTTTATATTCCTATATATTTTCATGATTTTCTATTTAAAATTGGATGTTTAAACCTAAACTCATGGTCTTTGTTTGTGGAAAGAACTGACTTCTACCTCTAGGGGTCTCGGGATCAAAAAGATTCTGGGGGGTAAAGGTCAGCATGTTTTCTCCGGAAACGTAAATTCGAAAGTCAGAAAACACTTTCTGATCTATCGTATAGCCCACTTGAAAGTTTTTCAATCTAATGTATTTGGTATCGATCAGCCAGAAATTGGATTTTACAATATTCCAATTACCACCCGCTATCGCCCGGGGCCATGTTCCATTAGGATTAGTAACCGGGTCATAAGCGTTTTCTGCCATTTCAGAGGGTATAAAGTTCTGATAAGCAGGCCCTTCCACTAATGCCCCGTCTAGCGTATGGTATTGCTTCCCCACTCCTTGCCAAAACATGGATAAGTCAAAACCTTTAAAGGAAGCACTTGCTCTAATACCAAATTCATATCTAGGATCCTCATTACCGATAATAATCTGATCTCCTCCGGGTGCAAGGGATTGTGATATAACTCCGTCGCCGTTCACGTCTTTGTAAATGATATCGCCAATTCCTGCACTGGAACTTAGACGTACCGGGTATTGGTCTAAATCGGCTTGCGTACGGTACAGGCCGGGCGAATCCAATCCTCTAAGTGTGTTTATAGAATATCCCTCTTGCCAAACTGTAAAACCATCGTTAAAGTAAGGTCCTGCACCCTGCAAATCCTCGATCTTGTTGATCACATCGGAAAAGTTAATCCCAACTGAATAATTGAAACCATCGTCAGGTTTATACTCATTACTATAACTTAGACTGAGTTCGTAACCATTATTTGATACCGCTGCCGCATTTTGAACAGGAGGGTCTACGCCAATAGTGCTCGAAATGGGTAAATCTAATAGGATATCATCTGTATATTTCCAAAAGTACTCAGCCACAAACGATAACCGGTTATTTATAAAAGAAGCATCAAGCCCGACATTTGTAATTGTTGCCGTTTCCCAAGTAATATTTGGATTTCCAGCTTGTGTTATAGCCGAGCCAGAAACAGGGGTCCCGCCAAATTGATAGTTTTGGTTCAGGTTATAGGTGCTTCTAAACTTATTGAGTCCAATATTCTGGTTTCCCAATTGCCCCCAGGATGCCCTTAACTTAAGGTCGCTTAGCACTGTACCATCCGTCACGTTTTCCATAAACGACTCATTGGTTATATTCCATCCGGCAGAAACCGAAGGAAAATAACCATATCTATTACCGTCCCCAAATCTGGAGGAACCATCGATTCTCAAGTTGGCTTGAAGCAAATACCTGTCATCAAACGAATAGTTAAGCCTACCAAAGAAGGAGCGAAGACGCCATTCTTCCCGATATCCGCTTATCTGTTGATTATCGACTCCTCCTGCATTTAAATCTCTAAGGTCATTGTTAAAGAAACCTTCCCTAGAAGCCGAAACGATTTTGTTATTGTAATGTATTTCCTCGTATCCCAATAGCGCACCTAAATCATGGGAACCAAAAGCCTTTTCATAATCCAGAAATAATCTTTGGCTTAATTCTTTTTCCGTAAAGGTTTCCTCGGTCAACCTATTTGTCGCAAACCACCCCGATACGGTTACGGGCTCACCGGTAACGTAATTTTTCATACCTGCTAAACTATTCATAAAGGTATCGGTACCCTGATTGTTCGATTTGTAGGTAACATTCCCTCGAAACGTAAGTGCATCATTTAACGAATAGTCAAATCCTCCCTGTGCCACAACATCATTTGAAATTCTATTCGTTTCCCCTTCAGTAGCCATTGCATCAGCATTCCACTGTCCTGAAATCAGATCATAGGTTCCGTCAGGGTATTCCATCACGACATTTCTATTCATATGAAGAAGGGCCTGAACAATCTGCTGTCCCGCAATTCCGGAGGAATTTATGGCGTGTCCCGGTCCGCTAAAATTCCCGTTTCGGTACATAAGCCCTACCTTAAAAGTCAGTTTGTCGTTGGCATACAGGTCTGCATTGACAAGCACGGTAGTTCTTTTATTATTAAAGTTCTTAATGATACCGTCTGTATCATTGTAATTTACAGATGTAAATATTTTTCCGATTTCACTACCGGCCGATATTGAAAAACTGTGTTGGTTCATCAGGGCACCATTTCTGAAGATCCCCTCTTCCCAATTGGCAAATGGAAATTCTAGGGGCTTGGTGCCGGCAAGTACGTTTGCAATATATTCCTCGGAATAGGTGGGAGTGCCACCCGCATTTACCTGGGCAGTATTTTCCAGCCTCATCCATGACTCATTATCCGCTTTTTTCGGAAAAAAACTTGGGTGCTGAACCCCAAACAACGTATTGTAGGACAACTTTACCCCAGTTGAAGCTCCTCGTTTTGTCGTCACGAGTATAACTCCGTTTGCAGCTCTAGAACCGTAAATAGCGGCGGAAGCGGCATCTTTTAAAACTGAAATTGATTCTATATTCTGAGGTTCAACGGTGCCAAGAGACTGCTCAATACCATCTACCAAAACTAAAGGATTGGAATTATTAAGGGTGCCAACCCCTCTAATGCGTACTTTAACGTCTTCTACTCCCGGTGCTCCTCCCGAATTAAAAACTGTTAGACCAGGAACTTCGCCCTGCAAGGCATTTGCAGTGTTTGTTACGGGTCTTTGCGCAATTTGATCGGTGGGAACCGTACTAATTGCCCCGGTAACCTTTGCCCTACTTTGCGTTCCATAGCCTACCACCACCACCTCATCAAGACCTGCGGCGTTTTCTTCCATAGTTATGAGGATATCCGATTGGCCGTCAACGCTCACTTCTTTAGTGGCAAAACCAATATAGGAAATCACCAAAACGGCGTTATCGCCCACTTCGAGGTTAAAATTTCCGTCAAAATCGGTTTGGGTCCCGTTTGTTGTCCCTTTTTCCAAGATGTTGGCGCCCGCCAAAGGGACTTCCTCGGCATCCGTAACGGTGCCGGAGACCTGCTGTTGAGGCTCGGTTCTCTCCTCATATGAATTTGCATGTACCTGAACTAGAGAAAAAATCAGGAAAACGACGGTCCATTTCATTTTGAGTTCACTGATCGGACGCATGGGTGGCGCTCCGCTATTAGAGTGTTTCTTCATAGTGTGGAAAATTATTGATTGATTTTAATTGTGATGGCGTAAGAAAATCGCTTTTCCTTCCTTTAGGTCGGAGATTCTTAAAATATTAGTATGATAAATCCTTCTTTGGTCGCCTAAAAGTATATAAAAAAATCTTAATGGCCCTACAATTTTAACTTATGGCGATGGAATACGCAATAAAAATACAACCTGTTGAAAATCAAATATTTATCTCATAAAAAAAAGATATATCGTTGATTTTCAATGAATAATATTAGATGTAGAGCCATTAGAGGTATGGGAGAAAGGTTTACCACTTCATAAGAACTATCCTATAATAAACCTTCCCCTAGTCCCTCTGATGTTAGGCATGGGGTAATCGTAATAAGTATAGAATGATGGACTGCCTGTTAGTCCAAAGCGGCTATACAGTCCATTTCCACTAAGGAGTCTCCGGGTACCCCACCATAGGTAGCGACAGTGGTCCTCACAGGGGGATTCTTTCCAAAACGGCCCCTGAACACTTCGTTCATCCCATTATAGTCGCCCAGATCGGCCAGATAGACGTTCACTTTCAATACCTTTTCCATCGAAGAACCGTGCTTTTCCAGCTCCTGCTGAAGTTCCTGCAGTACGATTTCGGTATGCGCCTTGATCTCAAAAGGCTCTACGTGGGCGCCCTTACCGGAAAGGTATAGGGTGTTGCCGTGCTTGACCGCACCGGAAAACAAAGGTATCTCTTGATCGTAAGTTATATCCCCTACGACTTTCTTTGTTGTTTTAGGTTCTTTTTTATTCATTGCACTAACCGTACCTATCCCGAAAATTGCTGCCAGGCCCATTCCCATTTTTTTTAAACGACGATCTTCTACTTGTTTAGTTGTTTTTCATTGTTATGGATGTTTAGATTAAAAATTCTTACTCAAATTACAGATTTTACTACTAAATCATATAGAAACTGAAACCTTCTACGGGCGAAGCTATTTATCTAACCACGATAGGGTCTGCCATCCCGTTGAGGTCGTAAACGATCTTTCCGTCACGTACGGTCAGTTCGCATTCCGATTTGCTATCCCCTTCCATTTTATAGCCGGTATAATCGAAAAATCCGAAATGGCCCTCGATAAGCTTGAGTACTGCTGCATCGGCAGGCGCACCGACGGAAAGGTTCCCCAAATCTTCCCTTTTTATAGCCTTTGCAGGATGCCAGGTACTCGCGGCGACGACCTTCTTGAGACCCATGTCCTTCAACATAAACTTGGACATGACGTTCAGCATGTCCTTCATCGCGTTGCTCATGCTACCCGTATGGAGATCCGTACTGATGGCATCGAGAAAAGCCTATACAGATCAGAAAGGAAAAAATAAATACAAACCGGTCTTTGCCCCGTATGGATTTTTTATAAAATAGGTTCGAAAGAGGTTTCATCTAAAGCTTAAATCTTTTTCTAGATTTTTTAATTGAAGTGATTTAACCTTTTTGCTTTCCAGCGAAATTGAGACAATTTATGGTCATTTGAAGAAATTTTTGATGGGTAAAGCATCGCTATGAAAGGAAAAAAGACGACAAATGAGTAAAAAAAGGCAATTTTTGGCGAATGGAAAAAGTTTAAACCACTTCATTAACCCCAGGGTTGGATGCAGTCGTTAATGCTAACAAGAGCCTCAAAAAGTGATATCCGTATGTAAAAGACACAGTCTAAATAAGTTCAATATAAGTCTGTAATTTTTCTCTTTTGGAAAAAATTACAGGCCGCCGTCGTCGGAGGGTTTTTTTTCCGGTTTATCTATGCCCTAAAATTTTATCATACTATTGCTATTAAGGGAATCCGCATTTTGGCTTTCCCCGGGCATTTCCCCCCGTATGTTGAAATCGGCCTCGATCTTCTCCCCGGTATCACGGGAGTACCAATCCTTGGTCAGGTTCTCGGGGACAGTGTCCCCCGTCTGTTCCATCCATTTCTTTAGAACGCCCTTCAGTTCTCTGTAAACCGATGAATATTTTTTGTTTCCCATCAAATTGTCCAATTGCAGGGAATCGTTCTGGCAGTAAAATAATTCCTCTGCAGGTCTTGGGGCCAGAAAAACGTCATATTGGGCCGGGGCAAGGTTATTTCTTTCGTTTTCCGAGGCCATTGCCCTGAACGAAGGGCTCGTAACCGCATCCGCGGGGCCTTGGTTGGGAAATTGGGGGCGTGAATTGAGGATGTAGATATAGTTTTTGGTACGCGCCATACGTTCATGTGCCTCGTAATCGTGCCAATTATGCTCCGAAAAGGCGTATTTCCGGATTTCCCTTTCGGGATGCATCAAGATTTGCCTGAAACTCCGTCCCTGAAAACTTTCCGGCGCCGGTACGGAGCAGATGTCCAATACGGTAGGGGCAATGTCAACACTGCTTATTAAACTATTGGAAACCGCCCCCTTTTTGATTGTTTGCGGCCAATGGACGATAAAAGGGGTCTTCATCCCCGAATCGTACATCCTGGTCTTGTCCCTCGGGAAAGGCCGCCCGTTATCGGCCATAACGATAATTAGCGTATTGTCATAGACCCCCTGCCTTTTTAGTTCTTTAACGACCTCCCCTACATGGAAATCGAAACGCTTGATCTCGATAAAATATTTGGAGAGATCTGACCGGGTACTGTCGTTATCTACCAAGGTGACCGGAACTTCTACCTGCGCCGGATCGAGGGTGCCGGAAAATTTGTTGGGGCCCCATGGCCGGTGGGCATCGTAGGAAGCGAACCAGAAGAAGAAAGGTTTGTTCCGGTCCCTCTCCTTGAGGGAAGGAATCCACCTTTCCTCGCCCCCGTCACCGTTCTGCTTCCCATTGTCATAAATACGGTCGAAGCCTTGGCGCAATAGTTTCCCCATATGCCATTTCCCCGCTTGACCGGTATAATAACCGTTTGTCTTTAATCGCGAGGCAAGGGATTCGAAATCCACTTTTGGTTCGGTATGTAGTTCCGCCGCGCCGGTGTTGTGCGGGTATCGACCCGTCATGATGCTTATCCTGCTCGGGCTGCAGGAACTCGCCGTCAGGATGGCATGGTTGAACTTCATCCCCCCAACGGCCAATTTATCGATATTCGGTGTTTTTACGGAAGTGCTCCCATAGCAGCCCAGATCGTTCCAACTCACATCGTCCGCAATGAACACGACCACATTCGGGGCATCAGCTTTAATGTTGCCATTATCACTTTGCGTAGATGCATCGTGATGAAGCGCAAAACAAATAAGACTTAGGGATATAGCTAGGACAAATCTTTCATTCATTTCCTTTGTTTTTCTATGGTATGATCTTTCAGCTATTTGATACCGGTCAATCGGGTTTCTGCCACGGCACCCTGCCGGCCTTTTGAATATGGAGCATAAGCTGTCTGTTTAGTTCTTCGTACTTGTCCGGTTCCTGTTCTATCACATTGTTCTCCTCCAGGGGATCCTTTTTCAGGTTATAGAGCTCCATCGGTTTGTACGGATTGTTCTGCAGCAGCTTCCAATCTCCCGACCGCAGGGCATAATAGGCCTGTCCCCCATAGCGAAGGCCACCTTCCCGGCGTGTAAAATAGAGCGAACGGTCTTCCTTCTCGGACTCTTGTCCCAACAATGTGCTCAGAAAGCTTCTGCCTTCGATGGTATGATCAATTTTTACGCCGGCCACTTCCAAGAGGGTGGGATAGAGATCCATGGTCAAATTGACCTGATCGGAGACGGTTCCGGGATTTATCTTTCCCGGCCATGAGATGCTGGTCGGCACCCTTAGGCCGCCTTCGTACATACTTTGCTTTCCGTCTCTTGTGGGCCCGTTGTTGGCCCTACTGGGCAGATGGCCCCCGTTGTCACTGGTAAATACGATCAGGGTCTTTTCATATTGCCCGCTTTCCTTCAAGGCCTTTACGACCTGTCCGATACCATCGTCCATATGTTCGATTAAGGCGACCAATTTGGCCCTTTGTTCGCCAATGCGGGGCTCCCGACGCTTTACTTTTTGCAGCCACTCTTCAGGCGGCTGGACGGGAAAGTGGGGTGCATTGTAAGCCAGGTATAGAAAGAAAGGCTCTTCGTTCTTCGCCTGCTGCTTTACATAATCTACGGACCATTGGGTAAAAAGGTCGGTAGCATGGCCCAGGGGGTCTATGGTTTTTTCGTTTAGGCGCATATAGTTTCCCCCGGACCTACGATGGGCCCAATAATCGTCCATCATGTCTTCCAGCCATCCGTGGAAGAGGTCGAAACCGTGGTCGTTGGGCAGATTGGGATGCTCAAGGCCCAGGTTCCATTTACCGATGTGGGCGGTGTGGTATCCCGCTTTCTTTAACATGGCGGGAAGGAGTACGGTCTTGGGGTCAAGATACCCCCAATTGTTCTTGGGGTTTTGGCGTATAAGTCCCGGTACGCCCACATAATCAGGATAGCGGCCGGAAAGCAAGGAGGCCCGTGTAGGGGCACAGACAGGCGAGTTGGTATCGAAATAATCGAAACGCATTCCCGAAGCCGTAATCTTATCTATGTTAGGGGTACGGATATCCCTGGTGCCGTAATAGGAAACGTCATGATAGCCTTGATCATCGGTGAAGATCAATAGGATGTTTGGTTTGGAATCTTCTGGCTCTGGATCGATGACATTTTGGGTATTGGATATAAATGGAAACAAGCCTACACTTACAACCAAGGATATTAGATGGGAATAGTACATTTACCGCAAATTTTTTCGATTAAATTCCATAGATAAATTTTAAAACTATCTGCTCTTTATTACGACTTGCCATGCCTTTCCAGAAATTTCTAACAGCACCTAAAACCCCCTTTAATCTATCCTTAACCTACTTATATCCCATTTTGGATCCCCAGTTGATTATGTCTGACTTCCGTAGCTCGGCCATGCAATACAAATGATTTCATCAGTTCATAATCCGCTTGAACGCTAAGACCTGAAACTAATTTACTCTGTTCCCAACAGAAAGTTCAATTAAATTCAAATATTCCCCGGCATATCAGTTTGAACTCTCCGGCATAATGTTTCTAAGTCATAGAGCGGGGCATTGAGGGTGTCGATCAATAGTTTTCATTGATTATTGCGCGCCATTCCGTTGATGAAGATAATGGCTAAAGCGCATTTTTGCAAGTACTGCAGGGCGGAAACCCATTCGCCATTCATAGTAAATATCGCGAAAATGGTAAATTCATACCCCACTTATTTAATGCTCGATGTATTTTCAGGTACCCATCAACCTCAATATTTGAGTTTAATAATATAGGCCTGTCGCGAACCCGTATGGGTAGAGTTAAAACCTATCAAATTTCCCTTCGGGCTCCAACGGCAGTGGATATCGCAGCGCCAATATCCGCTGAATACTTCTGGTTCGGGAAATTTACCAAGGGGTAAAACAGCCTTGGTTTTCATGTCCATCAGATAAATTTTTTGTTCGCGTAGCGCATTTCCGTAAGGATAGGTATCTGTAACCATCCAGTTTCCATCCGGCGAAAAAGTGCCGTGACCATCGAAGTCGAGCAGACCGTTTCCAAGGCGTTTGTAATTTTTTTGTCCCACGGTGAACAGAACGTGTGAGGTCTGTTGGGCATCGTAGTCGCAGGTAACCATCAATTCGTCGTCGCTCAGCCAGTCGAAATGGGAGCCGCCCCAGCCATCTGGGAAACTACGTTGCAGGTTCGAGCCATCGCGGTTGACCGTAAAGGCGGTAGTATTCCGTTTTGGAGTGGCCCGGGCCAGCCAAAAAATTTTGCTTCCGTCTCGGCTAAAAAGGGTGTGGTTGAAATATTCCTTCCCTTCCGGGGGAATTTCGGGCACTTGATCTTTTACATCGGCAATGGATACGATCAATTTCCCTTTTCCGGTTTCCAGATCCACCAAAAAGATCCCATCGTCCACGGGAAACTGAACATCGGATCGGGCATCCTGACCTTTGCCGCCATAACCATAATCCTTACGGGTATTCCTGATCCTCGAAAAATTAAGGCTAACCGCTACTTTTCCGTTGGGGGCTACGGCACTGATAGGATAGGGAATGGTCTTGACTTCCTCTTTGGTATGGACATTCAGGATCACCGAAATAAACTTACCGTCGCGCAAATCGTTGTAAATGATTAGCGAGTCGGGCGAAGTGCCCAGCCAATGGGCCATGCATCCCTGTTGAAAATTCCACGCACGGGTCTTTGTAAGCGGCATAAACTCGTGGGTTTTCAAATCGACCATTCCCAAAGTGGCGGTGTCCTTTTCGGTGGGCAGCCGGTGTTTTATATCGGTTTCCAGAACCGTGGCATATCTTTCGTCGGCACTGAAAGAGTTGATACCGTAATAGCTGGCATAAAAATGTTCTTTTCCGTTGTCGATCAACTGAATGGGCTCAGAAACTTCAGGGAAATAAACGGTATTCGGCGATGGGTCTTCACCCGGTTTGTGAGACGTTTTTTCGGTACAGGAGATAATAAATCCTAAAAGCGTCCAAATAATATAATGACTAAAATTTTTCATGTGGTAACTATAACGATGGCATATGGAAGGGCCTCCGCTTGAGGTTCTTTTACAAAATCAGATTTCACACCATACCATCACACATCAAGCGCTGTTGAATCTACGAAACCAATTTTGTCAAAAAGGGCAGGACTTTCCGATATCATTCCATAATTCGCTATAAACGTGATCGTAACAGGCAAAAAGCCCTTGGTCCCTTCCTCTAATAATTCATCAACGCAGGCTGTACTACTTAATTATATCCGATAAAATAAATATAGTATTTAATGATGGTTTTGAAATTTAATCGCAAAAATCCGTAGATGTATGTAAAAATGATACCGGTACCCAGGCAATGCCTCCTCCAAATAAGTCATCGAGTTATGCATATTCATCGGGTTATGAAGGTGTTAAATGCCGTCGACGCACACCGGATGATCAATAGCCGAAACTGAAAAGGGGTAAAAGATAGGATTTACTTTTAATTATACCTCACCTTTCGAAGTATCCGCAACGCCTCTTTCAGTGACAAATAGGCTTTTTCATCATATTTTTTCAACAAGGGCCGCGCGGCGTCCATTTGCTCCCTGGCCTCTTCGAAACCGTTGAGGTAGCAAATTAGATAGGTGTCGGGCAAATGCTTCAGGTCTTTTTTTTCGTAAGGGGACAGGGCGATTTTTTTCTCCAATTTGTGGAGAAGGGCATTGTTGACGTTATAGATATGGCGCAGGCTCTTGGTATCGTAGCGGGGCGGTTCAAAAAGTAGTTTGGTCTGTATCTGATACGTGCCGTTGTCCTCAAAGGTGATGACGACCTCTTCCAAGGGATGATGACCTTGCTTGGCGCCGAGTCCCAATTGCACATATTCCTTCGTGGTAAACGAATTATCGTCATAGCTGATCGTAATTTCGTCTAAAGTGGAATAGAAAAGTTTCACCTGTTCGTTGATCAGTTCGATATCGACCCGGGAAAAATAGATGTTGCCCTTTACCTTTTTTCGGATTCCCGCCCAACAGACGACGAACTGCTCCTTGAACACCTTATAATCGCTCTCCAGATCGGGATGCCCTTTGTTGATAAAATCGATAACGCCGTCAAGGGTGAGCTCGATGTTGTTCTTGGCGTGCTGTTCGATCGTGGCGACGGCCTGGGAATTAATGTCCTTGAGTTCGATGTCGAAGGCCTTGGGCATGCTGACACTACCTTCGCGGAAGAAGACCATACCGCCATAATACTTCCAGATGTTCTTGCGCAGGGAACAGACTTTTCCGTTGGAAGTGATGGTGACCAGGCCCACCACCTTTCCCTCGGGCAAATCGGGAAAGGGAATGTTTTCATAAGATATTAATGGCGGATTTTCCAAATACGCATTGACCAGGTTCTGAATCTTGCTATCATCGAAAAAATCGACCCCTACGATTTTGCTGTCTTCATCCTCGACACCGATAACGATAAACGACCGGTTCTTGGGGTTACTGTTTGCCAAGGCGCAGACGTGTTTCAGGAATTTGGCCTTCCCCTCCCGCTTTCCGATGTCGACAAAGCGTTTCTTGTCGTAAAAACTATTTTCGTCGTTATGGGCGAGCAGGTTTTTGACCAGTAGGCGTTTGTTGATCATTTGTTCGGATTAATCCTTTTTCCAGACCGTCGCCGATGCCTGCGCCGTGGGCATAATGATCAGATCGGCTATGTTTACATGCGGCGGGCGGGTCACTACAAAGAACAGGGTTTCGGCAATGTCTTCTGCTTCTAGAGGTTGGAATCCTTCATACACCGCATCGGCCTTTTTCTCATCGCCCTTGAAGCGTACGTTGCTGAATTCGGTCTCCACCGCACCTGGGTTTACCGCCCCTACCTTGATGCCGTAGGGGTTGAGGTCTATCCTCATGCCCGTGGTCAAAGCGTCTACGGCATGTTTGCTGGCACAATAGACATTGCCTTTCGGATATACTTCTTTGCCCGCCGTAGATCCAATATTGATTATATGGCCGGACTTCCTTTCGACCATTCCGGGAATAATCGCCTTTGACACATAGAGCAATCCTTTGACATTGATGTCCAGCATGGCATCCCAATCGTCGGTATTGCCCTCGTCGATGGGATCGAGACCATGGGCATTGCCGGCATTGTTGATAAGGATGTCGATGTCCGTAAATTCCGCGGGAAGCGAGCCGATGGCCTCGGATACCGCTACCTTGTCACGGACATCGAAATTCAGGGTATGCACCCGGCTCTTTTTGCCCAATTCGCCCTTGAGACTTTCCAAACGTTCTTGTCGCCTTCCGCAGAGAATCAGATCGATGCCCTCTACGGCAAAAAGTATGGCGGTGGCTTTACCGATTCCGCTTGTTGCGCCTGTTATTAAAGCTATCCTATTTTCGGAGGGGTTTTTATTTTCGGGGTCTTTCATGTTTCTGTTTTTTATATTATCCTCATTACCATCCAAAGTTAGTCAATTTGATGGTTCCGCAATTTGCTGCACCAATGTCCAAAAGAAGTCCTACAAATCCCTTAAACTCTTCCTAAAACTCGGGGCCTCCCCCTTTTTTTAACCAATCGTTAACAGCGGAACAGGCAATAAATTTTCAATTTGCACCCTTGTTAATAGACCAACCTGTCCGAACCAAAAATTTACAAAATCCTATGGAAGAAAATACGGCCGTCGATATTAGGGCGGTGAATGAAAAAATTGAAAGGGAAAGCGTCTTTATCGACCTTTTGATCGGCGAGATGAATAAGGTGATCGTGGGGCAAAGACACATGATCGAACGCCTTTTGATAGGCCTTCTCGGGCAGGGACATATTTTGTTGGAAGGGGTGCCCGGTTTGGCGAAGACCTTGGCCATAAACACCTTGGCCAAAGCGGTCCAGGGCAGTTTCAGCCGCATACAGTTTACCCCCGACCTACTGCCCGCCGACGTGGTAGGTACTTTGATATACAACATGAAACTCAATGACTTTTCCATCAAAAAAGGACCGATTTTCGCCAATTTCGTGCTGGCCGACGAAATCAACCGGGCCCCTGCGAAAGTGCAATCGGCCCTTTTGGAGGCCATGCAGGAAAAACAGGTGACGATCGGAGATGAAACCTTTATTCTCGACAGGCCCTTTTTGGTGATGGCGACCCAAAACCCGGTCGAACAAGAGGGTACCTATCCTTTACCGGAAGCCCAGGTGGACCGTTTTATGCTCAAAACCGTCATTGATTATCCAAAGATGAACGAGGAACAGCTCATCATGCGCCAAAATCTGTTGGGCGCCTATGACGAGGTAAAAGCGGTCGTTACCCTAGACCAGATCTTGAGCGCCCAGAAAGCGGTCAGGGAGGTTTATATGGACGAAAAAATTGAAAAATACATCCTCGACCTGGTTTTTGCTACCCGTTACCCAGAAAAATACAACCTCGGTGATTTAAAACCATTGATCAGTTTCGGGGCATCGCCACGAGGGAGTATTAATTTGGGCAACGCCGCCAAATGTTTCGCCTTTATCAAAAGACGGGGCTATGTGGTACCCGAAGATGTGCGAGCTGTAGTGCACGACGTACTGAGACACCGTATTGGGATTACTTACGAGGCCGAAGCCGAGAATATCACTTCCGAGGAAATTATCAACAAGATCGTCAACGAGATTGAAGTACCGTAAAAAAGTGGACAGTATTTTGCCCTTGGTATTATATTTGTTAAGTCTACTGCCCACTACCTATTGAACACTGCCCCTGCCAAGATGGACACCAAAGAACTACTTAAGAAAGTGCGCAAGATCGAGATCAAGACACGCCGTCTTTCCGATCACGTTTTTGGTGGTGAATACCATTCTACCTTCAAGGGCCGTGGCATGACATTCAGCGAGGTGCGGCAATACCAGTTCGGCGACGATGTTCGCAGTATCGACTGGAACGTGACCGCCAGGTACAACGAGCCCTATGTAAAGGTTTTTGAGGAAGAACGCGAACTGACGATGATGTTGATGGTCGATGTGAGCGGTTCGGAACTTTTCGGCACGACCAATCAGTTCAAAAAGGAAATTATTACAGAAATATCGGCCACATTGGCCTTTTCGGCACTACAAAACAATGATAAAGCCGGACTCATCCTATTTTCCGACGAGGTAGAGCTCTATATTCCCCCGAAAAAAGGAAAAAGCCATGTGCTTCGCATTATCCGGGAGCTGTTGGAGTTCCGGCCGAAAAGTAATCGCACCGATATTGCGGAGGCCTTGAAATTTCTGAGCAGCGTAATGAAAAAAAGGGCCATCGTTTTTGTACTGTCGGATTTTATCTCCGATGATTATGAAAAGACCCTGAAAATTTCGGGCAACAAACATGACCTGACGGGAATCCGAATTTATGACGAACGCGAAGAAATTATTCCCAATCTGGGTATGGTACAGATGGAGGATGCCGAGACCGGACGGCAGCGATTGGTCAACACCCAATCGAAAAGCGTACGGAACGCCTATGGAAATTATTATCGCCAACGGGTGGATTACTTTCAGGAAACTTTTACCAAATCGGGATGTGGCACCTTGAACTGCAGGGTCGACGAGAGTTATGTAAGGAAGTTATTGGGATATTTTAAGCGAAGGGGATGACATGGATAAGAATAAATCATACACGCCATTTCGAGGAGCCTGACGAATGCTGAACTTATCAGATGGCGAAATGGATGAGGCAATCTGTTCAGCGTTCTGGAATCCTCAACAGCTTGCTTCGCCCGTTTCGCTATCAATCCACTCCCCGCAATGACGAGTGACGAAAAACAAAGAATGATTGGGAATTTGGAAATTGGAAATTGCCAAGCCGGCAAGCCGGTCTGGAATTGTTCGTTCTCAAAACGAGGTATCTTGCTGTATCTGCTACTCTTGGGGTTTTACGGATATTCCCAAAAGAATCCTTCTGTAACCTCCAAAATCGATACCGCCGATATTAAGATCGGGGAGCAGGTGAAGTTTACCGTAACCGTTGAGGCGGATAGTACGGCACAAGTGATTTTTCCCGAGGGGCAAACTTTTTCGCCCTTGGAAACAGTGGAAGCTTATGCCACGGATACTACCCGCAAGAACGACCGGATGACCTTGCAGAAAATCTACGCCTTGACCCAGTTCGATTCCGGGTCCTACAAACTCCCCGCCCAACGTATCGAAATCAACGGCAAGGGCTTTTTCACCGATTCGTCCCAGATCAATGTCGCCACAGTAGCTGTCGATACTCTTGCCCAGAAAATGTACGATATCAAACCCTTGAGGGAGGTCGAAAAAAGCCGTACCGAAATCTGGATATGGCTAGTGGGTATCCTATTGGGTCTGGCGGTCTTGGGCGGACTCCTTTATTGGTTCGTCTTCCGTAAAAAACCCCTCACCGAAGAGGAGAAAGTGGCTATGTTGCCGGCCTATGACCGGGCGCTGTTGGAACTGAAAAGACTAGAGAATTCCAAATACCTTATTCAGGACGAGTACAAACAATATTACTCCGAATTAACCGGTATTGTACGATCTTATCTAGAGGAAGACGTACACGTTACCGCCATGGAAAGCACCACCGACGAGCTGATCTACAAACTGGAAATGTTGCGGGACGCCGGCGAACTTAAACTCGAAGACGACACCCTCAAACAGTTTAAGCGCATTTTAGAAACTGCCGACCTGGTCAAGTTCGCGAGGTCGCGACCAGAATCTTCCATCGCACAGAACGACCGCAAATCTATCGAGCAAATCGTTACCCAAACCCACGATGCACTGCCCGAGCCCACCCTTGAGGAGCTCATGGAACAGGAAGAATACAAGGAGGAACAGGCCCATAAACAACAACGACGAAAAATCGTTATTACGGTGGCGGCGATCATAGGCTTCCTACTGGTTACGACCGGCATTGCGGTGGCCCGCTACGGCTTCGCCCCCGTGAAAGATAGCGTTTTTGGCCATCCTACCAAATCATTGCTCGAAGGAGAATGGATCGCCAGTACATACGGCTATCCCCCAATCAGTCTAGAAACGCCCAGGGTATTGAAGAGACAGCCCACCCAAATTCCACCGGAACAAAAGGCCAACATTCAGGAGCTACAGGTATTCCGGTACCAAGAGCCCGATGGTCTGTTCTCGATCAGTGCTAGCTCGACCCTGCTGTCACAGGAAACGGAACCCGATTTCGAGAAATCCATCGACGCTTTTGTCGAAGGCCTGGAAAGGCAAGGCGCCAAGAACATCATCACGAAAAACGAGGAATTTACGACGGTGACTGGCGTTAAGGGGGTCAAGGTGTATGGAAGTGCCCAATTTGCCGTACCCGACTCCAAGGAAACCGTACTAGGCAAATACAGCGTACTGCTTTTCGGAGGCAAAGGCTTTCAGCAACAGGTTATGCTGACATGGAAAGATGGCGATACCTACGCCGAACAGATTGTAGAACGAATATTGAACACCGTAGAAGTAAAAACGGAAACATAAATGTTAGAGAACATAAGCTTTGCGAACCCGGAGTTTTTCTGGTTGCTGTTGTTGCTTCCCCTGGCCGTGCTATGGTATTTCTATAAGCGCCGGGAACAGGTGGCTTCGCTGAAAATGCCCAGCATTAGGGGATTTGGCGGGTCGGGATTCCTGCCCCGGTTAAAGCCGTTTTTGTTTGTTTTACGGCTGTTGGCCCTGGCGGCCATCATTACCGCCCTGGCGCGCCCCCAGACCGAAGACGTTTCGACGAGAACGAAGACGACCCGGGGCATCGATATCGTCATGGCCATCGATGTATCCTCCAGTATGCTGGCCCGAGACCTGAAACCGAACCGCTTGTCGGCCCTAAAGGAAGTGGCGGCCAAGTTTATCAAAGAACGCCCGAACGACCGCATTGGGCTGGTCGCATACGCCGGCGAGGCCTATACCAAAACTCCGATTACAAGCGATAAATCCATCGTGCTTAACGCCCTTCGCGAAATTACCTACGGCCAGTTGAACGACGGAACGGCCATCGGCATGGGTTTGGCTACCGCCGTCAATCGATTGAAGGATAGTAAGGCAGTGAGCAAGGTCATCATTTTGCTTACCGATGGGGTCAACAACTCCGGCTTTATCGAGCCCCAGACCGCTGCCGATCTCGCCGTCGAATACGGTATCAAGGCGTACACCATCGGGCTGGGTACCAACGGCAATGCCCTTTCACCTATCGCCTATAACGCCGACGGTTCGTTCCGCTACGGCATGCGACAGGTAGAAATCGACGAACCGCTGTTGAAGGACATCGCCAAGGTGACCGGCGGAAAATATTTTAGGGCGACCGACAATGAAAAGCTGGAAGCGATCTATGAAGAGATCAACAAACTCGAAAAAACCGATATAGAAGAGTTCAAATACACGAGGTACGAAGAAAAGTTCCGTTCCTGGGTGCTTTTGGCAGGGGGTTTGCTACTATTGGAGTGGGTGTTGCGCAATACCTTGTTCCGAAGTTTTATATAAAAAATGATTCAACTCGACGAAAAAATATATTTCTACCTACTGGCCATTATCCCGGTGCTGATAGTACTGTTCATAATGCTACAGCTCTGGAAAAGGCGTACGCAGAAAAAGTTTGCCGATTCGGCCTTGCTAAGACGGTTGACCCCCGATAGGTCGCGATTCAAATCGGGTCTCAAGCTGCTGTTCTTCCTATTGGGACTTGCCTTTTTGACCTTAGGACTGGTCAATCCAAAAATTGGCACGAAGCTGGAAACCGTCAAACGCGAAGGCGTCGATATCGTGTTTGCGATCGATGTATCCAAAAGCATGTTGGCCGAGGATATTGCGCCCAACCGGTTGGAAAAGTCAAAACGGCTGGTCTCCGAAATCATCAACCAGTTGGCCAGCGACCGTATCGGCATTATCGCCTATGCAGGCCAAGCTTTTCCCCAACTGCCGATTACGACCGACTACGGAGCCGCTAAAATGTTCTTGCAGGGAATGAACACCGATATGCTCACCTCCCAAGGTACGGCTATCAACGAGGCCATCGAACTGGCGACTACCTTTTATAACGACCAGGAACAGACGAATCGAGTACTTTTTATTATTTCCGACGGGGAAGACCATTCCGGCGATTCCACTTTGGAAGCTGTGGATAGAGCGACCGACGAGGGTATCCGTATATTTACCATCGGCGTGGGAACCACAAAGGGCGCGCCCATCCCCATCAAAAGGAACGGCGTGGTCGAAAGCTTAAAAAAAGATAATAATGGGGAAACCGTCATCACCCAGCTGAACGAGGGCGTTCTACAAGATATCGCCGATGATGGCAATGGCGAGTACATCGACGGCACCCACACGGAAGAGGCCGTGGAGTTCATTAAGGACCAATTGCTGCAGATGGATAAAAAGGAATTCGAGGCCAAACAGTTCGCCGAGTTCAAAGACCAGTTTCAATGGTTCTTGGGAGCAGGACTCTTATTTCTATTTCTGGACGTATTTATCTTGGATAAAAAGACGACGTGGTTACTCAAGTTGAATTTGTTCAATGAAAAGGAAATAGAATAAAGAAAGTTGGCAGTAGCAGTAGCAGTTGGGGGTAAAAATTTAATCCTGCCTGCCGGCGAGGCAGAGTGCGATTGCTACTTTGTAGCTGTTCAAAGCTCAAGGTGGACTTTCTTTTAACCTTGAACTTTAACCGCCTTGGCGGCATTGAACTGTGAACCAGGCCTAGATAGAGCTGGGTTGAAATTTTTACGATGGTTTAAAAAGTAGAACATGAAATTTAGGATAACATATTTCTTTGTATTGATAGGATGCATAACTTTTGCCCAAGACAATGAAAAAGCAAAGGAAAAGGCCCTTACCGAATCCAAAGACCTTACTTGGGAGGGCAACAAACAGCTTTCCGAAGATAAGTTCGCGGATGCCGAGGTAGACTACCGAAAAGCCATCGCCAAAAGCGACGAGAACGCTGCCGCGCCCTACAATTTAGGGAACGCCTATTACAACAACGAAACCTACAGCGAGGCATTTGGACGTTTCAAGCAGGCCGGGGAACTGGCTACCAGTAAGGCCGAAAAGCACGATGCCTTCCACAACATGGGTAACGTGTTCATGAAACGAAAGGAATACCAAAAAGCGGTCGAGGCCTATAAAGAAGCTCTACGTAACGACCCCACCGACGAAGAGACCCGCTATAACTTGGCGCTCGCGAAAGAAATGCTTAAAAAAGACCAGAAAAAGAACGACCAGAATCAGGATAATAAAGATAAAGAGGACAAAAAAGACGAAAAAGACAAGGACAAGGACAAAAAAGAAGGCGACAACCAGGACAAGAACAAAGACCAGGATAAACAGGACGAGGGCGATAAAGGCGACGAGGGCGACGAAAACGAGAAGAAGAAAGACGAGAACAAGGAAGGTGAGGGCGACCAAAAGAAAGAGCAGAACAAAAAACCCGAACAGGGCGACCAAGAGGATCAGGGGCAACCACAACAACGCCGCCCCGATCAACTGAGCAGACAACAGGTGCAAAATCTGTTGGAAGCCATGCAGAACGAGGAGAAAAAAGTACAGGAAAAAATGGATGCCCAAAAGGTCAAGGGCGCCAAGGTAATAAAGGAAAAGGATTGGTAATGCACAAGGTGCTAAATAGCTATATTACAGGCATTTTTCTGGTGTTTTGCGTTTTTGCGCTGAACGCCCAAGACGACGATGCCGTCACTTTTGAGATGCAGCTTAGCAAAGACAAGCTGGGCATCAACGAAAGGTTGCGGGTGGACTTTGAGATGAATAAAGACGGGGATAATTTCAATCCCCCTGATTTTACAGGTTTTCGAGTTCTGATGGGGCCTTCACAATCGATAAGTTCATCTTGGGTCAATGGGGTACGCAGTTATTCCAAGACCTATTCCTATACCTTGGCACCTCGATCACAGGGCAAGTTTACCATCAAACAGGCCACTATCGTAATCGACGGCAAGACCTATAAATCCACCCCCAAAGAAGTCGAGGTCACGGCGGCCGTTGACAAGCCGAGCGACCAAATGACGGCCGACGACGTGGCGGACGAAAGCCTGCATTTGGTGGCGGAAGTATCCAAGACCGGTCCTTATCTAAACGAGGCCTTAAGCGTGGTCTATAAATTATATGTAAGCCCTTCGATAAGTGTCTCGAACTACCAACCCCTGGACAATCCCACATACAACAACTTTTGGAGCCAAGACATTCCCGTTAAACGTCTATCCGCCGAAAACGGAACGTACAAGGGCAAGCCCTACCGCTATGTTATCCTGAAGAGAGTGGTGCTCTATCCCCAGAAATCCGGGAAGCTCGAAATCGAACCGCTCTCGCTCGAAGTAACCGTTGATGTGCCAACGAACAAACGTGATTTTTTCGGGGGCCGAATCTATTCGCAGACCACTAAAACCGTATCGGCGGGCAACCGTACCATCAACGTAAAACCCTTGCCCGAAAAGGGCAAACCGGTTAATTTCAGTGGTGCCGTCGGCCAATATGACTTTTCAGTCACGACCAGCAAGACCGACCTCAACGCCTCCGAATCGTTGCAGGCCAAGGTGCAGGTCAGCGGCAAGGGGAACCTGAAACTTTTTCCGCTGCCCGAACCCAATCTGCCCGGTTCTTTGGAAGTGTACGAACCCGAATTCGACGAAAATGTCCGTACAACCCTGTCCGGCACTCAAGGCAGTGTGAGCAATAACTATACGATAGTACCTTCCTATAAAGGAAAGTATCCCATACCCGCCATCTCGTTCACCTACTTTGATCCGGATACGGGAGGTTACAAAACCCTCATCTCCGACGAAATAATGATCAATGTCAACGAAGGGCCGACCCATTCGACTACCGCCTCCTCTTCTCCGAATTCCAGGGGAAAACAATCCGTGGCCACGAACAGCCAGTTCAATTTCATTAAGCTGAACCCCCATCTGACCGCCATTGGCACTGAAGAGTTCTTTGGCTCCACCCGTTTCTACCTGTGGTTGCTGTTGCCCCTCTTATTGATTCCCTTGGCTATTGTTTTTAGGAAAAAACGCGAAGCCATTGCCGGTGACGTGGCCGGTAACAGGATACGAAGGGCCAATAAGCTCGCCCGAAAATACCTTTCGAAAGCACGCAAGGAACTGGGTAACAAAGAGCCCTTTTACATCGCTCTTGAAAAAGGCCTTCACAACTATCTAAAGGCCAAGTTAAAAATCGAAACCTCGGAATTCAGCAAGGACAAAATCGCTTCTCTATTGGACGAGAAACAAGTGGATGCCTCGACTAAAGAAGGATTTATCGCCCTGCTAAAAAATTGTGAAATGGCACGCTACAGCCCCTTTTCCGAAGTGCAGATGCAGCAGGATTACGACGAGGCCAGCGAAGTAATCTCGCAGCTTGACAAACAGCTTTGAGTAGTGATGAGTTATGAAGTGAAAATTAAAAAGAGCCAAGAAGCGATTAATGTCAAGCTTTACAGGTTGAAAATGTTGAATAAAGTTAAAAATTCAAATTGAAAAAAATAGTTTACATACTAATTCTACTGCTAACTTTCACTGTCACCGCCCAGAATAAGGCCCTATTCGACGGGGCGACCAAGGCGTATAACGCCGGGGAATACCAGAAGGCCGTGGACAACTACCTCGAGATCTTGGATAACGGCCAACATTCCGCCGAACTGTACTACAATCTTGGCAATGCTTATTACAAGTTGAACCAGATAGCCCCGAGTATCTATTACTACGAAAAGGCCCTGCTGTTACAGCCCAACGATCCCGAAATCAAGAACAACCTTGGCTATGCGCAGAACATGACATTAGACGCCATCGACCAAATGCCAAAAACGGGTCTATCGAAAATATACGACAACCTGATCGGTGTTCTTTCCTTTGATCAATGGAGCTATCTAGCGGTAGCCTTCATGCTGCTTTTTGTGCTGCTCTATATTGCCTTCTATTATTTTCGCTACTCGTCGCGTAAACGTTTGGCGTTCGTTATCAGCATGATTTGCCTTTTTTTGGCTATCACGGCGGTGGCCTTTGCTTATTTGGAATACAATAACTTCAAGGCCGACCGGCCCGCCATCGTTTTCGCCCGGGAAGCTAGCGTAAAATCCGAGCCTAACAAAACAAGCCAAGAGGCCTTTGCACTTCACGAGGGTACGAAAGTGAACGTGCTCGACCAGCTGAACGATTGGAAAAAAATCCGCATCCCCGACGGCACCACCGGATGGATTCCATCAGAAGATATTAAAGTGTTAAAGGATTTTTAAGATTTCGGAATTGCACATTAAGGTCGATTCCGCTATTTTTACACAAATTATTGGTCTTTATGTCCAAGTCACGTATGCTTTTTATCTTATTGGGCCTTTGGCTTTTTGCTATTGCGGCCCCCAGCGTGATTACTTTGATCGACGTCGACAAACCCGTCGTAGTCAGCAACCCTAACGAAGAGGAGCAGCACGAACAGGGCAAAAAGAGTGTGGATGAATTGAAAATCGTCCATAACGGCCCGTCCGATTTTTCGTTGCTGTCACAATGGCAAGATTTTATTTCGCATAATCCTTATCTTTTACGGAACTCCGACCACCGAGCCGAAATCATCCTTCCGCCTCCGGAAGACGCCGTTTAACGGCACGGCACTATAGATATCGACGTTCGAGGTCGAAAACAATACAATTTTGTTTTTGATACTTCGACGGTAACGTCTCGAAGTGCTTCACTTTCTCTTACAACTTCGCTATTTTTAAAAATTAAGGGTCTTATCGTGGATACCTATCCGATATAGACTTCGTATTAATCATATTCATTTTAACTACAAGCATATGAACCTCGACAATGTATTTAAGAACAACAAAAACTGGATAAAGGACAAACTCAGTACCGATGCCGACTTTTTCGATTCCCTAGGCAAGGGTCAAAGCCCCGAACTGCTTTATATCGGCTGCTCCGACAGTAGGGTGACCGCCGAGGAGTTGATGGGCATGGGTCCCGGCGAGGTTTTCGTACACCGAAATATCGCCAATATGGTCATTAGTATCGACCTGAACGTTATGTCGGTCGTAAATTATGCGGTGAACCATTTAAAGGTTAACCATGTCGTGGTCTGTGGGCATTACGCCTGCGGAGGTGTAAAGGCGGCGATGCAATCTGCCGATTTGGGCATCCTTAACCCCTGGCTGCGAAACATTCGCGATGTGTATCGCATACATAGAAAGGAATTAAACGAGATTGGGGATGAAGATAAAAAATACGATCGTCTCGTAGAACTAAATGTGCAAGAGCAGTGCGTCAACCTTATCAAGACCGCCGCCGTACAGAAAGCCTATCGGGATCGTGGCCTAAAAGTTTACGGGTGGGTCTTTGATGTACATACAGGTAAACTGATTGACCTGAAGATCGATTTTGAGGGCATTCTCAAGAATATCATGGAGATATATCATTTGGATTAATCTTCAAAATCATTTAAAATCGATCAAATTATGAAAAACCTATTTGCAAACCTAAGGGGCGACCTATTCGGCGGGATTACCGCCGGCATCGTGGCCCTGCCTTTGGCCCTTGCGTTCGGCGTGAGTTCCGGAATGGGCCCTAGTGCCGGGCTTTACGGCGCCATTTTTATCAGCTTTTTTGCCGCCATGTTCGGGGGCACCAACACCCAGATTTCCGGGCCTACCGCACCTATGACCGCTGTGAGTATGGTGGTCATCGCCAGTATTGTTGCCGCCAACGACGGAAGTCTCGAAAAGGCGCTACCAGCCATTCTTATCGTCTTCCTATTAGCGGGACTCATGCAGATCGGCCTGGGCATCATCGGCCTGGGCAAATATATCCGATATATTCCTTATCCCGTGGTTTCCGGGTTTATGACCGCTATTGGGGTCATTATCCTGGTTACACAGATTCTGCCGGCGTTGGGTTATTATCCTAAAGAAGACACCGAATATGTAGAGCAGTATAGACCCATGGCCGAAGAGATTATTCTCGATAATATACTGAAGGAAGAAGCCGGGGAAGGAATTTTGGTACTCGAAGATTTCGAGGAAACCATTAAAAGGGCCGAGGATATCAGCGAAGAGGATATGCTTAAGGAAGCCCGCACCCTGGCCAAAAAAGAAGCTTCGGGCGTAATAGGTTCCCTAAAAGTACTGCCCAGGGCCTTGCAAAATATCAATTGGCTCGAACTGATCTTGGCACTGGCCACCATTGTAATCATTTACGGTTTTAAACGGATTACCACGACCATACCCAGCGCCCTCGTCGCCTTGGTGGTGGTTTCTGGCATCGCCTATGGTTTCGGACTGGACTATCGCCCCATCGAACAGATACCTACCGGGTTTCCCACCCCCAATCTGGGTATTTTTCTCAACTTCGAACTGGGCCAAATAACCCCCTACGTCTTTACGGCTTTGACCCTCGCCCTTTTGGGGGCTATCGATTCGCTGTTGACCTCAGTGGTGGCCGATAACATGACGAAGACCAAGCACCAACCGAACAAAGAACTGGTGGGCCAGGGTATCGGCAACAGTATCGCCGCGGTTTTCGGCGGTATTCCCGGTGCGGGTGCCACAATAAGAACCGTAGTAAACATCAATGCCGGCGGTAAGAGCAAACTGTCCGGTATGATTGCCGGCGTACTGCTATTGGTTATCCTGTTGGCCCTAGGGCCCGTCGCATCGCAGATACCGGCAGCCGTTTTGGCGGGTATTCTGGTAACGGTGGGTATCGGGGTAATGGACTATAAAGGCTTGAAAGCCATACCCAGTCTGCCCAAGGATATGAAATTGGGGCCGATAAAATTCAGTTCCGAAGTAGTGGTCATGCTGATTGTTCTCGTGCTATCATCCGTATGGAACCTGGTCTATGCCGTGGGGGTAGGTCTGGTCATCGCAGCCTTGATGTTCATGAAAAAAATGGGTGACCTTACTGCCCAGCGCTCCGATGTGAAGAGCTTAGATAAGGAACAGGGTTGGGTCGATGAGGCTGGTTTTCCACAAAACCTAAAGGAAGAGGTATTTATCAAGCACCTAAAAGGACCCCTGTTTTTCGGATCCACGAGCGATTTTCAACAACTGGCCGATCAGATTCCAAGAACAGCATCCACAGTAATCATTCGAATGGATCGGATGCAATACATGGACCAATCTGGTCTATATACCTTAGAAGACGTGCTCATCGACCTGAAAAAATCGGAAATCAACGTGCTATTGGTCGATGTGCTCGATCAGCCGCGATATATGATGGAACGTGTGGATATTATTCCCGACCTCATTCCCGAAGAACATATATTCGATACCTTCGCCGATTGCCTTAAGTGGATAGAAACTAACGTGATGGATAAATACACCCAAGCCCAAATAAAAGCATGATCTGAAATGTTTACGGATTCGCCCCGACTTTTGCCTAGTATCAAGGCAAAGCCCGGGGCGTCTTCCTAAAAATACAGTACGATTGTATTCTGTTGGATTTCCAAAATCGTATCTTTGCATAAATTCACAATGAATGGGCAAACTTTTAATCGTAGGCACCGTAGCCTTTGACGAAATCGAGACTCCCTTCGGGAAGACTGACAAAATCCTAGGCGGTGCCGCTACGTTTATCGGGCTGGCCGCTTCGCAGTTCGAAGTGGATTCTGCCATTGTCTCCATTGTCGGCGATGACCTGCCCCAAGAATATCTGGATGTGCTCGGCAAGAGGAATATCGACCTATCCGGAGTCGAGATTGTAAAGGGCGGCAAGACTTTCTATTGGAAGGGCAAGTACCACAATGACCTGAACTCACGCGATACGCTGAGCACGGAACTGAATACGCTGGCCGATTTCGACCCCGTCGTTCCTAATAATTATAAGGATGCCGATGTCGTGATGCTGGGCAATTTGCACCCCGACATCCAAATGGGCGTTATCGACCAAATGGAAAAGCGGCCCAAGCTGATCGTACTCGATACGATGAATTTTTGGATGGATCATTCCCTATCAGCACTCCTACAGGTCATCAAGCGAGTCGACGTCATCACTATCAACGATGAAGAGGCCCGGCAACTGACACAAGAATATTCATTGGTCAAGGCAGCGGAGGAAATCCATAAAATGGGGCCCGAATTCGTAGTCATCAAAAAAGGGGAGCATGGCGCCCTGCTATTCCATGACGGGAAAGTGTTTTTCGCCCCTGCCCTACCCCTGGAGGAAGTATTTGATCCCACAGGTGCGGGCGATACTTTTGCGGGAGGATTTGCTGGCTATTTGGCGGCGACGGACAATATTTCATTTGAGAACCTGAAAAGCGCCGTAATCCACGGCTCCAATCTGGCCTCTTTCTGCGTTGAGCGTTTCGGCACCAAACGGATGCAAGATCTCAAACGGGAAGAAGTAAACCGAAGATTGCACCAGTTCAAGACCTTGACCCAGTTCGACATTGAGCTAAAATAGACTACAACCTGCCCCGAATATTCGGGGCTTTTTTGATACGAAGAGGCATACACTATGAGCGACGCGATAAAACACGAATGTGGCATTTCGGTAATCCGATTGCTGAAGCCGTTAGAATACTTTAAGGAAAAATACGGTACGGCCTTCTATGGGGTCAACAAAATGTACCTGATGATGGAAAAACAGCACAACCGAGGGCAGGACGGAGCCGGTTTTGCGAGTATCAAACTTGACGTTAATGCCGGCGAACGCTATATGAGCCGGGTACGCTCCGCGGCACAGCAGCCGATTCAAGACATTTTTGATCAAATCAACGACCGGATCAATACCACATTACGGGAACATCCGGAATATGTGGACGATGTTGCCGCTCAGAAGAAGCACATCCCATATATCGGCGAGGTACTGATGGGCCACGTGCGCTACGGCACCTTCGGAAAAAACAGTATCGAGAGCGTACATCCCTTTCTACGACAAAATAACTGGATGCACCGCAACCTCATCGTAGCCGGAAACTTCAACATGACCAACGTACACGAGCTATTCGATAACCTCGTCCAACTGGGCCAACATCCCAAGGAAATGGCGGACACGGTCACCGTGATGGAAAAAATTGGACATTTTCTGGATTCCGCGGTGGCCAAGCTCTACAAACAGATAAAAAAAGAAGGATATACCAAACAGCAGGCCTCCCCTCTCATCGCAGACAGGCTGAAAGTGCATAAAATCTTGAAAAAAGCCGCCAAAAACTGGGATGGGGGCTATGTTATGGCGGGGCTGTTGGGCCACGGCGACGCTTTTGTGCTTCGCGATCCCGCAGGCATCCGGCCTGTATATCATTACCAAGACGATGAAGTGGTCGTCATCGCCTCAGAACGGCCCGCCATTCAGACCGTTTTCAATGTACCCTATGAAGAAGTTAGGGAACTAGATCCAGGTCATGCCATCATCATTAAAAAGAACGGTAATACCTCCTTCAAAGAAATCCTGCCCCCCGTAGAAAGAAAGGCCTGCTCGTTCGAACGCATATATTTTTCAAGGGGCAGCGACAAGGAAATCTATCAGGAGCGCAAAATGCTCGGCAAACTTCTCTTCCCCCAGATTCTGGCTTCTATAGAAAACGACATTAAACACACGGTCTTCTCGTACATTCCAAATACCGCAGAGACCTCCTTTTATGGAATGGTTAAAGAGGCGCAGAACTACCTTAACAAGCGAAAGGAAGAACAGATTCTTTCCATCGGCTCAAAAATTACGAGCGAGCAGCTGCACGAAATTCTTGAAGTACGCCCGCGAATCGAAAAAGTAGCTATAAAAGATGCCAAATTGCGCACTTTTATTACCCAAGACAGCAGCCGGGACGATTTGGTCGCTCATGTTTACGATATTTCGTACGGTTCCGTCGAAAAAGGCGACAACCTTGTAATTATCGATGACAGCATTGTTCGTGGCACGACATTAAAAAAGAGCATCCTTCGAATTCTAGACCGGCTTTCTCCCCGAAAAATAATTGTGGTATCATCGGCCCCTCAGATCCGTTATCCGGACTGCTATGGAATCGACATGGCTAAACTAGAAGATTTTATCGCCTTTAAGGCGGCCCTCGCCCTGCACAAAGAGCGGCTCACCATGAACCTTGTTGACGACATCTATGACAAATGTTTGGAACAGGTTAACAACAAGGACAAAGATGTGATCAACTACGTCAAAGAATTCTATGCACCGTTCACCGCCGATGAGATATCCCATAAAATCGGGGAGTTGTTGAGTTCTGATGACATCAACGCCGAAGTAGAGATTATCTACCAGACCATCGAGAGTCTACACCAGGCCTGTCCTAAGAATCTGGGGGATTGGTATTTTACCGGAAACTATCCCACCCCCGGAGGCAATCGGATAGTAAATAAGGCCTTTATAAATTTTTACGAAGGCAAGAACGAGCGAGCCTACGGGGCTTGAGCTGGGGTGAAAGACTATTATTGGGCTACCTATCGATGAACTGCTTACAAACGTGCATTTCATCGATAATCTACGCTCTATAACGGTATTGCAACCGTTTAACGAATTCCCGAAGTAAATTTGAGCTTACCATAGCATAAGTAGGTTAAGTTCATGGTAAGATTTGGGGCAAAAAAGGTGGAGACTTCTCCACCTTTTTTATTTAAGGAGACCCCGGTCTGTACTTGCCAAAGACAGTTTACAGAATGGCTGGGCTACCCGACTTAGAAGGGGCTGCTGAACATGGTCATCTGCCTCTTCGCAAACGACCGAATTCCATCAAGACAGGTTCAGCACCTTTTAACCCATTTATCCTCCCTTCATCCAATAAAATTTTCAATGGCCCGGCCTCACCCTATCTTTGATTCACCATAGCATAAGTAGGTTAAGTTCATGGTAAGATTTGGGGAAAAGGCGGAGCCATTGCTCCGCCTTTTTATTTAGAACTATGCCTTCTTTTAGGAAAAAACCACATGCAAAACCTAGGTTTACCCCAGTTGAAACCAAGTTTTTCCCCAATTCCAGTGATAAAAAACCACAATGCGACATAAAATATTTTTTTATTTGTCCCAATACCCGTATTTTTGAACTGCCATAGCATAAGTAGGTTAAGTTTATGGTAAGATTTGGGACGAAAAGGGTGGAGACTTCTCCGCCCTTTTCTATTTTAATGAGGCACCACTTTGAATGGCAAAAGGCTGTTTCATAAAAGGCCGGTCGAACCGACCCCAACGCCAGCAGGCCTCTTTCACTTTTTGGCAGCCCCATCAATTAAGCGTAGACAAGCTAAATTCATAGAATCAATAAAAAGCCCGGCACTTGGTCAAGTGCCGGGCTTTCATAGGTAGGGGGAATTTTTAGTTCTACTTGCCTTCTTTATATCGCTTCGAGACCTCATCCCAATCGATAACATTAAAAAACGCATCAATATATTCTGGGCGTTTGTTTTGATATTTCAAATAATAGGCATGCTCCCAGACATCGATTCCTAAAATGGGATGGCCACCGCAGCCTGTATCCGGCATCAGGGGATTATCTTGGTTCGGAGTAGAGCAGATTTCCAATTTTCCGCCCTCGTGTACACAAAGCCAAGCCCATCCCGATCCAAATCGAGACCCGGCGGCATCACTGAACTTCTCTTTGAAGCCTTCGAAAGAACCGAAGGCATCCTCTATGGCATCGGCCAGCTCCCCGGAAGGTTTTCCACCGCCGTCGGGAGACATCATTTTCCAGAAAATGGAGTGGTTGTAAAATCCGCCCCCGTTATTCCGTACGGCCGTTTTCGACATGTCAAGTCCCTCGAGTATATCCTCGATTGTCTTTCCCTCCATATCCGTGCCTTCTATTGCCGCATTTAATTTCTTGGTATAGCCTGCGTGGTGCTTATCATGATGTATTTCCATGGTACGGGCATCTATATTCGGTTCCAGTGCATCAAATGCATAGGGTAATTTCGGTAAATCAAAAGCCATTGCTATAGTGTTTTTAGATTAATACTTATTGAGTGCCGAACTCGTAAGGAGTTCGACCTCGAATATACCTTTTTTTAACATTTAAATTCCCCAATTATTTGTTAAGAACACTGATAGAATCCGTATTTTGCGTGAAAAAGCACTTGATGGACTGTGAAGTCAAGTGTACTTTTTCTTTTACCGGCAAATTTCAAACCTGCCTGCCGATAGTTTTTGCATTTTTTGAGCTCCGAAGCTCTAACTATGCTCTTAGAGAAAGTCTTCATTACAGCGCTAAACGTGAAATTCTCGGTTGCTAACCATAAGTCAAGATGACTTCACCCTTCCAAATTTACAACGCCTCTGCCGGTTCGGGTAAAACCCATTCCCTGACCAAGGCCTATCTGAGAATTGTACTCTCCAGCCACGGGAGCTTCAAAAGAATACTTGCCATCACCTTTACCAACAAGGCCGTTGCGGAGATGAAGCAGCGGATATTGACCAGTCTTTTCCAATTTGGCCAAGTTGAAGATAAAAACGATGCCCCGCCACTGTTTCGTGATTTAATGACTGAGTTGCAAATCGATGCGCCTATCTTACGCGAAAGATCGAAAGCAACGCTCAAGGAAATACTGCACAATTACGCTTTTTTCGATATCTCGACCATCGACCGGTTTACACATCGACTGATCCGTACCTTTGCCAAAGACCTAAAACTCCCACAAAATTTCGAGGTGGTTCTCGATACCGATTTATTGCTGGAGGAAGCGGTCGCGCGCTTATTGCAGAAAGCGGGAGCAGACCCGAAGTTGACCAAAACGCTGCTGGACTTCGCCCTGGAAAAAATCGACGATGACAAAAGTTGGGACATCAGCTTCGACCTGTTCCAGATCGGTAAGCTGCTCTTTAACGAGACCCATGCCGCACATCTCGAAAAACTGAGAGACAAGAATATCGAAGATTTTTTAGAATTAAAGAAAATCTTGCGCCAACGGTCGGCGGCTCTAGAAGAAAAATTAACCAAGACTGCCTCCCGGGCATTAGGCTTGATCGATCGAAACGGACTCGAGCCCACGAATTTTACTGGAAGTTATTTCCCAAAATTCATGATAAAAATTGCGGAGGGGGACTTGAACATGGACTTCAATGCCGGATGGAAACAAAATTTCGGGACCGCGACGCTATATAACAAAACTGCACCGGAAAACGTGAAGGCGATATTGGATAGGCTACATCCCGAATTTTTGCTGCTTTTTGACCAGATCAAGACCGACCATTATCAATTGGCCTTTATTAAAAACGCCTATAACAACATCGTTCCGCTAACCGTATTAAACGCCATTCAGCAAGAGGTTAAAACCTTACAGGAAGAAAACGAGCAACTATCGATATCGGAATTTAATACCCTAATATCCAACGAAATTAAAGACCAGCCCGCCCCATTTATCTATGAACGTCTTGGCGAAAAATACCGACATTATTTTATCGATGAATTTCAGGATACCTCCACCCTGCAATGGAACAATCTTATCCCGCTGATCGGCAATGCGCTCGAAAGTGAGGATATGCAGGGCGGAAAAGGCTCCCTCTTCCTGGTGGGCGATGCCAAACAGGCCATTTACCGATGGCGTGGTGGTAGGGCGGAGCAATTCCTCAACTTGGTGAACACCGTTACCAACCCCTTCTTAACGCCCGCTACGACCGCGAACTTGCCGGTCAATTACCGAAGCCACGAAGAGATTATCCGATTCAACAACGATTTTTTTACGGCTAGTAGTCCATTTTTGAACAACGAACTTTACCAAACGATGTTCGCCGATGGCAATCGACAGGGCTACAATGCCAAAAAAGGGGGAGCGGTACAAATCACCTTTATCGAGAAGGACGATAAAAACGAAAAAAACGAGCTATATTGTGAAGAGGTGCTGAAAACCATCCGGTCGGTCATCCAAAAAAATTATGGGTACGAATCCATTTGCATACTGGTAAGGAGCAATAAAGACGGGGTTTTGCTGGCCGATTTCTTGACCCGGCAAGAAATTCCGACCATCTCGTCGGAAAGCCTTTTACTCAACAGTAGTGCAAAGGTCCGTTTTCTGATGCACCTGATGGCCTACGCGGACAATTTCAAAAATCGGGAAGCCGCCTATGAGATTTTGTACTTTTTATCCCCCGAAAAAAAGGACCGCCACGCGTTTATCTTTCGCCATTTGAAAAGATTGCCGCAGCTATTGAGGTCAGAATACGGTTTCGATATCACCGATCTCCACCGAATGTCCGTTTATGACGGTATGGAACGGGCCATCAAGAGCTTTGACCTAGCTCCCGGCTCGGATGCCTATCTCACCTATTTTATGGATGTGGTACTCCAGGTCGAACAAAAGGAGGGCACCGGACTACAAGCGTTCTTGACTCACTGGGAAAAGAAAAAAGACCGGTTGAGCATCTCCGCCCCCTCCATCATCGACGCGGTGCGCATCATGACCATCCACAAGGCCAAGGGACTTGAATTTCCTATCGTTATCTTCCCCTTCGCTAATGAAAATATCTATAAAAGAACGGATAAAAAACTATGGCTTCCCGTGGATGCAGCCGCCTTTAACGGCTTCGAAGAGGTACTGGTCAACGAAAAAAAAGAAGTGGAAAACTATGGCCCCACTGCCGCCGGACTGTATTACGAGGAAGAGCATAAAATGGAACTCGATGCCTTGAACGTGCTCTATGTAGCCTTGACCCGGGCCGAAAAGGCCCTGTACGTCATCACCGAAAAAGATCTGACCGTCAAAGGGGAGCACAAAACGGAGCGCTATTCAGGCCTGTTCATCGATTATCTCAAGAACAAGGGACTATGGGCAGACCACAAAAGCAACTATAATTTTGGTTTCTTAGAAAATCATACGGGGACGCCTTTGATTACGCCCAACGAAGACATCGCCTATCGATACACTTATAAAGATAGACCGGAGTTTAGAATCTTGACCCGATCTGGGATGCTCTGGGATACGGAGCGGGAAGAAGCCCTATCGAAAGGAAACCTTATACATTATATATTAGGACTCGTGGAAACCGAAAAGGATATACCGGCGGCTTTCGAAAATGTTGCCCGCAAAGGAGATATTTCAGAGAATGAGGTAAGCGACCTGAAAAACACCATCCGACAACTTATAGCACATCCCGAATTGGCTATGTACTATAAAGAAGGAAATACGGTCAAAAACGAAAAGGACATTATTACCGGCAATGGGGATATCCTCAGGCCCGACCGAGTCGTCATTCAAGGAAAACGTGCCACGCTTATCGATTACAAAACGGGGCGGCCGAACCCGGAATACAAAGCGCAACTCTATTCCTATTCCGATGCCCTAGAGGATATGGGTTATGAGGTACACGAAAGGATTATCGTTTATATTAATGATGTCATACGTGTCGAAAGAGTGTGAATGTGATCCGAGGCAATGGTGGTAGCGGTAGCCTTCGGCAGTCCCAGATTGCAATTGCATCAAGATTGTATCCTAAATTGACCCCTTTATCCATCAGATTATACTATTTTGCATCCTATGTACGGAAAAATAAAGGAACATCTACAAGCCGAGCTAGATCAGATAAAAGAAGAGGGACTCTTTAAGAATGAACGCATCATCACCTCTCCCCAAGACGCGGTCATTAAGATTTCGACCGGTGAAAAGGTCATTAATTTTTGTGCTAACAATTATTTGGGGCTTTCGTCGCATCCCGAAGTCATACAAGCGGCCAAAGATACGCTTGATTCCCATGGGTTCGGCATGTCTTCGGTACGTTTTATCTGTGGTACCCAAGACATCCATAAAGAACTGGAAAAAAAAATAGCCGATTTTTACGGTACTGAAGATACCATATTATATGCTGCGGCCTTCGATGCCAACGGGGGGCTGTTCGAGCCTTTGCTTACCCAGGAAGACGCCATCATCTCCGATTCGCTGAACCACGCCTCGATCATCGATGGGGTTCGGCTGTGCAAGGCCATGCGCTATCGGTACGCCAACAGCGATATGGCCGAGCTTGAAAAAAAGTTGAAACAGGCGGATGCCGATTCTGCCCGGTTCAAGATCATCGTGACGGACGGCGTTTTTTCTATGGATGGCCTGGTAGCGCCTTTGGACGCTATCTGCGAGTTGGCCGAGAAATACGACGCCCTTGTCATGATAGACGATTGCCATGCCACCGGATTTATCGGCAATACCGGCAAAGGTACCTTGGAAAAGAAAGGGGTCATGGACCGTGTTGACATTATTACGGGCACGCTCGGCAAGGCCCTCGGGGGAGCCATGGGCGGTTACACGACAGGCAAAAAGGAAATTATAGAAATTTTGCGTCAAAAGTCACGGCCCTATTTGTTTTCCAACTCACTGGCCCCGGCCATCGTCGGTGCATCGATCAAGGTATTCGAACTCTTGCAAAAGGATACTTCGCTGCGGGACAAACTGCATAAAAACACCGAATATTTTAAAAAAGGAATGAAAAGGGCCGGTTTTGATATCATCGAGGGCGAATCGGCCATAGTGCCTGTAATGCTATATGATGCCAAACTGGCCCAAGAAATGGCCCGCCGATTGTTGGAGAAAGGAATTTACGTCATCGGATTCTTCTATCCCGTCGTGCCCAAGGGGAAGGCCAGAATAAGGGTGCAGGTGTCCGCAGCCCATAAAACCGAGCATTTAGACCAAGCTATTTCAGCTTTTACCGAGGTTGGAAAGTCCTTGGAAATCGTTTAAATGCACGAATTTTTCCGTGTAATGCGTTAAAAAAAATCAAAGATTGATTTTGTTAATAATGTTTAACAACTTACATTTGCAGCTAATAAACACTTAAACTTAAAAATTTGAACATGAAACATCTTAGCAAATTATTGGTTGCCGCCCTGCTTTTTGTAGGCGTTGGCAGCATGCAAGCGCAAGACGAGAATAACCCTTGGCAGGTTAGTTTCGGGGTAAATGCCATTGACGTATATCCAACCAGTACGGACGCTCTACCCGAGCCCATTACCAGTTCTTTTGGCAATGAGCTTTTTAACGCAAGCGATCACTGGAACATTCTTCCTTCCATCTCCTATATTGGGGTTTCAAAATCGATTGGCAACAATCTTTCCGTGGGAGTAAGAGGTTCTTTGAACAAAATCGATAAATTGGGGGATGTGAGCGTTGACGATCTTTCGCACTATGCTTTGGATGGTACTATAAAATTTGCCTTTGCACCCGAATTCATCTTGGATCCCTTCTTAGAAATCGGTGGGGGTTATACCTGGATCGATGAAATCGGTGCCGGAACCGCCAATGGTGGTTTAGGTATCAACTTCTGGTTTACAGAAAATATTGGTCTTACCATACAAACTTCCTACAAACATGTTTTTGAAGATTACGCTACGCCCAGCAATCCTGCGGCTGCGACTCACTGGCAACATATGGCCGGTATTGCCGTTAAGTTCGGCGGCACCGATACCGATGGTGATGGCATCTACGACAAAGACGACGCTTGTCCCGAGGTTGCAGGTTTAGAGGCTTTCAACGGTTGTCCTGATTCCGACGGTGATGGCATCGAGGATAGCAAGGACGAATGTCCTAACGAAGCCGGATCAAAAGAAATGAACGGTTGTCCCGATTCTGACGGTGATGGAGTTGCCGACAAAGATGATAAGTGTCCTAACGAAGCCGGTTTGGCCAACCTGAACGGTTGTCCTGATGCCGATGGCGATAGTGTTGCCGACGGAGACGATGAGTGTCCTAATGAAGCTGGACCTGCCGAGAACAACGGATGCCCTTGGCCCGATGCAGATGGTGACGGCGTGTTGGATAAAGACGATAAATGTCCAGATACCGCTGGTACCGTAGCTAACGACGGATGCCCCGAGGTAACCGAGGAAGTTCAGAAGCAATTGAACGAATATGCCAGAACAATCAACTTTGATACTGGTAAATCTTCGATCAAAGCTGAGTCTACTTCCGTAATGGTGGATATCATCCAGATCTTGAACGAGTATCCTAATTCCAAGTTTACCGTAGAAGGTCATACCGATAGTGTAGGTAGTGAAAAATTAAACAAGAGCCTCTCTGAATCAAGAGCGCTTTCAGTGAAAGACTTCTTGGTTGACAAAGGCATCGAGGAATTTAGGTTGTCTGCCATCGGATACGGTGAAGACAAGCCCATAGCTACCAACAATACCAGAGCTGGTAGAGCTGAGAACAGAAGGGTTGAAATCAACTTGGTAAAAGAGTAATTTCCTCACCTAAATAAAAGTGGAAAGCCCTGACGATTGCGTCAGGGCTTTTTTTATTTTTGGTCATGCAAAGTTTTTTAAAGGAAGTCGTTCAAGAAATCAAAACCAAATACGGCTCATTTGATAATCTAATTTTTGTTCTACCCAGTAAGAGGGCGGGCAGCTTTTTAAGGAACGATTTGGCCCAGGCGGCCCAAAGAACTTTTTTTTCGCCTGAAATCTATAGCATAGAGCGCTTCATAGAAAAAATATCGGGCCTGGCCTATGCGACCAATACCCAACAACTATTTATCCTCTACCAGACCTATCTGAAACAACAGCCCGTACCCCAGGATAATTTCCATACTTTTTCTAAATGGGGACAGACCCTGTTGCAAGATTTCAATGAAATTGATAGATATCTTATAGACGCAGAAAAACTATTCGACAACCTCTCCGCCATTCAAGAGGTGGAGCATTGGTCCTTACAATCCGATAAGACCCAGATGATGCAGGACTATCTGCAATTTTGGAATAATTTGGAATTCCTTTATCATGATTTCAACCAAGGCTTGTTAAAACAGGGCCTGGGCCACCAAGGTCTTGTGTACCGTACCGCCAGTGAAAAACTTGAGAAATATCTAAAAATTAATACCGGTAAGACTTTTATTTTTTTGGGATTCAATGCCCTTAACACGGCCGAAAGCCAGCTCATTCAGCATATCTTGGCTACGTTTTCCTCGGAAATCTATTGGGATATCGACTCCTATTTTCTGGAAGATCCCGTTCATGACGCCGGATACTTTATCCGTAAACATTTGAATAGCTGGCCTTATTTTAATGAAAACCAGTTGCAAGGCAGAAGTGCGAATTACCTCGCAAAAAAGGATATTAAAATTGTCGGGGTACCAAAAAATGTTTCCCAGGCCCAGTATACTGCCCAATTGTTAGAAGAAATCTATACCGGAAGTCCTGAACAATTGACGAATACTGCAGTAGTCCTTGGAGACGAGACCCTACTGAACCCACTATTGAACTCCGTTCCCAAATCCATAGATAGGGTGAACATTACTATGGGATATCCTTTGGAGAAATCTCCCTTGTCCTATTTTTTCGACCAATTTATGATCCTGTACTTACAGCGTAAGAATCAAGAATGGTTTTACCAGAGTCTTTTGGACTTTTTAGCACAGCCCAGCACACATACCTTATTGACTACCGGAGAGAAAGAATCGGTAACCGCAATCGTAGAAACGATCAAAACCAGAAATTGGACCTATGTCGATGCCCGAAAATTGGCGGGAATCCATGGTACGGACAAAGAAATGATTTCCCTTTTATTCATGGAAGACACCCCGAGACCGAAAGAGTTCATAGGTATCTTACTGAAAATCACCGCGGAACTGAAAATACGGCTAAAGGAATCCAATGATAGTATGGAATTGGAATACCTCTACCGCTTTTACGGCCTGTTCAACCAACTTAACGAATTATTGGGGGAATACGATTTTATTACCGATCTGAAATCGCTACGCAGCCTGTATCGCCAACTTTTGGCATCGGAAACCTTAGATTTTCAAGGAGAACCCCTGGAAGGTCTTCAAATAATGGGGATGCTCGAAAGCCGCAATTTGGATTTCGAGACTGTTATTATCACCTCGGTCAACGAGGGGATTCTTCCTTCTGGCAAATCGAACAACTCGTTTATCCCCTTCGATCTTAAAATCCATTTCGGGCTGCCCACCTATAAAGAAAAGGATGCAATTTATACCTATCATTTTTATCGATTATTACAGCGGGCGCAACAGATCTACATTATATATAGCACCGAACCTGATGACGCCCTGGGGGGCGGTGAACGCAGTAGATTAATCGATCAATTGCTTACGGATGAACACAAACGGGCTGACATTGTCGCGAGCTATGCGTCACCGACTGTCACCGCCACCCCTAAAATCTTGGGAAGTATTGAAAAGGATGCGGAGCTGCTCGAACTGGTGAAATCCCATGCCGCCAACGGTTTTTCGCCGACCTCCCTGAGCAATTATATCCGAAACCCTATGGATTTCTATAAGCGGAACTTGCTGGGCATCGACGACGTGCTAGAAGTGGAGGAGACAGTAGCGGCCAATACCTTCGGTACCATCGTTCACGATACGCTTGAAGACCTATATACGCCATTCCTGGGAGAGTATCTAACCGAGGAAAAATTAAGAATTGCCACAACCCAGGTAAAAGAACGGGTCAGGCACCACTTTGCACAAAACTATCTGGAGGGGGATGTTTCAAGAGGGAAAAATCTTATAGCGTTCCACGTGATAATCCGCTATATCGAAAGCTTTCTAGACTTGGAAATCAAAGAAACCAAAAATCACCGAATTAAAATCCTGAGCCTTGAAAAGAAATCGCAAATAGCCTTAGACCTTCCGGAGGTCCATTTTCCCGTTTATCTTAAAGGAAAATTAGATCGTATCGACGAGGTCGATGGCGTGTTACGTATTATCGACTACAAGACGGGTAGGGTCGACCAAAAAAACGTGGAAATCGTGGGCTGGGATGACCTTACAACGGATTACGATAACAGCAAAGCCTTCCAATTGCTCTGTTACGCCTTGATGTACCATAGCGAAAATCCATTAGCAGAAATGGAAGCCGGCATATTTTCATTCAAAAATCAAGGTGCGGGACTTCTGCGCTTCGCGACCAAACCCTCGAAAGGAAGCCGTACCAAGGACTACGGTATCACGGAAGTAAGCCTTTCCCACTTCAGTTCCAAATTACAAAAACTGATTTTGGAAATTTTTGATGAGCAAATCCCTTTCACCGAAAAAGAAGTCTAATCTAAACTAACCCCTTCAGTAGTCACTCCTTTTCATCGGTACCGTTCACCTAATAAACCGCTCCCTGCCTTGCCGTTTCTCCTACTTCTTGTCCGGTCGGCTTGGCCGCACCTCGATTTTGCTTGGCAAGGTCCTAGGATGCATATTAAGAAGATCAAGTACCAGTTCACCAATATCTTCGGGATGGATTTTCCAATCGTCGGAACTGTCGGGATTGTTGCCCGCAAAATGCGTTTTCACCGAACCGGGCATGATAGTGGTTACCTTAATATCATATTCCCGCAGATCGAGCATGGCCGCCTGGGTAAAACCGACTACCCCGAATTTTGTGGCATTGTAGCCCGCACCTCCGGCAAAGAAATTACATCCCGCTAAGCTGGCCAAAGTCATATAGTAGCCTTTGGTCTTTTTTAAAGCTCCGACCGAAGCTTGCAGGGTGTGAAAGACGCCGGTCAAGTTAGTGTCGATCATTGCGTGCCAGTCTTTGTCGGACATTTCATCCACTGGCGCAAAATTGCCGACACCCGCATTGGCCAAGACCACATCTAATTGTCCCCACTTATCCAAAATTTGTTGAACAGCTTTTTTCTCGTCACCATGTTCGGTAACATCCGATTCTATCGCCAGCACTTGGCTATCGTCACCCAGCTGTTCGGCCGCTTTCTCGACCGATTTCAGGGTCCGCCCACTAATGGCGACCTTCATTCCCGCTTCGAGTAGCTTCTTTGCTACACCGTATCCTATTCCCTTTGAGCCACCGGTAATGTAAGCTACTTTATCCTTTATATCCTTCATCTGTTTTCCTTTTTTATATTCCTGACTAATATACGCTTTGGCAGCACCATTTTTTATTGGTATCGATAATTGTATTGGCTCATTTCATATCTTTAGTTGTTTTTCTTGTTTAAACGGGAATAGAAACCTAATTTTAAATTTGAACCTATATTCTTATCAATTTGACAATTTAGTAAGTTTAATGAAGCAGAAACGCCATTTTATAGATGAGGATTTTTTATTGGAAAATAAATACGCAAAGTCACTCTATCATGACTATGCCGCTGATATGCCGATTATCGATTACCACAACCATCTGCCTCCAAAAGCATTAGCGGATGACCATATTTTTGAAAACATCACCCAGCCCTGGATTTACGGAGATCATTATAAATGGCGGGCCATGAGAACCTTGGGTATCAATGAAAAATTCATCACTGGCAACGCATCCGATAAGGAAAAATTCGAAAAATGGGCCTATACCGTGCCGTACACCATGCGAAACCCCTTGTACCATTGGACACATTTGGAGCTGTCCCGGTACTTTGACTGTAACGAACTGCTGACCGAAAAGAATGCCGCCTCGGTTTACAAATCCACATCGGACAAGCTCAACTCTCCCGAATATAGTTGCCGCAACCTGATCTCAAAAATGAACGTAAAGGTTTTGTGCACCACGGAAGATCCGACGGATACCCTTGAACACCACCAAAAATTGGCTCAAAGTGATTTTGGCGTAAAGGTCAGTACCGCCTTTAGGCCCGACAGGGCTGTTCTTATCGAAAATGAGGGCTACAACGATTATTTAGATGTCCTGAGTGAGGTTTCAGATAAATCGATCGACACCTACGACCAGTTATGCGATGCCCTTCAACAGCGGATTTCCTTTTTTCACGAGAACGGATGTCGGCTGTGCGATCACGGCCTGAACCACCTATATGCCGAGGATTTTAAAGAAGCGGAAGTAAAATCGATTTTTAAAAAGCGCAGGGGAGGGCAAACGATATCCGAAAATGAGGCGAAGCAGTTCCAAAGTGCCTTGCTTCTCTTTCTCTCGGAAACCTATCATGAATTCGGATGGGTGCAGCAGTTCCATCTAGGCGCCTTGCGTAACAATAACGGCCGTATGCTCGAAAAATTGGGGCCTGATACCGGATGGGATTCCATTGGCGACTACCAACAGGCCGAAAGCCTTTCCAAATTTTTGGATACCCTGGACGGGAAAGATAAACTGACCAAGACCATACTCTACAATGTAAACCCTACCTTCAATGCCGTCATGGCCACCATGATTGGGAATTTCAACGACGGTAGCGTGCGGGGCAAAGTACAATGGGGCTCCAGCTGGTGGTTTCTGGATCAGAAAGACGGTATGGAAGATCAAATGAACACGCTTTCGAACATGGGAATTCTCAGTTGCTTTATCGGGATGTTGACCGATTCCAGAAGTTTTCTTTCCTTCCCCAGGCATGAATATTTCCGCCGTATCCTTTGTAACCTTTTTGGCAAGGATATCGAGAACGGGGAACTGCCCAATGATCAAGAATGGATCGGTCAACTGATCAAGGATATCTGCTATAACAACGCCAACGAATATTTTAATTTTTGATGAGATTCTATCTGCAAATTATAGTTTGTGTTCTGATGGTCATGGTGGGCAATTCCTGTACCCAATTGAACGAAACGCGCACCATTCGGTTGGGCCATGGCCTAGATACAAGCCATCCGGTACATAAGGCCATGGTGAAAATGGGCGAGGACCTTGAAAAACTGTCCGGCGGCAAAATGGTGCTAAAAATCTATCCCAACCAACAATTAGGTACCGAAAGGCAGTGTCTTGAACTCTTGCAAATCGGAAGTTTGGATATGACGAAGGTTTCCGTGGGAACCTTGGAAAACTTTGCGCCCAAAATGAAGGTTTTGGGACTTCCGTTTTTGTTTCGTGACCGACAGCACTCCTTCGATGTCCTTGACGGGCCCATAGGGCAAGAATTGTTGAACAACGGTACAAAGTATTGGCTCAAGGGTTTGGGATATTACGATGCGGGAAGCCGCAGTTTTTATACCAAGGACCGGCCCGTACATAAACCCGAAGATCTTGAGGGACTTAAAATAAGGGTCATGGAAAGCGTTACCGCCGTGAACATGGTCAAAGAACTCGGCGGATCTCCGACTCCCATTTCCTGGGGCGAACTCTACACGGCCTTACAACAGGGCGTTGTGGACGGGGCGGAAAACAACCCGCCCAGCTTCTACCTATCGCGCCATTACGAAGTCTGCAAATACTATACTTTGGACGAGCACACCGTACTACCCGATGTGCTCCTGGCCGGCACCCACCTATGGGAGCGCCTTTCCGAAGAAGAAAGGGGATGGCTGAAACAGGCGGTGGACGGGTCGATCGGATACGAGCGAAAGCTCTATGCAGAATCGGAAGCTGACGCCCTTAAGGCCGTTCAGGAGGCCGGTGTCGAAATCATTCGCCCCAATAAAGAGCTATTTTCCGAGGAGGTGAACGAAATTTACGATAAATATAAAGACGATAAAGAAATGTATCAATTGATACAGGATATACGGGCGACCAAATAACCAAACCCATCCCAACATGCAACTTCGAAAAACAATTGATAAATTACTGGCCAATGCCTTGGTCGTAATTATGGCCGTAATAGTGTTGAACGTACTATGGCAGGTGTTCAGCCGGTTTCTTCTGGGATCTCCCAGTTCCTTTACCGACGAACTGGCCCGATACCTGCTTATCTGGATCGGCATCTTGGGCGCTGCCTATGTTTCGGGCCAAAACCTACATGTGGCCATTGACGTATTACCAAAGCGGTTCAGCCAGAGGACCCAAAATCGATTGCGGCTCATCGTTGATTGGCTCATAATTTTGTTCAGTCTGGGCGCTTTGGTCATCGGTGGCTCCAGACTTGTTTACATTGTATACGTGCTCGACCAACATTCCCCGGCACTGCAAGTGCCATTGGCGCTGGTATATCTAGTCTTACCGATTAGCGGTGTTTTGATCATCTATTACAAATTTTACGATTTTCTAAAAAGATAGACCCTATGGAATATGTACCCGTATTGGTGCTGGTCATCAGTTTTGTAGTTTTATTGGCCATCGGAACGCCAGTCGCCTGGAGCATCGCCATCTCCTCGGTACTGACCATGCTGGTAAGCATTCCCGTTCTGCCCGCTTTTACTACGGTATCACAGCGGATAGGCACCGGGCTCGACAGTTTTGCCCTGCTCGCCATACCTCTCTTTATTCTTTCCGGTGAACTTATGAACAAGGGCGGTATTGCCCATCGATTAATCGATTTTGCCAAGACTTTGGTAGGTGCCTTACCGGGCGGTCTGGCCTTAATCAACATCATTTCGGCCATGTTGATGGGCGCCATAGCAGGCTCGGCAATGGCTGCGGCCTCGGCCATGGGCAGTATCATCGGCCCGGAAATGGAAAAGGAAGGCTACTCCAGGGAATTTGGAGCGGCAGTGAACATTACTGCGGCCACTACCGGCCTGGTCATTCCGCCTAGTAACGTGCTGATCGTGTATTCTCTGGCCAGTGGCGGCGCTTCGATAGCCGCTTTATTTTTAGCGGGCTATATCCCTGGTATACTTACCGGGCTGTTCCTTATGATCGTCGCCTCCTTATGGGCCCGAAAAAAGGGATTTAAGCTCGGAAAACGGAGTTCGGTACGGGAAATTTTCAGGACTTTTATCGAGGCCTTGCCCAGTCTATTCATGCTGGTCGTGGTCATAGGCGGCATCGTTACGGGAATCTTTACGGCCACGGAAGCATCGGCAATCGCTGTGCTGTACAGTCTCTTGCTTGGATTTTTCTATAAGGAAATTACCTTCCCAAAACTGCCCAAAATTTTACTGGATTCATCGGCTACAACGGCCATCGTAATGTTGCTCATCGGTACCTCTATTAGCATGTCGTGGGCCCTCTCCTATGAAAATATCCCGCAGGATATCAGTTCGGGACTGTTGGGCATTAGCGATAACAAGATTGTCATTCTACTTATCATCAACCTGTTATTGCTTTTTGTAGGTATTTTTATGGACATGACCCCGGCCGTTCTCATATTTACCCCGATATTCCTACCCGTGGTAACCAAATTAGGCATCGATCCGGTACATTTCGGAATCATTATGGTACTCAACCTCTGTATCGGTCTTTGTACTCCACCCGTGGGATCGGTGCTGTTCGTTGGGGTCGGAATAGCCAAAACTACCATTGAAAAGGTCGTGAAGCCCCTGCTGCCCCTTTTCGTGGCCATGATCATTGCGTTGATGTTGGTCACCTATATTCCGGCTTTGAGCCTTTGGTTGCCCAGTCTGTTCGATCTTTGAAAGCCTTAATTTTTTAACTCCAATCTCGGGAGAGGTATGGAGACATTTTTTCTCAATATCCCGGGTTCTGCTCCAAAAATCCATCCGTGCCTGAAGCCGCATCGACGGCACTTTGGGGAATAGGAAACAACCTTTTGTTGACATCGGAATCGGTCTTTTCAGTCCAAGAATCCTCGTAGGTTCCAAAACGTATCTGGTCGCCCCGTCTAAACCCTTCCCAATAGAGCTCAAAGCCACGTTCGCGATAGAGGATATCCAAGTCGATTGAACCGAAGGCTTCCGGCGTCTGGCCGGGGCGGGCATTCCTGGAAGTTCTAACGGTGTTAACATCCACCAACGCTCCAGCGGCATCGCCGTTCCTTAGTTTGGCCTCGGCCCGCATCAAATAGATTTCAGCCAAGCGCATCAGTACCAGATCGACACTACTGAAATTGTTACCATCGTCGGATGTATGACTAAACTGGTACTTTGAACATCGATAGCCCGTATTGTGCAAGGAACCTTCATTGGTAAAGTTGACTTCCAAAGTATGGTTGACGTAACCCACCTCCCTATCAGGGCCATTTCCCTTTATTTGTTTCACGGGGTAGATCCTGACCCCGCTATCGCAGGTAATGAACTCGCCATTATCGTTTTTTCTCGGACCCCATTGTATTCCTCGTAAAATGCCCCGATCCATCTCGAATTCTTCGGGCATGACACAATAATAGCTATCTTCTGTCTCGGTGGCGACCAGGGGCTGGCGGTTTGCCAAGGTCTTGAAGCTGTTCCTGGGGCACTAAGGTGTTCCTTTTATAGAATCGGGCATCGGCCTCCGCCGGATCCACATTGCCGTAGGCATCGACCCAGGTTTGATAAAAATCAGGGGTTATTGCAGGCCCATCGGTTCCGTCGGCACTGGGATATTCAGGTCTTGGAAACATGGAACCTGCAATCGACCAATACGCCCAACGGCTGTGCTCAAGTTCCAGCACCCCGCGCTGATCTAATGCAAATATGAGTTCCGGGTTGCTATGGTTAGCGTCATTGAACAAGTCGAAATATTCTGGAGAGAGTGCAAAACCTCCCGAATTGATAATGTTATCAGTGTATTCGATGACCTTGTCCATATCTTCCTGGGTAAAGTTGGGGGTACCATATGGATCTCGATAGACAGCCGCATTCAAGTGCAATCGGGCCAGGAGGCCCCAAACCGCAGATTGGGTCATTCGCCCTGGCCCCTTATCGGTGTTGATCAGGTCAACAACGGACAAGAGTTCGCTTTCAATATAATCTATGGCATCTTGCGTCTTCAATACGGTCGAGAGCTCTTGTTCGGAGGTTTCCTTTTGAAGAACAATGCCCCAACTGTCCAGAAGCAACATGTTCAAATAAGCCCTAAGGGCTTTCATCTCGTACAGGGCCCCTGCAGCCTCTGTGTCACCGTTCTCCGCCAATGGGGTCAAGGTTTCAATGGCGGCCAAGGTTCTCGAGATATTGGTGGTAAGTTCGTTCCATCCACTGGCTACCAGATCGTTCGTTGCGGTAATGTTATGGGAATGTGCCGCCAAATATTTACCCCCATCGAACCAATCGGTTCCTCCCCGGTAGGGTAGGATGGCCTCGTCGGATGGGATAAGCTGCAAACCGTAATAATTAGTATGTCGCCATGTCCACGAAACATAACCGTAAGCGGGCACTATGGCCCCGCTGACGACTTCGGCCTGTGATCCTGTCAGGGATTCATCTATCAGTTCCTCGTCCAGATCGGTACAGTTCCAGTTTAGGAAGGAACATAAGAACAGTGTAGAAATTATAAGCTTATTTTTCATCATCGATTTTTTAAAAAGTTACATTCAGGCCTACCAGTAGTGTTCGGGGAGATGGATAGGTAAAACGGTCGATGCCGAAGGTTTGAATACCATCTATTTCGCTACCTGTGTTTACCTCCGGGTCAAAACCGGAGTAATCCGTGATTACAAAGAGGTTTTGCCCGGTTAGTGTAAAGCGCACTTGGTTGAGAAGATTACCCAGGCCCAATTTTTGAGTGTTCAGGTTATATCCCAAGGTGGCATTGTTCAGCCTCAGGTAACTTCCATCTTCCAAATAGCGTGTGGAAACTTCATTCGAATTGCTAATATCCTCGTTGGGATACTGTATAGCAAAATCGGTAGTGTTCAAACTTTGATTGAGCTGACTCTTGCTAAACAGCGACATAGCCGTGTGATTGTAAATTTTGTTCCCGGCAAGACCGTTAAAATTCAGACCCAAATCAAAATCTTTATAGGTAAAATTGAGGTTGAACGCATAGAGTAGGTCCGGAGATGCGGTACCGACGGGAATTCGGTCGTTGTCCAAAGACTCTCCATCGCCGTTAACATCCCGAAATTGGTTCAACCCGTCAGGTCCTATTCCAACAAACTCCTTCATAAAGAACGTACCAATAGGTTCATCGTTGATATAGCCATTGATTGTGGCACCGGTCTGTCCGGCACCTTGGGCCTGCCCGGTGGTTAATATCTGGAAAGGAGAGTTGACCACTTTATTGTCTATAAAGGAAATATTGCCCCCAACATTTAACGAGAAGTCTTGGCCAATCTGGGTGTTATAATCCAGCGCCACTTCAACACCGGAATTTTGGATTTCCAATCCCGGAATGTTCGTCCAAATCTTTTCTGTAGGCTGTATGGGGTCGATCCTATTGGAAAACAGGACCACCTCGCTGGTAACTTTTCTGAAGTAATCCAATGTTCCTGTTATTGCGTTGTTCAGTAGCCCAAAATCGAGGCCGATATCGGTCTGTGTGGCTACTTCCCACTGAAGATCAGGGTTTGCGGTACGCACGGGCACCGTGCCGAAGGGATAGCCGGCGGAAGTGGTGGCATTCGGGTCTAAGGGATACGTGTCGTTGTCGGCCTTGCTATCTACATAACTGGCAAGGGTCACTTTGTTATCAATACCTTCTTGATTACCTGTTTGCCCCCAACTGGCCCGTAACTTTAGGTTGTTAATCACCGTGTTGTCGGCCATGAAATCTTCCTTGCTGATATTCCATCCCAAGGCAACGGACGGAAAATAGCCGTATTCGTTGTTTGCCCCAAATTTAGAGGAGCCGTCAGCCCGCATGGTAGCCGTTAAGAGATACTTGTCCATATATCCATAATTCAGCCTGCCAAAGAAGGATTGCAGTTCATTTTTCTCCGCCCTCGATGTTAAAATGGTAGGATTTTCCGGGCTACTGATCTGGTCTTGAAACCGGGGCTCGATATCGTTGTTTGCAAATCCCTCCAATTCAAATCTTTTTTGCTGTAGATATATTTCTTGGTACGAGTGGCCTACCAAAAAGGTGATGTTATGATCGGTAATGCTATAATCGTAGGTCAAGGTGTTTTCAATCAAGGTGTTCCTGTTCCGTGTGAAGGTAGTTGCCAATGATCCTTTGTCAAGACCTTCCAACAAGGAATAGGGATTTTGCTGTACATCACGGTCTGTGGAAGTATAATCTACCCCGAGGTTCAGTTTATAGGTCAAGCCTTCGATAATTTCCAATGAAGGTGAAATATTAGCCAAGATACGGTTGGTGTTGGCAAAATCTTTATAGATCTGGTTCCGTACTACAGGGTTCAACCGGTCATCGAACAAGGTCGGTTGGCCGTCGGTAAAGGCAGGGATCGTAGGGTTTAACTGTAACATATCAGAAACGGTTGCGTTGATATCGGGCCTATCGTTTTCGGTTCTTGAGGCGGTTAAGTTAAAATCTACATTCAATCGACCGTCCAAGGCCTTTTGGGTCAGGTTTACCCGGCCGGAATATCGGGTCAACGAACTGTTTTCTAGAACGCCTTCTTGATCATCAACACCGGTTGAAACGTAATACGAAAATTTGTCTTGGGCACCGCCGCTCATCGAAAAGTTGACATTTTTTGAAATGCCCATCCGCGTCAGGGCCTCTTGCCAATCGGTATTTCCGCCCCCATCGAATAGATTGCCGCCAATGGCCGTAACTTGCTGCCGGAACTCATCGGCGCCGAAAACGTCTACTTGGTTGGCAAATGTTGAGAAGGCGGTAGACAGCGATAGGTTCATTTGGGTTTTACCGGCCTTTCCTTTTTTTGTTGTGATCGCAATCACCCCATTGGCCGCTCGGGCTCCATAAATAGCGGCAGCGGAAGCATCCTTCAGCACATCAATCGATTCAATGTCCTGAGGATTGATAAAATTCAAAGGATTTGAGGCAACCCCGGTAGAAGTGTTATCGATAACAAAACCATCGACGACAAAAAGAGGGGTGGTACCCGATCGAAAACTACCGATGCCACGGATCACAATGTTCTGTGCTGCCCCGGGCTCTCCACTGACCGCAGTAACATTGACTCCCGATATCTTTCCTTGCACCAATTGCCCAGGATTGGTGACCACGCCTTGGTTAAAATTTTCGCTTTTAATGGAGCCGATAGAGCCGGTGACATCCGATCTCTTTTGGGTGCCGTAGCCTACGACCACTACATCCTCCAACTGTGTGGCATCTTCCTCCAATTGCACCGTTACAGTGTTTTGGCCAGCCACTGGCACCTCCTTGGGGGAATAGCCCAAATAGGATACTTCCAAAATGGCGTCTTCAGAAACATCAATCGAAAAATTACCGTCAAAATCGGTGGTCGTACCGTTCGATGTACCTTTTTCGACTACCGTCGCCCCGGGCAGGGGAACGTTCTCAGGATCGGTTATAGTACCGGTAACCGTAGTCTGCGCCCAGACGGCCGATGTGAGAATCAGGCAGCCGATGAGCATTGTTAAATTTACATTTTTCATAGTAGGATGGCTTAGCAGATGGAGAATACTTCAGTGAAAGTAACAAAAATAAGGATATAATGCGTTTTTGAAAATTATTTTATAAAAAGGGATGACATCTTCTTGTTGGAAAGCACAAAAATACAACAGGATGGATGTGGGCTGTGTTAGGAGAATGTTAGGCTTGCTTTATTAAACCCCGATTGTACCACTTCAAGTTAAACTTATTTCTGTAAATCCAATATCCTTATAATTTTCTGAAAAACCTCATCGTTTTCATAAACCCCCTGAAATTTATCTGAATGCGGGCCATAGGCAAAAATCGGCACCATCATACCCGTATGGTCATGTGTGGTAAAATCCCCCTCTATCTCGTTGCGTTCAAGATTGCCTTGAGGAAGGGTCAGGCCGCCCGTCTCATGATCGGCGGTAATAATGACCAAAGTAGCGGGATTTTTGTCGGCAAATTGTAGGGCTTCGGCAATCGCCTTATCGAAACCGATACCCTCGGATATAAGGCCCCCAATATTATTTTCATGGGCGTAGGAGTCGATTTTTGCCCCCTCGACCATTAAAAAGAACGGCTTCCTCTTATTTTTCAAGAACAGCAAGGCTTGGTCCGTGGCCTTGGCCAGTTCATCGTTGAACTTGGATGTCGTATTGCCGGACATCATAAATCCGATTTTGTCCCCTTTACTTTTCCCGACCTCCTCCAAAGAGGAAATCATCTCGTAATCATCTATCTGATTCTCTTGGGAGTGGGTGGCGTTTCCCGTGGATATAAAGAGGGAAAGTTGGCTCATAGAGAGATCATCTATAATACCCTCGGACAACGAGCGATCCTGACGATGGGCATAAAATGACGCAGGGGTAGCACCGGACAATTCATCCGTAGTAACCACCCCCGAAACGAATCCGTTTTTCGCTAGAAGCTCAGTAATATTCTCTAGTGGCTTGCCACTGCTGCCGGTACCGATCGCACGATTGGGAGCCTTCTTCCCCGTGGCCAATGCCGTGCCAGCCGCCGCCGAGTCCGTCGTAAAGTCATCGGCGGACTGTGTTTTCACGAAGCCGATATGCTGCAATTGGGTCAACGAAAGTTTGCCTTTGTTCGCCAAGGCCGTGGCAGAAATCTGCGCGAGCCCGTTACCATCGCCGATCATCAAGATGATGTTGTCTACCGCCTGTTCGCTTCCGTCCGTTTTAAAGCTCGGGCGATAAACTTCCGAAAATTCAGTATTGCGGTAATATCGGGCAGGAAGGGTTTTTAAATACTGAACACACTCGAACGGCATATCCGTATTGATGAAGTCCACTCCCAAATCGGCAAAGGCCTTCCAAGCGGTTTTGGAATCGGGGGTAGCCCAAAAGCGGAAAGGTTTTTTGAATGCGTGGGCCTTTTCTATAATGGATGTCACTTTATCGAGGTCATCGGCAGTTAGCCTTCCCTTACCGTTCCATTCGGAAAAATTCCGGAAGCTTAGGCTGATCAGGGCTATTTTTTTAAGGATGGCCGAATTTTCGATAGGCTCCAAACTTTGATGATCGAAAAAAATATAATCGGGATAGTTCGGGTATTCGGAGGGTTTTGGGCGGTTGCCGGAAATCGTAACTCTGATCGCGTCGCCATTGATAATCGAGGGATACTTGTCCAAGGCCTTCAATAGGGCCTCGAGGGTGGAATACGGTTCGGATTTGACATCGATGAGCAATTGCAGGTTTTGCGGATGTTCCAGACCAAGTTCCAAAGCTTTTTGCAGGGGTTGCAGATACAGCGTTTTCAAACTGCGGTGGGTGTCGATTTCTTCCTCGGCATGGGCGACGTAAAGGGAATCGCCTACCAAAAACACATCGGCCTCGATGGAACTGGCCCCTGCCGCATAGGCTTTCCAGAAGGGTACATTTTGCAGATAATCGTTATGGGAATGTATTCTATACCGAAGCTCGTTTTGGGCAACGCATAGATTTGCAATAAATATTAATAATAAGGCTGTTTTTCTCATGGTACGGGAGTATCGAATACTGTACAAATATAGGGATAGCAATATATTAAAAAACCGGTGACAAAGCGGACACCGGTTTTTTCTAAACTAACTCAAACTATATTAACTCAATCCATCTGCCGTAAAATTCCGCGTTTAAGAAGTAACCGCCGTTAATTGAATATCAACTTAAGGTTACTAATGGGCCACACATCAAGCCATATTCCTGGTTCAACGGATTATTTTGCTTACCTGTAATTACTGCCCCATTCCGTTATGCTCCAAGACATAGTCGGTCAATAAAGTGAACAGGTGTCTTGTGGTATTTTCGCCTTCATAAATGCCATGCGACCGGTTGGGGTAGGCCATCATGGTAAATTTCTTATTGTGCCGTATCAGCTCGTTGACCAAATATTCCATGTTTTGGTAATGAACGTTGTCATCACCCGTACCCTGCACCACCAGCAGGTTACCCTCAAGGTTTTTGGCATAGGTGACCGGTGAACCCTCTACAAAATCCTCCATATTTTCCTGCGGCAAGCCCATATAGCGTTCTTGGTAGACGTTATCATAAAATAGCTGGTTCGCCACAGCGGCCACGGCCATACCGGTCTTGTAGATTTCTGGGTACCGGAACATCAGGTTGAGGGTCATGGAACCGCCTCCGCTCCACCCCCAGACGGAAACGCGGTCTTTATCGATATAATCCCATTTTAGTACCTCTTCGGCGGCCTGGGCTTGATCACGGGTGTTCAGCACGCCCACTTTCCGGTAGATGCTTTTTCGCCAGTCGCTGCCCTTGAGGGTAGGGGTACCGCGATTGTCCATATTGATTACTATAAAACCCTTTTGGGCCAGGAAAATCTCGTATAGACCTATCCAGGTGTCCGTGGCCACTTGGCCCCATGGTTCCCCATAAACATGAAAGAGGACGGGGTATTTCTTAGAGGCGTCAAAGTCAAGTGGTTTGGTCATCCGGCCGTCGATGTCGATACCATCGGCTGTAACCACGTTAAAAAATTCCGTTACAGGCAATTCAAGAGTCTTAAGTTGGGCGTTAAGCTTTCTATTGTCGACAAGTTCTGTAAGGGTTCCATGGTCGGGCAGACTGACCAAGCGGGTCGTTTTGGGCGATTCTACGTTGGTATGTTGGTGTATCGCGTATTGGCCGTTCGGTGAAATCCGATAGGTGTTGACTCCGCTAAAGCTTTCGGGAGTGATCCGTCTTGCCTGGCCCTTTCCGTTGATATTTGCACTGTAAAGATAGCGCTGGGTGGGATTTTCGGGGGATGCGCTAAAATAGACCTTCTTGTCCGTTGCGGCGTACAATGCCGCGACATCGTATTGGCCAGGGGTCAAAAGCGTCTTTTTGCCGGACGGGATATCCACTTTATAGAGGTGGCGCCACCCATCGGTCTCGGTCATACGGATAAAGGCGGAATTTTCTTCCACCAATAGCAGGTCGTTCGAACCCCACTGGTTAGAAGAAATATCGGGATAGCCCATGTCGACCCAAGTCTCCTCGGTCTCGGTATATATCTTTTTTAATGTTGTGTTCGAAGGACGGTACGTAAATATGTTCAGGGTGTTTTGTTTCCGGTTAAGCTGTTGGATAAGCAACAAATCTTCATCGATCCACTGCATAGCAGGAATATAATGCTGTACGGCATCTCCGGGCAGGGGAATCCAACTTGTCTTACCGCTCTGGGCATCAATGAGCCCGACCTTGGCTGACGAAGGGTCGTAGCCGACTTTCGGATATTGCAAGGGCACCGGCTTTGAATATACCGAATCGGTGTTATTGATCATATAAAAAGTGCCGATATCGGAAGCATCCAACTGCCAATAAGCGATTTTTTGGGAATCGGGACTCCAGCTGAATCCGTCCCTTGCACCGAATTCCTCTTCATAGACCCAATCAAAGGTGCCGTTGATGATATCGCCGTCACCATCGTTCGTCAGACGGGTCACATCGCCGGATTTAAAATCCTCTTTATACAGATCGAAACCCGAAACATACGCTACAAAAGCGTTGTCGTCGGAGAATTTGGCGAACATTAGAGAGGATGAAGGCTGTTCTTTCCCGATTTGGCTCAGCGTCTTGGCATCGAAATCGTAGACCCAGTAATCACCCTTGGTATTGGAGCGCCATACCCGGCTGGTATTGGTGAAGATGAGTACCTTACTTCCGTCGCTGGACAGGCTAAAATCAGCTATTGAAAGAGGTTCGTCTTTATCTTCGGGCGTAAGTTGCCCAGCTGAAAGATAAGTGCTTCGGGTATGGTCCTGACTAAGGTATTTGATCAGTTGGTCGGCACCTTCACTGTTTTTTTCAATGGTAACAAAAGCATTTCCCCCATCGATCCAGGATATCGGGCGTTGGGAATCGAACTCAAACTCGTCAGAGTTGTAGATGCGGTCGAGGGTAAGAAGGGAGTCTGTGGTTTCTTGTCCTTTAACTTGAAAAGTGAAGACAAAGAGGATTGCGATTAATAGGATGTTCGATTTAGCTATCATTTGTAATATTGAACTCATTTAGACTTTTTCTCTTACCTACGAATATCGCAATTTGCAGCTACATTTCCTCCTATGTGAACTTCGTAGCACTGCTATGCTTTTAAAAAATGACTTCATCTAGACTCAAAGCCGATGTTCCCGGTCGCAAACAATAAGTCTGCATAAGTTCAATGCCTATAAAGGAATATTTCAAAGGGTTCAAACCCACTTTTTCCCTTCTGTTCGGACCTCAAACTTCGAGGTGAATCTTTTATGAATTTTTAAGCTTCTCAATCGCATCGGCCGTTTTCGCCAAGGGCGTTCCCAGCAACCGGCTACCCGATGCGGTTATAGCAAAATCTTCTTCGACCCTTATGCCCCCGAAACCTTTCATTTTTTCAACAGCATCGTAGTTTACGAAATCGGTGTATTTGCCTTTTTTGCGCCAAGCATCGATCAAAAAAGGGTTAAAATAGAGGCCCGGTTCTACCGTGACCACAAAACCCTTTTGCAAGGCTTTGCCCAGACGAAGTGATTTTAGCCCAAATTCCGTGCTTTTTTTCAGTTCGGGGGTGTAGCCCACATATTGCTCTCCCAAATTTTCCATATCGTGGATGTCGAGGCCCATCATATGGCCCAGACCACATTGAAAAAACAAGGTGTGCGCCCCGGCGGCGACCGCTTCATCGGCATCGCCCTTCATCATCCCCAGGGCGGTTAGACCTTCCACTAGTTTTTTTGCGGCCAGCAGGTGCAGGTCTTTATATAGAACTTCCGGCTTTAAAGCAGCGACCACAGTGCTGTGGGCAACTAGCACAATCTGATATATTTCACGCTGCAAGGTACTGAACTTCTCGCCAGCGGGAAAGGTGCGGGTCATATCCCCCGTGTAGCCCATGGCAGTTTCCGCACCGCAGTCGCAGAGCACCAAATCGCCCTCCAGCAGGGTTTTTTGAGTAGCATGATTGTGCAAATATTGTCCGTTTTTGGTCAGGATGATTGGGAAGGCAATATTTCCGCCGCCGCCGATAGCAATGGCCTGTAGTTCGCCGGCAAGCTCCAGTTCGGTTCTTCCGGGCCAGGTGTTTTTTATGGCATAGGTATGCATGGAGACCGTGGTATTGACCGCCTTTTCGATTTCGACCAGCTCTTCGTCGGTCTTGATCTCACGTTGGGCGACCACGGCCTTGATGAGGTCGATGGACTTATTTTTTTCTACCTCGCCCGTTTCCATACCTAAAATCTCTGCCAAATTTATTTTAATTTCAGCACGATACGGGGGCAAATAATGAATTTTCTGACCTTTCTGTTTTTGTTGCTTTACATAGGTTTTAAGTTCTTTTATGGGTTTGACGGTAGTGATGCCCGATTTTTTGGCCAAGTCGGCAATGGGCTCGGCGGCACCTGTCCATACCATTTCCTCCGGCGTGGGATCGTTACCGAAAAGAATTGTCAGATCGTTGTCGATATCGATCAGAAAATACAGGTTGGAAATGCCATTTAGGCCGGTATAATATAAAAAAGTGCTGTCCTGTTTAAAGGGATACCAGTTATCGGCGTAGTTCATTGGGCTTTCACCGTTGCCGGGAAGAAGTATTACACCTGATCTTAAGGCTTTTTGCAGCCGTTCGCGTCTGCCGCGATAAGTTTCTGCTGGGAACATATATAAGTTTTTTTGGGCCAAAGGTCTGTGAAGGTCAGCATATTACTTTCAATTCGTAGTCATCTCGAACGGACTCCCTTGCATTTTGTTCCGATCCACCTCAAGATCAAGCGCCTTTAAAATGCTAGGTGCTATTTGGCTGCTATACAGTTGTTCTTGATGGTGTACTTCTCCCTTTGGTGTTATCCCCTTGCCGAATAGGATTATCCAGACCTCCCCGGCCCCCACGACATCACTGCCATGGCCCGTCCAAGTTTTCAAGGGGTCGGTACCGCGACCGTGATCAGTGGTGATAACAAAGAGCGTGTTATCTTTATAAAAGGGATCGTTTTGGGTAAAAACCCATAATTCTTGGATTATGGTGTCCGTGACATTCGCGGATTTTAGATAAGCCTCGTAATCGCCATCGTGGGCGAAGTCGTCGGTTTCCCCCAGGGCGATATATACGAATTCCGGATGATCTCTTTTCATTTTCTCCAAGGCGTAGTTATAGGTGAAAGCATCAAATCGAACGCTGCCCCATGGACTGGGCACTTTCGGCTGAAGCTCGTTCAGGAAGTTTTCGCGCTTGGTTAGGTCATCGCCCGTTGACAACTCGAACCCTGCGTTGACCGGAACGCCCGCGCGTTCTTCGTTGACGATATAGGGAAAAACGTCCCAACTACCAAAAGCAGCGACTTTATCTTTATATCGGGGATCGCTGTTAGCAATTTCAAGGATGGTCTTATTCGGATTGGGGATTTTGTCGTTGCTGTCGATACGGTCATCGTCCGCTTTACCGGTGAGGATTTCATTGTACCCGGGATAGGAGAACCACATTGTATTGGTCAGGTCGACCTTGCTTCCCAAGGTCCGGTTACCGTGAATCTGGCCCATTTTTGGGACTTCGGACCACAAAAAGGGCATTAGGGCTTCCCGTCTTTCTTTGGAATCTTCTTTCCAGAATCTATCCTTTAATTCGGTAGTATCATTTACGTACTCCGAATTGGCCACCAAAAGCGGGTCGGCGCCCGTAAAGAGCTCTTGCCATCTGAAGCCATCCATAGTTATCAATATTACTTTTGTCTTATTGGAGGCCTGGGCAGTGCAAAATCCCGAAAATAAAAGTCCTACACACAAAGTTGCTTTCCCTAATATTGTTCCGCTCATAATCCGGTACAAGTATAATATATATAGCTCCGAAGGTACAATTTTTGGAACAGAACCCTTAAATTTGCAAATTGTTTATATTCGGAGTCTTACGACGAGTAATCGATGTCTATAAACGAGGAATTGCTATCTATAATGGTTTAATGGTTTTATTTGGCGATTTCCACCTTTGATGTTCCATAATTTTAAATTGCATGATGAAATTGTTTATTAAAACTCTATTCTTTCTTTCGCTTATCCTTCAATTCACTTATTGTTCCACGGATCCCGTACTCGTTCCCGATCCCGATCCCGTTTCCAATCCAGAGCCCGAGCCAGAGCCTGAGCCCGAGCCAGAACCGGAGCCGGAGCCGGAGGAGCCCATCGTAATTCCCGAAGAACCTTCCTTAAAAACGGCTTTTTCCGAAGATTTTACCATCGGTGCGGCCATCAATGCAGCGCAGATTACGGAGGAAGATATGCCAGGGGTAGGCCTGTTAAAAACTGAATTCAATAGCATCACCCCTGAAGATGTTATGAAATGGGAAGAGATACATCCCGAGCCGGAAACCTTCAACTTCGAACTGCCGGACAAATATGTGGCATTAGGCGAAAGTAACGATATGAAGATTATCGGCCACACCTTGGTTTGGCATCTGCAGATCGGGAACTGGATGAAACAGGTGAACGATAGCACTGTCATGGCCCAATCTATTAAAGAGCATATCAATACGGTGGTAGGTAGGTATAAAGGAAGAATCGACGGTTGGGACGTGGTCAATGAAGCCCTTGACGATGACGGTTCGCTACGTGAATCTATTTTTTTAGAAGTAATGGGAGAAGGCTATCTTCCGTTCGCCTTTAAACAGGCCAGAGAAGCAGATCCCGATGCGGAGCTGTACTACAACGATTACAACATGTGGCGTCCCGCCAAAAGGGAAGGAGCCATACGACTTGTAAACCTGCTGCGGGATAACGGGGCACGAATCGATGGAATAGGCATGCAGGCCCACTGGGGTCTTGAGACACCTAATCTTGAAGAAGTTGAAAAAAGCATTCTGGCCTATGCCGATTTGGGTCTCAAAGTGATGATTACGGAATTGGACATCAACGTCTTGCCTAGCGCTTACGATGAAAGCTTGACCGATGCCGAATTGGATCCATACGTGGACGGCCTCCCCGATTCGGTGCAGGTCAAATTTGAAAAAAGGTATACCGATATCTTTAAACTATTTCTGAAACATCGGGATAAAATCAGCCGGGTGACTTTCTGGGGCGTCAGCGATGGCGACTCCTGGCTGAATCGTATCCCTATTGCCGGAAGAACGAGCTATCCGCTCTTGTTCGATAGGGAATACGAGCGCAAAAAAGCATATTATGCGGTAGTGGCCCAGGCGACGGGAGCAGATACCACGGGAACCACCAGTAAACAATAGATTGAAAAGCGGACGGATGGCGAAGGTAGCACTATTTTTAAAGCCACTTCCCATTTTTTTAAGGCGAAATCCTTGCGCCTATGCCCAAAACGCAAAAAACCATCGCTTTCACGATGGTTTTTTTCTGTGGAGAATACCGGAGTCGAACCGGTGACCTCTTGCATGCCATGCAAGCGCTCTAGCCAGCTGAGCTAATCCCCCAAAATTTCAGGCTTCAAAGAAAATACTTTTTGACAAGCTATCAAAATACAAATCAATCTTTCTTGACGCTCAACACCAAAACGGGAATACGGGCCGAGAATTCCGCTTTGGGTATGGTGCTCTTTTCCCAGAGGTTCTTAAAGAACCCTCTTTTTCTTCGGAACACGCACAGCAGGTCCGGTTGCTGCGATTGCAGATGTTCCAGCACGCCCAAATAGGTGCTCGGGGCCTCTGTCAGGGTCAATTGCGAACTGATATCCATCAACGAAGTATTGATTTTCAAGTCGTCATCGGAATAGCCCGGCGTTTTGACCAGAAGCAGGTTGACCTTGGCATCGAACTTTTGTTTGATGGCTACCAAGGGAGCCAATATACGTTTGCGCTTTAGGATACCGGACTTAAAAGCGGTCAATATGGTACGTAACGGCTTAAGGGTGGTTCCCTTGGGTACGATCAAGGTGGGAATATTGGTCCTCTTGATAATCCGCCCCGAAGTATAACCTAAGTACAATTCTTCGTTTACATCGTTGCTTCGCGGAGCCATAATAATCAAATCAATGCCCAGTTCCTTATCGATATCCTTGAGACCGTCGACAATATCACCATTATAGGTAGCGATTTTGATTTTTACGTTTTTGGCATCGACCTTGTCGATGACCTCCTTAACATGTACTTTGCTGCTGTCGGCCACTTTCTCTTCGACATTGGCCAGACTTTTGCCGGCACCGACCGAAACGTTGAACACCTCCATCACGTAGATATTAGCGGAAAACTCCGCGGCAAAATCCACCGCATACTGCAGCGTATGATAGGAATCTGGCGAAGAGCCTATAGGCACCAATATTTTTTTCATGTCATATATAAATTTTACCCAGAACTTCAGGGTTGAAGCAGGTATCGAACCTGATTCGACGTGCAAAGATACTCGAAATACCTGACATTATAAATAGTATCGAAGAGGACAAAAAAACCTATGCTAACAGTTAGATCCATCTGTTTCTCGGGTTTGACCGCTGTATAATCCATTATTTTAAATGGTAGCTTCAATAGATTCCCATATCTTGGCCCCCTTGAAAACGTCCGTCCACTTTAAAACGATCAACAGATTGGCCATTCCCGCTACCATTGCGGGTATCGCCGAACCCTTATTGTCCATTACCGATACGGCCATCGTGGGCAATATTCCAGTAGATGGGCTCGAATCGTTGGCCGCCGCGGGCATCGTCGGTTCATTTCTCTCCATGCTGATCTGGGTCTTGGGCCAGACCCGAAGTGCAATTTCCGCTATTATATCGCAATATTTGGGAGCAGGAAGAATCGCCGAGGTAAAAACCTTGCCCGCGCAGGCCATCTTCCTCAACATTGCGTTGAGCGTACTCATTTTGCTCTCCACCATTTTTATCGTAGAAGATATTTTCAGGTTGTTCAATGCCTCGGGGAAAATTCTGGAGTATTGTATATCCTATTATTCCATTCGCGTTTGGGGATTTCCTTTAACGTTATTCGTTTTTGCAGTGATGGGTATATTTAGGGGCTTACAGAATACCTATTACCCCATGCTTATCGCCATTACGGGCGCCGTGCTCAACATCGGGCTCGATTTTTTGTTGGTATATGGTGTCGAAGGATGGATTCCTGCACTGTATCTCGACGGCGCCGCCTGGGCCAGTCTTATTGCTCAGGGCAGTATGGCCGTTATGGCGTTCCTGTTGCTTTACACCAAAACCGATATCAGCTTAAAACTGCGGCTGCCCATAAACCCAGAACTCGGCAGGCTGATCGGCATGAGCCTCAATCTTTTTGTACGTACCATCGCCCTTAATACAGCTATGCTCTTGGCGGTCCGGGAGGCAACCGATATGGGGGCCCGATACATTGGTGCCCATACCATCGCCATCAATCTATGGCTATTCTCCTCATTCTTTATCGATGGGTATGGTGCCGCCGCGAACATCATGGGCGGACGGCTTCTGGGCGCTAGGGATTATAAAGGATTATGGATAATGGCTAAAAGAATAAGTTTTTACGGATTTATAATCAGTTTGCTGTTGATGACCACGGCCTTTCTGTTATACCGGCCTATAGGGAATATCTTCTCCAATGACGCCATAGTTCTCGAAACCTTCTACGCAGTCTTCTTTATCTTAATCTTGGGCTTGCCTATCAACACGGTCGCCTTTGTATTAGATGGACTATTTAAGGGATTAGGCGAAATGAAATACCTGCGGAACACACTTTTGGTGGCCACGTTCCTAGGATTTATTCCGGTGCTTTATCTTGGAAAATACCTCGATTGGAAACTCCATGGCATCTGGATAGCCTTTACCGTTTGGATGCTGATTCGCGGCAGTGCCCTGGTCTGGAAGTTTCGGAAGAAGTTTCGGCCGTTGCTGCAAAACAGTTAACTTTGGATTCGGTTAAGGAAGGTTAACACGAGACCTCAGTACTGGAAACCAACTAGAAGTCATCGACTTCATTTTCTGGAGGGTGTAGTCAAGGTACTCGGTCTTACAAGCCTTCCTTAGGCCATAATCGGCACCCCATGGGAACAGACAGACAGAATGGAAGCCTTTACACCGCCATCAGTGCCAAAGTAGCTACGTTAGAATTCGGCCATCCCGCCGGTAATTCTTTCGTACTTGAAATGTTAAATCGGTTTTCGGATGAAATCATGAAATTGTCGAAAACCGATGCCATTTCCGTAATCGTACTTAAATCGGAAGGCGAACGTGCCTTTTGTGGGGGCGCCTCCTTTGACGAATTACTGGCCATTTCGGATTTAGAGGAAGGAAAGACCTTTTTTAGCGGTTTTGCTAAGGCCATCAACGCCATGCGCGCATGCCAAAAGGTCATCGTAGGCCGGGTACAGGGCAAGGCCGTCGGTGGAGGATTAGGACTTGCCGCCGCCTGCGACTATGTTTTCGCCTCGGAAACGGCATCCATAAAACTATCGGAAATTTCAATAGGTATCGCACCCTTGGTCATTGAACCGGCGGTAACCCGCAAAATCGGGAAAGCGGCCCTTTCTGAACTCTCCCTCTCTCCTACTGAATGGAAAAGTGCCTATTGGGCGCAGGAAAAAGGACTCTTTTCAAAGGTATTCGACGATATCAAGGAACTGGACAAGGAACTGGATTTTTTTGCGAATCAACTATCCCAATACAATCCCGAAGCCTTGGCCGAATGGAAAAAGGTGTTGTGGGAGGGTACCTCCCATTGGGATACCTTATTAACGGAACGCGCTTCCATCACCGGAAAACTGGTGCTATCGGAATTCACGAAAGACGCACTTTCAAAATTTAAAAAATAAAATAAAATCCAACTGTCATGAACGGAAATGTCATTTTTCTTCTTCTTGCGGTCATCGTAATCATCATCTATATCTTCAACCGTTGGCGGGGGAACAAGATGCACGGAAAGTAAGGTTCAGCTAACCCGACATGTCATATTTATGAAAGTACTATCCCTTGTTCTTTGCCTTTTTTCATTTTCGGTAGGTGCACAGATCACCGCCGTGGATGAGGAAAAATTTGTCAGTATTGGCGGTATCGATCAATGGATCACGATACATGGCGGCGACAGTTCAAAGCCCGTGATATTATTCCTTCACGGAGGTCCCGGCAGCCCCATGAGCCCATATGGCGATGCGATCTATGGCGGTTGGGAAACAGATTTTATTCTAGTGCAGTGGGACCAACGCGGTGCCGGAAGAACATTCGGCAGAAATATTCCGGCCGATTACGATGAAACCTACTGGCAAGAAAACCCCTTGACGGTGGAACAAATGACCGATGACGGTATTAAGTTATCGGAGTACCTTATCGAACATCTCGGAAAAGATAAAATCATCATCTTGGGAACGTCTTGGGGTTCTATTCTTGGTGCTAAAATGGCGTTGGAACGTCCGGACCTTTTCCATGCCTATGTGGGGCATGCACAAATGGTAAGCCCGGCCCAAGACCTTAACACAGCCTATCGGAAAACCCATAAAATAGCCGAGAAAGAGGGAGACTTGGAATTGGTCAGTATATTGGATTCCATAGGCCCCCCGCAGTACGACAATGCCCAAACTACCGGGAAGTTCTTCCGGATTTTGAAAACTTATGAGCGCGAGCATTCCCTACCGGCACCCGCTGCATGGTGGAAATTGGCGCCGGAGTATGACAATGAAACGGACAATAGACACCGATACGACGGCGACGATTATTCTTTTGTGAATTTTGTCGGCCATAGGAAAATGGGGGTCAAGGCAATGAATGCCACGGTCGATTTTTTAAAGGACGTTCTGAAATTTGAAATCCCAGTATATTTTATTCAAGGTGAAAAGGACATCTTGACCCCGCCCGAAATTACCAGAGCCTATTTTGATACGCTAAAAGCCCCGAAAAAGGAATATTTTCTAGTGCGGGATGCCGCCCATGGGTACAATCAGGCCGTCGTCGATGTACAATATCGCATTGTGAAAGAATGTATTCACCTACGCCCTGGCAAAAAATAAAACCAGATGGACCCGTTCGACCGCCATCCTCACGCATTGGGGGGACAAGCGGATAGTTACGGCCAAGATGATGGAAGGTGGTGGCCGAAAAGCACGGGGCGAGCCTCCAAACCCTATATCGAGATATCCGGACGTTGGAAAAATCGGAGATCCCTGAAGGAAAAGACGGAACCGGCAGCCAATTGAGTATGCGCGATAAGCCTATAAAAGAACAAAGGGACAGATAAAAAATCGAAGGGAAGTGTCCGGATGTCGGATTCGGAAGGTACCCTACCGCAAACTCTAAAGTTTAGGGTGAAAAGCACAAAGCCATCCAACACCGAAGGGGATTTTTGACTTGCGATAAAATGAGAATAAAATCCTTCGAATTATGCTACTAGAAACTGACAACTTCTACCTGAACCACGAAGAACCGAACAGAAGCTGCCTACTCGCCCTGCGGAAAATCATCTTGGACCAAGACGAAATGGTAAACGAAACCAGAAAATGGGGTATGCCTTGCTTCTGTCTCAGGAAAAGGATGTTCTGTTATCTGTGGACGGATAAAAAAACGAAGGAACCTTACCTCCTCTTCGTAGATGGCAAAAATCTACACCATGCCGAACTCGAACAAGGAAACCGCTCCCGGATGAAGATTTTTAGGGTCTCCCCTGATAAGGATTTGCCCCTGGGCACCATCGAGTATCTCTTGAAAGAGGCTTTGGATCTTTGCAGAAAGAAATCAAAATAAATCTAGTTGGGCGTTCATACGATGATTCGGCGGTCAGCCGTAATAACCTAATTTTAAGCACACAGTAGGCGATGATTTCTTTAAAATGGCTATTTTTAACGAGAAAATCCCGGGTTAAAACAGACCGTACCCAGTATCATTACGCTTTAAATTATATAGTAGGAAAAGTTCGGGTGGCCTAAGCAAAATCTAACCTCAAACGAAATGGAAAAGGCTCTACAAACCATGATTGACAATATGCCCGAAAAGACAGGAAAATCCTTGATCGAATGGAAAGCGATCCTTAAAACCAAATCGTTTTCCAAACACTCGGAAGCGGTGAACTTTCTTAAAAAAGAACACCAGGTAACCCATGGTTTTGCCAATACCATTGTCAACCTGTCGAAAGAAGAACAGGATACCCCCGCCGATCTCGTCGCAAACCAATATCTTGGCAAAGAAGGTCTGCTTCCCGTTTATGAGCGTTTGCTCTCGGTGGTCAAAAATTTTGGTCAGGATGTTATCATAACACCCAAAAAAACAAGCGTAAGCATCATCCGAAAAAAGCAATTCGCCCTGATAAAACCGGCTACCAAGACCAGAATCGATCTGGGATTGAAGTTAAAGGACATACCCACTACCGATCGACTTGAAAATTCTGGCCCTTTTGGAACCATGTGTACCCACCGCGTCAGATTATCCAATACCGATCAAATCGATAGCGAATTGAAAGAATGGTTGAAGGAAGCCTATAAGCAAGCCAAGGGGTAGGTGAAAACCAGTTTTTTACTGGCCGCTCTCCTTTATATTCTTCCTACCATAAAGCGAAGGATGCTCCCCTCGGGCTAAGCTAAGATCCGGGAATTTAAAATTAAATCCTTCCAATTTCCAATCCATCATATATTCCGCCGAAGCAACGGGCTCCGTTCCAACGTAAAATAAAATTACAACAGAGGGTGCGTCGACTGTTTGAACCGGAAAGGGAGATCGGTTTTTCGCTTTGGATATCGAACAGAAAAATGAATACTATCTCAATACCTTCGTTGAAATAAAGAAGGGCCGTAACTTTGGAAGCCTTGACACAGATGGAAATCATAAAATACGAATTTTCGATAGTAGAAGAATACAAAAAGAGGCTGAGACCTATTTTGAATATCCAATGGCATCCGCAGAAAACCAAATACACCCAGAATACATCCATCGAATAAACACGGCATTACAGTTTATAGATGAAAATATCGATCAAGATTTGAGTTTGGCTACCATCTCAAAAGTCGCCTGTTACTCCCCCTTCCATTTTCATCGCCTGTTCAAGGCCGTTACGAACGAGACCTTGAATGCGTACATAATACGAAGACGTATCGAAAAAGCGGCTTCGGTTTTAATGCACCTGCCAGAAGTAACCGTAACGGAACTTTCACTGCAGTATGGCTTTACCGGTAATTCTTCCTTTACACGGACGTTCAAAAATTTTTACGGCATATCCCCGACCGAATTCAGGAAACAACACCGTGACCGATTTAGCAAGATTCGTCAAACGGAAAGCAAGAACGGTCAAGGGAACGGCGTGTTCTACAACTACCTTTGCAACATCGAGAACCTAAAAAAATGGATTGCTATGCAGGCAGAAATCGAAATAAAGGAGACGCGGGAGTTGCACTTGGCCAGTATTACCCACATCGGGATCGACGGAATCGAACGGGCGTTTGAACGCCTCGTACGCTGGGCGACCCAAAAAAAGTTTATGAAAAGCCCCGAAGCCAAATTAGCTCGGATTTTCTACGACAGCTTTAAAATTACGGCTCCCGACAAAGTGCGTATGGACATTGGTCTGATAACCGATGAACCTTTTGACGCTGAGGGGGAAATTCACAAGGTGACCATTAAAAAGCTGAAATGTATAGTCGGCCGATTCGAAATAGTACCCGACGGATTTGAAAAGGCCTGGAGCGGACTTTTTATATGGATGAACGAAAACGGTTACAAAAAAGCTGCCGAAAACCCCTTCGAGATTTATCATAACGATTTTAGGGAGCATCCAGGAAAAAAATGTGTTGTGGACCTCCATATTCCCATCGAATGAAAGTAAGTAAGCCAAAAGTTTCCGGAAAAAGCATCATCCTGCTAATAGAATCCGAAAAATACAATAATCCTTGTCCGTTCACGTTTTACCCTTTAAACCCGAATTGTGAATATTCTTAACTTTCTCAATGGCAATCTTGTCTTTCCGATTTTCGCCCTCTTGGCAGTGGTCATCTATTATGTGAACCGCCTAAGGATGCGAAGGCGTTACAAGCGTTAGAACCCCTTCTTCGCTTTAGGATTTTGTTTAAGTTCGATACGGTTGAACGGGCACCCTTTATATCCGGAACGACATTTACAAACACAAACCCTAATTCAAAGACGATTCTTCAAATTGCCTACCTTTGCCCTTTAACCGAACCCCATGGGCAAAATCCGTATTACCAAACAGTTTAATTTCGAGACCGGCCACGCCCTTTACGGCTACGATGGCAAATGCCGCAATGTACACGGCCATAGCTATAAACTTAGCGTAACGGTCATCGGCACGCCGATTGCCGATACTTCGAACGTAAAATTAGGGATGGTCATCGATTTCGGCGATCTCAAGAAAATCGTAAAGGAAGAGATTGTGGAACAATTTGATCACGCTACCATATTCAATAAAAATACGCCCCATGTTGATTTGGCCAAGGAATTGTTGGATAGGGACCATAAGGTTATCTTGGCCGATTATCAGCCCACCAGCGAAAATATGGTCATCGATTTCGCCGCCAAAATCAGGGCCCGATTGCCCGAAAATATCCGCTTGCATTCCCTTCGACTCCAAGAAACCGAGACGTCGTATGCAGAGTGGTTCGCACAAGACAACTAGCGGCTTCTTATTTCTATCATTATTACCCCATGAAAACCATTACTATTCCAAAAGGCAAAAAAGTATATTTCGCCAGCGATAATCATTTGGGGGCCCCTACTGCCCCAGAAAGCCGGCTTCGCGAAAAAAAATTCACGGCCTGGTTGGACGATGTCAAACAGGATGCGGCCGCCATTTTTTTATTGGGCGATCTTTTCGACTTTTGGTTCGAGTACAAAACGGTAGTCCCTAAAGGCTTTACCAGAACACTGGGTAAACTGGCAGAGATCTCCGATTCGGGTATTCCTATTTACTATTTTGTTGGCAACCACGACCTTTGGATGCACGGCTATTTCGAGGAAGAGCTCAACATTCCCGTTTTTCATAAACCACAGCAATACGAATTGAACGGTATTTCTTTTTTTATAGGCCATGGCGATGGTTTGGGACCGCAGGACAAAGGCTACAAACGCATGAAAAAACTTTTCACCAATCCACTTGCCCAATGGTTTTTCCGGTGGCTTCATCCGGATATCGGGGTACGGTTGGCGCAGTACTTTTCGGTGAAAAATAAACTGATTTCAGGAGACGGGGACGCCAAGTTCTTGGGAGAGGAAAACGAATGGCTGGTGCAATACGCCAAACGTAAACTGGAAACCCGACATTTTGATTATTTCGTATTCGGACACCGGCACCTTCCCTTGGAAATCGACCTGAACGAAACATCGAAATACGTCAATCTTGGGGATTGGATAGAATATTATACCTATGCGACTTTTGATGGGGCGAAGTTATCGTTGAAAGAGTATGGTAAAAAGACCTAGCCGGTTTTTGCGAGATAATATCCCACGAAATATTTCGTCTCCACAAACTGTATCGATAATATGGGGAATCCGTTAGGACGGATCCGCTTCATGATCTTCAACTTCCTTTTGCAAATCTAAGTTTCTAAAGGTCGGGGAAACAAAGGCCGTAATACCTACGGTCAACAAGGTCATCGTTCCTCCGAAAACCACTGCGGTCACTGTGCCCATCAGCTTGGCGGTCAATCCGCTTTCGAAGGCACCCAGTTCGTTTGAAGAGCCCACGAACATGGAATTGACCGAGGCAACGCGGCCCCGCATATTGTCCGGGGTCTTTAATTGCAATATCGTTTGGCGGATGATCATAGAGACCCCATCGACCCCCCCACTTAAAAACAGGGCGACAGCGGATAGCCAAAAAGAGGTAGAAAGTCCGAATACGATGATACAGATACCGAAACCGAAGACTGCAAAAAGCAACTTTTTTCCGGCGTTCCTATGTAAGGGAAAGCGGGTCGACCCGAGCATCATCAGCGCTGCCCCTACCGCAGGGGCCGCCCTTAAAATTCCGAAGCCTTCCGCTCCGACATGCAGAATATCCTGCGCATAGATGGGCAAAAGAGCCACCGCCCCTCCGAAAAGTACCGCGATCATATCTAAGGTCAACGCGCCAAAAATAGCCTTCGTACCGAATACGAACTTGAGCCCCTCTTTCAAGCTCTGAAGAACGGGCTCCCCGATTTTCGGGTTCAAAATAGGCTTCCTTGAAATCTGGAAAAGAAACAGCAGGGCCAAAACCGAAAATCCGAATATAACGCACATCGACCAGTGAACGCCGATCCAGCTTATGGAAAAGCCTGCCAAGGCCGGACCGAGCACAGCACCCAATTGCCAAGTTGTGCTACTCCATGTCGCGGCATTCGGATAAATTTTCTTGGGTACGATCAGCGCAATCAACGAAAATATGGTCGGCCCTAGAAACGCCCGTACGATTCCCCCACAAAACACCAAAAAATAAATCGCGTAGAGAATGGTCGGCGTTTCCGCCCAGGTCATGACTGACGGCAGGCTCAATACAAAAAGGCCCAAACTGATGACAGAAAAACCTAAAATGCATTGGACCAACAGGTTCCGTTTTTCTTTTTGATCGACAATATGACCCGCAAATAGGGCGGTGGAGACGGCGGGGATTACCTCCATCAATCCGATAATTCCCAATGACAACGGATCCTTGGTCATGGAATATACCTGCCATTCGATGACAATAAACTGCATTGACCAGGCAAAGACCAGGGCAAAACGAACCCCTAAAAAAATGTTGAATTCCCTAAAACGGAGTGCAGCGTACGGATCCATGAAATAACCAGGTCGAAAAAATAGGATGCAAAGATAGTATTCCGAACCGATGAATCCGTGGCATATAGTCGTAATTTCAAAATCCCCGTTTTAAAGAAAAGGGACTGCATGGTCGATATGGAAGTTTTTTTTTAAACACAAACAGCGGATTCGTCCGATGAGCGGTATTTTTAGGCCATCGTAAACCCGACTTTCGCGATTGATGGGTACGCTGTGCTTGATGACCGACCGGCTGGTTGGTTTAATAGGTAGAAGAGCTTACCTCAAATCCCGTAATTTCAATTGCAACCTGACCCGTCCCTGCCATTCATTTTCATCCAGGGAAAATAAGGCATTAAAGGGCTTCCGGTGCGATACTAGCGGCAATTTATCGCCTAGGTTAAACCCGATACATCCTACGGGGCCGATACCCTTTTGAGTGACGGATAGTTTCAAGTGTTTTCCCCCTTCGCCTACCCCGTTGGCATATCCTGTATCCTGCAATTTTTCGGCCATAAAAACGGGCGTGCGGTTTCCGGGGCCAAACGGTGCAAATTGTTTTATGATACGCAGGAGCTTAGGGGTAATCTGCCGAAAATCAATGGGTGCATCCACCATAATTTCCGGCGTCAACAAATGGGGGTCGATGGTTTCCGAGACTACTTTTTCGAACTGTGTCTTGAAAGCATCGAACTGTTCTTCCAAAAGGGTAAGGCCCGCCGCATACTTATGCCCCCCGAACTGCTCGATACAATCGGCACAGCCTTCTAAGGCGTTGTACACGTCAAAACCTTTGACCGAACGTGCCGAAGCGGCCAGTTTTTCGCCGCTTTTGGTAAAGACCAAGGTAGGGCGATAGTAAGTTTCGGTCATGCGGGAAGCTACGATCCCGATGACCCCTTTATGCCACGATTCATGGTAGACCACCGAAGTAAAGCGCTCTTCCTCCTGATTTTCACGGATCTGTAACAGAGCCTCTTGGGTAATTTCCTTATCCAGTCCGCGCCGGTCGATATTGAATTTTTCGATTTTGGCTGCAAATTCCCTGGCCCGGCTCATGTCGGTTTCCGTCAGCAGGTTAACGGCGTGCTGGCCATGTTCCATACGTCCGGCGGCATTGATGCGGGGGGCGATGATAAACACCACATCGGTGATGGTCAGGTGCGATTTTTTTACCTGAGTGATAATGGCCTTAAAACCGATTCGGGGATCCGTATTGATAACTTGAAGACCGAAATAGGCAAGCACCCGATTTTCACCGGTCATGGGAACAATATCCGCTCCAATCGCGGTGGCCACCAAATCGAGATAAGGAATCAAATCGTCGATGGTCTCCCCGCGTTGGGATGCCAAAGCCTGCACCAACTTAAAGCCTACGCCACACCCACATAATTCATCATAGGGATACTCGCAATCTTTCCGTTTCGGGTCCAAAACGGCCACCGCATCCGGCAGTTTCTCACCGGGCCGGTGATGATCACAGATGATAAAATCGATACCTTTTTCATGGGCATACGCAACCTGGTCGATGGCCTTTACCCCGCAGTCTAGAGCTACTATAAGCGAAAAACCGTTATCCTCCGCAAAATCGACTGCTTGGTATGAAATTCCATATCCCTCGGTATACCTGTCGGGGATATAGGTGGCTACATTCGGATAATATTTTAATAGATAAGAGGAGAGCAAAGCCACAGAAGTAGTTCCATCTACATCATAATCGCCTAAGACCAAGATATTTTCATTATTGGCATTTGCGGTTTGAATGCGTTTAACGGCCACCTCCATGTCCTTCATCAAAAATGGATCGTGCAGGTCAGACAGCTGGGGACGGAAGAATTTTTTCGCCTCTTCGTAATTCGTAATCCCTCGCTGTAATAATAATTGTGCTATTAAACCGTCAACATTCAAAGTTTGCGAAAGCTCGTCAATCTTTATTTGTTCGGGTTTGGCCTTAATTGTCCAGCGCATGTTGTAAATTCAAATGTCGAACACAAATAAACGCCTGTGTTGGCCTTTTTTTGGTTGTTGTAGTAATTATTTTCACCAGCTGTTCCACTTCATCCATAGGAACTGTTCATTTCAAACGGATACCCTTCTCGGGTTACGACAGGATTTTCAGGTTCATTCTTGTTCCCCTTGGCTTTCTTAACGGCATGTTAGGCCTATTTCCCAGACCCCTATCCGATCGTATTCCCTGTATTTCCCAAAGATAGATAACAGGAGCCCTGTTTGAGCGCAGCAATGGGTTGTCACAACCGATGTGCAGAACCCCTAGGTATCTCCCTATAAAAAAAGCTGCGTTAGCTGTGTACTTAACCTGCCTCTATACATAATCACAAGGTTTATCTAAAATAGCCCTGAATTGGTATTTGACTTTTAAACGCTGTGAAATATGGTTTTGATCTCCATCTCGGCAAACCGCCGAAACATCTCCATGACCCCGCAGTACTTTTCGACCGATAGGTTGACAGCCTTTTGCAATTTTTTTTCGTCTAGGTGATTGCCATGAAAATGATATTCGACAATGACCTTATCGTAATATTTCGGATGCTCCTGCGTCAAGTTGGCAATGGTTTCAATATGAAATCCATCCACCTTTAGTTTCATCTTTTTAATGAGCCCGGCAACATCCAAGCCAGAACAGCCGGCGAGTCCCGAAAGCATCAGGGCTTTGGGCCGAAACCCTTTTCCTTCGCCCCCGTCATCGGGACTGGCATCGATTCTTAAATCCAGTCCCGAAGGATTATTGGTTTCGAAGGCCATCTTGCCGAGCCATTTGGTAGTGATATGATTAGTGGTAGCCATAAATTTTCGTTTCTTATGAAGTATAAAAATACAATTATGCCATTACAATCAGGTGTCCCTTTCTTTTTAGTTCTAAACCCGTATGAGCCAGCGACCGGTCAGGTAATTAATATCCTATAATTAATGCCTCTAGTTAACCCCCTTCACCCCGACCACAGTCCCGAAACCCCAAAACTAGCGGAATTCTTTGACGAGACCCTTGGGTTCTGTCCGAATTCCCTAATTGACCATGCAGCACCGGCCTGCCATTTCGAAAGCTTTTATTAATCTCAACAAAGCGCTGATGGCCAATGAAGGCAGGGTAATCTCGGCCTTCAAGCGCCTAATCGCATGGGTGGGCAGCAATGCCGCCGGATGCCGTTATTGCCAAGCGCCTTGCCTTTCCGGGTGCCTCGTGGCTCGTTCATGACGATATCTTTCCCATAGTATTGGTCGAAGGCATCCCTGATATCCAGTAATTGTATACACAATTGTCTAATTTTAAATTAATCGGGATGTTGATGTATGTCGATTGCTTCATTGCTGGTAACTTTCTAAAAGTTCCGATACACGCCGTTGCAGATTCGGAACAACATCTGTCTCGAACCATAGATTTTTTATCATCCAAAACCGATTCACCGGTGAGGGATGCGGCAATGGGAAGTAGTCCGGTAAAAAATCGCCATAGTTGGCCACGTTTTCGGTCAGGTTTTTTTTAGCGGCCGTTCCAAGATATCGGTCCTGTGCGTATCTTCCGATTAAAAGGGTCAACCGTACATTTTTTAATTGTTTCCAGAACCGTTCGTGCCATAAGGGCGCACATTCCTTTCTAGGAAACATATCCCCCGTCTCCGCCCTTCCCGGATAGCAAAATCCCATTGGCAGTATCGCAAAATTATCCGGGTTGTAAAATTGTTCGTCGGTTACCCCAAGCCATTCCCTCAGTTTTCTTCCGCTGGGGTCGTTATAGGCCCTATTGTTTTCATGGGCTTTGCGTCCGGGCGCCTGACTGACCAGCACTATTTTCGAATTTTGGGTTCCTGCGACAATCGGCCGTGGTTCCATAGGCAAATCTGCCTTACAGACTTTGCAACTTCTGATTTCGGATAGTAGTTCTTGCACGTTCTTTAAATGATTAAAAGCGTTTATGGCCGTAAAGAATGCATTCAGAAATGGTCAGGCCGAGGAACTATAAGCCTCAATGACCTCTACGCCCCCCCTACAATCACAACAATCTCACCTTTAGGCGTCTTTTCGGTAAAGTGGGTCAACACCTCCTCTGTAGTACCTCGAACCGTTTCTTCGTACAATTTGGATAATTCTCGAGAAACGGAGATAGGCCTGTCCGCCCCGAAATGTTCTACAAAGTCACGAAGTGTTTTCAGTAGCTTGTATGGGGATTCGTAAAAGACCATCGTCCGCGACTCTTCGGCCAAGAGTTTCAATCGGGTCTGTCGGCCTTTTTTAGGGGGAAGAAATCCCTCGAAAACAAATTTATCGTTGGGAAGTCCGCTGTTGACCAGGGCGGGCACAAAGGCGGTGGCCCCGGGAAGGCACTCTACCTCGATTTGGTGTTCTACGCAAGCCCGGGTCAACAGAAATCCCGGATCGGAGATAGCGGGCGTTCCCGCATCGGAAATAAGGGCCATGTTTTCCCCCGCCTGCAGCCGTTTTATGAGTCCCTCTACGGTTCTGTGCTCGTTGTGCATATGATGGGACTGCATCTGGGTGCCGATTTCGAAGTGCCGTAGCAGCTTTCCGCTGGTACGGGTGTCCTCCGCGAGAACCACATCGACCTCCTTTAGAATACGTATGCCCCGTAAGGTCATATCTTCCAAATTGCCTATCGGCGTCGGAACTAGGTACAATTTTCCCATATTCAACCTGTTTAAAAACTCTCCTTTTCCTCCTAATATCACCCGCTTGTCGGCAGGCGGGTTTCCACTTTTGACTACCGTAGCCCTGCCATGCTGCTAAAAAATGGCTTCACCTATGCACGACCCGCCCGAATGGTATGGGCGATGCAAACTCTTTCATATCTAGACAAACAGCTAAAACAAGTTCATGGAAAAATAACAAGCCGAAAGTCGTTGGAACAACTTCCGGCCCTATCTTTTAGATGGTTCGAAATTACGAAAACCTTCTCTCTATCAAGAACATAAAACGCTCCTCATATTCCTCTTTGCCAGCCCAATTATCGTAGTCAGGTTTTACCATATTTTTTATAAACGAGACCGAACGTTCATGGCTATCTATGGTGTTGAGTTGTGATAGCACCCGATTGTAATCTTCGGTACTGCCATTGAACAGGTGTTTAACGAAGGCCAAACGATTGTTGAGGTCTACTTTGAGCTCTTTATTCGTCATTTTATCATTTAGCGACTTGGTAGGGATTTCCCTTTTGGTGCTGTCACCTTTTTGGGGCATAAACAGTTCCTTGTCGTTTTTTAGGTATTCCGGTTTGGCCAAAAATTCCGCCAATACCTCGTCAACGGGCGCATCATTAGGCATTTCGGAGACCATATCCTTTATGGTCTCCATACCGGGAATCATAATGTCCTCTTCGTGCGGATTGCTCTCGGGCACCGAAGAATTTTCGTTGAGCACGGCATTGGCCATTTTCTCGAACTTGGCGGCGATTACGTTTTTGGATTGATCGACCTCCATATGGTTTAGTTTCTCCTCAATAAACTTTAACACGGCCAACTTCTCGAACAAATCTTTGGAGGTCTCGTAAAGCTCACCGATATTCTCCATATCATGCGAGGTTATAATATCGGTTGATAATTTTCGCAGTTCTTCCTTCAGTCTTTTCTTCATCGTTGCTATTTTTAATATCCGTAATAAGGTAAATCGATCTTTGTTAACTTCATCCGTTTAGAATGAAGTGGTATAATATTAACAACGAAAAACACCTTATTTTCGTGTAAGAGACCATTTTTAAATTTATAGATTGTTTTTTTATGTCTCTTTTTGCGCCTAACTTCGTTAAAATTTTGAACCGTAACCCTTCTATGCTTAAAAATGTCGCCTGACGCTAATTAAAAATGAAAAAGTCGATCATAGAATTCAAAACGGTCTCTAAAATTACAAAATGTTTCTCGAAAACACAGTCAACCATAAGGAACAATTCGGCTGGATAGAGGTAATCTGCGGTTCGATGTTCTCCGGAAAGACCGAGGAACTTATCCGCCGATTAAAACGGGCCCAGATGGCCAAGCAGAAAGTCGAAATCTTCAAACCCCTTATCGATGTGCGCTATAAGGGGAATAAGATAATCTCGCACGACGCCAATGAAATCCAGTCCACCTCCGTTCCTGCCGCGGCGGACATCCGTATTTTTGGGGAAACCTGTGACGTAGTCGGAATCGACGAGGCCCAATTTTTCGACGACGAAATCGTGACCGTATGTAACGAACTAGCTAACAAGGGCGTGCGGGTAGTTGCAGCGGGCCTTGATATGGATTTTAAAGGAAATCCTTTTGGTCCGATGCCCGCCCTGATGGCCACGGCCGAATATGTGACCAAGGTACACGCCATCTGTACCCGCACCGGTAACCTGGCCCACTATAGCTTCCGTAAATCGAAAAATGACGAGTTGGTACTCTTGGGCGAGACCGAGGCCTACGAACCTTTGAGCAGGGCGGCCTTCTTCAAGGCGATGCTCAAGGAAAAAATCGACCAAATGGATGTCGAAATCGAGGACGTGCCCCCATCCAATAAAAGATCCGATGCATAAAGCGCAGGAAACCGTTCTTGAGATCGACCTTCGGGCCCTGGAACACAATTATCGTTATCTAAAGGGAAGGCTCAAGCCGAAAACCCGATTTATGGGCGTCGTGAAGGCCTTTGCCTACGGAAGCGACTCAGTCGCCATCGCCAAAAAATTGGAAGTCTTGGGCGTGGATTATCTGGCAGTAGCCTATGTAAAGGAAGGCGTTGCCCTGCGCGATGCGGGCATCCGGGCACCCATTTTGGTGCTTCACCCGTTACCGGTCAGCTTTGGGGAAATGATCGAGCGCTGTCTAGAACCCAGCCTTTATTCCCCGAAGATTTTAAGCAAGTTTTTGGAAGCTGCAAAAAGCCAAGGGCAAAAGGACTATCCTGTACATCTAAAATTCAACACGGGACTCAACCGATTGGGATTTGCAGGTAATCAGATAGAAGATATTATCCCAAACTTAAACGGAAGAAAAGAAATCAAGGTGGTGTCCATCTTTTCCCATCTGGCAGCCTCCGAAGACCCGAACGCAAGAAATTTCACCCAAAACCAGATCGATAGGTTCGAAAAGATATCCCTAAAAATCGACAAAAATCTAGAGACCCGCCCCTTCCGGCATCTTTTAAACACGTCGGGCATCATCAATTATCCAGAAGCCCAGTACGATATGGTGCGCAGCGGTATCGGCCTGTACGGGTTTGGCAATGAGGCGGCCATCGACAAACAACTGCAACCGGTAGCTATCTTGAAAACGGTCATTTCCCAAATCCATCACATTGCCAAAGGTGAGAGTGTGGGATACAATCGCGCCCATATCGCTAAAAAAAATATGACCACGGCCACCCTCCCTGTGGGCCATGCCGACGGTATCGGCCGAAAATACGGCAATGGAAAGGCTTTTGTGACCATAGGCGGCAGAAAAGCCGCCATAACGGGCAATGTTTGTATGGATATGATCATGGTCGATATTACCGATATCGACTGCAGAGAAGGGGACGAGGTCATTGTCTTCGGGAAAAAAAACACGGCAGACCAGTTTGCCCGTGGTGCGGGAACTATATCCTATGAACTACTAACGGCAATTTCGCAGCGGGTAAAGCGAGAGCTCATCGAATAGTAATAGGTTAATTGCAGATTCGTCAGTAAGCAAATTTTCTTGTACTTTGCAGGTATCTAGCATTTAAGATTAAATAATTAACCATTAAACATATTAAATTATGTGGAAAGAATTTAAGAACTTCATTATGACCGGCAATGTTATCGATTTGGCGGTCGCCGTTATTCTGGCAGGGGCCGTTTCGCTAGTTGTCAACGGCTTTGTAAACGACATTATGATGCCTATCGTCGGCTATTTTGCCGGAGGAATGGACTTCAGCGACATGAAAGTCGTATTATCGGAAGCGGTCATGGCCGCCGACGGTAGCGTCGAAAAACCCGAAAGCGCCATCCGTTATGGAGCATGGGTCAACACGCTAATCAACCTGGTCATCGTTGGCTTTGTACTGTTCCTAATCGTAAAATCGTACAATAAAGTACGCAAGCCCGAACCCAAACCGGCACCAAAAGGTCCGACAACCGAAGAGCTGCTCGCCGAAATTCGCGATGAGCTGAAAAAACAGAACTAAACCGCAATCGTGTTCCGATTTACTTCGGAACGTTCACCGCTGCATTACATTTTAACTTTAAAACCGCTATGGGGAAGTCGCTTTTTCCGGTGGCGGTTTTTTTATGGGATATCCCTTTTCCGATAAAACGCCTAGATTAACCCGAAGCACCGGCGAATGACCCGTTTCCTAAACTACCAACCCGTCATCAAACGGCTTTTGTCTCAAATGTAACATTTTGTTATAATTTAATATTTTTAGCTGCCTTAAGTTGCCCATTAACCTATATTGAAGTACATTTGCGGCTCTAAATCGAAAAAATGAAAGTAGCCGTAGTAGGGGCCACCGGAATGGTGGGGGAAGTGATGTTAAAAGTATTGGCCGAGCGGAATTTTCCGATTACGGAACTGCTGTTGGTTGCCTCGGAACGTTCGGTGGGTAGAAAGCTAAATTTTCAGGGAAAAGAACATACCGTTATAGGTTTGGCCGAGGCCGTAGCGGCCCGGCCGGACATTGCCATCTTTTCCGCCGGTGGGGATATCTCTTTGCAGTGGGCTCCCAAGTTTGCCGAAGCAGGCACTACCGTAGTGGACAATTCCTCCGCATGGCGGATGGATCCGGATAAAAAACTGGTGGTGCCCGAAATCAATGCGGGCACCTTGACCAAAAACGATAAAATCATTGCCAATCCTAATTGCTCTACCATACAACTCGTTATGGCCTTGGCCCCCCTCCACCAGAAGTACAGGATGAAGCGGGTCATCGTTTCCACATACCAATCGGTATCAGGAACGGGGGTGAAAGCCGTCAAGCAGCTTGAAAACGAGATGGCGGGCGTGCAAGGCGAAATGGCTTATCCTTACCCTATTAATCGGAACGCCTTGCCGCACTGTGACGTCTTTTTGGATAATGGCTACACCAAGGAAGAAATGAAGCTCGCCCGCGAACCGCAAAAGATATTGGACGACCACTCTTTTTCCGTCAGTGCTACCGCCGTGCGAATTCCGACCGCTGGAGGTCATTCAGAATCGGTAAACGTTGAATTCCACAGCGATTTCGACCTGAACGACGTACGAAAGATGCTGAACGACAGCCCCGGGGTGACAGTGCAGGACGATCCCGATACCAACACCTACCCCATGCCCATCTATGCGCATGAAAAAGACGATGTTTTTGTCGGCCGTATCCGAAGGGACGAGTCGCAACAAAACACGTTAAATATGTGGATCGTGTCCGATAACCTCAGAAAAGGGGCTGCAACCAATGCGGTTCAGATCGCGGAATATTTATGCGAAAACCAGTTGGTATAAATGCAATCGGCTTTTGAATATTGAATTAAAACCTTTGCCGTGCATTCACGGCAAAGGTTTTTTATGGTAATTTAAGCGGAATCCATATCGCCGATTGTGAAAAAGCTCATCATAATGTGGACCGCAGCGGTTCATCTGTCCGCCTGCGATACGACCGAGAAGAAAAAAACCATTCCCGTGACCTACCCCCATACCAAAAAATCCGATTCCGTTGACACCTATTTCGGCATTGAGATCAAAGACCCTTATCGCTGGCTCGAAGACGACCGTAGTGAAGAGACGGAGGCCTGGGTCGAAGCGGAAAACAAAGTGACCTTTGGCTATCTCGATAAAATCCCCTTTCGCAATGCCCTCAAAAATCGGCTGGAAAAACTCTGGGATTACGAAAAGCTGGGCTCTCCCTTTAAAGAGGGCGATTACACGTATTTCTATAAAAACGATGGACTACAAGACCAATATATCGTCTATCGGCAAAAAGAAGGTGAGGGTCCCGAGGTCTTTTTGGACCCCAATACCTTCTCCGAAGACGGCACCACATCATTGGCCGGGCTAAGTTTCACCAAAGATGGTTCCCTGGCAGGATACTTGATCTCAGAAGGGGGTAGCGATTGGCGCAAAGCCATTGTAATCGATGCCGAAACAAAGGAAATTGTGGAGGATACCTTAATCGACATCAAATTCAGCGGACTGGCCTGGAAGGGCAACGAAGGCTTTTACTACTCCAGTTACGACAAACCTGAGGGTAGTGAGCTCTCCGCCAAGACGGACCGGCATAAAGTCTATTTTCACGAATTGGGCACACCGCAAAAAGAAGACCGACTGGTTTTTGGGGCAGGGCCAGAAGAGAAATACCGATACGTAGGGGCTGCGGTAAGCGAAGACCAACGCTATCTAAGCCTTTCGGCCGCTACGTCCACTTCGGGGAACAAACTCCTGATCAAAGACCTGCACGACCCGAACGGACTATTGGTACCCATCGTTAACGACATGGAATCGGATAATTATCTCATCGACAATGTTGGTTCCAAACTTTTTATCGTCACCAACCGGGATGCCCCAAACAAAAAAATAGTGACGGTCGATGCCGCCGAACCTAGTCCTGAAAATTGGAATGATTTTATTCCCGAAACCGAAAACGTACTTACCCCAAGCACGGGTGGGGGATATTTTTTCACGGAGTATATGGTCGATGCCGTTTCAAAAGTGTTGCAGTACGACTACGATGGTAATTTGGTCCGGGAAATAAAGCTTCCTGGGGGCGGCAGTGCTTCCGGTTTTGGGGGAAAGAAGGAGGAAAAGGACTTCTATTTTGGTTTCACGAATTATATTACCCCCGGTTCATCCTATAAATATAACGTGGATAGCGGTAATTATGATCTGTACTGGAAACCCAAAATCGATTTTAACACCGAAGACTACGAGTCGAAGCAGATTTTTTATACCAGTAAGGACGGTACGGAAATTCCCATGATCATCACCTGTAAAAAAGGATTGGAACTCAACGGCAAAAATCCCACTCTTCTCTATGCCTATGGTGGCTTCAACATAAGTATTACCCCCTCGTTCAGCATAGCCAACTCGGTTTGGTTGGAACAAGGGGGTATCTATGCCGTCCCGAACATCAGGGGAGGAGGCGAGTATGGAAAGAAATGGCACGAAGCGGGCATCAAGATGAAGAAACAGAACGTGTTCGATGACTTTATAGCTGCGGCAGAATACCTTATTGAAAACAAATATACCTCGTCAGACTATTTGGCCATCCGAGGTGGCAGTAATGGTGGACTTCTGGTCGGCGCAACAATGACCCAACGGCCCCATTTGATACAAGTGGCCCTGCCTGCCGTGGGCGTGATGGATATGCTTCGCTATCACACCTTTACCGCTGGGGCGGGATGGGCATACGACTACGGTACGGCCGAGGATAGCCGGGAAATGTTCGAGTACCTAAAAGGCTATTCCCCCGTGCATAATATTAAGGAAGGTACGAAATATCCAGCCACCTTGGTCACTACGGGAGACCATGATGACCGGGTCGTGCCTGCCCATAGCTTTAAGTTCGCGGCCGAGCTTCAGAACAAACAGATCGGTGACAACCCTGTACTGATCCGTATAGAGACCAATGCCGGCCACGGTGCAGGAACTCCGGTAAGCAAGACCATTGAGCAATACGCCGATATTTTCGGCTTTACCCTTTACAACATGGGATTCCGCGAACTGCCGAATCAGAAGGTACTGAACTCGCTTTGACTTTTTGTCACAAAAGGTTTTGGCTTTTGTGGTTAATGAAGATATATTAGAGCAGCATAGTATAGAAGTGATGTAACCTTTTCGCTTTCCAGAGAAATTAGTCCTTTTAATCATCTAAGGCTTTTTTGAGTGGCATAGCATCGCTCCGGAAGGAAAAAGTGTAAACCACTTCATAGCTAAGGTGGGAAAAAAAGACGAAATTAGCGTGATAAAGGTGAAAATGCCGGGCAAAAGAAAAAGTTTGAATCACTTCATTCTCAAGACGAGCCCATTAAAAGAGTTCAAAGAATAACTTTTAGAACATTGAAGTTTTGAAGGAAATCCCGTTTCTTGTGTAGGCGGGTTTTTCGACTATTACCAGAACATTAGCACTATGCTCCTACTTGATCATGTTTCCTTTGCCTATGAAGACGATGTTCCCGTTTTGGAGAACATCAACCTCAAGGTGGCCAAAGGGGAGCATGTGTCGGTCATCGGCGAAAGCGGTTGTGGTAAAAGCACCCTCCTAAAAATTATTTACGGGCTGCTCGACATACCGGTAGGCGAAGTCTACTGGAACGACACCCAAGTGCTAGGGCCTTTGTACAATTTGGTTCCGGGGGAACCGTACATGAAATACCTCTCACAAGATTTCGATTTGATGCCCTACACCTCGGTCGCGGAAAACGTCAGTGAATTTTTGTCCGTTTTCGAGCCGGAGGAAATGGAAGAACGCACCACCGAGCTTCTTGGAATGCTCGAATTGACCGCTTTCGCAGAAACCCAGGTTCAATATCTAAGCGGAGGCCAACAACAGCGGGTAGCCCTCGCCCGTGTCCTGGCGCAGGAGCCAGAAATCTTGTTGCTCGACGAACCTTTTAGCCATATCGACAATTTTCGCAAAAACGAATTGCGGCGCAATCTGTTCGGTTTTCTGGGAAGAAAGAAAATAACGGTATTGACCGCCACCCACGACCATATGGATATGCTGCCTTTTGCCGACCGTGTCATCGTTCTGAAAGATCGCTGCATTGTCGCTGAGGACACGCCGAAAAATCTGTATGAACATCCCAACGACCTTTATATCGCCTCGTTGTTCGGGGAAGCCAATAAAATTCCTATTAACATTGTAAAATCTTATGCCGATACCAAAAGACGCATTGTGGTGTACGCCCATGAGTTCAAGGTGTCCGGAAAATCAGGGCTCGAAGTGGTAGTGAAGAAATCATATTACATGGGCGGCTATTTTATGATCATTGGCATCTATATGGGGCAAGATGTTTACTTTCACCACAATTCGCACTTAGAAAGCGGCAAGGTCGTTTTTCTGAACCTTTCGATTGAAACCATTAACCAACGGATGAACCCTACCGCCACATGAACAAAAAGGTAGCCGTTCAAGAACTGCAGTTTAAGGCCGTACGCAGCAGTGGGGCAGGCGGGCAACACGTGAACAAGGTTTCCTCCAAGGTCGAACTGAGCTTCGATGTCGAAGCATCCAAAGCCCTATCCAACAACGAAAAAGAGCGTATCAAGCAAAAGCTCGGCTTTAGACTGACAAAGGAAAATGTACTGATCATAAACTGCGACAATACCCGTAGCCAGCACAGGAACAAGGATTTGGCCATCAAGCGGTTTCTAGAGACTGTGCGAAAGGGCATACGAATTCCCAAAAAACGCCTTAAAACCAAGCCCAAAAGGTCGGCCATAGAAAAGCGGTTGAAATCCAAAAAAAAAGTCGCGGAAAAGAAGGCGAGACGGCAGAAGCCGGATATGTAGTATTGAAAATTCCACAACTAAATTATTTCCCCAAGAAAACTATTTTCTGTATCTTATAAAGAAAATCCAATAAACGTGTTCGAAGCCATCAAGTTCATTCTCATAGCGGTAGGTATTTATTTTTTGATTACTGGCATTCTACGGAAAAGACCGAAGCAAAAATGGGCCGGTGGCCTGCTGGTTTTATTTTCCATTTTTATTTTTTGGTGGATGGGATTCTGGGGCGAAAAACTCTGGTTCGACACCAACGGCTATAACGATCGTTTTTGGACACTATTTTTATTCCGTTCTGGGTTTACCTTAGCGGGGACTATTCTTGCCGCCCTCTTAGTGGCCCTTTTGACTTTTTCGGTGCCCAAAGGCAATAGAAACCTGAGATGGATCAGCATTGCCCTGGGTGCCTTGGCAGGCGGCTTTTGGGGCAATCTCAACTGGCAGGTATTCTTAAAATCGTGGTATCGGGTCGATTCTGGTATAACAGATCCTATTTTCAATAAGGATGTCAGCTTCTATCTTTTTTCACTTCCCTTTTATGACCAATTGCACTCCATCTTGCTCACTACAACCTTTTTGGCGATCGCGGCCTCGTTCTTTCTTTTGTTCGAAATCAATTCCCAACAGGGAGGTATTCGGCTGAGGGCCAATCAGTCCGCGAAGCATCTGCATTCCCTTTTTCTCAGTTCGGGCCTGGTACTATTGGTGTGGGCCTTTGGCAAGTTTTTGGAGCGCTACCATTTAATGTTTTCCAGCTTGGGAACGGTTTCCGGACCAGGATGGACGGACGTCAACGTAAAGCTGCCCATCTTTTGGATTTTGATAGTGATTACCATCATCATGGCCCTGATACTATGGATCGTTCCCGCACGCAATTACATTACCGACCGTATCTTAAAACGCTTTCCAGCACAGACCCGATCGCCTATTATCGCCTTGGGCGCCGTAGGGATATTTATTTGGATACTCTATTCGGTCGGTCTGGATCTCATCCCATATAGTTTTCAGGAATATCGGGTCGAACCGAACGAGATTACCGTCGAAAAACCCTTTATCGCCAACAACATCGAATTTACCCGCAAGGCCTACAAGCTCGATGTGGTCGAGGAAAAGGAATTCGATGCCTCCGACAAATTTACCCCGGAAATGGTTACCGACAACCCGTCTATCTTCAACAATATCCGGCTATGGGATTGGCGGGCGATGGATAACGTGCTCAAACAGTTTCAGGAAATACGACTGTACTATGAGTTCAAGGATGTCGATGTCGATCGCTACCAATATAACGGCGAATACAACCAGGTCATGGTCTCTGCCCGGGAAATGAAGGCGAACAACCTGCCCACAGAGAGCCAGACCTTTGTGAACAAACATTTTAAATATACCCACGGCTATGGGGCCACCATGGCAACGGTATCGGATTTTACCAGCGAGGGACTGCCCAACTTCCTGATACAGGATATCCCCCCAAAAAGCAAGTTCGAATCCCTTGATATCAAAAAACCACAAATATATTACGGAGAACTGACCGATCAATATGCGATCGTCAATAGCACCGAACAGGAGTTCGACTACCCCAGTGGAAGCCAGAACGTGTACAACCGCTACCAAGGAAAAGGAGGGGTACAGATCAGCAATTTTTGGCGTAAACTGATCTATTCCTATACCTTGGGCGGAACCCAATTATTACTGTCCTCCTACCCCAACGAAGAAAGCCGGATCATGTTCAACCGGAACATCCTAAATCGGGTGGAATCTTTGGCGCCCTTTTTGCAATTCGAGAACGACCCGTACATCGTAAGTGAACACGGGGAACTATATTGGATCATCGATGCCTACACCACCTCTGATTACTATCCGTATTCCGAAGCCTTCGCAAGGGTGGAGAACATACAATACGAACAGGGCAATTTTCAACGGAGCACCCGGATGTTGAAAAATTCGTTCGAGGGCTCGAACTACATACGAAATTCGGTAAAGGCCGTGGTCAATGCTTACAGCGGCCAAGTGGATTTCTATATATTCGACGACGGGGATCCCATTATCAAGGTGTGGGACCGCATCTTTCCCGGTATGTTCAAAAAGCGGAGCGCCATGCCATCCTATTTGGAGGCCCATATACGATATCCGGCAGATTACCTTATGGCCCAGGGCTTGGTCTATGCCAAATACCACATGACCGACCCCGAAGTTTTCTATAATCAAGAGGACCTGTGGATACCGGCCACCGAAAAGTACTACGGTGACGTGATTCCAGTCGAACCGTATTACATTATGTGGGGACTGCCCGGTTCTGAAGAGCCCCAATTTTCCTTGATCCTGCCCTTTACCCCGAAAAACCGGCAGGTGCTGATAGGATGGGTGGCCGGCCTCTGCGATCCGGAGAACTACGGACGGTTTCTCGCCTATAATTTTCCCAAGGAAAAAAGGGTCCTGGGGCCGCAGCAGGTAGAGACAAAAATCGATCAAGATAGTTTTCTCTCGGGACAGCTTTCGCTTTGGGACCAACGTGGCTCCAACGTCATAAGGGGCAATGTGCTTGCCATACCGGTCGGAAACACCCTAATCTACGTAGAACCCATCTACTTAAAAGCTGAAACGGCCGCCTATCCCGAACTGCGACTGGTCTGTATTATGCATGAGGATAACCTCAGCTATGGCGAAACCTTCGATGAGGCCCTGGCCGGCATATTCGGTAGTCCGGATTCGGGAATCGCGACCTCCAACACCGAACCACAACGACAAAAGGCGGATACCGGAACGGCTGAACTGATCCAAAATGCCAATGCGGCTTTTGAGGCCTATCAAGAGGCGACAGGTCAAGGTGATTTCGAGGAGGCAGCGCAAGAATTGAACCGGTTGAAAAGATATTTGAAGCAGCTCGACGACCGGGAGGAGTAGCTAAACCCTCAAAAGTCGAACCTCAGCTGTACGGAAACCATATCTTCCTCAGACTTCATATTTTTATCCTCGGTATTCAGATTGGATAATGAAATGCCCAATAGCCGAACGGAATCTTGAAGTTCTTCTTGATAAAGCAGTTGCTTGGCCGATGCCAAGATCATACTTTTGTCCGCAATAAAATAGGAGAGCGTTTTGCTGCGCGTGTTCAGCGTAAAATCACTGTACTTTATTTTTAGTGTCACGGTCTTACCGGCAATATCCGATTTCTTAAGCCGGCGTTCGAGCTCCTCGGCGATGTGTTCCAGGCGTTCGAGCATAAAAATCTCGCTGCTGAGGTTTTCGCTAAAGGTACGTTCGGCCCCTACGGATTTGGGAATCCGGTGCGGTTTCACCTCGCTATGGTGTATGCCGCGAACGACGTGGTAGTAGTAGTCGCCGCTTTTTCCGAATTTATCCGATAAGAACTCCAAAGGCTTTTCCTTTAGGTCTTTGCCCGTAAAAATGCCCAGTCCGTACATTTTGTCCGCAGTGACCTTGCCTACTCCATAGAATTTGCGGATTTCCAGATTCTCCAAAAATTCAAGCACCTCCTCTGGGTTCACCGTTTTCTGTCCATTGGGTTTGTTGATGTCGCTCGCGACCTTGGCAATAAACTTGTTGATGGAAATGCCTGCAGAGGCATTCAGTCCGGTTTCCTCATAAATTCGGTGCCTTATTTCCTGGGCGATCAATGTGGCAGAGGGATTTCCTTTTTTGTTAACGCTGACATCGAGATAGGCCTCGTCCAAAGAAAGCGGTTCGACTAAATCGGTATATTCGTAAAAAATACTTCGGATTTGTTTCGAGATTTCCCGATAGCGTTCGAACCGGGCCTTAACGAAGATTAAATCGGGGCAATTGCGTTTGGCCAAAACGCTACTCATGGCACTGCGCACCCCAAACTTTCGCGCCTCGTAACTGGCTGCGGCCACCACCCCCCGCTGCGAACTGCCGCCGACCGCTATCGGCTTTCCGCGAAGTTCAGGATTGTCTAATTGCTCCACGGAGGCGTAGAAGGCATCCATATCAACGTGGATAATCTTTCTTAAGGGCAAATCTTCGATCATAGACAAATTTAAGGCTTATCTTAGTGTCATATGTCAACCTGAATACCCATTACAGGTATGAAAAAGACACTGAAACAATTTCGGCACACATGATTGAAATAGAGCGTAAGTTTCTCGTAACCTCCGAAAATTTTAAAAGGGAAGCCACATCAAAAAAAAGAATTATTCAGGGCTTTTTGAATACCCATCCGGAGCGCACGGTTCGTGTGCGTATAAAAGGGAATACCGGTTTTTTGACCGTCAAAGGAATATCAAACGAAGCGGGTACCCAACGTTTTGAATGGGAAAAAGAAATCGATCTAAGGGATGCCAAGGCGCTGCTCAATCTTTGTGAGGATGGCATTTTAGACAAGACCCGCTACGAAGTTCCTGTAGGTCAACATCTTTTTGAAGTAGATGAGTTCCACGGCGAGAACAAAGGATTGACCGTTGCCGAGGTGGAACTACAACATGAAAACCAGCCTTTCGAAATTCCGGATTGGCTAGGAGAGGAAGTCACAGGAGAAATAAAATACTACAATTCGCAATTAAGCATAAGACCTTATGAAGCATGGACAAAATAACCTTGAACCTCCAGCCCAACAGGGAAAGTCGAAACAATTTCTGGTTGAGTAATTTTGAATAGTTTCTGCCCCGACGCTGCATTTTGACAGATTGGGAAACTTTCACGCTTCTAGGTTGATTTAAAATTTGGTGCCTGCCTTTCAGGGAGGCAGGCCTGAAATTGGAATTTTTATAATTATTGCCATCCCCCTCCAACGGCCTCATATAGGTTCACCACCGACTGAAGCTGGCTAAACCGCGCGTCGATCAGATCCAAGCTCGAACGCAGGGCATTTTCGCGGGAGTTCAGGACCTCAAGATAATTGGCCAGACCATTGTTCAAAAGCTGCTCGGAATATTCGGTAGCGGTAGAGTAGGCATCATATTCCTTGTTCTTGACCTCGATTTTTGCGGTGGCGGCATCGTAATTGTACAACGCATCGGAAACTTCTTTGCTCGCGGTCAAAATGGCCTGTCTAAAATTCAGCCGAGCCTCTTCTTGCTGCGCTTGGGAGACTTCGTATTGGGTGCGAATTCTTCTTCCGTTGAAAATCGGTTGGGTCAAACCACCGACAATAGTGGCAAAAAGGGAAGTAGAATCAAAAAGTTCACTGAAATCCAGACTTTGGAGTCCACCTGTAGCGTTCAGGGTCAATGAAGGATAAAAGTTGCTTCGCGCCACGTTGGTCAGTTCGAAGGCCTCGACCAGATTGTATTCTGCTGCCATGACATCGGGGCGGTTCCGCAACAACTGGATCGGAACGCCTGCGTTCAGTTCGGTCGTTATCTCTTGGCTTTCCAATGTGGTGCGACGAAGGTCGCCCGGTGCATTTCCCAATAGAATGGACAAGGTATTTTCGATCAGTCGGGTCTGGTTCTCCAGGTCGATCAGAATACCTTGTGCGGTGTATAGCTGTGCCTCGGTCTGTTTAACGGCCACCGCCGTAATATTGCCCGCTTCTTTAAGGGCCTTTGTGGTTTCGAGGGAGTTTCGCCGGGTCTGTACCGTTTCTTCAGTAATCCGTACCTGTTCGTCCAACGATAATAGTTGATAATAGAGCGTTGCGATATTGGCGATTAGATCAGTCTTTACGGCCTGATGGGCCGCTACGCTCTGCAGATAGCTCGCCTGAAAGGCTCTTTTATTACTGCGTATCTTCCCCCATATATCGGCTTCCCACGATAAGCCGGCACTTAATTGATATTGGTCCAACGAGTTGAACTGGCCCCCGAACTGACTGTTTCCCGAAAGTTCTTGATGGCTGTACTGGGCCGATCCTTGCAAGGTAGGCAAAAAGCCCGCCTGGCCCTGTTTAATATAGGCCTCGGCGGCCAGAATACGCTGTAGGGCGATTCGGATATCTATATTTTTCGTCAAGCCTTCCTCGATATAGCCTTGTAAAATGGGATCGGTAAACAGTGCTGTCCAAGGTACGGTAGCCATGCTCAGGCTATCTTGCGGTAGGCTATCCGTTCGAAAATAGGCCTCGTTCACCACCTCCGGCCGTTCATAATTCTTAGCCGCAAAACAGGATACCAGCAACATGGGCAGAACGCCAATAAAAAGAAGTCGGTAAACTCTCGTAATGTTCATGTGGTTTTCGATTTTATTCGTTGTATTCGCTCCGTAATATTCCAAGGTGCTATTCCCTTTTTCCATGGCCCTAAACCTTTTTTGAACCTGTATCTCCGGCAGGTAAAACTTCGCTTGAACTTGTGCCGGTACCTGCGCTGAGACTTGGCTCGGTGGTGTCGGGTTTGCCGGATAGCCGCTCCTGAAGCCATTGGAAGAGCATAAATAGGATAGGGATGACGAATACGCCCAGCACCGTTCCTATCAAAAGTCCCCCGACCGCGCCGGTACCGATGGAACGGTTTCCTTCCGCCCCCACACCGCTAGCCAACACCAAGGGCATCAATCCGAGGATAAAGGCAAAGGAAGTCATGAGGATAGGCCGTAGTCTGGCCTCGGCCCCTTCGATGGCAGCATCCAAAATCGATTCGCCCCTGCGCCTTCGCTGAATCGCGAACTCCACGATCAAAATGGCATTCTTGGCCAATAGGCCTAACAGCATGATGAGCGCAATCTGAAAATAGATATTGTTCTGAAGGCCGGCTAATTGCGTAGTGATATAGGCGCCGAACACCCCCAAGGGCAAGGACAGAAGCACGGAAAATGGCAGCAAATAACTTTCGTATTGAGCGGCTAACAAAAAGTAAACAAAGAGGATGGATAACAAAAATATGGTCGTCGTCTGGTTGCCGGCGTTCACTTCTTCCCGCGTCAGACCTGAATAGGCGGTGGTATAATTTCCCGGCAGCTCCGTGGCCACCTCCTGTACAGCTTTAATAGCATCGCCCGAACTGTATCCGGGGTTGGATGCGGCGGTAACCGTAGTGGAATTGAACAGGTTGAAACGCGTAACAGATTGAGGGCCGTACACCCGTTTCAGGTGAACAAATTCCGTAATTGGAGTCATCTGACCACTTTCAGTACGTACGTACAGCTGGTCGAGATCAGATTTGTCCGCCCGATCTTGGGGCAAGGCTTGTACATACACCCGGTATTGCTTTCCGAAACGGGAAAAATCCGCCGCAAAAATACTTCCGATATACCCCTGAAGGGTCGAAAAAATACTGCTTATCGAGACCCCCAGTTCCTTGGCGCGCGGTACATTTAGCTCCATTTCGTACTGCGGATATTTGGTGTTAAAAGAGGATTGAGCATATTGGATCTCGGGCCGTTGGCTCAATTTGCCGATAAATTCCTGATTCGTTTCGTCAAGATCGGTAAAACTTCCTCCGGAACGGTCGAGCAGATTCACCTCGACCCCGGCCGAACTACCAAAACCGGGAATACTGGGCGGTGCGAAGAAAACGATGTTCGCTTCGGGAATCTGAGCGGCCACCCCGAACATCTTGCCCGTTATGGTCTCGATAGAAAGCGAATCCGCATCACGCTCGTCCCAATCGTTCAATCGCATAAAACCGAGACCGAAGTTATTACCCTGGCCCCCTAAAAAACTTCTTCCCTCCACTACCGTACCGGCTTGAACACCTGGAATCTTTACAAGCCCTTCGTACAATTTTTGGTTGACCTCGTGGGTACGGTCCAAAGAAGATCCGGGGGGGAGCTCCACGTTCAAAAAGATAATGCCACGATCTTCATCGGGTACAAACCCCGTTTTCAAAGTGGAAGACGACCACCAAATACCGGCACCTGCCAAGACAAGAATTACGGCGGTGATCCATTTGTTCCGGTATAAAAAATGTACCGATTTGCCATACTTATTTACCGTGGCATCGAAGCCCCGGTTGAAAGCATTAAAAAAACGTTGAATAAAACCTGGCTTTTTTCCTTTACTGTTCTTTTTGTCCTCATGTCCCTTTAAAAACAGGGCGCATAGGGCAGGGCTTAGGGTCAGGGCGTTCACTGCAGAAATAATAATTGCTACGATCAGGGTGACCCCGAACTGTTCATAAAACACCCCGGTTGGCCCCTGTATAAAGGTAACCGGTATAAATACCGCCGACATGACCAAAGTGATGGAAATAATGGCGCCGGCAATCTCGTGCATAGCGTCTAACGTCGCCTTTTTCGGATTTTCCTCGCCCTTATCAATCTTGGCATGTACGGCCTCTACGACCACAATGGCATCATCGACGACGATACCGATAGCCAAGACCAAGGCAAATAGGGTCAAAAGGTTAATGGAGTACCCCAAAAGGTTCAAAAAGAAAAAGGTTCCGATAATCGACACCGGAACGGCAATGGCAGGAATCAAGGTGGACCGAAAATCCTGTAAAAAGATAAATACTACCAAGAAGACCAATAAAAAGGCCTCGACCAGCGTACTGACTACCTTTTCGATGGAAGCGTTCAAAAAATTGTTCGTGTCATAAGGGATAAAGATTTCCATGCCCTTGGGCATCTCCTCACGTATGTTGTCGAGCTCAACTTGAATGGATTGAATTATCTCACGTGCATTGGATCCCTTGGTCTGAAAAATTCCCATGCTTACTGCCGGGTATCCCTTGGTCACCGAACTGGCGGAATAGGATTGTGCGCCCAATTCGATTTCGGCCACATCGCTAAGCCTTAAGTAATCGCCGTTGCCCAAGGCTTTGATGACAATATCGCTATACTGGGTCTCGGTCTTGAAACGGCCACCGTATCGGATGGTATATGAAAAGGTCTCGCCATTATTCTCGCCCAACGAACCTGCCGCGGCCTCAAGACTCTGTTCTTTTAAGGCGTCGGTAACATCCGTGGGTACGAGATTATAGGCCTCCAATTTTTCGGGCTTTAGCCAGATGCGCATGGCATAATCCTTTCCCCCGAAGACGTTAACATTGCCAACTCCGTTGACCCTTTGAATAGACGGTATAACGTTGATCTTCAGATAGTTTTGAATGAAGGTGTCGTCATAATCGTCGTTTGTACTGTACACCGACATGAACATCAGTGCGCTGCTCTGCTGCTTTTGTGTGGTGACCCCGGTCTGGAGCACGGCCTGTGGCAAAAGGGGGTTGGCACGCGACACCCGGTTCTGTACGTTTACCGCTGCGATATCAGGATCTACTCCTTGGTCGAAGAAAACCTGGATCGAGGCGGTACCACTATTGGTGGCAGTTGAAGTAATATAGGTCATGCCCTCGACCCCGTTGATTTGTTCTTCTAAAGGAATTACCACACTTTCCAAGATAGTTTCGGCACTCGCCCCGGGATAGGTGGCGCTAACCTGTATGGTCGGCGGTGCAATATCGGGATATTGGGTGATGGGCAAGGCCGTTATCCCCAAAATACCCAGGATTACGATTATAATGGATATTACCGTGGAGAGTACGGGCCGTTCTATAAATGTTTTAAGCATAGTTTTTTTTTCTGTACCGGTTGCAATGGTTATCTGAATACGGTCGGCAAGGGTTTGGCAATACTATCGAAAGGGATTTCGTGGGGATTGATCTTGGTTTCGCCCTTAAGCTTGGCCACCCCCTCCGCCACAATGCGCTCGTCTTTCGTCAAGCCTGAAGCCACGACGTATAGGTTATCCACATCCCTATGGATATCTATTTGCGAGGCGATTGCAATACTGTCTTGACCGACCTTATATACATACGTACTTCCTTGTCGCTCGAAGGTAGCCGTCTTAGGCACCACCACGGCATCCTCGTAGGTTTTTGGAACCTGAATTTTGCCGCTGTTACCGTTGGTGAGCAACCGGTCGGGATTGTCGAAAATGGCCCGAAAAGAAATAGCGCCGGTCTTATCACTTACTTGTGAATTAATGGCGTCGATACGGCCTTCTTCGTCGTATAGACTACCATCCGGCAACACCAACCGTACCTTGGGCAAGTTCTTGATAATCTCCGACATCCCCTCGCCATCGGCATTCCGCAAAAAGCCGATATAATCCCGCTCGTTCATCGAAAAATAGGCATAGACCTTATTGATGTCGGAAACCGTTGTCAAGGGCGTCTGGTCACCTGGGCTCACTAGCGATCCTGTTCGAAGCCGTACCTCGCCTACATAGCCGTCGACCGGACTTTTAATATTGGCATAGTCGATATTGGCGTTAATGCTACTGTAATTGCTTCTGGCCTGTTGCAGTTTTGCCTTGGCCGTTTGCAACTGTACCTCACTGATAATGTTCTGTTCCACCAACGGCTTGAGTTTGTTCACCTCGACCTGAGCGGCGTTTACGTTGGCCTCGGCCGCGGCGGCATCTTGATTCAAAGATTGCGTCTCCAATTTGAAAAGGGTCTGGCCCCTTCGAACTTTTTGGCCTTCATCGACCAGCACGTTCGTTATATATCCGCTGACCTTGGCCCTCACTTCGCTGTTTACTATACCCTCGATACTGGCGGGATAGGTGGTATAGGCGGTGACCGTTTTCGTGGGGATTTCGGTCACCGAGAAAGACGGGGTTTGCTGCCCTTGGCCGGCACCCCCGGGGCCTTTCCGCCCGCCCTCTTGGTCATTTCCACAACCGTTAAAGGCAAGCAGGGCGACCGTAAAAAGAGGCAATATGAAATAAAATTGTATCGGGTTTTTCATGGGTATCGATTAATCGGTTTTAATTTTTTTTCGCAAAGTGGCCATTGAACGGCAGGCCTTTTCTAAAAACTCAAGGTATTCTTCATGTATCTCTAGCTCGAATCGGGTGTCTGAATCGTCGGCCACCGTTTCGTTATATTCTTTTTTGTACTCCACTATTTCTAGATGGATATTCTTTTCACGGTCCCATTTCTCAACTGTCTCGTCCATCCACTGTAACATGGAATCGTGCGCTAGTACAAAGTATTTTTTTCGGTCGCCCGTCTTGGTAAAATAGGTGATCATGCCGGTGGACTGCAGGTTGTTGAGGTGGGTGGAAATAGTACTTTTACTGGCCCCTAGGTTCGTTACCAGTTGCTCGAACGAGATGCCCTTTTTGCCCACGAGGATCAAGGTGGAAAGGATACGGGCGGCCAAAGGAGCCATTTGTTCCCTGCCTTCCAGATGCATACCCAACCTTTCGATCAAGGCCTCTCTTTTGGATTTTAAAGTAGATTTTGTCATGGGAGCCGAAAATTGGAGCTGCAAAACTACGAATGGTTCGGGCATAATCGAACCGTGAAAAATATAAAATATTGTTAAGCCATACGAAGGGGGAAAATCTGTTTCTTACGCCTCAACGAAGGCACGAAAAGGCTGGCCCGTGGCCTTCCCCATTCAATCTAAAGATAAGGTCGACGCCCCAGGATATGGAGGTTAGATAGTTAATTGATCGTTAAATGGGATGGAAATGCAATTCCGGTAAAATTCCCCCTTCCCGAATATTCGAAGTAGATTTTTCAGGGGTGCCTTTTGCAGTATTCTTAGGAGAGGGCAAAACGTTTCTTGAAAATTATAGTTTGCGACCTAGGGCGCACTCCCGAACTGCTCCAAAAACCGGACATCGTTCTCGCTCAGCAAACGGATGTCGGGTATCTGATACAGCAAAAGCGCAATTCGATCGATTCCCATTCCGAAGGCAAAACCAGAATATTCCTCCGAATCAATTTTACAGTTGTCTAACACATGGGGGTCAACCATGCCGCAACCCATGATCTCGAGCCATCCAGTGCCCTTGGTCATACGATAGTCGGTCTCCGTTTCCAGGCCCCAATATACATCGACCTCCGCACTGGGTTCGGTAAAGGGGAAATACGACGGGCGCAAACGGATTTTCGATTTTCCAAAAAGCTCCGTAGTAAAAAACTGCAGAGTCTGTTTGAGATCGGCAAAAGATACGTCCTTATCGATATACAGCCCTTCGACCTGATGGAAAAAACAGTGCGACCTCGCGGATATGGCCTCATTGCGGTACACCCTTCCAGGGGAAATAGTACGTATGGGCGGTTGGTTGTTCTCCATATAACGCACCTGTACCGACGAGGTGTGGGTACGCAAGAGGATATCGGGATCGGTCTGTATGAAAAAGGTATCCTGCATGTCCCTGGCCGGATGGTGCTCCGGCAGGTTCAGGGCGGTAAAATTATGCCAATCGTCCTCGATTTCGGGGCCTTCGGAAACATTAAAGCCTATCCTTGAGAAAATCTCGATAATCCGGTTCTTTACAATGGAGATAGGATGCCGTGTACCCAAGGGAATGGGTTCGCCGGGCCGTGTCAAATCGCCGTACACCTTTTTTATCTCGACCTTATTGTCCAAGGCATCCTTTAGGGCATCCACCTTCTCCGCCGCCAAGGTCTTAAGCTGATTGATGGTCTGCCCGAACTCCTTTTTCCGGTCGTTCGGCACGTTCTTGAACTCCGCGAAAAAATCATTGAGCAAGCCTTTTTTACCCAGATACTTGATGCGAAAAGCCTCCACATCCTCTGTGGAATCGGCGGTGAAGCTTTCGACCTCGGCAATATGCTCTTTTAGGGTATCGATCATGGTATAGGCACTTAGGTAAGTTCGCAAAGTTAGGACTTTGGGGCCAGTAAAATCAAATTTTTACCCGTTAAACTTCTTCGAAGAAATAAACCTCTCAGCTATGTGAAAATTTATGTCGAAAAATAGTTTTTTGTTACCGATAAGTAGATATAACAGTTTTTAAAAGAGCTTGGGGGATACAACTGAAAGCCATGGCTATCGATTCTTCTGGGAAAAAAGATTACAGTGAGATTGATATGCACATCTCCTTCGAACATAGTATCTAAAGAGAGTGGTCCTAAAGCGGCCTTGCTTGTGGGAGTAAGCTGGGGTAGACTTAATGGCTATTCTTCGCTATTAATTTTGGAGAAAAGTGACAATAAGTAGCGTATAGCAAGAGAAAAGGTTTGGATATAAGTTGATGTGAATTCTATAATTACCAATTTTCTAGCCTTATTTCCGCCCAAAATCCGCCGGAATTTCGCCCCAAGCTTTCGTCTCCCATTTAACGATTGGTGTGTTGTACGTAGTGTTTTTCAGCCATTCAATGGCGCGCCGTATCAAATCAAAAAGAGTTTTGTTGTTGGCGGTCTCCTTGAGCTTGGTGTTGCAGTGCTTTTTCCGTACCCAGCTCATGGCGGTACGGGAATCGGTGTAGATGATGCGGTCGCTATTGTTCTGTTTTAGGAAGGCGAGACCGTGTACGATAGCCAAAAACTCGCCGATATTATTGGTGCCCTCGGCAAACGGCCCTTGCCTGAACAATTTTTTGCCGGTTTGGGTGTCGACGCCCTGATATTCCATCACACCGGGATTTCCACTGGAGGCGGCATCCACCGAGATGGAGTGGTAGTTGGGCATCCCAAATTTTAGGAGCTGTTCGGGAGTGAGGGAAGGCCCCTCCTTTTTCTTCCCCTTATACTCCTCGTAATTCCCGTTATAAGCTTTTTTAGCTGCGGCAAAACTGGAAAAGGCCTTATATTGCGCACCCTTGTAACCGGAAATGGCGGCCTTGCAATCTTGCCACGTATCATAGATACCGGGACGCTTCCCTTTCCAAACGGTGTAGAATTTTTGTTTTTTGCCCATTATCCGGCGCTTAAAAGTTCCTCGATGACCTTGGGGAAATACGCATGTTCCAATTTATGGATTTTTTGCGCAATGTCTTCTAAACTGTCATCCCACGATACCTTCGTTTTCACCTGCCGGATAACGGCCCCTTCATCATAATTTTCGTTGACATAATGGATGGTGATGCCCGTTTCGGTGTCGCCATTCGCCTTTACGGCCTCATGCACCTTGTGGCCGTACATACCCTTACCGCCATATTTGGGCAACAGGGCGGGGTGGATATTGATGATCCTATTTGGAAATGCCCGGATTACTATTTCAGGAATCTTCCAAAGAAATCCCGCAAGTACTATTAAATCCGGTTGTAAAGCATCCAGTATATGAAGAACGCAGTTGCTGTCATAAAAGGAAGTCCTATTAAAGTACAGTGCGCTGACATTCAATTTGTCGCATCGGTCCAACACCGGGGCATCCTTTTTATTCGTCAGAACGGCGGCAACGGCCACTTGGGAACTATCCTGAAAATAATGAACAATGTTCTCCACGTTAGATCCAGATCCGGAGGCGAAAAGCACGATGTTTTTGGTTTTCACAATTAAAATCCAGGTTTAAGGGGCTAGCAAAATACTCACAAATGGCAAGAAATTCCAAATTACATGTCCCAAATTCCAAAAGAACTGATTTTTCCCGCCCAAACTTTCCATCCTATCCTATAATTGATTAAATTACCCTACATTTTAGACGCAAAAGGTATTATTACGCCAAAGTTTTTTACTTTTGCCAACAATTAAAATTTTAAAACCAATATAATTATGTCAGACATTGCATCAAGAGTAAAGGCTATCATCGTCGATAAATTGGGTGTTGATGAGAATGAGGTAGTATCAGAAGCTAGCTTTACTAACGACTTAGGAGCAGATTCACTGGACACTGTTGAACTTATCATGGAATTCGAGAAGGAATTTGACATTCAAATTCCCGATGACCAGGCCGAGAATATTGCTACCGTTGGTCAAGCTATCAGTTATATAGAAGAAGCGAAATAACCTTTATGATTTCTTGAAGAAATTTGAAATTATCCATGTGGTATCCCTATCGCATGGATATTTTTTTTAATTTACCGCTGGTTTATGAACTCGGTTAAACTTTTTGTTTGGAAACGATATTTCGGCTTTTGTAAACCCTGATGAAGTCATTTTTCGGTGGCATAGCCATAGCTACGGAACTCAAAAATGAGGAAATTAGGGTGCATAATGTGAAAATCGCAGGTAAAAGAAAAAGTTTAAATGAGTTCAATAAGAAACAACCAAAAACCAAGGTCAATGGAGCTAAAGCGAGTTGTGGTTACCGGGCTGGGCGCCTTAACGCCCATAGGTAACAATATTGATGAATATTGGGAAGGCTTGAAGAACGGCAAGAGCGGTTCGGCCCCCGTGACCTATTATGATACCGAAAAGTTCAAGGTGAAATTCGCCTGCGAACTCAAAAATTTCAATGCCGAAGATCATTTTGACCGCAAAGAGGCCCGTAAATTGGATCGTTTCGCCCAATATGCCCTAGTTTCCTCCGATGAGGCCATCGCGGATTCACACCTCGACCTCGGGGTAGTGGACAAATTCAAGGTCGGGGTCATTTGGGGCGCCGGTATCGGTGGCTTGGAAACTTTCCAAAACGAGGTGATGAACTTTTCGAAGGGCGATGGTACGCCCCGGTTCAACCCATTCTTTATCCCTAAAATGATTGCGGATATCGCTCCCGGCCATATCTCCATAAAACATGGGTTTATGGGCCCGAACTATACCACAGTCTCGGCCTGCGCCTCGTCGGCAAATGCCATGATCGATGCCCTAAACTACATTCGTTTAGGCCATTGTGATGTAATTGTTACCGGAGGCAGCGAGGCCGCCGTTACCATTGCCGGAATGGGCGGGTTCGGGGCCATGCACGCCCTGAGTACGCGAAATGATAGCCCGGAAACCGCATCCAGGCCCTTCGATGCGACCCGGGATGGATTCGTCCTAGGCGAAGGTGCCGGAGCCCTCATACTCGAAGAATACGAACATGCCAAGGCCCGGGGAGCAAAGATATATGCCGAGGTGGCCGGTGGCGGACTTTCTAGCGACGCCTACCACATGACCGCCCCGCACCCCGATGGCATCGGTGTAGTACAGGTCATGAAAAACTGTCTGCGCGATGCAGGCCTAAAACCCGATGACGTAGATGCCATCAATACCCACGGTACCTCTACACCGCTGGGCGACGTAGCTGAACTAAAGGCCATAGCGGAAGTTTTTGGCGAACATGCGCCGGATATCAACATCAATTCCACCAAGTCGATGACCGGCCACCTGTTGGGTGCTGCCGGGGCCATAGAGGCCATTGCATCCATCTTGGCCATGAAACACAGTATCGTGCCGCCGACCATCAACCATACTACGGTCGACGAAAACATTGATCCTAAGCTCAACCTGACCCTGAACAAGGCGCAAAAACGCAGGGTCGATGTGGCATTGAGTAACACTTTCGGATTTGGCGGCCATAATGCCTGCGTTATTTTCAAGAAACTAGAGGAGTAACAATTAAAGGGTCAAGGTTCGGGTATCCGAATGCAAAAACAAAGATGAATACCCATGGGTTTCCCTTCCAAAATATTCGGTTCCCGTTCTAAAAAGGATGGGGATTTTTTTTCGGGGATGACCAAAATACTCGGTTTTAAGCCAAAAAAAATTGATTTCTACAGAAAGGCCTTCCTACACCGTTCTGCCAATAAAAAGGACGACCACGGAAACGCCATGAATTATGAGCGCTTGGAATTTTTGGGAGATTCCATGCTTGGCACTATTATTTCGCGGCACCTGTTCAACGAAGTACCCGAGGGCGACGAGGGCTATCTGACCAAAATGCGCTCCAAGATTGTCAGCCGAAAACACTTAAATCGCTTGGGGCAAGATTTAGGGCTGATCGATTTCGTAGAAAGCCGTATCCCCAAATCACACTTTGGAGAAAACATACATGGTAACGTTTTTGAAGCCTTGGTGGGAGCCATCTATATGGATCGCGGATACGGATATTGCCGAAAATTCATCCATCAAAAGGTAATCAAGCCCTATGTGGACATCGAACAGCTCGAGGGCAAAGTAATAAGCTACAAAAGCCTGATTATAGAATGGTGCCAAAAACAAAAAAAGCAGTTCGACTACGAGGTATACGAAGACACGGGGAAAGACGCCGTAAAACACTTTGCGGTCAAACTCAGCATTGGTGACGGCGTAGTGGCCAAGGCCAGAGCTACCTCAAAAAAGAAGGCCGAGGAAAAAGCCTCGAAACGCGCCTACTATGCCTTGCAGAACAAGATGGAAAAGTCTTGAAAATCAATGCAAACATTTGCCTCAAAAAATCCTATCTTTGCGCTTTTGTGCGCCTATGCCAGCAGTACACAGACTATCGGCCGATATATATGCGGATGACTTCGATCTTATCGCTTTGCACAGCCGTCTGGAAGATTACTCCTTGGCCTATTACCTGAACCTTCACCTGAAAATGGGTTTCGAAAGGCGACGCAAAGACCTTGATATTTCAGGTTATATCACAATTCCTATTTTTCAATGGAAGGACGATGTCAATGAGCGCTATTGGACTTTTTTTAGCAATTACGGAAGAACGGAAGAAAAATCGGAACAGGACGGACTTTTTAAGGATGAACCCATCTTCAGCACCTTCTACATGGTTCCGGAATATCGGGAGGCGGATTATTTTCTAAAAATAGAGCAAGAGGACTCGGGAAGTTATCGAAAGACCGAAAAAGTCGGGCTGATCAAGTCTTTGCAGAACATTTCCAAAATTATGATGGCCTATGCCGTGGCCCCAGACACACTAAAATCACGAAATAATTTAATATTTTAAACGATGCCAACTAATAAAAAGACAAAGATCGTAGCCACCCTTGGGCCGGCTACTAGTAAGAAAGAAGTGCTTCGCGAAATGATCGAGGCCGGTGTGGACGTCTTTCGTATTAATTTTTCCCATGCCAAATATGAAGATGTTGCCGAGCGCATCCAAATGATCCGCGAACTCAATGATGAAATTGGAGGTAGTATTACTATACTGGCCGATTTACAGGGACCCAAACTTCGGGTCGGTGTTATGGCGGGCGAAGTATTCGTTGCTCCCGGCGATGAAATCACTTTTATGACCGGAAAACCTTTTGAAGGCAACGCGGAGAAGGTGTATATGAACTATTCCACATTTCCACAGGACGTAAAGCCGGGCGAACGCATCTTACTGGATGATGGAAAACTAATCTTTGAGGTCGTTTCTACCGACGGAAAATCAGCGGTCAAGGCGAAAGTAATCCAAGGCGGTCCTTTGAAGTCCAAAAAAGGGGTAAATCTTCCCAACACGAACATATCGTTACCTGCCCTGACCGAAAAGGACATCAAGGATGCCGAATTCGCGGTCTCCCAAAAAGTCGACTGGATCGCCCTTTCGTTCGTTCGCTTCAGCCAAGACCTGATCGACCTGCAGAATGTTATAAGCCAACATTCGGAACACAAGATTCCGATTATCGCCAAAATCGAGAAACCCGAAGCCGTGGAGAACATCGATAAAATTGTAGCCTATTGTGACGGGCTTATGGTAGCCCGTGGGGATTTAGGCGTTGAAGTGCCAGCGCAAGAGGTGCCTTTAATACAAAAACAATTGGTGCTACGGGCCAAGAGGGCGCGTATCCCCGTTATTATCGCCACCCAGATGATGGAAACCATGATCACAAGCCTTACCCCTACCCGCGCCGAGGTAAACGATGTGGCCAACTCGGTCATGGACGGAGCCGATGCCGTAATGCTATCCGGGGAGACCTCCGTGGGGAACTATCCGGTACAGGTTATCCAAAAAATGACGAGTATCTTGCAGAGCGTCGAAAATTCCGACCTTATCAAGGTACCTCATGACCCACCACATATTCGTACCAAACGCTATATTACAAAATCCGTTTGCTACCACGCTGCTATCATGGCGAACGAAATAAAGGCCAAAGCGATTTCAACCCTGACCAACAGTGGCTATACGGCCTTCCAAATATCGGCATGGCGGCCCAGTGCCCACATTCTGGTATTTACCTCCAATAAAAGGATATTGACACAACTCAACCTGCTGTGGGGCGTTAAGGCCTTTTACTATGACAGGTATGTAACCACTGATGAGACGATCGAGGACGTCAACCGAATCGCTTGTCAAAAAGGTTTCTTGGAAATTGGCGATATGTTAATCAGTCTGGCCGCTATGCCCATTAAAGATAAGGGCATGGTAAATACCCTGCGAGTCACGGAAATCGAAAGTGAGGATTTCTAGAAAAGCCCATTGAAACAGGGGAGGTACTTTAAATTGCTTTTAAATGGGTTTTTCTCGAGTTGAAATTTGGAGGATGGTATTAGGAATTTATTTTCAGGCAACTTCCTTCTCGTAGGCGATAAAGTTCACCAGTTCTCCTTGGGTATCGAAAACAGGCTCAGCTTTAAGCCAACAATTATAGGGCGTTCCATTCTTTCTATAGTTGAGGATTACGGCTTCGAAAGGCTTTCGGTTATTTATGGCAGTTCGTATTTCTCCCGTGGTTTTCTTACTGGTTTCCGCGCCCTGAAACAATTTCGGCCTTTTGCCCACTATTTCTTCTGGCCGATAACCGTTCATCAGAATAATATTTTGGGTCGCGTGCACGATTTTTGTATCGGTATCGGTAACTATGATGATTTGGTCTTTCTTGAGCAACGCATCTTTGAAGGTGTCAGTATAAGACCATCTATTATCTTTCGACAATCGTTTTAATGAGACGATATCTTCATAAGTGCTACACAACGTATCAAAATATAGCCCGTATATATCCCATGAATTCAACGGGAGACAATTAAACCGTAGTTCTTTGTGAAATCGATATGCCGCGTCGTCGTAAGCTTTCATTTTTTATAATTATAGGTCCCAGTTAGAAAGTGTTGATCAAACTAAACTGAATGCAAATTTAACAAAAACTACGGAATCTAAATTTGTTTAACCAATTTAAAGCAGCGATTAACAAATTATTGGATCGGCAACCCAATAGTGCATGGCTACCGCTTCTATTCCCGACCGCAACTTGCTCTTGAGAAGATGTATCGGTAAAAAAAGGGGATTTAGTCATTCTTTAACAGGGAAGAACGCAAAATGGCCATCGGTTACAGTACTTTCGCTAATTTTCAGTAAGATGATAGATTTAATTATTGCCATAATTTGGAGCCTCTCTCCCCTTGGGGAGGCCAAGGTGGGCATCCCGTACGGCATGCTCAAAGGGGTCAACATCTACTTGGTGTTCGTTGCCTGTTTTTTGGCTAATGTATTGGTATTTCCCCTCATGATGTTCTTTCTAGAAGAGATAAACCGTTATTTTTTGCGGTGGGTATTTTATAAAAAATCCGCCATTTTTGTGGCGCGAAGGGCCAAGACGGGTTCAGGGACGAAAATACAGCGCTTTGGCTTTTGGGGACTCATTCTGTTCGTAATGATACCATTACCGGGTACCGGTGTCTATGCAGGCAGTATCGCCACCTATCTCTTCAAAATCGAAAAGAAGAAGGCGTTTTGGGCCAATACCATAGGTATTTTCTTTTCGTCGGTCATCGTGTGGTCGGCTACCTTGGTGTCGATGAAGGGAATGGCCTAGTGTAAGTCCCGTTCCACCTTTGATCCCGACCCCCCGACCAGAAAATCAAGATCGGCACCCTTGTCTGCCTGCTCCACGTGGTCGATGTACATTTTGACATAGCCCCTATCGGCCATAGGTTCGGGAGCTTTCCACTCCGATTTTCTTTTTTGCAGTTCCTCTTCCGTGATATCGAGATGCAGTCTTCGATTTTCGACATCGAGTTCAATAGCGTCCCCGTTTTGAACCAAGGCCAAGGTACCCCCCATAGTGGATTCGGGAGAGACATGCAAAATGACCGTTCCCGCGGCGGTGCCACTCATTCGCCCATCGGAAATACGTACCATATCGGTGACCCCCTGCAATATCAACTTTTCGGGAAGGTCAACATTGCCCACTTCCGCCATACCGGGATATCCTTTGGGTCCTACTCCCTGTAGCACGATCACACTGTTTTCGTCGATATCCAAATTGGGATCGTCGATGCGCTCGTGGTAATCTTCCATACTTGTGAAGACCACGGCTTTGCCCCTGTGTTTCATCAGTTTTTTGGAGGCGGCCGAAGGTTTGATGACCGCCCCGTTTTCGCAGAGGTTTCCCTTCAAAACGGCAATGCCCGCCTCTTTTTGAAATGGTTTTTCGAGGGATGCGATAACTTCTCTATCGTAACAGACAGCATCCTTATAGTTATCCGTGAGGCTTTTTCCGTTGACCGTGATAACATCTGGGTGCAAACGGTTCTTTAGCTCCTTTAGAACCACCGGAAGTCCACCTGCATAGAAGAAATCTTCCATCAAATAATCGCCGGAAGGTTTTAGGTTGACCAATAAGGGGACTTTGCTCCCCAGGGTATCAAAATCCTCCAGTTTAAGATCCACGCCGATCCTTCCGGCAATGGCGGTAAGATGAATGATCAGATTGGTCGACCCACCGACAGCCGCATTGGTCACAATAGCGTTTTCAAAGGCCTTTGGGGTCAGTATTTTGGAAAGGGTCAGGTCTTCTTTTACCATTTCAACGATTCGCCTTCCGGAAAGCTGCGCAAAAAGTTTCTTCCGCGAGTCCGCTGCGGGGATGGACGAGAACCCGGGAAGGGTAAGACCCAATGCTTCCACCATTGTGGCCATGGTAGAGGCGGTGCCCATGGTATTACAATGCCCGATACTGCGGGCCAAACATACCTCGGCCTCCGTAAAATCCTCTGGGGTATATCCTTCTAAACTACGCTTCTCCTTTATCATCCAGTTCATGGATCCCGAACCGATTTTCTCGCCCCTAAACCGCCCGCTTAGCATGGGGCCACCCGGTACGACGATAGTCGGCAGACCTACACTACAGGCCCCCATGACCGTGCTCGGCGTGGTCTTGTCACAGCCGGTCAACAATACAATACCGTCTAAAGGGTTCGCCCGAATGGATTCCTCCGTGTCCATACTGGCCAGGTTGCGGAACAGCATGGTAGTCGGACGCATTAAGGTCTCGCCCAGCGACATGACAGGAAATTCCATGGGAAACCCGCCCGCTTCGAGAATCCCTTTTTTGACTACTTCGGCAAAGTCCCGTAGATGTCCGTTGCAGGGTGTAAGCTCCGACCAGGTGTTGCAGATTCCGATAACCGGCTTCCCCTGAAAATAATCATCGGGATACCCTTGGTTTCGCAACCAAGAACGGTGTACAAAGCCCATTTTATCATTGCCACCGAACCATTCGGTGCTGCGGTAGGATTTCTTTTTTGGCATTTAACTGTAAATTGAAATGTGGGTTTAAATTAGGGATTATCGCTCCGACCTGCAAGGTTCACACCTACCGTAGTTCGCAAACTATATTGCCGCGGATTAAAACCGGGGCGTGCCAGCCGCTTTCATTCCTCCGCCTCCGGTTTCATCTCAAAATTTGACATAAAAGCGGTAGTATAGTTGCCGGCCAAATAATCTGGATGGTCCATCAGCTGCCGGTGGAAGGGTATGGTGGTCTTGATGCCTTCGATAACAAATTCGTCAAGTGCACGTTTCATTTTATTAATGGCCTCTTCACGGGTTTGGGCCGTGGTAATCAGCTTGGCGATCATGGAATCGTAATGCGGCGGAATGCTGTAGCCGCTATATACATGGGTGTCCATACGCACGCCGTGTCCTCCGGGGATATGTAAGGTGGTTATCCGTCCTGGGGAAGGTCGAAAATTATGGTAGGGGTCCTCGGCATTGATACGGCATTCGATGGAATGCAATTTGGGAAGATAATTCTTGCCGGAAATCGGCACCCCGCCCGCAACCAATATCTGTTCGCGGATCAGGTCGTAATCAATGACTTGCTCGGTAATGGGATGCTCGACCTGAATACGGGTGTTCATTTCCATAAAATAAAAATTTCGGTGTTTATCCACCAAAAACTCTATGGTGCCGGCCCCTTCGTACTTGATGAATTCCGCGGCCTTTACGGCGGCCTTTCCCATTTGGTCCCGAAGTTTGTCGGTCATAAAGGGCGAAGGAGTCTCCTCGGTCAATTTTTGATGGCGGCGTTGGATCGAACAGTCCCGCTCCGATAAATGGCAGGCTTTGCCATATTGATCGCCTACAATCTGTATTTCGATATGACGTGGCTCTTCGATGAGCTTTTCCATATACATATCGCCATTATCGAATGCGGCCGAGGCCTCTTTGACCGCGCTTTCGTAAAGCGATTCCATATCCTCCTCTTTCATGACCGCACGCATGCCTTTTCCCCCACCACCTGCCGTCGCTTTTATCATAACGGGATAGCCCATCTTTTTGGCCACCTTTTTAGCATCGGCAAGGTCCTTCAGTAAGCCGTCGGACCCTGGCACCGTAGGTACGCCCGCTTTTTTCATCGTAGCTTTTGCGGCGGCCTTGTCTCCCATTCTGTCGATATGCTCGCCCGAAGCCCCTATAAATTTTATTTTATGTTCCGCACAGATTTTAGAGAACTTGGAGTTTTCGGAAAGAAAGCCGTAACCGGGATGTATGGCATCGGCATTGGTGATTTCGGCCGCAGCGATGATATTTGGAATCTTCAGGTAAGATTGGCTACTCGGTGCGGGCCCGATACAAACAGCCTCATCGGCAAAGCGTACGTGCAGGCTCTCTTCATCGGCTTTCGAGTATACCGCCACGGTTTTAATGCCCATCTCTTTACAGGTACGGATGACCCGTAACGCGATTTCACCCCTATTAGCTATCAGTATTTTTTTAAACATGTCTTACCATTTAAATTCCAAGCACATAATTCCAATACCTCCTTTTTTGATTTGGGATTTTCCGCTAGGATGGATCTACCAAAAACAAGGGTTGGTCGAACTCTACAGGCGAGGAATCCTCCACCAATATTTTAACGATTTTGCCCGAAACTTCCGATTCGATATCGTTGAACAGTTTCATTGCTTCGATTACACAAAGTACATCGCCTTTTTTGATGGCGGTACCCACCTCGACAAAGGTATCTTTGTCGGGGGACGGTTTTCGATAAAAGGTTCCGATAATGGGAGACTTGATGGTGATATACTTTGAATCGTCTTCTTTCTTATCCTCCTGGGATGTTTTTTCGGCAACCGATTCGGAGGGCGGGGCCGTGGGTTGGGCCGGCTGGGTCATCTGTGGTTGCCCCATGGGTATCTGCTGTATGTACGTCGGTTGTTCATGTTCAGATTCCGGTGACCCCGTTCTGATGGTTATCTTTAGCTCATCGGTTTCGAGCTTCACCTCTCTGGCACCCGATTTCGCAACGAACTTTATCAGGCTCTGAATTTCTTTAATATCCATGGAATTTAAATTTTGATTAGTTATACGCCCATTTTAAATAGATAGCTCCCCAGGTAAACCCGCCGCCAAAAGCGGCAAAAACAAGGTTATCCCCTTTTTTGAGCTGGTTTTCATAATCGGACAATAGCAAGGGCAGGGTAGCCGAAGTGGTATTTCCGTAGCGTTGGATGTTCATCATTACCTTTGAACTATCGAGGCCCATTCGGTTGGCCGTGGCGTCGATGATACGTTTATTCGCCTGGTGCGGCACCAGCCATGACACATCGGTATCATCTAGGTCGTTCTTCTCCATGATCTTCGCAGCGACATCGGCCATGTTCGACACGGCGAACTTGAATACCGCTTTTCCGTCCTGGTAAATATAATGCTTTCGGTTTTTAACCGTCTCTTCGGTCGCCGGCATCAAGGAGCCGCCCGCATCCATTCCCAAATACTTCCTTCCTTTACCATCGGCCCTGAGATATTCATCTTGTAGGCCAAGACCCTCCCCGTTCGGCTCGAAAAGTACGGCCCCGGCTCCATCCCCAAAAATAATACAGGTGGTGCGGTCTGTATAATCGATAATGGACGACATTTTATCGGCTCCGATAAGCAGCACCTTTTTATATCGTCCAGCCTCAATATAGCTGGCAGCAGTCGACATGCCGAACAAAAAGCTGGAGCAGGCCGCCAAAAGATCATAGGCAAAAGCATTTTCGGCCCCAATTTCGGAAGCCACAAAGGCGGCCGTCGAAGCGACCATACTGTCCGGGGTGGCTGTAGCTACCATTACCAAATCAATTTCCTTGGTACTAATGTTCTTCTTTCGGATGAGATCTTCGGCGGCCTTAATAGCCAAGAATGAACTGCCTTCTCCCTCTTCGGGCTTTAATATACGTCTTTCCTTTATCCCTGTCCTGGTAACGATCCACTCGTCGTTGGTCTCTACCATGCCCTCCAACATTTTATTAGTCAGCACAAATTTTGGCACGTAACCGCCTACAGCCGTAATCGCTGCCGTTATTTTACCCATTCTAAAGTCGATTTGATCTGAAATCCTTTAAGAATCCCACTAAAAGTCGTGAAAATTAATCATTTTTCAAGAAATTTTGTCCAAAAACCACCTGTTTTTCCGGTGGTGAACGTCTGCAATAAAAAAACTCCCGTATTATATCCGGGAGTCGACGATTCTAAATGGACTGGGGGAGTTAGCTTATACCTCCGCCTCTTCGGTCTTGTCTATCAAAACCTGGCCTTTGTAGTACAATTTACCTTCGTACCAATGTGCCCTATGGAACAGATGCATTTCACCTGTCGTAGGGTCTTTGGCCAAAGTAGGGGCAACCGCTTTATAATGGGTTCTTCTTTTGTCCCTTCGGGTTTTCGAAATTTTTCGCTTAGGATGTGCCATTGTATTTTATTTATCCGTTAAAAGTTTCTTTAGTTCGTCCCATCGGGGATCATTTTCCTTGGTATTCATTTTGGTTTCCTTCGGCTGCAGTTCTTCCAGCCTCTTCAAGGCATCGGATTGCAGGCTTCCATCCAAAACACCCGGATGTAACCGTTTTAAGGGCACCGCCAGAACCAACATCTCGTAAACGTACTGGGCGATATTAACCTGATGTTCCCCATGGGGAATGACCAATATGTCGTCATCATCGTTATTGTATTCCTCACCGAATTTCACTACGAGTTCCAGTTCGGCAGAAATCGGTTGGTCGTAGGGTTCGCTGGTCAGGTCGCAATCTACGTTTACCGTGCCCTCGGCCTCCATCTCGAATTCGAGCATTGTGCTCATTTTTTTAAGAACAACCTTAAGACCGATATCGGCTCCGTTAAACTCGTCGTACCCAAAAGATTCAAAGAAAGCGCTGTTGATCGTATATTTAAAATTGTGTTTTCCTTGCTTTAATCCCGAGAAAGGAATGCTGAACTCCTTTTGCTTCATCATTTCAACACTAATTTGCTATGAAATCGACAGCCTAATGAAAGGCGGATGCAAAGATACTACTATTTTGATAAATCCCAAACGGAATTATACTACTGCCACCTTACCTTTCATTCACAAGCTTGTGTACCTTTACTCCGAACTTCAACCCGCCATGAAAAAAGCGAAGGATAATTTTTCAAAACAAGCGGCCCTGTACAAAAAGTTCAGGCCTGGCTATCCCGAAGCCTTGATTGACAGCCTTAGCCAAAGGATTCCAGCAAGAACCCTTGCATGGGACTCTGCTACGGGGAACGGGCAAATCGCAAGGATACTTTCCGAAAAATTCATGCAAGTAGTCGCCACCGATATTAGTGGCGAACAGCTCGGGAAAGCCTTCCAAAAAGACAATATCCAATATAAAAAAGAGCGGGCGGAAAATTCTTCCCTCTCCGATACCTCCGTAGACCTTATCGTAGTCGCCCAGGCCATCCACTGGTTCGATTTTAGTGGTTTTTATACAGAAGCAAAAAGAGTTTTGAAGACGGGTGGGCTCATCGCAGTTATCGGCTACCCCTTGTTGACTACCGAAAATGCGGAACTTAATAAAGTCATCCGTTGGTTTTATAAGGATGTCATCGGAAGCTACTGGGATGACGAACGAAAATATATCGATGGCCACTATACCAACATCCCGTTTCCCTTTGAGGAATTTGAGTTGCCGGCATTTGAAATGAAATACAAATGGACCGTCGAACAGCTCATGGGTTACCTCTCAAGTTGGTCGGCCGTAGCGCATTACCAAAAAGAAAACGGGACCGATCCCCTAGAGCTCATCAAAGTTCCCTTGAGGAAAATTTTTTATGGCATCGGGGAAATCGAGGTCCGGTTTGAAATTATAGGCCGATACGGTCGATAGCAAGCAAGAAAACCTGGTCAAAAAATGGCCGGCAATCAGCCCGCTCGTCTATCTTTAGGCACTTGGGTAGCTACGGCCAAAATTCCTAAAGCCGCTAAAATGGCACCTAGGATAAAGGGTACTACAAAACCGAACCTAACAGCATATCCGGATATAAATGCCCCCAGGGAAACTCCTAGACCAAAGGCCACCGTAAGCACCGAAAGTTGGGCGCCGGCTTGTCCTTCATCGGCCAGGTCACCTGCCAACGCCAGTGCAGGGGCAAATACCATGGCCCCGCTCACTCCCTGCAACGCCCTCGTAACGATCATATGCCAGGGTTCGGTGGCAAAACCCTGAAGTAGCGTAAAGGGCACCAGACAGATCAATCCGACAACAATAAAAATTTTGCGCCCGTATTTGTCGCTAGCCTTTCCCACAAAAGGTTGTAAAAGTGCCAAAGCCCCGACCAGAGCGCTGAACTCCAGCGAAAACGTAAACGCCCCTTGGGAAAGCCTGTCGTTGACATCGGCCTCGATGGGTGCCAAGAGTGCAAAACCGATGCTCATAAACAGGGTGGCAAGCCCTAGGGTGAATATGGGGTCTAGGAGGCGACCGGGTTTCCGCGCACGGAACCTAATCACCATTTTCTGACCCGAAGGTTTTGTGTTTTCGGGATCGGAGACAAAGAAGGCTACGAGCAAGGCGCTGACCAAAGCGGTAAAAGAGGCCAGAACAAAGGCCGCTACAAAACCGCTGATGGGGCCAAAAATCGGTAAGTCGTAGGGGCCAGAGTCGATCAGGACTCCACTGGCCAAAGGCCCTAAACCGAATCCGACCAGCCGAAAGGCATTGAAAACCCCCATATTGCCGCCCCGATTATCGTCTTGGCTTAGTTCACTGACCAAGGCAAGGGTGGCGGTAATGGTCAAAGCGGCCGCTATACCCTGGGTGGCCCGGATTGCCAAAATACTCCAATAGTTATGGGCCAGGGAATAGGTGAAATTGGCGATCATAAAAAGGCCTAACCCTATAAGTACAAAAAGCTTTCGCTTGCCAGCCTGATCGGAAAGTCGACCGGTAAGCGGTTGGCAGACACTGCTTACTAGTCCGAAAAGTCCGATGACAATTCCCGTTATCAAGGTTTCCGACAGGCCGAAAAATTTACCGCCGACCTCGCCGCTGGCGATGTAGAGTGGCAAGACGACAACTAAAAAAGAGTTGCCCATGGCATCCGCCATACGGGCCACCCCGAGCACGATGACCCGTTGGTCAGTCCCGAAAATTTTTCTAGGGCTTTTCTGGTTCAATGGAGCTGGTCTAACCTTATTCACTTCTTAAGGGTGCAAAATTAGACCATGCGGGTTGGCCATCGGCATGTAGAAACCTTTTTTATTGACGCAAAACGGCAAAAGAGATAATTTTCAAATACGCTACTTTTTTGCATTTGAAACCCGTATCTTAAACGATATATTTACTTACAATAAACGAAAAACAATATTCAAACCAATCTTATGGACCTAAAGGATAAAAAAGTACTTATTACAGGAGGAACTAGCGGTATAGGACGTTCTTTGGTCACGGAACTTATTGGCCGGGGGGCGCATCAAATCGCAGTATTGGCCCGGGGAACGGAAAAAATGGATAACTTGTCAGAAGCAAATCCCGATATCGAATTTTTAAAACTTCAAGGTAATGTTGCCGATGTAGCGGACATCAAAAAATCCATAGCCCGCTTAAAAAAGGAATGGGGCGGCCTTGACTTGCTGATCAATAATGCCGGAGCAGTATCCGCAGGGCTTCTAGAAAATATCTCGGACAGCGATATCATCCAACAGATCGAGGTAAATCTCACCGGTCCCATCTTGTTGACCAAATACTGCCTGCCCCTATTAAAAAAAAGCAAGGAAGCGGCCATCATGAACATTTCATCGGGGCTGGGACTGATTGGGAATCCATTTTACAGCACATACGCCAGTACCAAGGCAGGTATTAGGCAATTTTCCGAGGCTATGCGAAGGGAGTTGCAACCCGTCGGCATTCACGTCATCTGCATCTATCCCACCGCGACGGATACCCAGATGATGGAATCCGCCGATACCGGGGAAATGGATTCGCCTGATATGGTGGCCCAAAAATCGATGGAGGGGCTCGTAAATCGTGAAATCAACGTTATTTTCGGCGGACAACAACGGTTGGATGATAACAGGCTCAATTTTGAATCCCCACGTGAAATGGACAAAAAAGTAGAGAAAGCCTACGATAAGCTTAAAAAACGAAGTGCCGAACACCGGGCCATGTGATGGTTTTGAATAGAAAATTAAATTAATAAAAATTACAACTTTATGGACAAAAAGGATACCTCTAAACACAAGCACATTATCGCCTCCCTAACTCAAGCGACCATCGATTGGCAAAGTGTGCTTTCCACAATAATTTCAGACTTTGATTGTTCGACCGGAACGCTGCATTTCCTGGATGCCGACACCTCGATATTGAAGCTCCGGGCCCAACAAGGCATTCCGTCTTTTTTGCTTCCCAAATTATCGGAGATTCCCATAGGCAAGGGAATGGCGGGTATTGCTGCCGAAAGGCGCGAGCCGGTGGAAATGTGCAACCTTCAGACTGATACTTCGGGAGTCGCACGCCCAGCGGCCAAAGAAACCAAGGTAGAAGGTTCCATTGCCGTGCCCATGTTACTGAACGGCAAATTATACGGTACCTTAGGTATCGCCAAACCCGTACCCTATGATTTTACCGAAAAAGAAAAAAAGGAACTACTTCAACTCAGCGAGGAAATCAGCCGTGCTATCAAGAAGAAGAATTTGTCATGAGGTCGTTAACGATTAGGGCAACAAAGAGGCCAGGCGAAGTAGTAACTCACCCAGTCGAGGAAGCCCAGAAGAATTTTTCATAAAATTCAGGCTATCTCCTTACCCTTTGCCGCTGCAAGGGGTTTGCAGTCAGTTCCTGGTATTCCTGCCGGTTTCTAAAGATGTTGATGGCCATAAATACCGCCTCTTTAAACGAACTATGATCCGCCTCGCCCTTTCCGGCAATTTCATAGGCGGTACCGTGGTCGGGCGAGGTGCGGACTTTTGAAAGGCCCGCGGTAAAGTTCACACCTTTTCCAAAGGACAGGGTTTTGAAGGGAATCAGTCCTTGATCATGGTACGCCGCTAACACGGCATCGAAGTTTTTATAGTTCTTAGAACCGAAAAAACTATCAGCGGAATAGGGGCCAAAGACTAAATGGCCGGCATCGGACATTTCCTTGATAATAGGTCGCAAGACCTCATCGTCTTCCTTGCCGATAACACCGTTGTCGCCGCTATGGGGATTGATCCCCAAAAGCGCCACTTTGGGCGCACGGACTGCAAAATCCATCCGCAGCGATTTCTCGATGGTCCTGACCTTGCTACGAATCAAGATGGGATTGATGGCCGCCGGAGCGTCTTTAACCGGTACATGATCGGTAAGAAGCCCTATTTTCAAATCTTCGGTCACCATGAACATAAGACTATCACCCTCAAGTTCCTGCGCCAAAAAATCGGTGTGGCCCGGAAATTTGAAATCCTCGGCCTGAATACTGTTCTTATTGATGGGTGCGGTCACCAGAGCGTCTATATCACCTTTTTTTAGGGCATCTACCGCTGCCCGTAACGACTTTAAAGCGTATTGCCCGGCCTCTTTGGTCGCCTCTCCGAATTTGACCTCGGGTATTTCCTTCCAAACGTTCACCACGTTGATTTTTCCGTCAATGGCCGTGGAAGCCTCCTGCATCCCATTGTACTTGAGGTCGATGCCCAATTCTTTCTGCTGAAAGGAAATGGTTTTGTTCGAAGCGAAAATAATCGGGATACAGAAATCGAGCATACGGGAGTCGACAAAGGTCTTTAGCACCACCTCGCAACCGATACCGTTGAGATCGCCGATGGAAATGCCAATTTTTATCTTGTAGTCTTCTTGCATGTTATTCTTTATCTTTGTGCCCATTTATTACGTTGCAAAACTACTTAATTTAAACGGAACATGTTTACGGGCATCATCGAAACCTTAGGGGAAGTACAGCGATTGAAAAAGGAAGGAAGCAACCTGCAAATCTCTTTAAAATCGGTCCTTATCCCCGAACTGAAAATTGACCAGAGCCTGGCCCATAATGGGGTTTGCCTGACTGTAGTTTCTGTTGACAACGACACTTATACGGTCACCGCCATCGCCGAAACCCTACAAAAATCGAACCTCGGAAAACTCAAGGTGGGGGAAAAGGTGAACCTCGAACGCGCCATGGTTTTGGGTAGCCGTCTGGACGGGCATATCGTTCAAGGCCATGTGGACCAGACCGGCATCTGTACCGCCCTCAGGGAAGAAGACGGAAGCTGGGTCTTTACTTTCAAATACGATTTTTCCCTAGGCAATGCGACCATCGAAAAAGGTTCGATAACTATCGACGGCACCAGCCTGACCGTAATCGATTCGGGCAGGGACACATTCAGTGTTGCCATTATTCCCTATACCTATGAAAACACCCGGTTTAATTCTTACGAGGTGGGAACGGTCGTTAATTTGGAGTTCGATGTTATCGGTAAGTATGTGGCGAAGTTGATCACCCCTCAAAAAAGCTGATAGACGACCCGATCCAAGTTTCGTTAACCTGATGGGAAACGTTGATCATTTCGCCCTTGCTCATCCGAGTGAGGTTGATAACGGGCTTCAGCCGATTTTCTTCCTTGTTCCAGACGTACAGCATTCGGAGTTCGACCTTTGAGTTTTTCTCGTTCTTGGTCTTGACCAAGGGGGCATATTTCACTTTTTGCTGTAGGATATAATTCTGTTTACCTTCTATCTTGTCAATGGTTTCCTGATCGGGATGTAAATTCACGCCCTGACCGGCGAAGGAGAACAGGGGTTTCAGGACAAAATCGTTCAAATTCAGATTTTGCGGATAGTCATTCAAATAATAGGATGCCGGGATGTTCTTGTGCTTTAAAAGCGGCATGATACATTTTGAGATGACAAAGAACCAATCGGGGTGGGTAACCCAGATGACCTCCAGATCATCGTTAAGGTTAAAAGAGGTATCAAGATTTTCGATGCGCTGAAGTTCATCGAAAATGACACGGTTATAGATCCGATGGATAGGTATTTTTCGGCCATCTTTTTTATAGAACAGTTTTTTGCCTTCCTTGATGACCTTGGTCATACAGACCGTTTTCGTGCCCAAAGCCTTTTCGGTGGCCCAAAAGTCGATCCGTGTTTTCTGCTTTTCAGGAAATAGTTCAAGCAGTATGACGTTCTCGGGGTTTTCATCTCCTACAATGACCTTTCTGATTTCCTTTACATAGCTTTCTTCGTCAAGTCCGCTGAAATAATAGTCCAGCCCCTTTTCGGGAATGTTCGGATAGCACTTGCGGAACGCTTGGCCCAAAAAAGGTTGGTAAAAGAAAAGCGTTGGAAACGCCTGAAGCTCTATCAATTGGGGCGTAATCCCCCCTTTGCCATCATCACAAAGGCCAAAATCGATAGCCAAAAAATCGGGATGGCCCATCGGCAGGGGCGATTGCAGTTCTTGGGGAATAAAAGTATCCCGTATTTTTGGAAAGTCGATTTGCCAGAGCTGTTCTATTATCGAATCACAGGCGGAAAACAAATCATCTTTAAGCGCTGTCGGGATAAAAACCGGGGTTTCCGAAATACGGAAGGCACTGGGCTCCCCATAGGTCTCATGTATGTGTGCTAACAGGTTGTCGTAATATTCCTGTTTGAATTGCCTATTGAACTTGTCCCGGATTTCCGCAATCATACTTTTTGCATTTTGTTCTCTTCGATGGCCTCAGCGGCCAATTCTAAAAAGCGGGGAATTATGGTAAGGTTGGTCTTCATAATCTTTTCGTCGTCCACCAATTGATCCAGCATATTGAGGTACTTCCTTTTACCATATTTCTTGATGATCTGGCTCCGTTTCTCCTCCTTCTTAAAATGCCGTAGCATCCCTTCGGAATCCGCTTCGGGATGAAACTGGGTGCCGAATATTTCCCTGCTGAACCTTATGGCCATGACGGCTCTTTCCAAGGGTACGTGCGGCCGAATCTTTTCCCGGCACAGAACCTTGCCTTCCAAGGTGTCGAGTTTCCATTCCGCGGGGCCTACCACTTGGTAATCCCTCGAATCCACTGCGTAAAAAGGATTGGCCAGCCCTTTGAACAGCATTTCATGCTCCCCGCTCTTGGTCTTGAAAATAGGCAGTATGCCAAACGAAGTGGAACGTCTTTTGGTGACCTTGGCCAAGTCCCAATGCAGACAGGCCAGCTGAAACGAATGGCAAATCAGAAAAAGGTGTTTTTTATTGGCTTGGGAGAGGTTGTGCAGTAACAGCGCGTCGAGAAATCCAAAATATTTATATTCCCATTCCTCTCCGGAAATCATGGGCGATCCCGGCCCGCCTGAGGACAGGAAAATGTCATAATCCTCTAACCGGGGGACTTCCTGTGCCACCCGAACCTCAAACACCTCGTAATGCCCCGAAACGCCCTCCTGCGCCAAAAAATCGCCGGCTAGCAATTTGAGGCAGCGGGTGCCTTCATTAGGCTCGCAGGCATTCATGTCTAATATGGCAATTCTAATTCTGGAACTCATATCTCTTTATTTGAAAATTGCGAGCTGGTGGGGGCAAAGCGCAAAAAAGCTCGCAATTTACAGTCCTTTCTTCGTCTGCTGTACAATATATTTCGCGACTTCCGCGAGGTCGTTGGTTTCTTCAAAGACCTTGAGCTGTCGATCGGCCCCAGATCCTTCCTCCAAAATTTGGTACACATAATTTACTTCAGTACGGCAATCCAAATCGTCGACAACATCCTCGATAAACTCTAACAGTTCGTTCATCAACTGGGCGAAGGGCACTTCTTCTTCCTTGCCGAAATCGATCAGTTGGGATTCTACACCCCAGCGAGCGGCCCGCCACTTGTTCTCGTTCAGGAGCAGGCGACGGTAATTTTTAAAAGTCTGGTTCTTCTGGTGCAGTTTGTACAACTTCGCTACGATACACTGCATCAAAGCCGCGATGCAGGTAACTTCATCGACCGTCATTACCACGTCGCATATACGGAACTCTATGGTCGGATAGAAAGGGTGAAGACGAATGTCCCACCAAATTTTCTTACTATTGTCCAAACACTTGGTACGCACCAAGATATCCACAAATTTATCATACTCGCCCACACTGCTGAAAAATGGGGGAATACCCGTACGTGGAAACTTGTCGAACACCTTGCTGCGAAAGGATTTAAAGCCGGTATCGCGGCCTTCCCAAAACGGACTATTCGTGGAAAGGGCGTAAAGATGCGGTAAAAAATAGCGTGCCACGTTCAATATTTCCAGGCCCTCGTCGCGACTGGGAATGGCCACATGCACGTGCATCCCGAAAATGAGGTTGCCACGGGCCACATCTTTCATTTCATCCACGATTTGATCGTACCGCGGATTGGGCGTAATCAATTGCTCGTGCCAGTGGGAACTTGGATGTGTACCCGATGCCGCCACCTTGAGACCTTCGGCATCGGCCAATTTGATGATTTGTTGCCTGAGGTACGAAACCTCGTCACGAACCTGATGAATGTTTTCGCAGATGTTCGTACCCATTTCAACCATCGACTGGTGCATTTCTTCCTTGATACGTTCCTGTAATAGCACTTTGCCACCGTCGATAATCTTCGACATCTGCGATCGTAACTTGAACGTATCGGGATCCAGTACCTGAAATTCTTCCTCTATACCCAGTGTGAATTTATGCATGACAGTCGTTTTGTTTAAGGGGTTTGCCTATTTGGCCTTCCTAGGGGATTCCTTGGCGGGGGTTTTTTTGTCCGCAACGGTTTCTGGCTTGGCCGTTGTCTTTTTCTTGGCGGCCGCCTTGGGTTTAGCAGGCGCTTTTGCCTTGGTGGCCACTTTGGCAGATGCCGCCTTTTTCCGTTCGGCGGTGGTTTTCTTGACCTCTTCGGCCGATTTAAGGTTGACCTTGCCCCTTATTGGTTTCTCCGGTGCGATCGAATCTTTTACGAACCCTCCCCACGAGGTGTTGTTCTGTTTCGCTTTGTGGGTGTTTGCCTTTTCGATGGCATATTTGGCCGAATGCTCGACTATCCAATCGAAATTCTCCTGCCCGACCGAATGAAGATCGGCGTCGGGGGCGGGATTACAAAAATCGATGGCATAGGGTATACCGTCCCTGACAGCAAATTCTATCGTATTAAAATCGTAACCGAGGGCCTTATGAAGTTTCAAGGTATACTCATTAATCTTCTTCAATAGTTTCTTACGGTTCTCGCCCTGGGCCCTTATTTCGCTCACGTACCTTTCGTGAAACGGCTTTCTCGGATCATAGGGCATAATATGTACATATTTTTGGCCAAGACAGTACACTCGAAAATAGTCGTCAAAAACGATTTCTTCCTGCAACATCATCACAAGTTGGCCCGTTTCGGCGTGGCTGGCGAAAAGGGCATCGGAGTTTTCGACCTTGTACACGTCTTTCCATCCCCCGCCGTCAAAAGGTTTCATATAGGCAGGGAAGCCGATGTAGTTGAAGATATAGTCCCAATCCAGCGGGCCCACCAGATTGCGGAACGATTTTTCGCTCGTATCGTTGGGCCGAGCGTTCGAGGGAAGCAATACCGTTTTCGGCACCGGAATGCCCATTTTGGTTGCCAGGCAATTATTGAAAAATTTCTCGTCGGCGCTGAACCAAAACGGATTGTTGATGACCGCCGTACCCATAAGGGCCGCGTTCTTTAAATACGATCGATAAAATGGTACGCCTTGCGACATCCGGTCCAAGATTACATGATAACCGTAATCAATGCCTTGTTGTACCTTATCTATTTGAACGGGTTCGGCGGTTACCTTGCCGTTACCCAATTCATTTACTTTGTCGATAAAGGCCCAGGGGAAAGTGTCTTCCTGGCCGAATAATATACCTACTTTTTTTGCCATAATTAGTTTATTTTATTTGTCATTCCCGCACCCCGGCTGCGCTCGTCACAGATCTCGGTGGGTTCTCTTTTGTTACTTAATTTTAGTAGCCGTAATGGTTTACGGTTTAATGCCGCTTTAGGCGGCTTTAATACTGCGACCACGCTCAGCACATAGGTTCAAAGTTGAGCGTGTTAACCTTGAAGTTTGAACTGCTATGAGATAGCATTTGAACTTGGAGCTTTTTTGTATGAAGGCCCAAAAATGGAGCCTGGTTAAAAAAACCTATCGACATACTCCGGAAAAATCATTTTCCAGAGCGGCCAGTCGTGGGGCGTCCATTTTTTTTCGTCGTACCAGTGGTCGATGCCTTTGGCATTCAGAATGTCCGACATATGAAGGTTTTTGTCCCTACAGATGTCCCAGTCCGAGGTGCCCAATACGATTTGCATGTGATTGTATTTCCACCCCTCTTCATTTTGCATAAATTCCTCCGGACAATTGAAATAGATACGTATATCATCGGAAAGCTGGGCCATACTGCGAATACTAAAGGCAGCGCTCATCCCGATAAAATGTGACACGAGGTCCGGAAAGCGAAAGGCGGTATTGGCTGCGTGGAAACCGCCAAAACTGACCCCGGCGACGGCAATGCGATGGATATTGCATTCGTTCTGAATATACGGAATCAATTCGTTCCGCAAAAATTGCATATAAAGCTCGTAGTTGTGTATTTTTTCTTCGGTAATCATATGGTCGTGATAAAACGACAACATGTCCAAGGTTTCGACGTTGTATAGCTTAATCCTACCTTCCTCAACGAATTGCATCACGGAACTGGTAAGTCCGAAATCGGTGTTCTGGGTATACTGCCCACCGGAAGAGGGAAACATTAAGATTGGATGTCCCCAATGTCCCGTAACCTCAACGTTGATATCACGTCCCAAGGTATTCGAAAAATAAGGAATATGTTCTACTTTCGCCATACTTTTTAATGTAATGAAAAATACTTAATCTTCAACGGATTAAGGCCGACAAAAGTAATTTATTTTGGAATAACCGGGCCAATTATTTTGAGGATTCCTTATACTTGCAATCCCTTGCCCATACCTATGCAATATCAACTGGATTTTATCGGTGCCAAAGGCCGTTTTTTTTCAAAATACCTGGATCGGACGATCACTTTCCGTTTTATGGCGCCTGCCGATTATTGGGAAGCTAGCCATAGGTTTCCCGTGCTTTTGATGAACGACGGGCAGGATTTTACGGCCATGAAACTCGAAAAAACCTTTTCCAAGGCCTATGGGTCTAAGTCCGTATGTCCATTTATATATATAGGGCTGGAATGCAACGAAAACCGGATGCAAGAATACGGCACGGCTTCTTCGGCCGATTTTAAGGGTCGTGGCGGAAGGGCAAAGGCATATTCCCGGTTCGTTATCGAAGAGTTTTTGCCCTTTCTAAAAAAAGAGTTCAAGGTCTCTAAGGAGGGGAAGGACTGGGTGTACTGTGGCATGTCTTTAGGCGGATTGTCGGCCTTTGATATTGCCTATCGCAATCCGAAAATATTCGGTAAGATAGGTGTTTTCAGCGGATCTTTCTGGTGGCGCAAAAAGGCCTATGTTAAAAAGGATGTCGCCGACCGGAGCCGTATCATGCTCGATGTGATTAAAAATGCCCCTTTGGCGCCCCACCTAAAATTCTGGCTGCAGACAGGTACCGAAGACGAAAAAGCCGACCGGAACCACAATGGGGTCATCGATTCCATCGACGACACCTTGGACGTTATCAAGGAACTCAGGGCCAAGGGTTATTCCTACCCCGGCGACATCAAATATGTGGAAATTAAAGGCGGCAAGCATGATCTGCCGACTTGGGGTAACATTTTTCCAGAGTTTGTGCGGTGGGCGTTCGGGAGGTCTCGACCTCGCTCGACCTGATCATCAAGTAATTCTCGCTTCTAAGCATAGACTCTTCCCTCTAGGGGCAGTTCAGAGATTCCCATTACAGCTTATACTCCAACAAGGTTCCAAAATCGGTATATTCCAAAGCCTTTTCGTGGGTAGCTTCCAAAACTATTTGTGGGGCCTTGCCCACTTTTTCGGCCTCTAGCCAGCGCGAGATACAAAGGCACCATCTATCGCCCGGTTGGAGTCCGGGGAACTGCCATTCGGCCCGCGGGGTCGATAGGTCGTTGCCCTTGGCCTTGGTGTATTCCAAAAAATCGGATGACATGATGGCGCAGACCACGTGGGTGCCTACATCCTGTTCTCCGGTTTTGCAGAGACCGTCGCGGTAGAAGCCGGTAAGGGGATCGTTACAGCAGGACTGGAGTTCAGTTCCCAGCACGTTTTTATTGTTTTTTTTCATTCCTGTCAAGATACGGAAGAAACGCTAATGAAACCACCGAAACGCCATACGCGCCAATTTTAGCTTCCAGGCGGTTCTTGTTTTCGCCATGACCCCACGTATCGCTTTTTGGTTGATCCGTGCGGCAACGGGATACGGATAGACCCTATTGTTCAGTTTCTTTATCGGTACGCCGGCATGTTTGGCCAGTTCGAGTTCCTGAACCAGTTCGCCGGCACGGGGAGCGACCATACTGCCGGAAAGGATTTTCTTTTTCCCAATACTTCCGTTGTCGTCGAAACAAAGTGCTAGCCGGCCATACGTATACTCTTCGACAATGGCCCTATCATCATGCTCAAAACCTTGGTCTTGCCGCAGGTATTCAATACCTTTTTCCTGTAATTTGACTTCTGTCAGCCCGAAATGGGCCACTTGGGGGTCGGTAAAGGTGACCCAACTGAGGTCGTTCCACGTGTTTTTATTTTTGAAAATCGGTATCAGCAGATTGCGCCAGAGCTGACGTACCATTTTTTCGGCCCCGTGGGAGAACATGTAGCTTCCGGCCGCATCACCGATAACATAGACTCTTTTATTGGTGCTCTGCAGGTATTGGTCGACCACGATCTTTCCCTTTCCTGTAACGGCAATTCCCCCGACATCAAGTCCCATTCCATTGGTGCGCACTGTCCTCCCTACACAAATCAGGACGGCATCACAGGGGACTTCTATCACTTTATTTTCTTTTTCCACGGATGCGATATAGGCCTTCCCATCCTTAAAAAAGGAGACTTCGGAATGGTTCAAGATCGAGATGCCTTCCTCCTTAAACCTCGTTTCCAAAATACGGGATGCACTTTCGGGTTCTTTGCCGAGCAATCGGCCGCTCCTATTGACCAGGGTCACCCTCGAACCCAATCGTGAAAACGCCTGCCCCAGTTCGCAGCCGATGGGGCCGCCCCCTATCACCACAAAATTTTCCGGCAATTCGCGGCAGTCGAAAAAAATCGTCTCGTTGGTATAGATTTTTACAGAATCCATCCCAACGATATCGAGCATGCTGGGCGATGATCCCGTACAGAGCAGAATTATCCGTGCTGTATAGGTTTCGTCATCCACCTTTATGGCATCCCTGGAGGTAAAAACGGCCTTCCCAATGACGACGTCGATACCCTTTTTACGTAGAGCCGTGGCATCCTCCGTATTTTTAATAAAGGCCTGCATTCGGTGGAGGTGGTCCAGAATTTTTCCCATATCGGCCTTGCCGCTGGTTTTGAGTCCGAACCGCCCCGCCGACTTGGCCTGATGGAACTGGTTGGCGACATGGATGAGGGCCTTGCTGGGCACACAGCCGAAGTTGGTGCAATCGCCCCCGAAATGGTCGGTAGCCTTTTCGATGAGTAGCGTCTTTAAGCCCAAAGTGTTGGCAACCCCTGAACTTCCCAGGCCGGCACTGCCTGCACCGATGACAATGACGTCGTATCTTTTCATGGCCATAAATTAGTGCGGCTATACTTTAATAAAAATGTTCCGCTTATAAAGCACATAGGCCAAACCACAATAAAACGCGACGACGGTCAGCGCATATAACAAAGAGGATAGTTGCAAGGATATAGAATCGTGCACATACATATTTACAAAGAGCCACCCGTGCAAAGAAGTATCCCCATCCACCTTGATCATGCCCATAATCTTAGCTATAAAACTGGATAGAAAATAGAGCACAATGGCATTGGCACCCGCATATCGAAAAATGCTGCCGAATCGGATACCTTTTACGTCGGTGAGATAATAAATCAAGGCCAATATCAGGTTGGCCCATCCGGCGGTGACAAGTACAAAACTACTGGTCCACAGCGCTTTGTTAATGGGAAAGAACAAATCCCATAGGTATCCAAGAATCAACAATGATCCGCCGATTCCCATTAAAATAGTTGCTTTTTTGCTTTGTTTTGAGGTCAAGATCAATCCCGTCAAAATTCCTAGCAACGAGCTTACAACGGCGGCGATGGTACTGAGCAAGCCTTCGGGGTCATAGTCTTTTTTATAATTGTGGGTGCCGAACACCTGCACGTCAAGGTGGTTGGCTAAATTATTCGGCGCGCGTTCGAAAGTGGATTCCGTCCCATTCACGGGGACGAATCCCATCAGAAGCCAATATCCAATCAATAAAACGATGGAAACACCGATCAAGGTCTTATAGTTGAAATTGATAAATAGAATAGCTGCAAAAAAGAAGACCACACCGATACGCTGCAGCACGCCGGGAAAACGGATATCCTCCAACTCCTTTACAAACGGAAAGGTCAGGGTGAAAGCACCCAGAAAAAGGCCCAATCCGATCAGTTTCAAACTGCGTATTACGATTTTTTTATAGGTTTCACCGGTTACGCGCCTGTTCTGGTAAGCGAAGACGATGGAAGTGCCCACGATGAACAGGAAAAACGGAAATACCAAATCCGTGGGGGTGTAGCCGTGCCATTCGGCATGCCTAAAAGGCGGGTAAATCGCAGACCAGGTACCGGGGGTATTGACCAAAATCATCAGCACGATGGTCATGCCCCTGAAAATGTCCACGGAGAGAATACGATCTTTCATTATGATGAAGTTATTGGGTTACCGGCTTAGGTTTATATTTTACAGAATATCCTCCTTCATCCTGTTCCAAGCCTTGATCAACAAGAAAGCCGAAGCAATCGCTACACCGGTCAACACCATCGCCGGAGTAGTACGGCCATAGATCCAATAGCCGGTTGCGAACATGATGGTATAAATCAGCACACAACCCAATAACATGGCGGTTATGCCTTGGGGCACGCTCCACTTTTCGTCCTTTGCTATTTTTTCACCGTCGGCCCTTGCTTCATGGACCACCTTTGACCAGCCGGGCCCACCAGGCTGGATTTTTCGATAAAAAGAACGAAGTACATCTGTCGATTCCGGTTGGGTCATGTAGGTGACCGCCAACCAAATGGCCGTAGTCACGACGACCACAAACGGATATTCGGCCCAGTTGGGGAAAACCCCTGTTTCGGGAGCAAAAAGAAAAGGTCCCAATGCCGTTGTTTTCAAGGCAATGGATAAAATTCCGGAGGCGAACATAGCAGCAATCTCGCTCCATGCATTGATCCGCCACCAAAACCAGCGCAAGATGAAAATGAGTCCGGTACCCGCGCCGAAAGTCAGTAGGATATCGAATATTTGAAGGGCGTTCTCCAAGGCTAGGGCCAAAACGGCACTTAATACCATAAGTACCACTGTAGAAATTCGCCCTATGGCCACCATTTGTTTTTCGGTGGCGTCAGGGTTGACCTGTTGTTTATAAAAATCAAAAACGATATACGAGGAGCCCCAGTTCAATTGGGTCGATATCGTACTCATATAGGCGGCCACCAAAGAAGCCAAAACCACTCCCAACAGTCCGCTCGGCAGTTTGGTCAACATGGCGGAATAGGCCAAATCTTGCCCTAGTTTGCCTTCGGCAATATTGGGAAAAGCTTCCTGGATGCTCGCTATGTCGGGGAAGACGATCAAGGAGGCCAAAGCAACCAAAATCCAGGGCCAAGGACGAAGGGCATAGTGCATTATGTTGAAAAAGAACGTGGCCCCTATGGCGTGGTTCTCATTTTTCGAGGCTAGCATACGTTGGGCGATATAGCCGCCACCGCCAGGCTCCGCACCCGGATACCAAGAGCTCCACCATTGTACCGCCAGGGGGATGATGAACAACATGATCAGCGCGTTCTTGCTACTGAAATCGGGTAGAATGTCTAGTTTTCCCTGTACGTTCTCGTGGTGGACCAAAGCTTCGATACCGCCCACTTCGGGTATATTGACCAGATAATAAGCCGCACCGATCGCACCCGCCATGGCCACGAAAAACAATAGAAAATCGGTATAGACCACCCCTTTAAAACCGCCTAATGCACTAAAGGTTACGGTAATCAAGCCCGCACCGATCACCGTTTCCCAGGGTTCCAGCCCCAACATGATTCCGCCGATCTTGATGGCCGCGAGAGTCACCGAGGCCATGGTGATAATATTGAAAAGAGCGCCGAGATAGATGGCACGAAATTTTCTTAAAAAACTGGCGGGTTTCCCCCCATAGCGCAGCTCGTAGAATTCAAGGTCCGTGTTTACGTTCGACCTTCTCCATAGCTTGGCGTAAACAAACACCGTTAAAAGGCCGGTCAACAGAAAGGCCCACCAGACCCAGTTGCCCGATACCCCATTGGTACGCACGATATCGGTCACCAAATTTGGCGTATCGGTCGAAAAGGTCGTCGCCACCATGGAAAGTCCCAACAGCCACCACGGCATATCCCGTCCCGACAGGAAAAATTCGGAGGAATCCTTGCCCGATTTTTTAGAAACAAAGACCCCGATACCTAATACAATCGAGAAAAACACAATGATAAAGCCGTAATCGAGCGGGGATAATTCCATGAAGGGTGGTTTGATAATTGGTTAAAGGCTAAAGGTATTATTTTTTAGGATACTTTTGCATTCCAACTATAGAACTTACTTTTTGTTTTCAGCCGACACCTTCAACATTTCGATTACCGCATGGGTTTTTGCCGCAACTGCGGCTTTTATTGTGGGGCTTTCCAAAGCGGGCATCAAGGGTATTGCCATAGTCAACGTGACCTTGATGGCACTCGCTTTCGAGGCCAAGGCCTCGACTGGACTCGTAGTTCCGCTATTGATCGTAGGCGATGCTATTGCGGTTGTTTATTACCACCGCCACGCTAATTGGTGGTATATCGTCCGTTTTTTGCCTTGGGTCATAGCGGGCATACTATTCGGGGTCTATCTGGGAAACAATCTGGACGAAAACGTTTTTAAAATTTATATGGCTGTAATCATTCTGGTGAGCGTGGCTATGATGTACTGGTGGGATAGAAGAAAATCGACTTCCGTGCCAACTCATTGGGCCTTTGCCGGAGTAGTCGGTACGCTCGCAGGTGTAACCACTATGATAGGAAATTTGGGCGGGCCTTTCAGCAATCTTTATTTTTTGGCCATGCGGGTACGCAAAAACGAATTTATCGGTACGGCCGCCTGGCTCTTCTTGATCATTAACCTCATCAAATTGCCCTTCCATATTTTCATCTGGAAAACCATAGATGCCGACACTCTGCTGTTTAACCTAAAGCTGGTGCCGGGCATACTATTGGGAATGTTGGTAGGCGTGCGGTTGATCAAAGTAATAAAGGATGATTTTTATCGGAAAATGATCTTGGTATTGACGGCCTTGGGGGCGGTGATGATTATGATACGATGAGCAGGTTGAGGCCAATTTGATTTTTCAGTACGGTAGTATAGTACCGCTTAGAGACTGATTGTAAATCTGCCGGTTATTTTTTTCTGTCGGCAGGCGAATATGCTCCTTTTTACATCCTTCGTCGTTAAAATTTTATGCCGGGGCTAGAGCCATGTCAGAAAAATTTGCATAAAAGAACATACAAATGAGCTCTAAAGATCTAATCGCAAATTTCAAAGCAGTCTCTTAAGAAAATTTTAAGTAGCTTTAGGTTTTAGGCCCCAACGAAGAACCCACCAAAATATTGCTGAATGAAGCGACTATTAGAACTCCGCAAATACTATCGATGCATCCCGCTATTTTTCCTCTTGTCCATCCTATCCTGCAAACAGAAAGAAGCAGCCCTTTCATCCACGTCCGAAGAACTCCTTCCACAAATTGAGGCCTCTTTGGATACATTGGTTCATACATGGTACCCGAAAACCATCGATACCGTCAACGGTGGTTTTTGGTCGGATTTCGATTATAAATGGGACAAGGAGGGCCAACAGAATAAAATGCTGGTCAGTCAGGCCCGTCATATTTGGACGGCCTCCGAACTGGCCTCGTATTATGGGGATGACCACTATGAAGAGATTGCGGCCCACGGCTATCGATTTCTAAGGGATGAAATGTGGGATGCCGAAAATGGCGGGTTTTATACCTTGTTGGGTATTGATGGGGATTCTTTACAGGTGCTATCGACGGGAAAAAGTTCTTACGGCAATGCCTTTGCCATCTACGGCCTCGCCAACTATTATCAGGTTTCAGGGGACACCGCCGCCCTTGACCTGGCCAAAAAAACATTTCATTGGTTGGAGGAACATGCCCACGATTCAGTCTATGGTGGCTATTTCGACGTTCTGCAACAAGACGGTTCTTGGATGCTCGAGGTGACGGAAAATGATAAGGATTACGATAATTTTATAAGGAAGGACTGGAAAGACCAGAACTCCTCCATCCACATCCTGGAAGCTTTTACCGGCCTGTATGAGGTGTGGCCCGACCCGCTGCTGAAAAAGCGGTTGGAAGAACTTTTGCTGCTGGTCCGCGATACCATTACTACGGAGAAGGGATATCTCACCTTGCATTTAGAAAGGGATTGGAAACCCGTTTCTCTTCGGGATTCTTCGCAAACCTACCGGAAAGAACATTTTTATCTCGACCATGTTTCCTTCGGGCATGACGTGGAGACCGGTTTTCTGATGCTTGAAGCTTCCCACGTTCTGGGAAGAGAAAACGACACCCTGACAGCGAAAAAAGCGCAAAAAATGATTGACCACGCCCTGGACTGGGGTTGGGATGAACAAAACGGCGGATTCTATGATGGGGGCTATTATTGGAATGCATCCGGTAAACGTACTATAGAAAACAAGGCAAAAGTGTGGTGGAGCGAAGCGGAAGGATTGAATTCCCTATTGCTGATGGCGCAATTGCATCCCACAGAAAAACAATACGAAAACCTTTTTGAAAAGCAATGGCAGTATATCGACCGATATCTTGTCGATCATACGCATGGAGGGTGGTATCCTGAGGGGCTCGATACCGACCCGGAGGCCGTAAATGATGCCAAGGCCCAAATCTGGAAAGCCAATTACCACAACATAAGGGCTCTTATTAATGTGATAACGATGTTAAAAGGCAGCAATGAACTGTCCGGAAACGGGCAATAATTATTAAACATTCTTTAAAATGGAAGAATTTTGTGGTGTTAAAATTGATTCTAGTTATCTAGAATTGTATATTGATGCCGAAGTCGATTCTATTCTTAATACACTGCCTTTCGGATAGGTATAATACATCAGATTGAAATCGCACACGACCTGTTTCTGTTTTAAAATACGACCAGACCTATCCATATCCATACTAAAAGATCAATTGAAACGTTCGCTATTTATATGAAGCCATTTTTCTCATATTTAGGAATCATACTATTGGCAAGCTCTTGCAGTGCTTTGGGCCTTGTCGGAAAATCGGATAAAACCGGAAAGGTCAATGTTCTTGCCCAGAACAGTTCAAAAACCTACGACAGGCTGATTACTGATAAAGCGATCACCCAAGAAGGGCTTTTCGATGTACATAAGGTCGACGAACACTATTATTTTGAGATTCCCGACAGTTTGTTGAACCGCGAGATGCTCGTAGTGACCCGGTTTATCAAGACCCCATCGGGCGCCAATAATTATGGCGGTGAAAAAATAGCGGAAAACACTATCGTTTTCGAAAAGGGACCCGCCGACAACCTTTTTTTACGTGTTTCTACCCTGGTAAGTGCCGCGGATGAGAACGATGCGATTTCAAAAGCGGTAAAAAATTCAAACATCACACCCATTTTGGAAGCTTTCGATATCAAGGCGGAAAACGAGGACAAATCCAGTTACGTTATCGACGTGACCAATTTCATAAATAGTGAAAACCCCTTGCTGGCCCTAGGCAGCGATCAAAAGGACGACTATAAACTGACCTCTTTGGAAAGGGACAAGTCGTATATCCAGGAAATTAATACGTTCCCGCTGAATACCGAGATTAAAACGGTAAAGACCTATAAAGCCAAGTCGGGATCGGACAAACGGAAAGAACTCCCTGCGGCAATATTGGCGGGGGTAGTTACCTTGGAAATCAACAATTCTTTCATTCTCTTGCCCAAAGAACCCATGCAGAAAAGGCTGTATGACGCAAGGGTCGGTTATTTTGCCAGTTCCTATTTGGAATATGGCGACGACCAACAAAAAGTGGACCGGAATACCTATATACACCGATGGCGATTGGAGCCTAGACCGGAAGATTCCCTCCAATGGAAGCGGGGCGAACTCGTTGAACCCAAAGATCCAATCGTTTATTATATCGATCCTGCGACCCCTAAAAAGTGGAGATCGTATTTGATTCAAGGTATAAACGATTGGCAGGTAGCCTTTGAACAGGCCGGTTTCAAGAACGCCATTATCGGTAAGGAATGGCCCAAGAATGACCCTAACATGAGTTTGGAAGATTCGCGGTTTTCAGTTCTGCGATACTTTGCCTCTCCGTCGAAAAATGCCTACGGGCCCAATATCGTAGATCCGCGCAGCGGCGAAATTTTGGAAAGCCATATAGGTTGGTACCACAACCTAATGAGCCTTCTGCACAGTTGGTATATGGTACAGGCCGGTGCCGTTGACGAGCGGGCCCAGCATATGGAATTCGGGACCGAACTCATGGGCGAACTTATCCGGTTTGTCGCCTCGCACGAGGTCGGACATACCTTGGGACTGCGCCACAATATGGGAGCTAGTTCGGCAACCCCGGTAGAAAATCTGCGGAACGCCCAATGGTTGAAAAAGCATGGTCACACGAGTTCGATAATGGATTATGCCCGTTTCAATTACGTTGCCCAGCCCGAAGACAGCATCCCAACCGAAGATTTGATGCCGCGTATCGGAGACTATGATAAATGGGCCATTCAATGGGGTTATTCCCGTTTCCCTTCAGCCATGGGCCCCTCCGAAGAAAAGGAAAAGTTGGCCCAGATGGTGGTCGATAGCGTATCGAACAATCCAAGGCTATGGTTCGGCGGCGAGGGCCGCAATTTCGACCCCCGATCCCAGACCGAAGATCTCGGTGACGATGCGATGGAAGCCAGTATGTACGGCATCCTTAATTTACAGCGCATAGCACCCTTTCTGAAAAAATGGACCAAGGAAAGCGATAGCGACGATTTTGCCAATCTAGATCAGGTGTATAAAGATCTGGTCGATCAGTATCAGGATTACATTTTTCATGTTACCCGGAATTTAGGGGGTATTTATGTTACCCCCAAAACCATGGGTGAAGAGGGCGAAGTGTATCGCCCAGTGCCCAAAATGAAGCAAAAGCAGGCATTGGTTTTCTTGAACGACTATATTTTTAAGGAACCGAAATGGCTGTTGCGCAACGACATCCTCAATGCTATACAGTCGCCACGGTCTAAAGAGGCGGTCACCAAGACCATGGAAAGCGTAATGGTGAACCTGCTCGGTGGCAGCCGTCTGAGCCGAATGACTTTTATCGCCGAGCGTTACGAAGACGAAGATCCCTACACGCCCGAGGAATACATGGATGACCTGAGTCAATTGGTATGGGGTGATATGAACGTTTTTTATCAGACCACCGCCTATCGAAGAAAACTTCAAAAAGCCTATGTCGCTAACCTAATAGCCCTGTACAAGCCTGATGAGGCCGAAGGTGCGGTGGGAAGTATATTGGCCAAACTTTCAGAGGGGTACACCGTGAACACCGATGTTCGATCCTTGGCGTTGGATAATCTCTTGACCTTACAGGGAAAGATAAAACGCACCCTGCCCGTGATGACCGATCGCCTCACCATTGCCCATTTGAACTATCTGAAAAGGGAAATTTCTTCCGTAATAGGCGAAACGAAAGAGGTAGATCCCTTGTTCATTCCATTTCGAAGGGATGTTTCCATCCAGGAAAACGGGGGGAAATAAATGGACAGTTGCAGTGACCGGCTGTCTCATGGTCATATCTGCCCGCGCCGTTCAGGTATGCGCAGGTTTAAGCATCAAATAAAAAAATAAAAGCCCTCTCCTTAAAAAGTTATATCCCCCAATCCAGGGGCCTCTGTCGGATACAATACACCCTTTTCCAAGTGAAATAAACCTTGGAAAGGATCATTCATCACATCGAGGTGCCCGTCGAGATCAGCAAAGTGGATGTTGGGACGCGAAAGGGCGAAATGGAGTCCCGCGGAAATCCCTAACGCACACTCATCGTTACAGCCGATCATACTTTCAAGACCTGCGGCTTTCGCTACGGAATTGATGTGCATCCCTTCTAAAATTCCCCCGACCTTCATCAATTTTATGTTGACCATGTCAATTCGTTCGTTTCTCGCCAGACGGAATACATCCCGTAATGTTTTTATACTTTCGTCCGCCATGACCGGTATATCTACCTGATCGGTCACCTGGCCCAAACGCTCCTCCTTTTCCAGTTTTGTTGGCTGCTCGAAAATTTCAATGCCGATATGTGCCGTTGCTCTTACGAAAGTCACCGAATCGACTACCGAATACCCCTGGTTGCCATCAAAACGCAGGGTCACTTGGGGATGTTTTTCATGTAACCGGGTCATTTTTTCTATATCCTCGAGCATACTACGCCCTCCCTTTATCTTTAATATGGAAAAGCCGTGCCGGATATATTCATCGGCCTGTCGTAAGGTTTCTTCCAACGGGAGTATCCCTATGGTAATGCTCGTTGGGATACTGCTTCGATATCCGCCCAAAAATTGGTATAAAGGCACTCCGGCTTTTTTTGAAATCAGGTCGTGCAAGGCCATATCAACCATCGTCAAGGATGATGATTTTTTGCCGAGTATCGATTTCAGTTCCGTAAGGATATGGGCGTAGGTAAAAGGATCCTTGCCCATCAGATAGGAAGAAATCACGTTTTCTATGGCCGCTTCGACATCGGCCGGATGCTCGCCCGTAACACCCTTATCGGGCGCGGCGCAACCATAACCGACGTGTGCACCGTCGGTTTCAAGCTTGAGAATAAAATTGACCGTCTTGCCAATGGTCTCATAGGCAATGGTGTAGGGGGCAGAAAGTTTTAGGTCGAGATGTTCATAGGATATTTTGGTAATCTTCATAGGTGTGCCTTTAAAATTTCGACCAATCCGCCGACACCATATTTCAGCACGTCGAATGCCGGCAGTTTTGTTTCAATGGTAATCTGCTTGCAGGCCTCCAAAATCTCTTTCTCGTCCATATTTTCGTGGTTTACGGTAACGGCTATCACCTTTTTGCCGGAGATAACCTCGATGGCCTTGATCTGCTCCGGTAGGGAATGTAATTTATAACCGGGAAAGCCATCGTACTCTACCCGTTTGGGGGCGTGCTGCAAGATGATATAATCAGGGCGGCCAGCGGCCAGGATTTCAAACCCGCCAGGATAGGCGGGATTCATCAAACTGCCCTGCCCCTCGATGACGATGACATCGGGGTCTTCGTTCTTGTAGGCACCGACCACGGCGTGCTCGATCTCGCCGGAAACGAAATCGTTGATACAGCTGTCCATCACCATACTATACCGGGCCCCTTGCATCCAGGCGGTTTGGCCCGTACCGATCATTTCAGCCTTTAGCCCCGCATCCCTGAAGCCGTGGACGAGCAACCAGGCGGTGGTGCGTTTTCCCAAGGCGGAATCGGTACCGAGTACGGCCAGTTTCAGGCAATCGACCTTTTCGATTTCTCCGGTAAAAAAATGGAGGTCGTCACGGTCGGGCGTCTTCCGCACGTCGCGGATACGGCAATTGTTCTCGGCGGCTATCTGTGTCAGTACCGCATCATTGGTCAAGAAATCGTGCAGGCCGCTATCGACGTTCCACCCCATTTGTAAGGCCTTTTTTATTACGGATTTGGCTTCGTTCGGCAACCGGCCCCCATCGGGAGCAAGGCCAATGACCAAAAATTGGGGTCTATCGTCGGTGGATTTCAGTTTTTCGACAGCGGTATCCAAATCCCTAAAAATGGGAATTCCGTTGTTCTTGCCGTCCAAGGTCTCTCCAGCATCATGTTCCGCATAATTACTGTCGATCACCCCTACCACCTCGTATCGTTCGGTGAAGCGTACCAGGCCATGGGCGGTCTTGCCATTCGGCGTGTTAAATGCGCCTTCGCAATAGACAATCGCTTTTCCGTCAATAGAGTTTTTCATAGTATCAAGTGTTTGCTAATCCTAGTTTTTAGCGGTCAGTACCGCCACAAAACGGCCGGGCTCGAAATTCATTTTTTCGTCAAGTTCTAAGAGGGCTATCAATCCCGCCGTGGATGCGGGCAAAATCCGAAAACCCTCCTTTTTGGCCAATAGCGAGGTCATTTCCCTCAATTTTTTATCGCTGATATTAAAAGCCTCGCCATGGGATTCCCGCAGCGCATACAAAGCTTCCTCCCCATCGAAACTGTGCCAATTGATCAGGGGCTCGTTGTACTTGGTCTCCTTTATGGTTTCGGGATTCAAATCTTTACAATGGTCAAGACCATGCAAATACGACTGTACTATCGGGTTCTTTCGGGTCGACGAAGCCGCTATCATTTTGGGGATACGCGAGGTTTTCCCGCGTTTGTACAAACTTACAAAACCCCGATAAATTCCGGCGAAAAGAGTACCGTTCGATACCGGTACGGCACAATATTCGGGGGCGTCGCCCAGTTCCTCAAAAATTTCGACGGCTATCTGCGAATAGGCCGATATTTGCAGGGGCGTGTTAGAGCCCCCGGGATTGGCATCGTACCAGCCGTGTTCGTTAGCCAGTTCGCTGCTTTTTTTTACCACATCTTCGTAGCTGCCCGGCAGCCGGATAATTTCCGCCTGCAAGCCTTTCATCTCAGAAATACGTTCTGTATGGTAGCTTTCAGGAATATAGATTTTACAATGAATACCGGCCAAATTAGCGGCCAAGGCCATGGCAACCCCATAATTTCCACAAGTGGCCAGGGCTAAGGTGTCGAATTCACGTCTTAGCGCATCGTAAACCTGTGCAAAGGCTATACGATCTTTTTGGGTGCCGGTCGGGTTGTCGCCTTCATACTTTACATAGACTTGGCGTATATCGAACTCCCGCTCCAATGATTTAGCGCGCTGGAGTCCTGTATCGCCTACTTCTAGGTTGATGATGTCTTCGTAGGATTCCAGCCGGTCTACTAAAGACTTGCTTTTGTCCCTTACGAATTCCCCCAGTTTTTTGGTTTCTGAAGATACTTTGTTCTCGGCGGTCTTGACACCGTCCTTTAGGTTCATGCCATAGTTTTAGTGTGTCAAATGTAGTGTGTTTCGTGGACTTTGTGATGTGTTTAAAAAAAAGAAAATATCTCTATAGTTATCGCTATATTCAGCTTTTAAACACATCACACAGCCCCTATAGCACATCCTTAAAATGATCTCATTGAAAATCCTTTTAAAATTCCAATTTAAAAGCTATCCATCTATCCTGCTACTTTTTCTAGGGGTAGCTTGTTTTGGCCAAGAAACAAAGCTGGACAGCCTACTTTCCGATTTCTACAATCGTCCCGAACATATTCTGGTCGCCGCGCACCGCGCCGCCCATCAAGATTATCCAGAAAACTCACTGGCCGCCATCAATGAAAGTATCCGCCTCGGTGTCGATATCATCGAAACCGACCTGCGACAGAGCAAAGACGGTAAATTCGTTCTTATGCACGATGGTACCGTCGATAGAACTACAGATGGTTCCGGAAAGGTAGAAGATTTGACTTTTGCGGAATTACGGGACTTACACCTGATGCACAATGGGAAAATCACCGACGAACGAATTCCGACCTTCGAAGAACTTTTAAAAGCTACCAAAGGCCAGGTATTGATAGATGTCGATTTTAAGATAGATGGGCTACCCGCCGCCAAAAAAGCCTACGCCTTGATTGAAGAACACACTATGGAAAGTCAGATTCTATTCTATATTTACGACAACTACCCACTCATTCCAATGTTGCGCAATCTGAATCCGGATATTGAAATTATGCCCCGCGCCTATTCCCGCAAAGGCGTCCGAAAAATAATAAAGATCAAAGGCATCGACATCATTCATATTGACGAGAGTTTCTACAACAAGAGAACGATGCGAAAGATTGTAGCCTCGGGTTCAAGGGTGTGGATCAACGCCTTGGGCAAATATGACGAAATGGAAAAGGAAAAAGAAGACACCGGTTTCGACCTGCTTCTTGAACAAGTGTACAGCAATGTCATACAGACCGATCTTCCCGAAGAACTGCTTTCTTATCTTCAGGAACGTGAGCTTCATCGGTAGCGGCGCAGGGTTGAGCTCATGAAAACTTCTTATGCCGGTGAAACTCAATCTTCTTCCTCCTTCACGAAATCCTTTTTTAATCGTATGGAACTATCGGGAATCTTGTTGATCAATCGCTTTTTACCATTTTTCTTGATAAGATTAAAAGCGTCATAAAGTTTTCCTGTGGGTGTGTACGCGCCGTATTTGATAGTGTCTTTTGAAACCGTTATGATTTGAAAGAGCTGGGTATATTCTCCCCTTCTCACCATCCATTTTTGGTCTTCCGACTCGTACATTTTCGGTCCGCTAACGGACACAGCATATACGGTACCGGCATCATTTATAGTAGTAAGACCTTTACCCTTGTTCTCGGCGTGGCCCCTGGCATAGGTATGATCATGCCCCTGCAAGACCAAATCGACCTTGTATTTGTCGATTAAGGGTTTCAGGGCTTCCCTCAATTCCCAATTGTCCCGACCCTCTACCGTGGAAAAAACAGGGTAATGCATCGTAATGACCGTCCATTTTTTAGTGTTGTCCGCTAGTACGGAATCCAACCATTGGGTCTGTGCCTTGCGGGTATCCATGTGTTCATCAAAGCTTTCGGCATCGATGGAAATCAATTTCATGTCTTGATAGTCGATGGTGTAGCAGGTTTCCCTCAAATCTTCCATCGGTCCGTTTTCGGGCAACGTAAACTGTGGACGCCACAATGGAGATAATACCCCGTCGCGGTACTCGTGATTGCCGGGCGTCATCATACTCGGTACGGTAGCGTGAATAAAACTGCCGGCATAAAACCACTCGCCCCATTCTAGGTTCGCATCCCTGTCATTGATCAGGTCGCCCGCATGCAGCATAAAATTTACTTGCGGAAATTGACGGTACGAATTGCGGATAATACGAGACCATAAGGATTTCACGTTATTCTGGGCATCCCCGAAATAAATAAAACTAAAAGGTTCCGCCATGTCGGTGCCTGCCGTGGTAAACTGGAACCATTCGCTCCAATAGTTATTGTCTTCCGACCCGTGCCCTACCCTATAAACATAGGTGGTTCGGGGTTGTAAATCCGTTACCACGGCCGAATGGTAGGCAGCTTTTACCAAAGGTTCCTTTCTATTTTGGTTTTCGAACAGCTCTGTCCCCGCTTCAATCTTACGTACGTTACCCAATAAGAATTCGGGGCCATCGGTGGCTACGGCCACTTCTACCGTCCCGTGATCGACTTGCTGATCGGTACGCCAGTTGACGGCAAAACTATGGGCGGGATCGACGGTCAGGTTCGCTATTATGCGATCAGGGGTCTTGGAGGGGAACATTAATTTGTGGCCAGCTATCGAATCATGTTCGGCATAATGGGAATGGCCATGATGTTCGTTCTCGTTCGATTCTTGTGCAATTATTATAAAAGAGGGCAAGGCAACAAGTACTACCGTTACCATTTCTCTTTGGAATTTCCTAATTGTGTCCATTGGTTTGTCCTTTTTGATTTATTCAATTGGTTTTACGCCATTGTTTTGTTTAGACTAGATTCACACGTCGGCCCAAGCTATCGCTTTCTTTCAATTTTTCGATGACAATCATATTATTTATGGAATCGCGAAAACCTATCGGAACTTTTTTATTTCTTAAGATGATGCTTGAAAAAGCATCCATTTGCAAGGTATATTGGTTGCATATCCCGAATTCGATCAGGGTTGTTTTATCTTGTTTGACCAGCCAAAGCTTTGCGGCTTTATTGTTCGGGGGATTAAAGGGGAATTCAATAACTATACGCCCTTCCGTACCCAATATCTGCGCCTGTTGATTTTCAGCCAATTGGGTGCCGCAAAAAAAGGATGAACTTCCCTTATCGAATTCCAGTATCGCCGAGGCCAAGATATCAACTTTGTAATGGGGATGGTATGCGATACTTGCCCAAACGCTTTTCGGCTCGGCTCCGAATAAAAATCGGGATATGGAAATGGAGTAGCACCCGATATCCATTAAACTTCCGCCTCCGAAGTGCTTGCTGTTGACAATACTATCGGGGTCATCTTCATAAAAGGTAAAAGAGGACTGTATCGTTTTCAGTACGCCGATCTCTCCTTTGTCTACCAGTTGCTTCACTTTGCTCCACTGCGGATGGAATCTGTACATAAAAGCCTCCATTATTTTTAATGAGGGATACTTTCCTGATTCTTTTCCTAATTCCCGTGCCTCATTGCTGCTTAAAGCGATCGGCTTCTCGATGAGTACATGCTTTCCCGCCCTTAATGACTTAATGGCCCATTCGACATGAAGGTGGTTGGGAAGTGGGATATACACAGCCTCGATTTCTGTGTCTTCCAATAGCTTTGAATAGCTTCCATAACACTTAGGAATACGGAATTTCTCCGCCACCTTTCTTGCCTTATCCATATTTCTTGAAGCAATCGCCGCGACAGAGCCATATTGGCTTTCCAATAACGCGGGAATCACCTGCTCCACTGCAATAGTGGCGGTACCTAGTATTCCCCATAGTATCCTTTTGTCCATAGTAATCGGTACAGAAATCTGATATTTATTTATCCAACTTATTTCGTTTATTGGAGGCCACAAAGATGGGGGCCAGCGAAAGAAGTCCGACCTTCGCCCCCGAGCCAACAATAATGGGGTCCAAGCTACATTCCATGCATGTAAAGCCCGAAGGCGACTCTCTTAAAATACTACCCCAGATAATAATCAAAATGCTAAAAACTACTGAAATGATGCCCTGCGAAGGTTTGATTTTAAAGTTGAACAAGGCCAATAGGAACAAGCCCAGAATACCCCCACCGAAGATTCCCGATATCTGCCACCAGATATCGAACGCACTTTCGGCACCGATGAATAGCAGGGCGAAGGCGATGCCAAGAAAACCCCATAGTACGGTTGTAAGACGCAGAAACCTTATATTGCTCTTTGCGGAGGCATTCGGTCTACAGTATCTTTTATAGTCTAAAAACAATACGGTCGATGAAGAACTCAGGGCGGAGTCCACGGTACTCATCGATGCGGCCAAAATCGCGACTAATATAAGTCCTTTCAACCCCACCGGTAGTTCGTTGGCAATAAAATAAGGAAAAACCTCATCCCCTTTTACGATTGACGGGTCTAGCGTATGGCCTCCTCCGGAATAATAAGAGACCAGGGCCGTACCGATATACAGGAATATTGCTGTTAAAGGCAAGTAGATCAGCAGGGCCAACCACAATGATTTTTTGGCCTTTTTTTCGGTGGCGACGGCACTGTATTTTTGAGTATAATTTTGATCGGCCATCAAATTTCTTATGTTCTCCGTTATTACAAACATAATCATAACCCAAACCGTTCGTCCATCCGAAGAAAAGGAAGCGTCGCCCAAACTGGACTTGTTAGCGTCGAAGCCCATTTGCTCGAGAAAATCAGGTTCCGAAAAAATCTCCATAGTTAACAGATAGGCACTGAAAAGGAGGCCGCCGATCATGATGATCGATTGTAAAACATCCGTCCATATTACCGCCTCCATTCCGCCCATTAGGGTATAGGCAATAGTCAGTACGCCTATGATAAGAATCAACGTACGAATATCAACATCAATGAATGTGGTCAGTAACAAGGAAGAAAGATAGAGTATTACCGCCGTTCGTCCTATCATAAATAAAACAAAGGAGAGGGAAGCGTACACCCGCCCCCAATCACCGGTCTTTTCCTCCAGGTATTTATAGACCGAAATAATTTTATGTTTTCGATAATGGGGAATGACATATTCGGCTACGAACCAGGTCACCGGTATCGCCGTAAGGGCAAAGATCAGCGGATCCCAATTTTTATCGAACGCCTTTCCCGGTACGGCGATAAAAGATATGCTGTTGGTATAGGCACCCATGACCGCGATACCTGCGGCCCTAGCAATACTGCCAATAAATCCTATGGCTACCATTAGAAGCCCATAAAGCACTAAGATGGCAGTATCTATTGTTCCAAGTGGGTAATTCATGGCGGGTTTTAGTGGTAGGTTGCCGGTTTTCGGGCGTCCATTATCACAAAATAAAATTAATTGGATTCCATACACCACCATTATTTTAGATAATTCCTGTGCTATCTTAACTATATATTTCCATAATTTTGAGTATTATTGAAATCTGAGTTAAAATATTATTTAATATCTGTAGTTATGGAATTTGTTTGTGAAAAGATTTTCGTCCCCAACAACCACTCCTTTATATCCCGAAAACTACCTTTATCTTCAAACGCCCGAATACACTCTCACAAGAATTTCGAACTGAACTATATTGTTTCCGGGGTGGGAAGAAGAATTGTCGGCGACAATATATCAGGTTTTGAAAAGGGGGATCTCGTTCTTATGGGTCCGGACCTGCCCCATTGCTGGGAAGTTCTCGATGCCGAGGGAGACGAAATACCCGCTTGTATTGTAACCCATTTTTCGGAAAATATTGCGGAATCCGATTTTTTTAAAATGCCCGAACTTGATGAAGTATTGGTATTGTTGAAGCAGGCGAATCGGGGCATTCGTTTTAAAACCGACAACGATACACAAATTCGGGAGATTTTGACCAATATGTCCCATAGCAAGGGATTAGAATATTATATCGGACTGCTGAAAATCTTCAACCTTCTTATAAAAATTGATGACAGGGAAAGGCTATCCAATCCGATAAACCAATCTTCAGTGTTTTCAAAAAATATCGAGAAGGTAAACAAGGTTTATGAGTACGTTTTTCAAAATATACACCAAGGTATTCGGCTTGATGAGGCCGCCCAAGTCTTGAACATGGCGCCCAGTTCGTTTTGTAGGTTCTTTAAAAAGAAAACAGGCAACACCTTTATGGAGTACGTAAAGAATGTTCGCGTCGGAATAGCCGCCAAACTATTGGCCGAAACCGACAAACAGATTACTCAGATCTGTTTCGAAAGCGGCTACAATAATCTCGCCAACTTTAACCATTATTTTAAGGCGAATATGGGAGAAACCCCCTCGGAATACCGTAAAAATTTTAATTGATATTCCGTTTCTTCAAAAAATTTTCGCTTACCCGAACCTAATTTGACTTCCCGGAAGTTCACCATGTATGCTTATAGCGACCCAAGAGAGCAGGGCAATAAAAAATAGTAGCGCCAAAAAGGACCATCCCCACAGTTTTGTGGGCAATACGTTGGAGCCCCCATGTAAATCCTCCGTTTTCACATATCGGACCAAGATGTAAATCACAAAAATATTCAAAAGGTACAAGTGATGGTTTAAATCCATTTTTCCCGCCAGCAGTCCCTTAACCAAATAACTTAGCAAGGTATATACCCCCAAATAAACAAAGAGAAAAAATGTAGCATCCTTTTTGACATACTTGCCGCCCCTTAGCTTCCAAAATACGCAAATGGCCATCAGCGATAGAATCATAGCGGCAGCTATGCTGCTTACATACGATAGCTGTTCTACATTGGGAACTGCCCCGAAACGATTTAAAAGATGTTCATACAACAGTGATTCCTTATATATCATCAGGGGTATAAAAACCAACAAGACTAGCAATCCGATCCTATTCGCCCAGCTTTTGGGCTCTTCCTCTTCATCCTTCGGCCATTTGGAACTAAACACCCCATAGGCCATGCCCGTCCCACCAAAAAACCCGATACTGTACTCCATAACGTTCCACATGTTGAACGGTATTTCAAACACGTTGCCTGTAATTTGCAAAAAATTGCCAAAGCTAAAGCCCAAACCGCCACCCAATGCCGAAAAGACCGCTACCCGCATCGGCGAGTTTCTGCTGGTTCGGGCCATATGCAAGAGCATGGCTAGGCCGGCCCCAAAAATGAGCGCCCACGCCTCCGATCTGGGAGGGGTCATCTTGAGTCCGATCTGCTCGATCAGAAAAAAATACGTAAGTAGGGCACCCGCTACCATTTCCGATACCAGCGCCCCCCAATTCACTTGGTTTTTTTTTGTTGATTCAAGCACCAGGCCTACTAGTCCACCACCTAATAAGCCGAACAAGGCACCAATAATGAAGAGCATACTTAGCCCGTAAAATACGTTTATGAAACTATCTGCCCTGCCATAACCAACCACCATTCCGTAGCTGATCATACCGCCGGCGCCCCATCCAAATGCAGAAGCCAATGCTATAAGCCCCATCTTGGAGTGCCAGTCCCTTCTTCCGGAAACTACAGTAAGAGCCAACCCGCCAATGGCACCGGCCCACGCTGCACCTTGCTCGTGCCCGAACTGGCCCCTTATAGCCCATGCCGTGGCAAGCGAAAGGGCCACTGTCAAAATATTAATAGAAAATTTCTTAGTAATCATTCCGTATACTTTTTATTGACTGAAATCCTCTTCGAGATCGTTTTGCTTTTTGAAACCCGGAAGTACGCCAAGGCCAGGCAATACAACAACAGCCCCAGCCCAATAGGGACCAATAGGTGGCTGTATTCGGTATAAACCTCACTGTAACCCGCTACAGCTTTCCCCAGAAAATAATAGTGACCTCCCAAAACCATCAGAAAAACGGCGCATGGGAAGGACAAAAACAGAAGACGATTAGACTTTAAAGCCACGGTCTTGGCGGCACGGTTCGCCATAAACTGAAAAAACCACAACCAAAAGGTCCAAGAAAGAACCTGGGCGAAATTCAAGGTTCTAAAGTAGTTCACGGCTGTCAAGAAAGGACGGAGCCAGAGGTTTGAATCGGCGTAATAGGGTCGATCTTTATACAGTAGTACCTTTACTTTTTCTTGAGGCCCTTTTTTTAGGATGTTCAAGATAGCCTGCTCTTTTTTTTTGTAGTCCAAGACGTTCCAATCGGGTATTTCTAAAGCGTTATACAGAGAACATACCCTTCCGTAGCCGTGAAAATCAAGTCCACCAATCATAATGAGCCCACTCTCTTTGCAAAAATCGATCAACTGTCTAAATAGCTTCCTATCATAATAAAGGGATTTGCCCGAATTTTCGATCTCGAAGCCATCGACTCCCAGTTCTTCGTAATAGGCTTTCCCTTTTCCCTTGCCATCGAACCAATGGTTTACGATCACCGCACCCCCATAGTGATGCACCGAATCTATTACCGCCTTATCTTCCATCCCCTCGGTGTGGAATTTGCCGTTAAGTTCTAACAGGCTCATATGATTGGTGCCTGAAAATTCTTGGCCTACCAGTACCAAGGGTTCGATGGGAAACGCACCATTTTTCTGTTCTTGGGAAAATTCCAGACTCTTTTGGTAGTTGGCGTGGTCGGTTATAAAAAAGGCGTCAAAGCCATTTTTCTTATGCCATTCCCACATATTGGTTTGGGAAATTAAGCCGTCATGGCTAAATTCGGTATGGGCATGCGTAGTTAGTAAAACCCTATCTTTCGAATTGTTCACAATGGTATTGTTGGGCAAGGGAACAAATAGTATGACTATGAAGATTGTAAAGCATAACCCTATTAATGAGGGTAAATCCGCCAATTTTTTATAAGCTACTCCTTTTCTGCTTCCCGTTTTTCTATAGATTTGCGCTACGCTGAGGGCAACATACCAAGTTAACCCCCAAAAGAGGGTCAAGGGCACTTCCCTCAAAGCATATAGAGATCGGTTCAGATAGAGCAATGGCCCTAAGATCGGTTCAAAAATAATACGCCAAACCGAGATTTCAACAGCATATTCCGTGGCTGGGCTTTGTAGCAGGGCGTTCTCAAAGTGTACTGGAAAATGAAAAACGGTGGATAGTAAGATAATTGACAGTATCACCAGCGCAAAAACGAAGTTCTGTGTTCTTGTTCTTTTCACATGAACCATAGTTTTAGGGGTGCGGTTATAAGACCGGGCGGATACGCTTACTGTATTCGAATTGGTTCAAAGATTTTTTGATTTCGTTACGCCGGTCAGCGTCAAGTCTGTGTAGCGGAGACGACATATAGTCTTGACAGATACCCAAAATGGACAAGGCACATTTTATAGCCTTGATACTTCTTGTAGGCGAATTTTCTACATTATATATCGTATCGTGAATATATGCTACCTTTTCTCTAAGTTTTGCTATGCCCTGCATATCGTTAGAAAGGGACGCTTCATAAAGCTCAACAAATAACTGGGGAAACACATTGGCCCCTCCGGCCACGGCTCCATGCCCGCCCTTGAAAATGGCATCCGACAAAAACAGTTCGTCGCCCACTATTACCGAAAAATCCGGGAAATCCTTAAAAGCCGCTATAAAAGCATATAGCACCTCTAGGTCTCCCGAGCTATCCTTTACACCAATAGCGCCAACTTCCTGAGCCTTTTTTGCAATAGCCGTGGAGATGTTCAGTTTGGTACAGCTAGGTATATTATACACTAGAAAAGGTAAGGGCAGCAAGGGGGCGAGCGTCTGTAAGTAGTCGATTATTTCCTTTTCGGAAAGCGGAAAGTAAAAGGGCGGTGCCACCACAAGGGCATCGGCTCCCCTGCTGTAGGCATGATCCGCAATTTCCAGACTTGCCTCGAAAGAGGTATCGGTTATACCTACCAAGACCGGAACCCTGTGGTTGACAATCTTACAGGCCTCGGTTATCAGTTGTTTTCGCAACCCATAGCCCAAACTTGGCCCCTCGCCGTTGGTGCCCAACAAAAAAATTCCGTGTACTCCTCCATCCAAAAGATGTTCGATAAGATTTTTCAGGCCGGTACTATCCAACTCCTTATTTTCTAACAACGGGGTTATCATAGGTGGAATGATACCTCTTAGGGGCAATTTCATACGATTACTGTTTGGGTTTCAACAAATTAACATCAAAACCATGCCGTACACCACTATAATATTGGAAGAAACATATCATATTTTAACCCTATGTTGTTATACCAGCTTTTCAGTGGAATCCTGTGGATACTAATGTTCCATCCCATGTTATTTGGTAAGTCAGGAACGCTTTATGTAAATAGAGCCTCAAATTCACCTGCCCTCAAACTATTAGTAAGGCTCATTGGTGCCCTGCAACAACCACATTTTTGACCATGCGCTGTTGTTACTTGTATCTTCTCCCTTGAATTGCGTAGGTTCTAGTTTACCGATTGCGGTATCTGCGTTGGCAGTATTATTGTCGATTTCATCGATATGGTAGTAGAACCGCAAGGGCAACACGGCACGCTTGGCAGCCGGACCGGTCTGTAGATCGGGAAGACCTGTTCTTCTATAGTCGAACCACGACTGGGCAGCGGATGACCAGCTGGCAATCCACTTTTGTTCTATTATCTCCTCCAAACTTCCTCCGTAGGCTGCTTCCCCGGAAATGTAATCATCATAAGATCCTCCAACGCCCCAGGCCTCAAAGGACTGCTTTATACCCGCGTTATACTGACTTCCGGCGGTGCCCGGCCCCCAACCCTTCAGGGCAGCTTCCGCCCAAATAAAATGCACCTCGGCCGCAGAACACAACCGCGCCTGTAACAAAGGGCCGCTAGCCTCTTTATAAATATCGTTCAATTGAGACACATGGGGATTGTAAGAACCCTGGTTGAACTCTTCCTTTAGGTTAAACGCGGGGCCTAAGGTGATGGCAGTCGGTAGACCTACGTATTCCTTATCAAAATCAACAGGTTCGCCGACCACCTCAAGATGATTGTCAACCATTTTTTGGGACACATGTCTATTACCCTCATCATCTATAAAATCGGTATCGTCGGGAGCAGTCGGCTCCAATACCAAAGGTGTTTCTATCTTATTGGCCCAAACTCCCAATCTGGGATCGTTCAATTCTTGTAATACGTCCACCAGGGTAGCCGCCATTTTAATCCTAAAATAGCTTCCTTGGGGGTCATCATCGAACTTGGTATTGGTAGGCCATGCGTTATCGGGACTGGAGCCCACATAAGCGACATTGGCATCGTCAGAGACATCCAATATCAACGGATATTGCTGCGGATTATTTAAAATTCTTCTTATGCCCTCCTCGGCTACGCTAGGCTCTTTGGCCGACAACCGCATATAAAAGCGTACTGCCAGGGAATTGGCAAACTTTCTCCATTTTGAGGCGTCGCCCCCGTACAGCATATCTTGACTCTCCTGAATACCGGAGTATGCATTCTGACCTTTGGACAATAGGGTGTTGGCCCTGCCTAAATCAGCCAAGATACCTGCATAAATATCCATTTGGTCATCGAACGGCGCATCAAAAAACTCGGCTCCCTCGGCTCCCCTTAAGGCATCGGAATACGGTGCATCTCCCCAAAGGTCGGTTACCAGACCGAATAAATAGGACTTCATGACCAGGCCCACTCCGATATGGAATTCGAGATTCTCTTCTTCCGCTTTTTCGATCAAGGTTCTGTTATCCAGCAAAACGCTATAGTATCCGTTCCAACTGTGTGAATCGTTTCTCCAATCGTAGGCGTTATGCCCGCCGGACCAACCATCTTTTTGGGTATGCTGCATCACCCCGGCTATATCCCCAAAACCTAGATTCACCGTGCTTTTCGCAGCTTGGGCGATCACGTTGGCCAACAATAGATTGGGATCCACATTATCGGAGCCTATTTGATTGGGGTTTTCGTTCAGTTCTTCCAAACCATGGCAGGAAGACAAAAATAGAACTCCCAAAGCCAATATGCCCAAGCCTTTTCTTGTTCGGTACCTCATGATTTTATTTTTTAAAATGATACTCCAATTTTTATGCCCACCGGAACAACCCAGGGATCCACATTATAGCGTTCGATCCCCTGTTTAAACTGTGTGCCCCTATTATCTGTTCCACTTTCAGCCTGAAATGCCCTTTCAGGATCTATCCCAAAATTGGAATCCTTGGTCCATAACATAATATTCCTACTATAGAGGGACACGCTTAGATTGTCTAACCCCGCTCTTTCGACAAATTTAGAGGGCAGATCATAGCTGAATGAAATTTCCCTTAATTTAATATAGTCCGCATCAAACATGTGGGTCACCCCAAAATCCCATGGGTTGGCCACCGAGAAAGGAAGGAAAGTCGTTCCTTCTTCGCCTAGGTTCTCATGATCTAGTATAAAATTGCCATTTTCATCGTGAGATCCGACTACCCCAGCATCAAAAACCCCGTCGTAAACGACATCGCCGCTGAAGGATTCTGGAAACCCCCCATTACCGGGAGTTCCTCCAATGGATAGAAAGTTTTCTCCATATATATATTCATCCGCATGGTCTAATACCCATTGTTTTAGTTCGGTGCCCTGCTCGGAGATTCCAGGGTTTACGATATTGTCCAAAAGTTGCTGGCCATAGCCATCCTCTACCATATATCTAGAGGTCTGAGACATATATTGTCCTCCCGAACGCCAATCAAAGGTCAGGTTCAGGGTGAAATTTTTATAGGTAAAACTCGACTGTAATCCCATAATAAAATCAGGATTGTAATTGCCCACCTTAAACCGATCATCGGTGGCCAACCATTCCGAATCCTCTCCCTGACCGATTAAGGGATAATTAAAATAGGGTGAGTTTACATCGGTCACCCTTTGAATTTTGGGAGAATACAGATTTCCCACCAGTCCGTCTTCCCCGGTGGCGGGGTTTTCAACATAACCCCTGGATACACTTTTATTCTCACTCCAGAATTCGATGTAATCCACTCCCTCCGTCAACGCCAAAATCTTGGATTCATTGGTGGTAAAATTAAGGTTCAAATCCCAATTGAAGTTCTCGGACCTAAGCGGGGTAATCCCCAGGGATAGCTCCCATCCCTTACTCTCCAAAACTCCGGCGTTGATGCCCACACTGGTACTTCCGGAAGATCCGGCTATGGGAACGCGGATAATCTGGTTCTTGTTTTCGACGGTATAATAGGTACCCTCAAAACGGAGCCTGTTGTTGAACATGGTCAGATCGAGACCGAACTCTTGGGAAGTGGCCTCCTCCGGTTCCAGCGCCGGGGTATTTAAGTTGCCGGCGCTGTATAGCACAGCATTGTCCCAATTTCCTTCATTGTTGTAATAGGCCAATAGCTGGTATGGGTCTGTATCGTTGCCTACCCTGGCCCACCCACCTCTTAGTTTCAAGAGGTCGACCTTGGGGATATCCACTAGCTCACTGACCAAAAAACTCACGGAAGCTGAAGGGTAGAAATAAGAACGATTGTCCTTTGGCAGAGTACTCGACCAATCGTTTCGCGCAGTAACATCAAGATACAACATATCCATAAATCCGAAATTTCCTAATGCATACACACTATTTATAGCTCTTTCAGTGGTAAAACTGCTATAATTCAAGGCGGTAGGGGCAATGTTATCGACCGTAAATAAGTCTGGGACGATAAGGCCAACGCTGGAGAATGCGGAATTATTGAGGCCCGAATTCTTTTGGTACATTAGGTTACCACCTCCGGAAACCGTCATGTCAAAAGCTCCGAAATCTTTGGTGAAGGTTGCCAACAAATCTACGTTCGTTTCCATACCATCGGTTTTAGAAATTCCGTAGGTGCCATTGTTGGGCTCTTTATCATACCCTGGAGACATTTTCGTTTCCTGGGTCTGGTTAAAACTGTTCAAGTTATAACTGCTTCTCAGGCTAAGGGATGGGGAAATCTGCCATTCCATGGCCAAATTACCAAAAACACGAAATCGGGAATAGCTGTTATTGACCTCATTGGCCAAAAACCAAGGGTTATTGTACCCGGGAGCGAGGGTCAGGACATCGGTTCCCGGCAAGTCATAATTCTTAATATCGTTCAAATTGATATTGGCAGGCGTTGAATAGGCCCACTGCAAGGGGTTGGCACCCCTGTTGGAAGCCGGTCTATTATCTGCGTAGCTGTGTACGACATTTACATTCGTGCTTACGGTAAACCTATCGCTTAATGTAGACGATGCCGACAAAGAGAAGCTGTTCCGTTTGATGTCGGAATTGGGCACCAATCCCGTGTTCCGCAGATTGGTGACCCCCACCCGATAGTTCAAGGCATCAGTACTGTTGGTCACCGTAACCCCGTTCGTTGTGGTAATGCCCGTTTGTACAAAATCTTCCACATTGTTGGGGTATGACTTTAATTCAGTAGGAATGGGCACTCCATTGGCGTCCAAAGGGGCGTTCCACTGTACCGCAAAATAACCGCGATCAAGTTCTGGCCCCCCATTGCCACCGGAAATCGCAACATCAGGAAGAAGGTTACTCCCTCCCTGTGATTCGGGGGAATACGAAAATAATCCCGAGGCAAACCGGTATTGTTTTTCCAAGAATTTATAGGGAATGTCGAAAACCGTACTAGAAGTTACAGAAACCTTCATACGTTGATTGTCTTGTGCCTTTTTGGTAGTGATCAATACCACTCCGTTACCGGCCCTGGAACCATACAAGGCGGCAGCACTCGGCCCCTTTAATATACTAACGTCTTCTATACTATTTGGATCAAGGTCGGAAATCGCATTTCCGTAGTCTACTCTGTTATCGCCCCCAAAACCTCCAATATTGTTCAAGGAATTGGTGACCGGTACGCCGTCTATCACAAATAACGGTTGATTATCGGAACTCAATGATATAGCGCCCCTGATGACCATACTTACCGAAGATCCCGTACCCCCTGTAGAGTTTAAGGTTACCCCCGCCACCTTACCCGATAAGGCATTTAATACATTCTCTTGGGCCACGCGGGTCAGTTCTTCGCCTGCGACTTCCTCGACGGAATATCCCAAGGATTTTTCCTCTCGTTTTATGCCTAACGCCGTTACCACAACCTCATCGAGGGCTTGGGTGCCAGTAGTCAAGGAAACATTTATAGTGGGCTGTCGGTTAATGTCAATTTCCTGGGTTTCAAATCCTAAATACGAAAATACCAATGTGCCTTCCCTATTGGGAGCATTGATACTATAGTTACCATCAAAGTCAGTAGATACGCCGGTAGCGGTTCCTTTCAAAACAATACTCACACCTGGCAAGGGCATGCCGTCTTCGGAGGCAATGACCGTACCCGTCACCTCGCTACCCGACTGGGCATGCAGGGTAAAGCCCGCCAGAGCCAAGAATGCGAAGAGGATGACCGTGCAAAAACGCTTGACCCGGGTCTGGGATTCAGTATATTTTTCCATAGTGTTTGGGTGTTGTGTCGGTTAATTTGGGTTTTGGATTTATGGAACAACTTCAAAGGTCAACACCAGTGCATTGGTATTAACTCCGATGAATTCTTGCGATGCGGCCAGAAACATCACCAATCTCATGGAACTGTTCGTAATCTCCTGAAGAATTACTTTTCGCTCAAAATCGTAAAAGCCCACAAATTCACTTCCCGAGAAAGCAAGGGTGCTGACACCTTGATAGGTCAATTTCCCATCAGGCCCGTAAACCGATGCTATTTCAAAATCCTCATCTTCTACATAGGTGAAAGAAGCATCCGTTTCCGGCGTAAAAAGGCCGGTACATAGTCCGAAATCGGAACCACCGTCGTTGACGATACCCGCTCCGCCTGTTGTCACAAATTGGAACAACAAACCGCTAAAGGCGGCTCCGTCGGCTTTCACGTCGTGCGCATAAGTGCCATCAAAATAAAAGGTGAATTCGTCATCATATACCTCGGCCATACCGAGTCCCGCTCCAAAAATACCGGAAGGCAAAGGGTTCGGTGCACCATCGAAAGGAGAAAGTGCCGCATCGGAGTTAGCAAAATAATCCATGGCCGAATGGCTGCTCGAAAGTTTCCATGTTTTACCCTGATATCCCTCCGCCGTATGATCTCCCGTTAGCAACGCATACGGGGGTAACTCCAAGGCTAGGTTCACCTCGGAGGTTTCCGTACCGCCATTTTCGCCGGTGGCCGTTAAAGTAGCGACATAATAACCCCCTTCCTGATAGGAATGAACCGGGTTTTGCACCGTACTGGTTGTCCCATCCCCAAAATCCCATAACCAACTGGAAGCCCGATTGGTCAAACCTTGAAATGCCACCTGTTTGCCCCTGACACTGTGAAAGATATCAGCGGAAAATGGAACATCCTGCTCTGAATCGTCATCGGAGCTACAGGAGGGTAACAGCATCAGGAAAAATACTGTCCCGAAAATTATTAAGGTTTTTCTTATGATCATACGTTTGGTTTAAAAGATGAACTTGATGGATAAATTTCAAACCATCTTCAAGCTGTTTTCCGGATATTTTAATACAAGTTTAACAAACTTAAATTTTATTTTAGCATTTTATTACAGGTATATTGTTAATTATACATTAAATCTTACCCTTCCATTTAATTATTTAGTAATATTTTTGGCAAATGTGTTAATATTCTTACGATTATGGTTTTTAGGGTTGCCGTAGCATGAAAAGATATTTGTTTACAACATGTTTTTTTAAAATTGGAATTTGGTTCCTTTTGTTGAGTGCATTGCCCCTGCAACCCCTACATTCCCAGCAGTTGAAAGTGGGGGCGGCAAAACGCATGATTACGCCTGACCCCCTAATCGCTGTGTCAGGGGGAGTTGGCATTCCCAAACCAGCTAGCCAAAAAAAGGGGGAACTGTATGTGAGGGCCATGGTACTGGAACAGGGAAACTTAAGAATTGCCATTGTTAACATCGACAATTTAGGGTGGCCCGCAGCCCTTGGTAATAGATCCCGAGAACTAATTAAGGATATTCCCGCCGATAACATCCTTATCGGGGCCAGCCATACACATAGTGCGCCCGATGCCTATGCCTTTCCCGATGAATATGGAAACCATGGTGCCAACCTTGAATATTTGGACCGATGTACAGTACAAATTGCCGATGCCGTAAACGAAGCGAGGCAAAACCTAATCCCTGCCAACTTGAAGATCGCAATGGGCGAGGCCAAAGGAAAAATCGCATATAACTACTATGCACCGGAGTTGTACGATCCCCGTTGTGGGGTAATCCAAGCCATCGGTAGGGTCGGCGAAAACAAGGATACTGTCTTGGCTACCCTGGTCAACTATGCCATCCATCCGGAAGTCTTGGGAAATGACCAAGGTATTTTAAGTCCCGATCTTATAGGACCTCTTTATAATCGCATAGAAGAAAAAACCGGGGGTATGGCCGTTTTCATGAACGGTGCACAAGGCGGCATGGTAACGGCCGACAATCGGCTTGACAACGCCGAGGAAGCCCGAAGCTGGGAAGAATGCCAAAGAATAGGGAGCCTACTGGCCGATGAGGCCCTGCGGATTGTAGCCAATGCCCCTGTCCAACAAAATCCGACGATTTACTGCGCCCATAAAACCGTAAGCTTCCCCATAGCATCGGAAATGATGAAATATATCCTCCAAAATTCTCCCTTGAGCATGTCGACGGGAAATCCAGATACTATCACTACCACGCTCAACCTGTTAAACATCGGCACAGCCCAGGTGCTGACCATTCCTGGAGAGGCCTTGCCCAACATCGGGTATTACCTCAAGCGAAACATGCCTACGGAACATCCTTTTTTATTCGGACTTACTAATGATGCCTTCGGCTATATTTTGACCAAGGAAGATTTTAATAGCTTTAAAAGATATGACTATATAAGCCGAACCAGCTTGGGAGAAAAAACCGGCGAAATATTGATTAATGAATTATTGGATCTGGTAAAGAACAGTCCCAAACCCCAGTCAAAATTGAGTCACAAATTATAACTATACATTATGAAAAGAACCTTACACATTTTAGCGCTGCTGCTTTTTTTCCTCACATCATCCTGTAACGACAATCCAAAAAATACCGATGAGGTATCCGCCAACGGGGAAATTTCTTCTGAAGTGAAGGTCACCCCTGAAACGGCTTTGAAAAGTTATCTAGACACCGAGGATAATGCCTATACATGGGAAGTTAAGGATTCTTTTGAATTGGGAGGGGTGCAGGCCTACGATCTTTTGTTGACTTCCCAAAAATGGAGAGAACATACCTGGAAACACCAGCTGACCATTCTAGTGCCCAACGAAGTGCTGTACGATGGTGCATTATTATTTATTACCGGAGGTAGCCTCAAGGATGGGATGCCCAATTGGAAATCAAAGGAAGATGCCGATGACACCGCGCCCATGGCACAGATCGCGGAACAGAACAAAGCCGTTGTCGCCATCATCAGACAAGTACCCATGCAACCCTTGTACGATGGCGATCTGGTGGAAGATCAACTGATTTCATATACCTTGCACAACTACAAAAACGACAAGGATCTCACATGGCCCTTGCTCTTTCCCATGGTTAAAAGTGCGGTCAAAGGCATGGACGCCGTTCAGGAGTTTTCCCAGCAAAAGCTTCAAAAGGATATTACCCGGTTTACGGTAGCGGGTGCCTCCAAACGAGGCTGGACCACTTGGCTGACCGGTGCAAGCGATAAGCGCGTAGAGGCGATTGGCCCCATGGTCATCGATGTTTTAAACATGCCCGTTAGCTTAGATTATCAAATAAAGGCGTGGAACGAGTACAGTGAACAGATCAACGATTACGTCAAATTGGAAATTCCCCAGACGGTAAAAACCAAAGAGGGAAACGCACTTACGCAAATGATCGATCCCTATTCGTACCGGGACAAACTCACTATGCCCAAAATTATTTTTATTGGCACAAATGACGAATATTGGCCAGTCGATGCCATTAAAAACTATATCAAGGATATCCCCGGAGAGAACTTCATCCACTATACACCCAACGCAGGCCATGGACTTAATGGTGGAGAAAAGGCTTTAAAAGCCTTGAGTGGTTTTTGGGGACAGACTTTGGCCAAGGAACCTTACACCGACCTCAACTATGAGTTAAATACGGACCAAACTACCGCTACGTTATCTGTGGAGTCGGATTCCCAAAACCTAAAAACTGGCTATTTGTGGTCCGCGGATTCAGAGGACAGGGATTTTAGGGACGAAATCTGGAAGGCAACCAAAATTAATGCTACTTCAGGCAAAACGGCCGTCGAAAAAATTCCTTTCCCGAAAAAAGGGTTCAAGGCATTTTATATAGATTTGGAATATGATAATCCCAACGGTGGTTCATACACAAAAAGTACCCGGATGTATGTTGCCGATGATGACGAAGTTCTTTGATATCTTGAACCAAAAACAAATCCATCATGAGTTCTAGAAACCGTTTGAATAGTTTGGGGATACTTTGCGGTATCGCCTTTTTCACCGTCTCTTGTAGCCCCAAAAAAAAGGAGAAAAATACAGCTGATACTTCAACCGCTATGGTTTTTGAAACCAGTAAAGTATCCGAGACTTGGGCCGAAAAGCTGGGTTGGCCCACAGGCAAGAAAGTAATTATATTGCACGCCGATGACATAGGTATGTGTCCCGAGGCAAATACGGCCGCCAAGCAACTCTTGGAAGCAGAAGACATACAATCCGCGGCCGTGATGATTCCCTGTCCCAACGCAGAAGAATTTATAATCTATGCCAGGAACCATCCTAAAATGGATGTGGGCCTCCACCTTACCCTTACCAGTGAATGGAAAACCCATCGGTGGGGGCCCGTAACCGATGATGCCCAAGTGCCCGGTCTGTTGGATGAGGACAACAAATTATGGCATACCGTACCCCAAGTAGTGCAACATGCATCGGCGGACGAAGTCGAAAAAGAGATCCGTGCGCAGATCGAGCAGGCCATTGCCTGGGGACATAGGCCCGATCATATTGATACCCATATGGGCACCCTGTTCGGGGATCCCAGCTACGTGAAGGTATATATTGAAGTGGCGCAAGACTATGGTATCCCCGCCAATATCATTGACCTGTCAAAACCTGAGGTGTTAGACGGGTTTAGAAGCCAGGGTTACCCTCTGACTGACGAGGTGGTAAAAATGGTCGAAGACTATACCTTACCCAAATTGGATTTTTTTACCAGCGCCCCGAAGGCGGAGACCTATGAAGAGAAAATAGGCGACTTCAAGAAGTTGATCCGTTCTTTGGAACCCGGATTGACGGAGATTATCTTTCACCCCTCCGTATCGACAGAGAACCTCAAAACCATTACCGGATCCTGGCAGCAACGATCTTGGGAGGCACAAATGTTCTCGAACCCAGACCTAATCCAATTTTTTAAAGACGAAGACATCGTTTTTACAAATTGGCAGGAAATTATGCAGCGTTTTGAAGTGAAGTGATTTAAATTTTCCGGTTGGAGTCGTAATTGCTGCCTACCGGCAGCAGGTTTATTTCCGAATAAAAAGTCATGACGAGTTTTTAATGTACACCATCTTAATAAAAACAAATCCTATGAAGTCCTTATTTTTATGTTCCGCTTTACTGTTTACCTTTATTAGCCAAGGACAAATGAAAAAGTTACCGGAAGTTAAACCGCTGAATCACCCAGCCGTTTTGAATCAGGAATTTATCTATGAAATCGAAAACGCACCCACACCCGAGTGCCATGCCGCCACCGTAGAAGTTAGCAACGGTACCGTGGTCGGCTCCTGGTTCGGTGGAACCGAAGAAAAGAACAAGGATGTGGTCATTTGGGTATCGCAAAAAACAAACGGGACGTGGTCAGAACCCATCGAGGTCGCAAATGGGGTACAGGACGACGGAACGCGATATCCTTGCTGGAACCCGGTCTTGTTCAAGCCCAAAGGACAGCCCCTGCATTTGTTCTACAAAGTGGGCCCGAGTCCGCGAGAATGGTGGGGACTTTACATGACCTCTAAAGATGATGGAAAGACCTGGTCCGAACCTATAAAACTTCCCGAGGGGATTTTGGGTCCCATAAAAAATCAGCCCATTCAGTTAGAAGACGGTACCATCCTTTCCCCATCTAGCAATGAAACGACCTCCGGGGATTGGACCATCCATATAGAGCGGAGTGTTGACAACGGCAAAACCTGGACCACCACAGGGCCCCTGAACGATCCTGAAAAATTCGGGGCGATTCAACCGGTAATCTTGAATTATGGTAACGGCAAATTGCAATTGCTTAGCCGAACCAAAAATAACCTGGTATCGCAAAACTGGTCTGAAGATAGCGGAAAAACATGGAGTAAAATGACAGCAACATCGCTGCCCAACCCGAATTCGGGAATTGATGGGGTAACTTTACAAGACGGTCGTCAGCTCTTGGTGTATAACCCCACCGAAAAAAATTGGGGCGATCGGGTGCCCCTGAGTATGGCACTTTCTAGCGATGGGGAGAATTGGGTCCGCGTTCTGGACCTCGAACCGCTTCGCGAAACGACGGACAGGGAGGGCGAAGAATATTCATATCCTACCGTAATACAGGCTGAAGACGGAAAAATACATCTGGTCTATACCTGGAACCGGAAAACGGTAAAATATGTAGTTTTAGATCCTGGGAAACTCAAATAAATGAAAACCAAGCAATGGCAGCGTCGAATGCTTCGGGTTGTAGGGGGGACGGTATTACTTTTGTTGGCGGTGTTTATTTCCAGTACCGAAACCATAGACACCACCTCCTATTTTAAAACCGATTACTACAAAAATACCATTGCAAATATAGAGACCGCAGTAAGTGATAGAACCGAGGCCGAAGGAAAATTGAAGGCAGGTTTTGCGAAAACCAACATTACCCCCACCCTTGTAAAAGGATCGCCCGATGCCTCAACGGGGGAATTCAATGCCATTCAATTGGCGGGGTTCGGAGCTGGAAAGATCGCGGACGGCGTACATGATTCCATTTTTGCCAAGGCCATCGCTTTACAGGTGGGTGACGAAGAAGTCTTTTTGGTCAGTGCCGACTTACTCTTTATCGCCGAACCCGTTGTGCTTCAAATCGTAAAAAATTTAAAAGAAAAAATTTCCCGAAAACATATATTTTTTGGTGCAACCCACACCCATTCCAGTATAGGAAATTGTATCCCCGGTTTTGTCGGCAAAAGTTTTGGGGGCGAGTACCAACCCGAAGTGGTCCAATGGCTTGCCGGAAAATTTACGCAGCTGATACTCGATGCCCAACGGGATAAACAATCGGCCCAATTTTCTTCTGGATACATTCGAGTCCCACAAGTAGTGCGAAATCGCATCATTGGGGAAACGGGCCGGTTGAACGATAAATTGGATCTGATTTCAATCAGCCAAGATAACGGACGCACCGCCGCGATAGGCGTATTTTCGGCCCATGCGACCGTAATCGGACCTTGGAACGATGACTACAGTGGAGATTATCCCGGTTATTTTCAAAGGAGTCTGGAAGCTAAGGGGGTCGACCTGGCCCTCTTCTTTGCGGGTACCGTGGGCAGTCATTCGAACCAGGGGAAAGGTGAACAATTCGCAAAGGCACAGTACATCGGCAAGGTTTTGGCGGACTCCGCAGAAGTTCTGATCCACAAAATGGAATATGACTCGGTAATGGCCATGACCTCCGTTATGGCCGAATTGGAAACCCCAAAACTTCAGGCTATTTATATTTCCGATCGATTACGGCTATCCCCTTTTCTTGCCGGTAAATTGATGCCCAAACTGCAAAGCGTACCCCTTCAGGCGCTTAAATTGAACCATCTCATTTGGATCGCCATGCCTTATGAACTGAGCGGGGAATACGGTATCGATCTGAAAAATGCCTTGGAACTTGAAGGGTACGATTCAGCCTTAACCAGCTTTAACGGACAATATCTCGGATATATCGTTCCGCAAAAATATTACTATTTCGACACCTACGAAGCGCGGTTGATGAGCTGGTACGGGCCAAGTATGGGGGATTATTTAATGGAACTCAATTTTAAATTGGCGGATGTGCTAACAGGCAAAAGGTTGTAAATGGAGGCTCGGTTTTCTGTGCTCGGTCCCATTTTGGCCAAAGGCTAACTCATAGACCTTACTGATGAAAAAAGTTTTAAAATATATAGGAGCTCTCTTACTGCTTAGCCTATTCGTCGGGGCAGGAATAATCATCTACCACTGGCGTGATCGACACCCTCACTACCGCATTGATTTAAAAGTGATCAATGAAACACCTCGCCCGATTAGGGCAGGATTTTCCAAAATGCCGATTACACCCAAGGTTGTGGATAGCTGGAACGATGCCAATGGGGATAATAAATACGATGTAGACGATGGCGACACCTACAATGATAATAACCACAACGGTGAATTTGATGCCTATTGGATAGCGGGTATGAGTAATGCCAAACCCGCCCAAGGGGTGCATGACGAGGTATGGTCGAGGGTCATGGTACTTGACGATGGGAAAACCAGGATTGCCATGATCTCCATAGATGCCATCGGTTTTTTGCACGGTGATGTTATCGATATTAGAAAACGGATTCCCCAGGATTTGGGTGTCGACTACACCTTACTTTCCTCTACCCATACCCATGAAAGTAACGACCTGATCGGGATTTGGGGTGAAAATATGTTCCATTCGGGAGTAAACCCTGAAATGATGGAATATGTAAAGGACCAGACTGTGGCCGCTCTTGCGGAAGCGGTTAAAAATTTGCGCCCAGCCTACTTGGTTTTTGCAGAAGATTTGTCGAAGAAGGATTCCCTACTGATCAAGGACACCCGAAAACCGATCGTAAAAGCCACCGGTATCCACCTGATGCAGGTGCTGGATGCTGAAAACAACGAGACCCTTGGTACGCTGATCAATTGGTCCAACCATCCGGAAACGCTGTGGTCGCAGAATCTATTGATCAGTTCCGACTTTCCGCATTACGTACGTGAAGCCATCGAAAACGGCATTTACAATGGGTCGGAATTGATGCACGAAGGTCTGGGCGGTATCGCAGTTTACTTTTCCGGAGCCATAGGCGGGTTGATGGCGCCCCACCCGACCATCTCCATCTCCGATCCGTTCACCGGAGCCGAATATGCCGAGCCCAACTTTAAAAAAGCCAAAGCCTTGGGCGAAAATATTGCCATCATGGCATTAGAAGCATTACAATCTAGCGGAGACACCATTGTTGACTCCCACATTTCGATTCGTGCAAAAACAATTATGGCTCCCTTGAACAATACCGCTTTTAAGATTGCCAGTGGTATCGGATTGATCGACATGGGTATGCCCTCCTATTTTAAGACCCGATCTGAAGTGGCGGCCATACGTATCGGCCCCGCCATGTTCTTGAGCATTCCGGGAGAGATCTATCCCGAAATTATTTTTGGAGGCGTAGAGGCCCCCGTTGGCCAAGAATTTGACATACAACCCGTGGAAACTCCCCCGATTCAGGATTTTATAAAAGACCGATACAAGTTTTATTTGGGCCTGTCAAACGATGAGATAGGCTATATCATTCCAAAAAGCGAGTGGGACACACAAAAACCTTATTTATATAACGATGAAGGAGATACCTATGGCGAAGAGAATTCCCTCGGACCGGAAACGGGACCTTTGATCTATACCTCCCTTGTTGAAGTAATCGAAGATTTGCAATAGGCCGACCCGGCACAAAGCCAGTGATCGTTATAGTTTTCGAATAAAACCATCGGTAATCTCGGAATATCGACCTACAATTTCGTCGGCAAGTACCAGATTATCGACGATTTCGGTATTGGTGATCGCAATACATTTCATGCCGGCGGACGTGGCCGAGCGAACCCCACTTTCAGAATCTTCGATGACCAGACACTCACGAGGGTCCGCCCCCAGCTTTTTAGCGGTCAAAAGGTAGGGTTCTGGATCGGGTTTCCCGTGTTTAACATCCTCGGCGGTTACGGTGGTTTTGAACAAATCGCCTACCCCAAGTTGGTGCATCACGCTTACCATCTCATTGAAGGTAGAGCTCGTGGTAAGGGCTAAGGTATATTTCTTATGTAGTTTTCGGATCAATTCGACCACACCCGGATATATCTTTAAATTATCCTTGATCAATTCCAAATAGTATGCTGTCTTAATGGTAATCAGCTCTTCGGTATTTTCATTTCTCACATCAAATTCCGTTATCAATTCCGAAAATGCGGAGGTATCGGTCCTTCCCAAACAGAAGTTACGATAGATTTCAGGGGTTATGGCCACTCCGACATGTTTAAAGGCCTGTTTGGTAGCCAGCTCATGACATTTTTCGTCATCAGTTATCACGCCGTTCATATCGAAAATTATCACGGTAATCATCTCGGTAAAACTTTAGCATCCTCTTAGTTACATATTCACTACCTCTCCCGTTTTTGCCGATTCATAGGCGGCATCTACGATATTCAAAACGACTTGACCTTCCGCCAAGCCAGGCTTAGGTTGTTTATTGTTTTTGATGGACATTATAAAATGTGCCATTTGCCGGTCATAGATGGCTTGATCGCAATGTTCTTCCCTCTTGGGCAAATCGGGGGCGATTTTCTCAAAGGACTCTTCCCCTGTGGTTATTTTCAAAAAGGTCGGGAACAGGTTGGCATATCCCTTGGTTCCGAAGAGGCCGGCTCCCGCCTCGGGACCGTCTTTATGGGGCTGCCACCAACCGCTTTCGATGATGCTTTCCGTACCATTATCCCAAGTGATCAATAGGATTCCCGTATCATCTACCTCGTATTCTCCAAAGTGGGTTGCGATACGGGCATAGACCTTAAGGGGCTTGGGGTCGCCCAAAAGATAGCGTATGGCATCGATGGCGTGTACCCCCATATCGGCCAAGGCACCGCCTCCGGCCAATTTCTTTTGGGTAAACCATCCTGAAGGCCCCCAATTCTCGTGGATACCATAGCCCTTGGTCTTGAATATCTTTCCGAGTTTCCCCGAGGCAATCACCTCTTGTATGTAATTAACATCCGTATCGAATCGCCACATATGACCCACCATGACCGATAGGTTATACCGCTGGGCCGCCTGATTGATTTGCCTGCCTTCGTCGGCATTTATGGCCATCGGCTTTTCGAGAAAAACATGCTTCCCCTTTTTTAGGAACTCGGTAGCATAAGGGGCATGGAATTGATTCGGGGTACAAATAATTACAGCATCGATAGAATCATTTTCCATGACTTGTGAAATGTCTGTAAAAGCGTGGTCGATATCGTATTGACGGGCAAATTTTTCAGCACTTTCCCTTTGTGTCGCCACAACGGCTATAATGTCAACATCGTGCAGTTTCATTAGGCCCCGGGAGTGGTAGTGGGCAATGAAACCCGCTCCGATGATTGCTATTTTAATATTACCCATAGAATTTTTATTCTAAAACCAAAGCAGGCCGTGCAGAAAAGCCTTCATAAAAAGGGAGTTGAACTGCTTCTTACATCAATCCTTCGGCATGATCATATATCTTTTTTATCGCTGTAGCGATGAGATCCATATCGGAAAGGGATCCCATCAAAATCTTATGGTGGAGGCATACGGACTCTTCGTTATAAACACGTTCGCTGACCGGTAACGAATATCGGGTGGGATCGATGGACGCCCAATACGCATCGTTAAGCTTGTGTCGTGCCGGTTTGGTATGCGGCACATACAAGGGACAGTTATTCAATGGCTCGTAGCAAGCGTCAACAACGATGCCGAGTTCTGCTTCCAAAGCACTTCGGAATTTCCCGATGGGCAATTCCTTGAATTCATGTTTGTCGTATCGGAAGGCAAAGTTAAAATAGGCCTTTTTTGTTTCCCGCGTATCTCTCTTTAAAGGAGATACTCCGCGAATGTCCCTTAAAAGTCCGTTCAAATAAGCACCGTTGGCATCTCGAATGGCATTCTGCCCGGGAAGCCGCTTTAGGCCTTCGATTAGTATGGCCGCCTGAAATTCCGTAATCCTTAAGTTGCCCGACTGAATGAAATTACCGTCGTCGCCATAGTCGCCGATACCCTTGTCGGCACCGATGAGCGAGTCTCCTTCAGGTCTGCGGCCGCAGTTTCTTAGGGCATCCAGTTTTTCCGCCAGATCGGGATTATCCGTTGTCATGGAACCGCCCTCGCCGGCTGTCAGATGTTTGGACAACTGGAAACTAAAACTGCCAACATCGCCAATGCTACCGGCCTTTTTGCCTTTCCATTCGCCCCCGTGCTTGTGCGCACAATCTTCTATGACATACAAATCGTGTTTTCCTGCAATCCCCATAATGGCATCCATATCGGCGAAAGCTCCATATAGGTGCACGGGAATGATGGCTTTTGTTTTCGGGGTAATCGCTTTTTCAATAGCTGCGGGGTCGATACACCAGGTATCTTCGAGAACATCAACCAAGATGGGCGTGGCGTTGACATCGATAACCGTTGCCGCCGTAGCCTGCCAGGTAAGGCCGGGAACGATTACCTCATCGCCGAGACCAATACCCATGGCCTCCAAAGCGAGTTGCATAGTTATCGTGCCGTTTACTGTGCAAATGGCATATTGGGTACCCGTAAACTCGGCAAACAGACGGTTGAACCGCATTTCCTTCGGACCGTTATATGACCAAACGCCGCTGTTCAAGACCTCAATTAAAGCAAGTTCCTCTTCCTTGCCCCAAACGGGCCATTGGGGCCACGGATTTGCGGTGGTATTACGAGTGGGCTTTCCGCCTTGTATCGCTAATTTTTGCATAGTTGATCGTATTTACGTTCCATCCTTCCACCTTTAACCCCGCTACTGCGATACTTGTAAAGGTTGTTCTTAAAATTCTTTTCTCCCCCGGTAGCAGGCTGATAAAATTATCTTCCCAGAAAACGGGGAGGATGATTTCTCCGCTCTCCCTTTCTATTACTTTGAGATTAACCAAAAAAGCAATGTCTTGGCCTTTGTTTTTCACGGTAGCGGTCAGGGCCTGTTCATCCCTATCCCTTTCACAGCTATAAGCCACCTCTAAATCCACTTTGGGCAGCGTGTTGAGCAAGTTAAGGTCCGCATACTGCTTGCTCGGGGTATGATAGGCGAATTCACCGAGGTCCGCTTCGTAGTTCAAGATTTCCTCCAAGGTAGAAAGCCAGTAAAAATTGCTGCCGATTTCCCTGTTTTGAGCATCCCACAAGCGAAGATCTAAAAAATATGTAGTCGAGCAGGTTTTCAAAGACGGGATTTCAAATAGGAATTTGGAACTGTCGGCAGGCGCATCACAAAACCTTTTTTCTTCCAAAAGCAATTTCGAATCTATGTCGTACATACGGATCCTTACCTCCAAATCCTTGACCTCATAAGGATAGTCATTGATCGCATAAATCTTATGGTTGCCATAATTATAAATCAAATGTAAGGGTGAACAGGCTTTTTGTGTAGCATAAAACGCCCCGGTGGGCATTAAATAGTAATCGTAGAGCTGCCAGTACATTTTGGGCCAGGCCGCATTCAACATCCACTGTATGACACCAGTACTTTTGTTTTTATTAACCTGAAAAGCCTCGAACATGGGGCGCATCAGTTCATAGTTCATGGCCTGCGCTTTTCTGTCGAAATCCTCTATGGAATCAGGTGGGCCATACCGCTCGTTTATGGCTTCGATAAAACGGCCCAGATCTGAGAACTCGTAGCGTCCGCAGTGATATTGCCATGTTTCGCTGATCGGCCATAACTCATCCTCGGGAATGAATTTTTTCAGACTGTCCAACTGCGGAACTTGCGCGCCGGGGCCGGTTTCGGTATTAAATCCATAGGCTCCGCCAAACTCGGTGTCGGTAAACCAGTACTCAGGGGCGGTATAGGCATAGGGACCCAGCATTTTCACTCCCGATGAACCGCTGATCTCGCTGACCACATCCTCGCTGCCGATTACGTGCCGGTCGCTGCCGACGCCACCGGTAGAATTCAAATAAGGCCGGTCTGGATCGTATTTGGCAAAGGTTTCGATATATTTTTGCTCCAGGGCCGTAATCGGCACTTTGTCACTGGCGACCGTCCAAACAAAGATACTGGGATGGTGGCGCAACCATCGCACCTGATCTTCCCAAGCCTGGGCTACGTGTTCTATATCCTCCAATTTGTAGACCCCCCCGAAACGCTCGTCAACCGGTACGCCCATGTGTATTTCGTGTTCCCAATGACAGCTCCATCCTACCATCAATAAAATACCATGTGCATCGCATAGGTCGTAGAGCGTATGGTCTTTTCCCCAGATACCTTCTAAACGGATGCAGTTGAGGTTCATCTGTTTGACGTATTGGACCTGAGCCTCAATTTTTTCATCGGTATCCATTAAGAACATATCGTCGGTCCACCCAGCTCCTTTGATCAAAACTTTTTGACCGTTAATTTTAAATCCGCGATGAATATCGTTCAGCCAATAATCTTCGACTTGGCGGATACCGAATTTGATATGGTCGACGCTTGACACTTCGCCGTCAATAGTAAACTCCCATTCCAATTCGTATAACTCAGGACTACCCAAATGCCTCGGCCACCAAAGCCTGGGGTTTTCAAAAACTAGTTGAGGAAAGGTTTCGCCGGTAAACTCGATCTGTATCTTGCCATTTGCCGGAACCCTTATTTTTTGTTCAAATAAAACAGTCTCTATCTTGCCTTTTACAATCCCCGAGATCAGCTTACTGGTGTCGTTTTTTAATTCCACGTAAACGCTCAATTCTGCGCGCCTTAAAGTTTTTAGGTCCACTTTGGTCCGTACAAAGGGATTTTCGATACGCACGCCGCGATGCGACCGTAACGTTACGGGTCTGAAAATCCCCATATTCCCATCGGGGGGGGCGGGGTTCCAATCGACAAAACCCGTGCTGAAATCACCAGGTTTTGGAGGAAATACCTCGATCGCCAAAACGTTTGGGCCTGTAACGGTGTGCTCGCTTATATCGAACGACGTGCGGCGGAAGGCACCGTTAATCGTCTTTACATTGGCTAGGTGGTTGCCGTTCAGCCAGACATTGGCCCTATAGTTGATGCCCTCAAAATCTAGAGCGGCAAAGGTCTCAGCTTGTTCCGCATCCAGTTCAAATACGCTGGAGTACCACCAAGGAACCGCAAACTGTCGGTCGGTAATGGTTTTTAGGTTTTCACCAAAATAGGGGTCCTTGATGATTTCTGCCGCCACCAAAGTGCCAAGCACTGTGGAAGGAACCCTTGCGGAAATCCAATCATCGGTTTTATATTGTGGGGTCGAGATAGCCTGCCCCTTATCGGAAACCTGCCTTGAAGATCTTATTTTCCAATTTTCCGAGAGCTGCATTTTAAAGTTTTTCCTCTTCATAAGTACACGATCAATCCGTTTCTTCGGAAAAATATTTTTTCAAGCTATGTCTCGACTTCAACACCATGCCTCCCCCAATAGCCATTAATGCCGCCCCGGCGAACAAATCGGTCATTTGTTGCACAAAAGTTTCCGTATAGACCATGGCAACAGCTATGATAACTCCGAAAAGGAACAAAAAAACCCCAAGGGCCCGGTTTATTTGGGCGGTTTTAATTCTGGCCATTCGATTGGCGTCTTTCATGGTCTTCTAGATTTAAAATTGGTAATAGACACTTGCCAAGATAGTCAACACGGCTAAGGACCAAAGTTTCAAATTGTTCCACCAATGGCGATCTTTTTTGGCAATACCTTCATAGACGTAGTCGTTAGGCAGCATTAGAACCAATGCGCCGATAAGAAAATAGAGGCCAAAAAATATCAGTTTTGCCGTTTCCTGGGAAACTCCCGACAGCCAATCGAAATTTAGCATATCACAAGGTTTTGTTTTTGGTCACAATCTTAGAACTGAACACCAAGCCTTCCAATTCGGCTTTCGTGTGTTTTTTGGTTATTAGGCTCACCACGATGTTAACGATAAAGGCCAAAAGAAACGACCACCACGAAATATAGAGAAAGGGATCTTCAATGGTAAAGAACCCGGCCTTAAACACATTGAGAAAAATGGCGAAGCCGATACCGATGACCAAGGCCGACAGTCCGCCCCATTGGGTAGTGCGTTTCCAGAAGATTCCCAATAACAGGATGGCAAACAAAGGTCCTTGAAAATACGACATAAAGGTTTGTATGGCAACATAGATACCGGGGAATTCACTACTGATAGGTGCGGTCGCCACCCCCAGGCCCAACAACACCAGTGTGGTAATTTGACCCACCTTTAAATAATGCTTGTCGTCGGCATTCTTTTTAATAAAAGGTTCATAAATGTCCTTGGTAAACAGAGTGGCCGTGGAATTCAGCAAAGAATCGACGCTGGACATCAGACCAGCAAAAAAGGCGGCGAACATTAGACCTATCAGGCCTGGTGGCAGTATCTCTTTGATCATCATCGGTAGCGCCTGGTCGCCATCGGCCAGATCGGGAAGTACCACCACGGCCATAAGGCCGGGAAAGAGGACCAGGATGGGAATAAACATTTTCAAGGCAGACCCAAAAATCATGCTGGCCTTGGCGTGCCATTCGTTCTTCGCGGTAAGGCAACGTTGTACGATGGATTGGTTGCCGATCATATAGGCGTTGGCCATGACAAAGGTAAGTCCGAATAAAATCCCGGTCCACGGAAAGGGAGATTGGGTATCAACGGGACGTATGATATCAAAATGGCTCTGATACTCAGGACCCATAGCACCAATTTTATCTACCATATTCTCCCATCCGCCTACAGCATCAAGACTAAGGAATACCAAAGCAAACCCTCCGATGAACATAATAATCATTTGCACGACGTCTGTCATAATTACCGCAGTAATGCCCCCGAAATAGGTATAGAGACCTACGACCCCCGCAGTGGAAAAAATAGATATCCATATGGGCCAGCCCATCAATACGTTCAAAAGTACGGCACTGGCCCAAAAGAGCACGCCCAGGTCAAGGGCAAAGAACAAAATCCAGGTTGTAGATGCTATGGTGCGTACCGTTTTGTTGTATCTTTTGCCCAAGTATTCGGGGATGGTGTACATACCTCCCCGCCAGAAATAGGGAATAAAAATAAACGCGGACAGCAACATGGCCGGAACCGAACCCACCCAATCAAAATTCCCGACCGCAATACCATACCGGTACGCTTGTCCCGATACCCCCACAAAATCAAGAGCACCTATATCGGAAACCACAATGGACATGCCTATGGCCCAAAAAGGTAGGCTTTTGCCTCCCAAAAAATAATCTTCGGAACTGCCTACGAATTTTTTAAAATAAAGCCCCAGTAACAGCATTCCGATGATATAGGCAATAACAATAAAATAATCGATTCCAGATAGCATAGTTTGGTCTTTGTTGCGGTTGCCGAGAGTGTAAAATAAACTTTCACGCCTCAATTTGCCTTGCCTTGATATTCTAGGGCTTACCAACCGAATCATCGGCTATACAAATTAAATGGATTTTGTAATTAAATGCCTATCAAATCTTATTGGCTTTACATGGAATATAAACCAAAATTTAGGTGGTACCTCCTTTTTATAGTGATTAAGGGTAAAATTTATCACTTCTTTCCTTAGGAAAAATAAACCCTGCAAGAGCCACCTATATCCGCTGCGTTTCATTTCGCAACAATCCCTAACATTATTTTAACCCAAATCCTATGTTTTCATAACAATTGTTGAATACAGGGCAAAATGTCATAGATAACTAATAATATACTATGCATATTCCCAAATTTTTTAACATAGTTTTGGAGACTAATAACTGATTCACCTAAATCAACAGGCCTTATGAAAAAAAGAAACTTACCGTTGTTGATGCTCTTTTTCTTCGCTATGGGTATAGGCACCTTATATGCCCAACAGGAAGTAACTGGGATAGTCAAGGACAATACGGGCAATGTACTCCCAGGAGTATCCGTCGTGTTAAAGGGCACGGTCAGGGGGGTAACTACTGATTTTGACGGAAACTACAGTATCACCGTACCCGATGAGTCATCGGTACTTATATTTTCGTACCTGGGGATGTCAACACAGGAAATAACCGTGGGGAATAGATCGACCATCGATGTTACACTGGATGATTCATCCCAAGAACTAGACGAGGTCGTAGTTACCGCACTCGGAATTTCGAGGGAAAAGAAATCGCTCGGCTATTCCGTGAGCGAGGTTGATGGTGACGCTATCGATAACGTACCACAAGAGAACGCCTTAAACGCCCTTTCGGGGAAGGTTTCTGGGGTAGCCATCAATACTACGGGTGCAGCCGGATCTTCCGTCAGCATGGTCATCAGGGGTTCTACATCACTTTCCGGCGACAATCAACCCTTGTTCGTAATTGACGGAGTACCCGTCTTTAATACCTTGAACAATATCGGGGGCGTAGGAAGTGACAACCGTGTCGATTACGGAAATGCTATTTCCGATATCAATACCGATGATATCGCCAGTATGACCGTGTTGAAAGGGGCCAGTGCAGCCGCCCTCTACGGGTCAAGGGCCGGCAACGGGGTGGTTCTTATTACCACCAAATCGGGCAAATCCCGAAAAGGGCTCGGCGTGACCGTAAATTCGAGTACCGTATTTGATATCCCCTATCTTTATCTGGATACCCATACAAGATTCGCTGCGGGATCAAGGCCTTATACTCCCGATAACTTTCCGACCAACCCATACGGCGCAATCCAGATCAGCGAGACAGCTTCCGCTTGGGCCGGGCCGGCCCTCGACCAGGGTATCAGGGCTATACATTGGCCTTACACCGCCCGAGAGTTGGAAAGTGGGATTCCGGTGGCCCGAGAGCTACGGTCGCATAACAATCCCCGCAACTTTTTTGATACCGCCATTACCACCACTAACAACATATCGATACAAGATAATACCGAAAAGATCGACTATCGCCTCTCTTACAACAATCTGAAGAATAAAGGTTTTATTCCGAATACCGATCTGAACAAACATAGCATCAACCTGAATTCGTCGATTAATTTGAACAAGGATATTTCGATAAGTTCCAGCTTGAACTACACCAAAACCTATGCGGGCAACCGGCCGGCCGGTAACCGCGGCGCCAACCCGATACAGGCCATGTACGAACTGGCACCCCATGTCGATGTGAGGGACCTTCAAGAGTATTGGCTACCAGGTTTTGAGGGACTCTATCAGAACTCGCCCTTCGAGTTTGGAGATGACCCTACCGAGACGGAGTGGAACAACCCCTATTACCTGGCCAACGAAGTAAACAACGGATTTGTAAGAAACCGATTTTACGGCAATGTCAGGGGTGATTATAAAGTGACTGATGATTTCTCGGCCATGGTCCGCTATAACTATGACGAAATCAACGAACAACGAGAAACCAAAATTTCCAATGGTTATACCAATGAAATCAATGGGGCCTATGGCATTACCAATATTCTTCGCAAGGAAATCAATGTGGATTTTTTGCTGACCTATGAAAAGAAATTCAATGATTGGGACTTCAGTGTATCATTCGGCGGCAACCAACGAAAATTTGATGCTTCTACCGTAAGCAGTTCCACCAAAAATAGGGGACAAGGCCTTTTAACACCTAATTTGTTTACCTTGAGTAACATTGCCCCGAGCAATCTGGACTACCAATCTATATTACAGAAGAAAAAAGTAAACAGTCTGTATGGTCTGGCCAGTTTCGGGTTTAAGGATATGTTCTATTTGGATGTTACCGGACGCAACGATTGGTCTAGTACCCTGCCCGATAGCAACAACTCGTACTTCTACCCCTCGGTATCGGGAAGTCTTTTATTAAACAACGCCTTTGATATGGGAAACCAAGTGTCTTTGGTCAAGCTTAGGGCCGGCTATGCAGAGGTCGGTAACGATACCGACCCCTATAATTTAGTCCCCGTTTTGATAAGCGGCGGCTCTTGGGGCAATGCCTCTTTACTGTCCGTGCCCGGCAATTTACTGAATGCCGAACTAAAGCCGGAATCCCAGAGCTCCTGGGAGGTCGGTGCCGACCTGGCCTTCTTCGGCAATCGCCTGCACTTGGATGGCACGTATTATGAAAGTGAGAACCGCGACCAGATATTTCCGGTCAACAACCCCATTTCCTCGGGGTACGATACCAAATTCATCAATGCTGGCCTACTATCCAGTAAAGGGGTAGAGGCGAGTCTGGGCGGCACCCTTGTGACCAACGACAATTGGAACTGGAACATGGACTTCGTGTTTACTAGAAACCGAACTAAGGTTGTAGAACTGGCCGAAGGCATGAATTCGATTACTTTATGGACTGATGCCAAGGGCGGTGCCATCACTTGGCTAGGTGAAGAAATCGGCAATATCGTTGATCGCCAACTGGTGCGGGTAGATGATCCCAATTCACCCTATGACGGTTGGCCCATAATCGACGACGAAGGTTTTGAAAACAGCGATAGCACCTTGGAAGACGAAAACGGAAATCGGGTTGCACCCGTCATAGGCAACTTCAATCCCGATTTCATACTGGGCATGACCACCTCAGTTTCCTATAAAAACTGGTCGCTCTCCATGAATTTTGATTGGCGTAAAGGCGGACAGTTTGTTTCCCAGACCCACCGGTATGGGGAGTCCGATATGCATACCCAGCGCTGGCTGGATAAATTGCACAATTTTAATGATGTGGGCGACCTTCCTACGTATCTCAAGGAAAATGAAGGAAAATATCTCTCCGCCGATGGCGAATTCTATGTGTTGGTCGGGGGCCCGACCGCCGAAGAAGGAGGGTTTCCGGTCGACGATGGGGGTATTACCCTAAGCGACGGGGTGTTTATGCCCGGAGTACAGGGTGAATATGACGATAACGGAAATTTTGTAGCGACCGCTGAAAACCTCGGTGGCCCGGGAACTGTATATACGCGATATCAAGACCATTATGGGTGGGACTTCACGAGAACCGCCCTCTTCGACTCCGACTTCGTGAAACTGCGGGAAATATCACTGTCGTACTCCCTGCCCTATAAAAGCCTTCAACAGGTCGGTATCCAGAACATGACGTTTTCGCTATTCAGTAGAAATCTTATTCTGTGGACCCAGGCCGGTATCGGCATCGATCCCGAAATGGCCTTTCAGCCCGAATCGGAAACCCAGGGCAGAAGCGGCATTCAGTTCAAGCAAGGCATCGAACGCTTCAACGTAAACCCTTTCGCCATACCCGTAGGCTTTAAAGTAAACTTTAGTTTTTAAATTATTTCGCGACCCGAACGTACGGATAAACAACTATGCATATGAAAACGATAAAAAAAATAATCGGAGCGGTCTTGACAGTGTCCTTCTTTTTGGCACTCTCTTGCGACAACGACATTACCGAAATAAACCAAAACCCCAACGGAGTAAATTTAGACGAGGCCAACCCGAGCTTTCTCCTTACCCAAGTAATGGCCAATATCGCAAAGGATGTAGGCGACAAGGGTTATGCCGAACCTTTGGCCGCCTTTGTACAGTACGTACAAAAAGATTCATGGGGTAACAATAATTATGACTGGGAAGGCGGGGGTTGGGAAACCTATTACAACAGCCTCCGCACGGCCGAACTCGCCTATACGCGTTCTTTGGAACTCGATATGAAATTCCACCAGGCCGTTGCCATGATCGTGAAAGCACATCTGTTCGGACTATTGACGGATTTTTATGGTGATGTTCCCTATTCGGAGGCCTTGCGGGGCGACACCGATGTGGATCTGCCCAAATATGATGCACAAGAAACGATTTATAAAGGTATAATTGCCGATTTTGAGGCCGCTTCCGCCCTTTTATCGAGCAACCAAGGCCAGCTAGAACAGTTTTTACCATCCCAAGACATTTATTTTCAAGGAGATTCTGAAAAATGGATCAAATATGCCAACTCGTTGGCCCTACGTTATTACATGCGATTATCGGAGAAAGATCCTTCGTTTGCGGGCGCGGGGGTTCAAAAAACCCTCGCCAAGCCCTTGATCGAAAGCATCGATGAAGAATGTGCCATACCTTATGTGGGAGTAAGCCCTGAAGACTCACAACCCGGTAACGGACGAAGCGGCACCCCCTCTCAATTTACGCGGATAAAGCCTTGTCAAACGTTGGTCGACGCCCTAGACTCCCTCGCCGATCCTAGAAGGTCTATTTGGTTCGCGCCGGTGGCGGTGCCGATAAAAGTAGTTTCTCCCGAAGAGGTTCCAGGAGGAGGTGACGATGTCTTGGCCGAAGGGGTGCGTTACATCAATGCGGCGACATTGGCCGATAACTTTACCATCTACGATCCGGAAACTTGGTACCAAGACCGCTTGGATGGCCTAACCCTGATAGATACCAGTTCGGTCTACGTGGGTATTCCCGTGTCGAACCAAGGTACGGAGCCTTACACCTATAATCTGAATCCACAGCCTACACAAGGGGGTGACAATGTGCACGTTTCGGAAATGAACCCCCAGTTCAACGAGGTGGCAGGGCCCAACCTGAAGGCCCGTCTTCTATCGTATGCCGAAGTCTCCTTCTTAAAGGCGGAAGCGGCGCTAAAAGGATGGGGCACCGAGGCCGAGGAAAATTACAACAATGGCATACAAGCTTCCTTCGATGCCTGGGGCATCGGCGACCTGGCAGCGGATTATATGGACAACGCCGGGGTGGCTTTTGATGGAAGCCGGGCACAGGTAATGAAACAAAAATGGATCGCGAACTTCTCCTCCGCATCTGAATCTTACCTGGATTGGCGAAGAACAGGGCTGCCGGATCTTAGAACCGGCCCCTCTGCCGTGTCAGATGTTATTCCGGTGCGTTTCGTGTACCCCGATAATGCCCGTAATTTTAATAGCGAAAATTATTACTCCGCTTTGAACAGTCTTGAAACTACGGAACATACCGATGATGTGCCCGGCTATGTGGAGAACGATACGCCCTGGTCGAAACCTTGGATTTTACAGGAGGTTACCGAACCTTGGTGATTAAAGCATACATTAGCGGGAAAATCAAGGGAGTTATTTTACCACTATTGTATCTAGTTGTTTGAGTTAGTTAGAATTGCCCGGGGAAACCCGGGTAATTTGTTAAAGAGAATTAGCCATATGGCCGGAAAATATTTAGGCTTACTTTTAAGTGTATTCATCCTATCCTGCCGTGGTAGCGAAGGAGATAGTTTGGATTTATCCCATGCCAGCCTCCTTATTTCACCCTCGATAGAAGAAGTCTTTCAAAAAACCGCGGAGACGGTGCTGTCGGAGGAAATCGGCAAACGGACCGGCCTAAGGCTTGATCGAGCCCGATCCTGGCATACGGATACCGTTATCGCTGTGGCCCTCAGTGGCGAAAGCGAATTGTACGGAAAGACTATACCTAGACGAAATGGCACGCCTTCAGAAAGCAAAAAAGAAGGTTATAGGCTCGTACATCAAAGCACAAACGGCCAAAATGTCGTTTGGGTCATAGGGGCGGATAAAAGAGGGATTCTGTATGGAATCGGTAAGTTGTTGCGTACTGCCGAGATGCGGGAGGGCCAACTATCGGTTTCCGCGAATACCGATATTGACGAATCGCCTGAATTTGCCCTGCGCGGCCACCAGTTCGGATATCGCAATACCGCCAATTCTTGGGATGCCTGGACGATAGACCAGTTTGACCAACATTTTCGGGAACAGGTGCTGTTTGGGGCCAATAGTTTCGAGAACATTCCCTTTCAAGATCCCGGTTCAAGCGTACACTTCAAGGTCGACCCGCAGAAAATGGAAATCGAATTAAGTAAAATATGCGATAAATACGATGCCGATTATTGGGCCTGGACGCCTGCCCCCGATGATCTGACCAATAAAAATGCCCGCGCAGAAGGCCTCCGCAAGCAAGAAGCCTTTTACTCCCGATGTCCCAGGTTGGATGGAGTATTTGTACCCGGAGGCGACCCTGGTGACAATCCTCCTTCCGAATTGATTCCCTATCTAAAAGATCTTTCGGTACTGCTCAAAAGATACCATCTGGATGCCGGAATTTGGGTCTCTTTGCAAGGTTTTGACGAAGAAAAAATAGATTATTTCTTTAAATATCTGACAGAGAACCGTCCTGATTGGCTTAGGGGAGTGGTGCATGGGCCCGGCAGTCCGCCCATGGAGTTCGAACGGAGACGTTTACCCAAAAAATACAAGTACCGCTTTTATCCCGATATTACCCATACCGTTCGCTGCCATTACCCCGTAGAAAATTGGGACCAGGCCTTTGCTTTGACCTTGGGGCGCGAGCCCTGCAACCCACAGCCCCTTCGGTATACCGAACTTTTCCGTCGTGATGTTCCGTTTACCGATGGCTATATCACATATTCCGATGGCTCCCACGATGACGTAAACAAGGTGCTTTGGAGTCAATTGGGCTGGAATCCGAATAAAAATTCCCAAGATATCGTAACGGAATACTGCCGCTTTTTTTTCGGCCCCGATGTCGCGGAGTCAGCGGCAGAGGGCATTTTCGACCTAGAACAAAATTGGATCGGTCCGGCATTGGACAACGCGGGCATTGAAGAAACCCTTACACGCTGGAAAAAACTGGAAACCGAAAACAACCAGCTACAGGATAATTGGCGTTGGCAGCAACTGATCATGCGTGCGTATTACGACACCTACATACAGACCCGTCTTGCCTACGAAGAAAATCTCGAGCATGAAGCCAATGCTGTTCTTGCCTACGCCGATTCGATAGGAGCGGATAAAGCCATGGACGAAGCGCGGAGCCTCTTACGACAGGCCGATCGGAACCCCAAGGGGAAATCCCTCAAAAACAAAGTATTTCATTATGCCGAGAAACTCTTCCGGTCGATAGGGGCGCAGACCAGTGTTATGAAATACGGGGCTAGAAGTGCCGAAAGAGGGGCCATCCTCGATTTTATCGATTATCCCTTGAACAATAGGTGGTGGCTGGAAGATGAATTTATAAAAATCGGCGAGCTCAAAACGGAAGACGAGAAGTTGGCGAAACTCGAATTCATACGAACCTATGCCACACCGGGGGAAGATAGTTTTTATGATAATATTTCAAGTGCCGATGCCAAACACGTCACCTCTATTACAGACGATGCTATCGATTATTTATGGGAAAACGATGGTAGAAGCAGAAAACGGCTTTCGACACAACTGTTCCAGTTTACACCCACCCTTGAATATAGGGAACTCGACCCCGGAGGAGAGTATCTGATACGGGTTGCGGGATATGGAGAGGCCTTGTTACGGGCCAATGGACAGCGGTTAAACCCGAATAAATACAAAAAAGGTTACGAAGAGTTTAAAGAATTTCCCTTGCCAAAAGACTTGATCAAGGAGGGAAATTTAAAAATCACCTTCGACAAACCGCACGAAGAGCATCTGAACTGGAGAAAACAATCACGGGTAACCGATGTATGGCTATTAAGACAGCCCCAGAAAAACCCATAAAGGACAAAAAACTTTATCTTTATATCCCAAGCAAAAGATTATGAAACCAATCGTACAAATTTCCCTCGACCTGACCAACATCGACGAGGCCTTGGAAACGGCCGCCCTGGCCATGCGTTCGGGGGTGGACTGGCTTGAGGCCGGAACGCCGTTAATTTTGGCGGAAGGGCTTCACGGCGTACGAAAATTACGGGAAGCTTTCCCCGACACCCCTATAGTGGCAGACCTGAAAACCATGGACGGGGGCTACTTGGAGGCGGAAATGATGGCCAAGGCCGGTGCGACCCACGTAGTGGTCATGGCACGGGCCCATGAAGAGACCATAAAGATAGTGGTTCAGGCAGGTAAGGATTATAATATAAAGGTTATGGGCGATAATTTAGGCTGTACGGATCGTGTGGAAGGCGCCCGACGGCTCGAGACCCTCGGTTGTGATTACGTAATTCACCATATCGGATATGACGAACGCCGCGGGATAGCCGCCAAGGGCGAGCGAATGCCCAGTCCCCTTGATGAACTTCAAGAAGTGGTAGAGGCCGTACAAGTACCCGTGCAGGCGGTAGGTGGTTTAACCCTGGAACAGGCCATTCGCTGTCCGGAATACGGGGCGCCGATGGTAGTGCTTGGCGCACCGCTGACCATAGATGCCGATGCCTTTAAGACCGCCGATGGCAATCTGGAAGCTTCCCTACGCCTGATCTGCGAAAAGATCCATGCGTACGGAGAGGTTTCCCGATAGAGAAACTTGAAATTCCTATAAACGATTCTAAAATAAACCGACACTATGAAATCCACTGCCGTAGTAAACTTTGCCCCAAAATCGGGAAGTGTGGAACTGCGAGAAATTGATAGGCCAGTTATCGGTGATGAAGACGTACTCTTGGAAGTCGCCAACGTAGGAGTCTGTGGTAGCGACCTGCACCAATGGACCGCCGACCATAGCTGGCCCGTGAACTATCCGGTCGTATTGGGCCATGAATTTGGGGGCCATATCGTCGAATTGGGAAATCGGGTCAACGGATGGGAGGAAGGAGATCGGGTAGTCAGCGAGACCGCGGCGGTCATTGACCCCAACAGTCCGCTTTCACGGCAGGGACTTTATAATCTGGACACGTCGCGAAAAGGTTTCGGGTATGGTGTCAACGGGGCCATGACGCGATTTGTTCGGGTACCATCACGTTGCCTTCATCGAGTGCCGGAAGGCCTAGCCTTCGAACAGGCCTGTTTAACGGAGCCCTGTTCCGTGGCCTATAATGCCGTAGCCGTAAATTCCCATATCGCCCCCGGCGATAGGGTCATTGTGCTGGGGCCGGGAACCATCGGTATCCTCTGCGCTGCGGTGGCCCGGTTGTGCGGCGCCGAGGTCGCCATCGTGGGGCTTGAGACCGATAGGGCTAGGCTCGAAATCGCTAGCCAATATGGCTGCAAGTCTATTATCGGCGACGCATCGGAATGGGCCAACGCACAAGACGGGCTCGGGGCGGACGGTATCATAGATGCCACTGGGGCCAGTGCCTCCTTGCAAACCGCCCTGCAACTGGTACGTCCTAAAGGCCATATAACCAAGGTAGGGTGGGGACCGAAGCCATTGAATTTTTCTTTGGATGCCCTGGTACAGAAAAACATCACCCTTCAAGGCAGTTTTAGCCACAATTGGCCTATTTGGGAAAAAGTGCTTTCGCTTCTGTCTTCAGGCCGCTTAAATGTCAAGCCGATTATAGGGGGTGTTTGGAAAATCTCTGATTGGCAGGTTGCCTTTGAGGAGATGCATTCCGGCAAAGTGGTCAAAAGCGTATTAAAACCCAACTAGAAAAAATGCGCCTACAGGACAAGATAATATTGATAACCGGCGGATATACAGGAATAGGCCGTGCCATTGCCATTCGCTGTGCCGATGAAGGGGCCAAAATTATGATTAACGGTCTAGACGACGCCAAGGGCCTAGCCTTGGTCGAAGAACTTGGGCCCGAAAATACCGGGCACCATACCATCGATATAACAGATAAAAGGGCCCCGGAAGAATTGGTAAAAGCCGCCTTGGAAAGATTCGGAAAACTGGATGCACTAGTGAACAATGCCGCCATGGTCTCGTCGTCGAACATAGCGACCACTGATAGCGGGTTCTTGGAACGGATGCTGGCGGTCAATACCGTCGCCCCCCTCGCCCTGATCCGGGCCGCTCTGCCCCATTTGACCGAAACCCGGGGCTGTGTATTGAACATAGGTTCCATCAACGCGTGGTGCGGCGAGCCCGATCTGCTGGCCTATAGTATCTCGAAGGGGGCGTTGATGACCATGAGCCGTAATCTGGGGGATACCCTTTTTCGGGAAAATGGGGTCCGGGTAAACCAAATCAACCCCGGCTGGGTGTTGACCGAACGGGAAGTAGTGGACAAAAAGCGGCAGGGCATGCGTGAGGACTGGTACAAGGACCTGCCGGATATTTTCGCCCCGGCCCAACGTATTTTTTCACCGGATGAGATTGCAGTCGCGGCCGTTTATCTGCTGTCCGACGAATGCGGCCCGGTAAGCGCACAGGTATTGGAACTGGAACAATTTCCGCTCATAGGCCGCAATCTTCCCAAAAAATGGGAGGGATCGCATGGGGGGGAGTGAGCAGTGAGCAGTGTAGTGAGCAGTGTAGTGAGCAGTGTAGTGAGCAGTAAGAAAGTTAAAGTCCGCCGTTGGCAGATTCAAGGTCAGGGAAAAACCATCTCGAATTTCGAACATTCATAACAACAAACTCCAAACACTAAACAACCACAAAATGCCAGAACTAGCCGTATTTCCCAAAGCCTTTATGCAGGCCCTCTGCAAAGACGGTACGATGCAACTTGCCGAATGGATCGACCTGGCCTGTCGCTTGGAGGTTAGCGGGCTGGAATGGTACGCAGGCTTCTTGGAAATGGACAAGGCTTCGAATTGGAAGGGTTTTCGCCAAAGAGTGGAGGACCAGGGAAAAGTCATCCCTATGCTTTGCTGTTCCCCTGATTTTACACATCCTGCTAAGGATTTCCGCGAAAAGGAAATCGAAAAGCAGTTGCATTGGATTGATATGACCCACAGTTTGGGGGGCTCGTACTGCAGGGTATTGTCGGGACAAAGGCGCCCCCAGCTTAGCATGGATGAGGGTATTTCTCTGGCAGCGCAGTGCATCGAGGCCTGTCTGCCCAAAGCGGAAAAATTAGGCATTACCCTAATCTTGGAAAACCACTACAAGGACGATTTTTGGGAATATCCGGAGTTCGCCCAGAAAATGGACGTTTTCTGTCGCTTGGTCGAGCGCATCGAGCACCCAAATTTCGGGGTCAACTACGATCCGAGCAACGCCTTTTTGGCGGGAGAAGACCCCTTAGAACTGCTCTATCGCGTCTCCGACCGCGTTGTGACCGTGCACGCCAGCGACCGTTACCTTATCTCAGGAACCATCGAAGACCTTAGAAAGGAGGAGGGCGGTGCCATCGGCTATGCCAAACGCCTGCGTCATGGCGAAATAGGGAAAGGACTCAACGACTACAATGCCATTTTCAAGGAGTTAAAGCGGGTGGGGTTTGATGGCTGGATCAGTATCGAAGACGGTATCGAAGGTATGGAACAACTCGAACGCAGCGTTGCATTTCTACGTAAGAAAATTGCGGAATTTTGGCCCGATTTTAAGTGACACCCCTTTGTTTTTGCATGGATACGCAAAAAGACCATTGGCACCTCTATGGGTTGGCGCTATCTTTATCGTCATATTGCGGTCCGCTGATCACTCCCAAATACCGGCCCATCCAATAGGGCAGCAACCAAATATCACCGGCAGAATATTCTTCGGTGCCGCCTCCGCCCAGTTTGTCCAATTGGAACATGTTGGCGTTGTGCCGCTGTATACGCCTTTCGTCCGGGGGCAATACTTCGCGGGTGGTCTGATTCCTAAAGTTCGGGGAGATCAACTCGATGTCTTTCCGGTGGCTGTTCTGAATGTCCCAATTGATCAAATCCATCGGGTGTTCGCGGAGGTACCAGGTCGCTTCCTCCAGATCGAATTCGGGGGTACCCGTCAGTGCGGTCATAATATTCCATAAGCCCTCCTTTTCGGGCCGTTCGATTTCCCAGTGGTCGATAATGGCCTTTTTGTAGTTGGCCTTCAGCGTATCGTTAAAGGCGTATCTGTACAGTCCCCAATAGCCCACAAAATACATTTCATCATCGGAATGGTTCCATGATTCCGACAACATTTTACTCCAGTCATCGGAATCATCGGGTGCTTTGGCTACGTCTTCCATCGGCCACATCAGGTTTTCGAGATACCCATGTTTTTCCATCAGGTCCAAAGCCTTCATTTTGTATTTCTCCTTACCCGTGAAATGGTACGCGGTCTGGAGCATGGCTATGCTGTTCGAGGAATTTATTTTACGGTCTCCGACCATTTTTGGCCGTGCATTGACATAATCAGGGTTCCACCGACCCCAAGTGGTGGGTTTTCCATCATAGTCGACCATGTACATATCATTGCGTAGGATATGCCCCATTAGCGTATCGATCAGAACGATTGCTCGATCTTTAAGCTCATTGTCCATCAGTTCCGCCATGGCCCCATAGGCGAAAATATGGCCAATAGCCTCATCGCTACTGGTAGTCGCCTTCCAGTCCCATTCCGGATCGGAACTATTTTGCCATCGGTCGGGGTCATGCAACACATCGATATAACCGCTGCGATCAAACGATCGGGAAGGGAATCCGGGAACGGAATTGATACTGTACAAGCGCTCCATAGCCTCCATCGATTCCCTACAGTTTTGCAGGGCCTCCTCGGATCCTGTGACAGCATATCTAAAAACCTCGCCCGCAAGGTACATGCTCGTCCAGAGTCCGTCGTTATCAGAGTCGGAAAGCCTTCCGGTGTCAATATTGCCATTTTCTAAATCTACCAAGGATGCATTGAAGCCATAGCGGATATGCCGGTCGCGGACCTGTTTTTCATAATATTCCGCTTTGTCGAAGAGGGTCATTTTCTCAAATTTGATCTGGGCCAGACCTTCGTCCGTGAGTATCAATACGGAACCGTCTGTGCCTTTCGAAATATGTATGACCTCGTTGCTTGGTAACCAGCGTTTGCCGTAGTAGTAATCGAATTTACCATCTTCCCGCAGTTTAAACGCCCCTTGGGTCGAACCGAACCACAATTGCCCGTCAATAGACTCCACATCGGTAATTTTGGTAGCGGGCAGTTCGGTGTGTCTATCCCCGACTTGCTCTCCCGATGACGGATCAACCACTAAATATCCTGATTCAGTACCGATGACCAACTGACTATCGTGTAAGACAAATGAGGTAAAATCATTCTCTTGTACCTCAACCTTGAATTCGTTCGTACCCGTGTCCAAACTTCCTATCGATTTTTCGCCTAGCACCCAAAATTTTTTACTGGGAATATCGTAAAGAATTTCTTGTATGGTATCATCCATCAGTTTCCCGCTCCACGTAACCTTTGATTTGGACAAAAACTCTAGAAAGTTTCCATCGCTTATCATGAAATCGAAGCCTTCGCCTGCGGTGACCATATATGCCTCCGGCAGATTGTGCTTGAGAAACAGGGTTCCGGCCCAAGCATTGCTGAACACTGCCTGGTCATCAACATATACAAACTGGTTTTGATAGACCGTCATTCCCTTGACCTTCTTATCGGTCAGGGGGCGGTAGGTTCTGTCCTTAACCAGGGTTCCGGGGTATAAAAACCAGCCGTCATGTGTACGTAGAATACCTTCGGAGGATGCGACTTGGAGGACCCCATTTCTATCCATAAAAACTTGGGATACGATTGTGTTTTCGTTTTCAAGGCCAAATTTGATGGCATAGTCTTGAAGGTAGGGCAAATCTTTATAAACGGGCATCGCTGCAGCCAAGTCACTCTTTGTTTCGGTGTTGGTACATGACAGGCATACGAAAGTGAGGAGGGCAAGGAGGAAATAGAGGTTGGGTCGTGTCATGGGTGCTGAAAATTAGTGGTTGCTTTTTGGTCGGTAGCTACGGGGATAGCAGCACTATACTATATACAAATTAAGTGAATTAAAAGCGGTTTTGCCTCCACTATTTTACAGGCTTTGCATAGAATTTTGACCAAAAACCCGATTATAGCTCAATTTAATACTTAAAATGTTAGGATAGTTGAAGTTTTGCAGATGATTAGCGAAGAGTGTTCTCAAGTAGAATAACAGAAGGGCTGTCCGTCAACCACTTTTTGCTTAGCCCGGTAGTATCGCCCTTGGCCAAAAATTGGACAAAGGATCCGAGCGCCAGGTCGATATCGCCATCTCCATCGATATCGCCGGCATCCATAACGATCCAACGGCCGTTAACAGATTCGGGAAACGAAGATGCCTCATACCGTACATTCCCTTTATTTTCCAGATAAACAAAGCTTTCTTCGGGCGAATCGGCATAATCGGGAAAAAATGAAATGGCCGCAATATCCAGATCCCCATCCTTGTCATAATCCCTCGCCAATGCCTTATATGCCCCGTTCTGATGGTAGAAGTACGATTGTTCGAAATTCGATTTTCCATCGTTCAGAAAAATATATATGCCGTGATACTCTTTCAATATGGGCGTCTTATCGGCATTATCACCACAGACATACAGAATATCATCGAAACCATCCCCATTAAAATCGGCAAGTTCGAAATATTGGCTACCGTTGAGCGGCGAGAAGGTCAATAGCCGTTTTTCACTAAAAATACCTTTCCCCTCATTTTCGAAACGGAAAACGCCTTCGTCGCCCTGAGCCATCAGCACAAATATATCATTGAGTCCATCTTCGTTGAAATCCTTGATAACGGCTGTGATGGCCCCTGGTGCGTTTTTCAGCGCATGTGCCTTATACGACCCGTTTCGCCTATTTTCGTACCAAACGAGTTTTCCGGTAAGGTCGCCGAATTCACAGACTACGATATCCTCCAAGCCGTCATTGTTCAGATCTCCGTAAGCCATATTTACCGGACGCTGTAGATTAGGGATTAGCATTTCGCCGGTCGCCGAACCTTTTAAAAAATCCGCCTTTGGGAATTTTTGAACCGCTCCGTCGGACAGGTCATTGGGAAAGACATTTTTACCAATAGTGGTCAAATATACCGATCCGTCATTTTCATGATAATTGATGGGAGTGTTGCTGAACGGCAGGTCAAAGCCCTTTTCAAGATTGGGAGTCAAAAGGGTCAACCTATTGTTGTTGCGCTTGCTGTCGCTGAATACCAGTCCCTTCTTATCGGGAAGAATTTTGACCATGGCGGTCAGGGGCGGCCCGTTGACATAAGAAGCCTCGGTATATTTGAAATGCCTCAGCCCTTTTTTGATTGTGGTATCCGGTTTGGGGGGAAGGACGGTATCAGGTGCGTTTTGCTCGTAATAGGCAACAATCTTCATCCAATCGTCCCGGGCCAACACCGGTCGTTCGGGAAAGACATTTGCTTTTTTAACAACAGAGGCATTTCGGAAAGAACCAAATATACTATCGGGCTGGTGTTCCCCAGAGAAAATACCCAACCGATTGCCCATAGCGGGCAGCACATCGTTTTTCCATATGGATTTTGACAACATTTTGGGGCTTACAAAAGAATGGCAGCGAGCGCAGTGGATTTCCGCCAACGACTTACCGGGAAGTTTTGAAATAGGCAGGTCGTGGAGAGCGGATTTTTCGGCTTTATCGATTGGGTTGCATGCCAAAATCACACTTGCTAAAAAGTATAATGGAATACGTAATTTCATGCAAATGTGTTTTCCCCCTTGGCTTTTCTTGCCTACATGAATGTTTATACCTCCTATGGCCTTCTAACAGCACAAAAACGAAAAATCATGCGGAACCACTGATTTCCGTTTTGTGTTGACAGGTCCTAATCTACGGATTTTCAAAGGTGCTGACAAGTTTGTCCGAGCGGTTGAAAACGGGGTCTCTCCTATTCCTTTTCACAGCAAAGATACCGAGGTCCCGTATTCTGCGACCGAACCCGTAACTTTCTGCATCTTTGATTGTTTTGCAATAGCCTGGGTATATTTTTATGCCCTTTTTGCTGCCAACACACTATGGCCCCTCTTTTAAAGGTCAAATCCTTGGCCTTTTTTTCCCCTGTTAAATGTTTATTTCATAACCCAAGGTATACTAAAAAATTTCGCCCAGAACATATAAAATTTATAATCACATATTTCAAAACGGTTTCTAAAATTTTTTTCCTTTGTATTTTAGGGCATTCCTAAGAACAGCCCATGCTAAAAATCGACCTGTTTCGGCGCCTATTCGTGCCCACTCTCCTATTTCTTGGTATTCTATTTCAAAATGGCACCGAAGCCTGGTCGCAAGATAAAAGGGATAAAGATGAAAACGGCGATTTTTCTATGCTGGAGTATCACCATCCCGGTCTTTCGGTCGACCTGGGGGTAGGCTTATGGGCATGGCCCTTACCTATGGATTTTGACGGTGACGGCGATATGGATTTGGTGGTCTCCTGCCCCGATACGCCTTTTAACGGCACCTATTTTTTTGAAAATTCTTCCGAAGAGCCTTCCATAATGCCCATTTTTGAAAGACCACAAAAAATCGGGGAGGGCATGAAAAACCTGCAGGTATATTCAAGAGGGGACCTCTTTAAAGTGCTCGGTCGCGGCGTCGAATACCTCGACTTTAAACAGCATATTTTCTCGGACCCCAGAGAGTTGCCCCTAAAGGACGAATTGGAGAAGGACCATCAAAAGCTCCGTTTCAGCCAGTGGAAATATGTGGATTATGAAAAGGATGGCGACCTCGACCTCATCGTCGGGATAGACGATTGGGGCGACTACGGATGGGACAATGCCTTCGATAAAAAAGGCCATTGGACGAACGGGCCCCTTCACGGTTATGTCTATCTACTGGAAAACAGGCAGGGGAACTATGTAAACAAAGGAAAGCTGAAGGCGAACGGAAAGCCCTTAGACGTTTACGGGGCTCCCTCACCCAATATGAACGATTTCGATGGTGACGGCGATCTCGATCTTATTTGTGGGGAATTTGTCGATCGCCTTACTTGGTACGAGAATACCGGTACCCGCGAAAAACCCATTTTTTCGGAAGGTCGCTTTTTGGCCAATCCGTCAGGTATCATTCAAATGGATCTTGAGATGATCATTCCCTCGGCGGTGGACTGGGACAAGGATGGGGATATCGATATCGTGGTGGGGGATGAGGATGGCCGAGTGGCCCTGGTTGAAAACACCGGAGGAATAAAAGACAGGATGCCCGTTTTCAACTCACCAGTATATTTCCAACAAAAGGCCGGCTACCTTAAGTTCGGCGCACTGGCCACCCCGGTCAGCGTAGATTGGGACGATGACGGGGACGAAGATTTAGTATCCGGGAATTCCGCCGGGTATATCAGCTTTATCGAAAACCTGGATGGCGGCAACCCCCCCAGGTGGGCCGCTCCCGAACGCTTGAAGGCCGATGGAAAGGAGATTCGCTATCAGGCCGGTGAAAACGGATCCATACAAGGCCCCGCCGAAAGAAAGTGGGGCTACACGACACTCTCGATCAACGATTGGGACGGTGACGGCCTTAAAGACCTCATCGTTAACTCGATATGGGGAAAGGTCGAATGGCACAGGAACATTGGGAAGAAAGGAAACCCGAAGTTATCGCCGGCCCGACCTGTCACGGTCGATTGGGAGTCCGGAAATATTCCCAAGCCGGAATGGAACTGGTGGGAGCCCGAAAATAACGAGCTTGCCACCCAATGGCGTACCACCCCGTACACCATTGACTGGAACAAAGACGGCCTGATGGACCTGGTCATGTTAGATCACGAGGGGTATTTGGCCTTATTCGAACGCTTCGATGATAATGGCCATCTAAAGCTCAAAGCGGGACAACGAATATTTTACGGCCTTAAGGGTTCGGAATTCGACAACAAAAACAGGGTAAAAGACCGTTCATCAGGCCCGTTACGCTTGAATTCTGGAAAATACGGTGCCAGCGGTAGAAGAAAACTGTGTTTTACGGACTGGGACCAGGACGGTGACCTCGACCTGATCGTTAACGGAAAAAATGCCGCGTTATTCGAAAACACGGGAACGGAAAAAGGAAAGGTAAACCTGCGGTACAAAGGCGACCTTTCCGAACAAAAAATTGCGGGACACACAACGTCGCCGACCACCGTCGATTGGGACCGAAACGGTGTGCCCGATTTGCTCTTGGGTGCCGAGGACGGCCATTTTTACTATTTGAAAAACAACAGATAAATGAAAAAGCTCCCCAAAGGATTATGGCCTGTGATGCTCACCCCTTTCGAGCATTCGAATCAACTAGATCTTGATGCTTTGGAACGGTTGACCGAATTTTACATCGCAAGCGGCGCCGATGGCCTTTTTGCCAATTGCCTATCGAGCGAAATGTTTCAGTTGACCCATGAAGAACGGTTGTGCATCGTCAAAACCGTGGTCAAAAAAGTCAATGGGCGACTTCCCGTTATAGCGACAGGATCTTTCAGCGATGACATGCAGGTGTCGGCCGATTTTATAAAAAAAATGTACGATACCGGTGTCAAAACAGTCGTTATCAGTACGAACCGGCCCTGCAACGAACAAGGTAAAGACGAGGACTTTAAAGACAAGATGCACCTCTTGATCAACAAAACAGAGTCCATTCCCTTGGGGCTTTATGAATGCCCGGTCCCGTACAAGCGGTTGATGGTTCCGGAAACCTTGGCATGGCTTGCGAGCACCGGCAGGTTCTTTTATCACAAGGATACCAGCTGCGACCTTGACGAAATAAAAGCGAAAATCGAGGTGACACGAAACACCGATCTGGGCATCTATAACGCCCACGTCCCGACTGGGATCGAATCTTTGAAATACGGGGCCAGGGGCCTTTCGCCTATCGGGGCCAACTTCTATCCCGAGCTTTTTAGTGGTCTTTTGACCCGTTTACGTGATACGGCAAAGCAAAAAGAAGTCAAAAAGCTCAATGACACCCTGAACATGATGGATACAATAATCCATCGCAATTATCCGTACATCGCCAAACTCTTCCTTCAAAAAAGGGGGTTCAAAATAAATACCCTCTGTAGAACCCATAGAATTCGGATGAAACCCCATGACCTCAATAAACTGGATACGGTTATGAACGTTTTTGAACAGTTATCCGAGGAATTGGGTATAGAGAGGGTGCGCTTCTGAGTTGAACAATAGGCACGTCATCACCTTGTTAATAGGAACCAAAAAGTAAATCCAAATATGAATACCCTAGACTTAACAGTATTTTTCATTTACATCATTGGAATCGCGATATTTGGCGGTTCTTTTTTTAAAAAGAACAGAACTTCCTCTTCCTATACGATTGGTGACAACACTATTCCGGGCTGGGTAGTCACTATGTCCATTTTTGCCACGTTCGTCAGTAGCATCAGTTATCTAGCATTGCCCGGTAATGCATTTCAGTCTAATTGGAACGCCTTTGCCTTTAGCCTATCGTTGCCCATTGCTTCGGTAATTGCGGCTAAATATTTTGTGCCGTTGTACCGCAAGGTGAACAGCCCGTCCGCATATACCTACATGGAACAGCGTTTTGGTCCTTGGGCCCGGATCTATGTCTCGTTGTGCTATCTGCTGACCCAGTTGATGCGGATAGGCACCATTCTTTATCTACTCGCCCTGACCTTGAACGCCATTACGGGTTGGGACATTGCCACGATAATAATCTTTACCGGAGTGGTCGTTGCCCTTTATTCCATGCTGGGCGGTATCTCCGCAGTGCTTTGGACGGATGCTATACAGGGCATTATTCTGATCGCCGGGGCTGTTGCCTGTATCGGGTTTATTCTATTTTCCATGCCCGATGGCCCGGGACAGATTTTTGAATTGGCATCCAACAACGACAAATTCAGCTTGGGAAGTTTCGATACGGGCCTTGCCGACCCCACGTTTTGGGTCGTCTTGGTCTATGGCATCTTTATCAATCTCCAGAATTATGGGATAGACCAAAATTACGTGCAGCGCTATATGGCCTCAAAGACCGAAAAGGAGGCCCAAAAGTCCGCTTTAATAGGCGGGCTGTTGTACGTACCTATTTCGGCGCTTTTCCTTTTGATAGGAACCGCCCTTTTTGCCTACTACGAAAGTGTCGCCACCCTTCCGCTAGATTTGCAGGATGTCACCAAGAGCGACCGGGTCTTTCCCTATTTTATCGTCAACGTACTCCCGGCAGGATTGAGCGGACTATTGGTAGCATCGATCTTTGCGGCGGGAATGAGTACGGTTTCCACCAGTTTCAATAGCTCCGCGACCGTCTTTTTGACGGACTATTACAACAAGTATTTCAAGAAAACCGCTTCCGACCGGGAAGGTCTGCGCGTGCTGTACATTTCCTCGGCCATTATCAGCATTATTGGAATCGGGATAGCCATTGCCATGATCAATGTAAAAAGTGCCCTCGATGCCTGGTGGAAACTGGCCTCCATCTTTAGCGGCGGGATGCTGGGTCTGTTCCTGTTGGCGATTTTTTCCCGACAAAAGAATGTAAAAGGCGCCATTGCAGGGGTGATTGCCGGGCTGCTGGTCATTCTATGGTTAAGCCTCTCCCATGTTTTTCTTGGTCCGGAGGCCATTGGAAATTCCTTCCATACTTATCTTACCATCGTTTTGGGAACTATCGTCATCTTTCTTGTAGGCTTCTTAGTTTCGCTTTTTACGTCTCAAAAAACAGGGTAAAGGACATGTAAAATATTATGGGTAACTTCGGACATATGGTAGGTACGCTTCTCCCATAAAAATTCTAACATTACAAAAACAGAAACCTATGCAAACGATATTAGGCTCCGGCGGTGCCATCGGAATCGAACTGGCCAAAGCACTGACACAATACACGACGGACATCAGACTAGTAAGCCGCCATCCTAAAAAAGTAAACGGGACCGATATCCTGTTATCCGCGGATTTGCTGCATGCCGATGAAGTCAAAAAAGCAGTGGAAGGTTCTTCCGTAGTATATGTTACCGTTGGGTTTCCGTACAACCTGAAGGTCTGGCAGAACAGTTGGCCGAGGTTTATGGAAAGCCTTATCGCCGCCTGTAAGGAATACGACTGCAAATTGGTATTCTTTGATAATATGTATATGTACGATAAAGAGCATTTGGAGGGGATGAACGAGGCGACCCCCATCAATCCGCCCAGTGAAAAGGGGAAGGTCCGGGCCCAAATCGCTCAAATGCTTTTGGACGAAGTAGAGGCGGGAAACCTCACCGCCCTGATTGCCCGTTCGGCGGATTTTTACGGTCCGAACATTGCCAACACCAGTATGCTCAACGAAACGGTGATCAAGAATCTGGCCAAGGGCAAAAAGGCCAATTGGATGGGGGCCGCAGACCGCAAACACTCCTTTACCTATACGCCCGATGCCGCGAAGGCGACCGCCCTTCTAGGAAACACCGCCGACGCCTACAACCAGGTCTGGCATTTGCCCACGGCTTCCAATCCCTATACCGGGAAGGAATGGGTAGAACATATTGCCAAGGCATTAGGGGCAGCACCTAAAATACGGACTGTCCCCAAATGGATGCTCCGCATCATCGGTCTGTTCGAACCCGTCATGAAAGAAATGCCCGAAATGCTCTACCAATATGAGCGGGACTATGTGTTTGATAGCAGCAAATTTGAAAAGCGGTTCGGTATGGCGCCCACGCCGTACGCCGAGGGTATAGCCCAGGTTGTGGCTGCCGACTATCCCCAACAAAATGAATAACCTGGCTTTTCTAAAGATAAAAGCCTTTTATTCGTCAATCTACCACCTCTTCCGACATGACCTAAGACATTTTTGGGTTTCCCAAACCCTTACCCACAAATGAAAACCGCTTGATTGGCCCGAATAGTGCCTTTTATTCTCCTTGTTATTTAGAAATTCATTATCTTTCGTAATAATTTTTCCCCCTTCCCCCCTTAAATTCCCCCTTTACGTAAATGTGTTTACACGTTTTCATCTAGCATTGTACATAACCGCTATTGACCATATTACGTAATCCTTATCATATGAAAACAAACCTAAGGCTGGCCGTTATCGCCGTTATATCCATATTGCTGCTATCGATAGGGTATATAAGCGCATTAAGACCTGATAAGCATTCCGCCCCCTTTCAAAAGGCAGGTATGAGCCCCATCAGCTGTACCGTGGCCAACTACCTGTTGAGCAATGTGGATACCACCGAACAGATCGCCCCTCTTTTCAAAAATTTAGGGAACCTTCATGTACCGATCAGTTCAAGCAATACCCAGGCACAGAAATTTTTTGATCAAGGGGTACGGCTTAGCTATGCCTTCAACCATGCCGAGGCCCATCGCTCTTTTATGGAGGCATCACGCCTAGACCCCGATGCGGCCATGTGCTTTTGGGGTCAGGCCTATACCCTGGGGCCCAACATCAACGATCCGTTTCCAGACGATGAAAGGAAACAAAAAGCGAACGAGGCCATCGGCAGGGCAAAAAAATTGGCCTCCCGGGCAAGTCCGAAAGAACAGGCCTTGATCGGAGCGCTAGCCTCCAGAAATAGTGAGGATTTGACGAAGAATATCTCCGAGTTGAACAACGCCTATATGCAAGCAATGGGCAAGGTCGTACAGCAGTTCCCCGAAGATGCCAATATTCAGACGATGTACGCGGAATCGGTCATGAACACCATGCCCTGGAACTATTGGGACAACGAGGGCAACCCCGCTCCCCATACCTTAAAGGGAAAGGCCGCATTGGAAAAGGCCATGCAGCTGGATCCCGATCACCCCGGCGCACATCACTATTACATTCATTTGATGGAGCTTCCCAAGCCCGATCTGGCCGTTTCGAGCGCCGACAAGTTGGGAGCCTTAATGCCGGCCGCCGGGCATATCGTACACATGCCGGGACATATTTATATTCGCGTCGGTCGTTATCAAGATGCGGTAAAGGCAAATCAGAAGGCCGTTTTGGCCGATGAGGATTATATCTCGCAATGCTATTCGCAGGGGATGTACCCCTTGGCCTATTATCCGCATAACCTTCATTTTCTGTGGTCGGCCGCCAGTTTAATGGGCGATAGCAAAACGGCAATCGATGCCGCCAAAAAAACCGCTGAAAAAGTACCGGCCGGAGAACTGGTAACCCTACCGTTCTTACAAGATTTTGCCTCCACGCCGCTTTTAGCCTACACCCGATTTGGCAAGTGGAACGAGATATTGACCATTCCGTACCCGGGAGATTCGTATAAACACCTCAAACTTATGTGGCACTATGCAAGAAGCATCGCTTTTCTTCGGAAGAATAATTTGAAGGAGGCCAAGGAAGAATTGGAAGCCCTAAAAGCATTAAAAGATGATCCCGCTCTCGAGGAACTGATCGCGAACTATACGAATGCCAGTTCAAGTATTGCCCAAGTAGCCTACGCCGTGGTATCGGGGGAAGTTGCCGCTGCGGAAGGCGATTTCGCCACAGCAATAGAACATCTTCAGGAAGCTGTGGTCTTCGAAGATCAATTAATTTACAGTGAACCCTCGCCATGGCATATCCCCGCAAGACAGTCCTTGGGCGCGGTCTTGTTAAAGGCAAAGAAATACGGCGAAGCGGAAAAAGTGTATAAGAAAGATTTGGAGGTACTCCGCCAAAACGGCTGGTCGTTGATGGGACTGCATAAAAGCTTGATGGCACAAAATAAGACCAAGGAAGCAAAGGCCATTAAAAAGGAATTTGACAAGGCTTGGAAGGATGCCGATATGGAGATATCCACATCGGTACTGTAATTGAGATTAATTTCATTCGAAAAGAAAGGGGATATTGAAATAATTGGGTAAATTGACCATTCATCACCAATCTCAGAAATGAAAGACTCGTTCAAATGAAAAACACCCTCCTTTTTATCACCGTCGTGCTTTTTAGCACCCCCATGACATGGGCAGACCCTATTTCGCAATCGTCGACCACGGAAAACCCGTTTTTGGGCAAATGGACGCTCGACATCGAAGGTGGCGGAGTTGGTTGGCTGAACGTACATAACGAACAAGGATTTTTGGATGCCGAACTGCTGTGGATCGGCGGGAGCGTACTGCCCGTATCGGATGTTTATTTGGCAGACGACAACACCCTAGTGGTTACACGGACCAACGAAGTAAACATGTTCAAGGACGGGGCGGCCAACGAACGGAAACATATTCGCACCTACACCCTTCGGATAAAAAAATCGGGGGACCAGTTGCAAGGTGCCATGACCGGACCTTCTTGGGAAGGTACCGGGGAAACGACCGATACCTTTACGGGAGAGCGCATGCCCCCGATGCCGGAAAAACCTGATATGTCGCAAATAAAATACGGGAAACCGATAAGCCTTTTTAACGGGAAGGACCTTAGCGGTTGGAAACTCATCGACCCCGAACACAAAAATGGATTTAAGGTCGTTGACGGTCAATTGGTAAATAACCCCGTACAGCCGGAGCAAGGTGAGCACCTCCACTACGGAAACCTACGTACCGAAGAGGATTTTAAAGACTTCAACCTGAAATTGGAGGTCAACGTACCCGAAGGCAGCAACAGCGGGGTCTATCTCCGTGGTATGTATGAAATTCAGGTGGTCGATTCCTACGGGAAAGAATTGGATCCCCACAATATGGGCGCCCTCTACAGTCGCATCACCCCCAGTACGGCCGCCGAAAAACCCGCCGGGGAATGGCAGAGTTTGGACATCACCCTCTACGACCGTCACTTGACGGTGGTCTTAAACGGCCAAAAGATCATCGACAACCAGCCCGTGGCCGGCCCGACCGGCGGCGCGATCAGCTCCGACGTATTGGCCCCCGGCCCGATTTATCTACAGGGCGATCATGGCAATGTGGCATATCGGGATATTGTGTTGACGCCGGTGTTGTAGGTTTGGGTACTGCTAGCTAGAAAAATCGGCTATTTGCGCTTTACCCTTGAGTTAAAACTGGCTGCAATACCGGTGACCGTTGCACAAACCTATAATAGCGGGGAAACCGATCCGATATAAGCTCTTTCAATGGGCTTCTTCCTTTCTTGTTCACCTATATAAAGTTGTTGTTTCGCTGCGTTGCAAAAGCCCTGAAAAAATTTTAAAGGGCAGGGGCCTCCTAATGATAAAGCAGCCTTCAAAAGAAGCCAGTTTTTATTACGAACGACAGCACTAAAACACGGCAGATTGGTAAAACTCAACAATCTAATCATCAAAAACCACCCAACAACTTTTAATTGTCGAATTTTGATAGACCCATCAGTCTAAACCCCTAGCATGAATTTGCAACTCGGTGCCAACACGAAGAAAAATCCATGGATCTTAATTGGCTTTGTCGCTTTAAAATTTCTACTACAGTATATTTTAATAAGCCCGGAATACGACCTGCAACGCGACGAATACCTGCATCTTGACCAAGCCCATCATTTGGCTTGGGGCTATCAGTCCGTTCCTCCCGTTACCTCTTGGATTTCAAGCATCATCTATCTTTTGGGCCATTCTGTTTTTTGGGTCAAATTCTTTCCCGCATTGTTTGGTGCCCTCACTATTGTGGTGGTCTGGAAAGCCATTGAAGAACTACATGGCAATCGCTTTGCACTGGTGTTAGGTGCCACCTGTGTGCTGTTTTCCGCCCTTTTACGGTTAAACACCCTATATCAGCCAAACTCCTTGGATGTTTTATGCTGGACCTCCTTTTACTTTATCCTCATTAAGTATTTCCATACCGAAAAGCCCAAATGGCTCTATGCAGCGGCCTTCGTATTTGCTTTGGGGTTCCTCAATAAATATAATATGGGCTTCCTAATATTAGGTCTACTTCCGGCTCTATTGTTAAGTAGCCAACGCAAGATATTCCTTAAAAAAGAGCTATACCTGGCGATGTTAGTGGCCATCATCCTCATTGCGCCCAATCTCTTTTGGCAGTACGAAAACGGTTTCCCGGTCGTCCATCATTTAAAGGAACTGGCGGAAACGCAGTTGGTGAATGTGGATCGATCGGGCTTTTTAAAATCGCAATTATCATTCTTTATCGGCTCTCTATTCGTGATAATTTCAGGCTTATATAGCCTGTTGTTTTACAGACCCTTTCAAAAATACAGACCCTTTTTTGGCACCCTCTTTTTCACCCTTATCGTTTTTCTATATTTTAGGGCCAAGGACTATTATGCCATTGGGCTTTATCCTATTTATATCGCCTTTGGTTCCGTTTATCTGGCTACTATCCTAAAAGCGGAAAGGAAAAAATACTGGCGTTGGGCGGCCATGGCCATTCCTATCCTATTTTTTATCCCCATGTACCAATTTACGTTTCCGAATCGAAGTCCTGAGTACATGGTAGATCATGAAAGCACGTATAAGAAATTAGGATTGTTGAGATGGGAAGATGGAAAGGACCACTTGTTACCCCAAGATTATGCGGATATGCTGGGATGGAAAGAACTGGCCCAAAAAGTGGATTCCCTCTATAGGAATATACCCAATGCAGACCAAACGCTTGTACTCTGTGATAATTATGGACAAGCAGGTGCCATAAATTACTATACCAAAGCAGGGATTAAAGCAGCTTCTTTCAGCGCGGACTATATCGACTGGTTTGATCTTGACTGTAATTATATCCATCTCATCAGGGTTAAAAACCATGACGAAAAAGACGATGAACTTAAAAGAACCGGCCCCTTTTTTGATATGGCCGTACTTGCCGATTCGATAACAAACCCCTACGCCCGGGAATTTAGAACCAGGATATTTGTTTTTACCGACGCTAAAGTAGATATCAACGAGAGAATTAAAAAGGAGATTGAAGAAATAAAAAAGGACCGTTATAAGTGATGGATTGTTTTTGACATTTTTTATAATAACTTCAACACAGTATCTAAGCCCTCATGGTCGGCACGGCCCGACTTTACGAAGTATATTAATCGGGGAATGCTAAATTTAAACAAATTGTCATGGGTCAGCGCAATGTATCTATCGGAGCTTTTCTAATTGCCCTCCTAGGGCTTCATCCTCTTTTGGGTATCGGCCAGCAAGTGAAAAATGTGCCTAAAGCTTTTGATGCCCTAAGCTCCGAACCGGAAATTATTTTTATAAACAACGCAATTAAAGTCCCCAGTGATGGCGGCCATTTTCAGGGAGTACAGGTAATGGAGAAAAATGGGGTTGAAAAACTTCTTATTTCGGGGAGTTCACGCACACAAGCCTATATTTTGCAGGCGGACTTAGCAAAGCGAAAAACGGATACCCTAATTTCTCTAATGAAGGAACCTTATAGACATGCAGGGGGCTTTCAAGTCAGTGGTCCGTATATCGCAGTGGGCATTGAAGACAATTACGCCAAGACCTCTTCAAAAGTTTGCCTATATAATTACCGTGATGGTAACCTCTATATGGCCCAGCCCAATTTTATTATCGCTAGGGAGGGCGACACGAAGCGGCAAACCGCTGGATCAACGGGTTTATTGGCCAAGGATAATGAGTATCTGATGGTAGTCAGCAATTGGGACAGCCGCAACTGGGACTTCTACGGCGTAAATCTTCAAAAAGGAGAACAAGAAATGTTAGCGAGTTTTGCCGCTCCCGATGACTGGCCAAGCTATCAATCGATCAATCTTATTATGGATGAGGAGGCCGTTTATGCCATTGGATTTTACAGCCAAGAAGGGGTTAATTATGCGGACTTAATTCTGGTTAGTAGGCCTGAAACCTTTGAACCGATCATGGAGAAAGTCCTTACCAAAACCTTTAACTGTAAAAATAAGGTTGATTTTGGTACGGCTGCAGGATTGCAAGTGGACCGGGAAGGAGATTTGCATATTTGGGGAACACAAAGAGATCCACTGAAGCAAATGGTAGTAAACAGGTTTTCCCCAAAATAAAAACGAAGAAATATAGCTGCTTTTTAACCGATGGAAAGGGATGAGTACGGATAAATAAAGAAATTGCAATCATGACTTCGAATCCCCATTTCAAAGCAGTTTCTTCAAAGATAACTATCTTTACTACAAACTAAGTCCTATTAACACGAAGCCTCATGAGCGACAAACAATTGACCATCACGGCAAGCATTCTGGCCAAGCCCGAAAAAAGGGAAATGGTACGGCAGTCCCTTCTCAACCTAATAGCCCCTACACGTAAGGAAAAAGGCTGCCTCAATTATGATTTACATCAAGATAACGAAAACCCGAATCGATTTTTCTTTTACGAAAATTGGGAGAGTCGTGACCTATGGCAAAACCATAATGCCAGCGATCATATCGCGGCACACCGAAAGGCGACCCAAGATGCCGTGGTGGAGGTGGTTATACATGAGATGACGCCCATTTAAAAATTCCAGTTATGCAAAACCGAAATGCCGGTAGCTAATAGGTTTATATATAGATTTATTAGGTGGCCGAATCTCTAAAGCTCTTCCCTAGAGAACCTGCAACCGACGAGGGGGGGGGCACGACCGAGAGAATTGAAAGAGGGGAGCTATCAAGGTTTTTATTTCATTAAAAATATCCAAGGAAGAAACGACCAACCACACATACAAAAAAGAATTTGCCCAACGCAGGAAAGTGCTATGTGAAAACCAAACCCCTGCAGAGGCGTTTCTTTGGGAGTATGTGAAAGCTATAAAATTCGAGGGCAAAAGATTCACAACACAACAGAGTATCGGAAATTATTTGGTAGATTTTGTGCTTCGGAAATGTTGAAAGTCGAATGGGACGGTGAGGTACACCAAATACAACTTCCGCGGGATACGATGAAAAAAGAACGGTTTTTTGAATGGCCTTGGTTTCACCGTAATTCGATTTAAGCATAAGATGGTATTTGACGATTTGTATTCGGTTTTAACGGAGGTTAAGGAGAATATTATAAGTAAAGGTAAAGGCTACTCCCGTTTGAAAAAGGAGGGATTTTTTTACTGATTCGTGCCTGACAGGCAGAAATCCACAGATAAAATCTTAAAATTTTTTTTGCCCGAAGTAGTGACAAATTTAACAAGGTGGATCTCTTATATGGCCACAGCAATTAAAAACAGAACAGCATGACCAACTATTTAAAAATCGCAGGACTCTTACTCTTCATTGGCTGTCAACCCAACAGTCCCGACACTGCCACACCCCAAGAAGTAGATCAGGCCACGATTGCCGAACATATCGAAACTTTGGCATCCGACGGGTTTATGGGACGGATGCCCTTTACCGAAGGCGAGGAAAAAACCGTACGCTATCTTAAGTCCGAATTCGAAAAATTGGGCCTTTCGCCCGGTAACGGCGATAGTTATTTTCAAGACGTACCCCTAGTGGAGATCAAGGGCACTCCTTCGGAAACCATGAAGCTCTCGGGGCCCAAAGGGGGTTTTGACCTCAACTATTTTGAGGATTTTGTGGCCCTTACCCGTAAAACGGATAGTGTTGTAAGCATTGAAAATTCAGAGCTGGTGTTCGCGGGTTATGGTATCGTAGCACCGGAATACGGATGGGACGATTATAAGGGCATGGATTGGAAAGGCAAGACGGCCGTAGTGCTGGTCAACGACCCCGGTTTCGAAACCAAGGATTCTACTCTCTTCAAGGGCAACGCCATGACCTACTACGGAAGATGGACCTACAAATACGAAGAGGCGGCACGACAAGGCGCTGCAGGGGTACTCATTATTCATGAGACCGCCCCGGCGTCGTATGGTTGGAACGTGGTACAAAGCAGTTGGAGCGGTGCCCAACTCAATCTGGAGAGTGAAGCCCCGGTAACCGATATAGAGGGGTGGCTGACCCAGGATGCCGCCGCCCAAGTGTTCAAAGCTTCCCCTATTGAAAACAAAAATTTTCACGAACTGGCCTTAAGCAAGAATTTTAAACCGATTCCCTTGGGCGTAACAGCCTCTGTGAAGATTACCAACACCATCAAAAGGGATGTTTCCAAAAACGTAGTGGCTCTTCTCGAAGGCACGGACCGAAAAGATGAGTACCTCATCTATTCCGCCCATTGGGACCATCTCGGGATCGGCCGGCCGGTGGATGGGGATTCCATTTATAATGGCGCGGTCGACAATGCTTCCGGTACCGCCTGTCTACTTGCCATTGCAGAAGCCTTTAAAAAGGGGCCGCCCCCGAAGCGCTCCATCGTCTTTCTGGCGGTAACCGCTGAGGAACAGGGGCTGTTGGGTTCCGCCTATTATGCGGAACATCCTATTTATCCACCGGATAAGACAGTGGCGGACATTAATATGGACGCCTTCGAAAGTCCGGGCCCCATGAAAGACCTCACGATAACCGGATACGGGCAATCTGAAATGGACGAATATGCCAAGGAGGCCGCCGAAAAACAGGGGCGCTATATCATTCCCGATCCCGAAGCGGAGAAAGGCTATTTCTTCCGATCGGACCATTTTAACTTTGCCAAGATCGGTATCCCGGCCCTCTATGCCGCGGGATCCCATGAGGATTTCGACCATGGCCCGGAATACATCCAAAAAAAGAACGACGAATACCGGGAAAAACGCTACCACCAGCCTTCGGACGAATACGATCCGGCAACCACGGAACTCAGCGGGGTACGGTTCGACGCCCAATTGATGTACGAGATTGGCCTGAAATTGGCCCAAGAGAGCGATTTTCCAAAATGGTACGAAGGCAGCGAGTTCAAGGCCGCACGCGAAAACCATTAGCCCTTCTTTGAACAAGCTATTTCCGTCATTAGCATTTTTTAAGTAGCTTTAGGCAGCACTAATGGGGTAGTTCTCCACAATAGTGTTTAAGATTAAAGCATGAAAACCGCTATACAACTCAACGTAAATGGCACGGAGCACAGCGTAGAAACAGCCCCGGATACCCCATTACTTTATATTCTACGGAACCAGTTGGAGCTCAACGGTCCCAAATTCGGGTGTGGCCTGCAACAATGCGGTGCCTGTATGGTTTTGTTGGATGGCAAACCGAGCCCGTCCTGTCGGTTGCCGGTGAGCACCGCGGCAAAATCCAAAATCACCACCTTGGAAGGTCTCGTGGACAAAAATGGCCGGTTGCATAAAATACAGGAAGCCTTTGTCGAGGAGCAGGCCGCACAGTGTGGATATTGCCTGAACGGTATCATCATCGCCTCTGTAGGCTTATTGAACGAAAACCCTTCCCCTACCGACGATGAAATCAAGGAGAGCCTGCGACTGAACATTTGCCGCTGCGGTGTCCATTCAAGGGTAGTCAGGGCGGTAAAAAGGGCTTCCATTTAACCGCTATTCACATTACGCGACGCCCAGCGCCATTTTTAAATAGGGCGTGCGGCGTATAGCTCAAAACCAGAAAACAATGCAAACCACACGACGCCATTTCATACGGCAAATAGGCTATGTAAGCATCGGTTTTTCGTTAACAGGCGCCACTCCTGTAACTGATTATGCTTTTGCATTTCCGAAAACAGCGAATCTGGGGAACCGTCCCGACCAGAAGCAGGTAAATGCGTGGCTGCAATTACTGGAAAACGGGAGGGTGCTCATCTTGAGCGGCAAGGTGGAACTTGGCCAAGGTCTGCGGACGGCACTAAAACAAATCGCCGCCGAGGAATTGGATTCCCGTTTGGATCTTATCGACATGCAACTGGCGGAAACCGGAATAACACCCGACGAAGGCTACACCGCCGGCAGTTACTCCATCCAATCCAGCGGAATGGCCATCCGTAATGCTGCGGCTTACGCCAGGGAAACCATCTTAAAAATGGCTTCGGAAAAATGGGGAGTCCCCATTTCGCAACTACAGCTAAAGGACGGCAATGTCATAACTCCGACAGAAAAAATCCCATTGGACCGGTTGATGCAAGGCAAACAGATAGAACAGGAGGTCGGCACCCCATCCGAATTCAAGGGAAAAACAGTACGTAAATTCGTGGGCAAGCCCGTTCCCCGAAAGGATATCGAAGACATGGTGCGGGGTAATCCGGTGTTCGTCCAAGACCTTCGCTTTCCCGATATGGTACACGCCCGTACCGTAAGACCTCCAAGTTATTCTTCCAGATTGGTATCTATCGACGAATCGGATCTTGATAAGCAACCCGGGTTTTTAAAACTGGTGCGCAAGGGCAGCTTTTTGGGCGTGGTGGCCGAAGAAGAATACCAGGCCGTTACAATTATGGAGCAGGCCAAAAAGAGCGCAGAATGGAAATCCGAAGATTATTTGCCCTCGAATATACCCTTAAAGGAATATCTGAAAACCCTTCCCCTCGAAACCAAGACCGAAGTAGACACCGGCGACGCCCCCACGGCTATTGGCGAATCCGAAATAAGGCATAGCGCCTCCTATTTCAAGCCGTATATCATGCACGCCCCCAACGGAACATCTTGCGCGGTGGCAATTTTTGAGAATGGGAAATTAAAAGTATGGTCTCACAGCCAAGGCATCTATCCCTTACGGAATTCGTTGGCCGCGCTGTTCAAAATGTCGGAAGACGATGTTCACATCATCGGCGTTCCGGGTTCTGGCTGTTACGGCCATAATGCCGCGGACGATGCCGCCACCGAGGCCGCCCTGATAGCGGTAGAATATCCGGGCAAGCATATCCGCCTGCAATGGATGCGTGATGACGAGAATGGCTGGGAGCCCTATGGCACGGCCATGATCGTAGAACTCAAAGCGGGCCTGGATACCCAGGGCAAAATTAACGGGTGGCAGTACGAGGTCTGGTCGGACGGACACAGCAACCGGCCCGACGGCACTCCCGAAAGCCTTTTACCGGCCCGTTTTTTGGACCAAGGCTATGGGGCACCGGGCATCGGTTACAAAGGCGGTGCCGTGCGCAATTCCGTACCCTATTATACTATCGATGCGGTCAACGTGCAATCGCATATTTTTTTGGGCCCTCTAAGAACCTCTTCCTTACGGGCTTTGGGCGCCTATGCCAACCTCTTTGCGCTGGAGTGCTTTATGGACGAACTCGCGCAAAAGGCCGAGAAAGATCCGGTGGAATTCCGTTTGATGCATTTGAAGGATCCCCGTTCCATAGACTGTTTACAGAAACTCCGGAAGAATACCGCGGGAGTGGAGCTGAATGAGGGTGAAGGCCTAGGCTACGCTTTTTGCCATTATAAAAACGAAACGGCATACTGTGCCGTTGCAGCCCGCGTTAAAGTGGACCCTAAATCCGGGGCGATACAACTCCAAAAAATGTGGGCGGTAATCGATGTGGGGGAAACCATCAATCCCGATGGGTTAAAAAACCAAACCGAAGGCTGTATGATCCAGTCCGCCAGTTGGGCGCTCAAGGAAGCGGTCAAGTACGATGCCCGGCACATTACCAACCTCGATTGGAACTCCTATCCCATTCTCCGGTTCCCCGAAACGCCGGAAACCGAGGTGGAGGTCATCGACAGACCTAGCCAACCGCCGGTGGGGGCGGGAGAAGTCGCCCAAGGGCCGGCTACCGCAGCGGTGGTCAACGCTATTTTCAATGCGACCGGGGTTCGCATACGGGAGTTGCCCATAGAAGGAAAACTGAACCATCAGGAAAAATCTACGGAAAAACCGTCGCGCATACGGTAAATCTAAACCCCCTCCTCTAATTTTGTTTTGTTTAACATTCTCTTTTTATTATTGCCGCTTCAGCGGTTGTATATTCGCAATGTGGAACTGAACCAACCGAAACTTTTTTCATTCGCTAAAAATTGCCTTTTTCATCCGTTTTATGTCTTTTTCTCCTTCCATAGCCCCGCTATGGAACCCCAAATTGCCATCAAACGCTTAAAATTTGTCTGATTTTCGCTAGAAGACGAAAGGACTCAACCGGTTCACATTGAAAAATTTACAACAACAGGCTTCATCGAACTCTGTTCTTAAGTAATTTTATTACCTCAATTTCCCGATCCAATGTGGGATAAAAAAGGGGGATGTCCTATTTTTGGCAGAAATTAAGAAATAGGATATCGGTTCCGGATTGTTGGATAAAAGACCTAAGAATGAAAATAAAATACGTGGTCTATACCATATTGATCGTCGGCCTCGTTGGCCCTGGTTTCCTATAGGATCATCAACAACCAGCAAGCGGGGGATGCTGATAATGGAGGTCAACAGGGAAGTGCGATAGAAGTAGGGGGGCTCATTTTAAAACCGCGGAAATTCGAGGACAACCTTAGCCTTTCCGGCTCACTGGAGGCCAATGAGCAGATCGCGGTGCGCAGTGAGGTTTCGGGGATTGTGGAGAACATTAATTTTGAGGAGGGTAGCAAGGTAAAAAAGGGGCAGGTGCTTTTTCGGGTGAACGATATTGAGCTTCAGGCACAGGTGTCGAAGATGCAAACCGCACAAAAACTGGCTGCCGAAAACGCAAGACGGGCAAAATTGCTACTTGAAAAACAGGCCATCAGCCAAGAAGAATACGATGTTGCAAATGCAGATTTTGAATCCGCCAGGGCTTCCTCCCAACTTATAAACGCCCAACTTTCAAAAACCACGGTGAGGGCGCCTTTTTCCGGCACGATTGGGCTGCGCGCCATTTCAGTGGGTACGTATGTTACCCCGCAGACCCCCATCGCCGAGCTGGTAAACACGAGCAAGATCAAGCTTACCTTTTCGATTCCCGAGAAATATGCCTCCAAAATCAAGGTCAACGATGCCTTTACCTTCACTACAGCAGGTGATACCACAGAGCATTCCGCAAAAATCTACGCCATTGAACCCGCTGTGGAGGAGGCCACCCGCACTTTACGGATGCGTGCCGTGGCAGATAACAGCGACGGATCGTTATATCCGGGCACTTTTGCAGATGTCACGCTTCCGCTAGAAACGGTCGAAGATGCGCTCCTTGTTCCCACAGAAGCCCTCATTCCCATTCAGAACGGCAAAAAGATATTTGTTTACCAAAATGGAAAAGCAAGGGAAATCGAAGTAAAGACCGGATCCCGTACCGATAGCCTGATTCGGGTCACTTCGGGGCTCAAGCCTCGTGACACTATTTTGACCTACGGGGTTATGGCGCTACGGAACGGTACTCCCGTCACAGTGAACCTTGGCCGCTCAGAGACCGAAACATCGACACCATGAACCTCTCTACCCTCAGCATTAAACGGCCGGTGCTCACCATAGTCATGAACTTGGCGATTATCCTTTTTGGCATTATAGGTTATACCTATCTTGGCGTCAGGGAGTTTCCTTCTATAGACCCCGCAGTGGTCTCGGTGCGTACCAACTATTCAGGTGCCAATGCCGATATCATTGAATCGCAGATTACGGAGCCATTGGAAAAATCGATTAATTCCATCGATGGAATCCGTAACCTTACCTCCTCCAGCATCCAAGGCTCAAGTCGCATCAATATTGAGTTTAACCTCGATAAAGACCTCGAGGTAGCCGCCAACGACGTTCGCGATAAAGTCTCCCAGGCCATACGTAGCCTGCCTGACGATATCGATGCCCCGCCGGTCGTTTCCAAATCGGATGCCGATGCGGAACGTATATTATCCATGACCATACAGAGCGATACCAAGAACATTCTTGAGCTTTCGGATTATGCCGAAAATGTAATTGCAGAGCGCTTGCAGACCATTCCCGGCGTGAGCAGTGTGCAGATCTGGGGGGAGCGAAAATATGCCATGAAACTTTGGATAGATCCCGTAAAACTGGCCTCTTACGGCGCTACGGTCGGTGATGTACGCAATGCGCTTTTAGCGCAGAATGTGGAACTGCCCTCGGGAAAACTTACCGGGGCCAATACAGAACTTACCGTAAAAACCGTAGGAAACCTATCGACCGAAGAGGGTTTTAACAACATCATTATTTTGACCAACGGCAATAAGGTGGTGCGTTTTAGCGATGTGGGCAAGGCTTCGCTCGAGGGCGAAAACATGGAGACCAAAATGAGCGATTCCGGTCAGCCGATGGTGGCCACCGCAGTAGTCCCCCAGCCGGGAACGAATTATCTTGAGATTGCCGATGCGTTTTATAAGGAATATGATAAGCTAAAAAAAGACCTGCCGGAAGGCTTTAAATTAAATGTCGTCATAGACGATACCGTTTTTGTCAGGAAGGCCGTCACGGAAGTGGCCGAAACCCTTCTCATATCCATTGTTCTGGTGATTCTGGTCATATTTCTTTTTTTTAGGAATTGGTCTCTGGCACTGCGACCGCTCATCGATATCCCGGTATCGCTCATCGCCACTTTTTTTATCATGTGGATGTTCGGCTATTCTATCAATGTGCTCACCCTACTGGCCATCGTGCTTGCTACGGGCCTTGTGGTCGATGATGGAATCGTGGTCACCGAAAATATCTATAAAAAAACGGAAGAGGGGATGTCCCCCATTGAGGCCGCCATAAAAGGTTCCAATGAAATCTTTTTTGCCGTAATCTCCATTTCCATCACCCTGGCAGCGGTATTTCTTCCCGTGATATTTTTGGATGGCTTTGTGGGTCGCCTTTTCAGGGAGTTTGGTGTGGTGCTGGGGGCGGCGGTGCTGGTTTCAGCCTTTGTTTCTTTGACGCTTACCCCCATGCTCAATGCCTACCTGATCAGACCGGGCAAGAAGAAACGCTCTAAATTCTATACCGTTACGGAGCGCTATTTTATCAATATGAACGCCTCCTATGCAAGTTCGCTGCGTAGCTTTATGAAACGCAAATGGCTCAGTTTTCCTATTCTTGTGCTCTGCCTTGTCGCCGCCGGATTTTTTTACCACTTGCTTATAAAGGAGACCGCCCCCTATGACGATCGCAGTTTTGTGAGCCTACGCGCCACTGCGCCAGAAGGTTCTTCCTACGATTATATGGATCGGTACATGGACAATATCACCCAGCTCATCAACGACTCGGTGCCCGAAAAGAAGGTGAGCCTGATCTTGACCTCGCCGGGTTTCGGGAGTTCGTCGGTCAATAGTGGAAGGGCTTTTATAGCGCTCACACCGACCAGTGAAAGAGAACGTTCCCAGCATGAAATCGCAGAGGACCTGAACAAATGGGCAAAAACCTATGTAGGCGCAAAGGCCAACGTTTCCGAACGGCCCACCATTTCTGTAAGCCGCCATGGAGGCCCACCCATCCAATATATCATACAGGCGCCCAATTTTGGAAAACTGGAGGAAAAAATTCCCGAATTTATGCAGGAGGTCGAAAACGACCCTACCTTTTCCTATACCGATGTGGACCTGAAATTCGACAAACCCGAAATCTATGTGACCATAGACCGGGAAAAGGCCGAAAGTCTGGGGGTATCGGTCAAGGATGTAGCACAAACGCTTCAGCTCTCGCTAAGCGGCCAGCGCTTTGGCTATTTTTTGATGAACGGAAAACAGTATCAGGTCATGGGCCAGTTCGATAAAAAGGACCGGAACGCCCCTGCGGACCTCACCTCGATTTTTGTACGGAATAAGGGGGGCGATTTAATCCAGCTCGATAACCTGGTCAACACCACCGAACATAGCAGTCCGCCACAGCTTTTCCATAATAACCGGTATATGTCCGCGACCGTGTCCGCCAACCTGGCGCCCGGGAAAAGCATCGGCGACGGGATCGACGCGATGGACCGCATCAAGAACAAGGTGCTTGATGAGAGTTTCACAACGGATCTGGGTGGCGAATCGCGTGATTTTGTGGAGAGCGGTTCCAACACGCTATTCGCATTTGGCCTGGCACTCTTGCTGATCTATCTTATTCTTGCCGCTCAATTTGAAAGTTTTATAGATCCTTTTATCATCATTCTTACCGTGCCCATGGCGGTCGCCGGTGCCGTATTCTCGTTATGGCTATTCGGCCAAAGCTGGAACATTTTCAGCCAGATAGGCACGATCATGCTCATTGGTCTTGTGACTAAAAACGGGATTTTGATTGTAGAATTTGCCAACCAATTAAGGGAAGATGGACTTCCAAAGGCCCAGGCAATCCTTCGTGCGTCGGAATCACGCCTGCGCCCCATATTGATGACCAGCCTCACCATCGCCCTGGGTGCGCTCCCCATCGCTGTGTCGCTGGGCGCGGCGTCGGAAAGCCGGATAGGTATGGGCGTAGTAATCATAGGCGGAACTATTTTCTCGCTCATTCTCACGCTGTACACCATTCCCGCTATTTATCTAATGTGGTCGAGGGAAAAGAAACACCGCCCCGAATTTGACCGTCTGGAAAAGTATGAAAATGAATTGCAGCACTCCTAAATACCTATTTATTGCCTTTATTTTTTTCGTAAAATCGATGGTTTCCCAAGAACTGCTTACGGTGGGTGATGCCGTGGGCATTGCTTTGGAGAACAACTATGAAATCAGGCTCGCGAAAAACGAACTTAAGATCGATCAGAACGGGGTGAGTTGGGGCTACGCCGGAATCCTTCCACGGGTAAATGCAACTATAATTGACAATAATAGCATTCAGGATATCTCACAGACCCGATCTGACGGTACCCAGCTGGAACGGAAGAACGGAAAAAACAACAACCTTAATTATGGTGTGGGACTTGACTGGACCATATTCGACGGCTTTGGTATGTTTGCACGCCTTGATCAGCTTCAGGAACTGGAAAAAATGGGTCGGGCGCAGTTAGAACAGTCCATTTTAGATCGGGTGGGCGATGTCATGACCACCTATTATGAACTGATCCAGCAAAAGCAAGAGCTTACCGCCCTCGATAGTACGTTGGTCATTTCGCAACAACGTGTTGAACTCGCAAAAAACCGTTTTACGATCGGTAAGGCATCCAAATTGGAAGTGCTCAATGCACAGGTTGACCTCAACACGGACCAGACCATGCTCTACCGGCAGCAGGAACTATTTGCAAATACCAAGATTGAGCTTAATGGAATACTGGCCCGCGACAGCCAGACTACATTTCGTGTAGCCGATGCCATCGTTGTGGACGAATCTCTCTTACTGCCCGAACTCGAAGAGCGTGCCATGGCCCAGAACCCCGAGTTACAGGCGGCCCTTATCAGCAAGCATATAGCCGAACTAGAATTTAAAAAGGTAAGGGCGGCAAGGTATCCCATCATTTCGGGAACAACGGGTTATCAGTTTAACGAATCCAACTCAAGCCTGGGTTTTACCAGCACGGCCTCTTCCCATGGGTTCAATTATGGTTTTAGCGCCAGTATCAATGTATTTGACGGCTTTAACCAGAACCGCAACGAAAAAACTGCTAAAATTCAAATCGAGAATAGTGCCATCGCCATCGAAGAGCAACAGCAGAGCCTGCAAACACAGTTGGCAACCGCCTATCGTGCCTATCTTACCAATGTACGGCTTATCTCCCTTGAGAAGGAGAACGAAGCCATTGCGAAGGAAAATCTGGAAATCACCCTCGATAAATTCAAAATCGGTACCATTCCCACCATAGAGTTCAGGACGGCCCAGTTAAATTACATCAACGCCAAGGTGCGCTTTAGCGAGGCTACCTATCAGGCCAAACTTTCCGAAATAATCCTTAGGCAGCTATCGGGTAATTTAATCCTGTAGAAGAAGTTCGGTCTTTCCAACTTTGGAAGCTTACCCCATATTTCCGTGAAAGCTACTGGAATCTACATAGCATTCCACATCTGGGTGCAAGCATAAAAAGGATGCCGGTAATAGAGGGTTTGCCTTAGCCTTTAAGAATTCGTTGACCGCTTTTTGCTTGCCTTCGCCGGTAACCAAGAGAATTATTTTTTTCGACCGCAGTATATCGGCCATGCCCAAAGTCAGGCCGTATCCGGGTTTTTCGGCCATGTCGCTGACCATGGTATGCCCTTGCGACGCTTTGGCCAATCGGGTGATATGACAATACGGTTCCAGTACTGGGGCCGGTTCGTTGAAACCAATATGGCCGTTCCTGCCCAGCCCCAGAATACTGATACTTATCGGCTTTTTATCGATTTCGGCCTGGACCCGCCTACATTCCCGTTCCGGATCTTTACCCCCATCGAAGGAGATATAACGTTCGTCCGGAATTGCCATGGGGCGTAGTATATGCTCTTGCAGAAAGGTCTCGCAGGAATTGGGCGAATTCATCGGTATCCCTCCCCATTCGTCTAACTTGACGATGCTCAATTGTTCGAACAACATCGGACTTTTTTTAAATTCCCGGACCAAGTTTTTATAGGTTCCTATTGGAGAGTTTCCCGTGGCCATACAAATACGCTGCTGCCGACGGTTCTTGAGACCGAAGAGAACGGATCCTGCGGCCTTTAAAGACATTTCATCGTAATGGGAACAGTATGTTATTTTCATGGACACCTCGTTCTTAGGGAATTTTATTTAGTGCCCTATCCCGCGATATAGCCCTCCCCCTCGGTATAGGGAACGCACCCGATATACTTTCCTGGAGTGGGGTTGTATCGCAATGCCCCGGTGAGGCCCGGCTCGGAGGTAAAATATCCCTGAATAGTCAATCTTTTGACCATCGGATAGAAGTGAGGGTCGTTTTCATCATTAGTCCTTTCCGCCTCTTTGTCCAGTTTGAACAGTAGGTCGTGCCTTTGGTCCTGGTCGAGTTCCATAAAACCTTTCGAATAGGTGTCCTCCACCGATTGTTCAAATTCCCCGATACCCCTTAAAAAAACTTCCCTTTCCTTCTCGCTATAGCAATCGTTTACCATGGTCTTCATAAATGCCCCGACTTTTGCCGCCTTCGCCCCCGGAGAATCCTGGGTGGCCGGCAAGATCGTTTCGCCGATCTCGTCTAAGAGAGCGATATCGGATTCGGAGAAAGACACTCTGCCCCCAACCTTGTCGGTACAGCCCGAAAGCAACAGTTCCGATCCGATAATCGTTCCACCTAAAAGAGTGGCCGTCAGGCCCATTGCCTTTCTACGTTTCATATTATTCTATCTTTTGGACTCATTTACACTTTTTCTTTTCCCTATGCATCCCCCTATAATATTCCTTTTTTGAACTGCTCCGCCGCGTAATCGGCGGCACGGGCCGTTAGGGCCATGTAAAGGATCGATGGGGTCTGGTTTCCCGTACTGGCCATACAGGCCCCGTCGGTCACGAACACGTTCTTGCAGTGGTGCAACTGGTTCCATTCGTTCAACATCGAATCCTCGGGGCTTTTCCCCATCCGGGCGCCCCCCATCTCGTGGATGTCGAGTCCCGGTGCCTGTCCATTGTCCACAGCGGTAATGTCGGTACATCCGAATTTTTCCATCATGGCCTTACTCTGTTCCAGAAAGTCCGCCAACATCTTTTCGTCATTTTGGTCGTAGGCCACATCGGTGACCAAAAGGGGGATGCCCCATTCGTCTTTTTTGTCGGGACTGAGGTATACACGGTTCGAGGCCTTGGGAATCGTTTCCCCTTGGATGTACATATAGATTTGCCAGTCGTCCGGTTCGCTTATGGCGTGCTTGAAATCGGCCCCGAACTGTTCGTCACTATTTTCCTGTTCATTCGCCCTTGGCCGGTACGCCCCGCAAAACGTAGTAAAGCCGCCCACATAGTCCATATCCTGTTCCTTGAAATTACGATAGTTCGCGATAATCGATTCCACGGGATTTTTCCCGTACATATACACATCCCTATATCCCGGCATTTTTCCGCTTAAATGGCCCCGATAATTATGAAAACAGATATATTTTCCCAATACTCCGCTGTCGTTCCCCAATCCCTCGGGAAAACGCTCCGATTTGGAATTCAGAAGAACCAGGGTAGAATTGAGCGCCGAGGCGTTCAAGAAAATGATTCGGGCATTATATATGATTTCTTCGTGCGTGTTGGTATCGATAACTTTTACTCCCGAGGCCTTTCCGGTGTCTTCGTCGTATAGGATGGAATGCACGACAGAAAAGGGACGGATGCTAAGGTTGCCCGTCTTCGCGGCCCAGGGAAGGGTTGATGAATTGCTGCTGAAATAGGCGCCGAACGGACAGCCGCGCATACACAGGACGCGAGCCTGACATTGTGAACGGTTCTGTTCCCTGTGAATTTTCTTGGGTTCCGACAAATGGGCCCACCGCCCATGGACCAAATGCCGGTCAGGATAGTGCTCGTCGACCGTATCGCGCATGTGTTCCTCGACACAGTTGAAATCGAAGGGGGGCAGGAACTCGCCGTCTGGCATGGATTCGAGACCGTCTTTGTTCCCACAGATCCCGACGAATTTTTCCACATGTGAATACCACGGGGCCACCTCATCATAGCCGATGGGCCATTCTATTCCGTATCCGAATTTATGGGGAGCCTTGAACTCGTGGTCGCTCCATCTTTGACACCCCCGGCCCCAAATCAATGATTTTCCGCCTACCTGATAGCCGCGGATCCAATCGAAAGGTTTTTCCTGTACATACGGGTGATCTGCATCTTGGATAAAAAAATGGTCGGTGCTGTCGTCGAACCCTGACGCTTTGGTGATTAGCGGATTCTTTTCGTAGAACTCCCGGCTCATGCGTTTCCTGTACTTAAACTCCCATGTATCCATGTGGGCCGTGGGATAGTCCTTGATATGCTCTACATTGCGGCCACGTTCTAAAACCAAGGTCTTCAGCCCCTTTTCGCAGAGCTCCTTGGCGGCCCATCCGCCCGATATGCCGGAACCGATCACTATGGCATCGAAGGTGTTGTCGGAATCTTCCATTAAATTTTAAGAATATAATCGATTTTATGTTGGTCTATGGTAAATATAGGGATTTGCCAAAGATAATTCCGACCACACCGCTCTGCTTAATTTCGATGTTGACTCCCCTGGTCACATTGCTGGTCAAATACAATCCCTCGTGTAGATAGCCCCCGCTTTTATAGTAGATCTTGGCCCGACTGTCGTATTCCCTTTACATGCGCGCCCACCTTTCACGATTACCGACCGGTTGTATCGATAAAGTGCATTTGATTCGAACTCCGTTTAACGACCTTTTTTACCGTTTGACCCAAGGTGTGCAGATAACCGAAAATCACATGTTTTTCAACGATTTACGACCTTGTTCAATCGGTAATAGTACGTTCTACATATATAAATTCGCATATCATGAAAACTATTGCAACTATAATTTTTGTTCTTTTTATCGGAATCAGCGCGTACGCCCAGTCCGCCGAAGAAACAGTTAAGATAGATGCAGTGGAAATGACTTTAAACCCTAAAATTTCTTTCGAGGAAGTAACATTAGAATCTGTTACCGAGATTGCTCGTTTGTACAAGCGTATAGATACTCGTGTCAAAAAGGAACTTACTTTTTCAACAAAGGCCAACAGTGCCAAAACTGCCTAATGCAATTACATTGCACGAATTGAACTCTTAATCTGAAGTTATATCCACCACCACTATTAGTTGTCGCTGGCTAGCACAAAGTATGGATATTTCTGTTCGAATCAGTGTAGGCTTATATCCGCCATCCCCCCACTTCCCTTTATGGGTTGAATAGGCATCATTATAACAATATTCCGGAAACTATCCTTATTAAGATAAAACCTGCAAAGGCCTATTTGTTTTAGCCACGATTTCCTTTCTGATTACAAAATCACCAAAACTCTCCTTTTCTTCCCTGTCTTTAGCATACGAAGCGATGATAGGCTCCAATTCTTGAAGAATATCCTCTTCGGATAGCATTTCCTTGTAAAGCGAATTTAACCGGTCTCCATTATGACTGGCCCCCAAATAAAGATTATACCGGCCAATGGCACGCCCTACAAAACCGATTTCACCAAGGGAGGATCTTGCGCAGTTATTGGGGCACCCGGTCATTCGGATGTTGATTTCATCCTCTTCCAGACCATTATCCCGCATTATCACGTCGAGCTTATCGACCAAGGAAGGCAGGTATCGTTCCGCTTCCGCAAAAGCAAGTCCGCAGGTATTCAGGGCAACACATGCCATGGAGCTTTTTCTGAGCCCTGTAAGTTTGGGATGGTTTTTGACTCCATTTTTTTCAAGAACTGCCTCGATCCCCTTTTTGTCATTTTCCGCCACATTGCCAATAATAAGGTTTTGGTTTCCGGTCAAGCGGAAATCCCCTTTGTGAATTTCTGCTATTTCGCGTAAAGCCTGCTTTAATGCATAGCTTTCTTCATCCTTCACTCGTCCGTGTTCTACAAAGAGGGTATAGAACCATTGACCGTTGGTTCCCTTTAGCCAACCATATCGGTCTCCGTTGTTTGCAAAACTGTAGGGTTTCGGCCTTTCAAGTTTCCACCCGAGACGGGTCTGCAATTCATCTACGAACCATTCCAGTCCCCTTCTATCGATGGTGTATTTCATCCGAGCTTGCTTCCGATTGACCCGGTCGCCAAAATCCCGTTGGATTTCAATGACCTTCTCGGCTACCTCAATAACCTTTTCTTTAGGGGCGAAACCGATTACATCTCCCAAACGGGGGTAGGTGTCCTCATCGCCAAACGTACTTCCCAGTCCGCCCCCCACGCAAATATTGCATCCTTTAAGCTGATTGTTTTCTTCGATAACGATAAGTCCCAGGTCATTGGCAAAAACATCAATATCGTTATTGGGCGGGATGGCCAAACCTATTTTGAACTTCCGGGGTAAATACGTGTGGTGATATAGTGGCTCTCGATCGGGCGTTCCTTCCACTTTCTCCTTGTTTAGCCAAATTTCATGATAGGCCGTCGTCTCGGGAAGAAAATAATCGCTGATTTCCCCGGCAAAGTCATACGCTTCTTGATGAATTTCCGATTCGTAGGGATTGGGGTTGCACATCACGTTCCTGTTTACATCGCCGCAGGTGGCCAATGTGCTCAATAAGGCATCGTTTATTTTTTGAATTGTGGGTTTTAAATTATTCTTAAAGATGCCGTGAAATTGAAAGGATTGCCTAGTGGTCAATTTCATGGTGCCGTTGCCATAGGTGTCAGAAAGCTCATCAAGTGCCAACCATTGCTTGGGGGTGGTTATTCCCCCGGCCGCCCTTACCCTTACCATAAACTGGTACAAAGGCTCCAATTTTTTTGTTTTTCGCTCGCTCTCCAGATCCCTATCATATTGTTGATAAGACCCGTGATATTTAATGAGTTTCACATCCTCGGGATTCAAAGCGCCCGTTATTGGATTCTTTAGACTCTCTTTAATGGTTCCCCGAAGAAAATCACTCTTGTCTTTTATTTGCTCATCTTCCGATAATTGCTGCTTGTCTACATTTTCCTCCATAAAGGTATTTTCTGTTTGCTGTTCTATTGCAAAATAGTCTTAGGGACTGTTATGAAATCTCTTAGTAAATATCGGCCTGGTACCGATTGGACAACTGGAGGCCTTTAATGTATTCTTCCGCCTTTTCGATGGTAACCCCTCCTTGTTGTTGAATGATTTGCTTTAAGGCCGAATCTACATCTTTTGCCATTCTTTGGGCATCGCCGCACACATAAAAATGAGCGCCCTTTTCTAACCAGTCATATAATTCCTTTCCGTTTTCCAACATCCTGTGCTGCACATAGTGTTTCTCGGACTGATCCCTAGAAAAAGCCACATCGGCTTTCGTCAACACGCCCTCTTTAAGGTATTGCTGCCATTCGGTCTGGTAGAGAAAATCGGTCGTAAAATTTCGATCCCCAAAGAACAACCACGAGGGACCTTTTTTATCGGCAACCTCCCGTTCTTGCATAAAGGCCCGAAAGGGAGCTATCCCGGTTCCAGGGCCCACCATAATAATGGGGACATCAGGATCTTTGGGAAGTTTGAAACGGGTATTTTTATCGACAAATATTTTGACGGTGTCGTCAACCTCCAACCGGTCAGCAAGCGTAGAGGAGCAATGCCCTTCCTTATCCCTTCCAAATGCATTGTAGCGCACTACGGAAACCAATAGGTGCACTTCGTCTTCCACGGCCTCCTGTGAAGAAGCAATGGAGTACATTCGGGGGGTGTTTTTTCTTAAGACTGAAATCAGTTCATTGGCCGAAAATTCAAAAGGTTCTTCCTTTAAGAGGTCCAGAATATCCCGCCCCGGAAGATATTTTAAGATGGCCTTGCTATCTGCCACAATCTTCTTTAAACGCGCATTGTCGGTCAATTCGGCAAAACTTGACAGGGTGTTTTTTGATAAAGGGGTGAGTTCGTAATCATACTGGAGCGCCTCCAACAAGGTTTTTTCCCCTGCATGGCTCTTTACCTTTTCTTTTCCCGTTAAATGGGTGGCCTTCAGTACAGCTTCGATAAGTTTTGGAGAGTTCGCGCCATAAACGCCCAAAGCATCGCCTGGCTCATATTGTATTCCAGATCCTTCAAGATCCAACTCTAAGTGAACGGTTTCTTTGGAAGAACCTTTTCCATTGAGGTTTATCTTCTCAAGAATCGTGGCTTCAAAAAGATTTTTTCGTGAATATTTTACGCCGTTGGTAGCTAAAGTTTCACGGGCTTGTGGGGCAGCCTCAGCCTCCTCCCCGGAAGTCTGCATTAACTCGTTCAGGAATTTCTCTTGCCATGCTTCTGCTTCATCCTCATAGTCTACATCACAATCCTGACGAACCACAATACGCCGGGCGCCTAATTTTTCCAATACTTCATCAAAATCTTTTCCGGTCTGGCAAAAATCAACATAGCTGCTATCCCCCAGCGCCAAAACAGAAAATTGAACATCGGATAGGTTCGGTGCTTTTTTACCGTGTAGGTAGTTGTACAGGTCCTCTGCTTGAATAGGCGGCTCTCCCAAGCCGTGGGTGCTTACAATTACCGCTAAGTTTTTTACTTTTTTAAGGTTCCTTGCCTTAAAAGAGGCCATATCCGACACTTCAACTTCGATTCCCCTATCTTTTGCCGCGGAGGCAAGATTATCGGCCAACGCCTCACTGTTTCCGGTATGGCTACCAAAGAGGATGTTCAGTTTTTCCGATTGTTGTATTGTCGTTGTTTTTGTTGAAGCATCGTGCTGAACACCTTCGGTTTGCGCACCGAAAGAAGGTGCTTGGGAAAGCCCGGCAAAATAGCCATTCAGCCAATGAAGCTGCCCGGAATCGAGTCCGGCCAATGCTTCGCTCAGTTTTTCGGCCTGCTTCCCATTGAATGGCCCCCTTTCCAGTCCCCTTTTTAAATCCATATGAAAATAATTTATTTCTAAAACTCTGCGCTCATCCGCGAGCCGCTGCTTTTTAATACCACAAAGTTAGGTTGTTATCACATACATCGCCAATCACCAATTTTAATTTAAGTATAACCTCAGGTTATCGGTCCATTGAAAATTGAACTCTAAAGGAAGGCATGGAATCTTTGGGTCAGGAGATTTTTTTTGCTCGATGGGAGGGGTTACAAATTTCGATGGCGTCTTAAAAATTGGATCAACAAAGAAGATAGCCCCCCCTCGGGGCCCAGCGGGGTAATGAAGTAAAAATTTCGGTGAATTGGCAACTTTTTGATTTCAATTATTTTTAGCATACCGTTCTCCAGTTCTTTAAGCACCGCATGTATGGATAAAAAGGCCATACACTCGGAATACTGTAGGTAGGACTTGATGGCCTCTGTACTTCCCAGTTGCATTTCCACTTTTAAGTCGCCCACGCCAATTCCTTTCTGTTTTAAGGCGTCGGTAATCACTTCTAAGGTTCCCGATCCCGGTTCCCTTAAAAGCAGCGGGATATTTGTTAAATCCCCCGGTTTTATCTCCTCCTTTTTAACCCATGAATTTTTGGTGCTACACACTAAGACAATTTCATCTTTTAAAAACGGGACGTAATTGATTTCACGTCTTTTGGATTTGCTTTCAACCACCCCCATTTCAATATTCTTATTCAACAGCGCTTGCTCGATCTGCTCAGAATTACCATTGAATAATTCTACCTTTACCTCCTGATGCATGCTATGGAACCGGGCAAGTAAAGGAGGTAAAATATATTGGGTAATTGAGGTGCTGGAACCAATATGCAGCACTCCCTTGAAAGCCTCATTCAATTGGTTGAGATCAAACTCTATCTGCCGGTAAATTTTCTGGATATCTTCGGTATGGTTCAACAATATTTCGCCTGCGGGAGAAAGAACCACTTTGTTCCCCCTTCTATCGAAAAAAGCAATATTGAACTGGCTTTCTAGTTCTTTGATGTGCTTTGTAACCGCAGGTTGGGATATATGCAATTCTTCCGCAGCCTTTGTGAAATTGAGCCGTTTGGCAACCGTAAAAAATACCTTTAAACGAAAATCGAACATATCACGGAGTTAATCGTTCATGGTTGGGTCTGGTGAGGAATAACCTTCTGGCGCACCATAAGACATAATTAGATGAAAATATACACCAAAAACAACCCTAGTGCAATTTTGTTTACAGGAAACAGTTTAACTTCTTTCGGCACCAATTCGGCTACAGGGAACTTTCGCCCCTATGATGCCCTTCATCCCGTGAATAGTCATTTCGATCGCTGTCCCCTACTCCCTTTTTTCATGCCAGTTTCATCTTAAGGATGCCGTAAAAATAGGTTTTACGCCAAGCAATATAATTTTCTTATCTTCATTCATAAAATCGGAAAGCTCAAAAAGATATCGATGAAAAAAAATATGATTACCCTGTGTTTTTTGTGTTGTTTGACCTTATCCTTTTCCCAAGAGGAAAAGATTAACGTAATCGTTTTCGGTGCCCATCCCGACGATTGCGACAACGATGCTGGCGGGACGGCCATACTATTCTCGAAAATGGGTCATAACGTAAAATTCGTCTCGCTGACCAATGGCGACGCCGGTCATCAGGATAAGGGCGGCAAAGAATTGGCAGAGATTCGCCTTGCGGAAGCAAAAGAGGCGGGAAAAAGGTTCGGTGTCGAGTATACCGTACTCGATAATCATGACGGGGAGCTGATGCCAACCTTGGAAAACCGTCTTAAAGTCATCCGGGAGATTCGGAAGTGGAAAGCGGATATCGTCATCGCGCCCCGACCGAACGATTACCATCCGGATCATCGGTATACGGGAGTTTTGGTTCAAGATGCTGCCTATATGGTCATTGTGCCCAACGTAGCCCAAGACGTTCCTCCGTTGGAAAAGAACCCGGTTTTTCTATATTCGGAAGATGGCTTTCAGAAACCCAGTCCGTTCGAACCGGATATTGCCGTAAACATCGACGAGGTGTTTGACCAAAAAATTTATGCTATGGCCGCACACGAATCCCAGTTTTTTGAATGGCTTCCATGGACAAGTGGAAATTTGGATAAAGTTCCGAAAGATAAAAAGGGAAGACTGGAATTTTTGGCCAATTGGCGGTCTTCGGCGCCCGATGAAAGGGTAATGAAAAGCTTAAAAAAATGGTATGGCGAAAAAGCTTCCAATATCAATCATGTAGAGACCTTTGAAGTTTGTGAATATGGGACACAGCCCTCAGATGAGGAAATCAGAAAGTTGTTCCCTATGCTTGGCAAGGAATAATTGGCTCAACTATTTTCATGTTTACATTCCTTGAAGAATTACCCATTCCCTTTCGATCAAATTTGGAAATTGTCGTGCCCCCCCCCTGCCATTGACGTATATCCGATTGCCCCAATCTTCATCGATATGGTTATGAAAAGAATAATCTCCCCATGGCGTAAAAAAGATAATTAGTGAACTTATTTTCAGCTACTAGGTTTTGTCTGATTTTTCTAAAAAATTAACGATGGGGATTTTATAGATCATTTCAAGTGATTTTCTACTTCGAAGTGGAAAATTATGCGTTGAAGGTTCTATTACCAAATTTCATTAATTCTTGGTCATATATCTTAGTAGAAATTGACGTTCCCTGAAATTCGATGTTTTTAATTATTCTCATTTGCCGTGGATGGTTGCAACCCCAGAATGACACCAAACGCTGATTGGCCCCTGAATTTTTTGATGTTTTACTTTTTCATAATCAAAAGGAGTTGCTTTCCATTCTTCAACGCGTTAATCGGGAATAGAACCATACGTAAGAAATAATGCCATAGGGGTACGCGAGTCGACTGGGATTTGGCGCCATGTTTAGTCTCCTTTCTTGTTGTCGCAGTGAAGCCTTGGGATTACAGGTTGTGCGGCAGGATTGCATTTGCAATTTCTACCCCCACTATTGAGAGGAAGTTGGGGTTACCACGCTTACAATCCGGTAAAGATTGAACTCTCTGGGCCCGGCCATATTGTCGGCAATGCCATCAAAGAATCCATCAGGAACGACAAGGTCTTCACTAAAGGCAGGGGACAGGGCGGCTTGCATGCTTGAAAACAAATCATAAGAAGCACTGCTATATGGAAATTTATCGGATTGGGGAGAAATGACCGCTGAATTCCCCCAGCCCTTCATAGTTGTGGTGCCATCCTCCATCGCCTTTACGAGCATGGGTTTCCATTTATCGGCTTCGAATGAAAGCTCTGCCGCGCTGTCTTTGGTATTGTGGAAAATGACCGGGTGTTATGTATATGAGACACTGTGAAAATGCCCCCTCAGTTAAATACGATTTCCCCTATTGGAAATTTCGGAATTTGCCCATATTATTGGTGGGGGGGTGAGTTATTTTTCGGTTAGTTTCATCATGTTTTCCGCATCTTTAGCTGATAACTGATGATATCTTCACTCTAGGGCATTGAATTATCTTCTCAGCCTCATAAAAATTTCGGACATGTCTTTTACATGTTAAATACAGCTGTTCCGGCCAAATATATATTGCCCATGTGGTATTGAAAAAAATATCTTTTTGTGGGAATAGAAGGTGTTTTCTGAGGAATCGGTTATAGCAAATTTCCTTTTGCGTTAGCCTGAGAATCCATAGCGCGGCCTATCATTAAGCCGATTAGCATTCCAAAACCCAAACCCATTGCAATGCCTAAAGACCGCTCAAAACTGGATAAAGCAACCACTCCAAAAAGTAATCCAAAAGACGACCCAAGAGCTATACCCAAATTAGTATAATACCCTTTGGGTGTTAAGGAAAACGTGTCCTTTAAATATTTTTTAAACTGCCTTAATGTTTTATGGGGATTTTTAACGGTCGAATTTGAATTGAGCGCATCGAGCTCTATCTCTATGGATTGCATTTCAGTTTCTGATAAATTTCTGTTCTCCAAACCGGTTATAATATGAATGAATTCATGGTACACCTTAGTTTCAGATTTTTTACTCGTTTCGGATAGTAAAATTTCAAAATAATCAAGTGCGCTTTTTAGTGTCATACGTTCTAATGTTTTCTTGGTTAGTGGCTTAAAACCAGATTTATTACACGTAAAATTATTTTTTATTTAAATAAGGGTGGAAGGGCTACCGCCTCAGTACTTTTGGTTTACTTGTTTTAATTCTTCTATATCAGCGATCAACTCATCTAATTTTTTAAATACCCTACCATACACCAAGTTTAAATCCCATTGGTAAATTTTACCTCCAAAGACATAAATTAAAATCACAACGGCCAGAACTAGTAGCCACATAATCGTGGGAATTCCGTAAACCAGGTGAAGTCCTGAATTCACAATCGCTTTATTTGTCACCTCATCTGCTTTCATTGCATGTACTATGGGCATCATGGCTGCCAAAAACATAAGAGGATAGAAAAAACGCATCACCTTTATATTGTTTGAAATGGCCATTTTGAGCCAATTGTTAAATGATTTGAGATAATCATAGCTGCTCAAATTGGTATCAATTCTTTTCAGGGCCTTGCCCCGTTGCATACTCATCCAACACACCCCAATTAGGAGGAAGAAAATAAATGCACCAGCAACTGGAGTCCCCAGCGCAGCGTAAATACCCCACTGCAAAACGGCAAAAATCAATATGATGTAGATATTAACTTTCATCATTCTTTTAAATTTATCGATGATATGAATCGATTTTTGGTGGTATAGGTTGTTTATTTTCGGTGCCACCAAGGCGTCCTTTTTAAGGAAACCTTCCTTCCATACATTTTCAATTGATTTTTCCATCCAGTATTCTCTTTAATCTGTTTTTTATCCTTTTAATCCTTACACCTATATTATTGGCGTTTGTTCCTAAAATATCGGCGATTTCCTTGTATGCTTTTTCTTCTAAATATAGCATAATAACGGCCCTGTCAATTTCTGATAGTTGTTTAATGGCATCATATAGTCTATTCAGGGAATCGTCTGCGAATGCATAATTATCTTCAGTTTCTTCCGCTGCCAAGGAATCGGACACAAAATGATGACCATTATTTTTCTTTTTCTTCAGTAAGGTCAAACAGACGTTTAATGAAATGCGATATACCCAGGTGCTCCATTGCGATTCTTCACGAAAGTTTTCTTTACTCCTCCAAATTTGCAGACATACTTCCTGATAATAATCTTCAAAATCTTCTTGTGAATTGGTATATGCCCTACACAACTTGATGATTATTCCAGAAAAAGGGTAAATAGACGTTTTATAAAAATCGTTACTCAATATGGGTTTTATTTATATTAGTGGCATCTTAAGGAAATTATTACACCTTAGTAAAAAGATTTTTAGAATCGTTCGTAGGGCGTCGCATTCCGCAGGATGATCTTGGTCCTGAATGTTTTTGCCTACTTCTCGGCCTCAAATATCCCAAGTTGGAAATCTCAAAGGAACTTTCTGAAGGAGACAGGAGCAAGCCTTTGCCTATATCCGCTTTTGTTGGATGCTAGCTACCTTCTCTTTTTTGCTTTCGGAGGATTTTAATTATTCGATGGTAACATTTTCGGAAAAATTGCTGTCGTATCCATCAAAATTAGTTGTATTAATCAATTGAACGATTATCGTGTCGATGTCAATAGTATTTTGCAAGACTCTGATAGCCGGGAACCAGTCTTTTATATTCGGTGACGCATGGAAAGACTTCTTGTTCCCCTTCATCGAACCCTGAGCCATCGTTTAATGCCCTCAGGAATATACCTACATCTTCTGCTGTAGCCACCATTCCTTGATCCTCAGTCTTCATATCGTCTTCAAAGCCAACCTAATAGCCGCTCATATCGTGCGTATTCATATCACGTCATTGGCTGAATCCCGAAGCTTCGGGATGGCTTCTTCTATTCGCTATTTACCTTTTTCCCTTCTCAATATTTTGACGATACGATTGTATTCGATTCCTGACAAATTCCAGGTGTATCCACCACTTGTATTTACAAACTGAACCACGACCGCATCAATATCTTTGTTATACCTGGCAATACTAGAGTATCCAGGCAATAATCCTGTATGTTCATATTCGTAGATGGACGAATAAATAGCTTGTTCTTTATCATTTAGCAGAGATCCGTCGTTCAAAGACCTTATAAAATTTCCTACATCCTCTGCTGTGGCCACCATTGAACCGCCTGGGGTTATAAAATCATACTCCTTTAAATCGCCTTCATAACCGACATCGTACCCACTCATAACATCATCTAAATTCACTTCGCTCAGCAAGCTGTAAGTATTGTTCAGCCCCAGCGGTATCAAAATTTCCTTCTTGATATATTGGTGATGACTGTACCCCAATGTTTTATCAAGGATTTCGCCTATCAACAAATAATTCGTATTGGAATAACTATATTTTTTATCAGGTTCAAAGTCAGCAGGCTTATCCAGTACCAACTCAAGGTTTTCCCTATTATCTTTCGGTGGGGCTTCCCAATATCCAGGAGTGTCGGTAAAATTGGGAATGCCACTCCGATGCTGCACCATCATTCTCAAGGTAATTTTATCGGCATGTTCAATTCTTCCCGCAAGTTCCGGAAGGTAATCGGCGAGCGTTTTATCCAAAGACAATTGATTGTCATTTACCAATTTAGCGACAGCAACAGCAATATATAACTTGCTAATACTGGCAATCTTGAACAAGGTCTTTGGATCGGTAGATATTTTGTTTTTTCGGTCATGCCAACCGGCGGCATAAAACTCAGGTGCTTTTTCGGCCTGGTCCACGTAAACAATCATTCCATCCAATCCAAGACCAATGGCTTCATCTACTTGTTCTTGAACCGTATCCGGGAGTGGTAAAATCCAAGCTTTTATCACAATCCATGGTACGAACATCAAAGAGCTTATACTGGCCACAATAAATACTATTTTGAATATGCGTTTTGTTTGCCTCTTTTTCATATGGTCATGTTTTGGTAGGACGATGTACTTTTCTTAAATTTACCCTAACTATATGGAAATAAATTCGTTACAACGTTTTATATCCGCAGTTGAACGGCTTACTATTAATCGACCGAAGATTTATTATAGATTACGGGCATTTGTCCTTTCCACTTACTCCACAAATCACCATCACTTACTAGATGAGCCATAAAATGCCCAACATTTATGCGAGTTATTTTGCCTGCATTAAAAATAGCGCTTTTAGTAGGTGAAGGATGGATTTCGTAATCAGTAACTTCATTCCCATTGGTTAGCCCATCTGGTCTGACAGCGGCCCATTCTATAAATTGATCGTTCTGTCCGATTTTAGTCCGTAAATAATCTGCAGCTTTTTCGTTATCTACATGTGGCGGTAAGAGTAAACGAAGGAGACCGATAACACATTTTTGTGCAAATGAGATAGGTTCATTGAGGTCACGATTGCGATTACCCGTAGTATTCATTAAAATAAATCGTACCGGTTGCTCTGGATTATTAGCTTTTATGGCATTACATAATTTATGCGTAGCATCTGTAACCAATTTTCTAGGTTTTCCATAAACACCTTTCCAAGTTAGGTTGTGACCAAGACACGATACAACGGCATGGCAACCATTCACATGTCCGTTCATTTCGCTATCACTTAACTCGAGAATACTTGCAGGGATGATTTGCAGATGGTCGATATTTCTCCATGATTCCGGCAACTTTTCCGGAGACCTTACTATGGCTTTCACCGTATGTTTTTGAATGAGAAGTTGTTCCACCAAATGTTTTCCGGTTGCTCCACTTGCGCCAACTACTAAAACTGTCATGTTATTCTTATCCATTTAGAGGCTGTTTTAAAATATTTATCTGCTGTTCTGCTGTGTTATATTTAACTTTTAGTCCAAACAAAGGTCTTAAGAACCCGATTCTTCTGATGATGAATTCATAACCGAATAGCCCAAAAATCCAGCAGTTGGATTCAATAGCAATGAGCAATCCGGGCGCTTGGGTTTCAAACTGTAAAAATCTGATCCCGAACAGAATGATGGCCAGACTGGTATACAATACAACCTGCTGGGGATTTACCCACAAGACCTCAAGGACCAAAAATAGGGATATCAACAAGGGGCCTCCCAGATAGCTCATTAGAGAGATTGGTGCTCTTCTGATTTTACCTTTCCCATCATTTTTTAGATAACCAAAAATCGGCAAAAGTATGAGTACATACACAAGGATATTTCCCAAGAACCCTAAATGTCGCATTTGTAGAAAATAGCTTAAGGGCATACTATAATATTTTTAAAAATAAACATGTGCAATGGAGCAATGGCGACTATGCCAAAGGTGAAAGGTAATAAAATCCATTTTGTCCGTTCCAGAAGCAATTTCTTCCAGTTTGGTTGGCGCATGGCGAAATACAGGCCCATTCCCGAAACGTAGAATAAAAGTGGAATTCGCCAAAGGTTTAGCATGGTCATGGGTGTCCATAAAGCCTCTAGGGAGTCGTCGGCTTTGATAAAGCCGATGAATATGGCCCAAGATTGAAAAATTATGGCTAGATGATAGATGAGCGATAGGCCAATAGCAATAACCCGTAACCAATCGATATCATGACTTCTTTCCGTTGTCATTATAATATGGATTATAGTTTTTTACTGGAGCATCATGGCGATTACGGGGCGCGTTTTTTCGATTTCCATTAAATCAAGCTGCAAGCCAAGTGGCCCTAATTGTTGCTGTATCATTTCATAGATGGGTTGTATTTGCTCAAAAGGCCCCATTACCGTCTCTCGGGCCGTGGCACCGTAGTTGTTCAACGTGGTCTTGTCTACCTGTGCGTCAATAAGCATCTGAACAATCTCTATCCGGCAAAAGAATGCAGCTACATGTAGGGCAGTAGAACCATCATTGTTTTTAGGTGTCAGATCCGCTCCGGCATCGATAAGTGCTTTTGCGATATCGGTTTTTCCAAAACTCGCGGCGGAGATCAAGGGGGTAGCACCACTCATGGCGTCTTTCTTATTGATGTCGGTACCTGTTTCAATATGCTGCCTAACCGCCTCCAGATTACCCGATAGCACTGCCATTTGAATGTCTATTTCTGGTTTCTCCACTACGATCTTGGCTTCTTTCTTATTGTCCTCTTTATTTTTCGTCTTATTACCCGACTGGGCGCAGGCAGATGTCAATAGAACGAGAACAAGGCAAATGTGTACTAGGCTTTTAAAAGAATTGATTTTTGATTTTTTCATGATTTTAATTTTTAAATTGTTTTACTAGATTTTTTGTCGATACAAAGGTCATATAGAAGCTGATGCAACACCTATGAGCTATGCGGCCAAAGATGTCAAGTTTCAGTAGGGTATAAAAACTATGGCGCAGGGATATCAATTATGACGCAGGCAATAACTCTTCCACTAAATAAGCGTTCCCCCTGGATAAACCGCATTTCTCTATATTTATCTCATTTAGAGCCAGCAAAAAACAGCATGTCCAACCCATCGTCCGACAGGTCCACATTTATTGAACAGGCGGAAACAATAATTCTGACCAATTCAGCTAACCAGCATTTTGGGGTGTTCGGACTGGCGGAGGCTACAAATAGGAGTCGGTCTAACCTGCTCAGAAGAATCAAGAAACGGATACAGCTTTCCGCAAGCCAATTTGTACGTCAAGTTCGGCTGAACGAAGCCATGGAGCTCCTCAGGATTCCATTACCAAAAGCTATATCTATTCGAGTCGGAGTAATGAACTCATCCAAAACGGTTTTGTGAATGAGGCGTTTACCTATATCAATAAGTCTTTGGACTACAATCGCGGAAATTATTATTCCCCATTATTGAAATCTTTTATTCTGTACGCCAGGGACGGCAAGTTAGAGCGGACCAAAGAACGATTGATCGCGGAATGGTCTAAGGAAACTACCCGATTACATATTTTGCAGGAAGTGGCGAAATTCAGTTATTACTAAAAAGAATATGATCGGGTCTATGATCATAATGACAAAATTCTCGTGGCAAGGAAAATACACGGCCTGGGTATGTAGCCTTAGGAAGATGTCAAGATTGCCTTTGGTTGCCAAAAGAAGGGCTTCGAAGCACAGGCCACAAAATTTTTCAATGCATACACGGACTACTGCGAAAATGACCGATCTATTTAGAAGAGTGCCCGTATGGCGGTAAAATACGCCTATGAAGGGAAGAACGACAAGGCCGTCGAGCAACTCAGGGTTTTCGCCACACAGGATACTTACCAGTACTAGGTGTTATTGTTCCTGAAAAAATATCCGCTGTTTCAGCCTTCCACCGGGGCCTCTCACATACGGTCACCGGGTACATCGAGTTGTCCAAGCCCATACTGGCTTACCGCTTAGGTGCGGGCAACAGAGGAGAACAATCGACGCACAAAAGAAATAGTAAAGTGGGCCTGATACATTGCCAAATCATAAAAATATCATAAAATGCTACCTTTTATAACATAGTACTGTAACAAAGATAGTAGTTGTTCGTCTGTATAGTATAAATCAGAAATTATTCATCAATTAAAATTAATATCATGAAAGCAACATTGTCAGTAACACCAACGGAATCTAGAAAATATTCGACCTTTTCTAACTTTAGGGACAGTAAAAGAGTCCGTTGGGCGGAGCACCGAAACTTCAACCGTTAATTCAAAGTCCATCAAAACATTTAATAATATTTAAAAACAACAGTCATGAGAACATTCATCAATCCATCTCCCACGGAATCCAGAAGATTTACCCACTTTTCCAATTTTAAGGACAGTAAAAGATTCCATTGGGCAGAATCACGTAAGTACCTTCATTAAATGGGTATCGAACCAAGTTTTAAATGGGATAGGCCTTCATCAAGTCTATCCTTTTTTTATAGGTAATTACATTTAACCCTTTACTTTCTGGGTTGCGGGAGTCAATCTTCTGAAAAAAAGGGCAAGCTCGTCGTATTGACCACTTCTTTCATCACAAAATAACTCTCCATTTGTCGAATATTCTTGATTGCCGCCAACTTTTTAAAGTTGAATTCGTGGTAGTGGTCGATGTCCTTGGTGTAAACCTTTAGTTGAAAATCGAAGGCGCCGGTAATGTGTAGGCATTCTACAACTTCTGGAATTTTTTTGATTTCATTCATAAAAATAGTGGCGTTTTCTCCAGAATGCTTATCGATACTTACCATAACTAGAACCATTATATGCAAACCCAGTTTTTTTCGGTTCAATAAAAACACTTTCTTTCTCAAGAGCGCCGCGGCATTCAGTTTCTTGATTCGTTCATAAACGGGCGTTACGGTAAGATCGGTAGCCTCGGCAATCTCTTTATTACTGATATTGGCGTTTTCTTGCAAAAGCGCCAATATTTTTAAGTCTTTATTGTCAAGTTTCATAAAGCAGTAGTTTTAAACTAAAAATTAAATATTTTACTTAAAAAACAGTAGAGGATTCATGAAATAGTCACTAATTATAGTTTTATTTTCTAAAATAAAATATTTTTAAGTATAAACCTATTAAATAAATCATTATTACGGTAAATTCGTACTGATCTCAGTAGCGAATTGCATAATAGGATGATGTAATCCTAGGGGTTGCAGAAACCCTGCTGAACGGAGTGGGCGAAAGCCAATTCTGTAGTTATTACCAATCATTATGATTCCCCAAAAGGACGCAGCTTAAAGACCCCAGGGCCATAACTCTATCAAAAGGGCTAAATCGTCGATTGTAGATAGCCGCAAGAATTAAACGATTAATCAACTAAACTCCTAATAAAATGAGAACACTATTTGAGCGAGGGAAATTTATTCCTATTCAGCTGCTCTGCGAACGGAAACTAAAGTTGACTTTCGTTTTGGCGATTGTTTCTATCAGTCAAATACACGCTAGCGGGGTATATGGGGGGAAATCCCTGATGGGATGGGATTCAAAGTATGCTGTACCCGAAATTCCTTTACTTCAGCAATCTGAGGTGACCGGTACGGTTTTAGATCAAGAAGGCCAGCCTTTGCCGGGAGCGAACGTTCTTGAGAAAGGCACATCCAATGGGGTTCAAACCGATTTTGACGGCCATTTTTCATTAGGCCTTACTGAACGAAATGCCACCTTGATCATTTCCTACATTGGCTTTACCACTAAGGAAATTGTTTTAAATGGTCAGACAGATCTAAACATACAATTGGAGGAGAGTGCTACGGGATTGAGCGAGGTCGTGGTGACGGCGCTAGGAATCAAACGTGAAAAAAAATCCTTGGGTTATGCTTCCCAAGAACTGGATTCCGAAGAAGTTACATCTGCCAGGGAACCCAACTTATTGAACGGTATTTCGGGAAAGGTGGCCGGACTACAGATAACAAATAGTCCTTCTGGCGTTGGGGGATCGGCAAGAGTATCCATTCGTGGCGATGCCTCCCTGAACATTAACGGAAACTCCCCGTTGTTCATAGTTGACGGCACGCCAATCAGTAACGAAATAGTGGGGTCTTCAGGAGCGGGCACCCAGGATGTGGATTACGGAAATGGAGCATCGGAGATTAATCCACAGGATATAGAATCGATAAACGTTTTAAAAGGTCCCGCCGCAGCCGCACTTTACGGTTCGCGTGCCGCAAACGGTGCGATTATTATTACCACTAAAAAGGGGAGCACTAAAAACGGAAGACTGGGTATTTCGATAAATTCCGGGGTCACAATAGAAAATGTGCTGTTGATGCCGGACTGGCAAAATGAGTACGGGCAGGGAAACAACGGACAATTTGCCTTTGTGGATGGTAGCGGCGGCGGTACTTCCGATGGGGTGGATGAAAGCTGGGGGCCTAAATTGGATGCAGGGCTGTTAATTCCGCAGTTTGATTCCCCACGTACCGATGGAACTCGCGGCGGAGATCTAGTGAGCGATGCGCCCATTACCGCAACCCCATGGATTTCGCACCCCAACAATACCAGAGACTTCTTCAATACCGGATTTACGAAGACGAACAGCATCGCCATATCGAAATCGGGAGATTTGGGCAATATTCGTTTTTCCTATCAAAACTTAGATCAAGAAGGTATCGTACCCAATACGGATCTTAAAAGAAATAGTTTCAGTGTTAGCAGTGGCCTAAACCTTACCGATAAGGTGACCATCAATTCCAATATCAATTATATCAAATCGGATAGTGGGAACCGGCCATCTATCAGTTATGGCACCGAAAGCGTTATGTATCTTTTTATTTGGTATGGGCGCCAATTGAATACGGATAGTTTAAGGGACTATTGGATGGTCGGGCAGGAAGACCAGCAACAGTTTAACTACAATTACAATTATCATGACAATCCATTTTTCAATGTATTTGAAAACACCAATTCACAAGACAAAGACAGGGTCTATGGCAATGTAAGCATGAACTATAAAATTGACGATCACTGGAATCTTTTACTGCGAACGGGAAGGGATTTCTATAGTGAACTTAGAGCTAAAAAACGAGCTTTTAGTACCCAGCGCTTTCCCTTGGGCTATTACCGGGAAGATGATGTGTATTTTGAGGAAACCAATACCGATTTCCTGTTATCCTATGACAAGACTTTCAACGAAAAATTCAATATAAATATTTCAGCGGGAGGCAACCAAATGAGGCGCAACCAAGACTATAAGCAGACGGTAGCCCCCGAGCTGATCAATCCCGGGATCTATTCCTTCAACAATACCCGCAGACCTTTGGAAGTATCGGTCAATAACAGCGAAAAACGCATCAATAGTCTTTACGGTTTCGCACGGTTTGCCTATGACGACAAACTCTATCTAGATTTGACCGGAAGAAACGATTGGTCCAGCACATTGCCTACAGACAATAATTCCTATTTTTATCCTTCCGCGACCTTGAGTGCGATCGCAAACGATATTTTTAAAATGCCTGAATTTGTGTCATTTGCGAAATTGAGGGCGGCCTATGCCGAGGTAGGCAATGATACGGATCCGTATAGATTGGCCAGTTTTTTTACCAATGAAACTCCTTTTGGCGATAATCCGGTATTGACCGAATCCCGTTTGATCCCGAACGCCGATCTAAAACCGGAAATTACATCTTCCTATGAGTTCGGTCTGGATATCCGATTATTTCAGAGCCGGCTCAATCTCGATGCGACCTATTACGATGGGAGAACGAAAAACCAGATCATACCGATAAGCACAGATATTTCCAGTGGTTACACCAGTAAGCTTATCAATGCCGGAGAAGTTCGCAATTACGGATTCGAAGCGATTTTGAACATAGTCCCGATTCGCAATGATAATTTTACATGGAACAGCACCTTCAATTTTTCTAGAAATAGAAGCGAGGTCACAGATTTGGGAGGAGTAAATTATACCTTGACCGAAAGAAACAACGTTTATATCCAAGCTAGGGAAGGGGGTTCGATAAGTGCGATTTACGGCAGGGGATTTCAAAGGGTCGAAGACCCGAACAGCGAATTTTTTGGGCAGTTGATTATCGACAATAATGGTATTCCATTGCGTACCGACGATCTAGTCTATCAAGGCGATTACGCGCCCGACTACTCCTTGGGCATTCTAAACAGTTTTAGATACAAGGCATTCGATCTTGGTTTTTTGTTCGATATCCGGCAAGGGGGGATAGTGTCTTCTTTTACGAAGATTATTGGCTCCACATCGGGTCAGCTGAAGGAAACACTGGAAGGTCGAGAAACGGGAATAGTTGCGGAAGGAGTGCAGGAGACATCGCCGGGGGTGTTCACACCCAACACTACCAATGTGGATGCCCGAACTTACAACAACCGCTACTATGAACGCGATAACATTGAAGCCGCCAAATATGATGCTTCCTATACGAAATTAAGGGAGGTTACTTTAGGATATTCGTTACCCGGACGCTTTGTGGATAAGCTGCCGATCGCGAAAGCTCGATTTTCGGTGACGGGAAGAAATCTATTGCTTTGGACGGATAACCCGCATTTTGATCCGGAAACAGCGGCTCTTGCGGGAGGTACTTTACAACCTGGCATCGAGAACATGTCTTACCCCAGCACCCGAACCTTCACCTTTAATTTACAAATTGATTTTTAATACCATAGAAAATGGAAAACATACAGAAAAAAGCAGCAGCGTGTTTCATTGCTATATTGGGGTTGGTAAGCTTTTGGGGATGCACCGAGGATTTCGAACAGATCAATCAGAATCCAAACTTCCCCGAGCAAGCCTCCCCAGAACTTTTGCTGCCGGGCGTTTTGCGTCAAATGGCTTATAACTGGGGGAATCAGGGCTGGGAAGAGGGCTTTACCGTAGTACAGTACGGTGCCAGACTTCAGTTCACTTCAGGGGATCGATATAACTGGTCGCCGACGGACAACCCCTATTTTGATGCTTATGATAGTATGCGGGATATTGAAAATGTTCTTAGGGAAACAGAAGAAAATAGCAGCTTGCAGAATTATTACGGGGTAGGCCTCATTATCAAGTCGTGGATATATTCCTATCTCACAGACGCCTATGGCGATGTTCCTTATACCCATGCCATCGAGGGAATCACGGAGGATAATATCACCCCCGCATTCACCCCTCAACAGGAAATCTACAGTGGAATCCTTACAGACCTCGAAAGCGCGAACAGGCTTTTAACCGGTGCGGACAATATTTCTGGGGATATTCTCTACGGTGGCGATGTGTACAAATGGCGGAAATTCGCCAACTCGCTTCGTCTGCGACTTTTGATGCGCATTAGTGACGTAGATAGCGCAACGGCCGTAGCCGGCATGAACGAAATCGTCAGCGACCCCAATACCCATCCTGTTTTTGAAGGGAATATGGATAATGCCGCGATCCAATGGAATTCCGACGATCCCCAACCTAAATTCGATACCCGTTCGGGAAGTTTTGACGAAGTTCGGCTGAGTTTGACCTTGGAATCTAGGTTAAAGGCGTTGAACGACCGGCGGCTGATTGTTTACGCACAGCCTACCTCTGCCTCGGGAGAAGGTATTTATTCGGAGAATTTCGATGATTATGTGGGTATGCCGAACGGACTGGACGATGCTGCGGCACTAAGCTACAGTCCCTCGGGAAATCCGGCGGAGGCGGGGTCCAATTTTATTTCCCGTTTAGGAGTACTGCTCACCTGTCGGGCTTGTGACGAGGAAAATGCTTCCCCAACGGCCTCCCAGACCATAATAATGGATTATGCGGAACTTCAATTTATTCTAGCGGAGGCGCGGGAACGTAATTTCATTTCAGTGGGTGATGCCGGGCAATATTATGAAAACGGCATACGGGCATCTTTTGAATATTATACGGACCGGATTATCGCCGGTGGATGGAACGAAATAGCGACCGACCTTCAAACCTTTGATTTGGAGGATTATCTCCAACAGGCAGATGTAGATTACTCGGGATCTGCAACGGAAAAGTTGGAAAAAGTTGCCCTTCAGAAATGGATTGCCCTTTTTTATACGGGCTTTGAGGCCTGGTCCGATTGGAGACGGACGGGAATGCCCGACATAGTTCCGGGCGTTGATGCCGCCAACAACGGACAGGTTCCCGTACGCTTTCTGTATCCCAATGATGTTAAATCCACTAATAATGCCAACTATCAGGAAGCTGTTAACAATATAGGCGGAGACAATTTGAATACCAGGCTTTGGTGGGATACTACCGAAGGCAATCAATAACTCAACGGAAGCTCCCGTGGACAAACCCTCGAAAATTGAGCCAACCCAAGTCAAGATAACCTGGAATTTTGGTGGAACCCCACTGAAAAAAAGCTCATTGTTTACAAGCCTGATCCATAGCGGAACCATCTTGGGGTTTTCTTTTAACAACGTATTCAGTACAATCTATAATGCACTCATTTAGACTGTTTTTATTACCTTCAAATATTCCATTTTTGCACCCATATTCAGACATTTTTGAACACCGTTACCCTGCTATGCTGAAGTGGTTTAAACATTTTGCTTTCCATCAAAAATTAGAGGCCTTTTGCTCATTTGTAGGCTTTTTGGAATTGCATCGCATCGCTACGGAAGGAAAAAACACAATAAATGAGTAAAAAAGGGCAATTTGTTAGCGAAAGGAAAAGGCAAAACCACTTCTCTGTTAAAAAACGGCTTCATCCGTTACAGAAGCAGGTGCTCGGTTCCAAACTATAGGTCTAAATAAGTTCAATTTAAAACAACCATCATGGCAAAAGGCGTGAAGTATAAGAAAATGGACAAATCGTATTTTGAGTCCAGGGAACTTAAACGACATGCGGGTGTCTGGTCGTTGTGGGCCCTGGGGGTCGGTGCCGTGATTTCAGGGCATTTTTCAGGATGGAACCTTGGTTTGGCCTCCGGCGGATGGGGAGGTATGTTCCTCGCCACGGTTTTGGTGGCCGTAATGTATATAGGTCTTACCCAAAGCGTCGCCGAAATGTCGCCCGCCCTGCCGCATACCGGCGGGGCATATTCCTTTGCTAGGTCTGCTATGGGGCCTTGGGGCGGTTTTTTTACCGGTCTGGTGGAGAATTTGGAGTTTATTTTGACCCCGGCGGTCATTGTGTTTTTCCTCAGTCACTATATGTCCGGCATTTTTGAGACATCTCCCGATCTGTTGCCCCTCTGGTGGTTCGGTTTTTATGCGGTATTTACCGGTCTGAATATAGTGGGGGTCGAGCTATCATTTCGCTTTACCGTTGCACTTACCTTGTTGGCACTGGGGTGTCTGGTGGTATATTGGATTTCATCCCTTACCAGCGTGGATTTTACCACATACGCATTGGATATTAAGGCGGGTGCGAACGGGCTGGTCGAACATTTGGAAGGCGGCGGGGGCGCGTTTTTTCCCTTTGGGCTATCCGGAGCCCTAAAGGCGATGCCTTTTGCGGTCTGGCTGTTTTTGGCGATTGAACAGCTACCCTTGGCGGCCGAAGAATCTATGGATCCCAAAAAGGATATGCCTAAGGGACTCACCTATGGGATGATTACCTTGATTATTTCGGCCTTCTTAATGTTGTGGCTGAATGCCTCGGTCCCACTTGGATCCTACGCCTTGTCGCAATCCGGAGAACCTCTGCTGGATGGTTTTAAAGTGTTGTTCGGCGATGATATAGCCAAGCTCCTGGCCTTGGTGGCTTCCATTGGATTAATGGCATCCTTTCATACTATTATTTTCGCCTTTGGAAGACAAATTTATTCATTGTCAAGGGCGGGATATTTCCCTGTGTTCTTTTCGATAACGCACAGCAGTAGAAAAACACCCTATTCGGCCCTGATTTTGGGTTCTGTGATCGGATTTGCGGTATTGATGATTACCCGTTTTCTGGCCGGCAACGAAAGTGAGGTCTTTGTTGGCGGAGCCTTATTGAATATCGCTGTTTTTAGTGCGATGCTTTCCTATATTCTACAAAGTGGCTCGTTCATTTTATTGCGAAAAAGAAAACCTGACATGTATCGGCCTTATGTTAGCCCATTTGGCAATATTGGGGCGTGGGTGACGATTTTTCTTGCCGCCATCATTATCTACTATCAGTTGCAAGACAAGTCGTATAGAACGGCCGTATTCATTGCCATGGCGTACCTGGCGATCGGGCTTCTTTATTTTGGGCTAAGGGGCAGACATCGTTTGATACTTTCCCCAGAGGAGGAGTTTGCCCTGGAGCATGAGACAAAAAAGGGGATTTAATTTGGGTATGGGTGACTATTCGATGTTGTATGGGTCGAAAATATCTAACTTTAGCCATCCATAAACATAAAAGGATATAAAAGAAAGAAAAAATGAATGCCGAAACCGTCAAAAAATACATCGAGGAACATCAAATAAAAAATGTGAAATTGGCCGTTGTTGACATTGACGGGGTGCTCAGGGGCAAATATGTGAATACCAATAAGTTTCTCTCCGCTTTGGATAAAGGTTTTGGCTTCTGTAATGTAATCTTCGGATGGGATTCTAACGATGAACTGTATAAAGAGGATTCCTTTACCGGGTGGAAAAATGGTTTTACGGATACCCAGGCTAGCATAGACCCTTCGAGCTTAAGGATGCTGCCCACCGAAGGGAACAAATCGGTTATTCTTTTAGCTGATTTTTCGGAAAGCGATGGGGCCAAGGTTTGTCCAAGATCCATTCTCAAAAAGACTTTGGCACGGTTGGACGGCTTGGGGTATTCGGCTACCGCAGCCTTTGAGTTCGAGTTTTTTCTGTTCAACGAGACCCCAAAATCCGCACGGGATAAAAACTTTATTAATTTGGAACCGATCACCCCGGGCAATTTCGGATACTCTGTACTGCGCTGCTCTTCGCACGCCAGCTTTTACCATGAAATAATGGAACTGACCGAGGAAATGGGAATGCCCTTGGAGGGGCTTCATACAGAGACGGGGCCAGGTGTTTACGAAGGGGCCATAGAGCACTCCGATGCCCTGAGAGCGGCCGATAACGGGGTTTTTTTCAAAACCTTTGTTAAGGTCTGGGCGCAGCGGCATAATATGATGGCGGGCTTTATGGCCAAATGGTCGCCAAAGTATCCCGGACAATCCGGTCATATTCATATCTCCCTACAGAAAAAGGATGGGTCGTCCGCATTTTACGAGAGCAACGATAGCGAGAACATGTCGAATGTTATGCGTTGGTTTATTGGAGGCCAGCAAAAGCTAATGCCCGAAGTGTTGGCCATGGTCGCTTCGACCTGCAACAGCTATACCCGTCTTATTCCTGGCTTTTGGGCACCTACCGTGGCCTCATGGGGCATTGATAACCGAACCTGTGCGATTCGGGCCATTCCGGGAAGCCCTACCGCACAACGGGTAGAATACCGGGTTTCCGCCGCCGACATTAATCCACATCTAGCATTGGCAGCGGCCATAGGTTCCGGAATATGGGGGATTGAAAATAAGATAGAACCAGAGGCCGCGGTTAAAGGAAATGCTTATAAATTGAGCTTTCCCGATGAACTCCAATTGCCAAGAACGCTAACGCAGGCTGCCGAAAAATTTAAAAATTCCAAGACGGCCCGCGATTTGTTCGGAGATGCCTTTGTCGATCATTACGCATACACCAGGGAGTGGGAAGACCAACAACAACGTAAGGCGATAACGGATTGGCAATTAATGAGATATTTTGAAATCATATAAAAATGAGGGATACCATTTCACCCATAGACGGCAAGGTGTACTGCACCACCAAGGAACACGGGCCAAAGGAAATCGAAAGCGCTATCCGCTTAGCCGATGAGGCTTGTTCTATCTGGGCCGCTTTATCCATTGCCGAAAGGGCACGTTACGTGACCGCTTTCGTAAAGGAGATTGTAACCCACAAAGAGGATATCGCCAATGAGATTACCTGGCAGATGGGAAGGCCACGGGGTCAGTCACCTGGAGAAATTAAGGGTTTTGGGGATCGTGCCAACTACATGATCGGAATAGCCGAGGAGGCTTTGGCCCCTTATGCCCCCGATAACCAGAGTCCGGGAAAAAGAGTGGTGGCTCGTATTCCCTTGGGTATTATCGGAGTGTTGAGCCCTTGGAATTATCCCTTCCTGACCTCCGTAAATGCTATAGTTCCCGCCCTTATGGCCGGAAACGTTGTCATCTTGAAACACTCTTTTCAGACGCCTTTGGTGGCGGAAAGGTATGCCCAGGCCGCAGAAAAGGCAGGACTTCCGAAGGGGGTATTTCAAATTTTACATTTAAATCACAAAAACACCGCCAAGCTGATCGCCGATTCCAAGTTGGCGGGAGTCTGCTTTACCGGCTCGGTAAAGGGCGGGATAGCGGTACAACACGCGCTGTCGGATTCGTTTATACCCTGCGGATTAGAATTAGGGGGGAAAGATCCGGCCTATGTCAGGGCCGATGCCAATTTGGAGTACAGCATCGAAAACTTAGTCGACGGATCGTTTTTTAACAGCGGGCAATCCTGTTGTGGCATTGAAAGGATCTACGTTCATGAGACCCTTTATGATACGTTCGTCGAGGGCTTTGTAAGCCTGGCCAGGGAATATCGACTCGGTAATCCACTGGAAAAGGAAACCACTCTTGGGCCCATGGTAAAAACGGAAGCGGCCGATTTTGTCAGGGACCAAATCGGACAGGCCTTGAAAAAAGGGGCGAGGTCGTTGATAGACGAAAACTTGTTCCCCTTGTCCCAAAAAGGGACTCCCTATCTATCGCCGCATGTGTTGGTAGATGTTGACCACGGCATGGAGATCATGACCGAGGAGAGTTTTGGCCCCGTGGTGGGAATTATGAAAGTGAAAGACGATAATGAAGCCATTAGCTTGATGAACGATTCCCGATATGGCCTTACCGCCTCGGTGTGGACGGTCGATATGGAAAAAGCTGAAAGCATCGGGAATCGCATTGAGGCAGGTACCATATACATGAACCGATGTGACTACCTAGACCCTGCCCTGGCTTGGACAGGATTCAAGGATTCGGGGCGGGGCGTCACCCTTTCAAAGTTCGGATATGATCATCTGACCAAGGTTAAATCCTTTCATTTTCGCGAAATCGGTTGAAAACAGAATATTCTGCTCCTGAGGCCATCATAAATTTTTGTTGGGAACCAAGATTTACGGCTTTTGTGGCCTAATGAAGGGTTTTTTTAATAGCATAGCCGTAGCTACGGTCGCCAAAAAACAAAATAAGGGCGCAAAATGTGAAAAACCTAGGTAAAAGAAAAACTCAAGACCTCTCTAATTTTGCTGCATTAAATAAAGAATCAACGATGGAATTAATGAATACAAACTGGAATTTTCCTACTACGATGTGGTTCGGGCTGGGTAGAATAAACGACCTGCCTTTGTCTTGTCAAAAAACAGATATTAAAAAACCCTTGTTGGTTACCGATAAGGGTTTGGTCAAGTTAGACATCTTTGAAAAGGCCAAGAGAATACTAAAAAAGGCAGGTATAGATTTTACTACCTATAGCGATGTACAGGGCAACCCCACAGAAGCCAATGTATTGAACGGCGTAACCCATTACAATGAAAATGGACATGACGGGGTCATTGCGTTCGGCGGTGGTTCTGCCATGGATGCGGCAAAGGCCATTGCCTTTATGTCCGGTCAATCACGTTCTTTGTGGGATTTTGAGGATGTAGGCGACAACTGGTCACGGGCGAGCCTTACTGGAATCGCACCCATAATTGCAATTCCTACCACGGCAGGAACGGGGTCGGAAGTGGGTAGGGCTTCCGTCATATTGGATGAAAAGTTGCAGTTGAAAAAGATTATCTTCCATCCGAACATGTTACCAAGGCTTGTAATTCTAGATCCCGAATTGACCCTGGGACTACCGCCCCATATTACCGCCTGGACAGGAGTAGATGCCATGGTACACGCCATCGAGGCCTATTGTGCCCCAGGATATCACCCTATGGCAGATGCGATTGCCGTAGAAGCTATCAGGACCGTTGCCAGATATCTGCCCACCGCATTTAGCAATGGATCAGACATAGAGGCAAGGGGGCACATGTTGGTTGCCGCTGCCATGGGTGCCACGGCCTTTCAAAAGGGATTGGGATCTGTACATTCGATCGCGCACCAATTGGGGGCGATCTATAATAAAGAGCACGGTTTGCTCAATGCGATCCTATTACCTTATGCCCTCAAGCAGAATTCATCGGTCATCGAGAAAAAAATGCTGTATTTAAGTAAAGTATTAGGCCTTCAAAAACAGGGCACGGAGGGGGTATTGGATTATATCTTACAACTTAGAAAAGACTTGGGGATACCCCATACCCTCCGGGAAATAGGAATCAACGAAGATGAGGCGCAAAGAATCGGGAAAATGGCATTCCTGGATTCCTCTACCCCAACGAACGCCAGACCCTTGAAGGCCGAGGAGCTGGAGCATTTGTTCAGGGCCGCAGTCACGGGTGAGATAAACAGTTTATAGCATGAAGCTCCTTATTGTTGAAGGTAATAATGAAGAGACCCGCGTGCAAAGGGAGGCTTTTGGGATAAAACCCTATCATCTTCTTTTTAAGGAAATGCTCGATTTTTTATGGCCCAGCGTACGTACGGAGGTCGTTTTTCCGGCCGATGGATCGACAGATTTACCCACGGCCAAACAATTGACACAATATGATGGGATTCTCTGGACGGGCAGTTCTTTAAGCGTAACGGAAAATATCCCTGCGGTAACCGACCAACTCGATTTTGCCGAAACTATTTTTGAAAGCGGCATCCCCTTATACGGAAGTTGCTGGGGCTTGCAAGTAGCGACAACCGTTGCAGGTGGGGAAATTGGGCCCGGAAATAAGGGTTTGGAATTTGGGGTTTCCCAAGAGATTACTTTGACCGACGACGGTACTAAAAGTCCATTCCTTTCGAAAAGAAAATCGGGGTATTCCGCCCTCTGCATCCATTTTGACGAAGTGATGAAAGCTCCCAAAAATGCCGTCATCCTCGCTTATAACTCCCATTCAAAAGTACAGGCTATGGTTTTTGATTATAAAAAATCATCCTTTTTCGGAGTTCAGTACCATCCTGAATTCAAACCATCGCATATGGTGTTAATCGCTACGCTTTTGTCAGAAAAACTGATAGCTTCCGGTCGTTTTGCATCGGTGTCCGAAATCGATAAATTCGTTACCCGTTTATCCGGGGAACGAGATATCCCTCAGGAAATCCTAAACTATCGCCTCCATACCCAGGAAATAAAGGCTTGGCTGGATTATATTTCTTCATTAAAATAAGAAGAGCGAAGGGGATGGGAAATAAACAGTTTTTTCAAACAAAACACATGCAATTATGGATACTAGGAGAGACTTTTTAAAAAAAGCCGGTCTGTTGGCGGGAGGGATGGGACTCACTGCAAGTATGCCCGCTTCTATACAGCGCGCACTGGAAATCAATCCAGAGAAAGGGACTACCTTCTACGATGCGGAACATATCGTTCTCTTGATGCAGGAGAACCGTTCCTTCGACCATTGCTTTGGAACATTGCAGGGGGTACGGGGCTTCAACGACCCCCGGGCCATTTCGTTGCCAAATAGGATTCCGGTATGGCTTCAAAGCAATAAGAAAGGGGAAACCTATGTGCCCTTCCGTTTGGATATCAAAGAAACCCAGGCCACCTGGATGGGCGGGCTGCCCCATTCGTGGGAAAATCAGGTAGATGCGCGGAACAATGGTAAGTATGACCAGTGGTTAATAGCCAAAAAAGCAGATGAAGAATATGGTGACATGCCCCTTACCCTGGGCCATTACACTCGTGAAGATCTTCCCTTCTATTATTCCCTGGCAGACGCCTTTACCGTTTTTGACCAACATTTTTGTTCCGCTTTGACGGGAACCACTACGAACAGGAACTTCTTTTGGACCGGAAAATCTTGGGATAGCGTACGGTCCAAACCCTGCGTTCGAAATTCCGAGGTCACTTATGATAGCGAAGCAAGTTGGAAGACTTTTCCAGAACGTTTGGAAGAAAACGGCATTTCCTGGAAAGTGTACCAAAATGAGATCAGTTTACCCACCGGGGTGGAGGACGAATCCTTACTGGCCAATTTCACCGATAATAACCTGGAATGGTTTTCACAGTACAATGTGCGCTATAGCAAGGCGTTTCAAAACTTTATAAAGAAGCGGCTTGCCGAATTGCCTTCGGAAATTAAAAAACTAGAAACGGATATAGCCCAATTGCCCAAAGACCACAGTAGTAAACTACAAAAGGTCTTGTTAGAGAAGCAAGAACAACAAAGAGAAATAAAGAAAGTCTTAAAGAACTGGAAAAGAGAAAATTTTAAAAAACTGCCAGAGTTCCAAAAGAACCTGCACAACAAGGCCTTTACCACTAATATTGGCGACCCCGACTATCATAAAACGGAAACATTGACCTATGATGACAAGGGAACCGAACGCAGCCTGAAAGTGCCCAAAGGCGATATTCTGCAACAATTTAGAGAGGATGTCAACCAGGGCAAGTTGCCGACCATTTCCTGGCTGGCGGCTCCCCAGAAATTTTCCGATCACCCAAGTGCTCCGTGGTATGGTGCCTGGTATGTCTCCGAAGTTTTGGATATCCTTACCAAAAACCCCGAGATATGGAAAAAGACGGTCTTTATTCTCACCTATGACGAGAATGACGGCTATTTTGATCATGTACCCCCCTTTGTAGCACCCGATCCAGAAGACAGGGATGCGCTTTCGGAGGGGTTGGACACCTCGGAGGAGTATGCGACCAAAGAACAAGAAATGGCCAAGGAAGGTATGGATCCCGAGGATGTAAGGGAAAGCCCGATAGGCTTGGGATATCGGGTTCCTATGGTCGTAGTATCGCCTTGGAGCAAGGGGGGCTGGGTAAATTCCGAAGTCTGTGATATCACTTCCACCCTCATGTTCATGGAAGAATTCCTGAGAAAAAAAACAGGAAAGGCCATTCTGGAAAGCAATATCAGTAGTTGGCGAAGAGCAATTAGCGGTAACCTTGTCTCGGGTTTTAGACCATATAACGGGGAGACTGTTCAACTGCCCAAATTTATAGAACGAGGACCGTTTATGCGGCAGGTGTATAACGCCAGTTTTAAGGAACTGCCGAAGGATTATCGCCCGCTTTCCCAAACAGATATAGCATTGGCAAAGAAAGACCTTTACAAAACTTCCTTTATGACCCAACAGGAACCGGGAATCCGTGATTCCTGTGCCCTAGGGTATGAACTATATGTGAACGGCCATTTGAGTACGGATAAAAAGTCTCTAAGAATATCCTTTACGGCCTCGGACCACTTTTTCGGAGAAACGGCCTTGGGTGCCCCTTTTAACGTGTATGCCCCGGGAGATTATTTGCAGACATCCCAAGATGGTAGATTTAAATTTGAGCCGGTAAAGACTTGGCCGCTCGCGGTGCAAAAGGGCAATACCGTGACCTATCAATGGCCATTGGACCATTTTAGGAGTGGGGGCTATCATCTGCGCATATATGGCCCTAACGGCTTCTACAGGGAGCTAATGGGCGATGCTACCGATCCCGATATGGAGATTTTGTGCGGTTACCAAAAGAAGAGGGGACTTGTAAAAAACCCTTCCGGTAATATAGAGATTACGATTTCCAATACTTCTTCGGATCAGCATTTTAATGTAAGAGTGTCGGACCATGTCTATGGCAACCCAGAACAGGCCCTACAAATATTACCCGGATCAACCGATAACCTTACCGTCAATACCGGAGGAAGTTATGGGTGGTATGATTTTTCCGTGCAAATCGAGGGCATCAAAAATTTCGCGCGAAGGTTTTCCGGAAGGGTGGAAACGGGAAAACCGTCCAAAACCGATCCTTATATGGGAAGAGTTTAACCGCAAACCCGTCTTTTAAACTAAAAACAAGGTTAATGTGGTGATTTGATTAGGTTGAAAAGCATTAAATTCGTAATATTATTGCAATTACAATGTTTGTAAAATGTAAATGCAATAAATATGGCGGTGAAAGTGAAGCTCGAAGAGAAGGGCGAAAAAGTATCGGACCCCATAGAACCGACACCAAAGACAAAATCGCAAGTTCATTCTTCGCGGACGGCGGCAAAAATGACATTGCAATCAATGGCTTCCGGCTCCCACTTCCTACCCGCCCTGGGTAACGAAAAGGTGGCCTACCAATTTAGTGAGATAACCCCCGTGTTAGAATTCCTGGGCTATAACCAAGGTGAATCCTCGGAACTTCTGGAGACTAATCCGAGTACATTTTCAAGATGGAAAAATTCTGACAAACCGGTCGGTATTGGAAAATTGCGTTCCAAAGTAGTCAATGACATCGATGAAATTATTTCTAAGGGCATCCGAATTTTCGGAAGCGAGAAACTGTTCCAAGAATGGCTAAACACCACCAACTACTCACTCGGAGACGTGAGGCCTGTTGATCTGTTAAAAGATGTGTATGCAATTGGGCTGGTAGAGGAGTCCTTGGACGCACTGTCCTGGGGTAGCTACCTATGACCTATTACCGACTTTATGAGAATTTACCTTCCCGAACGCCGTTCGGATTTGGCGTAGTGAGAGCGCGGTGGAACCATACCGGTGTTCCGATCATATACCTGTCGAACCATTCTTCTATAGCAATCAACGAAATGTTGAGTATAAAGGGGCCGGTCGTCGCTCTATCTACCTGGATCCTTGCGTCCTTTCATATTCCAGGGTCCCTACCTGAAATTCCCTTTCCCGAACTCCCAAAAGATTGGAACGCAAGACCTGCCGCCGATTCCACCAGAAATTATGGAACGGACTGGGCTGCGAAAAATGAGGATCTATGTATAAAGGTTCCCTCCGCCAGACTAAATTTGAGCGCCTTTCCGAACGAGCACAACCTGTTGGTAAACCCTATGCACAATGACTTCAGGAAATCTTTGGATCTTTTGGGCATCGAACCTTTTCATTTCCAATTGAACATATAAAAGTAGTAGGCTATTGCCAAAATAAAACCTGCCATATTTCAGGTCAAATAAGGCTGTTCGGGTGGGGCATCGTCGACTTGCAGGTATTACTTCAACTCATTCAGCTTACCGTCGAACCAAACTTTTTGACCGGCGGGGAGTTCGACCTCGACCATCTCTTCTTGGTATTTGACCTTGATGGATTTTGCCTCCGTGGCCTTCAACCCCAATTTTGTCAATGTTCCCTGCTTCCACTCGATATCCACTTCGATATCGCCGCGGGCCTTTAATCCCGATATCCTTCCTGTTTTCCAAGGGGTCGGCAAGGCGGGCAGGATTCTTAGAAAGCCTTCGTGTGATTGGAGAAGAAGTTCCGCAACGCCCGACGTATATCCAAAATTCCCATCGATCTGAAAAGGTGGATGTTCATCGAACAGGTTATCGGCAATGGAGATTTCAAAAAACTTTTTAATGTTGTCGGTGGCGGAAACGGAATCTAGCAATCGGGCGTTGAAATTGATCATCCAGGCACGGCTCCAGCCGGTACCCGCCCCCCCATACGCCAATCGATAATCGATCGTTTTTTGGGCACCGTGGAATGCGGATGGATTATCGGAAGTAATGGCGTCGCCGGGATATAGCCCGTACAGATGAGACATGTGCCGATGCCCTTTTTCGTACTCTTCGTAAGGCTCGTTCCATTCCAAAATCCGGCCGTCTGCACCAATAACCACGCCCGGATGTAATTTTTTCCGCTTTGCGGCCACTTCTTTGGTAAAGGCATCGTCGATATCCAAGATGGCCGCTGCAGCCAAGGTATTGTCGAATACCTCTGCAATTATTTGATGCCCCATGGCACTACCAAAGGACACCGCCGCCGGTTTACCGTCTTCGGCGATATAGGAATTTTCGGGGGAAGTCTCCGGAGCGGAGACCCAAGTGCCGCTTTTTTCATCCCACACCAGCCAATCCAAATAAAATTCGGAGAGGGCCTTTAAAGTCGGATAGGCCCTATTTTTAAGAAATTTCCGGTCCTGTGTAAAGCGGTAGTGCTCCCAATAATGCTGTCCCGCCCATCCGCCACCGTGGATCCAGGAGCCCCAGTAGGCCTGTTCGGCACGCATAAAAGCGGGAGCCCAAAGATCGGTGGCATGGTGGGCCACCGCTCCCCTTTCGATTCCGTATTGCTTTTGGGCAGTAATTTTGCCACGATCCAAAACCCTATCGACAAAATCGAAAAAAGGTAGGTGCAGCTCGCTGAGATTGGCAACCTCTGCCGGCCAGTAGTTCATCTGTAGGTTAATATTCAGGTGGTAATCCGCATTCCACGGAGCTTCGATATGCTCGTTCCAGATGCCCTGTAGATTGGCGGGGTTGGAACCGGGTCGCGACGAGGAGATCAACAGATACCTTCCGTACTGAAAGAGTTTTGCGGCGAGATCGGGGTCGTTTTCACCCTGTCGTACCCGCTGCAGTCTTTGGTCTATCGGCAGGCTGTCCAAATCCTTCCCTCCCAAATCGAACAACACCCGGTCGTAGAGGTTCCTATAATCCTTGGTATGCGCTTCCAACAGTTCGGCAAAGGATTTTTTCGTTGCCCGTGCCAAAGTTTTTCTATTTATATCGGGATATTCCCCGCCGTGGTAAAACGAGGTATGAGCCACGAGATATAGGGTCGCTTTTTTAGCGCCCCTCACATGCAGTTTGCCACCCTGGGCGGTTACCGACCCCCCTTCGTTCGCCACCTTTAGGCGAGTCTCGAACTTCACACCGTAATCGATGGGGAAGGGTTTGGAATCCCTTTTTCCCCCGTATTGCGTGACCATGCCTTTCATTGCTATTTCGTCATGCGACGGATTGGTAAGCGTTACGGTCTTTCTGCCGGTATCGTCGGGACGGTCCAGGCGCAGGCTAAAATCCATTCCGTCCGGTGCCGTGGTGGCCAATTCTATGGCCAGAACGTCATCAGGATGCGAGGCGAACACCTTTTGGGTGTATCCGTTTCCGCCCGAGGTATATTCTACATTGACCAATGCATCGTTCAGGTGCAGGGCACGGGTGTAATTTTCCACCTGTTTTTCCTTTTCAAACTCGATATACAAATCGCCGAGGGTCTGATGGGAACGTATAATGGTCTTATACGAGAACTTCTCGACGATCAAACTGTCAGCCAAATGGTTTTTTCCCTCTCGCAGCAATTGTCTGATTTGCCGTAAATCCGTTAGCGTGCCTTTGGCATCGCCCCAATCGGCCGCCCCGGGCCACATCGAATCTTCGTTCAGCTGAATACGTTCATGGCCCGGGTCGCCGAAGACCATTGCCCCGAAACGGCCGTTGCCCACCGGCAGGGCCTCCATCCACTGGGTGGCAGGGGCCCTGTACCATAATCGGTCATTCGGTTTTCGGTTTGGCTGGGAAAACGAAATGACTGGCAAGAGAGCTAGAAGCAAGGGGAACATCTTGATCGCTTTCATATGATTCTTTTTTATATTGTCTCAGACGGGTTTCCCGGGCCCGTTAAATTTTAAGCTAAGCCCTTCCGTTTTTGATATTGCCCTTTTATCCCATTCGCCTTCGGGACTGGGGGCGATATTCCATAATGGTTCGCCCCATAGTCAATGATCTTGATTATCCTGTGCCTGGCTTCCTGGCCCCGACACCAATTTCCCATGGGCGCATAAGCCAACCCCTACCTGAGATGATACCGGATTCACCACCATAAGGTAAAGGTTTTTCCGGCACCCGGTTTGCAAGGTGGGATAGTTTTGGCATTGGGTGCGTACCGACCCGTACACACCGATTTGTTCCGGTCGTTTTCCCTTCCCATGCAAAAAGCATACGAATCACTTAAAAAGATAAAAATAATCATTGTTTTGGTAAGATAATGGGTGTTTAGATACGTTAAGTGTATTTTTGACCTATACCACGGAATTAAAAAGTGCTTTGAGGCATGACATAAAATGCCCAGTTTAAACTATTTTTGAAACCCATTACACTTAAATATGAAAAAAGCACGCTCTCTCCCCCTCTGTATATTGTTCTTGTTTTATTTTTTCTTTACAAGTTGCTCATCGGACCGATCCCCTGAATGGCAACAACTCTTTAACGGCAAAGACCTTAAAGACTGGAAAGTAAAAATCAGGGAGCATCCTGTGGGGGAAAATTTTAACAATACCTTCCGGGTGGTCGATGGCTATATTCAGAACAATTATGACCAGTATAACGACCAATTTAAAGAACGGTATGGCCACCTTTTCTATAAAAAGCCTTTTTCTCACTATTTACTGGGCGTGGAGTACCGTTTTAAGGGCGACCAAATCAAGGACGGGCCTGGCTGGGCCTTCCGCAACAATGGGATCATGATTCACGGACAAGATCCCGAAACCATGACTATAGACCAGGATTTTCCGAATTCCATCGAGGTGCAGCTTTTGGGCGGAGACGGCACGGGAGAACGATCTACCGCAAATGTCTGTACTCCCGGTACGCAATATGTCAGAAACGGGGAGGTAGTGACGACCCATTGTGTAAATTCCTCTTCCAAAACCTACGATGGTGACCAGTGGGTACGCGTGGATGTACTCGCCCTGGGTGATTCCCTGATCGTTCATTATGTGAATGGCGATGAAGTACTGCGCTACGAGCGGCCACAGCTCGACCCGACGGATGGGGCCGAACAGGGCGAACTCCTTACTGGCGGAACTATTTCGCTACAGAGCGAAAGTGCTCCCACACAATTCAGAAAAGTGGAAATCATCGATCTCGAAAAGTATAAGAACGATCCGAAAAAATTGCAACAGATCGTTGAAACACGCTTGGCGGAAGCGAACGACACGCCACAAAACCAGTAAAAAAAATGAATATTCCCCCGAAAAGCAGTTTCTACCTGTTCTGTATTGTCTTGGCTGTTTCCCTATCAAGTTGTAGGGACAAGGATTCCGTTTATGAAGAAAAAGCGGATATGAAGGAACTTTCCGCCTTTTATCCCCCTTTTTCAACCTCGAATGATAGCCTGACCCCAAAAACGGAAGGGAAGGCCACGCCAGAATTACAGATTGATACGTTAGCCGGGCCTGACCTTATTCCCAGCCCGGCCTGTCTAGCCGTAGCCCCGACGGGGGAAGTTTTTGTGGGTATCGATAGAATAGGTTCTTTGGGAAAAGAACCCGAAAAAGGCAGCATCATTAAGATAATTGACAGAGATAATGATGGGAAAGCCGACACGCACACTCTTTTTGCCCAAGTGGATAATCCGCGGGGTATAATCCCAATAGCAGACGCACTTTATGTGCTGCACACCACTTTTTCCGAAGAAACAGGTAAGGCCAGCGGAATGGATCTCGTAAAATACGAGGACAATGATCATAACGGCGTGGCCGATGGTTCACCCACACCCCTTATAAAAAACATAAGTAACCCCGAAAATTTGAGAAAACAAGGTACTGACCATGCTACGAACGGTATCCGAATGGGCATCGATGGGTGGATCTATATCGCCGTGGGGGATTTCGGTTTTCATAATGCCACAGACCGGGACGGTACTAAACTTACCATGCTGGGCGGAGGTATAGTACGCGTGCGCCCCGATGGCACCGAAATGGAAATTTATTCCCACGGTACGCGTAATATCTACGATGTGGCCATAGATCCGTTCATGAACATCTTTACCCGTGGCAACACCAATGATGGCGGGGGCTGGAACATCCGCTTCTTGCATCATTTACAAAGCGGTGAATACGGCTACCCTAGCCTGTTCAAAAACTTTACCGATGAGATTATCCCCGCACTCGTTGACCTGGGCGGCGGCTCTGGCACCGGCAGCTATTTTATGGACGATGACCGCTGGCCGGAGGAATACAATCACAAACCTATGATGGCAGATTGGGGAAGGAGCGAACTCTTTATTCACCACGTAGAGATGGACGGCGCCAGTTTTAAACAAAAAGAGGAAAAATTCATCGCCCTGCCACAGATCACCGATATTGACGTTGACGGCTCCGGGCGAATGTATCTTTCCGCTTGGGACGGTGCGGGCTATACCGGCAGCGATACCAAAGGTTTTGTCATCCGTGTGGTGCCCAAAGATTGGGAATATACGCCTTTTCCCAAGATAGGGGAACTCCCTTTTGATAGTTTAGTTCCACTCTTGAAATCCCAGAATGCGGTAAGTCGTTTTTACGCGCAGCGCGAAATGCTTTCCCGCTTCAAGGAAAAAACCGCCCCCGCTGCATTGGACATTGCTAAAAATGAAAAACTGCCTCTGCGCGTGCGTGTTGCGGGAATCTATACCTATGCGCAGGCCGCTCTTTGCGATGGGGTAGAAAATCTTGAGACCCTAGCACAAAAAAGCGATGTCCGCGAATTTGCCCTTCGCGCCCTGGCAGATCGGAAAACCTGTTCGGGCAAAGTGTCCGCAGAACCTTTTGCCAAAGCCTTAAAGGACCCTTCCGATCGGGTAAAAGCAGCCGCCATCGTAGGCTTGGGCCGATTGGGAAAACCCAAGGTGGCCCCCTATTTATTGGATATTGACTTACCAAAAACAACCGATTTTGACCTTGATGGGGAAGAAGGCCCACATGCGACGCCCAACGCCGCACTCATTCCTGCGCACCTTGCCGCACAGGCCTTGATAAAGCTCAACGCCACCCAAGCCTGTCTGGATGCCATCGGCTCAAAAGACACCAAACTTGCCCTGTGGGCCCTGCGTTATATGCACCGTCCAAAAGCGGTTGATGGGTTGATAAATGCCTACTACAAGTCCAACAATGATAAAGTAAAGCGAGAAATAATAGCCACCCTTGCGCGCCTTTACAAAAAAGAAGAAGCTTTTGACGGTACCACCTGGTGGGGCACGCGACCCGATACGCACGGCCCATATTATAAGGCCGTCACTTGGGAATCTTCTGAAAAAATAAAGGATTTCTTAATCAAGGCCCGAAATAATTCCCTGGAGGATCAAGCCTATTTTGAAAATCTCAACAGCGTACTGAGCCTAGACATACCCGCGTTTGCCCAGCAGAATTCACAGGTCGCCGATGCAAACCTAAAAGAACAGAACATCGACCTTGAGGCCATTAAGAACAAAAAAGGACAGGTGGGCAATGCTTCGATCGAAGATGTGATCCGTGCCCTTTCCGAAATCGAGGGCGACCCAAAACAAGGCAAGAACCTCTTTGAACAGCAGGGGTGTGTCGCCTGTCACAGTGTCTCCAAAGGGGAAGTCTTAAAAGGACCTTATATGGGACAGATAGGATCGATCATGAACCGGGTACAAATCGCAGAATCCATCTTAAAACCAAACGCCTCGATTTCACAAGGTTTCTCCACGGTGCTCATCACCACCAAGGAGGATAAAAGCTTCATGGGCTTTGTGACGGCAGAATCGGCAGATCGGCTTGAGCTGCGGGATATCACCGGTAAAGTGACCACCGTTGCCACCAAGGATATCGCAGAAAGGAAGGAACTCCCCACCTCCATGATGCCCCAAGGGCTCGCTAATGCGCTTTCCTATGAAGAATTTGCCTCCTTGGTGTCCTATCTTTCACATCAGAAATAATCTGGTTGAACGCCTTAGACTCCATGGTTTAGGCATCAATGACAGAAGCTCTGGTCTCGGCAGTCGCACAGGAGTTGTCTTTTATAGTAATAAGCCCTGATGGAACCTTGGTGTTCCCATTTAAATCCTCAACCGAACGCAAGGTCTTGCGCTTTCCAAAACCGGGATGATAGATATTGATAACGAAAAACCATGAACTCACTCGATCAGATAGCCTTAGATTTCTATCATTCTTTCTACCACAAGCAGTGGTCAGGTGAAGCGATGGCCGTAAAGGGGATTTCGATGGAAGAAGCCTATAAGGTGCAGGATTTGGTTACTGAGAAAAGAATAGAAGCAGGCGAGCGTTTTGCTGGGTTCAAGGTAGGTTGCACAAGTGGTGCCATTAGAAATCAATTCGGTCTGACCGAGCCGATCAGCGGAAAGCTGTTTCATCCCCATATTCTGGATAGCGCGGTCAAAATCGATTGGAGCGATTACATCAACTGTGCCGTCGAACCGGAAATGGTTTTCAAAATCGGGAAAGACGTCGTAGGTACAGACCTGTCCGATAGAGAGCTTGTAGATGCCATTGCATACGTCAGTCCCGGAATTGAAATCCATGAGTTCAATTTTTGGGTCCAACCGCCGACAATACAGGAGCTAATCTGTACCGGTGGCATTCATACCGGACTCATTGTTGGCGACCAAAAAGTCGATCCCGCGGATGTTGGGTTCGAGGACGAGATTTTTTATGTCTTTAAAAATACGGACCTAATAACGTCTGCTCCTTGTTCGGAAATTATGGGTGGTCCCATCCACTCTTTGCGGTGGTTGGTCAATTTTTTGACCAAAAGGGGATGGTCCCTTAAAAAGGGCATGTTAGTGATTCCAGGTTCTCCAGTGGAACTGGTGTCCATTGATCGGGATACGGAATTAAAGGTCGTAATTGACAATGTTGGTAGCTTGACTTCACAATTTAAAAGCAAATAACCGACTCCAAGTTCCAATGGAATACCGCTCTTTTACACCTGTTATTTCTCCAAGGGTTGAAGCAGTATGTTGGCATATCTTATTTTGCTCATATTGGATAGTAGCTGAATAGGTCCTTTTTGATGTTTTTTCCTGTGTTGGGCAGGTTCGCCTTCCAATCCAGTGCCGATGAATGAAATATTGCATTCGCTCAAGGCATTTTTGAAGATACCAAGCCTTTTATCTCTACATCGAAAGTTCCCCTTGTAAAGGAATAAGCAATTTACAGGCCCCTTGCTGAATATCTTTTCAAAAAAATCTAATCCTAGAATTCACTATATGATTGGGTAGCATTATTTTCTTTCTGAAGAATTTAAAATTTAGCATGGGCTTCAAATTTTTGCGAACCATCTATAACCGTTAGCTGGTCGTCGGAAACAATGATTTTTAAATCTTGCATTCCTCCGTTTCCCTGTCCATCGATAAAAAATAGATTTTCTCCTGTGGGCACCAAACCTACTTTTGTAATATGACTCGTGTTAACCGCATCGTCCATAAACATTCCTTGAATTTTATGATCTGGATTTATACTTAACACCATTCCGATATCTAAAGTCTTAAAGTGAAACCTAATGTGAACATTTTTAGCTGTATCGCCTTCAATTTTATAAATATTATAGGAAATAAATTTCCCGGCATGTTGTAAAAAATTGGCCCACATTCCTTTCAATTGGCTTAGGCCTTCCTCGGTCCCTAAAAAATCCTTCATCTGATCATTTGCGTATTTTAAAATTCCTTCGAAATTCTCCGTACTCATGGCTTTTGCAAAAAACAGTGCGGTTTCACTAGGGGCATTATTTTCTTCTCCATTTCTTGAAAACGCATAGGTAAAAACGGACCAAGGTTCTTTGCCAGCTGTTTCCAGGGTGTATCGATTTCCATCCTTTTTAAGAAGCAGGGAATGTTCCTTATCCAAAACATAGGTTATAGTAAAATCAGCATTACTTTTATTTTTAATCTTTTTTGGTAATGGTAAGTTTTCAACATTTTTACCTTGAAATAGTGAAATGATCTTATTGGTAATCTCCGGAACGAAAGTCACTTCACCATGAAACTCGCCATCTACAGGATTGACGGTTGTAGCATTGGATAATATGATTATTTTGACGTTTTTTTCTGACAAGGAACCCATCATTGAGGCGTAGCCAGGAAGTAAGCCAGAATTGTATATCCATTTTTCATCCCCTCTGTCGTCGATTACCCAGCCCAAACCAGATGACATTTCATTAACTCCCATTGACTGTGTGGAAGTGTACAGTTTATTTATTGATTCTGAATTTAATAATGTTCCATTATTTAAAGCCACCATGAATTTGAACAAATCAACAGTAGTTGAATTTATATCGGCCGCACCTTTAAGCCAAGAAGGATGGAAAGGTGGATTAAATTTTTTAAATCTTGCCATTCCTAAACCTAAATACGGTTGAGCTTTTTTGTGTAAAGGTTTGAATGATGCCACCGCTGTGTTTTTCATTCCTGCAGGTTTAAAAACTACTTGTTCCATAAAGTCACCAAAGGCCTGTCCGCTTACTTTTTCAAAAACTTGTGCTAAAAGCAAATAGCCAAAATTATTATATTCATAGCCGGTTCCTGGCTCAAATTTCAATTTGGAATCTTTAAATTTCCATAGAATTTCATCAAAAGTTATCGACGTTTCTTTTGGCATTAGTCCGTTCCCATTGTCATCTGTTCTGCCGATATTTGCTTCCATTCCCGAACTGTTATTGAGCAAATGTTGAATGGTTATGTCTTTAGAATAATCCGGTATAAAGTCCGGAAAATAAGATGAAATAGGGGTGTCAAGTGTCAACTTTCCATCTTCAACTAATCTCATAATACCAGCAGCCGTAAATGATTTGGTAAGTGAGGCAATACTAAATATCGAGTTTTTAGTGTTCTTTTTCCGGCCGTCTATATTGCCATAACCAAAACTTTTTTGATAAATGATGTTATTATTCTCACTAATTAGAACACTTCCGATAAAGCGGTTGTAGTACGCATAACTTTTAAAGAGTGCATCGATTTTATTTTCTAATTCTTTGTTGGAGATTGATTGTCCAAAGGAGTTAAACCCTACGAGAAGCAAGGTTAATAATACAATTGCCTTTTTCATTCTTTATTGATTTTATACCTTTTGTGAGAGTCTACTTTTTCGGACTATTTTTATGAACTTAAGTTACGATATTCTTACTTCAAGTTGGGCGTTGAAGTTTTGATCTTTCGAATTTCATTGGTGTCCATTTCAGTCCAAAAAAAGGACCTAAGACCCTTATCCGCCTGATGATGAATTCATATATCAGATAGCACCCTATGCCCGTAAACGCTGTAATAGCGAAGAATTTTAGCACGGTGGGCATTTGCAATGGTAATATGAGCATAGCCCCTGCGTACAGCACAAACATGTGGATGATGTACACAGGATAGGCAGCTTGGCTTAAGTAGCTTAGGATTTTGCTTGGTCTGTTCAAATATTTGTAGGCCAACCCAAAAACCCCGTAAATCCAACAATTAGATTCTATGGCTGTGAGATAGTTCGGTGCCTCCGTTGCAAAAATAAAATAGCGGATACCGAACAAAATAGCGGCCATGCCAATATATAACCATCGCCACCTTAACACGGTTTGCCAAAAGGTTTTACCGCTGTAAACTGAAAGAAAACCGAAAAAGAAAGCAAGAAACCCATTAAAAAAGCCATGCCAAGTCTGGGCATACAACACAAATAACTGGGGCTTTACCAAGATAACCTCAATAATAAAAAATAGGGAAATCAACAAAGGACCACCGGGATGGCGCATGACAGTGGATAGTGCTCTTTGGATTTTACCGTTCTCGTGCTTCCTTAGAAAGTAAAAAATCGGCAAAAGTAAAAGTACGTACACAAAGATATTTCCCAGGAACCATAAATGGCCTTGATGGGGATAATAGCCTAAAGGCATATGATAGTATTTCTGAAAAATAAACATATGCAGCGGAGTGATTGCCACAATACCAAACGTGAAGGGCAATAAAATTCGCTTTGTCCGTTCCACAAGCAATTGTTTCCAGTTTCGTTTGCGCATGGCAAAATAGAGTCCCATACCTGATACATAGAATAATAGTGGGATTCGCCAGACGTTTAACATGGTCATTGGTTTCCACAAACCTTCTAGAAGTTCATCGCTCCTGATAAAGCCAATGAACAAGGCCCAGGGCTGAAATATTATGGCAATGTGATAAATGAGCAGCAAACCAATGGCAATAACCCTGAGCCAATCAATATCATGTCTTCTTTCCGTTTTCATTATAATAGGTATTGTAGATTATTTATTGAAGCATCATGGCAATGACCGGACGGGCTTTTTCGATTTCCGCCAAATCAAGTTGCATACCCAGTGGTGCTAATTGTTGCTGAAGCATTTCATAGATGGGTTTCATGTCTGCAAAAGGTCCCATTACGGATTCTCTGGCCGTTGCACCAAAATTGTTTCTTGCGGATTTATCGACCTTAGCGTCAATGAGCATTTGAACGATTTCAACCCTACCGAAGAATGCTGCCGTATGCAAGGCAGTGGCGCCATCATTATTTTTAAGTGATAAATCAACACGCGCATCAATAAGGGCTCGGGCAATCTTAATTTTGCCAAAGCTTGCCGCAGTGATCAATGGTGTGGAACCACTCATAGCATCTTTTTTGTTAAGGTCGGTACCTACCATGATGTGCTGTTTAACGGCTTCAAGATTGTCCGATAATATCGCTGCTTGAATGTCCATTTCTGGCGCATCAACAACCGACTTGATTTCTATGCCCCTTTTTGCCTGTTCTTTTGTCGTAGTACTGGACTGGCCGCAGGCAGCTGTAAGTAAAAGAAGAGATAGTGACATGCTTACTAATATTCTCAACGAATTAATACTAACTGTTTTCATGATTTTAATTTTTAAATGTTTGACTTACTTTCTACTACCACAAAGGTCCTACAAGGTCTGACGCAAGGCGTATGAGCTATGCTGAGAACGATGTCAAGTTTCGGGAGGGCATAAAAATTATGGCGCGGGGATATCAATTATGACGCAAACGATGATATTCAAATAAAATATGAACCCATTGGGATAAGGCCTATTTCTTGACATTTATCTAACTTAGAGGCAGCAGAAAACATCATGACCAACGAATCGTCGAAGAGATCAACCTTTATTGAACAAGCGGAAGCCATAATTCTGGAAAATTTGGCCAACGAGCAATTTGGGGTGTCACAACTAGCGGAAACCATGAATATGAGTCGGTCTAACCTGCTCAGAAAAATCAAGAAACAGACAAAGCTGTCTGCAAGCCAATTCATTCGTCGAGTTCGACTTCAAGAAGGTATGACCTTACTCAAGGAAACCTCTTCGACAGTTTCAGAAATTTCGTATCAAGTAGGGTTTGGAAGTACTTCCTATTTCATCAAATGTTTTCGCGAACAGTATGGATATCCCCCTGGTGAGGTTGGAAAAGGTGCCGTAGAAATTGAAGTGGAAAGGGAAAAGGGTCAGGCCAAATTTTTAAAGCGATACCGATGGCCCATCCTAGCTGCGACATCGGTTATAGTACTGGTTGTTTCCATCTTGCTTATTAAAAAAAAGGATGCCATCCACCCTTCGGAAATTGAAAAGTCAATCGCAGTATTGCCTTTCAAAAATGAGAGTAGTGATTCTACAAATTTGTACTTCGTCAATGGCCTTATGGAATCGGCTTTGTACAATCTTCAAAAGATTAAAGACCTACGGGTCATCAGCAGGACTTCGGTAGAGAAATACAGAAATTCTGAAAAAGGCATTCCAGAGATTTCTGATGAACTCAAGGTGAACTATCTGGTTGAAGGCAGTGGTCAACGTATTGGGACTCAGGTTTTGCTCAATATCCAATTGATCGAAGCGTCAACCGATCGACCTATTTGGGTCGAGCAATACAGCCGAGAAGTGGATGATATATTCACGTTACAAAACGAAGTGGCCCAAAAAATCGCAGCGTCCATCGAGGCAGTTGTGACACCCGCCGAATTGAAGCAAATCGAGAAAAAACCAACTGAAAATCTGGTGGCATATGATTATTACCTCCGAGCCCTTGACCCGTATTATTCTGGAACCAAGGAAGGATGGGAAAAAGCGATACCTTTATTTGAAAAGGCAATAGAAAATGATTCCAAGTTTGCCCTCGCCTATGCAAATATTGCCATTTCATACTACCAACTTGACATGAACCAGCGGCAGAAACGATACACGGAGCTTATAAATAATTATTCGGACAAGGCACTGTTGTATGATTCCAAATCTGACATAAGCCTCATATCCAAGGCATTATATTATATGCACATGGAGGATTATCGATTGGCATTGCCCCATTTGGAGAAAGCATTGGAGTACAATCCCAATTCAGCTGACGTCGTACAAATACTATCCCTTTTATACAGCAGTTATATTCCGGATACCGCCAAGTTCTTGAAATATGCGTTATTGGGCATACAGCTTGATATTGCCGCCAACGACTCAATTTCTAAAAGTTATATCTTTTTAAATCTTAGCAATGCATTGGCTCAGACCGGTTTTACCAAGGAGGCTTTTGAATACATTAACAAGTCGCTGGATTATAACCCAGCGAATCCCTTCGCACCGTATTTAAAAATCTACATCGATTACGCCATGGAAGGCGATATCGAACATACGACCCAGTTATTAGAGCAAGAGTGGCAAAAGGACACCACCCGTTTGGATATCTTGCGAGACGTAGCCAATTTCCAATATTACCAAGAGGATTATGACACTGCTTTTAGGTATTATAAAAAATTTGAAGAAGCCAGGAAAAGGCAGGGCCTGAATATATACCCTCAGGAAGATGGGAAGATCGGCCTGGTCTATGAGAAAATGGGATTGAAAGATCAGGCTGCTGATTTTTTCAAGGCCTATGCCGAATATTGCGAAAAGGACGAATCAATCTACAAGAGCGCCAGCATGGCCCTGAAGTATGCGCATGAGGGAAAGATCGACCAGGGAATTGAGCAGCTCAAGGTTTTCGCATTACAGGATCATTATCAGTATTGGATCTTGTTATTCTTGGAAAGAGATCCGCTTATTAAACCCTTGAAAAGGCATCCTGAGTATAAAAAGACCGTCCAAAAGATCAGAGACAAGTTTTGGGAAAATCAGGCTGAGCTAAGAATATCACTTGAAGAGCAAGACTTACTATAATCCATTTAACGGCTTCGCTTCCAATCCTATTTTATAAAACCTTGCCCAAAGAGAACGGGCTACAATCTAAATTAAAGAAACCCGCTATAGATTTTCTTACAAAGCGGTACTAAAATAAACTTTTCTGCATTCCCTTACACATCCGATTCGGTATGCATTTCTGAATGGGGAAATATTCTTTTTGACTTTTCTTAAAAACGTGAACCATTTTAATGACATCCTATAACTCTGACAACCAACGTATTACACTCTAATTAATTAGGATGTAATATGCTATCAAACGTTAAATATTATCTAAAATAGTACCTTTTTATACATAGTACTGTAACAAAATGAAGCTCCCTTCGTCTAGTTAGTGTAGTGAAATTTAAAAACAACAATTAAACATCAATCTAAAAAACAAAATATCATGAAAGCATCTAACAGCAGAACAGCAACAGAGTCAAAAACAGGACAGTACTTTTCAACCTTTAGCAGCAGTAAAAGAACGCAATGGGCACAGTACAGAAACTTTAATCGCTAATCACGATTTGTAGCAACACATCAATCAATAAAACATCAATCATGAGAACTTTCATTAATCAATCACCAATGGAATCTAGAAGGCTAACGTTCCTTTCTAATCAAGAGGACAGCAAAAGAATCCGTTGGTCAGTACCAAAAGATCTGCACTAGCAGAAAATTAAACACCTATTAAAGGGGATGGACCTTCATCAAAGTCCATCCCTTTTTTCTACTTGCCGCTTATTTGTCTGTTGGTGCGTGCTATGACCACAAATATAAGGGCCAATTAATCAAAAATCACTATTATTTCGGCAGATACTGATAACATAAAAACTCAAGTAGGTTATGTAGTTATGGAGGACGACAAAATTGCTTCTGTAGGGGATAAAAAACCGGAAGGAATCGGAAATTATATTGAATTAGACGGAACGGGGAAGTATCTTTTTCCCGGTTTGATAGATTCCCATGTGCATCTTTCCAACTCCGCCGGACTTAACGGACCACTGAAAAAGAAGTGTCCTGAATGGGTCGAGCTTTATTACAATCAGTTACCGAAAAGCTATCTCAAATTTTAGGTTTACTACCCTTATCGATGTAAACAATTACTGGCCTGAACGTATGACCAATATCTAGGAGTCAGAAGTACGTCCAGATTTTTATACCTGCGGAGAACAAATTACCATAATGAATGATTAAATGGAGGAGTATTCGCAAAAGCAGCGGTATGCTTCCAGTGTCTTGAACGGCACCTATAATGTCAACAGTAGTTTACCTGACTCCATTCAAGCGAACGAACATAGGCCTCAGAAAATCGTATCAAAGAGCAGGGAACAACGAGGTATTTGTATTAAGTTGATCTATGAGGGGGGTCGAGAAGGGTAGCATCGCCAATTTACCTATATTGAATTCCAATCCTTTGAAAACGGTTGAGGCCTATAATGACATCGAAAAGGTCATTGTACGGGGGAAAATGATTGATAGGGAACAGTTGTCTGCTTTGGCAAATTAGCTTTCAAGGATAGTTATAGTAATATGTAGTTGTAATTATCAAAATATCTTTATGATCACATTCAAAAATTGTTGAACTTAGAGGTATTATAGAAATGGACGAACGAATAACAATCGTGCGATAATCCACTAAAGGGTTATAATATGCAGCCGCAAACCCTTAGGAATCATTATAAAACGAATGCATAGATGATCAAATTTTTTAGAAAAATCAGGCAACAATTGCTTACTGAAAATAAGGTAAGTAAATATCTGCTCTATGCAATCGGAGAAATTGCCCTTGTAGTCATTGGTATTTTAATTGCTTTACAAATAAACAATGCTAATGAAAATCGAAAAAAACGAATTAGTGAACAGCTTATTCTCAAAGCTTTAAAAGAAGATTTTTTAGTGAATCAGGAAAGCATCAAGATCGGTTTGGCAAAACACAATTACCATCTTAATGAACTAACCGAATATCTGAAACACCTAGGCCCAAATGTCCCTGCTTTAACCGATTCTATTTACAAATACGATGTTTCCGACTATGTCAAATTGAATTTGACCAATGGAACTTTGTTATCTGTTATTAATACCGATAAAATTGAAATTATTCAAAATGAACAGCTTAAGTCGAGACTGTCGACTTACCCGAGTACATATGCGAATTATAAGGAATATGAAGATGTTAATAAGGATATTGTGATAAATAAGCACCGGGCCTTAGGCGAAAAGTATACATCGATTATAAGGCTAGATTCTGCTTTATTAAGTAAATCAGAACAACATCCTTCCGATTTTCTTGGATGGGCAAGAGATCCTCAACATCAAAACAATACGGTCAATAGAATTGTGATTATGAGAAATAGGCTGATTCCAATGCTAACTGAATTGCAGGTTCATAATTCTGAAGTTTTAAATTTACTGGAAAAGGAGATTAGGGATGAATAAGCAGGGTTAGCAAGTATTTGTTTTCCTAATGGGCAAAGGGTAAATTTTTCTGAAATTGTATTGGAAACAAGATTACACTGTTTTTTATCATTTGTTAATGCAAAAACTGAAAAATCCGGTTTCTTTTTTAAAACGATTGAAGAAATGGAAAAGCTCAGAACAATTATTGACAGAAACCTACAGGGCAAAAAAGTATTGTTGCTTTTTGCGCTTACCAGTCTGGTATATATCCTAATGTTGGCTGTTACTATTCCTACGGTCACGGGTCATGCCAACGGAATGGAATTGTTGGATATGATGCCCATGGGATATGACCTTGGTTATGTGAATAGACTGTTCAAAGCCCTTGGCCCGATGGGCAGGAACGCGTACCTGTATCGGCAACTTCCCGTAGATATGGTGTATCCAGTGCTTTTTGGAATCAGCTATTGTTTGGTGCTCGCCTATTTTTTGAAAAAGCTAAAGAAAGATAAGGGTTCGCTGTTCTATCTCTGTTTGATACCGCTTCTAGCGGGATTGGCAGATTATCTGGAGAATTTCGGTATCATCAATTTGCTGAAAAGTTATCCAGATTTAACACCTGGCATGGTAACAACAACCGCATTTTTCAGTCTTCTTAAAACTGTTGCCACCACCTGTTACTTTCTGATCTTAATTGGCACAATTTTACTTATGGGCATTAAGACTCTGAGAAAATGAAAAAAATCATGCTCTTATTAATGATCCTGATATTGGTCTCCAGTTGTATGCAACAGGAAACGAAGGAAATGGGAAAGGAAGGAACATTCAGCGGTGTGTTCCGTCACGGAAATTTTTCGGATGGCATATCCTTCGATATCAAAAAAGACTCAACCGATTGGAAAGTGTTCTTTACTAGTCTGGAACAAAACGCATTTCAGATACCCACAAGAAATATAATAGTCGATGCCGACTCGATAAATTTCATGTTACAAAGCGATCGCTACACCTATAGCTTTAAAAACAGATGGATCGATAAGTACACTAAGTTATCAGGAACATTGGATGTTGATACAATAAGCACGCCCTATACTTTGGAAAAAGAAACTCAGACCGAGGAAAAGAGTATGGCATCAGAGGAAATCGTATTCCAATCCAACGGTCTGAATATAGGCGGGACCTTACGGAAACCGTCAATACCCAAATCAAATGCCATCGTATTTCTTCCTTCTTCAGGAGGAGGTGATCGTAGCGGGTCCAGGGCAGAGGCCATTTATTTTGCCAATAAAGGATATGTCACTTTTCACTATGATAAAAGGGGAACGGGAGTTTCTGATGGCAATTGGCAGGCGGCCACTATGGAAGAATTGGTATCTGATGACATAAACGCTATCAACTATTTTTCCGAACAGACGGGAATCCCCTTATCCAATATCGGCATAAAGGGAAGTAGTCAAGGAGCGACTAAAGTCCCCTATATCCTGAGTGAGTTACCAGAACTGAAGTATGGTATTGCAGTCAGTTGCCCAGGCAGTACTCTATTGGAAAGTGACCTGAATGCATGGAAGAACAATAATCCCGATATAAGTAAGGAAGGCGTTGAATTACAAAGAAAAGTTTTTAAGTTCATCGCTGGCGACTTGAACAGGGCTGAGTTGGAGAAGTCTATCGAGGCGGAAAAATCCAAACCCTGGTTCGATAAAATATGGATTCCCGATCTTGATGAAGTTCAGGTCGATCCAAAACTTTCATACAGTCCGATGCCCTATTTTCGGAAAACCAAACAGCCAATTTTGGTAGTTCAAGGAACCTTGGATGAGATTATTCCAGAAAAAAGCTATGAATTGATTTCAAAAGCGTTAGCAGAAGCGGGTAACGAAAGTTACAAAATTGTACGCTTGAAGGATGCCAATCATTCCATGTACCATGTTGGGCAGACCGATTTTCCATATTGGGCAAAATTGCATGATGATTATTTGAAAATATTTGAAAGATGGGTAAGCAATGTCTCCAATCCATAAACCATAGTCAAAAGCCACTTAACCAAGTTGTTTGATTTTTTATTTGCCTGATTTCTATGAAATAAAACGAAAAATTTAAGCGACTTCCCAGATAATTAATGGTTTGATAGAACGGCCGTTAAATGGAACGGATGAGGAAAAGGGGTTGAGGTCCATTAATTATTCGTGACCCTTTTATGGGACATTGCCCAAGGCAATGTTTTGAAAATGTATCTACTGATTTTTGCGTCATGTGAAAGGCTGAACAAGAGACACAATAAATTGCGTGGAAAGATGAAAAATATAATCTGATGTATTCGTGCTTTTGATTAAAATGTATTGCACAATGCGCACAACAAGATTATTAAGCAAAAGTCAGTTTGTAATAGTTTTGTTTGTTCTATTTTATGGGACAAATTTTCAAACGGCAGAAAAGCAAAAGGTGCCTAACCGATGAAATAAAATTCAAGAAAAAAAATGAAAATGTTGCGCCCATGCGGTACCCGCCCTAAAAAATAAAGGCTCCCGATTTCTCGGAAGCCCTGTCTTTGTTGATGTGGTCCCACCTGGGCTCGAACCAGGGACCACCTGATTATGAGTCAGGTGCTCTAACCAACTGAGCTATAGGACCAAATTTTGGACTGCAATATTACTACTATTTTTTAAAGGCTGCAAGCCAATAAAATGCCCTGTGTATAGAATAGGGTGGTATTATATTCACGGGCACCCTCATGTGCTGCCGCCTCTCATGGTATCGCCGAATCGTGGGTCAGCAAAAAGAGTGATGCTAGAACTAGCCCCGGGACTCCTGGCACAATTCTACCAAAACTCCGCCCGAACTTTTCGGATGCAAAAAAACCACCAACTTATTGTCCGCCCCTCTCTTCGGCTCCTCGTTCAAAACGGTAAACCCCTCAGATTTCAGACGCTCTACCTCTTCTACGATATCATCAACGGCAAAGGCGATATGGTGCACACCTTCTCCTCTCTCTTCTAAAAATTTTGCGATTGGGCCATCATCCTTTAGCGATTCCAAAAGCTCGATTTTACTTTCTCCCTTTCTAAAAAATGAAGTTCTAACGCCTTCGGAGGCTACTTCTTCCGTTGCATAGCAAGCCGTCCCCAGCAGCTTTTCAAATAAAGTCTTAGAGGCTTCCAAATTCTTCACGGCAATGCCGATGTGCTCTATTTTTTTCAATTTCAATACTTTTATGCTTCTTTAACGATTATCCGGATAATTACTTCCGTTAGATTCCCAAAGCCTTCCCTTGGTATTCGTCGATATTGAACGGTCTTGGCTCTTTTTGAACATGCTCCTAATTTACGCTTATTTCTCCGTATTTTTGTGCTATGGAAACACAACGACAGAAAAAGATTGCGGGTGTCATTCAGGAGGATATTGCCGACATTCTACAGCGCTCGGCCATCGATAACGGTTTGAAAGGGACCTTGATTTCCGTTACCAAGGTATCAGTTCCTACCGATCTTTCCCTCGCCAAGGTCTATATTAGTATATTTCCGAATAAAAATGCCCAAGAAATTATGGAGGGCATTATCTCGAACGAACCGCTCATCAAGCACGAACTGGCGCAGCGTACCCGGCACCAGTTGCGACGGGTGCCGGAACTATCCTTTTTCTTGGATGATTCCCTAGATTATATCGAAAATATCGAAAAGTCGCTTAAGGGCAATGAGAATCCGATTGAAAACCGAGATCTCTTGGCCAAAAGAAAAAAAATCTAACCAGCGGTTACCTTGAATTTTCCGTTCTACATCGCCAAACGCTATATCCGCTCCAAGAGCAGCCAAAACGCGGTGAATGTCATTAATTTCATTACCTTTTTGGTTATCGTAATAGGTTCGGCAGCCCTCTTTATAGTGCTTTCGGGCTTTGCGGGATTGAAAAGCTTTAGCCTATCCTTTACCGATACCTTTGATCCAGACCTAAAGGCCGTACCCATTACCGGAAAATTTTTTTCCATCTCCCCGGAACAAGAACATGAGCTACAGAAAATCGGCGGGGTGGTCGCCTATGGGAAAGAACTGGAAGAAAGGGTTTATTTAAAATATAGGGAAAAAGGCTTTATAGCGCTTATTAAGGGGGTGGATTCCAGTTACAACAGGGTAACGGGTATCGACAGCACCATTCAGTATGGTACGTGGCGCATCAACGAACAGGACGCGGTAGCAGGCATCGGAATTGCCAATAGCTTGGGCGCAACGGTCAATCAGTACCGAAATCCATTAGTGGTCATGGCCTTAAAGCCAGGTAAGGGTGCGCTAAAGTTACAGGACATCGAAACAAAACCCTTGGTATTAAGCGGGGTTTACGGAATCGAGGAAAATTTGGACAAAAAGTACGTTTTTGCGGATTTGCCGTCCGTTCAGCAGTTGTTGGATAAGGATTCCACCGCAATCTCGGGCATAAACTTCAAATTGGATAATCTAAGGGATATCAACTCCCTAAAAAAGGATATTGCAGCAATCTTAGGAAGCAACATTGCCTTGAAGAACAGGCAAGAGCTGAACAGTTCGCTGCATAGGATGCTGAACACCGAAAATCTGGCTACCTATCTTATCTTTACCCTCGTTCTTATCATTGCCCTGTTCAACGTTGTCGGCGCCATTATTATGATGATATTGGATAAACAGCATAACTCCAGAACCTTGTACAATCTGGGGGTTACTATCAAAAAATTACGGCGCATTTATTTTCTACAGGGCATTTTGGTAACGTCCATGGGCGGCATCATAGGGGTCGCCTTGGCCTCATTGCTTATCGGGTCGCAATTAGCCTTCGGATGGTTAATGATAACCCCCTCGTTGGCCTACCCAGTGGAGTATCAGATAATCAACGTGGTAATCGTTCTGGCTACGATTATGGTATTGGGAATCATAGCCTCTAAAATCGCAAGTAGTAGAATTTCAAAGAAGTTGATTGCGGACCACTAGTTTCAAGTCAAACTGCAAAAGATGCATTGTATTGTGCGTCGGTTTTAGCGTGGCTTGACGCTAGCCTGCGAACTCAAAATCTCCAAACTTTTCCAGTACCTCATCAAAAGCGGCAAAGACGTCGGAGGAGTCGTCGCTGGTCACCATTTTCATTCGGTGCTCCTTAAAATGGGGAATGCCCTTAAAATAATTCGTATAGTGGCGTCGGGTTTCGAAAACGCCGAGTTTTTCGCCCTTCCAATCTATGGCCATTTGCAGGTGGCGTCGGGCGGCTTCGACCCGTTCCTCCATGCTTGGCGGTCCGATATGGGTTCCGGTTTCAAAAAAGTGCTTTACTTCTTTAAAAAACCAGGGATTTCCGATACTGGCCCGACCGATCATGGCCCCGTCGAGTCCATATTCGTCGCGCATTCTAGCGGCGGCTTCGGGCGAATCGACATCGCCGTTGCCGAACACGGGAATATGCATCCGTTGGTTGTTCTTTACCTCGGCAATGGGTTTCCAATCGGCCTCACCTTTGTACATCTGCGCCCTGGTGCGGCCGTGGATGGCGATCGCCTGGCAACCGACATCCTGTAAACGTTCGGCCACTTCGACAATTTTGATGGTATCATGGTCCCATCCCAACCGGGTTTTTACCGTAACAGGCAGTTTCGTGTGTTCGACCATGGCCTTCGTCAGGGAGACCATCAAATCGATATCCTTTAATATTCCTGCTCCCGCGCCTTTGCTGACCACCTTTTTTACGGGGCAGCCAAAATTGATGTCTATAATATCAGGGCCGGATTTTTCCACGATTTCCACCGACTGCAACATCGAATCCAGATTGGCCCCAAAAATTTGGATGCCCACCGGGCGTTCTTTCTCATAGATATCCAGTTTCATCACACTTTTGGCGGCATCTCGGATCAAGCCCTCCGAAGAAATAAACTCCGTATATACCACATCGGCGCCCTGCTCTTTGCATAGGGCGCGAAAGGGCGGGTCGCTGACATCTTCCATCGGGGCGAGCAGCAATGGGAAATCGGGGAGCTGTATGTCGGCTATCCAAGGCATTTCGTTGTGCAAGCTAAATTAGAGGGCAAAATTAGGAAAAATCTCCTAATCGGCCGACCTTCAAAGCCTCTTCTTACAACCTGTCCAGTTCTTCGACGTTTTTCGATTTGTAATTATCCCGAATCGTGCTATTGCCGAACTTGTACCGAAGGCCCAAAACGAACAAACGGTTCTCGGCCCTTCGCAGCGAGGTGCCGCTTTGATCTAGATAGTTGCGGATGTTGAACTGGTTGCCTTGGTTGAAGATGTCATCTACGCCTATAGAAACACTGGCATTTTTGTTCCAAAACGTTTTTCGGAACAGGAAATTCAAGGCCCCAAAACCGTCGAATCTTGCATTTTGGGAAAGTAATGGCCCGGTATAATAAAATGTCATATCAGCGGTTAACGATCTGTCCTTCAAAAATGTAAAACCATTACTCGTTCTTACAAACCAGCTGAAGAGTTGGTTTTTGACTAGAATGTCGGTGCCTAAATTTTTGAAAGCCGTACTGTCGTCAAAAAAACTCGCTAAAAGATAACAGTTCCAGAAAGCCGTAAAGTCTTTACTTACGGAGAGATCGATTCCGTAGCTGGTGCTTCTTTGGAGATTCGAGCTGATAAACCGCAGCAACCGAAGATCATTGTCTTGAAAAATCAGTTCGCCCAAACCGTTCTTTTTGGTCTTGTAGAACAGTTCTATCGTATAACTGTTGTTAAAGGTATAGCCGCCAGCGAGGTAGTGTCGGATGGACGGCTGAAGATCGGGGTCGCCTTCTATGGTCGAAAAATTGCTTTGGAAAACCAGAAACGGACTTATGTCGGCATATCTGGGCCGCCGGATCCGTCGGTAATAATAAAGGTTGAAATCATGCTTTTTGCTGGGCGTAAATTGAACGGAAAACGAAGGAAAGAACTGTAGATAATTATTTTCCTTGCTTTGCGAACCAATATCGAGATTACCCCTGGTCTGGGTATATTCGGTGCGTAGCTCTGATTTTATTTTCCATAAATCCCAGTTCGCGCTAAAAGAGGTGTACGCGGCAAAAATCGATTCGTCGTAACTAAAGTTTCCCGCTTCCGTAGGATCGATGCCCGGCCGATCGCGGTCGAAACCTAGCTGGGCCACCTTGCTCCTTGAGGTTATCCCGGCATACCGGAGGCCGGATTCAAAAATGGCGGATTTTCCTGAAGGAGTGAGATAATCTGCCTGTATACTGTACAGGTCAATCCGCTGGTCGGAGTCCGTCGTAAAATCATTTCGCCCTGACAGGTTTCCTTCCCTATCCAAAAAAAGAGTGTTCAAAGCCTGTCGCCGTTCATAGTCATAATAGGTGTAGTGGGAGTTAAAGGACAATTCCGATCCTTCTTTGTCCAGTTTGTGCACATAATCCAAATAATAGGAAGTATTCAATTGCCGTTCGTCGGAAGCGTTGATGGTATTGAAGCCCGAAAGAGTGTCGCCCACTATGGAGGTCTCCGTATCGTAACGTCGATCTACCTTGGGCTGCCATACCGCTATCGCGGAAAGGCTTAATCGGTTTTTTTTATTGATATCGTAATCGAAAAACGTGGAAAAATTATGCTTTTTTCTTTCCCGAAAGTTTTGCTGTTCCGCTGTCCAGACTGCGGCAATCTCGTTGTTTTCAAAGAAATTGGTGATATCGGTATATTTAATGATATCTCGGTCGTGGTTAAAGCTGTAGTTGACGGAAAACTGTGCTTTTTCCCCTTTAAAATAGTGGTCGGTGCCCACGGTGTGTTTGGGCAGTATCCCTTGGGTATACCGGTTATGAATGGCACCGTTGTATCCCGCCACCAAATTTTTCTTTTTCCGGATATTGATGAGTATGGCGTCTTCGGCACTGTATTTGGCGGGCGGGTTGGTAATAATCTCGATGGCTTCGACGTCACTGGCCGCATTGCCCGATAACAGGTCAATTATGTCGCCTTTAGGCAAGTTTACCTTTCGCCCGTTAATCAATATTCCTACGGCACTACTGCCTTTCACAGTCAGTTTATCGTTAACGATAATAACACTCGGGGTGCGTTTCAGTACGGACCAGATATCGCTATCGGCCAAAGCCGTGTTTTCAATGTTGAAAACAAGCCGGTCGACCTTTCTTTCCAATCTTGGTTTTTGGGAAGTTACTACAACTTCTTGCAGCGCTTGTGCCTCTTCGCCCAGCGTTATCGGCTCAAGAAAGACATCTCCATCTGCTTCGATCGGTCTAAGCTCGGACTCGTTCTCGATATAACTGGCCTTGATAAGGTAACTGCCTTTTAACACGCCGTCGAATAAAAAACGGCCGCTATCATCGGACGAGGTTCCGTTGACCACAGTGGAATCGGTCGCCCTCAAAAGCTGCACATTGGCATATGAAATTGCCTCGTGCCTTACGTTTTCGACGGTTCCGGATATTACATACCCCTGGGCCGAAAGCATCCAGACCGAGCATAGACAGAGAAAAATGAGGCAAAACGGGTTTTTCACTACGGGGCAATTGGTGCTTGGTTAAAGCACTAGGTCAAGTTCCTTTCAAAGCTAAGCCTTTTTAGGTAAAATCTTACGATTTGCGTGCGGATTAAATAAAATTTGTCTATTGAACACCCCAACCCGGAAAAACCACCAAATGAAGAATGACTGTTTCAATGGCCAACCACTTGTTTAAACTGACTTTGATCCTCAACAAGCCCTAAAATACACTACCTTTGCGGGCTAAATGGTAGTTGAACCCTCTATGAAGCACATTCGAAACTTCTGTATCATCGCCCATATCGACCATGGCAAAAGCACTTTGGCGGATCGCCTGTTGGATTTTACCGGTTCGGTTACCGACCGCGAAAAAAAAGAGCAGTTGCTTGATAGTATGGACCTCGAGCGCGAGAGAGGCATCACCATCAAAAGCCATGCGATCCAGATGGACTACGTTCATCAGGGCGAACCTTACGTTTTGAACCTCATCGACACCCCGGGCCATGTGGACTTCAGCTATGAGGTATCCCGTTCCATCGCCGCCTGTGAAGGGGCGCTTTTGGTCGTCGATGCGGCGCAGAGCATACAGGCGCAGACCATTTCGAATCTCTATCTGGCCTTGGAAAACGACCTGGAAATCATTCCCGTACTCAACAAGGTGGATCTGCCGAGTGCCAACCCCGAAGAAGTGACCGATGATATTGTTGATTTGTTGGGATGCGACCCCGAAGAGGTAATTCCCGCCAGTGCCAAGACCGGTCTCGGTATCGAGGATATCCTGACCGCGATCATTAAACGTATTCCGGCACCGAAAGGTAATCCGGATGAGCCGCTGCAGGCTTTGGTATTTGATTCCGTTTACAACCCCTTTCGCGGAGTAGAAACCTACTTTAGGGTCATCAACGGGGAAATCAAAAAGGGACAGAAAATAAAGTTCGTTGCCACGGGCAAAAACTATTTTGCGGACGAGGTCGGAACCTTAAAGCTCATCCAACATAAAAAACCGGCTATAAAAGCAGGGGATGTCGGCTATCTCATCACCGGTATCAAAGATGCCCGGGAGGTCAAAGTGGGAGACACCATTACCGACGCCGAAAATCCCACTAAAAATCCCATTGGCGGTTTTGAAGATGTCAAGCCGATGGTCTTTGCGGGCATCTATCCCGTAGATACCGAAGATTTTGAAGAGCTGCGCTCCTCCATGGAAAAGCTGCAACTAAACGATGCCTCCCTAGTTTTTACGCCTGAAAGCAGTGCGGCGCTGGGCTTCGGTTTTCGCTGCGGATTTTTGGGAATGCTGCACATGGAAATCATACAGGAACGCCTGGAACGGGAGTTCGACATGACCGTGATCACTACGGTCCCCAACGTGAGTTATCATGCCTTCACCACAAAAAACCCGGAAACACATATTACCGTGAACAATCCTTCGGACCTGCCCGATCCCTCGACTGTAGACCACATCGAGGAGCCTTACATCAAGGCCACGATCATAACCAAGGCCGATTTTGTGGGCAACGTGATGGGCCTCTGTATCGAAAAACGCGGTATGATTACCCACCAGACCTATTTGACGACCGAAAGGGTAGAACTTATCTTCGACATGCCCTTGGCCGAAATTGTTTTCGATTTTTACGACCGCCTCAAGACCATTTCAAAAGGCTACGCCTCGTTCGACTACGCCCCTATCGGCATGCGGAGGTCAAAGTTGGTCCGTGTAGACATTCTTTTGAACGCGCAACCCGTTGACGCACTGTCCGCCCTGGTACATTTTGACAACGCCTACGATATCGGCAAACGCATGTGCGAAAAACTGAAGGAGCTTATCCCCCGACAGCAGTTCGACATTCCCATCCAGGCTGCCATCGGATCAAAGATCATTTCGCGCGAGACGATAAAAGCCCTCCGCAAAGACGTCACGGCAAAATGCTACGGCGGCGATATTTCTCGTAAGCGCAAACTGCTGGAAAAGCAGAAAAAAGGAAAAAAACGCATGCGTCAGGTCGGTAACGTGGAGATTCCGCAGCAGGCGTTTATGGCAGTATTGAAATTGAACGACTAAAAGTCCGAGCTTGTAAGGGCGCTGGCTTCACTCCTGAATTGTACTATTCTATATTCCCTCACAGCCCCCGCCGTGAACCCCCTTCTGCCCCAAATTTTCCCCAGAATTAACATTCCACGCCACAATTTTTTGGATCGGTTTCTGTTCTAGTATATTCAAAATGTAATTGTCCATGCAAGCTCCGAACTACTTTTAAGATATCTCTTATGGAATATAATATTCATTTCTTTCGGTCGTTGTAAGACAAATAAATATTCACCAAAACCATTTCAAATGACCAAATTTAGAAATTTAAGTATTTTTCTTATGGTGTTTGCCCTATTGGGGCTAAGCTCCTGCGAAAAAGATGAGGGTGGAACCTCGGGTAGTTCCCTGATCGCATCGGGTACCGTTAATGACATTGTCAACGCGAACGGATCTTTAACCTCGTTAAGGGCCGCCCTTAAAATGTCGCCCGGCGACCTGTCGGCCACGTTGAACGGTTCCGAAACCTTTACCCTCTTTGCGCCCAACAATGGTGCTTTTGACGACCTAGCCGCTGAGGCGGGGTTCGAGACTTCGGCCGATCTCTTAGCGGAAATAGATCCCGCTTTGCTAGAAAAAATCCTTACCTATCATGTAGTGGCCGGTGAGAGCACCACAGGAGACCTTTCCGAAGGTAGCACACTAGCTACCGTACAAGGCGATGAGCTTACCGTAGCCGTCTCTGAAGGTGGAACTATCCAATTGTTGGACGCCACCAAATTGCCGCAGACCAATCCGGTATCCAATATTACGAACAGTAACCCTGATGCTGCCAATGGTGTCGTCCATTTTATAGACAAGGTCCTTTTGCCACAAGATGCCATTGAAGCCTTGAATATTGATATCCGGCCCAGCATCTTAGATTGGGGAAAAGCGACGGAAGACTTATCGCTATTGGTAGAAGCCTTGGACAAGGTAGATATGGTAGATACCGTGAAGGAGTTGGATTCTGCTACGGTCTTAGCTCCCACCAATCAAGCGATCGAAGCCCTTTTCGAAGCCTTGGGCGATGATTACACCAGCCTCGAAGATTTCGATAACGAGACCGAGATCGCTTTGTTGCGTGAAATCATGAACTATCACGTGTTGCCTGCTTCTGTAGATTTGACGGCAGGCCCAGCAAAGACGGCAGCGAAAGAGAGCTCCGTTGAAGTAATCGCCGTAAGCGGTGGTTTTGCCTTCAAAGACGCCTTCGGCAACACCGCTGGTACCGCAACCGCTGATATAGAAGCTAAAAACGGTGCGGTGCAAATTATTGATAAAGTTCTTTTGCCCCAAGTGGCCTTGGACTTTATGGCCACATTGACCTCCGATGACTTGACTACCGTAGTGGCCAATGAGCCTCAATTGAGCAGTTTGGAAGAGGCACTGATCGCTACTGAACTGGTCGATGCCTTTGCCGATGCGACCAATGAGAGTTTCGTACAGGGCGAAGATGAAAAAGATGAGGATTATGAAAAGCGAAGTACCCCGGGCAATTATACCTATTTTAAGCCTGCAACGGTTTTTGCACCCTCGAATGCGGCGTTTGACGACCTGTTTACCACTTTGGGAGATGACTACACAAGTATCGCTAGCTTTGACACCGAAGACGAACTGGCCCTACTCAAAGAGATATTGTTGTACCACGTGGTCCCCGGTAAAGTTGCCAGCGACGATCTGACAGCCGGAAGCATTACCACCGCTGCCAAAAGCGATATCGAGGTTATTGCCTCCGTTGGAAACGATACGTTCGTTATCGGCGATGCCACCAACGATGTTAATGCCCATCTTGTTACTTCCGATGTAAAGGCCAGAAACGGAGTGGCCCATATCGTTGATAAGGTATTGTTGCCTGAAAGCGCCCTTGTTTTCTTAAAATCATTGAAGCAAGAATAGGCCGATAATTAAGATTCCGCTCTTTTTCAGGGCAATGTAGAATATAATTGGTTGTAAAAGGCATCCTGGGTTCAGGATGCCTTTCCTTTTTATAAGACCTCAAGCCAAATAAAAAGATATTTACTTGACAATAGGGAAGGCCATGCCGTTCTCCGCGTAGTTTTCGTTGGTCCGGGTTAATATTTTTGACTACTTTTAGGTAGATATCTAGCTTTTTGCCATGTCTCCACCGACCGATAGAAGAAATTTCGTCAAAGGCATTCTTTCGTTGCCCACTATGGCTGCCTTGGGAGGTTCTTTTGCTTTCTCACTTCCCCAGAAATCCCACAATAAATTTTCCCATAAATTCAAGTTGAGCTTGAATCTCTACTCTTTCAATTCCCTGTTAACAGAGAACAAAGTAGATCTGTTCGATATGCTTGACTTCTGTGCCGAACAAAATTTCGACGCGATCGATCCCACAGGGTATTATTTTCCTGGATATCCCGAAGTGCCTACGGATAGTTTTATTAACAACTTTAAAAAAAAGGCCTTTTTATTGGGGTTGGATATTAGTGGCACGGGCGTTCGAAACGACTTTGCCCAAACCGATTCAATCAAGCGACAAGCCGATCTCGAATTGGTTAAAAAATGGATAGAAGTCGCATCGAAATTAGGGGTACCCAACTTGCGCATCTTTGCCGGAAGCCGTGATTATCCGAAATATTCTAGAAATGAGGTAATGGACTGGATGGTCAAGGACATCCGAACTTGCTGTGCGCATGGAGAACGGTTCGGCGTGATAATCGCTATTCAAAACCATAATGATTTCCTGAAAACCGCAGATGAGGTCAATGAGCTGTTCAAAAGAGTAGATTCGGAATGGTTGGGATTAAATCTAGATATCGGCAGTTACCGACAGAACGATCCATACGAAGAAATCAAAAAAAACATCCCACATGCGGTTACGTGGCAAATAAAGGAAAACGTTTGGATCAACGGAAAAGAAGTGCCTACCGATTTCGCGAAACTCTTCAAAATTATGAAATCAGCAGGCTATCGGGGTTACCTTCCCTTGGAAACCCTTGGCGAAGGCGATCCTTTCCGCAAAGTGGAAACTCTTTTAACCGAGGTAAGGGGCGCGCTCTAAACGGGGCTTGGGTTAAAAATTTTCTATTCTACTCCAATCTCCTCATCTTCTTCGTCTTCGGCCATAGATTTTTCAACATCGATGGTCTTGCCCAGATAGACTAATTTATAGCCCTCGGTAATGTCGTTGAAATCTTTGCTATAGGCGGGTATGATCTGTAGGTCGCCATCGGGAGTTTTTAGGAGGATGGGGATGGTCTGGTTCTCAGCCTTGATCATTTCGATCAGTCCCTCATAATGCTCTTGGTCCTTTATGTCGATCTCGTGTATGGCGGGATACCTTCTGGCCGCTTCCGTCATTTTGATATAATCGTCGGTATGGGAGAAGAGCCCTTCCTTGGGGTTGTCCTTGGGATTGTTCATCTCATCGGAATTGACCAGCCGGAACGCGCCGTTCTCGCCGAACTGCTTCGAAAATTTTTCGATAGCGTACTCGTTGATATCGGAGTTACCGGTCAGCGCCATCAGATAGCCTATATCGTTTAGTTCAATATTATCGGTCAATGTATCGGAATAGATGTTTGCCGTCAGCGCCTCCAGTCCTAGTTTTTTGGCCTTGGCCACGTTGTTCTGGTTATTGTCGATCAAGACCACGTGACGATTGTTTCTATGGATGTAATCTGCGATAAGTCGCGATGCTTTCGAGGCCCCGAGAATGAGGATGCCCTCTGATTTTGTCAGGAATACCCCCACCAGTTGCGCAAAAAGCCGTGCCGTAGTGGCGTTAAGCAATACGGTGCCTAGTACGATCATAAACACCAAAGGGGTGATATATTCCGCCCCGGGCTCTCCTTGTTGTAACAATTTGGACCCAAAAAGGGAGGCGATTCCGGCGGCCACGATACCCCGCGGGCCTACCCACCCGATAAATACTTTTTCGTTCCATTTCAGCTTGGATCCCCAAGTGCTTAAAAAAACACCCAACGGCCGAATGACAAATACGATAATAGCAAATAAAATGACCGTGTTCCAATTATAGATGAGCTCAAGATCTTCTAAATTGATGTTGGCGGCCAATAGGATAAAAAGGATGGAAATCAGAAGTACGCTGAGCGACTCCTTGAAATAGAGCAGTTCCTTCAGGTTCGGCAGGTCTGAATTGCCCATGACCATGCCCATGACCACCACCGCCAAAAGACCGGATTCGTGCGCAAAAGCATCCGAAACTATAAAGACCAACAACACGGTGGAAAGCGAAACCACATTCAGCAGATAATGGGGAATGAATTTTTTCTTGATGGCGAACATCATTGCATGAGCAAAGGTAAAACCGAAGGCAAAACCGAAGAGAAGTATCTTTCCGAAGTCGATGAAGGCCGTTTTGGTATAGGTATGTCCCTCGCCCACACTGATAAACTCGAAGACCAGCACGGCCACCAAAGCCCCTATGGGATCGATTAGGATGCCCTCCCATTTCAGGACCGCCGAAACGTCTTTCTTTAAGGGAATGTTCCGCAGTATCGGGGTAATCACCGTAGGGCCCGTTACAATGATCAGGGCCGAAAAAAGAAAGGAAATTTGCCAACTGAGGTCGAAAATAAAGTGGGCCGCTATCCCGGCGCAAAAGAAGGTGACGATGGTACCGATGGTGATCAATTTGGTAATGACCGGCCCCACATTCGCGATCTCGCCCCTCCGCAGGGTCAGGCCGCCCTCGAAAAGTATAATACCAATGGCCAGTGAAACAAAGTAATATAGGCTCTCCCCGGGGAATAGTCCGATTTTACCGTTCCAGACCGGTTGTATCAGCTTTTGTCCGTTCTCGGTGAACAGGGTCGCAATAGGCCCTACCAACAGGCCAATCAGTATCAATGGTAAAATGGCGGGCAGTTTGAACCGCCAGGCCACCCATTGGGCAATGATTCCGAGAATGACGATTCCGGCCAATTCTATCATGAATGCGAATTTTCACGAAAAATACTGCTTTTATTTGAAAGTAGCGGTTCTGAGTGATCGCTTGTGGAAATTACTTTCCATGGCCGTGCGGAAAATCCGTGCATTATGGATAGATCACTATTTTATCAGTGCCGGCAAAAGAGTTGTCGAGCTTGGCCGGAAGGTTTTCCATGGCCCGAAGATACGATACGGAACCTTCCCTGGCGGCCACAAAGACGTACAGATCCAAAGGATATGGTTTTGGGGGATGGTCCACGAGCGATTCCCAATGCAGCAGATTGTCAAACCGAATCGCTCCTTGGGTACGATGGGAATCCATCAATTTGAGGATGGCCTTTTGTGTGGTTTCGTTACAGTAAAAAAGGATAGGCGTTGCCAGTTGCTGCGTCAAGCGGGTAATTTTCCTCCACCAAACAGGAAAGCCGCCTTCCAGTTCCGCCAAAGGGGGTAAAGCCACTACCAGCCGACTATGGTTGGCCAATGGCTTTTCAAAATGGCATACAAAAAGGGTCTGGCGGGTGCCCTCAAGAATAACATCCATCTTTCCACCGACGATTTTCTCCATGAAGCCGGACTTCCGAGGCCATCCCATAATTACGATATCGGCCATGATTTCTTTGGCCGCCCGGGCAATACCGCTCGATGCGTTGTGGTCAATGGTAGCGATAATCTCCACGGGGCTCTCCATTGCCGTGGTCTCATAGACAAAATCCTCCAGGGTGCGCCTGGCGAAGGCTACGTTCTTTTCGGCCGCCGCATTGTTCGGTACGACGGTCAAAATCGAAATGGGAAACTTAGACCGCTCATCTTTTATTAAGATAGCGAATTCAATTGCTTTTTCCATATTGCCCGTATTCAATATCGGTAATAGCAGGCGCTCCGCCCCGCCCGTAGATAACCTCGGGATGTCATCAGACTCTCCCATTGATATCCGTACTTTTTTGGCCGCCCCCTCGGTGGCAAAGGAGGCCACTATGCAGGTGACCAAAATTAGCACTATGGTACCGTTCAGTATATTAATGTCGAGGATTTCCTCACGATAGCCCACCAATATAATGGCCAAGGTTGCCGCCGCGTGCGCATTGCTCAGACCGAATATCAACCGCCTTTCATGACGAGAATATTTGAATACCTGTTGCGTAAAAAACGAGGCCAACCATTTGCCCGTAATGGCCACTACAATTAGCGCCCCGGCTACGATCAAGGCCCGTGCCCCGTTAAAAAGGATCCCTATATCAACCAACATCCCTACACTGATCAGGAAAAAAGGGATAAATAGCGCATTACCGATAAATTCGATACGGTTAAAGAGTGCCGAGTTGTTGGGAATCAGCGGATTTAACGCCAGGCCCGCCACAAAGGCGCCTATAATCGCCTCCACTCCGGCCAGCTGGGCCAAAAAGGCCGCCAAAAAGACCATAGAGAGCACGAAGATAAATTGGGCGTATTTTTCACTGGCCATTTTCTTGAAGAACCACTTGGTAATCATGGGAACTATATAGAACATGATCCCCATAAAAACAGCCAGTGACATGGCCAGTCGTATCCAGAATGGCAATGAGAGGTTTCCTTTATGCGCCCCGACAATAATGGCCAGCAGCATCAGCACCGCCGTATCGGTAAGGATGGTCCCCCCCACGGTAACCGCGACCGCAGAATTCTTCGATACCCTTAACCTGCTCACGATCGGGTAGGTCACCAAGGTGTGGGTGGCAAACATACTGGCCGTCAGCAGGCTGGCATAAAAATCGTATTCCAGTGCAAAATAGCATACGGGAAATCCTATACCAAGGGGTATCGCGAAGGAAAAAAATCCGAAAGTGATGCTGCGGTTCCGGTACGCCTTGAACTCGTTCAGGTCAAGCTCCAGTCCGGCGATAAACATAATATACAACAGCCCGACCGTAGAAAAAACCTCCGTAAAAAGTCCCTTTTCCAGTAAGTTCAGGCTATGCGGACCAATAATCGCCCCGGATACGATGAGTCCGATGATCCCGGGGATCTTCAGCCGGTTCAGCACGGTCGGTGCGATAAGAATGATAAAAAGGATCAGCGAGAAGATGAGCACCGGATTTTGCCAGGGCAGCCTGAAACTTTCTGATATATCTTCCATACGAACAGGGATTTAGCGGATGGTATTTCGAAAAAGGTTCGGCGGACGAAAGTTAAGTTATTTTTGAATAGGTCGACTGAGGGGATGAATGTTAAATGAAATATATTAATTTTGAACCCTTATTACAGCATCCTATGACCCTCTACCCCATAGAAACCGGAAATTTCAAGCTCGACGGCGGCGCTATGTTCGGGGTGGTGCCCAAGAGCCTGTGGCAAAGAACGAATCCCGCGGATGCCAGGAATATGATCGATATGGCCGCCCGCTGCCTGTTGGTCGAAGACGGTGACCGGCTGATTCTCATCGATACGGGCATGGGCAACAAACAATCCGATAAATTCTTTGGCCATTATTATCGCTGGGGCGATTTTTCGTTGGACGGTTCCTTGGCAGAACACGGCTTTCATCGTGACGACGTCACCGATGTTTTCCTTACACACCTGCATTTCGATCATTGCGGTGGTTGCATTCAATGGAACAAAGACCGCACGGGCTACGAACCCGCCTTCAAAAATGCCGCTTTCTGGACTAACGAGGATCATTGGGAATGGGCTATTTATCCGAATGCCCGCGAAAAGGCCTCGTTTTTAAAGGAAAACCTGTTGCCCATGCAGGAAAGCGGGCAGTTGAAGTTTATCGAATCTCCCTCCGCTTCAAAAAGAAACGATAAAATAGGTGCGGAAAAGTTTATTAAGAAGTCCGGGTTAGGGTTTGGAATCTTGTTGGTAGATGGGCATACTGACAAGCAGATGCTGCCTTATCTCGATTACAAAGGCAAAAAATTGGTCTTCGTTGCAGACTTGCTTCCGACCGTCGGACATATTCCCATACCCTATGTGATGGGCTTTGACACCCGGCCACTATTGACCTTGGAAGAAAAATCTGGGTTTTTGGACGAGGCGGTCGAAAACAGCTATTATCTATTTTTCGAGCACGACGCCCATAATGAAATCTGTACGGTAAAGGATACCGAAAAGGGGGTACGGCTTGATAAAACCTATACTTTTGAAGGACTTTTCAGCTGAGTGACCTGCCTGCAGCACCGCAGACAACATATACCTATATCATTCTAACCAGTTTTTCCTTGTATTTGAATCGGGGAGGCATCCTTCCGTCCATCCCATAAAATCCAATCCCTTTCCGCGGATGATTACGGAATGGTCAATTAAATTTGGCAGGGGATTTGTACATTACCTACTATGCCAAAGACAAGGTGGTCATCGCATCCCGCAGATAAAAAAATCATAAAAGGGATACAATTGCTGGGTTAAAAGCCGTCAAACCTTATCTTTGGGGGCCAAAACGGCAAATCCCGCTTCGTCACGGTGGCGAACCCGGGATATTTTAAGAAGTTTAAGACATCGAACCTCTGGCCGTCGGAAAAATTAAATATAACTATAGCTTAATTTAAGTACATGACACGATTCTTCCCGAAATTCCTAATTGGCCTTTCAGCCTCCATTTTATTGATGGGCTGCGGTTCAACCGCTTTGGTCTCCACTCCCATTGAGAATATTGATAGCACGCCGCTCAAGGTTTCTGACCTAACCGACGCTCAAAAGAAACATTGGTCCCATCTAGACCTGGTAGCCGACACCATACCCGGCATGAGCGTTGAAAAAGCTTACGAAGAAATCATCAAAAACAAAAAAGGCGATAAGGTCATCGTGGCGGTACTAGATTCCGGCATCGACCTGAAGCACGAAGACCTCGACGGCGTACTTTGGACGAACAAAGGCGAAAAACCCGGTAACAATAAAGACGACGATAATAATGGATACGTTGACGACATTCATGGCTATAACTTTTTAGGTGATTCGTACAACGAACAGCTCGAAGCCGCCCGTATCGTCAAATTGAATTTGGGCGATGCCGATATGCAGTCCAGGGCCAAGGCCTTAGTCGAGAAGAAATCCGCGGAGGCCCAACAGCAAAAGCAGCAGTACGAACAGATACGGCAAGCGGTACAACAGGCCGATGCCGCCGTGAAAAAAGAACTTGGCAAAGATTCCTACACCCAAAAAGACCTGGCAGGTATAAAAAGTCAGGATGCGGCCATGCAGCAGAATGTCGGGATTCTTACCCAAATGCTGACCTACGAAGAGAGCATCGATGAGGTATTGGACCAGATAGAAAAGGGTATCGCCCATTTTACCGATCAGGCAGAATACAATTATAATGTCGATTTTAACGGGCGAAAAACGGTCGGCGACGATCCCTACGACTTGAATGACCTGGGCTACGGCAACGGGAATCCGCAAAGCCGATTCGAGGGAGAAGACCACGGCACCCATGTCGCCGGTATCATAGCCGCCGAGCGGGATAACGGCAAGGGATCCGACGGGGTCGCGAACAATGTGGCGATTATGTCCATACGGGCCGTACCTAACGGTGACGAATACGATAAGGACATCGCCTTGGGCATTCGCTATGCGGTCGACAATGGGGCCCAAATCATCAACGCCAGTTTCGGAAAGGCCTTTTCGCCGAATGCGCAATGGGTTTATGATGCCATCCAATATGCGGCGGACCATAATGTGCTGATCGTTCATGCCGCCGGTAACGAAGGACTTGACCTTGATAATTCCGAAAACGTGAATTATCCAAACGACAACGAAAGCTCGAGCACCGAGATTGCCGACAATGTGTTGGAAGTTGGTGCGCTCAACCCGAACTATGGATCGGAAATGGTGGCGGCCTTTTCCAATTATGGTAATAAAAACGTTGATGTTTTTGCGCCCGGCGGGGAAATCTACTCCTCCGTCCCCGGCAACAAATACGAATTCAACAGCGGTACTTCGATGGCTGCTCCCGCTGTAGCGGGGGTTGCGGCCTTGGTTCTCTCATACTACCCAAAGTTGACCGCCCCGCAGGTAAAACACATCATCATGGAGTCGGGTCTTGCACCACAAGCAAAGGTGATTTTGGGAGGCGATGCCTCTAAAACGGCTACGTTGGACCAGATATCAAAATCCGGTAAGATTGTAAACGCGTATAATGCCCTGATTATGGCCAGTAAGGTCGCAGCGGGAGAGATTTCACTATAGTTTGGCAGGGTGCCACGCACCTTAAAAATTTGATAATGTGCTATATGAAGCTGCGAGCTGCGAACTTCAAAAACCAATGTGTATAAAAATGAGATTCTTCAATTTATTTTCTTTTTTAATCGGCTTTGCGGTCGTTACCCACGCCCAAAATAATACCTCGTATTGGCAACAACATGTCGATTATGCCATGGAGGTCAATATGAACGTTGAGAACTTCCAGTACACGGGTAGCCAGAAATTGGTCTATAGCAACAACTCGCCCGACACACTGAAAAGAGTATTCTACCACCTTTATTTCAACGCCTTTCAGCCCGGTAGTGAAATGGATATCCGATTGCAGAACATTAAGGACCCAGACGATCGAATGACGTCGGAGGACGGAAAAAGCAGGATTGCCACGTTATCCGAAAATGAAATGGGCTATCTACACCCTTCCTCACTTTTACAAGACGGCCAAAAAGTCAATTTTGATGAGGAAGGCACCGTGCTGACGGTAAACTTGGCTAAACCCATCCCCCCCGGCGGAAAAACGACCTTCGATATGGTCTTCCGCGGACAGGTACCGGTACAAGTGCGCCGTTCGGGCCGTGACAATGCCGAGGGCGTTGCCTTGTCCATGAGCCAATGGTATCCGAAATTGGCGGAGTATGACTTTGAGGGCTGGCATGCCGATCCTTACATCGCCCGCGAATTCCACGGGGTTTGGGGTGACTTCGATGTTAAACTCACAATCGATAAGGATTACGTGGTCGGCGGAACCGGATATCTACAAAACTCACAGGAAATAGGCCACGGTTATGAATCCCCGGGCAGCAAGGTGAAAAAATCAAAAGGCAAAACGCTGACCTGGCATTTTAACGCTCCGATGGTACACGATTTTATGTGGGCCGCCGATCCCAACTATCTGCACGACACCTTACAGGTAGAAGACGGTCCTACCTTACACTTTTTGTATAAGGATGACAAGGGGATTGTCAAAAACTGGAAAAATCTCCAACCGAAGGCGGCCGAACTGATGCAGTTCTACAACAAAAACATAGGTGAATACCCTTACAAACAATACTCCATCATTCAAGGGGGTGACGGCGGAATGGAATATGCCATGGCCACCTTAATTACAGGAGACAGAAAATTTGGTAGTCTCGTTGGGGTGACCGCCCACGAAATGGCGCATTCTTGGTTTCAGCAAGTATTGGCCAGCAACGAATCAAAACATGAATGGATGGACGAAGGCTTTACCACCTTCATTTCCACCTTGGCCATGAACAAGGTCATGGACGAGGGCAAAGAGAACCCGTTTGAAGACAGTTACAAAGGTTATTACAAACTGGTAGATTCGGGTGTAGAGCAACCGCAGACCACTCATGCCGACCGTTATGGTGTCAATTTTGCATATGGGGTTGCGGCTTATAGCAAAGGTTCTATTTTCCTTTCCCAATTAGGCTATATTATCGGGCAGGACAAGCTGATGCAAACCCTACACAAGTATTATGAAGACTTCAAATTCAAGCACCCGGTGCCCAACGATATAAAACGGGAAGCAGAAAAAGTATCCGGCATGGAACTCGATTGGTACCTGACGGATTGGACACAGACCATAAATACCATCGATTACGGCATCAAGAAAGTAGCGGCGGACAACGGAAAAACTAAGGTTAGCTTGATTCGCAACGGATTAATGCCCATGCCCTTGGATATTCTTGTCGTCTATGAAGATGGTACTAAGGAAACATTCTACGTGCCCTTGCGCATGATGCACGGCGAAAAAGAAAATCCCTACCCCCAAATAAACCGAACGGTATTAGCGGATTGGCCATGGGCGTTTCCTACTTATGATTTCACTATTGACAAACCTTCGGAAAGTGTGAAAGCCGTTGTAATTGACCCCTCACGGTTAATGGCCGACATTAGGCAAGAGGATAATGTGTGGCAGGCGCCCTGAAGGAAAAATTTTAAATTGCCCAATCATAAATCCCAAAATCAGTGTCAGTTTGTGAGATTCCTGTCCCTTTATTCTCTGGGAAAGTCCTTGTCTTCGGCGGAGCACCGTGAAACAACAAGATGGACTTTAGATACAAAAAGAATGAAAAACTTAAAAGCAGAAAGCTGATCGACCGGCTATTTGCCCATGGGGTGTCCGTTTCCCAATATCCCATAAAACTTATCTACCTACGAACTGAACTTCCAGGACACGTAAAAATACAGGCCGGCGTGGCGGTGCCCAAAAAAAACTTTAAAAGCGCCGTACAGCGCAATCGCATCAAAAGACTGCTCAGGGAAGCCTACCGGCTCAACAAACATCACGTTTTTAACAATAGCAAGCATACTTTTGCGTTTCTATTTTTATATCTTGGTAAGGAAATGCCCGCACATTCCGAAATCGAAACAGCGATGCAAAAGGTGCTTGACCGATTTATAAAAACTGTGGGGGTCCAAAGTAGCGGTAAAGAGTAGGCGCAAAGCTTCGGGGTCTTTCTATTACAGTTTTTAAAACACCATTTTTGAATTGGATACACCTTAAGCTCCGGTTTCCCTTGCTACATGGTTTCTTTATAAATTTGTTTCAATATACATCTCAAATGAAAACGACACTTAAAAAACGAGTCCTGATACCGGCGTTGGCAATCACTCTCTTTGTCGCTGGCAGCAGTTTCGTCAAAAGCGACTTCTTCGAAATCGCCAAACAGATTGAAATCTTTACCACGCTGTTCAAGGAACTGAACATGAACTATGTCGATGAAACCAATCCGGCGGAGTTGATGGATACCGCCATCAAGAACATGCTCGACGACCTGGATCCCTACACCACGTTCCTCAACGAACAGGATGTCGAGACCTACCGCATCAACAACGCCGGTGAATATTCCGGTATCGGGGCTTTAGTGCGCTCTTTTGAGGATAAATTGTTGATTGTCGAGCCTTACAAAAACTATCCGGCGGATAAAGCGGGATTAAAGGCCGGCGATGAAATCCTTACAATCGGTGATATTGCAGTATCCGATTTCAAAGACAATGCCAGCGAACTTTTGAAAGGTGCCAATGATACCTCGGTGGACGTTACGTACAGAAGACAAGGCGAAACCAAGACAACTACTATTACCCGAGGTGCGGTCGAAGTCGATGCCGTACCCTTTTACCAGATGATCGGAGATAAAACAGGTTATATCGTGTTGTCGAAATTCAATTCAAAGGCATCGGAACAAACGAAAGACGCTTTGGTCGACCTTAAGGGAAAAGGGGCCCAAAAGATTATTTTGGATCTTAGAGGCAATCCCGGAGGCTTGCTATCCGAAGCGATCGATGTCACCAATCTGTTTGTGGACAAGGGCGAACTGATCGTGACTACCAGATCGAAGGTCAAAAAGTTCAACAGCGAGTACCGGACCCGGAACCAACCCGTGGATACGGAGATACCTCTTGTAGTCTTGGTCAACGGCAACAGTGCCTCCGCCAGTGAAATCGTTTCCGGTGGGCTGCAAGACCTGGATCGTGCCGTTATCATGGGCGCGCGAAGTTATGGAAAGGGATTGGTGCAACGCCCGTTAAAACTGACTTATGGCACCCAACTGAAAGTGACCATCAGCCGATATTACACCCCGTCGGGAAGATGCATTCAAGCCTTGGATTATTGGCATCGCGATGAAGATAACAATGCTGTACAAAAAACCGAATTCAATGACTTTAGCACTCGAAATGGCCGTAAAGTCCAAGATGGGGGCGGCGTGCTGCCCGACATACAAATAACCTCGGCCAAGGCGAACGAGCTGACAACCGCTTTGCTCAACAACCATGTAATCTTCGACTATGCTACGGAATATTATTATAGCCACAACCTTCAAGACATAGGCAACTTCACGTTTACGTCAAGCGATTATCAGGATTTTAAAAAATACGTTTCCAAAAGCGATTTCTCCTACGAGACTGAGACCGAAAAAGTGCTAAAAAAAGCTATGACCGACCGCGAAGAGGTCATTTTCAACGAGGCCATCGAAGACGATTTTAAAACCCTGCTCTTGGATATCGAAAAAAGCAAGCTCACCGCTTTGGAGGACTACCAAAAAGAAATCCAACAAAAACTGGAAGACGAAATTGTAAAACGCTACTTCTACCGTGAAGGGCTGTACGACTACCAATTAACGAACGACGAGACGATTTTGGCGGCAACGGGTCTGTTGGAGGATGAAGGAAAATATTACAGCATATTGAAATAGGCGATGATCTGACTGCAGCTGCTCTGAGTATCTATCGCACACCCCCTTTTTTAGTCGGCCTATCGAAAGCTATATGCTCTCAAGCCCTACTACTTGGTCGAAACACTATCCTATTTAGAGAAAAACAACGACTATATAATCTGAATTTGTTGTTATTCCGTAATTTCATACTTTAAAGGGATTTAAACTTTCTGCTTGGAACCAAAAATTTCGGCTTTTGTGCCTTAATGAAGCTATTTTTGGGCAGCATAGCCCTAGCTACGGTCCTACAAGAGAGAAAATGACAAAATTGGGGTGCAAAATGTGAAATTTGCAGGTAAAAGAGAAAGTTTAAATCCCTTCTTTATGATATAACCACCATGCCCAAACCAAAAAACCGCAAAGCGGAACTATTGCTAGACACGCAATCCATTTTAGGCGAAGGCCCAATCTGGGATTGGCGCCGGCAGCTGCTCTACTGGGTCGATATCGAGGGAAAGCTATTGTTCAAGTACGAGCCTTCCCTTCGAAAACAAGAACGCCTTCCCTTCGATGAAATGATTGGGGCGGTCGCGCCTACGGAAGCCGGAAAGCTTTTACTGGCGCTAGAGTCCGATCTCGCTACCTTCGATTTCGAAACCGGCCAGCTTGCTCTGCACCAAGTTCTAGAAAACAACGATTCCGGGATGCGCTGTAATGACGGAAAGGTCGGTCCGAACGGACACTTTTGGATTGGCACCATGCACAAAGAGCTCTTTTCCGGCGCAGGAGCGCTTTACCGGATTTCACCCGATTTTAAGAACTCAAAAATGTTGCCGAATACTACCATTTCCAACGGGATGGCCTGGTCCGCCGATAACCAAACCTTCTACTATATCGATTCGGAAACCTACGAAATATGGCAATTCGATTATGAGAGGGATACAGGCGACATTACGAACAGGACAATTGCCTTTAAGGTTCCCCAAACCTATGGCGCTGCCGATGGTATGTGTATAGACACAGAAGATATGCTGTGGATTGCGCATTGGGGCGGGCACTGCGTGAGGAGGTGGAATCCGAAAACCGGACAGGTCTTGGAGAAAGTGGACGTAGATGCCCCGCACGTAACTTGTTGCTGTTTTGGCGGAAAGAATTTGGAGACCCTTTACATTACCACGGCAAGAAGCGGAATGACGGGGGCCCAGTTAGAAAAATATCCAAAAAGCGGTGGCCTGTTCACCTTAAATCCCGGGGTTAGGGGCACCCCCATTACCTATTTTAAAGATATCTGATGCAGTACTCTGGAATAAAGAACAAAACGGCGATTGTTACCGGTGCCGGTGAGGGCATTGGCTATGCCATTTGTGAACTTTTAGTGACCGCGGGCGCCCATGTTGTGCTCAATGATATCGATGAAGACCGGGCAGATACGGCGGCGAAGCTGTTGGATACCAAACACAGGGGAAGCTGTATAGCTTTCGCAGGCGATGCAGGCGATGTGCCGACCATAGAAAAAATGGTCGAATTCGCCCAAAAAAATTTTGGGAGCGTTGATTTTGTGGTGCCCAATGCGGGCATGTCCCTATTCGGCGATTTTTTGGAGTTTACACCAGAGGCCTTTCAAAAAGTGATGCGCCTCAACCTTCAGGGAGCTTTTTTCTTGGCGCAACGGGCGGCCAAGGAAATGATTGAACAGGGTGTTGGCGGTCGTATGGTCATGATGTCTTCCCAAGTGGGTATTCGCGCCTATCACCGGCTTTCCGCATATGGGATGACCAAGGCCGCCCTGCGGATGTTCGCCCAAAACCTAGCCTATGAGCTCGGCCCGTACCATATTACCGTAAATGCCATTGCCCCTGGGGCTACCCTGACCGAACGCACCCAACAAGAACAGGCCGATTATGAAGGGGTCTGGGGCAAATTGAACCCCAACGGAAGGGTAGGCCTTCCCGAGGACATTGCCAATACCTGCCTTTTTCTGCTTTCGGACGAAGCCTCACATATCAACGGACAGACCATCCCCGTAGACGGGGGTTGGACTACCGCAGGTAAATATCCCGAGGATTTAAAGTAGCAGGTGGTCGATGCCCCGAAGTACAACGGCGTTGTATTATTAGTGAAGATTTGCCGGTAGGCTGGCCTATGCTCTGTAGGCGTTTTACCCTTCTTCTCTAATCCTTCTCGCCAGAATCCAGATTTTTTATCTTAATATTCCTAAAATCCACGGGCTGCCCCTCGCTTTGGAGGGCAATAAAACCTTCTTTTAACAGCTGCCCGTCTTTTTTTACTTTGGGGTCAAAGCCCTCCACGACCGCGCCTCCAATCTGAGGCTTGGTGTATTCTAGCACTTTTTTACCATTGATAATGTGCGTCACCAGCGAATCCCCTAGAACGATTAGCTCGGCCTTTACCCATTGGTTTCCAAAGTAGGTGTCCGAGGTCGAGTTGAGGCAATGCCCAGGATAGATGTCCCCATCGTATACGATTTCTGTGCCAGGCGAACACATATTCCCTGTCGGCCTTTCTTCGCCTTCTGTAATGCCTCCCAAAAACTGCATTTCTACCGAGATCGGCCAATTTTGTTCCTTGGGCATCGTCCGTGGGTCTTGGGAGTGGAACATCACACCACTGTTCAATAGCGTATAAGAAGGGGCTCCGGATTGCAGCTCGCCCACAAAGCGATATTCCATCGAAAGATGGTAATGGGAATAGGGAGTGTCGAAATACAAGTGTCCGAAGCGGTCGTTAAAATCCCCTTCATATTGATCATAGCGGACTTTGATTATACTATCCTCTACCCGAAATGTATCGCCATAGTTGTCTCCCGTTTCGTAATGGTGGATTTTTGTGGTCCATCCGTCCAGGTTCTTTCCGTTGAACAGAGGCTCCCAACCGTCGTTGCTTGTGGCTGTTTGCGGGGTGCCGCATTGTTGAAGCACTAGAAGGCATAATCCGTATACCATCCCTTTTACTGAAAACATCATAGTTTTTTCTATTTTTTAAGTTTGCGTTTAATGGAGATCCCTTTTAGCCTTTTTATTTTACCTGCAAACACCCCATTTTGTCCATTGTATGGCGCCGTCGCGCTGCTAAGCTGTTAAAAATCGTTTCATCTGTGCACAAGAGCGGATATTCTCGGTTCCAAATAAAAAGTTAAACGGATTCTACGTGTTTTGCCCCGAACGGCAGGGGTATCGGTCATTTTACACTTTAAAATATACCTTATGCTTATCCAAAAAGTAGGTGATGTACCAAAAGATAAACAGTACCAGCAAGGCGTTCAAGACAGCAATTACCTGTTCTGAAAGTCCCAAAGGCCCCAACAGGCCTTCCGTCCAAATCATACCGAAACCGCGGAACCATTGGGCCCCCACCGTTTCCGCAAAAAGATAGATAAAAATGGAGTTGGTGCCCACGACGGAAAAAACCCGTAGCCAGCTTGATTTATTATCCTTGATATCAATAGCCCAATAGAACAAGGTCAAGGTCAAAATGGCTAACCCACCAGAGGCCAGGGTAAACGACGAGGTGGCAATTCGTTTGATGATAGGCGTGATATGCAACCAGTCTAGGGCCAAGCCCGATATCAAGAGGATGCTGCCCCAGATGAGGAACGGTTTCATCTTTTCTTTTGCCGGTACATGGGACAGTAAAATTTTTCCGCAGACCACACCCCAGATCGTATGGGCCGCCGTGGGGATAAAATTGACAAACACCCAATAGCCGTCATTGACCTTGCCCATCACCAACATATCGACATAGGCGCCGAAACTATCATGCCCTTGGGCATAGGGCGCATCGGGATTGTAGGCCCGATAGAGGATTTCGGTGAGCACTAAGAGCCCAACGGATATAGCAATTTGCATTTTATTGGGCAGGTGCATGATACCATAGGCGATCAGAATGGTAAAGGCCAGTTGCACCAAAACGTTCCAAAGCTCCCAAACCAAGGCGTGGCTGTAAACGCAATGCAACATGACGCCGAACGCGAACAGCAAAAAACACCTTCTCAAAATATGGTTGGTGACGGCACTGCGACTTCCGGAGGCCAAGCGTTTGCGTAACGAAAACGGCATGGCGACCCCGACTATGAACATGAAGAAGGGTTGGATCAAATCCCAGAATCGGAGCCCGTTCCAAGGATGGTGCTCCAGTTGCAGGGCAAGGCCGTGGAAGGCGGTATTTTGTGTAAGTTCTTCAAAATTATGGTGAAACCCGGCCGCCTCTGCTATCAAGAGGAACATGGTCAGCCCTCGGAAAACATCTAAGGAAAAAAGGCGTTTGGAGACGTTGGAAGCCAATTGCGACATGGAAATAAGATTAGGTTGCGGTTGTATTGCCAGTTAGAAAAAGGGCTGTAACCGGTATTTTTGTTTCTCGAAAGTAACAAAAATATACATCGCCCTGCCTTATTTTTAGCATTAGCTTTATATTCCGTTTTATAATTCCGCTGATTCAAGGAAATTAACCATGGGTTTTGAAAATGTAAGGCTTCTACCTTTGAAAAGCCGAGACCGAACGAACAAGCATCACGGGAAATGAAATGCTTAATAATCATATTTGGCATATGGAGAAACACCTCAAAAACCACATCGAACACCTGCTCTGCATCAAGATAGAAAGCGTGCACTCGGTTTCAGGTGGCGATATCTCACAAGCCTATCTGCTGGAAACCGAATCGGAGCGCTTTTTCTGTAAGGTGAACCATGCCGACCAGGCCCATAATATGTTTGTGGCCGAGAAAAAAGGTTTGGAAGCGATTGCAGAAACAAAGACCATAGCCTCGCCTAAGGTTTTGTTCTGCGAACCTTTGGAAAAAGGAAGTGTACTGCTAATGGAATATATCGAGCCAAAGCGGGCGTCATCCGCAGAAATGAGCCAATATGGACATCAACTGGCGGCCCTGCACCACTATTCAGTAGGCAATCTTTTTGGATGGGAAACCGATAATTTTATCGGAAGCCTTCCGCAATCCAACTTCAATCATACCGATTGGTGCGATTTTTACGTCGCCGAGCGTTTGTTGCCGCAGTTGCGGCGGGCCCAGGATGGGAATAGGCTTCAAGCCGATGAAATGCCCTCTGAAGACGCGCTTCTAAGGACCTGCGGTAATCTATTCCCGGAAGTAAGTCCCTCCCTTCTGCATGGCGACCTTTGGAGCGGCAACTATCTTATTTCCAGAACAGGCGTACCCTTCCTCATCGACCCCGCAACGTATTACGGCCACCGGGAAGTCGATATCGCTATGACCCGGCTTTTTGGAGGCTTCGGTACGCCGTTTTACGAGGCCTATAACGAACATTTCCCAAAAATCGGCGGAGAGGCCGAGCGCAATGACATCTATCAATTGTACTATTTACTGGTACATTTGAATTTGTTCGGAAGTTCATATAAAGCATCCGTTATGGATATTTTAGACCGGTATTTTTGATTACTTTTAGGACAAGCAACCAACCCTTGAACTGCATGCGCCTCACCCGAACATTTTCCATTTTAGCTACTTTATTATTGATCGGCCTTTCCTTTTGGGGTTGTTCATCCTCCCAAGAGGAAAATTCCATGAAAAGGGAATACACCACATGGTCGTCCTATCTGGGCGATCCGGGCCGCAGCCACTACTCCACTCTCTCGCAAATTACGCCCGAAAACGTGAAGACCCTCAAAGTCGCCTGGTCTCACGAAACCTCCGATTTCGGACAGATGCAGATGAGCCCCATCGTGGTCGATTCCATACTTTACGGCGTCTCGGCCGCCCTTCGCGTGTTTGCGATCCATGCCGCGACCGGAGAGAAAATCTGGCAGTTCGGCGATTCCGTCAAGGTGTGGCATTCCACTAGCCGAGGGGTGTCGTATTGGGAAAAGGGTAACGACAAACGAATTCTTTGCACCCGTGGCCCCGATCTTTTTGCTTTGGATGCCCTGACAGGCGAACCCATCAAAACCTTTGGTACTGATGGAAAGGTCGATATGCGCTCAGGTATGCCCCGCTCGGCACATGACAAATTTGTGATTTCGAACACTCCTGGCACGGTTTATAAAGACCTTATCGTAATGCCTTTACGCCTTTCGGAAGGGGCCGGGGCGGCTCCGGGCGATATCATGGCCTTTAACATCATTACAGGAGACGTCGCCTGGGTTTTTCATACCCTTCCTGAAAAGGGCGAGCCGGGCTCCGATACTTGGGGAGACAAAAATATCCGTAGCAGCGAACTGGTCGGTGCCGCCAACAATTGGGCCGGGATGGCCGTAGATGAGGAAACCGGCATCATTTATGTCCCCACGGGTTCGGCGGCCCCGGATTTTTATGGCGGAATCCGCAAAGGGAGCAACCTATATGCCAATTGTCTTTTGGCCTTGGATGCCAATACGGGAAAACGCTTATGGCACTTTCAGTTAACCCACCACGATCTTTGGGACCGAGATCCCCCCGCTCCTCCCAATCTTTTGATGGTGGAGAGAGAAGGAAAAAAGATACCCGCCGTAGCCCAGGTGACCAAACAAGGCTATGTATATGTTTTTAACAGGATTACCGGCGAACCGCTTTTCGACATTGAGGAAGAGGCAGTGCCCCCATCAACTTTGAAGGGGGAGCACGCCTGGACCACCCAACCATTCCCCATGAAGCCAAAGCCCTTTGCTCGGCAATCCACCGAGTTAAACGGGAATAGCATAAGTCCCTTTGCCGAAAATCCTGATTCTTTACGCCAAATTCTTACTAATGCGGATAATCGCATTTATGCCCCTCCCGGCTTGAAACCGGCCGTTTTGCTGCCCGGCTATGATGGGGCCGCGGAATGGGGCGGGGCGTCCGCAGACCCCGAAGAGGGTATCCTTTATGTAAACTCCAATGAAATGGCTTGGATACTACAAATGGGAGAAAACGATGCGGATTATAGTGGAAAGCCTCTTGGAGAAGCTACCTATCAAAAGTATTGTGCCACTTGCCACCAAACCGATAGAAAGGGATTGGCGGCCAGCGGATTTCCAGCATTGGTAGACCTTCAGCTACGACAGGATAAGGACGAAACGGCGGAAATCATTGCGCAAGGCCAAGGAATGATGACCGGTTTTCCGCAAATTCCTTCCGCGGAAAAAGAGGCCCTGTTAAGGTTTTTATACCATGAAGAAGTTCGACATAACGTGGGCGAGGAAATGGCTCAAAAAGAGCATTCTTCCATCCCCTTCAAGCATCTAGGCTACCATAAATTCTTAGACAGCAATGGCTTGCCGGCCATAGACCCGCCTTGGGGCACCCTAAAGGCAATCGATTTAAATACCGGTGAGTATATTTGGTCGGTTCCTTTTGGAAATACGCCAGAACTCGGGAAAGAAGGTCTAGGTACGGGTACCGAAAACTATGGCGGAGCCGTTGTGACCGAAAACGGACTTCTATTTATCGGGGCTACCCGTGACGGCTACTTCAGGGCATTCGACAGACATACGGGGAGTGTTTTATGGGAATATAAATTGCCCGCAGCTGCCTTTGCTACACCGGCAATGTATGAGGTGAACGGCAAACAATATATCGCCATTGCCTGCGGCGGGGAGAAATTGGGGACTCCGAAAGGGAATTGGATAGTAGGTTTTGCCTTGGACAAAGAATAATCACTAGCTCATTTTTGCCGGTCAATTCTTGAACAACGGCGTCTTCACCAAACTGATTAATCCCTGGTCCCGCTCGTTTAAAATCCGTTGGGTACGCAGATAGCGATCCCGGTTGAAGGCATCGTAATTCTCGGCATCTTTGTCCATGCTGCTGATACGCACCCTTCCAGAGGCGTGGATGAATTCGTCGTTTCCGATCCACATCCCTACGTGCACGACTTTTTCCGATGTTGATGCGGTCGCTTTGCTCCCAAAGAATAACAGGTCTCCTTTTTGCAGGTTTTCAAAGTTGGCGACGGAATCGATGGCCTTGCCGGTATGTACCTGTTGCGAGGCATCTCGGGGAATGACTGTGCCATTGAGAAAATATACCGTCTTGGTAAAGCCGCTACAGTCCATTCCCTTGGTCGAAGTGCCGCCCCAAAGGTAGGGAACTCCCATCAAGGTCATCGAGGTGGCAATCAGCGAATCGGCGTTCGGATTCAATTTTTCCAACCACTGGTTATACGGTTCGGCCTCTTGTTTAGCAACAAAGGCGTTGCGCCCGTCAGGATAGCGCACCCTGTAAAATTCCTCAGTTTCCTTCGTGGTTTGAAGGATATCCCCGGCCACCAGATCAGACACCGGCTGTTTCCTATCTGGGCCGGTAAAGGAATGTCCATAGGTTTTTTTATAAATTATCTTAGGGTCGTCTTTCCACAGTGCCATTTCTTCGGCATCCATTAGTACGATACCGCCGGCATCTACCCATGCAAGATAGTGGTCGGGAGTCTGTATGTAGTACCAGCCTTCCGTTTTCTTTAGAACTTTTACCGGGGTCCCCAGAGTGGCCTGTGTAGCCAGTTCCGCTGAATGTTTGGGATTGCTGCGTAGATTCGCCACCGACAGGTTGATGAGGCCCTGCGTTCTAGCCTGCAGTTCTGGCGCAGGCAGAATATTTATCTCATCCCTAAAACCAATATTTTCCGCTGTTAACTTCGCTTTCAGGATTTTGACCGCATCGGGCAGGTTGCTTTCCCCCCTCAGCACAAAGGTATCATGGGCGTCATCGACGGAAATATCGAACAGAGCGGTACGTTTGTCCGGAGCATGGATGGATTGTACCTCCTGGATCTGCTCCAACAGTATCCGTTTGTCCGGCATTTTTCCACAGGCCGTTAACAGCAGCGCCAATAGTGTGGCATATCCTTTTAAAAAGAGTCTTTTCATAATCCTATTCATTAGCTCAGGGTAAATTATGTAAATTTGAATCAATGAAAAAGTTAAAGGTCATCGAACTTTTCGCGGGCGTCGGAGGGTTTCGGTTGGGACTGGAGAACACGGGTCATTTTGAGGTCGTTTGGAGCAACCAATGGGAACCGGGTACCAAAACACAACATGCTTCCGCGGTTTATGAGGCGCGTTTCGGAGCCGACAACCACAGCAACGAGGATATCGCCGAAGTGGATGCCTCCCATATTCCCGATGCCGAGGTGCTGGTCGGCGGCTTTCCCTGTCAAGATTATTCCGTGGCCACTACCCTTAAGAATTCCAAAGGATTGATCGGTAAAAAGGGCGTGTTGTGGTGGAGCATCCACCGCATACTGTCCGAAAAGAAAAATCCGCCACAATACCTGCTGCTGGAAAACGTCGACCGCTTGCTCAAATCGCCGGCGACCCAACGCGGAAGGGATTTTGCCATCATCCTAAAAAGTTTGGAGGATTTGGGTTATGCTGTGGAATGGCGGGTTATCAATGCCGCCGACTACGGAATGCCCCAACGGCGCCGACGTATTTTTATTATGGCGTACCACAAATCGACCTCAGTGTTTAAAAAACTTGCCAGGTCAAACAAAGCGGATTGGATGCATGGGAAAGGAACGATTGCGGAAGCGTTTCCAGTGAAAAATCCATCCAAAACTTCCCCATTGTCTATTTCGGAGAAAACCGATAGTGAAGCGTTTACAATAAGCGGCGATCTGGTCAACATTTCGGACCATTTTAATGAAGACAAGAAACCCTCTCTTTTTGAAAATACCGGGATTTTTATAGGCGGTAAGGTTTTTACCGCTAAAACCGTTCCCCACTATGACGGAAAACGGTGGGTCTTAGGCGATATACTCCAGAACGCGGAAGTGGATGAATCCTTTTTTATTCCACCGGATGATTTTCCAAAATGGGAATATTTGAAAGGTCCGAAGAAAGAAACCCGCACGGCTAAAAGTGGTTTTACCTATGACTATAAGGAAGGGGGAATGGTTTTTCCGGATGCCCTTGACAATGCCTCACGTACCATAATTACCGGGGAAGGCGGCAAAACCCCCTCTCGTTTCAAGCATGTTGTGCAGACCTCCAAGGGGCCGCGTAGATTGACCCCGGTCGAACTGGAGCGTCTTAACATGTTTCCCGACCGGCATACAGAACTCAAGGGCATCAGCGATACCAAACGAGCCTTTTTTATGGGAAATGCCTTGGTAGTGGGTGTCGTCGAAAAATTGGGGGCGACATTGTTCAGCAAAATTTATTCTTGAAGGAAGCTACGGCTCTTAAATTTACGTTAATACAACTTTCATAATTTGTATTTTTTATTTTTTGCCGTACCTTGTGAATTATGGTAAATGTAGAAAAGTCAGAAAATCAGGAATTCTTAGAAAAGTCCATCAACCATTTGGAAGCGACCGGCTTTGAGGATATCAAAGCGGATTTTGAAGGTTACGAAACCCCAAAATCCTATATCAGAAAAGGACATGATGCCAAGATAACCCCTGACATTGTTGCTGTTAAGAACGGCCGTAAATATTATTTCGAGATCAGCTTAAAATCTGCCAAGCCCCGGTTGTTAAAGACCAAATGGCTTTTCTTGGATACTTTGAGTCGTATGAACTCCAACCGTTTTCGAATAATCACTACCCGAGGACATTATAAATTTACGGATACGATGTTGGAGGATATCAATCTGAGCAACAAAGAACCCATTAAAATCTAAGTCCATAACATTTTAAAGGTATTTTACGCAAGGGCTGAAAGTTTTTAGCCCTTGCCTCCTTTTTGAACCCTTCGCTTACCTAGTGAAATAACAAGTTGCTGCCCTACTTTTTACGCAGCATACCGATGTGGGGTATCCCATCTTCCAAATATCCGTCCCCGACCTGTTCAAAACCCAATTCGTGGTAAAACCTTTCGAGGTACAATTGGGCCGATACCCGAATGGTACTTTCCTTAAACCTTTCGCCTACCACGCGTATCGAATCCTTCATTATATCTTTTCCATAGCCATACTTACGTTGTTCTTTTTGTACCACCACCCTTCCGATACTGGCTTCTTCAGAATAATCTCCGGCCCGAAATATACGGGCATAGGCAACTATCTCACCTTCTTTATTTCCTATCATATGCAATGCTTTTTTATCCTTCCCGTCTATATCTTGATAAACACAATCCTGTTCCACCACGAATACTTCGCTTCTTAGCCGTAATAAATTATAAAGCTCTTGAGTGGTCAGTTCATCGAACGTCTTGACTTCAATCTGTATCATATACTTAATTTCTGGACGTTAGTGAACTGGGTGAATCTTATTCCCATTAGTCCTGAACAATTACCTGTTTATTGTCTGGTTTATCAAATTCAGGCTGAATGTTAACGTGATTGATCCCAAATTTATGATATACGGTATCCTCTATTTTGCCTAGAATGTTGTCAAACTCTGACAATCGGATGTCTTCGTTAAAATCTACATGCGCCTCAAGGTGTATTTCATCTTCGTTCAATTGCCATATATGCACGTGATGCACGTTTTTAACAGAAGTTATTTGCGAAACCGCTTCCACAATGTGCTGTATCTGAATGGTATTAGGCGTAAAGAGCATCAGTACCCGGGTAGAATTTTTGAGGAGATCATAACCCATATAAATAAGGTAAAGGGCAATAGCCAAGGTAAGGGCGGCATCGACCCAGTACATCTGATAGAACTTCATCAAGATACCGCCGATCAAAACGGCTACCGAAGCCATCATATCGGTCAGCAGATGCAGATAGGCCGATTTCATGTTCATATTGCGGCCGGCATCCTTCTTTAATAACAAGACGCTAAATCCGTTGGCCACTACGCCCAGTAAAGAAAGCCAAATCACGAGAGTGGATTCTATTTCGTGTGGCTCCATTAAGCGTTCAATGGCCTCTTTGATCAATATGACGGCTACAACCATCAAGGTCGCCGCATTTACGAACGCAGCTATAATTTCCGCTCTTTTATAACCAAAGGTCTTGCGATCGGAAGCTTGTTTTTTTGAAAGTAGATTAGCGATATAACTCACTAGTAGCGACATCACATCGCTAAAGTTGTGAAGGGCATCCGACAGCAGGGATAAACTGCCCGAAATCAAACCTCCGATTACCTGTGAAACGGTAATCAAAATGTTTAATAGGATGGATATTATCAGATTCCGACCTTTTAAATCAGGATGGGAGTGGGAATGGTCGTGGGACATAAATTTTTAAAGGTTTTAATTTTAAATAACTTCTTTAAGTTAAATGTACGAATAACGGCACTTCACAACAAAACACGAACGGTTCACAACAAAAACTTACATTTTTAAAAAAACGGATGTTCATTTATACCTCACAACCGGGCTTATCCTTGTTGATAAACTAACAAAAGAAAATGGAAACGGAATTTGGATTTTCCGTTCAATTTATTGCTTACAAAACAAAAACCGGATATCAGAAAATAGTTATCCCGTTTTGATAGCCATCTATCCATAAATTGTCCTCTCTAGTTAACATTAAATTTACCTTGGGTTATCAAAAAATTAATGTTGATATGGGATATCAACTTATTTTAATAACGAGGATAGTTTCTTGATTCTTATACTTATCCGTTTTTATAAAATGTCAACAACTTCTCGAATCGGTTCATAGCAAGTTTTATCTCTATTTTTTATCCCCTTTGTCAACATCCCATCATAGGCATCATTTTTATTTAAAATTTTAAAAAAGAAAAATGCATTATATAATATATGTTGATAACCTCTAAGCTTGCGAGCTATTTTAATTCGAAACTACGTATACTACATCTATAATTCGTAATTTTCCGCCCAAATAGTTAAATACAATTAATGTCAAAGAAGAAAAAGAAAGCCAGAAACCATAGAAAGAACGAGATTACGAAAGGCATCTTTACCGTACTTGAAAAAAATCCAGGTAAAACATTCAACTATAAAGAGATAGCGGCCCAAATCGGGCTTAATGATACCCAAGACCGTAACCTATTGATCAAACGTTTGGGGCAGTTGCAGGAGAAAAAGAGAATTCTGGAAGAAGGAAAGGGTAATTACAAGGCTCTGACTAGTACCCAAAAGCAGCATACCGGAAAAGTGGACCTTACCTCAAGGGGCAATGCATATATAGTCATAGAAGGAATGGACGATGATGTATTCGTACCCCAGAACCGGGTCAACAAAGCCTTTCATGGCGATACGGTCGAGGTCAAAATATTTAATAGGGGAAAGGGCAAAAAGTTAGAGGGCGAAGTAATTAAAATACTGGAACGCAAAAAGAAGGAGTTTGTAGGTATTCTAGATATACAAAAAACTTTTGCGTTCGTACGCCCGACGGATTTTAGGATGTACACCGATTTTTTTGTGCCCAAGGGAAAGACCATGGATGCCAACGATGGCGACAAGGTGGTCGTAAGCTTTGAAAGTTGGGATGATGGGGACTCCCCGATAGGTACAGTTACCGAAGTACTAGGAAAACCCGGTGAACACAATACCGAAATACATGCCATACTGGCCGAATACGGGCTGCCTTACGAATTTCCCACCGAGGTACAGCGGTTTGCCGACAGGTTGGACACTTCCATCAAAGAAGACGAGATTGCGAAGCGTAGGGATATGAGAGATACCCTGACCTTTACTATCGACCCGAAGGATGCCAAGGATTTTGATGACGCTTTATCCTTTAAGATATTGGAAAACGGAAATTACGAGATCGGTATCCATATTGCCGATGTTTCGCATTACGTAATGCCCGATACGATTCTGGAAGATGAGGCCTATGAAAGAGCCACATCCGTCTATCTGGTTGACCGTGTAGTACCAATGCTTCCAGAAGTGTTGTCAAACAATGCCTGTTCATTGCGCCCGAACGAGGAAAAATATACGTTTTCGGCGATTTTTGAAATGGATGCCAAGAATGCCGGCGTCAAGAACCAATGGTTCGGCAGAACGGTCATCAATTCCGACCAACGTTTCGCCTATGAAGAAGCTCAACATATTATAGAAACCAAAAAAGGGGATATCCCTAAAGATATTTCCATACGCGAAGATGCGTATTCCGTAGCCGACATTGTTGTCGAAGCGACTTTGGAAATGGATCGCCTGGCCAAGATTATGCGGAACAAGCGTATGCAACAAGGGGCCTTATCGTTCGATAAATTGGAGGTGAAGTTTATATTGGATGAGAACAGCGAGCCCCAGGGTGTCTATTTTAAGGAATCAAAAGACGCCAACAAGATGATTGAAGAGTTTATGCTCTTGGCCAACCGTAAGGTGGCGGAGTTCATCGGTAAACAAAAACCGAAGAAAACCTTCGTCTATCGTGTGCACGACGACCCGGATCAGGACAAGCTGATGGCACTGAACGGTATCATCTCCCGCTTTGGTCATAAGTTGGATTTTAAGGATAAAAAGTCCATAAGTTCCTCATTAAATCAACTTTTAAGTGATGTAAAGGGAAAAAAAGAGCAGAACCTGGTCGATACCCTGACCATTCGTAGTATGAGCAAGGCCATTTATACCACCGATAACATCGGGCATTACGGACTCGCATTCGATTATTATACCCATTTTACCTCCCCGATTCGTCGATATCCCGACGTGATGGTACATAGGCTGTTACAACATTATTTGGATGGCGGAAAATCGGTTAACGCCGAAGCCTACGAGCAAAAATGCAAGCATTCCTCGGAAATGGAATATTTGGCCTCGAGTGCCGAACGAGACTCCGTCAAGTATATGCAGATCAAGTTTATGCAAGACCACCAAGACCAAGAGTTCGTAGGGGTAATCAGTGGCGTGACCGAATGGGGCATTTACGTCGAGATTATCGAGAACAAATGTGAAGGTATGGTACGAATCAGTGATATTAAGGGCGATTATTATATCTTTGATGAAAAGGAGTACGCTATTGTTGGGGAACGCAGTAAGAAATCCTATCAATTAGGAGATGAGGTTGTGGTGATGGTGAAGGATACCGACCTAGTGAAAAGGCATCTTGATTTCTCCTTGATCGGAAAGCATGAAGGATGAATTTTTCCGAAACCCATAATAGCCTTTTACGTATTTCAACGGAAAAGCCATTCCGATGACGGATCAGGATAATTTTGCGGAAGGAATCTTGTTTATATGTTGGATAGCTTTGTCCGATCGGCGGTGCTGATCGGTAGATAGGTAAGTCGAGACGTGCTTATCAACAATCGACCTAAAATAAACATCATGAGAACGTTCATGCTGCTTTTGCTCCTTTTCCTTGGCCAGAAAACCATTTTCTCCCAAGAGAATCTTACTCAAGACCTGACCCCCTTCACGGAAATCAAGGCTTTTGATGGACTTTCCGTAACCTTAATAAAGTCGGATGTCAATAAAGCCGTTATTACTGGAGAAAGGGTGGAAAAAGTGGCTATCGTAAACAACGATGGCGTATTAAAAATACGAATGAAACTCGATAGGATATTCAGCGGATACCACACGTTTATTAACCTATACTACACCGAAAAACTGATAATTATCGATGTCAACGAAGATGCCCGAATCAGTTCTGAAGATACCATTGCCCAAGATATACTGGAACTTAAGGCGCAAGAAGGAGGTGAAATGGCCATCAACGCAAAAGTGGAACAATTATTAGTCAAAACGGTGACAGGAGGTGTAATTGCTACTAAAGGAACCTCAGATTTACAAGATGTGGCCATAAATACTGGGGGTATCTACCAGGGGAAAGAACTAAAGACCAAATTTTCTACGGTCAACGTAAACGCGGGCTCCCGTGCTGAAATACATGCTTCGGACTATGTTAAGGCAACGGTCAAGGCCGGCGGAGAGGTCTTGGTCTACGGAGACCCGGCCAAAATGGACGAAAAGACCGTGTTCGGCGGCAGGGTCACCAAGATGTGATCTACAGATTATATCCTTACATTCCGAGGGATTCGAAGTTTTTCATACCGTTTAAAAATGTGAAATCATTTAGAATTATGGTTTGGAACCGAGAATATCGGCTTTTGAGGCTAGATGAAGTCATCTTTTAAAAGCATCTCAGGGCTACGATATTTAAAAATGAGGAAATATGGCCACTACATATGATATTCGGAGGTAAAAAAGTCTAAATGAGTTCTGTTAATAGTTAGCCGTTATTAGTGCATAGGGATTGTTTTTTTCAGTTTTAACCATTAACTTTTAAGCCTATCTGTGGACGAGCAGGTTTTAACCATTAACTTTCATGATCGAGGATGTACAGGCAGCGATTCCCTTGGGCTTTCTATTGAGCTTTATGATCGGGCCTGTTTTTTTTGTGCTACTGGAAACCAGTGCAACAAAGGGCTTTCGGGCGGCCTTGGCCTTTGATTCGGGGGTCATCGTCGCCGATATATTATTTTTGTTCATCGCCTATTTTAGTAGTTTCCAACTTTTGGAAAACCTCAGTAACCAACCGGGCCTCTACGTCTTCGGAGGTGTAATTCTCTTAATATACGGCATCAACACCTTCTTTAAAAAACCATCCAAGAAATCGGTATCCCGTATTAAATCGAGCAAGAGCGATTATTTAAGTTTGGCTATAAAGGGCTTTCTACTGAATTTTATCAACATTGGGGTGCTAGTTTTCTGGTTGGGTATTATTATCGTGGTCGGACCCAGTCTGGACAATGACCCCGAGCGCATTCTAGTGTTTTTTTCGGCTATGGTGGGTGCTTATTTCGTAACCGATATTCTCAAGATATTTTTGGCCAAAAGGTTAAAACGAAAACTGACACTTAGAAGAATATATATGGTAAAAAAATTACTCGGCATCATTTTGATGGTATGTGGGGCTATCCTTATCGTAAAGGGATTTTTGCCCAAAGACAAATTTGACATTGAAAAAGGGATAGAGAATATAGAGTTGGGCCAGTTTGTTGCACCCTCTTAAGGGGAAATTGCGCTTCGGTCGCAGGGGTGTAAAACCAGGAAATGGTCTCCATACCCTTGAAGTATTCCTGCGAATTAAGTGTGTAAAAAGCGCTCTCGGATAGGAGTCCAAGACAAAAGATAAAAAAAGCCGTTTCACTGGGTTGTGAGACGGCTTCTTCTTTGGAGGCATCGAGCGGATTCGAACCGCTGTACAAGCTTTTGCAGAGCTGCGCCTAGCCACTCGGCCACGATGCCGTTTTGGTTTGCAAAGGTAAGGCGTTTAGAGGATATTGAAAAATTTAATTCTATCGGGTTCAAAGGCGATTTTTATTTTTGGAATTTTGGTTCCGTAGGTTGAGGGGGTAAAGAAAACTTCGGCTGTGATCAGCAGGCCAAATCTAAAATTTAGGTAAGTCTTTTTTCCTTCAACACCACGGTAACCTTCTCCACATCGCCCCCTATGGGAGGGTTGATCTTAGAAACCCACACCTTGGCCGTATCGACTATAGCGATTTCCTTGAATATGCGGTCGATAATTCGTTGGCCCACATGCTCCAGGAGTTTTGAAGGGGTTTCCATCTCTTGCTTTACAATATGGTTAATGTGTACGTAGTCTACGGTATCCGATAACCGGTCAGAGCGCGATGCGGTAGCAAGTTCGGCGTTTACGCATACATCCACGCGGTATTCACTTCCAATAGCGGTTTCTTCCTTTAGGCATCCGTGGTGTGCATACACCCGAATGTTGTCGATTTTTACCTTTCCCACAGTAAAAGTTTTTGCAAAGTTAATCGAATTTGGTCAGAAACAAGAGGCGAGAAAGTCCTTCGAAGCGGCAGAATATTGAGGCTGGAAAAAAAAAGAAATTGGTAAAATTGAAATATAAAGTCAATTCTATATTAGCTACTCTTCGGTGCAGACAGGTGTAGAGGGGTTAGCCTTTAGCTCTTAATAGGTACACCGACAATTACTAAGACCCTGAAACAGGTCCACACCAATAGTAACCACATGCGTACCGGTACTATAGGTAATAATTTCATTGAGAATGATCTGGTAGGAATATCCGAAATAGAAATTTCCCTTTTTAAGTCCCGCGAAAGGAGCGATATATAGCGGATTCCCTATCTGATCGTTCAAAAAACGGTAGTTGATACCGGTATAGTAGTAATCATTAAAATCGTAAAAGCGGAATTTCAGGTTCAGATCCGTTTCTGAACGGCCGTCGCTTTCGAACAATTTGAACAATACAGAGGGCTCTATTTCCAAATTGGAATTCTTGTTCTTTCGGTAACGATAGCCCGTGTAAACGTAATAATTTCTTAGCTCATTGGGTTCATCCGCATTGAACGTGAAATTACTGGGATCTTTGCCCAAAAGGTTAGAGGCGTTCGCACTAAAATAGAACTTGCCGTAGCGGTACATGGCGCCCACGTCGAAGTTGTGGTTGGTAGTCTGGCGGTTGTTGATGACCCCGGGATCTAGATTAGCATCGATAAACTGGTCAATATCAATGCGAAACTGGTTAAAGTTATAGGAGATCCCCAATGATAAAAATTCATCCTCATAGCGGTCCAGGGTCAAATGGTGCGCAAAGGAGACCCGGGCGCCCTGTTGTTTCGTATATCCGTTCTTATCGTTGTATAAAAAAACACCAATGCCCGACTTTTCGCCCAGGCGCATATCGGCCGCCAAAGATTGGGTCTGGGGCGCATCCTTAATGCCTACCCATTGGGCAAGGCCGTTCAACCGTATCTTTACATGGTCTCCGATACCTGCATAAACGGGCGATAGCACGAAGGGGTTATCCGCCAGGTATTGTGACAATTGGGGCGAGTTGAGCTCTTGGCCCCTTGCGCCGAAAAGGCCGCACAAGAACAGCAAGATTATTATAAATTTGCGCATGGTCAAGTAGGTTAATGTTTTATCGATATAGGGTAAAGTGCCCGACGAACTCCCGATCATCATTTTCCCCGTTGAGCTTTATTACGTACCAGTAATCTCCTGAGGGAAGCGGAGTCTGTCGGTAAAAACCGTCCCATCCGCGATCGTTGGCACGCATTCGGTACACTTCCCTACCATAACGATCGAATATGATCGTTAGTATCTGTGGGAAGCCCTCATCGTTGCGCGGTTTCCAATACTGGTTCTCGGCATCTCCATTAGGGCTAAAGAAGTTCGGAATCTCTATATCGATGAACTCGATAAAGATATTGGCACTGGCCTCACAGCCGTTGTCGTCTACCACGGTTACGACATAGGTATCGGTATGGTTGACCATGAAAGTGTTGTCCGATCCGTTGTTATCATCCCCGAAATAGATGGTGTAGGCTTCCTTGCCACCGGTCACGATCGCAGTCAGCTCGTTGATGTTGCTCTGTTCTACAGTGATAGACAGGGGTTCGTAATTTTCTATTTCGAAATCATGGGTAACGATACATCCATTCGCATGCGAAATACCAATATAATGCGACCCCGGCGCAACATCCCTGAAATAGGGGTTCAACTGCATATCGGACGGATCGGTCGAATCGAGGGCGTAGAGCACCTCATCGGAAATGCTGGCATCGTCCAAAACTATATTGACATAATTACTGGGGAGGTTGCCCTCGCAGCCATACACCGGTTCTACCGTGGCGTTCAAATTAACCCCCGGATCGATGGTAACTACTACACTTTCCTCACAGCCCCTGGCGTCCCTTATAAAGACGATATAGTCACCGGATGATAGGTCGGAAAGGATGGTCCGGTCTTGTACAAAATTGACCTCACTGCTCAGTCGCGTGCTATACGGCGCTGTTCCACCGGTAACCGTAAGTTCGATCGAGCCGTTTTCCTCGCCCTCGCAGGCCTCCGGATAGGAAGTAGCGGAAACCTCCAATACGGCAGGCTCGATGATGGTGTATTCCAATTCGACAAAGCAACCGTTGCGGTCTTGGGCGATGACCCGATAATGTCCGGGCGCTAGGTCATCAAAGGTATTTTCCTCGTCGAACCGATCGAGGTTCGGTGAAATGGCGTATTGATAAGGGCCTACGCCTCCGGTCAGTTCAACGGTAATCGTTCCATCGTTAGCCCCGTTACAGCTGACGTTCGTGAAATCGTTGGTATTTATTATGGATAACGGTTCAGGTTCGGTAATGATTACCTCCTCCGCCGGAGCCGTACAATCCCTGCTGGTCACATTGACATAATACGTACCTGCGGGCAGGTTGTCAAACTCACCGTCCGGTTGGTCATAGCCTGCCGTATAATAGTTGTTGGTCAAAGCGGCATCGGTGAACAGTGAATATCGGTAGTTGCCCAAACCGCCCTCGGCATCGGCATAAATGATGGCCGTATTATCGCCGTTACAGTTGATGACGGCGGTGGATTTATCTACCCTTAGGTTCAGAGGTTCTATAATGTCTTCCTCAATCGAATTAGACAGTACTTCGGCACATCCGTTGACAACATCCCGCACCTCATATTGATAGACACCGGCAGTCAACATCCCACTTTGAGGGAGGGCAACATTGTTTCCGGTCATGGCAGTCCACATCGATGTGCCCACGGGTCGATACTCGTACTGCCCGCTGAGCCCTCCCGTTGCCGAAAGTTCGAATTCCACCCCGGTAGCGCAAGTCAACGGACTTGTTCTTATCAAATACCGCTTCAACTTGCGTTGGATTGACGATTTCAACAATGGCCGTCTCATCGGAGCAGCTAACCCCATCGGTCACGGCAATACTATAGAAACCTGCTGCCAAACCGTTGAAGGTATCCCCGCTTTGGGGAGCGGAGGTCTGTAGCAAATGGCTTCCGGCCAAATTATCATAACGCTTCAACCGGTATCGATAATTGGGGGCGGTTACGTTTCTACCGGGGTCTACGAAAGCCGTTACGCTTGCGGTTGCACCATTGTAACAGGTCAAGGCGGTAGGCGCTATCGTAGCAACTATATTTTCCGGACGTTCCAAAACGATATTATCCAGAAAGACACATCCGTAGGCGTCGGTAACCGTTATTTGGAAACTACCGGCGGACAATCCACTGAAAATAAAGGCTTCTACATTGGTTTGGGTGTACACCTGTGATGTCGTAGTATTATCGACAACAATGGTATAAGGGCTTTTCCCGCCTTCTGGGTCGACCAATAGTTTACCTTGGTCGTTGGAACAGGTTACGCTGAACGCACTGGCTTCTTCGCGAATAGTTGCCGTGATAGGAGCATCGGGGGCAATGATAGTAATAGGGTTGGAATCGTCTTCGCAGAAGGGCGCTTCCGTTTCTGTGATACGCAGGTAGTACCCCCCTTCCGGAAGGTTTGAAATGGAAGGTAATGCCGTAGCGGTATTTCCCGTTCCACTATATCCTGGTCCAACAACAGGGTTGTCGTTTGTATCATATACCTGATAGCTATAATCGCCCGAATAATTGTTTATAGAAACTTCGAAGCTTCCGTCATCTACTCCGTCGTTCAAACACTGCTCATCGGTCAGTTTTTTGGCAACCACCTCGATGACATCTGGATCGGCAACCGAGTGAGCGGTATGGAGCACGCAGCCCGTATCCAGATTGGTGATGGATATCACATAATTGCCTATACCAAGACCGGTGAACGTTCCTGTGGCGTTGGTCTGGTTGTAAGTAATATTAGTTCCCGAAATAGCATATTCCAAATTCGGTGTTGCCGATACCGGATAGACCGTCTCGGAAACCGTTATATCCTCATCAAAACCGGCACAGGTTACCTTGCTGTCCACCGTGATTACCGGATCGGCAATACTCACGAATGGAGCGATACTAGTCGTTGTGGAACCCATACAGCCCTTACTGTCGAATACGTTGACAGTATAATTTCCGCCGCCGAGATCGGTTTCCGTGTACGATGGGTTTGCCCCGTCTTGCACGATTATGGCATCACCCACCGCTGCTGTCGACGGATCGTCGTCATTGATGAACTGGTAACGTACGTAAACTCCCGATCCGCCGGTGACGCCGACAATATCAATGGCCGGATAGTCCGTCACGTTACCCGTAGAGCAGCCGAAGGAGACCATGATAGGAGCGGGAACAGTAACTGCCGCAGTAGGCTGTGCTATGGTCTGAGTAAGGGTGGTTTGGCAACCGTTCGAGGCAGTGGCCGTAACCGTATAACCTGTTGCCGATGTGGTATTCGCCAGACCGGTAAACTCTGCCGTAACGTAGGTAGAATTTGTCGGGTTGATGGCTACCGCCGTACCGTCCATATCGGTGATTTGAAAGGTGTATGGACCGACACCGTTGTCGACAACTCTTACGGCAATAGTTCCGTTTGCATCACCGAAACAGGTTACATCTGTAAAGCTATCCACACGCAATACGGGATCCACCTGTGGCTGTAAAGATTTTCGTATCGTCTTGGAACAGGAACGGTTATCGGTCACCGTAAAGAGATACTCCCCGACCTGCGTCAAATCCGTGAAAACGCCCGTAGTATTTGAGGGCTGTGGTGTGGAACCATCAGGAAAGCTTACTGTGTAGGTAAAAGTTCCTGTAGAGCCGCCCGTTTGCGAAATGGTAATCTGGCCGCCGGGGTCCGGCGTACAATCAATGGTTTTGACCACGGTGGCCAAGGGTACGATTTCTTCGTACAGTTCTACCGGTGCGTTAGTGGAATTGCTACAGTTCCATTGGTCGCTAACGATTACCTGATATCTTCCGGAACCAAGGCCACCGAAGATATCACTTGTTTGGATGGGTCTGAAATTTTCAAAGGCCGATGTCGTGGTGTTGAATATCTGTAATTGATATCTATAATTGGTGCCTTGGCCGCCTGTTTCGTTAGATACCTCGATTTCGCCTTGGAAATTGGTACAATTTTCCACATTTACCTGAAGGTCGGCGGATATTGGACTAGGATCGATAAGGTTAACATCGGGCAATTGTGCCAAACAACCTTTTGAATCGGCTACCCAAACCTGATAGTCCGTCCCCGCAATACCCCCCGAGAGGTTCGCAAACAAGGGACTACTTTGGAAGCCGCTGGCATCCGTCGGTGCAGGATTGGTAGCCATATCGATAAAATAGGTATAACCGCCCCATCCACCGAGCACATCGATTATCTCGATACTACCGTCATTAAGGGCACAGGTTATGTCGGTCTTTCTGGTCGTACCGGTAATGGCGGCACCTGGCCCTGAAATGGTAAAGGCTTTCGTGTTTGTACAGCTCGGGGCATTATTTTGGCTTAGGGTAACGTAATAGCTTCCGACGGGCAAATTTATGCCGGAGGTAGGGCCATTGGTGGCCTCCGTACCCATGGCCACGGAGGTATCATCGGCCAGGTTGGCGGCCGTTCCGTTGGTATTAAAGATTTCCCAGTTGAAACCCCCAGGGTAAGTCGCATCGACAAGGGCTAGAGTAACTTCGCCGGATGCGGTACCGAAACAGACCACGTCGCTGATTTTACCGATATCGATGCTAAACGTATTCGGATCTTTCAATGTTTCGGAAGCACTAACGATACAGCCCGTATCGACATGCCTGACCAAGAACATATAGTTTCCGATACCCAAATTCGGGAACACGTTAGATATCTGGTAAGTGCTACCATTATCGATGCTGTATTCGAATTTGCTAAGGTCGTTGTGGGTCGAGGTAACATTAAGGGTTATCTCTCCATCATTGCCGGGGTTGCAGCTAATCGGGTTCGTAATTGCCGTGGTGGCCGTTAGCAATTCGTCATACGGATATATAGTAGCAGCCTGCGTTCCAAAACAGCCCTTGTCGTCATATATGTTAATGGTGTAATTTCCACCGAATGTATCGGTCTCTATATAAAGAGGGTTCGACCCATCTTGTACCGTAATCGCGTCGCCGACTGCAGCCGTTGCCGGGTTATCATTATTGATGAACTCGTAACGTACAAAGGTATTTGAACCTCCATTGGCCCCGGTGATGGAAATACTGGCATTGTTCGGGTTGTTCCCCGTAGCACAACCGAATTGGACTACTGTAGGGGCATCTACCACAATGGCATCGGGTTGGTTAACTATTTGGGTAATATCGGTAGTACAGTTATTGGCGCCCCGTGCGGTGATGGTGTAGGTAATACCTGTCGCGGTTCCCTCTAGACCGGTGAACGTCGCACCTAAATTGTTCGACGAGCTTGGGGCATAGGGCAGTACCAGAGAGCCTCCGGTTGCGGCGGTAATTTCAAAAGTATAGGGCGAAAGGCCGTTATCCTGTACACTTACGGTAATGGTACCATCGTTATCGCCGATACAGGTAACATTTTCAAAGGTGTCGATCTGTACTATTGGCTCTACCCGAGGTACAAGCTCCTGGGTTATCGTTTTGGAACACGTGTGCCCGACTGCTTGATCCGTTACGGTAAACGTGTACACGCCTACATCGGTCAGCGCCGTGAATACGCCCGTTGTATTGGTCGGTTGCGGGGTGGAACCGTCGGGGAAGGTAACGGCGTAATCGAAGTTGCCCGAACCGCCCGTTTGGGTAACGGTTATCTCGCCCCCGGGGCTGACCGCATCACAATCGATGGCCTTAATGACCGTGGCTACCGGTTTGATTTCGTCGTAGAGTATTTGCTCGGCGGTAGTATAGGTACAGGCCCACTGGTCTGATACGATCATCTGGTACCTGCCTTCGCCAAGACCGGCGAATATGTTGGTGTTCTGCGGACTTCTAAGGTCAGTGAACGTACTACCGTCAAAGCGTTGCAATTGGTAGGTATAGTTGCTGCCTTGTCCCCCTGACGTACCGACGACCTCCAATACGCCCTCAATATTGCTACAATTGGGGGTATTTACCTCAAGTGTCGCGCTTATTGGAGTCGGGTCGATGAGGTTGACGTTCGACAACTGCTCCAAACAACCTTTTGAATCCGCTATCCAGACTTGGTAATCCGTTCCGGCAACACCTCCCGAGAGGTTCTCGAACTTTGGTGAAGCAAAGAATCCGGTCGCATCCGTGGGCGCGGGGTTTGTAGCGACATCCACAAAATAGGTGTATCCGCCCCATCCACCAAGCACATTGGTAATTTCGATGATACCGTCGTTCAGGGTACAGGTTACATCGGTCTCGACCGTATTTCCGCTGATGGCACTGCTTGGTCCATCAATGTTGAAAAAGTCCATGGCCGCACAGTTCGGATCCGAATCTTGGGTAATATCCACGCGATACGATCCGGCCCCGATGGCGAAAGGTGTTGTGGGCCCTATATTTGGGGAAACCCCCGTTGCCGCAGCGATAATCGTATCATCGGCCAAGGTAGCCGTGCCTTGGGAATTATAGATTTGCCATGAAAATCCACCCGAATACGAATTGATCGGGTCGTTTATGGTAAAGCTTACCGAACCGTTAGCGCCAAAACAGATGGCATCGACGGTATCGGTCGTAATTTCGAAAGTGTTCGGATCCTTGATCTCGAAAGCGGTCTCCACGACACATCCGGTGTCGTCGTTGGTAATCCGCCCAATATACTTTCCAACACCGAGGCCAGTAAATATATCGGAAGCTTGGTTCGGAGCGTTGTAGGCATTATCGGTACCTTGAACGGCATACGATAGATTCGGGGTCGCCGAGACCGGGGCAAGGGTGATTCCTAGGGCCACTTCGGCATCGTCTCCCGGCACACAGGTAATATCATGGGTAACCGTAATGCTCGGGTCGCTTATGGCGACGAATTCTGCTATTGTAGCCGTTGTTGTGCCTACACATCCGTTATCGTCATAGACATTGATGGTATAGCTGCCGCCGGCGAGGTTTGTTTCGATATAAGAGGTGTTGGTGCCATCCTGTACAACGATGGGATCGCCCACCGCCGCTGTAGCCGGATCATCGTTATTGATGAACTCGTATCGCACGAAAACACCCGAGCCTCCACTTTCGCCCGTTATTGCAATGCTTGCGTTCTGGGAGCTATTGCCGCTCGTACAACCGAACTCCACCACAGTGGGCGAGGGAACGGAAATGGCATTGGGCTCTACGATAACTATAGAAAAGATATCATCGAAGCAGTCGTTGGTACCGACCCCTCTCACATCATAGGTTCCGGCTGGAATGTTTTCAAACGTAGTTCCGTTCAAGACCGCACCGGCAGGCATTGGCGTCAAAGTGTACATTATCGGATTCGTTCCATTGTTGACTTCTTGAAGGCTAATGGTACCATCGGCTCCTCCGTTACAGGTAACATCGGTATGGGTTTCGGTAAATTCGGGTATCACTGCATCCGGCACGTCGATTACGACCGTTTTTACGCAGTTGGGAGGAGTGGTGTTCATATCATAAATGCGAACATCATAAGGCCCAGCAGCACTCGCATTCGGCCAAGTGTAGGGGTTCGATGGCAATGTCGTTCTCGCTTCATCCACAGATCCCGGACCATCAATGGCATACTCATAGTTTCCCGACCCCGAAGTTACCTCGATGGTTATTTCGGCATAAGCGTCCGTACCGGGTTCGCAATCCAACAAGGCGGTCTGTCGAACGGAAAACTGTAAAGGGGGCTGGATGTCAAAGGTCTCTGTTTCCGAACAACCGTTGAGGTCGCGGATGGCGATGGTCTGCCCGAGTCCTGAACTCAATCCTGAAATCTTATATTCATTACTGGCGTCGAACGCCATATTCTGGAAGGTCGCGCCGTTCAGACTGATCTGATAGGGCGATAATCCCGCGGCATCCAAGGATACCGTTACTTCAAACGTGCCTTCTGCAGCACATTCGTCTACAATGGAGAGCGAAATATCCGGTGTCGGGTCCAGCCCAACGGTAACGGTATCCGTCTTTATGCAGTTGTTGGCATCCTTGACATACACGATATAATTGCCGGATTCTAAGTGGGCGTATGGATTGGATGTCCATCCCGAAGAAGTGGCGATAGGTGCCGGTGCCGTGTCCAATAAGTATTGGAATACGTAGGGCGCGGTACCATGCTGCGCTTGGGCGGTAATGGTTCCGGCGTCAACGTTACAATTATCGTTTTTAGGGGATGTAGCCGTCACCGTCAATTGGTTCGAGGATTCTTTTATAGAAAAATCGGGACTGCTAATCGAACAACCGTTATACGTACCGCCCACTTCTTTTAAGAGGATGTAGTACACGCCCGGTGAAAGGGTAGCGAAGTCCGGAACTTGAATTGCGCCGGTGGGAGGGTTCACGCTGGATGTACCGGAAAAACCAGTGGTAGCGTTCGATTGTGCATTAAAGATCTCATACTCCACGGAAGTGGCACTGGTATCGTAATTATCGAACGTAAAGGTAACCTTACCGTCCGCGGCCCCTTTACAGGTTACGTTCGACACCACATCTAGCGTCGCCGTCATGCTCGAGGGCGAATTTATTGGAGTGGCGGCCGTTTCAAAGTAGTAGCAATTCGTTGTAAGGTCATGCACTACAAAAGTGTACGTAATACCCGGGGTTAGGCCAGTGAACGTCGCGGTATCCCCGCCTGCCGTATCGGCGGCTTGATATGACGAAGAATACGGGGTTGAGTAGGTCTCTAAGGTCGCAAACTCATAGGTTCCGCTACCTACTAACGATGAAACTGTTACTATAGCCGTACCTCCGGTAGTACAATCGACCGTGGCGGTGGTTACATCGATATCCAGATCATCCGGTGGAGAGGCGATAATATTAGTTGTTCGTACCGAACATCCGTTGGCATCGACCACATCGACTTCGTAAATACCGAATTCAAGGATACCGAATGTATGATCCTCCCCGCCAGCGGTAGTAGCATACATATCGGAATAGCCATTGTTGCCGGTCAGGTTATAGGTGTATTCGGCAGTTCCGCCGGTCAAATTTTTGACCGTGATGGATCCGGGATTCGTTCCTATGGATGAATCACAGGTAATCGGTACCAGGTCTACATCATAAACGATTGCGTCGGGTTGGGCGATAGTAACATTCGTAGGTAAGGAAACACATCCTTTGTCATCCGTGATACGAACCTCATAATCCCCTGCGGGAAGCCCTGAAGTCTGGGTGCCATAATTGGTCAAGGTATTGGTCTCTATGACCTCGATGATATATTGTGGCCTTCCGATGCTGGTGTCGATAGTTACGTCCAATGCGCCGGTAAAATTACCGTTACACAAAATGTCCGTCGAGGTTACCGAGGTAATTACAGGTATATCGGCCGGGGTTACCCTAACCGGTGCGGTAACTACCGTACAGGCACTCGGGGTACTAGTATCGGTTACCCGGAACACATAGGTGCCGCTGTTCGAGGTGTTGAACACATTGCCGGTAAAATTGGTGGTCGCATAGGTCGCTCCCGAATCATCGGACCATTCGTAGGAATAGGCTCCGGAACCCCCGGAAGCATTTAGGGTTACCGATGCCGGCACCAGACATGACAGATCGGGATCCAACACGGCGTTGGCCGTCAATTGCGGATTGACCGTGATGTCCTGCGAGGTTCCAATACAACCAAATTGATCTTTTACGTTGATGGTGTAGGTGCCGCTGGAAAGATTCTGGAAAGTATAGGTCAATGCCGTTGAAGGAGAGGGCGTCAACCATGGTCCGCCGTCTATATTGAATTGATAGTTGGAATTTCCGGAAGTGACATCCACTTGTATGCTAGCGTCATTATTGCCAGAATAACAAGTGGTCGGTAGCGCCGTGAACGTTGGGTTCGAGGGTGCCACAATCGATAACGGGGTATCGATGGGATCATTACACCCGTTGCTGTCACGGCCGCGGATGATGTAATCGCCGAGGGCCACGTTGGTAAATGTGGTGCCTGTTTGATAGGGGGTTATTATTATCCCCCCCGTATTTTCAAGTTGGTATTCATACCCCGGCGAACCCCCTGTGGCACTTGCGGTTATGGTAGCGCCCGGCATATCGCAGGTATAGGGTGCGGTGATGCTGGCATTGGCGACCAAGGCAGTCGGCTGGTTGATCGCCCTTGATAAGAATACCGTACAGCTATTGTTCAGCACATCCCTTACTTCAATGTTTACTGTACCTGCGGAAAGTCCGCTTATGGTTACCGGGGATATGGTCTCGGGCCCCGTAAAGGAGGTACCGCCGTCAATGGAATATTCAAAGCCATTGACCGTATCGAAGTTTCGTACCTCGAAGGTAAGGGTACCATCGGCAGCCCCATTACAACTCACGTTCGTGGAAGCTGTAACCGAGGCGTTCAGTGCATTCCCGGGAGTAACGATAACGTCGGTGCCTACGGTACAGCCCTTTCCGTAATCTACCGTGATGGTGTGGGTTCCCACGGCGATATTGTTGAAAACGTTCCCGGCCTGGGCCGCCCCACCATCAATGCTATAGCTATAGGAAGCATCGTTCGGAAGCACGCTTATATCCCCGGTTCCATCACAGTTATAGGTAACCGAAGCACTCAATGTAGGTTCTGAAGGCAACGGGTCAATAACAATGGTACTAGGAAGGGTAACCACACAATGGATGGCGTTGGCATCGCGCACCTCGATAACATATGAATCGTCGTCTAAATCAGTAAATGTCATCCCTCCTGAAGTTGTGGCAGACCATGCTCCACCGTTGACACGATATTGGTAATCGCCCGAACCACCGGTGGTGGCCGTTACGCTACCCACGGTAATCTCACCTAGGTCGGTACAGGTATAGTCTTTTGTGATTTCGGCCTCTGCCACAATGGGATCAGGTTGCGTCATGGTAACCGCAACGGTAGAATCACAACCGCTGGCATCCCTAACCCGTACGATATAATCGTTTCCTGCGGGCAGGTTCGTGAACGAACTACCGGTTTGGTAGGGATTCACGATTGCGGGTGAAGTATTTTCCAATTGATATTGGTAAGGGGGGTTGCCACCCGTAACCGCCAATGCGATGGCACCGGTGGAATCGCCGTTACAAAGCACATCGGTAACGGTCGGGGTGATAACGATCGGGGCATCCTGAATGATGGAGATATCGTAAGAGGCCTCACAGAAGGGCGCAGCACCGGCGTTGTCCCTAACGTAAACATCATAATCCCCTGCACCGGTCACGGTCACAGGATTGGTGGTTGAAAAATCTCCGACGGTTGGGGTTGTTCCGTCCGGAACTAGGGCATAAACAAAATTGGCATCACCACCGGCCGCGGTAATCGTCACGTCAGTTGAGCTGGCACAGGCCCTTATGGGCGCTGCCGAAGCGGATACGGTTAGCTCCGGTTCGATGACCAAGGTCTGGGTTGAGCCGATACATCCGTATACATCCTTTACATTGACATCATAACTTCCAGCATCTAGACCCGTAAAAGTGAAGGTGGTGGCCGAAGAGGGGGTTGGCGATAACCATGGGCCGGCATTGATTTTGAATTGGTAGGTGCCGTTACCGTTGGTCACGTTAATGGTGATCTGTGCATCGGTATTTCCCGAATAACAAGCGGTTTTCGAAGCGGTAAAATTCAGGGCGGTAGGGGGGTCGACGGTTACCGGGGCAGTGGTCTCGCACATATTGGCATCACGTACCCGAATGACATAGTCACCTGCGACCACGCCGGTGAAACTATCCGAATTTTGAAAAGCGGCAATAACCGCCGGGGTCGCAGAAGTATCTTCCAATTGATATATATAGGGCGGCGTTCCGCCGGTCGGGGCCGCCTGAACGCTAGCATCGCTTAGACAGGTATCCGGCGAAGTCACGGCAGCCGTGGCAGTCAGCACATTCGGCTCCGAAAGGTTCGGTGATATGGTAACGCTACAGCCGTTGTCTGCTACATCACGTACGAGAATATCCGTTGTACCTGCAGATAGCCCGTTGATGGTAACGGAGGGAGTGGTCAAGGGTCCGGTAAACGTAGAACCGCCATCCGTAGAATACTCAAATCCGGAGATGGAATTGAAATTTTCCACGGAAAAAGTTACCGATCCATCGGATGCCCCATTGCAGCTGAGGTTTGAGGTGGCGACTACATTGGCCTCCAAGGCTTTTCCGGCCTCTACGCGCACATCAATAGAAACCGCTGCCGGACATTTTACTGGGGGTTGTGTGGCCAAAAGGTCGTCTATGGCAATATCGTTCCCGTTGGTAACAGCGGAATTGGTGCGTATAACGATATCCAAGTTGGTGTTCGCCCCGGGATTAAGATCGACAGAATAATTTCTCCAGTCGTTCGGCCCGCTGTTTTTGGGGACGTTGCCCGTTGTAGTACTGGCGATAATGCTACCTCCGCCATCCACCAACTGGATCTCGAAAGAAGGATCTCCGCCTGAAGTGCCTTGTCGCAATAGGTTCATGGCCCATAATGAGATCGAGATATCCTGATGGGCAAGCACCTCTATGTTTCTCTTGGCGTATACGATGCCTCCGACTCCCGCGACACCTCCTACATTGATGGCCAAATACCGGCCATCGGTATTACCCGTGTGGTCGTTGGGAATAATCCATGTGCCATAGGGATTTAAAAGGGCCTGGGTCACGGTATACTCCCCATCTTGTATGTGGGTGTCCGTGCCAAAACCGGGACACGACGGGCTGCCGTTCTGCGGTTCATAACAGTAAACCGGGTCGATCTGATTGATAGGGGTATCCGTTCCAAAGCCAAAATCTTCGAACAACAGGGTGCTGGGCGGGGTTACTGTCGAAATTACATAATTGACCGTGACGACATGGTCGCCGGCGGCAACATCAGTGAAAACGTTCGAATCCGCAGGCGTATTCGATACATTGTCTATTTCATACGTGTAATCGTAGGCGGGATCATCGGGGCTGACGGTTATGGTAGCATCCCCATCACAAAAATACTCTAGGCTAGTGGTGACACCCGGCGGAACCTGCGCTGGAAGCACGGTAATCTGCATTCCCAGGGTGCAATTGTTTGCATCCCGAAGAAAGACATCATGGTCACCCGGAAACAGGTTCGAGATATTGCCGGCTTGATAGGTAGCGCCCCCATCAAAGCTATACTCGTAGGGTGCTGTGCCTCCACGGGCATTAACGATACGTACCTCTGCGCCCAAGGTGGGGTTGCATTCAATAAGCTCGGCGACCAATGCGGAGGCCGATAAGGTAAAGGGTTCGGAGATAGAATGAATTTCGGTGGCCTCACAGTTGTTTACATCCCGTACCCGGATATCGTAGCTGCCTGCGGGCAGGTTTACAAAGGTGTCCGAGGTTTGGTAGGTCGCTCCGTCGTCGATGCTATATCGGTAGGGAGCGCCTCCTCCGATCGGGATAATTGTAATATTGGCCTGCGAAGCTCCGCTACAAAGTATGGGGGTGTTCGATACCGTTATGCCAAACGGACTGTCTTGGGTGATGGTGAGGTCAAAGAAGTCCTCACAGTAGTCCGTACTGCCGTTTTTGTCCCGAACGTAAACATCATAATCACCCGTAGCGGATATCGTTCTGGTATTGGAGCCGTTAAAATCGGTAGGAGCAGGAGTTGCACCGTCCGCAACAAGGGCATATAAAAAGTTGCCGTCACCGCCTGCCGCGTTGATGGTCACCTGCGTATTACTGGCACCACAGGCAGGGATCGGGGCCGCCGATGCTGTAACGGTTACTTCGGGAACGATGTCAACGGTCTGGATCGGAGAAGTACATCCCAGCTGATCTTGTACCTGTATGGTATACGAACCCGAACCTAGATTAGCGAAAACATAGGAATCCGGTGTAGCAGGATTCGGGACTTCAAAAGGACTGCCATTGATACTAAAAAGGAGACCGCCATTACCGCCACTGACATTTACGGTAATGGTTGCATCACCGGCACCTGAATAGCATAGGGTTGGTTGCGCGGTAAACGAGATTGCTACAGGCGAGGTAACTGCAATAGGGGCATCGATTTCATCTTCACAGCCGTTTCCGTCCCTTGTCCTTACGATATACGTGCCGTCGGTAACGTTGGTAAAGGCCGTACCGGACTGATAGGGCCTGATGACGCCCCCGGAAGTATCCTCTAAACGGTACTCGTAAGGGGTGAAGCCGTCGGCCGCACTGGCCGTAATAGTGGCTCCCGTATTGTTGCAAGTAAACGGGGCCGTTATGTTGGCATCGGCCACGACGGCCGCGGGTTCGGTAATAGTTCGGGTCAAGCTAAGGTTACAGGAGGTGTCGTCGACTTTTCTAACCAATACGGTTCGTAAACCTGGGCTCAAGCTAGCGGCAGTAGTAACGGGCGATGTCGTCGAAACCGTATAGGAAGTTCCACCGTTGGTGGAGTATTCAAAACCTGTTGTGGCATCGAAATTGGAAACGGCAAAGGTAATGCTGCCATCGTTTTGGCCGTTACAGCTGACGTTGGCCGACCCCGTTACAGTAGCCATAAACGATTGTCCGGTTTGCACGACTACGGGTAAATCAATGGTGCAATCACTGCCATAGTCGATGGTAACCGTATGGTTTCCGGGCGTTATATTGTTAAAAACATTCGATCCCTGTGCCGTACCGCCATCTAGACCATACGTATATGTCGGGTCCGTTGGGGATATGGTAATGTTTCCACTCCCATCGCAATTATAGACCGCCGAATACATCGGGGAAGGTGCGGTGGGTAAAGGAGCTATGGTGATATCGGGAAGTGAAATGCTACAGGAAACCGCATTGGCATCCCGAACGCGGATGGTATAGGTACCATCGGTAAGGTTGGCGAATACGGTTCCTCCCGAGGTGGCCGCTGTCCATGTTCCTCCGTCGATGCTATATTGATAGCTTCCGGAACCTCCCGCGGTCGGCGTTACGCTCCCAACGGAAATCTCGCCGGGTTGGTTGCAGGTGTAGTTTTGGGTCAGCACTGCCTCTGCGGTCAGCGAAGCGGGTTCGGTAATGGTGTAGGGCTGTTGCACATCGCATCCCGAAGCATCGGTAACCCTAAGATCGTAATCACCTGCGGCCAAGTTGACAAAAGTATCGGTGGTCTGGTAATTTGCACCGTCATCAATACTATACATAAACGGACCGACCCCGCCGGAAGTTCCGATAGTCAGATTCGAGGTCGATCCGTTACAGGCGATAGCGGTATGCGAGGGAGACAAGCTCATCGTGCCGTTATCGAGTAATGGTTACTTCGTTAGAAAAAGCGAAAGCAGTTATTGGCATCAATAATTACAAATTCATAGGTGCCGTCCTCATTTGGGATATACTCCTCGATATCCATCGCCATCAGTCATCGCGCCATCCAAAGGTAAAAGTGGGGCTTATCTGGTAGGCATTTGATGGAATCGATGCGATGTTCGGGATAAAGATTCAACCCCGTCCTTGCTCCAAATGGCGTACAGGAAGTCGGGATTTCCTCGTCCGCCTGTTTCGGGTCAAGCTCTATAGTTCCTGCAGAACAGCCGATATCCATGGTTTTCAAAGCGGAAAGCGTCGGATCGGGGATGCGGCCCACCGTGATATCCTGCGAATCGGTGCAACCGTCGGCGGTACTGGTTTCTATGATATAGTCGCCAGGGTTTACGATAAAGGTATGCGTGTTGTCGGTTTGTGCCGTTTCGTCATCGATCAGAGTGCCGTCAGACCGGCGAAGTGCATAGGTATAGTCCGGCCTAACGTTCAAGACATCGATTTTAATGCTGCCATGGTGCGTTACAGTTTGCCGGGCGTGGCGGTAACATCGACTTGAAAATTGCGGTCACGAATACCGATATCGGGCTCCGTACTGAAAATACAGGCGCCGGGGATAGGGTTTCCCGAGCCATCAAGCTGCACCACTTCCACACGGTACGAACCGTTTTCGCCGGAACCAAACTGGAAAGTGGGTCCTTGCCCGGCACTGAAGGGAACCAAAATGCTGCTATTGGCGTGGTCCACGAGTTGATAGCCGTAGTTGCTTCCCAAATTGGTTATTTGTGATCCGGCCGTCACGAGAACAGATAATATCTCTTTGGTTATACTGAATGTCTAGATTGTTCTGGAAAACATCAAAATAGAACCGGCTAAAACAACCATTCGTATAGTTGATGACCAATCGGTATTTTCCGGCAGTATCGGCAGTATAGTTATTACCAGAAGCAATTGAGTCCAAGAACAGCCTAAATTTTTATTGGCGCAGTCGTCCGGTGCGGCGGAACAGCTAGCCTCGTCCAATTTTTCCCAAGAAAGGCTTTGAGCATCGGTAATATTAATCTTGATGGGCTGGGAATCGTTGGTACCACAAAGGAATATTTTCGGCAACAGGTCTCCGTCGATACTACAGGTCGACGATTTCACCCTGAATATCATTGGTCGGATCGGCATCGCCGTTGTAGGTCGTTAAAATAATCGATGAGAGGGTTGGCCTGGGTGCTACCGAAACGTTCCACATTAATAATTTCCATAAAGCCTTTACAGGGATCGGGAATAATTTTATCGACGATATAAATGCCGATATCATCGACCAATAAGCGTACTGGGGTCGTTGTCGGGGTCGCCATCGTTCATGACCGGATCGGAACCATCAATCTGTCCGTTGTTGTTACGTCCCTTACCCAAACATAAGAGTCAAACTCGTCGCCGGCATCCAATACCACATTGGCACCACAGAGTTGTACCGTTCTTATAAAATTACAGTCCGAAAGGTCGTCCAGCAAGAAGTTGGTGGCACCGGGGGTTACAAATCCGCAATTATCAAAATCGGAAACACTGGGGTCATCGGTAATGGTGGCATTAATGATCCCCCGATAGGTTGAGTAGGCCAAATTCTGTATTTGATCGGAACAGGCATCGACAAAATCAAAACAATTAGTGGCGACCTTTACCCGAGTCGGAATGGTACAAACCGGATCGCCGATTTCGACCCGATCTGTCTGGCACGTTGAAATCGACTTCATTGGTGGAGCATCGTAAGTGGCGGTCATCCCGGGGCCCCGGAAACATCGAAGCTGACAAGAGTCAGGTGTTGGTCGGCAATATATCGCGAATGTTGTAGTTTTCCGCATTGTCGTTGCCGAGGTTGCGGAATGAGAGCACATAGTCCAAGGTTTGCCCGAGATTGACACCCCCATCGGTGATGTCGTTGCCGGCGATATCCTCGACCCTTTTTTCCAGAATAATGTTCGGCTCGATAATTTCAATGGTGAAGGACGTTAAAAATGCACCGTAACTGATCGCCATGTGGAGGTAAAACGAAGGGTTACCCCGCTTTTCCCCGTTAGGTAACACGGAATTGCTCGGGGTTGTTCAGGTTGAACAAGTCCAGGTATGTTCCCAAAGTATTGGTGCCATAGGGTGTCCTTGTGGTTATTCGTTGCCGTTGAGTGGAAATGGTGGTATTGAAAAAGTTGTTACCGGGGTTAGGCTAGTGGCTAAGCGAGTAAACCCGCCACTGGTGGCATTGGCCTTGATACCTAAATTGGTCGTTTTTGAAATCCGCGGTCGCCCTCCAAAGTCCCGACACCGATTCTAGCCTTTACGGGAAACGGGGTGGGAAGGGTATCTAAAGCCGTTCACAGCGACATCAACACTTTCCCACGGCACCCGACATCCCTGCATAACCATCAAAAGTCGAGATAAACTTGCCAGTAATCGTTAGGGTTTTCATAAATAATGACCAAGACCCAACCCGCGGCACTCATCCGTTTCTCATGCCATTATTGTGGAAATCCAGAGCGTTCCCACTGGTGTATTCCCCATTGGAATCGGTATTGCCCCGCACCAGATCGGTGACGTTCTTATAACATATATACGGCGAATCCGTAAAGGAATTGTTGATGTTCGTATAATTGTAAGCGTCATGGATAATATCGTCAGTCCTGGTCATATGGAACTGCGGCAGTGTCTGCGGCAAGGTCCACATAGGAGCCGCCCGGGCACCCGAAATTTATTGATTGAACCAGTCCTCTATTCTGGGTGTTCCGCTAAACGAGGCATTTCCGATTGGTACTCATGCTCATTGGGATAAGTCGCTGCCCAGTACAGCCCGGCATAGCGCACCTGTGAACAGGTCGGGTCGGTAAATGCAAGATTCGGCACTGAACTGGAACTAAAGGTAGAACGATCGGTATCAACATCGATATACTCCATGTTCTTATAGGTAGTTGTTGTTTCCACGGCCCCCGGTTTCGGGATTGTAACTGTAGTTCGTGCTTAAATTATCGTAGGCATCTTCGGGTTCGGTAGAGGCCGTTCCCCCATCCCGATTTAGGATATTGTTGGCAATAAAGGTAAGGTCACCCTTGATGTTGTTCTGGTATCGAACCTCAAAGCTGTTGTATTCCTGTGAAAACCCTTGAAAGGCAAGTAAAAATATATTAAGAGTTTGTATTTAATAATTTGATCATTTAGGCCACTAGATTTGGTCTGACGCGCATAATCCACATTTTGTCGTTATACGAGTCGTTCAGGTTGGTATAGTAGGATATCAGGGCATTGTTCCAAGAGGCATGTTTTTTCAGGTAGACATACCTCCAGTGGTTTTCGGGGTTGATAAAGTATCCGGCACTAAGCCCATAGGAATTCAAAAGTTTTACGAAAAGAATGGCGTTTTTCGGGTTGGAGAATACATTGGCAATAATGTAGTAGCCCGAACCTACACCCTCCATATTGTAGTTTTTGGTGTTAATCTCCCTGGCTGCGACCCGGTCTTTGACGACCACGTTTTTCTGAAGTACGGTGCTGTCGTACTGTGCCGATTTCTGTTTTAGTTTATCAACATTGCTGGCATAGGCCTCATTGGTATAGCGGTTATCGACGTTCATAATCCAAAGGTCGCCGGTATAGGCACCGTTCATACCGCTTTTGTGTGCATTCAAGGCTTCCTGCCAAGTGTCGAACCGCTTGCAGATAGACATATTTCAATCCGTTTTCGGGGTTGTCGATGTAGCTAGAGGACTAAAACCTTGGTTGTTCAGGTCGTTGATGAACTTGTTCAGGTATTTTCCTCCTTTATAGACGTTCGCAATTACATAATAGCCGTCTTCCACATGATCGAGAGTATTGAATTTCCGTCCTTTGACATTATTCCGTTGGCGGTTTGCGGCAAACGTATCGGTCTCGACCGTATTTCGGGTTTTATCCTGTACAACGCTAGGCCGTGTTTCGTGGACAGAGTTTTGGGCAACGGGCATCCTTTCGAGGCGTAATATTGTTGGTTGCGGTATTACTTGATTTTTCCACGGGTGTTTCATTGACCGTCGATTCCAGCATCTCCGGCGGCTTCGTTTTTGCCGTGTCCATCGGTACGCGCGGCTTATCCTGATTTCCCAAAAAGAGATTTTCGGCTCGTTTTTCCAATTCGGGCCGTTGGCCGTCGGTCTCGTTGCGCACCATGCTCATCACCATATTAAAGCGACGTTCAAGGTCTTTTTGCCGGTCATTTTCCAAGGAATCTTGACGGAACATCAGTTCTTGGATGATGGCGTCGTTTTCCGCAAGCTTCCGTTTTAGTTCGGCAATCTCTTCATTGGCGGCAAGGTCGTTTTTGTCGGATTCCTCTTTATTTTCCACTAGACTATCTTGGTAATCCTCTTCCAACATCACCCGGTCTTCGGTAAGATTAGGGGTAAAGGAATAGGCAAAGGATATTTCATGGGTAACGCCAAGATTGTCAAAATCGGTCGCAAAACCCTTTTCCATGGTATATCCTAAGGAAAGTCTTTGGTTGATGTTAAACCCTGCCCCTGCGGATGCCCCATAAAAGCTATCGTAGCCCCCCTGCAACCATCCCAGTTTGGGCAGGTCGAGAATGATGCCCCCGCCATAGGAAATATCCTGTGGACCACCGTCTTCGGAAGCAAAACGGTTCTGGCCGTTCATGCGTACCCGCGCCAAGGGCATCAATCGGCTGCCTTCCATAATACCGGCACCGTTTTGAAAAGGATAGGTATACTGTAAATGGCCGGAGTAGGTCTTTTCGCTAAAATCAGTCAGCGATTTGCTGGTCTTAAGGTTATAATCGAACAGGTTTTCGGCAAAAACGCCGAAATCGAACGCTCCGTACGAAATATTGAAACCCGGCTGAAAAGAGAGTACGTTGCTGTCTTCCGTGCCGTTCAAGCGAAAATCATTGGCATCGATAACATCGACGCTGTTGCGGTCTAGCCCAGTACTGTAGTAGGCTAGGTTACCTCCAAAGGTGAAATTGCTTTTTTCGCTCAACTTGATGCCATAGGCATAGTTGGCCAAGACCCCGATATTCGATATCGGACCCAGTTTTTGGGTATAGGCGCTGAGACCCAATCCACTTCTATCCCCGACCCTACCGCTATAACTCAGGAAGTAGGTCTGGTCGTTATCTTGAAATTGTACCGATTGGTTCCTGTGCAGGAGGTTGATATAGGATTTGTCTTCCCGCACGGTGGAAAAGGTCGGATTTATCAAGAACCGGTTGAACTTCAATAGATTTTGGGAGGCCGGGCTATAGCGTAGAATGGGATCGTCTTCCTGGGCCTGTACATTCGCATAGGCCAGGAAAACGATAAGCACTAAAGCTATCTGTTTTACAAATTTCATGGTCGGTTATCTGATAACGGTTATCGTGCCCTGCTTTAAGGTTTCGGCAGCGTTCTTGATCACATAGTAGAACACCATGTTCTGTTTGGAGAACGAAACCGATGATTCGGGCCAGTTGTTCTGGTAGTTTGTTGCGTTCAATACTTCGATGCCTTTGGCATTGTAGATGATGACCCGTACCTCCGATTTATTGGAATAGGAGTTGGGAACGACCCATTGGTCGTTTGATCCGTCGCCATTCGGTGTAATTACGTTGGGGATGTTGAACAGGTCAAGATAGCTGACCTTAAGCGGTTTGCTAACCTCACAGTTGCCGATTTTGGCTATCAACAGATAGCTTCCCTCGTCAGTAAAGGTGATAGATGCGCCGGTACCGATTTCCATATTATTGGCGTCGAGCCATCGATAAGCGGTTCCGCCGTTGGCGTTGACGGTCTTGGAACTTCCTTCGGGAAATATGACGTCGCCATCCACATCCAAGGTGATTGCGTCTGGATTTAAGGGAGCGATGATGATTTCGTTAGACGTTAACGGACAAATCCCCTTTTTGATTACCAAACGGTAGGTGCCCGGCTGGCTGACGGTCAGCTCGCTCTCCGTGCTATTGATTGAGGCCCCGTTTCTTTCCCAAGCAAAGCTTTCGCCGGTGAGGTCGGTATCCGTGCTTATGGTTATGGAATCGGAAGAACTGCAATAGACCGTACCCGTACTTGAAATGGACAGGTTTTGACTGCTTCCCAGTTGAACGGGAAGCGTATTCGAAGTGGGACGAAAACTTTCCGCAAGGCCCTCGACCGCATAGTTTCCGTTTTCATTGCTGGAGGTCAGGCTGATGCTCTGCGAAGTTTCCCCCGCTATGTTGGTACCGTCCTTTTTCCACTGGAAGCTAAAACTGGACGCGGCATCAACGGTCACGTCCGTTTCGCTGCCATCGGATAGTTCCGCATAAATTTTATCGACCTCTAAAACAATGCTTGAGCTATTACAAGACTCGTAAACGGTGGCGTAATCGATTTCCAGACGAAATGAACTCGGGCTGACCACTTCGGTTTTTTCGGAATTGATGGTGGTCGACGAACAGGTTCCCCCGGTCTGGGTGATGGCGGCATAATAGGTACCCGCTTGTGAAACTTGCAAGGAAGCGCTGTTAGAGCTGGGGATGGCCGTTGTGTTTCTGTACCACTGATAGGTGGGGGAATCGGCATCGGTGGTAACGCTAAGTGTCGACGACTGTCCGGGAAGTACGACCATACTGGCCGAATTGGTTCTAGAAACGCTAAAAGCGCCCGCATTGGTAATGGTCATTGGTGCTGAGGTTTCGGTACAGATTCCAGCACCTTCTATTTTCACGGTATAGTCACCCGCAAAGGCCGGATCGCCGGTATCTATAGTAAAGGTATATCCGCCGTTCTGTTTCGCTTGAACCTGCACACCGTCACGGTACCATGTATAGGAGTAGCCTGCATTTTGTACTGAGGCCTCCAGAGGGGCAGCAGCATCACCGGCACAAAGGCTGGTTGTTGGGGGGGTATTTATAGCAATACCCGTGCTGGTACCGCTATTGATGACAATATGGTTGGATTCGGTGTTGGCCGATCCGGTACAGTCACCATAATCGACGAACACATAGTATTCACCAGTGCCATCGGTCTGTAGAGATGGGCCTTTTTCGGATAGCAAGGTGCCGCTACGATACCAAGCATACTGATAGGTATTTATTGTGGCGGCTGGAACATTATCTATGGTCAAAGTAATATTGTTGCCATCACAGGCCTGTAAGGTGCCCGGGGTGCTACCATCCCCCTCGGGACTCATATGAAGGTTGCTGTTGTAGTTCAGATAATACAGGGAATAGGCTTCGGATGCTGCGCTCGTTGAAGCCGGACTGGTGCTGCGCACCCGCATCTTGAAGCCGGCACCCCTGATATTGGGCGGGACGCTAAAATCCATAAAAAATTCGGAATCCGCATTTTTGTCATTGACCCTGTTCAGTTCAGTGGGGGTAGCAAAGTTTCCGGTGTTATCGGATAGCTCCAGTACGAATTCGTTGTCGCCATTGGCGGTCCCCGCCCATTTGATGGTCACAAAATATTCATTGAAGCTTGAAGAGGCACAGGCCCTATTCCAGGCTACGGTCGATCCGTTGTTCTGGTTGGGCGCTGGTGCCGGTGCCCCCTGAAAAGCGATGGTCTGGGCGAAAGCCTGTGAGGCTCCGGCAATTAAAAAGGCAATCAAAAATGTAAATACGGAATGAGGTAGTCGTGCTTTCATAAGTAGGTGTAGTTTTTGGGTTACTACAAGTTTTTTCAGACCTGCCCGCTGGGACAGGCGGGTTTGGGATCGGGTCCAATGTTATGCAACAACAAATATGATACATATACCACGTACGGGAAATTTAATGTTGTGGCACAGGGCATAATTGTTGTGAAACGCCCTTATTTGTATGAAAGGCAAAGCGTCAGCATGTGGATTATCCCATTTTTCTTACCTTTGGGGCTTTAAAAAACCATTTCATGAGTGAGGCTGGCGAATCATTGAACTTTATCGAGCACATCGTCGAAGAAGACCTGCAAAATGGGTTTTCTAAGGAGAACCTGCGTTTTCGGTTTCCGCCCGAGCCGAACGGGTATTTGCATATCGGCCACGCCAGTTCCATTTGCCTTAATTTTGGGTTGGGGCAGCGATACAACGCCCCTGTAAATTTGCGGTTCGACGATACCAATCCTACTAAGGAAGAAAAGGCTTATGTCGATGCTATTCGAAGGGACGTTGATTGGTTGGGCTTTAAGTGGGATACCGAACGGTATGCCTCTGATTATTTCCAGCAGCTCTACGATTGGGCGGTCAAATTAATCAAGGACGGGAAGGCCTATGTCGACAGTCAGTCTTCGGAGGACATGGCCGCCCAGAAAGGGACGCCTACCGAAGCGGGAACCAATAGCCCCTATCGCAATCGTTCTGTCGCTGATAATTTGGACCTGTTCGAAGGAATGAAAGACGGCAAATATGACGAAGGTTCGCATGTACTTCGCGCCAAAATAGATATGGCCTCGCAGAATATGTTAATGCGGGACCCCATAATGTACCGGGTGTTATTTAAGTCGCATTACCGCACCAATACCGATTGGTGTATTTATCCAATGTACGATTGGACGCATGGCCAAAGTGATTATATTGAACAAGTATCCCATTCCCTGTGTACCTTGGAGTTTGCGATGCACCGTGAACTGTACAACTGGTTTTTGGATCAACTGGTGGATCCCACAAAGGTAAGGCCCATACAGCGGGAATTCGCCCGAAGAAACTTGAGCCATACCGTAGTCAGCAAGCGCAAGCTCTTGGAGTTGGTTGAAAAGAATTTGGTCGATGGATGGGACGACCCCCGAATGCCCACGATTTCCGGTTTGCGAAGAAGGGGCTATACGCCAGAAGCCATCCGCAACTTCGCCGATACCATTGGAATCGCTAAACGGGAAAACCTGATTGATGTATCCCTTTTAGAATTCCATGCCCGTGAACATTTGAACAAGATAGCACCCCGTGTTATGGGAGTGCTTGATCCGGTCAAGGTCGTAATTACGAATTATCCCCAAGGCGAAGAAGAATGGTTGGAGACGGAGAACAATCCTGAAGATGAATCCGCAGGCAGCAGAACAATTCCTTTTTCTAAGGAAATCTATATTGAGCGGGCTGATTTTAAGGAGGAGGCCAACCGCAAATTTTTCCGTCTTAAATTGGGGGGCGAAGTCCGCCTGAAGTCCGCATATATCATTAAGGCGGAGAGTTGCACCAAAGATACCGATGGCAATATTGTGGAGATTCAATGTACGTACGATAAAAAGAGCAAAAGTGGCAGCGGCAGCGAAGAAAGCAAGAGAAAAGTAAAGGGCACCTTGCATTGGGTTTCAGTAGACCATGCTATCGAAGCCGAAATTCGGCTGTACGACCGGTTGTTTATCGATGAAAGCCCGGATACCCACAAGGACATAGATTTTATGACATTCATCAATCCCAATTCATTGGAGATAGTTACAGGATACCTAGAGCCTAGTCTAAGAGAAGCCCAGGTCGGGGACCGGGTGCAATTTCAACGGCTTGGCTATTTTTGTGTCGATCCGGATTCATCCACAGATAACTTGGTGCTTAACCGAACTGTCGAATTGCGGGATACGTGGGCAAAAATTCAAAGCAAATAAAATTTTCTTATCCCATATTGCTTTATTTATTGACATTAGTTATGACAAACAGCCTTATTTAAGAAGTTTAGAGAGCTTTTTAGGCCTTGGAGAGGGTATAGGCCCCGAAGCATTCATTTTGGGGCAGAAAGTTGCTCTATCCATAAATTTGGCATAACTATTCACGTAAGTCAATTTTTACCGTGATTGGGGCAATGTCCCACCATTTTTTCAACTATATTGCAACTTCTTGTTCGCGGTGTACACAAGGTTGACCGCAGCGGATACACATTAACAACCTTCGTAATCTAATAGTAAAATTAAAAATTATGTCAAAAGATAGTGGAAGTATAATGATGGCCTTGTTGACTGGAGCTGCCATAGGTGCCGGTGTCGGAATCTTGTATGCTCCCGATAGAGGCGACAACACCAGAAAGAAAATTAGCAAGCAAGCGAAAAAGACCCGCGACGAGATTTCAACTCGTATCTCGCATGCGACCGATGAGCTGACCAAAACGGCGGAAGCCAAGAAAATGGACTTTGAGGCTACATTGGATAAGACCATCTCCAACATGAGCTATAAGGCGGACGATATTATTCTTAGTCTAGAAAAAAAGTTGGAGGATTTGAGAAAGAAAAACGCCCAACTTCAGAAATAATTTATGGCGTTTGAAGAAATAAAGGAAAACTTTTCCGAGGCGGAAACCAGCACGCGCTCTTACATAGAAAGCACTAGGGAGTTTTATAAACTCAAAGGCTTTAAAGTCCTAATGAAGGGCGTTATGGTTTTTGTTAAAATTGGTTCCGTGGCCTTAATGCTGGTGATGGCCTTGCTATTCCTGTCCATAAGTGCCGCTTTTTGGATTGGGACCGAATTGGAAAATACGTATCAAGGGTTTCTAATTGTAGGCGGTTTTTATTTGTTGGTCGGCTTGATCATCTATCTGCTACGGCACAGCTTACGAAAGCCGTTATTAAAGAAGTTTTCCGAATTTTATTTTGATGAGATATGATACCTAAGAAGTACACCTCCTTTGATGAGATCGATCAGGATCTTAAAATTCTCAAATTACAGCGGGAAATTGATATGGAGAATCTTAAGATGAACTTCCATCAGACGAAGCATAGTCTCCAGCCGATGAATATGTTGGGGGGCTTAGGTGGGCTTTTAAAGAGTTTTCTGATTTCGCTGTTTGCCAAGAAAGTTCTGAGAAAGTTTGATAAATAGCAGAAGTATCCAAAATAAAAAACCCGTGGAGCCTACAGTTCTACGGGTTTTTTATTTTGGATACTTCTAAATTCTGGAATTTTAACGTAAACTAGTCTTTTCTATTTCCTTTTTTCAGGGGATTCTTCTTCTTCATCTCCTCCCCGATCATATTGCTGGCCGTAAACGAAGCGACCATGTTGTTCAACATATCACTGCCTGCCTGTGGGGAATTGGGTAATAAAATAAGATTGGTGTTCGTCTCCTCACCTATAGACTGTAGGGTGTCGTAATGTTGGGTGACCACAATTAGCGCCGATGCTTCCTGTGAGTTGATGCCGACTTTGTTCAATACCTCTACCGACTCCTCAAGGCCACGAGCGATTTCGCGACGCTGGTCGGCAATACCCTGGCCTTGAAGCCGCTTACTTTCCGCCTCGGCCTTGGCCTTTTCTACGATGAGGATCCGTGCGGCATCTCCCTCGAACTGGGCGGCAATTTTTTCGCGTTCCGACGCATTGATGCGGTTCATGGCATTTTTGACCTGGGCATCGGGGTCGATGTCCGTGACCAGCGTCTTGATGATATCGAACCCATAATCGAACATGGCCTCTTGCAGCTCGGTCTTGACGGCAATGGCGATGTCGTCTTTTTTTACGAAAACATCGTCGAGCTTCATCTTTGGCACCTCTGCGCGTACTACGTCGAACACATAAGATGTTATCTGCTCGTGCGGATATTCGAGCTTGTAAAAAGCCTCATAAACTTTGTCCTTAAGCACTACATACTGTACCGAAATCTTAAGCTTGACAAATACGTCATCGAGGGTCTTGGTCTCCACGATTACGTCCAACTGCTGTATTTTTAGGCTTAATCGGCCTGCAATACGATCTACCAGGGGAATTTTCATCTGCAATCCGGAACCCCGTATGCTTTGGAATTTGCCGAACCGCTCCACAGCGACTGCCGTTTGCTGTTTTACTATAAAAAAGGAGGAAAAAAGGATAATTAATCCGATAAAAATGAGGGGAATAAGTACAAAAGTGCCCATGATATGTTGGTTTTAGTTAGAACCAATGAAGATACTGAGACTTTATCATATTCGCGGGGTTTTTGAGTTTTTTGTTATAGAATAGCCTTACGGAGGCTAGTTCCAGGCCCCAAACTCAAACACTAAATTTTTTGGGCGCATGTAACGAAAATTACTTGACCGGATGATATACTGTGGTCGATAGGCACTCCATACCCTCTTTCAACTTTGGACCTGTCCGAGGGAATCCACTGCCCGTTCGATCCGCATAATACTTTCTTCTTTTCCAATGAGCTCCATTATATCGAAAAGATGCGGCCCCTTCATGTCGCCGACCATAACCAGGCGCAACGGCGGCATGACTTTGCCAAAGGAAAGCTCCTCCGCGGAAATCCATTGTTTTACAGCATTTTCGAGGTTTTCAGATGAAAAATCCTCCATGGTCTCCAACAAAGACACCAATTGGTTGAGAATCTTCGGCGTACCCTCCTTCCATTGTTTTTTGACCGCTTTTTCGTTGTAGGAAACAGGGGCTATAAAAAAATAATCCGACATCTCCCAAAATTCGGAAACAAAGTCCGCTCTTTCCTTTATCAAGGAAATCACTTTTTGAACGTGGGCAGGTCGGGCGCAGTCGAGACCTGCGTCTATATAATTTCCTAAAATAGGCATAAAGAGTTCGACCAACTGGGCATCTCCCTTCTCCTGTAAGTATTGATGATTGTACCAAACGGTTTTGTCTGGGTCGAATCGCGCACCGGCTTTGTTTACCCGGTCCAGAGTAAATGCCTTGACTAGTTCGTCGAGGCTAAAGAGTTCCTGTGCCGTACCCGGGTTCCAACCCAGTAGCGCCAAGAAATTGACCACCGCTTCCGGAAAGTAGCCGGCTTCGCGATATCCGATAGTTTCGTTCCACTGCAGTGGAAATATCGGAAATCCGCCTTTTTCGCCATCCCTTTTGCTCAATTTGCCGTTGCCGGTCGGTTTAAGGATAAGTGGCAAGTGGGCGAAGCTGGGGGCATCCCATCCGAAAGCATCATACAGCTGTTGGTGCAGGGCCAAAGAAGGCAGCCATTCCTCCCCGCGGATGACGTGGCTGATTTCCATCAAATGGTCGTCTACAATATTGGCCAGGTGGTAGGTGGGCATACCGTCGCTTTTGAAGAGTACTTTATCGTCCAGCGTATTAGTGTTCATTTCGATGGCACCGCGTATCAAATCCTTCAAATGCAAGGTTTCGTCCGGTGGCGTTAGGAAACGAATTACATAATCTTCGCCCGTATTCAAGCGTTTTTGGACATCCTCCGGTGTCAATGAGAGGGAATTATCCAGTTTCAGGCGATTGTGCCAGTTGTAGATGAAAGTCTTTCCCTTTGCCTCGTGATTTGTTCGGTGGTTATCCAATTCTTCGGCCGTATCGAAGGCGTAATAGGCCTTACCACTATCAATTAACTGTCTTGCATATTTGTGGTAAAGGTGTTTACGCTCGCTTTGGCGGTAGGGGCCATAGCCCCCCCCTTTTTCGGGCCCTTCGTCATATGGGATACCGCACCAGTGGAGGGCATCGATAATATACCGTTCGGCACCTTCTACATAGCGGTTCCGATCGGTGTCCTCTATCCGGAGGATAAATTGACCTTGGTGCTTTTTGGCGAACAGATAATTGAACAGCGCCGTGCGTACACCCCCAATATGTAAAGGGCCGGTAGGACTGGGCGCAAAACGGACCCGGACATTTTCTTTCATAGGTGCAAAGATAGTAAAAGCACCCTGTCCCTTATCCTTTTTCGTATCTTTGTGGTCTATGGCGAGTTATAAAAACATTCTGGATAAGCTCAACCGCTTCACCCGAAAATACTATACCAAGATGCTGGTCAAGGGGCTAATGCTTTTCATGGTGCTGGGGCTGCTTTTCTTCTTTGCAATAATGGGGGTGGAGTATTTTTTATGGCTAGATTCCAGAGGGCGATTCCTGCTGTTACTGGTCTTTATAGGTGTAGAATGTTACCTGCTTTTCCGATATATTTTGACGCCCCTTTTCTATCTTTTTAAGCTTAGACAGGGGATTAGCAATAAACAGGCTTCCTTGTTGATTGGAAAACATTTTCCCGCGGTTGGCGATAAACTCTATAATCTGTTGGATTTGGCCGAGGATAAAGATCAATCCGAACTTCTGTTGGCCAGTATCGAACAGCGTTCCGAGAACATGATTGTAATTCCGTTTGCTAAGGCAGTTGATTTTCGGGATAACTTACAATATATCAAATACCTTGTTTTACCCGTGTTGCTGTTCGGATTGATTTGGCTCTCGGGTAATTGGGAGTCTTTTTTCGGATCTGCGGATAGAGTAGTCAATTATGATTTGGCTTATGAACCGCCGGCCCCTTTCCACTTTAAGCTTTTGTCGGACAATCTGGATGTATTGGATACAAAATCATATACGATTGAAGTGGTCACAGTGGGAGAGGTTCAACCGGAGGCGGTCTATATCGATATCAATGGAAAAGCGTCGCTCTTACAAAAAAATAACGGGCTGTATCAATACACTTTTACCCCACCATTAAGGGAAACGGTTTTCTTCTTCTCCGCCAATGGCGTCCGTTCAAGGCCCTATACCTTGACCGCCCTGAGCACTCCGGCTATCCAAGGTTTTACCCTTAAACTCGAGTATCCACAATATACCAATCGTTCTTCGGAAATTTTGAGTAGTACCGGGAATGCGACCTTTCCCGAGGGAACTAGGGCAATATGGGAAATCGAGGGTCAGAACATAGAGGATATCCGGTTGGTGACAAGGGATACCTCGTTATCCTTTTCTAGAGAGGGAAATCGGTTCGAACTCGCCAAATTTATCTATTCCGATTATCCGTATGAGCTATCTACTTCCAACCAAAATGTACGGGATTATGAAAAATTAGCCTATCGTTTCACGGTAATTAAGGATGCCTATCCGACCATCACGGCTAAGCAGGTGTTGGATTCATTGAATCCGAATATATCCTATTATGCGGGAGAGGCATCGGACGACTACAAGCTTAACAGTATTAAACTGGTGTGCTATCCCGACGGTAATCCTGACAGCACCCAAGTAATTCCCCTGACCACGCCCAACGCCAATTTCGGCCGGTTTTATTATACGTTCCCTTCCGGATTAAATCTGGAGGCAGGTAAATCCTACAGTTATTATTTTACGGCAACGGACAACGATGCCATCCACAAGGGTAAAACTACCAAAAGCCGGGTTTTTTCCATGACCTTGCTCGACAATGACCAGTTGCGGAACAAAGAGCTGGAGTCGCAGCAGTCCATTATCGAAAATATAGATAGATCCCTTGATACCTTCAGGGAGCAAAAGGAGACCTTAAACGATATCAATCGAGAGCAAAAGGTAAAGAGCCAGCTAAATTTCAGCGATCAGTCCCAGGTTAAGGATTTCTTGAAAAAGCAGCAGCAACAAGAAAACCTAATGCAAAAATTCAGTAAGCAGCTAAAGGACAATTTGAGGAAAGGGGACCAAGATGGTAAAATGAACCAATTGTTGCAAGAGCGCTTGGAACGTCAGAAGCTGGAGGCCGAAAAGAATGAAAAGCTACTGGAAGAACTCAACAAGGTAGCAGACAAAATCGATAAGGAAGAACTGACCCGACGTTTGGAGGAACTTGGGAAAAAACAGCAAAACAGCGAGCGTAGCCTCGAGCAACTTCTGGAATTGACCAAACGGTATTATGTGACCGAGAAGGCTTCTCAATTGGCGAAGGACTTACAGAAATTAGCGGTTAGGCAGGATGAAGCTTCCGGAAAGCGGGGAGAAGAAAAAACCAAAGAGGAACAGCAGGAGTTGAACCAACTGTTTGAGGAACTCACGAAAGGCATAGAGGATCTTAAAAAGGAGAATTCGTCTTTAAAAAAGCCTTTGGATTTGCCAAGTGACACTAAAATCCAATCGGGAATCAAAGAGGATCAAGAGGAGGCTTTGGAAGAAATAGAGAAACAAAAGTCAGAGGCAACCGATCCCACGGAAAAGCAAGAATCGGAAGGGAAGGCTTCTCAAAAGCAAAAAGCAGCGGCACAGAAAATGCGCAAAATGGCCAAAAATTTTGAGGAATCCTCTTCTGCTTCCGAGGGCGGGTCTAGTCTTATCGAGGATGCCGAAATGCTCCGTCAAATCTTAGACAATTTGGTCACCTTTTCTTTCCAGCAGGAAAAGTTGTACGAGAATTTAGAGGACGCTGATATTGACAACCCCCAGTTCGCCGGCACCGTTCGTCAACAGCAAGAATTGCGGGACCTTTTCGGGCACGTTGATGACAGTCTTTTTGCCTTGTCACTCCGTCGGGCTGAACTTTCGGAGTTTGTCAACGAGCAGATAACAGAGGTGTATTATAATATCGACAAATCACTTGAAAGCATGGCTGAAAGCCAAATCTACCAAGGGGTGTCGTATCAGAAATACGTTATGAACGCTTCCAACAGTCTGGCGGACTTTTTGGCCAATATGCTTGATAACATGCAACAGAGTATGATGGCCGGCAAAGGTCAGGGAGAAGGTCAGGATTTTCAGCTGCCCGATATTATCAAAGGACAGGGTGAACTGAAGGAAAAATTGGAAGGAATGGGCCAACAAGGCCAACCTCAGGGCCAAGGCAAGAAGGGGGAAGGTCAAAAGGGAGAAGGCGACCAAGAGGGAAAGGGTACATCGGAATCGGGGAAAGGGAACCAGGAAGGGGAAGGCCAACAGGGTAAAGGAGGTAAGAATGGGGACGGAAAAGAAGGCAATGGCACCAACAATAAGAATGGAAACCAGGGCGGTCAGGAGGAAGCACAAAGCGAACCTAGTGAAGCTGAGCTGCAGGAAATTTATGAAATTTACAAAGAGCAACAAGTAATCCGCCAAAAGCTGGAGCAGCAGCTACAGGACATGATTAATTCGGCCGACAAAAAACTGGGCCAAAAACTACTTAAGCAAATGGAAGATTTCGAAAACGATCTCCTCGAAAACGGGGTGACGGAACGAAGTCTGAACAAAATCAATAATATTCAATACGAGTTGATGAAATTGGAGAACGCCGCGTTGAAACAGGGGAAAAAATCTGAGCGGGAAAGTTTTACCAATACCAAAGACTTTCAAAATGCCATTATCACCAAGCCTCTCGAGTTGGAGAATTATCGTAATGAAATCGAAATATTAAACCGACAAGCCTTACCTTTGCGCCCCAATTTTCAGAATAGGGTGAAGGATTATTTCCAGAGCGATGATTGAGTTTCATTACGAAACCGAATTCCAATTGAAAAACGAAACCAAGTTTATCGATTGGGTAGGTAGGGTAATTATTTCAGAGGGCGGTACAATGAATAGGGTCGATTACATTTTTTGTTCCGATTTGTATCTGTTAGAGCTGAACAGAAAGCACCTGTGCCACGATACGCTTTACCGACATAATTACCTTTGATTATACGGAGGGTAGGTACATTGGGGGCGACATCTTTATTTCGGTCGATAGGGTACGGGAAAACGCCCGTATTTTTAAAACAACTTTCGAAAAGGAGTTGCTACGGGTGATGGCTCACGGCATGCTTCATCTGTTCGGCTTTAAGGATAAAACGGAATCCGACCAGGCCCAGATGCGAAGTAAGGAAAACGAAAAAATCAAATTGTTCCACGTGGAACAATAGGGGGGCTAGTTTCGATATACCATATGGCTTCTGTAGATTGAGAAGGGGATTCACGCCTCTGTTTTGGGATAAGCGCTTTAACTTACAATTTTAGTTGAGATGTTTTCAGATCAGTACGACATCATAGTAGTAGGGGGCGGCCACGCGGGTGCAGAAGCGGCAGCAGCTGCGGCCAATATGGGCTCGAAGACCCTCTTGGTTACAATGAACTTACAGACCATCGGGCAGATGTCTTGCAACCCGGCCATGGGCGGAATAGCCAAAGGGCAAATCGTACGTGAGATAGATGCCATGGGTGGGTATAGCGGGATTATAACCGATAAGTCCGCCATTCAATTCAAGATGCTTAACAAGTCCAAAGGTCCGGCAATGTGGAGTCCGCGTGCGCAGAGCGACCGGATGCGCTTTGCCGAAGAATGGCGCCTGGCTTTGGAGAACACCCCCAATTGTGATTTTTACCAAGAGATGGTCAGTGGTCTTGTGGTCGAGGGCAATAGGGTAGTCGGGGTACGGACTTCCCTGGGGTTGGAAATAATGGGAAAAGCTGTAGTTCTGACCAACGGCACCTTCCTAAATGGACTGATCCACATTGGCGAAAAACAGTTCGGCGGGGGCAGGGCGGGAGAAAGGGCTGCTACCGGGATTACCCAACAATTGACGGATTTGGGGTTTGAAAGTGGCCGAATGAAGACCGGAACCCCCCCCAGAGTTGACGGACGATCCCTGGATTATTCCGTGATGATTCCCCAGCCCGGCGATGAACACCCAGAGAAATTTTCGTATTTGGACACCCCCGTTTTAAGAAGCCAACGGGATTGCCATATGAGTCATACTAGCTCAAAAGTCCACGATCTGTTGCGGGAAGGATTTGACCGTTCTCCTATGTTCAATGGCAGAATCAAAAGCGTAGGCCCCCGCTACTGCCCCTCTATTGAAGATAAGATCAATCGATTTGCAGACAAGGATAGCCACCAACTGTTTGTGGAACCAGAAGGCTGGCGTACAGTCGAGGTTTACGTCAACGGCTTCTCAACATCTTTGCCGGAAGACGTGCAATACAGAGCGCTTAAATCGGTAAAAGGTTTTGAACACGTCAAGTTTTTTAGACCAGGCTACGCCATCGAATACGATTACTTTCCGCCCACACAGCTTAAGCACACGCTTGAAACCAAATTGATAGACAACCTATATTTTGCCGGCCAGATCAATGGCACGACCGGCTATGAAGAAGCCGCATCACAAGGCTTAATGGCCGGTATTAATGCCCACTTAAAACTGAACGAAAGGGAACCTGTGATTCTACAAAGGGACGAGGCCTATATCGGGGTTTTGATTGACGATCTTATTACCAAGGGTACCGAGGAACCGTATCGTATGTTTACCTCCCGGGCCGAATATCGAACACTCTTACGGCAAGATAATGCCGATTTGCGATTGACCCCCAAAAGTTACGGGATAGGCTTGGCTAAAGAAGACCGCTTAAGACGAATGAAGGAAAAGGAACAGAAGTCCGACGCGTTCGTAAATTTCTTTAAAGAGACCAGTGTTCCGCCCGAGGATATAAATCCCATTTTAGAGCGTTTGGATTCTGCTCTTGTTAAGCAATCCGATAAGATGTTCAAAGTTTTCTCCCGGCCCAAAGTGAAGATGGAACATATGCTGGAATTAGAGCCCGTTTTCGGTTTTGTACATGAAAATAAGCTGGACAGCGAAGTCTTGGAACAGGCCGAAATCCAGATAAAATACTCCGGCTATATAGAGAAGGAGAAGAACAATGCTGATAAGTTGCAGCGGTTGGAGGATGTCAAGATTCCGGAAAATTTCGATTATTCCAAGTTAAAATCGCTTTCTTATGAGGCCCGAGAAAAACTGGCCGCAATCCAACCGGTTACTATTGCCCAAGCCTCACGAGTAAGTGGGGTAAACCCTTCGGATATTAGTGTTCTCTTGGTGTATTTAGGAAGGTAGGGGTCGATATGTTCCACGTGGAACCTTATCATTTCAATAGCTGAACCGGCCTCTTTTGCAGATACACTTTTGTGATATTCCGATTTAAAGTATCTTAGGGCATTAAACCAACGATGACTGACTACCCACTACTCAAATGAAACCGTATTTAAAGACTAAGGATTTTCCGGTAACCGGAGAGGAATTTGAATTGTTTCTGGACGAAGATTTGCAGATGCTTGTGACCCGTCCGCAACCTGAAAACCCCGATGCTCTACTACCAAAGCGAAGCCTATATTTCACACACGGATGCCAATGCAACACTTTCGGAAAAAATCTATCAAGGCGTAAAAACCTTCAGTATTTGGATGAAAGTTCGACTGATTAACAGATACGCCAAGAACAATAGATCACTGCTGGATGTGGGTGCCGGCACCGGAGATTTTTTGTTGGCCGCACGAAAGGATGGATGGTCGGTCGATGGCGTAGAACCCAACCAAGATGCACGATTACGTTCGCGGGAAAAGAAAATGGAACTCCATCGCGATATGGACGAACTACCCAAAAGAGAATTTCAAGTTATTACCCTTTGGCATGTTCTTGAACATTTGCCCGACCTCGAAAACCAAATCGCAAGGCTCCGTTGGCATTTGGAGGATAAAGGAACTTTAATCATAGCAGTACCCAACTTCAAATCCTACGATGCGCAGCATTACCAAGAATTTTGGGCTGCCTACGATGTGCCCCGACATTTTTGGCATTTTTCTAGAACGTCTATTAGAACTTTATTTTCTAAACATGCCCTAAAAGTGGTGACCACCCACCCGATGCTTTTCGATGCATTTTATATTTCGTTGCTTTCGGAAAAATACAAGACGGGAAAGCAAAACTACCTTAAAGCTATATGGGTAGGTTTACTATCGAATTTCAGGGGGTGGGTGACTAAGGAGTACTCTTCCATAATTTATATTCTTCAAAAGGAGTAAAAATTCCCTTAACTAAAGCAAACCTTGTTTGGAAGCGTTTTAAAGCAGGATTAAGAAGGCCGGCTTATCCTATGTTTAATTTTATGTATATCGCCGACTGCGCATACTTTCTGCAAGCGATTTGCTATAAATTATTTCAATAGCCCGACGGAAATACTATAAGGCATACCTATTTGCCTGGTTAGTCTCGCAGTTTTTTCCATACCTGCATTTCAATTGCTATACGAAGGTATCGGCACCAACAAATCTATTTTAAGACCGATTCTTTAAAAAACCTTTTCTATTTTTGCGCAGCCAAAAAAGTGGTACTTTTTCCACTGGAACGCAAATAGTATCCAACACAATCAAAACCCTATCTAAAATGACACGAAAAATAATTTGGGCCTTTGCCGCATTGGGATTGGCAGCTTGCAACCAATCAAAAATCGGTTACGTTGACAATGTAAAACTAATGAACGAGTATCAGGAAAAAATCGATGTGGAGGCCGACTTCAAGATAAAAGCGGACGCCTTGAGCAAAAGACGGGACAGTATCTCACGCGCCTTTCAGGCCGAGGCCCAAGCCTTTCAGGCCGAGGCCGAAAAAATGTCACAGAAGAAAGCGCAGGAGCAATACGGGGAAATGCAGCAGCGCGGCCAGATGATTGGCCAACAATTGCAACAGCAAGACCAACAATTACAGGCCAGCGGCCAGACCGAAATGGATAGTATCGTTAGCAAGGTCAAAAAAGAGATTGAAGCATATGGAAAGGCGAACGGCTACACCTATATTTTAGGTGGTGGTGATGGCGGAAGTGTGCTTTATGGCACCGAGGAGAACGACCTTACAGACGAAATGGTAAAGATTCTGAATGATAAGTATAGTAAATAGGGTGCTATCCGCTTATCACGAACCACTATTCCCAATATCACACCCACAAACACCCAAAGTTTCAAGCCTGTCCGCAGGGGAAACTTGTGGGTGTTTTTGTTATTGAAGAAGAAATACCAGAAACACGGCGGGCACAAAATATACAGCAATGGTCTTTGCCCCTTCATAATCCTTGGCCAAACGCTGCCCGAATAGCAGCATCAAAAGCGCTATGCAGGCCAATATCGCACCGTAATAAGCCATAATATTGTCACTAAAAACTACAAGCTGAAACAGCCCGACGGCGCACAAGATACCCGCAGCCATTTCCGTCAACATAATCGTCCCCAATAAAATAGGAACCAGACCTTGCAAAGGGGTATCCGCAAAATGTTCGGTCAGAAACGAGAGATTGCCTTTCCAATCGTAAATCTTGTCGATACTGCTTTGAAGAAAGATAATAATCAAAAAGATCAGGATGAGGATTTCGGTGGGGTGGCTCGCTAGATTTTCCATAGGTAGTGAATAGTATAAAAGTGGTAATGATCGTCGATGGCCAGGGCTAAGGCTGCGTATGCAATGGTTGGGCGGCTCTGTGCAACAGCCGGGTCAATTTGATTGATAGGTCCGTTAATACAATTTTTGAATTCCCGTTGCGTTCGATATGGTAAATGGCGTTCTCTAGCTCATCGACGAGATCGACTATATTATTTTCGTGTACGAAAGGCGCAAATTTATCTAATTGAAACCCATCGACGTGAATGCGCATAAAAGCCAGCTCGCCTAAGTCAAAATTGAGTAACATCGCCTGGCGGATGACGGTCAGGCAATAGTGTAAAAAATTCTTTTGGGTCTCCCTTCCGGTCTTGGCCACCTCTTCGCTCCATAAAATCAATTCGTGTATCGCCGCTTTGTTTCCTTTAGCCTTAAAGGCACTACGTACCCATTGTACGAACCACTTTTCGAAGACCAGATCTTCCGAATCCTTGTTCATTAAATCCAATGCCTTGTTAAAATTGCCGTCAGCCTCGTGGGCTATAAGCAATGCTTCTTCGCGCAAAGCGCCCTTTTTGACCAGGGCATCCGCCATGGCTTCCTCGGCCAAGGGCGGGAAATGCAAGAGCTGACAGCGGGATCGGATGGTCTGTATAATCTGTTCCTCGTCTTCGGCGATCAAAATAAAAATAGTATTATTCGGAGGCTCCTCGATCAGTTTCAATAATTTATTCGAGGCAGAGGAATTCATTTTCTCGGCCATCCAGATCAGCATTACTTTATAGCCCCCTTCATACGATTTCAAGGCCAGTTTTCTGACCACGTCCTGCGCCTCGTCAACACCGATCTGCCCTTGTTTTTTTTCGATTCCGATGAGACGGTACCAATCGAACAGGTTACCGTAGGGCTGCTCCTTGACAAACTTTCTCCATTCTTCCATGTAGTGGTCACTGACGGCATGGCTCTTGACCTTGTCTGAATTCGATACGGGATATGCAAAGTGCATATCGGGGTGGGAGATGGTGCTGAATTTGGTATTACAGACCTGGTTTCCCCCAGAATTCTCGCCACACTTATTGCCACAGATGAGGTACTGTGCATAGGCCAGGGCCATCGGTAGGGTGCCCGATCCTTCCGGTCCGACGAAAAGTTGGGCATGGGGTATACGTCCCGCATCGGCACTGGTGGCCAAATGCTTCTTAAGGTGGGAAAGCCCAAGAATGTCTTTGAAAAGCATGCTTCAAAGATACTATTTTTGAGGGAACGCCTCCCTATGGCTTTGTACTGAGCCATTCAAGAATTAAGCGTGCTTGGTGCAGCTTCATGGTTGAAGACTGAACAGCCTTAAGCCTTGAACAGCTACGAAGTAGCAATTGAACCCTGCCCCGCCCGCAGGCAGGCTTGAATTTTTACCGCCACCGCTACGGCGAACTGCTTACTCTTTTTGTTACATTTGTTATTACCATAAAACTAAGAACACATGAAGACTGTAGACGATTTTAATTTCAAGGATCAAAAGGCGCTGATCAGGGTTGATTTCAATGTGCCCCTGAACGATAATTTCGAGGTCACGGATACTAACCGTATAGAAGCCGCAAAGCCTACCATTACCAAAGTCCTCGAAGATGGTGGTAGTGCGGTTCTGATGAGCCATCTGGGCAGGCCCAGCGGACAGGTGAAACCGGACCTGTCCCTAAAACATATTGTGGACAAGGTATCAGACCTCATCGGGGTACAGGTCAAGTTCGTCGATGAATGCGTCGGAGAGCGCGCCGAAAAGGCGGTGGCCGCATTGCAGTCGGGGGAGGTACTATTGCTCGAAAATCTACGTTTTCATGCCGGGGAAGAAGAGGGCGATAAAGATTTTGCCGAACAGCTTTCCAAACTAGGCGATATCTACGTGAACGATGCTTTCGGTACGGCACACCGCGCCCATGCTTCGACCACGGTGGTAGCACAATTTTTCCCGGAAAAAAAGTGCTTTGGATACCTCTTGGCTAAAGAGATCGAAGCTATAAAAAAGGTAATGGAGACCGGTGAAAAACCTGTGTTGGCCATCTTGGGCGGCGCCAAGGTTTCATCGAAGATTACCATCATTGAAAATATACTTGACAAGGTCGACCACCTCATTATTAGTGGCGGCATGACCTACACCTTCGTGAAGGCGAAAGGTGGAGAGGTGGGCGACTCCATCTGCGAAGATGATAAGATGGATTTGGCCCTGGATATCTTGAAAAAGGCGAAAGAAAAAGGAGTGCAAGTACATATTCCCGTAGACGTTCTGGCGGCCGACGATTTTGCAAACGACGCGAATACCAGAGTGGTCGATGTCGATAAAATACCCGACGGATGGCAAGGTCTGGATGCCGGCCCCAAAACCTTAAAAAACTTTAAGGAAGTCATCCTACAGGCCAAGACCATTTTATGGAACGGCCCGGTCGGCGTATTCGAAATGGAAAATTTTGCCAAAGGCACTAAGGCGGTCGGAAACTATATCGAAGAGGCCACCCAAAACGGAGCTTTTTCATTGGTAGGGGGCGGCGATTCGGTCGCTGCGGTCAAGCAATTCGGCTTTGAAGACAAGGTCAGCTATGTGTCCACAGGCGGCGGTGCCATGCTCGAAAGCCTGGAGGGCAAAACCTTGCCGGGAATCGCGGCAATAATGGGGCAATAAAGGCGTTATCGATAAATGGATACCCGTTGAAACGGTCATGAATAATGGTTTGGAGCAAACGGTAAAAGAAAAGACAACACCAGTTCATAATGCGTAGATGAAATGATATCAAAAAATAAAGTAATCCTTTTCGTGGTTTGGAACTTAGGTTTCATCATTCCTATGATGGCACAGCAAAAGGATTCCCTAGCGCTCTACACAAAAAATTCCGCAGCCACGGAAGACATCGACCCGGCCGATACCTTGGCCATGGACCTGAAAGGCGTTGAGCAAATGGAACAGATGGCTTCCGACACCACCGGGAAGAAAGATGTCATACAACTGTTAAAGGATTGGGTAGGCACAAAATATGACCTACAAGACGATCCGGAAGCCGCTCGCTATGACAGTCTTTGGATGAAGGAGCTCTCTGAAAATGCTTATCGTTCCGAAGAAATGTACCGGGAGGTTTCACAGCTCGATTACGAAAATGAATATCCGACATCCCTATCCACCGACACCTTAAAGGCCCGCTTGGAGCGCCTAAACCAAAAAACGCCTTTTAATATTGCCTATAATCCATCCTTGGAAAACGTTATCAAATCCTTCCTTTTTCGAAAACGGGAACTGATGGAAAAAATGCTCACCCTGAGCCAATTCTATTTTCCGTTGTTCGAACAGCAGTTGGACAATTACGACATCCCCCTAGAAATGAAATACCTGGCCATTGTGGAGTCCGCCCTGAACCCCCGGGCCCGATCAAGGGTGGGCGCGACCGGACTATGGCAATTTATGTACGGAACCGGAAAGCAGTACAAGCTCAACGTGTCAAGTTATGTCGACGAACGCAGCGACCCGATAAAATCTACCGAGGCCGCCTGTCAGTTTCTTGCCAAGCTGTATGACATCTATGAGGATTGGGATTTGGCCCTGGCCGCTTACAATTCCGGCCCTGGCAATGTCAACAAGGCCATACGAAGGTCGGGGGGTTATAAAAACTATTGGAACATCCGCCGTTTTCTTCCGCGTGAAACGGCCGGGTATGTCCCCGCTTTTTTGGCCACAATGTACCTATTCGAATATGCCGATGAGCACCGGCTGATCGGCGAAAAGGTGGAGCGTCCCTATTTCGAGACCGATACCGTACACGTAAAAAGTCTGATCACCTTTGACCAGATTTCGGAGCTGACGGGCGTCGGAAAAGAAGAGGTGGAACTGCTTAACCCATCCTATAAATTAGATGTAATTCCGTTTGTCGATGGAAAAGGACATGCGCTGCGGTTGCCTAAGCTCGCCCTCGGTAAGTTCGTGGCCAACGAAGAGGCAATCTATGCCCACGTAAAACAGGAACTGGAGAGCAAAGAGAGTCCGCTGCCCAGTCTCGTAAAAGCGGAGCAGGACCAGGTACGTTACAAGGTGCGTAGCGGTGATTATCTCGGTAAGATAGCTGAGCGTTACGGCGTGGGCGTGAGCCAGATCAAACGATGGAACGGATTGCGCAGCAACAATCTCAGAATAGGCCAACGGCTCACAATCTATCCGCGAAAAATGCCCACTGCGACCACGGCTTCAAACGGCAAAACGACCTCATCGGCCAACAACCCTTCAGGCGCTAAGGTACACACGGTTAGGAATGGGGATTCGCTGTGGACCATCTCCAAAAAATATCCAGGAATTTCTGTTGAGAATTTACGACAATGGAACGGTATTAGTGGTAAAAACCTCAAACCGGGCACAAAACTAAAATTGTGCGAATGTTCATCGTAAACCAATACCTTGAAAAATGAAAAAGCTTGGAACACTATGTTTACTTCTGGCTATAGTACTGGCCTCCTGTAAAGAAGGCAAAAAACAGAATTATCTACCTACCTCTGTAGGGGCTATAAATTCCATGGTCGTTGTGATTCCCAATGCGCTTTGGAAGAGTCAGGTCGGCGATACCATCAGAAAACATTTCGCGGCCCCGGTTCTGGGTATGCCGATGGACGAGCCCCTGTTCAGTATCGACCAGATCGACCCCCAGTTTTTTACGGGCTCCGTTCGCCAGACCCGATCGGTGCTTTATGTGATGAAGGATTCGATCGATGGGGCCTACGTCAAGACCGACATGTACGCGACCCCCCAAAAGGTGGGCGTTATCAAGGGTGCCACCGAAGCGGAAATCATCGACAATTTAGAATCAGAATCCGACACAATCATCGCGGCATTTAAAAATATGGAAATCGCCGAGGCCCAGAAGCGCTTCGGGCGTTCGCTGAACCGGGAAAACGTGTTGCAGGAAAAGTTCGGAATATCACTAAAGATACCCTCGATTTATAAAGTTGGAAAGCAAGCGGAAAACTTCGTCTGGATCGACCGCGAAATACAAAAGGGCACGGCCAATATTATCGTTTACCAAATGCCCGCAGACAGCTTTACAAATGATTCTACCTTGGTGAAAGATATCATCGCCATGCGCGATTCGATCGGTGAAAAATATGTTCCCGGTCCCGATGTGACCGGAAAGGTGACCTATATGCGTACCGAACCTGCTTATGCCCCAGCCGTTTTCCCTGTAGAGATAGCCGGGATTAAAGGGGTCGAGGTGCGAGGGATCTGGGACATCAAGAACTACCCCATGGCCGGACCTTTTCTAACTTATATTCTAAATGACGAAAAGAACCACCGGAAACTGGTTCTAGAAGGCTTTGTGTTCGCCCCCGCTACCGAAAAACGCAATGATATGTTCGAACTAGAGGCGATATTAAAAACCTTAAGGTTTACCGACCAAAAAAATAAATAGCCCCTGTTAAAAATAGAAAAGCCCGTTGTTGAGACGGGCTTTTTTTGGGGGAACTTTCTGTATCAGTCAAAGGCGAAACCTGTGGCAATTCTATAGATAAACGCATAGACAACTACGCCTAATAAGGCAAAGCAAAACCAGGTATAGATCTTAAAATACTTTTTAAGAAGCCTAAAGGTCCAATCTTTGAACGCTTCTACATAAATTTCCTTTAAAAGTAAAAATTTGCTCATATATACAATTTTAAAGTTTCGATGGCAAAGATGGGAATAGCTTCGTGTTAGACCCATTAATTTAGATGAAACGCAATAGATTTCGGTCAGTAAATAGTAGTATTTTAAATCTTCGACGTAATTGCTTAAAAATGTGATGTACATTATCGTGGTGACCGCTTCAGTAATTAGGGACAGTAAAAATTAAATTAACACCTGAGGTTAGATGCCCATAATTTGGTGGGGAAAGAAAACACAAAAGCACCCGAAAATAACGGATGCTCTTTCTGTTCGGATCGGTAGATAGGTTAGTGGGATCTTAATGATTTATTCTCTTACAATGATAAACTCCGAACGCCGGTTGAGCAGATGGGTCGCTTCCGAGCATGGTACCGTGCCGTCACATTCGTTCAGCAACCTTGTTTCGCCATATCCAATGGCACTTTCTATACGGTCGGCGTCGATGCCTTGCGAGACGATATAATCCCGTGTCGATTTGGCCCGTTTGTCGGACAAGTATTTGTTATAGACCTCGCTGCCCCGGGAATCGGTGTGCGACTCGATCTTTATTGCCATGCCCGGGTATTCTTTCATGACGCTGACCAATTTATCGAGTTCTTTAGCGGCCTCCGGCCTGACTTCCGATTTGTCGAACTCGAAAAAGATTAGCTCTGTCTTCAGCTTTTTGACCCCCTCTTCTATGGCAATCATTTCCTTAAGGTGCTTCATGGAGATGTCGACGCTTACCTTTTCATTGTCTTTGGTAACCACTGTCAGTTCGTTATTGAAGAACTCACCTTTTATGGTATTCAGTGTATAGAGCGTACTGCTTTCCAAATCTTCGAATAGAAAACTACCGTCATCTTCGGTCAAGGTCTCTTTTAGTTTAATACCGTTTTCGTCTAGAAGCTGTACTAAAGCTTTGGGCATATAGTCGCCCGTCATGAGTTCGGTGACCGTTCCGGCAATGGCGTTTTGGTTCGCCGGAATTTCCTCGATTTGCAATCTTTTGAAGGAATAAATATCGTCGTCACCCCTTCCCCCGTCCCGGTTCGAGGCAAAAAATCCCTTTTGGTTCCCCTCGTTCACGATATACGAAAAATCGTCTTTGTTGCTGTTGATGGGTTTCCCTAAGTTGACTACCTCCGAAAAGCCGTTCTCGGCATCGTAGGCCGACTCAAAAACATCAAGTCCTCCAAGACCGGTATGGCCGTCGGATGAAAAATACAATTTATCGCCATTAAAGAACGGGAACATCTCCCGTTTTTCGGTATTGATGCCAGGGCCCAGGTTGCGGGGTTCCGAAAAATGGCCGCCATCGAGTACGTCAACCACAAAAATATCGGTGTCGCCGATGCTGCCCGGCATATCGGATACGAAATAGAGTTGCTTGCCATCGGGACTCAAAGCAGGATGGCCCGTAGAATAATCATCGCTGTTAAAGGGCACTTCGATGGCTTCGGTCCAGTCGAGACCTTCCTTGTGCGATTTGTAGATTTTCAGGTTGTTAATGCCGTTTATGCCGCGTTTTAGTTTTTTGCCATAGTTGTTACGGGTAAAATACAGGGTACGATTATCAGGAGAAAAGGTTACGGATGCTTCATGGTACTTGGTATTTAACTTTTTGGAAAACTTGATGGCCTCTTTTAGATCTTGCGACTCTTTGTTGATTTGGGCCACATACAAATCGAGATAGGGTTGGTCGTTCCATTTGTACCGTCGGGTATTAAAGAAGGAAGAATCTTGTGACGAAGAAAACACCACCTGATTTGAATCAAGGAACATCGGCGCGAATTCGGAATATTTTGAATTGATTGCCAGGTTCTTCAGTTCATAATTTTGTTCCGAGCCCAAGATTTTGTCCAACACGGCTTCGCTAAGGGGGGCGGTTACCTTATCTAAATCGGCGACCTCCCCTTCCTTACGATGATAAAGTCGCATGAGACGTTTGGCACGCCCATATTTTCCGGTGCCTTTCAGCGAATGGGCATATTTGAATATATTGTCAGCGGACATTTCCTTGCCGTATTTTTTATATAGGATGTCGTACCATTCATAGGCTTTCTCCATATCGGTATTGAAGTAATGGGCGTCCGCTGCTTTTTCAAGAATATCGCGAGTATAGTATTTTTCGCCTTTGGCCAAGGCCTGCTCGTAGAGTTCGGCCGCTTCGGCGTACCACATCTTGTTGAAATAGGCATCTGCTTTTTGGATGATCTTGCTTTTGTTCGCCGTTTCGGTAACCTTAGGGGTATCAGGGTCGATGTGAACGAGTTTTTCGGATAAGCTTTCCGTATCGGTTTCCTCTCCGTTCGTATCCCTAACATTTATGGCTCCGTTTTTGTCAACCTCCAAAACAGCTAGTGACGAACCGCCGATGGTCACGCTGTTTACTATCTCAAGTATCCAAATATCATCGGTATAGGCACCGTTCAATTTCGACCCACAGGCATCGACGGCCTCCAGGCCGAACGGGAAATAGGTTAGGTAGGTGTAATTAAGTCCATTCTTGGGGTTGATAAGATACCCAGCCTCTTCAAAACCTTTTCGCTTTAATCTCCTAAGGGTTCTTTTGAGGTTTCTTTCTTTGCTGAAAACTCCCGATACGATATAATAGCCATTTTCCACACCTTCTAGGCCGCTAAAGGTTCTGTGGGGAATATGGTTCCGGTCGGCCGCCTCTTCAAAGGTCTCACTGATCAATACTCCCGGCTCTGGCACGGTTTTATAAGGTTTGATATCGTTACTTGCCGTGTTTCGGGCTTCGTTCATATCTATATCTTGATAGCTCTGGGCACCCATGCCGAACGAAAACAGGAAAATGTAAGCAATGATTAGTTTTCTCATAAGTTGGGTTATTAGAAAAACCGAGGCGATTTTAGTTTTTTATCTATGGAAATCCATTGATACCGAAGGAAGATTTCATGGCTCCCAGAGTTATAGTCCGTTAGGTCGCCGATCGAATAATCATAGGCATAGCCTACGTTGAATTGCGGGGTTAACTGAAAACCAAAAATTCCAGCTACGGAATCATCATATCTATAGTTAACGCCCAGATTCAAAGTTTCGTATAGTAGAAAATTCGAGGAGATATCTACGGACACGGGAGCACCCGTTACCTGTTTGACCAAGAAAGAGGGTTTGAACTTCAAATCGGTATTTAAATCGAAAACGTAGCCCCCGATAAGGTTTATGTGCATGCGTTCGTCAGATTTTCGCTCAATCTCACGGTCATAATGTTCCGAAGGAAAAAGATTTGGTACTGAAAGTCCGAGATAGGCTTTACCCGAAAAGTAAAAGAAACCCGCCCCTACTGTCGGAAGTAATTTTCCTTTTAGGTTTTGATTAAACTGCACATCGTCTTCGTCCCTTCTAAGCCCCCTCGAAAAATCAAGACTGAAAAAACGCACACCTGCCTTCAGTCCGAGTGCCAAACGGTCGCCTTTTCGGTTTAACACCAGATGATGGGCATAATTGGCGTCTAAATAGGTTTCGGAGGCAGGCCCCCATTCGTCCCGGATGATCGAAAGGCCGGCGCCGTCGAACAATCCAACAGGAGAATCTAGGCCGAATGTCATTGTTCTTGGCGCTCCTTCAAGCCCGACCCATTGGCTTCTATATAGGGAAAGGATGGTCAAATGCCCCCTCGAACCGGCATACCCCGGGTTAACCGTCATGGGGTTATACTGGTACTGGGTGTATTGCGGATCTTGCTGGCCATATCCACAAAAAGGGAGCATTGCCATTTGTAACAATACGATATATAGGTATAAATTTTTCATAATTATCTGCTGATATATAACCAACCCGATTTCGCCGGAGAATTTCCATCCCCGGGTTCCAGGGTGTAATAATAGGTGCCGACAGGTAGTTTTTCCGACCTGCCGATAGTCGCCCGGTTTAGCGATGTACCGTCCCAAGTGTTGTCGTAGCCCTTCGCGGCGAACACCTCGTTGCCCCAACGGTTGTAAATCCGCAAAAAGCTGTTGGGATATTTTTCTATACATTCGATAAAGAATACATCATTGGCACCGTCATTGTTGGGCGAGAATTCGTTGAATACCGTTAGACACTTCTCTTTTGTAATCTCTGGCGTGGCCTCTGCCCGGTCGTTGGCCATATTGGTATCGATCTGGTCGATATAAATCAATTGAGCTACATTGGTATACTCTTCGTTCTCGGTTACAGTGACCGTCATATCAAGGGTAGCCGTTTCTCCAATGGCGATCGATTCGATTTCCCATGTGCCAATGGCTTCATTGTACGCGCCCGAGTCCGATGCATGGGATACTAAGGTATAGCCGCTCGGCAGCACGTCTTCGATGCCGATATGGGTAGCATCATAGGTACTATTGTTGGTAGCGGTTACGGTAAATACCACGGTATCGCCATGAAAGGTTTGGTACTTGTCCGATTGTTTTGGCAATTTCGATGTCAACGGTAGGGGCACCAACGCTATAGCTAGTCTCATCATCTTCACTTTGATCGCCATCGTCATTGTTGGGGGTGGAATCCGGATCAAATTGATCCGAAGTCGTGATCTGTGCCGTATTGGTGTATTCGCCCAGCACGTTTGTCGGAACATTAATGGTCGCTTCATAGGTAAATACTTCGGATCCTAGGCTAAGCGATGGAACGTTCCACGTAATGGTATTGCCACTTCGGACGCCTCCGTTGTTTATGGCCCCTACGGTATATCCGCTCGGAATCTGGTCTTCTACGGTAACATGGGTGGCCAGACCAGGTCCGGTATTGGTCAAGGTCAATTCGAAAAGTACCATATCGCCGGCATTGGGAAATTGGTTCGAGACCGCATTCAAGGTCTTGGTCAGACTTAAGTCCGCCGGAATGAGCACAATTTCCGCCTTATCCTCATCATCTTCGCTTTGGTCGCCATCGTCGTTGTTCGGTGTCGAATCGGCATCATACTGATCTACCGTAGTTATTTGTACGGTATTCACATACTCCTTGGGAGTATTGGTCGGAAAATTTACCATGACCTCAAAAGTTAATGTCGTCGTCGCGCCATTTGGAATATCGATGCCCGACCAAAGAATGGTATTTCCGCTTTGGCTTCCGCTATTGTTAACCTTTGTCACCCTAAAACCAGAGGGAACTACATTTTCAATGCATACCTTCGTTGCGTCGTTTGGACCGGTATTCATAACATCAACGGTTAAAGTCAATGCATCGCCAGGGTTGGCACTGGTTTGCGAAATGGAATTTATTACTTCCAGATCCGCTACTTGTGGAGTAATTGAAACGGCCGCTTCGTCATCCTCACTTTGGTCACCATCATCATTATTTGGGGTGGAATCATTGTCAAAATTCGTCGCGGAGACTACCTGGGCCGTATTCAAATACTCATTAGTCGAACCTGTCGGAGCATTTACGATGGCTGAAACCGTAATTGAAATGGAACCGCCGTTATTCAGTGCCGGGAGCGTCCAATCTCCTGAGATAGTATCATAGGTGCCGTTCGTTGCATTTCCCGTATCGGCGGAATACGTATAGCCTACCGGAAGGATATCGTTTACTATAATACCCCCTGTTTCGTCGCAAGGTCCGTCATTGGTAGCCGTCAGGGTAAAGTTTACGGTATCGCCGACATTGGGAAAGGCCTTATCTACCGTTTTTTCCAAGCGAATATCGGAAGTGGCACCTACGATTATCGTTACGCTATCGGTGTTTTCACATCCATTCGTATCGGTTCCGATTACGGAATAGGTCGTGGTGGTAAGCGGGAATACCGTATCGCCATCATTAATCCCGTTATCCCATATATAAGTGTCGGCACCGGAACCGTTTAGCCTTACCGGATCGCCTGCATAGATGTTCGTTACCGTGGCGTTGGCCGTCACATCGGGCAATGGGTATATGGTCAAGGTTACCGGAACCCGGTTAAGGCTGGTACAGAAAGTGGTATTGTCCCGACTTTCCGCGAAATAAGTCACACTGCCCACCGTGTCGAGTATGGGGTTGGCCACCATATTTCCGCCAATAGCGGCATCGTACCAAACGATACCGGTACCCGTGGAACAGGTTGCGGTGGCGGTCAAGGTTTGCGTAGGATTCGCATCACATTCCGTTTGGTCCCCACCACTGATCGGGGCGGCCGGAGTGGGCTGAACGGTCAACGTAACCGGCGTTCGGGTACTACTGGTACAGTGGGTTACATTTTGTCTGCTTTCCGCAAAATACGTAATGGTCCCCACCGAGTTCAGGGTAGGACTGGAAATTACGTTTCCTCCCGAGGCCGCATCGAACCAAACGACGGTAGCATCCGTTGGCGGGGTGGCCATGGCCGTTAAGGTTTGCACAGGGCTTTCCGCGCATTCCGTCTGCTCCCCCCAGCTTGTGGGGGCGGCTACTACCGGGCAGCTACAATCCGGTGCGGTAATCGAAAGGTCTTTTGAACAGGAATTGGCAGCGGTTACGGTTACCGTAATGTTATTTCCGGAAGGAATATTGGAAACCGTCCAATTATCTCCACCGTTGTCGGTAACCGATCCTTCCGAAGAAGTGACGCTTCCATTGCTAATGTCAACGGAAACGGAATAGGTGGTCAAATCCGCTGAACAGGTCGCCGAGGATGGGGTTTGGGAAATATCAGGCGTATCCTGTATCGTAAGGTTTACTGGGGTTCTGGAGGTGCTGGGACAACCCGTCACCGTATTTTGGCTCTCGGCAAAATAAGTAACCGTTCCCACTGCGTTCAATACCGGATTGGCTACGGTGTTTCCACCGGAAGCAGCGTCGTACCAAATCACAATTGAACCGGAAGGAGCCGTGGCCGTAGCGGTCAAGGTCTGTATTGGGCCAGCCTCGCACTGGGTCTGATCACCACCGCCCGTAGGAGCGGCCGGAGTGGGGTGTATGCTAAGGGTCACCGCGGTTCTGGAATGGCTCGGACAGTTGGTGCCGTTGTCCCTGCTTTCGGCATAGTAGGTAATCGTTCCCGCAGCATCCAAAATGGGGTTGGCAACGGCGTTTCCGCCTGAAGCCGCATCGTACCATACGATATTGGTTCCGGCAATAGAGGTCGCCGTTGCCGTTAACGTCTGTGTGGGTGTCGCTTCGCATTCCGTTTGGTCGCCACCGCTGGTCGGAACTGCCGGGGCACCCTGAATAGTAAGGGTGACCGGTATTCTGGTAGCGCTTGTACAGCTATTTACATTATCCACACTTTCGGCATAATAAGTAATGGCCCCTACCGTATTCCAAGTGGGGTTGGCTACGATATTACCCTTTGTTGCGGCATCGTACCAGACTACGCTGGCCCCCGAAGGAGGTATGGCAGTTGCTGTCAAGGTCTGAATAGGATTAGTTTCACATTCGGTTTGGTCGCCGCCGCTGGTAGGGGCGTTTAGCATTGGGCAAGCGCAATTAGGGGCGTTTACGGAAAGGGTTTCCGAACAGCTATTGGCGTCGGTGACCGTTACTGTGATATTGTTTCCCGAAGCAACCCCAGAAATTGTCCAGTTCTTGCCACCGTTATCGGTAACCGTTCCTTCCGAAGAAGTAACCGTTCCCCGGTTAACATCTACCGAGACCGAATACGTGGTCAAGTCTGCGGAACAAGATGTTGAAGCTGGCGTAACGGCAATGGCCGGTGTGGTATTCATGGTAAGCGTCACAGGGGTTCTACTCGGGCTTACACAACCGCTACCGGTCCTTCGGCTTTCGGCATAGTAGGTGACGGTTCCAACTGCACTCAGGGTGGGGCTGCCCACCGTATTTCCTCCGGAAGCGGCATCGTACCAAACTACGGTCGCACCTACGGGAGCCGTAGCTGTTGCGATCATCGTCTGGGTGGGGCTGGCCTCGCATTCGGTCTGGTCGCCGCCACTGGTCGGTGCCGTAGGAACAGCCTCGATCGTCAAGGTTACGGACGATCTGGAGTTACTTTTACAGGAAGTAACATCGTTAGAGCTTTCGGCATAATAGGTAATCGTTCCAACAGCATCCAAAATAGGATTGGTAACGATATTACCACCGGAAGCCGCATCGTACCAATTGATTGAAAATCCCGAGGGTACCGCTGCCGTCGCTGTCAAGGTTTGAGTCGGACTGGCCTCGCATTCGGTCCGGTCGCCCCCACTAACAGGAGGTGCTGCGTCAGGCTGAATGCTAAGGGTTACCGCTGTTCTTGAAGTACTGGGGCACCCCGTCAGGCCATCTTCGCTCTGTGCGTAATAGGTAACCGTACTCACGGAATTCAGTGTGGGGCTTGGCACAACATTTCCACCGGAAGCCGCATCGTACCAAACTATGCTAGCGCCAGCCGGAGCGGTCGCGGTAGCCGTGAGGTTTTGGATAGGGCTTTGCTCACATTCGGTCCGGTCGCCACCACTTGTCGGAGGGGCAGGTGCGGGGTGGATCGTTAAGGTAACAGGCGTACGCCCCAAACTTGGGCAACTACTGCCCAAATCATTGCTCTGCGCATAATAGGTTACCGTACCGACCGTACCCAAAACAGGATTGGCCACGGTATTTCCACCGGAAGCCGCATCGTACCATACCACGCTCGCTCCCGGGGGCGGGGTGGCGGTAGCGGTCAAGGTCTGAACAGGGTTTTGTGCGCATTCGGTCCGTTCGCCCCCACTTGTAGGGGCGGGGGGTGCTTCATTAACAGTAAGGGTTCCGCTAGTCGATATGGCATTGGCACAGCTCACGGCAGGGCTTGAGGCCACTGCACGATATTGGTTGCCTGTCAGGGAAGGGGACGCTGAGGTAATGGTCATTGTATTGGTACCGGTATTGGAATAAGGCGCGATATCGGAGAGATTGTTCCAAGTAGCACCATCGAACTGTTGCCATTGAAAAGTACTGGCACCGGATGCTCCTACGGTAAAGGTTGCATTTCCGTTTTCGCATACCGATTGGTCGGTCGGCTGCGAGGTTATGGCAGGGGGCGTATTCACATTGACGGTCAACCGGGTTCGCAAACTTTCACAATTTGTACTCCCGAATGCCGAAGACTGGGTTGCCCAAAAGTACTTTTGACCAGCGGTCGAGGTATTCGGCCTGGTGGTTCCCGGGATTTCATTTCCACCGGAAGCCGCATCGTACCATCTTAGATTGTTGCCGGTAGCGTTATCGTTCAGTTCTGCCGCGGTATCGCCAATACAATAATTAAGAGGAGTATTTACCGCTGGTGCAGGGGGAAGCGAATGGACGGTGACATCGACCTGCGTTCTATCGCTGATACAGCCGGTGGCGGAATCGATCTGTTCTACAAAATAGGAAACGGAGCCCGCTGCGGAGGTATCGGGGGTGGGGGCATTCGGGTACATGTTGCCGCCTGTGGGCGCATTGTACCAAAGAATCATGTGGCCCGGTTCTCCCGTAGCCGATAGTGGTGTGGCAGTATCGCCGGCACAGTAATCTACTGGCGAGGGGGCAGCGGGCGGACTAGGTTTGGCGTTTTCGTTGACATTTATGGGAGTTCTCGAGGCACTAACGCACCCGGTGGTGGTGTTTTTGGTTACGGCGTAATACATACCGGGGCCAGAAGGAGTAAATTTGGTACTGTTGGCCTGTAAAAGATTACCTCCCGACGGGGTGTCGTACCAATCCACTGTCTCTCCGGGCCCAACGGTTACAGAAAGTTGAGGAACTGGGCCACCTTCACAATATTCTACATCCGAACCATTTGGAGAATTGATATTATTGTTTACCGTAACATCAAAGGAATTAAAAGTAAAATTCCCGACAGCATCTTCCATAAAATAGCGGAGTGTGGTCGTTCCAACGGGGAATTGGCTTCCACTGCCAAGACCGGAGGCATCGATTTTTACTACCCGGTTTGAATTTCTTCCGCACAATCCCGAAGCACTTTCATCCGCGGTTACAAATCCCGGGATATATATGTCATCCAGGTAGGCTATGTCTCCTGTGTTTTGATCCGTATCGAACTCAAAACGAACATAAAAGTTACCTTTTTGAACGACAGGAATATACTCGGTCTGAACGTTTTCGTCGGTATAGTTCTCGGTAAAAATGACCGTGGCCACGCCTGAGGTATTAATTAGTGAAACCGTCAACCTTGCATTGTTTCCAATACTCCCGCTACCGGCACTAATTTTATGGTCGAAGAATATTTCGCCGGTACCATTGAAATTGGTAATGGGCATAGTGAATTCCCTGGTATCAAAATTAACAAGGGATAAAGTTTCCAGCTCGTCAGATCCGTTGATTTCACCGCTTGAACCCACTTTGGCGCCTATGAGTTCATAACATTGTGTGGAAAAATTTTCAGGAGCGCCCCCATTATCGGTAAAGTCTTGCTCTAAAGGAGATTGGCCCGTACCTGCAGGACAATTATCCCATCCTGACGGAGAGGGAAAGGTCACTCGAGCCGTACAACTACCGGGATCTACATCGGTAACGACATTCGCAGGGACGGTAATGGTCGGCGGTTGATTATCCACTACGGTAACCTTGAACTCGCAGAAAGAGGTGCCATTGCTATCGGTAGCTCTATAAATGACCCTATGGGTACCCGGATAAAAACGGTCTCCCGGTTTATAGTTACTGCTAACGACGACCGCCCCAGATCCCGATGCGATCGGGGGTGTCCACGAAACCACGGCGGTACAGTCTCCGGGGCTGGGCACTATATTTGAGATGTCGGACGGACAATTGGAAAAAGTGGGCGCGTAGGCGACCGAAACACCGCCCTTTGAAAAAGTAATTTCAGTACCGCTAGTGCTCAGGGAGAGCGGAGAACGGTTGGGAATGTCAAAACTCGTTGAACTGGCCAAGATAAACAGGATCAACGACTTCTTAAGTAGGTTATTCATAAGCCTTTTTAAACGGGGTCTAACCATATCCGAACGGCCCGATTTGGACTGGCCGCGGGGGATACCTTTATAATTCCCCATAGTAACGCAGTCCTCGGAGCGGGGATACAGTTCTCTCTGGGTTTTGTTGTGAAATGGGTTTTTTTTGTGGTGTAGGGCAGATAATGCGTGATAACCTATCCGGAAGGGCCTCCAAACTTATTACGGAAGACCGATATATGTAGGGGTTTAATCGGTGAATAGCTTTCGAAGGGAGAGTAGGAAATCTTGGACTTCTTACAATAACCGATAAAATGGCGTAGGATTTCCCTTTCAGCGCACAAAAAAACCCTCGGCAAAGCCAAGGGTTAAAATTCCTGAGAGGGATGTATAAATTATTATTCTTTTTTGTCCTCCAATTTCTCGTTGATTGGCTCGTCTTCCTTTGACGCATCCTTGAATTCCTTAATTCCGCTTCCGAGTCCACGCATGAGTTCGGGAATCTTTTTTCCGCCGAACAATAAAAGAACTACCAGTACCACGATGGCGATTTGCCAAGGTCCGATTGCCAAAAAGATATGTAATGCTGTCATAATCGTAAATTAAATGGATCACAAATGTACTAAAAAACTAATTCAAACCACCATTAATGGTTAGGAAGTTGCTGGCTTAACATATTATGTAGGACCCTAACCACTATTACTTACGTAGAAACAGGATCACGGGTTCATTATATTTTTTAAAACAAGACTCCGGAAATTCGATTCCCTGTATATTTGCCCATGAACTCATTTAAAATTTTGTATAGAGCCGAGAATTTTAGCTTTTGCGACCAGATGGAGATATTTTAGCAGGTCTACGGTAATCAAAAATGAGGAAATATGGGCTTAAAATGCGATATTCGTAGGTAAAAGCAAGGTTTAAATGTGTTCTATGGCCAAAAAAACCAAAAAGAGAAAGGAAATCAAGCGGAAACTGCTACACAAGTACCGGTTGGTCATTCTCAATGAAAGTACGTTCGAAGAGAAGATTTCCTTTAAACTCAGTCGGCTCAATGTTTTTGTTACCGGGACATTGTGTATTATCGGGCTAATCGGGCTGACCACGCTGTTGATCGCCTTTACGCCTTTGCGGGAATACATCCCCGGCTATTCTTCCACAAAACTCAAAAAGCAAGCTACTGTTCTTACTTACACCACCGACTCACTGGTCCGCAACCTTGAGAATACCAATCGGTATTTAGAAAATATCCGCAAGGTGCTCAAAGGCGATATCGCGAACAACGAAACGAATCTGGATTCGATACGCGAACAATTTGAACTCGATCCCGCCAGCATAGATTTAACCCCCATCAAAGAGGATTCGATGCTGAGGGCCGAGGTGGCCTTAGAGGACAAATATAATCTTTTCGAAAGGGAAACCGGCGGTACCGCCTTGGTGCTTTTCCCGCCCCTAAACGGGGTCGTCTCACAATCCTACGATATCGAAAAACGTCATTATGCGGTTGATATTACCGCACCAATGGATTCCCCGATCAAAGCCGTGGCGGACGGTACCGTCATTTTTTCGGAATGGACGGCCGAAACCGGATATGTCATTATTCTAGAACATAGTGAAGGACTTTTGAGTATCTACAAACACAATGGCACCCTATACAAAGAACAAGGCGATACGGTACGGGCGGGAGAGGTAATCGCTTCCGTCGGTAACACGGGCGAGCTCACCACGGGTCCCCACCTGCATTTTGAACTATGGAACAATGGCAATACGGTGAACCCGACAAATTATATTGATTTCTAGGAAAATTTCAGGTAAGTCGTTACTTCATATCGGCTTAAATTTGCCCTAGTAACCATGAACCTGTTTATCCGCAAGATGTAACCTTGAACTTCTTTCAAACTTTGAACTTTCGCAATGTCCATAAAATCCTTAGCCGCCAAAATATTCGCCAAACACATCGCCCGAAAAACGGCCCAATGGGTCGATAATCCCATAGAAACGCAGGAGTGGGTTTTTAAACACCTGGTTCAGAAAGCCGCCCACACCCAATTTGGCAAAGAGCATGGTTTCGGGGATATCACCTCCCATAAAGATTTTGTACAACGCGTTCCGATACGCGATTATGAGGAGCTAAAGCCCTATATAGACCAGATCGTGGCCGGGCAATCGGACGTTCTTTGGCCTGGCCGCCCCATTTATTTTGCCAAGACCTCAGGCACCACTTCGGGAGCGAAGTACATACCGATTACCGACGTCTCGATCAAACATCAGGTCAACGCGTCGCGAAACGCCATTCTCAATTACATTCACGAGACCGGAAACGCAGACTTCGTAAACGGGAAGATGATTTTTTTGCAGGGGAGTCCCGTATTGCAGGAGAAAAATGGCATAAAATTAGGCCGGCTTTCGGGCATATCTGCCCACTACGTTCCCAATTACCTGCAAAAAAACCGTCTGCCCAGCTGGGAGACTAACTGTATCGAAGATTGGGAGACGAAAGTGAACGCGATTGTCGAGGAGACGGTCAACGAAAACATGAGCGTTATTGCCGGTATTCCCTCATGGGTACAGATGTATTTCGAACGTTTGCAGGTCAAAACGGATCAGAAAGTGGGGGAGTTGTTCAGAAATTTTCGGCTGTTTATCTACGGAGGCGTTAATTACGAACCCTATCGTGCCAAATTCGATAACCTCATCGGAAGAAAGGTAGACAGTATAGAGTTGTTCCCCGCCAGTGAAGGCTTTTTTGCCTATCAAGATTCCCAAACGGAAAAGGGGATGTTGCTGTTATTGGATGCGGGTATTTTTTACGAATTCATAAAAGCCGACGAATTCTTCGAAGAAGATCCGAAACGCATTACCCTGAAAGATGTAGAGCTAGAGGTTAATTATGCCATGATAATTTCTACGGATGCCGGACTATGGGCTTACAACCTGGGCGATACCGTTAAGTTTGTTTCTTTGAAACCCTATAAAATTGTCGTGTCGGGCCGTATAAAACATTTTATCTCTGCCTTTGGCGAGCATGTCATCGCCCAGGAAGTCGATAGGGCCATGCAACAGGCGATTGCGGCCACCGATGCCCGTATCAACGAATTTACGGTCGCACCGCAAATCAATCCCGATGGAGATCAGCTTCCTTACCATGAGTGGTTCGTGGAGTTCGAGAAGGAACCCTCCGATGCGGAAAAATTTGTCGAAATACTTGATACTTCCCTCCAAAAACAGAACAGCTATTATTTTGACCTTATCGAGGGTAAAATCCTCCAAAGGCTCAAAGTGACTCCCATAAAACAGGGCGGCTTCAACGACTATATGAAATCCAAAGGAAAATTGGGAGGACAGAACAAAGTGCAGCGCTTGGCGAACGATCGGTCTGTTGCAGATGCCCTATCAAAGTTCGGGCTTTTAGGGCAGAAATAGCTATATCGAATGTGGATGCGGTCAAAAGACACATTTCAACCGGGAACCAAAACCGAAAAAAAACGTAATTTTGCCCGAAATCCGTTTATGGGCAAGACCATCACTACGACCCGCGCTCAAGAATCGACCAATGCCATCGAGCGGCTCTACATCACGATGCGGCACCTATTTAACCGGGGGTTTTATAAGCCCACTGGGGTTTCCGGCGAAACGATGAAGAATGCATTGCTGCAACTTCGTCCCGAAATCTATGGTGCCATAAACGAGGAAAAGGCCGAACTCAACGGGTTGATCTATGTACTCGAACGCCTGCCCGAGGGCATCGAACAATGCCGATATATCAACCTGACTTCCGATGAAGGTTACGGTCGTTCCCATTTTGACCCCATCATCCCCCCAAAACGTCGCCGCAACTGTTACCGCATCGACGAGGAGCAGATGAACATCGAGATTACGAGGGGCCGATCGGATATCTATGACATCCTTACCCATTTGACCTTCCTCTTTATAGAATCCGAGAAAATCTGTAACAGAGTGCTGATTGAAGATAGCGATAAGACCATCCGCGATTGGGTGAAATTAGAGGAATTCGTTAAAAAGGAGGAACTTTCCCTTGCCGAAAGGGAGGTGGCAGTCATCCATACCGCCAATATCTTGGGCCGGCCCTTTGTGGAAATAATGGCGGTGCACGAGCGGTTTTCGACCCAGGAGCATCCTGAGCGCTTCTTGGAAATCATCTATTGGTTGGGCAAACTGGCCATAGAAGAAGTGGTCACAGGCGAGAAACGGGCCATCACGTTCAGTGCCCTGCTGCGCGAACGCTTGGGACACCACATCCACGGCGAACGCTGGGCGGACACCATCAAGGAGATTTTACGCAAAAACGGCCTACTTCAACGCCCCGTTCACATCATCAGTGCCAACATGCACAGTGTGATGAACTCCTTGTTCGCGCGAAATGCCCTTAAGAAGGAATTTCCCGATACCGGTTCCCTGAAAATTTACGAAGCACTTAGCTCGTCATTGAACCAAGAACTGCGTGATAAGGTCTCCGAAGCCGCCAAAAAGAACGGCATGATCGCTGTCAACGACTTTTCTGGTACCAATATCGACGTGCAGTTGATCGATACCGCCAAGATGGGCGTGGAGGCATGTGGCTACGAACTTCCAAAAGACACGCCCGATGCCGAAAAACCTGTTATATTTGTGATGGATTATGCTTTCGGCGAACAGGCTTACGAGACCATCGACGAACTTTTAAAGCCCTATAAGGAAGGGAAGAAAAAGGAGGTATTTATGGACGTGGCCTCTATTTCCATTATGGGAAAGGCAGGTATACTCGAAGGCGGAAAAGGCGATCTAATGATACCTTCGGCGCATATTTTCGAGGGTACGGCCGATAATTATCCTTTTAAGAACGAACTTTGTGCCGAAGATTTTTCGGGTCACGGCCTAAAGATTTTCGAGGGCACCATGGTTACGGTGTTGGGCACCTCGTTACAGAATAAAGATATCCTGAAGTTTTTTCAGCAGAGTACCTGGAACGTAATCGGTCTTGAAATGGAAGGTGTACACTATCAAAAGGCCGTGCAGTCAGCCTCGAAGATACGAAAGAGCATACGCGAAGATGTAAAAGTGAGATATGCGTATTACGCTTCGGACAACCCGCTGCTGACCGGAAGCACCTTGGCGTCTGGCGGGCTAGGTACAACGGGGGTCAAGCCGACCTATTTGATTACGGATAAGATATTGCAGCAAATTTTTAATTCATAGCAACCAAATAATGGCAGATAATACATCGGTGAAGACACAACCTGAATCTGACGAGATTGATTTGGGAAAGCTGCTTGCAATGATCGGAAGAGGTTTTGAACGTCTTTTCAGAGGATTTTTACGACTGTTCCTGTATCTGAAAAACAATATATTGTGGCTTTTAGCACTGATTCTTCTGGGTTTGATCATTGGCATTATATTAAACAGCACCATAGATAAAAAGCTGAAAATCGAAGTAATTGTGAAGCCTAATTTCGAGAGCAAAGATTATCTATACGATGCAGTAGAAGAAATACAGGCCAACATCGTAGCCAAAGATACCCAGGCGTTTAATAAAATGGGAATCGATATGGCAGACTTGCGAGGCTTTGAAGTAACTATCGAACCCATTGAAAAAAGAAATGAAAATCTGGAGAACATAAAGGAAGATAACGAATATCTCGATATCCTACAGAATTTTAAGGATCAAGAATTCGTTTCGGAAGTTATAAAATCAGAAATTTTAGATAAAACTGTGCTCACCCACCGCATCACCTTTTTACATAAAAATCCATTGAATGGTCAACAGGTGGTAGCTAAAATCTTAGACTATATCAATTCAAACCCCTATTTTAGTGAGGTAAGACAAGTTTCCGTAAAAAATGTGGAAGACAGGATAGACAAAAACAGGGAGCTCATCGCTCAGATTGATATCTTGATAGATAAGTACACTCAAAAACTGGGACAATCAAGGGTTGGTACAGAAGGACAAGAAGGAACGCTTTTCTTGACCGCAGAGGAGCCCCTTGACATTGCCGGGCTGTTTGCATTGAAAAATGGCCTGATTAAGCAAATCGGAGACAAGCAAATCGAATTGGTACAGCAGAAAGAAGCAATAAAGATTGTCAACTTCGGGAGGACCCAAGAAGTAAAGAACCAATTTTTGAACAAAAGTCTGGTTGTTTTGCCGTTAGTGTTTATAGGATTGTTTTTCTTATGGACACTGTTGAAGTACTTGAACAGAAGGGCCTTATCACTTTAATTTTCTCCCGGTTTTAAAAATGTAAAAACCCAAATCATTTATAAATTTTAAATGGTTATGATGCATCAAAAAGTTTCCAATGCTACAAAACCGTGGCAATTTCGAGTGCTTAGGCATATTTGAATTGAGCATTGACGTTTGGAGTAATTTAAAGATTATACCATGTATCAAAGAAATCAAGATTACATTAAATAGGTTAAGAAATTGACTTCAATACCGGAACGCATTAGCACTGAATTTAGAATTACACGAATTGAAAAATATGAAAGTTTTGATAACCGGTGGCGCCGGATTTATTGGGTCTCATGTGGTTCGTAGGTTCGTTCATAAATATCCCGATTATAAGATTTTTAATTTGGATGCATTGACGTATGCCGGCAATCTGGAAAATTTAAGTGATATAGATAAGTCAGCCAATTATACCTTTATCAAGGGTGATATCGTTGATGCCGAATTCATGGCGGCAATTTTTAAAAGGCACAGATTCGACGGCGTAGTGCACTTGGCCGCTGAATCGCATGTTGACCGCTCCATAACCGATCCTTTGGCTTTTGTACGAACGAATATAATGGGCACAGTCAACTTGTTGAATGCCGCCCGTGACCTATGGGAAGAGAATGCCGAGAATAAGCGCTTTTATCACGTGAGTACCGATGAGGTCTATGGCTCCTTGGGTTCCGAGGGGCTTTTTTCCGAAACCACCGCGTATGACCCGAATTCCCCGTATTCGGCCTCAAAGGCAAGTTCCGACCATTTTGTTCGGGCCTATGGCAAAACCTACGGCCTTCCATACGTAATTACTAATTGTTCCAACAACTACGGACCCAACCACTTTCCCGAGAAATTGATCCCCCTGTTTATCCATCACATTATCGAGAAGAAGCCCTTGCCAGTTTACGGAGACGGCAAATACACACGCGATTGGTTATACGTGAAAGACCATGCCGTGGCCATTGACTTGGTATTCCACAAAGGCAAGAATCACGAGACGTATAATATCGGAGGCTTTAACGAATGGCAGAACATCGATTTGGTAAAATTGCTCTGTCGTTTGATGGACCGAAAATTGGACAGGTCCGAAGGCAGTTCCGAAAAATTGATAACCTATGTAAAAGACCGCCCAGGCCACGACCTTCGCTATGCCATTGATGCCGGCAAAATCAACAAGGAATTAGGCTGGAAACCTTCGGTAACTTTTGAACAAGGCCTTGAACGTACCATAGACTGGTATTTGGACAATGAGGCATGGTTAAAAAATGTCACGACGGGAGATTATCAAGACTATTATGACAGAATGTATAATTAAATGAACGAGGTTGGTGGTGGTATAAGACATCGGATGGGGTTTGTTTTAGCCTTAAAAGATTGCTTTTCTTACACTCCCAACTGCAGATAAATCAAAAATGAAAGGAATAATTCTGGCAGGCGGTTCGGGAACGCGTTTACATCCACTCACCTTATCGGTTAGTAAGCAGCTAATGCCGATTTACGACAAACCAATGATCTACTATCCGCTGTCAACCTTAATGTCCGCAGGTATTCGGGAAGTCCTAATAATTTCTACTCCAAAAGATTTGCCCCTCTTCGAGAAAATTTTAGGAGACGGCAGAAAGTACGGGTGCCATTTTTTCTATGCCGTACAAACGGCACCTAAGGGTTTGGCTGAAGCATTTATAATAGGGGCAGATTTTGTGGGAGAGGATAAGGTTGCCCTGATTTTAGGGGACAATATTTTTTATGGCTCAGGACTGACCAAACTCTTGCAAGCGAACAGTGACCCCGATGGGGGTATCATCTATGCTTATCGTGTTCATGATCCGGAGCGCTACGGGGTGGTCGAGTTCGATGATGATGGGAAGGCCATTAGTATCGAGGAAAAACCGAAAGAACCAAAATCGAATTACGCCGTACCTGGAATCTACTTTTATGACAACAACGTAATCGAAATTGCTAAAAACATTTCGCCGAGCGAGAGGGGCGAACTCGAAATCACCGATGTCAACAAGGCGTATCTCGACCGGGGAAAACTCAATGTCAGCATCTTGGATAGCGGTACTGCCTGGCTAGACACAGGCACCTTCAAATCCCTTATGCAAGCTTCTCAGTTCGTTGAAGTACTAGAAGAGCGACAAGGGCTAATCATTGGGTCGATCGAGGTAGCCGCGTACAAAATGGGCTATATTGACGAAAAGCAGTTCAAGGCGTTGGCGGCACCGTTGATGAAGAGTGGATATGGTAAAAATCTTTTGGGCATCTTAAAGAGAAATTCATGAACATTACCGAGACCGGGCTGAAAGGCTGTTTTATAATCGAACCTATACTATTTGAGGACGAACGGGGATATTTTTTTGAATCTTACAACCAGAAAACATTCGATAATTTTCTAAAAGAAAAAGTAACATTCGTGCAGGATAACCAATCTTTTTCAAAAAGAGGCGTGGTAAGGGCCCTTCACTATCAGACCGGCGCACATGCCCAGGCCAAATTGGTAAGGGTGTTGCACGGGAAGGTGTTGGATGTGGTGGTAGACCTTCGAAAAGGTTCGGCGACATTCGGTAATCATATTGCCATTGAATTGAGTCACCAAAACAGAAAACAACTGTTTATACCAAGAGGTTTTGCACACGGTTTTGTAGTAATGAGCGAGACGGCCGAATTTTTCTATAAGTGCGACAACCTGTACAATAAAGCCTCGGAAGGCGGCATAATCTATAATGATAAGAGCCTGTCGATAGACTGGAAATTACCGGAAAAAGACCTCATACTCTCCGAAAAGGACCGAGAGTTGCCGAATCTGGAAAATGCCCGATTATGAAAAAAGTCTTGGTAACCGGCGGGGATGGGCAACTGGCATCATGTATTCGACAAATAGCTGGTGGAGAAGAAGAGTATCAGGTCGTATATGTTGATTTTGACGAGCTTGACATTACCGAAGAACAGGAGGTAAATGGGTTTTTTGAAAAGACGGATTTTCAATTCTGTATCAATTGTGCGGCATATACCGCCGTCGACAAGGCGGAATCAGAACCGGAAAAGGCTAAAAGAATCAATTGTGATGGCGTCCGTAACCTTGCATTAGCCTGTAAAACGCATCGAACAACACTCATTCACATATCTACGGATTTCGTATTCGACGGCTCTCAATCCGTTCCGTACAGCGAAAACTCAAAGACCGCACCCTTAGGGGTCTATGGCACGAGTAAACTGGCCGGCGAAAAAGCGATTATTGAAATACTGGAAAAAAATTATATTATAAGGACTTCATGGCTGTATTCCGGCTACGGAAACAATTTTATGAAGACCATGCTACGCTTGGGCAAAGAGCACGATACCCTGAGCGTCGTTTGTGATCAAATCGGAACACCGACCTATGGCATTGATCTGGCAAAGGTTATATGGCAGATCCTCTCAGAAAATACCGAAAAGTACGGAACTTATCATTTCAGCAACGAAGGCGTGGCCAGTTGGTATGACTTTAGCATGGCTATATTCGATTTGACCGGTTCAAGATGTCGGGTTTTGCCGGTAGGCAGCGATGCCTATCCCACCCCCGCCAAGAGGCCGGCTTTCAGCGTGTTCGATAAGACGAAGATAAAGACCGATTTTGGTGTTAAAATTCCCTATTGGAGGGATAGCCTAAAGGAATGCTTAAACGACTTCATTAATCGCTAAATAGGTTGTATGTGTGGAATAGCTGGAATTTACTCCAACAAGATGATAGACGATATTCAATGGCGGGTCAAGAAAATGACCGGATCCATCCTTCATCGGGGACCTGATTCGGGAGCGTTTTATGTATCAAAGAATAAGGTAGCATTAGGGCATCGGAGGTTGAGCATCATCGATTTGAGAAATGTGGCCAATCAGCCAATGACCTCCTCCAACGGTCAATGGCAAATTATCTTCAACGGGGAAATCTATAACTTCAAGGAGATCAAAGAAGAACTTAACTATGATTTTATAACGGATTCCGATACCGAGGTCATCCTTGCAGCCGTGCAAGAAAAAGGGTTGGACTGGTTTTTGGAACAGGCCAACGGTATGTTCGCCATGGCACTATATCATGCCGAAAACGAAGAGCTGTATTTGGTTCGCGACCGATTGGGTATAAAACCTTTATATTATTTTAACGACGGAACTACGCTGATTTTTGCTTCCGAGATCAAGGCCATACTACATAGTGGTCTGGTCGAGGCAAAGTTTAATGCTTTGGCCGTCGACGAATATTTGGCCAATCGCTATATCCGTGCGCCCTATACTTTTTTTGAGGGGATTTGCCAACTGTATCCAGGTACGTATCACTGCTATACACCAGATTTGGATCATACGGAAAAGATATATTGGGAACTGCCCAAAACCTTCAACGTTTCCACAGAATTCGATGAGCATCACATCAAGAACGAATTCGAGTCCGAACTGAAAAAGGCCATCGAGTATCGGTTAATTGCAGATGTTCCTTTGGGCACCTATTTGAGCGGTGGTGTCGATTCTAGTTTGATTACGGCGATTACGGCATTGAAAAAGAAGGACCAAGTCAATACCTACACCATCGGATTCGAAGAAATGAACGAGTTCGAATATGCCAGAACGGTTGCGCAAAAGTACGATACGGCGCACCACGAGATTCTAATGAAAAAAGAGGATTATCTTGCCAACTGGGAACGACTTATTGCCGCAAAGGACGCACCACTGGGCGTGCCTAACGAAATACCCTTGGCCATCATGTCATCAAAGCTAAAGGAAAAGATTACAGTAGTGCTCTCTGGTGAAGGGGCCGACGAACTCATGGGCGGGTATGGCAGGATATTTCGCCTGCCCTTTGACTATGCCAACCATCCTCCGGGAGAAAGTTTTTACGACCATTTTATCGCCAAATATGAATATGTACCGCGTACGATGCGCGATGAATTAATCGATACGCCTACCGATTATAGAAACGAATTCGACAGCGAGCTACGTCAACAGTTTGCGGAACATGATAATGAAGAAAACGTCTTTCGTTTTTTTCATCAGTATCACGTAAAAGGCTTGCTGCAACGGGTAGATATGACCACGATGCAGACCTCCGTCGAGGCTAGGGTGCCGTTCTTGGATCATAATCTGATTGAGTTCGCCTACGAACAGATCCCCTATGATCTCAAATTGAAATGGGTAGACCAAAAATCCCAACAACTGGCAACTACCCAAACTGCCGAGGAATATAGCGAGGTACTTGATATTCCCAAGTATCTATTGCGGGAGGTGTCTTATAATTATCTTCCCCAAGAGATCATAACCCGGAAGAAAGTTGGCTTTCCGGTACCGCTTACCGAATGGTTCGAAAATTTAGAGGAGCTGGCGCAAAAATTATTGGTAAATTGCTCCTGGTTAAAAGACGGCGTCGTTGCAAATTTGATAACTAAGAGCAAAACCGAATCAAGGGCAGGGCAGGTACTGTGGATGTTCGTCAACATAGAACTCTTTAAGAAACAGTATTTCGATACCGAATGGCGGTGGTAAAATGGACTTAACAAGCACAAAAATGAGTTATTGTCACGGACGGCCAAGGCCCACCATTATGTAGAAATAGTCTCTAAATCAAAATTTCACATGTACAAACGAGGGGATGAAAAAATTGTAATAGGATATACATCCGGCGTTTATGACCTTTTCCATATTGGCCACCTTAATTTGCTGAAAAACGCCAAAGGACTGTGCGACAAGCTAATTGTCGGGGTTACCAGTGACGAGTTAGTGGCATACAAGAATAAAAAAGCGGTAATCCCGCATCAGGAGCGAATGGAAATCGTACGTAATATCCGACATGTCGACTCGGTGGTGCCCCAAAACGATATGGACAAATTCAAAATGTGGCAACGCATCAAATTCGACGTGATGTTCGTCGGAGATGATTGGTTCGAATCGGAAAAATGGCAGGCGTTGGACGAGCAGTTCAAGGAGGTGGGCGTTAAAATCATCTATTTTCCCTATACCAAAGGTACTTCCTCTACCTTGATCAATGAGACCCTCAAAAATCTCCGAAGGTAATAATACCAGTTTAAAAGTATACAGTCTTTAAACAAGATGCGTCTCAAGGAATGAAGAAAAAAGTAAGGAACTTAATCATTTTTGGAACTCGACCAGAGGCCATTAAAATGGCTCCGTTGGTCAAGAAGTTCCAGATACATTCCGATGTATTCGAGACCAAAGTGTGCATTACCGCTCAACATCGCGAGATGCTGGACCAAGTGACCGACTTTTTCGGTATCGTTCCTGATTACGATATGGATGTTATGAAGCCCGACCAGAACCTGTTTTCCTTGACCGCCGACATCCTTACCGGCCTAAAATCGGTTCTCGACGATTTTAAACCAGATTATGTATACGTACACGGCGATACAACCACGACTATGGCCTCCTCCATCGCCGCGTTTTATTCCGGCGCCAAGGTCTGTCACGTTGAGGCCGGTCTTAGAACTTTTGACAAAAGATCTCCTTTTCCCGAAGAAATGAACCGTTCGATTACCGGTAGGGTAACAGACTATCATTTTGCCCCTACTCCTACAGCGCGGCAAAACCTTATAAAAGAAAATATTGGGGAAGAATATATTGAGGTAACTGGCAATACGGTCATCGATGCACTACAGCTCAGCGTAAACAAAGTAAAGGAATCGGCTTATAAAAATCCTGAAATAGAAAGGATCAAAAAGGTTTATGATTCCAACAAAAAACTGATTTTAGTCACGGGACATCGACGGGAAAACCACGGCCGGGGTTTTATTAATATTTGTAAGGCCTTGGCAAAAATCGCCAATAGGCATGATGAGGTTCAGATTATCTATCCGGTTCATTTAAATCCCAACGTACAAAAACCGGTGTATGAACTCTTGAGCGAAATCGGAAACATTGAACTTATTGCACCTTTGTCCTACCCTGGCTTTGTGTGGTTGATGGATCGAAGCTACCTGATAATTACCGATAGTGGGGGGGTTCAGGAAGAAGCTCCCAGTCTTGGCAAGCCCGTTTTGGTAATGCGCGACACCACAGAACGCCCTGAGGCGGTCGAGGCTGGTACAGTTATCCTGACCGGTACCGATATCGACAAAATATTCGGTGAAACAGATCGCTTGTTAAACGACCAAAAGGCCTATGAAGATATGGGCCAACGGCATAATCCCTATGGAGACGGCCAGGCATGTGAGCGAATCGTTAAGTTTATGAAAAACCGGCTATAATATTTGAACGACTCTATTGTTACACCTAAAAGATACATATCGGAGGTTTAGCAAGAACCAACTGTTCAAGAATTTCGTATCGCTATTTTCATTACAGGGGGTGAATTTGGTGCTACCATTTTTGACCCTGCCCTATCTGGGCCGCGTGCTAGGCGCTGAAAAATATGGTGTGGTGCTAATGGTATATGCCGTTATGCAATATCTTTTCGTATTGTGTGACTACGGCTTCAACCTTTCCGCGACAAAGGATATATCCGTTTATCGGGAGGATAAAGCAAAAATCGATCGCATTTTCAGTAATATCTATTACATCAAATTCGTGTTGGTGCTGTTGGCTTTAGGGGTGCTGACAATAAGTGTCTATACCATTGACGACCTCATGGCCCATAAGTTAGCCTATTTCTTGGGTTTCGGAATCGTTATCGGGCAAGTCTTGAACCCGGTTTGGTTTTTTCAAGGCATGGAAGATATGAAGTACATGACACGGGTCAATGTCATTGCAAAGGGGTTATTTACCGCCCTTATATTTATTATTATCCGGTCGGAAGGCGATTATTTTAAAGTCCCCTTGCTCTACTCCATCGGTTTTATAGTGGGCGGGTTGTTCTCGCTGTATTTTGCCTTTCGATATTTTGATGTGAAATTTATCCGCCCCGACCTTTTTGAAATCAAACGGCTCTTGGGCAGCAGCACGCAATATTTTTTATCGCGGTCGGCCGCTGCACTCTATACCTCGAGCAACACTTTTATTGCAGGCCTAGCCCTTGGCACCTACTTTGCCGGCATTTTCGGGGCCGCCGAAAAAATATTTATGGCAATGACAGTGGTCTACACCCCATTGGGCGACGCGCTCTACCCATACATGGCAAAAAACAGGAACTTAAAATTGTTTAAAAAGGTTTTGATCGGTGTAATTTTGGTCAATACCGTGGTCGCCATCGGTGTGTATTTCTTAAGCGACTGGATAACGGTGCTGGTGTTCGGGCTTGATTTTAAGGAAAGTGCCGATCTTCTGCGCATATTTTGCGTTCTAGCCCTTATTTTCGTGCCGGCGGTCATGATAGGTTATCCTTTTTTGGGAGCCCTGGGCAAGGAAAAATATGCGAACTATAGTGTGGTCTTTGCGTCCGTATTGCATGTAGTTTTACTGATTGTGCTATACAACTATTTGACGGTATATCGAATTGTATATCTGTTGCTGTTTACCCAGGCCATAGTTCTCGTAATCCGCCTGATCGGGGCAAAAAAATTAAGCACGGAGTTGAGGGGGGAGAGGAATGTTCCTACCTCTTAGGGTTCACCTTCCATGCCATTTTAATGCAACTAATAGACCGAATGAAACGAATTGCCACCTTGTTGGTTGAGAAAGTGGTGTTCGGTATCCTATGTGCCCTCACCCCACCAAAAAAGGGGATGATGCTTTTCGGTTCGGGATTCGGTCGCTTTTCTGACAATCCCAAATTTTTGTATCTTCATTTTCAAAAAAATCCTTCTTTAAATCCTGTATGGATTTCTGCGGATAAGGTTGAGATTAGAGCCTTAAGGAAAAAAGGATATCCCTGTCTCTACCGATGGAGTTTGGACGCATTTTGGGCTGTTGTTCGCGCTCCATTTTTCTTTATTTCCCATAATATCAAGGATATATATCCGGTAGTTCCTCGAAGAGGCGTTGTCATCAACCTTTGGCACGGCACCCCTATAAAACAAATTGGTTTCGACTCGTTGAAAGAACAGGAATGGATAGAGAACTTAATTCGATCGGGACGATCTTTGCCTTATGAGCGGTGGGATTATTTTGTGGCGGCCTCGCCAAACACCGTGTTCATCTTCGAAGGGGCAATGCGATTGTCGAAATCAAAAATAGTTCCTTTGGGGCAGCCTAGAACTGAGCATATCCTAGCCATGGTGGGCAATGCTGGACTTAAAAAAGATCTGGGCACACGATTGGCATTATCTCGGCCCCTCGCACGGTCAACCGTACTGTTATACACTCCAACCTTCCGAAACAACGAGACGGCGACCATGATCATCAAACAGACACTCTCAAATCTCGATAAGATACTAAATAAGACATCGGATAAAATAGTTCTTTTCAAGCCTCATCCCCTGGATAAAAATGTCTTTGACAAGGCATTCTTTAAATCCTTGGATAAGGTGGTCAATGTATCATCGCAAGACACTCAAGAATTATTGAGCATCGCCGATGTACTCATTACCGATTATTCTTCAATACTTTTTGATTTTATGATTACTGGAAAACCTATCATTGCCTATATTTTTGACAAGGAAACCTACATTGCGGAGAACGGGGGGCTCTATTTTTCATTTGAAGATTTGCAAACCAATATAGCCAATGACCCCCAGGAGCTGATCAATTTGGTAATGGCATTGGAAACTCTAAAAAAAGGGTACGATTCCGAAAGGTTCAATACGCCGGATAGCTGTAATAAAATCGAACGCTTCGTTAGACAATTAAAGGTATAGCTTTTCATGGAATTTCCTTTTGGGGTAGCCGTATAACCCATCACTACTTGACCATCAGAAAAACAGTATCTTTGCTGGTTCGGAAACTATGAATTTCATAGCCGCCTTTAAAATGTTTCTGTTTCGACTGAACCCTTCAACATGAACCGAAAAAAGCTCGGAATTCTATTTTTTCTCCTACCATTGGCTCTCCTGTTTACTATGGGCGGATGTACCAAGGATATTGACGATCGGTTCTATGCAGAGAACGGTGAGGTCATTGCTCGGCCCTTACCGATTGAATATACGCTTTCGGAATACGACAGTAATCGGAACATCTATGTAGATATCAGTCAAATGACCGTCGTAGATGCGGAGAAGAGTGCCCTAGTGCTCATAGATATCTGGCAAAATAAATTTTTGGACTCGCTGGTAATAAACAATATTAATCCTTTGATCGAAAAGTTCGATGCAATGGGTGCCAAGATTATTTACGCACCATCGATAGAAGCCCATAACGAAAACCTTTTGGTTTTGGAGGAAAGCATCCAGTTGTTCGATGATGACCGCATGGATGGCTATCTGCAGGAAAATGATATTCAATACCTTTTTTATGTCGGTTTTGATACCTTTTATTGTGTTTTAGATAAAACGAACGGTATATATCCCATCCGTTCCCGAAACAAAGAACTCAATTTATTTTTAATCGATGAAGGTGCGCTTTCGTATACCAGGGAGATGAAAACCACGGCCATAGAGCTCCTGAAAAAGAACGATATTGGAATTGTAAATATTGATGTCTCCCCTTTTAAGATAGCCTATCCGCAAAACACCATACGTGACGTATTCGCCAAGACCAAAGAACGTATACCGCCCGGCAAGAACTTCGTCATGCTCTTTAAGGGCGATTCGGAAAACCAAGAGCTCGAGCAGTTCGAAAAAGACCTTTTGAAATTAAACGTGCCCTATGGCACCGTTGTCAACAATAGGTTCTACTATCAGGGGAGGGAGTTGTCACAATCGGACTACCTCGAATTGCTGCGAAACCTGGAAATAGGAAATCTTTATTATGCCGGATTTCATTTGAACAATGAAATTTTATGGAGCGATTTTGGATTGAGGGACCTCTATATAGAAGTTAGATATAATGGTATCGAAGGCCTCCCGTGGCCCTATATCGTCAACGACTTAGCTTTTATAGAACCTTCCCAAGGCATAAATCCAGAAGTCGAAAAGGCTACTATTATAAACCATTGCCGAATAGCCTATAATATTATGAGCACTACCTTGATTACTGGTTTAAAGCAAGTCGCCAAGACGGGTGATCTGGAAAAAACAAAAAAGAAACCGCTTCCTTGAGAAAGATCAGACTTTTTAACGTACTGCATCCGGCGATTTTCTTTTTGGTCGCCTTTGTTTTTTTTCTGATGCTCTATCCTTTTCTGCTCGAGCGATATTTTCCTTTTTTCGAAACCACGCTAAAAACCAAGGCGCTACTTGCGGCCTATCTAGTCATTTTTATTCTAGCGGCACATCTGGCCCCGAATTATCTATTAGTCAAGACATTTCCACATTTGAAAGATGTGGTCGCTCATGTGCGCATGGATATTTCGCATTGGAAACGGGCGTTCTATTTGTTCTTTATATCAGGCGTCGCCTTATATCTTTATATTTATTTTTTTCAGATGGGAACGATTCCTCTTTTTTTGGACGACCTTGAAAGTGCCCGTGTCGGTGCCAAAGCGGGTCTGGGAAAGTATATCCTTATAGGTAATGCCTTGATAAGCGTGAGCTTGGTGTATCGATTTGCCGTCGAAAAATTCATGCTGAACAAAATTAAACTAATTTCGATTTTCTATCTGGTGGTCGGGGTTTTCTTCGTAATGGGGATAGGATTTCGTGGTCCGGCAGCCTATCTGGTGGTGAGCTGCTTTTTGGCCTATCTTATTTTTACTCGGAAATATTTGAACGAACAAGGTATTTCCTTTCGTTACATTTTGACCGGAATAGTATTCATCATCTTTCTATCTTTGTTAGGATATTATCGCCATACCGGGGAGGTTTCATACCGCGCCATCGGATCCACCGCTTGGACGACCGCCGTAAATGTCAGCAATCTGGAGAATATTGTTTACAATACGGATACTAAAGACGGTTATTACTACGGTCAAACGGTATTAAGCGATTTGGGAATGACCGTAGGTCTGCACGAGCGAGGATTTACCGGGGTCATACTTAAAGAAAGATACCAATTGGAATTTGAAGGGGAAGGGATGACAATTACTTCTCCCGGAGAGGCCTATATGAATTTTGGTTGGTTCGGAATCTTGTTGCATGCCGTATTTTTGGGTACAATGGCCGGCTTCTTTTATGAAATTATAATCCGCAGCGGAAAGTTGAGCTGGTTTGTGGTGTTGGTGCTTTTCAGCCTAAATTTCTCGCGTTTAGCGGTCGGCGGTATTGTGGCACCAGGTCTCTTCTTTCTTGTACCCCAATTGATACTTTGTGTGGTCTTTATTTTTATCTCAAAACTGAAAATCTGATATGAAAGTCCTGTTTCAATCCAGAAGCAATCTCTACTCCGCTCCGGGCGGAGACACTACACAAATTGAGAAAACGAAGGAATATCTTGAAAAGCTAGGTGTCGAGGTTGATATCAGTATCGAACTGGAGCCCGATTTGAAGGGATATGACCTGGTGCACCTATTCAACCTTATGGATCCCCAAGAGCTCTATATTCAAATAAAGCACGCTAAGAAATATGGAAAAAAAGTGGCGCTTTCGACCATTTACGGTCTTTATACGGAGTTCGAGCGAAAAGCAAGGGGAGGGGTCGCCCAAAAGCTGGCCAATGTGCTTTCGCCCTATACCATCAACTACATCAAGACTTTTTTAAGGCACCTGAAAGACGGGAGAATGAATAAAGGGGTCTTCTATATGCTCTTTCGCGGATATTATCGTCTTGCCAAAAAAGTGACGGAACAAGTCGATGTCTTTCTGCCCAATTCGTTGTCGGAGATGCAAAGGGTGGCGCGGGAGTATAAACTCTCTGAGCATAAGTTTGTAGTAGTTCCGAACGCCGTCGATACAAAGTTATTCGATCCCGATACGATTTCGGATGACGATATGAACGAAAACCTGAGTAAATTTAAGGACTGTATTTTGTCTGTCGCCCGGATCGAAGGGCGAAAATCGACGTTGAACTTAATAAAGGCCGTTGGCGACCGATATCCTCTTGTACTCATCGGCAACGAAACGAAAAATGACAAGGCCTTTACCGATGCTTGCCACAGCACGGCGGGCAACAATGTCTTTTTCATAGGCGCGATTCCACATAATAAATTACCCATTTACTACAAACTGGCCAAAGTACATGCCCTGATAAGCTGGATGGAAACTCCCGGGCTTTCCTCGCTGGAAGCCGCGGCCATGGAAACGAACATCGTAATCACCGAAAAAGGCGATACACGTGATTATTTCGAGGATTACGCCTTCTACTGCGAACCTGATGATGTGGCCTCTATCAAAAGTGCTATTGATAAAGCCTACCGAGCTCCTTTTAATAAAAAGTTGAAAGAAAAGATTCAGGCGCAATATGTCTGGGAAGAGACAGCCAAAAAAACCTTGGAGGGGTATAGGATGACCTTAAGCTGATATTCATAAGATTATTGCCTTGAGGTTTTAGGGGAAAGAATTTTCCGATTAGTTCAAAGTATCCAATATATAGGGCAGGCGTCTTTCGACCACGCCCAGAATGACGACATCGGGATTGACCTGATTTATCCAGTAGGGGTCAACGGGACTTTTTGCCACGTAAACGACCTTTGAATAGTGGAGCGATAAAAACTGGATCAGGGCGACCCCATACGAATCCCTAAAAACCAAAGCCGTTTTATCATTGCCGCAATTTTTATTTTCCGTAACCATGGTGTTTTGATAGATACCTCCGGGTGCGATGAAGCGATAGACTTTGTCGCTGTCCTTAAAATGGTAGTTCGGTTTTTGGTCAAAATAGTCCATACTGTCTATGCCCAAAAGGTTGGTCAGGTCGCCGTCCCTTATTTTTGTATACGATATTTCAAAGGCTTCTTTGGGAAAAGGCGTTAGGCCCAAATCATCAAAGGTCTGCTCGCAGAACGCACGGTAGGCCTCATAAGCACCGTTCAAGTTCCAATGGGAATCGAACTTGAAATACAATTGACTTTCGTCTTTTTTTTCCCACAGGTTCTTCCGAACGTCAAAAAGTGACATCCCGTTTTCGCTGAAATACCGAACCGCTTGATCCGCCAGGGAAGTTTCTCCAAGAATCTGCATTTTCATGGTAAATGGAAGCAAATCACTGTAAATACTGTGCTTGTTCGGCCAAAAACCAACGGCATATTTAATACCGCGCTTGGCCAGGTCTTGTTTTAGCTCAAACTGTTTTTGAAAGGCATTTTCAAGTTGATCTGGCGACGCCAAATTCGTGTGGGAATAGCTTGAGTAGATACCCCCGTCCACTGCATTGTACTCGTTGAAGAACAGAAATCCTTCCTTGCCGAACTGCACCAGTTCGGGTTGCGGGGAGTCCCTGAATAGTCCTATTTTCAACTTGCTTGCCCAATTAATAACAGTGGGTCGCAGACCGAAGTTGTCATTGTAGTAGGCCTCGAACTCCCGAGGAAAACTTTCGTTGAACGCCCAATCGGGAGGTGGGGCCAATTCCCTTTTTTCCTTGGTTTCGGCTTCCTGTTCAACATCTAACAGCTTGACTAGTGGAGGGGTCGCTATAATCAACACGAAAGCGGCAATGTAAGGCTGAAACGGTAGAGCCGTTGTTTGTGGGGTTTTTACTAAGTATGAAATGAAGGCCGCTACCGCAAAGATCAGAGCCAAAAAAAATGCCATCGCATCATCCACTAGGGGTTGCTCCTGGGTCAAATCCTGGATTGCGTCAGTAAGGTCAAAATTCGATATAAAAAAGGGGTCATAGCTATTCGAGACGACCTTTGTAATGAATGTGCCATGTCTTTCCGAGATACATACGTTTTTTATAAAAGATTCAGAAATGTCGTAGGAATATGAACGGTCTAGCACATTTAGGTGTACCGCAGAAATACGCATGGGCATTTGGTGTCTGTTGTTTCCAATATCGATGCGCAATTTGTTGATGGTGGTATCCAGGGGAACAACAAACTCGATTTTTTGGGGCTCATCATTCCCTTTTATCTCCGCAAGTACGCTTTGCTTCTCCTTAAAACTTGTTTCGTCCTTAGATAAATAGAAGAGCTGAAACGTGTCGTTCTGCAAAACCGTGGCTTCTAGAGACACCTTCATTTCTGTGGGTTTCTCCCCGGTAATGCCCATAAGAAAGTGCGCCAATACGAACACCAATAGAGCTATCAAAATTGCGGAAGTATGTTTTTTTGCCATATTAAAATCGAAAATAAATAAACGGATTATAAGTAGTCTGCGCTAGCTCTAGGAGCGACAGTATAAAAAGGGACACATAAAAAACCTGCTCCGCGGCAATGGCCCAATTTCGATTTGGCACAACCATGGCCATACGTTTTACCAAGACACCTCTTAACGGTGCCGAGAAGACTATCCCCAAAACTATGATTGTTAGCGTGTAGGTGTTTAGGAACAAATACGGATAGGCATACGTGCCGCCGCTAAAAGCGAACATCGTTCCGATGTAATCGAAGGCATACCCTAAATTTTCGGCACGGAAAATTACCCAGCCGACCATAACCACAAGCAGCAGATAAAAACGTTTTAAAAAAGTGAATAATGGGGGTAATTTAAAAAGGTTTATCCGTTCGACAATAAGAAAAAATCCGTGGAACATGCCCCAAACGATAAAATTCCAGCTCGCCCCGTGCCAAAGTCCTGTCAAAAAGAACACGATTAATAAATTGACATAGGTTCTGTACTTTCCTTTTCGATTTCCACCCAAAGGAATGTAGAGATAATCCCTAAACCAAGTGGAAAGTGAGATATGCCATCTCCGCCAGAACTCCTGTACGGATTTTGCAATGTACGGATGGTCGAAATTCTCCCTAAAATTGAACCCGAACATTTTTCCCAGGCCGATCGCCATATCCGAATATCCCGAAAAATCATAATAAATCTGTAGGGTATAGCAGAGTACGCCGATCCAAGTCAACGAGGTAGACAAATCCCCGACCGGCGCTCCAAAAACCTTATCAGCGACCAGACCAACGTTGTTCGCGATAATTATTTTTTTGGCGAAACCGGTCAAGAAGCGGGTGATTCCGGTTTTGAACAGGGCGGGGGTTACCGTTCTTTGGGCTATTTCCTTCGAGATGTCAACGTATCTTACGATAGGGCCAGCGATAAGCTGTGGAAAGAGCGCAATGTACATGCCGAGGTTGACGATACTTCTTTGACCTTTTACCGTGCCGCGATAAACGTCAACCAAATAAGAAATACTTTGAAACGTAAAGAAGGAGATGCCTATGGGCAAGGTCACATTCGAAATGTCGATATTGAAGGATATTCCGACCATCTCTAGATTTTCGACGAGAAAATGGATGTACTTGTAGTAAGTCAACACGAGAAGGTTAAGCCCGACGCCAATACCTAAGAAGGATTTGGATGCCAAAGGACGGTCTTTGTCCCTATTTACCGAAATGGCCATACCCATGGTATAGTTCATGCCTATGCTACCCATCATAAGCAATACTAATAGGCCTTCGCCCCAGGCATAGAAAAAGAGGCTGGCTATTAATAGAAAAAGATTTCTGAGCCTGTTCTGCAACAAAAAATAGATGCCAAGAACGAAGGGAAGAAACAAAAAAATAAAAACGGTCGAACTAAATACCATATAGAATTCAAAGGGGTTAAGTCTTGGGGCGCAACTTTCGGTTTGATTGATAGAAAATGGAATGATGAGGGAAGCCCTCTGGATATTGCACTTCGAGAATTTTATACAACATTGATCTTAATTCATCGGATTTCAGCTTGACCTTTTTTTTCCTGCCACCTGTGCAGAAGAAAGGGGGTAAAAAAGACAAAGAAGACAATACCCCATTGCCGTATCATAAATGATTCCGTCAATCCAAAAAGGAACATGATTATAAAAAAGAACAAAAGTAAGATATCTTTTTTCTTGATACCCACATACAGAATACGGGCATAGATCAGGAGCAGAATCAATAAGCCCGAATAGCCCAAATCGATGGTGGTCTGCAAAAATTGGTTATGGGCATTGTAAGCTTCGAGAACCTGAACTGCATCCTTTCCCACCTTGGTTTCATAACAGTGCGTCAACAGTTGTCCGGTATTATTGGTTCCGTTTCCCAAAAATCCGGCGTTTTTGACCTGTTGCCAGCTGCATTCCCAAGATAGTATCCTGCTATATATTCCATTATTATAGTCCATCGAGTGCTTCAGGTCGATTTGCACCATTTCCTTAAACTTGCTTTGAACAATTGGCCTGTTCGCCATCCAGATTACCGAAAAAAGAAAGAAAACGATAAATCCTATTAAAAAATTTAAGTTCCTTTTCCTTTTCAAATAGGCCACAATAAAAAAAACGGTCAATAAAAACGCAACAATTATACTCGTACGGTTGTAGAAAACCGCCAAACTGAAAAAGAAAAAGGGGATAAAAAAATAGTATTCCAATTTGGTTACATTTGTGGTTATCAATTCGCTATAGAGTATGGCTAGGGCAAAACACACGAAAATAGCTAAATAGTTCAATTGAAGATCGAGTATTTCAGTAGGATTGTGATAATAGAAAAGATAGCCGTTGCTCCGAATATAGGAGGCAACTATGCATATGATGCAAGAGACAAGTATGGTGTACACAAATACATGAAGAACCCATTTTTGGAACCTGATGAACGACACAGAAAAAGGAACCAGCAACAAGGGCAGGTATTTAATCAAAGTCGAACCTGTGTTAGCTTGTTCGACCAAGAACAGGTTGAGGCTCAAAACGCTGTAGTAGAGAAAGAACAGGATGGCCGACGGCATGAGAGGGGGAAAGTACCGCTGTCGCGGCGAAAATAGGTACAGGGCCGCAAAAAAGGCGACAGCGTATGAGTTGATATTGTACAGTCTGGCGAGAGGAATACTTGTCACTAAGAAAATGAGTGCTATATTCTTAACTTTATCCAGCGACACGTGCTTCGGTTTGAAAGCGAATTTATAAAATTAAAACGGAGCCGAACGTCTTTTTCCTCGGCAAAAAACAGCCAGATGTTCGCGCTGTCTCAGGAATTGGCGGCTGCTTTGTAAGAATATTCTAATAGAAAAAAGTACCCTTGAAGAAATCCAATTCTCTGAAAATAGCGATTGTGGGAACGGTGGGTATACCGGCAAAATATGGTGGGTTTGAAACCTTGGTCGAAAACCTGGTCACACAACTTGGAGAGAGCTATGACTTCACGGTGTATTGTAGTGCGCCAAGTTATGAGAAACCCAGAAAGACAAATTACTTAGGTGCAAGGCTAAAGTATGTTCCCTTTCAGGCGAACGGAAAATCAAGCATCATCTATGATACGCTTTCGATCATCAACGCCGTACTTTTTGCTGATGTTCTTTTGATACTGGGTGTAAGTGCGGCATTTATGATTCCCTTAGTTAGATGGTTTACCAAAAAGACGGTTATTACGAACATCGACGGCTTGGAATGGAAGCGTGATAAATGGGGAGGGATGGCCAAAAAGTATCTCAAGAGCCAGGAGAAGATAGCAGTAAAATACAGTAATGTAGTCGTGGTAGACAATGAGGGAATCGAAAACCATGTCATGCGACAATATGGAGTACCGAGCGCCTTGATTGCCTATGGTGCCGATCATGTGTTTTTCAAGAAATTGAGCGAAGCTCTTAAACGGGAGTATGGGTTGTATGACCGGTTTGCGTTTGAGGTTTGCCGAATCGAACCAGAAAACAACATACATATAATTTTAGAGGCCTTCAGTAAAACAGCAGTTAATCTGGTAGTGGTAGGCAATTGGAACAGCAGTGAATACGGAAAAGATTTACGAAAAAAATACGGCGACAAAAAAAACCTGTATCTGCTTGACCCCATATATGACCCTTACAAACTGAATGAGTTAAGGGCTAACTGTTTTCTATATGTTCACGGTCATAGTGCCGGTGGCACTAATCCTTCCCTGGTCGAGGCCATGTACCTGGGCGTTCCTATAGTGGCTTTCGATGTGGACTATAATCGGTTTACCACTAATAACGAAGCGCTTTATTTCGAAACTGGGGAAGAATTATTGACATTGTTGAAAAACGATTTAACTAGTGCCGAAAATTTAAATGATATCGCCTATAAGATGAAACGTAGGGCTGAGAAAAGGTATACTTGGAAAATCATCAGCGAATCGTACGAAAATTTGTTTCACGTCTAACTTTTCGAACGCTTTTTCCAATAGTTCATTTTTCGTTATTTCAATGGAAATTCCCGTAGTTGGTTCAAGTTTTGCTACTTTTAGGGACTAAATCGTTGTTTTGTTCTTTTTAGAAACTGCCATATCGCTTTTTATTGGGGCTTTTCTTCTTACCTATTTGACAATACCGAAGATAATCAGTGTTGTCGAGTACAAAAGACTGATGGATAGCCCGAATAGGAGAAGTTCACATACGCTGAGGACACCTACCCTTGGCGGGGTATCCTTTTTCTATACCCTCATCTTCGCCCTCTTTTTCATCAACGGACGTGATACCTTCGACGAGGCCATGTATGTCATCCCAGGCCTCACCATCCTTTTTATAGTGGGTCTAAAAGATGATCTCGTGGTGATATCCCCTGGTGCCAAACTTTTATCCCAGGTTTTTGCCATTGCTTTTATTCTGGCCAACCCAAGTTTTACCATCCATTCCTTAAACGGGTTTTTGAATATCAATGAAATTCCTTATTATCTCTATCTGATTATCGGAGGTTTTATGATGATTACCATCATCAATTCGTACAATTTGATTGACGGCATCGATGGTTTGGCATCCGTGGTGGGTATAGTCATTTTAGTAATCTATACAACCATTTTCTATTTGACCGAAGAGTATTTTTTTGCTCTGTTGGCTATAGCCCTGAACGCTAGCCTGATGTCCTTCTTGGGCTTTAACCTGTCATCGGACAAAAAAATCTTTATGGGCGATACAGGCTCATTGATCGTAGGCTTCGTCATCAGCATCCTTACACTTAAGTTTTTGGCGTTGCGACCTACCGCTTATGAGGATCTTCCGTTTTTATTGGAAAATGCACCCTTAATAGCCATTAGCATCTTAATCGTTCCATTATTTGATACGGCCCGCGTGTTTACCATCCGAATTGCTAACAAAAAAGGACCATTTTCACCCGACCGCAATCACACCCACCACGTGCTGATTGATTATTGGGGTCTTAGCCACAAACAGGCGAGTTTTATCATCGGCTGCTTTAATTTACTATTCGTAACCTTGTTTATCGTTTTGGGCAGTACAGCCAAGAACCTGGGCATGGTAATCATGTTGGTTTCCGTGGTTATCTTTTTGGGCTATATTTTCTTTAAGTACAATTATAATTTTACGACTTTAAAGCAGAAAATATTACTGAAACGAAAAGTTAGCCGTTTTAAATCGAAGGTAGGGGAGAAGAATCCTACCAAGAGAAAGAAAGAGCAAAAAAAATCCGAAGAGGCATCGGCCGATGAGATAGAACATAAAAATTTCTAACATTTCGGAACCTGATTCCGCAATTTGCGAGCTTTGGATGGTGAAAGGTTTGGGAACCTTCTAAATCGATTGGCGGAACGACTGCTGTATCTTACGATTTTCAAAATTTGAGGTTATTGCAATAAATACCATCACAAATCCTATTTTTGTCCCATCTACTTTCAAACCGAACACCCATGAACATTCTTATTTTAGGATCCGGCGGCCGTGAGCATACCTTGGCCTGGAAACTAAAACAAAGCCCAAGATTAGGAAGCCTTTTTGTCGCACCGGGAAACGCGGGTACCGCCGAGATCGGCAAAAATATACCTATCGGTGTAAACGATTTTGTTGCCATCAAGAAATGGGTGCTACAAGAACATATCGAAATGGTCGTGGTGGGCCCTGAAGACCCCTTGGTGAATGGCATCCATGATTTTTTTCTGACGGATTCCGATTTAGCGAACATCCCCATTATCGGCCCCCAAAAAGCGGCCGCCGAATTGGAGGGCAGCAAGGAGTTCGCCAAAAAGTTTATGATGCGGCACGGTATCCCTACCGCGGCGTATCAAAGCTTTACCTCCGAAACCTTGGAGAAAGGCTATACTTTTCTGGAATCCCTTGACCCGCCGTACGTGCTTAAAGCAGACGGTCTGGCAGCCGGAAAGGGCGTAGTTATCCTGAATGATTTAGTAGAGGCCAAAGAAGAACTGCAATCCATGCTGGTCGATGCTAAATTTGGCGATGCTAGTAAGACCGTAGTTATTGAGGAGTTTTTATCGGGTATCGAACTGAGCGTCTTTGTGCTGACCGATGGAAAAGGCTACAAGGTGCTACCTACCGCCAAGGATTATAAACGTATAGGTGAAGGCGATACGGGGCTTAATACTGGCGGCATGGGCGCCATTTCTCCAGTGCCGTTCGCCAATGAGGAGTTTATGGAAAAAGTACACCAACGCATCGTCAAACCAACGGTTGAAGGCCTTAAAAAGGACAATCTGCCGTACAAGGGCTTTATATTTATTGGGTTGATAAAGGTGGGCAACGAACCCAAGGTCATCGAGTACAACGTACGTATGGGCGATCCCGAGACCGAAGTAGTTATTCCCCGTCTCAAAAACGATATGGTATCCCTTCTAGAGGCAGTTACCCACCAGACCTTGGATTCAATTGAATTGGAAATCGACGAGCGTACGGCGGCAACAGTGATGTTGGTGTCGGGCGGCTATCCCGAGGCCTATGGAAAAGGAAAAATTGTCACTGGTTATGAATCAATTCATGATTCGTTGGTGTTCCATGCCGGCACGCAGCAAAAGGAGGGCAAAACGGTCACCAACGGCGGAAGGGTAATGGCGATAACATCCTACGGAAAAGACTTCAATAAAGCATTAAATAATTCCTATAAAAACATCCGGAAGATACGTTTTGAAGGCATGAACTACCGGAAGGATATCGGTTTTGACCTTACGAGCTGGGCGGAGTAATTTCTTTAATACGGAAATTAACGAAGTACAAATCACTTCAAAGTGTAGAAGCAATAGATCAATAGAAACGTGCAAGAACTTCTTTTCCTATACCCTATACTAGGCCACACCTACGGGACTAAGATTTGGAATCCGACTATTTATAAGTTTCGTAGTGGTAAGTAGTCGCTACCGATTTCCTCTTCTCCTCCCCCCTTTCGTCGAACTTCTTTAATTGAAGCATCCAATAAATAAACGCCGAAACACCGATGAGGAACAAAATCCAGTTAAAAGCATTGGCGCCCCACCAACTGTCCCAATACCGCAATTGGTCATAGGGCCAAAAAAGATGGTTTACGAACAAATCCTCTATTCCTCTAAAAAATGAAGTCATCTTGGCTATATTTACCGTACAAAAATATAAAAAGTTCAGAAGCTATTTAAATTTTCATGGCTGGAATTGAGATAGTTTATTTTTGATGCAGTACAATACCATTCTTATTCGGCACTGCAGGGCTACGATGAATAATTTAACAAAGTAATGCTCACAGAGAAGCATACCTGTCTGTGGGACAGACAGGTAAAACCGATTGATGAATATTTAGACAGCTTCTTACTATGATTTCCATGCTTTTTGGCAAAACAAAGCCAATCAATTATATCATTGTTCTAACGTTCCTGTTTGTTTTTTATTGGGGAGTGCATTTTTTTCTGTTCGACAGAGTCTATTCCCCAGGCGAATTGGTGCGGCAAGGGATAGTTTTATTAGCCTTACTGTTCAGTGTTTTTTTGGTCAATTTTGTTGTTAAGCGCAACAAGATTACGGGCATCAATTCCTTTTCAATGTTGTTTTATGTGCTCTTGGCAGTGGTCTTTCCGGAGACTCTTGTGGATTCAAACGCCATTTTTTGCAGTTTTTTCCTCCTATTGGCTATGAGGCGGTTGATTAGCATGCGTTCACCAAGGGAGACCAAGCTTAAGATTTTCGATGCCACGATCTGGATCTTGGTTTCCAGTCTCTTCTACGATTGGGCCGTGCTATACCTCGTTTTGGTATATGCCGGCATTTATTTTTATGACCCTAAAAATATACGTAACTGGCTAGTGCCGTTTGCAGGACTGTTCGCGGTCTTTATGATTTCCAAATGCATCATGATCTTGTCAAGCCATTCCGGGTTTTTGGCCGAACACTATCAGTTTCACTTCACATTCGATATGGCCTATTTTTCGTCTGAAGGACATGGTACCAAACTCATCTTGTTTGCGCTCGTCACCTTTTTGGCGGGCTTGTGGGCCTATTGGAAATTAGGAAAGGGCACTTTTGGTCGGATAGTTTCCATGCGGTTGATAGCCTTTTCGTTCGTGATCGGGCTGGTGGTGAATGTGCTCAAATTGGCGGACAGCGTTTATCCGGTAATGATCGTTTTTTTTCCGGCCGTAGTATTGATGACCAAATATATTGAGTCTGTGCGAAGGCCGCATATCAAGGAAATAGTACTCATTGCCTTGATTTTGGTTCCTTTTTTGGTTTTGTTGACAGGTATTGTGACAAAGTAAGTTGGTCTATCCAAACAAGATCAGGGTTCCATTCTGCCTTACCTAGGTTCAAAGTACTCTATTACCTTGAATTTTCGGCTTCCTCGCCCTAAATAATTATCAATAACTTTGTATAAAACAGAGTGTATGGAATTCAGCGCGTTCGCCAATAAAATTTTTAAGGAAAGTATCGACAGGTACCATGTTAAAGACAATGTCTATCAGTCTTTTGCCAACCCCTATGCTAAAGACGATATCGCTCGCTTGCTCTATAAGAAAAACTGGATAGATACGCTGCAATGGCATTATGAGGATATCATTAGGGATCCCGATATAGAACCTGACGCGGCCCTGGAACTCAAACGGAAAATCGACGCGAGCAATCAGGAAAGAACGGACCTCGTGGAATTTATCGATCAATATTTCCTTAAAAAATATCGTTCGGTAGAAGTTAGTACGAATGCTACCATAAACACCGAGAGCCCCGCTTGGGCCATCGACCGCTTGTCCATTTTGGCTTTAAAGATTTATCATATGCAAGAAGAGACAGAACGTTCGGATGCCTCCGCCGAACATATTAAAAAATGCCGGGATAAACTTGACGTACTGATCGAACAGCGAAATGACCTGTCCGCTGCCATTGATCAACTCTTGGCCGATATCGAGACCGGGAACAAATACATGAAGGTCTATAAACAGATGAAGATGTACAATGACAAGGAATTAAACCCTGTGCTGCGTGGCACGAAATAAAAACTTCACTGCTTCTCGTGAAAGAGGACCGGGAGTCGAGAACTTTCATATCCTCGTGATCCGCCTCTCCGCCATGGGAGACGTAGCCATGACGGTACCCGTACTTTCAGCGCTGACCCAACAGTATCCCCATTTAAAAATCACGGTTCTTACCAAGCCTTTTTTCGCACCTATCTTCGCCCAACTTGAGCATGTCAATGTGTTCGAGGCCAAGGTTAAAGGAAACCACAAAGGCTTATTCGGACTCTGGGCGCTGTATAAAGAGCTCCGTGCACTGCAAATTGATGCCGTGGCCGACCTTCATAACGTACTCCGTAGTAAGGTCTTGAAACGCTATTTCCGTTTTGGCGGAATTCCGGTCGTTCAAATTGACAAAGGAAGGGCGGAAAAAAAAGCCCTCATATCCTCTAAAAGCAAAGTTTTCAGACCTTTGAAGAGCACTCACGAGCGTTACGCCGAAGTCTTTTCAAAGTTGGATTTTCCGGTCAATCTATCCAAAGCCATTCCCTTATACAGAGAAAAACCATCCGAAGAGACTTTAAAATTGGTGGGCGCCGATTCTAATAAATCCTTGGGCATTGCCCCTTTTGCTGCTTTTAAAGGCAAAATGTATCCGCTGAATTTAATGGAAGAGGTTATCTCTAGGTTAGATGATACCGAAAAGTATAAAATTCTTTTGTTCGGGGGAGGGAAAGAAGAGGAACTAAAATTGGATACATTCGAAACCCAATTCAAATCCTGTACCAACGTCTCCGGAAAGCTTTCGTTTTCCGAAGAGTTGGCCCTGATATCCCAGCTTGACGGCATGCTTTCCATGGATAGCGGCAATGGCCATTTAGCCGCCATGTATGGCATCCCCGTCATTACCTTATGGGGCATTACGCATCCCTATGCGGGGTTCTATCCGTTCGGTCAAGATGGCGGGAACGCCCTTTTAGCCGATCGAAACAAATTCCCGCTGATTCCGACCTCCGTCTACGGCAACAAATTGCCGGAGGGGTACGAACGAGCTATGGAAACGATTTTGCCGGGGGATGTTGTTAAAAAAGTGGAAGCTGTTCTGGGCAAACCATTAGCGACAACTGAACCAGGCATCAAATTGGCCACCGGCGGTAAAGAGGGTATCTCCCCCTGTTGAAATGACCCTCGCGAATAGGCGTTCCGGCGCGTATTTTACGCAACTTGGAACGACTATTGTAATGCGTCTTTCATACTCGTCCTATATCTTGGTGGTCTTGCTCTCCATACTCTTAAAATAAATCCGTAACTGTGACATAAAACGGTATTTTCGGGTACGGGGCTCTGTCTCGACCATGAGCGTCCGCACACCAATATAGGCGCTCATTAAGAATACGGCCACTCCCTCGCTGTCTACATGTCGGTCGATATGACCGTTTAATTTTCCTTTTTGTAAGGCGGCAACGAGATTGACTTCCCAGATTTTCAGGAGATCGTTCAAGTGCTTCATGATGCGCTCGTTCCGGCCGTTGAACTCGTTAACGAAATTGCCAAGGACAAATCCGAAATCAAGCTCGTTATGTACGGCAGTCTCCAGGGCATCCTCAAAGCATTGCATGATGAGGTCGAAAGTATTATCATGGCCTTCGAGGGGCTCGATCAGCATACCGTACATTTTACGGACCAAAAGGTTTTCGACGATTTGTACAAAAAAATCCTCCTTGGAATCGAAATGATAATAAAACGCTCCCTTTGAGAGCGATAGTTCCTGTAAAATATCATCGACACTGGTGTTGTAATATCCGCTTTTGTAAAATAGTTCAAGTCCGGCAATTTGCATTCTTTGCATGGTGGCCATGCGTTTTAAGCTCTTGTCCATAATAGGATGATTTTTGGGTTAAACCGACCATAGGGTCTTATCTATAAAACCTGATGGCGGTCGTTTTGTTAATGGGAATGGATGTGAGGTGATTTTACTCGCTGTAACGCACAAAATGGCCACAATGGATTCGTTCATCGAGCGGACACAAACCCCGTAGTCGGCGAAAGTGTGCATTTCAAAGAAGGGTACTTAGCCTGTTTTTCTATTGGAAACCACTATCTTTAAAAGTTTAAACCCGCCCCGACATAAAAACCAATAAGATGCGCACTAATATCTTTGCTAGCTACTTTTTATCTCTCTTCGCCCCCTTGCTATCAGCCCAAAATGATACTACACATTTAATTTGGCAAAAGGTTGAATTGACATTCACCAGTAACGAAACCTACGACAATGCCTTGTACGATGTTCGTGAATACGGAGCGGTCTTCACCTCCCCTACCGGAAAAACGACAAAACTGAATGGTTTTTGGGATGGCGGCAACAATTGGAAAATCCGTATGCTCCCCGATGAGGTGGGTACTTGGGAATATATGACATTCTGTTCGGATGAAGAAAATAAGGGTTTGAGCGGGCAAAGTGGAAGGTTCACTGTAACCGAAAACGAAAAGAAGGCGGCATTGTATCGCCATGGAGCCGTGAAAGTAAACAAAGGAGACTACTACCTTAGCTACCACGACGGCACCCCCTTTTTCTGGACGGCCTGCACCGCTTGGAACGGTGCCCTGAAATCTTCGGAAAATGATTGGGAAACTTATCTCGAACAACGGCATAACCACCACTATACCGTTATTCAATATGTTACCACCCAATGGCGTGGCGGCGAAGCCAATGCCGAAGGTCAAAAGGCCTATTCGGGCTTGGCCCCGATTATCATAAATACCGATTTTTTCAAGCGTATCGACGAGCGCACCGATCAGATCAACGCCCACGGCCTTGTTGCCGCCCCCGTAATATTATGGGCGCTACCCTCCGGTCCCGGCAGGAATTTGAGTCCGGGGAACTCGTTGCCTACCGAAGAGGCAGTAATTTTGGCCAAATATATCGTCGCCCGTTTGCAGGGCAATCACGTGGTCTGGTTGCTCGGCGGGGATGGAAATTACAAAAATCCTTATGAGCAACGTTGGAAATATATCGGTCAACAAGTGTTCGACAGTATCGAGAACGCCCCGGTTACCCTTCATCCACAAGGTACTTCTTGGATCGGGGAACTTTTCGGAGATGAAGACTGGCTCGATATTATCGCCTACCAATCGAGCCATAGCAACAAACAAAGAACTGTTGATTGGATCAACAAAGGGCCGATGGCCAAAACTTGGCAGCGCCTCCCGCCAAAGCCTTTAATCAATATGGAACCGAATTATGAGGAAATCAACTTTGAGATAACCGCAGAGGATGTCCGAAATGCTTCCTACTGGAGCTTGTTCGCTACTCCCGTATCGGGAATTACCTACGGTGCGAACGGGATCTGGCCCTGGACACAAAAAAATGGGGATTTGATAGAGAACCATGGAAATCCCCATGGCCGCGGCCCCTCAACTTGGCGCAAGAGCATCGAATTTCCTGGTAGCCTACAGATAGGACTATTGTCGGAATTTATGCAGCGATACGAATGGTGGAAACTAAAACCGGCTCCCAATCTGCTCATGGGCGATCCGACTTCGGAAGGTTACAATCGATTTATATCCATCGTTTCCGACAACAGCCATAATCTGATTATGGGCTATGTGCCGCATGCCATGACATTTACGTTACGGCTTTCGAAAAAGCACCAACTGCATTGGTTCAACCCCATTACAGGTATATTGCAAGAGGGATCTTATAAAAATGCGGAAGGGATAGCCGAATTGGAGTCCCCTGACCATCAGGATTGGGTTTTTATTTTGGAAAAAATTGAGTAGATGAGGTCGCATTGGACAACACCTCGGAAAAGCACCAAATTCAATCCACTTCATGGAAAAATGAGGTAACTTGTTGGGACTTAAACACGCTGTTTACCGCTTAAGACTTCAACCATGACAAGATTTTTTAAAATAGATATATTAGCAATCACCTTATGTGCGGTGTTGTTGTCGGCCAACTGTAAAAATGCCTCAAAAGAAAATACCATCGTAGGGTACTACGAGTCGGTCGGTGACAGCGACGATCAAAAGATCGAATATCATGTCACCCATATCAGGGACAATCTATATGGAATTAAAGTCGGTGCCTTCTTCGATGGCACGGAGACTCAGACCGATTACTTAGAAGGTTCGTTTAATCCCAAAGAACGGATTCTAACCACAAAAAGGTCAAACGTAGTGCTCAACTACCAATTTTCACCGGATTACAAGACCGTGAAACTACTGGGGGAAGAAAACGACATCGAACTTGAACGGAAGTAGTAGGTTCTTCATCAACTCGTGCAATCCACCAATCCTATACGGGCCGAAATTCGCTGGAGAGGTCGGAAAACTATTGCGGTCCCGTGCCCTGCGGGAATTGTGAGGACCTAAAAACGAAAACCGAAATGAACGATGATACCATCTATACGCTTACCACCCACTATTAGAGAAAATCATAGCATTTATCGGGACACACCAATAAAAAATGAGCTTACCCTTCCGTAGAGCTGTCTGCCAATCTTTATTTAAACCATCCATTCTTAGCGGCCCCCTTATTATAAAAGTAGAGGAATATCGAAACCACTATGACTATCAAGGGCATAATAACGGAGGAGGCGCCCATAACTTCTATGAGATCTGTCCCCCAAATCCAATAGCCTTGGGCCACAAGTACCGCCAACAAAGAGATAGCAAAAATGGTTACGGTCACTTTTTTACGGAGTAACATGGTTATACATCCTAAAACACCCGAAAAAACGGCAATGGCGAAAAGAATGTTATACCATTCCGGAATACTTCTGAACAGGTCGGCCTGATCTTCCGGATAACTCTCTATCATAGCTTCGAGCATAAATGTAGCTGCAAAAAACTGGAATAGGCCCATTAAATTCCATAGTAGTGCGAGAACGGAGATGACCCAAAAGCTTTTGGGCGGTTTGACAAGTGATGCCATAATATATTGGCTTTTAAGGTTGTATGCCATAAATGTATTAAATTTTTCTGAATATTTATATGTTGAAGCCTTCGATTGTAAATTATACTTGAATGAAGAGGTAGATAGCCTTTTTGACGCTTATGAATGGGAAAATAAATTCACATCTCATGTACAGTGTGGGAAATAGCAGCTAATTTTTAGGTTTGCACGGAATTTTGCTACCTTCTTTACTATCTTGCGTCTGAAGATAAATTTTACCCAATTTCACTGACCAACCAAACGGGAACAAGGATCTGACCGATCATAAAGAAGCTCAGCACAGCACATAAATGGGGCAAAGAAACAAAGATACCGCGGTACTTATCTTTTCGCTTTCCGCAAGACGGGAAGCCGAGCGGAAAGCCTTTTTTGGAAAAGGCAAAAAACAAAGTACCAACGAATTCTTCGATATCTTGATCGGGCGCACCCAAAAAAAAGCGGACGCCAGTGGGGTTGATTCCTTTTTTATCGACGAACGCCAACAACGGGGCGAAACATTCGGCGAACGCTATGCCAATGCTTTTCAGCAGCTCTTCGACCAAGGCTATACCAAAGTGGTTTCCATCGGCAACGATGCCCCGGACCTTACGATGGAAAACTTGCGAAGGGCCATTGACGAAATACAGAACAACGATCTGGTGGTGGGTCCATCGGCCGATGGCGGGGTTTACCTGCTCGGAATGAGCCGTTCCCTGTTTGATACCGATTCTTTTTTGGCCCTTCCCTGGCTGCAAGATTCCCTCTCCAATACTTTACTTCAGAGCGACTACTGGCAACAAGGCGGGAGCTTTTCTTTGGAAGAGCTGACCGATCTCGATGATATTGCGTCCCTTATTCAATTTATCCAAAGTTCTTCGGATGTATTTTTGAAGAATTTCATTCTGGCAAGTTTATTCCTTTCAAATCCTATTTTTAAAGAATGGAAGGAAGACCTTTTTTCCGACATCCCTACTTCTTCCTTGAACCTTCGCGGGCCCCCAACGCGCCATTTCCGCACCGATAGGGCGCTGAATATTGGCTTATGCCCATAACGCTCAGTTAGGAAGCCGTCAATCCTGCGGAACGTCTTTTCCAACAAAAAATAGAAATTTTATTCTTAAAAATGAAGATAGCATTTATAGGGCTCATGCAGCTCTGTGCCGCCATGACCTTTTGCCAAACGACTTCCTATACCGGTAAAGTAGTAGATTCGGAAAATCAGCCCATACCCTTTGCCGCGGTAAGCGAACGCGGAACGAACCATTATACGACCGCTGATGACGACGGATTTTTTACCTTGGAAACGGAAGCAACCGATTTTACGCTTAGCATCTCATCCATAGGCTATAAGACAACGGAGATTACCGTTACCGACGGTGTTTTACAAGATACGATCCGCTTGGAAGGGGCTTCCGAACAGCTGGACGAGATCGTGGTGACGGCCCTTGGCATCGAACGCGAAAAACAATCCTTGGTCTCCGCCGTCACTACGGTAACGCCCGAACAGTTGACCGAGGTGCCGATGACCAATCTGGTGAACAGCCTGGCGGGGCAAGTGGCCGGCGTACAGATTACTAACGGCTCCTCGGGCGTCGGCTCCTCTTCGCGCATCATCATCCGGGGCGAAAACTCCTTGAGCGGCAGTAATCAGCCTCTTTTTGTGGTCGATGGGGTACCCATTAGCAACGAACAGATTACCAGCGACCTGGTTAACGACGGCGCCCTCCAGGAAGTGGATTATGGTAACGGGGGTTCTGAAATCAGTCCCAACGACATCGCCTCCATATCCATTCTCAAAGGGGCAGGTTCCGCGGCACTTTATGGCACGCGGGCGGCGAACGGTGTCGTTGTTATTACTACAAAAAGGGGAAGTAGGCAAAAGGGACTTGGCGTGAGTATAAGCAGCTCCCTTACCATAGAAACCTTGTTGACCCTGCCCGATTACCAGAACGAATATGGCCTTGGCGCCAACGGACAATATGCCTTTCAGAACGGCATCGGAGCCGGCACCAACGATGGGGGTATTAGTAGTTATGGGCCACGATTGGACCAGGGGCAGCTAATCGCCCAGTTCGATAGTCCATCTACCGATATTAACGGCAATCCTGTTCGAGGCGGTGACGTAATCGCCAGAACGCTGCCCGACGGCTCCTATACCGAAATCACTCCCACGCCTTGGGTGTCTCGGCCCGATAACGTGCGGAATTTTTTCGAAACGGGGGTTACCAATCAAAATAATATCGCTATATCCTCCTCCGGTGATAAGGGTAGTAGCCGCCTGTCTTATAGCAGTGTTCGAAATGACGGCATAGTGCCCAACACCGATTTGAAACGCGACGGGCTGGCCATCAGTCTGGATCAAAACCTAGGCGAAAATCTCAAAGTGAAGGCTTTTGTGAACTACATCAACAGTAGAAGCGGCAACCGACCGAATCTGGGATACGGTTATGAAAATCCGCTGTACGGTTTTAACTGGACGGGCAGACAGACCGATATTGCGGCCCTGAAAGACTATTGGCAGGCGGGGCAAACCGGGGTACAGCATTACGATATCAATTATCTTTGGTTGACGAACCCCTACCTGACCGTTTTTGAGAACACCAACAGTTTTAACAAGAACCGGATCTTGGGCAACCTGTCCGCTACCTATGATTTTACCGATAAGTTGAGCCTTGGAGTACGTATTGGTATGGATACCTATGACGACAACCGCGAATATAGAAGGGCGGTAAGCACCAACAATAACCCGTTGGGAAGCTACAGGGAAGATGTAGTACGGTTCAGGGAGGTCAATGCCGATCTGCTGCTCTCCTATACCGATACGATTGCAGGCGGTTGGAAATACAAGGTCTCCGGAGGAAGCAATATTTTAGATCAAAGCATCCGGTACAAATTCGCCGAGGCCTCGCAGCTTTCCGTTCCCGGCGTCTATACGCTGGCCAACTCCCGTACCCCGTTAAAGGCTAAGAGCCAGATATTCGAGAAACGGATCAATAGCCTGTATGGCACGGGAAACCTGGGCTATAAAAATGCCATTTATCTTGACCTTACATACCGCAATGATTGGAGCAGTACCTTGCCGAGCGATAGCAATTCTTTCGGATACTACTCTGCGGGCCTGAGCTTTGTGGCCAGCGAATTTATCGATTTTCCCGAAGTGATATCCTATCTGAACTTGCGGCTGAGCGCAGCCAGTGTGGGCAACGATACCGATCCATACCAAAATGCGCAAAGCTTTCTGTTCAACCAGAATTACGGGGACGATGCAAGGGTGACCAACGAAACCGTACTAAAAAACGCCGACCTAAGACCCGAACGCCTAAACGCTCTTGAGGCAGGGGTCGAAGCTTGGTTTTTAAATGGCCGGCTACAGGTGGATGTAGCCGGTTATCAGAACACTAGCATTGATCAAATCATATCACGGCCCATTTCGCAAACCAGTGGTTTTGCGAATTTCAATGTCAACGGGGGCGAGGTGCGCACCACGGGCTTGGAGGCTTCTTTGAGCGGCGAGATCTTGCGGCTTCAGGATTTTAATTGGCAATCTTCCCTCAATTATTCTACCTATCGCAGCGTGGTCACCAAACTACCTAATGGCGTCGAACAGTTCGTCACCGGGTCGGCCAATATTTTCTCAGGAGCGGGCGGTAACCAAGTCCTGTACATCGCCCGCGAAGACGGGCGGGTTGGCGACATGTACGGTACCGGCTTTGTTGAGGTTGATGGCCAGATACTCTACGGGGACAACGGATTGCCCATGCAGGACCCCAACCTTAAATTACTTGGCAATTACAATCCCGATTTTACGGTGGGCTTTAATAACAAGTTCTCCTATAAAAAACTTGATCTAACGGTTTTATGGGATTGGCGCAAGGGCGGCACAATTGTTTCGCGGATAAAAGCCTTGGGCAGCACGTCGGGAGTCTTACAAGAGACCTTGATAGGCCGTGAAGATGGTGTCATCGGCAACGGAGTGGTCAATGTGGGTTCGGGGGAAAATCCGCGGTATGTCCCTAACACTACGGCGGTAGCGGCCAGTTCGTTCTACAATAACTTTTTTGACCGCGGCAATGAGGCGAGTGCCTTGTACAGCGCCTCGTATGTAAAGCTCAGACAAGTGGCATTGTACTATAATTTTCCGGACAAGCTGACGCGACTCATTGGTTTCGAAAACATCATGCTGGGCCTAGTCGGTAGCAACCTCTTGCTGTTCACCGAAAACCCCCATTTCGACCCCGAGCTCAACGCTGTACAGAATAGGAGTGTCATCTTTGGCGTAGATGACTTTTCGTATCCTTCGACAAGAAGCTTTGGGTTTAGCTTAAAAACAGATTTCTAAAAAGTAATCCACAAATGGTGCTCAACCCGTACAAAACAGATTCGGGGCGAAACTAAAAAGGAAAAAATTAAAGGAATAGTATGATAACAAAACATCTAATAGGCTTTCTCTGCATTATCGTTTTCACGGCCAGCTGCACAGAAGATTTTGAGAGCATCAACGAAAATCCGAACTCCCCTCAAGAAGTGGGACCGCAGTTTCTTTTGGCCAACGTTATCTCCGTAGAGGCCAATCAGAATGCCTTTTATCAAGGATTTCGTCTGGCCAATTTCCTTGCCCAGTTTGCCGCCAGTGTAGAGTTCGAACGGATCGACCGGTACGAAATGGGCACAAACAGCGAGTATTGGAACAACATCTTCCGATTATCAAGCGATATTCAGTCCATGAAGCAAACGGAGGGTGCCAACGAAGCCTACGTAGCGGTCGGTGACATCATGCAAAGCTATATGTTCTCGCAGCTCACCGATATGTGGGGCGACGTCCCATACACCGAGGCCCTTAAGGCGCGTGATGGTCAGTTCACCCCTAAATATGATACACAGGAAAGCATCTATACCGACCCCGAGACCGGCATTCTGGCCGTTTTAGAACGATCGGCCGCCACTTTGGAAGATACCAATTCGTCCATTCAGGGCGATGTCATGTTCAACGGCGATCTTGATAAATGGGTACGCTTTGCAAATTCCCTGCGCCTGCGCTATCTTTTGCGGATCAGTAAAAGGCTGACCGATTTCTCGGAACTACAAGACTTGTCCGATTCAGGCAAGCTAATGGAAAGTAACGACCAGAATGCGGTAGTGCCCTATCTGGGCTCTGCCCCGAACCAATATCCATTGGTCAATTCCTCCTTGGGCCTATATCTCGAACATCGTATGACCCGCACGGTCGATTCCGTATTAAGCCTTTGGAACGATCCGAGGGTGGCCGTACTCTACAAACCCACTCAGGAAAGCCTCCAGTCGGAGAACCTGGCCTATAAGGGATTGGCAAACGGCCAAAACCGGGAAACCATAGCCGAATCTGATGTCGATTTGGACGATATTTCCCCTTTTGGGACTATTTTTAGGGAGGTGCCTGACGGCGTCGATGCCCAGTTCATGGAATATTCCGAAGTACAGTTCGCCTTGGCGGAAGCTGCGGAAAGGGGCTACATCACCGGTGATGTTGAAACTTTCTACCAAAACGGGATTGCGGCCAGTTTTGCCTACTACGGGGTCGAACTACCCGCTGATTATTTCACCAGAGACGCCATAGCCCTCAATGGCACGGACAACCTGAACAAGATCCTTACCCAAAAGTGGCTCAGCCTGATTTGTGTCGGCCACGAAGCCTGGTTCAATGTGCGCCGCACTGGTATTCCCCAGCTAAAGCCTGGCCCTGACAACCTGAACAACGACAGATATCCCGTCCGGTATTTTTATCCCGAGTCCGAGCAGGCGACCAACAGCACCAACTATGCCGAAGCTGCCCAACGCATCGGAGGTGATGATATTAATAGTAAGGGGTGGTGGGAGAAGTAGTGGTGAATAGCAATACGTAGTAAGGAGAAAATGCGGAAAAGTGAGTTTGTATTAACTAGTGGAACCTGCCCGGACAGCAGACCTTTACGCCTCATTCCGTCCCTGGGAATCTGTACTTTTTCGCGAACCTCTGTGATGAAACCCCATATACCCTTTCACAAAAGGTAAAACACAATGGCCCATATGTCAAAACTCAAAAAAATACCGGTTACGATATTAACTTGTCTGCTCGCAGTATCCTGCTCTGAAAAAAACGAAAATCACGACGAAGCCCTAAAAACAGCTACATGGCAAGAGATTGCCGGTAAGGCCGAAGGTAGTACGGTCAATTTTATGATGTGGCAGGGCAGCCCCACCATCAATAATTACATCAACAACTATGTGGTGCCCTCTGTCAAGGAGGAATATAACATCGATTTGAAAATCAGCGGTGGCCAGGGCCCCGAAATAGTACAGCTGGTCATGGGCGAAAAGCAGGCCGATGTCGTAAGGGGACAGGTGGATATGGTCTGGATCAACGGGGAAACCTTTTTCCAGTTACGTAAGATTGACGGACTTTGGGGGCCGTTCGTAAAACAACTACCGAATGAGGATTATATCGATATGAACGATCCCTACATCAATACCGATTTCCAGCAACCGGTCAACGGCATGGAAGCGCCGTGGAGCATCAACCAATTTGCAATGGTGTACGATTCCCTCAAAATAAATAATCCACCGAAAAACCTGCCGCAGTTGTCGACATATTTGCAACAGCATCCCGGCACCTTTACCATATCCAACGATTTTACGGGCATGACGCTTCTCAAAAGCTTTATGGCCGAACTCGGTGGAAGCCCCACCAGTCTCGAAGGCCCGTTCGACGAAAAGAAATACGAACAACTTTCCCTAAAATTGTGGGAATTTATTAATAGGCACAAGAAGTACTTTTGGAAGGAAGGCCGTACTTTTCCCAAGGAACAATCTAAAATGAGCCAACTCTATGCCAATGGCGAACTTTTACTGGTGTACGGTTTTAGCGAGGGCGGTATCGAGGAAAAAGTGCTGAACGGACTATATCCCAGGTCCACCCGTGGCTATGCTTGGGAGAACGGCACCATTAAGAACTCAAATTATTTGGGCATTTTGTATAATGCCCCACAAAAGGCCGGTGCTATGCAGGTTATCAATTTCTTGCTTTCACCGGAGGCTCAGCTAAAAAAGGCCGATGTCAACGGCATGAACTCGAATACGGTGCTTGACATGAAAAGCCTGTCTAAAAATTGGCAGGAAAAGTTTACAAAAGTCGCCCAGCGCCAGTACGGCCCGGGGATAAAAGACCTACAACCAAACGCCATGGCCGAACCCGCCCCCGAATATATGATTCGCCTTTACGAGGATTTTAGAAAGCACGTGATTGAAAAATAGCAAATCCATTTTCGGAGTCATCTTGTTCATCGCCATCGGTGTAGTGCCTTTTACTGCCGCGTTCATCTATGCGCTACTGTATAGTTTCGGAATCATTGGTGTGGCGAACAAAGGTTTTACCATCGAATTTTGGACCTCCGTCCTAGAATCGGGTGAATTTTTCCGATCATTTATTTACAGCGGCTCGATTGCCTTGGTAGCCGTAGTTATTTCGGTTGGCGGAGCTTTTTGGATCACACTAAAATTCAGAAAGCAACTACAGCAAAAATTCCTCTCCTTTATCATGTATCTTCCTTTGGCGGTTCCAGGAATCGTCACAGGGTTTTTTACTTTTCAGTTGTTTTCCAAAGGTGGATTTTTCTCCCGTTTAAGCTACCAAATGGGATGGATCGAAAAAGCATCCCAATTTCCCGACTTGGTGAACGATGCCTTGGGCTTTGGCATCGTATTGTCCTTTATCACCATGATCACGCCTTTTTTTGTACTACTCTTTCTGAATGTCTATAAAAACGAACGTATCGAGGAATTATCCGTCCTGGCGCAATCCTTGGGGGCGAATGCTAGACAGGTGACGCAGCGGATATTTTTGCCGATACTGCTCAAAAAGACCTGGACGCTGATCGTGCTGTACTTTATCTTTTTGCTCGGTGCTTATGAAGTGCCGTTAATTTTGGGCCAAGAATCGCCCCAAATGCTTTCTGTTTTGATAATCCGGGAAATAAAACAATACGACCTCGATAAAATTTCGGAGGGCTATGTAGTCGCCGTGATGTACACCCTTATTGTTTCGGTGGTCGCAGTACTATTGTTCCTTCCCAAAAAAAGCCGGACCCATGAAACCTAAAAAGAACGTAAGATTGAGAAGAAGCGGGTTTAAACAAGCTCATCGCTGGAAATCTTTCGTGTTGTGCCTGGCCGTGCTATTGGTGCTGTTTCCCTTCGTCTATCTCGTACTATTGTCGTTCTCAACAGAATGGCGGTTTCCCGACCTACTGCCCTCCTATTTCGGACTTAAAAACTGGAAGACCATTCTCAATTCGGAGGCTGGGCTATTGCAAAGTTTCGTATCCTCCTTGATCATATCCCTCTCCGTGGCCACAGCGTCTACTGGGGCGGGATTTCTTATCAGCCGTGCGGTATTTTACCATCCGAAGAAAAAAACTTTGACCTTACTGGCTTATTTTCCCTATATCTTGGCCCCTGTGGTATTTGCGGCCTGTCTCAGTTTTTTTTTCCTTAAAATGGGGTTGTTCGGAAACATTACGGGTGTCATCGTCGGCCAGTTTATTATCGCCTTTCCTTATGCGCTGTTGTTTTTCAGTAGTTTCTGGAACAAAAAGGTAAAGAGCTATGAAGATCTAGTCGCCACTTTGGGCGGAAACCGATGGCAGACCTACGTAAAAGTGCTGTTGCCATTGGCAAAGGGATTACTTTTGATCTGCTTTTTCCAGACCTTCCTGATTTCGTGGTTCGAATACGGACTGACATCGGTCATTGGCATCGGCAAGGTGCAGACATTAACTATCAAGGTTTTTTTGTTCATCAAGGAAGCGAATTATTATTACGGTGCGTTAAGTTGCTGCCTGTTGATTTTTCCGCCGGTGGTTTTGTTGTATTTTAACAAGCGGTATGTCTTCAAGAAGCTGGCTTAGGTCGTAAAACGCTAAGCGGTTTGAATTAGAAAAATTCGGAGATACTAAATTCAGAACTAAAACAGCCCTATGTTTCTAGAGGTGCAAAATATCGTCAAAAGCTTCGGCCATGAACAAGTGGTAAAGGATTTGACTTTCTCTTTGGAGGCCAAAAAGACCCTGAGTATATTAGGAAAATCCGGCTGTGGAAAGACGACCATGCTCAAGACCATCGGCGGATTGGTCGCGCCAGAGTTGGGAAGAATCCGGCTCAATGGCGAGGACATCACCCATAAAAAACCCGAAAAACGTAATATCGTTTATCTGTACCAGGAAGATTTGTTGTTTCCGCATCTGAACGCCTTTGAAAATATTGCCTTCGGCCTCCGGTTAAAAAAAATATCTAACCGGATAATTAGGGGACAGGTCAAGCATATGTTGGGCAGTCTCGACCTCGCGTCCCAAGCCGAAAAAATGCCGAACCAGCTTTCGGGCGGACAGCGGCAACGCGTGTCCTTCGGACGGGCCATCATCACGAATCCTTCGTTACTACTTTTAGACGAACCTTTTGGAAGCCTCGATGCCGGCACGCGTCAACGAATGCAAGGGCTGTTCAAAAAGCTCGCCCAAGAATTCGATATCACTTCCCTGTTCGTTACCCACGATTTAAAGGAAGCGATGCTCATGGGCGATGAAATCGGCTTTATGCAAGCGGGAATTCTGAAGGTGTATACCAATAAAAGTGATTTTATTGTGGATCCTGAAACGGGGGTCAAGGAGGAAATTAAGTTTTGGGGCGGGCTGCTCGGGAAGAAAGATAAATAAATACACAAGATGAAGAAAAAGAAAATCTGGATCGACACCGACCTGGCAGTGGGTATGAAAAGACACACACGCGTAGGCTATTGCGATGTCGATGACGGCTTTGCGGTGCTGCAATTAGTAAAGGCCAAAAACATCGAAATCTGTGGTATCGGAGCGGTCTTCGGAAATACCACCATCGACAACGCCTATTCGCTGAGTCAATATATGAGCAGAGAATTTGCAGAAAAGAAAATCTCTGTCTTTAAGGGGGCGGCCGAAGCCATCGATTTATCGAACGTGCAGACTAACGAGGCCGTGGAGGCCCTTGCCGAAACCTTAAAGAAACAGCCGATGACCCTTATGGCGATTGGACCCGCTACGAATGTAGGGCTGTTGCTGCTGAAATATCCGGAGTTGAAAGAACAGATTAGGGAGGTCGTGCTCGTTGCTGGTAGAAGGAAGCCTACCGACTATTTTAAAATCGGCAATAAAGGCAACCACGCCCGAGACCTGAACTTTGACCTTGACAACGATGCCTTCCGTATCATGTTCGAACTGGGGGTGCCAGTAACCCTCTGTCCCTTCGAAATCTCGAACAAGGTCTGGTTGAAACAGGCGGATATAGACAAGCTGAAAAAAAGTGGCGACCCAGGAAATATTTGGCTGGCCGAGGCATCCCAAGCTTGGTTGCAACAATGGTTAGATCAAGGCGCCATTGGCTTCAATCCCTTTGATGTGCTGGCAAGTCATTATATCATATCCCCTGAAGATATCATTTCGGAAGAACTGAACGCACGCTTGGAAATCTATACTGACGATACGATAAGGGCCAACGATCGGAATATTTTCAAACCATATCTATTATGTGATAGACAGCCGGGATTTCCCGTGAAGTATTGTTACGACGTGGTGAGCGATTATCATCGTAGATTGTTGAAAAGCTTTTTGGGATAAGTATGGGATTCAAAGAGTGTAGCCTATTCTTCTTTTTCCAAAACCTTTTCACCTGAATCGAGTTTCACAAACTTATACTGGTTTTTACTTCGCAGATGAGCTGGCAATTTTTTATAGCCTTACCCTAAAAGATAACTAAAGTGCCTGTAGTGGTTATGTCGGCGGTACTGAACGTGTTTCGTCTGTTCTTTAAAGAACAAGCTCATCGTTCAACCATTTTTTAATAAGCCTTTCGTTGTGGGAAATATCAACTAAATAAAATGTATTGAATGACCTGAAAACCTTGGCAGTTTCGACAGGCTCGATACAAACGGATACGGGTGATAGATAATTGGAATGTGCCAAGAACAGAGTGTCTTTTTTCTTGACCAAAAACCCCACGTGACCCGTATCGAATCCTATAAAATAAACCCCATTTTGAATATGTTGCTTTATTTTTTTCAGAACCTGTTCGAAATCTACATGCGAAATGGTGGTAATTTTCTTGCCACAACTAAGAGCCCGGGCTTCGTCAATAGGAGATTTTTGCGCCAATTTGTAGCGGTTTAATTTAAGCCCCATATCTTTTAAGGTGGTCGAGACAAAATAGCCACAGGCAATTTGGCCTTCTTTGGGTACGGAGCTATGGCCCGCAAAACTCCAGGCCGTACCGTACCAATACGGAATGATTTGGTTAGTCAACCGGTCGTTAAAAGTCCGTTTCACACTATCGATATCAATTCGGTTATCTGTGAGGGCATTGCGGAGACGGATTCTCAGTAGGCCGACCTGGTATTTGGCGGCCGAGTAGGTGAGGGAGTCCGGATCGTTCTTGACTTCGGAAAGTTGATTTTCAGTATTCCTACTTTTTTCGAAAGTGTTCAGGTACCCTGAAGTCGCTTCATTCCTTATGGGCAAACCGGAATGCTCCGATGGAAAGGACGCATTCTGTAGGCCACTTATAAAAAGGAGAAAGCTAATTAAAAACATTCCTATATATTTTGCCGATCATTGGGGAGCCACCTATCGCACCTCCCTCTATGCATAATAACGTAAAATATAAGCATAGATTGGATAGAAACAAAATAAGTTCATGAATCGGGCCGTCAATTTAGATTTTTAGGTTAATGCCCCACCACACTTCATAGTCGCTCAAAACCAGGGACCGGTAGCTTTGATAGCCCTGATCGGCAATTTTCATTCCTTGGATTACCCCTTTTTCGTTGAGTTCATAGTCCAAAAAGACGAACGAATGCCCATAGGGGTCAAAATCTAGGATTTCCACTCCGTTGCGCACCTTTTTGTAATCCTTCCTCAATCGCCAGACCTGTACCAAGGCCCCCGGGCGGAGTTTACCGTTCCAAATCCCCTCGGTATCCACCAACTCCCCTAGACCGGCTATGGCGATGGCACCGGCGCTGCCCTTGGCCCTATATTGACGGGGCAGGTTCTGCCATTCTGGCTTTTGTTTTGTGGCGGTGTCGTAAAGGTTGTTGAATACCTGCCGGGGCGTGAGTTGTTTAGTAGCGAGCTTTGGAGACAAATCTTGATAAATAGGATGTCCATAAACATCTTCATAAGCCTTTTCGAATCTGCGCTTGCTCACGACGAGACAGTGGCCCCCAGGCGTTTTGTCGCTGCTCTTATAGTAGTTCTCCACAATTTGACGGGCAACAGGGGATTCCGGTTTTAGATGTAGAGGTTTATGAGGAAGGGCAAAGTCGGAAGCCCTTGTCGGAATTGGTTTTATGGGTGCGACGACCAAGTTGATGAACACTTTTTTAGGAAACGTCGCTTCTCCATCTACCTGTAGTTTTCTTGAAGAGGAGGCATGTGCCGCCCTGTCCCCCGGAACGCTTTGGGTAGTCCCACAACCCAAATAAAGCAGGGAAAAAAGAAGCAGACCTATATATAGTAACTGGCGCATAGCTATTCGTTGTAAATAATTGCAAAATTAAGTACAGCATTCGTTTATTCACTGTAGGGTACATTTTTTTTTGCTAGGAATGTTATTAGGGCCTTTATCACGAAACGAAAACCACAGGAAGTTTGTTGATTTTTACGAAGTTCTAGGCGTTTTCTGGCAGTTATAGCGGGATATGTTGGCAAAAAGTGCCTAATAAGGGCGAACAACCCAGGTTAAGGCTTCGGGTACCAGGCTCTAGCTGACTGGATAAGATTAGCGGGTAATGTCGATTATAACATCGCCGAAAGCATGACCGTACCCAGCGCCCATAGTATCACCGAAATAATACCTCCCAAAATCAAAAAATGTTTGAATTTGTAGATGCCCATACTATAGATCAGGGCATTGGTCTGATAGCCCAACGGCGTGAAAAAACTAAAATTCGAAGCGAACATTACACAAAGAATAAAAGGTTTTACGTCGAGGTCGAGACCGTTGGCCAAAGCAATACCGATCGGAGCCATGATAATAGCCGTTGCGTTGTTCGATACAACGCTACTGAAAAGCATCGTTGTCAAGAAGAGCAGGCCGATAATAATCATCGGCTTTTGCCCCGACATCAGCCCCAGAAGTTCATGGGTCAGCCAAGTATCGGCCTCAGCGTTGGTCATCGCAATACCTAGGGGAATCATGCCCGCCAGTAGAAAAATGATCTGCCAGTTGATTTTTTCGTAGATATGGTTCAGTTCGATACACTTAAAAAGCAGCATGGCCAGGGTACCTATAATGACACTGGTCATAATCTCAAAAACGCCGGTCGCCGCCAATACTACGGTGCCGATAAGGATGATGACCGATAGGTTACGTTTTGCGGCACTGGCCGGTGTACGTCCTTCGAATTGGTTCAAGACTGCCAAATTATTACTTCCCTCAAAATCAGGAACATAAGACCCATCAGTTTGAATTAGCAACCGATCACCAATTTTGAGCCGGGTAAGGTCATGGCCGCTTCGGTATATCCTTTCCTTTAGGTTGGTCAATTTTTTTCGTTTGTTTACGGCCAAGGGAATGGCCCGAGGTACGATCATACGTTTCAATTCGGCCAGTGTACGTCCCAGAAAACGGGAGCCCGGTAGCAAAAGCAGTTCCAGTAAAACGGTTTTTCTTTCTTTTTCCAGGTCCTCTCTCCTATCCTTTTGGTGCCCTATTTTCTTAATTTCCGTGTTCGAGGAAGATAAGACGTTATCCTCTTGACCAATATCTATATTAAAATAGCCTTCCGACCGCATTTTTTGCAGATTTTCAAGACTGCAGTGCAATAGGATGGTATCCCCGGAACGGATTTCCATATTGCGGTCGAACACGTCATGGTCGATGTTGCGGGTTACCCTTAACACGGTAATGTCCGCTTCCTTGAACATGAAAGTGTTCTCCATCCGCTTACCGACCAACGGAGAGTCCGAAGCGATTATAAGGGTCAATAGATAGCGGTTTAGATCATATTTTTCGGAAAGTTCGTCCTTGCCGCCCTTGGGCAAAAAAGCATAGAACAGCGCAATGATTCCCATGGAGACGCCCAAAAAAATTAGGCCCATACTCGAAAACTCGAAAAACCCCAAACGATCCCCCGTATATCGTAAGGATATATTACTGACTATTAAGTTGGTGGAGGTACCCATCAACGTGCAGCTACCGCCCAGAATACTGGCAAAGGAAATCGGAAGTAGTAGTTTTCCGGGCGACATCCCGTATTTTTCCTGGAGTTCGGAGACAATTTTTATAAAGACGATGACCACGGCGGTCGAACTGACAAAGGCCGAAATACCTCCGGCCACGGTCATGATAGCGACCATGCCGAAGATGGCGGGCCAGTTTTTCAGTACTTTGAGACCATTCGCGAGCCATGAGATGGCCCCGTTTTCTTCTAATCCTATAGCCAATATCATAAGGCAAAGAATGGTGATAACCGCCTTATTGGAAAATCCGCTGACTGCTTCTTCGGGTGAGACGAGCCCTGTCAATAGCAGGGCAGCGATGATACAGAACGAAATCTTGTCCATCGGAAATATCTCGAAAGCGAACAGCACGATTACCGCTCCAATAATGATGAACACAAGTATGATCTCCCAGGTCATGTAGGCTATTTCAGATATTTAATGGCCAACTACTACTGCCCCTGCCTACTAGTTTCTAGACGTCATCATAGTCAACCTTTAGAACAGAGGTTAGGGGATGCGCTTGGCAGGTCAGGACAAACCCTTCCTCAATTTCACCATCGGTCAAAATCTGATTTTTGGCCATTTCGGCCTTGCCCTCAATAACACGGGCGATACAGGTGCTGCAAACGCCGCCTTGGCAGGAGTAGGGCGCATCGATGTTCTGCTTGAGCACGGCATCGAGTACGCGCTCCTTTTTGTCCATGGTAAACTCGAACACCTCGTCGTCGACCGTAACGGTAAGTTGGGTCTTGCCGTCGGGTTTTTCCGGAAGCTCATCGAGAATTTCGGTGCTGGTAAAGAGTTCGAAATGTATTTTATCTTCAGGGATGTCGTTTTCCTTTAGGGTGTCCGAGACCAGGTCGATCATCGCTTCGGGTCCGCAGAGATAATAGCCATCAAATTCGGTATTCTGATGCTTGTTTTTGAGGGCATAGTTGACCATAGCCGTATCTATTCGTCCGAAACGGGAATCGTCTTCCTGGGTCTGGCTGGTCACGAAATATACGAAGAATCGGTCGGGATGGTCCAATTCCAGTTTCACCAAATCGGTATAGAACATGGTCTCCTTGAACGATTTGTTACCATAGACCAAGACAAATTGACTCTTCGGATGGCTATTTAATACGGATTTGGCGATGCTCATTACCGGAGTAATTCCACTGCCGGCTGCAAAAGCCGCGATGGCAGTAGGTTTACCGGTAGAGTAGAACGTAAATCGGCCTTCGGGCGGCATGACCTCCAAAGTATCGCCTGCAGCCAACTGGGTGTGCGCAAAATGGGAGAAACCGCCCTTGTCCACTTTTTTGACCCCGATGGTAAAACAATCACTTCGCGGAGAAGAGCAGATAGAATAGGCCCTACGGAGTTCCTTGCCTTTTATTTTAGCTTTTATGGTGATGTACTGCCCAGGAACGAAATCGAAGGTCTGTATCAGTTCCTTCGGGACATTGAACGTTATCGCCACCGAACTCGGCGTAAGGGGTTTGATATGTTTTACGGTGAGGGGATGGAAATCTGCCATGCGTTTTAAGTGAAAAAGTTAAACCCGCCTCTCTGCCGGGCAGGGAGTTAAAAAGTAGAAGAGATAAACTGCCGACCGCTACCGCCAACTGCCTACTCTAGGCTTAAGAATTGCAAAAATAAGCATTGAAAGACGATTTGAAATGGAAAAATTAAAAAACGCACTCACCAATCTGTAACAAAGTCTTACTTTTAAACCTAATGCCTATGATATTTATCGAACCCTATGTTCAAACACTTCATCAACCTGCAATGGAAATCGTTTTTTCGGGCCGCCTCCTTTAAGACCAATCTCGTTTTTAAGATCTTTTTGGGTTTCTTGGCGCTGTATTTTATGTTCGTGTTTCTTTCCATAGGTGCGTGGGCATTTTATCTTATAGAAGAAGCAGGTTGGGGCGATCCCCTTCAAACCGTAAATAAATTTATGATTTACTATTTGGCCGCTGATCTAGGGCTACGGTATTCCTTGCAAAAAATGCCGATTACCAATATCAAGCCTTTACTGTTCCTGCCGTTTAAAAAAAGTCAGGTCGTACATTATTCCCTTGGCAAGACCATGGTATCCTTCTTTAATCTAATGCACGCCTTTTTCTTTGTGCCTTTTTCAGTTGTGCTGTTGACCGAAGGCTATGCCCCTGTAGGGGTGCTATGTTGGCATTTGGGAATTTTAGCCCTTTTCTACTGCAATAACTTTGTGAATATACTCTTGAACAATAAGAACAGTGTGCTATATCCTTTCGCTGTGCTTTTTGCCGGTTTGGGCATCTGCCAATATTATGGGCTTTTTGACATAACGCTGTATACGGCAATATTTTTTAATGTTCTTTATAGTTTGCCCTATATTGCTCTTCTGCCATTGGCGGCCTTAACCGGCCTCTATATGGCGGCTTTCAGCTATTTTAGAAGAAACATGTACCTCGATGCCGGACTAGCTCAAAAGTATTCTGAAGCTAAGACCGAGAATTTTACCTGGCTAGACCGCTTCGGAAATCTAGGCATCTTTCTAAAAAACGACATCAAGCTTATCAAACGCAATAGGCGCTCAAAGACTGCGGTGATTACCAGTGTCCTATTCCTTTTTTATGGTCTATTATTCTTTACCGGAGCCATTGAAACTTATCAGGGCCCGGTGTGGAAAATATTCGCTGGAATCTTTGTGTCCGGTGGATTCCTGTTCACTTTTGGGCAGTTCGTGCCCAGTTGGGACAGTTCGTACTATCCCTTGATGATGAGCCAAAACATCAAGTATAAAGACTATTTGAACTCCAAATGGTATCTGGTGGTCATAGCGACCCTGATAAGCACGATATTGGCATCGCCCTACCTGTATTTCGGATGGGATGCCTATTTGGCGGTTCTGGTGGGTGCAATCTACAACATGGGCGTCAACTCGTATCTAGTTCTGTGGGGAGGTGCCTATATCAAGACTCCAATAGACCTGAGCTCCAATAAGAAAGCTTTTGGCGACAAACAGTCCTTCAACCTCAAGACCATGTTACTTACCATCCCCAAGGTGCTTTTGCCTTTGTTAGTATACGGCTTGGGACATTATCTTATCAATGCGACCGCGGGCTATATTTTCGTGGTGCTTACAGGTGTTGTGGGCTTTGCCTTTAAGAATATTGTTTTTAAACAAATAGAAAAAGTCTATAAAAAGGAGAAGTACAAAACGCTGATGGCATATAAACAGAGATCCTAATTACCCCCTGGGCAAAATCAAAGATGACTTGCCCCTGCACGGTGATTCTGGGCGCCCGTCTTAATGACAACAAATCAAAGCTAATGATAACGACACAGAACCTCACCAAAAAATATGGCAACCAAGTAGTCTTGAACCTCGAACACTTGGAAATTCGCAAAGGCCAAAGTTTCGGCTTGGTAGGCAACAACGGCGCCGGTAAGACCACTTTCTTCAGCCTTTTGTTAGATCTCATCCAGCCTACTACCGGCCATATCTTCAACAATGATATTCAAATTGACCAAAGCGAGGCCTGGAAACCTTTTACCTCCGCCTTTATCGACGAGACCTTTCTGATTGGCTACCTGACCCCCGAGGAATACTTCTATTTTATCGGGGAACTACGGGGCGAAAATAAGGCCGACGTCAATGCCTTACTCTCCCAATTCGAGGATTTCTTCCACGGCGAGATATTGGGACAGAAAAAATACCTGCGCGACCTCTCCAAGGGAAACCAGAAAAAGGCGGGTATCGTCGCCTCCTTTATCGGCAGCCCCGAAGTGGTAATCCTCGACGAACCCTTTGCCAACCTAGATCCGACCACCCAGATCCGGTTGAAGTCCATCATCAAGGAAATGACCGCCGATCACGAAGTCACCGCGCTGATCAGCAGCCACGACCTGATCCACGTTACCGAGGTCTGCGAACGGATAGTAGTTTTGGAAAAGGGAGAAATTGTCAAGGATATCAAGACCTCTACGGAAACCTTAAAAGAACTGGAGCAATTTTTTAGCGGGAACAAGGGTCAGGTCGATTCGGTTTCGGATGAAAAGGCATTACTGTAATCCAATTCGAAAAACCGACTGAGAAGCCGGTTTTATAGTATCCCCGCGTTCTTCAACCGGCAAGATAGAATGCTATGCGGCTGTAAAACGTCGATGCAGCACCAAAACAGTTGAACGAATCGACGTATGGTCGCCATTACAAACCGGATGGTCGGTTAGTGTAGAATAAAAACCGATCAAGTTAGTGCAAAATTGAATCACGAAACTTGTTCGTGTAGAAGTAAAAGATAATGCAAATAGGGTGGCAAACCTGCCGACAAGGGATATCTATTCTCTTCATCACAGTCTTTGCTCTTGCTCGGCACTTGATCCTTAGTCCCGGCCTCTATCGAATTTTCTCGACGAACTACATAATAATCTTGTTCTTTTTCAGTTAAAGATACATAGAGCTCGTCTTGTGCTAGTGTTTGGAACCGAACCTGCTTGCCGGCGCGCAGGAATTTCGGCTTTTGTGCTCTGATGATAACTTCATTAGGTACGGAACTCCAAAAAAATAAAGTCAGGGTGCAAAATGTACATTGTGTGGGAAAACAAAAGCTGAAGAAGAGCTCTCAAGCCCCTTTGCTAATTTGAGACTTCGAAAAACATATATTCTTTTTACCCTGCTTGGGGGCATTGTTTTCAACGCCTGTTCCACCAAGAAAGACGCGTTCGTAAACCGCAACTGGCATGCGCTGAACACCAAGTACAATACGCTGTATAATGGCAACATCGCCTTTGAGGAAGGGCGGGAGGAACTCAACAACACCTATAAAGACGATTACTGGGAAATACTCCCCGTAGAACGCCTCGAGGTCACAGACGAGATCAAACTAGATTCCGAAGACAACAATCCAAATTTTATTATCGCCGAAGAAAAGGCGACCAAGGCCATACAAAAGCACAGTATGGACATTAAGGACGAGGAGCGCAACCCGCAGACCGACGAGGCCTTTCTGTTATTGGGCAAGGCGCGCTATTTTGACCAGAGGTACATTCCTGCCTTGGAGGCCTTCAACTATATTATCAAAAAATACGATTACAGTGACAAGCTGGGCGAGGCACATATTTGGCGCGAAAAGGTCAATATCCGCTTGGAGAACAATGAGCTGGCCATCAAGAACCTCAAACAGGTGCTCAAGTTTGAGGACCTCGACGATCAGGAATATGCCGATGCCCGGGCCATGTTGGCCCAGGCTTATATCAACGAAGATTCTCTTAGCAAGGCGGTCCAGCAATTAAAAATCGCATCCTATCACGCTAAAAAGGACGGTGAAAAAGGAAGGTATTACTATATCATCGGGCAGCTCTATAATCGATTAAACCACAAAGACAGCGCCAACTACGCCTTCGATAAGGTCATCGAGCTTAACCGCAGATCCCCCCGGGTCTATATGATCAATGCGGAAATCGAAAAAATCAAGAATACCGAAGTTACTCCCGAAAACAAGCTTGCAATGCTTGAATTCCTTACCGATATGGAGGAAAACCGCGAAAACCGTCCCTTTTTGGACAAAATCTACCGGCAGGTCGCGGAATATCAATTGGAACAGGAAAACGATAGCCTAGCATTGGCCTACTTCAACAAGTCTCTGCGCGCTACCGAAAACGAACCTAAATTGAATGCGCTGAACTACGAAAACCTCGCCATCTACTACTTCGACGAAAACGAATATCCGTTGGCTGGCGCGTATTATGACAGTGTTCTGACCAACCTTGACATGAACACCAAGAAATTCCGTTCTACCAAAAAGAAACTGGATAATTTGGAGGATGTCATCAAATACGAGGATATCGCCCAAAATGCGGATAGCGTGATTACCCTCTACCATCTTTCAAAAGACGACCAGATTGCCTATTTTCAGAAGTATGTGGACGAACTGAAAGCTGCCAAAGCCGCCGCTGCCAAGAAAGAGGAAGACCGCATCACCACCGGGTTCGCCCAATTCGCCAAAACCAAGGGCGGAAAGGAAAACAAGGGAAAGTTCTATTTCTATAACCTGACCAGTCTTGGCTATGGCAAGAACGACTTCGTACAGAAATGGGGAAAGAGGCCCCTCGAGGATAATTGGCGTTGGAGCAAGAAAGGCAGAACATTGCCCTCGGAAGCGACAGCAGAAATGGTCGCCGCCAACGATAGCCTGGGCAGCCAACCTACCGAAGAAGAAAAATTGACGGTTGAATTTTATATGGATAAGATTCCCAAGGAAGAAACCTTTATTGATAGCCTAAAGGCCGAACGCAACTTTGCCAACTATCAATTGGGACTGATTTACAAAGAAAAGTTTAAGGAGAATCTATTGGCGGCCGGAAAGCTAGAAGATGTATTGGCATCCGATCCCGAAGAGCGATTAGTGCTTCCTTCCAAATACAACCTCTATAAGATCTACGAGGAAGAAGGCAGTCCGTTGATGGCGAAGATGAAAGCGGACATCCTCCAGAACCATTCCGAATCCCGTTATGCTGAAATATTGTTGAACCCCAGGGCGGTGCTGGAGGGGGATGCCGACAGTCCGCAGGCACGATATGCCGCTTTATACAAGTTGTACCAGCAGCAAGAATTCCTAAAAACCATCACCAGCGCAGAAGAAAACATTGATAAATATACCGGTGACCCGATTGTGCCCAAATTCGAGATGTTGAAGGCCAACGCCATCGGAAGACTGAACGGTTTCGAGCCGTTTAAAGAGCAGTTAGACTATGTGGCACTGACCTATCCCAACAATCCCGAAGGTAAAAAAGCGGAGCGCATGGTGGCCGAGCAGCTTCCAAAATTAGCGGTCAAGGATTTCTCTTCGGAAACCGGGGCTGTAGGCACGGGCAATTGGAAGGTGGTTTTTCCATTCAGAAGGAGTAACAACGAAATCGCGCTCAGGGTAAAGCATGATTTGGAAGCGGCTATCAAAGATTTAAGGTACAATAACATCGTCTCCAAGGACATTTATACCTTGGAAGAGCAATTTGTTGTCGTTCACGGCTTCCCATCAAAAGATTACGCGCTAGGATTTGTGGAACTTCTTCAAATTAACAAAGATTATGGCATTGACAATGAGAGTTTTGTAATTTTGTCGTCCAACTATAAAATAGTACAGGTACATAAAAACTTACAGGAATATAAGAATCAAATCTTGAATTAGATCAATGGATTATACTAAACTACCCAATTGCTTCGTTGAACTTATCTAAACTATCGGTAACTGTCAAAGGGCACGTAAAATAGTAGGAGCTCATTAACCCCAAAATCTTAACAAATGTTTTCAGACAACAAAAAACCAAGAACCATGAACGAAATAGGCGGACAACCCAACCGAATTGAAAAGAATACCAAAATCAAGGGAGACATCATCTCCGAGGCCGACCTCCGAATCGACGGAAAATTGGACGGAAACGTACAGACTTCCGGTAAGGTCGTCATCGGCAAGGATGGATACATCCAAGGAAAAGTGGAATGTGTCAACGCCGATATCGAGGGCAGCTTTAACGGTGAGCTTTTGGTTTCCGACCTGCTTTCCCTAAAATCATCGGCTGTTATCGAAGGCACCGTTAAGGTCACTAAATTGGCCGTTGAGCCGGGAGCGACTTTTAATGCTACTTGTTCCATGAAAGGCAAGAGTGGCTCCCTGAACCGGAATTCCACCGGTTCGAGCACCGGTTCTTCCTCGCACAACGACTTTAAATCAACCCTGACAAACACCAGCTCAAGCAGAAATGAGCCAGCAAAAGCCTCCTAAAGAGAAAAATACCACACTTAAGAACGTCGCCATCCTTTCGGGCATCGCGTTTGAAATGGGCGCCATAATTTATCTGGCGGCCCAAGCCGGTATTTGGCTCGACGAGAAGTACCAAAACGAAAAGCGAATCTATACTGCAATTGCCACCATTATCGGGGTGGCAATTTCGTTGTGGGTGGTGTTGCGCCAAATCAAAAAAGTCAAATATTAAGTAGCCAAACCGCCTTAGGTGGCGGAAAACCCTTGTCTTGCTCTCGCGAAACGGATTTTCGAATAAATGGGCAGAGGCCGAAACCGAAAAATACTTATTTTTGATGTTAAAGCCCCCACATTAAGACTTTCGTGCCGAAACTACGCCCTATCGCGCTATTCTTTCTGATTTTGATTCCCCTGTTGGGAATCACATTCTTTCTCCATATCAGCATCCTCAAAAACCATGGCCTCCCGGCATATGGAGATAAGATAATGCTATCCTATGTCATAAATTTCCTATTAGCGGCCGCCATATATATAGGTCTTTATAGTTTCAGGGATAAGATAAGGACCCAGATCGGATTTATCTTTATAGCGGGCAGTTTCTTGAAGTTCATCCTGTTCTTTATCCTTTTTTATCCCTCATACAAAATGGATGGGGAAATGGGTACGTCCGAATTTGCCTCCTTTTTTGTCCCCTATGCTATCTGCCTCGTTGTGGAGACTATTTTTACGGCCAAAATGCTGCAAAAAATGGAATAAATCCGCATTCCGAAATTCTCCTAAAAGAAAGAGTCATTTTGCTTTTTACAATTTAAAAGAATACCGTACATTTGCACCGATTTTTAGGGACCGATATTCTTGAGCCGTATGCGCATATCTTATTTGACCAACCTACTGTTTACAGGCCTATTTGCTATAGGGGGAATCGCCTTGGCACAGGAAAACGAACATGGTTCCGAAGGCGAACCCCAAAGCAAAAAGGAAGAGATCGATGCCTATATCGAGCATCACCTTCAAGATTCCCATTACTTCAATTTTTATACCTCTACCGATGAAAATGGTGAGGAGCACCATGTAGGCTTTCCGTTGCCCGTTATTTTATGGGACGATGGCCTTAAAGTATTCTCGTCTTCAGAATTCCACCATGGCGAAGAACTGGCCGAGGTCGGTGGTAATCACTACAAACTGCATCATAGCAAAATCTATAAGACCGATGCCAGCGGTACCTTGAGCTACGACGAAGAACACGGCGACCACCCCACCAACGTACAGCCTTTGGATTTTTCCATCACCAAAAGTGTAGTAATGATGCTCATAACTGGACTCCTATTGATATGGATGTTCGGCAGTTTGGCGCGAAGCTATGGCAAGAACGGAAGCATTCCCAGGGGTATCGGGCGCTTTTTCGAGCCTATTGTGCTTTATATCAGGGATGATATCGCCATCGCCAATATCGGCGAAAAGAAGTATAAAAGATATATGCCCTTCCTCTTGACCATATTTTTCTTTATCTGGTTCTTGAATATGTTCGGTCTGACCCCGCTCGGCGTGAACGTAACCGGAAATATTGCGGTAACGACGGCTTTGGCATTGCTGGTGTTTTTACTGACGAATTTTACGGGTACCAAAGATTACTGGAAACATATTTTTGACCCCTTGGGCGATGGCATGCCCTGGTACGGTAAGTTGGTTATTTATATCATTCTCGTGCCTATTGAGATATTGGGCATCTTTATTAAGCCCTTTGCCCTGCTTATCCGTCTGTATGCGAACATGACGGCGGGCCACGTGGTATTGATGAGCCTGATCGGATTAATATTTGTTTTTAAGAGCTGGGTTGGAGGGCCATTATCATTTGGCCTTTCGTTCGCCATTTCGCTGATAGAACTCTTGGTAGCATTGTTACAGGCGTACATTTTTACGATGTTGGCAGCACTGTATTTCGGATTCGCGGCCGAGGAGCACCATGAAGAAGAAGATGCGGAGTTGGCACACCTTTAAAATTTGAATTTTAGTTAACCTTTAATATATATTGTATGGAAATTCCAAGTGTAGTAGGTGCAGGTTTAGCGGTCATCGGTGCCGGTATCGGTATCGGTATGATCGGTGGTAAGGCCATGGAGGCCATTGCCCGCCAGCCTGAGGCCTATGGTAAGATTCAAACGGCAATGCTGATTGCAGCGGCGCTTATTGAAGGAATCGGTTTCGCCGCGATTTTCGCAGGTTAGACCTTAATTAAAGACAGTCCGCCTTGACGGTTGGTCATGGCGGGTTGTTATTATTTTTCAATTATGGATAAACTAGTCAACGATTTCTCGTTCGGCCTTTTCTTCTGGCAGATCCTTCTTTTCGTGCTTCTTCTGTTTTTACTTAGGAAGTTCGCCTGGAAGCCCATTTTAGACTCTGTCAACGACCGCGAGGAAGGTATCCGGAAGGCTTTGGCAGCCGCGGAGGAAGCCAAAAAGGAAATGCAGAACGTAACGGCTGATAGCGAGAAGCTGTTAAAGGAAGCCCGTGCCGAACGCGAGGCCATGCTAAAGGAGGCCCGTCAGATCAAGGACAAAATGATTGCCGATTCCAAGGAACAGGCCAAGGTCGAAGGCGATAAAATGATCCAACAGGCACAGTCTGCCATCGAAAGCGAGAAGAAAGCCGCGGTCGCGGACATTAAAAATCAAGTGGCCGAACTGTCCGTGGAGATTGCGGAGAAAGTTTTAAAGCAACAATTGTCCAATAAAAAAGAACAGTTGAAGCTCGTCGAGAATATGCTGGGCGACGTCAAGCTGAATTAATCAATTATGAGCGATCAAAGAGCCGCCTTACGGTACGCTAAAGCCATTTTGGACCTGGCAGTAGATAACAAAGCTACCGCTGCGGTCGAAAATGACATGCGCAGCGTTACGGCGACCATTTCCGATAGTAAGGAACTGAGGGCGATGTTGGCAAATCCCGTTATCAAGGGCGAATCTAAAAGGGAGGCCTTGAACGCAATTTTTAAGGGGAGCGGTGAGATTACCAAAGGCCTGATCCACACATTGACCGAAAACAAGCGCATCGGGCTTTTGAACGAGGTGGCCCTAAAATATATTATCCTTAATGAGGATAGGAAAGGAGAGGGCGTCGCGTTCGTTACCACGGCAGTACCCTTGACTCCCGAACTGAAGAAAAAGGTTTTACATCAAGTGTCCAAGATTACCACCGATAAAGTTACGATCGAGAACAAAATCGACGAGAGCATCATCGGGGGATTCATACTACGTGTTGGCGATTTACAGTACGATGCCAGCGTAGCTAACAAATTGGGCAATATCAAAAGGAAATTAACAAACAGTCTATAATAACGGCTAGGATACAGATGTTTCACATCTCATTTCCTACGCCTAACGTCTAGAAAGAATGGCAGGAGTAAAAGCCGCCGAAGTATCGGCAATTTTAAAGAAACAACTATCCGGATACGATTCATCGGCCTCATTGGACGAGGTGGGCACTGTATTGCAGGTAGGTGACGGTATCGCCCGGGTTTACGGACTATCCAATGCCCAGTATGGTGAATTGGTGGAGTTCGAAGGCGGACTCGAAGGTATCGTTCTGAACTTGGAAGAGGATAACGTAGGGGTAGTACTTTTGGGTCCATCGAAGGAAATCAAGGAGGGGGCTACCGTAAAACGTACGCAGCGTATCGCCTCGATTAATGTGGGCGAAGGCATTGTGGGCCGTGTAGTAGATACCTTAGGAAATCCCATCGACGGAAAAGGACCGATTACGGGAGAAACCTATGAAATGCCCCTGGAGCGTAAGGCGCCGGGAGTAATTTTCCGCGAACCTGTGACCGAACCCCTGCAGTCCGGTATCAAAGCCATCGATGCCATGATTCCCGTAGGACGCGGACAAAGGGAGCTGGTCATCGGCGACCGTCAGACAGGTAAGACTACGGTGTGTCTCGATACCATTCTGAACCAAAAAGAATTTTACGATGCCGGCGAACCGGTATATTGTATCTATGTGGCCATTGGCCAAAAGGCATCAACAGTGGCCGCAATTGCCCAGACCTTTGAAGACAAAGGAGCCATGGCTTATACGACTATCGTAGCGGCTAATGCCTCCGATCCTGCCCCGATGCAGGTGTATGCCCCTTTTGCCGGGGCTTCCATCGGTGAATATTTCCGCGATACCGGCCGACCTGCTTTAATCGTCTATGATGATCTGTCGAAACAAGCGGTCGCCTATCGTGAGGTATCGCTACTTTTGAGAAGACCTCCAGGGCGTGAAGCCTATCCGGGTGACGTTTTCTATTTACACTCCCGTTTGTTGGAGCGTTCGTCCAAAGTCATTAACGATGACAAAATCGCACAGAACATGAACGACCTGCCAGATGTCTTGAAACCTATGGTAAAAGGGGGCGGTTCTTTAACGGCCTTGCCTATCATCGAGACACAGGCGGGCGATGTATCCGCTTATATCCCTACCAATGTAATCTCTATTACCGACGGACAGATATTTCTGGAACAGGATCTCTTCAACCAAGGCGTACGCCCAGCCATTAACGTAGGTATTTCGGTATCGCGTGTGGGAGGTAATGCGCAGATCAAATCCATGAAAAAGGTAGCAGGTACCCTGAAATTGGATCAGGCAGCCTTCCGTGAACTGGAAGCCTTTGCCAAATTCGGTTCCGACCTGGATGCGGCCACGTTAGGCGTTATTGAAAAAGGACGCCGTAACGTTGAAATCCTAAAGCAGGCCGAAAACGATCCGTTTACTGTAGAAGACCAAATCGCCATCATCTATGCGGGTTCTAAAAACCTCTTGCGCGATGTGCCTGTTGATAAGGTAAAGGAATTCGAAAGGGATTATCTGGAGTTTCTGAACGCCAAGCACCGGGATGTACTGGACACTTTGAAATCAGGGAAACTGACCGATCAGGTAACGGATACCTTGACGCAGGTGGCGAAGGATATCTCTGGTAAATATAGGGATTAGACAAAAAAGCAATGGCGAACCTTAAGGAAATACGAAACAGGATCTCATCGGTGTCTTCGACGATGCAGATAACGAGTGCCATGAAAATGGTATCCGCTGCGAAGTTGAAGAAGGCGCAAGATGCCATTACCGCCATGCGCCCGTATGCGGATAAGCTGACTGAATTGTTACAGAACCTAAGTGCCAGCCTGGATGATGATTCGGGCAGCAAGTATTCCGACAACCGCGAGGTCAACAAGGTGTTGGTGGTGGCGATTACGTCGAATAGAGGGTTGGCAGGGGCTTTTAACTCCAATATCCTAAAACAGTGCTTAGTGCTATCCAATGAGAGCTATGCCGGAAAACAGGTCGACTTTATGGCCATTGGTAAAAAGGCGAACGACTATTTGAAAAAACGTGGGACGGTCATCAACAACCACAGCAGCCTGTACGATGACCTGACATTTGAAGCCGTAGCCGAAATCGCGGAAGAATTAATGGAGCAATTCACCTCCGGAAATTACGACCGTATCGATATTGTTTACAACCAATTCAAGAACGCGGCGACCCAAATCGTAACGACCGAGCAGTTTTTGCCCATAGTGCCCGCAGAAGGCGACGAAACACTAAGTACCGATTATATTTTCGAACCTTCGAAAATCGAGATTGTAGAGCAGCTGATTCCGAAATCCCTTAAAACCCAATTGTACAAGGGGATCCGAGATTCCTTTGCCAGCGAGCACGGTGCTCGTATGACCGCTATGCACAAGGCTACGGACAACGCCACAGAACTCCGCGACGATCTCAGATTGAAATACAACAAAGCTCGACAGGCTTCGATTACCAATGAAATTCTGGAAATTGTTGGTGGGGCTGAGGCCTTGAACAACTAAGGGTTATAGCTATTTGTTTACTGAGTTGATAAATCGACCATAAACGGGCTTTCCAAACCTATAGAGGATATCATTGTTACCATCTCCCTCATCGGCCATTTCATTATCGAAAATATGGCCTTTAAAAAGATAATGGCATAGCTCCCTTTTGTCGTAAATTGTAGGGTTCCGATTTCGTTCGCTCGGAGGTTTCCTGCACACTTACACCGAACAATTGATTAAAAATGTTCTGTTTCTTCCTTTCTTGGGCAATCAGGTTCATACTTTTATATAAGACAGCTATGACGAACAGCACGTTACTGTGTTGAACATTTTAATCGACTTTTTCGGTTAGTAATGAAATGGATGTGTTGTGTTGTCGATGGCTTCGGTAGAAACCTATAAAGAGACTGCGGTATCGGTTAGATGATGGTTGACGTGTGCCCTCGTGAATAACTTACTTTATGACCAAGGTCTTTTCCGAAACATCCGTAAAACTCCCTCCCCCTGCAGTGTAGCTCGTTGTTATCTTAACGGTGAGCTCGGTACCCGCCGGATAATCGATATTCCATTCCAAAATATATAATTTGCGAAGTTGCCCATTAATTACCTTATAAAGGTCTGCTATGTCGTTTCCCGAGGGAGCATAGTAAAAACGACCTCCTGTTTCATCGGCCAATAGTTGTAAATTGTCTTTTTGAGCGTTGCCAAAACCGACGGTATAAACGGGTATGACCAAATTCTTGGATTTTTCGATAAGGTTGGATAAAGAAATGGAGGAGGCGTTGTCGCCCCCATCGGTAAAACCTATAACGAGGGGCAGAACGTTGCTCAGTTGGTAAGCCTGGTCCAAACCGAGTTCGCAAGCACTGTAAAATGCGGTAGAAGACCCTATGCTTGGATCGATTTCAATGGCATCGGTTAACAAAGTCTTGTCAGCGGTAAATGGCTGTACCTCTTCGACGCTACTGGCGAACTTGATGACCGATAATTGGTCGGAGGCGGCTTTTAGTCCTATAAAGCTGCGGAGTGCTTCTTCCATATCGATAATATCCTGGTTCGACATACTCCCTAACTAATCCAAATTTAGCAGAGGCAAAGGGAAACAATTTTCGTTTATCTGGTCTGGCAGGCAAGCTCGCTTTGCCACATCCCCATAAAAAGGTACTTTTGAGGGCAAATACCCAGTGTTGTGTTAAGTTTGTTGTGTCGGTTAAGCCGCTGTTATTTTTTGCCAGGTCAAGGCAAAAAATTATTGCATAGCCTTAGCTACGGAATAATTTTTTAACGCAGGACTGGTGAAAAAGAACAAGGCTTGGGCCGGCTAAAACAGGCTTAACATAACACTTATATTGAACCCGCTCAAAAAACTCTTTCAACAAACGGCCATCTATGGCCTGGCAACGGTGCTGCCCCGAATGCTTTCCTTTCTTTTGGTACCCATCTTTACCGAGGTCATGGCACCCGAAAAATATGGTGAGGTTACCATCATCTATTCATGGTTTGCCATCTTCAATGTTTTTTTGGCTTATGGCATGGAAACAGCTTTTTTCCGATTTTATAATAAATCTGAAAATAAGGATTCGGTAGTGTCAACCTCGTTGATTTCACTATTGGGGAGTACCCTGTTTTTTTTGGTAGTGGGCTTGCTTTTTCAAGGAAGTTGGGCTGCAATTTTGGATATCGACCGCATGTATGTGAAATATCTATTTCTGATTTTGTCTTTGGATGCCCTTGCCATTATACCTTTCGCTTGGCTTCGGGCCAATGAGAAGCCCCTGAGGTATACCATGATAAAAACTGCGAATGTCGCCCTTTATCTGGGGTTGACCATATTTTTTCTCCTTATCCTGCCTATGCTTGGGAAAGGAAACCCGAACGGATTCTTTCAAAGCTTGTATGTTCGGGATTTTGAAATTTCTTATATTCTCATTGCCAATTTAGTTGCCAGCGGTGTAACTTTATTAATCATGTTTCCCCGGTATCTCAAGAATAAGTATGTTTGGGATCCTGAGCTGTTCCAGCGCATGATGAACTATGCGTGGCCGGTGTTGATTGCCGGTATCGCCTTTACCATCAACGAAGTCTTTGACAAGATACTGTTGAACAACCTGCTGCCATCTGAGATTGCCGAGAGTGAAGTGGGTAAATATGCCGCCTGTTATAAATTGGGAATGTTCATGACCTTGTTCGGCACGGCCTTTCGATTGGGCATCGAGCCGTTTTTCTTCAGTCATGCCGAAACCAAAAATCCCCAAAAAGCCTATGCCCAAATCACAAATTATTTTGTGGTTTTGGGTAGCATCATCTTATTGGCGGTGGTTGTTTTTGCCGATGTCCTAAAGCTTCTGTTCGTTCGTGACGAAGCCTACTGGGAAGCCATGACCGTTGTGCCACTAATACTTTTGGGCAGCTTTTTTCTTGGTATTTACCACAATCTTTCCGTTTGGTACAAGGTTACCGATAAAACCCGATATGGAGCCTTAATATCCATTATCGGAGCTATTATCACGATAGGTATAAACTATGCCTTTATCCCATCCATCGGGTATATGGCCTCTGCAATTGCTACGATGGCGGCCTATGGCAGTATGATGGTGTTGTCTTATTATTTTGGAAAATCTCATTACCCTATACCCTATAACTTTCGTAAAATTCTGTTTTATCTCGGAACGTCCATTTCGTTTTCTGTGCTCTCTTTTTATGTTTTCAATAGGAGTTTAATCGTGGGCAGTATATTACTTTTAGTGTTCCTTGCTTTGGTGTACAGGATGGAGAATGATATATTAAGGAAAATATTTTTAGGAAAAAAGCCTTGAAATTTACATGCTAGGTACTGGACGATCGACCACGTCCAGTACCCAGCCCGGTGAAAAAGAATAACCCATAACGGATAAGTCGAAAACATGGAAATCAAAATCATCAACAAATCATCGCATAACCTCCCCCATTATGAAACAGATGCTTCGGCAGGAATGGATCTCCGAGCCAATATTTCTGAAGCTCTGACGTTAAAACCTTTGGAGCGGGCTATCGTCAAAACGGGGCTCTTCATGGAACTTCCCGTTGGTGTCGAAGCCCAGGTACGTCCAAGAAGCGGATTGGCGGCCAAAAAAGGAGTAACGGTTCTTAACTCCCCGGGCACCATTGATGCGGATTATAGAGGAGAGATCGGGGTTATCCTGGTAAACCTATCCAACGAATCGTATACGATTAAAAACGGTGAGCGTATTGCACAGATGATCATCTCCCGACATGAAAGAGCGCAATGGAAAGAGGTAGAGGCGCTTTCGGAGACAACTAGGGGCGGAGGCGGTTTTGGGAGTACGGGAACCAAGTAGTGTATTGGAATAAATACGACGGTACCGCAAGTGAAAGGGGTTGCGCCGAATGAAAAAGTTTAAGAAGATGCAAAAAATACCATTTATTCTTTTTTGCTGGTCAGTATGGCTTCTAGTGCCCATCCACGCTCAAGAAGACCCCGCCCCCGATCTCGATGTTGAAGAAAGCGCTGAAGTTTTTCTTGAGGCCTATTCCGATGAATTTCAGGAAAACTTTTTCGAGGCCCTGAAACAAAAGGGCATCGAAAACTACGATAAAGCTGCGAATCTTTTATTAAAGTGCAAACAGCTCGATGCTTCCAACCGGGTCGTCGACCACGAGCTGGCTAAGGTCTATAATGAAAACAAACAATACCCTTTGGCTGAAAAATATGCGCTTGCCGCCGTTTTGGCGGAACCTGAAAACGAGTGGTACGCCGATACGCTCATCGAGATTCTTCAAAAGCAGGGAAAGTCCTTGGACCACATGAAAACACAAGTTCCATTTGGCAATCCCGAATTCGACGAAAACACGGCCCGGATCTATTTCAAAAAAGGATACTACGAATCTGCATTGGCCATCTTAAAAAATGCGGAACAAAGTGAAGTGACGACCGCGCTCACCTCAAAAATTAATGATTCTATCGAAGAACGGAATGCCCGCAAGACGAGCACCTTGGTCGCCTTTGAAAAGACCGATACAGAACCGAATGCCCTCGAAATCTATAAAATGCGGATTAGAGCCCTCATGCGGGCTGAGAGTTTTCCGACCTTACAACAAACATCGGAGGAGGCCTTGGAAAGCTATCCTTCCCAGCCCTATTTCTATTACGCTCTGGGCTATGCCCTGAACAAGAGGGGCAAACATGGGGAAGCAGTCGAAACGCTTGAAACGGCACTTGATTATCTTATCGACGATGTAACCATGTCCAACAAGATTTACCAAGAATTGGCGGATGCGTACACCGCCCTTGATAATGGAGAAAAGGCAAATACGTATCTTCGCAAGATAAAACCCGGTTTTTAAAACAGTCTCTAATACGCTTGGAAGGCTATGATGAACAAACTATTTCGATTTTTAACCAGATTTCTCGCCGTTTTTGCCTTAGCGCTCTTGGCATTTTCCTGCAAATCAAAAAAGGTGGTGACCGATGGCTCGCTCAATAAAAATCTCTCCGCCAAGGCCATCATCCGCAGCCTTTATCAGAATTCTCAGGATTTCAAGACCTTGAGCGGCAAGATTCGTATCGACTACTCCAACGGCGAAGATTCGCAAGGCGTATCTGTAAGTCTGCGGATGGAAAAGGATAAGGCCATTTGGATCAGTGCGCCTTTTGGCGTCGTCAAAGCCTACATCACTCCCGGTAGGGTAACGTTCTATAATAAGCTTCAAAACGAATATTTCGATGGGGATTTTGCCTATCTAAGTAAGTTTGTTGGTGTAGAACTCGATTTCGAGCAGGTGCAGAACCTTTTGTTAGGCCAGGCCCTATTTAACCTAAAGGAAGTGCCTTACGAAGTTTCGGTTACTGGGGAGAATTACCAACTAAAACCGAGAAAGCCTTTGGACCTTTTCAAAGTGCTCTTTCAGGTCGATCCCCAAAAATATAGGATGGTGTCACAACAGCTATCCCAGCCCATGAAAAAGAGGTTGTTGCAAGTTAATTATAATGGGTACAACCAAATCGGAAAATACTGGATACCGGAAAAAATAGCGGTTGCCGCGATAGACAATAACCAACGGAGCACCGTAGATATCGATTACCGCAACATAGAATTTGACCGGCCTTTAAACTTTCCTTATAAAATTCCGGAGGGTTTTGATGAGATCAAACTAAAGGATGATGCGTTATAATTCTTTTTATCCCGCCTATTTACTGTTGTTTTTTTTATTGGGAGGTCATTCCCTTATAGCACAGACCAACGAGCAGGAAGCCTTGGAGGCCAGGCGCGAACAGCTGCAAAAGGAAATCGAAAAGATCAATCACCTTTTGTTCGACCAAAAAGAGAAGCGGGGCAATGTGTTGGACCAAATGGAGGCCCTCGATCACAAAATAAACGTTCGCCAACAGTTGATCGATGTGACCAATGAGCAATCGAACCTGCTCGACCGAAAGATTAACGATAATGTCAATGCTATTTCCGAACTGCGAGAGGAATTGGCCCAGCTCAAGGACGATTACGCCCTTATGATTCAAAAGGGTTATCAAAGTAAGATACAGCAGAGCAAACTGATGTTCTTGCTATCTTCCGAAGGCTTCTTTCAAGCCTTCAAACGCTTGCAGTACATCAAGCAATACACCGATTTCCGTAGAAAACAGGGCGAGAAGATTGTAGCCAAGACCGATACGTTGACCCATTTGAATATCGACCTGACGGAACAGCGTAAACAAAAGGAAAGGCTGATCGCCGAGAACCGGAGTGCAAAAAGAAAGATGCAGCAAGAAATGAAGTCGCAGCAGGCTTTGCTGGGCTCCATTCGCAAGAACGAGACCCAATATGCGGCGGCGATACGGGACAAGCAAAATCAAGCCAAGGAAATCGACCGGCAAATCGAAAGGCTCATCCGTGATGCCATTGCCGCTGAAAACGCCGCATCCGGAAAGGACAATTCCGATCCCAGTAAATTCTTATTGACGCCCGAGGCTGCTATTGTCGCCAACAGTTTTACGGCCAACAAGGGCCGGTTGATCTGGCCGGTCGAAAAGGGCTTTAAGAGCCAAGGTTTCGGTGTGTACGCCGATGCTATTTACCCCGGAATCAAACACCAAAGCAACGGGGTCATTATAACCACCGATGCCGGAGCAAAGGCTAGGGCCATATTCAGGGGGGAGGTCATCGCCATTCTCTCCATTCCCGGAGGCAACAAGGCAGTACAGCTCAAGCACGGCAACTTTATCAGTACCTACTATAATCTCTCGAACCTCTACGTGAAAAAAGGAGATCGGGTCGAGGCCAAGACCGAGCTAGGCGATATTTATACCAATCGGTCCAATGGGCAGACCCGCCTGAAATTCTACTTGCATCAAAACACCTCGAAGCTTAACCCTGAGGAATGGGTGTACCATTTGTGATATGCACTGGTTTTCATTGCGCTACCGAGGCTAGCCATATAGACCGGCTTATTCTTATGGTCAACATCTTAAAGTAAATTTTCCTTTGGATTGATTATCTGAAATAATAAACAATGAGGGGAAGTTAGGCGGGATTATCAAAAAACAAAGCTTTAAGCTCCGTTGCCTCATCGGGCTTCATCTTGCCCGCCAGTACCAAACTCAATTGCTTTCTGCGCAACGCGCCTTTATAGCGCTCCTTTTCCTGTTCGGTTTCGGGTTCTATCAAGGGCACTACGGTAGGCCTTCCGGTCTCATCGACCGCTACAAAGGTATAGATGGCCTCGTTGGCCTTGGAGCGTTCACCGCTAAAACGGTCTTCCATCCATACATCGATATACACTTCCATAGAAGTTTTGAAAGCGCGCGAGACCACGGCTTCGACGCTCAGCACACTTCCAACGGGCACTGATTGGTTAAAGGCCACGTGGTTGACCGAAGCCGTAACCGTAATACGGCGGCTGTGACGTCGGGCGGCGATACTCGCGGCTCGGTCCATTCGGGCCAGAAGTTCTCCCCCGAACAGATTGTTCAAAGGATTGGTCTCGCTGGGAAGCACCATGTCGGTCATTACGGTACGGGATTCACTCGGGTTCTTGGACTGCATACGAGGTATTTTGGGCAAAGATACGCCCTAGGATGGAAAGGTAAACCTTTATTCCATATCCTTCAGTTGTATCGAAAGTGCTTTTGTCGAAAGTTGCACTTCAATCAAGGAAAGAATGAGCGAAACCATCAAAAAAATGAGACTGATCCCAAAAACCAGATTGGCGCTAACCTTCATTTCAACATAAATCAAGAACATCGTGATGGCGGCCAGCAGAAAGCTGACAATGGCCGTGGCCTGCATATTTTTGATAATAGTCAAGCGTTTTCGAAGCTGGTTGACTTGTAGAACCACAGATCTTGATTCCGTTTCCTGATATTTTTGGTGTAGCTGCCTTATGAGAGCGGCAATCGCCAGATACCTGGCATTATAGGCCAACATAGTCAAGGAGATGGCGGGAAAAAGAAGCGCCGGTATGCTGAGGGTCAACTCCATTCTTATTTCTTGAATTCCCGCTGACTTGAGGTATCGGCCGTCGGAAAATCTTGAGGAATATCTTGTGTCACCTCCCCGGTGGCAGCCCATTCGGCGCCTCTGAGCAGCGAGGTTAAAAAGCCGGTGCCGAGAACTGAATAGTCCGCATGGCCCATGATGTTGTGGAAGATACGGCCCTTGCCATAGGTTAAGGTTATCAGGGCGGGTTCGTGGTGGCCGGTACCTTTATTGGCCGGATCGGAATAGGCCGTGGCCAAGACTTCCATGTTTTTGGCGGGGCCGCGTAGGCTGTTGTAGAGCTCGTCCTTGGTATGCATCCATGTTGCCGGCATGCCCTTGGTGATGGGGTGGTCACCGTTTCTAACTTGAATTTGGTATTCACTCTGAGGGCCATGGGCGCCGGCCTTGCCCGGTGAATCGTCGCGAACCAATTTGTCGTCGTCATTGTAATACACTCGCGGACCATCCTTTTCGGTGCGGTCGCCCCATCCGCCGAGGCCGATCATTTGGTTATAGGCTTCCCATTTGGGAAAAGAGTTGTCCGCGGCGTGAAATACTACCAGTCCGCCTCCCTTTTTAATATATTGCTCGAAATTTTTTTGGGTCTGTTCGGGCCAAGGGGCTGCATTCCAACCGAAGTTGTTGATGATCACCCCATATTGGGAGAAATCGGGACTAAAATTCGGGTCTGCTTTGGGTTCGTCCAAGGCCTGCGTATCCGGCATGCCCTCAATGGCGAATTCGTCCAAAAATTCATCGCCGTTCCAAGTATAAGCGGAGCGGACTACATCCACCGAAAAAAGTCCGGTCGCTTCCATTTTCTTCTTTAAAATATAAGTGATCTTTGGCCATTGCTCGTGGTTGTTCTGGCCGTCTATGATCAGGGCCTTTATTTTTCCCGAAGCATCCTCCGCTTGGGAAAAAACCGTTCCATGGAGAATAAGGGTCATTAAAAGCATGGGGAGAAGTTTGAAGTTTTGCATAGGATAGATTTTAGAGTAGCTAAATATAAGCCATTGTCCGCAGAATCGTCGCACAGGTCTTCTTAATTTTGTAGTTTTAAATGAGTTCTTTATTATCACTCAAAAAATTGCGTTTATGCCCATATCCTTAGAAAATATTCCCTCAAAGCTCCCAGATGTCAAAACTACCATTTTTACTACCATTGGGAACCTTGCCAGACAAAACGATGCCATCGATCTCTCGCAAGGCTTCCCGAACTTTGAAGCGGATAAAAAGCTGATGGATCTCGTGGCTGACGCTATGCACCAAGGTCACAACCAGTATGCCGCCATGCAAGGCTATTACGGACTTCGGGAAGCCATTGCACAAAAAATTGAAAAACTCCACGGAAGAAATTATGACCCCGCAAAGGAAATTACGGTAACGGTCGGTGCGACACAGGCCATTTATACCGCGATTACCGCGTTCGTACACCCGGGCGACGAGGTAATCGTTTTGAAACCGGCCTATGATTGCTACGAACCGGCCATAAGAATCAACGGAGGCATCCCGGTTCTTTTGCAATTGCGACCAAAGGATTATAAGTTCGATTGGGAGGCTTTCAAACGCAAAGTCACGCCCAAGACCCGGATGGTGGTCATCAACACGCCACATAACCCCAGCGGACGTATTTTTTCAAAGGAAGATATGTTGCGATTGCAGGAAATACTTCGGCCTACTAACATCATTCTGGTCAGCGATGAGGTGTACGAACATATAGTTTTTGACGGCAAGGAACACCAAAGTGCTTCCCGCTTTGATGATCTGGCCTTACGGAGTTTTGTCTGCGCCTCGTTCGGAAAGACCTTTCATGTGACCGGTTGGAAGGTAGGCTACTGTGCCGCTCCCGCGGAGCTGATGCATGAATTCCGTCAAGTACACCAATTCGAGGTATTTTGTATCGATCACCCCGTGCAGCGCGCCTTGGCGGAATATCTGCAAAATGAGGAACATTATTTGGGTTTAAATAGCTTTTACCAGAATAAACGTGATATCTTTTTAGAAGGCTTAGAGGATTCCCGATTCCGGTTCACCCCGTCCCAAGGAACCTATTTTCAGTTGTTGGATTATACGGCGATTACAGATGAATCGGATGAAGAATTGGCCGAACGGTTGATTATTGAACATAAACTGGCGAGTATACCTATATCTTCGTTCAATGTCAATCATCGGGATGACAAGGTATTGAGGTTCTGTTTTGCGAAGAAGCGGGAGACCTTAGAACGTGCCACCAAAATTTTGAGGCGTCTATAAACAAAAAAAGCAGCCATGGGGGAAGCTGCTTTTTTTGAAATGTATTCGTAAGTAGGTTATAGCATAAATAACTTTTTGGTCAACATCACGATTCCGCTGATAAAATCGTTCTTGTACACTTGAATCTCTTCTTGGGGATGGTTCATTTGGGCTTCCATAGTTTTGTAGGTTTAGTTCACGGTCCGATGGGGAGGGACTTTCAATTGGTAACACTGTAAATGTACTACCGAACCTGCAAAAAAGAAAACTAATGTTGTGAAGCAGCCGTAGTATGTTGTGAACAACCAGGAAGTGTTTATTTGAATAATAAAAAGGAGGGGTTAATTTTAAGCTGCGCAATAATTGCCGCCACCTAACACTTTTTAAACTGCCATCTCGAGAATAGTGCCCTTGACCCTCAATCGACCCTCGGTCGCTTTTTGTATCTCTTCTACGCTAACGCCCGGCGCGCGCTCTTTGAGAAGAAAGCCTTCGGAGGTTACCTCGAGCACGGCGAGATTCGTAACGATTTTGGTGACGCAGCCCACCCCGGTAAGGGGCAGGGTACATTTTTTGAGAAGTTTTGAGCCGCCTGACCGGTCGGTATGCATCATGGCGACGATAATATTTTCCGCGGAGGCCACTAAATCCATGGCACCGCCCATGCCCTTGACCATTTTTTTGGGAATTTTCCAGTTGGCGATATCCCCGTTGTCCGCTACTTCCATAGCACCTAAAATGGTGAGATCCACATGTTGTCCGCGAATCATGGCGAAACTGGTGGCGGAATCGAAGAAAGAGGCACCTGGCAAAGCGGTAATGGTTTGCTTTCCGGCATTGATGAGGTCGGCGTCCTCTTCACCTTCGAACGGAAAAGGGCCCATGCCCAAGATGCCGTTCTCGCTTTGGAACTCCACATCGATATCGTCGCGCACGAAATTAGCGACCAAGGTCGGGATGCCGATGCCTAGGTTTACGTAGTAACCATCCTTTACTTCTTTTGCGATTCTTTTTGCGATTCCGTTCTTATCTAACATAATTCAATTTGAAATTTTGAAGATGTGTTAATTTGAAAAATTGCTGCGTTTGGTTGTACCAATACTTTTGGAAATTATCAGAATGATCGATTTCAATTCCGAAGACAATGATTTGGGCGGGTCAGGATAATGTGTGGATGCCTCGCAAAGTTTTAGCCAGTACTTGGTTTCATAACCTTCCTTAGCGGCGATTTTAAACCTATGGATGTAATCAGCACTACTTTCAGCATTTTGAGCCTCCCAAGTGTTAGGGCCTATTGAGATTCCACTTCTAAAAAGTTGCGAAGCCATTTCAAATTTTTTAAAAGATCTTAAGTTTTCTGAATAGTCACTAATTTCCAAAGCAGTCAAAGGTTTATCCACTATCAAATTATTCTTATCATTTCTCATAATGAATGTAATCTGACTGAGCCATATCTTCAAATTTTCAAATCAACCAATTTTCAAATCATTTTGTCTTCCGTACCGTTCTCTGCTCGATACGTTTCTCATAACCAGTCCCCTGAAAAATTCGCTGTACGAAAATTCCTGGAATATGGACTTCGTTCGGATCGAGTTCTCCCGCAGAAACCAGCTCCTCTACCTCGGCGACCGTGATATGAGCGGACCCGCACATACAGGGGTTGAAATTTCGGGCCGTTCCCTTAAAGATCAGGTTGCCGGCCTCATCGCCTTTCCAGGCTTTTACGAATGAGAAATCGGCCTTGAAAGCTTCTTCCAGAACATACATCTTGCCGTTGAATTCACGGGTCTCTTTTCCTTCGGCGACTTCCGTGCCATAACCGGCAGGGGTATAGAATGCGGGGAACCCCCCTTGGGCAGCCTGGCATTTTTGGGCCAAGGTGCCCTGCGGGGTGAGTTCGACTTCCATTTCGCCACTAAGCATCTGCCGCTCGAATTCTTTGTTCTCCCCCACATAGGAAGCGATCATCTTCTTTATCTGATGTTTCTGAAGCAACAGGCCTAAACCAAAATCGTCGACCCCGGCGTTGTTCGAGATACAGGTAATATCCGTTATATTTAAACGAACGAGTTCGGCAATGGCGTTTTCGGGGATTCCGCAAAGACCAAAACCGCCCAGCATAAAGGTCATACCGTCTTTTACGCCATTTAGGGCTTTTTGAACATTCTCAACCGTCTTTTTGATCATACCTTGTTGCTTGAAGAATTAGAGGGTATCTACACACCTAATTTACAATTTTTAAACTAAAAAGCCCTTTGCTTTATCCGAAAAGCAAAGGGCTATAAGCAGCTATATCTTAAAATGCCGGATCAAAAATTCAAATCCTCAAGATCTTCTTCTACATCGGTATCCTTGGGTTCGTCATCTTCCACCTTTTTGTCACAATCGAGGTTGATGGACATATCATCCGGTTTTTGGAATTCCTCGTCTGAAATGCCCAAATTTTTATTTTCATAGTTCGCTTTCATGTACAGCCCCCAGATGGGCAAAGCCATTGATGCGCCTTGACCGTAGGTAATGCTCTGAAAATGAATGGCCCTGTCCTCACCACCTACCCATACGCCCGTCACCAGGTTCGGCACCATGCCCATAAACCAACCATCACTTTGGTTCTGGGTGGTTCCGGTCTTTCCGGCAATAGGATTGGTAAATCCATAGGGGTATCCGGTGATAATCTCTTTGTATTCCGCCTTGTCCTTTTGGTAGGAGTGCCTTAAGCGCGTACCCGAACCGCCTTCGGTTACCCCTTCCATTAAATTGACCATCGTATAAGCTACCTCTTTGCTCAATACATCCTTGGTTTCCGGCACGTACTCATAAAGTACCGTACCGTTTTTATCTTCAATACGCGTCACCATTACGGGTTTTACGTAAACTCCTTGATTGGCGAAGGTACCGTAAGCCCCGACCATTTCATAGACATTGAGGTCGGCCGTACCCAAAGCGATGGACGGCACTTCGGGAATCTTCTTAGTCAAGCCCAAGTTCTCGACAATGGAAACCACCGATCGCGGCCCGACCCTATCGATCAATTGGGCTGTAACAGTATTGACCGAATTCGCCAAAGCATCTTTTAGCGTGTATTCCCTGCCCGAATACTGACCCGTGGCGTTTTTAGGGCACCAAGGCTCGGGATTGCCATGTTTACCGGCCTCAATGCAATACTGGGTATCGGGAAACTTATCGCAGGGCGATAGCCGTAACTGATCGATGGCCGCAGCATATACGAAGGGTTTAAAGGTAGAGCCTACCTGATGTGATCCTTGAATCACGTTATCATATTGAAAGTGCCGGTAATCAGTACCGCCGACCCAGGCCTTTACGTGTCCGGTTTGTGGCTCCATCGACATCAATGCGGCCCGTAGAAAGGTCTTGTAATACCGAATGGAGTCCAACGGCGTCATGATGGTATCCTTTTCCCGGGCATCGCTGTTCCAGTCAAAGACCCTCATTTCTGTTTTTTCAGTGAACGATTGGCGGATATCCTTTTCGGCTATCCCGGCCGCCTTCATTTGGCGCCAGCGGGGAGAATTTTTCATCGCCCTTTCCATAATGCGGTCGATCTCAGGCTCTTCCAATTCCAAGAAGGGGGCTGTTGCATTGCGTTCTGGTGTATTTTGGTGGAAGAATTCTGCTTGCAGGTTGGCCATGTGTTTTTGCACGGCGTTCTCCGCATTGGCCTGCATACGTGAATCTATTGTCGTATAGATTTTCAATCCATCGAGAAAAAGGTTCCAGCGATCCCGCCCCCCTTCTATGGCCGGTTTTGGATTATTATCGATCCAGTCGGTCATGAATCCCTGTAAATACATCCTGAAATAAGTGGCGAGACCTTCCTTATGGGATTCAGGATTGAAGCGGATGGTCATTTTCAATTGTTGAAGCGAATCTTTTTGCTGTTCGGTAATATAGTCGTATTTCGCCATTTGCGACAGCACCGTATTTCTGCGGTTGACAACCAGCTCTTCCCTGCGGATGGGATTATAATAGGATGAATTTTTCAGCATACCTACCAATACCGCCGATTCTTCTGTCTTCAGTTCTTCGGGCTCCTTGCCAAAATAGATTTTCGCCGCCGAGCGGATGCCATCAGCGTTGTACAGAAAGTCGTACTGGTTCAGGTACATGGCGATAATCTCTTCTTTGGTGTACTGCCTTTCTAGTCGTGTAGCCAATACCCATTCCATGGCTTTTTGCATAATGGTCTCGAATTTGTTCTTCGACCGGACGCCGACAAAAAGTTGTCGTGCCAATTGCTGTGTTATGGTACTGGCACCTCCTTTGGTTCCTAGATATCCTATCGCCCGCATCACTCCGAAAGCGTCGATACCGGAATGTTCGTAGAAACGCGCATCCTCGGTAGCGATCAGGGCGTTTACCAAATTATCCGGTAAGCTGTCAAAAGGAACTGGGGTACGGTTGTCGTCGAGATAAAATTTGCCTAGGGTCTTGCCGTCGGAAGAAATAATTTCCGTGGCCAGATTGGTCTGGGGATTCTCCAGATACTCGTATTGCGGCATGGCACCGAATACGCCCCAAGAGGCCAACAAAAACAGAAGTACTACGGAGAGGACACCCACGGAAAATAATATCCAGAACCATTTGACAAATTTGAAAAAACCCGTGTTCTTTTTCTTTTTAGCAGCCTTTGCCATTGGGAAATTATTAATTACTGATTTCTAATTATTGATTGTGGTGACCTCGGCGGTGTTCCGACAAGCTCGGCAACCCGGTTTAAACACTGCAAATATCAAACCCCAAAAAATTTTATTTGCCCGCCAGTTGGCCGGGCAGGTTTATTTGGATGTTCGGGGGGATAAAACACGAGGTTTTCTGATTTTGCTCATTGCCCGCTCTTTTCAATCTCAAACCCAACATCCGTTATTCCCTTCAAATTGACCACTCCGTTTATGCTACCATTTTTGCGCATGGCTTGGGACAACCTCAGATTATATACGCCGGATACCGGAAAAACGATGTTCTCTTTGAACCAGAGTTTATTTTCCTTGATGCTACCGTACCCCTTGCCGAGCCAAGTGCCGTCAGGCAATGCCATATCGTATTGCAGCGTGTCCGTTACAGTCTCGCCGGTCGGAGCCTCCAATTCGGTAATCAGAAATAGGTTGCTGTAAGGAAAGGTAGCATCGTTGCGAACGGTGATGAATAGATTGTACTTCTGAACAGTATCGACTGCGGAAAAAGTGAATTCAAAGGTTTTGTCCTTGCTCCAGGAACCGTCTTCCGTTGCCTGGTATTCCGATTTCACCAAGTCGTCGTTACAGGACACAATAACTGCCATCGAAATCAAAACCAATAGGGGACTACGCATTTTTAGGCCGTCTTCTTTTTTTATTTCCTTTGTTATTCCCTTTATTGAAATTGCCTTGATTCCCTTTTTGGTTTCTTGACCGGTTCCGGTTCTTGTTTCTTTTCCGGTTCCGGTTCTTTGATTTATTGGGGCGATCAAAACGAGTCAGGCTATCCTGACCGACGGCGTTCTCGAATACCTTTTCTTCTTTAACGTAATTATTGGCGGTATATTCCTCAAGACTGGCTACTTTTTCTTTCTTTTTATTTTTGGCAAGGATTTCTTTTACTTGTTCTTTGGTCAGCTCATGCCAGTTCGAGGCATCCTCTTTGTAGGAGAACCACAACATACCTTTAAAAATATCCGTTTTTTGGCAGTATGCGAGTCCTTTTTCGGTGTAGAGTTTGGTATCCGTGGGCGGAAAATCCTTTAAAGCCTCCAAATACATATCCAGCTCGTAGTTCAAGCAACATTTCAGCTTGCCACATTGTCCCGCAAGTTTTTGGGGATTCAGCGATAGCTGCTGATACCTTGCCGCAGAGGTGCTGACGGACCTAAAATCGGTCAGCCAGGTCGAGCAGCATAATTCCCGTCCGCAAGATCCGATACCACCTAAGCGCTGCGCCTCTTGCCGGTAGCCGATCTGCCGCATCTCGATACGGATGCCGAAAGCCTTGGCCATATCCTTGATCAACTGGCGAAAATCCACCCGGTCTTCTGCCGTATAGTAAAAAGTGGCCTTCGAACCATCGCCTTGGAACTCCACATCCGAAATTTTCATCTGCAGGTTGAGGATAATGGCGATTTCACGGGAGCGTTTTTTGATTTCCTCCTCGCGATCACGGCATTTCTGCCATTTGTCGATATCCTTTTGGGTGGCTTTTCGATAAACCTTGGGTAGCGCGTCGTCCTTAAAATCGACCTTTTTGCGCTTCATCTGTACTTTGACAAGTTCACCGACCAGGGTTACCATTCCCACATCGTGCCCCGATTGGGCCTCGGTAGCGACGATATCGCCAATGGAAAGGGATAGGTTTTCGCTATTTCGGTAGAATTCTTTTCTACTGTTCTTAAAACGGACCTCCACACAGTCGAACGGTCGAATACCGTTGGGAAGCGACATATTGGAAAGCCAATCAAATACGGTCAACTTATTGCAACCATCAGTACCACAAGTCCCGTTGTTCTTGCATCCACGAGGTTGTCCGTTCGTATCGGTCGAACAACTGCTACAGCCCATATTTTATATCTTGGTCGCGAAAATACCATTCGGTTTTTCACGATAAGGTTCGTAATCTACTTGTTGGTAAAGGTAGTGAAATTTTGACGCTATCTAAAGGAAAGTTGGTAGTCCCGACGCTATTGCACCCCTTGTTGCCCTTATTTTTTAAACTTCAACACCGTCGACCGTCCCTTTTTAAAGATTTTGTTGCTTGCCCCCTTGCCCCTCCTCAATTTTTTCTGTTCGTCGTAGGGCAGGTTATAAACTTTCTTACAGGAATCGGAACAGCAATTATCCATTTTTTCCGCGCACGCCTCGCATTGAATGAACAATAAATGGCAGGCCTCGTTGGCACAGTTCACATGTGTATCGCAGGGTGCGCCGCATTGGTGGCATTGGGCGATGATGTCATCGGTGATACGTTCGCCACGGCGGTGATCGAAAACAAAATTTTTTCCGAGGAACTTATTCTCCAGCTTCCTTTTTTCGACCTGTCGGGCGTAGTCAATAATGCCACCTTCCAACTGGTAAACCTGTTTAAACCCTTTGTGTTTGTAATAGGCACTGGCCTTTTCGCAGCGGATACCGCCCGTACAGTACATCACCAGTTTTTTATCCTCCTTGTGGTCGGCCAAGTCCCTTTCAATAATGTCGAGGGAATCGCGAAAAGTATCCACGTCGGGGGTGATGGCATTCTTAAAATGCCCGATTTCGCTTTCATAGTGGTTGCGCATGTCGACCAAGACCGTATTCGGATCTTCTATTAGGGTGTTAAACTGTTCGGCGTTAACATGGATGCCCTTATTGGTAACGTCGAACGTAGCATCGTTAAGTCCGTCGGCGACAATTTTCCGGCGGACTTTTACCTTAAGCTTTAAAAAGGATAGATTGTCCTGCTCGATGGCGATATTTAGGCGCACGTTTTCCAAAAAGGAAATACTATCCAAATGATTTTTAAAGGCCTTGAAATTCTCAGCGGGCACGGACAATTGGGCATTGATGCCCTCGTGGGCCACATAGATACGGCCCAAGACGCCAATTTCGTTCCAATGGATAAAAAGGTGGTCGCGGAATAGTTTGGGGTTGCCTATATGTGCGTATTGGTAGAAAGAGATGGTCAGGCGTTCCTGTCCCGCTTCCTCTATGAGGGTTGCCCTTTCCTTCGCACTTAAGGTATTGTACAGTTGCATGCTATACGAATGTTTTAAGTCTGAAAGAATATGTAACAGAATGCAAAGATAAACAAGTATATTTAGTTTTGATTAAGCAGGGCTACTTCGTAAATATCAAATTGCCTTTGACATACTTAATCTTGTGTACAAAAGACAATATTCTTTGGATTTTTTCAGCCTAAAACAGATTCGAAGATTTTCTTTTTGGTATTCATCCCCCCAATTATTTATCATCATCGAATCCGTAGTATCGTTGTTTTTCCATTGGATAAGGTATGTGGGCTGTGAACCACCCGAACAAGAGGTTATATCTAGACCACTCCATTAGATGAATTTTCGAAGAATGGCTTTTTGTCATCTGAGGAACAGGTTAAACACAGAGTAAACTATCCTATAGGCATGGGCATCCTTTTTCATGGCAACCATTGTTTGAAGCAGTTAAAAGGGCCTTGACATACATCAAGGCCCTTTATTGGCCATCCATTTTTTTTCCTTCCTCATAGCAAGATTTCAGGAAAATCAAAAAGGAACTGGCATCATTGGCCACTGACACCAACCACTTAAGACGAGTTGAAAACCAATGGATATAAATTTCGTTTAGGCCGTCGCTAGCATTTTAAGGGATGCGATTTGTTCAAAAGCTTGCGACCGAGCAAGGGAGAGTTAGTTCATTTACCCCAGATGGCCGCTAAATATAAATCTTACAGACCTGTGCCCAAAATCCAGCTGTTAATCGGAAAAGTTTATTAGAAAGCCTATTCGTCTATAGTTTCAACAATTCGCCGGATAGAACTGGTAATTGCAAAAAGAAATGCTAAATTAGCCGTCCTTAAAAAACTTCCTAAAACCTAGATAATGAGCTCCGAAAAAGACGCAAAATTAAAGGCCTTAAAACTAACTCTTGATAAACTGGATAAGACCTATGGCAAAGGGGCCGTAATGAAGATGGGCGATAGTGTGGTGGAAGATGTCGATGCCATTCCCTCGGGCTCTTTGGGGCTCGATATTGCACTCGGTGTGGGTGGTTACCCGCGAGGACGCGTCATCGAAATCTACGGTCCGGAGTCATCGGGGAAAACTACCTTGACCTTACATGCCATGGCAGAGGCGCAAAAAGCCGGCGGTATTGCCGCCTTCATCGATGCGGAACATGCCTTTGACCGTTTTTATGCCCAGAAGTTGGGAGTTGACATCGACAATCTCATCATATCACAGCCCGATAACGGGGAACAGGCTTTGGAAATCGCCGATAACCTTATACGGTCCGGGGCCATCGATATCGTGGTTATTGACTCCGTAGCCGCCTTAACGCCGAAAAGTGAGATCGAAGGAGAAATGGGCGACTCGAAAATGGGGTTGCATGCCCGCTTGATGTCACAGGCCTTACGAAAACTTACCGGATCGATTAGCAAGACCAAATGTACGGTAATCTTTATCAACCAATTGCGAGAGAAGATCGGGGTCATGTTCGGTAATCCTGAAACTACAACCGGTGGCAATGCACTTAAGTTCTATTGTTCGGTACGGTTGGATATCCGGCGTTCTACCCAGATCAAGGATACTGATGGCAATGTTAAGGGGAATAAAACCCGGGTAAAAGTGGTAAAGAACAAGGTTGCCCCTCCTTTCAAGACCGCGGAGTTCGATATTATGTATGGTGAGGGCGTTTCTAAAGTCGGAGAGATTATCGATTTAGGCGTCGAATACGAAATCGTCAAAAAGAGCGGCTCCTGGTTCAGCTATGGCGATACCAAACTCGGACAGGGGAGGGATGCTGTCAAATCTCTTCTCCTGGACAACCCCGAACTTCTTGAAGAACTCGATAGCAAGATAAGGGATGCTATCGGAGCGCTGAGTCAATAATCATTTTCCGGGCGCAGTTTATTATATTGAAAAAGATTCGAGCGGGAAGCGGTCGCATGATACGCCGCTTCCCTTTTCCCAACACCTTCCGGCTGCCTCCCCACTTCAGTGGCAAGCAAGGCTGGTTCCGTAATCCCCCCAAAATAACAACTAAGGGGCTTATACATTTAAACAAAACTTTCCAACTACAACACGCAACCTTTACCGCACTCGTTCATCTATTAAAAAAAAACTAGTATGAAACGATTGCATGTTATTTTATCTGCTTCCATTTTGGCTCTTGTGGGGTTATCCTGTAGCCTTGATGACGACTCCACTAATTTTCATTATGCCACTTTAAAAACAGTAAGTGCCAGTTTGCCGGACACTTTTCAACTAGGCAGCGTGTACAATATAGACGTAAAATTGTTACGACCGGACGAGTGCACATTTTCCGAGACCTTCAAGGTAGATCGCGATTTTACCGATTCTACCAACATAAGAATCGTCTCGGCCGTCGGTATTGTTCTTGACGAGGAAAATTGTCCCGTAGCCAACGATGAAATTCAGGACACTTTCCGATTTGAAGTTCTTTATACCGAACCTTATATTTTCAAGTTCTACACGGGTGATGATGAAAGCGGGGAGGCCGAATTTTTGGAAATCGAAGTACCCGTAAAACAGAACCAATAGTCGAGCCGAAACGAGATACTCGCTATATTTGGCACGAGTACGTAATCTAACCAAGAATTTTGAGTCTCGAAGAACTCATTGAAGGCTGCAAAAAGGGTAACAGGCAGGCGCAAGAACAATTGTACAGGGACTTTTCCCCGACCTTGTTCGGCATCTGCCTCAAGTATTCGCGCAACAAAACAGAGGCGGAAGACAACCTGCACGACAGTTTTATGACCCTCTTCGATAAAATCGGGCAATATGAGTCCAAAGGTTCTTTTGAAGGATGGGCCAAGCGCATAACGGTAAACACCGTATTGCAAAAGTACCGCAAGGAACAGCATATGAAACCGGTCACCGATAACATTGAGGATGAGATTGTGGTCGACTCCATATACGCCGATATCGGATTGGATACCCTGCTGCACTATATACAAGAGCTGCCCAATAAATATCGCATGACATTTATAATGTATGTTTTGGACGGATATACCCATAAAGAGATCGGCGAGCTGTTGGGTACCTCATCCGGCACCTCCAAATCGAACTTGGCCCGTGCCAGGACCATCCTGAAGGGAAAAATTGAGACCGCCCGCAACACCGCTGTTATCGGATGGCTATTACTTATTCTATTTGAATTTTTTCAATAGACGAACAATAAACCGCGTAAGCCCAAATAATGGACAAGATAAATTTAGACGAGCTTTTTCGGGAAAAGTTCAAGGCTTTTCGGAAGATTCCGGATGAAAAGGTCTGGACGGCTATCGAAAATTCGTTGGAAAGAAAGCGGAAAAAACGCGTTGTCCCGCTATGGTGGAAATTGAGCGGAGTGGCTGCCGTATTGGCCATTGCGCTGATCGCCCTGTATCCTTTTGGTGATACCGTTGACGAAAACATGAAGGTCACCGATACGGAAAGAACGGAAAGAAATGCTACGAATCCGAATAACGCGGGCCCAGATAAGGAGGATGTACAGGAAGAAATAATTTCGGTCCCCGAAACTACCCACGATGAAGTCGTTGATGGCTCCGAGGATGAAAATAAAATTCAGCTAACGGCAACCGAACGAACCCATACTAATGAGGATGCCGAAAAGAGCGATACCACCCAAGAGCACGTCTATAGCCAAAAGAAAAGCAATTCCCATTTATTAGGAAATAAAGATGCGGGTGCCCTTGCAGCTACCAAGGCCGATACCTCGAAAAAAAGGGAAGTTGCGGAAACGGACACTGCGAAAATGGAGGGTCAAGCAAAAAAACAGGATGAGATAGTGCCGCATCGGGAAGCCCAAGCATTGCTTTTGGGGGAATCCGATAAAAACGCGATTGCCACTGACGAGGACAGTTCCGATAAAATGGAAGAAAAGACTGGAGGCAATCAAAGATCCATTTTCGAGGCACTTGAAGATCAGCCAGATGATAAAAAACTGACCCGTGAATCAGGAAGCCGTTGGTCGGCCGGGCCCAGTGTTGCCCCCGTTTATTTTAACGCCATGGGAGAGGGGTCGCCCATTGATCCCGGATTTTCCTCCAATTCAAAATCGGGCAGCACCAATTTGAGTTTCGGGCTTTCGATCGCCTATGCCGTCAATAACAAGTTGCGTGTTCGCTCAGGCATCTATAAGGCGGAATACGGTTACGATACCAAAGATGTAGGGTTTTCCCCGACCTTGGCGGCCTCTTTAAGCGGGCGATTACAAAATATAGATTACGCCGGCGACTCAGAGAATTTGGCGGTGAACGACGCTATTTCGAATCCCGAATTGCCAAATGCCATGGCTTCCGAGTTCAGCGCCCTCAATTCTGCCCGTGGCGGCACGGTCGCGCAAAATTTCGGATATCTCGAAGTACCCTTGGAACTCGACTACGCATTACTCGACCGCAGGTTCGGTGTCAATCTGGTGGGGGGAATAAGCTCTTTGTTTTTGATCGATAACTCCGTCACCCTTAGTTCGGGCGAGCTTACTGCCGAAATCGGGGAGGCCCGTAATTTAAACGACCTCAATTTCAGCACCAACATCGGTTTTGGGATCAATTATAAATTCACGCCAAAGATACAGCTCAATATTGAGCCGGTCTTTAAATATCAATTGAACACCTTTTCGAATACCTCTGGAGATTTTCGACCCTATTCAATCGGGGTATATAGTGGCATGAATTTTAAGTTTTAGGAATCCAGCGCAAAAACCGACCGAAAATAAATGACTATTTTGCAGTCCACGAGCCGTGTAAGGCGTCGTTATCAAAAATCTATGGTAATGAACAAAATGGTTTTGCCCTTGTTTTTTTTGACCCTAATTCTTTCGGCCCAATCCCCTGAACCATCATCCTCCGAAAAATTTAAGGTATTTCGAGGCACGAATGTTGCCCATTGGTTATCACAAAGCGATCGCCGCGGAGTCGAGCGGGAACAGTTTTTTACCGAGGCCGATGCCGCCGCCATTGCCGAGATGGGTTTTGACCATATTCGGTTGCCCGTAGATGAAGAACAGCTTTGGGACGAAAACGGAAAACGGCACCACGATGCTTTTGTACTCTTGGAAAATGCAGTCAAATGGTGCGACGAAAACAACCTGCGTATTATCCTCGATTTGCACATCTTGCGCTCGCACCACTTCAACGCTAAGGAAAAACCGTTATGGACGGACCCTGCCGAGCAGGAAAAATTCTTCGACCTATGGCGCGACCTTTCCAAAACCCTAAAGAAATATTCGAATGGACTATTGGCCTACGAACTGATGAACGAGGCCGTAGCGGAAAATCCCGAAGATTGGAACCGGCTGGTAGCCAAAGCCTTTTCGGCCATTCGCGAATTCGAACCCGAACGCACTATCGTCATTGGTTCTAACCGGTGGCAGTCCGTCAGCACCTTTGATGTGCTCAAAGTGCCCGAAAACGACAAGAACATCCTGTTGAGCTTCCATTTTTACGAGCCTTTTTTACTTTCTCATTACAGTGCAAGCTGGACGTCGTTAAAAGGATATGACGGGCCGGTGCATTACCCCGGCACGCTTTTGACCGAGAAGGAATTCAATGCGCTGCCCGAGGCCCAAAAACCGGAAGTGAAGCAGTATGTGGGGAAAATTTACAATCAAAAAAAAATCCGTGAAATGTGGCAACAGCCCATACAAAAAGCAAAGAAACTAGACATACCGCTTTACTGTGGCGAGTTCGGGGTTATGACCAATGCCCCCCGGGAAGACCGCTTGCAATGGTACGAGGATTTAATCGCACTTTTTGAGAAAAACGGCATCGGCTATGCGAACTGGAACTACCGAAGCGATAATTTCGGACTGCTTGACGGCGAAGATCGAAAAGAAGAGTTGATACAAATCGTTTCCGGAGAAAAGTAATGCCATTCTACCTACTTTCAAGCTCCTTTAAAATTGCCGTTCTTACATCCTCCCTAAGTTTACCTTTATCCTCTTCTTCTAAAAGACCCGTTTCAAAGAAGGGGTGCACATAGGCTGTTATTCTTCCGGGCCCCCCACTTAAGAACGTAAACGAAAACCGCTTTTTATTGTCTTTAAAGGTCATCGGCACTACAGGAATGTGGTGCGCAATGGCCATTTTAAAAGCTCCGTCCTTAAATGAGTCTAGTAAGACGGTTTCGTCGTCCGGCACACCGCCTTCCGGAAAGATGCAGATGCTGAGTCTTTGGTTCAGTCTTCGCTGCGCCCTGCGATAGACACCCGTTCTGCTTTTGGTATCCTCGCGGTCGACTAGAATACATACCCGTTGGTAGAAAAATCCGAACAGGGGAATCTTGACCAATTCTTTTTTCCCCACAAAAACAAAGGGATTTTTGCTTATGTAGAGCATCAACATGATATCGAGCATACTGGTATGGTTGGCCACGAGCATATAGCTTTTGCCTCGCTCCATTTTCTGCTTTCGAACAACTTTGGGAGGACACCCCATGCCGTAGAGAATGGGGGTTGCCCATAAATTCCGTGCCAGCCAAAAAAATTGGGGATACCATTTTTCGGAAAGTGTGGTCGCCAATAAAAAGGGAAAGAAAACAATTATGGGCACGGAGACCAAAATATAGAACCAGATACGGTATAAGGTATAGCCTATTGTTTTCAAAAAGGAAAGCATCGGTCAAAAGTAAGGTTTTGGAGGGATTTTTTCTGATAGTTTAGAAACCGGTCGTGATTAAGAGGTGTAGAATTTGCATGAATTATGTTTGCTACCATTTTAGTCAAAAGGTTCTAATATAGTTGTATCTATCATACCGACTTATAAAGTATAGGAGAAAAGGTACCTACCCGTTTGCCTGACGGCCCGAAAAAAATAATCGCATATTTCAAATCGGTCTATTACCTTTGATCTTCTTTGAAAAACGACAGATGGCAAGAATATTAACAGGAATACAGAGTACGGGCACACCCCATTTGGGTAACATTCTGGGCGCAATTGCCCCGGCCTTAGAGATGGCGCAAGACCCCAACAACGAATCCTATTTTTTTATCGCGGATATGCATTCCCTTACTCAGATAAAAGATGCGAATGAACTGCGGCAAAACACGTATGCTATCGCGGCTGCCTGGTTGGCGTTCGGACTCGATATCGAAAATACCGTTTTCTACCGCCAGAGCGATGTGCCGCAGGTCACCGAACTGACCTGGTATCTAAGCTGTTTTTTCCCCTACCAACGCCTAACCTTGGCCCATTCGTTCAAGGATAAAGCGGACCGATTGGGCGATGTCAATGCGGGACTTTTCAGCTACCCGATGTTAATGGCCGCGGATATTCTCTTGTACGAGGCCAATATCGTACCCGTAGGTAAAGACCAACTACAGCATATAGAGATGACTCGCGACGTTGCCTCGCGTTTCCATGCCCAGATGGGAGAGACTTTTGTGATTCCGGAAGCCAAGTTGCAACAGGAAACTATGTACGTACCCGGTACCGACGGCGCAAAGATGAGCAAGAGCAGGGGCAACCTGATTAACCTTTTTCAATCGGACAAACAGTTGCGCAAACAAGTCATGACGATACAAACGGATAGCACCCCGATGGAAGAACCCAAAGATCCGGCTACCGATAATGTCTTTGCGCTGTACAAAATCCTTGCCTCTGTAGAACAGATCGAGGAAATGAGTGCCAACTACCTCGCCGGAAATTACGGTTACGGCCACGCAAAACAGGCACTGTACGAGTTGCTTCTGCAAAAATTCGGCGAGGCTCGTGAAAAGTATGATTATTATATGGCACATACGGAAGAAGTGGACGAAGCCCTTGCCGTGGGTGCGGCAAAGGCGAAGAAGGTAGCAGATGGGGTTTTGGAAAAGGTTAGGGATAAACTGGGGTACTGATCTACCTAAATATCAAGTAAAATTTTGAATCATTGAGTTCTGTTCTGCAATGCACATATCAAATGTATAACTTTTAGGTTCTGAAGATTTAGAATCATATAGTTGGTGGTCTAGTAATTGAATTTATACCCAATTCCACATAATCTGGCGCGATAGTTAGATCTGCTATAAAAGTATTTATGTGAAACATTTTAAAAGAAAAAGTACAATTCACTTTCAAAAGTGGCCGTATGGTCGGTTGTGAATTTCTAAAAAATAAACAGGCGCTTTATCTACCTAAGATTAAGAGATGTTTCATCGACAAAACGACTTATTTCTTTCATCTAATCGATATGAGGGAATTATACCGACGTATTGGTCGGTGAAATAATGTTTTTACAATGGTTTGCTTCATTTGCCTATCCGCAGGGAGCTATTCAAGGTTTGCAAAGCCTCTTTTAACGGATATTTTGCCCCTTCCCTGCACCTCTGTAGACTCCGCACATACATAGGGTCTTAACCGTTCTAAAGCTAAATTGCCTCGAAAAGTTTCCCTGGCAACGGTCGGATCGCCCCCTTCATCTCCATATTCAGCAGGGTTGACGAAACTATGAAAATCGGTAAATGGCATTCCAAGGCGATACTATCCAGTAATTGCTTGCCATTCTTTTGCAGGAAATCATAAATTAACTGCTCGGTACCGTCCAGTTCAATAAAGAGTTGTTTTTGTATGGTTTTGGTCTCTTTTTCTTCCACCTCCCAATCCAATAAATACACCAGGTCGGCTGCAGAGGTAATCATGTGTGCCTTTTGCTGTTTGATGAGGTTGTTACATCCTATACTGAATTTATCTTCAGTACGGCCGGGTACGGCGAATACGTCACGGTTGTAGCTGTTAGCTATATCGGCAGTTACCAAGCTGCCGCCTCTTTCGGCGGATTCTACCACTACTGTAGCCTCGCTCATACCGGCAATGATTCGGTTGCGCTTCAAAAAATGTTCCCTTTCGGGCTGGCTCGTACTCCAGAATTCGGTATAAAAGCCACCGTTTTTCTCGACATCCCCTACATATTTGGCATGTACTTTCGGATAGATTTGGTTGAAGCCGTGAGCCAAACATCCTATGGTCTGCAGGCCATGCTCGACCGCCGCTTTTTGCGCCGTAATATCCACCCCATAAGCAAATCCGCTGACTATGATAGGGTTCAATGGCGCTATATCCTCAATGAACTTTTCGCAAAAAGCCTTTCCGTAGCTGGTGATGTTGCGGGTACCGACCACGCTGATGATCTTTTTTTCCGCCAGGTCGATATTCCCCCGCTGAAAAAGGAGCACGGGGCTATCGGTGCAATGTTTTAGATAGGCCGGGTGATCGGCATCCATAAAATAAGTATATGCGATTTTATTTTTTTGGATGTATTCGTATTCGGCTTCGGCAGCTTCTTGGTGTTCTCGGTCGTAGAGGCTGCGCAAGGTATAGGAACCGATGCCATCTATTTTTAATAGATGATGCCGCTTGTCGGCGAAAACGGCCTCGGGGCTTCCGCAGTGGACAATCAGTTTCTTGGCCGACACATCGCCAATGTTGGGGATGTTCTGCAGTCGTAAAACGGCAAGTAGTTGATTTTTGGTCATTTATAAATCCGTCAAAGTTATTCACAAAACGGGTCAAATATAATGTTAATAAAAAGTACGTGACCCACTGGCATCGGCATTTAATTTTTACAATATTTGTCGGGAATGGCATTGGAACACTACATATGCGAATTGCTCTATCGATACAACTGTGTCATAGTGCCCGGTTTTGGGGCGTTTTTGACCCAGGCAAGGTCCGCGGTAATCCATCAGGGCACGAACACCTTATATCCGCCTACAAAAACCGTATCCTTCAACCAGCAACTGGTCTCTAACGACGGGTTATTGGTCTCCTATGCCGCCGAGGCCCGGAAGACCACCTATGATGATATGTTGGGCCACATCGAGGAGGAGGTCAAGGAGTGGAAATTAAGGTTGCAAAAAGGAGAGCGTTTGAATTTGGAGGGTATTGGTGAAGTTTGGGCCGGCACGGAAGGCAAGATACAGTTTCAGCCTTCGGGAAAGACTAATTACTTATCCGCTTCGTACGGAATGGCCCCGTTTGTCGCGGTCCCGATAAGCCGAGAGGCGATGAAGGAAGAAGTGGCAGCATTGGAAGAAAATGCACCCATTGCCTTTACGCCAGAAAAGCGCGAAATTATAGCGTCCCGGCCTTATCTCAAATATGCCGCCGCCGCCCTGTTGGCATTGACCACGGGCTTTGCAGGATTTCAGTTTTACAAGGCCGATCTAAACAATCGACAATTGGCACGCGAAGAAGCCCAGCAACAGGTGTCCAAACGAATTCAGGAAGCAACTTTTTTCGATGCCGACCCGTTGGAACTGCCCACTCTTACCTTAAAAACTTCAAAGAAGGCGGTTTCTGACAGAACCGGGCCAAAAATCCATCACATTATTGCCGGAGCCTTCCGTTATAAAACGAATGCAGACAAGAAAATAGCCCAGTTGGAAAAACTCGGCTTCCATCCTTCCTATATCGGCACTAATCCCTTCGGCCTTCATATGGTGGCCTATGACAGCTTTGCCGATGCCCAGCAAGCGCTGAATGCCTTGCATAAGATCAAGCGTACCCAAAAGGATGCTTGGTTAAAGTCCGTGAGATAAACCTTGCGCATTGGTTGTTACCCCTGTTGTGAAGGCTTCCGATCAACATTGAGCTATTTTGTTGGACGAAAAATCTTTCCACAGCCGTATGGTAAGTATCTTTTAAACACCTTCTGTGGGTTGTTTGGAATCCCTCCAAATAAAACGGGAAACCCTCTGTAAAGTTTGTTAAACAGAGGGCTGTGAAGTAATTTTGTAGGCATTCAAAAAAAGAACCCCGATTGAGTTAACTTTTTACTTGCGGATTTCTCGGTTCCGAACATTAGCTCAAGACGAGTTCCTTAAATATAACTTTATTCCATGAGCGGATTGGTAAAATCTTCGATAGCCCGAAAGGTCGTAATGGCCTTGTCGGGTCTTTTTCTCGTACTTTTTTTGGCCCAACACTTTACGATAAACGTTACCTCGGTGCTTGCCCCCGACACGTTTAACGAATGGTCCCATTTTATGGGATATAATGGCTTGGTACAGTTTATTCTACAACCACTCTTGATTGCAGGGGTCATTGTACATTTTGTAATGGGGGTGGTTCTGGAATTACAAAATAACAGGGCGAGGTCGATAAAATATAAAAAATACCACGGCGGGGCCAACGCTTCGTGGATGTCGCGGAACATGATGATAACCGGGGCGGTCGTACTGGCCTTTCTGGGATTGCATTTCTACGATTTTTGGCTTCCCGAGCTGGGATATAAGTATGTAGAGGCCAATGCATTGGATGCTACACGCTATTATGAGGAAACGGTACATAAATTCGAGTCCCTGACGCGTACCTTGATTTATGTAGGAGCCTTTGTACTTCTTGCACTGCACCTATGGCATGGCTTTGCATCGTCTTTTCAGTCTATGGGCGTCAACAACAAATATACGCCTGCCATCGCGACCTTTACGAAAATATATGCGATAGCGATTCCCGCTGGCTTTATCTTTATCGCGCTCTACCATTATTTTAACCCAATAACACACTAGATTATGGGCAAATTGGATTCTAAGGTTCCATCGGGGCCGTTGGAAAATAAATGGACCAACCATAAGAACGATATTAATCTGGTTAACCCCGCTAACAAACGTAATATCGATATTATCGTTGTCGGTACCGGCCTTGCAGGCGGTTCGGCGGCGGCGACCTTGGCCGAGCTGGGATATAACGTAAAAACCTTTTGCTATCAAGATTCCCCTCGTCGTGCGCACTCCATTGCGGCTCAGGGAGGTATCAATGCCTCCAAGAACTATCAAGGCGACGGCGACAGCGATTACCGGTTGTTCTATGATACCGTAAAGGGGGGCGATTACCGCTCTCGGGAGGGGAACGTTTATCGTTTGGCCGAAGTATCGGGCAATATTATCGATCAATGTGTCGCACAGGGTGTCCCCTTTGCCCGTGACTACGGCGGATTGTTGGACAACCGTTCCTTCGGGGGCGTTTTGGTATCCCGCACGTTTTACGCCAAGGGACAGACCGGACAGCAGTTATTATTGGGATGTTACGCCGCCATGAACCGGCAGATCAATCGGGGAAAAATTAAGCCGTTCAACCGTCATGAAATGTTGGATGTGGTCTTGGTGGATGGAAAAGCAAGGGGTATTATTGCCCGTAACCTGGTCACCGGAGAAATAGAACGCCACTCCGCACACGCCGTTGTGTTGGCCAGCGGAGGCTATGGGAACGTTTTTTATCTTTCTACAAACGCCATGGGCAGCAATGTTATGGCGGCATGGCGTGCGCATCGCAGAGGCGCTTATTTTGCGAATCCCTGTTTTACGCAGATACACCCGACTTGTATTCCCGTTTCTGGCGACCATCAATCCAAATTGACCCTGATGTCCGAATCCCTTCGTAATGACGGACGTATTTGGGTACCAAAGCGCAAGGAAGATGCCGAAAATATCCGTAAAGGAAAATTGAAACCTACAGAGTTAAAAGAAGAAGACCGAGATTATTATCTAGAACGGCGTTACCCTGCCTTCGGTAACTTGGTGCCCAGGGATGTCGCCTCCCGGGCGGCAAAAGAACGCTGCGATGCCGGTTTCGGGGTAAATAAAACGGGAGAAGCCGTTTATCTCGATTTTGCCACTGCTATACAACGCTACGGAAAAGAGGAGGCCCTGACCCACGGTAAAAAAGATGCTGATGACCAGACCATCACAAAATTGGGTAAGGAGGTCATCGAGGCCAAATACGGCAACCTTTTCCAGATGTACGAAAAGATTGTTGACGAGAATCCGTACGAGACCCCGATGATGATTTATCCCGCGGTACACTACACCATGGGCGGCCTGTGGGTCGATTACAACCTGCAGACCACCATAGACGGTTGTTATTGTATCGGAGAGGCCAATTTCAGCGATCACGGGGCGAACCGTTTGGGCGCGTCCGCCTTGATGCAGGGGCTGGCCGATGGTTATTTCGTGCTACCGTACACAATAGGCGATTACCTATCCAAAGATATCCGCACCGGCGAGATACCTACCGACTCCCCAGAATTCGACCGTGTCGAAAAAGAAGTCAGGGAACGCATCGAGAAATTAATGTCCACTAATGGAAAACACTCCGTGGACTACTACCATAAAAAGCTTGGCCATATCATGTGGAACAAATGCGGAATGAGCCGAAATGCGAAAGACCTACAGGCAGCAATAGAAGAAATTGCGGCATTGCGGATGGATTTTTGGAACAATGTTAAAGTGCCGGGATCGGCGGACAGTTTAAACGCGGAACTTGAAAAAGCCGGAAGGGTGGCCGATTTCCTCGAACTGGGCGAACTCTTCGCTAAAGATGCGCTGACGCGAAACGAATCCTGCGGCGGTCATTTCCGTGAAGAGTACCAGACCAAGGAAGGCGAGGCCCTTCGCGACGACGAGAATTTCAAATTTGTTTCCGCGTGGGAGTACAAGGGAGAGCCTAAGGATGCCGTTTTACATCAAGAAGATTTGAAATACGAGAATATTGAACTGAAGACGCGATCTTATAAGTAAAAAGCTATGAAGTTAAACTTGAAAATTTGGCGCCAAAAGGATGCCAAGTCCAAGGGGGAAATGAAAGACTATCCTATTAATGACATCGAAGGCGATATGTCTTTTTTGGAGATGCTGGATGTGCTGAACGAACAGCTCATCAACAAAGGTGAAGACCCGGTACAGTTCGACCATGATTGTCGCGAGGGTATCTGCGGAACTTGTGCCCTGCAAATTAATGGGGAGCCACACGGTCCCGATAGGTTGGTTACCACGTGTCAATTGCATATGCGCAAGTTCAACGATGGCGATACCATCGTTATCGAGCCTTTTCGGGCGACCGCTTTTCCCGTAATCAAAGATTTGGTCATCGACCGAAGTGCCTTTGACAGGATACAGCAAGTGGGTGGGTACATTTCCGTAAACACCTCGGGCAATACGGTCGATGCCAATGCAACGCCCATCGAAAAGGAACATGCCGACGAATCGTTCTATGCCGCCACTTGTATCGGCTGCGGGGCCTGCGTCGCTGCCTGTAAAAATGCAAGTGCCATGTTGTTTACCTCGGCCAAGGTGTCGCAATTCGCCTTACTTCCCCAGGGGCAGGTCGAAGCGACCGAGCGCGTAGAAAACATGGTACGCCAAATGGATCTCGAGGGCTTCGGCAACTGCACCAATACCGGTGCCTGTGAGGTAGAATGCCCCAAAGGCATTTCGCTTGAGAACATCGCAAGAATGAACCGGGAGTACTTATCGGCTAAGTTGAAGGGGTAAGCCTTGGACAAGTATGTTACCCTGAGTCTGTCTTAACAAAAACGCTAGTCCATTTGAAGTACGCAAAATCCCCATCTCCCTTTTATCGCGGGTTGGGATTTTTGTTTGCATTTGCTTAACAAGCTCTTTTCATTGTTCTTCTTATTTTTAAGGTATGTCCAAAAATTATTCAGAAGAACGTATTAAAGTTCCGCGCTTTAACGAGGAATCCGGCTTTTACACTACCCCGAAACGTTCTAAAATTATGAGTAAGATCCGGGGAAAGAATACCCAACCAGAACTTGCTTTTAGAAAAGCCCTATACGCAGCGGGCTATCGCTACCGGATAGACTCTAAAAAATTGATCGGCAAACCCGATATTCTTTTAAAAAAATACAAGACTGCTATTTTCATCGATGGGGAATATTGGCACGGCCATAATTGGTCAGCTCGAAAACCCAAGGTCAAAACCAACCGGGAATTTTGGGTGGCCAAGATAGAGCGCAACATGCAGCGCGACCGGGAAGTGAACGCCGAACTGGAGCGTATGGGCTACACCGTATTCCGGTTTTGGGAAACTGAAATTAAAAAAGAGGTTGATGTCTGCCTCCAGAAAGTAATTACCCACCTAAAATCGGTTCAAACGAGTTAAAAATCCATTGTATCCGACACGCTTGGGAAAGCTTTAACCCTTGTGAACCGCATATTAATAGGGCTTTAACGGAGAGTGTGAATGCCTATCCTTATATTTATCATGAAACAAGTTATTAATTATTAAAGATAGAATGAATATGAAGAAGATAGCCATATTAGCAACAAACGGATTTGAGGAAAGCGAACTAAAATCCCCTAAGGAAGCTATGGAAAAAGAAGGCTTCACAGTGGATATAGTCAGCTTGGACTCCGGTGAAATAAAGGGCTGGGCCGATGGAAATTGGTCAAAATATTATAAAGTTGATAAAACCGTCAACGATGTGAAAGCCGAAGAATATGATGCATTGATGCTTCCAGGAGGAGTAATGAATCCCGATCAACTGAGACGAAATGAAGAGGTATTGGTATTCGTACGCGATTTCTTTAAGCAAGAGAAGCCTGTAGCTGCCATTTGCCATGCACCTTGGACACTCATTAGTGCCGACGTGGTCAAAGGACGTAAAATGACCAGCTTTAAATCCATCAAGGATGACTTAATCAATGCAGGTGCTAATTGGGTCGACCAAGAAGTAGTCGTTGACCAAGGATTTGTAACCAGTAGAAATCCGAACGATCTACCGGCCTTTAACGCCAAGTTAATCGAAGAGATTAAAGAAGGTAAGCATAATGCACAACATGCCTAATTAATTCAAAAGCACCAAATCTGGAATCCCGACCCCTGCGGTCGGGATTTTTTATGGTGGCATATTATCAGGAAATAGGAATAAGATGGTTTTTGGAATTGAACATCAATTTAAATTGCAACATAGCTTAAAATTTTGTTAATTTACCTGCAATTAACCAACTTTAGTTCTAGACCCCACAGTTTCTCTGTGCTGCTCCCAATACGCCTTGGGGTTCAGTATCCAAAGCTGCGGGGTCTTTCATTTGAATAGGTTGTTATAATCCTTATTTTTGGACAAATACTAACATTACATGAAATACGAACAGGTTCCTAATACTCTTTTCATAAAAAACCGCAAAAAATTTATGGCTCGGATGAAACCGAAAAGTATTGCGGTCTTCAACTCCAATGACATTTATCCGATTGGGGCCGATAGCGTGCTTCCGTTCGAACAGCACAGGGATATTTTTTATCTAAGTGGAGCCGATCAAGAAGAAACCATCCTACTTCTTTTCCCCGATGCCATGGATAAAAAGCACCGAGAAATCCTTTTCGTGCGCGAAACCAACGACCATATTGCCGTATGGGAAGGCGAAAAGCTCACGAAGGCCAAGGCGACGGAGGTGTCCGGTATAGAAACGATCTACTGGCTAAAAGAGTTCGACAAGGTGTTTTTTGACCTGATGACCGAAGCGGAAACGATTTATTTCAACACGAACGAACATTACCGGCAGGCGGTCGAGACCCAGACCCGTGAAGACCGTTTTCTCCTGGAATGCCAACGGAAATTCCCGGCACATCAGGCCGCCAAAAGCAATCCGATTCTACAGGAAATCCGCGGTATAAAGGAGCCGGAGGAAATCGATTTGATGCAAACCGCTTGCAACATTACCGAAAAAGGATTTCGAAGGGTACTAGAATTCGTACGGCCGGGGGTCTGGGAATACGAGATAGAAGCCGAACTATTGCATCAGTTCGTCCGGAATCGATCTAAAGGTTTTGCCTATCCGCCTATCATCGCTTCCGGCAACAATGCTAACGTATTGCATTATTTGGAAAACAACAAACAGTGCCAAGATGGGGATATGATTTTGATGGATACCGCAGCGGAGTACGCCAACTACTCCAGCGACCTAACGCGCTCCATTCCGGTAAGCGGAAAGTTCACAAAGCGCCAAAAGGAAGTTTATGAAGCCGTACTGCGCGTAAAAAAGGAGGCGACCCAAATGCTGGTTCCCGGAACGCTATGGGCCGAATATCACAAAGAAGTCGGCCAACTTATGACCTCCGAACTTTTAGGGCTCCGCCTATTGGACAAGGCCGATATTCAAAACGAGACCGAAGACCGGCCGGCCTACAAAAAATACTTTATGCACGGCACCAGTCACCATATCGGTCTTAACACTCATGACTATGGTGCGCTAAAAACCCCAATGAAAGCTAATATGGTCTTTACCGTAGAGCCGGGTATATATATTCCCGAAGAAAACCTGGGGATTCGGCTAGAAGATGATGTGGTGATTCAAGAAAAGGGCGAGCCGTTTAATTTGATGCGGAATATTCCGATCGAGGTAGGGCAGATCGAGGAACTGATGGGCGGGAATTAGGCAATTGTAGCAGCAGCCGACAATTTTAAGAAGTGGCCTAGTCCGATGCCGTATTTCGGGTTTGAACCATTAGACAACTAAGGATGAAGACCGAAGTGGCCGGCAACAACCATCCCATACGAAAGGCGCTTAAAGGAATGTAAGAAGACAAATCCCCAAGCGAATCTCCCCATCCAACACTCCCTAAAAAATCAGGAATACTAAAAGTGATGGTCGTGATAACCACAGCTCTAAATATCCTAGCCGACGCCCACCGGTCCGGCATCACATTTAACACAATTAGAACAATAGTAATCGGATAGATAAACATGAGCGCTGGCAAGGCGACCGAAATAATATAGACGACATCGAATTGCCCCATAACGACACCTAAAATGCATCCGATAATGGCAGTGATCCAATAGGCACCTTGCGAGTTATGAAATCTCTCCTTGACAAAATCCGACGTTCCCGTCACGATGCCTACGGCCGTAGTAAAGCACGCCATGCTTACCAGAACGCTCAAAAACACGTTGGCGGTACTGCCCAAGGTTTTGATGCTGATACCGGTCAGTAAGGCTGTCCGTGAAATATCGGCGTCGAACTCGTCGTGCATTAGAGCCCCTGTCAAGATAAGACCGGTATAGACGAGGAAGAGGCCCATGCCTGCCAGCCATCCGGCGCGACGGATCAGGGTTTTCTTTTCTAAATAGGGGGTATCCTTTTTTTTTAAATGGATGGAAACAATAATGACCCCACCCGCGACGACCGCTCCTAGGGCATCAAAGGTCTGGTATCCCATGAGAATCCCGTCCGAAAAGGGGCTTGCGGCCATCATATCCCCCACTATAAAGTCCGCCTGCCGGATGGGCAGGTTATAAGAAAACAGGGCAGTACCCATAATCAACACTAGGATCAGGATGATTGCGGGAGTCAGTAATTTTCCCAGAACATCCAGAATTTTGGAGCGGTTGACTACGAAAGCAAAAACTAGTAGAAAATAAACGATACTGGTAGCTATAGAAGGGATGTCGAATAAAGGACGTATGGCCATTTCATGGGTCACAGAGGCCGTGCGGGGCGATGGGAGGCCGATGGAGATGGCATAAATAATAAAAGAATACACCAAGCTGAAAGTCGGCGACACCTTTTTTGCGAAGTCAAAAATCGAACCCTGCAATTTAGCATGGGCCAGAATACCCAAAATGGGAATCAGTACGGCAGAAAGACAAAACCCCAAGGTAACCAGCCACCAGAGCCCCCCCGATTGTAAACCCAATAAAGGCGGTAATATCAAGTTTCCCGCTCCAAAGAACAGCGAGAAGAGGGCGAAAGCAGTTACGAGGGTCTCATCCGTTTTGGCCATTTTAAAAGCGGAACATTTTATGATATGCGCCGAAAGATAGTGGAAAATCGCTGTACTATTAACGTGGTTGTTCCCGACAAAATCTTGCCGTTCATCGAAAAAGTTGCAATTCGTCGAAAAAATGACTTAATAGCGAAGGGCTATCCAATAAATAAAGGTCTCGTGCCGTTCATCATATTATAGTGTACCCAAAAACACATATAACCATAGACCCAAATCTTGAATGTTGCACGGGTGGTTTTCCAAAGCCATCGATGCATGTTAAACCTACTACCATGAAAAGAATATTCTGCAACCTGTTCGGTCACCACTACACAGTGTCCAAAAAAGTAACCCACCACATCAAGGAGTATAAATGCATTCACTGCGGTAAAGAAATGACCACTGATGTCAGTGGCAACCTGTCGAACCTGACTCCTGAATTGCAGGATATCAACAAAACTTTGGAAAATATTTATCAGAAGAGACATAGGGCTGCGCAGCAAGCTGCCTAGCCATGTTTTATAAGCGAAATCCCCGGGCCATAATGGCAAAGGGATTTTAAAACATTCCCGAAAAATCAATAGGCAACCTAGTTCTCCACTGTCGTTTGCCCCACAACAGTAAGCTAAGGTCTGCCTCTTTTTCGGGAACTTTTTTTTGTTCTGCTCCGTACGCTTAAGGCTTTTTTTCCGGACCGCGATGAGCATATGGAATAAGACAATAGCCGGGAACAATAAAGCGTTTTTTGGGGAAATTCATCTTGGCAGTGGATTTATTCCGCAACACCAAAAGAACTCCACCCTTGCGCTGTCAGTTCAATTTTGGCATTCCCCCTGGTAATCAGATACGCTCCCTCGCTTTCATCGGTCATGTGTCCGATTACCGTCAGATGTGGGCTTCCCTTGATTTTTTCGAAATCGTTTTGGTCGATGGTGAAAAGCAGCTCGTAATCCTCACCGCCACTGAGGGCGACCAGAGTGCTATCCATCTTAAATTCCTCGCAGGCCGATATTACAGTCGGATCCAAAGGTATTTTCTCTTCGAAAAGGTTACAGCCGACTTTGCTGTTTTTGCAGAGGTGGAGGATTTCCGAAGAAAGTCCGTCGCTGATATCGATCATGGCGGTAGGTTTGACCTGCAGTTTTTTGAGGAGTTCCACGATATCCTTACGGGCTTCGGGTTTTAACTGGCGCTCGACAATGTAGGAATAGGGCGAAAGATCGGGCTGGCTGTTGGGATTGATCTTAAAAACTTCCTTTTCACGTTCCAATACCTGCAATCCCATATAGGCACCGCCGATATCACCGCTGACCACGAGCAAGTCGTTCGGTTTCGCATTGCTGCGATACACAATATCCTGGTCTTCGGCCTCCCCAAGAGCGGTGATACTTATCAGTAATCCTGTCGTCGAAGATGTGGTATCGCCACCTACCAAATCGACATTGAAAATCTTAGCGGCTAAGGCGACACCGGCGTAAAGTTCATCCAAGGCTTCCAACGGAAACCGATTCGAAACCGCTATGGAGACCGTGATCTGGGTCGCATCGGCATTCATAGCATAGACATCCGAAAGGTTGGCCATTACGGCCTTATAACCGAGGTGTTTCAATGGCATATAGCTCAGGTCGAAATGTACGCCCTCGACGAGCAGGTCAGTGGTTAAGACCGTTTTTTTGTCCTTGAAATACAGCACGGCAGCATCGTCGCCGATGCCCTTGATGGTTGATTCACGGGAAACGGAAAAATTTTGTGTCAAATGATCGATTAGACCGAATTCACCCAATTCTTCCAATGGGGTTCGTTCTTGGTTTTTGTCTTCTAGCATACTACAAAAATAACGGTATTTTCCGTTTTTCTTGAACCGATAGAACGCGCATCAATTGCACCAAGCTTTTCATCGGATAGTAACCCATATAAAAAACCGGAGGGGTCGAGCTCCGGTTTGATTGAATTTTGGAAGATTTAAATCGACTGTAACACTTCCAAAGTCTCGTTGCCGTCGATTATCGTAGAATATCTAAGTTAGAATTTCGAATTTATGCTATCCCAACGAATACCCGTTCCGATAGGTACGCTTCACATACTTGTTCGCAGGCTCGAAATTGGTAATCTTCATGTTTTCGGCATCCCACTCAAGGCGTTTTCTTCCCCAGAACTGCTGGCCACCGCCCCAAAACCCTTTGTTTTCTGCGTTGGGGTCGACTTCGAAATAAGATTTCAATGCCAGGTTCCCGATCAAAATACTTTCGGTAAACGGCCCGGCATAATCGAAAGACGAACTGGTCTCTGCATTTCCGTAGCCCGCCATGCAGGCATTGACCCATTGCAGGTAATGGCCTTCAGGAACCCGTGGAATAGTCTCTTTTACACTGATTTGCTCATTTAGCGACAAGGGCAACAACCGCGGATTGGCACCGTAGCAATCAGCCAACAATTTTCCTTTGCTACCGATAAAGAGTACGCCGCCGTCCCAATTTCCGAAAGCTTCGTCGTCGCCCAGCTCATCCGGCCGTGCAGGGCGGATGCCCCCGTCCATCCAACTGACATCGATACTGCCCCTGCCGTCGGTTCTTGGATATTTCAGGTAGATTGTGCTGGAATTCGGATAGCTTTTTGGGTAGTCGGCGGTCTCGAACTTGCCCTTAAAGGCATCGGAAACGCTACATTCAACGCTCGTAGGATAGAGGATGGGAAGAATGCGGTATACCGGATCCATAATGTGGCAGGCCATATCGCCAAGTGCCCCGGTTCCGAAATCGGACCAACCCCTCCAATCAAAAGGCAGATAGGCATCGTTGTAGTCCCGGGTTTCTGCGGTCCCCAACCATAGGTCCCATTTTAACTCCTTCGGAACCTTATCTTTTTGGGTGGGAGTCTCCAAGGCCTGCGGCCAAATCGGCCGGTTGGTCCAGCAGTGTACGGTGTGTACATCACCGATAAGTCCGGCTTCATAAAGTTCCTGCATCTTACGCACCCCATCACCCGATCCGCCCTGGTTGCCCATTTGGGTGACCACCTTGAATTTCTTTGCGGCTTCGGTGAGCATCCGGGCTTCCCAGATGTCATGGGTAAGGGGCTTTTGAACGTAAACATGCTTGCCCATTTCCATTGCCTGATAAGCGGCGACGGCGTGATTGTGATCGGGAATGGAGACGGAAACCGCATCGATATTGTTCTTTTCCTTCTCCAGCATTTCCCTAAAATCACGGTAGTACTTGGCTTTGGGGAAAGACTCCCTCGATTTTACCGACTGGCGATCGTCAACATCACAAAGCGCCACTATGTTTACATTGGGACTTTCCGCAAAAGAGGCCAAATCGCCCTGCCCCTTGCCACCGGCCCCGATGCCACCAATATTCAGGGTGTCACTGGGCGCCACAAAGCCCGGCCCTCCGAGTACGTGCCGTGGTACAATCATCAATCCCGCGGCCGCCATCCCAGAGTGTTTTACAAAATTTCGGCGCGAATTTCTTGAAACTTGATTTTTCTTCTTTTTTGACATATGGCTAAATAAAGTTTTGAAATTTAAATAGCGGTCAAGGTAATTGAATTATTTTAAAATCCGGCCATCGATAGACTTATAAAAAACCTTTATCGGAGCATACGTTATAATAATGTTAGTGGCTATGGTAAACCCCTGTTAAAACCGTATATTTGTATTCAAATGTTCCAACGGTAAAGAACTATGATTCAAGTATCTGAAACAGCAAAAAAAAAGGTGGTCGATCTTATGACCGAAGAAGGTTATGATGCTTCCAAAGACTATGTACGGGTCGGGGTGAAAAGCGGCGGATGCAGTGGCCTATCTTATGAACTGAAATTTGACAAGGAAAAAGACGAATCCGACAAGATATTCGAGGATAATAACGTGCGCATCCTGATAGATAAAAAGAGTTTTTTGTATTTGGTGGGCACCACTCTGGAATACTCCGGAGGGCTCAACGGCAAGGGCTTTGTATTCAATAACCCTAACGCCCAGCGTACCTGTGGCTGCGGGGAGAGTTTCTCCTTATAAAAATCGATACATTAGAAAATGGCATATACAGAAGAAGAACTTAAGAAAGAGCTGGAAACCAAGGAATACGAATATGGTTTTTATACGGATATCGAGTCGGATACCTTCCCCCCAGGGTTGAACGAAGAGATAGTTATTGCCATATCCAAAAAGAAAGAAGAGCCGGAGTGGATGACACTTTGGCGGTTGGAGGCATTCAAGTATTGGAAGGAAATGGAAGAGCCGGAATGGGCGAACGTTCATTACAAAAAGCCCGATTTTCAAGCAATTTCGTATTATTCGGCACCCAATAAAAAGCCCAAATATGATAGTTTGGATGAGGTCGACCCCGAATTGCTCGATACTTTTAAAAGACTTGGTATTTCGGTGGATGAACAAAAGAAATTGGCCGGCGTAGCCGTTGATATTGTAATGGATTCGGTTTCGGTGGCGACAAGTTTTAAAAAGACCTTGGCCGAAAAAGGGATTATTTTCTGCTCTATTTCCGAGGCCATTCAGGAACATCCCGAACTGGTCAAGAAATACATGGGCTCGGTAGTTCCGAAAAGGGATAATTTCTACGCTGCCTTGAATTCGGCCGTGTTTTCCGATGGTAGTTTCTGTTATATTCCGAAAGGCGTTAAATGCCCGATGGAACTATCCACCTATTTTCGCATCAATCAGGCGGGAACCGGCCAGTTCGAAAGAACCTTGGTTATTGCCGAAGAAGGCAGCTATGTTAGCTATTTGGAAGGATGTACCGCTCCCTCACGGGATGAAAACCAGTTGCATGCGGCCGTGGTCGAACTGATCGCTTTGGATGATGCTGAAATAAAATACTCAACCGTACAAAACTGGTTTCCCGGGGATAAGGAGGGAAAAGGCGGAGTCTTCAACTTTGTGACCAAAAGGGGGATGTGCGAGAAGAACGCCAAAATATCATGGACGCAGGTCGAGACCGGTTCGGCGGTGACCTGGAAGTATCCGTCCTGCATTTTAAAAGGGGATAATTCCATCGGCGAGTTTTATTCGATTGCCGTAACGAATAATTTCCAGCAGGCCGATACCGGTACCAAAATGATACATCTGGGCAAGAATACCCGAAGTACGATCATATCCAAAGGTATATCCGCTGGAAAATCACAAAACAGTTATCGTGGGTTGGTACAGATCAACAGTCGAGCCGAGAACGCTAGAAACTTTTCGCAATGCGATTCTCTATTGATGGGCAACGATTGCGGGGCGCATACCTTCCCGTATATCGAGGCCAAGAACAAAACAGCACAGATCGAGCACGAGGCCACCACGAGCAAAATCGGGGAAGACCAGATTTTTTATTGTAACCAGCGCGGTATCGATACCGAAAAGGCCATCGCCCTGATCGTTAACGGCTTTAGTAAGGAGGTCTTGAACAAGCTCCCCATGGAATTTGCCGTAGAGGCCCAAAAATTACTCGAAATCAGCTTGGAAGGATCCGTAGGCTAGGATACCGGGAAGGCACGGGTTGGGAACTATCCAGCCTATGAAAAATTTTATTAGACAAGAAAACGTTAGGATATGTTAAAAATCAAAAATCTACACGCAAGCGTAGACGGAAAAAAGATATTAAAGGGAATCGACCTTGAGGTAAACAAAGGGGAAGTACACGCCATCATGGGCCCTAACGGGTCGGGCAAAAGTACGTTAGCCTCTGTAATAGCCGGGAAGGAGGAGTTTACGGTAACCCAAGGTTCTATCGAGTTCAACGGTGAAGATCTGGATGAGGTTTCGCCCGAGGAAAGGGCGCATAAAGGGGTGTTCCTTTCCTTTCAATATCCCGTGGAAATACCAGGGGTATCGGTAACCAACTTTATGAAGACCGCCATCAACGAATCCCGAAAGGCTAGGGGATTGGAAGATATGCCTGCCAATGAAATGCTCAAACTGATCCGCGAAAAATCAGAGCTACTTGATATCGATAGAAAATTCATGTCCCGTTCCATCAACCAGGGCTTTTCCGGGGGCGAGAAAAAACGAAACGAAATCTTTCAAATGGCCATGTTGGAACCCAAACTTGCCATTTTGGACGAAACCGATTCCGGCCTCGATATCGATGCGCTGCGGATCGTGGCGAATGGTGTGAACAAGCTTCGTAGTGGCGATAGGGCTACCATAGTCATCACACACTATCAACGCCTGCTGGAATATATTATCCCCGATTTCGTACACGTCATCCATGACGGAAAAATTGTAAAATCAGGCGGTAAGGAACTGGCTTTGGAGCTTGAGGACAAAGGTTACGACTGGTTGAAACAGGAAGCCACAGTATAATTGCAGTAGCCGGTAGCAGCAAGCATTTGCCAAACGCTACTGCCCACTGCCAACTGAGAAAAAATGGATTTAAAAGACAAATTGATATCATCCTTTATGGCGTTCGAGAGCAATGTCGATGTCGAACATTCGGTACACGACGTACGTACCCGTGCCATGAAGAACTTTGAAATGAAGGGTTTTCCCTCAAAGAAGGAGGAAGCATGGAAATATACTTCCTTAAATAGTCTTCAAAAGACCGATTTTAGCATCTTCCCGAAAGAAGGGAGTACCTTGGAATACAAAGACGTCAAGAAGTACTTCGTACACGAAATCGATTCGTATAAAATCGTTTTTATAGATGGTATTTACAGTTCTTACCTTTCCGAGACTACACACGACGGTGTAGATATCTGCCTGATGAGTTCTGCCCTGACCAAACCGATGTACCAACCGGTCATCGACGTATATTTCAATAAAGTGGCCTCCAAAGACGAGTCGCTGACCACTTTGAATACGGCTTTCAGCCGGGAAGGGGCCTATATCTACATCCCCAAGCACAAAATGCCCAAAAAGCCGGTCGAAATTGTCCATTTTTCTACCGGAAACGAGGCTTCTTTGATGCTGCAGCCCAGAAACCTTATCGTAGTCGAGGAAAATGCCGAATTGCAGGTAATCGAAAGACATCAAAGCTTGACCTCCAATGAGGTATTGACCAATTCGGTAACGGAAATCTTCGCTGCCAGAAACGCCATCGTAGATTATTATAAGATTCAGAACGATGCCCCAACGGCCAATTTGATAGACAATACCTATATCGATCAAAAGGATAAAAGCTTAGTGAAGATCCACACTTTCTCCTTCGGGGGGAAATTGACGCGAAACAATCTCAATTTCTACCAGAATGGGGAATATATAGATTCCACCATGAAAGGCGTGACCATCTTAGGCGATAAACAGCACGTCGACCACCATACTTTAGTGCATCACAAACAGCCGAATTGCGAGAGCCATCAAGATTATAAAGGCATCTATGGAGAAAATTCCACAGGGGTTTTCAATGGAAAGATTATTGTGGATAAAATCGCCCAAAAGACCGATGCCTTCCAACAGAACAATAATATTTTGATCAGCGACAAAGCCACCATCAACTCCAAGCCACAACTGGAGATCTTTGCCGACGATGTCAAATGCTCCCACGGTTGTACCATCGGACAATTGGATGAGGAGGCGCTTTTCTATCTGCAAACACGCGGCATCCCCAAAAAGGAGGCCCGTGCCCTATTGATGTACGCCTTTGCCAATAACGTACTCGCCAGCGTTCGGATACCCGAACTCAAGACCCGTATCAACAGGTTGATCGCTAAAAAGTTGGGGGTTAACTTGGGGTTTGATTTGTAATGAGGGGAACTCCTATTTATCTTGATAAATCCGTTACGGGGGGATTCCGATTAAAAACATCTTGGTCGGAATTTTAAATGAGATTCTACGAGATGATTTTCCCGCTGTGGGACTTATACCAAGGCTAGATATAAAATTCTTCCATCTTTCCGAATTGAACGTCATACTCGGTATCTTTGTATTCTATGGAAACTACTATGCTAGACGTACAAAAAATCCGCAAAGATTTCCCCATTTTACAACGTGAGGTTAACGGTAACCCCTTGGTCTATCTCGACAATGCCGCTACTTCCCAGACCCCGAAACAGGTCATGGAGGCCATTGTCGATTATTATTCAAATTACAACGCCAACATCCACAGGGGAGTCCATACGCTTTCGCAGGAAGCTACGGATAAATATGAGGCGGCGCGACATAAAATCCAAACCCATTTCAATGCCGCCCAGCCTTACGAGATAATTTTTACTTCCGGTACCACGCACGGTATTAATCTGGTCGCCAACGGCTTTTCGTCCTTTATAAAAGAAGGTGACGAAATTCTGGTCTCGGCCATGGAGCACCATTCCAATATTGTACCTTGGCAGATGCTGTCCGACCGTACCGGGGCGGTCCTAAAAGTAATTCCCATGAGTATGGAGGGCGAATTGCTGCTAAATGAATATGATAACTTACTCTCGGACAAGACCCAACTGGTTTTTTGCAACCATATTTCTAATGCCTTGGGCACCATAAATCCTATCGATGAAATCATCAAAAAAGCCCACGGAGTCGGGGCGGCCGTATTGATAGACGGCGCACAGGCGGCACCCCATCTAAAGGTTGATTTGCAAAAGCTCGATGTGGATTTCTATACCGTTTCCGCGCATAAAATGTGCGGCCCCACGGGGGTCGGAATGCTTTATGGAAAAGAGGAATGGCTTAAAAAGCTGCCCCCCTACCAAGGCGGCGGAGAAATGATTGCCGAAGTCACTTTTGAAAAAACAACCTATGCCGAACTGCCCCATAAATTCGAGGCGGGTACACCCAACATTTGTGGCGGTATCGCCTTTGGCGCGGCATTGGACTATATGAACGCAATCGGTTTTGAGGCTATAGCCGATTATGAAAATGAACTGTTGGCCTACGCCACGGAACGACTTTTGGAGATTGAGGGGCTTAAAATCTACGGGACGGCAAAGCACAAGACTTCGGTGATTTCCTTTAATATCGAAGGCATCCATCCGTACGATATCGGCACGATATTGGACAAATTGGGCATCGCAGTTCGTACCGGGCACCATTGCGCCCAGCCGATTATGGATTTCTATGGAATCCCGGGGACGGTACGGGCCAGCTTTTGCTTTTATAATACGAAGGAAGAAACAGATGTTTTGGTCGAAGGGGTTAAAAAGGCAAAAGCCATGTTGCTTTAACGCCTCAGCGTTTGTTCGCCTCCATAATATATTTCTGTAAGGCCATCGTCATCGAAGGGGTTTCGGGGGTAGGTGCCTTTATGTCGATACGGAGTCCCGCATCAGTGGCCGCCTCTACCGTAGAGTTGCCGAATACGGCGATACGGGTATCTTTTTGGTCGAAATCGGGAAAATTATGCAATAAGGATTCAATACCCGATGGACTGAAAAAGACCAACACGTCGTAGGATACGTTTCTAAGATCCGATAAATCGCTGATAACCGTCCGGTAAAATATGCCTCTTTTCCATACGATATCCAAAGCGTTCAAAATTTCAGGTATAATTTCCTTAAGGGCATCTGACGAAGGCAAAAGAAATTTTTCGTTCTTGTATTTCTTGAACAAGGGCACCAATTCCTGGAAATTGCGTTTCCCCACGTATATTTTCCGCTTACGGTAAACCACGTATTTTTGAAGGTAATAAGCTACAGCTTCCGATTGGCAGAAATACCGCATGCTGTCCGGTACTTTAAATCGCATCTCTTCCGCAATTCTAAAAAAGTGATCGACCGCATTACGACTTGTGAGTATAATAGCGGTGTAGTTGTGTAGGTCTATCTTCTGCTGGCGCACCTCCTTGGCATCCACCCCCTCAACATGAATGAAGGGTCTGAAATCGACTTTCACCTTTTCCTTATCTATCAGTTTGGAGTAGGGTGAGTTTTCAATCTTCGGTTCAGGCTGCGACACCAATATCGTCTTTACTTTCGTCATAAATCCTACTGTTTGAGATAACTACCAATGATGATGAACGGCGCAATTTCGAGGGCGCAAAGGTACAAAATAAAATAGAATAAGTAGTTCGCAATTAATTTTTGATGAGTTTTCAAGATGGTGGCCCAGCCGATAGCATTAATCGACAGAATAATGAAACCAGCGATATAAACGACGAGATGGGATTCCTTGGCCACATAGGCCAGCAATAAATTGGCCAAAAACATAATGATGCCGGTGTAGTTGAGATAGGAAAGTTTTTTGAAAATAAGTTCGCTGATGGCCTTGTTCGAACCGAAAATAAAACCGTTGACCAATTGTAATACCACCTTTAAAACGATAAATCCCAGTATACCTGTTAAAATCAATGGGTACAGCGAAGGATATGTGGTATTCGCAGGTGCGGTGAGAGCGTTCCTCGCCAGAAAAACAAAGAGTGACAAATTGATGATCAGAAAAAAGGTGAAAAAAATATGGAACCAGTTAATCAGTTTTTCCTTCTTGTTGTACATGAAAATATACTTATTGTTAAAGGGAAGGATGATAAAGTTCGAAAATCGGTTATAGAAGAAACTTTTGGCAAGCACCGGAAATACGGTGCTCGACAGCAGTAGAATGGTAATCCAATCAGCGGTATCGGCCGTTCTTAGAATAGGTTCCATTAGGGCCTGTATTGAAATTTGGGATGAAGTTTTTTACGAGCTATTTTTGACCGGAGCAAGGCAAAATTATTAAACATAGCAAGGTTGCGGTTCAGAATTGTAATTAAATTATGGGCGAAAAGATGCATAATAAAATATTGGATTTCAGAGCAGGCTCTCATTTCAACAGTTTGGTGTTTTCACCGTTTATCCCAAATGGTAGTCCGTTTTCCGAAATACCGACCCTGAAATATCCGGGATTTTTCATTTGAGGCTTCGGTAAGGTAAATATAAAATCGATCGTATCGTGAGCCGGCAGGTACAAAATTGTGCTATCGTTCGATTTTGGATCAATCAGAAATGACTTCTTTAATTGTTTAAAATCGTTCAGATAGGCTACGTTGAAACGCAATTTTCTAAAATCGATGCGCTCGCCGTACGGATTGAAGACCTTAAGTACCTGTTCTTTATCGGTATCCAACGGAATAGGCCCATCAACTATGGTGCGTAATTTTCGAAACGACTCGAAATCGTCGATAAAGTCCCCATAAAGCATGCCTCCATTATTCTTGGTAAAAGTGGTATCGGATTTTCTGGGATATGTAGTGAGATAGAGCACTTTTTGGTGCTGTACCTTTAATTCCGAATCATCAATGGAATACTGGTTGCGTCTATAATACTGATTGTTCAGCGAAAAAGTGTGGTTTCCCGTATAAAAAGCGAACATGGGGGCATAACGATACGAATTTTCAAAGATCAGGGGCATATCGCCGACCGCTGATTTGACTGTTTTTGCCAGTTCTTTATTACCGTGGGTTTCGTAATAAATCGGGGATAACGGCTCGTACACCAATCCGATACGGAGGTAGAGGATAATCAGGATATTTGCCGCCCCCATCCTGAAAGACCATTTTTTCACGGACTCGTTCGCCATCATATAACGAAATGTAAGAATGGCCAGGGGAACGGCGATTATGATAATCCACTGCGTCTGAATACGGCGGTTAAAGCTTGAAATAAAAAAGAAGATAAGTACTCCGTAAGTTAGATACAGCAGGGCCTTCGTGAAAGTATCCGAAACCTTAGTCTTGACCAGCGACCAATATATCCAAGGGAAGGTCAGCCCAAACACCGCTACGAGGTTCATAAAGTATCCCAAGGTGTATTTTTTAAAACTGTAGGCTGCGTTCGGCCGGTTAAACAGGTGATAGTTGATCGTTACAAAATCGTTTTGGTACAACCATACAAAATGCGGTACAAAACATAACAGCGCCACAAGCACCGAAAGCCACGCATTGCGCTTCATCACCAGTTTTAGGTTCGAAAGCAATACGAATATGATGACTAGAACAGCATGGTATTTGCTGTACATCAAACCTGCCATGACCACTCCCATGATAATGCCCCAGCGCCAAGAGGGCTCATAAAGAAAGCGCTTGTAGACGTACAAAAAAAGAGCGGTAAAGAACAGCAAAGGCGTATCGGGCAGTGTAAAGAACCCGTAAGCGTTCAAAAGGGCCATCGAAAAGATCAGCACGAAAAAATGGATGACATAATTCCGCTTCTGAGGGTGGTCTATGGTGACCCATATAACAAAGAACATAGCGGTCGATAGTAGGCAACTTACGAATCGCACACCCAGTTCCCCATCAAAAAAGAAGTTGCCCAATTTAATCATAAAGGCCACCATGGGCGGGTGGTCGAAGTAGCCCCAGGACAAGTGCTGTGCGTAGTACCAGTAGTAGGCCTCATCGAAAATAAGAGGGGTAAAATAGGACTGCACCAGATTAATTGCCAAAATAATGCCTGATAATAGCAGGAAAATTCGGGGCAGTTTTGATTTCATTATGGATCGATGTGTCACTATGTCTTCCTATGAACGTGCAAAACTACGAATTATGATAGCGGATCGAGCTTTAAAAAACTCACAATTGAGGGCTTGGCGTTTTCTGACAGTTTGCAAAACCTTATTTTTGCCCAGCGCCCGTTTTAATTCAATTATTCGATGTCTGACAGCCTGGTCATTATCCCTACTTATAATGAAATCGAGAACATCGAGGACATTCTTATGACAGTGTTCGGGCTAAATAAGGACTTTCATGTGCTCGTCGTCGACGATAATTCGCCGGACGGGACTTCCGATCAAGTGATTCAGATGCAAGCCGATTTCCCGAACTCCCTTTTCTTGGAAACCCGTACCGAGAAATCCGGCTTGGGAACTGCATACATTCACGGTTTTAAATGGGCCATTGCTAAACAATACAATTACATTTTCGAGATGGATGCCGATTTTTCGCATAATCCCAAAGACCTGAAAAGATTGTATCGGGCGTGTATCAACGGGGCTGACGTTGCTGTGGGCTCCCGGTATAAGAAGGGGGTCAATGTGGTAAACTGGCCGTTGTACCGGGTGCTTTTGTCGTACGGTGCCTCTTTTTACGTAAAGATTATCACAGGCATGCGCGTACACGATCCTACCGCCGGTTTTGTTTGTTACCAACGCTATGTGCTGGAAAACATCGATCTCGATTCCGTACGGTTTATAGGATATGCCTTTCAGATCGAAATGAAGTTTAGGGCCTATCTCAAAAACTATGATATCGAAGAGGTATCCATTATCTTTCGCGATCGGGTAAAAGGGAAATCCAAAATGACCGGATCGATTGTTAAGGAGGCTATTTTCGGGGTGTTTATGATGAAAATGAGAAGTCTTTTTCATTTGGATGGATTTTAAAAAGAGGGGAATGAAAAGAATACTTATCAAGAATGCCAAGATGGTTAATGAAAATGCCATTTTTCAAAGCGATTTGCTGCTTGAGGATGAGGTAATACGCAGGATAGATTCCGATATCACTGATGCCAACGCGGAGGTAATCGATCTGAACGGAAAATATCTCCTTCCCGGTATTATTGATGACCAAGTACATTTTCGCGAACCGGGCCTGACCCATAAGGGCGATATAGTCTCCGAAAGCCGGGCGGCCGTGGCCGGAGGCATTACCAGTTATATGGAACAGCCCAACACCATACCCCAAACGACTACGATTCAAAGACTCGAGGAGAAATTTGAAATGGGCGCCCGAAGTTCGTTCGCCAACTATTCCTTTCCCTTCGGCGGTACCAACGATAACCTGGAGGAGCTAAAACGGTTGGATAAGAACGCTACTTCAGGGGTAAAGCTCTTTTTAGGGTCTTCAACGGGCAATATGCTGGTCGATGACGAGGCGGTCATCGAGAATATTTTTAGGAGTACCGAGCTGGTGATTTCCGCCCACTGTGAAGACGAGGAAACCATTCAACGCAACCTGCTGAAATACAAGGAGGAGTATGGGGATGACATCCCCATACGATTTCATCCTACAATACGAAGTGTCGAAGCCTGCTATCTATCCTCCTCAAAAGCGATCGAGTTGGCCAAAAAGACAGGGGCGCGGTTGCACGTGTTCCATGTATCCACTGGAAAAGAAACCGAACTGTTCCGCAATGACATTCCTCTAGAAAAGAAACAAATCACAGCGGAAGTCTGCATCCACCATCTCTGGTTTGCCGACACGGATTACGACACCATGGGTACCCTGATTAAATGGAATCCTGCTGTAAAATCAGCGGAAGACCGAGATCAATTGTGGGATGCGCTATTGGATGGCCGATTGGATGTTATCGCCACGGACCACGCCCCGCATACGCGCAAGGAAAAGGACAATGTGTACACCAAAGCCCCTTCGGGAGGCCCGTTGGTGCAACATGCCCTGCCGGCTATCCTGGAAAAGCATCAGGAAGGAAAGATTTCCCTGGAACAGATCGTCGAGAAAATGTGCCATAATCCGTCAAAATTGTTTCAGGTAGAAAAACGCGGATTCATCAGGGAGGGCCATTTTGCCGATTTGGTGGCGGTGGACCTTAACTCCCCCTGGGAGGTGACCCAAGAAAATATCGCCTATAAGTGTAGCTGGTCGCCTTTCGAGGGTCATACCTTCCGCTCAAAAATAACCCATACCTTTGTCAACGGGCATTTGGCTTTTGAAAACGGGATATTTTCCGCAGAACGGCATGCCAAAAGACTTACATTTGATAGGTGAAATAAGAGAAGAGATGAAAGACTCTACTCAAAATGAACGCGAGTTAAGGTAAAGCTGAGGTTGATGCATTAAAGTCGTTTACATTTTTTGCTCTCCAGCGAAATCAGATTTTTTTTTTGCCAATAAAAGGATTTTTTGGGTTTATAGCATCGCTCCGGAAGGAAAAAGGACAATAAATGAGTAAAAAAGTGCAATTTTTTAGCGAATGGAAAAAGTTTAAGTCACTTTATTTAATACTAAAAATGAAGAGTAATTTTTTGCCGGTGCTGTTTCTTTGTCTAACAGCCTGTAATGATACTCTTCTGGAAAAGCCCGACAACCTCATCCCCGAAGATAAGATGGTAGAGGTGCTTAAAGACTTGGCCATAGTCAACGCGGCGAAATCTACCAACATATCGGTGTTGCGGGACAACGATATCCAGCCCATGGACTATATCTACCAAAGACATGACATCGATAGTGTTCAGTTCGTAGAAAGTGACCGTTACTACGCCTCATTACCGGTGACATATGAGAGGATTTATAAAAAAGTGGAATCGAAACTCGAACAGGAGGTGCAGGATGTAGAAGAGGCCAAAAAGCTCAACGATAGCCTCCGCAGGGTGGAAATGGAAAATGGGGAGAGCAAAACCTATTTGGAGAAGAGTAAAGATTCGCTTTACTAGTGTCGGTACGAATTCTTATTCTTGAACTGAGCGCAGCAAAACCGGATTTCATCGTGCAGGGAGCGGAATGAAAAGTCCAATTCCCGTTGTATTTTGGCGTTATCGTAACTAGGTCGATGCTTCAAGGAGCGGATGTGGCTTTTGGTAAGGCGCCTACCGTTCCTAAATAGTAAATTTCCCAGCCCATCAAGCCATCGGCCGATTTCAAGTTGCCAGTATTTTAGCTTTTTTTGGGGCGGTTTCAATCCAAGTTCAGTCGTAATTTCGGTGAGTACCTTTTGGTAGGTCCAGTTTTCGGCCACGGCGATATAGCGTTCGTTTTTGATGGGCGATTCCATAAGTTGTACCATCATATCGACCACATCGTGCACCGAGATGAAGCCCGTCCCACCGGGAGGGTAAAAGCCATAGGTTTTTTGGGCGGTCGTGAACAGTGCGCCGCTGCCGCTGTCCCAAAACCCCGGTCCGATAATTACACCGGGGTTTACTATAGTTACCGGAAGACCTTCCTGCGAGCCGCGCCAGACCTCCATTTCGGCGGCATGTTTGCTGAGTCCGTAAACGTTGGCCTCACCGGGCGTCCATATGGTCTCTTCGGTTGCTTTCGTGCCATCGATGTTTTGGCCTATTGCCCCGATGGTACTGGCATAGCACAGTTTTTGTACGTGGTTGGCGATACATAGGTTTACGATGTTCGCTGTGCCTTCGGCATTGATTTTTTGCAGTTTTTTGTAATCGTCGGGATCAAAAGAGATCAATGCGGCGACATGGTACACGTGGGTTACGCTTTCGAAGGCAATTTCCATTGTGGGAATATCGTTGATATCCGCCTCCATCCATTCGATTTGGTGGAAAAGCGAGCTGGTGTCATCCCCATAAAACCCAAATACTTTTTCGACCCTCTGAAGATTGCTGTACTTTCTGTGGATAGCCCTTACCGAGCGGCCCGCTTTCACCAGTTGCAGCAAAAGATGGGCGCCGACCAATCCCGTTCCCCCCGTAACCAATATCATGGCTCAAAGTTAGGGAAACGTTCTGGATAAATGGAAGGGGATGAAAATACTATAACTTTCCCAAATGGTTGATAGGCAGCGTTACTTGTCGTACTTTTGCACAGAATAATATCATATGCAGATACAGGAGATACAAGAAGAAATAGTCGATGAATTTTCGATGTTCGACGATTGGATGCAACGTTATGAATACATGATAGAACTGGGCAAATCCCTTCCGTTGATCGATGAAAAGTACAAGACCGATGATAACATAATAAAAGGCTGCCAGAGCAAAGTTTGGGTACATGCCGAACTGGAAGCCGACAAACTGGTGTTTACGGCCGATAGCGATGCCATTATAACGAAAGGTATAATTGCGATATTGATACGGGCCTTTAGCAATCAAAAACCCCAGGACATCATTGAGGCCGATACCGGGTTCATCGATGAAATCGGCCTAAAGGAACATTTATCGCCCAACCGCGCCAACGGCTTGGTCAGCATGATCAAACAATTGAAATTGTACGCCGTAGCGTACCAAACACAACTAAATTAGTTTGTGAGCTGATACGGCCTTCGGCCTAGTTTATGAGTTAATATCAGACTCATGAACTCATAAACATATAAATCCATAATCTTTAATAATAAGATGAGCGAAGGAACGATTACAGCAGTAGATACCCATGAATTGGGCGAAAATATAGTCCAGGTTCTGAAAACCATCTACGACCCCGAAATTCCCGTTGATATTTATGAACTCGGACTGGTTTACGATGTGTTCGTCAACGAGGCCAGCGAGGTGAAAATACTGATGACCCTGACATCGCCAAACTGCCCCGTAGCCGAATCGCTGCCTGCAGAAGTCGAGGAAAAAGTAAAATCCTTGGACATGGTCAAGGATGCCGAGGTAGAAATCACCTTTGATCCGCCATGGAGTCAAGACCTAATGAGCGAAGAGGCCAAGTTGGAACTCGGAATGCTGTAAATTGGTTTTGTCATTCCCGCAATGTTGGGAATCTATTCAACCTGCAAAAGCTAACTATGCAAGAAGAACCCATCCTTAACCGGGTTGCACAAAGCAAGCTGGTCACCTTTAACCTAGAGGATTATTATCTCGAGGGAAAAAGAATTCTTTTGGATATTAAGTCTTGGCTACATGAAGGCATTATCCTCAGGGAAAAAGAATTTAGAACGCAGCTAGAGGCACACGATTGGGCCCAATACCAAGACGCCTTCGTGGCCCTTCATTGCTCGTCGGATGCCATTGTGCCCGGATGGGCCTATATGCTTATAACCACAAAATTAAGACCCTATGCCCATAAAACGATACAGGGCAATTTAGAACAGCTCGAATCTTCCCTTTATCAATCCGTTATAGAGAAACTGGATGTATCGGAACTGAAAGACCGCTTGGTCATCATAAAAGGATGCAGCAATCGACCCGTCCCGCCTAATGCATATCTGTTGATCACACAAAAATTGCAACCTGTCGTTAAGTCTCTCATGTACGGTGAAGCCTGTTCTTCAGTCCCGCTTTTCAAGAAAAATTAATACTTTGTTCATAACCATGCCGAAAGACGAACCATTAGCTCTGTACCCAATGTTTCCCTCCTGGTATTAATGGTTGAAAAGAGCAAAAAAAGTCTTAATAAGTATAAAATTTCTGTTAATAAAGCTGTTATTTTCCTGTTAGCAATTCTTACATTTGCTCCTTTAGCTATCTTGAAAACGGTCGATAATTTTATGCCTCTTTGATACGCCCTTCGACGTTAAAACTTATGCCTTAGCTTTGGCTATGCTAGAAATTTTAATGTCGAAGGGCATCAAAATGAGCCCTGACCATTCAAATTATAAATTTCAACACAGTGACTTCAAACTAATACGACGATTATCACGCGACTTATGAAAAACTCATTATTTGTACTATTAGTAGTGTTTCTTACTTTTCATGTAGGCTCTGCACAGACTTTGGATGAACTGAAAGCCGAAAAAGCGGCCAAAAAGGATTCTATCGCCGCAATACAGGGTAGGGTGGACGACCTCCAAGACCAGATAGATACTTTTCCGGGATGGAAAATAGGGGCTTTTGGCACCATCGGGGCGAACCTTTCCAATTTTAATAACTGGTATTCACAGGGCGTGCCCAACAATTCATCGGGCAATATCGGAATGACCGTTAACGCGTATGCCAATCTGGACCGCGAAAAATTCTTCTGGAAGAATTCAGGCAACGCCAACCTGAAATGGGTAAAATTAGACAACAAGAATATCGAAACCGACAGTGAGAATTTCGAGGGCACCACCGATGTCTTTACACTCTCCTCACTGTACGGCTACAAATTGAGCGAAAGGTTTGCCATATCGGCGCTGGCCGAGTATCGTACCTCTATCATCAACAACTTCAACGATCCCGGTTATCTTGATGTGGGCGTCGGTTCCACCTGGTCTCCGACCCAAAACCTGACCGTCGTGGTCAATCCCTTCAACTATAACTTTGTCTTCTCGAATAACAACGTGGTTTACCAATCTTCCGCGGGTGCCAAAATAGTGGCCGATTACACTCGAAAATTCGGAAAATTGAACCTCAAATCCAATTTTTCGACCTTTCAGAGTTATAAAAGTTCCAACTATTCCAACTTTAGTTGGATCAACTCCCTGGGCTATACGATATGGAACGGTATCGGGCTCGGTTTCGAATTGGGGCTGCGACAAAATCACCAAGAGGCCTTGGCCAATGCTTTGGAACTGGACCCGCTACCAACGCCGACCCCCACTTTTGACAACACCGACAACGAACTGCAGACCTATTGGCTTGTCGGGCTTAATTATTCATTTTAACCAGTTTCTTTTATCAAGGCGATAAACAAAAAGCCCCGACGATTTCGTCAGGGCTTTCTTTGTTAAGTAGGTTGGTGAAGTTTGGCTAAACAGTCAATTAATCAAACTTTAATTCAAATACACGACGAATGTAGCTTTGGGATCGGCCAACGGTAAATTTTTGTTGTGAAATGGACCATATTTGTGGTGTAGCATCTTAAAACGCGGCTCTCATCGATGAAACACATCATAATGTACGGTTTTGACCGCTGTAAATTCAAGGTGGTCATTACCATACTTTTTTGCACCGGCCGTACGCTTAACCTAGCCATTCACACATCTTTGTATTTTTTAAACAGAGCCTTCAGGTATATTTGAGTAACTTAGGGTTCGGTTTCTATTTGAAGGGACCCCTGATTAAAATAGTTGCAAATGTTAGAAGCCGTAATCGTAGACGACGAAATAAAGGCATTACAGAGCCTTTCTTGGGAACTTACCAATTTCAGTGATGAGATCAAGGTGGTTGCCTCTTTTACCGATCCTTTTGAAGCTTTGGAGCATTTAGAGAAAAATACGCCGGACTGCCTTTTTCTAGATATTGAAATGCCCACGATGGACGGATTTCAGTTTATCCAGAAACTGACGAACAAGAATTTCCCCGTAGTCATCACCACGGCCTACAACCAATATGCCATAAAGGCGTTGAAGAACGAGGCCATCGATTATCTTTTAAAACCTATAGATTCCGATGATCTTAAAGAAACAATTGCCAAGATTAGAAAATACAATGCGAAGAACTATACATCCGAACGCCTAGAGAAAATACTTTTGAACTTCAATGCTAACGCAAAGCATAAAAAGATAACCTTCAATACGGACGGGAAATTAGTTTTTTTGGACAGTGATGAAATTCTCTACGCTGAATCCGACGGAAACTATAGTACCATATTTTTGACCGATGGCCACAAGATGGTGCTTACGAAAAAGTTGAAGGAGGTCAACGAACTCTTGCCCGAAGATTCCTTTTTCAGGATACACAACTCCTACATTATAAATTTGAGCAAAATCAAGGAATTTTTAAAGACCGATGGATATGTTATTTTGCAGTCGAACCATAGAATTCCGGTTTCCCGACAGAAAAAATCCGACTTTTTGGATATGATATAATGCAGTCCCAAATTTTATATACCACAGTGGTCCCCCGCATCTGTCCCGCGCGTGGAGTGCCCTTTTTTGTTTCCGTTCTTTTTATCTTTTTATCACTAGGGGCATATTCCCAATCCATACCCGACACCTTCAAGGCAACAGTAGATAGTCTGTTGCAGACCCGTCCGGAAACTTTTGCCGGTATACACCAGATATTGCAAAAAAATAGGGAGGACACCCTTCTTATGCGATATGTAGCTAACACCTCGGCCATAAACCGTTACGCCGCCGGGGAGGCCTATGGCCTTAACGAACTCGGCAGGGCCTATCGGAACACCTCACAATATGACCGGGCCATCACCTTGCACCAAGAGGCACTCGGGATTGCCGAAAAATCCGATAATCTCGATTTCAGGGTGTACAGCCTGAACAACCTCGGTGTCGTTTACCGCAGAATATCTTCTATTCGTAGGGCCATGGATTACCATCAACGTGCCCTTGAACTGGCGCAGGAGGTGGAAAATCCTAGTAAAAGTTTGAAAAGAAGCATCAACGTATCGTTCAATGGTATTGGAAACCTCTATTCGATGCTGGGGCAATACGACAAGGCCATTTTCTTTTTTGAAAAATCGCTACGGCTAGAAGCGGAACTAGACAACGTCCTCGGTCTTGCGGTCAACCACCAGAATATCGGTAAGAGCCTCGAGGAACAGGGCAAATTAGACCGGGCCCTTGAGAATTACCGAACTTCTTTTATCTACAACAATCAGATAGATAACGATGCGGGCCGTGTGATTTGTACCACCAGCATCGCACGCATTTACCTGAAGAAGGGTAGGGGCGATGAAGCCTTGACCTTGCTCGATTCCATTCTTCCCCTTGCAAACAAGCTGGGGAACAGGTTTTTGATAACGCCGATATATGTACAATTGGGCTGGGGACAAATGTTGACGGGGGGCTATAAGCAAGCGGAAGAAAATATGTTATTGGGCCTGAAATTGGCAGAAGAATCAAATCTGCACGAAACCTCGGCCAATGCCAACCATCTCTTGTCGGAACTGTTCCAAAGAACGGGCGATTACAAAAAAGCCTTGGATTTCAAATTGAAAGCCGATAGCCTAGAAAGGGAAATTGTGAACGAGGTCAGCATCCGCTACGTGAACGATGTACTGCTTCGCTATAATGCCGAAAAGGCCGACAATGATTTGGAGATTTTGGAGCTGGAACTGCGTACCACCCAAACCACCCTGCTCATTAGCGGGATCGCTTTGGCTTTGTTGGCGGGGATTTTTTATATTCTATATCGACAGTATCAGCTCAAGAACGAAAAAAAGTTAATGACATTGGAGCAGAGCATGTTGCGTAGCCAAATGAATCCGCATTTTTTGTTCAATTCGCTAAATTCTATCAAGTTATACATCATCAATAACGAACAGAAAAACGCAGTGCGTTACCTTAACAAATTTGCTAAACTGGTACGAAAGATTTTGGAAGCCTCATCAGTACGCGAAATCCCCTTAGAGGAAGAGCTTGAAACGGTCGAGCTGTACATGACCATCGAGAACATCCGTTTTTCTGATGAGATAGATTTCAAAATCGAAGTGGACAGAGATATTGATACCCATACGATCCGAATCCCGTCGCTCATATTACAGCCTTTTCTCGAAAACGCCCTTTGGCACGGGCTTTCGAGCAAAGAAGGCCCCAAAAAAGTCAAGGTGGAAGTTTCACGGGAAAAAGCGGGTCGAATTCAAATTGCAGTGAGCGATAACGGAATAGGCAGGGCCGCTGCCGAAAAGATTAAACAGAACAAGGTGCTTCAGCGCAAATCGGTAGGAATCGAGATTACCAAAGGTCGTTTGGCCAACTTTGCCAAAGACTACCAAAATTCTTTCCAGGTCGAAATGCTAGACCTTTATGACGATGAAGGGAACGCCAGCGGTACCAAGGTAGTACTGCATATTCCAACTACATGAAACATTTCAGGCACTAAGCACCCAATGGCTCCAAGATACGGATAATGGGTCGAAATCCTCCAACTTGCCATGTGGACTCTTACCCGTGTTCTTCCGCCACTTTTTCAAGTTCGGCGTACCAATCTGCCCCGAATTTACGAATCAACGCCTCTTTAACAAATTTATAGATAGGTACTTTCAGTTCTTCGCCTAAAATGCAGGCGGGGTCGCAAATTTCCCATTTATGGTAGTTGACGGCGGTAAGTTCGGTATATTCCCGCACCCGGACAGGGTAGAGATGGCAGGAGACTGGTTTTTTCCAGGTTATGGCCCCTTGCTCATAGGCTTCTTCAATACCGCATTTGGCCGTACCATTGTTCGCAAAGACAACGTACGCACATTCACTACCGTTGACCAGAGGAGTTTCCCACTCCCCGTCATCTCCCTTTACAAAGGCGCCCTGTTCTTCGATGGTGGCGATACCTTCTGGGCGTAAAAAAGGTTTTACCTTGCTAAAAATATCTACAAGAAGATCGGTCTCCTCATCCGCTACGGGGGCACCGGCATTGCCGTCAACACAGCACGCGCCCCTGCAGGCAGTAAGATTGCATACAAAATCGTTCTCGATAATCTCTTCGGATACTATGGTTTTTCCTAGTTGGAACATCCCCTCATTTTTGATGACAAAGATAGTATTTCCCAAGGTGGTTCTTTTGCCCCTGATCAAGCATTTTTTAAGCAACATATTTCGCCTGTCCTACCCAAAGTCCCTTATAATAGCCTTAATTTTGTGGAAAATATCGGCGTATGGAATTCCACTTTAACTTTCGGGAAATTGCCACTGCTACTATGGTACTTTTTGCGGTCATCGATATTTTGGGAAGTATTCCTATAATCATCGGATTGCGAAAAAAGGTCGGCCATATCGAATCGGAAAAAGCATCGATTGTTTCAGCGGTCATCATGGTGGCCTTTTTGTTCGTGGGCGATGAAATTTTGAAACTAATCGGTATCGATGTGTATTCCTTTGCGGTAGCCGGGGCGTTCGTACTCTTCTTTCTGGCCATTGAAATGATTTTGGGGATAACTCTATACAAAGAAGATGAACCGGAAAGCGCTTCGATAGTGCCTATAGCCTTTCCTTTGGTGGCAGGTGCGGGAACCTTGACCGCCCTGCTATCGCTAAGAGCGGAATACGAGGTCGAAAACATCATCGTGGCCATCGTAGTCAATACCATTTTTGTGTATTTCGTACTCAAGGCGTCCAAGCGGATCGAAAAGGTATTGGGAAAAAACGGACTCAATGTTATTCGTAAGGTTTTTGGGATCATACTGCTGGCGATAGCGGTAAAGCTTTTTGCGACTAATGTGAATCAACTATTTTGAACTTAATAATCGGTACATGAACAAGACTCTCAACATAATCCTTATAATATTGGCCTTGGCGCTGATTGCCTATAACGTGACGCTGATCGATTTTGAAAAGCCATTGCAAGGTGATAGTATCATTGCCTTAATCGGAATTTTGGCGGCGCTCTGTGCTATCGTGCTGCTGATGATTTTCAGGGCGAGCAGGAAAATCCAGCGAAAATTGGACAAGGAGTAGCGGGCTTTCCGCCTTGGGCCATATTTCAGGATAAGAATACTCGTTTGGTATAAGCGATAGGCAGCTAGGCGACTTAACTCAACACTAATTGGTGGCCTCGATAGCCTCTGCCTCGCCGCGCTTGACCGGGGTTTTGTCAAGTTTCAGGACTTCCCGTAGCATGTGATCTTCCGAACTCTTGATCTGGGCATGAAGATTTGCCCCGAACAACTGCTCGGCCAAAGCGGCCTTAAGGTAGGTCTTAAAGGAATCTTCATATTCGTAAAAATCCATTTTTAAATTTCGTTGGATGGAGTAATCCACAAACTCCTCGAACAAGATGTCGTCGACCCTAAAATTATCCAGAAAGTCCTGTTTGGAGTAGTCTGTGTAAATCGCCCTATTCCCGTCCAGATGCTCAAAAATAAAATAGGATAGCCATCCCAGACTGTCCATGCTTTCCACGGCCTCCTCTTCGTTCGTACCAATCGGTACGAAAACATCTGGAATGATACCTCCCCCACCGTAGACCACTTTGCCTTTCGGAGTCGTGAATTTTAATGAGTCCGCCACCTTTATACTGTCTACGGATATCATCTCCCCGCTGTGATAGCGATCCGTGAATTTTTGGTAATAGTCCTCCGTTCCGTTTTTATATGATTTTTGGATGCTGCGGCCCGTTGGAGTATAATATCTTGACACGGTCAAGCGTACGGCAGATCCGTCGCCCAGGTCCATTTCGCGCTGTACCAGACCCTTTCCGAAAGAACGGCGGCCGACGATGGTGCCGATGTCGTTGTCCTGTAAGGCTCCCGCGATGATTTCGCTAGCCGATGCCGAACGTTCGTTAATCAGTACGTAAATAGGCTTATCTTCAAAATCTCCCTTTTCCGTAGCGTGAATCTTATCTATTTTCCCACTTTTATTCTTGGTAAAGAGAATGAGTTTGCCATCCTGTAGAAATTCGTCCGCCAATTTTTCGGCGACGCCCAAGTATCCGCCGGGGTTGTCCCTTAGGTCCAAGGTCAACTTTCTGGCACCCTGCTTGCGGAGTTCATGCAGCGCGGACTTAAATTCTCTATAAGTAGACTCCGCAAAGCGGTTAAGTTTGATATAGCCCATGTCGTCGGTCATCATAAAATAGGCCTCTACACTTTTGATCGGCACAATATCGCGCTTGACGTTGACCGTAAAGGTTTTATCGTTGCTCTTTCGATAGACCTTCAACTTCACCGGACTGCCTTTTCGTCCCTTCAACTTACCCACAATGGCGTCGTTAGAGATGTCTTTTCCATAGAGTGTATCGTTGTCCGCCATCAAGATCCGGTCTCCCGCCTTGATTCCTTTAAAGTAACTCGGGCCATTGGGTATGGTGCGTATGACGGCAATAGTATCTTTGTACGGGTAAAAGTTGATGCCGATACCGACAAAATCCCCTTTCATATTTTCCGAAACCCTGCCCATTTCTTCCTTTGGAATATATACCGAGTGCGGATCCAATTTTTCCAGTATCTGGTTCACGGTAACATCTACAATGCTGTCGGTATCGACATCGTCAACATATTCGTAGTCGATGTAATCGATAAGCCGGTTGAGCTTGTCCTTCTTAGAATTGGTGGAGAAGAGTTTTTCGGGCGTATCGTTGAAATGAAGCTTGCCTCCCACGAATATCCCGACGGCAAGCGCCGTGGCAATAATGGTCGGCCAAAGATAACTATATTTTCGTTTCATAGATTTCTGGGACTAGGTGATAACGTTCAAATGGTACTCTCAATTTCGGGCATATGAACGAGTTCGACACCGGCCTTTTCTAAAAAATCCAGCCCCGACCCGTCCTTATAGGCTATTTGATATACCACACGCTTGATGCCGGACTGATGAATGAGTTTGCTGCATTCCCGGCAGGGCGACAGTGTTATGTATAGGGTTGCATCTTGGCACGACTGCGTGGAAGAGGCCACTTTGCTGATGGCATTTGCCTCGGCGTGAAGAACATACCACTTGGTATATCCCACTTCATCCTCGCAGGTGTTTTCGAATCCGGTGGGCGTACCGTTGTAGCCATCGGATATAATCATCCTGTCCTTTACAATAATCGAGCCGACTTGTTTGCGCCTGCAATAGGAAAGTTTACCCCATTCCTGCGCCATCCGGAGATAGGCTTTGTCGTACTTTTTTTGCTTTTTTTCTTTCATTCCGTTTACGGAAAGAGCACTAAGATACCCGCTTTACGATAGTGCGGCAATAATAAGGGGTTAATTTTAAGTGAAAATCGATAAAAGTCTTATTCGTTCTTGAGGGTGACTATAAGGGAAACGTTTCGATCAGCATCGGTATGGCAACGAGGATAATTAAAACGGAAACAATTGCCGTGAAAAGGGAATGTTTCAAGGGGGTAAAGAATGACACTAGAAGCGAGACCAGTAATACTCCGAGCACGATGGTAACTTGAGAAATTTCGATGCCCAGGGCAAAGCCCGTCAAAGGGGATAACTTATCGTTTTCCCCCGCAACCAGCATTTTAAAATAGTTACTGAACCCAAAGCCGTGGATTAACCCGAAAAACGACGTCGCCATAACATGCAGCCAGATATTCTCATTTTCGGCCCCCGCCTTCACGTACAAAAGGTCGAAAACCGCGGTGATGGCGATGGTAACCGGAATCAAAAATTCTATCCAACCGACATCCATTAAAACCATATCGTATGAGCTTAATGCCAATGAAGTACAATGGGCTATGGTAAATACTGTAGCGAGGGCAAGAACGCTTTTCCAACGTTGGAATGTAAAAGGCAATGCCAGGGCTATCAAGAATAGAATGTGATCGTAAGCATTAATATCCAGTACGTGGTCTAAGCCGAGTTGTGTATAGAACCAGAAGTCTTGCATTTTTTTGGTATGGGTTGTAATAACGGTGGGCGGTTTTAGCTTTTGAACTGCCCACTACCATTGGGTACTGCCGCTCAACCGAGACCCCGCTCGGCCTGTATTTCCTCGTAAGCCTTCTGCACTTCCTTGAACTTCTCCTCGGCACCGCGTTTAATGGCCTCATTTTGGGTGTTGACCCGGTCGGGATGGTATTTTTTGGCCATGGCACGGTAGGCTTTTTTTACCTCTTCGTCGGTGGCCGATTTTTTTAGATCGAGAATTTTATAGGCATTATTCGCCGATTTGATGAACATGGCCTTTATGCTCTCGAAATCACGCATCCCTACCCGTAAATAACCGGCAATCTCCTGTATCTTGGCGATTTCGGGATTGCTGACCGAACCGTCCGCCTGGGCGATGCCAAAGAGAAAGTGCAACAGCTGAAGACGGACCTCATAGCGCGTGCGCTGATTCAGAAAGGTACAGATGCGCTGTGCCGATATCTCCCGCTTTTTTACCACTTCGTTAAAGGTCCTGAAAATAGCGTTGGCCTTTTCCTTACCGTAGGTACTGAGAAAATACTGGCGGACATAGTCCATTTCGCGCTGGCTAACATTTCCGTCCGCCTTGATGACGAGGGAACAAAGCGAGAGCAAGTTCAGTTCGAAATCCGCCGGGGAGACGCTTTGCTGCGTCATATCACTGAAAATCGTCTGTGCACCGCCGCCTTTTCGGCTGAGGTTATCGATAAAACTTCCAACCAAAAACCCAAGGATAGCGCCGGGAAACCGAAACAGATAATATCCTAGGATGGCCGCGAACCATTTGATCATGTCATTTTAAAATTTGGGCAAAGATATTAAAAGTGGGCAGTAAGCAGTAGCGGTTGGCAGTATAAAATTCAGTACCTTTGTGATCCAAATTAAAAACACAGGACTATGTATCCCGAAGAATTGGTAAAACCCATGAGAAATGATCTGGCTTCGGCCGGGTTCGAAGAACTATATACGGCCGCAGCGGTCGAAAACGCGATTAACAAAGAAGGCACGACCTTGGTAGTGGTCAATTCGGTCTGTGGCTGTGCCGCGGCCAATGCGAGACCGGCAGCGAAATTGAGCCTTCACAATGCCAAAAAGCCCGACCACACTGTCACCGTTTTTGCCGGGGTCGATGTGGAAGCCGTTAAGGCCGCCCGGGACCTAATGGTACCCTTTCCGCCGTCATCGCCCAGTATGGCGTTGTTCAAGGATGGTGAGCTTGTGCATATGATCGAGCGCCATCACATCGAGGGTCGGCCCGCCGAACTGATCGCCGAGAATCTAATGGAGGCGTACAACGAATTTTGTTAATGGCGCTATTCCTTTAAGATTAGAAAAAGACTCGAAAAGCCGTTCTCTTGGAGAGCGGTTTTTTTATTTTTGCACCATGCAGAAGCTACTGGCATATCCTTTGACCGTGCTTTATTTGATTGCGTTCGGTATCACCTTGTTGATATTCCATCCGATTCAGTGGATCTGCCTGAACCTTTTCGGTTATGCGGCACATGGAAAAAGTGTTGCCTTTATGAACCTTTGCCTGATGCGGTGCACCCATTTTCTAGGTACTACCTATACCTTCGATAATCCGCACGACCTTCCCAGCGACCGCCCGCTGATCATTGTACCGAACCACCAGAGTATGCACGACATACCGCCCCTCCTTTGGTTTCTGCGGAGGCACCATCCGAAATTTGTGAGTAAAACGGAACTGGGAAAGGGCATACCCAGCGTATCTTATAACCTGCGGCACGGCGGTTCGGTCTTAATCGACCGAAAAGATAGCAGGCAAGCCTTGCTGGAAATTGTCAAACTGGGCCGGTATATCGAAAAATTCAACCGGAGTGCCGTACTATTTCCCGAGGGTACGCGATCTAAGACTGGGCACCCCAAACCCTTTAAAGTTATCGGCATTAAAGCCTTGATGAAAAGCGCACCGTCAGCCCTGGTCGTACCGATCAGTATCGACAATTCTTGGAAAATGTTGCGCTATGGTCGATTTCCCTACGGTATCGGCAACCATATTACTTTTACCGTGCATCCGGCATTAGAGGTCAAGAAAAATCTGGACGAGGTCATCGCATCCGCCGAAAAGGCCGTAGTTTCTGGCTTGACTTCATTCAAATCTCCATCCTCTATAACCAAAGCGACCGATGGCTAAAATGTCCGATAGCGAAATCGTGGAACAGACCATTGCCTTTGTCAAGGAAACCTTGCAAGGTGCCGAAGGTGGCCACGATTGGTTCCATATTCAACGGGTTTTCAAAAATACCTTATTGATAGCCAAGGATGAAAAAGTGGATGTGCTGGTGGTTAGCTTGGCCGCTCTCTTACACGATATTGCCGATGCGAAATTCAACAAAGGAGATGAATCTGTGGGGCCTAAAATGGCATCCGATTTTTTAAGCCAGCTCAGGGTCAAGAAAAAGACCATCGACCATGTGGTGAAGATTATAAAGAACATTTCTTACAAGAATAGTCTTCAAAAGAAAAGGGGCCGCAAGCTGAGGTCAAAAGAACTTCAGGTGGTACAGGATGCCGACCGTCTCGACGCCATGGGAGCTATCGGGATAGCCCGTGCGTTTAACTACGGTGGTTTCATGAACCGGGAAATCTACAATCCAGAAATCGCCCCGAACCTAAAAATGACCCAAGAGGAATATAAAAAAAGTACTGCCCCGACCCTCAACCATTTCTACGAAAAACTGCTTCTGCTGAAGGATAAAATGAACACTAAGACTGGTAAAAAACTGGCCAGGGAACGCCATCAGTATATGTTGGATTACCTCGAACAGTTTTATAGGGAATGGAACCCCTTGGTACCGCGCCAGGGAGAAAGTACCCGGGAGTAAAATTCCAACCAACAGTTTCCATATCGCAGAACAGGAATTTTTACCATTGCTTTGCTTCTTCCAACCGAAGAGTTCAGATCAGAGGCATTTTTATCGTTTGCAGGGATGAGGCCGTTACGATAAGAACTGCCGAAGTGACACGCTTAAAACAACCGCAGCTGCCCGCTCTTGAACTGTTCGTGCAAATCATGGTTCAAGGGCGGAAAGCTTTTATTCTTAAAATAGGTATGTCGCGCCAGGCGTACCAGGTCGTGGATCTGGCTGGCGATCTTGCCCTCGCCCCGACTGCGAACCCCGAACCGGCTATCGTTTAAATGGCCTCCATGGCATTCCTCGATCTGGTGCAATACCTTATCCGCCCGATCGGGAAGGGCCTTTTTGATCCAATCGGTGAAAATACCACCAATGGCACCGTTCAGGCGAACGACCGTAAAGGCAAACGAATGGGCGCCGTGTTCCGCGACCGCTTTGGCCAGATTCATGATTTCGTGGCTGTTAATGCCGGGAATTATGGGAGCCAACATAGCATTCACAGGTATGTTGTTTTCCGACAGCACCCGTATCGTCTCCAGCCTTTTGTTGATGCTCGCCGTACGGGGTTCCAGAATACGCCTTGTTTCTTCGGATAGGGAGGTAACGGAAACGTTGACGCCCACAAGCCGGTCTTTCGCCAGTTCCTTGAGGATATCGAGATCACGGAGAACCAAGGCATTTTTAGTAATTATACCCACGGGATGCCTGTACTTTTGGAAAACTTGTAAACAGGCGCGGGTAATCCCGAATTTTTTTTCGGCGGGTTGATAACAGTCGGTATTTCCGGAAAGTACAATGGTCTTCGCCTCCCAGGTTTTGCTTTTCAATTTGGCTTCCAATAGGTCCGGAGCCGATTTCTTGACCAATATCTTCCGCTCGAAATCCAGACCGGCACTGTATCCCCAAAATTCATGGGTATTTCTGGCGTAACAGTAGATACAGCCGTGTTCGCAGCCCTGATACGGGTTCATGGAGTATTGCATTCCTACATCGGGACTCGTCACCTTGTTGACAATGGTCTTGGGAAATATGGGAATGTACTGGGTTCTGTTCTTGTCCGCTTCCTCCCCTTCGATACGGCAGAACTCCAGAAAATCGTCCCGTCTCTCGTAAATGTTTTCCGAGAATTTGTTGGGCGTGTTCTCTTGGGCGCCCCTGCCTTTGATGTAGCAATCAAGATTCACTAGATGGATTTATTCCAAATATATGGAATATATCCTATATTTGCTTTGTTAAAGGAGTTAATTTTAAAATGTTCCTTGGGCTTGTATGCAAGAAACGAGTTATTGCACGGCAACCCGGAGCATCTGTTTCCTGCTGCCCCTCTTCGCATAGAACAAAAGGGTATCGGAGTCTTTATGGATTAATGGTCGGGATACCATTACGGGAAGCCGCAGGTCTTTGTCGGCTACCAATTTTTTATAGGATAGGTCGCCCGCGCCATCGATTTTGATGACGAATAGATTCGGATTGCGGCTGTAGCCCTGGTTGAAGAGAATGCGATCTTTACTCATTTTCTGTGGATTTTCACCGGAATTGATAAAGAAATACATATCATTTCCTTTGCCGTAGGCGGTATAGGAGGCGTAGGAGGCATCCCCTTGCGTCACTTCTGTCTTGTTGATGTTCCGTGCCCATTCCATTTTCCCCAATGCATTCAATTTTGCCACAACGATATCATTGTAATGATAGCGGTCGGTAATCTGGGTACCACCACGGGAAATATCCTCTCCCTTGGTCACAAAATATTCTTCAGCGCTGAAAAGGACTCCGTTGTTTGGTGTGACATGAACATCCTTGAAAATTAAGTTCTTCAGTTCAGCATCGACCTCACGGCCGAACTTATCCATCATAAACTGGTCGGAAAACGGATTGTACTTTTTATTTTTGACGTCCAGCGAATTTGCATCCAGATCATAATACACCAGTCCGTTGTAGCGATTATCCTTACGAACGGCGTAAAAACCCACCACCTTGAGACCGCTGCCCGATAGTATCGGCTTCAGTGATTCGGGAAACTTCCGGATCTCATTGAATTCCTGGGTTTTGTGTCCGTCAGCACGGATTTTCACCAGTTCGTATTGGTATTTTCTTTCAGTAGCCTCGAAGCGGCGTTTTTTAAAATAAGCTTTCCCCGTCAAATAAAGGACTTTCAGGTCATCGGATACTTCGATGTTCTCGAAGGCATAGTTTTTATCGGCAACCTGATCTGAAAAATCGTATACGATATGTTGCTTCAGGTCAGTTCCAAAGAGATACAAGTGATACTTGTCTTCCCGACGTTCCTTATGCTGCACCGTAATGGCAAAGGCGGAACGGGCATCGTTAAAATGAACGGCCGTTGAAAAGCCGTTGCTGAAATTACGGTTGTACTTGCTCACGGATAGCGGGGCAATGACCTCTTTGGAAGGGATGGAAAGCAACACCTTATCCGTAAAGTTAAAGTCGTGCAACGGACTTTGGTGTACCACGTACTGATAGGCCTCCTGATCCATATTGTAGGCCAGTTCGAGCAAGTACAACTGTCCGTTCTTCACAAAACCATCTATCATATGGTCGCCTGCATATTTATAATTATAGTCCCGAACCAAATTAAGATCGGCATCATACATTTCAATGAAATGTCCTTTGGGACGTAAGGGAAACCCGCCGTAATAAGTGCGTACCAAAACGGTCTCACCTTGTTCGGAACTTTCGATGGATAGTAGGGTAGAATATTTATACCTGTCGGAATAATTATTTCCTAGGCTATAATGGATAGGAATTTCCTGTGCTTTGGAAAATGATAATGCCGCCAGAATGAAAAGGGCCGCCAAGCCATAAGGGGTTTTCATAAGTAGGTTTTAAAGATACCGAGCGTCAGAGGGGATGGGGGGCAACCAACAAACAAACCACCTGTTTCGGAATTTTCCATTTGATCTTTTAACGCTATTCCCCCGGAAAATCAGCCTTGCGCTTTTCTAGGAAAGCCGTGGTACCTTCCTTAAAATCCGCAGTACCGAAACATTTGCCAAAAGCTTTGATCTCATGGGAATATCCATCGCTATTTTTAAAACCCGCATTTATCGCTTTTATTGCATGACCGAGTGCGACGGGGGAGTTTTTTGCTATTTTGATTGCCAGATTTTCGCAAAACGATAACAGGTTTTCTTGGGATACGACATGGTTCACGAGACCATAATCCGAAGCCCGTTCTACATCGATCATTCCGGCCGTCATTATCAGTTCCATCGCCCTGCCCTTGCCGATTAACTGTGGCAACCGCTGGGTGCCACCGTAACCAGGTATTACCCCCAACGAAACCTCGGGCAACCCCATTCGGGCATTATGGCTGGCTACCCGAAAATGGCAGGCCATGGCGAGTTCGAGTCCCCCGCCCAGGGCAAACCCGTTGACGGCAGCGATTACCGGTTTCGATAGGTTTTCCACGAAATCAAATAACAGCTCCTGCCCTTTAGCGGCCAACTTGCTCCCTTCTTCCTCAGAGAAATCCGCAAATTCCGATATATCCGCACCCGCCACAAAAGCCTTCTCGCCGCTACCGGTCAAAATAATGACCTTTATTTCTTTGTCGGTATCCATGGCTTCAAATGCTTCGTGCAGTTCTTGTATGGTATCACGGTTCAGGGCGTTCAGCTTGTTGGGGCGGTTGATGGTAATGGTACCGATTGGTTTGTCTTCTTCTACTAGGATGTTGTTGTAGTTCATATTTTTAAATTTTTAGTATTAAACTCATTTTAAACCTTTTTCTTTTACCTTATTAATAGCCCATATCGCAATCATATTGCAACCATATTTTGCCATTTAGAACCCCATAACGCTGCTGCTATTATAAAAGTTCTTCCGGGCACAACCCGTCTTACCGGTACGCGCGGCAAGCGAATATTTTGGGTGCGCATTTTAAAGTCTAAATGGATTCAATATTATCTATTCCTGTTGTTATTTACACCGCTTTAATTTTATTTCACATCGAAAAATTTACATGAGGTGATTTAAACTTTATGCTTTCTAGCGAAAATTATACATTTTTTACTCATTTAAAGGCTTTTAAGGTTGCATAGCATCCCTACGGAAGGAAAAAAAGAGGATACATGAGTAAAAAAGGGCAATTTTTAGCGAATGGAAAAAGTTTACACCACTTCCATGCACAATTCAATCCCAATCAAAAATTTAGTAGAGGATTACGTCATAAGATCCCTACGTTAAATTACTGAAGGGTTTCCCTCGGAAATCGCACCGTAAAAACGGTTCCCCTCCCCGGTTTTGAATTAACATCTATGCGGCCTTTATAAGTCTCTACGATGGTTTTAACCATCCCAAGGCCAAGCCCCATACCGCTGGTTTTAGTAGTGAACTTAGGTTCGAAGATCTTGTCCCGGTTGCCGTCCTCTATACCGATACCATTGTCGGCTACGCAGATTTTTACAAAATCGCCGTCAGCGGCAACGGAGACCAGAATACGGGGCGAAGCCACTTCAGGTACCGCCTGAATGGCATTCTTTACCAAATTTGTCACCACCCGTATGAGCTGGGTACGGTCTAACTTGGCGATGAGCTCCTCTTCCTCCGAAATAAAATGAATATAATCTTCATTGAAAATATCTAAAGCCAGCTTAACGATTTGAACGACATCAAGGGTTTCGTTCTGTTGAGCGGGCATTTCCGCGAAATTTGAAAAGGCCGAGGCGATGCTGCTCATGGTATCGATCTGTTGTATCAGCGTCTTCGAATACTCGGCCACTTTTTTTTCGATATCGGGATCGTTCGGGTCGAATGTATGTTCGAAACTTTGTACACTCAAGCGCATAGGAGTCAACGGATTCTTGATTTCATGGGCCACCTGTTTGGCCATTTCCCGCCAGGCTTGTTCGCGTTCGCTACGTGCGAGCTTGGCCGCGCTATGCTCAAGCTCGTCAATCATGGCGTTGTACGAGTCGACCAATTTTTTGATCTCCTCGCTGGGGTTCTCGATGACGATTTTCTGGTTGCTTTTGGTCAGATCCGTCTTGTCGAGCCTATCCGAAATGGTTTGTAGCGAACGGGTGATGTAGGTCGAAATAAAATAGGCGAGTCCGATGGCGATGAGCAGCATTAAAAAATATACCCCTCCCAGGCGCATCAGAAATTCCCGCAACTCCATATTGGTCAAAGAATCGTCCTCATAGTAGGGAAGGTTCAAGATGCCAATCGGTTTTAGTTTTGAATCCTTGATGTAGGTGTAGGATGCACGATAATTGTCACCAGCCAATGCCTTTTCCTCTACATAGCGCTTGTTGGGGCTGGCTTCAAGTTTTTTCAGGATGCCGTAATCCAAACAGGTCGAAACTGATTCTGCCTCGAAGTTGGCGCGTGAACTTTTGATTAATTGCCCTTCCAGGTTATAAATGTTAAGTCTTTGGTTTTGAACGTTGGCGATTTGGTAAATCTGTAAGTTAAAGATCAGGCCTAGGTTTTCAGTGGTGACCGGGTAGGTGGTGCTTTGTAAGGTGTACTCGACGCTTTGCCGCACCTGTTCCTCTTTACGCTCCAAATGGTCTTCGTGGTAATCCCTCGCCTGTTGGCGGTACTGATAGACGGTAACGCCCGCAATAAGCACCGAGGCGATGACCACCAACAGGATCATGGACACGAATATGCGCGATCTTAGGGACAGTTTTGTGAACAAAGGGTTGATTTTAGGGTTAAGGCAGCAAATATCGAACCAAATATTTGTTACCAGTCGGCGGTAGTAGTTGGAGGTAATTGGGTTCAAAGTAAGCCTTATATAGACCCCTTGTGCCGCCTTTATTCAATAATTCATCCGAAGCGTTCTGGATTATTTTGAAATTTTCCCTACTCTACCTATTTTATTCGGATGATACTGCGCCTGCTACAGCGTTCTGCCCATAGTTTTAAGCCCCCGGATTCCTGTTCCGTATCCTTTTATAGAGTCGAATTCCAAGCATCAACAAAATCCCTAAAACCACGATACCGATTACGCCAAATATCCAATTTAGGGCGTTTCTAAGAATTACCAAAAATATAATGGCAAAAAGGATAAGCGTCGCGCCTTCGTTCCAGATGCGCATAAAATTCGAAGTGTATCGGATTTCATTGTGTTGTAATTGCCTGAAAATCTGGTGGTTTTTAAGGTGATAGGCTATCAGGAGGATGACGAACCCCAGTTTCACATGCATCCAGGGTTGCTGCAACCAGCCAGGCATCAGGATCAACAGCCAAACCGCAAAGAGAGTCGCCAAAATTGCGGAAGGCCATGTGATGATATACCATAAGCGTTGGGTCATCAATTGTAACTGCTTTACTAGAATTTCCCGTTCCGGAGATGGTTTTTGGGATGCTTCTATATGGTAGATGAACAATCTCGGAATATAGAATAGGCCTGCGAACCAGGTAATTACAAAAATAAGGTGCAGCGCTTTGATGTAGTCGTACAAAAGGTTACCAATTTTTAAGTGGATATATCTACGGGATAGATTGCTGGGTTAAAGTTAGGCATTACCTAACAACCTATACCTATCCATTTTTTACTGAATATTCTACTGTACGTACCCTGAGATTATTTGGTCCGTATCGCCAGATTCCTTCAGTTTTAGAATTTGAATGTTCACGGTATGGCGTAGGGGGCTGTTCAAGGGGAATACAAAGCCGTAGTGCTGCGGATTGATATTTCTCTTGCTCAGTTTATAATCTTTCCGGGGCGATGAATTGGAGATGTATTCCAAGGGCACTATATCGTATACCAGCGCATCTACCTTTCCGTCTGTCAATAATCTATAGCCTTCTTCGACATTGTTTACCGTTACCGGGATACCGCCCACCGCCTTGAAATTATCGACCATTTTTGTATAGTTCGGCACCGCCACTTTTTTGCCATCGAGCTGCCCCAGTTGGGTAATTGTCTTTTCAGTTCGTCCCGTCAGCGAGAGGGTTGTAGCGATACCCGCAATAAAAGAAGTGGCCATAATCAGCGAAACGATCATCCATGAGCCTATGACTATCCTTCCCACAGTCGTCTTTGGGGCCATGTCACCATACCCGACGGTAGTCATGGTCACCAAGGCCAGCCATATTCCGGAACCTATTCCTTTTGAGGGTTTGTTTCCGTATTCTTCGGGATAATTTCGTCCCTCCACTACCCAAAAAATCAGGCCTACGAAGGTCAATAACAATAAAAAGCTAAGTACGGCGAGCAGAAAATTCACGCTGAACAAAGGTGCGATACGATCCCACAAAGTCAGCTCCATTATAGGGGCCAGTATGCCCATTTCGGTATCGAAAAAAGGTTGCGAGAACGAGATGTCCTCCGCCCGTTGCGAGTTGATGGTAATGGGGCCGACCAGCACATCGAGTTCTCCCGATTGTACTGCTGCTATACCCTCGTTGATAGATGGGTACGGCTTAAAGGTATAGTCCAGTTCGGCATTAAATGCAATTTCCTTCCAGATATCCGGGGCAATCCCCGTGGCTTCGTTACCTGAGATGACAAAGGGTTCAGAGCCGGCATAACCTATTTGCAAGGTGCTGTCTTTTTCTGTTTGGGCGGATAGGGGGAATAGGGAGATGATAAAAAATAATGATAAGTATATTTTTTTCATAGTATAGGGTAGGGTTCATGGTTCGATGGTGGGGCCATATGCCCTCCAACTATTTCTTAGGCAACCCCGAGCCATCTCCCTAAAATAGAACAAAATATTGGGTATCGAAAATTCCAAGGTTATTCTTCAAAAAGTGAGGGAATGATTACTTTAGAAGCCGAATTACGGAACAGAACCTGAAACCTTCATTTTTTTATATCAGAAGACGAAAAACGGCTGTTGGAAACCAAACTGAGGAACATCGCCTACAGAATTCGGGGTAAAATGGATAATCAAGACCCCTTGGGCTGCTTTTGAAAAAAAATCTAGATTTATGATGACAAAAAAAACATCACTTACCCCTGAAGACCAACAGACCCTGCGCACCGCCCACCAAAAAATGGAGGACATCGGTTGGGCGATGCAGGGCCTGAATAAAATGGGTAGCTTTATTGATGGGCGGGTACGGCTGCTGCCGCAAAAACAGCAAAAATGGCTGCAGCACATCAGTTATAAGGTGTTGCAAAAAGTAGTGGAGAGCAATCTGTTCTCTATGAAATCCGACAAGGCTAATAAAACACCCTTAAACACCACCTATAAGGCCATGGTAACCTCCTCGGGTGTTTTGGGCGGGGCTTTCGGGGCGACTGCTTTTGCCCTTGATCTAGGCTTGACCACCAAATTGATGATGCGATCTATTATGGATATCGCCCGAAGTCAAGGGGAAGATCTCAATTCACTCAACACGCAGCTCGCTTGCCTTCAGGTCTTTGCCCTCGGTGGCAAGACCAAGCACGATAACAGCTTAGATACCGGTTATTTTGCCACTCGAGTCGCCTTAAACGCCGCCGTAAAGGGATCTACTACTCAATTGGTAGAAGGTCTTTTGGTAGGAAGCTCCCAGCCATTGCTCCGGTTGATTGCCGCCGTGGCCTCCCGGTTCAGTATTCAAGTGACCGAAAAGTTCGTGGCTCAAGCGGTACCGGTTGTTGGAGCGGTGGGCGGCGGAGCTATCAATCTGGCGTTTATCCAACATTTTCAGAATATGGCGGAGGCACATTTTAGTATCCGAAGGCTTGAGCGGGAATACGGTGAGGAAAGCATCCGTATTGCTTACGAAGATATGTCATTAAAGTCCTGAAAAAATTATTTACTTAATCCAATCGAAAACTTCTTCTTAGTTTAAGGACCACGATGGGACCTCACGAGAAGTTCGTGACCCATTCTTCACGACTGCGCCTGCCCGTTGGCCAGCCTGGCTCGAATAAAGATGGAATTATGGTTTTTATTTGTCCGTCAGGGCAGGAACTTTGGCAGGGTTATCACCCAAAACCCTGACTTTGTCCACGGTCTTCCCCTTTTTTAAATAAAGCTTCAGATCTTCTAGGGCGAGATAGAGACAGGGTACGATCACAAGAATGATACTCGTTGCGAAAACGATGCCGAAGCCCAAGCTAATGGCCATGGGGATCAGGTAAAACGCCTGGCTCGAGGTTTCGAGAATGATAGGGGCCAAACCTCCGAAAGTGGTTAGAGTGGTAAGCATGATAGGCCGAAACCTCCGGAGACCTGCTTCGTGAATGGACTCATATATTGAATGGTTCCTGCGCTGTTTATTAGCGTAGTCGATCATAATCAGAGAGTCATTAACCACTACTCCCGAAAGCGCGATGACGCCCATAAGGCTGACAATCGATAGGTCATAGCCCAAGAGCATGTGCCCTAAAACTGCCCCGATAATACCAAAAGGAATTGCGGTCATTACAATGACCGGCTGCGAATAGCTCTTAAAGGCTAAGGCAAGCAGTGCATATATCAGAACCATGGCGATGCTAAAACCGCTCCATAGACTGGCGGTGCTCTCGCGCATATCGGCCTGACTCCCCTCGAAGGTCCAGGTGGTACCGGGAAAATCTGCGCGTAGCTGTGGTAAAACTTCTTCCTGTACCCGGGCGAGCACCCGTGAAACGGCATTGGAAGGTTCGACGTCCATACCTACGTTAACTACGCGTCGGCCGTCGCGGCGGTTGATACTGGTAAAGGCTTCCCGCTGCCGTACCTCTACCACATCGAGCAGGGGCACTTCCACCCCGCTCGGGGTACGTATTACGAAATCTTCTAGATTACGGATGTCCTTTCGTTCTTCATAGGGGAGTTTTACGCGCACCTCGATCTCATTGTTGCCCCGCAGTTGCCTCATGGCCAAGGCCCCGTAAAAGGCATCGCGTACCTGTCGACCGACCTCGTTGGAGGTAAGCCCCAGGTTTCGGCCTTCGGGGAGCAGTTTGAAATCGTATTGCATCTTGCCCTTATCATAGTTATCGCTTACGTCGCGGGTATCCTCGAAAGCCTCCATACGCTCTAGGAAGGCCATACTTGCCTCCTCCAATACGTTGATGTCGGAGTGGCTGAGATCGACACTAATATCCTGCGCATACCCCCCAGGTCCTCTTTCGGCCTCGAAGGTGATTTGGTCGACGCCCTCGATGTCCCCGATATTATCACGCCATAGGGCAATAATCTCCCCAGCGGTCATGTCGCGCTCGTCCGGCGGTCGCATTACGATTTCTACATCCACAAAACTTTGTCCGCGAACGTTTGTTTTGATGCCCTCGGCCACCTTGTAGAGGTCGTGTTCCTCGAACATTCTTTCCGTCGCCTCGGTCACTTGGCGAGCGACGGCCGCTCCCTGCTCGGGAGTGGTGCCTACCGGCAACCTGACCCCGGCCTCGATTTCCTCGGCCGCCACCTCAGGCATCATGATCATCCCCATGTGATCGCTTAGCGCAAAACTGCCCACTATCAATAATATGGCGACAGCAGCGCTCAGGCTGATATAGCGAAATTCTAGGCATTTATCGAGAAAATGGCGGTAGTATTTATCGATGACATGGTCGAAACCCTTTGCGAATCGCTTTTGGTACTTTTCAATAAATCGCACCGGCTTCGGTTTTTTGCTCTCTTTTTTCAGATGGGCCAAATGGGCGGGTAAAATGAACAGAGCCTCGACCAAGGAGACCGCAAGGATGACGATGACCACCACCGGTAACGGCCACCAAAACTTACCGTTTTCCCCCGGCATAAAGAGCAAGGGTACAAAGGCAATAATCGTGGTAATAATACTAAAGGCCACCGGCATCGTTACATCTTTTGTGCCTTTTATCGCGGCCTCCATGGCACCGTAACCCTTCTGTCGATACTCGTACACGTTCTCGCCCACCACGATCGCATCATCGACAACTATCCCAAGTACCACCAAAAAGCCGAACATAGAAATCATGTTGACGCTGACGCCGATCATCGGCAAGAATATCATACCGCCTACGAACGAAATCGTCATACCGGCCATTACCCAGAATGCCAAGCGATATTCAAGAAAAAGGGTGAGGATAATCAAGACGATGGCAATGGCCAAGAGTCCGTTTTCGGTAAGCAGGGAAAGCCGTTCGCGGAAATCTTCGGCCTGGTTGCTATCGATACGCCATTCTACGCCGGGCGGCAGTTGAAAGTCCGCCATAATCTCGTTGACCTTATCCTCAATTTCCATGGGCGATTGATCGCCAACCCGATAGACACTCAAGCCGATATTCTTGGCACTGTTGAACTCCCCAAAAAAGCCTACCTCCTCGAAACCGTCGTGAACGGAAGCAATATCGCCCAAAGTCACAGCTGCCCCCGAAGGCGAATTGACAATGGCAATCTTGCTGAACTCCTCTGCCCACTGTTTGCGTTCCTGCATACGGAGCAAAATTTCGCCGGTTTGGGTCTCCACTGCCCCGGCGGGCACGTCTTCGCTACTCTGTGCAATGATTTCTGCCACTTGGCCCAAGGTCAGGCCGTATTGCCTTAGGTTGTGCCTGGGGATCTCGACATGGGTCATGTAATCGGGTACGTTGCCGAATTCAACCTGTGTGATTTCCGGATTGCTCAACAGGATGTTACGCAGGCGTTCTGCCAGTTTCCGAAGGGTCCAAACGTCTACCTTTCCGTATAGGCTAATATCCATCACGTCGCGCCGTTGCGTCTGCAGGGCCACCTGTGGCTGTTCGATATCGTCGGGAAAGGTACGTATTCGGTTGACTTCCTGGTCGATTTCCTGAAAGGCCTTCATGCGGTCGGTACCGGCTACAAGTTCGATGGATACCTCGCCGGAACCTTCCCGGGCCGTCGATACGATTTCCTTGATGCCATCTACATTGCGGACGGCCTCTTCCACAGGCATGAGGATACCCTGTTCTACCTCGTCCGGGCTCGATCCCGGATACACCACGTTCACTTCCACAAAATCGAGCTGAAATTCGGGAAAGACCTCTTTCTGGATACTGAACATCGTATAGATACCAGCGGCCAGCAACACGATCATCAACAGGTTCGCGGCCACTGAGTTGCGGGCCATATAGGCAATGATGCCTTCCTTTCTCGGCGTCTCGTTTTTTTCCTTTTCCTCCTCCATATCAGTTTTCTGTTATCGTGCTATCCGTTTGCGCTTTCATCGCTTGCTGTTCTCCTTCCGTCCGGAGGCCGACCCCGTCGGCAACGGTACTCAAATTGGTAATCACGACCTTCTCACCATCTTCCAAGCCTGAACTGATATAGGCATTTTCGGCATCGGAGAGTACGATTTCGACCTCGCGTACCTTCAATTTTTGGTCCTTCATCACCCAGACCGTATTGTTGCTACGAACGTAATCACGGTTCAGACGGACTACGTTCTCAATGGGTTCGGCCTGAATCTTGGCTTCCACAAAACTGCCTATGATCAATGGGGGCTGCCCTTCGTTTTCAGGTTTTTGCGCCAAAGGGTCTTCCACCTTTACCAGTACACGCGATAATCGGGTCTGATCGTCGAGCGCCCCTACCTGATTGTACAGATAACCTTTGCGGGTTTCGCCCTGTTTCCAGGCCGTTCGGCTTCGCAGCTCTACCGATGACCCCTTTTCATCATTATGGTGTGGAAACGCCAACCATCGTAATTGGCTTACGGGAACGGTCATTTCGATCCAATAGGCTTGGGTGCCAACAAGCCGGCCCAGATTGTCGCCCGGTGAAACCTGGGAACCTACGGTGACGTTTTGATTCAAAATTTGTGCGTCGAAGGGCGCGCGAAGGGTCGTACGCCCCAAATTGGTCCGGGCTTGGTCGACCGAGGCCTGTGCCCCTTTTACATTGGCATTGACGGCTTCCAACTGCGGCTTGCGGAGTACCAATTGCTTTTCTTCGGGCGATAGCGAATCGCCACCGATCAGCGACAGGTCTTGCTCAGCTACCTGTTGCCGGCCCATTTCTACATTGAGGTCGGTCTGCGATTGTTGCAGCTCACTACGCCGAAGTTCGAGGGTATTCCGATAATCGGAGGGATCGATCTGCAACAATATCTCACCCTTTCTAACAGTTCCTCCGGGCGTGAAAGACGGGTCGCGACGCACGATTTGGCCGCCTACTAAGGGGCTGAGCACCATGTCATCGACAGCCCTGACGGTGCCGGTAGCCGTAATGACGGGTGTAAAATTCCCTTTTTCAACTGGTATTACATCGACCAACATGGCCGTCTGTTTACTGGCCCCCTCACTTTTGGCCGTGGGTTCGGTCAAAAATATAAAGGAGGTAATCAGTATGGCCAATAGCAGTATGCCACCACAGATCAACAAAATTTTCTTTCTTTCCATGATTGTGCGTAAGATTAATTAATCAACCAATTGAACCGTCTCCCCGGTCTCAAATCCACCGGCCAAGGCACGATAGAGTGAAATACGAATTTCCAATTGTTCGGCCTCGGCCTCGATCATGTCCCGCCGTAGCTGTTGTTCTTGGTCCAAGGCGAGCAGCACGTCCAGATAAGGGCTCAATCCGTTCAAAAATTCCAGACGCAGCTGCCTATTTGTTTTTTGGGCCAGTTCCACTTGTTTTCCAAGAATAGCGATGCGTTCTTTTTGCTTGATATCCTGGACCAAGGCATCCTCGGTTTCCCGGAACGCGGTGAGCACGGTTTGTCCGTATTGGTACAATCTTTGGTTCTTGACGGCTTCGGTACGGTCGACCTCAGCGCTCAAACGCCCTCCGTAAAATAGCGGGGCCAACAGATTGCCCGCCAACGAATAGGCCCAGTTTTCAAAGAGCGAACTAAAATCATTGGCCCGTAACTGGCCGGCCAACCGGGTGGTCAATCGCGGATATTTGCTGCGTACGGCCGAGGCCATCTCCATATCTGCCGCCAACAGCAGGTCGTAGGCGCTCTGCACATCAGGGCGTCGGCGCAGCAGTTCCAAGGGTAGGCCGGTTTCGGGCAGGGGGGGGAGCGCGGGAAAATCCATTTCCGAGGTTTCCAAAATTGCTCCCGGAGCATTGCCTAGCAGCACCGCCAATTGGTTTTCGAGCAGCCGCACGTTGGTCTCGAAAACGATTTTTTGGTCCTTCGTGCTTTCCAGCAGCTGTAGCTGGCGTAGAATATCTACGGCACGGACCTGCCCGCTTCCGAACCGCGCCCGTATCGATTTAGTGATATTTTCGTTGGTCTCGATTTGTTCTTCGGCCAGTGACAATTGCTTTTTGGACGCCAGCAATCGATACCAGGTCGACGCGATTTCCGAAGAAAGTGATATGGCCGCGGTTCGGTAATCGGATAAACTGGCCGTAGCCCGGAACTTTTCGGCCTGGACTGCCGTTCGGATACGCCCCCAGAGATCGAATTCGTAGGAGGCAGAAACGCCCAACTGCACATTTTCGCCTCCGGCAAAATCGGGCTCTGGCCTGCTCAAGGCGCTCTGTGCCGAGGCTTCCACCTGCGGCCAGAGGTCAGCCCCTTCACGTTTCGCCACGGCGCGGGCGGCCTTAAATCTTTGCCAAATCGCGGCGAGGTCGAGGTTGTTGGCCAGGGCACTATCGATCAATACATTCAGCTGCGGGTCTTCAAAAGCCGTCCACCACCTATCCGGAACTACCTCGGCCCCCGAATAGGAAAAACGTTCGGGCGGGCCTACCGGAGGTTCGATGTTAGGGATTTTCGGGGCGCAAGCTGATAGTAGAAGGAGCATTCCCGAAAGTAGAACATACCAATACCGGGGGTGGTTTGATCCAAAGCCGGTATCGATATCGTAAATTCTAATAGTGCCCAATATGCTTTACTCTCGGTTTATGTTTTTATAAATGATTCCCCCATTCTAAGAAAAAATGAATCGGTATTCTACTCTTACCACTGAAATCGGTTAGCCTTAAAGATACAGCAATTGTAAGAAAGATATAGGGAAATTCTATTCTTTGGCCTTTTGCAGTAATGGAACTCGTCTTGAGTTTCTCTTTTACCTACGATTTTCACATTATGCGCCCTAATTTTGCCTTTTTATCGCAACGTAGCGCTATGCTGCTCAACAAAACCTTCATTAGGGCGCAAAGGCCGAAAATTCCTGTTCCAAATAAAAACTCAAGCCGAGTTCAGCGAACCTATATATTTATGACGCTTAAAGTCTAGAAAGGTTTAAAAGAATTAATAAGAAATTTTTCACTAACTTGGTTAGACTTGGATAATACAGAAAAATCCTATGAAAAACACCCGTAGGGAAACCTTGCAATGTTTAGGGCTGGGCTCACTTAGCCTGATAGCAGTGCCCACCCTTTTAAGTTTCACCCAGTCCCAGAATATGATGTCACGTATAATCCCTTCTTCCGGGGAACAGCTTCCGGCGGTCGGCCTCGGCACTTGGCAGACCTTTGACGCCGGTACATCCGAAGAAGAACTGAAAATCTTAAAGCAAGTGCTGGGCGAAATGCAAAAACTCGGGGGGAAGGTCATCGACTCATCGCCCATGTACGGCAGTTCGGAGGCGGTGGTCGGTCAACTGACCTCACAGCTCAAAAATTCAGACTTTTTCTATGCGACCAAGGTATGGACTTCCGGCGAACAGGCGGGGATTGCCCAAATGAACGCATCCCGTGAAAACATGCGGCGGAAAACCCTCGACCTGATGCAGATACACAATCTCTTGGACTGGCAAACGCATGTAAAAACCTTACGAAAATGGAAAGAAGAAGGCAAAATCCGGTATTGGGGGCTTACCCATTACCTAGATTCCGCCCACGAAACCCTGGAAAAGATTATCCGACAGGAAAAACCCGATTTCGTTCAGTTCAATTATTCCATCCAGTCCAGGAACGCTGAGGAATCCCTTTTCGAAACCTGCCAAGAATACCGGGCCGCTACGGTCATCAACCAGCCCTATGAAAGCGGAAGCCTTTTTAGAAAGGTCAAAGGCAATGAACTGCCCGTCTGGGCCACGGAGTATGATATCAACAGCTGGGGACAGTATTTTTTAAAGTTTATTCTATCCAACGAAACTGTGACCTGTGTAATTCCCGGTACTGCATCGCCGAAACATGTAATAGATAACATGATGGCGGGCTATGGTACCTTACCTGATACTTCAGCACGGGAGAAAATGGTGTCCTATTTAGAATCCCTTTAGTCAGAGCTCTTACCTATTTATTTCCCTACTTTTAGTCTCTTGATCACGAACCTGTGGAAGTGTTTTTAACCTTTTCCATTCGTCAGAAATTTGTCCTTTTCATTGATGTAGGGTCTTTTTTTACCTTACCTAGCCGTGCTATGCAACTCAAAAAAGCCTCATGACCAAAAAAATGACTACTTTTCGCTAGAAAGCTAAAAGTTTAAACCACCTCATTATTTCCAATATGAAATGCAAGAGACTTTTGACCAATCCACTGAACCTCTGCCCCCTGCTCACAATTTTCTTTTTAATCATCGGCCAGAATGTACTTTCCCAAGACTTTTTGTACGGCGATGCCCTGCCCGATGCGCCCGAGCTTTCGGCAAGGGGGCCCTATACCGTGGGAGTGCAAACTTTTGACCTGGTCCATCCCGATCAAGTGGACATCCTGAATTCAAAGGAAGGTAAAGACCCGGTTTACGATCGCTCTTTGACCGTAGAGGTCTGGTATCCGGCGGAAATACCTGCCGATTCTGCAGCCACCGTCACCTATGCAGAAGTGATGGGTACGCGCGGCGATTCTCTCCGCCCTTTGATTCCTTTTAGCTTTAGGGGCCGGGCCTTTCCCGACGCGGCGCCGAAGACATCCGAAGGAAAATTTCCCTTAATCGTCGTTTCCCATGGATATGTCGGTTCGAGATATCTGATGACCTATCTGACCGAAAATTTGGCCTCGAAAGGATATGTAGTGGCCGCCATAGGTCATACCGATTCCACTTTCAAGGATGCCAACGCCTTTCAGAGTACCTTGCTCAATCGAGCCAAGGACATCCGTTTTGTATTAAATGAAATGGCCAGGCTCGAAAAATCTGGTGATAAGGATGATTTATCGGGTCTTATAGATGCGGACAACACAGCGATTATTGGCTATTCCATGGGGGGCTATGGTGTGTTAAATGTTGCGGGCGCGGGATATAGCGAAGGGATGGCCCAATTTTTTAAAGGGATGACCGAGGGAAGTACTGCCATTGGGGTTTTGACCGCCAACAATGCCGAGTATCAAGCCCAATCCGACCCCCGGATCAAGGCCGTGGTTGCCTTTGCCCCTTGGGGGATGGAACGCGGCGTCTGGGATGCCGAAGGCTTAAAGGGTTTGAAGACACCGACCTTTTTCGTGGCCGGAAGCCAAGACGATATATCGGGCTATGAAAAGGGCACCAAGGCCATTTATGAGGGCGCTATCAATGCCGATCGCTATCTGCTCACCTACGAAAACGCCAGGCACAACGTGGCCCCGAACCCACCGCCCAAGGAATCGTTGGCCCCGGGCCTTCATATCGACGAGTACTACCGCTACGCCGACGCCACTTGGGACCAGCGTAAGATCAACAACATTAACCAGCATTTCGTGACCGCTTTTTTGGCAGCACGTCTCAAAGGGAAGGATATGTCAAAATATTTAGATATTCCTGAAGATTCGAATGCCCAGGATTGGCCCGGTTTCAAGCCTAGGTCCTCGACCGGGATGGAGTTGTTACATGCGAAAGCGGAACCCAAAGAGTAGACAGGGGCTCACCGCTACTGCCTACCTCTCATTCTTTACCAAGGTCCGTTTGATCTCTTTCCGCAAATAATATCCCGTAACCAGGGTGGCCAACGTATCCGCTATGGGAAAAGAGATCCAAACCCCCAGTTCATCCAAATAATACGGTAAAATCAATATTAAGGGAATAAAAAAGAAGCCCTGCCGGGTCAGCGTCAACAGTAGGGCGGGAACTGCTTTTCCGATCGCCTGAAAATAGGCGGCCCCGATTAATTGTAGGGCGATGATAGGCGTAGCTGCGAACACAAGGCGCATGGCAAAGGGTATATGTTCAAGCACAAACGCATTGGCGGCCAGATCCTTTGCCGACATATCGGGACTGTTGCCCAAAAAGAGACCCGCTATCTCATCGGGAAATAGGAACAGCCCTACAAAAACCACGCTTGCCAATATAGCGGCGTATTTAATCGCCGTATTGATCGTTTGCCGTACCCTATGGTATTTCTGGGCCCCGTAGTTAAAGCCAGCAATGGGCAAAAAGCCTTGCGTAACCCCAAATACGGGAAATAGGGCGAACATCAGCATTCGTCCGATAATGGCATAGACAGCGACCATGGCTTCTCCGCCGAGTCCGTACAGAATATTGTTCATCAAAAGATACGTGATGCTCACCACGGCCTGTCGGGAAAGGGTTACGAAGCCCAAGGAACCGATTTCCTTTAAAATGGGCATGTCAAGTCCGAAATGGGACAGGCTTATCTTCAATTCGGAATTTTGGGATAGGAAAAAATAGAGAACATAAGCGAAGCACACCAAGTATCCCGCCGTGGTCGCCCAGGCCGCACCCGCCATGCCCCAATCGAAGACATAGATAAAAAGATAGTCCATCAATAGGTTGCCTACCGAAGGAATAATCATGGCGATCATCGCGAATTTGGGCTTTCCTTCGGCCCGGATGACCGTATTCCCCATCATGCAGAGCGCCAAAAATGGTACGCCGTACAACACGATTTTATAATACACTTTAGCCGGATCGAAGATGGCTCCTTTTCCTCCAAAGGCGGGAATCAACGTATCGACATAGTACAATCCCAAGAAGACCATTATAACCGTTACCAAGAGGGTAAGGGTAATTTGGTTCCCAAAGGTCTTTAGTGCTTTTTCGATGTTGTTTGCACCCAAGGCACGCGATATAATGCTCGAGCCCCCGATACCAATGGCCATACCCAGGGCGGCGATAAAAAAGGATACGGGCAGCACAACGTTGATGGCCGCAATAGCAATGGATCCGATCCAGTTGCCCACAAAAATGGAATCGATCAACACATTGAGTGACATGACCAAAATGCCGATCGATGCCGGTACGGATTGCCGAATCAGCAATTTGCCGATCGGTTCTGAGCCGAGTTGTTCTGAGGATACATTTGCCATAATTGCGAGCGAAGCGGGATACTCTTTTGAAATTTCCAGCGAAGTTGAACAGTTTGCCGCGTCGCCTTAACCTTTTATCGAAAATTAAAAAAATCGTTTGGTCCCCTGCTCTGACGGCATGGCAGGTAGGTACCTCATGAAGGAAGCTCTCCGTTTTCCTCCCACCCGTTTACCCAATCCGCCATCACCTGCACCCAGGCATCGCTATCGTTCAAACAAGGAATATGTTTATAGCTTTCGCCTCCGGCCTCCATAAACTGGTTTTTACCTTCCATCGCTATCTCTTCCAAGGTCTCCAGACAATCGGCAACAAAGGCGGGGGTGATTACAGCCAAGCGTTTTTTGCCTTCTTTCGCCAAACGTTCGAACTCATAATCGGTATAGGGCTTGAGCCACGGATCGCCCGCCAGGCGGGACTGAAACGATGAACTGACTTTTTCCTTTGGAAGATCCAAATACGCCATGACCAATTCGGTCGTCTTATAGACTTGATGCCGGTAACAGGTGTTGTGTGCCACGGAATTGGTGTTGCAGCAGCTTCCATCGATTTTACAGTGATAGCTGGTGGGGTCCGATTTTCGGATGTGCCGTTCGGGAATGCCGTGATAGGAAAACAGGACGTGATCGTATTCGAAATCCTTCAATCCCTCTGCAATACGTTGGGAAAGCACCTTGATATAACCGGAACTATGATAAAAAGCCGGTAAGGTGGTCAATGAAATTTGCGAGAAAAATTCTTTTTGTACCTCCATTGTTTTTACTACGACCGTTTCATAGGACGACATAGCGTAGTGGGGATATAATGGAACCAATAAGACCTCGTCAACGCCTTTGCCCTGTAACTCTTGTAGAGCCTTTTGTATGTTCATCGTGCCATACCGCATGCCGAGGGCCACAGGCATTTCGGTATGCTGTCGCAACTTTTCCGCAAAACGTTCCGAGATGACAATTAATGGGGAGCCTTCGTCCCACCAGATTTTTGAATAGGCCTTCGCCGATTTTTTGGGCCTGGTCTGCAGAATGATACCACGCACCAAGATAGTCCGGAGCCATTTTGGGGCGTCTATGACCCGCTCGTCCATTAAAAATTCGTCGAGGTAGGGTTTGACATCTTTGGCAGTCGGGCTTTCTGGGGATCCGAGATTTACGAGTAGTACGCCTTTCATTTATGAGCAATTTTTAAAGTCATACCCAATGATGAGTGACTCCGTCCAAAATTTCTTGTCTGGTCGAGCGCAGTCGAGACCTATGGGGCAGTCGCCACCTTGAAGTTCTTGACGCATCGCGAACGGACAGGGATTAGGGCTTTTAAAGCATTGAGTTTTTCAGCTGCAAAAATAAGCCTTGAAAACCATCCCGTTGGTATAACGGCCGAATTGTTTTCGATTGTGTCATAGATTCCGCCAATATTTAAGCGGCTACGAGTGGCTAAACAGTTACTTTTTTCTATATTTTTGGAATACCCTGGAAAAGTGGTCCTATGAAGGAAAAAATGAAAAAGGATGCCATCGAATTTTATAGGATGGCCTATGAAGGAAATCCTAGAAAAGCAACCGAATTATATGTCGGTTCGGAATACATTCAGCACAACCCGGATGTTGAAAACGGAATAGACGGGTTCATCGATTATTTTGAGCGAATGCAGACCGAATATCCGAATAAATCCATCGAATTTGTACGGATTATCTCCGAAAACGAATTGGTAGCCCTTCATACCCATCAAGTTTGGCCCGATGACGATGAATATGTGACCATGGATTTTTTTAGGTTCGATCGGAACGGAAAAATTGTCGAACATTGGGATGCCATCCAACAAATTGCAGACACCTCGAAGAACGGGAACAAAATGTACTAGACCTTCGAAAATCACCGATACGTCATGCTCAACGAATTTTTTAGCGGAAACAACCGGTCTTTACTTTATGTGGCCGGTGCCTTGATAGGTCTCCTTATCGCCCATTTTCTAGTGCTTTTTCTGCTAAGGCGTTTGGGCAAGGATCCAAGGTTTTTGATGCCGATAGACGCCGTAAAGCGGGTCAGCCCTCCTGTTTTTCTGATATTCCTCTCCATTTTAATACGCCTGCAGGCCCTCCGCCAGGTCTTAGGCCTTGAAGAATACGAATATTGGTTCCGGAAATCGAGTACCTTGCTTTTTATTTTTGCCTTTACCTGGCTGTTGTTGAGCATCATCAAGATCGTCAAGCACCACATCATTAAAAAATATGATGTGGATGCCAGTGATAATTTTAAGGCACGAAAGGTCACCACCCAGTTCAATATTCTGGAGCGCATTTTAATTTTTATCATCATCGTTTTGGCCATGGGCGTTGCCCTGATGAGTTTTGAAAGCATCCGCGAAATCGGGGTGAGCATATTTGCCTCCGCAGGGGTAGCGGGCATCATCATTGGGTTTTCGGCACAGAAAATGATCGGTACGATCCTGGCGGGCATCCAGATAGCTCTAGCCCAGCCTATTAAATTAGACGATGTGGTTATCATAGAAGGTGAGTGGGGCCGTATCGAAAAAATCATGCTGACCTACGTGGTCGTTAAAATATGGGATAAAAGAAGGCTTATCGTGCCCACTACCTATTTTATCGAAAAGCCTTTTCAGAACTGGACTAAGACCTCGGCCGATATTTTGGGAACCGTTTTTCTATATACTGATTACAATGTACCCTTTGATGCCATCCGCGAAGAATTTACCCGCATTCTAAACAGTACGGATCTTTGGGACGGCGAGGTAAACGTGGTCCAAGTAACCGACTCAAAGCTGGACAGCATTGAAATTCGCGCGTTGATGAGTGCTAAAGATTCCCCCACGGCTTTTGACCTAAGGGTGCTGGTACGAGAAAAACTGATTACCTTCCTACAGCAAAACTATCCTGAAAGCCTCCCCCGCACCCGAGTTCAGATGGAAAAAAGTGATACGGTGAAAAATACGCCGGAAGAATAAGCGTTGTAATCAAAACGTGATTCATTTTAACTATTTCTAGGGATGCATAGCCAAATCTGTCTCCTTAATTTTGCAAGGATAGCTGCTGTTCGCTACCTGTAAATCGTTGTGTCCCTACAAAACAAAAGACGCATAACGAAAAGCGTATATCGATCGGTTGAACATTTTATATTATGCGATCCATTGTTCCATTATTAATGGTTTTTGCCCTTGCGTCCGTTTCCGCACAGAAAGCCAATAGCCTCCTTTGGGAAATTTCGGGCAACGGTCTTGAGAAATCCTCCTACCTCTACGGCACCATGCACGTGAGCAAGAAAATCGCCTTCCGGTTAGATGATGTTTTCTACGAGGCTTTGGATAAAAGCGAGATGGTCGCCCTGGAATCCGACCCGGGACTTTGGCTCGAAAACAACGATGCCATGGGTAACAATATTTTTGGATATGGGGGCGGATATGTCGCCAAGGGATTCTATGCCCATGCATTCCAGGTCGAAAACCCAAAAAAAGAGCATTTGGCGGCCTATTTGGCCTACGAAGATCGTATCGTCAACAACATTCTATACCGTAGCAACGAAAATTCACAAAATTTCGAGGAGGAAACCTACCTCGATATGTTCATCTACCAAGCGGGCAAAAAGTTTGAAAAGCCCATCGTTGCCCTCGAGGATAAGGAAGAATCATCGGCTTTGGTCGGGCGCGCGAGCATGAATGCCATGAAACAGAAGCCCGACCAATGGCTGCAAAAAGAGGTACAGCAGTCAGACCCCATATTTTTACTACAGGATGCCTACCGTGAACGGAACATCGCCTTGTTAGATTCCATCGATCGTGCTATATACACCGACCATTACATGAAGAACATGCTTCACATCCGCAATGTCAACATGGTTGAACGGTTAGATTCCGTAATGAGTATGGGAAAGGTTTTTGCAGGTATCGGCGCCGCCCATTTGCCCGGAGAGCAGGGGGTAATCGGTCTGTTGCGCAAAATAGGCTACACCGTAACTCCGTTGGTTTCTGGGGCCAGTGCCAAGGGAAAGGCCTTAAAACTGAAGTTTGATCAAAAAGAACGGGAAAACTCATATACATCCTACGGCCCCGAAGACGGATTTTTCACGATAGACCTGCCGAACAAACTTTATCCGATATCGGATATGGGCAAGACCACCTATGTTTCCCCCGATTTGGCCAACGGCAGTTTTGTGGTGGTCAACCGTATTCCCACCCATTCGTTTTTGAAGCAGGCTGCCTTGTATTCGCTAGAGGAGATTGATAAATTGCTGTTCGAGAATATCCCCGGAAAAATTTTGGAAAAGGCTTATATCGAGAAAGATGGTTTTAAGGGACTGGACATTAAGAACCAACTTAAAAACGGTGATAGGCAGCGCTACCAAATCTTCAAAACACCCTTGGAAATTTTGATCATCAAAATGGGAGGGGAAGGTGATTATGTAAAGCAACATTCCGATAGCGTTTTTAATAGCCTGAAATTTCGAAAATCCACGGAAGAAAAGGTGAGGCTTACCTCTGATTTCAAGGATTTTGAGGTAGAAATGCCACCCCTATACAGTTTTCCCAACCAAAGCCGGGATGGCGACCGCTGGATCGAGGGCTACGATGAGCAAAGGGAGTCCTATTATTTTTTTCGGAAGTCGGTCTTGAACGATTTCAGTTTTATCGAGGCCGATACCTTCGAACTGAAACAGATCCAAAAGCGGTTTTATCAAGATTTGAAATTGAGGCCCCGCTATCAAGCTATCGCTGGAAAACGTTTGATTTCCTCGGCGGTCTTCGATTCTGATTCCGGCAAGCGATTGCATCTGATGACGACTTTTCGGCGTGGCGAATATTATCTTTTAGGCATCTTGACTAAATACGGCAAGGAGGCCGAAGAGTTTTTTGAATCCTTCCGGTTAATGCCGACAAAATACGGATCCCCCTTTGAAACAGTAGTTGATACCGCCCTTTTTTTCAGTACAAAAAGCACGGTCAAGCCTCCCCAATTCGTGGAGAGTAGCAAAAGCTATTTTAGCGGTGCGCCCGAAATTCAAACCTATGATCCTTTTCATAAAAAAACGGTCTATCGCAATAAAAATGACGAGGCTATTACCGTAGAGTTGAACAAATCCCACGATTTTCTTATGTTCCGCAATCTCGATTCCGCTTGGGCCCTGCGAAAAAAAATGTATGCGTACAAGGAGTTCCAAATCATCGGCGAAGAGACCAAAGCGACCTCCGACGACGAGTATGAAATGCAATTGATCCTGACGGATACCGCCAGTACCCGGGGCATTTTGATCAAGAATGTCATCAAGAACGGGCTGCTTTACGAGTTAAAAACGGTAGTCGACACCCTCGAGGGACCGACCCGCTTTGTTACCGAATTCTTCGAGAACTTCGAGCCGATGGATACCGTCATCGGCCGGAATATTTTTCAGGATAAAACCCTTGATTTCTTTGCCGCCCTTCGCAAAAACGATAGCATCGTTCTCGATGGCCACCGCTATCTTAAATTCGATAAAAAGGATGTCGATTCTTTGCAGTACTATATTTCCGAACATGATTTTAGTGCCGGCATGCGCCAGATACAATCTTACATGATCTCACAATTGGGAGAGCTTGAAGAAGTCGATGCCAGCGATTTTTATAGGGATTTTTATGCGAAATCGTATGATAATTCGACCGCACAGGCAATGGTATTGCAGTCCGTTTCCCAAAAAGCAGACGAAGCCTCTGCAAAGCTATTGCTCGAACTGATGGCCATCGACCTGCCCTTACTGTCCAACACATTTCATCTCAGCTACATCTTTGCCCCGTACCGTGAGAACCTGGCGTTGGCCAAAAAACTTTTTCCGGAACTACTGCAATACAGTACTATCCCCGAATACCAGGCCCCGATTTTTTCGTTACTGGCCAAATTGGTGGCCGAAGGCGGACTTAAACCGAGGGTTTATAAAAAATTCAAGTCGCAGATTCTAAAGGATGCTACCCTACAGTTAAAGCGGCAATTAGGTCGGGACGTGGCACCGAATTCGCAGGATTTTCGGAGCCCTGGTACCCCAGAACAACGAAAGGGCGTGCTCGAGGACTATGTTACGCTACTCTACCCCTTCAAGAGCGAAAAAAAGGTACGGCAATTGTTCGAAAAATTGGATTTGGTCGAAGATTCCGAGATTCAAACAACCTTTGTTGCGCTCAGGGCTAAAAATAATGAGCCCGTGCCACAAAAGGAGATAAATACCTTGGCCGCCGATGTGAACGGCAGATTGCCGCTGTTCAACAAACTTAAAAAGGTCGGGAAACTGGATCTTTTCCCTAAAGCCTATAGGTCACAGCAGCAACTGGCCGAAGCACTCTTATTTCAAGGCGGCAACTATTCAGCCGCCCGGGATACCGTCGCCTTTCTGACCAGAAAATCCCTTGTATTCGATGGTAAAACCCTAACCGGTTATTTCTTTAAAAGACGTAATACCGAAGATAAAGATACCAACTTCAATATACACCTATTGGTCTTTGAGGACGGCAAAGGACTGCAGACCGCTGCCTTTTATGAAAACGGTGGCATGCGCATCGAGGATACCGATACCGACGAGGAAGTGGTCGGGTTTGTGACCGAGGCTTTTTTGCTAAAGGACCGGCAGCGGGCTGATGTGTATCGGCCTAATGGGTATGGCGGGGGGTATAATTTCCATGGATTTTAAAAAACCTATTTTTGTAGAAATATAAGTTATGAAAACAATGAGTTGCGTTCTATTGCTTTTGCTTTTTGCCAAAAGTACGTGGGCCCAAGACATCACCTGCTCCCCCGCCGACAAAAAAGCGGTCGAAAACAAACTCATTGAAATCGATGGCTTGCCCCAAACCGATTTCGGCCAGACCATAGTTGCAGTAGGCAAGACCTTTCGGGGAACTCCCTACGTTGCCAAAACCTTGGAAATCGGGGATACGGAAACCTTGGTGGTTAATCTTCACGGCCTCGATTGCACTACCTACGTAGAAAACGTCCTCGCCTTTGGTCGGATGCTCGAAAAAGGAAAATCCGATTTCGACGACTTTACCAAGACCTTGGAAAATATCCGTTATAAAGACGGTGAACTTAGGGGCTACACCTCACGCCTGCATTATTTTTCCGAATGGCTAGCCAACAACGAAAAGAAAGGCCTTTTAAAGGATATCACCACTGAAATCGGCGGAAAAGAGATTGCCAAGGACATCAATTTTATGAGCACTCATCGCGATCTCTATCCTTTTTTAAGGGATGACTCTAACTTTGAGAAGATCAAGATTTCGGAAAACTATCTGAACCATCGACCTATCTGTATTTTGCCCCAAGCCGAAATTGCCGCCAATGAACATTTGATTCACGCGGGCGATATTATCGCCCTGACCACTTCGATTGACGGCCTTGACATCACCCATACCGGTATTGCGACCCGCGAAAAGGATGGGCGCATCCATCTGTTACATGCTTCCACAGGTTCTATGGAAGTCGAGGTTTCCGAACTTCCTTTGGTGGATTATCTAAAAAACATCAAAAGAAATACGGGGATAATGGTAGCAAGGCCCCGATCACCGATGTAGATTACAATACCCATTCCCCCACTTATATCAAACCGTACCCAGCTCCTACGAACCGGCCATGGCCATCAAATATTTCTTCGGCGTAGTCCCGTATTTTTTTTTAAAAGCGGATATAAAATGGCTCGCCGTACTATAGCCCACTTTTAGGCCGACTTCGTTGACGTTGTGACGGCCCGTCTCGAGCATTTTCCGGGCATATTCCATTTTGTAGTCGAAAAGAAAACTGAAGACGGAATCACCATATATCTGTTTAAAGCCTTCCTTCAATTTTTTGAGAGACAATCCGATTTCATCCGAGAGTTCTGTCAGTGTAGGCGGCTCGGCCATGCGTGCGATAATAATTTCCTTGGCCTTACGGATCCGGCGGACGTTATCCTCATCGACTAAAAATGGACATTGTTCCACATCGGCATCTTCCCCTTTGTTAAAATAGAGCGAGATGAGTTCATAGGCCTTTCCCTTGATGTACAATTCTTTAACGGAGGGATGTAGATTGTAGTTCATCAACTGGCTTAGTACAACGGCGATGGCCGGGCTTACCCCTTCTTGCGAATAATATTTTTTATCCTTGTTCCCCGCACTGAGAAACGGGAGGTAGTCGGCTTCCCTGGAAAACAACGAATGGAATTTCCGTATAGTCATCACCACCGAGATCATCCACGATTTCGGGGCCAGTTCCAGGTTCATGGGCAGATTCAATTGCGGGTTGTAGAGCAACAGTGATTGTTCTTCGGATACCTCCAGGGCGTAATTTCCCTTGTTGAAAACGAACTTGGCATTTCCTTTTAAACAAAAATGGAACTGTATAAAACTGCTATCGATATCCCTTACTACATTTTGCACTTCGGAGGCATCATTTTGGATTTTTAAAACGAAAAACCCATCTTCGATCCGTATCTCTTGAAATGAACCTTGAGCGTTATTTTTTTCTTCCATATCCCAACCGATTAGCCGGTATTTTATTTAGAACGCTTCTAAATAAATAGTAAGCGAAGCATAGTGTTTTCTACAAAAATATCGGTTTTTGGAGGATTAATAGCTAAATGCGCTCTAAAAAGCTTACATCGATACTAATTGTACCGCTAGCGTTATTTTTTTAGGGTTTCAGCCTGTATTTTTGTTGCCATCTTCCAGTAAGCTACATGAAGGACTACCATATTTCCCGACATAATTCATTTTACACTATAGGGCTAAGCTACCAAAAAGCCGATGCCGAGACCCGTGGCAAGTTCAGTCTCAGCAAGGCCGCCAGTGAAAAGTTGCTGATGCAGGCGAAGGCGCAGGGCATCGACGGACTTTTGGCGACCTCGACCTGTAACCGCACCGAGCTCTATGGTTTTGCCCAACACCCCTTTCAGCTCATAAAGTTGCTGTGCGACAATACGGCCGGTTCCGTTGAGGAGTTTCAGGAAGTTGCCTATGTCTATAAGAACAATGAGGCCATCGGCCATCTTTTTCGGGTGGGTACGGGGCTGGATAGTCAGATTCTCGGCGATTTCGAAATCATTAGCCAATTGAAGCAGAGTTTTAACCGCTCCAAAAAATTCGGAATCGCCAATCCGTTTATAGAACGCTTGTGCAATTCTGTAATCCAGGCCAGCAAACGTATCAAGACCGAAACTGAAATATCCTCGGGCGCCACCTCGGTCGCCTTTGCCTCCGTGCGCTATATTCTGGAGAACGTGGCCGATATTTCGGAAAAGAACATTTTGCTGTTCGGAACGGGAAAAATAGGCCGAAATACCTGCGAAAACCTTATTAAACATACCCAAAACAATCATATTACCCTGATCAACCGAACCAAGGAAAAAGCGGAAAAAGTGGCCGGAAAGTTCCATTTGACGGTAAAGGATTACGGGGATCTGCAAACGGAGATATGGAACAGCGATGTGCTGATCGTGGCTACCAGCGCCCAATCACCGACCGTATCCAAAGAATTGATCCATACGAAAAAACCCCTGTTGATTTTTGATCTGTCCATCCCCAAAAACGTGGCCGACGACGTTTCCGAACTGGAAAACGTAACGGTCATTCATCTCGATCATCTCTCCCAGATGACCGACCAGACCTTGGAACGCCGAAAAGAATATATCCCGCATGCCGAAGATATCATTGCCGAGGTAAGGCACGATTTTATCCAATGGCTCGAGACGCGTAAATTCGCCCCGGTAATCAAAGCCCTGAAGCAGAAACTGAAAACCATGAAGGAAGAGGAGATGGACTATCAATCGAAAAAACGCCCTGATTTTAACGAAAAGCAGGCCGATATCATTTCCAACCGCATCATCCAAAAAATCACCAAACAGTTTGCCAACCACCTGAAAGACGATGAGGTCGATGCCGATACGAGCCTCGAACTGATCCAAAGGGTCTTTCAACTCGAACTCGACACCCCCTCATGAGCAAGGTCATACGCATCGGTACCCGCGATAGCGAACTGGCGCTATGGCAGGCTACTACCGTAAAGAACCAGTTGGAAGAACTGGGCCATCGGGTCACTTTAGTACCGGTAAAATCGACCGGTGATTTAGTGCTCGACAAACCCCTACACGAGCTGGGCATCACCGGAATTTTCACCAAAACCTTGGATGTGGCCATGCTGCGCGGAGAAATTGACGTGGCGGTACACAGCATGAAGGATGTACCTACGCAGCTCCCCCAAGGCATCGTTCAAGCGGCCGTGTTGGAACGCGGCAATTCTCTGGATTTACTGGTCTTTAAAAGGAACGAGGAGTTCCTGGCCGAAAGAGATGCGGTTATCGCCACAGGCAGCCTACGCAGAAAGGCACAATGGCTCAATCGTTATCCGACCCACACCGTTGTCGATTTGCGCGGGAACGTAAACACTCGTTACGAAAAGCTACAGAAAAGCGACTGGAATGCGGCCATTTTCGCCGCTGCCGGCCTCGAACGTATCGGCCTGGAAATCGAAAATACCGTTGGCCTCACCTGGATGGTGCCCGCTCCTGCCCAAGGGGCCATTATGGTCGTAGCACTTGAAAGCGACGAATTCACCAGGGAGGCTTGCGCCGAACTTAATCACGCCCCCACGGAAATATGTACCCGGCAAGAGCGGGAATTCCTCCGCCTACTTGAAGGCGGCTGTACCGCACCTATCGGGGCCCTAGCCTATATCAGTCCAGAAGACGAGGTGGTTCTGAAAGGCGTACTGCTCACGGTCGATGGTAAGAAAAAATTGCATTCGGAATTCAGCGCCCCATTGGGCCAACATGAGTTTTTGGGCCGCGACTGTGCCAACAGCATTTTAAGTCGGGGCGGCAAGCTGCTGATGAACGAGATTCAGGGGGTTACCTTAAAGACAAACATATACTCCACGAAAGATTTGACCCCTGGTCAGCATGCCCTTTTTACAAGTTCTGTTCGGGTAAAGTCCCAAGACTTCATCAAGGTAAGTCCTAATCGAATCTCCGCTTACGAGCTGAAAAAAGAAAAGCGCAATGTCATTCTGACCAGCCGAAATGCGGTCGAGGCCTTGTTGGCCAATGTGGCCCCGGAAGACCTGACATTTAAAAACATCTATTGCGTCGGGCGAAAGACCAAGCGCCTGATCGAACGCCGTATCGGCCCCGTTAGGCATCAGGAGAAAAACGCCCAAAAACTGGCCGAGTATCTGGTGGAATATATGGAGGGGCTCGAAGTCACCTATTTTTGCAGTAATCTGCGGTTGGATACCCTACCGACCATTTTGGCTGAAAACAATATCAAGGTCAACGAGGTCGAAGCCTACAAGACAAGACATGCTCCCGTAAAGGTAGATGAGGATATCGAGGGAGTTATGTTTTATAGTCCTTCTGCGGTAGAAAGTTATCTTTTGAAGAATCCCCCCGACACGATTGCTTATTGCATCGGTGAGTCTACGGCCGCGGAGGCTCGGAATCATTTTGCCGATGTGAGGGTAGCCAAGATTCCGACCGTAGAGAGTGTGATCGAGCTGGTGAATGCCGATTATAATTGATCTATCCCATGTGGAACAGACTCACCCTTTCCAACATCGCCCTTTTGTTCCTCGATATCGGTCTGGTCTTCTTTTTGATCTACGACTTCGGGTTCAAGAATTTCGAGGAGTTCCGACAGTACAAACTGATCGTACTTCCCGTTCTGGTTTTTTCCCTGATTGCTTTCAACCTTTATAAATACCACCTCTTTAGGGGCCAGGGCGAAATCGCCAGGATACCCAAGATCAACCTGTTCTATCTCTCCTTTCTGATTTTATTGGAAGTAATAATCGTGCTTGCCGATTCCGAGCGATCTTTTGCCGATGCGCTGTTCAACGCACGCCATATACTTGAATACGGGCTGCTGTTCTACTTTTTTATCAGGCTTTCCCTTCTGCTTCGAAAGATATATGCCCGTTATTTTAATCCCGCCATTCTTTTTGTGGGCAGTTTCGGGCTGATTGCCTTCTTGGGTACCTTTCTACTGATGCTGCCCAAAGCCACTGTCAACGGCATATCTTTTGTTGACGCCCTGTTCACCGCTACAAGCGCCACGACGGTCACGGGTCTGATCGTGGTAGACACCGCCTTCGCATTCACGACGTTCGGACAGACTGTGATTATGGTGCTCTTTCAGCTGGGAGGGCTGGGCATGCTCACGTTCACCTCGTTTTTTGCCTATTTTTTCAAGACGGGGGCTTCCTATCGCGAAAGTCTTTACATGCAGAACATTTTGGGCCATGAACAATTGGGTGGGGTAATGGTGCGGGTAATGCAAATAGTTGTTTTCTCATTGATACTGGAGGCGGTGGGTGCCGTGCTTATCTATTTCTCCCTCTCTCCCGAGTTGATTCAAAAAAGGGGATTTTTTGCCATTTTTCACGCCATATCGGCCTATTGCAATGCAGGTTTTTCTGTGGCGTCCGACGGACTGTATGACGTCGGCCTCCGGTTCAATTATTTTATGCAATGGGTTATAATGCTGCTGATCGTGTTCGGGGGGCTCGGATATCATATTGCCTACAATATAATGCAGTACCTGCGGCATTTTATTTCCAATTTTTTTAAAAGGGGTAGGAAAACATTTATTGCCAGGGTCGTTCTATTGAATACCAAGATTACCCTAATCACCACCGCCATCCTAATCATGGTGGGCACGGTTTTCTTTTTGTTTTCCGAACAAATGACGGTGTTAGAGGGCCATTCCACCTCATTCGGAAAGTTTACCACGGCGTTGTTTGCATCTGTCACCGCCCGAACGGCGGGGTTCAATACGGCCGACATGGCCGATTTTACCATCCCGGGCATCCTTTTTATGATATTTTTGATGTGGATAGGAGCCTCCCCCGCATCGACCGGTGGGGGAATCAAAACCACTACCTTTGCACTGGCTACCTTGAATATTTTTACCGTGGCCCGTAATAGTCCCTTTATTGAAATCGGAACGCGTCGGATTGCATCGGAGGCTGTAAAACGTGCGTTCGCCATTATTTCGATCTCTTTGGCGATTATAGGAACCGGTATTATGTTATTGCTTATTTTTAATCCAGATTTCTCGCTGATACAGATTGCTTTCGAGGTCTTTTCCGCCTATAGTACAGTAGGATTGTCCATGGGAATTACCGATGCCCTCTCTGAAAACGGCAAGTACGTAATCATCTTCGTGATGTTTATAGGAAGGATAGGCCTATTGAACTTGATGATCGGGCTGTTGCGAAGCATGAACCAATCCGCATACCAATATCCCGAAGAGAATGTCATGATCAATTAAAATACGTAACAGAACGGATGAAAATAATAGTGATAGGCCTTGGCAATTTCGGAATGTCCTTAGCCATTAACCTTAGCAATACGGGCAACGAAGTTATCGCTACGGATATCGATCCAGAAAAAATAGAGCTTATCAAGGACAAGGTGGCGCATGCCGTGGCCTTCGATGCCAAAAATGAGGGCGCTTACCAAGCGCTGCCCCTGAAAAACACCGATATCGTGGTGGTGGCGATGGGAGAAAAGGATGGTGTAGCTATAATGAGCACTGCTATTGTCAAAAAGCTGACCGATGCCAAAATCGTGGCCAGGGCATCCTCGTCGATCGAGGACACGATTTTAACGGCTATGGGTGTGGATCAGATTATACATCCCGAAAAGGAATATGCCGAACGTTTCACCAAGACCATCAACCTCAGTGGCAGTCTCGATAATTTTGAGATCGACAGCGAATACCTGGTTTCCGAGGTGGCCCTACCTTCAAAAATGGTCGGCAAAACCATTGATGAATGTCGTTTTAGGGAAGACCACAACCTTAACGTGATAACCATCATCCGGAAAGAAGAATACCAGAACATATTTAGGCGCAGCTACGAGAAGAAAGGGGTAATCGGAATGCCGAAACCCGAGACTATTTTAAAACGAGGCGATGTTCTCGTAGTTTTCGGGAAGGACGAACATATCAAGACCTTTTTGGATAAGAAGGACGGGATGGTAGAAGTTGAACCATAGTCGCTTATAACGGATTGCCGCGTCGCAATCAAGAATACAATAACACTAAATTTAAAAGATTTACCCCCAAAGGGAAAGACAAAAATTGAAATGCTGAAAAACGACTTGTTCCTCCGCGCCCTGAAAGGCGAAACCGTTGACCGTCCGCCCGTTTGGATGATGCGCCAAGCCGGCCGCTATCTGCCCGAATTTATGGAAATCAAGAAAAAATACGATTTCTTTACCCGCTGCCGTACACCCGAGCTGGCCTCGGAAATCACCGTGCAGCCCTTCCGCAGGTTCGGTATGGACGCTGCCATCCTTTTCTGCGATATTTTAGTAATTCCCCAAGCGATGGACATCGAGGTGCAGATGAAACCGAATTTTGGCCCGTACCTGCCGAAGCCCATCCGTTCGCAAAAGGATGTGGACAAGGTTATCGAGCCCAATGTGAACGTGGAGCTAGACTACGTAATGCAGGCCATCAAGGCGAGCAAGGAAAAGTTGAACGATGAGGTGCCATTGATCGGGTTTGCCGGATCTCCATGGACGATTCTCTGTTATTGCGTGCAGGGCCAGGGCAGCAAAACCTTCGATAAGGCCAAGGAACTCTGTTTTACCCGACCCAGGGTAGCCCATGAACTGCTGCAAAAAATCACCGATACGACCATCGCCTACCTAAAGGCAAAAGTAAAGGCAGGCGTTGATGCGGTACAGGTTTTCGATTCGTGGGGAGGGATGCTTTCCCCCGTTGATTATCAGGAATTTTCGTGGCAATACATCCAACGGATTATCGATGCCCTGAAGGACGAAGCCCCTGTGATCGTCTTCGGAAAAGGCTGCTGGTTCGCATTGCCGGACATGGCCAAGTCCGGGGCCGCCGCGCTGGGGGTAGATTGGACCTGCTCCGCCCAGAACGCCCGTTACCTTACCGGGGGCGATATCACCTTGCAGGGAAATTTCGATCCTGCGCGATTGCTCTCCCCGCCGGCGGACATCAAGAAAATGGTCATCCGAATGATCCATGAATTCGGGAAGGATAAGTATGTGGTGAACCTGGGGCATGGTATTCTGCCCAATATTCCCGTGGAGAACGCGAAGGCTTTCGTGGATGCGGTAAAAGAGTATAAAACCTAGGAATTAGTACTAAGTACTAATGTCATGATTACAACCAGAAACTTCGTCATCAATACATTGCAGGGCGAGGATGCGGCGGAATTATCCCTTCTAATGGCGTCCAACAAAGAACAGTTCCTACGTTATTTTCCGATAACCTTGAGCCAAAATATGACCGAGGAAGCCTCAAAGGCCTACATCCTTCTAAAGCAAATAGAGAGAAAGCTCAGAACGGAGTTCACCTACGCCATCCGCGAAAACCAAAATCTTAGAGTAGTGGGACTGCTTATCCTAAAAAATATAAACTGGGACAGAAAGGAGGGCGAGCTGGCCTACTGTATCGGTCAAGAATTTGCGGGAAAAGGATGGATGACGCAAGCGGTTCGGAAAATTTCCTATCTGGCCCATATCGAGCTTAAATTAAAAACTCTGCAGATCATTGTTCACCATACCAACAAAGCAAGCATCCGTGTAGCGGAAAAATGTGGCTATCTTTGGCGAAAAACATTAGAGAAAGAACACCGGCCGCCTGGAGAAGAGGCTTTGGACATGGAGTTGTATGAGTTACGGACATCGACCGCCTAGTCCAGCGTAAATAGTTTATCAACTACTGCGCACCTAGTACCCAATACTATTTTTATGAAGGACAAATTTTACAATTATATACAAACCCTCCAAAACACAATCACAGCCAAACTTGAGGAAGTTGACGGCAAAGCCAAATTTCGGGAAGACATTTGGGAACGTCCGGAAGGTGGTGGCGGCCGTTCACGTATCATCGAGAACGGACGGGTGTTTGAAAAAGGCGGGGTTAACATCTCGGCGGTACACGGGGAACTTCCTCAGAGTATGCAGACCTATTTCGGAGTCGAGGGTGCCGATTTCTTTGCCTGTGGCTTGAGCCTGGTGCTGCATCCCAAAAGTCCCATGGTACCGACAGTGCATGCCAATTGGCGGTATTTTGAGATGTACGATAAAAATGGGAAAATTGTTGACCAGTGGTTCGGCGGCGGGCAGGATTTGACGCCCTATTATCTGTTCGAGGAAGATGCGGTCCATTTTCATTCCGTTTGCAAAGCGGCCTGCGACAAACACGACCCCGGCTTTTATGGCCTCTACAAAAAAAAGTGCGATGACTATTTCTGGAACGAACACCGGAACGAAGCAAGGGGCATCGGCGGACTCTTTTTCGACTATTGTAAGGAGACAGATAGCATAAGCTTGAACGATTGGTATAATTTTGTCACCGAAATAGGAAACAGCTTTCTCAACAGCTACATACCGATTGTCTTACAACGAAAGGATCTGGAATATTCACGTGAACAGCGGGACTGGCAAGAAATCCGCCGCGGCCGGTATGTCGAATTCAACTTGGTGCATGATAAGGGTACGCTTTTCGGATTAAAGACCAACGGCCGTATCGAAAGTATTCTTATGAGTTTGCCACCCTTCGTACAATGGCGATATGATCATAAGGTGCAAGCGGGAAGCGAAGAAGAACGCTTGCTCGACATTCTTAAAAATCCTAAGGAATGGCTATAGATAAGGATAAACGGGTAAACCTTTGGGTTTCGTCAATAGCGCTCCTGCTTCTGGTCTTGGCATTTTCATGTAAATTTGGTAAAGACCGAAAAAGCGACATTGCCATAGAATTCATGCTAGATACATTGGAGGTAGGCTACACCTACTGGTGGCCCGAATCCGGACCTTTTATCGGCAACTGTGGAGAAGAACTTTCCTTGGTTTTTTCGGGAATAGTAAAAAATCTGGAAGCCCCAACCAACGAAGCCGGCCCCCTATATACGCCCCAAAAAGGGGTTATAGCGATTGAACAAGTCTTTAAAATCAAGGAATTGGGCGATAATACCTACAAAAGCCAAAAATTCGTTACAACGGATTGTTTTTATGGCTCCGGACTCGGTACGGGGGATACCGTGTTGGTGGTCTGCTACGATTATGAGGATGCCTACACTATTCCTGGCAACGAGTCCATTTTAAAAATGGATGCATTTGATAATGAGATTGTAAAATCCATCCGAAAATATATCGATGCCGATGAAAATCCCGTGAAAATCGAGAAGGATATCGGTCTCTGGGCCCGTTATGGGCATGGCCGTGCTTTGGAGGAGATTATCAAGTGTCGCCGGGAAATGAAAGGCAATGATACCGTTGATGCTATTCATATTAAGTAACTTTGACATTCAATCAAAAGCTATGTTTCCCATACAAAGAAACCGAAGACTACGCACCAATGAGGCCATCCGCCATCTGGTGCGCGAGACCATTTTAACCCCTAGTGACTTTCTAGTGCCGCTTTTTATAGTCGAAGGTAAAGGTATTAAAGAGGAAATCTTCTCTATGCCCGGATATTTCCGGTTGAGTTTAGACAACCTTGAAAAAGAAGTCAAGGAACTTTGGAATATGGGCCTTTGCGCCGTGCTTCTTTTTGTAAAAGTGCCCGATGAATTAAAAGATAACAAGGGTTCCGAGGCGCTTAACCCCAACGGACTGATGCAATTAGCCATCAAAGCGGTCAAGAATGCTTGTCCCGATATGTTGGTCATGACCGATGTGGCCCTGGATCCTTATTCATCTTATGGGCATGACGGAATCGTGGAAAATGGAAGGATACTTAACGATGAAAGCTCCGAAATCTTGGCTGAAATGAGCGTAAGCCACGCTCGGGCCGGAGGCGATTTTATAGCCCCCAGCGATATGATGGACGGACGCATCCTTACCATTCGGGAGGCCTTGGAAGATGAAGGCTTTACCGATACCGGCATTATGGCCTACAGCGCCAAATACGCGAGTGCCTTTTACGGCCCCTTTCGTGATGCCTTGGACTCCGCTCCTGCTGATCTGAAAGACGTGCCGAATGACAAAAAAACCTATCAGATGGATTTCTCTAACCGGTTGGAGGCCATCAAGGAAACGCAAATGGATATTGAAGAAGGGGCCGATATCGTGATGGTAAAACCCGGACTGTGCTACTTAGATATCGTTCGTGATCTCCGCAATACGGTCGAGGTACCGGTCGCGGTCTATCAGGTAAGCGGCGAATATGCCATGTTAAAAGCGGCGGCCGAAAAAGGATGGCTCGATCACGATGCCGTGATGATGGAACAGCTGATATCGATTAAGAGGGCCGGGGCAAGTATTATTGCGAGCTACTTCGCCAAAGATGCCGTAAAATTAATAGGGTAGGTTGTTGCAGATTTAGGGGCCGTCCCTGTAAACCGATCATCTTGTGCGCCGTCAAAGGCTTTCAAAGGAGGTGAGAAAGTGGGATAGGCATTATCCTTCACAGAAATTCATGGATAAATGTCACTATAACTATGAAATTAAAACTTTTTATACTCTTTGTCTTTTTCCTGTTCGCATTGCACGGGCAAGAGGATGCTTCCCTCGCATTAGATTTAGCGCCCGACGATGCCCTAATCTATGCCGAGCCGTCGGAAGTGGGTTTGGACTGTACCTACCTTCATACCAAAGTCGACTCGATAATAACGAAAGGTATAAAAGAGGAAGCTTTTCCGGGGGCCGTTGTTCTCGTTGCTAAACAAGGCAAGATTATTTATGAAGAGGCCTATGGATATCATACCTACGATAGCCTTCAACCGACCGCAAAGAACGACCTTTTCGACCTGGCATCGGTCACCAAGATTGCGGCAGCGCTTCCGGCCATAATGAAATTGGTCGACGAAGGTAAGCTGGAACTTGACAAGCCCTTTAGTAACTATTGGGAACGTTGGAAACGCAGGAAGGATAAAAAGAATATCACGCTCCGGGAAATATTGGCGCATCAAGCGGGACTGCAACCCTACATCGTCTTTCTGAACAAGGTGATTAAAAAGAACGGGAACCTAAAACATCGGTTTGTGAAGTCAGAACCCAACAACCGCTTCCAACATCAGGCCTATGCTGGACTCTACGTCAAAGATCGTTTCAATCGAAAAATGTATCGCATGATCGACCGCTCCGAAGTGTCGGAAGAAAAGAAATATAGATATTCCGGACTCACTTTTCTCATCTTCCCCGAACTTATCGAACAATTGACGGGGGATTCGTATGAATACTTTTTGGAAAAAAATTTCTATTTGCCCTTAGGCGCACCGACCATGGGATTTCGGCCCAGCAACAAAAATTTTCGAAATAAAATAGTGCCCACCGAAAAGGACACTATATTTCGGCACACCCTGACCCAAGGCTGGGTGCATGATGAAAATGCTTCGCTCTTGGGAGGGATATCCGGCAATGCAGGTCTTTTCGCTACGGCTAGCGATTTGGCCAAATTAATGCAAATGTATATGCAATACGGGGTCTATGACGGCAAACGTTATTTTTCGGAAGCAACGGTCAGGGAATTTACCAAAGTGCAATATCCCAAAAATGATAATCGTCGGGGATTGGGCTTTGACAAACCGCTCATGGGCAACGATACCTTATTACTTAAAGATGCCTATCCCGCACCCGAAGTGAGCCCTCAAAGTTTTGGCCATAGTGGTTTTACTGGTACTTTTGTCTGGGCCGACCCGAAAAATCAATTGGTGTATATTTTTCTTTCCAATCGGGTCTATCCTTCTCGCGACCATCAAGAGTTGTATGATTTGAATATCCGTTCGGCGGTGCAACAGGTTTTTTATCAAGCTGAGAGGGGTGCTTCCGGACAAGAAGCGCAAAATCTGTCTGCCGATAGACAAGATTCCAAAAGTATCCGCCAAGGGGATTAGGGGTGAGCCGCAGTTTCTGGTGTCAAAGAAACATCCTCCATCAAAATTTGGGTTTGGGATGTGATATTTGGAATTCCCCCCCTACTTTCTTTTCATTACTTTAGCGTCATAAATCGACCTCATGGGCCTCCTTATATTTTACGCATTCATATCCATATTTTTTTCCTTCCTCTGTTCCATTCTTGAGGCGGTACTATTGAGCATCACACCTACTTTTATCAACGTCAAGAAAAAGGCGGGAAAATCTTACGCCCTGACATTGGAGGAATTGAAAAAGGATGTGGATCAACCGCTTATCGCCATTCTTACCCTAAACACGATAGCCCACACCGTAGGGGCCATTTTGGTGGGTGTTCAGGCCAAGGTTGCCTATGCCGAACTATATGGCAGCACGGAGCGTACTGTTTTTGGCATGACGTTCACCGAAGACCTGATGGTGGGCCTGGTTTCGACCATCATGACGGTACTGATCTTGGTCGCCTCCGAAATTATACCCAAGACCATTGGTGCCACGTACTGGCGAAATCTATCGAATTTTGCGTCCAAAACACTAAAATTCATGGTGTTGGCTTTAAAATATACTGGGCTGCTGTGGGTATTACAGCTATTTACAAGATTGGTGGGCGGCAAGGCCCATGAAGGGAGTGTCTTGAGCCGGGAAGATTTTACGGCCATGACGGAGGTTGCCCAAGAAGAAGGAGTCTTCGAGAAATCCGAATCAACGATTATCAAGAACCTTCTACGTTTTGATGAGGTGTTGGTCAAGGATGTTATGACGCCTAGGGCGGTAATGAAAATCGCCTCCGAAAAAACCACCATTGAAGAATTTTTTAAAGAGAATCCTAAAATGCGATTTTCCCGTATTCCTGTGCACGGGGACAAACTGGACCATATCGATGGATTCGTGTTAAAGGATAATATTCTCGAGGAGATGGTCAACAATAACGGCGATATCCCTCTATCCAAAATCAAAAGAGATATTTTGGTTACCGAACGGGATACGCCTATTCCCCAACTTTTTGATACTTTTGTCAATCAACGCGAGCACGTGGCCCTTGTGGTCGACGAATACGGTTCGGTAAGCGGTCTGGTGACCATGGAAGATGTCATCGAGACTCTTTTGGGACTTGAAATTATGGACGAAAGCGACAGCGTGGCCGACCTGCAGGAACTGGCTAGGAAAAACTGGGAGACCCGAGCGCAGAAATCTGGGGTACTTGAAAAGAACGTGGGGCCAGGCCCCATTTCACCCACTTCTACCACTTCGGAGCAGGGCAAAGACGGGGATGAGACCAGGTAATACTGATTTACTTTACTTATCACTATTTAGATTCCACCCTATGGGAAAAGGAAACGACTTTTGACCCCTGTTTATTGAAGTTATGGAAACAGCTTTCATAAAAACCCCTCTGGGTATCGCTCAATTGCTGGGCGATAAAAACGGGTTATCGCGCATAACCATTCTTGACGATCAACAAAAAGAGGACGATATTATCCCAGAAACCCTAGAGGATGCCGTCTGTCAAATTAGAGAGTATTTTAAAGGGCAACGAAAAGTTTTTGATTTGCATCTGAGTCCACAAGGCACAGATTTCCAAAAACGGGTGTGGAAGGCTTTGCTCAAGATTCCCTTTGGCAGAACGGCATCCTATCTCGACCTTTCCAAGTCTTTGGGTAATGCCAAGACCATTCGTGCGGTAGCTGCCGCCAACGCAAAAAATCCACTATGGGTAGTCGTTCCCTGTCATCGCATAATCGGCAGTGATGGGTCCTTGACCGGTTATGCCGGCGGATTGCACCGTAAACAATGGCTTTTGGAACATGAAAGTCCCGTTAAACAGCAAAAGCTATTTTGAGATGCTTTTGAGACATCCGTATTTATTCTTCCCTTTGGAATCGACTAGTGGAGCGGTACCGCCCACATTTCCGGATGAACCGAATAAAAATATAATAGCTTTGTCAGTAATCCTTAATTTTGCATATTACCTACCCCTATGTTAGACAAACAGACTATAGAACATGAAACTGCCGTTCTGATCGGGGTCATCAACCGAGAGCAGAACGAGGAAAAGGTCACCGAATACCTCGATGAGCTCGAATTTTTGACTTATACCGCCGGGGGCGAAGTCGCTGAACGTTTCGTACAGCGGATGGATCCGCCGGATCCCAAAACCTTTATAGGGAGTGGCAAGATGCGGGAGGTAGAGAAGTTCGTCAAGGAAAACGACATCGGGTCGGTCATTTTCGATGATGAGCTGAGTCCCGCCCAGCAGCGAAATATCGAAAAACTATTAAAATGCAAGATTGTAGACCGTACAGGCCTGATTCTCGATATTTTCGCCCAAAGAGCAAAAACTAGTTATGCCCGTACCCAGGTCGAACTGGCGCAATACGAATACCTGTTGCCCCGGTTGACCGGTTTGTGGACCCACTTAGAACGCCAACGCGGCGGTATCGGAATGCGCGGCCCCGGGGAGACCGAGATCGAGACTGATAGGCGTATTGTGCGCGACCGAATTTCCCTTCTTAAAAAGAAACTGGCCAAGATCGATAAGCAGATGGAGGTACAACGCGGCAACCGGGGCAGTCTGGTGCGCGTAGCTTTGGTGGGATACACGAATGTGGGAAAATCTACTTTAATGAACGTCATCAGCAAAAGCGAAGTCTTTGCCGAAAACAAACTTTTTGCCACTTTGGATACCACAGTGCGGAAAGTCGTAATCGGAAACCTTCCCTTTCTCTTGAGCGACACGGTAGGTTTTATTCGTAAACTGCCCACACAACTGGTGGAAAGCTTTAAAAGTACGTTGGACGAGGTTCGGGAGGCCGACCTACTGCTGCATGTGGTCGATATTTCGCATCCGCAGTTTGAGGAGCATATCGATTCGGTGAACCAAATATTGGGTGAAATCGGTAGTGCGGACAAGAGCACGATTATGGTGTTCAATAAAATAGACCTTTACAGACACGAGGTAATCGACGAAGACGATCTCGTCACTGAAAAGACCGCACGGCATTTTACAATCGAGGAATGGAAACAGACCTGGATGCAACGCTCCGACGGCAAGGCGCTTTTCATTTCTGCATTGAACAAAGAGAACTTCGACGAGTTCAGAAAAATGGTATATGACGAGGTTCGCGATATTCATGTCACCCGCTTTCCGTACAACAACTTCCTGTATCCCGAGCATCTCGACCAATATTCAGATTAATAAGTCGGTTCATACAAAAAACATCACCATCCATACAATAATACTTTGGGTATCCGTGGTATGGCATTACTTTGCTCTTGAGTCGCTTCGACCTTTTGCCTTCCCAAGATTTAACAATCTATTCTCTGGCGGCCGTATCAATTTAAGTGTAATGAAAAGATGTTTGCTGATGTTCGGGATACTGATTGTCGTCTTGCTTTTGGCGGTCTTTACCAAAGAGAAGCAAAGTAGGGACTTCGTGCCGAATTTTGCCGTAGGGGATACCATTGGGCAAAATGCGTTGTTGACTCAAGGCATGAAAGATACGATCAAGTAAGTTTTGAAAGAAACATTGCGTAATGCTGAAAAATGTTAAGGATATCGTAATTTTTTTTATTTTATATACCGTTCATTGTGAATAAATTACGTATTTTTACAATCCTCCGATGGGCAAATTGATCCAGTAATAGACCTGAATACTGAATGTTTAAAAAATTTACCATTTAGGTATGCCCAGTGCGACCTATGGGAAAGTGCTTAGAGTTTTATGAAACTGCCATTCCACCCAGTACGGCCTTCGGAACATATTATTGTTATAATGTGTTATAATCCGTCCGATGGAACCAAAATGGAACACCTAACCACGATTTTGGCACATGGTGATATGCTTGATGATAGGTTTCGGGGGAACTACCTGAATCAGCGCCCGTTTTGGTAACCCATTATATACATCGGAAAGGCCGTACGGATTGGCAGCATCATAAAATATTTGGAACCAAAGAACATCATAGCGAACAAGGTCACCCTTATTTTGTTGCTGGTATTTTTGGGCCGAGTGCAGCCATTCTTCCCACAATCCCAAATTACCTTCAGACAATTATCCGTAAAGGAAGGCCTGTCTCAGAACTGTGCCATCTCGATAGCCCAGGATAGTACGGGCTACCTATGGATTGCCTCTCAAGACGGGCTGAACAAGTATGACGGTCGAAAGTTCACAGTCTTCCCTTATACTTTCGTAGATATTACCAAGCCCGATTATAGCCATCTCGGAAAGGTGTACAACGATAAAATCGGCAATCTGTGGATAATACCCTCGGATAAGATTCCAAGAAAACTGAATTCGCAGACACAAACTTTTGACCCCGTTTCCGTAATTGATGATGCCAGTGCCATCTATCAAGACAACGCCATGAACCTATGGTTTGGTACCTATTCGAATGGACTTTATGTTCTGAAGCCAAAATCCACCGAGCCTCATCACGTATTGCCATCTTCGAAAGTAGGGGGAACAATTTACAGCATTGCCGAAAAAAAGGATGGCACAGTGGTATTGGCCACCGACCGTCAGCTTCTGGAATATCTGCCAGAGATCCAAAAAGTACAACGGGTACGCCCATTGACCCAGTACGGCGATAGTATCAAAACGAATTTTAGCGATATTGAATTCGACAACAAAGGTCGGCAGTGGATCGGCACTTTTGGCGACGGACTATATTTTAAGGAAATGAACGGAGATAGCTTTGACCGTATCTCCGAACTGCCCTTTACGGATCCGCTTCCCCTAAACCTCAATATTCTCGATCTTCATATCGATTCCAAAGATAGGTTGTGGATTGCCACCTACGGCAGGGGACTGTACATGCTAAACTTCAACACGAACAAGATTGTGCATTTCACCGCTGAAAAGTATAATCCAAAGGCGCTCCACTACAACGATATTCTTTGCATCTGCGAAGACTATTCCGGAACGCTCTGGTTCGGTACCGACGGGGCAGGTGCCAGTTTCTATGACGAATATCTTGAAAAATTCAATTCCCTGACGAATTACGAAACGCCCGAAAACATCAATATCGATGTGGTTCGGGCCATTGCGGTCGATAAAAAGAATACCGTCTGGATCGGCACTTCGGGCAAGGGCCTCACCCGATATGAACCGACCCTTAATAGCTGGATTACCTATACCGCGGAAAGGGGAACCCCCAATACGATTTCCTCTGATAGGATCATGAGCCTTTGGTCGGATACTGACAATGATTTGTGGATCGGCACCCAAGGTGGGGGGCTCAATATCAAGGATAAAAATGGAAGACTCGAACATTTTTCACCGACTACTCAAATCTCTTTGGCAGCGAATACCATTTGGAGTATCCACCAGGGGGCTGCGGGTCGGATATGGTTGGGTACCCGGGAACAAGGCCTAATTCAATTCGATAAGAAAAAAGGGCAAATCGAACAATATAAACATGATGCCCATCAAAATAATAGTCTGCCTAGTAATAACGTTCGGGTCATTACCGAGGATGAAAAAGGAAATCTGTGGATAGGTACGGAAGCCAACGGTATCGTCTATTTTAATTATGGGGACGGTACCTTTATCACCTATCGCCATCGTACGGATGGCAATTCCCTCTCCGACGACAAGATCAAATCCCTCTACCTTGCCCCGAACGGAATCTTATGGATCGGTACCAATGGAGGTGGTCTGAACGCCTTTGATATCCAAAACAATAATTTCAGCACTTACACCGTTGCCCAAGGTCTGGCGAATAACGTCATTTATTCCATCTTGCCCGACGAAAAGCGAAATCTCTGGCTGAGCTCGAACAAGGGCATAACGAAGTTCGTTCCTGGCGAGACCTTCGAATCCACTCCCGAAATTATCAATTATACGAACTACGCCGGCCTTGCCACCGAGTTCAATACCGGGGCATCATACAAAGATGAAAGGGGAAACCTCTATTTCGGCGGGTTGGACGGTTTCTATTGGTTCAAGCCCAGCGAAATAAAGAAAAATACCCTATTGCCTCGAACCACGATTACCGGTTTTACGGTTTTCGACCGCGCCCAGCCCTTAACAGAAGGACTTGAACTTGACCACAATCAAAATACAGTTTCGTTTACCTTTTCGAGCCTACAGTATTCGCTGCCCGAAAAAAACTTATACCGTTATAAATTGATTAATTACGACGATGATTGGGTACGGGCGGGCAACAACAATTTTGCGCGATACACCCAGTTGCCGTCCGGCAATTACGAATTTCAGGTAAAAAGCAGTAATTACGATGGAGTGTGGAACGAAACTCCCGTTACCTATGCCTTTTCAATAGCACAGCCATGGTATGCAAACCCGTATGCCAAAATTCTTTATGTCCTTTTGATCTTGGCGAGCATATGGGCTGTGTACGCCTATCTCAAATGGCGCTGGAGCATGCAGCTCGATTTGCAGTTGAAAGAGGAAGAAACTCGGCGTTTACAGCAATTGAACGATTTAAAATCCAAACTGTACACAGACATCTCGCACGAGTTCAGAACACCGTTGACGCTGATTTCCGGTCCCGTCGATGCCAAATTGACCGAGGGCGGTCTCTCTGATTCCGATTTCTTCAATTTCTCGATGATCAAGCGCAACACTAACCGGTTGATCTGCCTAGTAGACCAACTATTGCATCTGGCCAAATTGGAAAAGGGAAAATTGAGACTGAAATTTTCCGAAGGTAATCTCGGTTTGTTCCTAGGGATGATTGTCAGCTCTTTTGAGTACCAGGCCTCTCAAAAAAATATGGAATTCGACATACATATCGAAAATTTAAAATCGGCAAATTACGATGAAGATGCCCTGGAAAAAATAGTGACCAACCTACTCTCCAATGCCTTAAAATACGGTCGGGAAGGTGGAAGATGCCGGTTCAAGGCCTACACAAACGAGGGAAAATTAAAAATCGAAATAAAAAATACCGTTGCAGAACCTTCCAAAATTGAAGTCGATAAATTGTTCGCCCGCTTTTATCAAAAAGACGAATACGCCGACGGGGCCGGAGTGGGCCTATCCATAGTCAAGGAACTGGTGCAGCTTTACGAGGGCGAAATAAGTGTGCGGATGGAGGAAGAGGATACCATCCTTTTTCAGGTAGAACTTCCAATTGAAGTTAAGGATGTTAAAAATTCGGTCTCCACAGAAACATCCCCTGCAAGAACAGCTATTGTTCCAGATGATATTTCCGATTCCGAACTTCTCTCCGAAAAATTGCTAGAAAACGAAGATAGCGGCGGGCTGCCCATCATTTTGCTCGTAGAAGACCATAAAGGCGTACGTGACTTCCTGAATTCGGCTTGGAAAGATCGATTTAGAATGATTGGGGCACACAACGGGGCGGCGGGTATCGAAAAAGCCCTGGAAACGGTGCCGGACCTAATTATTTCCGATGTGCAGATGCCCGTTTGCAACGGCATCGAGCTGTGCGATACCCTAAAGACCGATGCCCGCACCAGCCATATTCCGATTATACTGCTAACGGCGGGCATCGACGAGGCGGAAGAACTAAAGGGACTACGCTCGGGTGCCGACGATTTCGTGAAGAAGCCGTTCAAGCTATCGATCTTACAGACACGCGCCGAAAACCTGATCAAGACCCGAAAGGCCTTACGCGACCGGTATAGCCAGGAATTAGTGCAAGAGGCAAAGGACATCGCCATAACCCCGACTGACGAAATTTTCTTAAACCGTTTACAAGAGGTACTGGACGCACACCTGTCCGATTCCGAATTCAATGCCGGATCTTTTAGCCGCGAAGTGGGTATGAGCCGTATGCAACTGCACCGAAAATTACAGGCCTATACGGGTTTGAGCACGACTGAATTTATTCGCTCGCAACGTTTAAAGATGGCCTTGCACATCTTAAAGTCCTCCCGCGCCACGGTCAACGAGGTGGCTTATACGGTCGGCTTCAACACGCCTTCCTATTTTATTAAGTGTTTCAGAGAAACCTATGGCAAAACCCCTGCCGCTTTTCTTCAGACCATTAGAAAAATGTAATAGCTATGGGTTAATAGTTAATGCGCTCAACCTGAAACTTTCGATCGGTTAACAGCGGTTGCACCAGTAGGGACAGGCAGGTCTGAGCCTAGAATTAGTTACTGCATACCCCCGCTGCCTACTTCTACCGCCCTTATGTTACATCTGTTGCATCCATTGTTACATAAGTGGCATCGGTTCTTCAAAAAGTAGGTTAGGTTTGTTTTTCTTACGGGGAAATAATTAGCAATCGTATGAAAAAATGTAGGGTCAATCTTAAAGAAGGCCTCACCTGACAAATCAACGAAACCGATTATGAATCAGTGTACAACCGATAATAGGGTGGGAAATGAAATATCTAAGGAACTTTTTCCTAGAATGTTTATGGGCACCTGTTTAACGGTAGGGGCACAAACGGATAGCAGCCAACCAAAGTGGTATTGGCGGTAAGTTCCCGAACCGGAGCGGTAACCCACCTCGTATTTTTCAAAACCTGTGAAACTGGAAAAAATAAGAGACTGTTAAAAAAAATAATAATTACAAATTTTACAAAGGGCTGCTCAAGGGTAGCTATATGACAACCAAAAATGGTATCCTACTCCAAGAAATTACCACTATAAATAGGTATCCCTAAAAGCAAGTTTTCCCCAAGGAAAATTTTTCACGATTCGATAGTTTATTGATCCGCGATTGCTTTGACTTGGGCAAGACAAACCAAGGTGATATCGAGCAAGAAAGGTGAATTGATTCTTAGAACCTAGGTGTAAACCATCCAAAGAAAATATTAAAACCAACCAACTATGGCACTCATAAAAAAAATGGACGGCACGACATGGGTATTTTTCATAATGCTGATCCTAGCGATAATTATGGTAGTGACCGCTTTGGTCTCCAAGCTGTAATCATAAGTTGCATTATTATCCTCCACTCCATTTTACGATACGTACAATAAAATGTACCATCTATACAAATTTACTTCAAGTGTCGGCCCGAAAATTTAATTTTTCGACCACGGCCTTTCCAGTATCAGTTCCGTTACCTATTATTATCGTCAGTTTCAAATAATGATAGATATTAATTAATCCAAAAAGTCAAACCATAAAATATAATACGTTATAAACGAGCGATAATCCGTTAGCCATACTGTTAACGATAGGCACCATGGCCCGGGGCTTGACAAACGGTCTTCCGACGAAAACGGCAGGGGAGACCATACATTCGAGTTGATAGGCATCAAAGAAATCTTGGCCAGACCTGCCAAGGCTTTTACAACGGAAAGCGATAAAGCCAAGCTGATGATATAAGTGGCCTTCGTTAATAGTAACCTGAAAAATTAGAATTTATGAAAACTAGTAGCAAAATGAAAACAAGACTTTTAATAATCGGCTGCGGCGCGGCGATGATTGCATTGTCCAGTGGATGTAGTAAAGACAACCCATTGAACCCTACAGGAAATTGTTTCGGTGGTAATTGGGCGACACAATATTCCGATGAATTACAGGAATATTCCAACGCCATTTCGGAGTATAGTGAGAATCCTACACAAGGCAATTGTAACGACTATAAAAATGCTGCAAAGACGTATCTCGAAGCCTTAAAAGAGGTATATGACTGTGTCCCGACCGCCAGTAGGGCCGAAATAAACCAAGCCATAAATGAAGCGAAGGCAGAAGTCAATGAAGAGAGTTGCTATTAACATATAGACTCCAAAAAATACTTTTAGAAAAAAGAAAATTTATTTAATAGTAAGCATCCTCGCCCTGTAGAATTTTTGACGAGGATTTGTATGGACTATTCATCGGATTGGTTGGATAGTGACTGCGACAGAAGTAGGTTATGTGGCGAGCAAAGGGTGGCAGATAGTAAGGCTGTCGCCAATGGGGAATAAGCTTCTTAAGCTTCTCCGAACAATTCCACCTGTGAGAATTGGCGGGACCGCCGAATAAAGGTCGGCTGGCAAGTTTTTGCAAGTCATACATCGGATAAATTGGGCAGCTCGTGTTCTTCACAACATCCTACAGTACATTCACAACAATTATTTAGAAATAGCGGGACAGCAGCGTAAGTTTACCTCATAATTAATTGATAGTGTCGCTCCCAAATCGACCCTTGACCTATAGAAGCTAACAAGCTGCCCCCTTTTATCAGTAACCTACTTAATAAAAAATTCCCCTCGAAAGAGGGGTTTTTTTATAGCGAAACATCAAGCGAATTATTTCTCGATGTATGGCCTAGCCAACACCGCGGTGATGTAGGCTATAATGTAAACCAATAGGATGATAACGTATTTGTCCATGGCCCAGAATCCTTAGTGTACTTAATATACGAAGAAGGACTGTCATAAGGATTATTACTGTAGTCGATAAATCACAAAAAATTATCCACTTGCTTATACGCATCGATAACCGCTTGCTCACCGGCCTTTCCCTCTATTGAATTACCGTGCTCCATGCCCAATACGCCTTTATACCCTTTTTCGTAAATCCATTTGAAGACGTTCTCGTAGTTGATTTCACCTGTCGTAGGCTCCTTTCGGCCAGGATTGTCTCCAATCTGGATGTAGGCAATTTCGTCCCACGTAAGATCCATATTGTGGATCAGATGGCCTTCGGTCTTTTGCATGTGGTAAATATCGAATAATATTTTACATGATGGACTATCTACTGCCTTGCATATCATATAGGTCTGGTCTGAATTCTGCAAATAGAGGTCCGGAGAATCGGAAAGCGGTTCAAGCACCATCACTAACCCGTGTGGCTCGAAAATCTCGGCACCTCTTTTTAAGGCCTCTATGACATGGCCATCTTGAATACCGGTGGGCAAGTTGCGCTCAAATCCGCCGGGCACCACGGTCATCCATTTGGCATTGCAACGTTTGGCGGTCTCGACCGCTTTCTTGCATCCATCTAAAAATATATCGATGTAATCTTTATTGCCTGCCGCCAAGGTATTGGCCATATTGCCTCCTTTTTGAATGACGAATACCCCCATGGTCATATTGCGTTTGGCGAGGGTTTCCCCCATCTTGGTTTGAAGGGCCACATCGCGATTCATCATGTTGTTGTCTTCAAAAGCTGTGAAACCTTGGTCGGCCATAAAATTTAGCTGATCGATGGGATCTTCGCCCGCCATATTATCGAACATGCCCAAATGAGGGGCATAGTTGAGGTTGAAATCGTATGGGTCCAAAATGTGGCTATTCGTATTTTTGGCGTACGCAAAAGCCCCGCCCATGGAAATTGCCCCCCCGGAAAGGGCGGTTTTTTGAATAAAGTTTCTTCGTTTCATCGGTTCTCTTTTCAGTGGGTGTTTTAACTCAATTAGTATATTCTTAAATCGACCAGTCCTTTCCTCCCGTCAATTCCTGCAGATCACCGCAGCCGATGTATTCGCCCGGTACGGGAAGGTAGACTAGTACTTCTTCGCCTACATATTCAGAGGTCTTGTAGCCCATTATCGTCAGTCCGCGAAGATTGTTGGCAAAGGCAAAACGAGAGATATTATCGTCTAGAAGGGCTTTTTTGCCAGCCGACACAGCCTCGTGGTACTGGGTTATGGCCTCGAAGTTCTTGGTCCGGTCCTCCGGGGTAGTTTTTAGGGCTGTCGCCAACGCAGTTTCAAGTTCTTCTGAGGTCAGGTCGCCGGCTTTTTCCTTGTCGGCATCCTTCAGGGCCTTTTCCATAAATCGCCCTATCGACATTTTAACGAATTTTTGTTCTTGGGGGTCCATGACCTGATCCGCGAACCGATCGATAAAAAGATGTACCTGTGTTTCCGAGGCCGAAGGGGTGTCGGTTTTCGGTATTATGATATCCACTAGTTTGGTCAGGGCAGCCCCTTCATCCTTAGTGAAGAAATCGGGCGTCCATTCCAATTCCGTCTCGTTCTGACAGCTTTGAACGATACTTATCAATGTTGGGGTGGCAACGGTATACCCAAGTGCCAGGCCCATGTTTCGGAGTGCTTTTCTTCTATCCATTATATATTTCCTTTTTTAAGTTCGTTCGCCGCATGGTCGGCAGCCCGGGCGGTAAATGCCATGTAAGTGAGCGATGGGTTCACGCAATTGGCCGAAGTCATGAAGGCGCCGTCGGTAACATAAACGTTCGCCACATCGTGCAATTGGTTGTTTCCATTGAGAACCGAAGTTTTTCTATTTCGGCCCATACGTGCCGTACCCATTTCGTGAATGCCAAGGCCTATACCGGTCTCCCTGTCGTGGCCTTGCACATCACGCATTCCGGCCTTTTCGAGCATGTCTATGGCAGATTGCTGCATATCTTTGCGCATGTTCAGTTCGTTTTCCTTGAAACCGGCGTCGAAAGTCACCGTGGGTAGGCCCCACCCGTCCAATTCTCGTAGTCCAAGGTCATGCGATTGTCCTCGTAAGGCAATATTTCCCCAAAGCCACCGATTCCCATCGTCCAGCCTCCGGGTTTAAGAATGGCCTCCTTTAAATCTTTGCCATAGGACAGTTCCGCGACCAATTCTTCCCAATTTCCACGGCTAGCACCCCCTTGGTACCCGAACCCGCGTATATAGTCTTTTTGGTCGGAACCGGCGCCCAGGTTCCTGAATCTGGGAATATAGACGCCATTGGGCCTTCTTCCCTTATAATATTTGTCCTCGAAACCGTCGAATTTTCCGGAGGCTCCTACGCCTAGGTGATGGTCCATAATATTACGGCCCAACTGGTCGGAGTCATTGCCCATTCCGTTGGGAAAGCGATCGGATTTGGATTGCATTAGAATGGAGGCCGATGCAATGGAGGAAGCACAGAGAAAAATAACCTTCGCTTTAAATTCGTGGGTCTCTTTAGTTACCCTATCGATGACTTTTACCCCCGTTGCCTTTTTGGTGTCGGGGTCGTAGATTACTTCGTGTACTATGGAATCCGGTCGCAAGGTCATATTGCCCGTTGCCTCCGCTGCCGGTAAGGTAGACGAAAGACTGCTAAAGTAAGCGCCGAAAGGGCATCCCCTGATACACCGGTTACGGTATTGGCAGGGTTGGCGTCTGTCGCCCTCGAATTTCTTGTCGCCGGTAATATGGGCGACCCTTCCTATGGTAACTGTACGTCCGTCAAATTCCTCCGCTACTTTTTGCTTAAAGACATCTTCGACACAGTTAAGGCCCATCGGGGGCGTAAAAATACTGTCCGGCAACTGTGGTAGGTTTAAGGCCTCGCCGCTGACCCCGATATAGGTCTCGACTTTTTCATACCATGGGGCAATATCCTTATAGCGCACCGGCCAATCGACTGCTATACCGTCTCTTTGGTTGGCCGTAAAATCGATGTCGCTCCAGCGGTAGCTTTGGCGCCCCCATTGCAGCGAACGGCCGCCGACATGGTAACCGCGCATCCAATCAAAACGTTGTTTTTCGTTGTAGGGATGTTCCAAATCGTTGACGAACCACATATGGCTTGCTTGATTGGTCGTATAGCCTGTCCGGTTCTGTTTAGGCTGTTTTTTGATGATTTCCTGGGTAGCTACTCCGGCGTTCGGAAAATCCCATTCGTCCATATTCGCGGTCTCATAATCTTCGATGTGCTTTACCATCCGACCGCGCTCCAAAACCAAGGTTTTTAATCCCTTTTCACAAAGTTCCTTGGCCGCCCATCCGCCACTAATTCCCGTACCGACCACGATGGCATCGTACGAATCTTGCTCTTGATTGTAATAAAATTTACCCATCACAAATATTTTTCTTTAGTCTCTAAAATTAATTAAATTAAAATTAATTTTCTACATTTAGTCGCTCTTTCATTGAAAGGTAATACGGTTTCGAAGATATTATTAAGCCTATACCTTTAATATACAACGAACTAATCATAAAACTATGAAACGAAGAAATTTTATCAGAAATAGCTCGCAAGCCGGTTTTGCCCTATCTTTTTTAGGAATGTATGCCTGTAAGGAAACCAAAAAGAAGGAGGCCGAAACGATGGAGGATGCCGATCTTACCGTGAAAGAGGTGGATCCTTTCTTTAAACTTTCTCTGGCCCAGTGGAGTATTCACAAGATGATACGGCAAGATGGTGTCGACCCTTACAGTTTCGCCGAAAAGGCTAAAAATTGGGGATTTTCGGGATTGGAATACGTAAGCCAATTGTACCCCGCCGATCTCGAGGATGACGAATATTCAGAGGAAGCCATGGCAAAATTTGTGGAAAAATCGAATGCCGAAGCAAAAAAATACGGGTTACAGAATGTTTTGATAATGATCGATGGCCAAGGCAGTCTGGCCGTTAACGACGAAAAGGAAAGAAACGCCTCCGTCGAAAGACACCACAAATGGGTAGATGCGGCCCAGGCAATGGGATGTCACGCCATACGGGTCAATCTAAGGGGAAGCGACGATCCCGAGCAATGGAAAGCGAATTCCGTCGATGCATTGACCAAGCTGTCCAATTACGCTAAGGATAAAAATATAGAGGTGCTTGTAGAGAACCACGGGGGACTCTCATCGAATGCCGAGATGCTCGCAGAGGTCATGGCCACGGTAGATATGGACAACTGCGGTACCTTGCCCGATTTCGGGAATTTCTGTATCACGCATCAAGATGATGGCTGTGCCGAGGAATACGATAAGTATAAGGGGGTTAAGGAAATGATGCCCTACGCCAAGGCAGTCAGTGCCAAAACCCATGATTTTGACGCCGACGGCAACGAGACCGAGATAGACTATGTTAAAATGCTCAAAATCGTAAAAGACTTTGGCTATACCGGCTTCATCGGAGTGGAGTACGAAGGCAGCGAACTCGGCGAGGGGGCCGGTATCAAAGCCACCAAAGAACTCATGCTTAAAGCCGCGCAGGAAATAGGCTAGCAGACCGTCCCTTTCTCACCTATATACCCAGTTACGTGAAATCATTCTTTAATCAGCTCTACGACTATAATTTTCATTGCAACAAATGCTTAATAGAAGCTGTCAGCGATTTGGATGCCGTACCGGAAAAGAGCTTACGTCTATTCAGTCATATTCTCAACGCGCACCATATTTGGAATGCAAGGATCAGGAGTCGAACATCGGAATTGGAGGTTTGGCAAATTCATGAGATAGGGGCGTTGGGAGACATTCATTACGAAAACCAGCGAAATTCGTTCGATATTATCTCCAATACCGACGATTTCGATAAACGGGTCGAGTACGAGAATACGGCCGGCCGGCTTTTTACGAACACCCTGCAAGATATGTTATTTCATATCATCAACCATTCCACGCATCACCGTGGCCAAATCGCTATGGATTTTAGGGCGAACGGACTGGATCCCTTGACCTCGGAATATATCCATTATAAGAGATAATCCGTTTACGTCATGCTAATACGGTATATTGTATTAAATTAAGCCTCTCAAAAACAATCCCTAAAACTTAAACATTAAAATAGAGCACAAATGCCAAAAAAAATCAGACTAGGAATTTTAGGCGGTGGCGGCGACTCCCTTATCGGGGTACTGCACCGCGTAGCCTCTCAAATCAATGATAATTACGAAATCGTTGGTGCAGTGTTCAACCCGCATCTCAAAGATAGTATTGCCTTCGCCAAGGAAATCGATGTTCCCACCGATCGGATCTACAAGGATTTCGATACGTTTATCGAGGAAGAAATGAAGCTGCCGGAAGACAAGCGTATTCAGGTATGCTCGGTGCTGACACCCAACTTCCTACATTTCCCCATGGCAAAAAAATTGCTGGACAACGGTTTCCACGTCATATGCGAAAAACCGATGACCACCAGTTTAGAGGAGGCCAAGATTTTGCAGAGGGCCCATAAAAAAGCAGGTAGCGTATTCGCCCTGACCCATACCTATACCGGCTACCCCATGGTACGCCAAATGCGCGAAATGATCAAGAAAGGCGCTTTAGGCAAAATCCATAGAATCGATGCGGTATATTATCAGGGTTGGATCAACGAGATTATCCACGACAAAGAAAAGCGTTCCAGCGTTTGGCGTCTAGATCCGGAACAAGCGGGTATCAGTTCCTGTATGGGCGATATTGGGGTGCACGCTTTCAACCTGGTGGAATATACAACGGGGCTAAAGGTAAAATCCCTATTGACGGACTTCAATTACCTGTACAAGGACAATAAAATGGATGTCGATGGCACCGTACTCATCCGTATCGACGACGATGTGAAAGGGGTCATCCGGAGCAGTCAGGTCGCCACTGGGGAGGAAAACAGATTGGGTATTTCTATCTACGGCGAAAAGGCGGCGTTTCGTTGGGAACAGGAAAATCCGAATTTTCTCTATATGCTGAGCGATACCAAACCCACTCAGATCTATAAACCGGGCCATGCTTATAACAGTAAACTCTCCTTGGGCGGCACAAAACTACCACCGGGGCACCCCGAGGGTATTTTCGATTCAATGGCAAACATCTATTTAGGTGTAGCCAAGGCTATCCGGGGCAAGAAATACGATGACGGAGAATTTCCCACGATCACTGACGGCGTTCGCGGGATGAATTTTATCGAGGCTACGGTGGAGTCGCATAAGGGCGGAAACGTTTGGGTCGAAATGGAAAAGTAGGCAAAAAGAGCTACTACCGTCGGAACACCATCTCGAATTCTTGACAAACGATGATCATACTCTCCCGCGGCACGCGGTCAAAGGCCTCGAGCTCTTGGGTGAAAAAATCCCAATGGACCTTTTTCCAATGGGCCAAGCTCTTGTCGCCCATGCCCTCCCGTTGGGCATAGGTCGAATCGATGGCAAAGAATGGCTTAAGGACGACCTTCGTGGTGCGAACAATGCATTGCGCCCGGCCTGCCCAGTTGGTGACGATAAGAAAGTCCCCTATCTTGGGAAGAGGCTCATTGCGGTGCTGCAATCCCAATAACGAAAGTGAAGTCGCCCTTTTAATGCCTTTTTTTACCAGTTCGGCACAGTCATCGGCATCCTGTTCGTTGTTGCAGAAGTGGACGACCTTAGGCGCCTCGACAAAGGCATGTTCCAAATGTTTGTCCAAATAATCTCCCCAAAGGTTTCGGGCCGAGGCGTTTTCCATATTTATTAGGTGCCGGTTAGTTATTAAGTCCATCCTTATCAACACTCATAAAAGGATAGCGATGCGAAATATACGAATAGACCGGTTTACTCTGACAATTTTTAGAACATCTGTGCTGATATAAGGTTGATCGGTACCGGTTCCGGTAAATTTCACCTTCCTTGAACTGTTTCAGCTTATGATCCGCTGCTAATTCGAGTGCCGACTAAAATGACCTCATATTCTTCCTCTAGATTCCTATGGCAGTTTTTGTTTTATTTATGATGGTTTTCCTTATATTTATCACCTTCCATAGCGATGCTGATTTATGGGATTTTAAAGAAATTAAATATAAGACTTATTATTCAACTAAGAACGGAACGAATAGGGCCGTTTAAAAAGGGAAATTAAAAAGTATGGAGACAATCAAGGGACCTGCGGTATTTTTAGCACAGTTTGTAGATGACAAGGCACCGTTCAATTCATTGGACGGCATGTGTAAATGGGCATCGGATCTAGGATATAAGGGCATTCAGATACCCACTTGGGAAAACTTTCTTATTGATATCGACCAGGCTGCCGAGAGTCAGGATTACTGTGATGAACTAAAGGGAAAGATTAACTCGCACGGACTCGAAATTACCGAGCTTTCCACCCATTTGCAAGGCCAGTTGGTCGCCGTGCACCCCGCTTACGACCTGATGTTCGACAATTTTGCGCCCGACAAGGTCAAGAACAACCCCAAGGCCCGCACCGAATGGGCCGTTGACGTTGTCAAAAAGGCCGCAACCGCCAGCCGTCGATTGGGCCTGAAGACCAGTGCAACCTTTTCCGGGGCCCTTCTATGGCATACCTTCCACCCCTGGCCACAACGCCCGCCGGGATTGGTGGAAATGGGTTTCGAGGAGCTGGCCAACCGCTGGATGCCGATTCTGGACCATTATGATAAGGAAGGCGTCGATGTCTGTTATGAGATCCATCCGGGTGAAGACCTTCACGATGGCGATACCTTCGAACGTTTCTTGGAGGCCACCGGAAACCACAAACGCGTCAACATTCTCTATGACCCCAGCCATTTCGTGCTGCAGCAACTGGATTATATAGAATACATTGATTTTTACCACGAATTCATCAAATCTTTCCATGTGAAGGATTCCGAGTTCAATCCCACGGGAAAAAAAGGTGCTTTCGGGGGCTACAACAACTGGTGCGACCGGGCTGGACGGTATCGCTCCTTGGGCGATGGCCAAATCGATTTTAAAACCATTTTCTCAAAACTCACCCAATATGGCTGCGATGTCTGGGCGGTGATGGAGTGGGAATGTTGTATCAAGAGTCCCGAACAGGGCGCGCGCGAAGGTGCCGTTTTCATCCAGGACCATATCATCGAGGCCACCGAAAAGGCCTTTGATGATTTCGCTGGCGCCGATATCGATAAAGACAGGCTGAGGAGAATATTAGGTATTGAAAAGTAGGGAAATAGCCTTTTCAATAAAACGGATCACCCATTGTATAGACGGCGTACGTGGCGTCACCAATGCCGGTTAGTAATCATGTTATGGGTTACGGCATGTAACGCCATACAATTAATGGAAACAAATGTCACAAAACAACACCCTATGAAAAACCTCATCCTATTCATCTTTCTCACAGCACCCATTTTAGGGTGTAAGGACAAAGCGGAAAAATCGCAACAAGAAATGCAATCCGAGCGTATGGCGGAGGCCGAAGCCGAAAAGCCGCCCCAAGAATGGACGGTGCTTTTTAATGGGAATTCCTTTGATGATTGGAAGGAATTTCAAAGCGACAGTGTTTCCGATTATTGGAAAATAGAGGATAACGCCATGGTTTTCCATCCTCCCCAAAACCGTCCTGATGGCGAAATTCACGATTTGGTCACCCGAAAGGAATTCACCGATTTTATCCTTTCGTTGGAGTGGAAAATCTCCGAAGGAGGTAATAGCGGTGTGATGTGGGGCGTAAACGAAGACTCTAAATACCAAAAGCCCTACCATACCGGACCCGAGATTCAAGTAATCGATAACGAACGGCATCCCGATGCCAAGGTGGGTGCTTCCCATCAAGCAGGTGCGCTGTACGATTTGAAAGGACCCTCAAAGGATGTCGCAAAACCCGCCGGACAATGGAACACCATGGTGATAACCGTCAACCATAATGAGAAGAGAGGCAGTGTGGAACTCAATGGCGAGGAGGTTGTAACCTTTCCCGTAGGCAACGAAATGTGGAACACCATGGTATCGAAGTCCAAATTCGCCGATTGGGACGGTTTTGGTAAGTTCATCCAAGGAAAAATCGCTCTTCAAGATCACGGAAATATGGTTTCATACCGCAATATCAAGATTAAGGAACTCTGAGGTAACGGGTTCACCTTCCCAACATGACATCTTGAGCCTGCTTTGCCGGTAGGAGCAGCCGAAGATCCAAACTTGTTTATATTTGCGAAATTCCAAAACACTTGTATGATTCAATCCATGACCGGATTTGGGAAGCACGTGATACAGCTTCCGTCAAAAAAGATTAGCGTTGAGCTTAAATCCCTGAACAGTAAAAGTCTGGACCTGAACGCGCGAATGCCCACGGCTTATCGCGAGAAGGAACTCGAACTGCGAAAGACCATCGCCGATAACTTGTCACGCGGCAAGGTCGATTTTAGCCTCTATGTAGAGTTTACCGGGGACGAGACTTCCGCCGAGGTAAATGAAGAGGCCGTCAAGAATTACATGAAACAGTTGCGGGCCATTGCCGATGGCGACGACCTGCGGCTGCTGGAAATGGCCCTCCGCATGCCCGATGCCCTTAAAACAGAACGAGAGGATATCGATGAGGAAGAATATGGGAACATTCTAACGGCCGTAAAAGAGGCTTTAAGGGAAATCAATATCTTCCGCTCTGAAGAAGGAGCGATTTTGGAGAAGGATTTTTTATTGCGCATCCAAAACCTACAGATTTTATTGGGAAAAGTAGAGCAGATGGATCCCGAACGGCAATCCGATGTTCGTAATCGTCTAGAAAGAGCGCTATCGGACCTTCAAGCGGATGTCGATGCCAATCGTTTTGAGCAGGAATTGATTTATTATCTGGAAAAGTATGACATCACGGAAGAGAAAGTCCGTTTAGCCAACCATTTGAACTATTTTGCGGAGACTTTGAACTCCCCTGATTCCAACGGCAAAAAATTGGGATTTATTTCGCAGGAAATCGGTCGTGAGATCAATACCATTGGTTCCAAGGCCAACTACGCCCCAATGCAGCAATTGGTCGTACAGATGAAGGACGAACTGGAGAAGATCAAGGAGCAGATGTTGAACGTTCTCTGAACCACAAACCACCCATACCATGCAAGGCGGCAAACTTATTATATTCTCGGCACCCTCCGGTAGTGGCAAGACCACCATCGTACGTCATCTTTTGGAACATCCGGAACTGAACTTGGCCTTTTCCGTTTCGGCCACTTCAAGGCCCCGTCGGGTCAAGGAGAAGCACGGTGAGCATTATTATTTTATGTCCGTTTCGGAATTTAAGAACCATATAAAGGGCGATGATTTCCTGGAATGGGAAGAGGTGTACCGCGATAATTTCTACGGCACCCTAAAAAGCGAGATTGAAAGACTTTGGGGCCAGGGCAAGAACGTCATCTTCGATATCGACGTAGCTGGCGGCCTCCGCATCAAAAGAAAATTTCCAAAGGAGACCCTGGCCGTGTTCGTAAAGCCACCCAGTGTGGATGAACTTAAGATCCGGCTGAAAAAACGCAGTACCGAAAGCGACGATAAAATCAATATGCGAATCGCGAAAGCCTCGGTGGAATTGGCCACGGCACCGCAATTCGATAAAATCATCAAAAATTACGATCTCGATGCCGCTTTAAAGGAAGCCTGTGAGCTCGTAGCGGAATTCATTGCCCAAGAACCTGATAAAGATGCGGCGGATTAAATTTCTGCTTTCGCTTCGAACTATAGTTTATGGCGAACCGGCCTCACCGGTGGGAAGGCGTAGCAGAAATATTAAACATCGGCCCTCGAGGTACAAATGTTTCAATCGATGAAAAAAATAGGTTTATATTTTGGGACATTTAATCCCGTTCATATCGGGCATATTGTGATTGCCAACCATTTGGTAGAATTTTCCGATCTTGATGAGGTTTGGTTGGTGATAACGCCCCGGAGTCCGTTCAAGAAAAAAAAATCATTGCTCGACGACCATCACCGGTACCAGATGGTCTATGAGGCGACCCAGTACTATCAGAAACTAAAACCCAGTAAGATCGAGTTCGGTCTGCCCCAGCCCAATTATACGGTCAATACCCTAGTGCATCTGGATGAAAATTATGGAGGAGACCATCATTTCAGTTTGATTATGGGCGAGGACAACCTCATGAGCTTTCACAAATGGAAGAATTACGAAGTCATTTTAGAAAATCACGATATCTACGTCTATCCGAGGATTTCGGAAGGCAGGGCGGAACATCTGTTCAATAGGCACCCGAAAATCAATTTGGTCGACGCTCCCATAATGGAAATTTCCTCGACCTTTATCCGCAAAAACCATAAAGCTGGAAAAAATGTACGGCCCCTGCTTCCCGAACCGGTTTGGAAGTACATGGACGAGATGAATTTTTATAGGTAATCTGGTTTTGTGAATAAACCGAATTTTGACCCATCTTAAGCTGTCATCTTTTGGTCTTGAATGCCGCAACTGTGCTGGAAAAATAATATCTTTTCGGAATTCAAGATTTAGGAAGTTACCCAGAGGTTTAATCCATTACTTGGGCCGGAATGATGGTGCCGTCGTACTCTTGGTAGTACATCTCCAAAAGATCGATGACCACTTTCATAAGGTCTTTGGTCTCCAACAGCAACGAAAAGTATAAAGTGGTGTTTTTCGGACTGGATTCTTCAGTACGGGTTCTCTCCACTTGTTTTTCGATTTTTTGGGATACGAGATCGAACAGTTCCTGCTTTCGCTCAAGCACGTTTCCTATCTGCTCAAAAGACCGGTCTTCAAAGGCCTGTCGGGTATTGTTGAAAATTTCTTCGAGCTTGTGGTCTATTTCCTTGAGTTCTTTAATCTGGTTGTACTTTAACTTCTTATGGTTGTTGTGAACGTGCTTGTGGCTAACTTTGCCAATATATTCCAGAGATTGTGCAATATCTGTCAAATGGCCCAAGACAGTGATGTAGAAATTACTGGCTCCAATGCTAGCTTCGTCCAAGTTTTTGATAAAATAGAAAATATGGTCCCTAAGATCTTCAATCTCGGAGGAAAGTTTGGCGCCCTGCTTTTTATTCTTTTTCAACTGGTCGAGACTATGTTTGGCTAAACCATTGATGGAGTTGGTGTATATCTTTTTACTCCGCTTCATGGCGTTCGAAATGTTCTTGGCACTTTCTTCTATAACCCCTTGTATAGAACTGCTTTCCGCTTTTTGAAGACTGTCCTCGGCCTGAATCTCCTTTGACTTTTTGTTGTATGATATATAGTTTCTGGCCAGTATCAAGACCGCGGCGAACAACAAGATGGCGATGGCGGCACCTTTGCCAAAACTGATAAGTGCCAAGATGATACCGGAAGCTATGAAGGCGATAATCGCGGTACCGAACCATCCGCCGATGACATTGAGTACGCCGGCCACCCTGTATACCGCACTTTCTGCGCCCCACGCCTTATCCGCCAACGATGAGCCCATGGCGACCATAAAGGTGACATAGGTTGTGGAAAGGGGCAATTTGTACGAGGTGGCGATGGAAATCAAAATACCGGCTACCATAAGATTTACGGCGGCCCTTACCATGTCGAAGGCCGGTTTTTGGTAGGTCTTGTCACGGGCGAGCGTAATGACGGGCTTTTCGAACCGGGCAGCCAATTTTTGATTGACTGATTTCGGCAATATCGCTTGCGTAGCTTCGGAAATGCCCATGGCCAAGCGCACGATGCTTCTGGACAAGAAATTGGGTTGAAAACGTTCTTTGGCCTCGCCTTCACGGGCCAGGTTTATCTCCGTATCGGCCACATGCCGAGCTTTTTTTGAAAACCATAGCGTGGCCACCATCACCACGCCCGAAATAAAGAGCAGCAAGGTGGGGGTAGGTACCTTTGAGGCTAGTACGCTCATGCTGAACTCTGTGGCAATGGTTCCCGAGGCCAGCCAGGCTTCGTACGATTGCCATGCCGCGATAGGCACCCCGATAAAGTTGACGAGATCATTACCGGCAAAGGCCAGTGCCAGCGCAAAGGTACCGATACCGATAATCACTTTATAGATATTGACCTTTGCAAAGGCCATTAAAACATAGGAGAGCAACGACCAGATGACAAAGTTCAGTGCTACCAACCACCAGGCTTGCGTCTCCAAGAACTCCTTTATGGTCATTTTACCGATCAGGTCAAAACTTTCGTCAGCAAAAGAAGTGCCTCCGATACCTTTCATCAAAATAAAATAGGTAATCGCAGAAAGGGCGATTCCCCCGAAAAGTGCCCCTGTCCATCGGGCTTTTTTTTCAAAATTAAAGGATAGCAACAATCTGGAAAACCATTGTACACAAGCTCCCACCGAAAAGGCAACTACAACGGACAGCAAAATGCCCGAGATGATTTCCGTAGCCTTTGAGGTATTTATATAATTAACCACATCGCCAAAAGAACCGTTGTCAACCCCTATTTTTATTAACGACATGGCTACCGATGCCCCCAGAAGTTCAAAGACTATAGAAACCGTTGTCGAGGTAGGCATGCCCAAGGTATTGAAAAAATCCAACAGCAAGATGTCGGTGATCATCACGGCCATAAAAATGAACATGATCTCATTGAAATAAAATTCCCCTGGGTTGAATATGCCCTTTCGTGCCACCTCCATCATACCGCTTGAAAAAACGGCGCCCAGTGCAATACCCGCACTGGCGACAATCATAATCGTCCTGAAAGAAATGGCTTTTGAACCGATGGCGGAATTCAAAAAGTTGACCGCATCGTTACTAACGCCTATAATCAGATCCGCTACGGCCAGGACGGCCAGGGCGACAATCATCATAAGATAAATATTGTCCATATACTTCTAATTCCACGGAAAAAACCAATTTGCAAATATCCATACTGACCCTAAATTCAATGTTACCTTAACGTTATTTATTTTGCTAAAAATGTACATCGAGTTGTAAGCGGCCCATAAGTTCGTCGTTTCCGTTATCGTCGGAAAGATAACTTAAATCTGCCTGAACTTTCAATTTATGCCCAACGATATACCTTGATAGCCCTAGGGTATATTGTTTTTCAGGGTTCATCCCCGTAATATCGTTGTTTAAAACAATGTTAGTGAATCTTCCGGAGACTTCATAGTTGCTTTTAAACAGATAACCGGCCTGTAGGTTAAATCCCTCACCTACCTGAACGATGTCGCCGGTGGGGATGCCGTCTGAATTAGTGGCAATCGGGTCATCGGCGGCCCTGTAAGCATATTCCCCCATAAGTGAAAAACCACGGTATTTGAACATAGTGTCTACGAAGAGGGTGTTGATATCTGTCTCAAAGAACCCGATATCGTTAGTCATGTAAGACCCCTGGTTGCTTCGGGTTTTAACGGCATTTTGATTGGTATCGTAGGTAGCAGCCAGCATTAATTTTGGTTTTTCTTCTCTTATGAGGTCGGCCCCGCTGTATTCACCTTCCTCTAAGAAAGATCCAAGGGGAAAAAGCTCGAGCCGTGATGTGTATTGATGTCCGCCCAGATTGCCGATAACAATATTGCGGCCTTCGCCCTGTGAGAAGGCGAATTTTTCACGTACCAAAAACTGGTCCGACAGGTTAAAATGATGCCGCAGCTGCAAGCCGATGTCGCGGTCAATGGTAAAGCGCCTGTTCAACAAAGAACGGTCTACGAACTGCAAGTTCCCCGAAGAAATGACCCTTTCCAAATTTCCCGGCAATTTGGTCTGCCCGACCCAGAGCTCAAAGTTTTCATAGAAGTTCCACATGACCACAGCATCCAAAATATAACGGGGAGCGTTGCCGGTAGATTCGGATGCCCCTGCCATATCGCGGTTCGATAGTCCGAGCTCTAATTTGTATCGGAATTTTGGGGAATAGGCAAAGCCATCGAATTTCAGTCGGGCTCGTCGCACCAAAAAATTCTGTTGGGGGTGTATGAGTCCGCCGTCGACACCTTCGTCCCAATCGGCAATGGCCAACAACTGCATTCTCACCCCCACTTTCATACTCCAGCTGCTGTCCTGTCCTACAAGATTAAAAATTCCTTTTCCGAAGGCAGGGGCATTGGTTTCTTGCGAATAGGTTGTCAGGGAAAGGGACATAAAGAAGACAAGGTTCAAAAGGGTGAATTTCATTAGGATGCGGGTTTGACGCGCTAAATTAGAAACCTATTCAAGGTTAAGTAAACGTTACGTAAAGATTAAATTAAGTGCAAGATACAAACAAAAATGAAGCTAGACCGGGGCGGTTGGGTCTTCGAAAGATGTAGAAAAGCGGTAAAAAGTTATCTTGCAGCTTTATAACAATATTTATGATGAACTGGGAAGATTTACTATCCTTAAAACGCCACGGCGACACCCATAAACGGCTGCGTAAAGAGCAGGATGATACGCGTTTAGGCTTTGAGGTCGATTATGACCGGATTATCTTTTCGGCCGCATTTCGGAGCCTGCAAGATAAAACTCAGGTCATTCCGCTTTCCAAGACCGATTTTGTACATACTCGATTGACGCATAGTCTTGAAGTGTCGGTCGTCGGGCGGAGTCTCGGAAGGATTGCTGGAAAAATTATCTTGGAAAGACATCCGCATTTGCAGAAAACCCATGGCTATCGCTTCAATGATTTCGGAGCGATCGTGGCTGCCGCGGCATTGGCACACGATATTGGAAACCCGCCGTTCGGGCACAGCGGCGAAAAGGCTATAGGAGAGTTTTTTAAAAGCGGGAAAGGCAAAAAATACCGTTCGGTCCTTTCAGAGGGGGAGTATCAGGATCTGATCGATTTTGAGGGCAATGCCAATGGGTTCCGGTTGTTGACGCAAACGAGGGAAGGGGTCGAAGGCGGACTTCGCTTAAGCTATGCGACTTTGGGTGCTTTTATGAAGTATCCGAAGGAATCGCTTCCCACAAGACCAACAACCCATATCGCGGATAAGAAGTTCGGGTTTTTCCAAACCCAGAAAACGACTTTCACCACAGTCGCGAAATCCTTGGGGCTTCTTTCCAGAAGCAAGAATGAGGCAGTTTCATATGCCAGACATCCATTGACTTACTTGGTGGAGGCCGCCGACGATATCTGCTATACCATTATCGATTTTGAGGACGGGATTAACCTTGGACTCATTTCCGAGGATTTTGCCCTGGAGTATCTTATCAATTTAGTCAAGGATAGCATCAACACCCAAAAATACCATACCTTAAAATTTCAGGAAGACCGGTTAAGCTACTTACGTGCCTTGGCCATAAACACCTTGATTACGGATGCAATACAGGTCTTTGCATCCAACGAAGAAAAAATATTACGCGGCACATTCGAATCTTCGCTTTTGGATCAAAGCCGATACCAAGCCCAAATACAGGATATTATCTCTTTAAGCGTTGAAAAGGTCTATCGGTCCTTCGAAGTGGTAGAAAAAGAGATTGCGGGCTATAGGATCATCTCCGATATCCTAGAGGTTTATAGCCAGGCACTCATCCGAAACAAAGAACACGATGCATCGAACTACGATAATTTAATGCTACAAACCTTACCGGAATTGTACAGAAACCCCGATGATACGGTATATGAAATTTTATTGAATACCTGCTGCTATGTGGCCAGCCTTTCCGATAGCGCGGCAGTACATATTCATAATAAAATAATGGGGAAGTCTCTTTGAAAGTTCACGTTTAAACTCAATTAGAAATCCATACTCGGGCGGCGTAGTATATAGTTTTGCGCTAGAACCTTAAAACACATAAGCAACGCCGACCCCCAGTAGCTGTTTGAACTGTACGCGGGGCTCGCCGGGCTGAACGACTATGCCCTGTGCGTTGATCTCTTCGTTGAAAAGCACGTTGTCGTCGTAAATTATATGTGTGCCGATGGTGGTGACTATATACTTATTGACCTGAAGTTGAATATTGAGTTCCCAGTCGATGTCAATATTGCCGAAGTCCTTCAAATAATCGGTATAAAGACTGATTCGGTGATCGAGCAGTACGTTTTGCCATATTTGAGTTTCCCAGGTGTTGGTAATGTGGAAACCGAATTCTAAAAAGACGTTTTCACCGGGTTCGATAACGTTTCCGTCCATATCGAGTATGGCCCTTTGAACCCCGAAAGCTCCTTTGTTCGCCAACTCTTGATCGAGCACATAGGTTGATTTTTGGGTAATCGGGGAAATATATAGGTTAAATTTTTGGTCTTTGGTAATATAGGAAGTTCCCACCCCCAGAAACGAATAGCCCGGGGCCATAAATCTGGAGATAGGAGTCGATCTATTGGGATATTTGTACCCATTCGAGAATTGCGTATTAAAATTCGCCTTTCCCGAGTAATACCAGTTACTGATCGTATCCCTTTGAAAGCCGAAGGTCGAGCTTAGTCGGATGGCATCATCGCTCTTACGCAGTTTTTGACCCTCCTGCAGGTTGAGACCGTAGCGCAGGTCCACATAATTATCCCACTGAATATAGCGAAACTTGTAGTTACGCTCGAAACGTGCGCTGCCCAGGGCAGAAATTGAATTGTTGCCGCCCGCGTTCCAATTGACAAAGGCGACCTCACTGAAGTTGATGCCCAATTTATTCACCTTCGTCCAAAAAGAGGGAACGCGGAACCGATTCGGTGTTTCTTCCAGCGTTTTGGTCTGCCTAAAAGAGATTACCGGGTTCATCAAATCGACACTTCTGGGCACAAATTCCATTTTTTTCTGCATTCTGCGGATGACCACCGTATCGATTACCGTAGTATCAATGGCGACCGTATCTACCGGTCGTTCTTGGGGAAGGGAATCCCTCTCTTGGGCGGTAACGGCAGATAGGCATAAAACAGACAAAAGACCCGTGAGGATCTTGATGATATGGAATTTAGAAAGGGATAACTTTTTGGTTCCCATCAATTTTGCAATTGTATTATTAAGCATCGAGTAGAACTTTTATTTGGTTTTTTAAGGATGACGAATCTATTTTGGCCTGGCGGTGTAGTTCGTCCACGGTTCCGTGTTCCAGGAAGGTATCCTCGATTCCGAGGATGATTATCTTATCGGCATGCCCGACTTCGTTGGCAAATTCGAGTATGGCACTTCCGAAACCGCCCGATTTACAGCCGTCTTCGACCGTGATTATGTGCTCATAAGATTTGAATATACCAATAAGTCTTTTTTTGTCCAAGGGTTTGACAAACCGCATATCGTAGTGGCCGATGGAGTCGTTATTCAGTTCTTGGATGGCCTCCGCTACGGTATTTCCGATATGGCCGAAGGATAGGATAGCAATTTGAGAACCTTTCTGGAGTTCCCTTGAACTTCCGATTTCTAATTTTTCAAATGGGGTGCGCCAATTTGTTAGAACGCCTCGGCCCCGGGGATATCGGATGGCAATAGGATGCCTCAGTCCCAATTGCGCGGTATACATGATGTTACGTAGTTCCGTCTCGTTCATCGGAGCAAAAATAATAAGGTTTGGAATACAGCGCAAGTAAGAAATGTCGTATACCCCATGATGCGTAGCTCCGTCCTGGCCCACAAGACCCGCGCGGTCGATACAGAAAACGACAGGAAGGTTCTGTAGGGCAACGTCGTGGATCACCTGATCGTAGGCCCGCTGTAGAAACGTGGAATAAATCGTACAAAAAGGCAGTAAGCCTTCCGCGGCCATGCCCGCTGCCAAGGTAACGGCATGTTGTTCGGCAATGCCCACGTCGAAAGCCCGTTCCGGTATTTCTGCCATCATATATTTAAGAGAGCTTCCTGTAGGCATGGCCGGTGTTATACCCACGATTTGCCCATTTTTTGTGGCGAGTTCAACCAAGGTATGGCCAAAAACATCCTGATATTTCGGAGGCTCTTCATTTACCGGTTTTTCTTCCAATTCGCCCGTCAACTTGTCGAACCTTCCCGGAGCGTGATATGCCACCTGGTCTTTCTCCGCTTTTAAAAGTCCCTTTCCTTTGGTGGTGATAACATGTAGCAGCTTCGGACCTTTGACAGATTTCAAGCGATCGAGTTCTTGGAGTAAAACCGGGATGTTATGCCCATCTACGGGGCCGGTATAGTTGAGGTTTAGGCATTCGAAAATATTCTCTTCCTTGGCCGTACCTTTTTTTACGTTGGTTAGATACTTTTTCAGGGCCCCTACGCTTGGGTCTATTCCGATGGCGTTATCATTGAGAATAACCAGTACGTTGGCCTCAGTTGACCCGAGGTGGTTGAGGGCCTCGAAGGCCATTCCACTGGCAATGGAGGCATCACCTATTACCGCGATATGTTGCCTTTCTGCATTGCCGTGTAAATGTGATGCGATGGCCATCCCCAAAATTGCGGAAATGGAAGTAGAGCTGTGTCCCGTTCCAAAAGCATCATATTCGCTTTCGTTTCGTTTTGGGAAACCACTAATACCACCCCATTGGCGGTTGGTCTCAAAAATCGATTTTCTACCAGTCAGTATTTTATGTACGTAAGCCTGATGGCCGACATCCCATATCAGTTTGTCTTCTGGGGTTTCAAATGCATAATGTAGCGCAATGGTCAGTTCTACCACGCCCAGGCTGGCGCCCAAATGCCCTTCTTTAGTAGCTACGATATCTATGATATAGTCCCGAAGTTCTCGGGCGAGTTGGGGCAGTTGCTGGACCTTAATTTTTTTAAGGTCCTTAGGAAAAGTAATGGTATCTAAAATAGGGTAGGCCAATATCAATTGTTTTGCCCGCCAAAGCTACGATTTTCAGTTGTAGGTAGCACGGTGTAGAGAATAGTCCTACAATTTTATCCGCTTAATGCCGTTAAGGTACTTCTGCCGTATGAAGTAATGAACCGTACGGTTTTTAACCCCAAAGCAACCAGCTTATGTTCCTTACTTGCCACACTAAAGATCGACTTTTTAAAATTTGCCTTACTATGGGCGTTCTGATAGCCCCATTGTGCCTTTGGGCCCAGAGCTATATAGGCTATACCATGGACAACTATGCAGGCGTTCATGCCGTAGCCTTCAACCCGGCTAATGTGTTCGATTCGCCCTACCGTTCCGACATTAACTTGGTATCGGTTAGTACCTATCTCGGAAGTGATTTTATAGGCATGTCTCTCTCAGATCTTGCTTCTTCGAAGGGGGATTTCGATTGGGACAGTGATGCGGAACGTTATCCTTCCGATACCAACCACTTTTTTTCGAATATCGATGTGCTGGGTCCCTCCTTTATGTTCAATGTCGGGGGCAAACAGAGTTTGGCCCTTACCACGAGGGTCAGGGGCCTTTTCAATATCAACAATATCGATGGTAATTTGTACGAACGGATATCCGATGGTTTCCAGATCGGGTACGATTTCGATTTCGATTCCAAAAACCTGAACGCCACCGCCCATGTGGTTGGAGAAATAGGAGTGACCTATGGCCGTGAAATACTTCGGACGCAGGATCAATTTGTCAAAGGCGGTATCACCTTAAAATATTTGATGGGAGCAGGCGGACTCTTTGCCAGTTCACCGGAACTAAGCGGTAACTTCAATGGGGTTACCAACGAGTTGAGTACGCAAGGCTCCATAACTTACGGTTCAGCGCATGGCTTTGATTTCGATTCTAACGAATTTAGCGAAGTACAAGGAGGTTTCGGAGCCGATATAGGAGTCGTTTACGAATACAGAAAGCGAATTATGGATGACCGGGTACAGGGCCAACGGAACCAGCAGTATAAGTTCAAGGCGGCTCTTTCATTGACCGATATCGGTAGCATTACCTATAAGAACAGTGAGAATACCCTCTACTACGCCAATGGCAACGTAAACGCAATGGAGTTCGAGTACAAGGATATTGATCAGGTATTGGAAGATAACTATACAGGCAATACCGTCACCGGCGATCAAAAACTGGATTTACCCACCGCGTTGCAAATTATGACCGATTATTACTTTGGAAATCGCTTTTACCTAGGTCTGCATACGTCGTTATCGATGCGGAAATTGGGCGAGGCCAACACGAACAATCTTTTAAATACGGTTACATTTTCCCCGCGCTGGGAAAGCAAATGGATCAGCGTCTATTCGCCGATCGGTCTTCGTCAATATGGAGACATGGCCTGGGGGTTCGGATTCAGATTGGGCCCGTTGACCGTCGGTTCAGGTTCTGTATTCAGCAATCTGCTTTCCAATACCAGTAAGAATGCCGATGTATATGTGGGACTTAAGATTCCGTTGTATAAGCGAATTGCCTACTAATTATTGGCAATAGTTCCTGCCACATAACCTACCCGGTATTTTCAGAAAAATAGTCTGGCGTTCATCATAGCATGCCATCTGGTTTTTTGCAACCCACCCTTACTTTGGTAGCGGTTTTTTTGTGCCCATACGCAATATTCGGTATCATTGTGCATCAAAACTCTCACATGATCCTTCCTTTTGACGACTCCTATTTTATGAAAAAAGCCCTGCAAGAGGCTGAGGCCGCCTTTGAAAAAGGAGAGGTGCCCATAGGGGCGGTTATTACCGTGCAGGATCGAGTCATCGCCAGAGCACATAACCTGACCGAGCAGTTGAACGATGTGACCGCCCATGCCGAGATGCAGGCCATTACCGCTGCGGCCAATTTTTTGGGTGGTAAATATCTACGGGACTGTACCCTGTATGTAACCCTGGAGCCCTGCCAGATGTGTGCGGGGGCTTTGTACTGGAGTCAAATTTCAAAAATAGTGTATGCCGCGACCGATCCGCAACGGGGTTTTGGGGTGATGGGCTCCGCACTGCATCCTAAGACCGAGGTGTTAGGTGGAATTCTTGAGAACGAAGCCAGCGAAATTCTAAAACGCTTTTTCATCCAAAAGCGGAATTTGAATTGAAATGTTGTCAAAAGGGGCACTATGGGAATCAAGTGAAGCCGTTTTTTTGGATTTCTCGGACGAAGTCTGCCTCTTGACTCCTCAAAATTAGGAGGAAAAAAATTGCCAAGCAATCCCCTTTCAAATAAGACGATTAATATCAGTGGTTTACGTCTTTATCCTTTCCCCGCATTTTGAGAATATTTTCCTCATTGAGCATGTAGTCCTTCATTTTTTTTCCACGGGAATAATTAATGAGGAAAAGCGGCATGGCGACCAGAAAAAGTCCGACCGTCCCAAAACCGATGTATTTGTTGGCCAGTGTCAAATGTTCTTCCTGAATGGAAAACCCGTAGATGATGGATGCCAAGGAAGCTAATACAACAGAGATGATAAGATATTTCATGGGGGTTTAAAATTAACTAAAATAAATAAGAGTAAAGCAGCATCAGGTGGTCGCGCTACGCAGTAAAATTCAAGGCTATCTAGTAAAATTTATCAACTTTCTGCGGTACACGGTCAACAGTTTCGATTTGGTGATAAAACCGACATATTTCCCGTTTCTCAATACGGGGAGGTTCCACGCACCGCTGGTCTGGAACTTCTCCATGATGTCGGTCATTTTGTCCCTGTCCAGCTCGATGGTGTCCGGCGGAGTGTGCATCACATCTTGTACCAAAACTTCCTTGTAGAGGGTTTGGTCGAACATAATAGAACGGATATCGTCAAGTAAAACGATGCCCAGGAGACTACCGTCTTTTTCATCGGTAACCGGAAAGATGTTCCTGCTCGATTTGATTACAGCATCGTGCACCACCTCCCCAAGTGTCATTTCCGGATGGATGGGGATAAACCCATTTTCGATGACCTTGTCAATATCCATTAAGGTAAGAACGGCATGGTCTTTATCGTGGGTGATCAGTTCTCCTTTGCGGCCCAGTTCCATATTATATACCGAATGCGGGTGTACGTATTTGGTAATGGCAAAGGAAATGGCCGCGGTGATCATCAGGGGGATAAAAAGGTCATAGCCGCCCGTGACCTCGGCAATCAGGAATATCGCGGTCAAGGGAGCATGAAGCACCCCTGCCATCAGGCCCGCCATGCCCACTAAGGTAAAATTGCTCTCGGAAATCGGGTTGTTAAAAATGCCGATGGTATTGATTATCTTGGCCATACAATTGCCCGTAATGCTCCCCATGAAAAGGGTAGGGGCGAATATGCCGCCTACACCGCCGCCGCCAAAGGTCAAGGCACTTGCCACGATCTTGAAAAGTACCAGCCCGACCAGCAGGGCGATTACAGCCCAGATATTGGTCAGATCGAAATTGAAAATATTGTTTTCAAGTACTTCTTCAGGATGTCCCTCGATGAGACTGTTCATTACTTCATAGCCTTCCCCGTACAAGGGCGGTACCAAATAGACCAGAATGCCGATACCGATGCCGCCGACCATCAGGCGTTTGATTGGCGAACCTATTCTGTCGAATACATTTTGGATGCGGTCATAGACTTCCGTAAAATAGATAGAGGCCACACCGGTGATTACCCCCAGGGCTAAATAGAAAGGCACATCCCCCAAAACAAACTGATCTTTAATTTCGAACGGGAGCAGTATATCGTTGCCAAAGAAAAAGTACGAGGTTATAATCGCGGAAATCGACGCCAGCAAAAGCGGCAGCATAGAGGCAATGGTAAGGTCGAGACTAAACACCTCGATGGCAAAGATGATTGCCGCAATGGGCGCTTTGAATATCGATGACATGGCGCCTGCCGCTGCACAGCCGATCAGGAGATTACGGGTAGATTGATTCATGTGGAACATCCGTGAAATGTTCGAGCTGATGGCGGCCCCCGTTGCCACCACTGGTCCCTCAAGGCCAACGGAGCCTCCAAACCCCACCGTTAAAGGAGCCGTTAAGATCGATCCGAACATCTGATATTTCCGCATAATCCCCTTGTGCTTGGCAATGGCGAAAAGTGTGGACGGGATACCATGGTTGACCTTGTGCCCAATGATGTATTTTATAATAAGGTATACCAGGCCCAAACCGATAATAGGAAATACAAAATAAAAGGCATTGTGGTAATATTTTACCAAATTACCCTCCAACAAATGTTGTATAAAGTGGGTCAGGTTTTTCAGGATAACGGCGGCTACGCCCGAAGTAAAACCTACCAGAATACTCAGCAGGTACAAAAAACGGGTCTGCGAGATGTGCTTCGCACGCCAGACCAGCAAACGCTTGAAAAATGACTTAGTTCTAATGGCCATGGTTCTCCACCGTCAATGATTCTCAAAGGTATTCAATTCCATAGAAGTAAAATTTTCTTCTCTTGATTGAACTTATTATCTACGATTTCACATTAACTACACATTAGACGTCCAATTTCAACCCAAGCTCTTCCAACTGTTCTCTGTCAATCGGGGCCGGGGCATCGATCATCACGTCACGGCCGTTGTTGTTTTTCGGAAAGGCGATAAAGTCCCTGATCGTCTCTTGTCCGCCTAATATCGCTACCAGGCGATCTAGGCCAAAAGCGATACCGCCGTGGGGCGGGGCACCATACTGAAAGGCCTCCATTAGAAAACCGAATTGCGCTTTAGCTTCCTCCGGGGTGAAGCCCAAATGTCTCAACATGGTGCTTTGCACCGCTTTGTCGTGGATACGGATGGAGCCCCCGCCGATTTCGTTACCGTTAAGTACCAGGTCATAGGCATTGGCCCTTACCGCTCCCGGATCAGTATCCAACAATTCCAGCTGACCTGGTTTTGGTGATGTGAACGGGTGGTGCATGGCGTGGTAGTTTCCCGTTTCCGCATCCTGTTCCAATAGCGGGAAGTCGGTTACCCATAATGGGGCGAAATCGTTGGATTTCCGAAGGCCTAGCCGGTGTGCCATTTCCATTCGAAGAGCGCTCAGTTGGGTACGGGTCTTGTGCGCATCCCCCGAAAGCACGCAAATCAGGTCGCCTTCTTTCGCCCCGGTAGCTTCTGCCCATTTTGCTAGGTCGTCTTGGCCATAGAATTTGTCCACCGATGACTTGTAACTTCCGTCCTTGTTACATTTTACGTAGACCATGCCTTTGGCCCCGACTTGAGGCCGTTTTACCCAGTTGACCAGGGCATCGATTTCCTTTCGGGAATAGCTGCCTGCTCCCGGCACGGCAATACCCACGACCAATTCGGCAGAATTGAATACATTAAAATTTTTATTTTGGGCCACGGCGTTCAGCTCGCCAAACTCCATTCCAAAGCGGATGTCAGGTTTGTCGTTGCCATAGATGCGCATGGCGTCGTCGTAGGTTATCCTCGGAAAAGCCGATATTTCGACCCCGTTGATTTCCTTGAGCAGATGCTTGGTCAAGCCTTCGAAGGCAATTAGAATATCCTCTTGCTCGACAAAGGCCATCTCACAATCGATCTGGGTAAATTCCGGCTGCCGGTCGGCCCTTAAATCTTCATCCCTGAAACACTTTACAATCTGGAAATATTTGTCTAGGCCACCGACCATCAATAGTTGCTTGAAAGTTTGTGGCGATTGGGGGAGTGCGTAGAATTGCCCCTCGTTCATACGGCTGGGCACCACGAAATCACGGGCGCCCTCGGGGGTGGATTTTATTAGGTACGGCGTCTCGACCTCGATAAAACCTTCTTGAGAGAGGTATTTGCGCACTTCCATGGTCACTCTGCTGCGGAAGATAAGATTATTTTTTACGGGATTTCTGCGGATGTCGAGATAGCGGTATCTCATACGCAGGTCCTCACCACCGTCCGTGTCGTTCTCGATGGTAAAAGGAGGTGTGAGGGATGGATTAAGCACAAGAAGCTCTTCGACCAGTACCTCGATATTGCCGGTCGGCATCTTAGGATTTTTGGATGCGCGTTCAATGACCTCACCTTTGATTTGGATTACAAATTCCCGGCCCAGATTACGAGCCTGCGCCAAAAGTTTGGATGAGGTTCTATCCTCATCAAAGACCAATTGGGTAATGCCGTACCGATCGCGCAGGTCAACCCAGACGACAAAACCTTTGTCCCGCGTTTTTTGCACCCATCCTGAAAGGCTTACCTTTTTATCGATATCCGCTTCGCTCAGCTGTCCGCAAGTATGGCTTCTGTACATATAGAGGTGGTTTTGCGGCGCAAATGTAAGAAGTTCTCACGGTAACCGCTAGAAATAAAAGCGACGATTCCATGAAAGTTTACCGTACTTAAGATTGAATTTTTCTGAATGATGTTAAAAAGATCTGTATCTTCATCTATTCTTCTTTACCTTGTCACTAAGATATCGGTTTGCGTATCCGGTAATGACTAATTCACACATTATGAAAATGAAACAGACTTTGTTAAAGGGCATGTTTTTCGTTGGCTTTCTTACATTTTCGACACTCACGATTGCCCAGGGAACTATTACCGGAAACGTTACGTCCGCAGCCGATGGCCTGCCTCTACCGGCGGTCAACGTAGTGGTAAAGGGAACTACTTTGGGTACCACGACCGATTTTGACGGTAACTACGAGATTACCGTAAACGACTTTCCGGTGATTCTGGCTTTCTCGTCCCTAGGTTATGCGGAAAAGGAAGTGGAGGTCAGTGCAGCGACGGTTGCAGACGTTGCTTTACAAGAATCCGCCACGGGTCTCGACGAGGTGGTGGTTACGGGGCTGGCGACTTCCGTGAAAAGATCGAACTCAGCGAATGCCGTGGCATCGGTTTCCGCGGAAGAACTTACCGGGAGAACGCCCCCATCGACTTTAGATGGTGCTCTTTACGGGAAATTCCCGGGCGCCATCGTCAACTCCAACTCCGGTGCTCCTGGGGGTGGTATTTCGGTCAAGTTGCGTGGTGCGACTTCCATTACGGGTAACACACAGCCCCTCTATATTGTAGACGGGGTATATATCGACAACTCCTCGATTCCGGCAGGTCTCAACGTGGTTTCCGAAGCTGCGGGACAGGGAAGTGATGCGAATCAGGACAACCCTTCGAACCGGATTGCCGATATTAATCCGGAAGACATCGCCAACATCGAAATTTTAAAGGGGGCTTCCGCTGCTGCCATTTATGGCTCACGGGCTGCCGCTGGGGTGGTGATCATCACTACGAAAAAGGGGAAGGCAGGGGAGACACAGTTCAAATTTTCTCAATCCACCGGATTTACTGAAGCCATTAATCTTTATGGATTGCGGAACTACACTGAAGATAAGGTCTTCGACCTTTTTTATTCCCCAAGTGAAGATCCCACCGAAGATCAATCTTCCCGAGATGCCGCGAATGCCCAGGTCGACTTGTTTTCGCAAGCAAGAAACAACGGAGATATCGTGGATTACGAAAAGGAAATATTCGGAGAGAAGGGACTGATCAGTATCACTAACTTTAGCATGAGCGGTGGTGGCGATAAAACCAGGTTTTTTTCGGGGATAACCTATAACAATGAAAATGGCATCGTTAAGGGTACAGGATATGAAAAGACTTCTTTACGCCTGAATCTAGAGCACCGGGCGACCGATTTTTTAAAGCTCTCTTTGAGCTCCAACTACATATATTCTTCGTCGGATAGGGGTTTTTACAATAACGACAATACAGGTACCAGTATTGGTGTGGCCTTGGTATCAACGTATCCATGGTACGACCTTTTCCCCAATGCGGATGGTATATACCCCGATTATGCGCTAGGTGCCTCCAATATTCTGCAGACCCGCGATCTGGTCACCAACAATGAAAAGATAAACCGGGTCATCATGGGAGGCACCGCAAATCTCGATATCTATAAGGCCGAAAAATCTAACTTGGAGCTGATTTTACGTGGCGGGCTTGATTTTTATCAGTTGCAGACCCGGGCCATATTCCCCAAGGAGCTACAGTTTCAAAAACCATCGAACGGAGGTCGCAACGGGGTATCGGTACAGGGGGAGACCATTAATAAAAACTATAATCTATCCGGTTTCTTGGTGCATAATTATTTCACCGAAAGCAACATCAATTTTAGGACCCAGGCGGGTCTCACCAATGAGTTTTTTGACAGAAATACCGATTTGATCACGGCCACAGGCCTGGTCGCTTCAGAAACCAATGTGGATCAAGCGGCCAATACCGGAGTGGATCAAACACGCGTACAACAAGAGGATGCGGGATTCTTCGTACAGGAGGAAGTCAATTTTAAGGATAAAATAATTGCCACTATCGGGCTAAGAGGGGATAAATCGTCGAACAACGGCGATGCCAACAAGCTCGCATATTATCCTAAGGCCTCTTTGGCGCTAAGCCTGAACGAGTTTGGTTTTTGGAACGAAGACGCGTTCTGGAACCAGTTTAAACTGCGCGCCGCATATGGCGAAGCAGGTAACTTTCCACAATCAGGCGCTTTATTTACTTCCTATAACGCCTATTCCACAGATGGCATACTAGGAATCAGTTTAAGGGGAATACGCGGAGATGGCAACCTAAAGTCCGAACGACAAAAGGAACTGGAATTCGGTACCGACCTGAGCTTTTTCGACGGAAGTTTAGAATTGACGGCTACCTACTATATCAAAACAGTGGATGATTTGATTTTACTGGCTTCATTAGAACCGTCCACCGGATATACCCAGCAATATGTGAATGCTGGAAGTCTGCAGAACAAAGGGATAGAGCTATCCCTGAACGCCGTTCCGTTCGCTACCGAAAATTTTCAATGGGATTTTGGCGTCAATTTTTTTAAAAACAACTCCGAAATTACCGAGCTGAACGTTCCTGCCTACAATACGGGGGCGTTCGGTGCCGGTTTGGGCAGCTATAGACTAGAAGAAGGTAAAAGCGCTACCCAAATCGTGGGGGCCTATCCCGATGGACTCCGGGTGATCGGCAATGGGGAACCTGATTTTCAGATGGGTTTTAATAATAACTTAAGCTATAAAAATCTTCAACTGACCTTTTTATGGCAATGGAAACAGGGGGGAGACAACATCAACCTGACGAATCTGTTATCGGACCTCAATGGAACCAGTGCCGATTACGATGACCTTACCTTAGATCCCGCGGGGGCAACGGTCAATGGCAAATTCCGCCCCAATGCCAACGCCGAAGTTTTTGTTCAGGATGCTTCGTATTTGCGTTTACGTGAAATCGGATTCTATTATACGATGGACAGTAATATGTTGCCCGATGTTTTCGGTGGCGGAATCGAGAGCATCAAATTCGGGCTATCGGGCTCGAACCTGATTAATATTTTCGACTACAACGGATATGATCCCGAAGTATCGAATTTTGGTGGGGGAACTATTTTTACCGGGGTAGATGTAACCCCTTTCCCGTCTTCCAAAAGATACCTGTTCAACGTAGCGATTAACTTCTAAATTAAAGAGCCATGAAATTATTTACCTATAAAATTGTCTGCTGCACCCTTCTTGTTTTAGGACTTCTGTCTTGTGAGGTAGAGGAATTTTCCGATTTGAACGGGCCGGAAGTCGAGGCCTTTCAAGAAAAAATCACAAGAGGCGACCTGCCTGACCTTGTGGGTGGAATCCTTTACAGTTCCAGAGTGAATTTAGGGAGCTATTTTGACGATATCGGGGTAATCGGTAGGGAGTATTATAGATTTTCCGCCTCCGATCCGCGCTTTACCGGAGATTTATTGGGAGGGGGCACCAATATTCTGGACAATAATACTTTTTATATCACGAACCCTTGGGCTGCACGCTATAGAACGGTCAAAAATGCCAATTTGATATTGGGTTTCATCGATGGGCAAGATCTGTCCGATCAGTTTACGGATCAGGAATTAAACGCTACCAAGGGCTTTCTAAAAACCTTTATTGCCCATGATCTCTTGTTGAATTTAAACTTGACCGATGAGAACGGCATTCGTCTCAATGTCGCCGATGAAGATAATCTAGGACCGTTTGTTTCGAAATCCGAAGCTTTAAACGGTATTAGAGCCATGTTGGAAGAAGCGGCCGTTGACCTTGGTAATGGGGGTGACGCTTTTCCGTTTTTCCTACCTTCCGGGTTCGGGGGCTTTGATACGCCCGCTTCTTTTTTGGAAGCCAACCAGGCCATTGCTGCCAGGGTGGCCGCCTATCAAGGGGATGCTCCGGCGGTCTTATCCTTTTTGGACAATTCATTTTTAGATTTGAATGTTTCGGATTTAGATACAGGGGTTTATTATAATTTTTCGGAAGACCAGACGGATATTTTAAATCCTATGTTTTTTCCGGTGGAAGCCACGGCAGCCGGTGCCAGAATCATGCAACCCAGCTTTTTATCGGATGCCGAGCCGGGAGATAATCGGCTGGGCAAGGTGGCCGAGCGTAGTGAACCCTTAACGCAGGATGGTTTGACCGGTGCCTATGCGGTTTTTAGGTATAAGACCGATACCGACCCCATTCCTATAATTCGTAACGAAGAATTGATTCTCTTGTATGCCGAGGCTAATATCACGGTAGACCCTGCCGAAGCGGTTACCGCCCTCAATATTATCCGTGAAAGCGCCGGTCTGGAACCGTACGCTGGCGCGACGGATACCGATGCCCTGATTGACGAGATGTTGAACCAACGAAGATATTCTCTTTATGCCGAGGGACATCGCTGGATCGATATAAGAAGATATGGCCGGTTGGATGAACTACCTATTGACAGGCCGGAAGATAATGTTTGGGCTATGTTTCCGATTCCGTTGAATGAAAACCAATGAGTTTAAACCACTTCCGAAATGAAAAACCCCGATTATAGTTTATCGGGGTTCTTTTTTGCTGTTTTTGTCATAAACCTAAGCCGCAGTCTCCAATTCCTTCTGTTTTTTGCTGGTTTTCTCTTTTTTGATATCGTGCCCACGGGTCTTTGTTTTAATCCGGTAAACAATGTTAAATAATACCGGCACAATAATCAAGGTCAAAAAGGTGGCTACGAGCAGGCCGAAAATTACGGTCCAGGCTAGAGGTCCCCAGAACACCACGTTGTCGCCGCCTATATATATTTTGGGATCGAATTCGGAGAATAGTGAAAAGAAATCGATGTTCAGGCCGATGGCCAAGGGGATTAGGCCAAGGACAGTAGTAATGGCCGTTAGGAGTACAGGACGTAGCCTCGCCTTACCGGCTACGATGATGGCATCGGTAGCGTCATCCATGGTGAGCAGGTCCCCGTCGTCCATATTCAATTTTACTTTTTTACGGTCGACCAAGATCTGGGTATAATCCAATAATACCACGCCGTTGTTGACCACGATACCGGCCAGGGAAATAATGCCCATCATGGTCATCATAATCACGAAAGACCATCCTGTAATCATCAATCCCCCGAAAACTCCAATAAAGCTCAAAAAGATGGCAATCATTATGATAAGTGGCTTGGAAATGCCCCCGAACTGGAAGATCAATATGAGACAGATAAGTCCCAATCCCGAAAAGAAGGCCCCGATCAAGAACATCTGCTGTTTGTTCTGCTCTTCTAACTGACCGGTATAATCGATTTTGATATCTTGGGGAAGTTCCTCAAAACCTTCCATTACCTTTTGTATCTCCGACACGATGGCACCGGCATCGGTAAATCCGGGCTTCAGGCCCGAATAGATGGTTACCACCCGTTTGCCATCCCTATGTTTGATAGCACTGAAGCCAGAGGTATTTTTTTCTTCGGCCACGGCGGAAATCGGAATTTCCTGGATCTTTCCACTGGCTTGGTCCCTAAAGATGATGTTCTGGTTGAAAAGGGCGTTTTTGTTGTATCGGAGGTCTTCGTTGAAACGTACGTTGATATCGTAGTCTTCACCATCCTCTTTGTAGATTCCCGCCTTCTCCCCGAATATCGACCTACGCAATTGGTTTCCCACCTGCCCGACCGCGACTCCGAGTTCACCTGCTTTTTCGCGATCGACCACCACCTGCATCGAAGGTTTGCCCTTGTTCACATCGATTTTCAATTCTTCGATACCGGCAATGTTCTTGGTGTTGATAAAATTTCGGATGTCCTCCGCCGTATTGATAAGTTCGTCATAATCTTTTCCTTCGAGTTCAATGTTTATGGGAAAGCCTGCCGGGGGGCCGTTGGCATCCTTTTCTACCGAAATGGAAACCCCTGGGTATATACCTTCAAGGTCTTCCTGTATCTTGGCCCGAATGTTTTCGGTATTGATGCCTTGTCGATATTTGAATTCACTGAAGTTTACGGTCATTTTACCCCTATGAGGCATTTCGGCCGAAGAACCACCATCCGTCAATGGATTTCCGGCACCTTCTCCTACCACCGATACCGCCGAGGCTACCATAAAGTTCTCGCCATCCTCTTTATATTTCGGGTCGTCGAGTACATTATACACCCGGTCTTCTACATCCTTGGTAATCTCGTTGGTCTTTTCTATCGATGTTCCTTCCGGATATTCGATATACACATATATTTCGTTGGGTTTGTTGTCTGGGAAGAACTCTATTTTCGTACGCTGGCTTTTTACGGATAGCCCAAATAGGTAAAACACACTGATCAGTAGCAGCAACGTTATCCCGAAATACCAATAAACGTTTCCGCCGCGCAACGCATGTTTCAACCTCCGTTCGTACCAATTCTCGAAACGCGACATGGTCTTTTTCTGGAAGCCTTCCGCTGCACCTTTAATCGCATATTTGTAAACCCAGAACATGATGGCGGTCAGAAGTATGACCGAACCCAAACCTCGGAAAGTGCCCCCGAAAACCAAGATTAAGGTACCAATCGTACCGAGAATGACGCTCATACGAATCAGTTGTTTTAAAGACAGTTCTTTCTCATCGGTGCTCATAAATTGAGAAACGAGCATGGAGTTCATGAAAATGGCTACGAACAAGGAAGAACCCAATACTACGGACAATGTTATCGGGAAAAAGATCATGAACTGCCCGAAGATGCCCGGCCAGAGACCCAGGGGTACAAACGCGGCAACCGTGGTTGCGGTGGATATGATGATAGGTAACGCAATTTCACCGATACCTTTTTTGGCCGCTTCGACACGGGGCATGCCCTCGTCCATTAATCTATAAACGTTCTCTACTACTACAATACCATTATCAACCAGCATGCCCAGCCCCATGATCATACCGAAAAGAATCATGGTATTCAAGGTATAGCCTAGCCAGGAAAGGATCACAAAAGACATGAACATTGACATCGGAATGGCGAAACCTACAAATAGAGCGTTACGGAAGCCCAAAAAGAACATCAGAACCGTGACCACGAGAATAATCCCGAAAATGATGTTGTTCACTAAGTCATCTACCTGATTCAGGGTTCGGGTCGATGAGTCGTTGGCAATTGAAATATGAAGGTCAGGTGGAAAATAGTTGTCCTGTTCCTCTTTGATGATTTCCTTGATTTGGTCTGCGGCCGAAATAGCATTGCGACCGGCGCGTTTTTTTACGTCGAGCATGACCACGTTTTTGCCGAACTCACGGGCGTAGGTGGTTCTGTCTTCTTCCTCAAAGGAAACATCGGCAATATCTTTTAGGTATACCGCCCCGTCTTCCGATTTGACGACAAAATTTTCTAGCTGCTGTGGGTCTTCGATTTCACCGAGAATACGAATGGTACGCCGTTGCCCACTGGTTTGCAGGTTGCCGGCGGACATCGTAACGTTTCCATTACTAATGGCGTTCAGCAAGTCTTGGAAACTGACCTGGGCGGCCATCATTTTATAGATGTCCACGGCGACCTCGACCTCTTTTTCCTGAGCCCCTCTAATATCGGCCTGCTTGATTTCAGGAAGGTCCTCTATTTCGTCCTGGAGGTGTTCTGCATATTCCTTCAATTTGTCGACGGTGTAATCACCGGTAAAATTGATGTTCATGATGGGCACTTCTTCCGAAAAGTTCAGATCGAAGACATTCGGTTCGACTTTGGCACCATTGAAAAGGGGCCAATCTTCGCTCGCCTTTTCGCTATCGACTTCGTCTTTCACATCTTGTTTGGCCTGTTCGACGCTGATTTCCTCATCAAACTCAACCGTAATGATGGCATAGTCCTCTTGGGAGGTCGAAACGGTTTCCACCACGTTGCTCAAGTTTTTGAGTCGATCTTCCAAAGGATCCGTAATCAGTTTTTCGATATCCTCGGCAGTGTTGCCGGGGTAGGGTACACTGATATAGATTTTGGTCTCTACGATTTCTGGAAAATCTTCCCTGGGCATGGCTTGGTAGGCCGAGAAGCCCAACCATAGAAAGATGGCGATCATCACGTAGATGACCGAGGGGTTATCGATAGCCCAAGACGAAAGGCTAAATTCCTTTTCGGCGTTCTTTTTTACTTTGCTCATAAACTTATTGCTTGATTTTAACCTTCTGACCGTCCTTGACCGTCCTTGCACCCTCTTTGATGACCAGGCTTTTATTTTTGACGCCGGTAAGTACCTCGATTTTTGCACCTTGGGTCTTTCCGGTGGTAATTATGGTTCTTTTGGCCGTCGCCTCATTATCCGCATTCGGTTCTTCGGCCAAATAGATATACTGTTCTCCCTCTGCATTCTCCGATATGATGTTCGACGGAATCAGAATAGCCTCTTCACTGGTATAATCGTTAAGGCTTACCTTGGCGGTCAAGTTGGGTTTTATCTTTCCGTTTTTGTTAGGAACCGGAATTTCTGCGCTGAAAGATCGATTGGACGGATTGATGAAGTTTCCGGTTTCCCTGACCTGGGTTGTAATGCTGTCGCCCAATATCGGAAAATAGACCATCGCTTCCTTACCCTTGGTCACATCGCCCAAGTAGGTTTCCGGCACATCGACTTCTATGTACATATCTGAGAGATTGACAATGCGGAATACCTCCGATCCGGGTCCTGGGGAAACCACTGTTCCCTGATCTTTGATAACATCGTCTATGATTCCGGAAAAGGGGGCGGTAATGGTCGATTTGCCCAGTTGGCTTTCAGATTGTTTTACGGCATTCTGCGCCGCTTCGTATTCCGTCTTGGCGGAGAGGTATTCAATTTCGGAGCCAATTTTCTGATCCCATAGCCGCTTTCTGCGCTCGAAGGTGGTCTCTGCCAGTTCCGCCCTAGTTTTCAGTTGCGAAAGTTGACTTCCCATACCCCCGTCGTCGATGGAAGCTAATATCTGGCCCTTGTTCACCCGTTGGCCTTCCTTGACATAAACCCGTTGCAGCGTTCCCGCCATCTCAGGATAGACCAATACGTTCTGTTTGGTCTTGACGTCGCCCTGTAGTTCGAGAAAGTGGTCGAACGTTTGGGGTTCCACGGTTATGATGTTCACCAAGGGCAATTTTTCCTCCCCGGATTTTGTAGCGATGGCGGAATCCAGCATTCGTAAATCGGTCTGCATCTGTTGCTGCCGTTCCGAAATCTCGGATTTCTTGGCACGCAGGGCCTCAAGATCACCTTGAGCTACCAAGTCCTGGACGGATCGTTCTTTGTCGCCGCATGCGGAGAGGGCGAATGCTGCGGTTATCAAAAAAAGTAGTTTCTTCATTCTTGAAAAGGTTTATGAGTTGATGTGGTTGTCGATTAAATGCTTTCAGTCGTGTTGATCGTTTAAAATGACCTCCAGGTCGGTTTTCTTGTTGATTACCTCTACCATCGATTGCAAATAGCCTTGCTGTGCATCGTATAATTGTGTCTGGGCCTGCCGGAGCTCAAAGCTGCTGGCGATACCCTCAGAGTATTTGATCTGGTTTTTGTTTTCGATACGTTCTGCCAGTCCTAAATTTTCCTCGGCCGTTCTGTATTCTTCGATGGCCAGTATGTATTCGCTCTTTGCCTGCTCTAGTTGCAATCTGATTTGCTCCTCGGCTTCCGTGAGTTGGGTCTGCGCCTTTTCCATGGCGATTTTGGCCCTTGCGGTGCTGGCACTGCGTTTTCCGGAACTGAACAAGGGAATACTCAGGTCAAAGCCCAGTACCGAAGAATCGAACCATTGCTGGTCGCCACTAAAAAAATTAAATTGGTTAGCGAACGCGGACGACCCATAGTTGATAAACGAGTTTAGTGTCGGCAAGGCCCGGCTTCGGGCCAATTTCCATTCATAATACCGCTGTTGGGTCAGGTTGAAGGCTAACTTATAGTCCACATTGTTATCAATTTTAAATACCGTTTCCATAAGCGAGAAATCGATCTGATCTTCGGCCAGGTCGTTCAGGTTTTCTTCCAATCGGGTGGGAGCGTCGATGGCGATGCCCATGACGAGGTTCAACATTTGGCGGGTGATACCTTCAAGTCTCACCGCATTCTTCAATTGGTTGTCAACCGATGACAGGGTGATTTGCAACTGTTCAACACTTTCTTCGTCGCCGAGTCCGTTTTCATAGAGTTTTTTGGTCTCGAACAGGTTCTCCTCTAAATTGCCTTTGTTCTTTTCGAATATGGCCACGCTTTCCTCTGCGAGCAATACGTTACCGTAAGCCTCGACAACGGACTTCCTGACTTCCTGGTCCGTTTTCTCCTTATTGTTGGCGCTATAGCTTAAAAATGCTTTGGTGGCCTGTACGCCTACGATATATGATCCGTCGAATATCTGCTGGCTCAAAGTCGCCGTGGCCGTGGCCTGGTGTTGCTGACCAAAGACGATCGGAATATAGGTGCCCGGTTCACCGCCTGAAAATTCAGCAGGAATAAGGGATACGGGCTGTTTCAATTGGTTTTGGTAGCTCACGGACCCACTGATTTGGGGCAAGCCCTCGGCTATGGTTTCCCATTTCTGTTTTTGGGCGTCGATAATATCGCGGTCTGCATTGATTGCACTATAATTATTTTCAAGGGCAAAGGCAATAGCCTCATCCAAGGTAAAGCTATAGGTCTGTTGTAGCGTATCTTGCGAAAAGCCTATCGTCAAGATAAACAGGGTCAAAAATGTAAAAAAACAGTTACGCATTTAATCGTGGTTTGAGTTGATGATCGTGTTCAATATTTTCCTGCCTTTAGGAGTTACAATGCCCCTTAAATGGTATTCCAAATAGTAATCCTCCAAATCTTGCATTGCAAACTTTTCATTGGGGAAAAGGTCGTGGTCGCTAATACTGTTTATCCCCGAAAAATAAATTCGGGCAATGAAATCGATATTGAGATTATCCCTGAATATTTCCTGTTCCGCACCTTTTTCTAAATTATGTACCACGCAGGTCTGCATCTTCTCAAAGCGTTTTCTTTTGAGTGCCCCGAAGATTTTCGGATAATACTTCTGTAATTGATATTGAGGCGATGATTTGTTGTCTTTCAAATGTGTCATCGCAAATTTCTTTATTTCATAAAGTTCTTCGATGGGGTTTTTATCCAAGGCCCTGATTTGATCTATACCATTCGATATAATTTTAAAAAGGCGGTCGGTGGTGGCTTCTACCAGCTTCGTCTTGTTTTTAAAATGAGTATAAATAGTCTTTTTGGATATACCAAGTTCTTGGGCCAGATCATCCATGGTAACGCTCTTGAAACCTAGGTTCAAGAACATATCCGTTGCTTTTTCCAAAATCTTATCCTTCATAGGGGCGACAAATATACTCAAGGAAACTAAAAAAACAAAAAAAGTTTCCAAAGTTTTACCGTAATTTAAAGTTCCGGATACAATTTATTTAGGAATCCGACTTTTTTTGTCTTTCCCCTTCTTTCCGCGCCACATAGTCGTCGTATGCCTTTTCGCCTTCTTCTTCCCAAAATTTATCGTAGTGCTTCCACTTCGAAAAGTCGTTCTTATGGGCCCAGCGGTTTCTTGGTCTACAACGTTTTTTTGAGTTTTTGGATTTTTTGCCCGGCCCGCGTCCCTCAAAGCCGCCGAATACCAATTTTGCCAAAACAAGTAGGCCGATAGCCTGCCAGTAGGTGATGCTCGCCAGTCCGAAAATATCCGGCATTAACCAGTTCCACAACCACATAAATGCATATCCGAACAATAGAATGAAAACCAGGATCAATACGGCAAAAAATAGGAATTTGACGGCCGACCTGACGATTTTTTCAACTTTGCTACCGACTCTACGTTCTACATAATCTTTCATGATCTATTAGTTTAAATTGTTATTTTTCTTTGGTTTTAGTTCTTTTTGCAACAATGAAAGTGCCCGGTGCCTTCTTGACATCAAGGTTCCTTCGGGTATGCCCGTTTCCATCGCTATTTCCTTATAGCCATAGCCTTCAAAATCGACCGCAATGATAATATTGCGGTGGTGTGGCCTTAAATTTCCGATGGCTTTTTTGAGATTGTCTTTCATATCCTCCGTGTATGAATTATCGGACGGTCCATAAAAGAGTTCCGTAAAATCGGTCAGTCGGGTTTCCATTTGGTTATCGATGTTCGCTACTTCATATTTAGTTCGCATCAGGTCTACTATTTTATTCCGTATCGAACGATATACGAACCCGGCAATATTGGTAATCGGCGAAGCATGGTCCGATCTCGAAAATAATTTCAAGGCTACATCTTGAATGATGTCCTCGGCATCCCGGTCTGCGGTATCATTGATCCGGGATTGTGCATAGGCCTTGAGCGAACGATATTCTTCGTCGAAAAAGGTTTTTAGGTTTTTATAATTTTCTGAATCCGAAGTCATTCGATCACTTTTATCGGCCGGTCTCCCCTATTAAAGACGAGGTTTTTCAAATCTATTGCATTTTTCGTCCTCTTTTTTCTTCATTTAGTTTGGAGGAGTCAGGGAGGATGTTTTAAAAATAGAATGTATTTTTGAGTTAAAATCGCATGAATGCATTCCACCGAATTCTACCGTAGCGAGTTTATAGCTTACTTAGAGGAAAAGACCAAAAACAAGGAGCCCCGTAACCTGTACGGCCCCATGGCCTATATATTGGGACTGGGCGGTAAACGCTTGCGACCGGTACTCACCCTGATAGCTGCGGAAGTCTTTGATGCGGACTATAAACACGCCTTGGATGCCGCCCTTGCCATCGAAGTGTTCCATAATTTTTCATTGGTACACGATGATATTATGGATGCTGCGCCCTTGCGACGGGGAGAGGCCACCGTACATGAAAAGTGGGATGTCAATACGGGAATATTATCCGGGGATGCCATGCTGATTACCGCTTATCAAATGTTTGAAAATTATGGGCCGTATAAGTTCCGCAACCTGGCCAAATTGTTCAGCACGACCGCGCTACAGGTCTGTGAAGGCCAGCAATACGATATCGATTTTGAGAACCGTGATGATGTGACGCTACCCGAATACCTCAAGATGATTGAATGTAAAACCGCCGTTTTAGTAGCAGCGGCCTTAAAAATGGGAGCTATTATTGCGGAGGCTTCCGAACGGGAACAAAATAAAATATATAATTTCGGTCTGAACCTAGGTATTGCCTTTCAATTACAGGACGATTACCTTGATGCCTTCGGTGCCACCGAGACTTTCGGCAAGCAGGTAGGAGGCGACATTATCGAAAATAAAAAGACGGTGCTGTACCTCAACGTTCTTGACAAGGGAACGGGCCAACAAAAAAAGGAGTTGCTCGACCTGTATTCCATACAGCCGACAGATCCAAGAGCTAAGATCGAGACCATTAAGGGAATATTTTTGGATAGCGGGGCGGCGGAACTTACACAAACTGCCATTGCCAAGTCTACGGAAATGGCATTCGATATTTTAAATGGACTGGATGTTTCCGAGGATAAAAAAATGGTGTTGAGAAAGTTGGGAGAGCAGTTAATGGGGAGGGAGGTCTAAAGTTGACTAAGGTTACCTATATAAGGGGTGAGGTGGTCAAATTTTTCTTCTAATCCTTGGTAGGGTTCCAAATTTGGTATGATTCTATTGCTTCCCCATTAATACCTAAGAATAAAAGCTCATCTATCATAATGGCGCTTCTAACTGTGCCCTGAACGTCTAAACCCGACTGAACTTGATTTACATATTGGTAGTTACCGTTGCCGTCGCCTGTTAGCAATGTGCCGTAATTAGCGTCGAATTTTCCTAGACGTAATTTGAAATAATTATTATTACCGAATAAAAGTAGATCATTATGGCCATCTTGGTTCAAATCAGAAACCAGTATAGCGTTTACAGGGGCATATTGTGCTTGTATCGGTAACGGGGTAATCTCGAATTTTCCTTTCGAGGTCCCGAGAAATAGGCTAGTCTTCATTTGATTGGCAACTAACTTGTTAGCCTTTTTTAATTCCTTTTCACTTAAAAAGTCGTGTAATGTGGCGTCAGCATAGTCTTTGTAGCTTGTGAATTCAGATCGAAACTTTGAAAGTTGTCCCAAGAGTTCGTCCCGGGTCAGGTTAGGATAGCTTTTTCCCTGAATGTAATAAGTGAACAAGGGATCGATCGATCCATTTTGATCGAAATCGTCATAAACCATTTCAGCGGGCTCTGCCTCGGATACTTTGAATTGTGTATTGGTGCCCATATTCCCCGCCACCAGGTCGATAATGCCATCCTTGTTAACGTCGGTTACGGTAACCGCATTCCACCAGCCATTTTGTTTTTTATCAAAATAATCGGAAGTCTCGTTCTCTAACTTTCCATTTTGGTTTATAAAAATCGATATTGGCATCCAATCGCCAACTACTACAAGATCTTTCCGATGGTCGGCATTCAAATCGGCAAACTGTGCATCGGTAACCATTCCAATATGAGGTAGTTCGGACGATATCGCATCGGTCTCGTCGGTGAATTTACCTTTACCGTCGTTAATTAGGATAAAGCTGCGCGGGCTTTCAGGATATCTGCCGGGTATCACCCTGCCGCCTACGAAGAGGTCTAAATTTCCATCGTTATTAATATCGGCGGTGGCTACGCAGCCTTTACTTGAATAGGTCGGCGGAAGGGCCTGCGGACTTTTCGTAAAATTACCTCTTCCATCCCCCAGATATAAACGATCTTGGAGCAATTTATCCTGTGGCTGCAGCCCGCTGTAACCCCCACTCGCCACATAAATATCAGGGTTTCCATCCCCATCGGCATCAAAAATAACCGCATCGGCATCTTCAAAGGCTTTATCATTGTCAAAAACCGGGTTTCTTAATTGTCTAAAGCTTTTGTTTCTATCTTGAATAAATACAGCAGCACTTTGCCCCTTGGCCCCTCCAACAAATAGATCCTGCATACCATCATGGTTGATATCGCCTTCAATAAGGCAGGGTCCGGTATGTGAAAGCTGGCTTATTAATAAAGGCTGCCGTTTAAAGTCATTTACGGCTGGATTCTTATTTTTATATGGAATAGGTGAGGAAATTTTTTTGAAAAAAGATGAGGATAGATGGGGTTCGGTTTTTGAAATTTCGGCTTCGCTTTCTTCCAATACTAATACCCGATTCACTTCTAGGTTATGCAAAGTTTGGCTTTTGCCGGTATTCCATCGGATTTTCAGCGAATCTATCTTTGTTTCTTCTCCCAACCCAAAATTCAAAATAGGAGTAACAGTGGAAAGATATCCTCGGGTGGGAGTCTGTTCAAGACTTTGTTTTTTTTGATTGGTATAAATGGTTACCTTAGATCCGATACCTTCGGTATTCTGTCCTTGGCCCTTTAATTGTATCTGTAAGTAGGAATTATCTTTTTTCTCGGATTCATTTCTATAAATGAATGCCGGTTTGTTAATATTGTTTACGATAAGATCCAGGTCACCGTCGTTGTCAAGATCGGCATAAGCGGCTCCATTACTGTTCGCGGGTTGGTCAAGTCCAGAAACTTGGGTTCTGTTGGCAAAACGGAAACCATGTTGGTTCATGAACATATAATTGGTCAAATTAGAGGAGGGCATTTTCTTAATGATTTCAAGAACATCTTTGCGCTTTAGCCGTCCTTTTGATTGCACGTAATCTTCCATGTAATTGATGAAATCCAAATTGGTATAGTCCCTATAATACCCGTTGGTAACAAAAAGATCTTTCCAACCATCGTTATTGTAGTCCGCCAACAAAGCTGCCCAACTCCAGTCCGTATTGGAAATTCCTGCCAACTGCCCTATTTCGCTATAGGTTCCATTGCCATTGTTCAATTGTAACATATTGCGCATATATTGGTAATGGAAGCCACTTCTTAAGTTCAGATTGAACTTATCATAGTTATCGGGTGATAATAGCAGTTTTTGTCTTCGGTTATCCTCGGGCAGCATATCCAATGTAATGATATCTTGGTTTCCGTCATTGTTTATATCCGCAATGTCATTTCCCATTGAGAAATGACTGGTATGCCCTAAACTTTGCTTCAGTTGGTCCGTAAATGTTCCATTACGATTGTTCATATAAAGATAATCTGGAACGGTGTAATCATTGGAGACATAAAAATCTACCCAACCGTCATTGTTGAGGTCACTAATACCGAGACCCAACCCATAGCTCAAAGCAGAGCCTCCGATTCCAGCTTTCGTAGTTATGTCCTTAAAATGTCCGTTGTCTTGTCTATACAAGCGTAAACCTTCCAAAGGACTATCTTGTTGTAGAAATTTCTTGGTGCTTGCCTCGTTTAGCACAGGAAGTGATTTAGGATTATGGTTTAATAAAAGCATGTCCAAGTCGCCGTCGTGGTCATAATCGAAAAAATAACCTTGGTTGCTATAGGCTGGTGTATCCAGACCATATTCTGCGCTTTTTTCCTCAAAAACGGGAAAGTTTTTTTCATCGTTACCCGTATTTATGAACAACTGATTCCTTCGTTTCTCGGGAGGCAAGGCGCCCGAATAACACAAATAAAGGTCAAGCTTGTCATCACCGTTGACATCTACCGCGGTTATGCCCGTTTTCCAAGGTCCGGTTCTTCCTGAAACGTTCGAAAGAGCCGTGACATCTTGAAATTTCATATTACCTAAATTGATATAAAATTTGTTGTCGCCCATGTTCGAAGTGAAATAGATGTCTATTTTACCGTCCCCGTTAAAATCACCGGTGGCAACACCCCCGCCGTTGTACAAATATTCGTACATGAGTACATTGGCGTTTAAATTTTCGGTGAGGGTGTTTTGAAAATCAATATCGGTTTGCTCGGGGGGTAAAAGGGTAAATAATGTAGGATGCATATCCTCGTGATTTCCTTTTTTATCGGTTTTATCCACCTCCTGATTACAACTAGAGCAGCATAAGGCCATCAGACCGTACAATAGCATGTAACAATAGCAATACTTTCTCATAGGTCTATAAAAGTAAAGATTCTATCCCGATGGTAAGGATAGAATCTTTAGTAATTAAATTATGAAATCGATTAGTCGTATCCTGGATTCTGGATCAAAGCCGTGTCGGCGTTAAGTTCTTCAATCCTGATCGGGACATAATAACTTTTGTCCAACCACAATCGATTTTCAAATCCGGGATCGACGACGGTCGGAACATAAGTATAACTATATTTTTCGGGATCATATTTATAGGTCTCTACTTCGGCACCGGGGCGTAAGGTACCCGTAATTTGAATGCCTTTTGCAGGGGCACCCAAAGTCGAGGGAGCTATCATCCATCTTCGCGCATCGTGGTACCGATGGTTTTCATATGCAAGTTCGATCCGTCTTTCATTTCTATAAACGTCCACCAGTTCGGCCCCTGTGGCCGTAACGGCAGGAAGGCCGATTCTAAATCGGATTTTGTTAAGCCAATTAACGGCTTCCGCCTCATCTCCTGTTTCCAGAAGGGTCTCTACATAGTTAAGCACTAAGTACGTTTGCCTGAAAAAAGGCCATGGAATGGTTTGAAAATCGTTCTGGTCTACAAAGGCGGGATCGGGTTCTATAAATTTTTTAAAGTAATAACCCGTTCTAGTACCGTTCCAGTCCTCTACAGGTCCTTGACGTGTATCCAGTCCGAAATGGGTGATAACTCCTCCATCGGGCCCGATAACTTCGTATTGCCCCGTTTGTATTTCATTGGCCGGGTCTCGTTCCGCAACATCCGAAGGTCGGGGTTTCCATTCCGCACCGTCATATAGGATAGAGGCATAAAACCGGGCCTCGCGATTTTCATAAGGGGCGTTGGCCTGACTGGGGTTGTCCCAATCGAACTGGGAACCATCCATCATGGCATAATCGTCGACCAAATTCTGTAAGGGGGCGTTGCCTGCCCAGTTATGATAGCCATTGGGGCCATTAAAGAGACCTATTCGTCGACCAGGCCCCGTATTTTCTACATATTGACGTGCCCAAATTATATCGTTTTCGCCGCCGTTGCGGGCCAAGGATATATCGAGGTAGTTTTGCTCCCCCTCTTCTAACGCAACCGGGGCTGTCAGATCCAGTTTATACCCGTAGGTAGAATAATCGAGAGCTGCCCTTACCGCATCACGGGCCTTTATCCAGCGTTGTTGTTGATCACCGGAAGTATAGGCGATCAACTCTGGATTGGAGTACCCTGCAATAAGAGCCGAGTTGGCCGATGCCGTAGGAAAATCATGCAAGTCACTAGCGGCGTATAATAGGATCCGGGCCTTCAGGGCTAAAGCTACGGTACCATTGGCCCGACCGGAATCCATATTGAGGCCATCCAGGAGATCGAAGGCTTTCTCGCAATCGGCGACGATAAAATTGACACATTCTTCAAAGCTATTCCGGGCAATATTATAATCCGAGTCCAGTTTCAAAGGTTCTGCGATTAGCGGAACCCCACCGTAAAAACGCAACAGCTGATGATAATAATAAGCCCGCAGAAAATGGGCTTCGCCTAATAACCGATTTACCAAGGCGGTATCTTCAATGCCTCCTTCGTTCAACTTGGCAATGGCTAAATTGGCATCCCTAATATAGCCATACATGTTGTTCCAGTCCCACGTATTATTGATCCAGCCCGTATCGGCCGAATTTGCCCTAGATTCGTTGATGGTGTTAATGCCTCGTCCCGTATGAGTGAATAGGGCCTCGTCTGTCAATGACGCCAACATTTGCTCATCAAGCCCCCCGGCGCCCAAACCATTGTACACCCCCGTTACCGCGGCTTCCGCAAGACCCGCATCGGACCATACACTTTCTTCCGAAACTTGACTTAGGGGAGTAATGCTCGTAAAATCATCGTTACAAGCCATTGCAACGACAAGTGGTAAAGCCACTCCCAATGTTTTAACTATATTTCTCGTATTCATAGTATTTTATTTTTTTAAAATGAAACTGAAGATCCCACACTGAAAATCCTGGACACAGGATAATCCCTTCCGCTAGTACTTAAACCTTCTGGGTCGAACAAGGCATCGGTCCAAGTAAAAAGGTTGGATCCGTTGAGATAGAATCTTAAATTACTTAGACCGATCTTGCCTATTATCTCTTGGGGAAAATTATAACCTAATTCAAAGTTCTTTAAGCGCATATAATCAGTATCGTTTCTCCAATATGTATTGCCGTTACTATAATATTGATCGGCTCGATTGGTTATTCTTGGGTAGACACTACTGGGGTTGTTGACCGACCAGCGATTGTAATAGTCTCTTTCCAGATAATTTCCGATGGTGCCCGCCTCGCTGAAATTGAAGAACAATTCACCTCCCCAAGCACCCTGAAATAGCATGCTCAGATCAAAGTTTTTATAACTGGCAGTTAGATTGATCCCTCCTTGCAAGGTAGGAAATCTATTTTTATCATTTCTATACCGATCATCTGGGGTAATCCGCCCGTCACCATCGTAGTCCAGCAATTTCATATCCCCTGGACGGAGATTATTTACCAGGGCCGAATAATCGAGAGTTTCCGCGTCGATGTCAGCTTGGGTGGCAAAGACGCCATCATAGCCATAGATAAGTTGGGCATCAATGGTTCTGCCGGTCTGTCTCTGCCATTCTGGAGAACCTTCCGCCTCATCATTAAAAATGATTTTGTTTTTGGCATACCCCGCATTTACCGTAAGGCCGTATTGGAATTCCTCTCCAATAAAATCGTTCCAGCCAAGAATAAAGTCAAAACCTGTGTTTTCGACCTCGCCGAAATTCTGGCGTGGTGGGGTAATTCCAGATAAGGCAGGTAACGAGGCAGAGGGTGCTGTAAGAATATCGGTTCTTTTGTTCAGGAACCAGTCAAACTCCAAATTTAGCTTGTTTTTAATAAAACGTGCGTCAAGTCCAACATCGATGTTCGTGGCAACTTCCCATGTTATACCGCGGTTGGGAAAGGTAGATTCGCTCAAGGTGGTCACCAGCGCATTGTTGACGACATAGGAGCCAAAGCCATAGGAGGCTAAGAATTGGTTGGCTGGAAACTCATCATCATTAAAAGCATCATTTCCCAACTGGCCCCAAGAACCCCTTAGTTTGAGATAATTGAACAATGAATCACTATTCGAGTCATCGAACCAGTTTTCCTTGGTTACCACCCAACCTGCAGTAAATCCTGGGAAAAAGCCATACCGGGTTTCTTCGGGGAATAAATAAGAGCCATCATACCTCCATAGAAACTCCATTAAATATTTTTCCTGAAAATCGTAGGAAACCCTTCCGAAGTAATTTAAGCGCGCTGCTCGGTTGGAAGATCCATTAATATCCTGTTCTTCCGCCCCACCAGCAAAAAGATCATCAATGACGGGTGAGATAAAGTATCTGCGATAAGCCTCAAAACCTTCATAAGTCTTAGTTTCTTTATTGGTGCCTGCGAGAACAAGTAGATTGTGGTCACCAAAGGATTTTTGGTATTGAAGGTTGGCACCCAATAGAATGCTCAAACGGTTTTGAGAAAATTGCCGCAGGTTGGGTTCGGCAGGTCCCCGTTGAACCGGCGTCAAGCCTGACTCATCGCGATGGACACCATCCCAAGTATAGAGTTCCCAAGGAGTCCGCCAAACTTTTCGGTTCAAAAAGCTTTTATCGATGGCCGCCGTAGTTTGTAAGGTAAGTCCTTCGATCCACGGAATTTTAATATCCAAGGAGGCGTTGGATTGAAAAAAGTCCCTGGTATCGCGGTCATAGCCCGTTGCGTTGGTAGTAATTACTACAGGTTGTTGGCCGTTTTCAATATCCGGTCCCGGGAAACCATTGGGCCAATAAGCCGGCTCCGTGGGTCTCCCCCGGGTCAACATTCTAAAAATTGCACCTGCGGACTCGGTGGGGAAATAGCGTTTTTCTTCCCTTCCCAAAACTCCTATTTTAAACGAAATGCTTTCGCTGATCTTGGCATCGAGGTTGATTCGAAGATCGTATTGCTCATAACCCGTTGCCGAATTCTTGTAGTAGGCATCCTGTTTGAGGTATCCCAAAGAACTAAAATAGTTAAAGTTCTCGCTACCACCGGTCAGCTGCATGGTATGTTTTTCTTGAGAAGACCCTCTTTTAAAGGTTTCGCCAAACCAGTCGGTGTCGGGATGGCCCCAAGGATCTTGGCCATTTCTAAAAAGGTCAATATCTTCTGGCGTATAAATGGCGTCCCTTTGAGATCCGTCGGGCCTAGTGTAGGTGCCTGTCGAACTAAAGCCATCCGTTGCCGCTTGCCATTCCTCTACGGGAAGGTTGTACACCTCTAACTCATTTCTTAATTCAGCGTATTGCGGAGCATTTGCCATTTCGGGGATTACCGTGGGTGCTGCCCAGCCTTGTTGGGATGAATACGTGATTTTGGGTTTTCCCGTTTTTCCTCGTTTAGTAGTCACTAAAATGACTCCGTTGGCCGCCCTAGCGCCATAAATAGCGGCCGAGGCATCCTTTAAGACGGAAATACTTTCGATATCGGCAGGGTTGATACGCGCCAAACCACCGTCACGATCGGGAATTCCATCCACCACCACCAAGGCACCGGTATTATTATAGGTGTTCGATCCACGAATTCGAATATTGGCGTTGTCGTAACCTGGTTCTGCACTGGCCTGTTGTACAAAGAGGCCGGCTACCCTACCTGAAAGGGAGTTGGTCAGGTTTACGGTGGGAGATTTTGTCAATTCTTCCCCCTTAACGGAGGCTACGGCGCCTGAAACTGTGGCCCTTTTTTGTGTACCATAGCCAACGACCACCACTTCTTCCAGATTTTGAACATCCTCCTTCATAGTTACATCGATCGTGCTATTCCCTGCTACCGGGATTTTTTGTGTCAAGAAGCCGATATAGGAAAATACCAGAACAGCATCCGCACTTTCCGGATCAATTGAGTAGAGGCCATCAAAATCGGTAGAAACCCCTATGGAAGTTCCCTGGACCACCACACTAACACCGGGCAGTGGAATACCTCCTTGATCAGTTACCGTACCCGTAACCGGACTCTGGGCGCAGGCGAGATAAAAGAGGGTTGAAGCAAAAAACAGAAAAACCGACAAAGGGGCAGCATTAGGCAATGTCCGCCCTGGCGGAAGAGAAATCGATTGAGTAGTCATAAAATGAGTGTTCTTGATTATTTGGGGTCTAAATTAATAATTTATGTGAATTTACCATAAACAATCGTTAAAAAATTAAATTTGAAAGTTCTATAATGCGGAATTCGAGTGTCGGGAAATTAAAATACCCGTTTTAATAATTCCTTGACAAAAGGAGCGGTAGGGCACCCCCATATAAACCTCAAGTCTTCATTAACGGAAGTCTCCTCATCCAAAAATTTAAAAATCAACTGCGGAGCCCGATTCTTGAACAGGGTCTCGAAGACATGATGGCCTCTGCCGTTCTCTTTCGCCAACACATCCAAAAACAGCAGGTCATAATACCAAAATCGGTTTTTAAAGCTCAATTGGTTCAAAGGTTTTCCGGTTTTAAGGTATTGCACAAGAGCGGGCACTTTTTTGGTGCTGCTCATAAAGGTATAGCCGGTGCTAGGTTTGGCCCATCCGCCGGCGGTACCGATATAACGGATGTTTGGGGTGTGGTGCTCCCTGAAATCGTAACAGGTCATGGGGATGCTGCCCCGCTCCGTGTCCATAATCTCAAAATCGGGACAGTTGAGGTCATTTATTAAATACTCTTTGATCGCGTTTTCGTATTCTGCTGTAGCTAAAAGTTTATCCGAGAAGAGGGTATATTCTACCAAAGCCTCTGTTGCGGAGAACGGCAGTACGTACATAAAACGGGTATTGCCTTTTTGGGGGATGGAAAAATCCATGTAGGTTGCTTGACCCGGATCGAAAACAGGCGAATTAGTCCTTACCGTCCATCCTAAAAAGTGCTGTTGCAATACGGGATAGTTATTTTGATGGGTCGCCATTTTGTAGTCGAAGATGCTGTTGAAGACCTTCAAAGCGGAGTATTGGTTTTTATCCGTAGTAACTAAGACCCGGTTTCCGTAGTCCTCCAACTCGGAAAGGATTTCTTGACGAAAGCTGATGTTGGGATACGCTTCTATCCTGTTTAAATAAGCATGGTAAAAATCGATGCCCCGGATCATTTTATAAGTGTAGGGCGCAATCTTGGCGCGTTTCGAAAATTGCTTTCCCCCGAAATAGATGTGATTCCAAGTTTTGGAAACAAGATCATCGAACTGGCCTTTGTCCTTTTCCCAAAAGCACCAGGTACGGTCATTCTTGTTTTTGACGGCCTTATCCAACAGTAAAATCGATTTTCCCGAAAAGAAGTCATCCTTTCCCAGCGCATCGGCCAACATGAGCCCGGAAGCGCCTGCACCGATAATAATATAATCGAATTGGGTCATGGAAAATAATATCGCTACCGGATGGGTTCATTAAAAACCGATACTTTTACGAATACGAAAATAAAGATTTTAACGGTGACGGCATCCGAAGAAAAGTATCTGAAGAACATTTATCATTTGGGCGGGGAGACCCATGCCGTGGTCTCCACAAACGCCATTGCCGAACGGGTGGCCACCAAACCGGCGTCGGTGACCGATATGTTTAAAAAACTGGCAAAAAAAGGGTATTTGATTCATAGAATGTATAAAGGCGTCAAGCTTACGGAAAAAGGCCGCACTACAGCATTGACCGTTATCAGAAAACAATATTTGTGGGAGGTTTTTTTAGTGCAGAAACTGGATTTTTCGGTGGATACCGTTGGCGAAATTGCGGAGCAATTAGAACATATAAACAATGATGAGCTTATCGACAAGCTTGACCACTACTTGGGTTTTCCAAAAATGACTCCACGTGGAGAACCCATACCTTCAAAGTATGGCGAATTCAAAAAGGGAGTGAAAAAACTGCTGAACGATTTGCCCGTCGGAGCTCACGGCATTTGCGTAGGGGTCAAGGATTCATCCCAAGCCTTTCTAAAGTTTTTAGGAAAAAACGGGATAGCTGTGGGCAGCCAAATGAGAATATTGGACAAAGAGGAATTTGACAACTCGCTCGGCCTGCAGATCGACTCCCGCGAAATTCGGATATCGGAGCAGATTGCCTCAAATCTGTATCTGGAAGTAATAGATTGATTGACCCTTGTATTGAATGCCCCTTCATCTTTTTACCGTATCTCCTACACCAAAACCTCCCTTTTTTTGACATCGATCTTATCCCGTTGTGGAAGAAGAATTTCCATAGCCTTCCGTATCAGGTCGATATTTCCGAAGAGTAGGTCGTTCTTGGTTATCTTATGAAGTACGTCGGGTACGATACCCAAATCTTCGATGGGTTCGTCATTTTTGCGCAATATGCGTCGCACGGCAACACTCATGTTGGCGCCTTTGGGCAGGGGCTGTAGCGGATTGTTGACCGATTCGGTATCATCAAATAGGTTTCTTAAAATTTCATGGCTCCACACATTGGCCCCTCCGGCACCCGTGTTCGCCTGTGTGCCAATAATTTTGCCCAGTCCATTGTCCTGAAAACCTGCCGCGAACATATCCGCGGCACTATAGCAGAGCGCATCGGTAATGAGTACCTTGGGTTTTAAAAATATACTTCGAAGGCTATCTCTTTCCTCGATTTTCGTAATTGGATAACTGCGGGAATAGCGGTCTCCGGTAATGCGTGATAGGTCAATGGAACGGGTCCAGTCTGATAGATCGATAATGCTGTTGCCCTTGGTATATTTTTCACAGAGTTGAAGGGTGAGTGCCGAATTGATGAACTGCGCCCTTTGCGTTTCAATGTCTTTCCCGGTCAAGTGCGCCAACAAAAGCTCGCTGGCCGTTATAAGTCCCCCGCCGTTGCCCCTGATATCCAAGATAAGCCCGCTGAGGTCTTCCGATTGCAGTTGCTGTAGTATTTCCTTGAAATCGGTTACAAAGTGGTCGGCGTTCGATGCGGCAAAACTATAGATGCGTATGTAACCGAAGGCCTGTTCACTATCCGGTTTTTTGACTGTTTTTCCCTTCATTAGGTCGGGATACCGGGTCGGTCTTATCCAAAGGCTTTTCTTGGGCGGCTTTCCTTTTCGGGATACGCCGTAAAGCGTGGCTTTCAAACCGTTGACCGATAAGGTATCGTAGTCAAAACCATAAGACATGCGGGTCGCGTTTATGCGTTGTTTGTCTAACTCAAAATGCGGCGGATGCTGCGATACCAGCCATTCAAATTCCATTTCCAGATGTTGCCCGGTGCGGGGATCGAAGCAATCTAGCCGGACTTTATGACCTTCCGGCGGACTCGTAGTGCCCAGCGAACGGATGGTAAGGGTGTCAAGCCCACGGGCCATTTGTGCTTCGTTGTTGCTACCGGACTGCTTTTTCGAATTGAGTGCAATGGCCTTTTTGATGGGGATGTTGTTCCAGTATAAAATTTCGATGCCCGTTTTATAGGCCGCGCTGTTAGCCAATATCTCCTTGAAATAGGTCGTGATGATATATTTGGGCTCCGTATCCTCCTGTGTGGGATAGTATTCCTCGATCAAGAAGGGCAGAAATGCAAACCGGTTCCGAAACGGATGCGGCAATATGTATTTGGTGTGCAGGTCGCGCAGCGAACTAAAAATGTCTAAAAGTTCATTATGGAACGTATGGTCATCCGCCCCACCATCAGGATCGGTTCTTGCGGCGTTGTCAATATCCCGGATCATCAGGTCGAGGCGACTTAGCGGATTTACCGCATACATCGATTGTTTCAACACTAGATGTACGTACACCTCGCCAAGAACGATTTTTGCTTGCTGTAGAATACACCGCTTTTCGGTAAAGGAAAGATTACTCGACCCCTTCAGAAAGGTAGCCAAGGCAACGGGCTCCTCTAGCGGAATCGATTTGAGGCCCTCTATAACATAATCGCTGTTGGACAACGAAAGCGACGGTCTGCCGTAGAACCCTGGAAGGCCCCTGCGAACATAATCGGGCAGGGGATGGTACGCCATTCTCCGGAAATGTTCATCGTCTTCGATTACGGTCAATTTATCGAGCGGTAAGGGTTCGGCCAGTTCACTGAACGGAATTCCCGCGCCCCATTCCAAATTTCCTTCCTCCAATGCGTGGCCATCCGCGTCTACGTGCATGTCTGGAAGCAGCATCCACTGGGTACGTAGGGGATTGTCGAATGCCGACAATAAGGGATTGCCATTGGCACTTTCCAATTCGTTCGCCAGTTGGTTTAAATTCTGCAACCCCGCTGCAATCTTGTTTTGGGAAGCCTTTAAAGATATACCATCCAAAATATTCTCGGGGTCGGATTCCTTCAAATAAATGTATCGGGTAGCGTTTTTAATTTTGAATTTCTCTATATCAGGGGTATCGAAGTCGAACTTGTTCAAGATCCGTTTTTGGACACATCTTGGAACCCCGTTTATAAAAATGCCCAAAAGATCCTTTTCGGTCGCATTTATTAATTTTTTATACGGGTCGCCTTGATAACCCCCAACAATGAGCATATCGGCCTTCATGCCCACTTGCAGCGAACCCAGGGCATTTTCCCAGCCCAAGATTTGGGCGGGGTTGGTGGTGGTCATCCGTACCAGTTCCTCATCGGTGAAAATAGGTCCGGCTTCATGGTTCTGACTTACTAGATAGGCTACTTTTAGTTCTTCCAACAAATTTTTGCTGCCGCTAGGCGACCAATCGGAGCCCAAGGCGATCAATACTTTATTTTTCTTGGCCGCCTTTACATCCGAAGTACCGCCATAGAGGACTAGATTGCTCAAAGGCGACCAGGTCATTGATCCCTGGCGGTCACCGAGCACCTTGTAGTCCTGAGGTTTAAGACCAGTGCAGTGGATGCCGTTCAATTTATTGGTGATGGCCCAGTCCGTATCGTTGATCTGTAAATTGGTAAAGAAAGATCTGGCTTTTTCGTCGACGCCTTCCGCCAGGTGCAATAGCCTGGTCTTGGTATCCGATAAAGAGGTTAAGAATGCTTGGGCGCCTCCCGGCTTTACGTCCGCAATGCGTGTCAGGGCCTCGGGGAGTACCTCTTCGTTGGTTTCCTCCACATTTCTAATGAGCCCGTGGAACACTTTTTTGGTCAGGCTAGAATTGGCCAAGGTCAATCCCTGTGAGGTGGTTACGCCTCCGATCATCGCTTTGCACTCCACATAGCGTACGATGGCTTCGGGAAAGCCGGGCGATTTCCCCAAGGTTTGCATAGGGCCGGTGACATGTATCCGATATCCCTTGATGCCGGCCCATTGCGCCCGGTTTCGGTATTGTTTGTCAGCCACCCAATACGGCAATATGTTATAGGGAAGGTGATTGTGCAGTTCGATCATTCCCGGATAGAGGGTGCCGCCGGATTTGATGACATCCGGTTTGGAAAATCCGTCGGGATAGCCCTCGCTTTTTGGCCGGATGGCCGTGATTATCCCGTTTTCTACGAATATCCGGCCCCTATCGATGACGCTGGCCGCTCTGTCCATGGTTACGATCCTGCCTTCCAAGGCGTATTTAAGTCCGAAGTGGGCCTGTATAGTATTAGCCATAATTATATGGATTCCCAGATGATGTTTTTTACTCTATCGGCCGGATCTCTCCGACTGTTGGTTCCATTGGTACCGTGCCAAAAGGGGGTGCCGTAGGGCAGGTCGTATCTTGGGATATCTGTCAGATGCACCGTCTTGTCCCATCTTCCGGAATAAGGGGTGAGATCGACTATCGCGGGATCGTCCGGTTCCAGAAAATCGGCGATGTCTTTCAGCTGGTCGTTCCAGCTGGGGTGTGTCGTGCTTTCGGGTGCCGTGGGATGGACCAGGTTGAATACCTTGATATGGGTACTATTTTCCCAATTTTCTACGGCATGTCTCGCACCGGCCCCGAAGCTTAAGATGGCTTGAATGGGGTTTCTTTCCAAAATGTTGTTGATAAGGTCATCCCTAAAGTTTTTAAGGGGGGCTTCAAGGGAAATACCCGCCATTCCGGAGTCGAACTGACCTTTGATACTATAGGCAAAGGTGTTCATGATAGTATAGGAACGGGTAATGCCCACCTTGTTGAGAAACTTCTGCAGTCGCTGGCCGGCCGAACCGACAAATGCCCTTCTTGCAATAGCTTCGTCCGTCGAGGGATCTTGGCCAATTACCAATACTCTAGAGGTGCCATCCAATCTTCCCCGGTACAGAACGCCTCCAAATGCCGTTCGAAACCGGCCCGATGGATGGTTTATATAATAAGCATCGGATAGGCTAGAAAATTTTTGAAGCCAAAACGGCGGCGGACCAGGATCGTATTCATTTTGGAGACTGGCGCGAAAGATACTCTGTGCGGCGAGAAAGAACGGGTTAGATCCGAGCTCTGAAATGGCCGATATACCGAAGGCCTGCTTTAAAAGGTCGGCGTCCTTTTCGGATACGCCCTTGAGAGTATCCACAGGCATTTCGCCCAAGGTTGTGAAAGACTTATCGGCATGGGCTTTATTAACGAGTTTTTCCAAAGCGAACGACATATAACCAGCTTTTGTAATCGTGTCACCTAGAAATTACCGAACTTCTAGGTGGCACGCATAATTAGGATACTGTCGGGGGAGGCTCGAAAGGCGCAGAATATGAAGTGGCCTGTAAGGCGGTCGCAATGTAGTGCAATTGGTTCACGATTCGAATTGCAATTTCATGATTGGTCGTCTTTTCTGTGTATGCTGTATTTATGGGTACGATTTCGGTGCGTAAAATGATAAAATTCCAGTGCGCTTCGGTTATCTAGGCATAATCAACCTCACCGATTGATCTCTTCGATCAGATTCGCCACCAACGCGGTCCATCCCGTCTGGTGGGAGGCACCTACCCCGCGGCCATTGTTACCGTCGAAATACTCATAGAACAAAATAAGCTCCTTAAAGTGTTGATCGGTATACCGGTCATGGTGCAGGGCGTTCACCGGGCGTCGTCCATTCTCATCCTTACTAAAGATACTGATAAGGCGTTTGCTGATCTCGAAAGCGATTTCCTTTAGGTTTAAATGATTATCGCTGCCCGACGGATACGCGAATTTTAAGTCGTCCCCGAAATAGTTGTGGTATTCCTTTAGTGTACTGATGAAGAGGTAGTTCATCGGCATCCAGATAGGGCCGCGCCAGTTCGAGTTGCCGCCGAACATATCTGTGGTAGATTCGGCAGGTTCATATTCGATACAATATGTGGCTCCGTTGATTTCAATTTTATAGGGTTTTTCATGTATTTTGGATAGCGATCGGATCCCGTGGTCGCCCAAAAATTCCGTTTCATCCAAGAGGCTCTGTATCAAAATTGTCAGGCGGTCGCGGGGCACCAGGGACAATAGCACATCCTTATCGGGGGAAAGTTCTTCCATAACCTGGTATTTATTGGTCTCCATACGGTACTTTCGGTACCACTCCATACTAGCTTTAAAACGGGGCAGTTTATCCAGGTGTTCCTTTCGGATGTTCAGAACGCCGGTCATCGACAAAAGGCCCGAAATGGATCGTACCTTGATGGGCAGTGATGGCCCGTGTGGAAGGATCAATTTGTCGTAGAAGAACCCCTCTTGTTCATCCCAAGAACTCGATGACCCCTCGGTTATTTTATTGAGTGCCTCGGCAATAAAGACAAAATGCCCGAAGTATTTCAGGCACATATCCTCAAAAGTGTCGTCGTGCAAGGAAATCTCGAGGGCCATCTCAAGCATGTTGAGGCAGTACAACGCCATCCAAGAAGTGCCATCGACCTGTTCCAAAATGCCGCCGCCGGGTATGCCGTTGCTACGATCGAAGACGCCGATGTTGTCAAGTCCTAAAAATCCACCTTCAAAAACATTGTTGTTAAGGCTATCCTCCCGGTTGACCCACCAAGTAAAGTTAAGGGCCAGTTTGTTAAACATCCGTTTCAGGAATTTAATGTCGGCCTTGCCCGTCTTGCGCTGTTCCATCTGATAGATCTGAATGGCCGCCCAAGCCTGTACAGGTGGGTTCACGTCGCTGAAGTTCCATTCATAGGCGGGTATCTGCCCGTTGGCGGCCATATACCATTCCTTGGTGAACAGCAACAATTGTCTTTTGGCAAATTCGTGGTCCACCATGGAGAAGGTAACACAGTGAAAGGCACTGTCCCAGGCCGCGAACCAAGGGTATTCCCAGGCATCGGGCATGGAGAGTATGTCATGGTTGCGCAGGGTTTTCCAGTCGCTGTTGCGCCCGTCCAAACGTTCTATCGGGGGCGAAGTTCCAGGGTCTCCGTGCAGCCATTGTTCCACATCGTAGTTGTAATATTGCTTCGTCCAAAGCAATCCCGCAAAGGCCTGTTTTTGGATTTGCCTTTGTTCTTCTGAGGATTTTTCTGTTTCTACCTCCAAAAATGATTGGGATTCCTCAATTCTTTTTGAAAAAACGGAATCGAAGGTTTTGTCAAAGGGAGAGGCCAAGTTGTCGGAACTAAGCCGTAACCGGACGGTCTTGGTTTCGCCCGCTTCAATATTCATTTGGTACAGCGGCGCGAACTTGGTGCCTTCAGAGTTTTTTTCTGCCAGGGAATAGTCCCCATTGATAACCGCAGCATGAAATAAATCCTTTTTATAGGGATGATCGTTGGCGACGTCAAAAACCCTTTCACTATTTGTTTCGTTCTGGGTAAAGAGTAACCTGTCAGGCGTATCGAAATAGAGGTTGTATTGACCGACAAAGATGTGATCGATAGACACATGCGGCGATTCTTGGGTCCCTTTCTTTTGGATAACCGGTTTCTCGGGCATTCCGGTAAAGCTCCAGAAATTACGGATCCAAAGCGTGGGAAGCAGGGATAAGGGTGCTGCCTTTGGACCTCGGTTACTTAGGGATATTTTTATGAGGATGTCTTCTTCTTCGGCCTTGGCATATTCCGTGTACACGTCGAAATATTCGTTGTTGTCGAAAATACCCGTATCCAGAAGTTCGTATTCCGGATCTTCTTTGTCCCTTTTTTGGTTTTCCTCGTTAAGGTGGGTGTATGGAAATTGATTCTGCGGATATTTGTACAGCTGTTTCATGTAGCTGTGCGAGGGCGTATTTTCCAGATAATAATACAGCTCTTTTACATCTTCACCATGGTTGCCCTGCGGGCCGGAAAGGCCGTAAAGCCTTTCCTTTAAAATGGGATCTTTGCCGTTCCAAAGGGCAACCCCGAAACAAATATTGCAATACCGATCGCAAATACCTGCCAATCCGTCCTCGCCCCAGCGGTAGGTGCGGCTTCGGGCATGGTCATGAGGAAAATAGCGCCAGGCATCGCCGTTCGGGCTATAGTCTTCCCGAACCGTTCCCCATTGGCGTTCGCTGAGGTAGGGGCCCCATTTTAGCCAATCTTTCTTTTTGGTGTAGTGTTGGTGGAGTCTTTTGTGTTCTTCGGTATTTTCGGCCATAAAGTTCCAAACAATTTTGAAGATGAAGGTATAAAATTAAATGACCTCCTTGTGATTCTGGATAGATAAGGTTAAAAATCTTATGTAAAGCGTTTAAACCAAACCGTTTTTTTATACATTCGGGGAGGATAAACATAATTTCAAAGATCAAACACAAATACAAACATTAGTTCACTGAACCCCTAACACCTTAGCCCTAGTTTTTTATCTTTTAACTTTTCCAACACCACACCATAAAACTCTGGACTCCAAACCGCTTTAGCTATGAACGAAGTCTTTTTCGATGAAATAAGAAACGGCAGTTTCAAGGAGGTAAAGGCCATGTTGGCCAAGAACCCTGTACTGCTCGATAGTAAGGACCAGCGTGGCTCGACCCCGCTGATTATGGCGACCTATTACGATGAACCCGAGATTACCGACCTCTTATTACAGCACGGTGCCAAAATCGACGCCAAAGACGCCTCTGGAAATACGGCTTTAATGGGCGTTTGCTTTAAAGGCTACGACGACATTGCCGAAAAGCTGATTAAGAAAGGAGCCGACGTCAATGTGCAGAATGCGATGGGAGCTACTTGCCTTATCTATGCGGTGAATTTCCACCGTCCTGCAATTGCCAAAATGTTGATTGAAAACGGGGCCGACACCACCGCTAAGGACAACCGAGGCAATACGGCCTTGGATCATGCCAAGATCCAAGGAGATCCCGAGTTAATTGCGTTATTGGAGAATGCGCTGAACTGACACGGCTGTGCGGTTTATCAAGCGAATGCGCAGATTAAAGCAGTAATTTTAAACCACTACGTAAGCTTAAAAGATGGCTTCGATGCGCTCGCAATAGTGTAGATAGAATGGTAACCCCCTTATCCGTTAATATTGGAAAACGATATGGCAGCAACCTTAAGAACAGCCCTAGTACAATCCCCTTTGGTTTGGGAAGAACCTGAAGCGAACAGACAGCATTTTTCTAAGGTTTTACGGCAAGTGGCTTCGGATACCGACCTGATCATAATGCCCGAAATGTTCAACACCGGTTTTACCATGCATCCCGAACACGTTGCACAAGAAGAAGGTCCTAAAACGGTGGATTGGATGCTGCAAAAAGCCTTAGAAAACAATGCTGCGGTGGTCGGTAGCCTTCCTTTCTACGAAAACGACAATTATACCAACCGACTTTTTTTCGTAGAACCCAACGGAAAGACCACTTTCTACGACAAACGCCACACCTTTACATTGGCCGGAGAAGATCAAGTTTACACTGCGGGAATCGAAAAACTGACGGTAGATTTCAAAGGCTTCAAGATTTGTCCCTTGGTCTGCTACGACCTGCGTTTTCCCGTTTGGTCTAGAAATACGGAAGACTATGATATTCTTATCTATGTGGCCAACTGGCCCAGCCCCCGGATTACGGCTTGGGATGCGCTTTTAAAAGCCCGGGCCATTGAGAATATGGCTTACTGTATCGGCGTCAACCGGATCGGTAGCGATGAGGTCGGGAATGAATACATCGGGCATTCGGCTATTTATGATGTTTTGGGGGAGCCAGTGGCTTTTTCTGAAACGGAAGAAATTGTTTATGCTACCTTATCCAAAGAACATATAACATCCACCAGAAAAAAATTTAAGTTCTTGGAAGACCGGGATAGTTTTACTTGGGAATCGTAAAAGTCTCCTCCAACTCCCAGTTTGCCCGTACCTCAACGGTGTCGGGGTAGTAGCTCACCTTTTCGGGCTGGCGCTTTTTCAAGTAATCGCCGGTATCCCATTTTTGATTGGCATTGGCGTCAAAAATGACCCGCACAAAGTAATGGGCAGGTTCGATATTATTAAATTCGAGGGCTTTCGGCTCGTTGGAGTATACTTCCTGTTTTACTTTTCCTTGTTCATCGGTCAATTGTACGATTAAGGGGTACGCGACATCCTCTCCCTTAATATTGAACTTTAAATTGCCCAGATCGGCATAGCTTTGGGTTGATAAATTGTAGGTCAGTGAGTCGTTGGTCTCACCAAAGAAATCGGTAATCGCTCCCGGCAATAGGTCCAGCCGATAGTTCTGGTTGGGTTCAACCGTAAAATCGAAATCCACCTTGTTTTCCAAAGTATCGAGATTAGTTGTAAAAGCAACCGCCGTGGAGTCTTGGTCCATCATACTGATTTTGGCCGTATCGACGGCCGTGAGCGGCGTGTTGGCGCCTATATAAAATGGGTCGTTGAAACTGAGCGAACCGCTTTGATTGGGGTTCAATTGTAGGGAATCTAAACCCACTTTTCGACTTTTGACGGTAAAGGTGTCAATGACCTTTGCCTTTTCGTTGGTTACGGTGAATACGAGGGAATCCATCTTGAAGGGGGTGAACCAATAGTTAAGGGTATCTTTATCGCGTTCTTTCAGTGTTTTGGTGCGCACGGTGTCGGGCAGGGGGGTGAGCGGCTTGATGACCACATCGGTTGCATCGCCGTAATAACCGAACTGGATTCGATTCTTGGCCGTTAAACTGGGTACGGCCATATTATAGTTGGGTACCTCCTTAAAAAGGGTCAAGAGATAGGTGGAGTCCGTTGGCAGGGTTAAGGTATCTTGCATAAAGGCGATTTTATCGACGTTTTGATCGAAAATATTATTCTTGGCCGCGTCCTTCAGGGCAAAAAGTTTGTATTGTCCTTCCTTTAAATTTTTAAGCCGGAAAATTACGGTACTGTCCAGCGTATTGGCAATATAGTTCGGCGGTTGCTTAAAGATGGTCGAATCGTTGTAGGCAGAATCGATTTCGTAGAGCATTACGCTTATAAATTCGTCGGGCTTTCTTTTAAAGGCATCTCGTACGACCCCCGACACTTTGAGCGAATCGATATAATCGCCGGTCGAGAAGACATAGGTCAAAAAACTGCTGGGATTGCCCTCATTATTGTCCTGTACACTTTGCCCGAAATTGACAGTGTAGGTGGTATTTTCGCGAAGGGTATCCTCGAACTTAAGCTCCAGGTATTTGCTGGCACCCCCCTGGGGCTTGATTTCCGGTTGGTATTTTAAGGGAGGCGAAACAATCAGTTGGTTCTGAATATCCTCTAATTTGATAAACTCATCGAAATAGAGGCGTATGCGCTTGGCCTTGAAGTTGACCGTCATACTGTCGGGCTCGGTCTTTACAAGCACAGGTGGGGTTATATCCTTCGGCCCCCCGGACGGGCTCCCGCGTCTCGCACACTGCCAAAGGGCGGCCACCAAAAGGAATAGAAAAATAAATGCCGTAAAACGACGGATCAGTCGGGACATAATTGGAAAGGATTCTGCACAAAGAAACAATTATTTTAGTAGTGCGTACAGACGATAAAGGGTTTTTTAACATTATGGGCCGATGCGTCCCTCTTTGAAATCCGTTGCCCTGACCGCTCGTGCCTGCCGGTGGTACAAGCTCGGCAGGGTCGATTTTGATTTGAAATGGTACATGGTCAATTCCATAACTTGGGTACAACCGCCATACTAGCCAAATAAATGGTAGTTCCGGCCGCCTGTTGCAGTGTCCGGGCGCAGATTTCCATCGTGGCACCCGTGGTGATAACATCATCGACCAATAGAATATGCGTGTTTTTAAGGCAATCGGCGTCCGAGAGGGTGTACAGTGCCTTATCGCCTTGCCACCGGCCGAGGCGACCTTTTTTGGTCTGGGTCTTGGTGTTGGCAGTTTTGATGAGGATGTGATCTACATATTCCGCCCCGAGATGATGGGCCAAGCTTTGGGCAAATCCGGCGGTTTGGTTGTAGCCCCTTTTCCTTAATCTTTTGGGATGTAAAGGTACGGGAACCACTATATCTATGATTTGTGCCAATTCGCCGTTCTCCTTCAATACCTGTCCGTACCAGTCCCCCAGAAAAGCGCTTAGCCTTTCTTGGTTCTTGTACTTTAGATGATGTATTAAGCGTTGTACATGGCCCTCTTCGGAAAAAAACAGGAAAGAACTGGACTTTTTTATGTTAATTCGACCATAAAATATACGGTCGACGGGGTTTTCTTCGTTAAAGCTAAACTCGGTGAGTGGCATATCGTTTCGGCATACGGTACAGATGACATCCTCTCCTCGGCGTAAATGGGCAGTACATCCAAAACATACCTGGGGCATCAAGATCGAACTGATGTCATGTAGTACCTTTGTAAAATTGTCGAATATCAAAATCAATTACTTTTATATCAGTTACTTACTACTCAAAGCACACACTCCCCAAAATGGAAGGTCAAGATAAGAAATTCAATTATAAGATAGTATTTACTGCCTTGATTATCGTTATAATAGGAATACTTATCGCCTTTTATTACAGTTATGCCCATTCTCGCAACCAGATCGTCTTTTTGGAACAGGAAAAGGCATTGCTTGCGAAAGACCTTACCCTAATTAAAGCCGATGTCGATCGCCTCTCCGCACTTAACGAGGTGAACGAGATCGAACTCGAAAGTTCGAAATATCGCGTACAGCAGTTGTTGGATTCCATAGGCCGATTGAATTTTACAGTAGAAACTTTGCGGGAATTCAAGACCGAACTCCACCGGCTCGAGGCCAAGAATGACAGTCTAAAGCTCAAGAATAATTTCTTGCGGTACAACAGTATGTTGCTTTCCGATAAGAACCAGAAAATTGAAAAGGAGATCCAGGAGCTCAGAAAAAAAACTGGTTCGCTGGTCGAAGCGGAGGCGTTGCAGCGAAAAAAAATAAATGAGCTCAACAAAGAACTCAAGGTAAAAAGCTATCTAAAATTAAGCGAAACCGAAGGCAGCGGCTTTCGTGTGCGTAGCGGAAAGCCTATCAATACCAACAAGGCCTCTATTATCGAAAAGTTGCGGGGATGTGTGAACGTCATAGGTGATTCCACCGAGGCGAATACCCAAAAAACTATTTATTACCAGTTTTTGAACCCCGATATGCGCGTAATCGCTGACAATGCGAACACCATTACCGTCAATGGCAACATTTATAGCAAGCGTGTAGAACTTCGTTTTTCGGGAGAAGATACCCATGTGTGCGATTTTATTACCATTCCCGAAGGCTCTTTGGAAGAGGGTACCTACCGTCTTAATGTCTTCGAAGACGAGAAACTGCTTTCCACTACCGAATTCGAGCTGAAATAAATATATTGAAGTGATTTAAACTTTCTGTTTGCAATCGAAAATTTCTGCTTTTATGCCCTAATGAAGGCATTTTTGAGCTGCATAGCCGTCGCTACGGTGGGAAAAAATGGCAAAATCAGTGTGCAAAATGTGAAATTTGCAAGTAAAAGAGAAAGTTTAAATCACTTCATTATTCTATTTTTGCCGCATGGCAAAACAAGATGACGATTTTAAGCGGGTAATTTCCCATGCAAAGGAATATGGTTACGTTTTTCAATCCAGTGAAATTTATGACGGATTGAGCGCCGTTTATGACTACGCGCAAAACGGAGCCGAGCTCAAAAAGAATATAAGGGAGTATTGGTGGAAGGCCATGGTACAGCTCAATGACAATATAGTGGGCATCGATGCGGCTATCTTTATGCATCCTACCGTGTGGAAGGCTTCCGGACACGTAGATGCTTTCAACGACCCCCTAATCGACAATAAGGATTCCAAGAAACGGTACCGTGCCGACGTGTTGGTCGAAGACCATGTCGCCAAAATCGAGAACAAAATCGAAAAGGAAGTGGCCAAGGCCGCCAACCGATTCGGCGACAAGTTCGATAAGGAACAATATCTCACCACCAACCCACGTGTGGTCGACTACCAAGAGCAAGTGCACGCTATCCGAAAAAGATTAGGTCAGTCGCTTGAAAAAGAAGATTTGGCCGATGTAAAAAAACTGATCGAGGAACTCGATATCGCCTGCCCGATGTCCGGCTCCAAAAATTGGACGGAGGTTAAGCAGTTCAACCTCATGTTCGGCACCAAGTTGGGATCGACCGCCGATAGTGCGATGGACCTGTATTTGAGGCCCGAGACCGCCCAAGGTATTTTTGTTAATTTTTTGAACGTTCAGAAAACCGGGCGGATGAAGATTCCCTTTGGTATCGCCCAAACCGGAAAAGCCTTCCGCAACGAAATTGTGGCCCGGCAGTTTATTTTCAGGATGCGCGAGTTCGAGCAGATGGAAATGCAATATTTCATTAAGCCCGGCACACAACAAGAGTGGTACGAAACCTGGAAGGAAACCCGTATGAAATGGCATTTGTCTTTAGGATTGGGCAATGAAAACTACCGTTTTCACGACCACGATAAACTCGCCCACTACGCGGATGCCGCTTCCGATATCGAATTCCGTTTTCCCTTTGGGTTTAAGGAACTGGAGGGAATCCACTCCCGAACGGACTTCGATCTGAGCAGCCATGAAGAATACTCCAATAAAAAACTGCAATATTTTGATCCCGAAACCCGCGAAAGCTATGTTCCCTACGTTGTAGAAACTTCCATCGGCCTCGACCGGATGTTCTTGGCGGTTTTCTCCCATGCGCTACAGGAAGAGGAGCTCGAAAACGGCACTACGAGAACCGTTCTTAAACTGCCCGCCGTTTTGGCGCCGACCAAAGCGGCCGTTTTTCCCTTGGTCAAAAAGGATGGCCTTCCCGAAATCGCCCAGGAAATCATCGAAGACTTAAAATGGGATTTTATGGTCGAATACGACGAAAAAGATGCCGTAGGGCGCCGTTACCGCAGACAAGATGCCGCAGGAACGCCCTTCTGCATCACGGTTGACCATCAGACTGTGGAAGATAAGACCGTGACGATACGACACCGCGATTCTATGGAACAGCAAAGGGTAGCGATCGATGCATTAAAAGGGATGATTCACCAAGAAGTGGACATGAAGTCGTGGTTAAAGCGTATGGATGGCTAGTAGGGGATTCCGGTTTAACCCAATTCACATCCGATACCCCAACCGCAGACTCCCATAAAAATTTCTCGGATTCCCCGGATAATAATACCGTGGTTCTCCCCCAAAGCTGCCAGCGTTGATGAGTACCGATTCCGCATACTTTTCATCCAGAATGTTATCCACGCCAAAATCGATTCCGATCGTGAATTTTTCGGATAGCTTGTTGCGGTAGCCCATTCGGGTGGTAAAAACGGTAAAAGGTTTGCTTTGTAAGCTGTTGGCGTCGGTCAGCGGTATCTCGGAGACATGCCGATGGGCGATATTCCAATAGAAACCCTCGAGAAAACGGGATTGGATACCTGCCGTACGCCGCTGTTTCGGAACGCCTGTCAAAGGATTGCCGGAAAAGTTTTCGCCCCCAGTGACGAAATCCACGAACTCGTGGTCATTGAGGGTATAGCTTAGGAAGGGGGATAGTTGAAATTTGGGACTTATTGTCCACGTGTAGTCCATAGTGATTTCCACTCCCCGGTGGCGGGTCTTGCCCGCATTTCTGCCGATATATTGGTCTTCGGCCACCCGTTCAGCGACCAAGAGGTTGCGAACGTCCATCTGATAGATGGCAAGGTTGAGGTGGAACCTGCTATCATCGAGATACATTTCAGTGCCCAGTTCGTAATTCGTGCCCGTTTCTTGGGCTATATCGGGGTTGATAACTCCATCGGGAGTCAAGGTCTGTTCCACGGTGGGATTAGAGAAACCCCGGCTGATGTTGCCATATAGACGGGCGGTCTCCGAAAAACGATATTCTAGATCAAAACTCGGAAGGGCGATCAGGTCGAAATCACGCTGGGCACTCGTGTTCGTCGCTCCCGAATTAAAACGGTCGCGGAAATCGTATTGTGTCTTATTGATAGCCAGGCCCACTTGTGCGGAAAAGGCTTCCGTCAAGGGCAATAATAAAGTGCCGAAGGTGTTGAGTTGGGTCCTAAACTCCTTGTTGTCGGCAAACCGATCACCTTGGAGACTCCCGTTAATCGGTTCTTCCAGCGTTCGAAAGAGCGACCAATTATATTCATCCTTGTAAAGTTCGGCACCTAAAGTATATTCCGCCATAGCCTTCAAAAAACCGAATTTTCCCGAAAAACGGGTCCTGAATCCGTAGCCGTTGGTGAATTCGTCCAAAAAACCTAAGGGGCTGGGGCGGCGTTCGAAATGATCGAGATAGGTGTAAAAGATGCTAGTAGTGTTTTCAAGCCGTTCGTAGAATTTGTGGGAATAGTTGAGGCCTATCAATGAATAATTGTTGGCCTCATAACCGGAGACCCCGCCCCAATTCTCGGCCGCCTGTTTCGGGTTTTCGGCAAAGGCCGTGGCCCCTAACGAACTGGCGATCTGTGCTGTGTAGTCGATGTGGTTGACCAATAGTCCTATAGTATTCTTGCCGTTGATCTGGTAGGAAGAATTCAACAGCACGCCATCCCTTTCAAATCGGCTGTTATCGCGGTAGCCGTCGGTTTCCAAATGGCCGTATTGTAAGCCTAGACGTAGCTTCCCGTCATAGTGGTTGAAAGAAAGATTATCCTTGAGCAATCCGAAGGAACCTGCCGTAAAATTGTTCGAAAGGTTGGTAGATTTTCCCAGGGCTTCCTTGGGGCTTAATATAATCGCCCCACCCAGATTGGCCCCGAAAGCCGTTCCCTTTGGGCCTTTGATGACCTCCATCTGACTAAGGTTTTCAAGATCGAAGGCCTCGATGGTCGAAAAACCCGAACCGTCGGTTACCGGGATGTCATGGTAGTACAGGCGGAGCTTATCGGTTCCGTAAGGGGTTCGTGCGCCGATACCGCGAACGGTGATCCGGTTAGTGTTCAGTGCCCCCGATAGAACGTATACACCGGGAATCTGGTTTATGGCCGAGGTCAGTTCAACGGGACTATAATTCTGGAAAATTTTGGCCGCAATGACCTCCGATGTTGCTATGCCCGTGGCGTTTTTGGTCTTTAAGGCGTCCAAGACGATCACCTCATCGAGCTGGGTTACACTATCTTGGGGCACCGGGTCTTGGGCCAAGACCGCATACAAGGGTAAGAATAATAATACTAAGGCCTGTCTAAACTTCATGGATTAAAAATCAAGTTGCGAAAATAATGAATAGCAGCGGTTTTGAAGGATTGTAAAACATCCATTTTTTAGCTGTTTTGGTTTTAGAACGGGTCTTGCATTTTTCTTTTACCTACAAATTTCCCATTTTGCAACCGAATTTTGTTTTGGCACTTTTGAGATCCGAACTTCATGCTATACCACAAAAGAACCTGCGGGCGAGCACAAAAGCCGAAATTCTCGGTACCCAAAACACAAACCCAGGCGGTTCCCATTCGTCCAAATTCGTAAAATGAAAATTGTATCCTACAACGTTAACGGCATTCGCGCCGCATTGAGAAAAGGTTTTTTGGATTGGCTGCAGGCGGTCGATCCCGATGTGGTCTGCCTTCAGGAAATCAAGGCTATGCAAGACCAACTGGTACTCACGCTTTTTGAGGAGGCCGGATATTCCTATCACTATTGGTTCAGTGCCCAAAAGAAAGGCTATAGCGGGGTGGCTATCCTATCTAAAACAAAACCGGATCATGTTGAAGTGGGTACGGGCATCGATTATATGGATTATGAGGGACGCAACCTGCGCGCCGATTTCGGCGATATATCCGTGATGAGCCTGTACCTGCCATCCGGCACCAATCTGAAACGGTTGGAGCATAAGTTGATGTATATGGCCGATTTCCAAAAATATACTGACGATCTGAGAAAATCCCATCCGAACCTTATCGTGTTGGGTGATTACAATATATGTCATGAAGCTATCGACATCCATGACCCTGTCCGTCTAAAAAACGTGTCGGGATTCCTTCCCATCGAGCGGGAATGGATCGGTAATTTTATCGATAACGGCTTTATCGACAGTTTCCGCCATTTCAATGATGAACCCGATAATTACACTTGGTGGAGCTATCGCGCCAACGCCCGAGCCAATAACAAAGGCTGGCGATTGGATTATGGTATGGTCGCCGAAACCTTGAAAGATCGTTTAACCCGTTCAGTAATCCTATCCGAAGCGAAACACAGCGACCATTGTCCGATTTTAGTGGAAGTAGAGGCACCGTGATTTATAATTCGTAAATTGGGCGCTTCAAATAGCAACGATTTAAAAGCTCCCCATGATTTACACCCACCTGCCCCACACCGATATAGAGGTTAGTAAAATCTGTCTCGGTACTATGACCTGGGGCAACCAGAATACGGAGGAAGAGGGCCACGAACAGATGGACTATGCCGTTGACCAAGGCATCAACTTTTTCGATACGGCCGAAATGTACCCCATTCCCGCCCATCCCAGCCGTCAATCCCTCACCGAAAAGATTATCGGCAGCTGGTTTCAGAAAAACGGGAATCGCGACAAAATTGTTCTCGCCTCAAAAATTGTCGGAAAGGCGGAGTACACGAAATTTATCCGCGATACCGGCTTCACGCCCAAAGCCATCAAAAATGCGGTAGATGGCAGCCTCGAAAGGCTAAAGACTGATTATATCGACCTCTACCAGCTGCATTGGCCTGAACGCCGTACCAATTATTTCGGAAAAAGGGGGTATAAACACGACGTAGCGGACCATTGGAAAGATAATATCCATGAGATATTACAGACATTACGTGACCTGATCCGCGAAGGCAAGCTCAGACAGGTTGGTATCTCGAACGAGACCCCATGGGGCACGATGCGTTATTTGATGGAAAGCAAGGTGCATGCCAGTTTGCCACGTACTATAACGATTCAGAATCCATACAATCTGTTGAACCGCTTGTTCGAGGTCGGGCTATCCGAGATTGCAATGCGCGAGAAAGTGGGACTTTTAGCCTATTCTCCCTTGGGCTTCGGTACATTGAGCGGTAAGTTTTTGGGCGGTATGCGACCGGCGACGTCGCGAGTCGTGCTATATCCCCAATACGATAGATATAGCGGTGAAACCGCTGTAAGGGCTACCGAAAAATACCATCAACTGGCGAAAGACCACGGTCTTTCCATGGCCCAGATGGCTTTGGCCTTTGTGAATTCCCGCCCCTTTGTGACCAGCAATATTATCGGGGCCACTTCAATGGAACAATTACAGACCAATATTGCTAGTATTGAAGTGAAATTAAGCGATGAAGTGTTGCAAGGCATTGAAGATATTCATAATACCATTCCGAATCCGGCGCCTTAATTCCAGCATATGTATTTTCTAAAAATCGGCTTCGGCCAATTACTACTGATAATAGCGGTAATCATTATCATTATGGTGTTTGCGAGGATTATGAGGGATAAACGTTAGGAAATTGCTTTTTTATCGTTCTCGTATATTACAAGTTGGCGCAGTAGTGACGCGGACTGGTCGGCTTACACCTTATTCGTTAGCGAATTCATTTTTTTCTTTAGAAGAATACCGCCTACTCCATATAGGTGGTTATATAGTAGTGGCAGTTTTAAATTTTCTGGTTAGTACCCAAATTAACGGTATCATTAATAAAATACAAATTGAAAATAAGTAATTATAACCTAGGAACTCATCCTTCTCTTGTACTTCAATAACATCATGACTGATATAAAAGAATAAATTTCCCGCCCAGTGCATGGCTCCGGTAATCCATAAATTTTTCGAGTTCAATACGGGTATGATAAAAATAATTCCCAGCAGGAAAATATAAAGTAATACATCCAATCCACCATTAAGACGATAAATATGATTTAGGAGGTAAATCGACGCCGACAGTATGGCAAGAAATACGGGTTTTAATTTTTCCTTAAAATGGGCAAATATAAGTCCCCGTGTAAGTATATCCTCGGAAAGTGAAGTAAATAAAACACCGATTGCGAAAGGCAGACTATTTTTAATGAGGACGGGAGTGGATGGGAAATAAATAATCTTCTCGATTCCGAAAATCAAAGCTAAACAGTAAGGAACTGAATATAGTAATACTCCAAGTAGTATTCCTAAAATTATATTTGTTACAATCCTTTTTGAAAAAGGAAGTCCCCAAGCAGCCAATCCACTTCCTGAGTACCACTTCCCTAAAATTATTGCCGTAATGAAAAATATAATTTGAAAGGTGAAAAACAATGGAATATTGTTTTTAAACATTATCATATATTCGGCAGTATGGTACAAAAGGAATAATAAGATAAAGGAGATTGAAATTTTAACTCCTTTACTAAAAACAATTTTCGGTTTTAAGTAGTCTCTCAATTTTTATTTCAATTAAAATCCTCCATGCTAATTTATATCGAAATTCGATAGATTTTTAAATTTAAAATCCACTTTTTAGGAAAATAATTCTTTAGAAGTCATTGATTATAACGGGGGACAGGCCTCTGTTTTTGAGGGGCTTTAGGGAGCTATTTTCGGCCAAACAGTACCATGCACGTTTCTACGTTGAATGGGATGCTCAAGGCTTAAGGGAACTATTTTTCAACCGAACAGCCCCCTGACCACATCTTCGATTTTGGATACCAGTTCGATGACTATCTTCGGATTTTTTAATCCGATCTTATTGTTTTTGGAAACATAGACTGAGGTAAAGCCCAATTTTTCAGCTTCCATAATACGCTGGTCTACGCGCTGCACCGGCCGTATTTCTCCTGCCAATCCGACTTCTGCGGCAAAACAGACGCCTTTTTCTATGGGGATGTCCTCATTACTGGAAAGTATGGCCGCAACTACCGCCAGATCGATGGCGGGATCATCGACGGAAATCCCCCCGGTAATGTTGAGGAAGACATCCTTGGCGCCTAGTTTAAAGCCCGCCCGCTTTTCCAATACCGCTAAGAGCATGTTCAAGCGTTTCACGTTGTAACCTGTGGTTGAACGTTGCGGCGTACCATACACCGCGGTACTGACCAAAGCTTGGATTTCTATCATCAGCGGCCGCATGCCTTCTACTGTCGAGGCTATGGCCGTGCCACTGAGTCCCTCATCGTTTTTAGAAATCAATATTTCCGAGGGATTGTTCACCTGTCGCAATCCACCACCCTGCATTTCGTAGATGCCCAACTCGGCGGTCGAGCCAAAACGATTTTTTAAGGCCCTCAGGATTCGGTATACGTAATTCCGGTCGCCTTCGAACTGTAAGACGGTATCGACCATGTGCTCCAGAATTTTAGGCCCGGCGATGGAACCGTCTTTAGTAATATGCCCGATTAAAATCACGGGTGTATTTGTTTCTTTTGCGAATTTGATCAGTTCGGCGGTACACTCCCGAATTTGGGAAATACTTCCCGCCGCCGATTCAATGTAGTCGGAATGCAAGGTCTGGATAGAATCGATAACTACGATATCCGGCTCGATGGCCTCTATTTGTTGAAAGATGTTCTGGGTCTTCGTTTCCGTGAGGATAAAACAGGTCTCGCTGTTCGGATGGATGCGGTCTGCCCGCATCTTAATTTGTTTTTGACTTTCCTCCCCGGATACATAGAGTGTTCGGTACGGAAGTTTTAGGGCAATCTGCAATAGCAAAGTACTTTTTCCAACGCCCGGTTCACCGCCCAATAATACTAGGGCTCCGGGCACCAATCCACCGCCCAGCACGCGGTTGAACTCCAGATCGAAGGTGTTCAGCCGAATCTCCTTGTCGGTGCTGATTTCATGTACCCGGAGGGGTTTGACCATCCGCTTTTTCGGACTGGCAATGGTTTTCCAACTTGATTTTTCGGATTTTTGGACCACTTCCTCCACTACGGTATTCCACTCCTTACAGGCGGAACATTGTCCGACCCACTTGGCGTACTGCGTACCACAGTTCTGGCAGAAAAAGGCTGTTCTTGTTTTGGGCATTGGCTAGTTTTTAGTCAGGCGATAAAGATAAAAATTAGCCAGCGATGTTTTGGGTTAATCACTTCCGAATAATCAAAGGCCTCCGTCTTTGATCGGTTCCTTTGCCATTTTATCAAGATGTAGTCGTAGAATGAAATCAACAGCGGGGCAGAAAGGAAAACCGAAATTCTCTCTATAAGAGACCACAACTCAGGATCATAAGTTGTAATGGACCGATGACCAGGAAAACTTCAAGAAGTCACGGCATGTGAAATCTTAATTCAACGGAAATTGATGTAATACTACCCTAGACTTTTCGTCTAATACCCAAAATCAGCTTTTAGCGCATCGATTTTCTCCAATGCCATTTCTTTGGTCAAAAAGTCAATTTCGTTCATGGCAAAGGCTTTTTCGAAAGTTTTAAAGGCTTTTTTGGGTTCGCCGAGCTGTTCGTAGTATTCGCCCTCGAAATAGAATCCCATCATGGTATCAGGAAACTGTTTTTTACACATATCGGATAGCGGTTTTAACGATTCTACATCCTCCTTTTTACGCGATGCCGCATAGATGGCCATAATGTCGTTGAGCTCGACGGTCTTTTCAAAGCCGAAGAGGTCTTCGATGCCCTGGTATTTATCCTCAAGATACTGATAGACGGGGCCGTCGAGGGTCAAGATCTGTTCTTTATACTCTTTCGGACTGATGGGTTTGAACATGTGGAATATGTTATCGAAAGCTTTGCCAATGCCATAGGTGGCGATCGAAATGTTGTCGGCCCCTTCGTACTGTGTGAAATCGTAATGCAAGGTTTTTTTGTTCAAGGCCTTGATGGCGTTGTTCATTTGTAGGATGCGGGCGGTGTTTTCATCCTTTTGACCTTCTACGATAAGCTGATAGAAAATTTGTTGGTCGAAGGCCATCAGACGCGCCGGCACCCGGGCTTCCATTTGCGGGGCCAGTGTCGGTGAGATGTTGATATAGGCATTAAATAGCGATTTTTCTTTGAAGAGCCAATAGTTCTGAAAATTGGCCGTGATATCGTAGCCCACCACCATTTTGAAAGGTGCGGTGCTGTAGTTCGTATCAAGATATGGAATCAGCTCCGTCCCCAAAAATTCGAAGAATTGTTTGGCTTTTTCGGCGGGCAATCCCGTATCGGGCTCAAAGGCGCAATCGTCATAGCGGAGTCCGTTTTTGCTTTGGTCGACGCCCACGACGATACTGGCGGGCATTCCGTGAAAACTATGGTAGAACTTGGCATTGGCCACGGTCTGGTCGAACAGGTAATCGCCGTCGAGCACCAGAATGAGCGGATATTTCTGTTCTTTGTCATAATCTTCTGGAATATAGTAGCGCACATCGCGGCGTTCCTGTAATTTAAACGACTCGAAGATTTCATGGGTAACCTGGGCATTCAGGTGGGCGCACAGCAAGATTGCGAAAAGGCTAAGCTTTCGTAGCATGGTATAAGATTTGGGTGTGGGATCCGCTATTAATATATTCCTCGGATAAAGCCGTCAACATCTGCCATACACCAACTCAAAAATAGCCACAAATCAATTTTGGAATTTGGAGTTTGGTGCTTGGAACTTTATTTCAACGGTTTCTGTTCAATAACGGTAAAATAAGGAAAGATATTGCCCCGAAAACGACGACCATCAGGGTCTGTGAAATCCACATGATCCAACCGAAGGCATCGCCCGATACCTTGCTGATTCCAAAAATGGACAGGGCCTGGCTAATGGCGATGGGGTAGAGGCCGATGCCGCCATTGGTGAACATCATGGCCAAGGCTCCTGCAACAAAGGCGACCATGAGTTCGCTTAAAGAAAGGCCAAGGGTCTCGGGCACAGTAAACTTGATGACCCAGAGCATGCCGATATAGCAGGCCCATATAAAGAGGGTATGGAAAAAAAACGCCCCTTTGTTCTTCATCTTGAAAATGCTCAGCGCCCCGTCTATAAGCCCTTTTAAAAATTTCTTTATTTTAACCGCGAAATCATGGGATGATTTTTTGATGAACAGGAGAAAGCCGGTTAGCATCAAAACCCCGGACCCTATTAAAAGCAAAATCTTGTTCAGTGGGATACCCACGTTTTCGAAAAAGCCTAAAATGATGTCGGTCTGCAAAAAGAGGGTGATTAGTATAATGGCAAAGAGCATGATTACATCGACGACCCGTTCGGTGATGATGGTACCGATACCTTTTTCAAAGGGCACTTTCTCGTAGGTGGTCAACGCCGTGGCCCTTAAAATTTCCCCTGTTCGTGGAATGCCCAGATTGGCCAGGTAGGCCATTAAAATGATAAATACATTGTTGCTCAGTTTTGGGGCGTAGCCCAGAGGTTGTAGCAGATAGTTCCAACGAACGGCGCGGGATATATGCCCCAGAATACCCAAGAAAATCGACACCCCGACCCAGAATAAATCGGCTTCCTTTATATAGAAAAATATCTGCTCTCTCTCTTGGACAGCGGTCGAGCTGTACCAATACCAGACCAAAAAAACTCCCAAGGCTATTGGGAGTATTGTCTTTAAGGTCTTTGTTAGTTTTTCGCCCAAGGTGTATTGTATCTCAAATTTAGCGTTCGCCGTAAAAAAAAAGCCTAAGGGATCTGCGAACGGTGTTTAATCTTAGTTCAAACGATTATTTGTTTCGTTCGGAAACACCAAGGCCGGATTGAACTGCTTCGCCTCCTCGATATCCATTCTGGCGTAGGTAATCAAAATAAGAATATCACCGACCGCGACCTTCCTGGCGGCCGCTCCATTTAGGGTGACTTCTCCGCTGTCGCGTGGACCGGGAATAGCATAGGTCTCCAGCCGCTCGCCGTTGTTGTTGTTTACAATTTGCACCTTCTCGCCACGGATGATGTTCGCGGCATCCATTAGATCTTCGTCGATGGTAATGCTGCCGATATAGTTCAGGTCTGCACCGGTACATTTCACGCGGTGGATCTTCGATTTTACGACTTCTATTTGCATAGTATAAAGGTAGTTAATTCAGGGCAATGTTGTCAATAAGCCTCACCCCATTGGCATAAACGGCTATAAAGGCCCGGTATTTTTGGTTCGCTTTTTTTCTGGGGATGGGTGTTAAGGTGTCAACGTCTGCAATCTCGATATATTCCAATTGCAGATCGGGATGGTCTTCGAACTGTTTTTTCGCCCAATCCGTCACATATTTAGCACTTTTCGTGCCAAATTGCTCCTTGGCAGACCGCAGGGTGTCATAGATAAAGGATGCCTTTTGGCGCAGGGTATCGGGCAGCCTTTCGTTGCGGGAACTCATGGCTAGCCCATTGGCTTCCCTGACGATCGGGCAGCCAATGATTTTCACGGGAATGTTTTTATTTTCGACCAGCTTCCGGATAATCTGCAATTGTTGAAAATCCTTTTCACCGAAATAGGCCCTATCCGGTTTTACTAAAAGCAGTAATGCCTCTACGATAGTACCGACACCATTGAAATGATCGTTTCTAAAAGCCCCTTCCATCACCTTGTCCAATCCCCCGAAATCATAACTTTTTAAGCGAACTTGCTTGTCGTATATCTCATCCGCCGAAGGCGCAAAAACTAGGATATCCTTGGAAATCCTTTCCAGTAGTATAAGATCCTTGTCCATGGTATTGGGATAGTTTTCGAGATCCTCTTTATTGTCGAACTGCGTGGGGTTCACGAAGATACTGACCACTACGGATTCGTTTTCGGCCACGGCTTTTTCGACCAAGGCGATATGGCCCTTGTGGAGAGCGCCCATGGTCGGTACCAGTGCCAAGCTATGGTTGGGCGGCAGTACCGAAAGTTGTTCAGAAAGCTCCCTTTTTGTATCGATGACCAGCATAGATCCGTTTTAAAAAACGGGCAAACTTACTATAATTACAACGAATCCGTATAATTTTTGTAATTTTGCAGCCGAATTACTATCCACTTTATAAAATATAAAATACATGAACGGTAAAAAGATATTGTTCGTATCGTCGGAACTGGTGCCCTACCTTCCGGAGAACGAAGTTTCCCTAATGTCTTACGAAACCCCGAGAATGGTCAATAGTAATGGTGGCCAGATTCGGATTTTCATGCCTAGATACGGCAATATCAACGAGCGTAGGCACCAATTGCACGAGGTGATACGCCTATCGGGAATGAACCTAGTGATCAATGATATGGATATGCCTCTGATCATCAAGGTGGCCTCCATTCCTAAAGAGCGCATTCAGGTCTATTTTATCGATAACGACGAATACTTTAAGAGAAAAGGCACTTTTACCGATAAGGAAGGAAATCTTTTTCCAGACAACGACCAGCGGGCTATTTTCTTTGCCAAGGGAGTGGTCGAGACGGTCAAAAAATTGAACTGGTCGCCCGATATTATTCACGTACATGGCTGGATGGCTTCCCTATTACCTTTGTACCTTAAGAAATTCTATGCCGATGAACCGCTGTTTGAAACCAGTAAGATCGTTTTGTCGGTCTATGGAAAATCTTTCGAGGGCGAGCTCGATTCAAACATGATAGACAAAATCGCTTTTGATGGCATTCCCAAAGAGAGCATTGCATCCTTAGAGACCCCTACCTATAATAATTTGTTAAAGATTGCCGTGGATAATTCCGATGCGGTTATTTTAGCGGCGGAAGGAATTCCCGAAGACCTGAACGACTACATCTCCAACCTTCAAAAACCGGTGTTGCCCTACGTATCCTTACAAGAGTTCGAGGATGCTTATGCTAATTTCTATAACACTGAAGTTTTAAAGTGAACCCATTTGACTTTTTGTTTGGAACCGATAATTTCGGCTTTTATGCTTCAATACAGACATTTTTGAGCAGCATAGCCGTAGCTACGGTACGATAAAAAGTCAAAATTAAGGCGAAAAATCTGTCGGCAGGCAGATGTGAAATTCGTAGTAAAAGAAAAATTCCAAATGAGTTCAACAGCCCGAATGATTTTTTTGAATCGACTCAAGTTTCCCGCGCTGGCGGTACTGGCACTCGTTTCCGTATTGGCCGCTTGTCAACAAGACCCCATTAATTTAGGTGTTGGGGTTATCGCCGGTGAACCTTTTAATACCGACAAGGCGGTTTTCGATGTTTTTGCCAACAATTTAAAAATCGAGGCGGTACGCACCAACAAGCTTCCCGTTTATCAATTGGGGGTGTACGACCATCCGGTTTACGGAAAGACCGAGGCTCGGATTACATCGCAGGTGCGGTTGTCGGCACAAGACCCCGTTTTTGGTGACAAAACGCCCGCCAATGAAGAAACGCCCGAAAACGAAACCGTCGATTCGGTGTACCTCTATATTCCTTACTTGAGCAACCCGACAGGCGATGCCGATCAAGACGGATTGATAGACAGCCTGGATTCTGACCCGACGGACCCCGATAGCGATAGCGACGGTGACGGGCTTACCGACAATCAGGAAAAGAGCAAGGGTACCGACCCGCTGAATCCCGATACCGACGGGGACGGGATAAACGATGACGTGGACAACGATTTTGTCAAAGACCAGTTTTCACGGAATATTGATGTGGACAGTATTTACGGCAACCGCGATGTGCCCTTTCGGTTAAAGCTGCAGCGCTCTACCTATTTTTTACGGGATTTAGATCCCAAAACCAATTTTCAGGAAGCGCAGGAATATTACTCCAATCAAGATTTTTCGGGTTTTGTTACCGATGAGATGTTGTTCGACGATATGGTCACCATCAGCGAAAAAGAGATCTTGGTGCCCAAGCAAGACGATGCCGCTACCGAGGATATCGACGAATCGACACAGTTCAGCAGGCTGGCTCCCGGGATACGCGTGGCATTGGACAAGGATTTTTTCCAACGGAACATATTGGACAAAGAGGGCAGTTCGGAGCTGCAGAACCAGGCTAGTTTCAACAATTTTTTACGAGGAATACATTTTTCGTTGGAACCAACGGCCAACGAAGATCTTATGATGCTATTTGACTTACGGGCGGCCGATATAACTATTTCGTACAGTTACACGGCGGGTGAAGATATCAAGAATAAAGACTTTAAGCTGAATTTTATAACCCAACAGCAGGCGATTCAACAGGGGCAGGCTTTTCCCATCCAAGGCAATGCAGTGAACACATTTACCAATGACGACTATCCCTCTGAGATTACCGATGGTATCGCATCCGAAGAAAATGCGGAGCGTATCTATCTCAAAGGCGGTTCCGGTAGTTTCGCGGAGATAGATCTTTTCGACGACGCAAAGGGCATGAGCATCATCGATCAGGTAAAGGCCAACAACTGGATCATCAACGAGGCTAATCTTGTCTTTTATGTGGACAAGAAACCGGGGGTTGTCGAGCCGCCCCGATTGTATCTATACAATTTGGAGACCAACGTGCCGCTCATTGGGCGCAGTGACGTACCGGTTCAAGGGAACAGTTTGCGAAGTTATCCGTTTTATGGAGGATTGCTAGAGGGAGACGGCTCAACGGATTCTGAATTGAAATATAAGATAAAGATAACCGAATACATCAACGACCTGGTCGTGCGCAATGCCGAAAACGCCACCTTGGGATTGACCATTACGCCCGACATTCGAATTGTCAGTACTTCCGAAGCCATGATCGATAGCGAAACGGGATCCAAACAGCCGATCGAACTACCGGTCGCCGCATCCCTTAGCCCTTTAGGCACAGTGCTGTTCGGCAGTAATTTATCCGGAGCGGATGCCGATAAAAAACTGCAGCTGGAGATATTTTATACGGAGACCAATTAAAATTCCTATCAATTCAATTTTCACAACTTCTATATACGCGTTATCGGAATTTTTCGTTTAATTTCTTGAAAAGGGAGGCTATTCGCTCATTTCGCTTACATTTGTCGTAAAACAGAGCTCTTCCCCCAAACTAAAGAACGTAACAGTATGTGTGGAATTGTTGGTTATATCGGTTACAGGGACGCCTATCCGATTATTATTAAAGGCCTTGAACGCCTTGAGTACAGAGGGTACGACAGTGCTGGTATCGCGCTTTACGACGGTAAAGAGATTAATCTTGTCAAGACCAAGGGCAAGGTTGATGACCTGAAGAATAAATCGCAGAAGCAGATCTCTACCAAAGGAAGCTTGGGTATCGGTCATACCCGCTGGGCAACCCATGGGGTACCCAACGATGTAAATTCGCACCCGCATTATTCTAATTCCGGCGATTTGGTCATTATCCATAATGGTATTATCGAGAATTATGAATCCATCAAAAAAGAGCTGATCAAAAGAGGCTATACTTTTGAATCTGATACCGATACCGAGGTGTTGGTAAATTTAATCGAAGAGGTCAAGAAAAAGGAAGATGTGAAGCTCGGCAAGGCCGTGCAGATCGCCCTAAACGAGGTAGTCGGTGCCTATGCCATAGCGGTCTTCGACAAACAAAAACCCGATGAGATCGTGGTAGCGAAACTAGGAAGCCCCCTGGCCATCGGAGTGGGCGAAAACGAGTTCTTTATCGCTTCGGATGCTTCCCCGTTTATCGAATTTACCAATAATGCCATGTATTTGCAGGATGAGGAGATGGCCATAGTCCGACTTGGCAAAGAGATCAAACTGCGAAAAATCAAGGATGACGCAATTGCCTATCCGAACATCCTCGAACTGAAAATGAATATCGAGGAAATTGAAAAAGGAGGTTACGAACACTTTATGCTCAAGGAAATCTATGAGCAGCCCCGGGCGATTTTAGATACCTACCGCGGTCGGTTGCGCACCGAACAGGGGCTGATTAAAATGGCCGGTATCGATCAGCACATCGATAAGTTTATGAATGCCAACCGCATTATAATTGTTGCCTGCGGCACATCTTGGCACGCCGGTCTGGTGGCCGAATATATTTTTGAAGACTTGGCACGTATTCCCGTGGAGGTGGAATATGCCTCGGAGTTCCGCTATCGCAACCCTATTATTACTGATAAAGACGTGTTGATCGCTATCTCCCAGTCCGGCGAGACGGCCGATACCCTGGCCGCCATCAAATTGGCGAAGGAAAATGGCGCTTTTGTGTTCGGGGTCTGTAACGTGGTGGGCTCTTCTATTGCCCGTGAGACCGATGCAGGTGCCTATACCCATGCAGGACCGGAAATCGGGGTGGCCTCCACCAAGGCATTTACCACCCAGATTACCGTCTTGACATTGATTGCCCTCAAACTGGCCCAGAAAAAGGGAAGCATAGACAAAAGGAGTTTTCAAGAGTACCTCACCGAAATGGAAACGATTCCCAAGAAAGTGGAAAAAGCGCTGGAATCGAACCCCTTGATCGAAATCATTGCCGGCGTGTACAAAGATTCTACGAATTCACTGTACTTGGGGAGGGGCTACAACTTTCCTGTCGCTTTGGAAGGGGCCCTTAAATTAAAGGAAATAAGCTATATACATGCCGAGGGCTATCCCGCTGCTGAAATGAAGCACGGCCCCATCGCGCTCATTGACGAACAGATGCCCGTATTCGTAATCGCTACCAAGAAGGGACACTACGAAAAGGTCGTGAGCAATATCCAGGAAATAAAGTCCCGTAAAGGCAAGATTATCGCCATTGTTACCGAGGGCGACGAGCAGGTCACCGAATTGGCAGATCATGTGATCGAGGTGCCGGAGACTTTTGAAAGCCTGACCCCCCTTTTGACTACGATTCCTTTGCAGTTATTATCATACCACATAGCTGTCATGCGCGGTTGCAATGTCGACCAACCGAGGAATTTGGCGAAGTCGGTTACAGTGGAATAAAAATTTTCGCAACATTAGATGAAGAACAAGGCCATTGCCATCGCAGTGGCCTTTGTTTTCAGAATCCTTCAATGCTCAGAAGCAGAAATGCGAAAAATATACTATGCGCGCATAATTTTTTCCATTTTATGATTTTCGATATAAAAAAAATGCTAACTTGCCCCTACAAACTAATTTAACGTAAACTTAACATGAGACCCATACTGTTATTCTCCCTATTGTTGTTGGCGAGCTACGGCTTTTCGCAGACCACGGTAAACGGTAAAGTAGTGGATCAGAACGACCAGCCCGTACCGGGGGCCAATATCGTAATCGAAGGAAAGGCGATAGGTACGACCACCGATTTTGACGGGAATTTTATTTTGGAAACCTCGGAAGTCCCCCCATTTCAGTTGAAAGTGACCAGCATTGGATATTCCGATACTACCCAAGAAATTACCGAAAACAACCTGAACCTGACCATCGTACTGAACGAGACCCAGACCTTTTTGGACGAGGTCGTCATATCGGCCTCGCGGACCCCCGAACGTATTTTCGAATCTCCCGTTTCCGTTGAAAGGTTCGGGCTGAAAGAGATCGAGACCACCTCCTCGGAGTCCTTTTACAGTGGATTACAGAATCTGAAGGGAGTAGATATCAATACCAACAGTCTTACTTTTCAATCGGTAAATACTCGGGGGTTTGCCACTTTTGCGAATACCCGCTTTTTGCAGTTGGTAGACGGGATGGACAACTCCGCACCGGGGCTCAATTTTGTGTTGGGCAACTTGGTGGGTATGTCCGAACTCGAGGTCAAGAGCGTCGAGATACTACCCGGGGCCTCATCGGCACTGTACGGTGCGGGCGCCTTCAACGGTATCCTGTTCATGACCAGTAAAGATCCCTGGAACTATCAGGGTATCAGTACCTATTTAAAGGGTGGTGCCACTTCCCAGGATGCTGCCGGCACCAATGGATATTACGATTTCGGTATCCGGGCCGCCCATGCCTTTAGCGAGAAATTCGCGGTGAAGGCTAATTTTTCCATTTTAAAAGGGGAGGATTGGCACGCGAACAGCATTGTCGATCTGGAAAATCCTGATTTGACGCGCGCCGATCCTAACTATGACGGCCTGAACGTTTATGGCGATGAGGTATCTACGCTATTGAATTTTGATGATCTTGCCGGATTGCCATCGGGAACCTTGGGATCCGCCCAAGTGTCCCGGACCGGTTACAACGAAGCGGCCCTTCTAAATTATGATGCGGAGAGTGTTAAGTTCGACGGAGCCTTGCATTACCGTCCTTTTGCCGACGATTTTGAAATCATATACCAAGCTAGGGTAGGCCGTGGTAACACCATTTATCAAGGTTCCAACCGATATTCCATCCAAGGTTTTATTATGCAGCAGCATAAATTGGAGCTCCGCAACGATAATTTCTTTTTGAGGGGCTATCTGACCTCCGAAAATTCCGGAAATTCATACGATACCCGCTTTGCGGCCATCAATGTCAATCGAAGTTGGAAAAGGGACGCACCGAATCCTGATAATCCTGCGGAACCTTCTTGGTTTGGCGATTATGCCCGCACCTATATCGGAGCAAAGCTGGGCGTCGGAACGGGAAATCAGTTAGATGACGCAACCGCCCATGCCTTGGCCAGGCAGGCCGCCGATTCGGGAAGGTTGATTCCCGGTACGCCAGCTTTTGAAAGTGCGCTAGCGAGTATTACCTCCGATGGCAACCTGACCACCGGCGCCAAGTTTATCGACAACACCAAGGTACGTCATGTCGATGCCAACTACAATTTTAGCCACCTGACCCAAGATTTTGCCGAGATACAGGTCGGGGGTTCGTTCCGTGAATATGTGCTGAATTCGAGTGGTACCATTTTTACCGATATTGACAGGCCCATCGTGTACGGCGAGTACGGTGCCTACTTGCAATTGCAAAAGAAACTGTTGGACGAGCGTCTGAAATTTACCGGATCTGTCCGATATGATAAAAATGAATTTTTCGACGGCTTCTTTTCCCCTAGGGGCTCCTTGGTCTATACCATGGGGGATAAGAGAAATCATAATATACGCGGATCGATACAGAAAGGCTTCAGAAACCCTACCACCCAAGATCTCTTTATCGGCTTGAACGCCGGAAGGGCGATTTTGGTCGGTTCTGCACCCAACAATCTAGATCGGTATGTTTCGCCCGCTTTGCCGGTGAGCGAAGGGGGTCAAGGAGCGACGGGCCAAGCTACCGTTACCCTGACGGGAAGGGATGCCTATGAAAATGCGTTTTCCGCCAGTTCGGTGCAGAACGGAGCGCCGACCGCCGTGAACACACCATTGATCAAACCCGAAGAAATTACGGCCTATGAAGTTGGATATCGGGCACAGGTCGGCAAGGTCGCCATTGATTTAAGCGGATATTATAATGCTTACAAGGACTTCATCTCCGGCACCAATGTGGTAGTACCCTTTTATGGGGAAGCGGGCGATGGTGGGTTGTCTTTATTGGCACTGCAAAACGGCGATTTTCAGGCTTTCCAGACCTATACCAACTCAGAAGCCGAGATCAATTCCTATGGGGCAACCCTGGGTATCGACGCCAAAATTCTGGGCAACTTCGATATTGGTGGAAGTTATACCTATTCCAAACTGGATTTTCAGCGGGACGCCTACCCCGATCTGTTGATCGGTTTCAATACGCCCAACCACAAGTTTAAGGCCTCTTTCGGGAATACCGAGCTGTTCAAAAACGTCGGTTTCAATGTCAACTATCGGTGGAGCGATACCTATTTTTGGGAGGCCACCTTCGCCACCGGCGATATACCTGCGTATAGCGTATTGGACGCGCAAATCAATTATGCCTGTCCCAGCATAAAATCCGTATTCAAGTTGGGCGGATCCAACCTGCTGGGCGAGGAGTACTTTTCTGCCATCGGAACCGGGGCGGTGGGGTCTATCTATTACCTTTCTTGGACCATAAATCCTTGATCGGCGTTGCCTGATTTGTGGGATGCCATTATAAAATCAAAACAAAGACGGTCGAATCGGCCGTCTTTTTTTTCACGGAACCGCATCCCAAAAAACTATAAAAAGTAGTTTTCAGTTAAAGCCTAATACACTATATTTGCAGCCTGAAAAACAGGTCTAAGAACCAATCACTTAAATCGAAGGTAATGGCAAAAGTTACAGGTAAAGTTTCGCAGATCATCGGACCGGTCGTCGACGTAGAGTTCCAATCCGGCGACGATCTTCCAAAAATTTACGATTCCTTGGAAATCACTCGGGAAGATGGCTCCATTTTGGTCTTAGAGGTGCAGTCACATACCGGGGAAAATACGGTGAGAACGATTTCAATGGATTCTTCGGATGGGTTGAGCCGGGGGACCGATGTGGTTGCCACCGGGGCACCCATTCAAATGCCGATAGGTGAAGATGTTTACGGACGGCTGTTCAACGTGATCGGTGATTCCATTGATGGTCTGGGCGATTTGCCCAAAGCCGGTAAAGATGGTCTGCCGATTCACAGGGAGGCGCCCAAATTTGAAGATCTTACCACCTCGACCGAAGTACTCTTTACCGGGATTAAAGTCATCGATTTGATCGAACCCTATGCTAAAGGCGGAAAAATCGGTCTTTTTGGCGGAGCGGGTGTCGGTAAAACGGTATTGATTCAGGAACTCATCAATAATATAGCCAAAGGCCATGGCGGACTTTCGGTTTTTGCCGGGGTAGGTGAACGTACCCGTGAAGGAAACGACCTGATGCGCGAAATGTTGGAATCAGGCATTATCAAATATGGCAAGGATTTCATGCACTCTATGGAAGAAGGCGGTTGGGACCTCACCAAAGTAGATAAAAAAGCGCTGAAAGATTCGAAGGCTACCTTTGTTTTCGGACAGATGAACGAACCTCCCGGGGCCCGTGCCCGTGTGGCATTATCAGGACTTACCATTGCGGAATATTTCCGTGACGGCACCGGAGAAGGGCAAGGCAAGGACGTGCTTTTCTTCGTTGACAATATATTCCGATTTACCCAGGCCGGTTCGGAAGTGTCCGCACTTTTGGGACGTATGCCTTCCGCAGTAGGTTACCAGCCCACCTTGGCCACCGAGATGGGCGCAATGCAGGAGCGGATAACCTCGACCAAAAGAGGTTCCATCACCTCGGTACAGGCGGTCTATGTACCTGCGGATGACCTTACCGACCCGGCACCCGCGACCACTTTTGCCCACTTGGACGCCACCACCGTACTATCGCGTAAGATTGCGGAGTTGGGAATCTATCCCGCTGTGGATCCCTTGGATTCTACCTCGCGGATCTTGACCGCCGATATTCTTGGAAAAGACCACTACAACTGTGCCCAGCGCGTAAAACAGTTGTTGCAGCGATACAAGGAATTACAGGATATTATTGCTATTTTAGGTATGGAAGAACTGTCCGAAGAGGATAAACTGGCCGTTGGTCGGGCCCGTCGAGTACAGCGTTTTCTCTCACAGCCCTTCCATGTAGCCGAGCAGTTCACTGGTATCCCTGGGGTATTGGTAGATATCAAGGAAACCATCAAAGGTTTCAATATGATTATGGACGGCGAACTCGACAATCTTCCCGAATCGGCCTTTAACCTAAAAGGCACTATTGAGGAAGCTAAAGAGGCGGGCGAAAAGATGCTCGCAGAGGCGTAATCGATGGAAGCTCCTAAAATTCCAAAATTTAGGCACCCCATTGCAACTATGGAGATTTGGAATTTTTTTTGGTAGAAGGTTTCCAATACCAAAAATGATAATACTAATTACTAACTAGTTGAAAGGATGTATTTAGAGATCGTCTCCCCTGAGGCCACCCTGTTTTCAGGAGAAGTCAATTCGGTCACCGTACCTGGTGTCGAGGGTGAATTCCAGATGTTGAACAACCACGCGCCCACAGTATCGCTACTTCAGGAAGGCCTTGTTAAGTTCGATGGCAATGCCGCCGTTAAAGAGGCCCATGCTTCCAAATTCTCCAAGGAAGGCGACAAAACTATTCTGTCGATTACCAGTGGTACCGTTGAGATGAAGGATAATAAGGTAATCGTATTGGCGGATTAAGGGTTCTGTTAAAATCATTATTCCTCGAGAAAGGCTTTTCGAAAACAATTCATTATCCTTACCTGCTGCACGGCTGGTAAAACATCTACCGAACCCCTCCCTTCCGGAAAAGGCGACAACCTATACCATCGTCCCTTTTTAGCCATTGCGGCCCGGTTTGTGGCGATTTCGTTTTCAAATATCGCCTTGTAGGGTTTTACTTCTGTAGTTTACAGCCTAGCTGCATCCATTGTTAAAAAAGAGGGGTCTTCTTGTCTTTCGACCAATATTTGGTAAGTAGCGTAATCGATAGGTGGCTTGCGATCCAAAGGGCTCTTTTCGCTTTTCCGGCCTTAGTGGCCGCTGGTGCCACCCTTTATGGGGCTCCCGTTGTTGCCACGCCCACCATACTGTCTGCCGTTCCATAATACAGATACCACGTATCGCCAAAATAGACCAGGCCTTCGACAAAGGTGGTGCCCTCTTTATATTGACCTGACTTTTCAAATGGCAGCTCGGGTTGTAGAAAAGGGGTATCGCTGCGGTCGAGCAGTTTCCAGGGCTCTTCCGAAGAAAACAAAGCTTGTCCGCCGGTATATACGCGATTGCCCAAATTTTTAACCCCTATATTCGACGAATTACCGGCATTGTACAGTACCACAATACCATCATCCGTTAAGATGGGCGGTGCCCCGGCCTCTACCAACCAAGAATCGAAATATCCGGGACGCGGGTTTAGAACGGGAGCCAGATTTCCGGCATAATCTTCCAGGGGTTCCCAATTGATCAGATCGGTGGAAGTGGCCAACCAGATATGGGGCACGCCATAATACATATAATATTCGCCGTTGATTTTTGCGGCGACCAGCTTTCCATCCTTAAGTTGGGTAACTATGGCTCCCGACTTGGTTTCACTATGGTTGTACTTTCCGTCTTTATAATCTTCGAAGATCGGGCCGTGTTTGGTCCATTTTTTAAGATCGGGAGAAGTCGCCAGTGCCAAACGTGGAACGTTCCCGTTCCATTGGGTATAGGTGAGGATATATTTTCCGTCCTCGCTTTGAACGATGCGCGGATCTTCCGTTCCGCCAATCCATTCGTATTTTTTTTGTTCATCCTTGTCCGGATAAAATATAGGTGCTTCTTCGGTATGGTAATTTATACCATCTTCCGAAATGGCCAAACCGATCCGAGAAGTATGCCCGCCTATGCTATCGATGTGGCGGTCTTGTTCCGCTCTATAAAGTACGTGTATTTTATGGTCCTTGACAATGGCCGCGGGATTAAAGGTGGCCTTGGATTGCCATGCCACCTCTCTACCGCTCATAGGATCTCTAAAAATAGTGCTGGTATCCCTCTGAATAATAGGTTGGGCATTTTTGGGGCGTGTAAAAGGGCCCAGCATCCAGGGTTTTTCCGTATTTTCAGATATAACCTTCTCATGGGAATTGGTCTTACAGGCAATGAACAGAAGAAGTAGAACAGCCGAAAGTTTTAATTTGGATAGCCTCATAATCTTGCCTGTTTTTGGATAACCCCCTTTTTATTCTTTAGCTCAGTTTTGTGTTGTGCAGCGTTTTGCTCCCGTCGATTTGTATAAATTCCTAAACCTCATTCAATTTCTTATACTCCTTTTTCCAATGTCATAGAAATCTGTCCACCATGGTGGCTGTTGCGATAAAGGATATGGGAAAAGAGTCGTGCTTTGGAAACTTTTCCAAAGAACGGGGTGTCAATCTGGGCGAGCCAATCCGAATCGGGAGTTTCTTCGACAAGCTTTTTAAGCATTCCATATCCCGTTCCGATTAAAGTCCTACTGGTTTTAAGGTCGTATTCCTTTCCCGTATCCGTCTGACCCATTGTTGTAATTTGGACATGGGTCTGGATGCCGAAGAAGAGTCCGAACAAATTTATTGTCTCGCCAATATGTCGATAGATAAACCCGATCGACGCGGCTTTTTCGTCAAGTCGTAAATCTTTGTTTTTGTCAGTTATTCTGTCAAATGCGTATGAACAGGTTGTCCAATTCTGATTTACCATATCATGTAGAATCTCCTTGTGCATAAAAGGTTGTTTTAATATTTCCACTTCGCATCTCTCTCTTCCACGTCCTGTATTCTAAATTCTGCAATCTTCCGAATAAGCTCCTTTGGCAGAGGCTTATCGTATTTAAATTGAATAGAATCTTTCTTTACCGTATAATCCGATAGTTCTTTCTCAAATGGTTGTAAGGCAGGTCCGGTCGGAATAAAGCTCAAATGCGATTTGTGTGCAGAATATGCAAATAGGATTGTTTTTGATTCAAATACGGGTTTGCCCCATTTCAACCCTTCCCTTGCGTTAGTAGCAAGGTTCTTTAAAATAGAACGCATTTCTTTCAATTTTTTCTGTCCTGCTTCTGGGGCCACTTTAATGTATTCCTCGACAGTTTTCGGTTTCATTGTGAGGATGTTTTATAGGTTTTTAAATGACGAACAACTTCAGGATATCGCCCATTCTGTTTTCCGGATAGGTCCTCAATTTTTGCGGTACGTCAAAAGCTGGCCCCTATTTTGGGCTATTACATAAACGGATCCGCCAAGCACACTTTTAACTTTTACCATCCTTTTAGCATCTCCCGGCACCAAAAAACCACTTTTTGCTACAGGTACCGATTTAAAACCACCCTTTCCATCGCCTTGCAGAAGCAACCCATGAAAGGCATCGTATTTACCGATAAATACTTCATTACCATAGTCATTGCCAATCAGCAAAACATCTTGGTTTCCATCTTCATCGAAGTCGGTAAGTGCGATATCGTTGATCGGCGCAATTTGGGCCTCTATGGGAAGCGGTGAGATTTCAAACCTTCCGTTGCCCAAATTTTCCACATAGATACTTTTATCGTAATTGCCTATCCATTTTTCAGCATCTTTTAGTTCTTTAGGTGTGAACAGATTTTTTTCGGATGCTTTCGCATAGTCTTTGTACAGATTGAATTTCGATCGGAACAACGGACTCTGTCCGAACAGGTCTCCCCAAAAATTAACCGGATACGAAGCATATTGACCGTCCTTGTTTTTGAAATAGGCGAACATTACCGGATCGATACTGCCGTTGTTATCAAAATCTTTTGCCAATATGGTCACCGGTTTTTCTTGTGAAGGCCGGTAAAAATTATTGTCCCCCATATTACCGACTATCAGATCCATATCCCCATCATTATCAAAATCTTCCGAGATAACGCTATTCCACCACCCTAAATATTCATCGAGATCGGTATTTCGCATTTTCTCAAAAGATGATCCCTGGTTCTTGAATAGGGTTATGGGCATAAGTTCTCCCACTACTACCAAATCTTTCAAGCCGTCTCCGTCGATATCGACCCATTCCGCATCGGTCACCATTCCTATTTTTCGCAGGTCGGGTATTATGGTGTCCGTAACATCGACCAGTTTTCCATCAAGGTTTTTAAGCAAAAAACTCCGGTCGGCAAGGGGATATTGGCCATAGGGAGTCCTTCCTCCAACGAACAGGTCCATAAAGCCATCATGGTCGAAGTCCTGCGCCCGTACCACAGAACCGCTCGCATTTACATTAGGTATTTTCGAGGAAGTTTCCTTAAAAGTACCATTGCCTTGATTGAGCATCAATCTATCGGTGTAGTACTCGCTATCCTTTTCAAACTCATTACTACCGGAGACCAGATACAAATCAAGATCGCCATCATTTTCGATATCGAACATTACAATGTCCTGTTCTTCGTAATTTTTATCATTTTCATTGGTAAACAATGGTTTTTCATAAAACGTTCCGTCCTTAGACTGAAAAAAAAGGACCGGCGAAAAACCGGATGAACTGCCAACTATAAAATCTTCAAATCCATCCCCGTTCAAATCGCCCGCTTCGACACAAGGGCCATTTTGGGTAAGTTTATGGGGTAATATACGTTGCACATTGTAATCGACGACATCGTGTTCTTGATGGACAAAATGAATGTGCAGACTATCCGAGCGTTCGGAAAATATCATCTTTGTTTTTTTGGGTATTAGGGGAAACGAAAGCTTTGAAGAATCGATTCCCCCCGCTTCGTTGTAATCGACCGTTAGCGTTTGGTCGGGACTCGTTTTTTGAAGTTTCTGGTAATGCCCGTCGGGCCATAGCACTTCTATAGCAGCGACCTTTGAAGGCTTACCAAGACCAAAATGGGCAGTAGGTGATACTGAAGACATATACCCCCTGGTAAGATTTTGTTCATAGTATTGGAACCTGTCGTCATCATATCGAAGCACCAACTTAGTGCCTATACCCATTGGATTGGATGGGGGTCCCTTAAACTTGACGTTTAAAAACTGGTTTAAGCCCTTGTTTTCGTTCAAAGTGTTTTCAAAAACGAAGGCTTCGTCATTGATGTTGTTCACTACATAGTCCATATCACCATCTTCATCAAGGTCGACGTATGCCGCCCCGTTCGAAAAAGAGGCAATAGCAAGACCCCAATCAGTGCCAACGTCGGAAAACAGGCTGTTGCCCATATTTTTATAGGCATAGTTGGGTACTTTGGCTACAGGGATCGAATCCAAGATTTTTTCGGGGCCTACGTAGCGGCTTATCCCGAGCTTGAAATCGGCAAAGTCCTTATCGGTTATGTCGCGTGGGAAACCATTGGTGATCAGTAGGTCTCTCATGCCGTCGTTGTCCATATCGACAAACAGCGGCGACCAGCTCCAATCCGTTTTTGCGATACCTGCCATGAGTCCGACCTCACTGTAGGGAATTCCCAAGCCATTGCCCCTATGCAACATATTCCTGCTATATTGGGGCTCGTAATCCCAGCGTTTGTTCAGATTGTAGGTGATATAGGGATTGTGACCAATTGTTGTCTTCATTCTTTCGTTAGTCTCGCCCAGCATATCAAGGGTAACGATATCTAAAAGACCGTCGTTGTTATAATCGGAAACATCAGAGCCCATTGAAAACTTGCTTTGGTGGCCTAGCTGCCCTTTGATATCATTGGAAAAGGTGCCATCGCCGTTATTGATATAGAGAAGGTCATTGGTCAGGTAATCATTGGTAATGTACAGGTCGGGCCAGGAGTCGTAATTAAGGTCTGAGACGGCAATGCCTAGCCCGAAACCTTCCATGGTAATGCCGGCTTCTATGGTAACGTCGGTGAAGGTGCCATCACCGTTATTGTGATATAACTTATCGTTACTGACCGCCGAGCCGTCGGTGACTTTTTTTCTGTAATTCGTGGGCAAAATGTGCGTTTGTTCATTATTAAGCACATAAAGATCTAGCAGCCCATCTTTATCATAATCAAAAAATGCCGCTCCCATGCTATTACCGGAATCGGCTATGCCGTACTCCCGGGCCATTTCCCTGAATACAGGAATGCCCTCTTTGTTCGGACCTTGGTTTACGAACAGCTTATTGGCCCGTTTGCCGTAGTTTTCCGACATGGCCGAGCACACGTACAGGTCCAGTTTTTGGTCGTTGTTAATATCGACTACTGCAACGCCCGTACACCAATTGTCCGTAGCTTCGATACCTGCTTCTAAGGAAACATCCTTGAACTTCAAGCCTGACTGGTTCAGGTAGAGCTTGTTGGCCACCTGGTTGCCGGTAAAGAACAGGTCCGGTTTGGTGTCGTTGTCGAAATCTCCCACGGCAACCCCTCCGCCATTAAAAATATACTCTTGGGTAAGGATGTTGAAGGTATCGGTCTCAACAATGCGGTTGTTGAACGTTATGCCCGTTTCCTCGGAAGGTTTCAACTTGAAAAGTGTCTTTTTGTCCTTGGTGCAGGTGCACAAAAAGAGTAAGGACATAAAACCTAGACATACCCTATTTCGTATAGATCGTAGAAGCAAAAAGACGAAGATATTATGATAAAAAAATCTATACATCTAACTAATAAATAGAAAACAGCGCCACTACAAAAAAGGTGTGAAGTAGGCCTAAAAGCCCTATGATGATTCAAAAAAAACCGAAGGCTACTAAACAAAAATACCAATAAAAGCCATGAAAAATAGACTTTCTCATGGCTTGGAAAACTCAATTAAACCCGTTCAATTAACTAGGCTTTGTTACTGTTTACACTCCATTGGCAAAGCCATCGGCTTAATAGGCCGGATCTTGCGTCAAGGTCGGAACACCGTCAAGGACGGATCGGTCAATGGCCTGGATCGGAATGGGAAAATATTCGTTCTTACCCTTGGTGAAGGACTTGCCCTTTAAATAGCTTCTGTGCTGCGACTCGCTTGCGATATAGGCATTCAAAGTTTCCGCGGCCACGCCCCAGCGCACCAGATCCCAAAAACGGTGGCCTTCCATGGCAAATTCCAGCCGGGTCTCGAAACGCACCGCTTTTCTGGCGGTCGCCTGATCAGGGAAAGGTACGTTGTACTGTGAAATCTCGTAGTTCGCAGGCTCACCCTCTACAATGGTATAATCGTTTCGATCGGTTCCTTGTGTAGCGTTCGGCACAAAACCGTCCGGATTGGAGGCCCTTTCACGTATCATGTTGATCAATTCACGGGCCCGTTCTAGGCTACCGATTTCTACTTCGACCTCGGCCAGCCACAGGATAATCATGTCTAACCTCATATACCGGTAGTTATTAGCCGATAGGTTGTCCCAGCCTCCGGCCCCGAAATTCTCCACTTCGGCCACGTGCTTTTTCGAAAAGAAAGGGCCGGCATAGGTTATATCCCGAACAAAATCGGTCTGATAGATCTTAAAGCCTTTGTATAGAATGCCCGGTCTTCCGACGGTATGGTCTACCCTGGGATCTAACGGATCGGTATAGGTCGAAAGGGTCGTAACAGGGTCAACATCCGCGGAAACGTCTTCGTCATCAAAAGTGTCGAGTAAGGGAAGCCCGTCTTGTGTTCTATAGGCATTTACCAAGTTTTGCGACACCTGGTAAAAACCGCAGCAGCCCCAAGGGTCGGTATAGGGATGCGCCAGGCCCATTCCCCGGGAAGAAGCACCTTCATCGGAAGCACTGGTCGCGTATTGTATTTCGAAAATGGACTCGGAGTTGTTGCGCGTAGAGACCAAAAAATTATCTTCGAACTTGGGCACCAAACTAAATGGGCCGTTATTTAAAATATCCTCCAAAATGGGTTTGGCCTCCTGTAGTTTGGCCGTATTGGCCGTACCATCATCATTCCAGCCCTGATATACCTTCGCCTTGGCCAAAAACGCCTTGGCCGCCCATTTGGTCGGTCGACCGACTTGGGTTTGCGTTTCGGGCAGCACGGCGGCCGCGGCCTCGAGGTCTGCCTCGATCAAGGGCCAAATTTCCCGGTCGTTGGGTACCAATGTGCTGTTTACATCATTGATGTCAAAATTCTCCTCACTGATATAAGGCGGCATCCGCCACATTTTACGGGCCTCCATCTCGAATACGGCCCTTAAGAACGTAGCCTCTGCAATAATTTGTGCCCTTCTTGCCTCGGGAATACCCTCGACCTGTTGTGCCGAAGTAATGGCATCATCGGCCCGGGCTACGCCTTTGAAGAGCGCTCTCCACCGGTTGTTGATATGACCGTTGAACGATTGAAAATCATAGGCCTCGATAAAGGACTGTTCGGGCTGGTCTCCGGCATCGGTACCCTTAAGGGCATCGTCCGAAGCGATATTGAACGCCCAATTCTCTACGGTAACGTTCCAATCATCCGTGCCGTCCAAACCGGCCCCATCGATCATAGCATAGGCCCCCAGAAGGATACCTTCGACCCCGTCCGGAGTCTGCAAACTCGGTTGGCCGAATTGACCTTCTGGTTCACGCGTCAGAAATTCCTCGTCACAACCCGTAAAAAGTAGTATCAGGCCGATGAAAATCATACATATTTTATTGCTCTTTTTCATTTGTTGAAATTTATTTGTTTTTTAAGCCTTTATTGAAATATGGATAAAGATTTATTTAAGGATCACAACCCTATAAGGTTTATAATAAAATCCATACAATTTTAAACTAATCTAATCAAAACTTACGCGAAGCCCCAAGGTATAAGTTCTTGGTGCCGGCAAATACCCCCCGTCGAATCCAAGGGTCTGATCATCTCTGTTCGCCGCCTGAATTTCAGGGTTTAGCCCGTTATACTTGGTCCAAGTCGCCAAATTTTGGCCCTGAACATAGATTTGGGCTCTCGAAATCCCGATATTATCAAGCACGTCCTGCGGAAAACTAAAGGTCAACTGAACGTTTTTCAACCGAAAGTAACTGCCGTCTTCGATAAAATACGACGAAGGCCGGCTACTGATCTGATCATTGGCATCGGGGATCGGAACCGAAGCACCGGGATTGGCGGCCACCCACTGGCCCACGGGCGCATTCGGGTTCGATGGCTGCCACGATTCGTATAGGGCCCTGCTCGAACGGTTGCCCTGAAAGGTGTTAAAATCCGAAAAATAGCGTACGTAATTGTACAGATCGTTGCCTTGAGATCCGTTACCAAAAATGTTCAAGGCGAGATTCTTATAACTTAGGTCCAGATTGATGCCATAGGTAAAATCGGGGTGTGGATTTCCTATGATGGTACGGTCGTCATCGTTAATGACGTTATCGCCGTTGATATCGGTAACCTTAAGTTTGCCGGGCGCATTGTAATCGCCATAGGCGGGCCAGGCATCGGCCTCCGCCTGAGACTGGAAAATGCCTTCTACCTTATACCCAAAAAAGGAAGACAGTGGTTCGCCGGCCTGGGTAACCGTTAATGACGGCACGCGACTAGAATCACCGAACAGCCGGGTATCTTCGTTGTCGCTCAGTTTGTTTACCTCGTTTTTGTAGGCCGAGACATTCAAGTTCAGTCCATATCCGAAATCGCCCTTTTTATCGTTCCATCCAAGGTTCAGATCGACCCCTTTGTTGGTCATTTTCCCGACGTTAAAGAATGGGGCCGTTGCATCACCGGCCGTATAGGTAATAGGCGTTCTATACAACATATCGGTTGTAATCCGGTTCCACAAATCCAGGTTCATATTGAATTTGTTATCGAACATCAAAAGGTCCAGACCGATGTTGTTGGAGGTCGTAGTTTCCCATTTGGCATCTGGGTTCCCAAAACTCTGCGCATCAAAGCCAATGCTAGGTGTACTCGTAGAACCGTCTATAGGGTAACCGGCGTTGAAAATATTGGAACGGTAGGTCGTATAGGCGTTGTAGTCCCCTATCTCTTGGTTTCCGGTTTGGCCCCAACCATAGCGCAGCTTTATTTCGTTGACAGACTCCACGTCGTCCATAAAGGTTTCATCGGATACCCTCCATCCGACACTGCCCGCGGGGAACAGGGCGCTTCTGGAAGCTGCCTGGAACCTGGAGGAAGCATCGTTCCGCAAGATAAACTGAAACAGATATTTACCGTTGTAATCATAGTTCAGTTTTCCAAATTCCGAGAACAACGTAAAGTCCCTGAACGAGGCTCCATCGTTGGTAGCCGTGGTACCCCCGCCCAGCCTTAGGTATCGCAAGATATCCGTGGTCTCAAAAGGATACTCGGAACGGTTTCCGCTAAAGAATTCCCCGAAGGCCTGTACGCTCTCGACGCCTACGTACGCATTAAAGTTATGCACGTCGTTCCAGGTCTTGTCGTAGGTCAATACCGTGTTCCATTGCCATTGGTACTCATAGGCACTTTCGGATCGGGAACCGTTATTGAAACTCCCTTCGACATACTCGGGATTTGATCGGAACAAATAGCGTCTTCTGGTACCGGTGGCATCCAAACCGAAACTACTCTTCACCTGAAGATTCTTGGTAAGATCGTAAGAGGCAAAAACGTTGCCGAAGACCCTCAAACGATAGGTTCTATTGTCCTTTGCCCTGCTAAGGGTAGCGACCGGGTTAAAGTTGTTCCCCAAGTTGGCGCCCCTACTACCCGCAAAATTACCGGCGATATCGTACACGGGCAACAAGGGATGGTGCTTGTAGGAACCCGAGACCGCGTTCTGCTCAGCATCCTGACCGTCAACACCATTGCCAAAACCACCTTTTCTGTTGTCGAAACTCACCGTAAGGTTTTCCCCTACGGTCAATTTATTATCTATTGCCTTAAATTCAGTGTTGGCCCGAATTGACGTTCTATTATATCCTACAAAACTTACGATTGCATCATTTTCAAAATAGGATAGCGTAAACGCATACCGGGCGCTTTCGGTGGCTCCGGAAGCCGATACCTGATGGTTCAGGATCGGCGCGGACCGCGTAACCTCACTCCACCAATCGGTATCGGCGGCCCGGGTAATCGCATAGATATTGCCATCCACTAGGGAATATAGGTCCGGGTCGGTGGCGGGGTCCCCTTCAAAGGCACCACTGGGGAACACATAATCGGGAATAGTCACCTCCCCGTTCGGCCCAAAGGTATATTGGCCGTGGCTCGGTTCCTTGCCCGCGTATAGATCGGCCAGATACAAATATTCACCCAATTCCCTCGAGTTCAAAACATCAATATCGACCCCTGGGGATTGAATGCCATAGTAGGTATCATAACTAATAACGGGCTTGCCCAATTTTCCTTTTTTGGTGGTGATGATAATAACCCCGTTCGCCGCCCTAGATCCGTAGATCGAGGCCGCGGAAGCATCTTTTAAGACTTGCAGCGATTCAATATCACCCGGGTTTAAATTGGCCTGGGAACGGGAGGGCACCCCATCTATAATATAAAGAGGATCGTTATTACCGATGGTACCAAAACCACGGATACGTACCGTGGCCTCACCGCCCGGCGTTGCATCGTTCACAATGCCGATACCTGCGGCCCTACCCTGTAATTGCTGTGCAAAGGTAGTTGCCGGCACCGCACCCAATTCTTCGGTGTCCACCGTGGAAACCGATCCGGTCACATCGCGTTTGGACTGCGAGCCGTAACCGGTTACGACCACCTCGTCCAGGGCGGCAGCATCTTCTTCAAGCGTGACATCAATAGTGCTATTGCCATTTATGGGAATTTCGACGGTCTTGAAACCGATGTAGCTCACCACGAGGGTGGCATTTGATTCTACTTCATTTAAGGTATAGTTGCCATCGAAATCGGTCTGTGTACCGGTGGTGGTGCCCTGAATTAGAACACTGGCACCCGGTAAGGGGCCCGCCGCGTCGGAAACTGTACCGGAGACCGTGATGGTTTGTGCATTGGTGAATCCGAAGCATAGGATTGCACCCAACAGCAGAATGCCGCTCAATTGCGAAATCTTCATAAAAGTTAGTTTAAGTTAGTTGTTATAATTCTTTGTTAACGGGAGTGGGAAAAGTTGAATTGCCAATTACAAAAATCTTGATTCTAAGCTATTTTAATCAAGTTCATTCCCCTAACAAAAAGTTAAATGTAGTGAATATTCAATTACTTGCGCGAAAAAATGAAAATATTTCAAATGGAAATTCATTAATATCAGGGAAAGGGAAGGTTTGTGCTGTTATTTCACCAATAATAAATTGATTTTTCTTACGATTCTATTTTTCGTTCCAAGAAGATTCAGGGTACAGGGCTATGCGATGGGTACGAATGCCGATTGCGGTTTCCGAACTATCCTTTGCCAATCTTACGCGCATGGACTTAGAGGGTGATACGGGCATGTGGCAGGCGATACAATTGTACCCCTTATCCCTTACCTGTGGTACATCCGAATGAATTGCGGTGGTGTTGGTGGCGTGGCACTGTAAACATTTTGAATTAAAATAGGCGGCATTCCCCCTTTGATTTTTATGGGGGTCATGGCAGGTGGTACAACTCATCGAGGTGGTTTTCTTAAAACATGGGCTGCTTGTCAAGAGTCCGTATTGGTTTCCGTGAACGTCCAATTCGCTGTCGCGCCGGCCACTATAGTAGTTTGTGGAATATTGCTTCAAGTCATCTCCGGCCATAAACAAAAAGGGGTTTTTTAGCTGCCTGTTACGTAATCCCGAATGGCATTGCGCACATATATCGAGGCGCTGCTGTCGTGAGAGGCTATCGAACTTCACCACAAATTTCGAGGTACTATCCTTGGGATTTTTCCTCTGATAGACGACGTGTTCGGAAGAAGGGCCGTGGCATCGTTCGCAATCGACCCCATAGATTATCTTTTTTTCAAAATAGCGATTTCCTTGTCCGGCAGTGTCGAGATTCTTTGCAAAAGTCACATGGCATTTTAGACAGGCATCGGAAACCGGTCGGTTAAATCGGTAGGAGGGAAAACTAGGGCTGGTTATCCAATTTCCGGTAGGCGCATAATAAGAAGTCTGTAACTGAAATAAGCTATCGCCTTTCCAGGTAAGGTATGACTGGCCTTTGACGCCTGATCCGACCACAACATCCACAGTCGAAAGAACGTCTTTTGCATTCGTAAATTTAGAATGGGCCAGTTGATAAAAGGAGTCGTTATCGGCGATCAGCCTAAAATTTTCGCGATCCGTTTCCCAGGTATTGAAGCCCTGGCTAAAGTTTCCCTTGATATTTTCCCAAGCTGCAGGGGCGGAGGTATTGAAATGGGCCGTGTTCACATGTGAATCATAAATGTCTTGATGGCACTCGGCACAGGTCCCTGAACCCACATACTTTTTACCATTTGGATGTGTGGCCAAAATTTCCGGATTAAAATAATCGGATTCTATACTAGGATTTTTGCAGTAGTAAATACCGACAACCAGTAAAAAAAGAACTGCCGAAGTTAGCCCGTAACGGATATGTTTTTTTTTAAGCATTATCAACTCGTTCCAATTCTCGGGTGTATTCGTTTATCAAAAATATCGATTTAGAAGTTGCTATAGCTAGGAGACGGAAAAGAAAGCGACCCACATCATCTTATTTAAACTACCCGAAAAAATTGAGGTTGAGTTTATCTTTTTAACGCAAAATATCCCTGAACCTTGTCTCCATTTTTTGCAACGGCCTTGTACCAATAGGTCGACGATGGTAAAGAAATTCCCTTATAGGTGCCGTCCCATCCTCTTGATTCGGGATCTAATTGTAACAATAGCTTCCCGAAACGGTTAAAAATATAAATAGAGGCCAGACTCATCCTATTGTCCCGAAGGGGGGCAAATTGCCAGTAATCGTTCGTATTGTCATTATTAGGGGTAAAGAAATTCGGAAAATCACTTTTGCTTATGCTCTGAATCAGTACATATTCGCTCATACCACAGCCATTTTTATCCCTAACATAAATTAGGTGATCCCCTTCCGATACCGGTGAAAAGACGTTGCTGACCTGATAGGGGCCGTTTTCTTCGTCCAATGCGTACTCGTAGTTGCCGCTACCGCTAACCAGAACGGTCAATTGTATCCCCGATGGGTGCCTTTCGACCTCGATGGTCTTAATGTCCGCCGCCTTGGAGAAAACGACCGAAAAATGGGAAGAGCTCGCACAGTTAGCTTTATCGCCGAAAACCGAAACCTCATTATAAGCCTCATAGCGGTATCGGCCTATCTCCGAAACCGTAATCGAGCGGCTTTCCGAAATCAGGCTCTCCGTATTATCGTCATTTACCCGGTACCAGCGAAAGCCTTGGGCTACATCGTTACTGGAAATGGTTTTTTCGGACTGGCCCGGGCATAACCCAATAGTTTCGGATATATTGATTTCCGGTCGGAACTTTTCGCAATCGATGTTCGATGCACCTGTCATAAAGCTTTGCACGGAACAGGTCTCCGCGTCGCCATTTTCGTTGTAGGGTGTCAGCTGCAAAAAAATTTCTGAATTTATCGGTAAATTTTTAGGGGGATCGTAGCTGAGCACATTGCCCAGATCAATTTCCGGTAAAATTTCAAAATTATCCGGGGAGGTACCAATAGCCAATCGATACCCTGTAGCGGTCGGCGCATAGGCCCAACCTATGTTTTCTCCCGGGTTTACATTTTGCCCATTGGCTAGCGGTCCGCTCAGGCTTGGTGCATTCCGGGGGCGTGGTAATATCTACCGTGGTAAAACTCTCTGAAGGGCAGGTGACGAATTTGCCATCTTCCAGAAACAGGCTTATCGTTACGAAAATTTCCGTATTGTCGGGGAGACCTGCCGTGGGCCTTAAAAAATTTACAAGGGCTGCCGATCTACTGTTCAATATGTCCGATGCTCCGGGACTCGTGCCCAATGAAACCGAATAACCGTTGATTCCACCCACCTTATTCCAGGTAACCTGGGTGTCAACGGAAACATCGGTAGCACCGTTCAAGGGTACTTCAATTCTAGGACATTCAAATTGGGCACTGCAGATCAACCCAAAAAATAAAATGATATATACACTGTTTTTCATCAATGTTGAATATCCTTTAAATAACCCACCTTATTTGTGGGTAGTTGTTCGGTTTCCGATTCCCCCAAAAAATGGCCCTTGTAACGGTTAACAGGCGTCAATGGTCCGTTCTTCTTTTACCTTTATCTCTGCCGCGGGGTGCTATTGCTACTCTCTTTTAAGCCACTCCTTCCTATTTTGCAACTGTTTTTTCGAAGGCTTGTCCCCATTTTTTTCCATCAGCTCAAAGGTATATTCCGGATTTGGTTTTAAGACTACTGAGGTGGACTTCGCACTTCCATAGCGTTCAAAATTGATTTCCAAGGTATCACCGACCTTGAATTGTGAGATAAAGGCATCGAATTGTTGGCTTTCCGGAAAATGGGAAGTATTGATTGACGTAATTACATCCCCTTTGTCAAGACCCGCATCGTAGGCGGGACTCCCGATTGCAGGGTTTGATAGAACCACGCCGTTTCCATCCCCGTCGAGTTCGGCGATTACACCGATATAGGGGCGGTCTGGATGCTGATGCAGCAACACGCCTACCGATTTCAATAAGGACTTGTAGTCGGGCATACCGCTTTTGTAGATATAGTTCTCGAAAAAAGTATCCCCGAAAACCTGTCCCGCATACTCGTTAAGGGTTTTGTGAAGATCTTCGAGGATATAGGGGATTTCGGTTTTTCCGTACTTCTGCCAGACAAGTTTCATGAAATCATCCAGGTTCAAAGCGTTTCGCCGTAAAGAAAGGTCGAGCGCCAGACCTAATACACTTCCGTAGGAATAATAGGAAATAAAGGTATTTTCCCTATTGGTGGGATCGATCGAGGCCGCCGCATCCACGAACGTGGCTTGATAGCTCATCTCGACCGGATTGAAGAACTGCCGCGCGGGGGAATTCCAGACGTAGTTGAACGTTCCTGTCAAGCCCTCGATGTATTCCTCGGGGGATATCAACCCGGCCCGGCAGAGCGTAAAATCGGTATAATAGCTCGTAAAACCTTCTGCAAACCATAAGGCACCGCTCATATTGGCTCGGGAGAAATCAAAGGGTTCCAAAGATTGGGGGCGGATACGCTCCACGTTCCAGCAGTGGAAAAACTCATGGGCTACCGTACCGATATTATTTTCCATACCGCCTTCCGAAAGGCCTTCCTTATCCGTCAACACGGTGGAATTACGGTGTTCCATACCGTCACCGGAAGCGTTGGCCACATAGCAGGCCAAGAACGTATATTTGCCATAATCATACTCGGGTAGTCCACCATAGACCTCCTTTTCGGAGAGAACGATTTTCTTGACCTTTTCGAAGTAAGTGTCCAGTTCCGCTTCCGTACCGTTGTGGTGAAGTACAAACTGCACTTTTTGTTTTTTACCATTGGAAGCTACTTCGAATTCCCGCATTTGATAATCGCTGATCTCAACGGGACTATCCATAAAATACTGCAGATCGGGTGCGAAATACGTAGTGCCGGAAACCAAGGGCATCTGGGTAGCGATTTTCCAGTCGAGATCCTCCCTGATCTTGAAATTCACCTCGATCCTACGATCGCTTAACTCTGGAGCATACATAAAGGTTGCTGGAATATTCAAATGGGCATGCGTCTCGTCAATCTGAGCATAGGTGCCGCCGCCCCGGTTGGCGAAAAGGGTATAGCTGATGTTGACCGTACCGTCGTGGCCGATAACGTTCCATTGATAGGGGTTCGGACGCGAGATTTTCAAGGGTTTTCCCTGGCTGTCCGTAGCCTTGACCCGGTAAACGTTCTTGGCAAATTCATGCAAGGCATACCGCCCCGGCGAGCTTCGGCTCATTCGGAGGGCGACCGTGTCGGATTTCAGCTGGGTAAATTCTCCCTTGATCACCGCTTCGTGGTGCACGGCGTTTTCGAAAGAAATTTCATAACGATTCGTCTGGGCCGGGGAAACATATCCACATAAAATAAAAAAAAGAGCTGCAATAAAGCGATGCATAGTAAGAGGTTTGTGCCCACTAATATACTATAGAACTCGGGTTGACCTTTTCTTTTACCGGCAAATATTCGATTTTGCACCGATATTTCGACCTTATTGAACACCGGACCCCTGCTATTCGGTTAAAAAGCAGCTTCATCCGGCTACAAAAGCGAATATTTTTGGTTCGAAACTAAAAGTTTAACGAGTTCAATTAAAAAAACCTTCATCAGGTCACAAAAGCCGATATTCATGCTGCCGGCAGATAGATTGGGTTCCAAACAAAAAGTCAGGACAAGTTCTTATAAAATAAGGATGTGCTACATTTGCGATATGGATGGTTTCCCAAAAAGACTACAAGAAAAATTGGCCCGGCGGGAAGCTCGCAAATCGCTTAGGCACTTGCCGGACGGGGACGGCTTAATCGATTTTTCATCCAACGACTACCTCGGTTTTTCAAGAAACAGGGAAATTTTTGAAAGGGCATCACAGCTATTGGCGGAAAACCCTATCCCACGGAACGGGGCCACGGGATCTCGGTTGTTGTCGGGCAACCATGCCTTGTATAGTCGACTTGAGGAAAAGCTATCAGAATTCCACCAGACCGAGGCCGCTTTGGTGTTCAATTCGGGCTACGACGCGAATATCGGGTTCTTCGGTTGCGTACCACAGCGGGGTGATATCGTGTTCTATGACGAGTACATCCATGCCAGTATCCGCGACGGTATCAAAATGGGCCACGCCAAGAGTTATAAGTTCAAGCATAATGATGTGGAGGATTTAAAAAGGAAATGTCAGACCGAAGCCCCTACTTTACGGAACGGCAGTCTGGGTGCTCTCAAGACCAATGGAGAGGCCGCCCAGCGACACCGAACTGCCTGTGCCGAACGCAGCCGAGGTATATGTCGTCACCGAATCCGTTTTCTCCATGGATGGTGATTCGCCTGATATAAAGGCCTTTTCCCAATTCTGCCAATCCAACGGTTATTACCTAATCGTTGACGAAGCCCATGCCGTGGGTGTTTTCGGTGAAAAAGGGGAAGGTTTGGTACAGCATTTGGGCCTACAGGATGCCGTTTTTGCCCGCATCGTCACCTTCGGGAAAGCCATCGGATGCCACGGTGCGGCAGTTTTGGGCAGAAAAGACCTTAAAAACTATTTGGTAAACTTCGCCCGCAGCCTGATCTATACCACAGGGCTACCACCGCATTCGGTGGCAACCATTCTTGCAGCTTACGAACATCTGTCGGCCCCGGAACCTATATCAGCTTCCGGTAATGGGCGTGGCACCGCGGTAAGTGGCGCCCTTGTCCAAAGTCTATCCGAAAAAATAAGGCTTTTTAAGCTTACCCTGGAAACCCGTGCCCTGAGCGCAGAAGGCTTAAGCCTTCTATCTTTTTTTATTCCAAGTAATTCGGCCGTCCATTGCTGTATTATCCCCGGGAACGAACGGGCACGGAAGGTCGCCGATAACATCCGGGAAAAAGGGTTTGATGTAAGGGCCATTCTATCCCCTACGGTACCCGAAGGGCAAGAACGAGTACGGATCTGTCTGCATAGTTTCAATCCCAAAGACGACATCGAACGATTCTTAGAACTGCTGTCAAGCGCAATAAATAGCCCATGAGCGAAAAATTCGTCACTATCGCCTCTTTCGATTATCCCGCGGATGTGCAAATTCTAAAGGGGAAACTGGAATCGGAAGACATCCCTGTCTTTTTGCGCAACGAGAACACCTTGAATTCCGACCCGTTGATCAGTAATGCCATCGGGGGCGTAAAATTGCAAGTGTACAGCGAAGACCGCGAAAGGGCCATGGAAATCTATGACGAAATCCGCGCCTATGCCGTTGACGATGATGATAATCCCATTATTTGTCCAAATTGCAAGGCCATACGCTCAGAGGCCTACTACGAGCGAAGAGGACTTTTTAACAAACTTTTTCCGTTTTTTGAAAAAAGAAAATACAAATGCCTAAATTGTGGCATGATAACAAATCCGCAATAGCATGAAGCAATTTTTCGTAACAGGAATCTCGACGGAGGTCGGAAAGACCATCGCCTCGGCCATTATTACCGAAGCTTTGGAAGCCGATTATTGGAAACCGGTACAGGCCGGTGAACTTGATCATACCGATACCGACCGGGTCAAGGAATGGATATCCAACGAAAAAACAATTTTCCATAAAAGCAGTTACGAGTTGAAATCGCCCATGAGTCCGCATGCGGCGGCCGATATCGATGGCATATTTATCGACCGTCTAGAAATAGAGGAGCCGGAAACCGATAATTATTTGGTCATCGAAGGCTGCGGCGGCCTGTTGACCCCCTTGAACGATACCGATACGGTTTTAGACATCATTATGCCCACGTATCAAGTCGTAGTGGTCTCAAGACATTATCTGGGCAGTATCAACCATACGCTGTTGACTGTCAACTGGCTGATCAGCAAAGGCTATGACGTCTCATTGATCTTTAGCGGCAACCGAAATCCGCATACCGAAGAGATTATCTTACATAAAACCGGCGTTTCCCTGATTGGCCGTATCGAAGAAGAGGAAAACTTTGACAAAGGGGTCATCAAAAAATACGCCGACCGCTTCGCCCCGGTCTTGAAATCGCTTTGACAGCTCGACTGCGCTCTGCGTGACAAATTGGGAATTTGGAATTTGGTTCTTGGATTTTAATTTCCCCATCTTTGTATATGTTTCCCACAAATCAAACGAATACCAATACGCTTTCGGAGCGCGACAAAAAGCACCTTTGGCATCCGCTGACGCAGCACAAACTGCATCCCGACATGCTGGGTATCGTTAAGGCCAAGGGAGCCCTGTTTTACGATGAACGCGGAAAGGAATATATCGATGGCATCGCCTCATGGTACACCTGTATGTATGGGCATTGCAATGATTTTATCCTCGACAGGGTGTACCGACAGATGCAAGTCCTGGATCAAATAGTCTTTAGCGGCTTTACCCATGAACCGGCGATACGGCTGTCAGAGGAGCTTATTAAAATACTCCCGCCCGACCAACAAAAGCTATTTTTTTCCGATAATGGTTCTACGGCCGTTGAAATAGGAATAAAAATGGCCTTACAGTACCATTTCAACAAGGGCGACAAACGCCCGACGATGCTTGCTTTTGAAGAAGGCTTTCACGGCGATACCTTCGGTGCGATGTCCGTTTCAGGCCTCTCCGTCTACAATGGTCCCTTTGAGGATTTTTTTATCGACGTGGAGCGCATTCCCGTACCGACTACGAAAAACCTCGAGGGTCTTTTGAAGTCTTTGGACTCCCGACTGAAAAAAAACGACATCGCCGGATTTATCTACGAGCCTCTCGTACAAGGTGCGGCTGCCATGAAAATGCACGATGCCGATGGCCTGGATCAAATTTTAAGACTATTGAAAAAGCACGGCGTACTATGTATCGCCGATGAGGTAATGACGGGTTTCGGAAAAACCGGTAAAAATTTTGCATCGGACCATGTCGCGACGAAGCCCGATATCATCTGCCTATCGAAAGCCCTGACCGCTGGCCTGCTTCCCATGGCCATTACCAGCTGTACCCGTACAGTTTACGATGCCTTTTACAGTGATGATATCGCCAAAGGCCTCTTTCACGGGCATACGTATACCGCCAACCCCCTGGCCTGTGCAGCGGCCTTGGCGGGACTGGAATTATTATCGTCTGAAGAAATACAGAATAACATCCGAAGGATCGCAGCGTCTCATCGGCGGTTCGATAAAGAAATCAATACCCATCCCAAAGTAGAAAGCACGAGACAATGTGGGGTGATCTACGCCTTGAACCTCAACGTAAAAATGGAACGCTATGGCAACCTTCGTAACAAATTGTTTACCCATTTTATGGAGAACGGCGTATTTTTACGTCCTCTAGGGAATACCGTTTATATTTTGGCTCCTTATATCATCTCCGACGAACAATTGAAAAAAATTTACGGTACGATAAGGAGTGCCTTGGATATGCTTTGAGTCAAAATACCGGCCCTAACATTAAACGCTCTACTTGAAAGAACCAATTTCTATAACTGCACTAGCTTCAATTTCCCCTTTAGGCCTTTCCAAGGAGGAAACTTGGGCCCATTATCAAAAGGATACCCACTGCTTTGGAAAAAGGGATTTCGGAGGAGGTGAGGAGTGGGTCGCCCCTTTATCGGAAGCCGTTAAAGCCGAAATCGATCAGCTCAAAAACACCGATCCGAAATATAAAAATCTGGACGATTCGGTATTGTATGCGCTGTATGCCTCCCGAAAGGCCGTACGGCAAGCGGGATGGTCACTCGACCGCGCCCGGGATGACATGCGATTTGGTATTAACATCGGCTCTTCAAGGGGGGCGACCTCGCTGTTCGAAAAGTACCATCAAGAGTTTCTTCAAGACCGAAGGGCGTCCACACTTTCTTCCCCGACCACCACCTTGGGCAATATTTCATCTTGGGTAGCGCACGACCTACAGACCCAAGGTCCTGAAATTTCCCACTCCATTACCTGTTCCACGGCCCTTCATGCGTTGCTAAATGGTGTGGCTTGGATCAAAAGTGGTATGACAAACCGGTTTTTGGTGGGGGGTAGCGAAGCCCCCTTGACCCCTTTTACCATTGCGCAGATGAAGGCCTTGAAAATCTACGCGAAAAACGAGGACAACCCGGGCGGTACAGACGAACACCACAGCCCGTCTGGGATAGAGCCTGTATTATCATCGGAAAGACGTACAGAAAACGCTGCCAATGCCCTTGGCCGATCAGCGGCCATACGGCCTTGTCAAGCCCTAAACCTATCCAAAAAACGGAACACCATGATCTTGGGCGAGGGCGCTTCGGTAGCCTGTCTTGAAAAGGGAATACGACAAAATACCCTTGCCATCATCGAAGGTGTCGGCTACGCCACCGAGGTTTTGCGCCATAATACCTCAATTTCCACCGATGCTGAATGTTTTCAGCGTTCGATGCGTATGGCATTAGGGAATACCGAACCCGAAGAGGTCGATGTAATCGTAATGCATGCACCTGGTACTATTAAAGGCGATCTGTCCGAATACGGGGCGATTCAAAAGGTATTTGGCCCCGATACACCTGCCCTCACCACGAACAAGTGGAAAATCGGCCATAGCTTTGGGGCCTCCGGCATGTTGAGTATAGAATTGGCCTTGCTAATGCTGGAATATCAGAAATTCATCAAAGTTCCTTTTATAGACTATTCGACCATCCCAAAAAAAATCAAGAAAGTGATGGTGAATGCAGTCGGTTTCGGGGGTAATGCGGTAAGCGTACTGCTGAAAATTCCGGATGCCAAATAACAAATCGATCTGCTACGGACAAGATTCCGACTTTTATCCCTTATTTTTGGGCTTGATTACTCCCTCATATACGTACTATGCGACACGACTGGACCAAGTCCGAAATCCTCGACATCTACAACCGACCTATGATGGAACTGCTCTACGAGGCGGCCACCATACATAGAAAACATCATGATCCGAATACCGTGCAGGTTTCCACCTTGCTCTCCATCAAAACCGGGGGGTGTCCTGAAGATTGCGGTTATTGTCCCCAAGCGGCCCGTTACCATACCGATATTAAGGGCAACGACCTGATGACGGTTTCGCACGTAAAGGCACAGGCGTTGCGGGCGAAGGCTTCGGGAAGTTCGCGTGTCTGTATGGGTGCGGCCTGGCGCAATGTCAAGGATGGTGCCGAATTTGACCAAGTATTGGAAATGGTGCGTACCATCAATAAATTGGATATGGAAGTCTGCTGTACCTTGGGCATGATTACCGAAAATCAGGCGAAACGGCTGGCCGAGGCGGGACTTTACGCCTACAACCATAATTTGGACACTTCGGAGGATTATTATAAGGATGTGATCTCCACCCGGGCCTTTGAAGACCGTTTGCAGACCATCGATAACGTGCGTAAAAGCAACGTAACCGTCTGCAGTGGCGGGATTATCGGGATGGGCGAAGCACTGGAAGACCGGGCGGGTATGTTGGTAGCACTATCAAGTTTGAACCCGCAGCCCGAATCGGTACCGATCAATGCCTTGGTAGCCGTAGAAGGTACCCCGATGGCCGAGATGGAACCTATTTCCATTTGGGAAATGATCCGGATGGTCGCCACTACCCGAATCGTGATGCCCGAAACCCAGGTCCGCCTTTCGGCAGGGCGTACGGAAATGAGCCGTGAAGGGCAGGCCCTATGCTTCTTTGCCGGGGCAAATTCCATTTTTGCCGGCGATAAACTATTAACTACCCCGAACCCCGATGTAAGCGAAGACATGGAAATGTTCAAGTTGCTAGGGCTGACACCGCAGAAACCGTTCGTCAAGGTATCCCAGCCCAAGACGGTCGAAGCTTCGGAATCACAATTTCATGCTTTAGGGGAAAAGCCCAAATGGAGCCGCCCGGGTCATTCTATAGAACGCAACGAAACGGCCAAAGCGAAGTCTAAACCGCCCGTTACCGCAACCGATCGGGAGGGATAAAAGATGTTTTTCGCCGCTCAGATCCAGAAATTATCTTTCGAAGAACATTTTGTGTCCGGCGTACCACGGTAGAACAACGTACAAAAAATCGTGGGCCCTACTTTAAGATCGAAACTTCGGCAATATTGAATTTAGACTATTATTAAGAATTAGTTTCTTCGGGGTTAATTAATTTTGTCGCTTACATTACAATAGAGAAGCATTGAATTTAGAAGCTGTTCCCAGGGTAAGTAAGATTTCCAAGGAAAATTTTTTAGAACGGTATTTCAAACCGCAAAAACCCGTCGTTATCGAGGGTGGCGTGAACGATTGGCCGGCAATGAAAAAATGGAATTTGGACTACATGCGCCAAATGGCGGGGGACAAGGTCGTTCCCTTGTACGACGATCGTCCTGTAAATCATAAAGATGGTTTTAACGAGCCCCATGCCCGGATGAAGATGGCCGAGTATATCGAACTCCTAAAATCGGAACCTACAAAGTACCGCATTTTCCTTTGGAACATCCTCAAAGAAGTACCCCAACTTCAAAAAGACTTTAGCTTTCCCGATTTTGGACTCAAGCTGAAGAAAAAACTGCCCATGCTGTTTTTTGGAGGACGAGATTCCTACACTTTTATGCACTATGATATCGATATGGCCAATATTTTCCATATCCATTTTGAGGGAAAAAAGGAATGCATCCTATTTCCCCAGTCGGAGACCAAATATCTGTACAAAGTGCCCCACTCCCTAATCACACATGAAAGTATCGATTTTGAACATCCCGATTACAATAAATGGCCCGCTTTGAAGTCCGCCCACGGGCTTAAAGCGGAGTTGCAACATGGCGACATTCTTTACATGCCCGAGGGCTATTGGCACTATATGAAATATATAACCCCCGGGTTTTCCATGAGCCTGCGGGCCTGGCCAAGAAACCCCTTTAATTTTGCCAAGGCCCTGTACAACATCTTCGTCATGCGTAGTTTCGATATCGCCATGCGCAAAGTTCAGGGCCAAAAGTGGATAGAACATAAAAATGCAAAAGCGGTTGAGCGGACGAATGCTATTTCCCTAGTCTGATATCGTTTCGTAAATTTGATGGTTAAGCTAATAATCTAAATTTATTCTTTTGAAAACACTAATATCGCTTCTACTTTTACTGACTTTTACCACTGCAATGACCGCCCAAGCCTATTCCGGCAGGGGCGATCAAAAATTTCAGGTCGGGCTCAATTTACAGAATAACGGCACCGGTATTATGGCATCGTACGATTACGGACTGGGCGAGAACATTTCAATCGGTGCGATTTCCTCGTATGTGTTGGGTATCAACAGTGCTATTGACAAAGGTGCTCAAGAGCGTTTCGATGTGAAAGCAAGGTTCAGTGCCCATTTGGGCCCCGTAATGGGTATCAGCGATCAGTTCGACCTCTATCCGGGCCTTGATTTGGGATTAAAGAATTTCGGTTTCCATACCGGGGCTCGGTATTTCTTTTCCGATGGTATGGGGGTGTTTACCGAGTTGGGCTTTCCGATAGCCAAGTATGATACCGGCTACCTGACCCCTGCGGAAGAACTGCACAATCAGTTTGTCGTTAATCTGGGGGTTTCTTTCAACTTTTTATAAGGTGGCAGGTCTCGCTCTGCGCTGCACGATTTTTGAAACTGAAATCGACATGGGGTGCGGTGGTCGCTAATTTTGGGGCGGAAAGCGGTTGTGGATTCGACCCCGATTACTACGGAATGAGTTCTTTGACCTTTTCATAGACCAAATGGCTTTCCCATCCACGATAAAGCAGGTAATCGGCCAATTTTTTTCTCTTTTTCTGGATGTCTTTCTCCCGAAGTTGTCTCACTCTTTTTTCCGCCAGAGCATCGAAAGTTTCCAAATAAGCGGCATCATCAATTTCCTGTAATGCGGTCTTGATATTGAACTTTGAGATGTCGCGCTGTTTCAGTTCCGATATAATGCGTCTTCGACCCCATTTCTTAATGCTGAATTTCCCGCGCGCGAAACTTTTGGCAAACCGCTCCTCGTTCAGATAGTTCCCTTCTATAAGGTGGACGATAATTTGATCTATCGCGTCGGGAATCATTCGCATTTCCCATAATTTGCTCACCACTTCTTTATGGCAACGCTCCTGATAAGAGCAGTAGCCCTCGAGTTTTTTGGTGGCTTCTCGCACCGAGTATGCTTTTTGTTCCATCATTCCGAAGGTAGAAAAGGAATCTGTTTGTTTTCGGCCGTTGCAAATAAAATCTGAGGTTATATTGGGCCTTATTTTGGGGTGAAGGCCTCCAAAGAATACGACGTCAAGGTTTCTCCTTAATTTTTACCCTAAAATTATCAGGATTTCCTGCTATTGTATATAATGAAACGGTATGTTTCGATACATACCCTACATCGATATCGCTTTTATCGGTGTCTTCGTTCTGTCCACCAAGCCAAAAAGGGCGATTTTAAGTGGTGAATATGGTTTTAAAGGCCCCGATTATTTTTTTTTCAGGATGATAACATGGCTTAAAGATACCGATAAATCAGTATATGGCACCCAATGGGCAATCGGTTGTTCGGTCTTACTGCAAAACACTTTCAATCTCTAATAACGAATCTGTCGAAGTGAACCTTATCCCTTCTTTGGTATCGACTCTTTCCACATCTCCCCGTAGAATTCGGTAGTTTTTCCCTTTATTTATGGGAAGTATTATCTCAATCGTCCAACTAGGATCGGTCTGTTCTACCCTAAGGTTCATATGTTGGGCAGTTTTTTCATAGTATACTGAAACCACATTATCCCCTACGACTACATTTTCCAAAGAAGCTTCGTTCCATTCGGAGGGCATTTGCGGTTTCAAGACCACCGTTTTTTCCGAGGCCTGCGGCCGTATGCCGAAGAACTGTTGCACGATGGGTATGGCATAGCTGTAAATGTTCCAGGCCTGGGTCATCATACCGTAATCTGGCGACACCTCATAAATGCTTCCGGGTAGGGCGTAGCTAAAGGTACGGGTCATTCTTTTTAGATAGTCGAGGGCCTTGTCGGGCCTGCCATAGTTGTTTTCCGCAATGGTCTGTACCCCGGTGGGCAGGGTCATCACGGCGCCTGTATAGGAAAATACCTTACTGCCCTTAAAAGAGCCGTTGTCGGAACCTGCGGATGCATCGCGGTCGATGCCCGTTACGAAAACCCCGAACGGGTTCACAAAGCTCTCGGCGGTATCCAGGGCTTTAATGGCTTTCACGGAATCCGCTATTTTCATTTCCATAGGTGTGTTAACCACCCAATTGTGATGCAGTACGAAGGGTCTTGGTTCTTTTGAAGGATTAGCCGTTATGTTCCTTTTGGTCTGTTCCAGTTCCGCGACCGCCCAAGGCTTGTTCAAGGTGTCGGCCCGAACCATGGCATCTTCGATCAGGCGTAAGGCTTGGGCATCGGTACCTATAAAATCCGCATACGAATTGAATTCCTCCGACCAAAATTCCTTATTGATTTTTGTTCGTAATTCCTCCGCCGTTTTTTGATATTTCTCCGCCAATTTTTTATCGTCCAGCTCCGCTGCAATTTGTGAGGCGTCGGCGAAAGCTCTTTGTGTGTAGCTTGCGACATCTATCATTTCACTGTCAAGGCCGTGTATCTCCATCATTCCGAAACCGTCCGGAAAACCGTTTTTGTTCGCGTCGTTTTCGGCCATCAACCATTCCAGTCCTTTCTGGATGGTAGGGAAGTAGGTGTTGAGAAATTTCTTATCCCCGTTCCACTGGTAGACTTCCCAAATTAGGGACGCGAACTGCGGGGTTTCGTTGATGTTGCCCTTATTGAAGACCGCCCCGTTGTTGGACATTTCGTGAATGATCTTCCCGTTACCGTTGAGGGCCTTCGAGACACTGTCCAAAAGCTTGATAGTGCTGTACACGGCATCGGTCTGACCAATGGCCATATAGCCTTTCAATGCGTATTCGCTATCCACGCCGAACCACCATGGATAGTCTGGAATACCGGCCATGATGCCGGTTCCGATTTCGGGAACGCTGCGTACCAGCCAATCGCAATTGTATTTGAGCCATTCGAAAGCTTGCTGTAAATCTTTATCGGGGACGGTAAGCTTGGATCGATCGGCCAGTTTTTGATAGCGCTCCTTCTTTTGTGAAAGATAGGACATAGCGTTTGTTTGAATATCCTCGAACGTAGACCCAACGGCGGCTTCGGAAGTATATGAGCCGGCGATGGTAAAAGTGATGGTCTTAACGGATCGGGACGGGAGGGACATCGAGTATTCTAGTTGACCGGACACCCCAAGGCCTGAATTCGAATTCTCGACTTGTATGTGATGACGGGATTTCTGGTCGGCCCCGAACCGGACATACCAAGGGTTTTTGTCATCCTTTATCGACCAGGCGTCCGCCCCATCGGAAAACTGGGCCATATCTTTGGCATCGATCATTTGGGTACGCCCCCCCAACCAGGTCGGCCGTAAATCGGAATGACCTATAAGGCGCAAACTGAAACCTTGGTCGGTTTCCCCTAGATTTTTCAGTTCAAACTGGATCAAAATCCCTTCCTTGCCATCGGGTACGAACTGCCAACGGGCAATCTCAAGGTTTTTCTCAGGGATATAAAACTCTTGCAAATTCGCAAAAGGATAGTTGACAAAACTTCGGGCGCGGTCTAAGGAATAAGGAGGCATCTTCCCAAACGAGATCGACATCGAAACCGTCCAATAATTTAATGGGAGGGTCCCAGATACCGCTCATTTCCCCCTTTATATGCCATCCCAGTTCAGGGAAGCTACCGTTTTGATGGCCTACCATGTAAACCCGGTCACCCGCGGTTACGAAGGGGGAATTCAAGTAGGTCTCCTTTCCCTCGATATGTGGCAGTTCCTTCAGAACGGATTCAAAACTGGCCTGCCCCATATTTTTCACACATCCGAAAATAATCAAGAAGGCAAAAAACAGAAACTGTTTTAGATTCATGGCTTTTTAATTAATAGGGATGGTTTTCGTATTCCAAAGTACAAAAATCATGGGAAGATTCCTTCCTCTGCAGGACGGTCACAAAAGTCTCCAACGCAAAAAGCGACCTCCCGTTGCCGAAAGGTCGCTTTAATTAATTTCAATACACCGTCTTCCCGTCTTTATCCTTAAAACGGTATTCGAGATACGTATAAGCATCCCGGGGTTGTATCTTTATCCATTTTTTGTGCTCCAAAAACCATTTGGAGCGTATGGACGGAAAGCCCTTGGTGATATACGCCGCAATGAACGGATGGATATTCAAGGTTATCTTGGCGTCCTTTTTTGGGCCTTTCAGCAACCTTTCGAGATCGGAGTTTATCTTTTCGACCAAAACGATGGGGGCTTCTATTTCCTTACCGTTACCATTGGGGTTTTCCTCGGTCGTCTTTATCTTCATCTCGGGCCGTACGCGTTGCCGGGTAATCTGTATCAGCCCGAATTTACTGGGCGGCAGAATTTTGTGCTTGGCACGGTCGTCTTTCATCTCGTTGCGAAGATGGTCGAAGAGCTTTCTCCGATGGGGTGCCTTTACCATATCGATAAAGTCGACCACGATAATGCCGCCCATATCGCGAAGGCGCAACTGCCTGGCGAGTTCGGAGGCGGCCAAAAGGTTCACCTCCAAAGCGGTGTCCTCTTGATTTTTGCCCCGGCTCGAACGGTTACCGCTGTTCACGTCTACAACGTGCAAGGCTTCGGTATGTTCGATGATGAGGTACGCGCCTTTGCTCATGCTGGCGGTACGGCCAAAGGAAGTCTTGATTTGCCGTTCTATCCCGTACTTTTCAAAAATGGGAACCGGCGAATTGTACAGTTTAACTATCGATTCCTTTCCGGGCTCGATTTCCTGTACATAATCCTGTATTTGTTCGTAAAGTTTTTCGTCGTCTACGTGAATACCGGTGAAGGTATCGTTAAAGACGTCCCTTAGTATCGAGGAAGCCCGGTTGAGCTCTACCAACACTTTTGAAGGAGTGCGCGCTTTCTGCAGCTTTTCGCACATCGCCGACCATTTGGCCAGCAAATTCTCTAGATCTTTGTCAAGTTCCGCTACCTTTTTGTCTTCGGCCACGGTTCGGATAATCACACCGAAACCTTTTGGCTTGATGCTCTTTACCAGTCTCTTTAGCCTGTCTTTTTCCTTGTTGCTCGCTATCTTCTGTGAAACGGATACGCGATCGGAAAAAGGTACCATGACCAGATAACGCCCCGCAATGGAAAGTTCGGAGCTGATCCTGGGTCCCTTGGTGGAGATGGGCTCTTTGACGATTTGCACGAGCAAAGACTGATTGGCCTTGATGACGTCGGTTATGACGCCATTCTTGTCAATGTCTTTTTCGGTCGGAAAATTGGAAAGGGAGTAATCCTTCAATTTTCCGCTACTTACCTGCTTAATGAATTTAAGCATAGTGGCCAGTTGGGGCCCAAGGTCATGATAGTGCAAAAAGGCATCCTTCTCATAACCCACGTTGACGAAGGCCGCGTTGAGACCGGTTACCGGCTTGCGTACCTTGGCCATGAAAATATCGCCAACGGAAAAATCGTTGTTGTCTTCCTCTTTGTGCAATTCAGTGAGCTTTCCATCCTTTAAAAGGGCAAAATCAACGGCTTCGGAACTAGATCTTACGATTAATTCTCTATTCACCTGAATATATTTGTATCCCGTCCCGACATTTCGGGAGCGGAATGGATTAAACAATGGTTGAAACGGATCTTGAAAAATCCGCCGGAATCCGCTTTGGGATTTCTATGTCAATGAACGCATACTCGTGCCCTGTGAAAATCTGAAAATTTTGGGCAATTTATTTTTTTCTTTGCCAAGACAAAATTTTCGGGCATAGCCATAGCTACGGTCGAAAATTTTAACGCAGGGAAAGGAAAAAAGAAAGACACAAAACTTCGGGTTTTCATAGGGCAGGAGTGTGAAAAATGCTAAGGGCCGTATTGGTGGTAACGGCCCCTACAATTACTTTTTCTTGTGGCGGTTGGCTCTCCTGCGTTTTTTTCGCTTATGGGTAGCTACCTTATGTCTTTTTCTTTTTTTACCACTCGGCATACATTCGTGTTTTATATGGTTATCTTATTTTACCTGTACATTGCTCTTCACGCCTTCTACAAAGACCTTGGCGGGCTTGAAGGCCGGTATATTGTGCGCCGGAATCTTTATCGTGGTGTTCTTACTGATGTTCCTGCCAGTCTTTTCGGCCCTGGTCTTCACGATAAAACTGCCAAAGCCCCGTAAATAGACATTGTCGCCGCCTTCGAGGGAATTTTTCACCTCTTCCATAAAGGTTTCAAGAGTGGCCTGCACATCTCCTTTTTCCATTCCCAGTTTGTCTGAGATATTCGATACAATTTCTGCTTTCGTCATCTTTCGTATTAAATTTTGAGTATGATTTTTTTGGGATGCAAATATATAAATTTAATTCCATTTTTTCTGCTAAGGGGCTAATTTTAAACGATTCATCCTTTTTTCGTGTTTTTATCCCAATCCCCTTCTGATGGGTCCTCCGATAAACCCTTATTTTTGTCCCCTCAATCCATGTCCATGAGCTTTGCCCATAACATTCTTATTTGGTATGCCGCGAACAAGCGTACCCTTCCCTGGCGGTGCACCCGAGATCCCTATAAAATTTGGCTTTCAGAGATTATTTTGCAGCAAACGCGCGTGATTCAGGGAATGCCCTACTACCTGAAGTTTATTGCAGCCTTTCCGACCGTGTACGATTTGGCAAGGGCATCCGAAGAAAGAGTCTTGAAACTCTGGCAAGGCCTGGGATATTATTCCCGGGCCAGAAACCTGCACGCCACTGCAAAAACGGTGGTGGAGGAGCATAGCGGTCGTTTTCCCGAAACCTACAAAGGCCTGCTGAAACTGAAAGGGGTAGGCGACTATACGGCGAGCGCCATTGCCTCCATCTGTTTTGATGCCCCTGAGCCAGTCGTCGATGGCAACGTTTATCGTGTGCTGGCCCGTTATTTTGGGGTGGATAAACCGATCAGCGGCTCGTCGGGGATAAAATACTTCAAAAAATTGGCCCGGCAGGTTATGGATGCCGACAACATCTGCGATTACAATCAAGGGATTATGGAATTCGGTGCCGTGCAGTGCATCCCGAAGAACCCCGATTGCCCCCATTGTCCCCTGAACGATAGCTGTGTCGCACTGCAAAAGGGCCAGGTTGGGGAACTTCCGGTCAAAGGAAAAGCGACCCAGGTAAAACATCGGTATTTCCATTATTTGGTCTTTGAGGATATGAATGGGAATACCCTGTTGAGAAAGCGTACCGGAAAGGGAATTTGGCAGAATCTATGGGAATTCCCGTTGCTGGAATCCCACCGTGAAATCGATAGGGAAGGTGTAATTCAAGGCTTAGATCGCTTTTTGGATACCGGAACAGTGCGAAAAATTCTACGGTATAACAAAACGCCCATTATCCATAAACTATCGCACCGGCATTTGCATACGGTATTTTGGATCGTTAAGACAGATGCCGTTTTCCAGGATGGCATCCCGCTGTCTGAACTCGAAAAATATCCGGTTCCCGTTTTGATCGCCGATTTCTTGAGGGGCTATTTAAGAGCAATGCAAACTGAAAACCGTTAGGTAGAAGTTTTGGCTCTTGATTACATCCGTCAGACATCGAGATATGCGACATACTTTAACAAAAGCCATACCTGCATGACGCCAAGATGAGGTTCTCCCAATGTTGTTTTTTGGGGAGCAGGATTTTTGAATAGGATCTTAAAACCATCAAAAATTCGTACTTTTGAGGATTAATTTAAGAAGAAGGCAATGAGCGGTACATTGAACAAGGTAATGTTGATCGGCAATCTAGGCGACGAGGTGAAAATGCATTATTTCGAAAACGGTGATTGTATCGGGCGGTTTCCCATCGCGACCAGCGAGACCTACACCAGTAAAAAAACGGGTGAACGCACCACAAATACGGAATGGCACAATATCGTCGTACGGAACAAGGCGGCGGAAATTTGTGAGAAATATCTTGGGAAAGGTGATAAGGTCTACATCGAGGGAAGGTTGCGAACCCGCCAATGGGAAGGTGACGATGGCATAACCCGCTACTCTACCGAGGTGCAGGCGCAGGAATTTACCTTTCTGACCCCCAAAAATGAAAGCACGGCGAACCCCCAAGAGGAAGGGCAGACCCAAAACGTGCGGCCCCAAAAAGAGAACACAGATTTTCAAGGTTCCGATAAAACCCAAGAAAGTACGGCCAAAAAAAGTGCGGCCTTGGGGCAATCCGAAGAGGACGATCTGCCGTTCTAAACCGTAAACCACTAGCTATTGGACCCTGACCCCCTTATTCTTTATTCCTACTTTATGGCACTTGAGGGTGCTTTTGCGCTTAAGATAATCGTTCTCATCCTATTATTGATGTGTTCCGCGCTAATTTCAGGAGCGGAAGTAGCTTTTTTCGGCCTATCGCAGACCGAGGTTAACGATATCGACCAGAAGCGGACTACCCGGGGTGGTATTATTGTGAAGCTTTTAGAACGGCCCAAGAAATTATTGGCCACTATATTGGTTGCGAACAATGCCATTAATATTGGAGTTGTTTTGCTTTTTAGCGTAATCGGCGATACCGTTTTCGCAGATATCACGCTGGAATGGGTCCGGTTTTTATTGGAAGTGGTCGTGGCAACCTTCCTTATCCTGATGTTCGGTGAAATACTCCCTAAGGTTTACGCCAACCGTAACCGCGAGAGTTTTGCCTTCTTTATGGCCTATCCTCTACAAGTGCTGGATTTTCTTTTTTCGCCCCTCAGCCTTCCGATGCGGGCGGGTACTTTGTTCATCTATAACAAACTGGGCAAGCAGAAATCGAACCTGAGTGTCGATCATCTTTCGCAGGCCCTTGAACTGACTTCCGAGGGGGATACGAGCAAAGAAGAACAGAAAATATTGAAGGGCATCGTTTCTTTCGGCAATACCGATACCAAACAGGTCATGCGGCCCCGGATCGATATTTTCGCACTGAGCGAGAACATGAAATTTCCTGAAGTACTGGCGGAAATAAAGAAGAACGGTTACTCCCGTATTCCCGTTTTTTCGGAGCATATGGACAATGTTATGGGAGTGCTTTACGTTAAGGACCTGTTGCCCTATATCGATAGAAAAACCTTGAATTGGATGACTTTGATCCGTGAGCCCTATTTCGTGCCCGAGAACAAAAAGCTTGACGACCTGTTGCTAGAGTTTCAGGAAAAGAAAAACCATTTGGCCGTAGTCGTCGATGAATATGGCGGCACCTCCGGTATCGTTACTTTAGAGGATATTATCGAGGAAATCGTCGGTGATATCAGCGACGAATTTGATGATGAGGACCTGATATTCTCTAAGCTCGACGATTTTAATTTTGTCTTCGAAGGGAAAACCACGTTGAGGGATTTTTATAAGGTTACCAAGATAGAGAACGAAGAGGAATTCGAACTGCGGAAAGGCGAATCGGAGACCATTGCCGGCTTCGTACTCGAAATTGCCGGAAGCTTTCCGAGAAAAGGGGAGAGAATTACTTTTAACGACTACCGTTTCGTGGTGGAAAGCCTTGATAAAAAACGCCTGAAACAAATCAAAGTGACCTTGCCCCATGAAGTTTAGAATACGCATATCGGCATTGTTTTTTTGTTTACCGTTCACGGGCTGTAAAGAGGAGGTGTTGCCGAAACCCAAGGCCGAATTGCGGTTGAATATTCAGCTCCCCAGACGGCGGAGCTGCAGACCGATAACTTCCATTTTAGATACAACGAATTGGCCCACATAAAGACCCAGAACAATGCTTCACTGATTTTGGAATACCCCGACATGAAGGGAGAGATTTTCATCAACTATAAAAAAGTTGATCATAACATCGAAAAATTGCTCTCCGATGCGCAAAAACTCAGCTATGAACATTCGATAAAGGCCGACGGCATTAGCGAACAGCCTTTCATCAATGAAGAGCACCATGTCTATGGTATGTTCTATGAAGTAAGCGGTGATGCCGCCTCTCAGGCTCAGTTCTACGTGACCGACAGTACCGAACATTTTTTGACCGGATCTCTTTACTTTCTCACTCGGCCGAACTACGATTCCATTTATCCTGCAGCTGCCTATCTCCAAAATGATATTCGGGAGATTATGGAGTCATTGCGGTGGGGAGATTAAAATTCCGAATACCCAATTTCAAATCCCCAATGAAGGTTGGCAATAGCAGTTTCAGAAGGCAGTTACATACTCGCCACTAGACTTTCTCCGGAAACCCAAGGGGGCCTGCCCACGAGTGCGCAAAACGAATTTAATCCTCTTTATTCAAAAGATTCTCGGCATTTTCAATGCTCGAATTGACCTGGTCCTGCAGGGCCTTCGCTTTTTCTTCCTCTTCATCGAGCCATTCGTGTTTCTGTTCCGAGAGTTCTTTTCCGTTCATGATTTCATCGGGGGTAAAGCGATCTCCGAAGTTCTGCATCCAGTCCATCATGGCTTTGTGGGCTTCCTGAAGGTCTTTTCGGGCGTCTTTGTATTGTCTTCCGATTTCAGTGCTGTCGTTTTCCATTCCCTTGAGTTCCCCGACCAATTTTCCCAATTGACCCATTTTCGGCATGGTCTCATCGTGAATGGCTATCACCTCTTTCATTTGAGACGATTCTTTTTCCTCTTTACACGAGGTGGCGAATGTGGTCAAGGCAAGGCTAAGTATCAGGATTATTTTTTTCATTCTTCTATTTTCTTTTGTAAAGATAGCCATTGCCATTTGATATGTTATGTCTCAGGCTTGTCTTTATTGATGCAGAGATATTCGGCAATATAGTCGTGTTCGACACTATATTCCAACACAGGCATGAGCGGCCGTACCATGGCGAGCACATAGGGAAAAACAAAAAAGTATGCCGAAACCGGTTTCAAAGCCTGCTTGTTTTTGCTAAAGTTATAAGCTCATTTTTTCGTACTGGGAATCGGAAAAATTTAAGAGGAAAGACCCAACACCTTTTCCCAGATTTCCGTACTAACGGGAATGCCTTCCTCCCGATTTTTCCTGCGGGTCTGCAAAGTACGTTCGCCGGGATAAAAGGTTCGGCCACCGGACTGCATAGGCTCTACATCATGCGTATAATCGATGATTTCTTGGAGCAGTTTTTCCTGTAGCCCGTTATCCCCGAATGTTTCGGGATATACGCATAGAAAGACTTGGGATACACCGGCCTCAAATTCGCCCTGGCCGATGCGATACGTAGATTTTCCTGCGGATAATAGGGTCGCCAGCATATCCAGAACCATGGAAAGAGCCGAGCCTTTCCAGTATCCGATGGGCAGGCCACGTTGTTTGACCAGTATTTTTTCGGGATCTTTGGATAGCTGGTCTTGTTCGTCCCATCCGCCGGGATAGGGTAGTTTTTCACGTTTCAACTTGTAATTGTTTATCGTACCGAAGGCGAACTGCGATATGGCCATATCGAGAACCACATGCCCTTCCTTTCTGGGGATACCAACAATAAAGGGGTTGTTGCCCAACCGGCTGTGCTTTCCGCCCCAAGGCGGCATATTGGGCTGGGTGTTGGTAAAGAGGATGGAAATGCATCCTTCATCGGCCGCCCGCCATCCGTAGGTGCCGCCGCGCATCCAATGGTTGTTGTTGCGAAGGGCTACCATTCCCATCCCATGTTCCTTGGCCAAAGCTACCGCACGATCCGTACATTTTATGGCATTGATGATTCCCGGTCCGGAATGGCCGTCCCAGCGTTCGATGCTTCCGAAAGCCTCCGCTTTTTCGGCTTCGGCATCTACCTTGACCACTCCTTTTTCCACATATTCGATAAACAGGGGTACGCGGTTGATACCGTGTGAATTGACGCCATCCAAAGTGGTTTCGGTATAGGTTTTGGCGAGCAATCGGGCCTTTTCTTCGGAAAAACGGTACTTGGTAAAAAGTCGGTTCAGTACCTGCCGCATTTTTTCGGAGGGGATCAGGAGTGGTTTTGAATCCATTTCACAGAGATTGTAAAGGGGTTTTGGTGTGTTTTTATTTCTCCCATTGGCGTACCTACTCCTTCAATTTTGCGAACAGCCATTCATTTTTGAGTTCTTGCTGCTCGGGGAAGGTCCAATGCTGGGTTTCTTGAAAAATATGTAGTTCTTTTTCGGCTTCGATCACGTTGTAGGCGGAAAAGGTAGAGGCAGGCGGACAAACATTGTCGTTATAGCCCCAGCTGTACCAGCCTTTGGCCTTTACCGATCGCGCAAAGTTGACCACGTCGTAGTATTTCGATACTTCTATTTTTTCGGGCTTGTTGGTAAAGTCGTCCACAAAGATCTGGGGCCATCCCCCGGCACGGCCATGCAAAAATCCGGTCATATCGGAGAGTGCCGGATAAAAGGCCGCCAAATAATCAATACGGTTATCGAGACTTGCTGTGACGATGGATAGTGCCCCGCCCTGGCTGCCACCCGTGACGGCCATATCCTCACCATTAAAACTATCAAGACCTTCCAGAAAATCCACGGCACGCACGCATCCCAGATACACGCGGCGGTAGTACATATTGTCTTTGTCGTCAAGGTTAAAGATTTGATAATTGCTTAAAGCACCGGCCCGCAAATCGTCATAAACGCCTTGGTCCATGGTAACGGGAATGCCATGAATTCCGATGGTAAAGGAAACGAAGCCATCGGCCGCCTCGTCAACCTCCCCGTAATACGGCCGGATACCTGCGCCCGGCACATGCAAAATGGCCGGATACTTGACCTGCCTTCCTTGGGTGTACATAAGATGCCATAGACTTTGCCCTGAACATTGTCCAGTTGCACATGGTACACATCGACCTTATCGGTACAGCGTTCGGGCAACCGGGTCAGTACCGGGTTGATGGGCACCTGGGCCAGTTCATCCTTGCCCTTCTCCCAAAAAGCGTCGAAGTCGGAGGGCAAGGTGGTAGTAGGTTCGATTTTGTAAGGTGCAAACCCGGCAGTGGCATACGACGAATATTCCTTGCCATCCACTGTAACTTTAGTGGTACAGCGCAAGAATCCGGGTTCCTTGAATTTCTGTGCCTTGAGCTTTGGAGGTCTTATCGTTCAGGGATAGGGTACCCTCGTCCCAAATCTTGACTTCGCGATATCCGGGATCGGTCTCTACCTTGTAATCGATCTTAACGCCCTCGATCGGCACGTTATTACGCAACACGTTAATTGCAAATTCGGCCTGGGTTACCATCTTGGCAGGTTGAATCGGGATCCAAATCGGGAGTGACGATGACCTCGACCAGTTGTTTGCTCGGCTGGGCAGTGAGGTAGAAGGTGCAGAGGAGGTTGAGAACCAAGAAGGAGTGAATTTTCATTTTTGGGGTGGTTTTTAATTGGCAGTTAAGATTATTGCCGTGCAAAATAATGTAGGTTTTGAATGGTTGCCGAAAGATAGTAAAACTCGATTGAATTAATGTGTTGAAAGATGAAGTCGGCTAAGAATAGGTGAGTATTGGTAACGTCTACCTATACCTGGTTTATAATCGATTTAAATCGGGGACTTTAAGTTCGTCGATTTTCCAACCGGCTTTTTTCGGTTTGCCTCGATAGGTGCTTTCGAGAAAGTCAAGATCCGTGTTTCCGGGATTATCCGGATTCCGTACATCTTCGTACCTCAAAAGTGCCATAGGGCTTCCATTGCGGTCTTGCCACCGGGCTTCCTGGGGTATAAGGGGTTCTTCGGATATGCTCATCGGGAGAGGGATAGGTATATGAATAATACATGGGCTAAGGAAAATTCTTGTCTCCCACCCAAAAACCAAAGCTAATTTGTTCATGGGAATAGGTTTCCTTCTCTAAAATGCGAGCGGCTTTATCCATAGGCGGAAGCTTTTTCCCCAAAAATCGGGTTACCACCAGATCAAGATGATGCCAATAGATATGAACCGGGCACGTTTTACCATAGAAACGGCCACCGAATTCTTGAAACACATTGTGGTTCCAGAGCATTATCTTCCAAAATTTTTCGATGTATTCCCAATCGTAATGATGATATTCGGTAATCGTTCCGAAAGGTTTTTCTATTTCTAGATCAAATGGGGTTTCCACAAATTTCGGATGCAGTCCAAGGCTATCCAGTTTGTTCAAATACACTTTATAAAAATCCGCGATGCTGGGGTTGTCGGCAAGTGACACTATGATTTCCTCACCTGTGCTAACACGGAGTATAACCGCTTTTCTTTTTACGTTGAATTCTATTTCAACACTTTCAAAACCATTATGTATGGGAATCTCGTGTGTGCTGAAGCCTCTCGACGAAACATAGAGGGTAATGTACCACCAATGGTTCTTTCGGGGGGTTGACTTCAATCTGGTCTTTCCCAATATCTGGAGAATGATATGTACGGTCAATCGGGTTTTTGTCCACTCTTCAAAAGGGAGTTCGGGTAGGGTCTTTGATTTAACCATGGGTTCTAATGTTGTGTTAAGCCTATTTTAGCCGGCCCAAGCCTTGTTTTTTTCACCAAGTGGGCGTTAAAAAATGATTCCGTAGCTACGGCTAAGCCTTTATCGAAAAAGGAGTGGGGGAGGTATATTCTTCTTAAAATCAAAATAAAGGATTATCTTACCAACTGCCATTCTTTCCGAGGCTTTCGGGATAACAAACTATTGGCCTCTGAATCATCGATAAACTTTTCTTTATCCGAATTCCATTGGAGCTTTCTCTTCAAGCGGTATGAGATGAGTCCCAAATGCATGGGTAGGGTCAAATCCCGGGCATAAGCGAGATTCGATTCCGGGGAGGTCCTCGACTTTATGGCATCCACAAAATTCTGTTGGTGTCCCGGGGAGCGGACGATGGTTTTCGGTATTTCGGGAATATCGGTGACCGTTTCGCCATTGATAGTGATTTCCCGGGTGTCATAATCGCAGATAAGAGTACCCTTGTCTCCCTCGAAATAGGCACCAATACCCCGTTTTGCGGCGCCGGGTACTTTCGGGGGCTCGGTAGTCCAATGCAGGTTTAAATCCTCAAATTCATAATCGACATCGATCCATTTGGGGGTGTCGGCAATACCTTCGGCTTCCTCGCCTCTGGCGACTATACTTTTTAAGCCCTTGGGCTGTAGCGCCCAGAAGGCGACATCGGCGATATGGCACCAAAAATCGGCAAAGATACCTCCTGAGTAATCCAAGAAATACCGGTAGTTCACGTGACATCGCTCGGGTACATAATCTACATAGGGTGCAGGCCCCAGCCACATATCCCAGTTGAGCCCTTTTGGTACGGCCACACTTTTCGGATGGCCCAAATTGGGCGGCTGACCATTTTTCCATAAGCGCACGGTATGTACCTTGCCGATAGCACCGGCCTGAATGATTTCGACGACCCGGTGATAGTTATCGGTCGCATGAATCTGTGTGCCCAATTGAAAGACGCGCTTGTTCTTTTCCATGTTTTTGAGCATCATCTGGCCTTCCTTTATATCATAGGACAAGGGTTTTTCCCCATATACATCCTTGCCGGCTTGAAAAGCGAGGCTAGCAATCTGGGCATGCCAATGATCGGGCGTAGCACAGGTAATGGCATCGACATCCTTTCGGTCTAGAATATGTCGGAAATCACCGTATCCGTCTACCTTTTTTCCGGGCTGTAGGGTGTCCATCGTTTTTAGGCTTGTGGCCAGGTGCTGTTCATCAACATCGCAAAGCGCGACAACATCGACTTCCGGTAGGCCGGCGAACCATTTCATATGGTTGTTGCCCATACCGCCTACACCGATGTGTGCCACCCGTAGGCGGTCACTGGGGGCTACCTTGCCGTAAGCCGAAGGTAACAGGGTCAGGCCCAAAAGCCCTAAGCCACTTTGTTTGAAAATTCTCTGCGGTGGTTGTTGTTCGACTTCATAAAGGGTGGGGATAAAAGGTTGATATTTTTTGTTTTTCAAATACATACTTAATGAACTCATTTAGACTTTATCTTTTACCTGCGAATTTCACATTTTGCACCCTAATTTTTGCCTTTTTCCCCCCTCGTTAGGGTTTATGCTTTAAAAAAGGCCTTCATAGGGGCAAAAAACCCAAAATTCTCGTTTCTAAAAAAAAAGTCTAAATGAGTTCAATGGGCAAATCAACGAATATTCATGAACCGTTACGAACCTCTAGCCGGCAGCATATTCCGGATCGCAGTGATCTTCCAGCGAATGGCTCTTTGACAACGATAAAGGTACTCCACATTTTCCGAAGAGAGCCGTCGGCATTCTGAATCTCATATCGGGTGTCGACCAAGGCGGTTTTGGGGCTTAAAAAACGAATATGGTCTACGGTCAGGGTCCGGCTACCGGGATTGGCGCTAGAGCTTCGGAGCATCCCCTGTTTCGCCGTATCAAAACCCCTGCGCCATTCCCCGGTCGATACCAATTGGTCGATATCGTCGGTAAGGATCTGTTCGAGCACACGGTGTCCTTGGTTTCCCGGGCTTGGGCGTATTGGTCGATCAGGGTGTAAAGAGGCTGTTCTTTTGGGCTAAGGCTTTTAGTTTCTTGGGCGTAGCTCCCAGGTAAAATCAACGTAGCACAAAAGACTAAAATCAATTTTTGGTGCATGATAGCATTATTTTTGGGTTCACTGCTTAAATGTACGATATCTTATACTATCGGTATCTTTGAAAATAGTTCTTACCATAGGCCCCAAGCAAAATCAAGAAAAATTGGTATTTTCCAAAAAAAAAAAAAAAAAAAAAAAAAAAAAAAAAAAAAAAAAAAAAAAAAAAAAAAAAAAAAAAAAAAAAAAAAAAAAAAAAAAAAAAAAAAAAAAAAAAAAAAAAAAAAAAAAAAAAAAAAAAAAAAAAAAAAAAAAAAAAAAAAAAAAAAAAAAAAAAAAAAAAAAAAAAAAAAAAAAAAAAAAAAAAAAAAAAAAAAAAAAAAAATTTTTTTTTTTTTTTTTTTTTTTTTTTTTTTTTTTTTTTTTTTTTTTTTTTTTTTTTTTTTTTTTTTTTTTTAAGAGCGAGGGTAATAGAAGTTTAAATTCATAGATAATAACAAGATACTAGCTAGATAGATAAAAAAAATATTGGTAAATAAAGAGATGACAAAAAAAAAAAAAAAAAAAAAAAAAAAAAAAAAAAAAAAAAAAAAAAAAAAATTTTTTTTTTTTTTTTTTTTTTTTTTTTTTTTTTTTTTTTTTTTTTTTTAAAAAAAAAAAAAAAAAAAAAAAAAAAAAAAAAAAAAAAAAAAAAAAAAAAAAAAAAAAAAAAAAAAAAAAAAAAAAAAAAAAAAAAAAAATAATAAAAGAAAGTGAATTCTATAAAAAAATATTTTTTTTTTTTTTTTTTTTTTTTTTTTTTTTTTTTTTTTTTTTTTTTTTTTTTTTTTTTTTTTTTTTTTTTTTTTTTTTTTTTTTAAAAAAAAAAAAAAAAAAAAAAAAAAAAAAAAAAAAAAAAAAAAAAAAAAAAAAAAAAAAAAAAAAAAAAAAAAAAAAAAAAAAAAAAAAAAAAAAAAAAAAAAAAAAAAAAAAAAAAAAAAAAAAAAAAAAAAAAAAAAAAAAAAAAAAAAAAAAAAAAAAAAAAAAAAAAAAAAAAAAAAAAAAAAAAAAAAAAAAAAAAAAAAAAAAAAAAAAAAAAAAAAAAAAAAAAAAAAAAAAAAAAAAAAAAAAAAAAAAAAAAAAAAAAAAAAAAAAAAAAAAAAAAAAAAAAAAAAAAAAAAAAAAAAAAAAAAAAAAAAAAAAAAAAAAAAAAAAAAAAAAAAAAAAAAAAAAAAAAAAAAAAAAAAAAAAAAAAAAAAAAAAAAAAAAAAAAAAAAAAAAAAAAAAAAAAAAAAAAAAAAAAAAAAAAAAAAAAAAAAAAAAAAAAAAAAAAAAAAAAAAAAAAAAAAAAAAAAAAAAAAAAAAAAAAAAAAAAAAAAAAAAAAAAAAAAAAAAAAAAAAAAAAAAAAAAAAAAAAAAAAAAAAAAAAAAAAAAAAAAAAAAAAAAAAAAAAAAAAAAAAAAAAAAAAAAAAAAAAAAAAAAAAAAAAAAAAAAAAAAAAAAAAAAAAAAAAAAAAAAAAAAAAAAAAAAAAAAAAAAAAAAAAAAAAAAAAAAAAAAAAAAAAAAAAAAAAAAAAAAAAAAAAAAAAAAAAAAAAAAAAAAAAAAAAAAAAAAAAAAAAAAAAAAAAAAAAAAAAAAAAAAAAAAAAAAAAAAAAAAAAAAAAAAAAAAAAAAAAAAAAAAAAAAAAAAAAAAAAAAAAAAAAAAAAAAAAAAAAAAAAAAAAAAAAAAAAAAAAAAAAAAAAAAAAAAAAAAAAAAAAAAAAAAAAAAAAAAAAAAAAAAAAAAAAAAAAAAAAAAAAAAAAAAAAAAAAAAAAAAAAAAAAAAAAAAAAAAAAAAAAAAAAAAAAAAAAAAAAAAAAAAAAAAAAAAAAAAAAAAAAAAAAAAAAAAAAAAAAAAAAAAAAAAAAAAAAAAAAAAAAAAAAAAAAAAAAAAAAAAAAAAAAAAAAAAAAAAAAAAAAAAAAAAAAAAAAAAAAAAAAAAAAAAAAAAAAAAAAAAAAAAAAAAAAAAAAAAAAAAAAAAAAAAAAAAAAAAAAAAAAAAAAAAAAAAAAAAAAAAAAAAAAAAAAAAAAAAAAAAAAAAAAAAAAAAAAAAAAAAAAAAAAAAAAAAAAAAAAAAAAAAAAAAAAAAAAAAAAAAAAAAAAAAAAAAAAAAAAAAAAAAAAAAAAAAAAAAAAAAAAAAAAAAAAAAAAAAAATTTTTTTTTTTTTTTTTTTTTTTTTTTTTTTTTTTTTTTTTTTTTTTTTTTATAGCGGGAGAAGTTTTCAGAAACAATTCAAGACTAGCGTAGATAGAATATTTTTTTTTTGGTATAATTAAGGATGCATACAATAAAAGTATAATTAGAATATATTTTTTTTTTTTTTTTTTTTTTTTTTTTTTTTTTTTTTTTTTTTTTTTTTTTTTTTTTTTTTTTTTTTTTTTTTTTTTTTTTTTTTTTTTTTTTTTTTTTTTTTTTTTTTTTTTTTTTTTTTTTTTTTTTTTTTTTTTTTTTTTTTTTTTTTTTTTTTTTTTTTTTTTTTTTTTTTTTTTTTTTTTTTTTTTTTTTTTTTTTTTTTTTTTTTTTTTTTTTTTTTTTTTTTTTTTTTTTTTTTTTTTTTTTTTTTTTTTTTTTTTTTTTTTTTTTTTTTTTTTTTTTTTTTTTTTTTTTTTTTTTTTTTTTTTTTTTTTTTTTTTTTTTAATTTTTTCTACTTAAAGGATTTCAGGCATTGGGATAATAAGCGGTTGGGAGATTTAACACACATTACCACAGGAAGTTCTAACAGGGTGAATTCCTCTTTAGTTGGTCAATATACCTTTTCTGATCTATCTGAAGGCATTAGAACTAGGGATATCTTTATATGCGATAATGAAAATGTAAGGATTACCGGAGAAAAGCGAATATATTTGTTCCTAAATATTTGATTGGCAAATTTGAATTTTACACCAACGTACTTATGCGATAATGAATTTTAATGAGTGTTTAGGTAAATTCATCTTTTATTATATCTCATTCCATACTAATTATTTACTTTCTCAAGCTGTAGGATCTACTGTAAAATCACTTCGTCTTCCAATGTTCAAAAAAATGAAAATGAACCTGCCATCTCTCCCCGAACAACAAAAAATCGCCACTTTTCTATCCGCTATAGACACCAAAAATGAGATGGTGTCTCAACAGATCGCCAAGGCGCAGACCTTTAAAAAGGGATTGTTGGAGAAAATGTTTGTGTAAATATGCCCGAAAAATATAAAAACCGGTATCGAATTAAATCCTCCCGTCATCCCACCAGGGATAATGGTTCCAATGCGGCCTATTTAGTTACCATCTGCACACATGACCGAGGAAGATTTTTTCGGAAAAATAACGGATTACAAAATGCAATTATCGTCTATCGGCGAAATTGCCAACGAATGTTGGTCGCAAATACCCGAACATTTTACGTTCGTAAAATTGGGTGCGTTTATCGTGATGCCGAATCATGTGCATGGCATTATCATTATCGACAAACCGCCGCGCCCCCCGTACAGACGCAAAATATTGCGTCTCTGCCCGGAAACAAATTCGGGCCGCAATCGCAAAATTTGGCATCCATTGTCCGTGGTTTTAAAATCGGCGTGACCAAAAACGCCCGGGAATATGGGGCGAACGTGGAGACGCAAAATTTTGCGTCTCTACCATTTAAAATGGCAACCGCGGTTTCATGACCATATTATCCGCAACCGGCGATCATTCGACACCATATCCCAATACATTGTGAACAATCCTTTACATTGGTCGGAGGATAAATTGTATTCCCGATGACCAAACAATCCGAGGCACAATTAGAAAATAACCTCATCCGGCAACTAACGGATAAGGGCTACACCTCTGTATGTAACCCTGATGGTGAAAGCCTTTTGGTTAATCTTCGAAACGAATCACAAACGTTTAATCATATTACATTTTCCGACAAGGAATTCGAGACCGTAACGAACCATTTGGCCAAAGGCAAGGTTTTCGAAAAGGCGAAAACTTTACGGGGGCGTTTTCAATATGATAACGACGCCGGCGAACCTGTTTATATCCGATTTTTTGATTCAGAGAACCTGGACAACAACCGCTTTCAGGTCACCAACCAGGTCGCCCAAGAGGGCAGCTATAAAAACCGGTATGACGTTACCTTGTCGGTCAACGGCCTTCCGTTGGTACAGATCCAGCTCAAGCGCAGGGGATTGGAAATTAAAGAGGCCTTTAACCAGATCAACCGCTACCAACGGCATTCGTTCTGAAGCAATGATGGGCTATTCCAATACGTGCAGCTTTTTGTCATCAGCAACGGGGTCAACACCAAATATTTGGCGAACAACAAACTGCAGTCCGTAAAACAGACCTTCTTCTGGGCCGACGAGCGGAACAAAAACGTGACCCATCTACCGATTTTACCGCTGCCTTCTTGAATCCCGCCCATTTGGGCAAAATGCTGGCAAACTACGTGGTACACAACGAAACCCACAAGATATTGATGGTCTTGCGGCCCTACCAGTTCTATGCCACGGAACGCATGTTACAACAGGTCAAGAACGGAAACGACAACGGGTATATCTGGCATACCACGGGTTCCGGAAAGACCCTGACTTCGTTCAAGGCCGGCCAGATCATTAAGGATCTGCCCCAGGTGTACAAAGTGGTTTTTGCGGTGGACCGTAAAGACCTCGATTACCAGACCATGCTCGAGTTCAACAGTTTCCAGAAGGGCAGCGTAGATGTCACCCACGATACCCATTCTTTGGTACAACAGCTTACCGACGGCTCTAAATTGGTACTGACTACGATACAAAAGCTGAACAACGCGATTTTATAATGCGATGTATGAGAAAAATTAGATCATTTACAGGATAAAAGGGTGTCTTTATTTTTGACATCTGAGACCGTCCCAATTGGCGATACACACCAAAGATTTATGGAATATTTTAATAAGAGCCATCTGTCAGCTTTACGAACGCCCATTTTTCCGATAATGCTTCCATAAACGATTTGGGAAAACGCACCACCAATAATTTTTTGGGGATTGCCTGCACAAATATGTAATCACCGATGCCGTTCGCGACCAAAACGTGCTGCGCTTCGGTATCGAATACGTGGGGAAGTACCGCCAAAGGGGAGATACTTTTATCGATATCGAGGTAGAGGATATCGACAGGGCCGAAGTTTTCTCGAATTCCCCACGCTTGGAAAAAATCGTCGATTACATCATCGCCTACCACGATCAAAAAACCTTTAACAGAGACTATTTGGCCCTGTTTGCAGAAAATAACATCGAAACCCTGATCAAATATTACGAGATCTTCAAGGCAAAGAAGGACGTAGGGGAGCACGAACTGCGTTATTGCCATCATTTTCTCCAATTCACCAATGAGGATCTTTAGGATAGGCCAAGACCACCGACCGGAGATCAGTTGCCCATGGCCGCCGAATCCCGAGCGGAATATAGAACCGGGCATACGCGGGACAAAGTGGATGCCTTTATCGCCGATTACAACAGCATGTTCGGTACCTAGTTTTTCCACCAAGGATGGAACGCAATTTGAAAATTACTTCAAGGATATTAGCAAACGCCTCAAAGACCGGGAGAATACGAACTTCAACGAAAAAGCCGACCGACTCGATTTGGTCCTGGTCGTCAACATGATGCTAACCGGTTTCGACGCCAAAAAAGTGAACACCCTCTATGTGGACAAAAACCTGAAATACCACGGACTGATACAGGCCTTTTCCCGGACCAATAGAATTTTGGGCGAAAAAAAGTCTCGGAGGAATATTCTCTGCTTCCGCAACCTGAAAAAAGCTACCGACGAGGCCATAACCCTATTTTCCAACAAAGAGGCCAAAGAAGAAATTTCTATGCCGCCCTATGAAGCCATCGCCAAAAAGTTCGATGAAGCTTTGGCGAACCTGCTGCAGATTGCTCCCACCTATCAAAACGTCTGACGATCTGATCAATGAAGAAGACGAATTGGCCTTCGTACAGGCCTTCCGCAAACTGATGCCCGCCAAAAACGTCTTGATAACCTACACCGACTTCCGTTGGGCCGACTTGGATATGGACGAACAGACCTTTGAGAATTACAAAAGCAAATACCTCGACCTGTACGACAAAATCAAGAACGACCGTCAAAAGCAGAAAACCTCGATTTTGGACGATATCGATTTTGAACTCGAACTTATCCATCGAGACGAAATTAATGTGGCCTACATCCTAAAGTTATTGGCCCGGTTGAAAAAGGCCAAATCTGCTGATGCAGAACAGCAGAAAGAAGCGATTGTCGACCAAATGGCCGGGGAAGTCGAACTGCGGAGCAAACGCGAGCTTATCGAAAAGTTCATCGAGGAGAACTTGCCTCATATCGAAGATGTCGATGCCATCAGCGATGAATTCGAAAGGTACTGGCAAGAGCAAAAAGTTTTGGCACTCTCACGACTTTGCGAAACCGAAAACTTGGACCAAAAACAGTTCAATGCCCTAATAGAAAGTTATATCTTCAGCACCCGTAACCCCTTCATATATTTTCAAGTGCTTGGATAATAGACCAAATATCCTAAAAGCAAGAGAAATCGGGGAGCGTATTTTGGACAAAATGAAAGAGTATGTCGCCGTCTTTGAAAACGGAATGACGGGATAAAAAAAGTAGTAAAAAGATTTCGCCCTAGTTTACGGAAAAAACCAAAACCAACCAAAAACCGCAGTGGATAGCCTCAAGAAAAACAGGACTAATGCTTACCATCTGTACCAATTTCATTCGGCTATTGATGCCTACCTTGGTATAAATGCGGTGAGTATGGTCCTTCACCGTTTGTAAACTGATGAATAAGGTATCGGCAATCTGCTGATTGGTCTTGCCCAGGCAAAGCTGCTCGATGACCTCCCGCTCGCGCGGGGTAATCCCGTATTTTTGATACAATCGTTCTTTTTTGTCCGGATTGGGCCTTTCGGCCGCGACCGGCGTAAACAAACTATCCGATTGCTGGCGTACATACCCTATGGGGATTAAATGGGAAAGAAAATAGATCAAGATCAATGGCGCCAGGATCCAGGGCACTACCTCATAGAAAGCGAGAGAAACTCCGCGAAGTAGAAGTCCCCCACATAACAAAAGAGTAAATGGCAGAACCTTTTTCCATTTTTCGGGGGAAATTCTTTTCCGGTGTCTTGCGACGATACCCGAAAACAGTAGCGTATACAGAAATTCAATGCCCAAAATAAAGAGGATAATGTAAAAGGAAAGGGTCTTCCCCAATAGAAGGCTTAGCATGTTTTGAAAATATAGCCCCACGAGCAAAGTTGCGGTTATCGTGAATACGATCAGGTGGAGGAAAACGGCAGTGCGTTGTAAGGGTGCCCCGACCAATTCAAACGCCATTTTTAGAAACATAATCATGGCAACAATAAAAAAAGGCAAGCCCAAAACCGGAATAAAATGGGTGAGAAGAACTTCAACTTCACGCGTCGTTTGAATCGATGCCAACAACGCCTGCATTCCGATCTGCCCCCAGATGGCGTATAGGGCGAAAACAAAAAATGCCAGGAGGTAGTAAAAATACGATCGGTAAAAAGCCGCTTTGTAGGTGTTGACCAGCTCATGGCCGATCAAGATACAGATGACCGCAATAGCAAAGCTCAATATAAATGAAATAATAAAGATAAGGCTCAGCAAAGCGTGATGGTTTATTAAAGTGATTTAAACTTTTTGATAGAAACGGGATTTTCGGCTTTTATGGCCCCATGAAGTGGCATATCCATAGATACGGAACTAAAAAATGTCTTCATTAGGGTGCGAAATGTGAAAATCGGAGGTAAAAGAAAGAGTGCGAATGGGTTCATTACCTAAAAGTATACAAATGCCCTGAACATGTCCCAATACCTTGGTAGTGAATTCACAATTCACTACTAAAGTTGGACGTAAAATTAAAGGTACTCCCCTACATTTATCAAAAATAAAACACACTCATGGAAAACTATAAAGGAGAAAAAATTCCTGTGGCCACCACTTCGGGAAGTTATGCGTACGGCTGGCAGCAGATGAAGAAGTATTTTTTATACTTCCTGGCCATCATTTTGATTGTCAGTATTGCTGATTCTCCTTTTTCAAAGATCAGCGATATGGAATGGGAAAATAACCCGGTCAACTACTTCCTTCAAATATTGGCTATGGCTTATGGCATTTTATTTTTGCCCATCATCAAATATGGCGGCGACCTTATGATACTTCGCGGCATTCGCAACGAGGAACTGGATTTCGGCGAACTGGTAGTGGGTTTTAAAAAGAACTATTTCAATATCGTACTTGCCCACCTGATCACCACTGCGATAATCATTATCGGGTTTATCTTTTTTATTATACCAGGAATTATTTTGGCCTGCCGGTTGGTCTTTGTTTCCTATTTGGTCATGGATAAAAACATGGAACCCATCGCCGCCATCGAAAAAAGTTGGGCCATGACAAGCGGCCACGCTTGGCGTATTCTGGGTATGGCATTGCTGGCCGTGCCTATCTTTATCTTCGGTTTGATTTGTTTTATTATCGGGGCGGTGGTATCGATTATGTGGATCCATTCCGCCTTTGCGGCACTATATCATGCTATCGATTTGAAGGAGGAGGCTGGTTTGATTAGTGAAAAGTGAAAAATGAGCAGTTGGCAGTATGCAGTGGGCGGTAAACAGTTAGCAGTTGGCAGTAAACTGTCAGCACTGAGCACTGAACCCTGAATACTGAATAGAATTCGCCGTTGGCAGCCTGTAATCAAGTCTTCCTCTTATGATATGGCTGCGTCTACCGGAGCATGTATTTCAAATGGGGCCAATGCTTTCAAAGCTCTTTCTACGCTTGTGACCCCTTCAAAAACCAATAACAACCGCAACCCCTTCCGTGTCTGTTTTTCCTTGATCTTACAGAGTTGGGCGTGAGACTGTACGAACTGTAACACTTTGGTAAAGGTGTCGGTTTGGTAGAAAGCGGACTGCTGGTCAGCGATAAAGTACCCGATCATCTTGCCCTTTTTCATCACAATCTTTTCGAGTCCGATGCGGTTGGCAATCCATTTGATCCGAACGGAATTCAATAAATCCTCCGCCTGGGTCGGCAGTTCGCCGAAACGGTCTGTGAGTTCGGCCTCGAATTTTTGTAGGCCTTCCTCGTCCTTGACCTGATTGAGTTCGGTGTACAAGTTGAGGCGTTCGGTGATGTTATTGATGTAGTCGTCGGGAAAGAGCAGTTCAAAATCGGAGTCCAGTTGCGTTTCTTTTACAAAGACTTTTTCATGATGGCCCTCAACTTCTTCGTAGAGTTCCTTGAACTCGTTTTCCTTTAACTCGTCGATGGCCTCGGCCAGTATCTTTTGGTAGGTCTCGAAGCCGATTTCGTTAATAAATCCGCTTTGTTCGCCGCCGAGCAAATCGCCCGCACCTCGGATTTCCAAATCTTTCATGGCGATGTTAAAACCGCTGCCGAGTTCGGTAAACTGTTCGAGGGCCTCAATGCGCTTGCGGGCATCGGTGGTCATGACATCGTAGGGGGGAGTGATAAAATAACAGAATGCCTTTTTATTGCTGCGTCCTACACGCCCCCGCATCTGGTGCAGGTCGCTCAGCCCGAAATTGTTGGCGTTGTTGATAAAAATGGTATTGGCGTTGGTGACATCCAAGCCACTTTCGACGATGGTGGTAGAAACCAGTACATCAAACTCCCCGTTCATAAAGCTGAGCATGAGGGTTTCCAGTTTTTTGCCTTCCATCTGCCCGTGGCCGATACCTACCTTGGCATCGGGCACTAGGCGCTGTATCATGCCCGCCACTTCCTTGATGTTCTCGATACGGTTATGGATAAAGAACACCTGCCCGCCGCGCTGGATCTCATAACTGATGGCATCGCGGATAATCTCTTCGGATAAACGGATTACCCGGCTTTCGATCGGATACCGGTTCGGGGGCGGGGTATTGATAACGGACAGATCCCGTGCCGCCATCAAACTAAATTGTAAGGTACGGGGTATGGGTGTGGCCGTCAGCGTGAGCACGTCAACATTTTCCTTGATGGATTTCAGCTTGTCTTTGACCGATACGCCGAATTTTTGTTCCTCGTCCACGATAAGGAGTCCAAGGTCTTTAAACTTTACCTTTTTGTTGACGAGCTGGTGGGTGCCGATGATAATATCGACCTTTCCTGAAGCTAGGTTTTCCAAGGTCTCCCGCCGCTCTTTGGCGGTTCGGAAGCGATTCAGATAGTCAACGGTAACCGGCATGTCGGCCAGCCTCTCCTTGAAAGTACGGTCGTGTTGAAAGGCCAAGATGGTCGTCGGCACCAAAACCGCGACCTGTTTGCCGTTGTCTATGGCCTTAAATGCGGCCCGGATGGCGACCTCCGTTTTTCCGAAGCCTACATCGCCACAGATGAGCCGGTCCATCGGCCGTTCACTCTCCATATCGCGCTTCACGTCATCGGTCGCCTTGCCCTGATCGGGCGTATCTTCATAAAGAAACGAAGCCTCAAGCTCGTTCTGCAAGTAGCTGTCGGGTCCGTATTTAAAGCCCTTGTCCAACCGGCGTTTCGCATAGACCTTGATCAGGTCGAACGCGATTTTTTTGACTCGGGTCTTGGTTTTCTGCTTTAGTTTTTTCCAGGCGGCGGACCCGAGTTTGTAGATTTTTGGCACGGCCCCGTCCTTCCCGTTAAACTTTGAAATTTTATGTAGGGAATGAATACTTACGTAGAGAATATCTCGCTCGCCGTACATCAGTTTGATGGCTTCCTGCTTTTTGCCTTCCACATCGATTTTTTGTAGCCCCCCGAACTTACCGATACCATGGTCGATATGGGTCACGTAATCGCCGATTTCCAGTTTGTTGAGTTCCTTTAGTGTGATAGCCTGTTTTTTGGCATAGCCGTTTTTCAGGTGGAACTTGTGATAGCGTTCAAAAATCTGGTGGTCGGTATAGCAGACGATTTTCAGGTCATCGTCGATAAAGCCTTGGTACAGCGGAAAAACGATCGTTTGATAGTGTACGTGCTCGTTCGCATCTTCAAAGATTGCCTGAAAGCGTTGTGCTTGGGTCTCGCTGGCGCAAAAGATATAATTGGTGTAGCCTTGGTCTTTATAACCGTTGAGGTTATCGATCAACAGGTCGAACTTTTTGTTGAATGACGGCTGGGGTTTGTGGTGGAAGAGTATCTCGACTGCACTCGATTTGACATTTTTTGTCACATCGGGCATATCGGTTGAACTTGCCTGTCGGTCAGGTAGGCTCGAAGTGCCATCCGATGTCCGGCCGAGCGCAGTCGAGGCCCCGGTAGTTACTACCCCAAAGCCTTCCAATTGCCTCCCAAAACGCTCAGAATTCATAAAAAGTTCCTCCGGCTCGGCATGTTTGATGTCGTTGGATAATTTCTTGAAAGCGGCGACGGCCTTTCCGTAGAAATCGTCCAAACGATCAAAAACAAAATCAAGATTCTTGGCAAACACCTGGGTTTCAGGGGATATGTACTGCAAAAAACTCTCCCGTTTTTCCTGGATAAGCTTATCCGCTACGTTGGGAACGATGGTAATTTTTTTGACCTTGTCCGTAGAAAGTTGGGTTTCCACGTCAAAACTGCGGATACTCTCCACCTCGTCCCCAAAAAACTCGATCCGGTAGGGCTCGTCGTTCGAAAAGGAAAATACGTCCACAATCCCTCCCCGAACGGAAAATTCCCCCGGTTCGGTCACAAAATCCACTCGCTTGAACCTATATTCAAAAAGTACTTCGTTGAGAAAATCCAAAGAAAGAGAATCTTCCAATTTGATTTTCAGGGTGTTCTTGTCCAGTTCTTTGCGGGTAACCACTTTTTCAAAAAGTGCATCGGGATAAGTAACGATCACCGCCGGTCTTTTACGGGAATTGATCCGGTTCAGCACTTCGGCGCGCAGCAGTATATTGGCGTTATCCGTCTCCTCGATCTGATAGGGCCTGCGATAGCTTCCGGGATAGAACAGCACATCCTTTTCGCCCACCAGTTGCTCTAGGTCGTTAAGGTAATAGGCGGCTTCTTCCTTATCATTGAAGATCAGGAGAAAGGGCACATCCGAATGTTGGAAAGCATCCGAAAGCACAAAGGAAAGCGACGAACCTACCAGACCGTTAATTTGAATCGGGATGTTTTCGCCGGCAGAATTTTTAGATGAGGCAATAACCTCCTGCAGTTTCCGGACCTGTGGAGACTGTGCGAACAATTGGGCAATCGAAGAATGGGTCAAGCGTACTTTTTTGTGAATGCAAAGATAATGAAGTGGTTTAAATTTTTTCCATTCGCTCAAAAATTGCCCTTTTTTACCCATTTATCGTCCCTTTTTCCTTCAGTAGCGATGCTATGCAACTCTTAAGAGCCTTCAAATGACCAAAAAATGGCTAATTTTCGCTAGAAAGCGTAAAGTTTAAATCACTTCAACAGGATAAGTTCAATGCATTGCATCCTTTTTAATCGAATATGCATCCATCGTTATCCTAAAAAAATCGCATCTTGTATTCTTTGAAAACCACTTAAAATCAAGAAGATGGATTTACAGCTTACTAATAAAAATGCTTTTGTATCCGGTTCTACAAAGGGCATCGGAAAGGCTATTGCACGGACATTGGCGGCGGAAGGCGCCAGGGTTATCATCAATGGGCGCTCAAAAGATTCCGTTGACACGGCCTTGCAGGAAATAAGAAAGGACGTACCGGATGCCGATATATCGGGAGTCGCCTGCGATTTTTCCAATCCCGGGGAAATCGAAAGCCTTATAAAAGCATGCGGTGACATTGATATCTTGGTCAACAACGTCGGAATCTTTGAGGACAAAGATTTTTTGGATATTCCCGATAGCGACTGGCAGCAGTTTTATGAGGTTAACGTGATGAGCGGCGTACGCTTATCGAGGGCTTTTTTACCGTATATGCTGGAAAAGGATTGGGGTAGAATTATCTTTATTTCCAGTGAAAGTGCCATCAATATTCCCGTAGAAATGGTACATTACGGAATGACGAAAACAGCGCAATTGGCTCTTTCAAGGGGAATTGCCGAAACTACAAAAGGTACCAACGTAACGGTAAACGCGGTTTTGCCCGGACCTACGCTGTCCGACGCCATCAAAGAAGGACAGAACATCGTTGACAACGAGTCTCGAAAAAAGGCCGAAGCGGAGTTTTTCAACGAGAAAAGGCCTACCTCTTTATTGCAACGTTTCGCAGAGCCCCAGGAAGTCGCGAATATGGTCGCCTATGTCGCTAGTCCGCTGTCCTCGGCCACCAACGGGGCCGCTCTTAAAGTGGAAGGCGGAGTAGTAAAATCAGCATTTTAAAGAAAACTTCCCATGGCAAAAAAGGAAAAAATAGGAAAGTACAACGTGTTCGTAATCGGGACGCGGCATTGCGGGGCAGACCGTGGCCAAAGCCTGTGTGGCTGCCGGACTTAAAACGGCCATCGCCGACAGGCGCGAATACGGCGGCACCTGTGCCAACCGCGGTTGTGATCCCAAAAAAGTATTGCTGGGCGCAACAGAGGCCTGGGAAATCACTAATAACCTGCAAGGCAAGGGCTTCAAAAAAAGACCCAAAATTCAATGGAAAAAACTGCAAAAATTCAAAAGAAAATTTACCGGTGCCGTTCCTAAAAGAACGGAAGAGGACCTGGGGAAATTGGGGATAAAACTGTACCACCAATCCCCTAGATTTCTAGATGAAAAGTCACTCTCCGTGGAAGGCAAGACGGTACATGCCGATAAAATTGTTATAGCCACTGGTTACGAACCAAGAAAATTGCCGTTTGACGGTGCTAAACTTTTGAAGGAGAGCGACGATTTCCTGAAACTTAAAAAACTACCCAAAAGCATCCTCTTTATCGGTGCGGGATATGTCGGAATGGAATTCGCACACCTGGCGGCCCGCGGGGGTTCTAAAGTAACGGTCGTCGATTTGGCCGATCGTCCGCTGGGCCCCTTCGACACAGATATGGTCAAGGAACTTACGGAATACTCAAAAAAACTGGGTATCGACTTTATTTTCAAGGCAGAACTGAAATCCATTAAAAAAGGGAATAAAAACTTGAAGCTGTACTATGAAAAAGGGGGGAAATCCGAGAAACTAAAGGCACGGCAAATTTTTAATACGGCAGGTAGAATTCCCTCATTATCCGATCTTGACCTTGAAAAAGGGAACGTAGCTTTCGACGAAAAGGGCGTTGAGGTGAATAACTATCTTCAGAGCAAGACCAACCCGAACGTATATGCCTGTGGCGATGTAAGCGATCATGACATACCGCTGACCCCGTTGTCCGGAAGGCAGGGTTATGTGGTGGGAGAGAACCTCGTCAATGGCAATAAAAAGAAATTGGATACTCCGGTTATTCCTTCCGTGGTATTTACTTTACCGAATATCGCTAGCGTAGGCTATTCAGAGGAAGAAGCCAAGGACCGCTATAAAAATGTGATCGTCAAACAAAAATCGGTGCCGGACTGGTTCAACGCCAAGCGTATCAATGCCCCGGTCTACGCTTACAAAATCCTTTTGAACGAACGCACCGAAGAAATAGTCGGTGCCCATATCATCGGGCCCGAAGCCGCGGAGACTATTAACCTGTTTGCAATGGCCATCAATAATAAAATGACCGCAAGTGATATCAAACGTACGATTTTTACATATCCGAGTTGGGGAAATGATATCAAGAGTATGGTTTGATTGTAGTTAGCAGGAAATAAAATTGAATCAAGATTCAACGTAATTTGAACCAATACATGGAACCATGCCGGTGGCGATGTTTTAAATTTAAGATTTGGCTGCCGACCGCTACGCCATTGGCAACTATCGCTTCAGCCTTTCCATCAATTTAAAAGCCGGATTCGTCTTCCGGTTCCGATAGCCATGGATAGCTGCGATTACCAAGAGAATGATGCTACCGGCCAAGGCCGTGTAAGCCAACGGGTCTATGGCCTCTCGATGACGGACAAAAATGGCGAACAAGGCCCAAATGCCCACGGCGGCGAATTCCCGCATGTTGCGTTTCCAAATCATGAGGATGTTGAGCAAGGTGGCGATGGCGATCATGATAATGGTCCACTCTTGTTCACCCAAGCCGAAACCGTCCCACCCGACCTTGGTGAGATAGGCAGATATATTGGCAATAGTGGCCACGGCAATCCACCCGCTGTAGAGGCAAATGGGCCACCATACAAAGGCGAGGATTTCGATGGGCGCATCCCAGCGTTCCATATTCGTGTTCAAAATGATTTTTATGAGTGAAAATAGTATGCCCAGCATGATCAAGACCGACAATCCGGTATAATCGAATACGAAAGCGAAGACCCATGTGGCGTTTAGGAGGTTGGCGAGAGCAAACCAATAGCCGACCTGTTCGATAAACGGGCTTTGCTTCTCACTGAAAAAGGCCCTTTTGACCTGGAAAATAGCAAAGGCCAGCAATCCTAAAAATATAAGTCCCCAAATGGCGAAAGCATAGTCCGCCGGAGTAAAGAGGTTATCGTATTTCTTACTGATCTCGCCGATGGTCGTGTCGTTAAGCCTCAGGGCTTGAGATACGTAGTTGACGGCAATGACGAATAGTACAGACAGCAGATTGAGAATGGCCCAGGTTTTTTTCATGCTTTCTTTTTGTAAAGTTAAAAAAAGAAACGGGGGGTTACGGATCCCTTTCAATAGGCGACCGCTATTTTGAATATTTCTTTTGTCGTTTCGATTCCACGAGCTCGATCTTAAATACGGTATCGGCCGTAATTGCGAATATCTCATCTTTTTCTTTCGGGTGTAATACATATGTACCCGTAAAAGCTCCAAATGCGGGCAAAATCATCTGGTTTTCGGACTTAAAAAAGCACGGCAGCCTAAGCGATTGTCGGCCCATCCCACGCAATCGGACCCCAGGATGGATATGCCCCGAAAAATTAAAAAACCCTTCCCGCTCCTCCGGATGGTGGGATAGCAGAAAGTCTTCCACTTGTATTTCGGAGGCTACCCGAATGCCTAACGCCTCATATTTTAAGGGGGATATGATATCGTGGTTGCCTGCGACCAATACGATCTCCGAGATTACCGAGGAGGCCCACCTTTCAAATAAACCCCATTCTGTGTTCAGTGAGGAATGGAACAGATCTCCCAAAAAAATCAAGATTTCCGGTTGGAAGAAATCGAGGGCCTCGTCCATCAGGTCGAAATTCCGTTGGATAGCACGTTGGGGTACCGCCGCCCCGTATTTTCGGAAATGCGAAACCTTTCCCAAATGCACATCACTGATCAAAAGGATGGATTTTTCTTGCCAGAATAGCGCGCCGGATGGGTGTAGGACGAAGCGTTGGTTTTGAATTTTGATGGATGGGGTGTTCATTGAAGGCAAAGGTAGTTACTTTCCCCTATACCAACCTATATCTGCAAAAGAGGACTGCTATTGCGGCAGCATCTTGTAGGGGTATCGACCATCAGCACTACTTCCTCATCAAAATCGCTGCCATCCTTTTTATCCTGTCCTCCAGTTTCTCGCTCGATAGCTTTTCGCGTGACAAACGGTCCGTGATGATGGGAAAAGAGAACGGGGTCGGGTCTTCGCATTGTTTCCAGATGATTTTTTGGGAAGCTATCCGCTCCAGCGCCAGTCGCAAACGGCCTTCTTCGAGCTGATGTTCAAAGGTTTCGCGAAAGGCCTGTTGGTAGAGCAGATTGTCAGGTTCATAATCGCGAAATACATCGAAAAGCAATTGAGAATTACTTTGTAAATGCTTCATTTTGATGCCCTTCTTCGGGTAGCCTGTAAACACCATCCCGCTGATGACCGCAATATCCCGGAACTTTCGGCGGGCCATTTCGGTGGAGTTTAGGCTTTTTTGTAGGTCGTCGAGCATAAAATCGGTGGTGAAAAGATTATTATCCAACACCTGTTGTATGTCTATTTCCTGATCCGAGAGCAGTTCGAAACCGTAATCATTGAAGGCCAACGAAAAAGTTATTGGGAATAGCAGGCTGATGCGATAGCCCAACAGACTGCCCATGGCCTCGTGTACAAAACGACCCTCGAACGGATAGACCATGTGGTGGTAGCCGTCGCGGGTCTTGAAGGATTCGATGAGCAATTCGTCGGTAGAGGGTACGATGCTTTCCTTTCGCTGCCGTTGGAACAGATGTGCCAGGGAACGGATTTCTACAGATTGTTCTTTTACATCAAGCCTTGCGGTGTAAAGTTCTTGCCGAAGCAATTGTGACATCTGTGCGGAGAGTGACAATCGGCCGCCCATCCAGCTGGGGACTTTGCCCGTTTTTCGAGAGGATTTTTTTACCTGTGCCTGCATTTCCTTGATGCGGATGAATTCCAAGTTGCGACCGGCAAAGGTAAAAATGTCGCCGGGTGACAGTTTAGAAATGAAACTTTCCTCGATAGTGCCGATGTACCCCCCCCGTTGGTATTTGACGGTTATGTTGGCGTCGCCCACGATAGTGCCGATCTGAAACCGATGCCGCATGGCGATGCCCCGGTTGTTGACCTTGAACCTGCCGTCTTCCTCGACCTCCACTTTTTTATATTCGTCATAGGTCTTTAAACTTTGACTGCCTAACACCAAAAAGTTGAGTAGCCATTGCCATTGCTCTTCCGAGATTGCCTGATAACAAAAGGTCTGTTTGATTTCGGGAAAGATTTCCTTGGGATAAAAGCCATCGGAAACGGCCAAGGTGGTCAGGTACTGCAACAGTACATCAAAACTGTTCAGGTAGGGGATGCGGTCCTCGACCGCATTCTGTTTGACCGCTTGTTGCAATGCGGATGCCTCGATGAGTTCGATGGCATGGGTCGGCAGAAAATAGATGACGCTCTCTTTTCCCGGACGGTGCCCGCTGCGGCCGGCACGTTGCAGGAAACGAGCCACCCCCTTGGGACCGCCGATTTGAACGACCGTTTCCACCGGGGCGAAGTCAACTCCTAGATCTAGGCTTGATGTGCAGACTACCGCTTTGAGACTTTCGTTGCGGATGGCCTCTTCAACCCAATTGCGGGTCTCTTTGTGGATACTGCCGTGGTGCATGGCTATCTCTCCGGCGTATTCCGGATGTTTTGCCAGTATTTTCTGAAACCAGATCTCACATTGGCTACGGGTGTTCGTAAATAGCAATGTGGTTCGGCTGTTGTTGATGATCGGCACTACGTATTCCAATAAATGCAGTCCCAGATGGCCGCGCCAGGGGAAGGTTTCCATTTTACGGGGAATGATACTTCTGACGGTAATTTTTTTGTTCAGGTTCGCCTTGATCATTACGGAATTTTCCAAGGCGGGGGTTTCTGGGCCTAAAAGCACTTCTCGAGCCTGTTCCAAATTACCGATGGTGGCCGAGATGCCCCAAATGCGAAGGTTTTGGGAAACCGTTTTTAATCGCGATAGGGCCAGCTCCATTTGTACGCCGCGTTTGGTACCCAATAGTTCGTGCCACTCGTCGACGACAATAGCGGAGCAATTTTTAAACATTATGTCGTAGCCTTTGGTGGCCAGCAACAACTGCAGGCTTTCAGGGGTAGTGATCAGCAGATCGGGCATTTGTTTTTTCATCCGCGCCCTATCCTGGGTCGAAGTATCCCCGGTTCGTATGCCTACTGTCATTTGCGTACCCAAATCCGCCGTGACCCGCTCCGCCGATTGCCTTATTTCTTGGGACAGCGCTCGTAAAGGGGTAATCCAAATCGCCTTTAATCCCTTTTTATGTTGGGTGATGTAGTCGGGATTGACTTTCATATAGTTCAGTACGATCGGAAACCAAAGGGCATAGGTCTTTCCGCTTCCCGTTGGGGCGTTAAGCAGGCCATGTTTGCCCTGCAAGAACGCTTTCCACGTGTCCTTTTGGAATTTGAAGGGGGTCCAGTCTTGTTGCTGGAACCAGGAATTTGCTATCTCGTAAAGTTCTTTTCGTGTCATAATTGCGAGCAATCCCGCTTTAGCCGGTGCAGGGAAGCAATCTGTCGACCCCGCTTTTTGTTAAATCAATTCTCTGCGTACCCTTAAGACAGCACTAATCGATGGTTTCATTTCTTTTCCCCAAAAAATCCACATCAAGCCCATCCTTCGCCAAGTCATTCCCCCCGGATCCATCGAATCTATCAATGCTTCTTTCTTTTTCCGCTTGCTCGCTTTGAGTCGTTTTTCTCAAATAAGAGCCTTGTTTACTACATCGAATTCCTCAACATATATCTATTTATCACGATTGTACCTCTTGGTGAACGAATTTCTGTAAACGCGATCTGTATGCTCGTTCATTCGTCATTTGATGTCATTGGTCGCCCTAATATATAGTACGGCGTTGTTCTTGTTCGTAATAATATAGGGCTGTACCCTTTCATGAATTCTAAATTTCGAGCTGCGCCCACTTCAGCGAGGGAAGCGAAGCGATCTGCTGAACCCGCTACTGCCGCTTATTCCTTGATATGCTCACTCTTAAGGCGTGTGTCCTGATTAGGTGACACTCTTGCCCATGTCTTTGATTCAAATGCGGAAGTGGGTTCAACATATTCCTTCGTCTTAGCCGCCTTCGGTGGCACGGCTCGGAATGAGTTCTTTAAGATCGGCCAGGGTATTCGCCTCGCCTATCTTCTTATCCTGTCGCCACCGCAATATCCTCGGGAATCGGGTCGCCACCCCGCTTTTATGCCTTTTCGATAGCGCAATGCCCTCAAAGGCGATCTCAAAAACATGGTGGGGCGTTACCGATCGCACGGGTCCGAATCGTTCCAAGGTGTTTCTTTTGATCCAATTGTCCACTTTACGGAACTCGGCGTCGGTGAGTCCCGAATAAGCCTTAGCGAAGGTAACGAGTTCTTTTTCGCCATTCTCTTTCTGGTCCCAAAGCGCAAAGGTGTAATCCGTAAAGAGGTTGCTACGCCTTCCGTGGCCGCGCATGGCATAGGTGAGCACGGCATCGATGGTGAGGGGCGAGACCTTCCATTTCCACCAGTCCCCTTTTTTTCGTCCGACGAGATAGGGAGAATCCTTGCGTTTAAGCATCAAGCCCTCGCTGTGGACTTCCCGCGAGCGTTCGCGTTCTTTGGCGGCTTCGTCCCAAGAGGTGAAGTGGATGGTTTCGGAGAGGTGCAAGGGCTTCCCGACTGTGTTCGAAGTGACATCTTTATAGAGTTTTTCCAATAGTTGTCTCCTTTCAATAAACGCCCTATCCCGAATATCCTCCCCGTCCCATTCCAGCAGATCATAGGCTTTTAAGATTACGGGTACCTTTTTCAGCAGGCTTTTGGAAACCGTTTTTCTTCCGATTCGTTTTTGAAGGTCGTTGAACGTACCAATTTCTCCTTTCGGATAGGGCAGTATCTCGCCGTCGATGACCGTGCCGTTCGGGATAACACCTATAAAATTATCAAATTCCGGATATTTATCGGTCACCAGCTCTTCCCCACGGCTCCAGACAAATATCGTATCGTTTCGAAGGATGACCTGCGAGCGAATGCCGTCCCATTTATGTTCTGCGGACCAATCTTCTACATCGCCCAAATCCGCCACTTCGCCTTCGATGGCGTAGGCCAGATAAAATGGATAGGGCTTGGAAAGGTAATCGCTTTCGTTTTCCTCTAAAATAAGTTGCTGAAAGGAAATTTTATCGGGATCCCAATTGCCCATCAGCTTATAGGCAAGTATATCCTCATCTATTTCAGTGGCCTTTGCCAAGGCCCGGGTCATCAGTTTTTGGCTGACCCCGATGCGAAAACTGCCCGTAATGAGCTTGGTAAAAACGAAGCGTTCATAATAATCGAGCACTTTCCAGTTTTCAAAGAGATAGGCTCTCTTTTCATCATCCGTTTTTTTCTTAAGGGCGATCATTTCCTTTAAGAATTGGGTAAGGCTTTTATCGGTCGATGCCGGGTCTGAAGGAATGACCAGCGCAATGGTCTCCGCCAGATCGCCTACGATATGATAGCTTTCCTCAAACAGCCAAAGGGGAATCTTCGCCAGTTCGGAAGCCCATTCCCGCAATAAGGTCGTATTTACGGGTCTTGGAGGGCGCCGATGGGAAAGAATGGCAATGGTCCATACCTTATCGTTATCCCCGGCGACCTTAAAATAATCCGCCAGTGCCTGTACCTTTACGCTGGTCTTGTTCGTGCTGTCGAGCTTTTTTATAAGTTGTGCAAAGTGTTTCATGGTATCTTAAATTGCGAGCAAAATCCGCTTCAGCGGATTGTAGGGCGGCAATCTGTTGAATCCGCCCCTGCTTTAGATCAAAACGATGCGAACAGCACGGGCTGAAGTTTGAGTGCTCCAATCTGTCTAATCCGCTTCTGCCGATTGGTTTAAGCTGTGCGCAAAGAATAGAAGCTCACAGCTAAGCCTTCATTCATCCGCCGCGGTTTCTTTCTTGGTATCCGCCGTTTCTGCCTCCTCCTCCCCGTACTGCGTCTCTTCCGTGCGGGCATCATACCCCTGCTCCCGCAAATACCGTGAAAAAATATCCGAATACCCATGGGTGCAGATTACCTTTTCCGCGCCCGTTGCCTCTATGCTTTCAAGCAGCCCGTTCCAATCGCAATGGTCGCTCAAGACGAAGCCCTTGTCGATGGCGCGGCGGCGGCGGGCTCCCCGAAAGGTCATCCAACCACTCGCGGATGCGGTAACGTAAGGCACCATTTTCCGTATCCAAGGGCTACCGTGCGCACTGGGCGGGGCGAGCACGATGTTGCCCAACAGTTCCTCTTTTTTGGTTTCGCGTGTTATAAGCGTGGTCTCGGGAAAATCGACCAAGGGGCGGAGGACGTCCGTCATATTTTCTATGGCCCCATGGGTATATATTTTTCCGATATCGGTGTCTAGATACTTTAGTAGGCGTTGGGCCTTCCCCAAGGAATATCCAAAGAGAACGGAGGTCTTTTTTTCGGCCCGGTTCTCCGCCCACCATCCATTGATATCCCTGAAAACCTCCTTTTGGGGAATCCACTTAAAGGCAGGAAGCCCAAAAGTACATTCCGTGATAAAGGTATCGCATTTTACCACCTCATAGGGCGTCGAGATTCCATCGTTCTCCGTCTTGTAATCACCCGTGAACACCCATACTTCGCCCTTGTGCTCGACCCGTATCTGTGAGGATCCGATAATGTGCCCGGCGGGATGTAGGCTGAATTTCACGTTGTTGATGCTAAAGGTCTCGCCCCATTCCTTTCCCGTAACGCTGATGTTTCCCAAGCGGTGCGAAATGATGGGTACGTTCCTATGGTGGGTGATGTAGTTCTTGTGGCCCCAACGGCTGTGATCGGCATGACCGTGGGAGATGATGGCTTTTTCGACGGGCTTCCAAGGGTCGAGGTACACCTTGGCGGCACTGCAATAGATGCCTTTGCCAGTAAATTCGAGCAGGGGTTTTTTCATAGCTTTCGAAATTTACGAATTTGAGGTGAAAACAAAGTTCATGGGTTATTAAAAATTGACCCTTAAAAAATTTATATTTGTCCTGGAAGTGATTTAAAATTTTTCTATACGCTAAAATTTGCCTTTTTATTCATTTATGGTCTTTTTTCCTTCCGTAGCGATGCTATGCCAATCAAAAAAGCCTTTAAGTGTTCAAAAGATGTCTAATTCTCGCTAAAAAGTAGAAAGTTTAAATCACTTCCTGATAAAAAATAAAAATTATGGGAATTGCTGATTTATATACCACAGGTGAACATCGAAGAAACGTGGCGCATTTTGCCGCCTTGGCCACTTTGGCTTCCGTCGATGGGGAAATTAGCACGGAAGAAAAAAAACTGCTGGACGGTTTTGCGGATAAGTTGGACATTACCCATTCGGAATATGAGGAGGTCATGCGCAAGGAGAACAAATACCCCATCGATCCCCCGAACACTTCCGAAAAGCGGTTGGAACGCTTGTTCGACCTTTTCCGAATTATTTTTTCGGATCATGCCATCGATCACGAAGAACGGCTGTTGCTCAAACGCTATGCCATCGGGTTGGGGTTCTCAGGCGAAAAAGCCGACAAAGTCATCAACCGTTCGATCGAAATCTTCACGGGCCGTATTGATTTCGAGGATTATCTGTATCTTCTTGGAAAGTGAAAAGTGGGAAGTGAAAAAGTGGAAAGGGAAAAGTAATCGGTAAGCAGTATTCAACGATCGGTTTCAAATCGTTTTCAGCGAAATCGTAGCCTTTGGCCTCTCGGCTAACCTCAACGCGATAGCTTTGGAATTTGGAATTTGAAGTTCAATGGTATTTCTCCAAAAACTCCTGCAATTTCTCCACCATTTTTCGGCTTCCGCAAAAGAAGGGTATTCGTTGGTGCAGTTCCTTCGGCTGTATGTCCAATATACGGTTGCGGCCCCCGATAGCGAGTCCGTTGGCCTGTTCCGCAATGAAGGCCATGGGGTTACATTCGTACAATAAGCGAAGTTTTCCCTCTTCTGTCACGCTGCTTTTGGGGTACATATAGATGCCGCCCTTGATCATGTTCCGATGAAAATCCGATGCCAGGGACCCGATATACCGGGCGGTGTAGGGTCTATCTTCCTCTTCTTTTTGGCAGTATTTTATATAATCTTTGACGCCTTGGTGAAAATGTACATAGTGACCTTCGTTGACGGTATAAATGTGGCCGGTTTCTGGGAATCGCATGTTCGGGTGCGAAAGATAGAACGTGCCCAGGGCAGGGTTCAGGGTAAATCCGTTAACCCCGTCTCCGGTAGTATAGACCAACATGGTAGAGGTGCCATAAACGATGTATCCTGCGGCCACCTGATTTTTTCCGGGCTGTAAAAAGTCGTCGATTGTTACCGGTGTGCCCACAGGTGAAATCCGTCTATAGATGGAAAAAATGGTGCCAACGGAGGCGTTGACATCGATGTTTGACGAACCGTCCAAAGGATCCATCAAGACAATGTATTTGTTCTGGTGGCGTTCGTCGCTGCTGTTGATACTGATAAAGTCTTTGGACTCTTCGGAGGCGATTCCGCAGACGATTTCACGGTTGGTGAGGGAACGAATAAAGGTATCGTTGGCAAATACATCCAGTTTCTGCTGATCTTCTCCCTGTACGTTGGTTTCTCCCACGGCCCCTATAATATCCACAAGTCCCGCTTTGTTGACTTCGTGGTTGACCACTTTGGCCGCCAAACGGATGGCGTTGATCAATTTGGAGAGCTCGCCGGTGGAATAGGGAAAGGAGCTTTGGTTTTCGATAATAAATTCGCCGAGGGTCGTATTCTTCTTTTTTCGCATCAAGGGCAGGGAGTTTAGACCGGATTCAAGAGGAGTCCAAAGTTCGTTCACGCACAAATATCGTCTATTTTGTTACACTACGGGATTTTTGAACCACTTTCGTTTTTTAAATTTATAACTTTGTGTTTTATTTATAACATTGATGGGATTTAATATAAGAAAGGCCGATGCCAAGGATATGCCACAGGTATATACTCTCATAAAGGAGTTGGCCGTTTTTGAAAAGGAGCCCGACGCGGTCGAGGTTACGGTAGATGATCTGGTAAGGGATGGTTTTGGGGACGAAAAACGCTTCCACTGTTTTGTCGGGGAAAGTGAAGGTGAGGTTGTGGGGATGGCCTTGGTCTATGCCCGATATTCTACTTGGAAAGGCCCTGCCATCCATCTTGAAGATCTTATCGTTACGAAACGCATGCGTGGCAGCGGACTCGGCAGCGCCCTGCTGGCAGAAGTTGTGCGTTACGGAAATCGCACGGGTGTCAAACGCATCTGTTGGGAAGTATTGGACTGGAACGAACCCGCCATCAGGTTTTACGAAAGCAAAGGCGCCAAGGTGATGCGCGATTGGGACGTGGTGCAGTTGGATGAAGAGGGAATGCGGGAATTTTTGACAAAAGAAAAACAATAATAATAGCAGGATAATTGCGAGCGCAGCGAAGGAATCTGTTTAACATACCGATACGCTGAAAAGAGCGAAGCAATCTGTTTATGATTTCAGAATGTTCAACAGATTGCATCCCCTGCCGCGGCCTGTCGGCAAGGTAGGCGCGCAATTACAACTACAAAGACAATTTTATGCGGATATTTAAATTCGGAGGCGCATCGGTAAAAGATGCCGAAGGCGTAAAGAATGTGGTCAAGGTCTTACAAGAAACCGGCCATGAAAACACTTTACTGGTCGTTTCGGCCATGGGCAAGACCACCAATGCGATGGAGGCAGTGGTGAATACTTATTTTGAGGATAAAGCGAGGCTACCCGAGGCATTTCAGGATACGATTGATTACCATCAGACCATCTTATCCGATCTTTTCGAGAATCGAAGCCATCCCATCTTTGGGAAGGTCAAAGAGCTTTTTGATCAGGTGCAGGGGTTTTTGGCATGGAACAAATCCCCTAAATACAATTTTGTTTACGATCAGGCTGTCGGTTACGGCGAGTTGGTATCCACAACTATTCTCAGTGCCTATCTGAACGAAATTGGTATTGCCAACAATTGGTTGGATGTTCGTGATTTTATTAAGACCGATGACAGTTATCGTGATGTTTCGGTGAATTGGGAAAAAACCCAAGAAAAAGTGTCACAAGGCATCGATACACGAAAGCTAAACATTACCCAGGGTTTTTTGGGAAGCGATGATAATAATTTTACTACTACGTTGGGGCGGGAAGGTTCCGATTACACGGCCGCCATCCTGGCCTATTGCCTGAACGCATCTTCCGTAACCATTTGGAAAGACGTACCGGGCGTGCTCAATGCGGATCCCCGGTATTTTCAAGAAACCCGGCTCTTGAATAAGATTTCTTATCGGGAAGCCATTGAATTGGCGTTCTACGGGGCATCGGTGATACATCCGAAGACCCTTCAGCCCTTGCAGCAAAAAGAAATCCCCCTGCACGTAAAATCCTTCCTTCATCCGGAAGATCCGGGAACTACCGTAGGGAAAGGCGTAGGTATAGAACCCGAAGTGCCGTGTTTTATCGTTAAGAAGAACCAGGTGCTCATGAACTTATCCTCCTTGGATTTCTCCTTTATTGTCGAAGACAGTATCAGTGCCCTTTTCAAACTTTTCTATGAACATAAGATGAAGGTCGACCTGATACAGAATTCCGCCATCAGCTTTTCGGTCTGCGTCGATAACCGGTTCGGTCGGTTGCAAGAGCTGTTACAACTTTTAAAAAGCCGTTTCAATGTGGTTTACCACGAGGGCGTGTCATTGTACACCATCCGCCATTTTGACGAAAAGGCCATTGAATCTCTTCAAAACGGACATGAGATCTTATTGGAACAGCGCGGAAAGGAAACCTTGCAACTGGTCGTAAAATAAAATGGTCTCTGGCCCGTAAATGTTAAAATGAGGTCCGCCTCTGGTCATTTTGCTATCTTCGCCTGTACCTAATCGAAAGAAAACTATGGGTCTAGTGACCGCAAAGGAAGTGGCCAAGGCTGCCCAACTCGACAAATACGGAGTCTTGGGTACCTTTTTGGCCTGGTCGTTCTTGAGGGTATCTAAAATCTCCAAAATGAACCGCTGGTACGATACAGCCAGGCATCTTGAAGGCGAGGATTTTCTCGATGCCGTTCTGGAACAGTACGATATCCAATACGAGATTCCATCCGGCGATTTGAAGCGCCTGCCCAAAGAAGGGCCTTACATCACTATCAGCAATCATCCGCTGGGCGGGATGGACGGTATCATACTGTTGAAATTAATGCTGCAACACCGCCCCGATTACAAGATAATGGCCAATTTTCTGCTGCAACGTTTTGAACCTTTGGCCCAATACATATTTCCCGTAAATCCGTTCGAAAACCGTAAAGAAGCCAAGAGCAGTTTGCTCGGGTTTAAAAAGGCTATGTTGCATATAGGGAACGGACATCCGTTGGGTATTTTCCCGGCGGGCGAGGTATCGACCCGTAAGGAGGGCCAGCTTGTGGTGGATAAAGGCTGGGAAGAGCCCGCGATAAAGCTAATACGCAAGGCCAAAGTACCGGTGGTTCCCATTTATTTTCATGCCAGGAACAGCAAATTTTTCTACCGGCTGGCCCGTATAAGCGATACTTTTAGAACGGCAAAACTACCCTCGGAGGTGTATTCCCAGCGATTCCGGCCCATTAAGGTACGTATCGGGCAGCCTATATCGGTCGAAACGCAGGGCGAGCAAGAGACCTTGGAGGAATATACTGAATTGCTGCGGCGAAAAACCTACATCTTGTCCCATGCTTATGAAAAGGGCCGGTTGATCGATCAGCTGCCCGGCACCCTAAAACTTCCGAAACAACCCCGAAAGATTGCCAAGGCCGTACGCACGGAACTTATCGAGGGCGAGGTCGAAAAATTGATTGAAAAAGACCGGCGCATGCTGCAGAGCAAGAACTATGAGGTCTTTATGGCCCCTGCCGACGAAATGCCCTTTATACTACAGGAGATCGGTCGCCAGCGTGAGGTTACGTTTAGGGAAATAGGCGAGGGCACTAACAACTCCATCGATATCGACAAGTTCGATGCCTATTATCACCACATGTTCCTGTGGGACAACGAAGCAAAGGTCATTGCCGGTGCCTATCGCATGGGCTTCGGTTCCGAGATTTTTGCCAAATTCGGGATCGACGGTTTTTATTTGCAAGACCTCTTTCGATTTGAGCCCGAACTTTTCCCCATGATGCGGCAGTCCATCGAAATGGGCCGCGCATACATCATGAAGGAATACCAGCAGAAACCCATGCCGCTCTTTTTGTTGTGGAAAGGCATCGTGCACACTACCTTACGGCATCCGGAGCATAAATATTTAATCGGGGGGGTAAGTATCAGCAACCAGTTCTCGAATTTCTCGAAATCTCTGATGATCGAGTTTATGAAAAGCCATTATTGGGACCCTTATGTCGCCCAATACGTCCGTCCTAAAAAAGAGTTCAAGGTGAAACTGGAAGATGCTGACAAAGAATTTGTTTTCGACGAGACCCAGGCCGACCTTAACAAGTTCGACCGTATGATCGACGAGGTTGAACCGGGCAGCTTACGTTTACCGGTCTTGATTAAAAAATACATCAAACAAAATGCGAAAGTGGTAGCCTTTAACGTCGACCCCCTATTCAACAATGCCGTGGACGGACTCATGTACATCAAAATATCCGATTTGCCCGAAAGCACGGTGAAGCCCGTTATGGAAGAATTTCAGGCGGAGCTGGAGCGGAAATTTATGGAAGCAAACCAACATGGTGGGGAATCGTAGGAGGTAGCTTTGCGGCTAGGCTTCCAAATACCTATTGCACCTAGCATCCATTACCTTAGAACCAAGGCTTGTTCCCTACCTGGTAGGTATTGTAGAATTCCTCGTCGGTTTTGGTCAGGTAGATGATGCCCTCTATAAGACCGACCAGCCCAGTGGCCATAACTATAAAAGCACCGATACCGACACACATAGTGGCATAACCGATTACAGTGGCGATCAACAATACGATACCTTCTTTTTGATAACCTAAGATAAATTTGTGTATACCTAAGGATCCGAGTATAATGGCTAAAATGCCTGCCAATATTTTTTTGTTCTCCGTTCCCCCTTTGGCAAAAGCCTCTTTGGCTCCCTCGCTAAATTCGTTCGCCGTTTTTTTGGCGCTTTCCCCGAATTCGTTGGCGGCCTTCTTGGTCTCGTCCGCAAATCCCTTGGTCGATCCTTTTTTCTCCCCGAAACCCTGCCCGGACTTTTCGCCAAAATCGTCCGTTCTTTCGTTTTCCTTATCGAAAGACCCTTCCGTGCCCTCGCCGAATTTTTTGTTATCGTCTGCCATGTTGATTTGTTTTGGTGGTTATTGTCGTAGCTAATGTAGTGAATATTCCGTTATTGAGCTAACACTTGATTCTGGGTGTCTCAGGCTTTTCGCTTAAGGTTCTTTTCATACAACGATATCCAATCATCAACGCTCATCTTGGTCGCCAATTCACCGATCAGTTCGTAGGGGATATCATTCGAATACTTAAAGCGGATACAGCTTTTTCCCATATCCAATTTTCGTCTACTATGCTTTGGATACTCTTTCGCGAACCAGTCGTAGAGCTCCTCGTCCGCATAGAGGCCGGAATGATAGACGGCCACAAAGTTCTTTTGTGAGGCCAGGTTCATAAAGGGAAGGGGCAATTTCGGATTGCAGTGGTATCCATCCGGATATTTTGAATGCGGCACTACATAGCCCAACATATCATAGCTGATCTGCTCCTCGAAGCCTTCGGGAATATTCTGAAGGATAGTCTTTCGAAGTTCGGAAACGATTCTTTGCCGGTCTTCGGTTAGTTGTTCGATGTACTCCTCTGGAGAATTTGCTTTGTACTTCATGGCTAAACATGTTGGTCGATAAGAATGGGGTTGCCGTCGGGATCGACAAAAGCGATACTGGCGGGTCCTGTCGTGCTTTCATCGGCTTCTGAGGTTAGCTCGATTTTCTTTTCCCTGAGCCTTTTTTGCAATTCCCTCACATCGGTAAACGGCTCGATCGGATTTGCGTCGGCATCCCAACCGGGATTGAAGGTAAGAATATTCTTTTCGAACATGCCCTGGAACAGGCCGATGGTGGCATTTCCGTTCTTCATAATCAGCCAATTCTGATCCAGGTCGCCATCGAATACTGTAAAGCCCAAGGTTTCATAAAATTGTTTTGAAGCCTTAATGTCGTTGACACTCAAGCTTACGGAAAATGTTCCTATTTGCATAGTTTCTTGTTTCTGATGATATACTCCTGCCATTTGAAAACCCTAATTCCCGTCCCTTTCTTTTTTCCATTGTCGGCGTTAAATTTATGACTGTAGCTAAGGCTATATACGAGAATTTTGCCCAGGTAAAAACAAATAAAAATCCCCAAAATTTTCGGTACTTCAAGTAGCGCAAGTACCTTTTGGAATAGCCACTAAGTTAGCAAAATTCCGCCTTGATTTTATCCACAATGGTCTGTGCCAGTTTTTCAAGACTTTCGACGGTCCAACCCGCCACGTGGGGAGAGAGGATGACGTTTTCTGCGCGGATCAAATATTGGAAGGCTTCCGGTAGCACCTCGACTTTGCCGGGCCCTTCAACTTCACTTAGAAGCGGAGCTGTGGAGGTGGTCGAAGTGGTAGAGCCTTTGAACATATTCTCGAACGAGGATTTTTCATATTCCAGCACGTCCAATCCCGCTCCCAATATCTTCCCGGATTTTAGGGCCGCTACCAGATCTTCGGTAATGACACACTTGCCGCGGGCAGTGTTCAAAAGCCAAATCGAACGGTGGAACTTGTTGATGAATTCGGAGTCGATCATACCGATGGTGCTCTCCGTTTGCGGCACATGAAGACTTAGAACATCGGTTCGGTTGTGCAGTTCCAAAATACCCACTTGGCGTGCATTTTCATCGCCGACGCCACCTTGAATGTCGTAGCAGATAACCTCATTGACATCGAAACCTGTTAGCTTTTTGGCGAAGGCCTTGCCCATATTTCCATAGCCGATGATGCCTACGGTCTTACCTTCCAGTTCAACGCCACGGTTACCCTCTCGGTCCCATTTTCCCGAACGGACCTCCCGGTCGGCCTTGTTGAGGTTGTTGAAAAGGGATAGAAGCATGCCCAACGTATGCTCGCCGACCGCGTTACGGTTTCCCTCGGGTGCGGCGGCCAAAAAAATACCGTTCGCTTCGGCATGCCGGATATCGATATTTTCGAGGCCCGCTCCCAAACGTCCTATAAACTTGAGGTTCTCGGCCTTGTCTAGAAGTTCGCTATCGACGCTGAATCGGCTCCGGATAATCAGGCCGTCGTAATCGCTTATCTTTTTTTCGATTTCCTCTTTTGACGAAGTGTAGTCCTCATCGTTCTGAAAGCCGAGGGCGGCGAATTGCTCGAGGAGCATGGGGTGGTTTTTGTCTACGTGGAGTACTTTCATGGAATTATAATTTGGGATAATGGCTTTGGGTCAATTCATGTTCCACATCTCCGGTATGGGCCGTCCTCAATTTTTCGAACAACAGTAGCTGTACTTCTTCCCCGTTTTTGGTCGATGGACAATGCTCGACACCTTTGGGCACGACGATAATCTCGCCCTCGTTCACCGTTTCCGTACGGTCGCGGAACTGCATATACAACGTGCCCTTCAAGACCTGAAAAAGTTCATCTTCGTTCTCGTGGGTATGCCAAACAAATTCTCCCTGAACCTTGGCCAAAAGCACTTGCATGTCGTCAACAATGGCAATCTGGTGCGGATGCCATAGCTTGCTAAAAGCGGAATGCTTATCCTTTAGGTTGATGGCTTTCATTCTACGCTGGATTTTTGGGAATTTCAAAGATACGAAGATTTTTGCCTGGAGATTTTGTTTCAAGGGGTATAGGGATGTCCTATAGCACCATCAAATTACACCCCCGAACATCAGAATGGTCGAAACGGCCCAGAATCTCAAAACTTCGGTCCGGAAGGATTTTGCCCAAATCCTGGGTGGCGATAAAAGCGCAGGAGTTGATGTTGGCCAGGTCGATGATGTTGATTCCGCCCGTCTTTCCAATGGGTTGGTACGTCAGCGGGTCTTCGGTGTCTCGAATCAGGATTTTCATCCACGGCGGGGTTTCGAAGCGTCCGCTGCCTTTGGAGTAGGCCTGGGATAACAGTTCAGTCATGCCATATTCGGAATGGATTTCGGAAACGCCGAATCCGGATTTTAGAATTTGGTGCAGCTCCTCCCGTATTAGTTCTTTTCTTCGGCCTTTCATTCCACCGGTTTCCATAATCGTCGTGTGCGCCAATTTGATGGGATGCTTTTCTGCCATATCCAAAAGTGCGAAAGATACGCCTATCAAAAGCGTCTTTGTTCCCCTGGCTTCCAGTTGCACCAGTTGGTCCGTTAATCCCTTGAGGTCGTTCAGATAAAACCCGCTTTTCGGATGATGGCTTTTTTTGATCAGGTCATCGACCATATAGATGAGCGATGAACCCTTCCGCTCAAGATAGGAGGGAAGAAGTGCCAGCACACAGTACTCCGCTATGTTCCCGTAAAAATGGGCAAAGGCTGTTCGAAAGCTCTTTTCGTATATATGAATATCGCTCACTGGGTGGTGGCTAGCAAGATTTCCGGTGGTACCGCTGCTCGTGAAGACGGTCTGGGGCGTTTTCCCTACGGATATGATATCCTTTGATTTAAAAAATGAAATGGGCAAAAAGGGAATGTCCTTCACTTGATGAACCTCGTCCGGTCTTATCCGTAAGTAGCTACAGAATTCGCGATAAACGGGATTTTCCGCATACTGCATCCTGAAAATTGCCAAAGCCATTTTTTCGAATTCGGTCGGTGTAGTGATGTCAAAAATGGTATCGGTATCCATAAATCCTTCTGAAAAACAGTGCAAAAGTAACCATATCCTTTGCCTGATCAACCAAGCCGTCCCGCACGGCTGTGTTAATTTTTTTAACAGATTGGTTCGTTTATCGTAAATCCGTATTAAAGGGGAGCGCAAATGCCGTTTACATTTGTCTGTGCACTTCTTTCCCTTTACCTTGCCTAAATGGCGTTGAAAATCAACACGTCTGAATAGAACATGAAGTCCGAGCGGCTTCGACAAAAATCAAAGTATGAGTCAAGTTAAGAAAGACGACACCGTAAAAGTACATTACACCGGAAAGTTGAAAGACGGGCAGGTATTCGACAGCTCGGTAGAGCGTGGCGAACCTCTCAAATTTACGATGGGGCAGGGCCAATTGATCCCCGGCTTCGAAAAAGGTATTGTTGACATGAAGGTCAAGGAAAAGAAAACAATCAACATACCGAAGGAAGAGGCCTACGGAGAGATAAGGGACGATCTCGTACAGGAGGTACCCAAAAATCAGTTGCCGGAAGATATTAAACCCGAGGTGGGTATGGGTCTGGTGTCCAAGACACAAAACGGTCAGGATATCAACTTAGTGGTCAAAGACGTTAAAGAGGATAGCATCGTAGTTGACGGCAATCACCCCTTGGCCGGAAAAGATTTGATATTCGACCTTGAAGTGGTTGAAATAATGTGATGAACTGGCCTTTCAGTAAAGTACAAAGCACCTTTTCGAGGGTGCTTTTTTTTTTTTTGAAATCGGGATATAGGTCCCTTTTATGATATGGACTTTTTACCTGCCGACCCTTGACTATCTTACCACCAGTTTTCGGGTCATTGTATTTTGGCCTTCGTTGACCTGCAATACGTAAACACCGGATACCAATCGGGAAATATCCAGGGTTTTCCCTGATATTTCATCGGTCAGTACCACTTCGCCGAACACGTCGTAAACACTAATTCTTTTATCGGCGTTCGCTTGGGTAATAATATGGACCATACCGCCGAATGCAGGATTCGGATAGAGTTTTACCTCCGAAATTTCGTTGCTGGCCCTAGATTTAAAATCAAGGAACTCTTGGGCGGAAAGCGCTAGGGTAAAAAGCAAGAACAGGCAGAGGTAAAGGGTTCGCATAGGTATCGATTTGGGAATCAATGGACTTGACAAATAGTTCGTTATGTAAAAATACTGAAAGGTTTTACTTACGGGCTGGAAAATGTTGTGAAATGCGATAAATTGTAGGTGAAAGGAAAGGCTAATGGAGTTCGACCTATTTTCTGATCGTTCATCGAACGCTTGATCCGACGTAAACCTATTTTACAATCAATTTCCGGGTTGCTACTTTATTGTTCTGGTACACGCGAAGTACATACACCCCGGCATCAAGTTCGTTGAGCAGTAGTTCGGTACCTGAAATCGTGGTTTCGAGCACTTGGGTGCCCAAAACGTCATAGATTAAAATCCGTTTGGGAGCGTTTTCCGTGGTGCTGATGTACACCTTGCCGTCGGAAACGGGATTGGGATAAACTTTAAACCCGTCGATATCTCCATTGGCCGGGGTGGCCTGCCCATAGCTAACGGAAATACAAAGAAAAGCGATGACGAGGTAAAAGTGCTTCATATGCTATTTACACAAAAAACGTACCGCAAATATAATAATTTTGATCAGAGTTCGTTGGGGTATGGGTCCAAATGGTAGAAAAATTGGGTCGAAAGGCGTGTGCAATGGCCTATTTCAGTATCCGGCAACCTAGCATTTCAAGTTTTTAAAGGTTAAGGGCCGGGCTAAATGCGGTTTATAACATGCCTAATGTAAATTTAATGTAAAGTAAATATGTTTTTTATGTAAATTTGTTTACCTTTAACATCATAATAATGCTGACCTACATGAAGTCTATAATCGTTCTTCTCGCCTTGTTTTTGACTACTGCCTTTGGGTATTCCCAAAAGAAAAAGGAATTAAAGTATAATAAGTCAACCAATCTGATAGAGGCGACCTATTACTATGATAGTGGGCAGATAAGCCAAAAAGGGACCTTCAATTTAGATGGCAAATTGCAGGGAAAGTGGGCCAGTTTCAACGAAGCGGGCCAAAAAACATCCATGGGATTTTATGAAGAAGGCCTTAGAACAGGTAAATGGCTGTTTTGGGACCAGGATAAAACTTTGCGGGAGGTAGAGTTCGACAACAATGTTATTGCCAGTGTGACTAATACCGAAAACAGTTCGGGCATAGTCACGAACGACTGACCGCTTCCAAATATTAAAAAACCTTCTTAGACGATTTTTTTTAGTTAAGCAGATAAAACTCCTTCCATCCACTTATCCTTCCATCCACTTACTGAATATTACTTTTCCGCCTCTGCCGTTAGACCGCCTTGGATTACGTAACCGACTTCGTCCAACAGGCCCGCATCCCATTGTATGCTCTTTGGCGAAAGGCCCTGCTCGATTTCGGTCGTAGTATCGGCCAATACGTTTACAGGAATCTCAACGGTGTCGTATCCCGTAAAACTAAGCGTAAGTACATACGTGCCGGGATCGATGCCCAAAATCTCAAAATTGCCATTTAAATTAGTTCGTGTGGCAATATCGGTGTTCTTTATAGCGACATTGGCCATCAACAACGGCTCGTCACCAAGTCCACTATCCGTAATCTTTCCCGAAATCTTGCCTCCATTCTGGGCATTCACACAGGCTGTAATGGTTAAGAAGGTAATCCACAAAAAATTTTTCATCTAGGTCGATTCATTTTCACTGCAAATAAACCAATCAAACTTAAAGTTAAGGTTAAGTGTAGATTAAGTTTAAGTACGAATGGCTAAACCTTGCCATAGGTAATTGGGTAATAAGAAGACATTTTACCACTAAAACTTGATGCTGTATCCTAATGAAAACTCCCTTCCCGGACTCCGTATCGAAAAAATCCGGTTCATGGCCCTAAACGATTCGTACTGACTTTCTACATCATCGTGCAGAATATTGCTGATCTTGAAATTGATACTTTGATTCCGGTTTTCCCCGAAAGACTTTGTCAAATTAAAATTAAGGTTGTTATAGGGCATGGTGTAAACATCGGGTACAAAACCGTTGCCCACCACCTGTAGAGTTTTGCCTTGAACGTTATAGAACAGTCCCATCTGGAGCCCATTTTCAATGCCTTCATAGCTTACGCCTGCATTTATAAGATAGGGTGATTGCCCCTGAAGTTCCCTGTCATTGCCCAAGGTTTCCCCCTCGCGTAGGCCTAGTTCCCTTAGGTTACGCTCACTGTCACTGTAAACCTGTGACGATTTTATAATTGAGGTGTTTGCGTTGATGCTTAAATTGTTTAAGGCGGCCGAAACAAAACCTAAATTTTTGCGTACTTCGAATTCCAATCCCACCACCGTTGCATTACCAAGGTTTCGGGGAGTAAAGTTATCCGAAGAGGCTTCAAAGTAGGTAAGCTCGATGGGATTCTGGAATTTTTTATAAAAACTGCTTAGGGCTATCATCTCGGCACCTTCGCCGAACCATTCCATCCTAAAATCGAAGTTATCGATGTAGGTAGGTTTAAGATCAATATTCCCTATAAAAGTAAAGCTAGACAGGGGGTCGAAAATCTTGGCGATGGAAGCCTCTTTAAAAGAGGGCCGCGCCGTAGTTCTTGAATATGACCCCCGTATATTTATTTTATCGGTCATTTCAAAGATCAGGTTCGCGGTCGGAAAAAAGTCGAATTTATCGAGAATGGTCTGATCGTTATAGATTACTTTTTGTGGGTCGCTGATGTCCTTGTTGTCCTCCCCAGTATATTTGGAGATAAACTTTACCATGCGCAGGCCCAATACCGTCCTTAACTTGTTTCCTATCTTGAACTCGTTGCTTGCATAGGCCGCCAAGTTTTGTTGGGTCGCTTTATAGGTATTTGCAGGTTCCGCTATCGAAACATTGGGATCGATAAATGAACCCGAATTGTTGGCGACCGTCCATAGGTTATCTTCCTTTAGGATGTTGTCGGCAATGCCATTATAGGTTGTTGTATTGTTGTTGCTTTGTATCTCAAAGTTAAAAATACTGAAATCACGATTTTTATAGGAACCATAGGCGCCAAACATTAATTTGGCATCTTTTTTTGCCAGTTGGTATTTTCTGGTAAAGTCCAATTTGCCCACGGCATCCACTTCCTCCAAGTCTCGCCAAATCCGTTTTGGCTGGTTGTTCTGCTGGATGGAATAGACCCCGTTGTCTATTCTGAAAGCCGTGGTCCGGATATCTTTATCCTGTATTTTTGAAAGCGTGGGCGATAACGACCATTCTGTGATCCAGGAGGCATCCCCATTGGAGTGCGTACCGTTCAATAGGCCATTGGTAATCGATCTTTGGGTATATTCGAGGTTGTCTTTCTTATATTCGATAAAATCGGAAAAATTCAAGGTCTGATCGAAAAGCCCCGCAGTGGACTCCCCATTCTGTAAATGCAAGAGGTTCAGTTTATATTTTGATCTTGCCGTTTTAAAAGAGGTGCCTAAAAGTCCACTCAATAGCACAGTGCTGCTACCGATATCGCCTTTCTGTGTTCTATCCACCAGCAGATCATAGGCGGATTTATTGGAATCACGCCTGTAAAAATTATTTTCAGCATTTTGATAAAGATCGGTAGTGTTTTTATAGGAAAGCGATCCCAAAAAGCCCAATCTGTTCTCGCCCTCGCCGACGTTATACTGGTTGCCTACGGTAAAGCCAAAGCTATAGTCCATAAAGCTTTTGTCGCGCATGGCGGAGAGCTCCGGGCTGAACAGTTTGGTAATAGTGGTAAGCCTGGGGTCGTAATCAAAGGTATTGGGTATGTCCTGATTTTTATTTATCGGCACGTCGCGCGTACCATTATCAAATCCCAAGAAGTCGGTGCCGCTTCCTTTATAACTGAGATAGTTATTTTTAAAATGCATGTCGGGATTATAGGCACCGCTTATTGAAAGGCTATATTCTTTCTGAGTGGGATAGTCTTTTGTAATGATATTTACGATTCCGCCCGTAAAATCCGCCGGCAGGTCTGCCGAAGCCGTTTTCAACACCAGTACATTATCGATGATGTTGGTAGGAAAGATATCCAATTGAATGGTATTCCGGTCCGGATCCAATCCGGGGATATCGATGCCGTTGAGTATGGATTTGGTGTACCGGTCACCCAGCCCCCTTACATATACGTATTTGCCGCCTTGTACCGACACACCGGGAATGGTTTTTACGGCACTGGCCGCATTGTTGGCACCCGATTTTTTAAAGGCCTCCGCGGATAGCCCGTCTAAAAGGTTCACGGCTTTCTTCTGGATTCCCAATACGGCGGTTTCCGTATTTTTTTTAACGCTTACCGCGACAACCACTTCATCTAGGTTTTCTGCCAAGGTTTCCATTGTAAGGCTTACGGTGGTGACCTCCCCCGCCTTAATCTCCACATCGGTTATTTCCACGGTTTTGAAGCCCAAATAGGAATAAACTATGGTATAGGTGCCAGCATCGAGGGAAAGGGTGTAATTTCCATCGAAATCAGAGGTGGTACCGGTAGTGGTACCCTTGACCAATACATTGGCAAAGGCCACGGGATCTTGAAAATCGGCATCTATTAATTTACCGGTGAGCTCACCTTGTTGTGAAAAAGCCAATTGGACAACTGCAAAAATAAAAACTGATAATCTTAAATTAAATTTCATAAATTAATGCTCTACGGTCTTAATAAACCAAATGCCCGCCCAGAAATTCTGGCGAGCAAATTTGGTCGAATGTATCTCAATTTTGATGTTCTAGCTTGATCAGAGCCCCAGTCCGGCTTTTGTGTTGGAATAGGTCCAGGCAAAGACGGACAGATCCGCGCCTACGGTCTGGTTGCCTTCCGGAACCATAGTAGTCCATGTATTGGCCCTTGTAAGTAAATCGGGATTGGCTATAATGGGATTTTCGCCATCTGCAGGGACTTCCGCAAAAATAGAACCGTCAAAGCCCACGACCTGCCAATCTTTAAATACCAATATTCCGTCCATAAGGTTTTGTGCAACTTGATTGCTGCTCAACTGCACTTTTTTATCGGCAGGAAAACCGAGGGCATAAACATTTTCGGTAGTTCCCATAGCGTTGCTTCTATAATCGGCGTATTTTCCGCCAGCAGTGACCGCATTGCCGAAAATGGTGATGTTCTTCACCGTAAAGGATCCATTGAGGGAACCTTCCGGACCATCGATTTCAAGACCATTGTCGGAATCGTCACCCTCAACAATGACCCCGTTGTCAATTGTTCCCGAATACGCCTGGTCGATATCAAGCCCGTCGTCGGCCTGGGCCCAGATAAAAAGGTTGGTGGCGATGACCGTTCCTCCAAAAAATTCTATACCATCATCGACGTTCGCGACTACTTCGATATTGTCGATCGTTGTTCCCGAACCTACGGCACCCAAGGTAAGTCCGTTGATTTCATTACCTTCGCCGATTAGCGCTCCGCCATGGCGAATGGAAACGTATTGTAAGACACCCGAATCATCATCATCGTTCATTGCATCCCCAGGGCCATAGAGTCCGAAGGTATCCGTAGCGGGGATACCCTCGATCTGTATTTCGGTAACGTCTCCTTTGAGTGACGCAGAAGCCCTTCCTAAGACGAGAACACCGCCCCAGAGTCCCCTTGTATTTTGGTCCAGGTTTGTACCAGCGGTCTGGCCGACTGCGATATTATCCGATTCGGCCGTAAAAATGATTGGTTTTTCGGCAGTGCCCTCGGCCATGATCTTCGAATCTCTCTGTACGATAAGGGCGGATGCCAAAGATCCTGAACCTGGTTTCCCCTTTATAATGGTACCCGGTTCAATGGTAAGGGTCACTCCCTTGCCGACGACCACCTTGCCCGCCAACAGATAAATATTCTTGGCCTCCCAAGTGGTGTCGGCGGCTATTTCACCGGACACCGTAATAATTTCGGCACAGGATCCGCCAAAATCGACATCGGTTTCATCGCCGTTTTTGATGCCATCGTTGCACGTCGCTGTAGCCGAATTACAGGCTTGGCAGTTCGGTCCACCGCAATCAATGCCTGTCTCGCCTTGGTTCATCACCCCGTCGGCACAGGTGGCCAAAGGTTCAATTACGGGCGGGTCGTCGTTCTTACAGGAAGAAAATACGACCGCCACTAAAATCATCATAGCAAATACAATTTTTTTCATTTCTCTAGTTTTAAATTCATAATTTAAGGTTTGGATACAGCTCGATTGTTAAACACTGCAAATAAAGCGAGCCGTTGTAAAAGTCAAGTTACCCGCATGTTAAATAGATATTGCAATACTGTTACCTAAACGTTACTACATTAAATCAACGTTAAGCGGTTACGGCTTATCGGTATTATCTTTATCTTCGGTCGATTAACCAACAGCAACATTCCATGAAAAAGAAAGACATCAAGATACTTTTAGTTGACGATGAGCCTGATATTTTAGAGATTGTAGGCTATAACCTCACCTCTGAAGGGTATCAGGTCTTTACTGCGAAAAACGGAATTGAAGGGGTGGCCATGGCCAAAAAGAAGGAACCGCACCTGATCATTCTCGATGTAATGATGCCGGAAATGGACGGGATCGAGGCCTGTGAAAAAATCCGTTCGATTTCGGAACTCGAGAATACCATTATCACATTTCTGACGGCACGCGGCGAAGACTACTCCCAAGTGGCTGGTTTCGATGCCGGTGCCGACGACTATATTACCAAACCCATACGGCCCAAGGTCTTGGTAAGCAAGGTAAAAGCACTGCTCAGAAGATTGAAGGAAGGCGGCAACGCCCAGGAAGATATTTTTAAAGTGGGCGATATCGTGATCAACCGCGAAGAGTACAAAATCGTTAACAAGGGCGAAGAACTTATTTTGCCGCGAAAGGAGTTCGAGCTATTGGCCCTTTTGACCTCCAAGCCCAACAAGGTGTTCAAGCGCGAGACGATCCTCGACCGCGTATGGGGCAGCGAGGTGGTCGTAGGTGGGCGTACGATAGACGTTCATATTCGTAAACTTCGCGAAAAGATCGGAGAAGAGCATTTCAAGACCGTCAAGGGAGTGGGATATAAGTTTGTGTTGTAATGGCCATTAAACTAAAACGCTCCTATCGGTTTGCCCTACGCTCATCCTTGATGATTACCATCCTATTCGGCGTCATCCTATTGGCACTGATGTTCTTTTTTAATGGATTAGATATCAAAATGCTATTGCTGTCAATCGTATTGCTTTTTGCCCTATCCTTTCTCATCCTTCAGATACGTATTGACCGTTTTATTTATAGAAGGATACAACAGATTTATGACGATGTAACTCTTTTGGAATCGTCGTCGCTTACTTCTGGCCCGATTACCACAGATATGCGTACGCTGACCGAAGAAATCGAAAAATTCGCCAAGGACAAAAAGATTGAAATTGATACGCTAAAGGTACGCGAAGAATACCGGAAGGATTTTTTGGGAAATGTATCCCACGAGCTCAAGACCCCGCTTTTTACCGTTCAAGGCTATATAGAGACCTTGCTCGACGGTGCGTTGAACGATAAGAAAGTCCGCAAGAAATACCTGCAGCGGGCAAATAAAGGGGTCGAACGGCTGATCTATATCGTCAGGGACCTCGATCTGATCACCAAATTGGAAGTCGGCGACCTGAACCTCGAAAAAGAAGATTTCGATATTGTGGAACTGATCCAGGGCGTATTCGATATGCTTGAGATGAAGGTAGAAAAAAAGAACATCGTACTCACTTTCGATATGGAATATGACGAGCCGATCTATGTTCATGCCGATAAGGACAAAATTCAGCAGGTGGTCACCAATCTTTTGGTCAATTCCATCAAATATGGCCGCCGTGACGGAACCACCGAGGTGAGTGTCGAAAACTTGATCAAGAATAAGGTCATCGTCAGGGTTACCGATAATGGCGAGGGCATCCCCCAGCGCCACATACACCGGCTTTTCGAACGCTTTTACAGGGTCGATAAAAGTGGCAGTCGCAACGAGGGGGGGTCGGGACTCGGACTGGCCATCGTAAAACATATTATCGAGGCCCATGAGGAAAAGATCTACGTGGAGAGCGAGATCGAAGTCGGATCCGAGTTTTCGTTTACCTTGGAAAAGAGTAATACCGAAACCAAGGCAAAGCGATAGCTATTTCTTCCTCTAAGATTTCCTTAGCTTTGCCGCATCAAGGTATTTGTTATGGGAAGTAAGAACAAGCTCAAGCGCTTTAAGGAAAACGAGGAGTTCGATAACGTCATTCAACCCGATCGGGAAGTGATAAAGGAGGGATTTTCGCTAAAAGGAAATTGGAGCGGCCATTTCGGTAATGACCACCCCTTAGTGCTCGAACTTGGCTGTGGCAAAGGGGAATACACCCTAGGGCTGGCCAGGCAATCGCCAGGAAAAAACTTCATCGGCATAGATATCAAGGGCGCCCGCTTATGGCGCGGAGCCAAGACCGCCTTGGAAGAAAATCTGGAAAACGTAGCTTTTTTACGTACCCAGATCGAACTCATTGACAACCTTTTCGCGGAGAATGAAGTGTCGGAAATATGGATTACTTTCCCCGATCCGCAAATCAAGTACAAGCGGACTAAGCACCGGATGACGAACCAAGATTTTTTGTCAAAGTACAAGAGGATACTAAGTCCCGGTGGACTGTTACACTTGAAAACCGACAGCGAATTCATGCACGGTTACACCTTGGGGCTTTTGCAAGGCTTAGGACTTGAAATTAAGTACGCCAACCACGATGTGTACAAAAACGAAGGCAGCCCAAAGGAAGTTCTGAACATACAAACTTTCTACGAAAAGCAGTATCTTGAGAAGGGGAAACCGATTACTTACATACAGTTCAAGGTCTCGTGACTGAAAACATGGCCAAAATACGAATATAGTTTCGAGATTCTTGGTGTTAAGGCCCTCCTCTTGTACCTAAATCTGTATTGGAATTTGGAATTTGTTTCCTCATAACAGGATTATATCTTATTTATAGATGCAGCACCTCTTCATACTTTTCTTCGCCACTTTTTCGGCAGCCTTTATGGCCACAGTGCCACCGGGACTGTTGAATATGAACGCGGCCAAGGTAAGTGTCGAGAAAGGCAAGACGAACGGAATAATCTTCAGTATCGGGGTATCGACTATGATCATGCTGCAGGCTACCATTGCGGTCTATATCTCCAAATTTTTTGATAACAATCCCGAAATCATAGCCGCACTGTTGGAAATCGCGGTAGTGGTTTTTGCTTTTTTTGCCGTCTATTTTTTTTGGGCCGCCCAACGAAACAAGTTGCCGAACCCGGAATTGGTCAAGGTCAGCAAAAAAAATAGCTTTTTTAGAGGGCTGGGTCTGGCGGCGGTCAATCTACTCACCATACCCTATTACAGTGGCCTCAACATCATGTGGAACGCCTCTGGATGGATTCAGTTCAAGGTCTGGGATATTTTGATTTTCATTTTTGCCGCCGGACTGGGCACATTTTCGGTATTGTACATGTACACCGTTTATTTCAACAAGTTGGAAAACAAGACCAACCGTTTTTCGAAAAATTCCAATTATATTTTAAGTGGCTTGATGGTGGTTTTGCTGGTGATTACGTTATTTAGGATATTTTATTGAACCTCTCCCATGAACCCAGAAAACAAAAACTTCTTTCAAAAGGTGTACGAAGTGGCCCGCCAGATTCCGGAGGGTAGGGTTACTTCCTACGGTGCCATTGCCAAATACCTCGGGGCCGCCCGAAGTGCGAGAATGGTCGGATGGGCGATGAACGGTGCCGGAAATATGCCGGAAGTGCCCGCCCATCGGGTAGTCAACAAAATGGGTTTGTTGACCGGAAAACACCACTTCGATGGTACAAACCTGATGCAACAACTCTTGGAAAACGAGGGTATCAAAGTGGTCGATAACCAGATAGTGGATTTTGAAGAATATTTTTGGGATCCATTTAGGGAGCTGGACCACTGATAGAGTGATAAGGTCGCCAATGCGACCACCCTAGAAAGACTTCTTGCGAAATCCATTCTTCATTCAAATGTCAATGTAAATACCGTATTCTCCTTCGAGGCGACTTGAATACTGCCCCCGTGCAAGCGCATGATTTGTTTGGAAAGGCTGAGGCCAATGCCCGTACCTGTGTTTTTGGTGGTAAAGAAGGGTACAAAAATCTCATCGAGATGTTCGGGGGAGATTCCGGGGCCGTTGTCCCAGACCTTCACAATTTTTTTCTCCTTTTCGTCGATACCCGCCAAAAACCGGATTTTGCCTCGACAATGCTCTGGCACGGTTTTTCTTCCATTTTGCAAGGCTTGCTTTGCGTTCTTTCCGAGGTTCAGCAGTACTTGTGTAATCTGTTTTTCGTCGATAAAAAGTTCCAGATCTTCGGGATCGACGAGGATTTCTATATCAATTGAATCCTCTTCGCCATGTTCCCCTAATAGGAGCCTTACTTTTTCAAAAAGTTCTTGGGCGTGAATCAGGGCCTTGTCCGGTTCCGGCACATTAAGAAAGGTGCGGTACGACTGTACGAAACCCATCAGGTCGTTTCCCTGTTCCTTGATGACTTCAAGGCCCTTGATGGTACTTTTCATGTGGTGTTCGACGAAATCCCCCGGGGTCAGCAACTGTCCGTCTTTCTTGAAGTATTTCAGAACAGATTCCGAGATCGAGGTGATCGGCGTAATGGTATTCATGATTTCATGGGTCAGTACACGGATCAGCTTTACCCAGGAATCCGTTTCTTTTTCGTCGAGTTCTTTGTGAATGTCCTGTACGACCACCAATAACAGAGATTGCCTATCCACGGTAATGGCAGTGGACTTTAGCGCCAGCTGGGTTTTCTCGCGTTCGTTGGTCAGCTGAAAGGTCTTGCTTTCGAAAGGTACTAGGTCTTCGAACAGTCCGTATAGGTTTTCGTCGACCTGTTTCAGTTGCTTGACGTGGTTCAATGGACGGTAGTTCAGTAGTTTTTCGACGGTCGGATTGGCATAGAGGATATGCCCTTTCGGGTTGATGGTCAGGATTCCGATATCGGCCTGTTTCAATATTTCTTGATAATACTGCTCTTGCGCCTGTTTTTTCAGGTGGATGTCCTGCACCATCGCATTGAGCATGTTCAGGCTATGGTTTAGTTCTTCCAGTGATTTTACGCTCAATTTTTCGGGAAACCTTAAGGTGAAATCTTCGTTTTTTATGGCATCAAAGAAATAGGCGATCTTCCGGTTGGTCTGGTTGACATAGCGAATCAAGAAGACGGTCTGTAGTACCAGGAAGCCCAATATCAATATGGAAAGTACATACTGCCTATCAAAAAAGAAAAAGCCCGAACCCAGAGCGGCGGCCGAGATAAGGAGTATCCGGAAGACCAATTGCCAGTAGATGTGTCTGCTTACCATGTCATAAGTTCAAGCGCAAATTCAGAAATGTATAGGGGTTTATTTAGTTTAAAAGATTAGTAAAAATAATTTTTGCTCACTTCTCACTGCCACTGCTCACTGCTCACTCCTTTTCTTCATCTTATTATAAAGCGTCTGCCGCGAAATTCCTAACTGTTCGGCGGCGGCGCTGTAATTCCCTTCATTTTGGTCAAGGGCTTTCTTAATCATCAAGAGCTCCATTTCTTCTAAGGTTTTGGGGTCTGTCGCGCCCGATTTTGATGGTTTTGTTTCCAACAGAAAATCTTCTGGTTCAAGCACATTTCCTTCCGACAGGATGACGGCACGCTCTAAAGTATGCAGAAGTTCACGGATATTTCCCGGCCAAGGGTAGGCCATTAACTTTTCTTGCGCCGCTTGGTTGATGCGTAGGCCCTGTTTGGCGTATTTGGTGGTAAATTTTTGGAGGTAGAAATCCGCCAGCACCAGAATATCGCCTTCCCGTTCCCTTAAGGGGGGCACTTCTATTCGGATGGTATTGATGCGGTAGAGCAGGTCTTCCCGGAAAAGACCGGCCGTTACCATTTTATCCAAGTTTTCGTTGGTGGCGCATATCAATCTGATGTCCACGGGTATCGGTTTGTTTGATCCTATACGGACGACAGTTTTGTTCTGAATGGCTGATAAAAGTTTTGCTTGGGCCCGTAGGGAAAGATTCCCGATTTCATCCAAGAACAAGGTACCGCCGTTGGCCGCCTCGAACTTTCCGGCCCTGTCTTCCTTGGCATCGGTAAACGCGCCCTTCATATGTCCGAAAAGTTCGCTTTCGAACAGGTTTTCGGAGATAGAGCCCATATCCACCGAAATAAAGACCTCGGTGCTACGCGGCGACAGTTTGTGCAGTTCGCGGGCAATCAGTTCCTTTCCGGTACCGTTCTCGCCCGTAACCAGTACATTAACTTCCGTTTTGGCGACTTTGGCCGTGAGTTTTAGAACAGTGTTGAGCGCTTGCGAATCACCGATAATATGGTTGTTACTCTGGTTGATGACCTGCTTGAGATTAGTTTCCTTTTCCTTAAGTTGAGTGACTTCCTGCTGTGATTTGCGGAGTTCGTAGGCCGATTTTAGGGTGGCCAGCAGCTTGTCGTTGTTCCAGGGTTTCAGCACAAAATCCGTCGCACCTTGTTTTAGGGCCTTTACCGCAAGGTCGATGGCCCCGTAAGCCGTCATCATGATCACCGAAATCTGGGGTGCTTTTTTACGGATTTCCCGTAGCCAGTATATGCCCTCATTGCCCGTGTTCACACCGGCCGAAAAATTCATATCCAGCAAAACGATATCATACGAATCCAAATTGGCGAAAGAAGAAATCTGGTTGGGATTTGAAATTGTTGTCACCGTCTTGTATTCGAATTGCAAAAGGATTTCCAAAGCGCTCAGAACGCTCTTGTTGTCGTCGATAACTAAGATTTTGGCATTTTGCATCCCCCGAATCTACAATTTCAATCCCGTTCAATCTTTAAAAATGTAAAAATCTTTGACATTTGCTGTAAATTTATTTGACACTTTTATCCTATTCCATCCAAAAACTTTTTATATATGACTAAAAATCAATTACTTAAGTTCTTGGCACACGAATCGCATAGGTTTTAGCATACCTAATAGTATATGAACCGAAATTTAAAAATAAGCCTTATTCTTCTCATCCTGCTGGGGATACGTCTGCAGGCTCAGGAAAAATGGACCCTGGAGGAGTGCGTGGCTTTTGCCGTGGAAAATAATTTACAGCTTCAGGATTATGAATACATAGAAAATGCCAACCGGGAAAGGCAGCGCCAATCCGTCAGAGATCTATTACCCTCGGTAGCTGGGTTTGCCGATTACAATAAAAGGTATGGCCGGTCCGAAGACCCCAACACCAGTGCCATCGTCACTACCGATTTTTTCTCGAACACGTATGCGCTGAGTTCTTCCATTGATCTGTTCAGGGGCTTTCAGAATTGGAATACCATTAAAGCTACGAAGTTCATTTATGAGGCCACCCAAGAGGAAGTATTACAGGAAAAATACATGTTGGCCTTCCGGGTAATGACCGCTTTTTACAATATCCGATTTTATGAGGGATTGGTGGAAATTTCAATGGAACAGGAGCAAATTTCACAAAATAACTACGACCTTGTCAAGCGGCAGATCGAAGTGGGCCTCAAGGCGGGGGCCGACCTCTATGAGGCGGAAGCCTTATTGTTCGCCGATAAGCTGACGGTCACGCAAAGCAACAACAGTTTGGCAGCGGCCCGGTTGAAGCTAATTCAGGAAATGAACCTGACCGGGGCAAAATCCATCGAGCTCCAACTCTCCTTGGAAGATATCGACGTGCAAGCCGATACCCTGAACACCCAACAGGATTCCATATACCGGATTGCCGAAGGTTTTATACCTATTATCAAGGCGCGGGAATTAAGGGCCAAAGCGGCCAAAAAGCAGGTAGGTATCGCCAGGGGAGGACTTTTTCCGACACTGAGGATGCAGGCGGGCTATGGCACAGGCTATTTTGAAACGAACGTTGACGGTATGGGCGGAATCATTCCTTTCAGCACACAAATAACGGACAATGCGTCGCGATATTTCGGATTTTCCCTGAACATCCCCATCAGCGATAAATGGTCGGGACATTCCGAAATCAAACAGCAAAAAATCGAGCGGCTCAGGGCCGAAAATAACCTGAATACCGAACGGCAGCAACTTTACCAACTCATACAACAATTGGTACAAGACCATAATTCGTTTCAAGTTGAGTATGAGCAGAGTGCCAAGAAGGTGCGGTTGCAGCGACTGGCATTCGATATCGCGCAGAAGAAATATGAAAAGGGATTGATCAATTCCCTCAACTTGCAAGAGGCCAAAAACCTGTTCGCCGCGGCCCAGAATGAAAATCTGGACGTACGCCTTCGGTTGATCGTAAATGAAAGGACCTTGGATTTTTACCAGGGACTGCCGGTTTTTGATATAAACTAAAAGAATGAGATTCGCGAGCGCAGCACGGCAACCTGATAAAACAGATTACTTCGCTGCTTTGGTTAGTCCGCGTAGTAAGTTCAACGGATTTCTCCACTGCGCACGCAATGATTGCAAGAATTAAAATAAGCAAATAGAAAAATGGACATACAGCTAGAAAAGAAAAAAGGTCTCCGCCCCAAACACTACGCTTATATTGCCTTGGGACTTCTCGTGCTTTTTGCGGGCTACCAATTGATATTCGCCAGTTCGGTCTCCACCTTCCGTACGGAAAAGGACAAACTCACCATAGCCGAGGTGGCCAAGGGCAAGTTCGACGATTATATTACCATTAACGGCAACGTAGCCCCTATTGCTACAATCTATATGGATGCCTACGAGGGCGGCCGGGTGACCGAAAAACTGATCGAGGAAGGAGCGATGGTCAAAAAGGGAGACATTATCCTGAAATTGGAGAATTCGCAGCTGTACGAGCAGATTTTGCAGAGCGAGAGCAACCTGGCCCTGAAACAGAACGATTTGCGATCGACGAAACTGGAATTCGACCGTCGCCAGGTCGAGGGAAAAAAATCCTTGGCGACCTCTGGATACGATCTGGAAAGGTTTCAACGGAATTACGAGCAGAACAAGGCCCTGTTCGAGGATGAACTGATTTCTAAGGAAGACTATCTCCTGGCCAAGGAAAACTACGAATTGGCCAAAAAACAGTACGACATTGTAAAAGAGCAGACCGAGCAAGACGATAAGCTTCGTAAGACGTCCCTCGCAGGATTGGACACCGACCTGAACCGGATGCAAAAGACCCTCTCCATGGTCTACGAGCGTCTTGACCACCTGAACGTCCGCGCACCGGCCGACGGCCAGTTGGGCTTTTTGGATGCCGAGATCGGGCAAAGCATTGCTCAGGGCGAACGTATCGGCCAGATTAACGTACTGACCGATTACAAGATCGAGGCGACCATCGACGAACATTATATTGATCGGGTGGTACGCGACCTGACCGCCGTTCTCGACCGCAACGGCGAAGAGTATCCGCTGCGTCTGCGAAAGGTATATCCCGAAGTCCGCAATGGCAAGTTTAAGGTCGATCTTGTCTTTACCGATACGAAGCCTGCCACGATTCGCACCGGGCAGAGCTACAACATCAAATTGCAGTTGGGAGAATCTAGCGATGCCTTGTTGCTTCCCAAAGGAAGCTTTTTCCAAAGCACCGGAGGCCAGTGGATTTTCGTGGTGGGCCCGGATGGAGATGAAGCCCTAAAGCGAAGCATCCGAATAGGTAAGCAGAACTCCAGATACTACGAAGTGCTGGAAGGTTTGCAGGATGGGGAAAAGGTGATCACCAGCAATTATGATTCGTTCGGGGAGGCAGAGAAGATAGTGCTTAAATGAACTTAGGGGTTTGTGAGGATAGGTTTATAAGGTTAGCAGAAGGTGTAAGGCTCGGAAAATGATAAATACATTCGGACTTAGTTCCCCCTAAAATAATGTAACAATATGTTAAAAGAAGTAGTCTTTAATATAAACAGGTAAAACCGATCAATTATGATACAGATCCAGAATCTAAAAAAAAGCTTCCGAACGGAAGAAGTCGAGACCCTTGCCCTGCACAAGGTCAACCTAAAGGTCGAGGATGGTGAATTCGTCGGCATAATGGGACCTTCTGGCTGCGGGAAGTCCACACTCTTGAACATCATCGGCATGCTGGACAACCCCACGGAGGGCAGTTACAACTTTGCCGGAAATGAAGTAGCAGGACTCAAGGAAAGCCAACGCACCCAATTGCGAAAAGGAAACTTGGGTTTTGTCTTTCAGAGTTTTAACCTGATCGACGAGCTGACCGTTTTCGAGAACGTAGAGCTACCCCTGATCTACCTCAAGGAAAATAAGGCCAGTCGTCGCGAAAAGGTGATGAAAGTGTTGGAGCGGATGAAGATCGCCCATCGCGAAAAGCATTTCCCGCATCAGCTATCCGGGGGGCAACAGCAACGGGTCGCCATTGCAAGGGCGGTAGTCACGAACCCTAAGCTGATCCTTGCGGATGAGCCTACCGGTAACCTCGACTCCAAAAACGGGCTCGAAGTCATGAATCTGCTGACCGAACTGAACCAAGAGGGCACTACCATCGTGATGGTGACCCATTCCGATCACGATTCGCATTTTGCGCACCGGGTCGTCAACCTGTTCGACGGGCAGATCGTAACGGAGAGCCATAACCGGGCGATGGAGGCGAGGGTTTAACCAACCTTCCCGGCCCGGTTTACAGGGAGTTTATTCATCAACTTGTGCTGAGCATAGTCGAAGCATCAAATCAAAAAACAATAACCATGTTCAAAAATTATCTAAAAATCGCATGGCGAAATCTAAAGCGGAACAAAGGCTACTCCGCTATAAATATTGGGGGGCTGGCCCTGGGTATGGCAGTGACCCTTTTGATCGGGCTGTGGGTCGAAGATGAGTTGACCTACAATGATTATTTCCAAAACCACGACCAGATCGCACAGGTCTTTCAGTCGCAGACCTTTAATGGCCAAACAGGCACTGGCCCAGCAATTCCCAGGCCTTTGGAAAAAGCCTTTCGTGACGACTATGCCGACAATTTCAAATATCTCGTTATGGCCTCATGGAATAATTCCCAATATCTGAATTATAAGGAAAACAGCCTTTCAAGAACAGGCAATTTCATGCAGCGGGATGCTCCGGCAATGCTGGACCTACAAATTCTCAAGGGCGAAAAAGATGGTCTCCGGGAGATAAACTCCATCATGCTCTCCGAATCGGCGGCCGATGCCCTGTTCGGTGATGAAGCCCCGATCGGAAAGGTCATCAAGGTCAACAGCCAATATGATATGATGGTGACCGCTGTCTACGAAGACATTCCCGTCAACAACTCGTTCAACGATGCCCAATTTTTAATGCCTTGGGAAAAATATATCACTACACAAGAGTGGGTGAAAAATGCCATCGATAATTGGGGAAACAATTCATTTCAAATGTTCGTGCAAATTGCCGACAACACGAGTATGGACAGGGTCACCGCTACGATTAGGGACGTGAAAAAGACCCTGAACGAAGATACGGCCGAATTCAACCCGCAACTGTTCCTTTTTCCGATGAACGAATGGTATTTGCACGGCAATTTTGAGAATGGAAAACAGACGGGTGGACGAATCAAGTACGTTTGGTTATTTGGTATTATTGGGGCTTTTGTGCTGTTGCTGGCTTGCATCAACTTCATGAACCTGAGTACGGCACGATCGGAGAAGAGGGCTAAAGAGGTCGGCATCAGAAAGACCATAGGTTCGCAAAGGGGCCAATTGATCAATCAATTCTTAAGTGAATCTTTTTTGGTCGTGGTCTTTGCCTTTTTCTTGGCCATAATCATCGTGTTGGTCTCATTGAACGGATTCAATGAACTGTCTAGAAAAGAAATCGATTTTCCGTGGGGCAATCTGACCTTTTGGCTGATTTCACTTGTTTTCATCCTGTTTACTTCATTGTTGGCCGGTAGCTATCCCGCTCTTTATTTGTCCTCTTTTAGACCCGTTGACGTATTGAAAGGAACTTTTAGGGGCGGTAAGTATGCGGGATTGCCAAGAAAAATCTTGGTAGTCGTACAATTTACGGTCTCGGTCGCATTTATAATCGGAACGGTCATCGTAGTGCAGCAGATCAACCATGCCAAAGACCGCCCGGTAGGCTATGATAAAGAGGGATTGGTACAGATCCCGACTGTAAGCCAAGATTTCGAAGGAAAGTACGACCTTATGCGCAGTGAGTTCTTAAACTCGGGCGCTGTCGTTGAAATGTCCGCTTCAAGCAGTCCTACCACACAAATATGGTCCAATCGAGGTGGTTTTGATTGGGAGGGTAAGCCCGAAGGCTTTCAAGAAGATTTGGCTTGGACAGAGGTTACCCCCGAATATGCCAAATCGCTGAACTTGAAAATAGTGCAGGGAAGGGATTTTTCAAGGGATTTTGCTACAGATTCCAATGCCGTGCTTATCAACCAAACGGCGTTAAAATATATGGGATTTACCGACCCAATAGGCAAATTCTTAAAAGACGATGACGAGGAAGATCCCGATGATCCTTTAAAGATTATCGGCGTGGTCGAAGATATGATTACGCAATCTCCGTACGAACCGGTCAAACAAGGGGTCTACGCTTTTGATAAATACGGAAACTCGAGTTTTTACAACCTACGGCTGAACCCGAAACAAAGCGCGAAACAAAACTTGGCCGTTATTGAAAGGGTGTTCACGGAGCATTTTCCGGATATTCCCTTTCAATACGATTTTGTGGACGAAGAATATGGCGAGAAATTCGCGGCCGAGGAACGGATCGGCACCTTATCGGGCATTTTCACGGCCCTGGCCATTCTGATCAGTTGTCTTGGCCTGTTCGGACTCACTTCTTTCGTTGCGGAGCAGCGTACCAAGGAAATAGGGGTGCGTAAGGTGCTCGGAGCATCGGTTTTCAATGTGTGGAACATGCTGTCAAAAGACTTTTTAAAGTTGGTGGTCATCTCGTGTTTTATTGCCATTCCCATTTCGTATTTCGTAATGAACGGTTGGTTACAGGATTATCCGTATCACGTAATTCTATCTTGGTGGATATTTGCCCTTGCCGTAATCGGGGCCTTGGCGATAACCATTCTTACGGTAAGTTTTCAGGCCATTAAGGCGGCGAACGCGAACCCGGTAAAAAGCCTTCGAACAGAGTAAAAATCAATACAGGGTAGCAGGAAATGAGTTCAAAATTCTAAAGAATGCTAAAAAACAACTTAAAAATCGCCTGGCGGAACATCCAACATCACAAGGGCTACAGCCTTCTTAATATCGGCGGTATCGCCATCGGGCTGGCCGCTTTTTGGCTGATCGCGTTATATGTGGCCGATGAACTCAGCTACGACCGATCGTTTTCCGATGCAGGGCGTATCTACAGGGTCGCCCAACATGCGAACTGGGACGGCGGAAGCATGGATATTGCACTGACCTCCCCACTCTATGCGACCGTTTTAAAAAATGACTATCCCGAAGTAGAGGAGGCCGTAAGGATCGAGACCGAAGGGGGCGATGTGATGCACTATGACAACAAGACCATCAAGCAGGATGATATCTGTTACGCAGAAAACTCCTTCTTTAAACTATTCGACCATCCCTTTTTATACGGCGACGCGAACACCGCTTTGACCGAACCGGGATCCATTGTCATTACCGAAAGCCTGGCCCGTAAGATTTTTGGCGATCCAGCAAATGCCATTGGCAAGACCATAGGTTTCGGCAGTGGAAAATATCCGGTCGAGGTAACCGGGGTTATTAAAGACATGCCGCAAAATTCACACTTGCAGTTCAGCGGAATCCGTTCTTTTGAAAAAAATGACCTAATAAGCGAAAATTGGAACGATGTGTTCCTGTACACCTACATCCTATTAAAAAAAGGCACCCATATAACATCCCTCAAAAATAAGCTAGCTCCCCTTGAAAAAGACCTCGCCGAACGGACGGATGTCACGGATTTTCGGATGGAACTGCAGCCGTTGACCGCCATTCACTTGCATTCCGATCTAGACTATGAAATGGGCAGCAACGGAAGCATGGAACGCGTGTGCCTATTTATAGTGGTCGGCCTCCTCGTGTTATTGATCGCGGTCATTAATTATATGAATCTTTCTACGGCCCGTGCCACCTTACGGGTAAAGGAAATCGGAATACGAAAAGTGGTGGGCTCGGGAAAGAAACAGTTGATAGGCCTATTTATGTCCGAAGCCCTGCTGGTCACCTTTATCGCCGCCCTGATCGCCTGTTTCCTGGTGCAGTTGGCCCTGCCGACTTTTAACAGGCTCGCGGATAAAGATCTGGGCCTCTGGCATTTTGGCATCCTAAACACCGTCGTATCGATCATCATTTTTACGCTCCTGACAGGGATCCTTAGCGGTAGCTATCCTGCCCTGTTTTTGTCCCGCTTTAAAATGATCCCCTCGCTTCAAGGCCAGTTGGGCAACATGCGCACGAGCGTTGTCTTTCGCAAATCGCTGGTCGTAGTACAGTTTGTGATCACGGTTTGCCTGATCAGCGGATTTTACATCATATACCGGCAAATGCAGTTTGTATCCCAGAAAGATCTGGGTTTTGATAAAGAGCAGATCCTTATAGCCCATATCGATGACATGAAAGTCCGCAGCCAAATACCGGCCTTAAAACAGGCATTGCTACAAAGTCCTTTGATCGAAAGTGCGGCCACGGCAGGGAACCCCATCGGCACCGACTATTTGGGTAGAAATAGTTTCTTTTTTGAAAGAAATGGAACCATGCAATCCACGGCCCATTTTGCAAACACTATCGATATAGATGAGGATTTCCTGGCGACCAATGGAATGCGATTGGTACAGGGGAGGAATTTTTCAAAAAATATGCCAACGGATAAAGAGAATGCCGTTCTCATTAACGAGACCCTGATGAAATCAGTGGGATATACGGATGCCATCGAAAAAAAAATCACATATAAAACGGATAGGGATAGCACGGTCAACCGGAAGGTAATCGGTGTGGTCAAGGATTTTCATTCCACGTCGCTGCTACATAAAATTGAACCCATGGTACTGATGATGCCCCCAAACGATGGGGAACGGGACAATCTATACGTAAAAATCGCAAAAGGCCAGGCTGCCACCGGTATCGCCTTTGTAAAAAATATATTCGACAAATTCGACGCAGAAAATCAAGCGGATGTCCATTTTCTCGATGATAATTTTAACCGGCAATATGTTGCCGAACAAAAACAGGAAAAATTGTCCCTGATCTTTACCGTTCTGGCCTTTATCATTTCATGCCTTGGTCTTTTGGGCCTCGTCATATTTATGGCCGCACAGCGCAGAAAGGAAATTGGTGTACGAAAGGTGTTGGGAGCTTCCATAACATCGGTGACGATATTATTGGGCAAAGATTTCGGGAGACTGGTGTTCATTGCGGCCCTGATCGCTTTTCCCATCTCTTGGTTCGCCATGGATAGGTGGTTGCAAAATTTCGCCTACCGCATTCATATGGAATGGTGGATGTTTTTGCTGTCCGGATGTATCGCCATTGCCATCGCTTTGCTCACCGTAAGCTTCCAGGCCCTAAAAGCGGCCACGACCGATCCGGTAAAAAGTTTGCGGGCGGAGTGAAAAGATTCCCGGAAGGGAGGAGAACCCATTTCCTCCTTGTATCCGGCGAGCGATAGCGGTAGGAAGGCGTGGGCAGGAGAACAGACATCGATACCAAGGATTCCCACATTGAAAAAAAGATAACGCGAAAAATAAGTTCCATGCTAAAAAACAACCTAAAAATCGCCTGGAGAAACCTGACCAAGAATAAACAGCAGACCATTATTAATCTGTTAGGGCTGACGGTAGGTACGGTAAGTTGCTTGACCATTCTGCTCTATGTTCTGGCCCAAACCGGTTATGACGAACACCATGACCATGCTGAAAATATTTACCGGGTAGAGACCATAATTGAGCGTAGCGGAAAGGAAAGTTTTGACACTGCCGCCGCATCTCCCCCTATAGCCTTTGCGGTAAAAGAGGACTTTCCGGAAGTTGAAGAAGCGACACGGGTAGTACTGACCGATGTCTTTTATAGTAATTTGATCCGAGCTGCTGAAAGTAATGAGGCCTACTATGAGCCTAGGGCCTATATCGCCGATTCTACCTTTTTTAAAGTATTCGACTATAAATTCATGGAAGGCCGTGCTGCGACCGCTTTAAATGAGCCCAATTCGCTTGTGCTATCTTCCCATCTGGCCCATAAGATGTTCGGTTTGCAAAACGCTCTGGGAAAAGCGGTTATCTGGGGTAGTGGCGAAGATGCCCAAACCTTGACCGTTACAGGGGTGTTTGACGAAAATTATGCAAAATCGCACCTCGACCCGAATTACATTGTGAGCATGAGTACCCCGGGAATGGGAACTTTTGTACAGGGTTTCGAGAGTTTCGCAACGAATAATTTCGTGTACAGCTATGTGAAGCTCGTACCCAATGCCGATGCCGATGAACTTCAAAATAAACTACCGGGTTTCCTTCAGGAAAGAGGGGCAAAAGACCTGGCGGATGCGGGAATGGACAACAAAATACTCCTGTTAAAAAATATAAGGGATATTCACCTATATTCTGAAGGGCGAAAGAACCAGATCCACGGCGTTTCCAATATCAAATACCTCTACTTTTTACTTACACTGGCCTTCTTTATCCAGCTTGTAGCCTGTATCAATTTTATTAATCTCAGTACGGCCAGAGCTAGCCAACGAGCGAAAGAAATAGGGGTACGCAAAGTGGTCGGTGCGGGCAAGCATGCCCTGATGCGACAATTTTTGGGGGAATCGCTTTTATTGGCCGTGTTTGCTATGCTGATCAGCGTTCCCTTAGCCATAATTCTCCTGCCATTTGTGAACGAACTTACCGCGGCAACCTTAACCTATCATGATGTCTTCAACTGGAAAATAGCAGGGCTACTTTTCGGTCTCGGGGTATTCACGGGCCTTGTGGCCGGAATTTATCCGGCCGTGGTCCTTTCCTCGATACAACCTGTAAAGGCCCTTAAAAGCGTAACCTTATTGCGATCGGGCAGCGGTAACTTCCGTAGGGCCTTAGTGGTTTTTCAATTTGTGGTGTCCATAGGGCTTGTGGCTACTGTCATTATCGTGACCCAGCAATTCCGATTCGCACAGAACAAAGACCTGGGTTTTAAAAAAGACAACCTATTGGCATTGCGTATCGGCACTGCCGAAGCTTCCGGTAAGTTCGATGCTATTAAATCCGCTTTTTTAAATGTTCCTGGCGTACTTGATGTATCCAGTGGAAATTATGCGCCTTCGGAAATCGTTTTGAACGACAACGGTCTGTACCTGCCCGGAGGAAATCGCGAAAACGTTACCCTTGTAAAACGAAACGGCGTAAGTGAAGGTTATTTTAAGACCATGGGCATTCCTCTTTTAATGGGAAGGGACTTCACCGCAGCCGACACCACCGATCAAATCATCGTAAACGAGGCCACTTTGAAAGCATTTAATATCGAAGTTGACAAGGCTTTAAGTTCTAAATTGGTACAGAGCTTCGGTGACGAAACTTTTGAAATGCAGATAATCGGTGTGGTTGCCGATTATCATTTTGCCTCCTTAAAAGAAAAAATAGCACCCTTGTTTTTGCATAAAGAAAACGAACCCAACTGGCTATTTCTTAGAACGGCGACCAACAACTATTCGCAGTTGTTGGCCAATTTGGAACAGCAATGGAAATCGACCGTAGACAACGTTCCTTTCGATTATATGTTTGTTGACAAAGAAGTAGAAAAACTCTATGACGAAGAAAAACGTTTGGGGCAAATCTCAGTGGTATTCACCATTCTGGCCATTCTCATCAGCTGCCTCGGGCTCTTCGGCCTAGTATCTTATGTGGCCGAACAAAAGAAAAAGGAAATTGGTATTCGAAAGGTGTTGGGGGCCAGTATCGGCTCGGTAGTGCAGCTGCTTACCAAAGATTTTCTAAAACTAGTCTTTGTCGCCTTTTGGATAGCGACGCCCATCGCCTATTTCTTTATAAAACGCTGGTTGGAAGCTTATACGTATCGAATCGATATACAATGCTGGGTATTTGTGTTGGCAGGTTGTTTTGCTATAGTTATCACCTTGCTCACTGTAGGTTTTCAATCGTTGAAATCGGCTTTGGCAAATCCCGTCAAAAGTCTACGAACAGAATAAAAAACCCAGATCCTACAGGTCTTCGAAACCTGTGATATCTATAAAAACCAGATTCATGAAAAAAGCAACCAGTATCAAAATCATTTTTAAAATACTATTGACCTTTCTGGCCGTCCACAACGGGTTCGGACAAGCAAATATTGTAAATGTCGATGCTTTCGATAAGGTAATCGTGAGTCCGCATGTACAGGTTGTTTTTCAACAAGGTGATTCGGAAAACGTGATCATTGAAAGCAGTACCGTATCGGAAGATAAAATCAATATCGAGGTCAACGGCACGACTCTTCGTATTTATCTCGATGGGGCGAGGGATGTGACCAAAAGCGAGAAGACCAACGAAAATGGCTACGAACGAAGAAAATCTATCTATAACGGAACGGTAGTAAAGGCAATAGTGACGTATAGAAATCTGGGAGAACTCTCCCTGCGCGGTGAGGAAAAAATAGTCTGTAAAAGCACTTTGGCATGCGACAAGTTCAATTTGACAATCTATGGAGCATCCCAAGTATATCTCCATAACGTAGCCGTGAAGAAATTAAAGACCACGATATACGGCGAAAGTTATCTCGAGCTCAAGGGAGGCAAGATTGACCGACATAAAATTACGGCCTATGGCGAGACTAGGTTGAACACCTTGGGGGCGGAAACCCACTCGGCTAAGATAACGGCCTACGGCGAGAGCAGTTACCGTGTTAAAGTAGTCGACCGACTGAAGATTACCGCCTATGGCGAAGCTACGGTGGCCTACCAAGGAAACCCACAAATCAATAAAGGGATAATTATCGGGGAAGCTACCATTCAAAGGATACAGTAAATAATCAATCCGTGCTGAATTTATTTCAGTATTCAAAGCAGTCAAAAAACAAAAATCATGTTCAAAAACTATCTAATAATCGCTTGGAGAAGTCTAAAAAAGCAAGCCTTTTTTACGTTTCTCAACACCTTGGGCCTTGCCATCGGCATGGCAGGAGGATTGTTGATATCCTTATATATCTATGATGAGTTGAGTTTTGACCACATGTTTCCCGATGCCGACCGCATTTACCGAATCAATGCTGAGGTTAAGTTTGGTGGTGAAACGATGAGGTCTGCCGAAGTGGGCGCCCCAATGGCCGCGGCGATGCAAAAGGACTTTTCGCAAGTAGAGATGGCTACCCGAATCAGGAATCAAGGGAGCCTAATGCTTAGAAAAAGCGGCACCGAGGCTAACACCAAAGAAACACAGGTGGCCTTTGCCGATTCTACATTCTTTAAAATGTTCGGTATTGATTTGCTCGTGGGGAATGCCAATACCGCCTTGACGGAACCGAACACCCTGGTCTTAACCAAGTCGGCCGCTGAAAAGCATTTCGGTGTAAAAAACGCCCTGGGCCAAACTCTATTGGTGAACAATACGGATACCTATACGGTAACCGGTGTAATCGACGACCTGCCCAACAACTCCTTTCTCAGGGACCATAGCGTTTTCATGGCCATGGCCGGATATGACGATGCCCAGCAAATGTTATGGACAAGCCACAACTACTTCACCTTTGTAAAAATGATTCCCGGTGCGAACATTCAAAATTTTCAAAAGTTACTGCAATCGATGTTGGAGAAATATATATTTCCATATGTACAGGCTTTTTATCCGGGCATCACCCCAGAATCATTTGCGGCATCGGGCAATTACTATAGGTTCAGTACTATTCCCTTGACCGATATCCATCTATATTCGAATAGGGATACGGAGCTGAGTGCCAATAGCAGTATCCAAAATGTATATATCCTTTCGTTCATCGGGCTATTTCTCATCCTCTTGGCCAGTATAAATTTCATGAACCTGTCTACCGCCCATTCGCTAAAAAGGGCCAAGGAAGTAGGTATCCGTAAAACCTTAGGCTCCAACAAATCGGATCTGGTACGGCAATTCTTGACGGAATCGGGTCTGATTTCCTTTATTTCATTGCTATTGGCGATTGTAGTCGCCACCTTGGTCCTTCCCTTTTTCAATGAACTTTCTGGGAAAACGATTTCTATCCCGTTTGCAAATCCTTTTTTCTGGATCCTTTTGTTGGCGGGCACCCTGGTGCTGGGTCTTTTTTCCGGCAGTTATCCCGCGTTTTTTATGTCCAGATTTGTTGCGGCCAAAGTCCTGAAGGGAAGCGGCCAAAGCCAATCCGGCGCAGGAAGGATTAGAAACTCCCTGATTGTTTTCCAGTTTGCCATTTCCGTTTTTTTGATTGTAGCCACCCTGGTCGTTTTTCAACAGCTGCAGTTTATACAAAGTAAAGATCTCGGCTATGCCAAAGATCAGGTTTTGATAATCGAGGACGTATTTGTAGCTGGAAACCAACTTCAAGCCTTTAAGGAAGAAGTCAAACAGCTGGGCCAAGTGGCAAACGCCTCGTTAACGGGCTATCTTCCAACGCCTTCCTTCCGTAGTGGCAGTTCCTTTTTTAGGGAAGGTGCAACGGAACAGGAAAATGCCTTACAAATGCAAAATTGGGTGGTGGATTATGATTATATCAGTGCATTAAATATGAAACTGATCGCTGGTCGCGATTTTGACAAAGACTTCGCTACCGACTCAACCGGGATTATCATAAATGAATCCGCTTTGAACATTTTGGGCGTAAAACCCGAAGAAGCCCTGGGAATGAGGCTCTCACAAGATTTGGGAGAGCAAGACCCCATCTTCTATAAAGTAATAGGAGTGGTTAAAAATTTCAATTTTGAGACATTAAGGGAAAAAATTGGTGCGCTGAGCCTTACTTTGGGAAATTCTACCGGTGCGCTGGCGGTAAAGTTAAAGGCCGGGGATTTTTCAAACGCTATAGCAAGCATAGAAACGATTTGGAACAAATTTTCTCCTGGACAAGCTTTTAGCTACCGCTTTATGGAAGACTCTTTTAATACCACTTATGAAGCGGAACAAAAATTGGGTCGCATTTTTATGGTATTTACGATGTTGTCCATATTGATTGCCTGTCTGGGTCTTTTCGGGCTGGCCGCATTTAATGCCCAAAAGCGTACCAAAGAAATCGGAATACGAAAAGTTCTGGGCGCCAGTGTCGGCCAGATAACCTTTCGATTGACCACCGACTTTCTCAAAATGGTCGGTATCGGTATTCTCATTGCATTGCCAATCGGTTGGTACGTGATGCATAAGTGGTTGGAAGATTTCTCATACCGAATAGAAATAGCGTGGTGGGTGTTGGCCTTGGCTGCCTTTTTGGCCGTTGGTATCGCAGTACTCACCGTGAGTTATCAAAGTATTAAAGCTGCGATAGTGAACCCGGTGAAGAGTTTGCGGACGGAGTAGCCCCCTTTAACTCCTCCAGCGAGGGGAGAAGTATTTATACTCGCAAAGGTTAGGGCTGGAACAATTTGAAGACCCGAATACAGCAAAGAAAAGGCTTACTCCCAACTGGCATCCTCCGGGCGATAGTGAGAGGAATGAATAGGGCTGGTAAGGGAACTTTTACGAGCTCACCGAAATCCCACGCAGGGCGCGGGAAGCCCTGAAGGTAAAGGGGGGTTCTAGAAATCAAGTTGAATAGAAGGCTACCATAACGGGAATGGCAACATAAAATATAATAATGCTAAAAAACCACTTAAAAATCGCTTGGAGAAATATCGTTAAAAACAGGGGCATTTTCTCCCTAAACATCGCGGGACTTGCTTTGGGTATTGCTTCCTGCCTGATTATAATGCTTTTTGTAGTCGATGAACTCAGCTACGACAAATTCAATGTAAAGTCGGATGAGATCTTTCGGGTCGTCTTCAAGGCTGAAATCGAGGACGAAGATGTTCGGGAGGCCGTGGTCATGCCCCCCGTGGCCGAAACCCTAATGCGGGAATTTCCAGAAGTGGAAAACGCCACACGCTTGAGAAGGATGGGCGAACCCAAAGTGACCTACAACAATACGATCTTTAAGAACAGCAAATATGCTTGGGCGGACCCTAATTTTTTTGAGGTGTTTACACTACCGATCGTCACGGGCGAACAAGCGAACCCTTTGGAGAGACCCTATACCATCGTTCTGACGGAAAAAGAGGCCGAACGTTATTTCGGTACTGCGGATGCAGCTATAGGAAAACTATTGAAACTGAACGACGAGGAGCAATCTTATACAGTTACCGCGGTGGCAAAAGAAGTGCCGCGGAACTCCCACTTTCATTTTAAAGGCTTCGTTTCCATGAGAGGCCATAAACTTGCCCAAAGCGGCACGTGGATGAATTCCGATTTCTACACCTATTTGGTATTGCGCAAAGGCTACGATTACACACAGTTGGAAGCTAAACTGCCGCAAGTTCTAAAACAGAATATGGGTCCGCAATTGCAGGAAGAACTGGGCGTTACCTATGCGGAATTTAACGAGGACAATTCCTTGGGCCTTTACCTACAGCCGCTTACGGATATCCACCTCAATCCCGAATTTTCCAAAGCCTCTACGATAGAGGAGGGCGGCGATATAAAGTACGTCTATATTTTTAGCGCGGTAGCGCTGTTTATGCTGTTGATCGCCTGCATCAATTTTATGAACCTTTCCACCGCCTCGGCCGCCAAACGGGCCAAGGAAGTAGGTATCCGGAAGGTACTAGGTTCCAATAAAGGGCAATTGATCAAGCAGTTTTTGACTGAATCGGCCATAGCAACGTTGATGGCCATGATTATCGCTTCGGTGGTTCTGGTGGTTTCTCTTCCCTTTTTCAACGATATATCCGGCAAGCAGCTACAGTTGCAGCATCTGTTCACACCCTCGGTATTGACCCTACTTTTTGTTGGCACGCTACTCATCAGTCTTTTGGCGGGCGGCTATCCGGCGTTCTTTCTTTCCTCCTTTAGACCGATATCCGCATTAAAAAGCAAATTCTTGGGCTTCGGAAAGAGCAAGGGCATCCGAAGTGGATTGGTCGTATTCCAGTTTGTGATATCCGCGGGGCTGATATTGGCCGTGCTGGTGGTCGACCAACAGATGGAATACATCCAAAATAAAAACCTGGGCTATGACAGGGACCAAATTCTTGTGTTGCGGGATTCCTATCTCTTGGGAAATAATAACGAAACCCTTAAAAACGAACTCCTGAAAAACCCGAAAGTGGCCGGTGTGGCACAATCGTCCTTCGTACCTGCCGGACCTTCGGATAATGCGGTTTACGGAATCTATAAAGACGGCAAGTTTAAACGTAGGAGCGCGGTTTACACCGTTGACGAAAACTATCTCTCCGTCATGGGCATGCAACTGGTAGAAGGCCGGAATTTCTCCGAGGAATTCGGCTCGGAGGAAGGAAACACCCTCATCAACCAAAGTGCGGCCAAGGCTTTTGGACTGGGCGAGAACCCCATCGGCAAGACCTTTGAACGGGCCGGAGATCCACAGAACGAAACCTTGACGGTTATAGGAGTGGTAAAGGATTTTAACCATGAATCGCTCCACAAGGCCATAGAACCCCTGATAATGGTTTACGGTTCAAACGGCGGACTCATCGTCAAGGCAAAAGCAGGGAATATGGCGGGTTTGATCATCGATACCCAGCGACTTTGGAACAGTTTTAATACCAAGGAGACCTTTAGCTATGCCCTGCTCGACGAGTCATACCGGCAGACCTATCTGACCGAGCAAAAAATGGGTACTGTGCTCAACGTGTTCGCCCTGCTTACCATTTTGGTCGCCTGCCTCGGCCTATTCGGGCTGGTCACCTTTACGGCCGAGCGCCGGTTCAAGGAAATCGGTATCCGCAAGGTATTGGGCTCTTCGGTTACCCAGATCATGGTGATGCTCTCCACCGATTTTCTACAACTGGTCAGCATCTCCTTTTTGGTGGCCTTCCCTTTGGGGTACTACCTGATGAACCAATGGCTGCAAAGTTTCGCCTATCGAATAGAGATACATTGGTGGCTGTTCGCCTTGGCGGGATTGATTACGATAGGTATCGCCTTGGTGACCATAAGCTGGAAAAGTTTTCGGGCGGCTACCATGAACCCGGTGAAGAGTTTGCGGACGGAGTGAAAAGAAAAACTGTCCGAAAGGTTACACTTAGCGCGGATTGGACCTGGCAGGCTAGAAAAAAGGAACATGAATTCAAAATGAAAACAACATGTACAAGCTATTCCTAAAAATCGCGACCCGATATCTGCTCAAGAACAAGCTGTACTCGTTCATCAACATTTTCGGGTTGGCCATCGGCGTAGCCTCTTTTGTTCTGATCATACTGTATGTGAACTACGAACGGAGCTATGACACCTTTAAGGGATCGGAAAACGTCTATCGCGTATTTATGGATTATTTGGAGGGAGGCGAGTGGGTTCCTGGCGACGCCAATGCCTATATCGTTAGTGGCCCCACCCTAAAAGAGAGATTTCCCGAAATTTCCGAATTTTGTTCGGATGCGTCGAGTGACGGGCCTGGTTTTGCTTCAGGATAATGTCGTTTTTGACGATAATACGGGAGCCTTGACCGACCCTAGCTATTTCGATATTTTTGACCGTACATTGAAAAATGGAGATCTGAATACCGCATTGAACGAACCTTATTCCATGGTACTTTCCGCTTCGTTAGCACAAAAGATTTTCGGCTCAGTAGACCCTATCGGCAAAACCGTAGAGATAGCTGCCGGTGGCAACACTCCCTTTAAAGTTACCGGCGTAATGGAAGGCGAGGTTCAAAACACCCATATCAACAACGATTTTCTGGTTTCGTTCCAAACCTTTTATACTTGGCCGGTATTTGAACGGGATTGGAAATATACCTGGAACCAGAACGAATATTATACCTATTTAAAAGTCGACAAAAGTACCGACTTCGATTTGCTCAACCAGAAGGTAATGGATCTTGATCCGGAAGGCCTAGGCAACGAAAGACATCATTTGGAACCGATCGAGGATATCCACTTAAACTCCCACAAACCCTACGAGGCCGAGTCCAATGGCAGTGCCGACAGTGTTCGTCTTTTGGCCATCATCGCTTTTATCACCATTTTGCTTTCTTGGATGAACTACATGAATCTTTCTACCAGCAAATCCTTGGAGCGGGCCAAGGAAATCGGGGTCCGCAAAGTGGTCGGTGCCAGAAGGCCACAATTAATCGTGCAGTCCCTTCTGGAATCCGCCTTGTTGAATTTCATTGCCATTGCTTTGGCCATAGCCGCGGTCTATCTGTTACTTCCGCTTTTTAATCGTTTTGTTGGCCAGGATTTTCAATTGGATAACACCCAGTTAAAAGGCCTCTTGCCGTATTTTGCCTTCATCCTTTTCGGGGGACTTTTATCGGCTTTTTATCCGGCCTTTGTCTTGAGCAAATATAAGGCGGTAAAAGTTCTAAAAGGAAAGTTACTGACTTCCACTAATAGTCTTAACCTTCGAAGGGGCTTGATTATTAGCCAGTTTGTGGTGACCATCGCCCTGTTGGCCGGTGCGTTCGTGGCCCACAAACAAATCCGTTTCTTGGAAAACCGGCCCATCGGTGCCGACCTTGACCATTTAGTGGCCTTGAAAGGTCAGGTGTTGAACAGGGATAATGATTCCCTCCTAAAAAACGATTTCAGTACGTTGGTGGACGAACTTAAAAAAAGTCCCTATGTAAAAGAAGTGGCTTTGGCGCAGACGTATCCCGGCGATGATTTTTCACATCTAAATTCGAATATTGGTTTGACTTTCCCAAATGGTACGATCGATACGACAAGGGTGTGGTATAATTATACGGTGCAGCCCAATTATTTTAATGTGACAGGTATGGAATTCGTGGCCGGCGGGCCGTTTCGGCAAACCTCGAGCGAGAAAAGCCATAATATCGTCATCAACGAAAAAATGGCGCGTCTAATGGGCGTTTCCGATATGGAGAGCCTGATAGGAAAAATCATAAAATTCTGGGATACGGAGTTTAGCATAACCGGGGTGGTCAAGGATTATCATCATTTCGGATTAAAATCGCCTATTGAGCCGATGATCATCACCCATAATAAAAGCATTGGAAACGTTCTCGTAAAATTAGACCCATCTGCTAATACCATCTCCGGTACAACGGACGCGTTGGAACAATTGAATACGACATGGCATCAGGTTTTTCCAGAAAGCACCTATAATTACACTTTTTTAGATCAAAATTTCGAGGCCCAATATAAAGAGGATAAAAAGTTCGCTTCGGCCTTCCAAATCTTCACCATCCTAGCCATCCTCATCGCCTCCCTGGGCCTGTTCGGCCTAACCTCTTACACCTGCATCCAAAGAAGAAAGGAAATCGGCATCCGAAAGGTCAACGGGGCATCCATCACCCAAATTCTAAAGCTGTTGAACGAAGACTTTGTCAAATGGGTCGGCCTGGCCTTTATCGTCGCCATCCCCATTTCGTGGTACACCATGAACAAATGGCTCCAAGGTTTTGCCTATCAGACGACCATGAGCTGGTGGATATTCGCCCTTGCGGGATTGACCGCGTTGGTCATCGCATTGTTAACGGTAAGTTGGCAGAGTTTTCGGGCGGCCACGAGCAATCCTGTGGATGCGTTGCGGGATGAATAAAGTCCCTCCCACTCCTGCTAACGATAGGGGGTATAGAAGAAAAATAAAAATAATAAGAATTACTGCCTTTGCGGAAATGACAAAAACCATGATCAGTTATGCTACTACAACTCAACAACATCTTTAAATGGGTACAATCGGGCGGCCAAAGGGTTTTCCTGCTAAAGGATATCAATCTAGAAGTCGAAGAGGGGGAGTTTATTTCCATTATGGGCCCATCCGGCTCGGGTAAGTCCACCTTGCTGAACGTCATCGGCATGCTCGACGATTTTGACGAGGGCGAATATAACTTCTTGGACGAGCCTGTACACCGGCTTAAGGAAAAACACCGCGCCAATCTCTACAAACAATACATCGGTTTTGTATTTCAGGCTTATCATCTGATCGACGAGCTGACGGTCTATGAAAATCTGGAAATGCCCCTGCTCTATAAAAAGCACAAAGGTTCGGAACGTAAGGCACTTGTAGCCGATATGCTCGACCGCTTCGGCATCGTCGGGAAGAAAGATCTTTTCCCGACCCAACTGAGTGGAGGGCAACAACAGTTAGTAGGTGTCGCACGCGCCTTGATTTCCAAGCCCAAACTGATTTTGGCCGATGAGCCCACTGGTAATCTCAATTCCAAACAAAGCACCGAAATTATGGAGTTGTTCAAGGAGTTGAACGATGAGGGGGTGACAATTATTCAAGCGACCCATAACGAGAAGAATGCCTCTTACGGTAAGCGCACCCTCAACTTATTGGACGGGAGGAAGGTGTAGCCACATTTAATCCCCATCCCTTTTACCGTCTCGCACCTAAACCGTATCTTTGTTGTTTAGAATCATTTTATATAAAAGCAGCAAAGTAGCAGTTTAATGAAAATCGAAAAGAAAGCGGTTTTAAAGGCCTTGGAAAACATCACTGTACCCGGCGAGGGTCAGAATATGGTGGAAAGCGGGGCGGTGAAGAACATCCAGATTTTTGGGGATGAGGTCGAGGTCGATATTACCATCGGCAATCCCAGTCTTCAGGCCCGAAAAAAGACGGAGGTCGAAATCCTTAAAATAATCCACCGCGAAGTTTACGAAAAGGCCAAGATCAAAATCAATGTCAAGGTCGATGGGCCCGCCCCGAAACCGAAGACCAATGAGATCAAGGGCAAACCGATTCCCGGGATACAGAATATTATTGCTGTAGCCTCCGGTAAAGGCGGGGTCGGCAAATCTACCATTACGGCCAACTTGGCGGTGACCTTGGCGAAAATGGGCTTTAAGGTGGGGCTGCTCGATGCCGATATTTACGGACCCTCCATGCCGACCATGTTCGATGTAACTAACGAAAAGCCCTTGGCCGTCAATGTCGATGGCAAATCAAAAATGAAACCCGTCGAGAACTATGGGGTCAAACTATTGTCCATCGGATTTTTTACCCAGCCCAATCAGGCCGTTATCTGGAGGGGGCCCATGGCCTCGAAGGCACTCAACCAAATGATTTTCGATGCCCATTGGGGCGAGCTCGATTTTATGTTGTTGGACCTACCCCCCGGTACGGGCGATATTCATTTAAGCATCATGCAGGCCTTGCCGGTAACCGGTGCCGTTGTGGTCAGTACGCCCCAGGAGGTCGCTTTGGCCGATGCCCGTAAAGGTGTGGCGATGTTCCAGCAAGATTCTATCAACGTGCCGGTATTGGGCATTATCGAGAATATGGCATATTTTACACCTAAGGAACTCCCTGAAAATAAATATTATATCTTTGGAAAGGAAGGGGCAAAGCATCTGGCGCATGACCTGAACGTGCCGTTTTTGGGAGAAATACCATTGGTGCAAAGTATACGGGAATCCGGGGATATTGGAAGACCGGCCGCCCTACAAACGGCCACTCCCGTAGAAGAGGCCTTCGAGGAACTGACCCGGAAAACGGTGCAGGAACTGGTGAACAGAAACAAAAGCCTTCCCCCTACGGAAGCGATCAAGATAACAACAATGGCGGGCTGTTCCGCCGTTAAAGGAAAGAACTCATGACACCGGAAGAATTAAAGAAGAACGTTGAAAAGGCCCTGGAGGAAATCCGTCCCTTTTTACAGAGTGACGGAGGCGATATTTCATTGGTATCCATAGACAATGAAAACTCCGTAAAGGTGAGGTTGGAAGGGAATTGCATTGGCTGTACGGTCAATCAGATGACCTTGAAGAGCGGGGTGGAAATGACAGTAAAAAAATATGCCCCCCAAATCGAAGAGGTGGTAAACGTAGGCCAACCCGTGGTGTGATGGTTTGCACACCATACTACGTTCAACGAAGGAAGATGTATGGGAACATAAAGATATTTTTTGAATGATTACTACTGACATATTGATTATCGGTGCGGGCCCAACGGGGCTTTTTACCGTTTTTGAAGCAGGATTGTTACAGTTAAAATGCCATTTAATCGACGCGTTGCCCCAGGCGGGTGGGCAGTGCTCGGAAATTTACCCTAAAAAGCCGATTTATGATATTCCCGGTTTCCCCGAAGTCCTTGCGGGCGAACTGGTCGCCAACCTTCAGGAACAGATCAAGCCTTTCGAGCCTGGCTTTACCTTGGGCGAACGGGCGCAGACCATAGTTAGACAAGAAGACGGTTCCTTTGTCGTAACCACGAACAAGGGAACAAAACACAAAGCGCCCATTGTCGCCATTGCGGGTGGATTGGGCAGCTTCGAACCGCGGAAACCCTTGTTGGAAAACTTGAACAAATTTGAGGATAAGGGCATATCCTATATGATCAAAGACCCTGAAGTGTATCGCGATAAAAAGGTAGTGATTGCTGGAGGAGGCGATTCAGCATTGGATTGGAGCATCTTTCTGGCCGACGTGGCTTCCGAGGTTACTTTGGTACACCGACGCAATGAATTTCGGGGTGCTTTAGATTCGGTGGAGAAAGTACAGACTTTAAAAAATGATGGGAAAATACGTTTAATCACGCCCGCTGAGGTTACCGGTTTACAGGGAAATGGAAGGTTAGAGGCCCTAACGGTGAGAAAAAAAACGACTGCGGTAGAGGATATTGAAATACCCGTCGATGATTTTATTCCATTATTCGGCTTATCACCAAAACTGGGTCCGATTGCCGACTGGGGCCTCGAAATCGAAAAGAACGCTATCAAGGTCGATACCTTCGATTATCAGACCAATGTGCCCGGAATCTACGCCATTGGCGACGTCAACACCTATCCCGGCAAACTAAAATTGATTCTCTGCGGCTTCCATGAGGCTACCCTCATGTGCCAAAGTGCCTATCAGCGCATTTATCCCGATAAACGATATGTAATGAAATATACTACGGTAGGGGGGGTGACCGGTTTTGACGGAAGTAAGAAAGAAGCACCGAAGGCCGTCGTTAAAGCGATTCAATAAAATAAAAAGTGAAGTAGTGAGTTAGTTAGCTATTGAACTAGTGAAAAAGTTTACCGTAAATCACTAACACCCTAACCCACTATCCCACTAACCCACTAATCCACAAACCCACTAATTCCTTACTCCCTTTGGATATAAAATTAAAGATCACCGACCGCGAGGGCGTCACCCACGAAGTAGAGGCCCCCACCGACATGAACATGAACCTGATGGAAGTGGTGCGCTCTTACGAACTCGCTCCCGAAGGCACTATCGGGGTATGCGGTGGGATGGCCATGTGCGCTTCCTGTCAATGCTATGTGAAATCCCATCATGTCCTTCCCGAAAAATCCGATGATGAGGAGGCTATGCTCGCCGAAGCCTTTTATGTGGAGGATAACAGCCGCTTGGGCTGTCAGATTCATATGACCGATGACCTGGATGGCCTAGAGGTAGAACTGGCACCCGAGAGCTAAACTGTGAAAATTTTACTCGAAACCATAGAAATTTTCACAGATTTACACAATCTTCCTATCCCCTTTTTTTTGTAAAATATTAGTAATCAATAGCTTAATACAAAAGGCGTTTTTGGTATTATATTTTCTTTAGATAAAGAGAATTTAATTACAAACCCACCTGCCAAGTGTGCAGGTCTAAATTTAGAACATTATGAAAAAGTTATTTATTACAGCCGTATTCGCATTAGGAAGTCTCACCGCTTTTTCCCAAGTTGACGAGGCCACTGAAGCCCAAGATCCTGCTACTGAAACTCAGGAGCAAGCTACCGAGGCGACTGATGCCACACAAGATGCTGCCGCGCAAGCACCTGCACAAGATGGTTTTAACGAAATCGCTGTTGAAGAGCTACCCGAAGCGGTAACTTCAATGATCGAAACTAACTATCCCGGTGCTACTATCAACAAGGCGCACAAAAATGAGGAAAACAATTACAAAGTAGAAGTTTCTTTGGAAGATGGAACCTCAGGTGCCCTTATCGTTGACGAAGAAGGTAACGCCGTTCAGCAGTAAGAAGAGTTAAAAATTGATTTGGAATTTTTTCCAAACGGATTTTGGAAAAGGAATCGTGTAACCACGGTTCCTTTTTTTTGTGGTAGTAGCGAGCGAAGCGAAGTAATCTGTTTAAACTTTTCGAAGCCTTAAACAGATTACTTCATCGCAATAATGCTCCTCGCAAGTACGTGTTCCCATTCAAATTCTCGCCTGATACGTGAATAGATTATAATATCTTCCTTCCGAAGCAATCAATTCATCATGCGTACCCCGCTCCGCGATACGGCCGTTTTCAATAACCAATATCTTGTCCGCTTTACGGATAGTGCTCAAACGGTGGGCGATAACGAATGTGGTGCGTCCCTTAGTCAGTTCGGCTAGACTTTTCTGGACCAGCGCCTCGCTCTCTGTATCCAGATTGGAGGTGGCCTCGTCGAGAATCAGGATTTTCGGGTTGGCCAAGACCGCTCTGGCGATGGCAATCCGCTGGCGCTGGCCTCCGGAGAGTTTTATGCCTCTTTCGCCGATTAAGGTATCTAGACCTTCTTCAAAACGGTCGGTAAACTCATCGACATAGGCGGCCTTGACCGCTTTCTGCAACCTATCTTCGGAGGCATTCGGCCTGGGAAACATGATATTTTGCCGAATGGTACCCTCGAAAAGAAAGTCATCCTGTAAGACGACGCCCAGATGCTGGCGAAAGCTGTTGAGGTCGATTTTTGATAAGTCTTTTCCATCGATGGTCACCTTTCCCGAATCCGGGTTTAAAAAACTGGCCGCTAGCCCGGCTATGGTTGTTTTTCCCGAACCGGAACTTCCCACAAGGGCCACCACGGAACCGGAATCCGCCTCGAAACTGATGTTGTGCAGTACTTCTTTATCCTCTTCATAGGCGAAGGAAACGTCGTGAAAGGCCATATCGCCTTTTACCTCGTCCAGTACGATGGTACGTTGGGCCTCATCGGCTTCGGGGGTCATGTTCATGAGTTCTTCGGTACGGTCGAGTCCGGCCAAGGCCTCCGTCAGTTGACTGCCGATATTGCTCATTTGAACGATGGGGGCGACCATGAGGCCCAATAGCACGGTGAACATCAAAAGGTCGCCGACGGTCAGGCTGCCCTGAATGATCTTATATCCGCCCAGACCCATCACCCCCGTCGTAGCGATCCCGATTAAAAAAGTGGCCGCGCTGGTCATAAAGGCGGTCGTGGTCAAACTCTTCTTGACATTCTGGAACAGTTCCTCGACCCCATCCTCAAAAATCCGGTTCTCTTGGGCCTCGGCGTTGAAGCCTTTAATAACACGAATGCCTCCCAAGGTTTCGGTCAAGCGTCCGGTAACTTCCGCATTTATTTTTCCGCGTTTACGAAATATGGGACGAATTATTTTAAACGCCTTGAGGGCAATCACCGAAAAAATGGCCAAAGGGATAAACGTGAAGAGGGTCATGGCCGGACTTATACTGAGTAATAAGATCAGGGAAACGATGGCGGTAACCGTACCTCCCACCAATTGCACCAATCCCGTGCCGATCAGATTGCGAACCCCTTCCACATCGGTCATGATCCGGGAGACCAAATTGCCGGACTTGGTATTGTCGAAAAACCGGATAGGCAGCGAAAGCACTTTTTTCTGTACATCGGCACGCAATTCCGATATCATGAACTGCGCTTGCACGCTCAATATCTTGGTCAGTAAGAATGAGGTCACCGCTTGCACCAGAATGGCAATGATGACCCCGGCGACCAAAAGTTTGAGCATTTGTACATCTTTCTTAGCGATTACCTCGTCGATCAGGTATTTTGAGGCTATTGGGGTCACGAAGCTCGCCGCCTTACTGATGACAATCAAGATCAGGCCTATCAACACCAATTTGCGCCTGGGCCAAATAATGGTCTTGAAGGCGGTAAGGATACTCACTTTTTTTTCGGGCATGGCGGTTTTTTAAAAGAGCTTGCAAGTTACTTAAATTGGTACAAGGGGAATACCCCATAAAAAGTTTTACCAAAAGTTATTACATTCACAGAACTAAGATTTCTATCCTATGCTTGACAAACTCGTATTTTTTGTATTCAGCTTTGCTCCATTTTTTTGCCATGTTACAGCGCAATCCGAAAGCGAATTGGCCGAATGGAAGGCCCAGGCCGATAAGGTGACCATCTTTCGTGACGATTTTGGAATACCACATGTTTATGGCAAAACCGATGCCGACGCCGTTTTCGGATTGCTTTATGCCCAATGTGAGGATGACTTCAACCGGGTGGAAAGCAACTACATTTGGGCTACGGGCCGATTGGCCGAGGTCGAAGGCCAAAGTGCGTTGTACAGCGATTTGCGGGCCAAGCTCTTTATGACCGAGGAAGAGGCCAAGGCAAACTATGAAAAAAGTCCCACCTGGCTCAAAAAGCTTTGCGATGCTTTTGCCGATGGGGTCAATTATTACCTGCACACCCATCCCGAGGTGCGGCCCAAACTGCTGACGCGTTTCGAACCATGGATGCCCATGTACTTTAGTGAAGGCTCGATCGGTGGCGATATCGAACGGATTTCTACGGAAAAAATTCAGGCGTTTTATGAAAGTGGGATGGAAATTCCGCAGGCAAAAAAAATCGAAGTTGAAAAACAAAAGAAGGAATCCGAACCCCAGGGCTCGAACGGTATTGCAATTTCCGGAAAGCTGACGCAGTCGGGGAATGCGATGCTGCTGATCAATCCGCATACCTCCTTCTATTTTCGGGCAGAGGTGCATGCAGTTTCCGAAGAAGGATTGAACGCTTACGGAGCGGTTACTTGGGGACAATTTTTTGTTTATCAGGGATTTAACGAAAAAACCGGTTGGATGCACACCAGCACCTATACCGATATTATTGACGAGTTCAAGGAAACTATAGTGAACCTCGATGGAAAGTTGATGTATCGAGTATGGCGAGGAACTGCGGCCCGTGGAATCTTTCGAAGTCGTTTTGAAATATAAGGATAGCGATAGTCTAAAGGAAAAGATTTTCCCCGCATACCGCACGCACCACGGCCCCATCACCCACCTCGAAGAGGGTGAATGGACGGCCACCGCCATGATGTGGGAACCTCCGAAAGCTTTGGAACAATCCTTTATCCGTACAAAGCAAGAGGGGTACGAAGGTTTTCGAAGGATGATGGATATGCGAACCAACTCGAGTAATAATACGGTATATGCCGACGCCCAGGGGAATATCGCCTATTTTCATGGAAATTTTATCCCGAAGCGGGATACGATTTTTGACTATTCGAAGCCGGTCGATGGCAGTAACCCCAAAACGGATTGGCAGGGCCTGCATACCGTTGACGAGAACATCCTATTACTGAACCCAAAAAACGGTTGGATCCAGAACTGCAATTCAACGCCCTACACGGCGGCGTTGCAGTTCAGTCCGAAGAAGAAAGATTATCCTAACTATATGTCCCTCGACCGGGAAAATTTTAGGGGGGTGCATGCTATCGAACTCCTGACGGGCAGAAGCGGCTATACATTGGACAGCCTCATAAAACTGGCACACGACCCGTATTTGCCGGCTTTTAAGGCCTTGATTCCCGGCCTAGTAAAAGCCTATTATCAACAGAGTGACAAGATCCCAAAATTAGGAGAGCCCATAGAACTTCTGGAAAAATGGGATTTTAAAACGGGAAAGGAATCCGTGGCCATGACCTTGGCGCATTATTATGCAACAGCGATGGGGCGGGAAGCCGAACGGCCAGAAGGTCTAAGTGACATGGAGACCATGATGTGGCTGGGGAAAAACTCAAACGAAGGCGTACGAATTTTCGAAGACGTTATTGACCGATTGACCGGCGATTTCGGTACCTGGAACCTCCCATGGGGCGAGGTCAACCGCTATCAACGCTTGAACGGCGATATCCGCCAAGCTTTTGATGACGACAAACCGAGTAGGCCCATCGGTTTCGCCTCTGGCCGTTGGGGCGCTTTGGCGGCCTACGGGGTCAGCTACGATAACAATACCAAAAAAATTTATGGTACACGCGGCAACAGTTTTGCAGCGGTAGTGGAGTTTGGCGAAAGGGTAAAGGCCAAAAGTATCTTGGTGGGCGGTCAGAGCGGCCATCCGCGTTCGCCGCATTTCGACGACCAGATCCAACGCTACGCCGAGGCAGAGTGGAAAAATGTTGCCTATTATAAAAAAGATGTTCTGAAGAGGGCGGAGGAGACGTACCGGCCTGGAAAACGAAAATAATTTTTCAGTTGTTCAAGTTGAAAATGTAAAAAAGTTGAGAAGACCGCCTTACCCGGCAGAAAGCGTTATTGGTTGAGGAGTTTAGAACGAAATGACTTTGCTACTGCCTACTGCTCCATATCTACCGTCACTATTCCTTTGTAATAATAAACGTAGCCTTCGATCCTGTGGAAAGCAGCCATTTGTTTGAATAGATCAATTCACCTTTGTCATCGTAAACATCGAACTGTGCGGTATTGGGCGGGGAAGATCCTACATTCAAGGCCTCGAACTCAAAGCGGTTGAAACCTTCTTCCAAATCAACGTTTATTCCCTTGAAAGAGCCTGTTAGTAGGGTGTTGGGATCAACTACTTTATCATTGAGCCATATCCTTATGCGATCGCCATCAACGAATTCGTGATCGCGGCAAACAATGCCCACGAATTTGCCGTTGTTCTTGATATCGCCGAGGTACATATCCGAAAAATGCTCCTTAGAACCTTCCTTGGGCGCCCGAGGACCGGCTTTAGGGTCAATTTTCATGCCCGTGCCCGCCTGTACCAACTCGCGGTCGGGCAGCATCTTAACGGGATTTTTTCGGGTGACGTCCAAATTGACCTCAGGATGGTTGTCTATCACCGAAGGTATTTTTAGGGATGTCCCTTTATCAGGTTCCTTGGTCTCGTCGATTTTGTTCGCCGCATCGATTTCCAATGGTTTTTGGGTAGGAAGATCGGTCTGTGCCGTTCCCAAATGGGAAAACAGAAGTAGAGCGATGGATATGAACCAATAGGCTTTAATCATGAATAAAGAAAGTACGATAAAGATAACAAATACCTTGCCATGCGGTTTTAAGCCATTGTTAAAACGACAAAATGTAGATAATAGTATTTATCGTTACCATATGAATCCCCTAGTCCCATGTTCGCTGTAGAAACCGTATAAAATTCAGGTGCATTATTTGCGAAATATCCTCTTTAGAATACCCCCTTTTGTACAATAAGTCCGGAATCTTCTGAAGGTCGGCAATGGTCTCGATATCCATGGGCGATTGTTCCGTCCCGAAACCGCCATCAAGGTCGGTACCGATGCCTACATGGTAGGCATTTCCGGCGATTTGGCAGATGTGGTCGATGTTGTCTATCGCCTGTTCTAGGAAAACTCCCTTAGTTTTGGGAGTCGACTGGCCTCGTATCCAATTTGGTACCATCATCCAAGCATCCAAGGCGACCCCGATAACAGCATCCCGGTTTATAAGTTCCTTGATCTGTTCGTCCGAAAATTGCCGGTTGTGGTTTACCAAAGCCCGGCAATTGTTATGGCTGGCCCAGACAGGTCCGTGGTACACGTCCATGGTTTCCCAAAAACTGCGGTCGCAGAGATGGGTGGCGTCGAGAATAAGGTTTAGGCGTGCGACTTCCTTTAAAAGTTCCTTGCCCTTGCTGCCGATACCGCCGGAGGAACCTGTGCCAAAGGCATAGGTGCCGGGACCATAATGTGCCGGACCAATAGCCCTCAGCCCTTGTTCGTATGATTTTTCAAGATGGGCCATGGAGAGTATGGAGTCGGCACCTTCCAGACTTAAAATATAGCCGATCGGTTTCTTTTCGGCCTTCGTATCCCACAGTTTTAGATGGGCGGTCAGGGCTTGTGTGTCTTTGATCTGAACCAACTCTCCCATATCTTCCATGGCCCGGTACCAAGCCAATTGCCCTTGGGTCTGTGCCCAGGCCTGTTGCGGGGAATGCCAACCGGGAAGGGAACTTTCCTTTTTTACGTACCGCGCAATTTGCGTCGCCATGCACAGGCCGATGTTACCTTTTCGCATGGCGGGGAACGATACGGTATTGCGGCCCCGGTCGGGCTTGTCCGTCATTCCGGCCTCGCTTTTACGAATTTCGGCAACCGGCCAGGTGAGGTCACGATTCCATTCCATGGCGTTCATGGCGAGATCTAGATGGGCATCGAATATAAACATGATCAGTAATTTCGGGGCACTGAGCCTGCCCGGCCTTTCAGGCGGACAATCTTTTAACTGCTGCGGCCGGTTAATAATCTTATATCGTAATACGCTGATTTCTGGCCGCCACCTTCCAGATGTCGATAATCTGCCCCTCTGAAACTACTTGCAAATTTTCGTATTTGGCGACCGTGGGACAAATATGTACCGGTAATGCATAGCAAACGGTTCCTATTGCATAGTCGTCGGAATTTTCGCATTCGAGCACGAAATGTTCCTCACTTTGGCCTTTTTGGATACTGTTTTCTATATTCAAAAATCGCACTCTCGGAAGGGGCATTTCTGGGGCCAGGTGTTTATGTCCAAGATCTAGGCAAACGGTATGCTTTTTGGGCCTACTGATTACCCGTGTCAGGAGCACGCCGGCAGGAAGAAAATCCATTTCGGGAAACATATCGCCATATCCGGTGTCCCAGAGCAGCGTGGTGCCGGGGCTGGTCTCCACCCCGTTCCGTTGGGCATGGAAGGGAAAGGTGGGAGATCCCCCGGCTACGATTCCCTTAACCGAAACCCCTTCGGTTTGCAGTGCGGCCTGTAGCTCTAAAACCGGGGCAAAGGCACGGTCACAAGCCTCCTTCCGCCCTAAAGGGTCGGTATCTCGAATATGTCCGTCATAGACATGCAGTCCCCTTGCCTCAACATTCGGGTCGTCATTCATTTGGCGGTATAGGACGATGGCATTTTGGGCGGGAACGATTCCGGTTCGGTCCATTCCCGTATTGAGGTCCATCCAAAGGGAAACGCTAACCCCAGCGGATTTTGCCATTTCCGAAAGCGCATTCAAGGTGCTCCGATTATCGACAAGGGTAGAAAAGATAGATTTTGGGTACCTATCCATCAACCTAAAAAACCTCTCCACATCCGGACCCACGGGCTGCAGGGCCAAAAGAATGTCGGGTGCCTTACAAAGGGCCAGCAGCTCGGCTTCGGCGATGGTAGCGCACTTGAATTTGCGGATGCCCTGGGCTAACTGCATCTCGATGATCTCCGCTGTTTTATGGGTCTTGATATGCGGACGAAGATGTTCAGCTCCCCCGGCCATTTCGAGCATGGTTCGGATGTTGTGCCGTATTCTATCGGGATATACCAACAACGCCGGTGAGACTACATCTTCCGGGTCGGCTATTTCGTACCAGTTCTTTTGTTCCATCGGCTATCGGTGCAATTCGAACATCGCCTCGATTTCCACGGATATCCCGCCGGGAAGCATCATTCCGACGGCACTCCGGACCCCAACGCCATTTTCAGTCCCGAATATTTCGGCCATCAGTTCGCTAAACCCGTTAATCACCAAAGGGTGGTCTTTAAAACCAGGGTCGGAATTGACCATCCCCAAAGTTTTTACCAGACGTTTTATGCGGTCGATGTCCCCAAAATGGGTCTGAATTGTGGAAAGCATGGTCAGGCCCACTTGCCGCGCACCGGCCTTGGCCTGTTCGATATCCAGGTCGTCTCCGGCCCTGCCTTTCATCAAAGAGCCGTCCGGAAGCATGGGCCCCTGGCCCGAAACATATAGAAAATTATCGACCACGAGAACGGGCTTGTACAGACCCGCCGGTGGAGGGGCGGGCGGAAGGTCGAGACCTAAAGCTTTTAACTTTTCAGAAGGTAAATTGCTCATAATTTTTGTTTTTAATTAAATGTATCCAAAATCATCACCCCTATCAATCCCATCACCCCGACCGTGGTTTCCATAACCGTCCAAGTGCGCAAGGTATCCTTTATCGAGAGGTTGAAGTATTCTTTATAAAGCCAAAAACCACCATCGTTGACGTGTGAGAGCATCAAACTTCCCGATCCGATGGCCAAGACCATAAGTTCGGCACTAACGCCCGTACCCTGAACCAACGGCAGCGCTATGCCGGCAGCGGTAAGACCGGCCACCGTAGCCGAGCCCACGCAAACGCGGATAACGGTCGCAATTAGCCAGGCCAAGAGCAGTGGGGAAATGGTAGATCCTTTTAGCATATCTCCGATATATTCACTTACCCCGCTATCTATAAGCACCTCTTTTAGGGCCCCGGCACCGGCGATAATAAGTAATACCATGGTGATGCCCGATACGGCGCTCGCTACCGAATCCATTACTTCCTTCATTTTTTTACCACGGCCCAACCCCAACGAATAGATGGCGACCAACACAGAAATTAGCATGGCGATAACCGGGTCGCCCAGCACATCGGTCGTTTTTCGGAGGATATTTTCTTCGGGAAGCACGAGCGCCACGACCGATGCGAGTCCGATCAAGATAACCGGCAGCAGGGCCGTAAGGATGCTGTTCAGGGTCCCTGGCATCTCCTCGTCGGTCAGGACTTTCGGATTCATAAACTCCTTCAGTGGCGTGGCCTTGACATTTTTTATAGTCCGCGAAAAAAGAGGGCCTGCTACGATAATCGCGGGAATCGCCACGATGAGGCCGTACAGCAAGGTCTTGCCAATATTGGCATCAAACATAATCGCTATGCCCGTAGGGGCGGGGTGGGGCGGAAGGTATCCGTGGGTAACTGAGAGGGAGGCCAGCATGGGCAGCCCAACGTAAATCAGGGGAAGCCCCGTGGCCGCCGCGACGGTAAAGACCAGAGGTACTAAAATTACGAACCCGACCGTATAGAACATGGGAATTCCGACGATAAAACCGGTCAAGACCACTGCCCATTGAATGTTCTTTTTGCCGAACTTTTCAACCAATTGCGTGGTAATCCGTTGGGCGGCCCCACTATCGGCCACCAATTTACCGAGCATGGCACCGAGGCCCAAAATCAATATGAGGTATCCCAAGGTATTGCCTATGCCGTTTTGTATTGATTCAATGGCGGTCAAAAAGTCCATACCCTCCGCAACCCCGACCAAAAGGGAAACGATGATAAAGGAGATAAAGGCATTGAGCTTGAAATAGGCGATCAGGATAAAAAGGAAGATGATTCCGGCAATGACAATGGCTAGCGGCATAAGCTGGTTTGTTTGCTCGAAGGTACTAAAATAGGGAACAATATAGTGGCACCTAAATCCCCAACACCATCTTAGCGATCGAAAAATAGATCAAAATCCCAAAAATATCGTTGCCGGTGGTGATAAAGGGGCCGGTGGCAACGGCAGGATCCACACCGCGTTTGTCCAAAAAAATCGGAATGAAAGTACCGATTATGGCGGCGATAATAATCACGGTCACCAAGGCAATACACAAAGTGGCCGAAATGAGATAGGAGGTTTTGAAGGCAAAATGGCTGATCATCAGTACGATAAAGGCGATGACCGCCCCGTTGATCAAGCCCAAAAGAAACTCTTTCAAAAGCTGTTTAAAGATTTCGCCCTTGATGGAATCGTTCGCAAGCCCCTGTACTACAATAGCAGAAGATTGCACCCCGACGTTTCCGGCCGTAGCCTGGATCAGCGGCACAAATATCAGCAGAATAGGGAAATCGGACATGACCGTCTGAAAACTGTTGATGATGCTGGCCGCCCCGATGCCGCCGAACATGCCGATAATGAGCCAAGGTAGGCGGGCGCGGGTCAGTTGCCACAGGCTGTCGTCGGCCTCGACGCCCTGTGATATACCGGCGGCCATTTGGTAGTCCCTATCGGCTTCTTCCCTGATAACGTCCACGATATCGTCGATGGTGATGCGACCCACCAGCCGGCCGATCTCATCGACTACGGGAATGGCTTCCAGGTCATACTTTTGCATAATCCGGGCCACTTCTTCCGGTTTTTCGTTGACGCCGACCCGATCTACTTTCGCAATGAAGACATCCTTGATATGGGTCGTTGTTGAGGTGGTCAATAAATCTTTTAGTGATAAGCGTCCCTTTAGCTTATCCTCTGCATCGACTACGTAAATGGAGTGAACCCGGGTGACGTTCTCTGCCTGTGCGCGCATTTCCTTGACGCAGGTAAGTACGTTCCAGTCTTCCTTTACCTTTACCAGTTCCTTGGCCATGAGTCCGCCAGCTGAATATTCGTCGTAGCGGAGCAGATCGACAATATCTTTGGCATGTTCCCTGTCCTCTATTTCCGAGATGACCTCTTGAATGATTTCACTGGGGAGTTCCCCGACGATATCGGCTGCGTCATCGGTGTCGAGTTCGGCCAGCTCTCCCGCGATTTCCCTGGCGGAAAGGTTGTTGAGAATACCTTCCCTGACATCATCGTCAAGTTCGGTAAGAACGTCGGAGGTCTTGTCGCTCTCGAGCAGTTTGATGATGTAAGTAGCCTCCTCATCGTTTAGCTCGTCGATGATCTCCGCGACATCGGCATAGTGCAGATCTTCCATTAGGGCGACCAGGTCGGTATCCCTTTGGTTTTCGATCAGCTGTTCGATCTCGGTTACGAGTTCTTCTGTAAGTTTGAACGGAGTCATGCTATGGCCTGAATGGTTTCACGCAAAGGGCGTAAAGGTAGCGCAAACCTGTCTGCTGGCAAGGCAGGGCTAAAGAAAAGTTTATGGGTTTAGGAGTTTATTTTAGGAGGAGGGTCCGGGAATTTAAAAGCCGGCTTCTTCCTGTATTTTTTGGGTCAAGAGGATAAAATCCGCAACACTAAGTTGCTCCGGCCGTAGGTCAAAAACGGTGTCTTCACGTAAAGTATCCGATAAATTAAAGATTTTTAGGCTATTTCGGATGGTCTTTCGTCGATGGTTGAAGGCCGCTTTTACCACTCGAAAGAAAAGTTTTTCGTCGCAATTCAAGTTATAATCCGTTTTTCGCACGAGACGTAGTACGCCCGACTGCACCTTGGGGGGCGGATCGAATACCTCAGGAGGCACGGTAAAGAGGTATTCGGCTTCGTAAAAAGCCTGTACGAGTACGGATAAAATCCCGTAGGCCTTGCTGCCTTCCTTTTCGCAGATCCGGTTTGCCACCTCTTTTTGGAACATCCCGGAAAATTCTGGGACTTTCTCTTTCATTTCCAGCATCTTGAAAACGATTTGGGTAGAGATGTTATAGGGAAAGTTGCCTGTAATGGCAAACGGCTCGCTGTCAAAAAGCAAGGTCGGATCATAATGTAAAAAATCTGCCTCGACGACTTGAAAAGAACCCTCTCTTTGCAAGACCTCCGTATGTTCCAGCGGAAAACTGTGGTTCAGATAGAGAATGGAATCGGGATCGAGATCGATGGCGATCAGATTGATATCGCGCAAGAGCAGATATTTGGTTAGCACGCCCGTACCAGGGCCTATTTCGATGACATTTTTATAGCCGTTCAAAGAAAGGGTTTCCGAAATTTGGCGGGCGATTCCTTCATCCTTTAAAAAGTGTTGCCCCAAGTACTTCTTCGCCTTTATCGGACTTTTCTCCGAAGAGAATTGCTTTGTCTTTCTTCCACGGTTTCTCCTTTTCGACATATTAAAGCCTTTTCATCTATGAGTGTCAAACAGTGATATAGACCCATGCTTTTTTTCCGGAATGTAAGGTGACGCTTATTCTTTCATACAGTTCGCCTTCGTAATCGTCGGCTTCTTTCAGATGTTCCTCCACTATTTCATATACAATGCCCTCAATGCTGTCTTTTTCGTTGCCGGTATGTTCTGCCATGGGGTAAACACCGTCCACTTTAGCTTCCGATATTCGATATCCTTTTAATTTATCGGAAGAACCTTCCATTTTTTTTTGAAATATGGCATGGTGCAGACGTTCATCTTGAAGGGTGCCATATGTAAAGAGAAATTTAATTTTTTCCATGGATATTGTAGGTCTTGTTCAAGAATCAGTGTTCGCTTATTACCTCCAGTTCCGTTCTAAAGGATACAAATTGGTTCGGGAAGCGTTTAAGGGCATCCTCTCGAAAGACGGGGGCATCTTCAGCGTAATAATTTTGCAGTGTTTCGTTATCGACGGTCGTGAACTGTACCGAATAGGTGACACCGCCCATCTCTTCCTCCACCAATACTTTGCTCATTTTGGCGTTCAAAAACTTACCGGTCGCCATAATCTTGGGAATATGGACGTCGTGCATCCATTGCAGCCATTCGTCGTGAACTTCTTCGTTGATGTGGGTGGTTACGTTGTAAATCAGCATGTTTTTCGACCAGACATTAGTTGATACTATCCCCCCTCAAAACCCTAAAATTCTTCCTCGCCTGTGGAAAGTAATAGCTGTCTTGATAGTTATAGATGATCTTTTCGTATTCTTCCTTCGCTTTTTCCGGTTCGTGGAGTACGTTTCTGTAGAGTTCGGCCAAGGCGAAATGGGCATCGTCAGCGAGGATTCCGTTGGCATAAAATTCCGTAATCTTGCGATAGTTGAACTCCGCGGCATCATAATCCCTTATACTTTCCAAAAGCTCTGCCTGTTTCAAAAGGGCTTCATCCTCTATTTTTTCGCCTTTGTGATCTTTTAGGATGACATCCAATTCAGAAATGGCTTCCTTTGTCTTGTTCTGATAGCCCAAAAGATCGGCGCGGGCATATTTTTTTAGGGCGGTCTGGGTGGAATCTTCCAGAGAATTATCCGAAATCAAAAGGCTCAGTTGCATGGCGTCGTTGGCGATCAGTTGCGAGGTAGAACTGCGCAACACCTTCAACTGGGTAAGAGCCCAATCGAAATCCCCTTTATAAAAGCTGGTCTGTGCCACCTTGAAGCGGGCGTTTTGTCCCAGCACATCGTTCTTTAGGTTTTTTTGTATTTGGGAGAAATAGATCAGCGCCTGATTGAATTTTCTATCGAAAACCAAAATATCGCCCAAAGCCAATTTTACGAACGCGTTGACCCGTTCGTTAAGCGGCAGGTCCAGACTTTTTTTAAGAATGCCGATCGCGGGTCCTGGCGTGTTCCTTTTAAAAGTCAAAAAGTTGGCGTAGGCAACCTGCAATTGTAAGGTTCGGTTTTTATAGCCGTGGATTTCCACCAGTTCGTCGAACTGCTTTTGAATGTCGTCCAAGTCTCTTTCATCGGCATCCAATAACTGTATATCGATAAGGTTAAGTTGGGCGTTCAGCTTAGCAAGCTCATCGCCACTGTTGTCAGCGATATATTCAAAAATTTTTTGTGCGGTATCGGTTTCTTTATCCTCCAAGGCCAGGTTGCCCAGACCTTCCAGCCGTTGCATTGAGGCGGCTTCCATACGTCTGTAGATGGCTTTTTCTTGCCGAAAGGCACTTTCGTACTGTTTTTGCTGTACGAATAGCCAGCTCAACAGCTCGTTCCAGAGTAGATCGGGACTTCTCTGTGCGTTTTTCAACAGTACCTGTTTAAACAGAAGGTTGTTCTCGTTCTCCGGATCGGCCGTTACGAAGTCCTCAATCTGCCGTAGCACGTTGGATTTCGTGGTCTTACCCTCGCTGACAAGTTTAAGGTACGACGCGTACATTTGTTCGATGTCACCCTGCTCGCCGTAGATACGGGCCATCTGGTAGTTATAGTCCAGTCGAGGGTTGAGCTCCATGGCCTTGGTATAGGCCTTAAGGGCCTCGTCTAGCAAGGCATATTTTTGGAAACGGAAGCCTACACCGTATCCGAAATTAGGATTTTCGTCGATTTTGGCAATCGCCTCATTATAGTATTTATCGGCCTTTTCGGGCATCTTCTGCAAGGTGTAGTTGTAACCCATTTCGATGAGCAGGGTCGGGTAGGCGTTGCTTTCCTCGATTTTTTTTAGGAGGAATTTCTCCGCATCCGCATAGCGTTCCAGTTGCTGGTAGGTGGCGATCAAGCCTTCGGCATAGTCCGTTCTCCGAGGGTTTTTTTCGACCAGTTTTTCGTAAAAGACCACGGCTTTTTCGTAATCACCGTCATTAAAGTATTGCTGGGCGAGGAAGTCGTCTTGGGCAATGGCGAGAACAGGGCCTATCAAAAGAAAAAGTAAGACTATTTTGTGCATGTGCGGATCTTAAATTTAGCACTTTGCTGCGTTCATAGAAGATTTTGCCTAGCAAAGTTAAGGATTAAAATGTGGATGATAGGTCCGGGAATGTTCCAGCTTTATCAATCGATGACATTAAACCCACAATACGGCACTAAAACCTTGGGAATTCGGATGCCGTCCGCAGTTTGATAGTTCTCCAAAATCCCCGCCAATATGCGGGGTAACGCCAATGAACTGCCATTCAGCGTATGTGCCAGCCGTTTTTTTCCTTTTTCGTCTTTATAGCGCAATTTGAGGCGATTAGACTGATACGTCTCGAAATTGGAGACGGAACTAATTTCTAGCCAACGGTCCTGGGCTGTGCTGAACACTTCGAAATCATAGGTCAGGGCGGCGGTAAAGCCTAGATCCCCGCCGCAAAGGCGAAGAATTCGGAAGGGGAGTTCCAGTTCGCGGAGAATGATCTTTACGTGTTCGACCATTTCATCCAATGCGGCATAGGATCGGTCAGGGTGTTCTACCCGAACGATTTCCACTTTATCGAATTGGTGCAGACGGTTTAGGCCGCGGACATGGGCGCCGTAGCTGCCTGCTTCCCTTCTAAAACAGGGGGTGTAGGCGGTGTAGCAGATGGGAAAATCGTCTTCGGCAAGAATTTCGTCCCGGAAGATATTGGTCACTGGTACTTCGCCGGTGGGGATCAAGTAGAGGTTATCTTCCTGCAAGTGGTACATTTGGCCTTCTTTGTCAGGCAACTGTCCCGTGCCATAACCCGATGTTTCGTTTACCAGGTGCGGCACCTGGATTTCGGTATAGTCCGCCGCGGTGTTCTTGTCTAAAAAGTAGTTGATGAGCGCACGCTGCAACCGCGCTCCTTTTCCCTTATAAACGGGAAAGCCCGCCCCGGTAATCTTTACCCCCAGCTCAAGGTCGATAATATCGTATTTTTTGCCCAGTTCCCAGTGGGGCAGGGCGTCGTTCTCCAAGACGGGAATTTCCCCTTCCGCGAAAACCTCCTCGTTATCGGCGTCGGAATTACCGGCGGGCACGGACGGATGCGGTACGTTCGGAATTTGATATAGCAATTTTTGAAGGGCTTCGGCCGTGGCGTTAAGTTCGTCCCCCAGTCTTTTGGAATCCTCTTTCAGGCTTCCCGTTTTTTTCTTTAAGGTCTCGGCTTCCTGGGGTTTTCCGCTCTTGTAAAGTGCACCGATATCCTTGGAAAGTTGGTTGCTTTCCGCGAGTAAGTTGTCCAGTTGGGTCTGGGTGGCACGGCGTTTTTCATCAAATTGTAGAACCTCGTGAACCACCGGGGCCGCATCGAAATTCCGTTTTCTCAGGGCCTCGATAATATCGTTCTTGTTCTCGCGCAGGGCTTGTAATTGTAGCATCCAATTTAGATTAAGCTACAAATTTAAGTTTTCTTAGGTTTAAAATAAATACATTTAGGGCATATATCAACAAACCGATCGAATATGATTTTCGAACATTTTGCACTCAATGTAAGTAAAGTGGATGCCGTAGTGGCATGGTACACTTCGCATTTGGGACTACAAGTGGTCAACGCCCAAAAAGAACCGCCTTTTATGACCTTTTTGGCGGATTCATCGGGCCGGGTGATGATGGAGCTTTATCACCGGCCGGACGAAGTCATCACCGATTTTACAAAGCAGCATTTTCTGACCTTTCACCTAGCCTTCGTTTCCGAAAATGCGGAAGGCGATAAGGATCGGCTTATCACCGAAGGGGCCACATGGGTAGAGGAAGTCAAGAAAGAGGATGGTAGCCATCTCATTATGCTACGTGATCCTTGGGGAATGCCCCTACAGTTGTGTCAGCGGACGGAACCGTTTTGAGATAAAATCGGATTTTCTTAGCCTTGCGATAGGCTCACCGGCTGGGGAGGTACGCAGAAATAATATAGCAGACTATCTCTTATCCCTATTTGGCCCTGGAGTTTCGGGAGATGCTTGGGATCTGGAGATTACCTTCCCACGAGGTAGTATCCACTCGTTATGTCCAAAATAATCCCATTTTACGTCCGCCAGGTCGGTTTTCGGGTCGATAAAGGCGCGGGCAGGCCTACCGTTGATACTTACTTTTGAATTGGTAGCGTATACCGCGACCTCCTGTCCCTTTTCGGCGTATTCCTTTTTCAAGTGCTGGGCGAACTGCCAAATAAAATCGGGATAGGCCGCGATGCGCCGTTTTTGTTTTGTTGTGAGATAATCGTCCAATTCGACGATTTGGGATTTTCCGTTCGCTTTGTCCACTACCTTGAACTGCACGGTTCCATAGCGGCTTCTGAGCATCATTCGCCAGCTCAGCCGATGGCCTTCCTCCGTCCACAGCACATCGCCCTTGATAAAGTGCTGGCGGAGGGGCAGTGCCAATTGTACCATAAAATAGGTGCCTCCGAGGATATATAAGAGGTTTTTATAGGCTGGGATAACAACCTTGTTCAACAGATATGGCTTTTTTCTTTTAAAAAATATCTTTCGGATGGTTTCCGTTTCAAAAAAGAAGACCGTGAACGCAAGGGATAGATAGGGAAAGATGCCGATTTGAAAGACGATGGAATTGAACAGATGGAAAAAGATGGAAACGAAAAAAGCGATTGGGCGGGTCCGCTTCCAAAGCAGGGCCGGCACGATAAGCAAATCGAAGAGAATACCGGCGACCCCGATTATTTTATGGACCCAAACCTGCTGTAACAAGTCACCGATGATATGATAATGGACCTTGTCAAGCATGAGTATCCGCACGATGCCGAAATCGAGCCAATCGCCGTACATCTTGGCAATTGCGGCGTAAGTATAAACAATCACCAGTTGTAGGATAACCGTCCATTTTATCCAGGAATACATGGCATCGGTCCGTATAGAGGGATTTAGCCTGGCGTCGAAGGAATAGCTTCTGTGGGCGGGAAAGAAACACATCAGTCCCGAGATCAGTATCAACAGATAATAGTGATTGTTGTACGAGGACTTTTGCATCAGGTAAACGGCCGTCCATAACAAGGTAAACGAAATGATGCTGAAACGATATCGGTAGCCGATCGCAATCAAAAGTCCGAGCGTGCCCATGATAAAAAAATAGAGGTACATACCATATCCGGGCAAGGGTTGCAGCCAGTCAAAACCGATAAAATTAAAAGTGAACCGGGGCTCGACCAAGGTTCGTTTCACCCAGCCGGTCAAAACGGCGCCGTAGCATTCCAATGCGACCAAAATCCCAAAGAAAACACGGAAAACGATCAGGGCAGAATTGTCGATTTTCCGAAAGAGAAATCGATGTAACATTTTATTTTGAAATTAAGGACAGCGACGTTTCCCTGTCCTTATAGAGTTGCTTTTTAAGAGCTTCCATGGAGCTATATTTATGCTCGTCGCGAATACGGTGCAGAATGTCAACCTGTATTTCCTCTCCGTACAGGTCTTGGTCAAAGTCGAAAAAGTTAATTTCGATACTGAAACCTTTACCCGGTACGGTCGGGTTAAGACCTATGTTCATCATGCCGTATGCCGTTTGGCCGAAAAGCTCGCTCTGCACGGTATAGACCCCGTTTTTCGGCACTAGTTTGTAATTTTCCCCAATGTGGAGGTTGGCTGTGGGAAAATCGATTTTTCGGCCTAAGCCCTTCCCTTTTTTTACGTTTCCAGTGAGCATATAGGGGTAGCCTAGATAGGTGTTTGCCGTAGCAATATCCCCATCTTCCAGCGCTTTTCGGATTTTGGTCGAACTGACGGATACTTCGTGGATTTCCTGGGCGGGAATTTCCTCTACCTCAAAATCCAAAGTATTTCCGAAGGCCCTCAAATCAGTAATATTGGCATTGCGGTTTCTGCCGAACCGATGGTCGTAGCCGATAATGATTTTCTTTGCCTTCAGGTCATTTACCAGAATATCGCGTACGAACTCGGTGGCGGAAAGTCGTGAAAACTCCTTGGTAAACGGATGGATGATCAACTGATCGAGACCCATGGCCCGTAAAATATTGGTCTTTTCACTGATGGTGTTGAGCAATTTGATTTCCGCATCTTTTTGCAGCACCATCCGCGGGTGGGGAAAGAACGTAAGTACGGTAGATTTCAGGTCCAGACTTGCTGCATTTTTGATCAGGCGCTCCAGTATTTTACGGTGCCCGATGTGTACCCCGTCGAAAGTGCCTATGGTTATAGCCGTGGAATGCCGTTTATCGTAATTGGAGATGCTTTGGACTGTTACCACGTACTACAAGGAATAAAAGGCTTATATTTGGGTTTGTGCTAAAAACCCCGAATGTCCACAAAATTACGGCTACTTTTTTCAATTACCATACTATTTTTTTCCTTTTGCGCTTCGGCTCAGGGTGGTTTTTGGGCGCGGGAGAATGCGGCTAATGTCGTTGCGAAACAGATCGAAAAACGCTTCGATGTGCAAAATGGGGCGGTGTTCGCTTTTAAGGAAGATCTTTTCAAACAGGCCTTGGAATCCGTTTTCGTTTCGGGCAAGAATTTTGGTGTCTTCCGTTTTCCGGATACCAAAGGCGGATTTGTGGCCTATCGTGTGGCAGAAACCCCCGTTTTTTCTCCTGCGCTTGCCAAGAAATATCCACAAATAAAATCCTATACCGGCTATGGCGTTGAAAATCCGCGGGAAAAGGTTCGTTTCAGTGTTTCCCCGAATGATGTTCAGGCAATGTTCGTGCATTCCGACGGCAGCGCTACCGGTTTTATCCAAAAAATAGCCACTGATACCTACGTGTTGTATTCAAGGGATTCGGGAAACCTTGTAAATACGGACTTTGTTTGCCGAACCAAGAATAAGATAATCGTAAATAGCCGAAATCCGACCGGAAAACCTGTCGATGGGCAGGTGCTTCGAAAATATCGTTTGGCCATAACCGCGACGGCTGAGTACACAGCCTATCACGGAGGGACCGTCGCCGATGCCCTGGCTGCTATCAACGCCACCGTCACGAGAATTAACGAGGTATTCGAGACTGATCTGGCGGTGAGGCTAGAACTTGTCGACGATACCGACAAGGTGATATTTACCGATGTTGACACCGATCCGTACACCGGAAGTCTGAGTGCGCTGGGCAATGAGGCACAAATTGCCCTTACCGAAGGAATCGGGGAGGCCAATTACGATATCGGGCATGTGTTCCATGAAGGCGAGAATGGGGGCAATGCCGGTTTTATAGGTGCCGTCTGTGTCGATAATCGAAAGGGCAGTGCCTATTCTTCGAGCCGAACGCCCGAAGGCGACGTTTTCGACCTTGATTTTGCGGCTCACGAAATGGGGCACCAATTGGGTGCCAACCACACCTGGTCTTTCGAATCGGAAGGCACGCTGGTACAAGTCGAACCGGGCAGTGGCAGTACCATCATGGGCTATGCCGGTATTACGCAAAACGACAACGTACTGCCAAACGGCGATGATTATTTTCACTACATCAGTATCGAACAGATTATCGAAAACCTAAAGACCAAAAGTTGTGGCGAGATGATTTCGATAGCCAATAACCCTCCTGTCGTAGAAGCGCTCGAAAATTATGTGATTCCAAAATCGACCGCCTTCGTTTTGACCGGTAGTGCCGCAGATCCCGATATCGATGATGTGCTCACCTATACCTGGGAACAGATCGATAATGGGGTGGTCACCCGGGCCACTTTTGGGCCGACGAATCCGAGTGGGGCCAATTTCAGGTCAAGCCCTCCCATTACGGAGCCGACCCGCTACTTTCCATCCCTTTCGCGGGTCGTCTCGGGCAACCTGACCCAAGAGGATCCCGCGGTAAATTCTGCTTGGGAAACCGTTTCAACGATAGAACGGGAAATGAACTTTGCCTTTACCGTAAGGGACAATGCGCCCGGTGGCGGACAGGTGGTTTCCGAGCTGTCCACTGTTTCCGTAACTAACAGTGCCGGACCTTTTTCGGTACTTTCTCAGGGAACGAATGAGATCTATTTGGCCGGGGAGGTGCATGAGGTCGCTTGGGACGTTGCCGACACCAACATAGCACCGGTTAGCACCAAAACCGTCGATATAATGTTGTCGACCGATGGCGGACTTACCTTCCCCGTGATGCTGGCCGAGGGAGTTCTCAACGACGGATCCTACGACATCGTAGTCCCCGGCCTTCCTACGACTGAGGCCCGTATCATGGTTAAGGGCGTTGACAACGTCTTCTTCGCCGTAAACACATCCGATTTTAGCATCGAGCCTTCCGAAGTGGTGCTTTATTTTTCGGATCTGGAATATAGTGTCTGTCCCTCCGAGAACCTTGCCTTGTCCTTTACCTATGAAAATTATTTGAATTTTGAGGAAGAGGTCACCTTCAGTATCACCGATGCACCTGCCGGGCTTAGCGCTTCCTTTTCACCGGATACGGTTACTTTGGGGAATACCCCGGTAAATATTCTTATAGACAATACCGAAAATCTTTCCCAGGGAATCCATGAACTAGTGGTGACGGCAACGTCGGCAAGTGTAACCACGCAGGTGCCCCTTCAGTTGATCGTGGCCGATGCCGATTTTCCTGAAATAAACCTGACCGCCCCTGCCAATGGATTTGCCGATGCCACTGCTAGGGTACCCATGGCTTGGGAAGCTGGCCCCTTCTACTCTTCTTACGAAATAGAGATAGCGACCGATGAAGCCTTTGTGAACGTCGCGGAATCGGCCACCGTGTTTACGAACAGCTATACCCCGAGCCTACTGAAGAACAATACCACCTATTTTTGGAGGGTGAAGCCTATTAATGCATGTGGGGAAGGGACTTTCAGCATTCCTTTTTCGTTCACGACCGTTGAGTCATACTGCAATGAGAAAACAGCTTCAGGCCTTCCCATAAAAATTTCAGAAGTGGGCCAACCTACCGTTACCTCGAAAATTACGCTGTTCGAAGACCTTTCCGTAGCCGATATCAACGTGAATTTAAATATTGAACATAACTTTTTGGCCGATTTGACGGTCAGTCTTACCTCTCCCTCGAATACAACGGTCATACTGGTTTCCAATTCGTGCGGTGACCTGAAAAATATGAACGCCACCTTTGACGACGACGCGCCGAACTTTGTCTGTGGAAGTGCTATCGATAGTGCCATTACGGGGACGGTAAAACCCTTGGGGGCATTGAGTTCCTTTAATGGCGAGTCCACTTTAGGGGAATGGGTACTTGAAATCAAAGATAATGCCGCCTCCGACGGGGGGTCGTTGAACGGCTTCTCCCTAGATATCTGCGTAGAAGGGGAGTTTAGGCCCGATGTGGATAAGGATGGGGTTTTTGATGATGGTGATGACCTCTGTCTCAATACGCTCGAAGGCTTGGAGGTGGACACTTCTGGATGCCCCGTTTATCGATTTCCCACTGATAATTTTTCGGTGTCCGTACAAAGCGAGAGTTGCCGGAACAAAAGGGATGGTGAAGTAACTGTCGAGGCAGCCCGGGTTCTCGATATGGTATATGATATTACGGTGAGCGGAAATACTACATCTATTACCGATAGTTTTGTCAATACGTTTACTGCGACCGATTTGCCGGCTGGCACCTACGACGTCTGTATTGCCGGTTCGAGCATCGAAATCGATTTTGAGGAATATTGTTTCGAGGTAACGGTAGCGCAGCCCGAGGCATTGGGTGTCACTTCAAAATTCAGTCCGGATGGTACCCAAGTAGAACTTTCAATGCAAGGTGCCGATGTTTATACCGTGACCTTGAACGGAAAAAGCGTACGCACGGGCAAATCACAAATTGGGTTGGCCCTCAATGCCGGCAGCAATATTTTGAAAGTATCGACGGATCTACCCTGCCAGGGCGTGTACGAAGACCGGTTCGTTATAGACGACGGGCCGACGGTATTTCCCAATCCGTTAGATAATTCCACGCAATTGTTTTTGGGTGCGGTGGAAGAGAAAATTAGGCTCGCTATTTTTTCCTCGGATGGCCAACTGGTGAAAAAAGGAGTGTATGACCCCAATGGAAATCAGATTAGTCTGGATTTTACAGGATGGCCACCAGGGGTATATGTAATCAAGTTTGAAGGTGAAAATACTAGGGGAACGACCAAAGTGATCAAACAATGAAGCTATTTTATTTGCTTTTGGCGGGAACGATTTTCTTGGCGGGATGCAAAAAAGATTTGCCCGAACCGCCCGGAATGGCATGGCTGGAAGAACCTGTCAAAAACTCTGAATGTACGCCGGTACAAAGTTCGGACGGCATCATCAATGTTGTGCGTTTTGCATGGAAACCGGCCGATCATACGGAGATCTACGAACTTCGGGTAACTGACCTGACAACAAATACAGTACGGACCATAAGCACCACCAAGACCACAGAGACCCTGCCGTTGCCAATTGGAACAGCTTTTTCGTGGACAGTGATCTCAAAAAATAGCCAAACGACTCTAAATGTGCCCAGCGCAACCTGGCTTTTCTTCAATCCAGGTTCGCAGACCCAACATGCTCCCTTTCCCGCGGAAATATTGTCACCCAAAATGGGTTCCACCGTTTTTAAGGATATCGACAACGAAATTGAACTGCAGTGGTCGGGTGCGGATATCGACAACGACATCGAAGGCTATAAAATTTACTTCGAGACGGAAACGCCTCCGAAGGTTTTGATCGCCTCCCCCGGCACCAACGAAACATCCCGCAAGGTCAGTGTAGTTTCCGGTACTGTTTATTATTGGAAGGTCATTACCACAGATTCCGAGGGGAACCTATCGGATACAGGGGTTTTGGATTTTAGGGTGTATTGAATTTTTTGGGGTGTGGAATCGGATACTTAAATTTTATAATCAAGTTCCATTAAATTCGTTCATGGTGATTTTGACCCCGGCCAAGACAAAGGATTTAATCAGCGCACTTGCTTTTTCGAAGCGTTCCGGGAGGGCTGCTTTTTCCTCTTCGTTCCACTCACCCAGCACATAATCGATTTGTCTCCCTTGGCCGAAATCGGCTCCCACCCCAAACCGGAAGCGGTTGTAGTTCGTGGTCTGCAAAACGTTTTGGATATCCTTTAAGCCATTATGGCCGCCGTCGCTGCCCTTGGTCTTTAAACGTATCGTGCCGAAGGGCAGATTGATATCGTCGGTGATTACCAGTACGTTTTCCAAGGGAATATTTTCTTTTTCCATCCAGTAGTTAACGGCCTTTCCGCTGAGGTTCATAAAAGTGGAGGGTTTGAGGCAGAACAGACTTCGTCCCTTTACTTTGAAGGTGGCCACATCGCCGAGTTTTGCCGTTTCAAACGAGAAATCTTCTTGGGCAGCAAGGGCATCCAAGACCTTGAAGCCGACGTTATGGCGTGTTTCTTCGTATTTCTCGCCCACGTTTCCCAGTCCTACAATTAAATATTTTTTCATGGAATCAGGTTCTTCTAAAAAGGATTTATCGGTTTTTAAAAAGGATTTTAAAAAGTGTAGCATCGAGAGCAGTTTAGCTAAAAATACAAAAGCATCCCGAATCCCTATAGTTCTCGGGATTCGGGATGCCTTGTTCGCATTTCCGGGAAGAATAATTTTTAGCTTTCTTCGCCTTCGGTAGTATCGCCTCCTTCGGCACCTTCTTCCCCTTCTGCGCCCTCTACTCCTTCGGCACCTTCAAGGTCTTCATCTTCATCTTCTGTCTCAACGACAACTGCGGCCCGCATCTCTTTCACTTGTACGACCACTGTAGTCTCAGGATGAAGTATTTCGAAATCATCGTTCAACAGGGATTCCACCGTGATGTTGTCACCGATAAATAATCCCGAGATATCGATATCGAAGAAATCGGGCAATTTATCGGGGTAGGCCCTAATCGCCAATTTTCTTTTTCGGAACAATAAACGTCCACCATTTCTAACCCCGGGCGCATTGCCCTGGAGGCGAACGGGAATGTTCATGGTGACTTCCCGATCGTCGAAAAGCTCATAAAAATCGATATGTAAGATGTTGTCCGTTACCGGATGGAACTGAATGTCTTGCATAATCGCCCTGACAATGCCCACCTTTCCACCGAAGTCTACGCTTACGGTATGTGCGGCGGGGGTATACACCAAATCCTTGAACGCTATCTCGTCCGCTGAAAAGTGTATCGGTTTATCCCCTCCGTATATGACGCAAGGGACCTTTCCAGCATTACGTAGGGCCTTCGTTGCCTTCTTGCCCACGCTTTCTCTTTCTGATCCTTGTACTTTAATTGACTTCATTTCGTGAAATGTGAATTACTGATTAATTATGAATTATAGATTACTAATTATTTTAATTCTTTCTGTCCCTAGGTTGTTTCGAATCTGGTTATTGATCGCGGTCATTTAAAAGGATTGAAACGCCCGGGGTCACATCAAAAACTTCGACGCTATCGAGGTATTGTGATGCACCCGATGCATGACGTCCGCAAAAAGTTCGGCGCAACTTAATACTTTTATTTTATCGCTATCTTTTTTTATGGGAATGGAATCGGTAACGATCAATTCCAACAGTTTCGATTTCTCTATTTTTTTATAGGCATTGCCCGACAAGAGTCCATGGGTGGTAATTGCCCTAACGCTTAATGCGCCCCGTTCCATCATCAAGTCGGCCGCTTTGGTCAGGGTGCCCGCCGTATCTACCATATCGTCGACCAAAACTACGTTTTTTCCCTGTACATCGCCTATCAGTTCCATTCGGGAAATGACATTGGCCTTGGCGCGTTGCTTGTAGCAAATGACTACATCACTTTCCAAGGCCTTTGAATAGGCATACGCCCTTTTCGACCCTCCCATGTCCGGTGAGGCAATGGTCAGGTTTTCCAAATTCAATTTTCTCAGATAAGGTAAAAACATGGTCGAGGCGAACAAATGGTCCACCGGCTTTTCAAAGAACCCTTGGATCTGGTCGGCGTGCAGGTCCATGGTAATAATCCGTGTCGCCCCGGCGGCCTCCAGCATCTTAGCGATCAGCTTGGCCGCGATCGGCACCCTGGGTTTATCCTTTCTATCTTGCCTTGCCCAACCAAAGTAGGGCATTACTGCGGTAATATGCCTTGCCGAGGCGCGTTTGGCCGCATCGAGCATTAACAGCATTTCCATAAGGTTCTCCGAGCTAGGGTTGGTGGAACCTATGATAAAGATCCGTGCCCCGCGAACCGACTCCTCAAAAGACGGCTGGAACTCCCCATCGCTATACCTGGAAAACGACACGCTACCGAGATCAGTACCATATGATTTCGCAATTTTTTCGGCCAAAACGGTACTTTGGGTACAGGCGAAAATTTTAGGCTCGGGAACTTGATAGGGCATGGATAAGAGGTATTGTACGCAAGGTTTTTTTGCCGCCTCTGGTTTGCCTATGCTTAACACAGGCCTTTCGACTGCGCTCAGCACCAGTTTTCCAAAAGGCAGGTGCAAATTTAGAAATTTATTCGGGTCGGGAAAGGATAAATGTTGATATTTTTGGGGATGCAATCAAAATATTTTATAGTTTTGCATTCCTTTTTAGAACGTCTGTTATGCTCGAGTGGCGGAACTGGTAGACGCGCTGGATTCAAAATCCAGTTCTTTCGGGAGTGTGGGTTCGATTCCCACCTCGAGTACTTTAAAACCCTGTTAATCGAATGATTTTCAGGGTTTTATATTTTTATAAGTGACGTGGAAGTGACGGTTTTGGGATTATCAAAAACAATTTCACCACAAATATTATCTTTTTAAAAGTATGAATTTTATTCTGCTAATACTGGCTGCGGAATAAAGAAAAAGTTTTTCCTCTAGATTCAACTTTCATTAGAACGGATATTACTTCCTTATATCCATGAACCCTAATTCTCCATCTGTAAATTGTTAACTTAGAGGATGCAAGATAATCTCATCAAATATCTGCTCCTGCTATGTTTCGCATACGTTTATGTTAGGCTAGTGATTCCCTACATCGGGTTCTTCGCCCGTTACATGTTCAATGAACCTACCCAATGGGACAAATACATGCCGGAAGCTAGGGCCGTTTTCGGTGGAATAAAACAAGTCTTAGCGGAAACACATGACAAGCAAAAAATAGCGGATATTTCGGAAAAACTGGCCATAGCCGGAATCGACATCACCAAAATAATCGAAAATCTAACGATTCGTGATTGGAAAAAAATGTAGATGTTCAAAACAAAATTGAAAATGAAATTGAGGACTACCTCATGGCACACCGTAAAGATTTGGGCGTGGGAATCAACTTTGACGACATTGATGCCATTTTGTTAAAATGTCTAAAGGTGGCAAAAAATAACTATTGATGCACCAGGTTACCTACGGTACAAAAACCATTGACTTTCAAATTAACCGCACCGATCGCAAGACGCTGGCAATCGAAGTGCACCCCGACAGTACCGTCCAGCTGGTTGCTCCTGAAAATGCCACCTTACCGGATATCAAACAAAAAATAATAAAGCGCGGCAGGTGGATTAGAAAACAGCAACTTTTTTTTGAACAGTTTCTGCCCCATACTCCGGTGCGTGAATACGTTTCGGGGGAAACCCACTATTATTTGGGAAAAAGATACCTATTGAAGGTAATTAAAAATGAAGATAACTCGGTAAAATTGAAAGGAGGCCGACTTTATGTAGCCACACCTGATATTAACCCTGACAAAATCAAGGCTTTGATGGCCTCCTGGTATTACAATCATGCCAAGCGCAGATTCCAATCCATATTAGAACAGGCCATTTTAAAGTTCAAAAAAGAAAGCATCGTTCCGGAACGGATGGATATAAAGCGAATGAAAAACCGCTGGGGCAGTTGTACGAGTAGCGGAGTAGTTACGCTTAATCCCGAATTGATCAAGGCCCCGTCAAAATGTATCGAATACGTAATATTACATGAACTCTGCCATCTTGTGGTTCCAAACCATAACAAGGAATTCTACACGCTATTGGAGAGCAAAATGCCGAATTGGAAAAAATGGAAGTATTATTTGGAGCGGACTTTGAAATAACAGTTTTAAATTGTCGAAGAAATAAATTCCCAAGGCCCTTTGAAACTGTAATTATCTATTACACGCCGCCCACTTCATTCTTCGAAAAGATGAGAACCTTATGAGTCGATATCAGCCATCATTATGGGACAATGTAGCCCTGGAAAACGGATATAAAGCGCTTTCGGATTTTAATTTGAAGGAAGCCGTCGTACAATTCAAAGAAGCCTTGCTATCCGCGGACGGAAACCGGGATTCCATCCAAACCACCATCGATACGTGCTTATATTGGCAGAAATTGCTCAACTCCACGACGGAAGTATCGGCGACCGGAAGCCTTTCCGAGTATGACAACCAATTCGTTTCGAAAGTTCTGAAAGCCTACATAAAATACCCCTTTGATTCCAGAATGACCGGTTTGAAGAAAAAAATACTAGGACACCTGGCCCGAATTTTTCAGGAAAAATTCGCATTGGACTTAAATACCTTTGAAACCATTTTTGATCTGCTGCTTGACCTTAAACTCTACCCCGATTCGGAAAATCTAGCGTCTCATTATGTACGGCAACTGCCAAAAGAGTATTTTTTACTTTACTTTTTGGCACAAGCACAATGGTTTAACAAAAACAAGTCCCAAGCCTGCGGCAACTACGCCAGTGCCTTGTTGTATTATCCTGACCCGAGGCTAAAAAACCGGATAATGCACGAACAACTACAAAAAATCGTCCGCACTTACGGAATGGAAATGGCACCCGTTTTTGGGCGATTTCACGAAATTCTACCTTTCGTTCCCATCGGTGACGATGTCCATCCCCTGAACCTCATACACCAAAACGCACTTCAAAGTTATCCTTTGGTGCAAAAGTTGTTAAACTCTGGGAGCCGCCACGACAAAGCCAATATCCACTACCGCATGCAATTAAAAGAACAGGCCCCAATTCTTTTCGAGGCTTTTATGCACCGTTTAAAGCGACGGGAATGAATCGAAACCATAATTTTTTGAATTACTCCAACTCCTCTCGCGGGTGCCCATCAGGCAAAATGCCATAGATGTTTTTATTGGCCTGTACGGTTTTAACCAGTGGTTTATATTTTGCCTCCTCAAAGGTTTTCTCATGCATCTCGTCAAGTTCATCCCGAAACTCTTGAATTTCCCGTTCTTTTTTGGATGCTTCTAAATGTGTTGCAGCACTACTTTCCGGATTGTAATCCTCCGGACTATCCTCTTCGTATTTTACCGTAGTATTCTTGAAATTGATCATGGATAATTTCGGAAAATAGTATTCCCATGTACAACCTTTTCTTTTAGTTTTTGAAAAATGAACCTATAAAAAGGAAGCAGGTCGGCTCTGGATTCAATTCAAAGACTTCTCATATAAAAATCAAGATAACCATATTTTTCAAGTTTCATGTCGTCAAAAAATGAATTAAAATAGTCTGACATGAACCATCCACTGCCTCTAAAGGAACCCCCCGTACCCGTTTACCCCGACTCTTGTTCGAAATCAGTCTCCCTCCCTTCATATTCATCAGGCCTTGCTTTTTTCGTCAAACTGTTGAGACGTTCCGTGATACGGTTATCTTCTTCAAATTGTTGCCGGGCGGTCGGATGAAAAAATCGTATATATTTCGAGTTTTCCCAACCATTTGAGGCCAGCTTTTTATACAGGTTTTGGGCATCCAGAAAAATGAAGTCCAGCAGCTTCTTTATTTCTTTATCCGATATCGAAACGTTTTTGTCCATGTTTGCTTGCCATTTTTTCCGATATGCATCTGCGTCATCACCCTTGGCACCGCACATAACTGCATGAAACGCGAAAAACGCTCCATGCCATTGTTCTGCCCGCCCGCGGTTCGTAAGACATAGGCTTAAATTATTGCTATTTTTACTTTTATTGCGGCGTAATCCAAAATAGCTTTGAAGTTGGAAAGTAAAGAACGTATTCAATTATTTCAGTCCTTATTTAGGGGAAGTGGATATTCCGAGGAAAGTTTACCACCATTCCGCTCTAAAGTTTACCAGTAAATTCCTGGCGTAAGTTTACCGGTTTTGCCTTACTTTTTTCCACCGCGGGAACGGTTATAAAAATCAATTATACAACATTATTTTCGCTTTCTTAAAGATTGTCCTCGAAGTTCTATTTTATGTGCAGCTGCTGACAGTCTGTCCAGTATGGCCTCTGCTAAAGTTGGCTGATCCAAAAACGCGTAAAAATGGTCAAAGGGTAGTTGAGAGGTTATAATCACCGAGCCATCACCATAACGATCTTCCAAAAGGTCCAATAAGGTTAGTTTGGCATCACCTGATAAGGGTCTTAATCCAAAATCATCCAGGATGATCAGCTTTTTTGCTGCCAACGCTTTCATGAGTTTTAGGTAAGTACCATCAATCCTGGATTGCGCCAGGGTCTCTAAAAATCTGTTCATGGATAAATAGAGGGTTTTATATCCCATAAGACAGGCGGAGCGCCCCAGTGCACAGGCCAGGAAGGATTTACCGGTCCCGGTCTGGCCGTGAATCAATATATTCTGTCCTTTCTCCAGATAGTGTCCTTCCGCTAATTGTAGTAGCGTTTCTTTTGTAAGTCCTCTTTCCGGGCTACAGATAATCTCTTCCAAGTTAGCACGATAGCGAAGCTTTCCAGCTTTGAGCAATCGTTGGGTCTGCTTGTCACTTCTATACTCTTGCTCTGCCTGGCACATCAGGGCCAAAATGGTGTGGGCATCCTCCTGCTGATGGGTAGGCAGGCTTAACAGGGTTTCATACCGCTTGGCCATTCCGGTAAGCCTTAGACCGTGTAATTGTTGTAAGGTTGTTGCAGTGTTCATTTTTCAAGGTTTATTAATTATTAATGTTTCATTTTGTTTACAAAAGCCTCCGGTCCCCGAAGATTCTCATGGTGGGGTATGGGAGGTTTTTCCGGCGGACTTTCCTCTACCCGGTCCATCTTGTTTTCTAATATGGTGGCTATCACTTTGTAGTTATACCGGTTCCCGGTAAGTGCCCTTTTACAGGCTGCCTCCACACGGGCCCCTCCATACCCTTTGATCAGTCGCATAATCCCCAGGAAGGGGCCATAGGCCTGATGTACGGAGATCTTACTTTTCATAAGCTTCTCAAAGAATTCTTTGGTATGGGGTCCATTATCCGCAGCTTGTTTTAAGTAATAATCCGGGGTCCATCCTCGTTGTACGGCGGCTAAAGGATTTCTTCTGGAAGTTAATATCATGATGGGCCTCCAAAGCCTTCCTTATCCCTTGATTCAGCTCTTGGATGCTGTAGAACGTTTCGTTACGGATAGTGGCATACACCCGGCGATAGGTGATCTTCACCTGGTTTTCTACAGATGGCTTATCTTTTGGGGCCCTTACCCTAGTGTTCAATAGTCCGATATGGTTGTGCAGGGCCCACTGCTCCAGTGCCTGGGGAAAGGTAGGTTCATACCTGCAGCTGCGCACCACCCATTGCTTCATATTGTCGGACCTGGCATTGAGCGGCACCCCGCCAAAATAGTTTAAGATGTCGTTCAGGGCCGGAATTACTTGGGCAAGGGAAGCATCGGGCAATGCTTTTGCAAAACCAAAACCACTGAAAGGAAGCACCCCTATAAGTACCGGGCAGGCTATAATCTCCCCGGTAGAAGTGGTCACATAGCTTAACTTAGCACCTGCAAAATCAATTTCCAGAAGCTCTCCAGGATTATGTTTGAAGAGCATCGTCGGGCTCTTTAAATTGATCTGGATATCCAACAATTCACAAAAGCGGGAGTAGCCAAAGCCTTCTGGATATTCCTTTAAATACTCCTGCCAGAGCAGTAGTCTGGTGACTCCGACACGCCTTAGTTCGGCGATAAAATAATCCGCTTGCTCCAAAAAATAAAGTTTACGGACATCCGGGGTCCGGTCCGGTCCTTTCTTTTTGGTTTTTACCAATTCGTAAAGTTCCGCATCTTTAAGTTTTAGAAGTGTATCATAATCAAATCCACTGGTCTCAAAGATGCCCCGGTAGGAATGAACAGTAGGCCTGGAGACACCGGTCTGCTGCGCAATGCTACGCTCTGAGGATTCTCTTTTTAAGAATAATAGTATTTGTCTAATTTTATGCATACCAAGGGTTTTATTGGCCATGATTTTAAGGAGTTGGTTATGCAACCTAATGTACTCCAGCATCATGGATTTGCTCCCTTGGTGGTAAACATTGCTTCGGAATTTTTGGTAAGCTTTGTGCCGGAATGTCAGCCTATAAAAGCGCAGTTCCTGTTTCAAAAATCCTTAACGATCAGAATAATTATAAATCTTCACCCTGATTATTCTAGTAAACTATACTCAGGAATCAGTGGTAAACATTGCTTCGGAATCGGTGGTAAACATTGGCTCGGAGCAGTGGTAAACTTTGGGGTGGAATATCCAGGGGAAGGGACGATGTTTTTGCTATCAGATGGCAAAATGGAAACAAAAGCGGCTATATGCCCGCATACTTCTACGACCCTTATCGATATAAACTGCACAAAATTAACGGAGGAACATTCAACGATTTTACCGAAAAATCTTATTTACCCTTAAAAGACAGTCAGGTTCTCAAACATTTGAAGGGCGAACAACAAATAGGCATTTATCCTATGTTCCAAAACAATACATCTTGGTTTATAGCTGCGGACTTTGATAAGGAAAACTGGCAAGAGGAATGCAAGGATTTTATCCTGCTCTGTGAGTCCAAAAACATACCGGCATATTTGGAGCGTTCCCGTTCTGGAAACGGCGGGCACGTTTGGATATTTTTTGAAGCACCTTATCCCGCAATAAAAAGTAGAACGATTTTCAAACAACTACTCGAAGAAAGTGGCACATTTTCCATATTCGATAAAACCTCCAGTTTTGACAGATTATTTCCCAATCAGGATTTTCTTTCGGGCAAGGGTCTGGGCAACCTTATAGCCTTACCCTTGCATAAAACAAATGTAGAACAGGGCAATAGCTGCTTTATAGACCCTAAATCCTTCGTTCTCTATGAAAATCAATGGAATTTCTTAGAGCAGATCAAAAGAATAAAAACTGTCGAACTTGATATTTTGTACCACGTAATCGTTAAAAACGATGCGAACGAATTGAGGGAATCTTTGTCCGGCAATGCACTTGTCATCCGTTTGGATAACGAAATTCGAATCAATAAGACAGGCTTGTCCACGCCATTGGTCAATTTTATAAAGGATACATTCAATGTTGTCAATCCCGACTATTTCATAAAGAAGAAAATAGGTAGAAACACGTGGAACACCGATAGGTATTTCAATCTTATTTCGGAAGCGAAAAATGAAGTCGTTCTCCCGAGAGGGACTATCGGACGATTACTTCGATTTTGTAACAAACAAAAAATCGACTTTGAATTCCAGGACAAAAGAAAAAAATCGAAAGACATACATTTTACTTTTGGCACTCACTTGCTGGACCACCAGAAAACCGTGCTATCCGCTGTTCATAGAAAGGATTTTGGGGTAATTACCGCCCCGCCGGGATCTGGCAAAACTATAATGGGACTGAAAATAATTGCCGACAAACGCCAGCCCGCGTTGATAGTCGTTCATAGAAAACAGCTTTTGATCCAGTGGATGGAGCGTATCGAGGCTTTTTTGAAGATACCAAAAACCGAAATCGGGAAAATAGGTCAAGGCAAGGCAAAAATAGGAAAACAGGTTACCGTGGCCATGATTCAAAGTCTGTCCAAAAAATTGGATGACCCCGAAATTCCTAAAACATTCAAAACGATTATTATTGACGAATGTCACCATATTCCGGCTAAGTCCTATGCGGCTACCATTTCCAAACTATTCCCCTATTATCAATACGGACTTACAGCGACGCCCTTTAGAAAAAATAGCGATGGAAAACTGATATTTGCCCATTTGGGCGAACTCATTGCGAACATCAAACCGCAGGATATAGAAGCCTTCAAAAAAGCACGGGTTATCGTCAGGAATACCAATTTTGATGTTCCCTTTAATTCTAAGACGGACACGTTCGAGACCTTGTCCAAACTATTGATACATGATTCTGCACGAAACAAAAGTATAGTTGACGATATTTCCTCAGAAGTGAATTCCGGTAAACGTGTGGTGGTAATCACGGAGCGAAAGGAACATATTGTTAGCCTATATCAATTTTTAAAGCAAAAATTTGAAGTTATTGTACTTAGTGGGGATGATTCCGAAAGCGATAGAAATTTAAAGTGGAAAATACTGAAGGAAGGAAACTATCAAATCCTCATCACTACCGGTCAATTCTTTGGGGAAGGCACGGATCTTCAAAACGTAACTTCCTTGTTTTTGGTGTATCCTTTTTCCTTCAAGGGTAAAGTGATCCAATATATCGGAAGGGTACAGCGTACAGAAATCACTCCCTTGATTTACGATTATAGGGATTCCAAAATTGAATACCTTAATCGGCTTTTTCTCAAAAGAAACATCTATTATCGAAATCTGGATAGACAGGCTACCCTTTTTGAAGATGCAACTACAGAAAATTCAACTACACAAGATAATATTTCAATAAGCAAAAAGATAAAAGTAGCTATCGAGCAACTCGATTTTCGTTTCGGTACGATTGCTTTTGTCCACATATGCAATAAACCACCCGACCGGCTGGAATTCGAAATCGAGAATGATTATATCCGTCCCGAATTCGAGGTGCTAAAACCTTATTTCGCTAAAGTTTTGGGATCCAAAAACGTTGAAATCAAAATTTCCGCTGAACTTGAAAATGCTATTTTGGTGGCACAATTGGCAACTTCCAACGACTTGGAAAAGATAAATCGAGAAGTCTTGGAAAGTGTGCGATTCAGTTTTGTAGAGAAGCGTTTTTCCTGGAAAAAGGCCATCGCAGAAGGGGAATCCAGCACAATACAAGAAGAGGAAATTCAAAAACTGTATCCATCCGAAGAAGAACTATTGGAAGACATGCTTTCCAAAAAAAACGTAAGGCATTATCGTCAATTACGTTATTTGGCGGACAATCATGCCCGTTCAATTTTAAAGCTTCGATTTGTGCTTTATCCCTTTTCCTTTGTTTTCCTGTTATCCGGAAACCAACAATGGCATATCGTTCTGGAAACTTTGGATACCGAAGAGGCGACTTACATTTGGCATTTCAATAAAAAAAGTTCGAACTTAAAAGAAAATCTGGTTTCGGTCGATTCTGCCTTGAATATGATTAGAAATCAGGGAAGGCAGGCTTATTTGGAAAGCCAACCGTTAAATTTTAGCCGAATTATCCATGATTATTCCGATGAGAGAAAAGGGTTTGTTCAATGGAAGGATGCATTGGAAGAACGGCTATATTGAATGCGGATTGTCATATTATGATTGACGGAAGATTATCAATAGCCTCATCTTGTAGCTTGTTGATGAAGTTTAAATATTTTAGCGTGCTTTTGGTAGAACTATGCCCCATAGCATCTGCAACCGTTTTTAGGTTTGCACCGTTCATTAGCAGTAAACAAGCAAAAGTATGTCGAGCGCAATAGAAGGTAATGTGTTTGTTGATTTCTGCTCGTTTGACCCAGTAGCCGATTGTTTTATTCAAGCCGTTAACACTAATGCCTTGCACATTAAAAACAAAATCGTCTTTCCGCTTAGGTGTTCCAAGAATAGCTAAAGCTGTTTGATTTAATCGATTATTAATTAACTCACCGGTCTTTTTTCTGTATGCTATCAAACGACTTTTGTTAATGTTTCCCCACGTCAATTCCCTGATTTCGGCAAAGCCCAATGAAGTATAACAGGCAAATAAGAAGGCTTTCTTCACTTCTAGATTACCACACCGTGTATTGGCCAATTTCTGTAACTCTTCTCCATCGAGCACTTGTTTTCTTAATGTATCTTCTTTGTTAGGATTTGAAAACCGAATATCTTCTGTAGGCATCACTTTTAAATATCCTTGGATTTTAGCCGACCTTAGAACTTTCTTGAATCTAGTAAAGTAATTATGAGCTGTTTCTCCTGCAAGTCCCGCATTATGAATTAGGTAGTTTTTGTAGGTTTCCATAAGGGAAGGTGTGATTTGGGAAATTCTCAACCTTGGGTTGTCAATAGCCAGTTTGAACTTTTCCACCGCACTTGCCACAATGCGGACGTCTTTAAATTTATAGTTTTTAATATAATGCTCGGCAAAGAGATAGAAATTTTGATTTTTTAAATGTAATGGAACATGACCGGTTTCATCAGAGAGAATTTCAAGTTCCCGGTTTGCCCGAATCCTCTCGGCGACTCTTTTCTTTTCATTTCGGGAAGCATCTTTTGGCGATAATCTAATTTTGAGAAATTCTCGCCATCGTTCTCCATTATGATGGATATCCAAATACAAACTTTTTTCTCCTGATTTTAGCTTTCTGCTGCGTAATTGTACTGATATAAAAGTGACGGTTGAGTGACGGTTTTCATCTAAAAATAAGAAATAAAAGGAAAGTGAAACAAATTTTTAACATTTTAAATAGCTGATATACAGATATTTGGTGTCATATGGTTTCATTTGGTATTAAATGAATATTCCCACCTCGAGTACTTAATAAAACCTCAACCCTTTAAAAATAAGGTAGTTGGGGTTTTTTTATTGAAAATATTCTCAACATATTCCCAACAATTATGAATTCTATAGAATTTTATTTATTCGAATTCTAGTTTTAATGCCTCCGGGGTCACTAGATAGAATACTTAATGTATTTTTATACAATATATTAGGGTTTTTTTTTCTTGATTTATTGTAATTGGAACGAAAAACGGTACGACTATGACGAAGACTATTTAATCTTACTCTGAAAAACTACTATTATTTCATTCTCCACATTCAATTTCAAAAATGAATTTTTCTTTACGATATATTCAAGGGGCGTTACTCATCGCATTTATCGAATATTAATGCTCCGTGAATTGCAGGGTCGTACATGCCGTTTGGGCTATTAACTCCGAATTCTTTTGTTTCCATGGCGTTCGGATTGTCGCTGTCAAGGTCATAGGTGTCTATCCTTAGGTATTTATAATCTACAGGAATCATTATGTGGTATTGGTTGAATTGGCTCCACGTGTATCTTTCGGGTGTCCTATATGCGTCGATGGTTACAGTGAAATAATCTGCGCAGAGATCCATTTCCGGATAATAGATACCATCCATCGTAAATCCGCCTTTATCCTCCTTCCCGGTTATGTAAATCGGTACAGTCTGCAAACGTCCGGTATTGATTCCGCCGCCAAGTTCGCCGGGTATTGGTAAATTTTCAGGGATTACACAAAGGGCAGTTCCCTCTATCGTTGTTTCCGTGTCGGTAATCGTCAAAGGTATCGGTAATACCAGATCCGACCATTGGGCAAGGCTGTTAGGGTTTCCGGTATTGCCGACCGAGTCCGTATAATCCACGTACTCCGCGTCCCCTTGGGTGGGTATGGCGTACAGTGTGTCCATTTGCGCCGACATCAAATATACATATTGTAGTTCATAGTTTCCAATAGGAAGACTATCTGTTTCGGATATATAATATCCGTCAACTTCCATAACGGGTTTTTCGCTTATCCATCGAGTGCCCTGCGAATCCAACAAATCAAAGTGGACGATAGCGGGAATTCCGTCTTTACAAGTTGGTATTTTGCTTACCTTGCCCGGTATCTGACCGGAATAGTTGAGGGCTCCCATTTCGATTTCAGGAGCTTCTTTGATAGGCGCAATACTGTCGATGGGAGTTTCCTCCACTATACCGGGTGCTGCCGTTTCCTCGGTCGGTATTGTTTCCGGCTGAACTACCGATTCCGAAAAATCCTTTTCGATTTCTTCGCTACTGCACGACAATGCCAAAAGGCATGCTAGTGATAAGATTATTTTTTTCATTGTTTCCTTTTTAAAATGCTAAATATATGCAATGTACCATTATTAAATTCGTAATTTGGATGAGGTTGTGGAATAATACTTAGATTTCATAAGAGATATTGCTAAACCTATCTAAAGAATTTCCACTCACAAAACTTCCTATTTCTAATATTATGTTTGTTGGCTGATCATACATCACCTCAAAACGGTGTCGTATTTATCGTGGTCAGAAAGTATGTTGAGCAAATTAGTTAAACTATAGCACTAGTGGGTACTTAAAACCCTTTGATTTTCAGTTGTTTATATTTTAGTTCTTTGACATTTTTGTAATCGTAATCCGTAAGTATCTCTCTTACAGGGGTTTTGTCGAGTAGCGAAATACTCAATATCTGTAATATTTCGTAGATACTCCGACCGGAATTCAGTTTGTTGCCCACGATCGCCACTAGGCAATAGGCAATGATCGCGCAATAGATCTGTACCTTGACGGCATTAAGGCTGGTTCCCCAAAAGGATTTTATCCTCAGGTGCTGTTTCATCCACTTGAAAAACAGTTCGACCTCCCAGCGTTTCTTGTACAGATAGGCTATTTCGGTGGCTTCGAGATCCATGTTGTTTGTCAGGAAGACGAATTCCCTTCCGATCTCGCCGTCGTAATATCTTATGCGCCGCAGCTTTCCGGGATAGTCCTTTTTGGAATAATGCCCTTCCAATTTCCCGATCTGGTCGTACCTGACCCCTTTCGTCCGGTCGCACGGCCTGGAATACATCCTCTTGAAGCGCATGTTGCTCTTGGCGCGCAGGACGAAAAATGCGTTTTTCAGGTGTATCGCATAGAGCCGCGAAAAATCGATGTAGGCCTTGTCCATCACATAGAAGCTTCCCGCCTCGTAGGGGACGATGTCCAGTACGTTGACATCGTGCAGGCTGGCATTCGAGACGTGGAGGAAGCTCGGGATGGAAGTCCTTACGTCTTGCAGGACATGCAACTTTATGCCACCCTTGGCCTTTCGGAACTCCGCCCACCAGAACACGCTTAGGCAAAGGTCTATAGTGGTCGAGTCGAGGGCGTACACGTTGCCGTCGACATCGATCTCGAAATCGTCACGGTAACAGCTTTTCCGGGCCTCGCCTATCAATACATAGGCGAACTCCTCGAAGATCCCGCAGTCTCTTTTGGCATTGGCCTTGCCGAAGTTGCGCCTGGTAACGGTGGTCCCGAAGCCCAGATGGTAGAACTTGGGGCGGTGCGCCTCAAGGCTCAACATCAGGTCCCTCATGCTGTCCCTTGCCGTCAATTGGCCAAAGACCATGCAGAGCATCTGGTTCCAACAGGTAAAGCTCCTGACGTATTTATTGCCCCGGTGTTCCCATACGATACGGTCGAATACCCTGCGTGGCAGGAATTCGGTAAGCTGCGAGAAAATATATTTGCCCTGGTTCATGGATTTTTGTGCTAAAATCCGTTTTCCCGTTCAAATCGTCACGCCATCAAAAAACGCCGCAGATACGATATACAAAGAATTTCAAAGAACTTAGTTTAACTTTTAATACCCACTAGTGAAACTATAGTTTTTATTATGGAATTAGTATTATTAGTATTAGTATTTTGGATTGTAATCTCCGTGTTTGTTGGATTGGTTGGAAGAAGCAAAACTATTGGCTTCTGGGGTACGTTTATTTTATCTTTATTACTTTCTCCTTTAGTTGGATTGATTATAGCACTTGTTTCGAGTGAGAAAAAACGGCATAAGGTTCTTGGTAGTGTTGCGAATTTAGAGAAAGCAAAGAAAGCGGAAAATAGAGGGGATATTCAGGAAGCTATAAGGTATTATGGTGATGTTGTTTATGATCTACAAAATGCTCCTATAACGAATGAAAGCATCTTAAAAAAGCATAGGGCGAAACAACTTGCTGAAGCTCAATCAAAAATTGATGAATTAAGGAAATTAGCCTGAAGACAATTGTAATTAGTCTAAAATATTAGAGGACTATCCCATTTTCCTTACGCGCGTTCTAAAAAAACTCGAAAGTCAAAAAAATTAACGTCCCCCTTTAAACAGTCCAATTCTTCAATAATGAATTACTCTTATGGTTAGCCCATCCTCGGCGATGCCTAAATCATCAAGATAAACCAATTCAAGTGCCCCTTTGACCCTGTCTCTTCGGTTCTCCCTTCTTATCTCTTATTTCAACTTTAGAGAATTAGACGAATGTTTTACATCGGTGTTCTTTATGGTAATACGATTCCATTTTTGGATTTATAATATTACGAAATATCCCCTAATTTAACTTTTTGTGACAATTTTGAGTTTTTGAAATATATATGGTATTGAAATAGTACTTTTACCCCTTACCAACCTCTTGAAAGCATTTTATGAAAATAGTACACCCTCCCCGAACCGTCTCGCTATTAATCGCAACTCTTGTATTGACATCCGTTTTCTTGCAATGTAAAAGCGAAACCAAAAAGGAGGTAAAAGTTGCTGTCAATGAAACCATTTTGACAGCTCCCGAAGGATTTTCCGTTAAAGAGATAGGCAAGGAATTAGGAGCTGTCCGGCATTTGACCGTCGTTGAGAATGGGGATATCTATGCGAATAGATCGGTGCTAAAAGATGGCAAGAGTATTATTCTTCTCCGGGATAAAGACAAAGACGGCACCATAGATGTGCAAAGGGAATTTTCCAATCTGCCCGGCACCGGTATTCTTGCGAAAGACCATTACCTCTACGCTTCTTCAAATTCAGGGGTGTATCGCTATAAATTGAATGATAATCACGAAATTATTGATGTCAATGCCGCAGAAAAAATAGTGGAGGGGCTTATCGATATGGGACGCGACAATGCAAAGCCATTTGCTATCGATGGCGATGATAACCTCTATGTAACAATAGGCTCATGGAACGATGCTTGTAGGGATGAACAAACGGAAAAAGGTATGATGCCCTGCACGATATTGGATTCCGCAGGGGGAATTTGGAAATTCAACGCCAATAAACTGCACCAGACCTATGCCGACGGAAGTCGATACGCAACTGGCATTAAAAATGCGGTTGGTATCACGTGGAATTCCCAGACCCATTCGTTATTTGCCACCGATCATGGCCGAGGAGGCTTAGGTAATTATTACCCCGACCTCTTTACCAAAAAGCAAAACGATGAATTACCCTCTGAAACATTTTATGAGTTAAAAGAGGATGATAACGGCGGGTGGCCATATACCTATTTTGATCATATTCAGAAAAAGAGAATACTTGCCCCCGAATACGGTGGAGATGGCAAAAAAGCGAGTGTTGAAAAATTCATTGATCCTATTATGGCTTTTCCGGCACATTTAGGCCCGAATGATGTGCTTTTCTATACGGGCGATATGTTCCCTGAACGATATAAAAATGGGGCTTTCATTGCTTTTCACAATCAATCATCCGAGCTAAAAAAGGGATTTTTTGTAGCTTTTGTTCCGTTTAAAAATGGAAAGCCGAATGGGGATTGGGAAATTTTCCTGGACAACTTTGCCGGAATCGACTTGGCAAATCCCAAGGAAGGAGATGGACTAAAACATCGACCCTGCGGTTTGGCGCAGGGCCCCGATGGTGCACTCTATGTCAGTGATGATTTTGGAGGAAGCATATTTAAGATAACCTCTTGAATCCACTTTTTATAATCAACCGAATAGCATTTTAGGGAACTTCCTTTTCATGGTTCGGTTAGACTTTTTTACTTTCGATTGTTCTCAGCCCTTCTGCTTGAGGAAAATCACAAGGCACTTCTACTTGCCTTTCCGGAAGTAGGCCTCCTCCAACCGATTCTTGATTGGCATACGAGCGAGATAACTTCAATGATTTTATATTTTCCCCCTTATCCCTTATAATCGTAAATTGCAATGAACCTTAGGATGAAAATGGGATTTGCCCAAACAGAAATGTTCACCGACCGACCAAATAGAATCTCTTTGTTCGCTAAGGTCTTTAGACAGACGGCAAAAAAAGCAAGCTTACAGCATCTGTTCAAGATTGCGGGTGTGTATGTGGTATTTCTATAGAAAAATCCCTAGTGCAACTATCCGACTTGAACGATAAACCCTGTTGTTCGCCAGAGGGGAAATTTTGTCAAACCCAATAATATAAACTTCGAGAAAACGATATCGACCCTATTTCCTGAAATAGAAAAGTTTATCGAGAATTTAAAGCGCGAAACTATTTCTGATGGATGTAGAGTGCACTTACAGCCCCTAACCGATTTTATTCAATCTAAAGTTGAAGACAACCAAGAAATTAGAAAAAATTCTATCTGCACCCACAATTCGCGCCCAAACTCAGAGGCTTATGGTTATCTTAACCAAGTTAGGGATAGGGCGGGTTTACCCCCTGTCTCGGGACTCTCCCAAGACGAGTTCAGATCGGTCTTGCTTCATGAAACAAGGATTAAGTTGGCCTTTGAAAATCACGGTTGGTTTGACCTGAGAAGGAGTGCTACAGAACTTGTTGTACTTTTAAATGCTCATGGAGCCTCAGAGAAAGCCAAACCAACGACTCCAAGAGGGTCAGTACTGTTTTCGGCGGGAGATTTTGAGTTTAGTGCATTTGAGGTTTTATATCCTATACCCGAAAGAGAATCGCTTGTAAATCCAGATTTAGAGCAAAATGACGGGTATTGACCTTTATTCATACCTAAAAATTAGTATTTTAATGAGTAGGATTATTTCTAAGCCTTTTTAAGGTGTATGCTATCAGTTTATCAGGTTTCGGGCAAAAAGGATTAGTGATGGTAGAAAAACACTTGTAAACATATGGATGATTTTAATTGGATATTTCAGCTTTTAGGGCGTTTTCACCCCCTATTGGTACATTTTCCCATTGGGTTGTTGGTGGTTGCTTTGTTCTTCGAGCTACTTAGCATTGGAGGAAAACGACCGGCACTACGTGAAGGCATTAATTGGATGGTCTACGTGGGCGCCGCATTTGGCGTATTTGCCGCATTGCTAGGTTGGTTGCTTCGTACGTATGACGATTATAGTGGAGATTTAGTGACCAACCACCAAAATGTAGGTATTGCCACAGCTTTATTCAGTGTTATCACGGCCTTATTGTTGCGGAATACCCTCAAGGGAAAATTGAGTGATTACCGTATATATCGTTCCGGACTTATAGTCACTGTAGCGTTGCTGGCCGTGGCCGGTCATTTAGGAGCGAACCTTACACATGGAGAGGACTATTTGACCAGTGTTCTGCCCGGTAACGATGATTCCTACGACGATGGTAATGCCTTGGCCTTGCTGGCCGAATTAAATAAATCGGATTCCTTGACGCTAACCCAACTTGATGGACTAAATCTCGGGGTAAGGGCAATTTTCGCCCATGACTGCTATAAATGCCATAGTGAGAACAAGAAAAAGGGCGAACTGGTCTTGGAAAATAAGGAGGGGGTTTTCAAAGGTGGGGAATCGGGTGCGATCATCGTTGCCGGCAAGCCAGAAGAAAGTGAACTTTTTCGAAGAATTTCGCTGTCGCCCGATGATGATGACGTGATGCCAAAAAAAGGAAAGGTTTTAAAAAAACATGAAATTTCCTTGATCAAAATGTGGATCAAAAAAGGGGCATATTGGTCCGATAAGGCCTTGAAAATTTTTCCGGAAGCGCAACTTGCGCTGTCAAAACCCGAGTTGCCCGATGTGAGCGATCAAATGCATCCCGTCGATAAATTTATAGGGGCCTATTTTGAGGAAAACGATATCGATTGGCCAAAGGTCGTGGATGACAGAACATTTATCAGACGTGCCTATCTAGACATTATAGGCCTACTTCCCCAGCCAGAGGAGATAAAAAGCTTCGTTAATGACCAAGAACCGGGGAAAAGGGGGAACCTGATCGATACCTTGTTGAACGATACCGACAACTATACCCAAAACTGGTTGAGCTTCTGGAACGATCTTTTACGGAATGATTATTCAGGCACAGGTTTTATTACCGGTGGCAGAAAACAAATTACGGAATGGCTGTACACTTCCCTGGAAGAGAACAAAGCCTATGATATGATGGTCAAGGAATTGGTCAATCCATCGGAAGCGTCCGAGGGGTTTATTAAAGGTATCGAATGGCGGGGTGTCGTCAATGCCAGTCAGCGTACCGAGATGCAAGCGGCCCAGAATATCGGGCAGTCCCTTTTGGGTGTCAACGTAAAATGTGCCTCGTGCCATAACAGTTTTGTAAGCAACCTGACTTTGGAACAGACCTACGGCTTCGCTTCGATCTTTGCCGACTCGGTCATGGAGCTGAACCGATGTGACAAGCCCCTAGGTAAGATGGCGTCGGTAAATTTCCTTTATCCAGAGCTTGGCAATGTGGAAGCGGAATCTGTCAAAGAACGGCTGTCAAAACTTTCGGAAGTGATCGTAAAACCGGAAAACGGACGACTGTACCGGACTATTTCCAATCGCTTCTGGCAACGGTTGATGGGCCGGGGCATTGTAGAACCGATGGATGAAATGGACAATATACCATGGAACGCTGATTTGTTGGATTGGTTGGCAGCCGATTTTATCGAAAGCGGTGAGGATCTGAAACACCTGATTCGCACGGTCATGACCTCGAAAACCTATCAGTTGCCGACGGTAAAATATGATAGACCGGAAGAAATAAAATCCCAGGAGTACGTATTTACCGGACCCTTGTTAAGGCGTATGAGTGCCGAACAGTTTTCCGATGCGGTCAGCCAGGTAGTCTCACCCATGTACTACGCTACGGCGTACGACCCATCCGGAAACTCGCTGTCCTCCAACCGTATTTGGCATCGGGAAGTAAAATTCGACCGTGACGTACTTCCCGATCCAGGCAAACGCTATTTTCGGTATGAATTTGCCATTCCTAAAAAAGAAATACGAACGGCCGATGCCTTGATTTCCGTCGATCATTCCTATACCTTATACGTGAACGGCAAAAAAATATCCAGTGGCGACGATTGGAAGAAAGTGGACGAATTGGATATATCGGATAACCTTTCCGAAGGGAACAACGTAATCGCTATCGAAGGTATCAATGAAGGCCAAATAGCAAATCCCGCGGGTATATTGTTCGCTTTAAAGCTCAGTTATACCGATGGCACTAAGGATCTCAAACAGGCCGATAAAACTTGGAAAAGTACCGCCAGCGACCCGCCAAAAGGATGGACAAACCTTGGTTTCAACGATAACCAGTGGATTAATGTAAGGGACTACGGCTCAAGCCAATGGGATCAATTGGTAAATTTTTCCTTCGAGAAGGATAAGCCGGATTTCGCAAGGGCCGGTCTGGTACGTCAGAATGGATTTATGAAGGCCCTGGGCCGTCCCACCCGGGAAAATGTGGCGACCACCAGAGACGAACAAGCCACCTTGTTACAGGCATTGGAGCTGACCAATGGGGAATATTTCAATAACGTACTTGCCAAAGGTGCAGACCAGTGGCTTGAACGCCATTCAGATGGTGCCGAAATTGTGGAAACGCTTTATCAAAAATCATTCGGAAGGAAGCCGACAAAGCAAGAAAGGAGCATTGCCCTCAATACATTGGGCGGCAACAAGATAGAGAAGGAAGCTTTACAGGATCTTTTATGGTCCACGGTGCTATTGCCCGAATTTCAATTTATATATTAGAAAATAATGGAACTTGAAAAACAAACCTTAAATGCACGAAGGGATTTTATAAAAAAAATGGGTGCTGCAAGCCTTGCCGCTTCGGCTACGACCATTCCCATGGCTAGTTTTTTGAGTTCATGCTCAAAATCAGTACCCAAAATACCATCCACGGCCGATACCGTAATTCTTCTTTGGATGGCGGGAGGAATGGCCCATACCGAAACATTTGACCCTAAGGCCTATGCTCCATTCGATAAAGGGGTGGAGAGCAAAAGGGTCTTGAGCACTTTTCCCAAAGTACCGACCGCTGTTGACGGACTCGATTTTTCCGAAGGACTCCAATCTATTGGAAAAGTTATGGACAAGGGTGCTGTCATCCATTCCTACAAAGCGGCTGACCTTGGCCACATCCTGCACACAAGGCACCAATATCATTGGCATACCTGTTATGAACCGCCACAGTCCGTACAGGCACCACATTTCGGTGCCTGGATCGCCAAGGAACTGGGGCCAGCTAATCCCGTAATACCTCCTTTTATAGCTATGGGTCAGCGTTTTACTGTCGGTGAAGGCGAAGAATTGAAAGCCTTTCACACAGCGGGTTTTCTAGGAAGTGAATATGGCCCCTTTCTTATCCCAGACCCGTCCAGTGGATTGGACAGCGTCCGCCCGCCGCATGGGATGTCTCTAAAAAGATTTGAGGCCAGATACAAATTGTACAAGGAGTTGGCCGATAAAAGCAAAATAATGGAAAACGGAAGCGATTATCAACGCGAGTCACTGATGCGCTCCATGGAACAATCCTATCGCCTGTTGAATTCCCCTGAATCAAAAGTCTTTGACCTCTCCCAAGAACCCAAGGAAGTATATGATACCTACAACACAGGCCGTTTCGGTCTGGGATGCCTACTGGCCAAAAGATTGGCCATGAACGGGGGGCGGTTTATAAGCGTCTCCACCGAATACGAGCCTTTTCTTGGTTGGGACACCCATGAGAACGGCCATACACGTACGGTCAAGATGAAGGAGCTTGTAGATAGGCCGATAGCGCAACTGATCAAGGATCTCGATGAAAGCGGCCATTTGGAGCGAACGCTGATCATTTTGGCCAGTGAGTTTAGCCGAGACGCCATACTGGAGGGCCGCCCTGGGGAACAAGTACAGGATCAGGTCGACCAGCCCGATGTTATAGAGGATGAAAAATTCTATGGCATGCACAGACACTTTACCGATGGCGGCTCTATACTGCTTTGGGGCGGAGGCATCAAAAAAGGACTGGTCTATGGGAAGACCGCCGACGAAAGGCCCTGTTCTTCCGTAGAGAATCCGGTTGTGATCGATCAGGTGCACCAATCGATATACCATGCTTTGGGGATTCCCCCTGAAACGGAATATACCATCGAAGGAAGGCCTTTCTATACGACGCCGGACGGACATGGCAAAGCCATATTTGAGTTGTTTGCCTAGCTTTCAAGACATGTTTTCTGTCGAATTTATTAAACGTATGGCGTCACTTTAAAAGCCTTATGATTTTATAGTGCAGATTTTCAAAATAACCTATATGTGGATTATCCAACTTAAAATATAGATTGGAATGAAGAATAGAAGAAGACAATTTTTAGAAACTACGGCCAAAGCGACTGCAGGAATAATAATGGTCCCGCATTTCAATATCAATCCATCAAAACCCAAACTGGACGAAAAAATTATCGGACATGGAGATTTTAAATATAAGGTCCACAAGGAATGGGGAAATCTAGACCCTTCCAAAACTCCCGTCAATAATTGCCACGAGATGATTATGGATACCAAAGGCAGATTGATAATGGTAGGTGACGATACCCATAATAACGTCTTAATATATGATAAGTCTGGGAAGCTTCTGGACTCTTGGGGGATCCGCTATAAAGGAGGCCATGGTCTTACTCTATGGAACGGAGGAGGAGAGGACTTTCTGTTCATCTGCGACACCAACGGTACCATGATTAAAACGACCCTGAATGGACGGGAATTATTGCTCATTGGGCATCCTTCGGAATACGGGGCCTATGAAAAGGGTGACGACTTTAAACCTACAGAAACCGCCATTGGCCCCAACGGGGATATTTACCTCGCCGATGGCTATGGATCGCAATATGTACTTCAGTTTTCCAAGGAAGGGGAATTTATCCGAAAAATTGGAAATGGCCGTGGCACGGGCAATGACCAATTCCAGACTGCCCATGGTGTTTGTATCGACGACAGGGATAAAGGTAATCCTACTTTAATGATAACTTCTCGGGCAGGTAATTGCTTTAAGCGATTTTCGTTGGAAGGGAAATATCTCGAAACCATTTCCCTTCCGGGAGCGTTCGTGTGCCGTCCGGTCATCGACGGAGAAAATTTATATTCAGGGGTCTGTTGGTCGTCCACAATAAAATATTTAGAAGGGGTCGAGGATAGCCATCCAAGCAAGAACAACCCAAACTCCGGATTTGTGACGATTTTGGACAAGGAGAATAAACCGGTTTCCAATCCGGGAGGGACGGCTCCCCAGTATACCAATGGGAAATTACAAACAATGTTACAAAAAGAACCTGTGTTTATGCATTGCCATGATGTATGCATCGATGAAGATAAGAATATGTATGTATGCCAATGGAACGCGAACAAAACCTATCCTATAAAAATGGAAAGGGTCTGACATCCCTTTCCACAAAGATATATCTTTAGATATTGAGATTTGTTAGCATAAAAAATGTCGGCCGTATTGGTCGATTTACTTTATCTTATCCCCACGAACTAGAACAATTCGAAATTAATTACTATGGGAAAAATTGTAGTATTAATTTTTATGCTTTCGATCCCCTATTTAGGTTCCTCTCAAATTCTGAAACAAAATATTCCGGACAAAATTGTTGTACTTACCTTCGATGATGCCCCAGTAAGCCAATATTCCTTGGTGGCTCCTTTGTTAAAACAATTCGGATTTGATGCTACCTTTTTTGTTTGTGAATTTCCAACAAAATCACTGGATAGGTCGGCCTATATGAATTGGGAACAAATAAAAAAATTGGATGAAATGGGGTTTGAGATGGCAAATCATACCCGAACCCACGTTGCTGTTAGCAAGATTCCTAAATCCAAGTTTATAAAAGAACTGCATTATATTGAAAACAAATGTGACTCATTGGATATTGTAAGACCATCGGACTTTGCATATCCAGGATACGACCTAAATATTCCTGTTGTAAAAATTTTACACGAGAGAGGGTATAAATTCGCGCGTGCAGGAGGAAGCAGGCCTTATGATCCACTAAAAGATCATCCGCTTCTATTGCCCAGTTGGGCTACAGATTCCAATAATAAAGAACAAATAATGGCATCATTTAATGAAGCCCAAGAAGGTAAGATTGTAATCCTAACTATTCATGGGGTGCCGGATGTTGAGCATCCATGGGTAAATACCCCACCGAATCTATTTAAAGAATATATGCAGTATTTATCGGAGCATCACTTTAAGGTTATTTCCCTTAGAAGTTTGGAAAGTTACATAGATGTCGATGAAGCGTATAAAACAATTGTTCCTGATATTAATAAGCAGCTTACCAATTAAATCATAAAAAAATATTCAAACATTTGACGATGAGCCTTCCCTAAAAATGCCTCGACATACATTTACGGTGTGGCCGCCAATAAGTAAAATCCAGTCCCATACGGATCTACTGTTCAGTTTTCCATCAGTGCCAAATATGCACCTGCCGGGTCTTGAATGATTACTAATTTGGATTTTCCCATGAGGCTGGGCCCCTCAATGATTTTTCCGCCCAAAGATTTGCACTTTTCGATACTGTTTTCAATATTTTCTACCATCACATAATTTAGCCATTGCGAGGGGAATTTTTTTATCTCCCCCTTTTTATGACAAATTCCCGCCACTACTTCGTCGTTGTCAAGGGGGTTGATCATATTATAATCGTTGTAGTCTCCCTGGTCAACCTTCTCAAATGTCCATCCAACAACAGCACAATAGAAGTCTCTAATTTCCCCCGCATTTTCGACGGTAAGATCTTGCCACAGTATTTTCCCTGTTTTTTGCATATCTCATCGTTTTTTTTGTACTTCTAATTTTGAACTTGTCTTTAGATTGGTTTGGAGCCAAATTAACGGTTTAAAAAAAAACAACACAGGCTCTTGATCCGAAATAAGTTATTATGCTTTAAAATTAGCTATTAACTGCAGCCTTACCCTATTAGGACCATGTTAAATTAAGAATTTTTTGTGTTTAGGTACGGATGTTTGATGGATCGGAAAATGGAATAAAATCAGGGCATAAATTCCACGGGCGGTATGTGCCCCGCTACGGGGGTGGGCGAGTTTGGACCCCTATACAGAATAGGGGCAGATTGGACCAGTTCCCCCATTTCTTTCTCGAATCCTTGAAAATTTATGAAGTAGCCAGATTAGGAGGTGTGTTCGATCTGGCCGCAATGAAAAATTTGCAATAGTTGTTTCCCGACTGCCTGGAGTTACCCCGCTGTTGCCGCCATTTTTTTTTCGACATGGGTGATGACTTCGGTGTATTCTTTGGTAGGGCTGAACTCCAGCATTTCAATATCTTCCAAAACGATAGCGGTATGCCCTGCGGGCCAATAATACATTTCTCCTGCACTTACTTCTTCTTTTTTCCCGTCATCATATATAATTTGTATACTCCCCTGAAGAACATAGCCCCAATGCGGACTATGACAACTGTCATTCTCCAGGCCTTTCAACAGAGGCGTAAAATCCGTCCCCTTTGGCAATTTGTTAAACCCCAGGGTTATACCTCCACAATTGGGTATTGAACGCATAATAGTTTCGGGGGCCTGCATCATGACGGGCATGTCTTCTTTCTTGATTTTCATAATAGTAAGTCTTTAAAATGTGAACGCTAATTAGGTTTTATATTTTGGTTGATCCTGAATAAATTTTCCGGATCATACTGTTTTTTTATATCGGCTAGACGTTTATAATTGTGTTTATAGCTGGCCTGCACACGTTCTTGACCTTCATCCATCATAAAGTTGGAATACGCCCCACCGGCAGAATATGGGTGTAAGGCTTCCCAGTACTCCTTGCACCATTTGGTGATCCTGTCCGCATTCGCCGGATCCGGATCTACGCCAACGATTACACCGGCATACTTGGCGTCGCGATACGCCCAGGGGGTATCTTCCGCTCCAACCCTTCCGGCAGCCCCGCTGATAGGGTACAAATGCATTTGGGAAAGTGGGGTGGGGATCTTAGAACCGAATTCTACATGTTGCTTTCTTATTTCCGGACCTAATTCGTTAAAAAAATCGGCACGCCAGTACCATTGCAACCCTGGAGGGAAAAGCCCGTCAAATAAGGTTTGCATGGCAGGATAAGGCATTTCGCCTACATGCTCGAACAATGGGTTTTGGTCAACTATAGGCTTGAATACTTCGTTTGCCTTGTTCATATCGCCTGTGTAACACCAGACGATCCCGCAAAATTTCTTATGGTGTAAATGTTCTGGAAACGGAGGGCCGGGAATGATCATTGTTGCTATGAATCCATTGAGATCATCGGAAGCATTATGGATAAATTCATGGTACCAATCCATTATTTCCCCTGTTTTTTCAATAGCCCATAAAGTGGGACCTCCAAAAACCGTCTTTACCGGATGTGCCTGAAATTTAAAGGAAGTTACCACTCCAAAGTTTCCACCACCGCCACGGATCGCCCAGAACAAATCTTTGTTTTGGGAAGCGTTTACGGTTACAAAAGATCCATCCGCCAAGACCATATCGGCTTCCAGTAAATTATCTATGGTCAGCCCGTATTTTCGCGATAAATGGCCGACGCCCCCACCAAGGGTCAATCCCCCAACGCCTGTGGTCGAAATAATCCCGGAAGGAACGGCAAGACCAAATGCGTGGGTAGCATGGTCAACTTCGCCCCAAATATTTCCTCCTCCTACCCTTACAGTATTATTTGAGGTATCGACCCTAACAAATTTGATTCCCGAAAGGTCGATTACCAATCCATCGTCGCATAGACCCAATCCGCCCCCATTATGCCCGCCTCCCCTTATGGCTACGGAGAGATCGTTTTCCCTGGCAAAATTGACTGCGGCCATAACATCGGCTACATCAGTGCAGATAGCAAACATACCGGGGTGTTTGTCAATCATGCCATTGAATACCTTCCGGGTTTCGTCGTATTTGGCATCGGCGGGCATGACAACCTCACCTTTGAGTTGGGCTGCAAGATTACCTATTAATGTGGCATCCACATTTTTTATTACATTCTCCATAATTTTTAGTTTTCTGTATGAAATCCAAAATTAGGGAGGGGTAAAACAAACCCATTCTACATTTCATTCAAAAAACAGTAATTTCCGTTCATGAATGATTTTGAAGCATTATTTATGGGAAGGGGTGCAATGTTTTGGCATAAACGGAAGGAAGGGTACCGTAAGCTTTATGGAAGCATTTTGAAAAATAGGCAGGCGTATTAAAACCCGTCTCAAATGCAATTTCAGAAACATTTTCATTTTTTTTATGAAATAATTTAAGCGCCTTGGTCAACCTATATTCTTTAATAAAACTATTAGGTGATTGGCCGGTTATCGAAATCATCTTTCGATATAGTTGTGATTTACTATATCCTAAATCCTTACTGAAATCCTCCACATTCAAAGTTGTATTTCTCCATTCCCTCTCCGTATAATCCATTAATAGATTCAAGAATTTTTCATCCTTCGAATCAAGGGCGGTTATATATTCCCTATTGATGGAAATATTAAGATTTTCGCTTTCATATAGATCCCTGACTTCCGAAGATACCGCAATTTCTCCCTTGACCGCATCGCATAAGCGATCGGCCAATTGTACGGTGTCTTCAAAAAGCCCTTCTTTATGGGTTACTGGTACCCCGGCACTCAGGCCTATTTTGACCCGTATTGAAGATAAGGCATTCCCGGCGCATTTTTGATTGTAACCCTCTGGAATTTCTAAAGCGCACGAGACCGCATCGGTAACTGAATCGAAAGAAACTAAAATGTAGTCGATTTTTTGCTTTACGATCCTTCCCTTATATTTTGTTACAGATTCAATGATGGCCTTATTGCAGTTATCCACATCTATATCCATCGAATGGTCCGCTTGACCTTTCAAGGACAAAAGTCTTATTCCCGCAACCATGATGGTCCTGAAAGCGGGATCATTGATGATATTTAAATTAGTTTTTTTTGATTTTTCGGGATCTTCAATACGGCCTAAAAATGATTCGACTACTGCGCCATCTACTTCGATGATTCTGTGAGGGACCGCTCCGTGCGCCTGATCGTGCATTTCTTTGATGGCAGTCTTGTCAGGAGCTTCCACTAAGCAAAAGGCGGTTTTTCTTTGTGCATCAAACCAATAGGTCAATCCTTTACAATTGAATTTATGCTGTATTTTCAAATCCTTTTGGTGCAGGTCTGCCACTATTTCCGCGGTTACGTCTTCCGAAACATCATGGCGATCCATGTATATGGGCATAACGTGGAATTTAAGTGTTAGTATTTGATTCTCTGGGGAATGTAATCGAATTATTCCCTAATGTAACGATTTATTTGTATGAAATGCGATTTTTTACCTTACCTGTGGAAAAATTTAAAGGTCCCAGCAAGATATACCTAGTGAAGGGGTTGAAACGCTCTCTTTTCCATGCGAATTCAATATTTTGCCCCCTAATTTGGCGTTTTCTGTCTTGTAGAACCGTAGCTACGGCTATTCTGTTCAAAAATTGCTTCATTAGGGCATAAAAGCCGAAACTTTCGGTTCCATACAGAAAGTTTAGATCACTTCATTAAAGGGGGAGTTAAAAAGGTGGATGCGGCCGATGATTCTTGCTTAGCAGGGGGCGGAATGCTAAAAGCCTAGTTACTGACTTTGATCTGTACCGCCTCGCAGCTTTGGAGGTCGGAATTCAATATGATTTTTTCGGAAGTAGACCCATCTGTCAATTCAAGGGATACGGTGTTAGGGGGCGAACTCCCCAGATTATGGGCGTAAAGAAAAAGCTCGTTCGATTGGGAAGCATCCAATGTAAAACTAATCTTTTTTCTGCGATAGGTCAGATGGTGCTTCGAGATGACGGTCTCTCCGTTCAGGTAGATCGATACGATGTCGCCATCCTGACGGCCGTGGTCCCACAAGCTGCCTATGATTTCTTCGTGGGCAAAAGTTAATTCCTTGACGTATGATATTTTTCGACCTTCGAACCTGTTTCTTGCCCTACTTTCATGATTGCCCGAGTCGTTATTTTTGTCCGGTTTCCCCCTTTTTGCGAGGGCCGCTTTTTTCCGGGCATCGGCTATCGGATTGCGGATCGAAAAATAGGGAGTGACGGACTTGGCCACCTGAAATTTGTTGTCGGGAAAAAGTTCGATGCCCACCACTTGATACTGGTCTCCCGAGCCGACATTTTTGGCCAAGGCTATGCCTTCGGCAAGGGAATTGTTCTTGAAACTGCCCAGTTCCTGGACGACCATATCGTCTTTCGCCAAAAAGAACCGTATCGATTTGACCGTATCGATGTTCACGGTTTCCCATTGAATTTTTACCGGTTGCGAAACGATCCACACGGTACTGGGGCCCGGATCGAAAATTTCAATGGAGGATTTAGGAATTGATCTCGAAGGTGTTCTGGATTGTTCTGGGGATTCATTTGCGGCAAGGAAAGATGCAGGGACCTGCATTGTAATCGACCCGAATGTTGAATAGCAAAAAAAGGAAAAAACGGCAAAAAAAAGAATGTTCGATCTGTTCAGGATAGCGAAATGGGGTTTTTTGGTTGTCATGGTACTGATTATCGGTATGTTGAGAACGCATATGTAGGGGAAATGTTGGATAGGGAGCCCATTATTATACCTTCTTCCACATATTTTTAGGGCGCCGGCAAAGAGGTGCCCCGCCCACCCGGATTTATTCGTAGATTTAAGCGGAAATTTCACGGCCCGGTAAAATGCAAAAAGAAACACTGCTTCAATGTTATCAACGCATCCATCCATCCATACATAGAACCCCTGTACTTACTTCGCGATCTATTAATAGAATGGCGGAAGCGGAGCTGTATTTCAAATGTGAGAACTTTCAAAAAGGGGGTGCCTATAAAATACGGGGGGCTACTCACGCAATTTTGCAGTTGACCGACCATCAAAAAAATAAGGGCGTGCTCACCCACTCCTCTGGAAATTTCGCCCAGGCCCTTTCCCTGGCCGCCAAGAATTCCGCCATCAAGGCCTTTATCGTAATGCCCTCGACCGCTCCACAGGTAAAAAAGGATGCCGTATTGGAATATGGCGGCGAAATCATCGAATGCGAACCAACCATCGCCGCAAGGGAAGGTGTTGCCCAAAAAATAGAATCGGAAACAGGAGCGGTCTTTATACACCCTTCCAATAATGAAAATGTAATTGTCGGTCAGGGTACCGCATGTATGGAGTTGCTGGAAGATCGGCCGGACCTGAATTTTGTAGTCGCACCCGTAGGCGGTGGAGGTCTCATCGCGGGTACCGCCTTGGCCGCCCATTATTTTGGAAATGGCTGCCACGTTATCGGCGGGGAGCCCTTCGAAGTTGATGACGCCTACCGTTCCCTAAAAAGTGGCAAGATTGAATCGAACCCTACGACGGACACCATCGCTGACGGACTCAAGACCCAACTCGGCGACCAAAGTTTCCCGATCATGCAGCAATACGTCGATGGCATTATTCGTGTAACCGAAAAAGAAATCATCGATGCTATGCGATTGATTTGGGAACGTATGAAAATCGTGATCGAGCCATCAAGTGCCGTGGCCTTGGCGGTCGTTTTGCGGGAAAAAGAAAAATTCAAGGGCTCTAAAATTGGAATTATCATTTCCGGGGGCAACGTCGATTTAACTAATTTACCTTTTTGAAAGACGAGTCGCAGCCCGCAGATTAAGAGTGAAAGTTAAAGGGTGCCGTTGGCAGGTTCAAGGTTCAAAGTAATATTCCCTCAATTATAGCCTTGAACAGCTGTGAAGTGGCGATTGAATCTTGAACCAACAACTGATTGTAATTTGAAATTGAATTGCAAGTTTTCAAAAAAACGTATTTTTATTGAACTTATCTAGACTTATTGTTTGGAACCGAGAATATCGGCTTTTGAGGCTAGATGAAGTCATGAGTTCATTGCTAAAATCAATACACTATGTCATCAAGAAGAAATTTCCTGGAAAAAATCACCGTTTCGGCGGTCGGACTACCGTTATTGTATAATCCGACAAACCTATTTGCCGCCTCGGACCAACGCTATGAAGGTCCGGTCCTCAAAGTAGCCATTATGGGCCTGGGCAGTTACGCGACCCGAGTCGCGAAGGCTATGGAAGATTGTCAAAGGGCCAAACTGGTCGGTCTTATCAGTGGTACGCCGTCAAAGATAGCGGACTGGAGCGCCAAATACGACATCCCCGAAAAAAACTGTTACAACTACGAAAATTTCGATGCTGTAAAGGACAATCCCGATATTGATGCCGTATACGTGATTACTCCGAACGGACTCCATAAAGAGCAGTCCATCCGCGTCGCCAAGGCCGGGAAGCACGTTATCTGCGAAAAACCCATGGCAGTCAACGCCGAGGAAGGCCAGGCCATGGTCGATGCCTGTAAGGCGGCCAACGTAAAACTACTGATAGGCTACCGGCTGCACTTTGAGCCGAACACGGTCTCCGTTATCCAAATGCGCAAGGACGGAGAATTCGGAAAAACAAAGTTCTTTCAGGGCCAATCGGGCTTTGTCATCGGCGATCCCAATCAATGGCGGTTGAACAAGGAGCTGTCGGGTGGCGGGTCTATGATGGACATCGGTATTTATTCCGTCAACGGTTCGCGCTACATGCTCGGCGAAGAACCGGTTTGGGTGACGGCCCAAGAGACCAAAACGAACCCCGAAAAATTTAAGAAGGGCGTCGATGAGACCATCCAATTTCAAATGGGCTTTCCCAGCGGAGCGGTGGCCAACTGCCTGTCGACCTATAACATGAGCCACCTCGACCGCTTTTACATGACGGGCGATGACGGATGGGTAGAGATGCGGCCCTCTACCGGTTATGGCCCGATTGAAGGCAGTACCCATAAAGGCCCGTTGAACGAACCCCACGTCATGCACCAAACCTTGCAAATGGACGGTATGGCGCGAATTATTTTTGAGGACGAGCATCCGATCGTACCTGTCGATGGCGAAGAAGGTGTAAAGGATATGAAGATTGTTGATGCCGTCTATAAGGCGGCTAAGACGGGAGAAAAGATAAAACTGTAAATAACAGGGTTATAGTACCGGGCGGGTTTTAAAAAGAGAAAAACTCCTTTAGGCTATTATTATAATATGGATATATTCCTATTTATTGGAAATATTCCATATATTAGCTGTCCTTTTTTGAGGATGGCTATGGACAAAACAATACTTCACATCGATCTGGACACCTTCTACGTCTCCGTAGAACGGTTGATCAATCGCGAACTCCAAAACAGGCCGTTGTTGGTAGGCGGCACGGGCGACAGGGGCGTGGTGGCGGCCTGTAGTTACGAAACGCGGGGCTTTGGGGTACACTCCGGTATGCCCATGAAAATGGCGCGGGAACTTTGTCCCGAGGCGGTTGTCATTCGCGGCAATGCAGGTACCTACAGCAAACATTCCGATACCGTTACCGAGATCATCAAGGAACAGGTGCCGCTGTTCGAGAAATCGAGTATCGACGAATTTTACGCCGACCTTACGGGTATGGATCGCTTTTTCGGTTCCTATAAATATGCAACGGAACTACGCCAAAAAATCATCAACGAAACGGGCCTGCCCATTTCTTTCGGTCTATCCGCCAATAAAGTAGTATCCAAAGTCGCTACCAACGAGGCCAAACCCAACAATCAGCTAAAAATCGACTATGGGCTTGAAAAACCGTTTCTGGCACCGCTGTCCATCAAAAAAATTCCCATGGTGGGCGACAAGACCTATCAGACCTTGCGGAACCTTGGGTTGCGTCAGGTAAGAACCGTACAGGAAATGCCGATGGACGTCATGCGACGTGTTCTGGGCAAAAACGGTGGCATCATTTGGAAGCGCGCGAATGGTATTGACCACACCCCTGTGATTCCTTTCTGCGAGCGGAAATCCATTTCCACGGAGCGGACTTTCAACAAAGACACCATTGATATTTTAAAATTGAGGGGCATTTTGATTGCGATGACCGAGAATCTGGCCTATCAATTGCGTCGGGGCGAAAAGTTGACAGCCTGTGTCGCCGTCAAGATCAGGTATTCCGATTTCAATACCTATTCCAAACAATTGCGGATTCCCTATACCAGTGCCGACCATATATTGATTCCAAAAATTTTAGAGATGTTCAAGACGCTCTATAACCGCAGGTTGTTGGTGCGCTTGGTCGGTATCCGTTTCAGTCATTTGGTCAGCGGCAATTACCAGATCAATCTGTTTGATGATACCGAAGAGGCCCTGAACCTGTACCAGGCGATGGATAATATCAGAAAGCGCTATGGCGATAAAAGCGTACTGCGCGCCTCAGGCCTCGGGGCGAAGACCATCGGACGGATGCAGAATCCTTTTAATGGGTTGCCGCCCGTGGTATTGGCACATCGTAGGCAGTGATCCAAATTCCAAAAAATATGTGAAGGAAAATTTACAATTTAGAAGATAGGACTTATTTGTTTGCGAGGGTGTCGCTTTTTTATAAAAATTCTGCCCAAGACCTTGAGCAATATCGAAGATGCGAAATAACCCATAAAAGCCTCGGGGTCGGTAGGAGCAAATCACATTGAAGCCAATGAAAAACTCGGGGATAAAGATTTTCTACTGAGAATTAAAATTTCGGGAAAGGAAGCAAAAGAAGCTCAATATTGGCTTAAGCTATTTAAATGACAAAATAAAGCCTGAAGCAGAGGAACTCATCGAAGTGGCTGGCGAACTGAGGAATATTTTATCATAAATCATCACTAAAAATCGCCCTTAAAAACGAAGCTATAAACGATTTCATTATCCGATTATTTATTATTCGATTTTTGGAATTTGGAATTTGGAATTTGGAATATTTTGTATCTAAACTGTCACACATACTATAGCATGCGCTACGGAACGTTTTCCGAGGTGGAACTCTTGCAGTTGGCCAAGGAGAACCATGTTACCCGATTGGTGCTCACCGATATAAATAATACCTCGGCGGGACTCAATTTTGTCCGGAAGTCGCCGGAGTATGATATCACCCCCATTTTGGGTATCGATTTCAGGAACGGAGTCGACCCGTGTTTTATAGGAATTGCCAGAAACAACGAAGGCTATCGGGAACTGAACGATTATCTTTCCGAACACCTGCACCAAGAAAAAAAGTTTCCTGTCGCTGCCCCCAGATTTCAGCACTGCTATATCGTTTATCCTTTTGAAAAGGTAGTGCAGGAACAGCGAAAGTCCTTTTCGGATACGGAATTTATAGGGATTTCCATTAACGATTTGAGACGTCTCCCGTTTTCGGGTTTGCTGAAATTCAAGGACAGATTAGTCGTACAACAGCCGGTCACTTTTCGCAACAAACGCGATTTCAATGCCCATCGCCTGCTGCGCGCCATCGATAACAATACACTGCTCAGTAAGCTCTCGACGATGGAGCAGGCATCGGAAGATGAGAAGATGTTGTCCATCGAAAATTTGGCGGACGCTTTTTCGGAGTATACTTTTATTTTGCAAAACACGCAAAGATTGTTGAATGCCTGTTCCATCCATTTCGATTTTTCGGAACGCCGAAAACCACAGAACCTACAGACCTACACCGGCAGCCGATCGGGAGACGAGGCCCTGCTCGAACGGCTGTGCCAAGTTGGCTTGCCGTACCGCTACCCCGAAGGCGGCGATGCCATTACCGCACGCTTAAAAAAAGAGCTGAAACTGATTAAGGAAATGGGCTTCGTCTCCTATTTTCTGATCAATTGGGATATTATTTCCTATGCCCAAAAACAAAACTTCTTCTACGTCGGAAGGGGCAGCGGAGCCAATAGCATCGTGGCCTATCTGCTGCGTATTACCGATGTAGATCCTATGGAACTGGATCTGTACTTCGAGCGGTTCATCAATCTCTACAGGGCGAACCCCCCGGATTTCGATATCGATTTTTCGCATCGCGATAGACCGATAATGACCCAATATATCTTCGATCGTTTTAAAAATGTAGCCCTTTTGGGTACTTATGTCACCTTTAAATGGCGGGGCATGGTACGGGAGCTGGGCAAAGTATTCGGGCTGCCCAAGGAGGAAATCGATGTACTTTGCGACGGTGATTTTGAGGCATCCCGGCTGGATAAGGTCGCTGCCCTGGTCATCAAATATACTAGTCTATTGCAGGGCATGCCCAATTATCTCAGCATCCATGCCGGGGGAATCCTCATCGCCGAAAAACCGATCCATTGGTTTTCGGCCACGAACCTGCCGCCTAAGGGTTTCCCTACCACCCAATACGATATGGTAATCGCCGAGGATGTCGGTCTGTACAAATTCGATATCCTCGGGCAGCGGGGCCTGTCGAAAATAAAGGAGACCCTGGCTATTTTGGAGCACGACCGCCCTGAAGAGTTCGCCACATTCGATATCCACGATATCAAGGCATTTAAAAAAGATCCCAAAATCAACAACATGGTCAAGACCGCACAGTGTATGGGCTGTTTTTATGTGGAGTCTCCCGCCATGCGGATGCTGCTCAAAAAATTGGAAGTGGACAACTACCTGGGCTTGGTCGCCGCCAGTTCCATCATCCGGCCGGGCGTGGCCAAAAGTGGAATGATGCGAGAATACATTCTAAGGCATCGGAATCCGGACAGGATCGAAAAAAAAGCCCATCCTGTCATGCGGGATATCATGCCCGAGACCTATGGCGTTATGGTCTATCAGGAAGACGTGATCAAGGTCGCCCACCATTTTGCAGGCCTCGACCTGGGCGAGGCCGATGTGCTGCGCCGGGGCATGAGCGGCAAGTTCCGTTCGCGGGAGGAATTCCAGCACGTAGAAAAGAAGTTTATTGATAACTGCCGTAAAAAAGGCTATGCCGACAGCCTTATTTTCGAGATCTGGAACCAAGTGGCCAGCTTTGCCGGCTACGCCTTTGCCAAGGGGCATTCCGCTTCGTATGCCGTAGAGAGCTATCAAACCTTGTTTTTGCGCGCCTACTATCCGTTGGAATATATGGTCGCCGTGCTCAATAACGGCGGTGGCTTCTACCGCCCGGAATTCTATGTGCACGAGGCGCGGATGCTGGGAGCCAAAATCCATCCGCCGTGTATCAATACCAGTAACAACGGCAACCGCATTCAAGGAAAAAACCTGTACCTCGGTTTTGGCTATCTGCGTGAACTGGAAGATAGGGTCGCGGAGCGCATCCTAAAAGAACGCATCGGCCCATGGGATTTTTGCTTCCTTGGAGGATTTTCTGGATCGGATGTCCATCTCCATAGAACAGGTAAGCATTCTCATCCGTATAGATGCTTTTCGGTTTACGCGTACCAATAAGCACGAACTTTTGTGGAAGGCTCATCTGTTCTTGGGTAAAACTCCACACATCGATCACCCCAAACTGTTCCGGCCCGATCATCAAGATTTCAAGATTCCCGAATTGAATACCACCGATCTTGAAATGGCCTTTACCCAGCTCGAACTGCTTGGGTTCGCCTTGTGCAGTCCCTTCGAACTCTTGGTCGAGCCCCCGAAGAATACAACGGGAAGCAAGGATCTGGAGCGCTACCTAGGCAGACATATCGATATCTACGGTTATCTCGTCACGGTAAAGAACACTAAGACCCACAAAGGAAACGCCATGCAGTTCGCTACGCTGCTCGACCGGCAGGGCCAGGTTTTCGATACCGTGCTGTTTCCGCCTGTGGCCGCGAAATACCGGTTTCGGGGTCGGGGCATCTATCGCTTTTACGGCAAAGTGGTCAGCGAGTTCGGCTTTCTCAGCATCGAGATCATCAAAATGCGAAAGGAAGATTATGTGCAGGATCCTCGCTATGCCGATATGAAGACGAGCGCGAAGGTGTTCGAGGCGAAGAAATCTGCTTCTACGGATGCTGGATCGAAAAGAAACTTACTGCAATAGAGGAAACAGAGATCCAATGTCTTGCATTTTGGAACAGCTTCCTTTGAATTTGTTTTTGAACCGTGAACCTAGTAGTATAAGCCTTCCCCATCGTCACGTCGGCGGAACGCTTGTTCCACTCCCGGTCGGCCAATGCCGCATTTTTTTGGAAGTCCGCTTCCCCTTTATCGAAAGCTTTTAAGAAGAATGTAAGCATCCTTTTTACAGGTCTTGACCTAACTGTCTTTTTAGAACACCTTAAATTGTGTGGAACCGGGAATATCGGCTTTTGTGGTTAGATGAAGTCATTCTTTTAAAAGCATAGCAGGGTTACGATATTCAAAAAGGAGGAAATACAACCTCAAAATGCGATAGTCATAGGTAAAAGAAAAAGTATCGATGAGTTCATCCTTACAAAAACGAAAATAACCAAAAAGAGCCCGATCAATGAAGACCGGACTCTTTTATCGAGAACACTATATGAAAAATGAAAAAATTAACTCCGTTTTAATTACCCTACAAACATACCGCAGCTTTGGTGCGCTACAAATTATTTGTTGTGAACACCTTCAATTCTGTTGTCAAAGAATAGAATTTTGTGGCTTATGACCAAAAGCCAAACCCATTCAGTCAGTTTGGAAGTATCCATATTTCCTTTGCGAATAATTGAAAATCGATTAAGGTAATTCTTTAGGGGACGAAGTAGATCCGAAACTCTTTTTTCGAATTGGTGCGAAACTATAAAAATGATAATTTTACGCCCTCAAAAGCTAATTATATGCGTCAAAAAAAATTTGGATATCTGATACTCTTTAGCCTGACTCTATTCTTAGGCTCCTGTACGGACGATGACGACGAGGTCTTGAACCCATTAGACCAAACAACGGCCGGCGCGTATAATGCCGAGGTAGTAACGCAATGGTACGATCTGATCAAGACCCTGACCATCGAAACGCCCGGCTACACACCGCCAGTCGCCGCCAGGGCTTTTGGATATACCAGCGTAGCCCTTTACGAGGCGGTGGTACCTGGAATGCCCGATAAAGTTTCCCTGTCGGGAAAGCTGACCGATCTATATCTGGATACGCAATTAGAGACCGATAAAACCTACCACTGGCCTACAGTGGCCAATGCGGTACTTGCCAAAATGACCGGATATTTTTATGCCAATACTACCGAAGACCGTTTGATGGCCATTGCCGCTTTGGAAGAAAAATTCAACACCAAATTTTTAAAGGAAAACGGAGCGGAAGTGCATGAGATTTCGGTGAAGTTAGGCCAAGATGTTGCCGATAAAATACTGGCCTGGTCGGAAACCGATGGGGGAAAGGATGCTCAGTTCAATAACTTTCCAAAGGATTATGTTCCCCCTTCCGGTAAGCAATTTTGGGTTCCGACGGCCCCCGGTTTTCAAGCCGCATTACAGCCGTATTGGGGCTCAAACAGGCCTTTTTTAAAGGCAAACTTTGAAGGGGATGCTCTTCCGCCGCCACCGCCTCCATTTTCTGTCGAGGAAAATTCCGTCTGCTATCAACGGGCTTTGGAAGTGTATAACGTGGTCAACACCCTTACCCCCGAACAGCTCATCATTGCCGAATTTTGGTCCGACGATCCCGTAACTACCGCCACCCCACCAGGACATTCCATTTCCGTACTCAACCAATTGATCAAAGAGAACAATACAAATTTGGACATCGCTATCGAGGCTTTCGCTAAATTGGGCATCGGAATCTCTGATGCGTTTATTTCGTGCTGGAAAGTAAAGTACCAAACCAATTATATTCGGCCGATCACATATATTAACAGGTACATTGACCCTAACTGGATGCCCGTTCTAAATACGCCGCCCTTTCCGGAATATACCTCGGGACATTCCGTTCAATCGGGTGCCCTGGCCGAAATCATGACCGATTTCTTTGGGGATAACTATCACTTTACCGACCATACCCACGAAAAGCGCACGGATATGGACGGAACTCCCCGAACTTACGACAGTTTTTATGCCTTGGCGGAAGAAGCCGCCTTGTCAAGATTGTACGGGGGCATTCATTTTCAGGAATCAATTAATTTGGGACTTGAACAAGGATACCAGATCGGTAGAAATATCAACGCGCTAAATTTGGATAAATAGGCCGGTAACCGGCCTTACTTACTGAAAAGCGGCATGACCTGTAATATCCGCTCCCGTTATCAACAGATGGATATCGTGTGTACCCTCATAGGTAATCACGCTTTCGAGGTTCATCATGTGACGCATGATGCTGTAATCTCCTGTTATCCCCATAGCTCCCAGAACCTGACGGGCTTCGCGAGCGACATTTAAGGCCATTTCGACGTTGTTGCGCTTGGCCATGGAAATCTGGGCCGTGGTCGCTTCACCCACATTTTTAAGCTGCCCTAAGCGGAAGGCCAATAACTGCGCCTTGGTTATCTCGGTAATCATTTCGGCCAGCTTTTTTTGCTGCAACTGGAAGGCGGCGATGGGCTTGCCGAACTGCTCTCGCTCTTTGGCATAGCGGAGGGCGGTATCATAGCAGTCCATCGCCGCACCGATGGCGCCCCATGCGATGCCATAGCGTGCGGAATCTAAACAGCCCAAAGGTGCGCCGAGTCCGCTTTTATTGGGGAGTAGGTTTTCTTTTGGGACTTTTACATTATCAAAAATCAATTCTCCGGTAGCGGAGGCTCGTAATGACCATTTATTGTGGGTCTCGGGGGTAGAAAATCCTTCCATACCCCGTTCGACGATCAAACCATGGATGCGGCCTTCCTCGTTTTTCGCCCATACGACCGCAATATGGGCAAAAGGAGAGTTGGAAATCCACAGTTTGGCCCCCTTCAGAAGATAATGATCGCCTCGGTCCTTAAAACTCGTTTCCATCCCGCCGGGATTGGAGCCGTGGTCGGGCTCGGTCAACCCAAAACAGCCCATCAGTTCGCCGGTCGCCAATTTGGGCAAGTATTTTTTGCGCTGTTCTTCACTACCGTACTGATAGATAGGGTACATTACCAAAGAGGATTGTACCGAAGCCGTAGAACGCACCCCGCTATCGCCGCGTTCGATTTCTTGCATAATGAGGCCGTAGCTGATCTGGTCGAGTCCCGCTCCGCCATATTCCTCGGGAATGTAGGGGCCGAACGCGCCGATTTCGGCCAAGCCATTTATTATCTGTTTCGGGAATTCCGCTTTTTGGGCATATTCTTCGATAATGGGGGAGACATCCCGTTTCACCCACTGCCGGGCGGTGTCGCGGACGAGTTTATGTTCTTCGGATAGAAGCTTGTCTAAATTGTAGTAGTCCGGCGCTTCAAAGAGGTCGGGTTTCATAGGTGTGATTTTTACCAAAGATAACAATGAAACACAACAGATAACAGCATAATTGTTGTATTTCTAATTATGAATCTTCTAGCAGGATATCTAATTTTGAAAGAAAAAATGAAGAAACTGTTGTTTGTTTGCTTTGTACTTTTATCGCTTTCCTGTAGCGATGACAATGGAGGTCGGACCGGTGGATGTCTTACTGCCTCCGACCTTGGGGCCGATCGTCTTTCCTCAAAGTCGCCATCGAATGACGTGAGCGAAGAATTGGTCGTTGAGTATCTGAACCCAGAGGGTGACAATCTTATAGAAAGCGGTACTTACAAGCCCAGCGAAATTTCGTTGGATTTCGGCAAGTACACGCAAACCGACGTAGTAGATGTTACGAATGAAGAAACAAAATATTTGGTAAAGGTATATGGATTCTCGAAAGGTAAAAATCGCATCGAAGTTAAGCTTTCGCCTTCGGACATTGACACTTTGTTGGTTTATGCCCAAGAGGTCGATTTCAGCAGTTGTACCGGCCCGGTATTTGCCATTGATTCTGTGTCGTATAACGGTAAAATGCGGTCTTTCAAGAAAGTGAGGGATTGGCTCCAAAAATTGACAATCATCAAATAGAGCCTTACATTTTCAAATAGAACTCTTCGGTCAGTTTTTGGTATTCCGGCGTATATTCATGGCGTTGCAGTTCAATGGTAAGTTCCTCGATGTCGGGCTGAGTTGGGGAAAATCCGAATTGCACTAAACTTCTTTTGATTTTGGAGGTTGGATTTCCTCTTACACGGGTTATTTTTTGAGGAAACAATCCTATTTTTGAGGATAGTTCTAAAAAATAGGGCTCTTGTTTATAGGGAATGATGCTAGCGAAGACACCACCCTGGGAAAGCAATTTTAACATTCCCTCCAAAAGCACTTCGAAAGGAAGTGACGCATTTTGTCTAGCCGTATCCCGGGAAAGGTTTCCGCTCGAAACATCCTCCAAATAAAAGGGCGGATTGCAGACTATCAAATCGTACCTGTCATCCCATTCTTCCACAAATTCGTCCAGCCCGGCATGATAGCAAAACAGCCGGTCGCTCCAAGGTGAAGCTTCAAAGTTCCCTACGCACTGTTCGTAGGCGGCTTCGTCGATTTCCAGGGCATCGATGATTTCCGCGGCACTTCGCTGGGCGAGCATCAGTGCGATCAGTCCCGTTCCTGCACCGATATCCAGAATGGAATCGGGATTTTTATCCAAGGACGCCCAAGCGCCCAATAAAACCCCATCCGTGCCCACTTTCATGGCGCAGCGGTCTTGGTGGATGGTGAACTGTTTGAAATGAAATGGCTTGTACACGATTAAAAGTTCAGTTTTGATTGAGAATTCAAGAACCCATACCTTACCCCTATGGATAATGAAATGAATGGAATAGATGAACTGTTTGAAACAAATGATATAAACCCCATATTTTAATTGAAACTCCCTCAGGATTTGTCTTTAAAAATCCTAACAGGTTTAAAAAGTCTTCCGAAAAAGCTTCGGAAAGATGTTGCGATGAAAAAAACATTTCGCAACCTCCAGTTCGAGTAGTGCTTCCCGGAATAACTGGACTTTATAATTCATAATTGGACTTGATTTCGTCGATGAGAATGAACTTCAAACGCGCTTCATCCTATTTTTCGGCATGTCGCTCATCATTACTTGATATCTTCCGATGGTGATTATAGTTTTTTTTCGGTTTCTTCAATGGTTTTTTCATAATATTTTTCACGGAACGTTTTACTTTTTAGCTTCTTCATCAAGTACATAAAGAACGTCTTGTTCAATGTCGATAAGTATTTCGAACCTTTTCAATATTATATATACAATATAAGTTTTTGCTTTGGAGTTGGCCTCAAGGTTTTTTGAGATATAGCGGATATTCCAAATTTTAACATTTATAACCAAACCTTTTTTTAAAATCCTCGTATATAATAATTGGGCCTTGTTCCATTGGGCCGGATTCTCGATTTTCAGAACCCTCCATATCCTACAGTAATCGCCCAGTCATAAAAGCATAGTAGTGGCTAGTTTCTTCATCCTTTCTATCCTTTCCGGGTGTTCGGCGGCCAGCTTCCTGGTCTCCGAGACCTAATGGGATAAGTCGTAAAGTTCGAGATCCTATAGGGCTGCTATTCTGTATTCTCCTGGCAATCCGTCTTTGCCCGGGGCAAAAAGGCTACGCGCTGGCCGCCCTCCCCAGAGGTGCCCTTGTCTTCGCGAAGTGTAAAGGCGCTACCGGCATGGTTGCCGTAGGAGAGCCGCGGCCATTATAGGCAGTGAAGATGAACAGCGGGCTTTCTTTGTTGCGGTTAATGAAATCCACATTTTTTTTCGGTCAGTCATGTGGTGATCTGGGTATAGTCGGTCAAGGTATCGATAAGCGTTTCGTTTTCATAGAGCGAAAGGGCCGGAAGTTGAAGAGGGTAGCCTGCTAAGGTGTCTTATTGCCAGCAAAAATATCCAAAGAAGAAGGTAAGAATATCGACAATACTAAAAAGCTTTGAAGTTAATTTCGAAAAATCCGTACATTAACGCTCCCATAAACTTGGAGAATAAACAGCACTACCTATGAAAAACAAAAAAATCACCAGGCGAAAATTTGTCGGCACGTCGGCAACTTTAATGGCGGGTACTACTTTAATAGGGCCATCCGTTTTTGGTGCACCGTCCATTTTAAAATCGATAAAAAAACCGAATTCACGTATCAACGGGGTGCAAATAGGTGTAATTACCTATTCGTTCCGCAGTATGGCCGATCAAAGTGCCGAGGCTATTTTACAGTATGTATTGGATAGCGGCATAAATGCTATCGAACTGATCGGAGATCCGGCAGAGACCTTTGCTGGCAGGATGGAAAATCCAGTTGACGGGAGGCGCTTTTATAAATTAATGTCTAAAAAAAGGGAAGACGGACTTACCGATGACGAAGAAAAGCAATTCATCGATATGCAAGCGCAACAAGCGGACTATGGCAAACAAGTCGCCGAATGGCGGAAAAAGGCCAATATGGACAAGTTCGTGCAATTTCGACAAATGTATAATGACGCGGGGGTTAACATCTATGCCTTTAAGCCGAGGGACACTTTCGGAAAGGACAATACGGATGCCGATATCGCCTGGGGCATGCGTGCCGGGAAGGCACTGGGGGCCAGCCATGTGACGGTAGAGCATCCGGGGAACGATGCCCAGACCAAAAGGTTGGGGGAAATGGCCAAAAAGCATGGCATATGTATTGCCTACCACGGACATGAACAACAAACGCCGACCCTGTGGGACACCGCTTTGGAACAATCGGAATATAATATGCTGAATCTAGATCTTGGACATTACGTCGCCGCCGGAAATTCCGACCCCCTGGCAATTATCAAGGCAAAACAAGACCGCATAAAAAGTATGCACCTTAAGGATAGGCAAACCCCGGGGCACGGTAAAGAAAATTTGCCATGGGGGAGTGGGGACACCCCTATCACGGCAGCACTGCAGATGATGCGGGACGAAAGCTATGAATTTCCTGCAACGGTAGAATTGGAGTACGAAATACCGGAAGGTTCCGACGCGGTACAGGAAGTAAAAAAATGTTTGGAATACTGTGAAAAGGCCCTATCATAAGCCTTTTTGGCCGACATTTTTATCCTAGATATAGAGCCACCAACCCGTCTGGCGTGGTAACATGTATGGTTTTATTATTACGGTCAAGACCTGTAAAAATTTCATCTGTCATGGGGATCAACAGTTGTTTGCCCTCTTTTTCCACCTCGAAAATGACCTGGGAGGTAGTGTCGTTTACGCCGGTGATTTTGCCGATATTTCCGTGCACTGCATCTTCTACGGCAAATCCGATAATTTCATGGAAGTAGAACTTATCACCTTCCAGTTTGGGCAACATCGACAGGGGTAGAAAGAGTTCGTGGCCCATAATCCGGTCCGCAGCCGGTTCGTCTTTGATTTCCTCGAAATCGATTCGCAGCAGTAGTGATTTGTGTAACCGGCAGCGATCAATAAAAAATGGAACCAGGTTGCCGCCCTTCATGGCGATAAGCACTGATTCCATATTTTCGTAAATTTCGGGCTCGTCGGTATCGATCTTGACAAGTACCTCGCCCTTATAGCTGTATTTGGAAACGATTTTACCGAGGTAGAAACAGTCTTCCTTGCGCATCGTTGCCAAAGTATTTATTTCTTATCGTCCTCGGCAGGCTTGGGCTTGTCAGGATCCTTTTCCTCAAAGTCCTCATCGGCAACCACCTCCTGAACACTGGGAGCGTCGGTAATGCCTTCGGTTTCTTTCAAGATTTCTTTTTCAACGACTGGTGCGGCGAAATTGTCCTCTGCATTTTCCTCGTCGGGTTGCGGGGCTTTTGGCGTTTCGACTACCTCTTTGGTAGCGGCTTTTGAGTTATCCTTTATATCCGCGTTGGTTTCGGCATCAGCGTCATCGGTCTTGGCGGGCTCTTCTTTTTTAGCCGCCCCTCCTTTGTCGGCTTCCTTGGTTTCTGCCGGTTCATCGGATGATTCCTGCTTTTTTGCTTCGGTTTCCTTTTTTTCCTCGGCTTTATCGGCGGATTCGTCTTTTTTCGGCTCGGTTTCCTGCTTTGCATCCTTTTGATCGGATGATGCGGTTTCCGTAGCGGCGGCCTCATTTTCTTCGGAAGCGGCTTCGGCCTTTATGGGTTCGGCTGCTGTTTCTTCGGATTCAGGAGCTTCCGCTTCGGAGGTCTCGGCAATACGTTTTTCGTTGATTTCCTTTTCGGCCTTAAGTGCTTCGGCTCTTTCTTTTTCTTTTTGCTTGTCGAGACCACTTACCTTATCGGCAATTTTACCCTCTTTTTCTTCTAACCAGGCGTTAAATTTTTCCTCGACCTGTTCCTCGGTAAGCGCCCCTTTACGGACTCCGCCCAACAGATGGTGTTTCAGCATAACGCCTTTATAGGAAAGTATATTCCGGGCGGTATCGGTCGGCTGTGCCCCGTTCTGAAGCCACTTCACGGAACTGTCTATGTCTAGATTGATAGTAGCGGGATTCGTGTTGGGATTATAGGTGCCCAATTTTTCTAAATACTTACCGTCCCTTTTGGCGCGGCTATCGGCCGCAACGACCCAATAAAATGGTTTACCTTTTTTACCGTGTCTCTGAAGTCTGATCTTTACTGGCATATCACATTAATTTTGCAGGGTGCCCGACCCTAGTTATTAATACTAGTTTTAATTTTTTGTCATTACCGATCCTCGGCTGCGCTCGGCACAGGCTCCCGATGGAATCGGTTGGCTTTTTCTTGTAAAGCGGGTGCAAATATACTGCATTTCTTTAAATGCGCAATACCCTGAGAAATTATTGATGCACTAATTGGGCCACGTTATTCTCCACGGGATGTGAAATACTTTTCGATTTCGTATTGAAGTGATTATAAACTTTACCGTTTCCTAAAAGATCGGCCTTTTTTTACTCATTTATGGTCTTTATTTAATTCCCTAGTGATGTTTGTAAAACAGCCTTCAAATGACCACAAAAGCGTTAATTTTCGCTGGAAAGCAAAAAGAGCAAACCACTTCAGTGGAGAAAATTGCCGTTGCCTTCCGCCCTGCAAACTTCTATTCCCGTTCCGCTAATTGATCTTTACCCCTTACCAATTTAGACCGATGCTCCGCCACTAGCGTATTGATCTGCTCGATAATTTCAGGATGCTCCGCAGCAATATCGTATTGCTCCGACGGATCTTCGTTAACATTATATAGTAGGGGTGTTTCGTGTTCTTCCCGTTTCCCAAACTGACCATAGGCACCTTCAGTGATGAAGTGGGCTTTGTAATCGCCCAGCCGAACGGCATAGAGATCCGTACCTCGATAATAGAACATATTTTTTCTGGGGCTTTCTTTTTGTTCGAATAGGGTGGCACTGAGATCGACACCGTCGATAACTCGATCTTTGGGGATTTCCGCACCGGCCATTTTGCTGAATGTCGTGAACAAGTCCATCGTCGAGCCGAGGTCGGTAATCACTGCCGGCCGTATTATTTTGGGAGACCAAAAAATACAGGGCTCGCGCATACCGCCTTCCCAGGTGGTACCTTTCCCCGCCCGTAGGAGTCCGGCACTGCCGCCGTGGGTCTTGAACGGGAGCCAAGGACCGTTGTCGGAGGTAAACACCACAATGGTGTTTTCGGCCAGACCTTCCTCTTTCAACGTGGCCAGGATTTTACCCACGCCGTCATCGATTTCGGTGACCACATCGCCATAGAGTCCGCGTTCGCTTTTTCCCAAAAATTCTTTGGAGGCGAATAGGGGAATATGCGGTAGATTGTGCGCCAGATACACCAAAAAGGGATGGTCCTTATTTTTTTTGATATAGGCAACTGCCTCTTCGGAATACCGTTTGGTAATCGTGTTCTGGTTGGCGGGGCGTTCTATAATTTCCGTGTTTCGCATCAACGGCACGTTGTAATCCTCAATTTTGATGGCGGATGGCTTTTCCTTGGCTGCCTCTTTATAATCCGGACCTCCGGTATGGTCCATATCGTTGGAGTAGGGGATGCCAAAATAGTAATCGAAACCATTGTTGGTAGGCAGGTACTGTTCCCTATGTCCCAAATGCCATTTTCCGATACAGGCGGTGGCGTACCCCACCTCTTTCAACTGTTCGGCCAAGGTTATCTCCCGGGCTGGGATTCCATTCTTTGAATCCGGAAAAAGCACCCGCTGTTGGTTGCTGGCCATACCGCTACGAACGGGAAGTCTTCCAGTAAGCAAGGCCGCCCTGCTCGGGGTGCAAACACTGGCCCCGACATAGAAATTCGTCCATTTTTGGCCTTCGTATGCCATCCGGTCGAGGTTGGGGGTCTTGATGGTCGGGTGGCCGTATACGCCTAGATCGCCATAGCCCAGGTCATCGGCGAAAATGATGATGAAATTGGGCGGGCTATTTTCTTGGGTTTGTGCGGATGTTAGGTGTATCCCTAGAAAAATAATCAAAAGGTAAAGCTGTCTTGTTAACGGAGGTATTGTGTTAATAATGCCCATGTTTGATAGTTTGTCAGAATGAAAAGATAGTAAAAGTTGATAACTCTTAAAAATTCCTTTTTCACAACCTCATCCGATTGTCTAATTTTACGGAATGATTTCAAGAGCTAAGCAGTAGCGATGGAACCTTGAACCACCAGGTCTGACATCCCACAAAGAACAAACCTCCCGCAATGTACCTAATATTCGACACAGAAACCACCGGACTTCCCAAACGCTGGAACGCCCCGATCACCGACACCGACAACTGGCCGCGCTGCGTGCAGATCGCCTGGCAGTTGCACGATGCGATGGGCAACCTGATCGAGCATCAGGATTATCTGGTGCGGCCCGACGGCTTCAATATTCCCTATGATGCGGAGCAGGTGCACGGTATTTCCACGGCATTGGCGGAACAGCAGGGCGTGCCTTTGGCAGAAGTGCTCGAAAAGTTCAACGCGGCCATGGCGAAGACCCAATTCATCGTCGGCCAAAACGTCGGGTTCGACCGGAACATTATGGGCGCGGAGTTCCATCGGATGGCCGTTGAAAATCCGTTGCAGGAATTGCCGGTTTTGGATACCTGTACCGAGGAAACGGCTAATCTTTGTCAAATTCCCGGCGGACGGGGCGGCAAGTTCAAGCTTCCTACCCTGACCGAGCTTCACGAACACCTCTTCCACGAGCCCTTTTCGGAGGCCCATAACGCTACTGCCGATGTTGAGGCTACTACCCGATGCTTCCTAGAGTTGGTGCGCCTGAAATTCTATCCGATAGAAAAACTTGGGGTACAGCCGGATTATTTCCGAAACTTTTCCGAAAATAATCCACAGGAAATCCAACTTATCGGCCTAAAGCACATCAACCTTAAAAAGGCATCCCAAAAAATTGCTGCGCAACTGGGTACCCATGAGACCGAGGAGATATCCAAAGAGGAAATCAAGGAAAATATCAAGACCCTTGAAGATTGCCAATTTGCACACCTGCACAACCACAGCCAGTTTTCGGTTTTGCAATCTACCATTAACATTAAGGATCTGATCAGGTCCGCCGCCGCCGACGGCATGCCAGCCGTGGCCTTGACCGACCATGCCAACATGATGGGCGCCTTTCATTTCGTCAAGGAAATCGGGGCGCACAACAAATCCGTCAGGGAAAGAAACCAAGCGGCGGAAGAAAAGGGGGAGCCGGCAACAGAAAATGAAATTACCCCCATCATAGGCTGCGAATTCTTTGTCTGCGATGACCATACCAATAAAAACGTAAAGGACTACGGCTATCAGATTGTCATGCTGGCCAAGAACAAAAAGGGCTACCACAACCTCTGTAAAATGTCGTCGCTGGCCTATACCGACGGATTTTACTATGTGCCGCGTATCGATAAAAAAGTCATTGAAAAGTATGCGGCCGATATCATAGTGCTTACCGGAAACCTCTACGGCGAAGTGCCCGCCAAAGTATTGAACGTAGGTGAAAAACAGGCCGAGGAAGCCCTGCTCTGGTGGAAGGATCGATTCGGCGACGACCTCTACATCGAAATGATGCGCCACGGGCAAGAAGACGAGGACCGCGTCAACCAAGTACTGGTGCAGTTGGCCAGAAAACATAATGTGAAGCTGGTCGCCACCAATAACACCTATTATTGTGCCAAGGAGGATGCCGAAGCGCATGATATTCTGCTCTGCGTAAAGGACGGTGAGAAACAAGCGACACCCATTGGCCGCGGCCGCGGGTATCGCTACGGACTGCCCAACCAGGAGTATTATTTCAAGTCTGCCGAAGCCATGAAGCAACTCTTCAAAGACTTGCCAGAGGCCATCTTGAACGTTCAGGAAATCGTCGATAAAATCGAAGCTTTCGAACTGGCGCGTGATGTGCTGTTGCCCAAATTCAGCATTCCCGAGGAATTCAAAGTTGCGGAAGACGATGCCGATGGCGGAAACCGTGGGGAAAATGCCTATCTGCGGCATATTACCTATGAAGGCGCAAAAAAACGCTATCACGGAGATTACGCCCGAAATCAGTGAGCGTATCGATTTTGAACTGGACACTATAAAGAATTCCGGCTATCCCGGGTATTTCTTGATTACGGAGGATTTTATCCGCGAGGCGCGAAATATGGATGTTTCGGTGGGGCCGGGGAGGGGTTCCGCTGCCGGATCGGTGGTGGCCTATTGCCTTAAGATCACGAACATCGACCCGATGAAGTACGATCTGCTTTTTGAGCGGTTTTTGAATCCCGATCGGGTGTCGATGCCCGATATTGATATCGATTTCGATGACGAGGGGCGGGGGCGTGTGATGGACTATGTCATCAATAAATATGGTGCGAACCAAGTGGCACAGATAATCACCTACGGTACCATGGCCGCAAAATCCTCCATCCGTGATACGGCCCGCGTGTTGGATTTGCCCTTGGGAGATGCGGACCGGATTGCCAAGCTGATCCCGACGATGTCCAAATTAGGGAAGATATTTGGAGTGCCTGAGGCCGATCTGAAAAAGAAATTCCGTGCCGATGATCTGGAGAAGGTCAATCAACTCTTGAATATCGCCGAAACAGATGATCTCGAGGGCCAGACCGTCAATATGGCGCGAATACTGGAGGGTTCGCTACGCAATACGGGTATCCATGCGTGCGGGGTCATCATCACGCCCGATGATATCACGAATTTTGTTCCGGTAGCTACGGCCAAGGACTCCGATCTCTATGTGACCCAATTCGACAACTCTGTCGTTGAAAGCGCGGGATTGTTAAAGATGGATTTCCTCGGATTGAAAACCTTGACCTTAATAAAGGATACCGTCAAGATCGTAAAGGCCAAACACGGTATCGACCTAGTGCCCGATGATTTTCCATTGGACGACGAGAAAACTTACGAACTCTTTCAGAAAGGCGATACGGTGGGGATATTCCAGTACGAATCCCCCGGCATGCAGAAGCACATGAAGGATCTGAAGCCATCCGTCTTCGATGATCTGATCGCCATGAACGCCCTGTACCGTCCGGGACCGATGGAATACATCCCGAGCTTTATCCGAAGAAAGCATGGGAACGAAGAAATCGCCTACGACCTTCCGGATATGGAGGAGTACCTTCAGGAAACCTACGGCATCACCGTCTATCAGGAGCAGGTGATGTTGTTGTCCCAAAAATTGGCCGGTTTTTCCAAGGGCGACGCCGACGTCCTTCGAAAGGCGATGGGAAAAAAGATTTTTGCGCTGCTGGCCAAACTAAAGCCCCAGTTCTTGGACGGGGGCGAGAAAAAGGGACATCCGAGGGATATCCTGGAGAAAATATGGAAAGATTGGGAAGCCTTCGCTGCCTATGCCTTCAATAAAAGCCATTCCACCTGCTATGCGTATATCGCCTACCAGACCGCCTATTTGAAAGCGCATTATCCCGCGGAATATATGGCGGCGGTGCTGTCGAACAATATGAACGACATCAAGCAGGTGACCTTTTTTATGGAGGAATGTAAGCGGATGGGCCTTGAAGTGCTCGGTCCCGATGTGAACGAATCCTATTACAAATTTGCCGTCAACAAAGCGGGAGCCATCCGTTTCGGGATGGGTGCCATTAAGGGTGTCGGGCGTTCCGCAGTGGAAACCATCGTAGCCAACCGGAAGAAAGACGGCCCTTTTAAATCCGTTTTCGACATGGCCAAACGTATCGATCTGCGTGCAGCGAACAAAAAGGCCTTTGAAAGTTTGGCGGTGGCAGGTGGCTTCGACTCTTTTGGGGCTGCCCATCGCGCCCAATACTTTAAGGATGAAGGCGATGGCGTAACCTTTCTGGAGAAAGTGGTGAAGTATGGGGCAAAGTTCCAAGAGAATGAAAACTCCGCCCAGGTAAGCCTTTTCGGAGATGCCAGCGAAGTTCAGATTCCCGAGCCCAGCGTGCCGCCCTGTGAGGAATGGGGCACCATGGAAAAGCTGCGACGTGAGAAAGAAGTGGTCGGCATCTATATCTCGGGCCATCCTTTGGACGATTTCAAGACCGAGATCGATGCGTTCTGCAATGCTGAGGTCTCCTGCGTCCATGAACTGGAAAACTTTATTAACCGAGAACTATCGTTTGCAGGCGTGATTACCGATGTACAGCACCGGGTTTCTAAAAACGGAAAGGGATGGGCTCTGTTCACCATGGAAGACTATTCCGATTCCCATGAGTTCCGAATTTTCGGGGAAGAATATCTCAAGTTCCGCCATTTTTTGATGATCAATTCCTTCGCCTTTGTAAAAGTATTTATCAGAGAGGGATGGACCAACCGGGACACTGGAAAAAAGGGGAATCCCAGGATGCAGTACAACAGTTTTATGCTGTTGCAGGAAGTAATGGAAACCTATGCCAAAAAACTGACCATTAAACTGAACATCGATGAACTAAAAGAGGAAAGCATCCACCGACTAAAGGATACCTTGGTCCTACATAAGGGCAGCCATCCCCTTAATTTTGTAGTCTATGAGATGGATCAGCAGATAAAGGTCAAGCTTTCGAGCCGGAAGCAGAAGATTCAGATTTCAAGCGAGCTTTTGGCGAGTTTAAAGGAGAGCGCAGTACATTATAAGTTGAATTGATCGCGTAAACCAATACCGTTATAGTCAAAACGAATGCCTTTAGAGTAAGAAAACCCTAGAATATTTGACTAAGTTTGCATAATCAATAAAAGGAAATAATATGGCATTAGAAATCACGGACGCCACTTTTGACGAAGTCGTCCTTAAAAACGATAAACCAGTAATAGTGGATTTTTGGGCGGCATGGTGTGGCCCTTGTAGAATGGTAGGCCCCATCATCGACGAGGTCAGTAATGAATATGAAGGCAAGGCCGTTGTGGGCAAGCTCGATGTCGATGCGAACCAAGAATTCGCAGCGAAGTACGGAGTGAGGAATATTCCCACGGTTTTGGTGTTTAAAGATGGTGAAATTGTGAACCGACAGGTGGGGGTATCCCCTAAGAAAGCCTATACCGATGCGATTGATGCGGTGTTGTAACATCCGTTGATTTCATAGGGTAATCCTAATAGTATTAAGAATCCTGCGTTAGCGGGATTTTTTTATGATTAAATTGGATGAGTGGGAGGATAATTCCAAGGTTTGGCTTCTTGTATCGGCCACCTAACCCCTAACATCCCGCTTGAAAACCCCTATCTTCGTAAAATGAATCTTCAATTCGAACTGAACAAAGCCTCCCTTTTCCAAAATCTTGAGCTTTTGGCAAATCAGGTCGTGGAGGGATTTATAAGTGGGATACATAAAAGTCCGTTTCACGGTTTTTCCGCCGAATTCGCCGAACATAAAATCTACAACAACGGAGAAAGCACTAAGCACATAGACTGGAAGCTATTCGCCAAGACCGATAAGCTATATACCAAACGCTACGAAGAGGAAACCAATCTACGTTGCCATATGATATTGGACAGTTCGGCTTCGATGTACTATCCCGAAGTAGAAAATCTAGGTATCGACAACCTGAACAAAATCGGATTCGGGGTCTTGGCCATCGCCGCGCTGATGAACGTCTTAAAACGACAACGGGATGCCGTAGGCTTGAGCGTCTATTCCGACGCATATGATTATTATGCTCCCGAAAAAGGCAGCGAGCGCCACCATCAGATGCTTTTGGCCAAATTGAGCGAGATAAGTTTGGAGACCAAGCCCGCCCAACAGACCGAGACCTATGCCTATTTGCATCTGATTGCCGAAAAGATCAAACGTCGAAGTCTTATTTTTCTATTTACCGATATGTTCCAGACCCAAACGGACGATTCAACCCTTTTCGAGGCTTTAAGACATTTAAAGTACAACAAGCACGAGGTGATATTGTTCCATTTATTGGATAAGGAAACGGAGCTCCATTTCGATTTTGAAAATACCCCCAAACGTTTTGTGGACGTGGAAACCGGGGAACATATCGACCTCTACTCCGAAACCATCAAGGACGCCTATGAAAACCGGGTAGTCAAGTACTTTGAAGCCTTAAAGTTGAAATGTGCGCAATACCGTATCAAATATGTCGGGGTTGATACCGGCAGTGATTTTTCCACCGTGCTGAACACTTTTATGACCGAGCGGCAGAAATTTGTTGGATAGGTAAGGAAATTTAATCGGTACCCAAAAAATAAGAGTTTTAGATGGTAGGAGTATAATTTAGAAAAAATTGTTTGTGCAATTGAAATAGCAGCGTATATTTGCACCTGCTTGCCGGAAAGCGTTCACGTTTTCCAGAAGCATATGAACAAGATTTGAATCCCGCTGTTGCGGGAGTTGGCCTCGGCGGATAAAATCATTGGTCTGGTAGTTCAGTTGGTTAGAATACCTGCCTGTCACGCAGGGGGTCGCGGGTTCGAGTCCCGTCCAGACCGCTTGGAGGAATCCAAATTAACACAAAAAGCCTGTAAATCAATGATTTGCGGGCTTTTTCATTTTATTTAATGTCAAATAATACCATCTGATACCCTATAAAAAGTGAGGAATTCGGTGCGTATTTTACCCCTCCTAAAACACTCACCAATATCGCTGTAATTTACTGTTAAAGAAACCTTTACAGAGAAATTTTAACATTTGTTTTTCGTACCTTTTGGTGAGTATTTAAAACACTCACCTATGTACGGCAAACTGAACATCCTTTTTTACCCTAAGAAATTAAAGTCCGACACCGACGGCAAGGCTATGATTTACGTTCGTGTAACCATCAATGGCAAGCGAGCTGAGTTCAGTCTGGGTCGTCGTATAGACGAACAACGGTGGGATTCTAGGGGAGGAAAGCTGAGAGGGACTACCACGGAAGTTTCGAATTTCAATCGATTTTTGGACAATGTCAGAAATCGTCTTTTTGAAATTTATGATGGACTTTTAAAGGAACGTCGGAATATTTCTGCCCCAATTATCAAGAACATCTATCTAGGGAAAGAGGGAAAAGAATATATGGTCTTGGAAATTTTTCAGGAACATAATGATGAAATTGAAAGCCTAGTCGGGAAGGGATTTACCAAAGGAACCTTAAAGCGCTACAAAGCGGCATACAAACATCTATCGGATTATATCCAATACAATTATCACAGAAATGATATCCCGGTTCGCAGTGTCGACCTTAAATTCATCACAGGATTGGAGTTTTATTTGAAATCGAAAAAGAATTGTGAACATAATACCGCAATAAAGTACGTAGTCAATTTCAAAAAGATTATGCGGATAGCATACGCCAATGAATGGATAACTAAAGACCCTTTCTTTCATTGGAAGGCATCATGGAAAACGAAAGAGAAACAGTACTTGACCCAAACCGAACTTGATACGTTGCAGAACAAAAAATCGTTCATGCCTCGCCTGGAGCTGGTACGTGACATATTCCTTTTCTGCTGCTACACGGGCCTGGCCTATTCCGATGTAAAGCAATTGCAATTCGAGCACATTGTCATAGGCATTAATGGCGACCGGTGGATCAAAATGGCCCGGAAAAAAACCAAGGCCATGAGTAGCATTCCACTTTTGCCTACGGCAGAAAGGATTATAGAAAAATATAGCCGTCACCCACATGTCATAAATGGCAAAGGAGTATTGCCGGTCTTGACCAATCAAAAGTCGAATGCCTATTTAAAGGAAATCGCCGACGTATGCGGTATCCGAAAAAATCTGACCACCCATTTGGCCAGGCATACCTTTGCAACCACGGTTACTTTATCCAAAGGCGTTTCCATTGCCACCGTAAGCAAAATGTTGGGACATCGGTCTCTAAAAACGACCCAGATCTATGCCAAGGTGCTCGACAGCAAGATTACGGACGAGATGAATCTGCTGAAAGAGAAATTATCGCAGGAGGAGAGGAACTTGGCAGCTTCGGAGAACGAAGACATGTAATAGCACAATTCAATAAAGGTCCACTCGGCACATTCTCATTTCATACTTTTATTCTCTCCGCCACGCTACCAATTAAATCACCGCTTCCAAATAAAACTCCAGTATTTTCTTCGCCAACGACCAATGCCAGCTATCTCCTTTCTTGCACAAAGGTTTAAAATTTAGCCCGAGACGGACTGCATAATCATTCGCCAGCTCATTTTTATAAGTCCTTACTCGATCTAAATTTTAGGTGTGGTTACAGAAAAGGTAACAGCGAGGGCCTATGGGAAGTAATTGGAACATCTCAAAAGCAATCTATATCAGCTATTGTCAAAGGTTTCCATACCCAGAGTAACCTATTCTACTTATGAAAAAAGAAAAGGAAAACGCTCGGGATATAATAAGTAATTGGATAAATGCCATTTTATTAACCAATTGACACCAACCAAGACCATAGAATATTGGCTTCGATATTCTGCTAGTTCAATTAGGGGACTGCGGAAATGCTATCGTTTTCTTCTCATTATTGGGAATTCATCAAAGAGCAAATGAAATCTCTCTTAAAAAAATGAATTGAATGATATTGTTCGTTTGGCTTTTTAGCTTTAGTTGAAAAGTACGGAAATCCCGAAAATGAAATGGAGGGATGGAGTAGCAAGAGGGTAACGGGCTAGCGCCTGTTACGTTTATTACACTTTTCTCCATCCCCAATGAATACAGGGCTTTCGGAGGGTTACTCATTTTTCGAATTCTAGTTTAATACCCTGATTTTCAGAAAAAATGGTCCGGGCCCAACAAAACCGAATTAAAATTTCAGAAAAAATGGACAGGGGATATGAAAAGGAGCGATTCGAGAAGCTGGGAATCAAGACTTCCGTGGCGGTAAGGTTCAGGAAATACTGCAAGAAAATGTCAAAATCCCAATCGATGACCTTACTATTGATGCTCGACTTTTTCGAGGATAACGGGATCTCGCCGGCTGAATCCATGGGTCCGCGTATGGAAACCCTGGAAACAAGAATCTCGCTGCTCATTAAAAAACGCATGAACGGAATGATCGCCATAGTAAAGGATATCGAGAAATCCCAGACCAAGCCCACGGCGGCGATGTTGTATTCACTCTTCGAACAAACGGAACCAACTAAGAAGAAATTAATTTTGGAAAAGAAAGTGACAGAAGCAAATTAGCCAGTGCGTTATCGCGAAAGAAATAATGAAAATGAAACCCTTGGGAAATGACAGGAAACGTTAACTACATCGTTCACCTTAATGCGGTCCTTGAAAAATTCAACACCGATACCAGGATCAAACAAGGGCATATCACATTATACCTGGCATTTTTCCAAAAATGGAACCGTGAATATTTCAAAACAACCATGACTATTAATAGAGCTTCGATAATGGAAATGGCCAAGTTCAAATCAAAAACCACCTATCATAATTATTTAAAGGATTTGAACGATTGGGGTTATTTAACCTATTTTCCTTCTTTTCATCCGGCAAGAGGTTCAAGGATCAAGATGACCAAATTCGGGACAACTAGTGGGACCACTTCTGGTACGACTGGGTACCAAAAAATGGCCAGCAGCGTCCCGGAACCCGGCCAAAATCTGGTACCTTCTTATAAACATAAAACAAAAGAAAACTTTAATAAACTGGCGAAGCCAAAAAATGAATTGGAGGTATTGGACTTTTTTAAAGAAAACAATTGGCCCGAAATGGAGGGCAGAAAATTTTATGCCTATTACCATGCGAGGAACTGGAAATTACAGAGGGGTCTAAACATTTCAAACTGGAAAGCGAGCGCTAGAAAATTTGTTGAGAAGGGTTATAGGATAAAACAAGAAGCAGCTAGGCCAATTTCTGGCTATCTGTCAAAAATGAGAAAAGACTATAATGAACCGCTTTGATAGGCATACAAACTCGTAGCTGAAAGTACTGTTTCGCTTATCCATTGTAAGTGGGGTAGCTACTCTGTAATAAGCAATACGGAGATTAACATTTTAATCGCCGTAAAAAACACGACATATATTTGGTATAACGGCAAATCCGAATTATATTTGCCGTATAAAAGGCGGCATTAAAATTTAAAAATGTATTTACATCATAGAAAGGACTGGCCAAACTTTAAATGGGATACTGATATCCTACTTCCATATGTGAGCAAAGTGCGTGATTTGCAGGGTAGATTGCTAGGTAGAATGGAAGGTATGGGTTTCCAACTAAGAGAAGAGGCAGTACTTGAAACATTAACGGAAGATGTGGTTAAGACTAGCGAAATCGAAGGGGAATTATTAAATCCTTTAGAGGTTCGATCATCGGTGGCTCGTAGGCTTGGCATGGATATATCCGGATTACCTAATGCGAGCCGAGATGTAGAAGGTGTTGTGGAAATGATGATGGATGCAACCCAAAAATACAAAAACGCCCTAACTAAAGACCGCTTATGCGGATGGCATTCAGCGCTATTCCCAACAGGCAGAAGTGGCATGCATAAGATTACTGTTGGAGATTGGAGAGGCGATAAGGGAGGGCCGATGCAGGTTGTATCAGGTCCGATGGGAAGAGAAAAGGTTCATTATACCGCCCCGGAAGCGGCAAGACTTGATGCCGAAATGACTAGATTTATAGATTGGTATAATACGGATACGAGCATGGAGCCTGTTATTAAATCAGCCATAGCCCATTTGTGGTTTGTAAGTATACATCCATTCGACGATGGAAATGGAAGGATTGCCAGGGCCATTGCAGACAACCAATTGGCCAGAACGGATAGAACCAACCAGAGATTCTACAGTATGTCGGGGCAGCTACTGAAATCTAAAAACGGATATTATGATATATTGGAGTCGACCCAAAAAGGAAGTATGGATGTCAGCCAATGGCTTGTATGGTATTTTGAACGGTTAAACGAAGCACTCGAAGCAACGGACGAGGCATTGTCCAAAATACTAACCAAGGCAAAATTCTGGGAGCAACAAAAAACCACTCAATTCAATGAGCGGCAAGTTTATATGATTAATAAACTTCAAGGCGATTTCGTAGGCAAGTTACATTCATCTAAATGGGCGAAAATGACTAAAGTACATCGCGATACTGCACTTAGAGATATCCAAGATTTGGTTGAAAAAGGAGTGTTATTAGATTCAGGCGAGGGAGGAAGGAGCACGAACTTACATTTTGAATCTTCCTGCCTAGTAAATTTGATTAAATTAACGGCTTATTAAAATAAATTTTATAGCCATTGGTGAAAACCTGATTGCGCAAGGACGGTAAAAAAACTTAGTTTAAAGTTTTTTTGTTTGAGGATTTTTAATTAGTTGGTTGAAATACAAAAGATTAATGGACTTCTACGGTAGGGACAACTGCCTAAAAAGTAAACTAAACTACCCGTTTTGAAAACAATACAGTTTTAAGGATGATAAAATTTAATGAAATAAATCTTGACGACTACACTACAAGATATAAAAAACCTGTTTCATTAGCCCATGAGCATGGTTTTCCTTATGAAAGGATGAATCCATTTGCATTCGAAGACCTAACCTACTTCACGATAAAACAAGAAATTGAAAAAGAAGGTAGTTGGAATGGTTTTGATAAAATCGAGTCTTTGGGCGGTATTAAGGACAAAGGAAGAGATTGCAACCTAAAAAAAAGTGGAAAGAATTATGGTATCATACAATGTAAACATAGCGAGAAATCAGATTAGCTTGGCAAAACCAAGGAGAGTGTAAACTGAACTCTGTCTGAAATAAATTTAATCATTAATTTTATTCAGACAGAACCATGAGAAAAGAAGAACAAACGGAATTCGAGAAAAAGGTACTTGACCAGTTTATGTCCGGCAAGAATCTTTTCGGCAAAGGAGGCGCATTCGCCCCTATGCTGAAGAATGTTATTGAAAAGGCCCTTGAGGCAGAGATGGAAGGTCATCTTGACGAGTCACAACGTAGCCAGGGCAACAAGCGCAACGGCAAGGGAAAGAAGACCATCAAAAGCGGCTTTGGCACATTTGATATCGATACGCCCCAGGACAGGCAAAGCAGCTTTGAGCCCGAACTGGTAAAAAAGCGTCAAACTATTCTGGCCGATAATCTATCGGACAAGATCATCGGCCTCTACGGTCTGGGCATGAGCTACCGTGACATCTCTTCGCATATCAAGGAAATGTACGATACCGATATCTCCCATACCGTTCTGAGCCAAATAACCGATAAGATCATACCCGATGTAAAGGCATGGCAAAACCGCCCTTTGGAGCCACTTTATTGTATCGTATGGTTGGACGCGATGCACTACAAGGTAAAAGTGGACGGGAAGATCACCCACAAGGCCCTTTATAATATCCTGGGCATCAATAAGGAAGGCCGCAAGGAAATATTGGGTATGTATATATCCGAGAGCGAAGGGGCCAATTTTTGGCTACAAGTGCTTACCGACATGAACAACCGTGGACTGAAAGATATCCTGATTGCCTGTACGGACAACCTCAGAGGCTTTACCGATGCGATATTGAGCGTATTCCCGAAAGCACAGGTGCAGCTCTGCATCGTGCATCAAATACGTAACTCGCTCAAATACATCGCCTCAAAGGACCAAAAGGAGTTCATGCGTGATCTAAAACTTGTTTATCGTGCCACTGGTAAGGAAGTTGCAGAGGACGCCCTGATCGATCTAGAAGAGAAATGGGCCGACAAATACCCCGTGGTCATCGAAAGCTGGCAGCGTAATTGGGAGCAGCTATCACAGTACTTCCAATATACGGAACCCATCAGAAGAATAATCTACACCACTAATGCGGTCGAGGGATTTCACCGTCAGGTACGTAAGGTGACCAAGACCAAGGGAGCGTTCACGAATGACATGGCGCTGCTCAAACTGGTATATTTGGCCACAAAGAACATCAAAAAGAAGTGGACGAGCCCATTGCACAATTGGAGCCTGACCGTTCAACAACTTTATATTAAATTTGGGGAACGTATCGATCTGGACATCAATCGGGGCGCCCCGATACGTGGCGCTGACGCTAAGTCGCATTCCAAAACCGGCCAAATACAAGATTTGACCAATTTTGAAATGGAGAAAAAGTGAACCGGACAGAGTTTAATTTACACACCCAAACCAAGTTTCTGAAAGAGCTTTTAAAATTTCTTCTACACTCACTTAAGGACAATCGCCTTGTTTACGATATGTCGAATTTTCAATATTACATTTTCTCTTCCTCAGGATTGAAATTTGATACTAAAAGGAGCTTTTAGAGAGTTTCAACATCAATGTTTTAAAAGAGTCTAGTTTAAAAAGATGGGTAAATGATGTAATCAAACAATATTCTTCACTTAGGGATTTGGAAGCATATGATAATGTTAAGGAACAATTGGATAACCTTCTTTCCCATATCAAAGTTGAAGCAATTCTTTCTAAAGATTTTGATTTAATGTTGAGTAAGCCTTATAACACCAATGTTTTAATATTCTTTCTGGGTAAAAACAGTAGTTGAAACTGAAATTCTGAAAAAAACTAATTGAGGTAAAACCAATA
>CAVTJB010000007.1:0-26355 GCA_963734985.1 uncultured Flavobacteriaceae bacterium
CGGTTCCAAGACCATATGGCCCGGTTGGTCAAGGGCGCCGTAGCGGCACCTGACACTCCCCTTTCGGAAATTGACATGCTCACCGCTGATGAAAGGGAATTTCTGTTGCCCAAGAAACAGATCCACAAGGAGGGTCGGGTGCGGAAAGATTCTCATGTCCGATCCGATGTTTTTGACGCATTTACGGGCATTCACCAAGCCATTGAAAAGTGGGCTGTCACACGACCCGATGCGATAGCGGTTACCTTTGGGGATACCCAAATGACGTATGGAGAACTGAATAAAAGAGCCGATGTTCTGGCCGGCCGAATATTGAAGAAAACCAGGGGCCTGTAACGATGTGGTCGGACTTTGCGTCCATCGTTCCCCGGAAATGATGGTCGGATTGCTCGCCATATTAAAGGCGGGGTGCGCATATCTCCTCATCCCAATTATCCCATTCAGCGGGTCGATTTTATGGTAAAGGATGCGGATATCAGGGTCTTGGTAACGCAAAGCGAACTATCATCGCTTTATAAAACCATGCAAATCGATCAATTATGGGTCAACGACATCGACACGGTCCAAGACCTGCCCGAAACGGCCTTGCCGGAACCGAAAAAAGATGATTTAGCCTACGTTATCTATACATCAGGGAGTACGGGCCGGCCCAAGGGGGTGCCGATTACCCACGGCAATATCCTGAATGCTACAGCGGGGCGTTTGGACTTCTACCCACAAATCCGCAGGTGTTTTTATTACTTTCCTCCATTTCGTTCGATAGTGCCAAAGCTGGCATTTTTTGGACACTCTGTACGGGCGGTAACCTTATCGTTACCCAGGACCGGATGGAACAGGAGATGTTCAAGCTCGGAAATAGCATCGAGAACAATCGGGTGACGCACATGCTCCTGCTGCCGAGCCTCTACCAACTGATGCTTGAACATGCCGATGCCTCGAAATTACAAAGCCTGACCACGGTCATGGTCGCAGGGGAAGCCTGCCCCCCTTCGCTAAGGGAAACCCATTTCAAAACCTTGCCCGATACCGAACTCTACAATGAATATGGCCCTACGGAAGCCACCGTGTGGTGTATCGCCCATAAAATCGCACCGAAAGGTTCTACGGATCAAGTGCCGCTGGGCCGTCCGGTGGCAAATTCGGAAATCTACCTGCTCGACACCGCCATGAACATCGTGCCGTTCGGCGCTGTTGGGGAAATCTATATTGGTGGGGCGGGACTTTCCCAGGGGTATCTCAACCGTCCCGATCGCACCGCCATGGCCTTTGTCGATAATCCTTTTGATAGTTCTGGGGCAGGAAAGCTATATAAAACTGGCGATCTCGCCCGGTATAATAGCGATGGTGATATCGAGTTCCTGGGCCGTTCGGACCAGCAGATCAAAATACGCGGCTATCGCGTCGAACTGGCAGAAATAGAAAAGGCCATCCGTTCCCTTGCGCAAACGGATCAGGTAATCGTATTGGCCGAGGGCGTTGGAGGCACATCTAAGCGTATCGCTGCCTACCTGACCGCTAATCGACCTATCGAAATCGGCCAACTTAAGCAATCCCTAAAAGACAGCCTTCCCAATTATATGCTGCCGTCTTCGATTACACAGGTCGATACCATTCCATTGCTGCCCAATGGCAAGATCGATACGTCTGCCCTGCGCGAATTGAACGGAATTAAGAAGTCCCAAGATACGAGCGAAAAACACGCCCCGAATACGGAAGCGGAGCATACGTTGCTGGCCATATGGCAAGAAGTATTGAAAGTACGCGATATCGGCATCCACGAGAACTTTTTCGAACTGGGCGGCGATTCCATTTTGAGCATCCAGTTGATTGCCAAGGCCCGTAAAGCTGGGATGGCGTTGACGCCGAACCAAATTTTCGACAATCAGACCATAGCATCCTTGGCAGAGTATATCGCGTCGAAGGAAAAGCCGGTCGAGGAATGGGATTATCTGGTCGCGCTTCGGAAAGAGGGTTCCGAAAAGCCCTTGTTCTGTATCCATGCGGGCGGGGGCCATGTGTTTTTTTACAACATCCTGACCAAATACATCGGAACGCACCGTCCTATTTATGCCTTGCAGGCCTCAGGGGTGTATGCAGATATGGAAATGCACCACAGCATCGAAGATATGGCGAAAGATTATCTGCTGGCGATACGGTCCGTTCAGCCCAAGGGACCCTACAATATTCTGGTCTATTGCTTTAGTGTAGCGGTCGGTCACGAAATGCTGATCCAATTGACGAAAGCGGGGGAGACCGCCAACCTTATCGTTATGGATACCATGACCGATCCGTGGAAATTGGACACGAACAGTCGCCTTCGAATGCGGATCAAAAGCTTCGCCAAACGCTTGATGTCCCATCCCGTGGAAACGGTACAAGGCATGGTGAAAGATAGAATGATTCAAATAAGGCTCAAATTGAGAAAAATGATAGCCGAAGGAGACGACAAGGCCCTGGCGCAACTAAACGATAATCTCGCCCGTATCTGTTCTTTTTACACGTGGCGACCGCACCAACAAAAAATAACCCTGTTGCTCACCGAAAAATCGGAAGAGAGCATCAACAAAGAAGTCATCGAATCCTGGAAAAAAGTGGCCTTGGGCGGGGTAGAGATAACCCCTGTTACAGGTAACCACATTAATCTCTTCGCCGAACCGGAGGTGGCGGGCGTGGCGGAAAAAATCGATGGATGCTGTGTTTGAAACTTTTACCCTTGTCCCTCCATTTTAAAAACGAGCCATGCCCCATATTGCCGTCGTGATTTCAGGCCTTTCCGGTCGCATGCACTCCGGTTTTGAACTTGTTTCAAGACTGGAAAGAGAAGGGCATCAGGTAACCTGTCTTTGCCAGCCCTACACCACGGAAATCGTGGCCCGTCAGGGTTTCGCCTATTTGGAAATTCCCGAAGTCAATTTTATATATTCCGACTGCAACCCCGATTCCAGTTCCGAGGCGGATACGGACCCTACTTCTTGGTTCCAAAAACTGAGGCGTCATATCAAGGGTCGCCGAGGTCGCTATGAACTCGGCAAAAAGATATTGCGCCTAGGGGAATATGAAAAAATTTGGAGGGAATTAAAGCCCGATTATGCCTTGGTCGATGTAGAATTGCACGATCTGATTTTTACGGCCTATGGAGCCAAAATCCCCTTGACCCTCTTCCATACTTGGTTTTCCGATACGCCCAGTATCGAATTGCCCCCGATTCGAACGACCATCATCCCCCGAAAAGGGATAAAGGGTAGCCCCCTTGGAATCGCATGGGCCAGATTCATAGACTGGGCCAAAATCCGGGGCCGTTTATATATTAACCAGCTCATGTTTCGGGAATACCGCCGGACGACCCTAAAAAAGTATGCGAGCGAAATCGGTTTTCCGGTGGCGAACCTGTCCCTCAGTACCTTGCCCCCTTTGTACCGATTCAATAAGTTGCCGATATTGTTGCTGGCGATGCGGGAACTCGATTTTCCCCACCGACCGGCCCCAAACTCCAATTATGTGGGACCTATGGTATATGAAAACCGCAATGACCTTGACAGCGACTTCCCCGACACCGAGCGCCTAAAAAAAATTTTTGCCATCCAAAAAACCACCGGTAAAAAACTGGTATATTGTGCCGTCGGTTCCTTGGCGAAAGGCGATGTCCCATTTCTAAAGAAGGTCATCGAGGCGGTAGGTAAGGAGAAAGATTGGCTACTGATTCTTTCCCTGGGCCGTAATTTATCAAAAGATGTGTTTTATAATTCACCTGAAAATGTTTACGTGTTCCCCTGGGTACCGCAATTGAAAGTACTGGCTCACGCCGATGTCTGTATTAACCACGCAGGTGTCAATAGCATCAATGAATGCCTGCATTTCGCCGTTCCTATGGTCATCTATTCCCTAAAATATACCGACGAAAACGGAAATGCGGCAAGAATGGCCTATCACGGCCTGGCCATTCTGGGGGATAAGGACCAGGACGATGTGGCCTTGATCCGCAAAAAGATAAGTGCGGTCTTAGCCGACCCGAAGTACCAAAAAACGGTCTCGGAGTTCCATGCGATATATGAAAATTATCGCCAGAGAGAACTTTCGCCCCTAATTATTCGATGAAAGGGAGATAAATTTAAGAGGGGACCTGAAAAGGAATTTTGACCCTCCCATTCCTATCCACCGTTCTAATGCATACTATGAAACCGAAAGCATGAATACTTCGTATAAAAACAGCTTCAAATTGCCCAAGAACGAGGTGCATCTGTGGCATTGCCGGTTTGATGCCCATCGAGATTGTCTCGAAACCATTGGATCTATTCTATCCAGGGAGGAAAAGGATAAATCCGAAAGATTCAAGTTCAAAATCCATCGTGAACGTTCCATTATTTCAAGAGGGGTGCTTCGCATGCTACTGGGAAAGTACCTTCAAGCAAATCCCAGAGATTTGCAATTCGGCTATACCGAATACGGTAAACCCTTCTTGAAAGATGAGAGTGGTTTGCGCTTCAATCTTTCCCATTCCCATAACCGGGCCGTTTTTGCTTTTGTCAGCGATAGCCCGATCGGGGTCGATATTGAAAAAATTAAAACGGATTTTCAGGTGATGGAGGTGGCACGGAATTTTTTTTCATCCGATGAAATACTAGCCTTGGAGACCTTTCCCCTAAAGGAACGCGCTGCGGGCTTTTATCGGTGTTGGACGCGAAAGGAAGCCTTTATCAAGGCCCAGGGCAGCGGACTCTCCTTTCCCCTGACCTCGTTTTCGGTCTCCCTCAACTCCGATAGTCCCGAACTCTTGCGTACGGAATGGCATCCTTCCGAAAAAAAGGAATGGCAGCTGTTTTCTTTTCGGCCTTCCGGGAAGTACCAAGGGGCCCTAGCGGTACGCGGCCCTGTATATTCCTTAGTACATCGACAGGTTTTAAAACAACCTCTACATCAAACGGAGTTCTTTAATCGACCCAACTAGTTCTATGTTCGAAAAGACCATTTTATCCCGATTGGCGAAAGCCGAAATCCAATTTTCCGGCCGAAATGCATTTTTTATTAATGGAAATTTTCACACCTATGGCGAACTTTGGAACCTAATCGGCAAAATACGGACACAATTACAGGATATCAAAATTGCAAACGCAAAAGTAGGCCTCGTCGCCCATGACGACCTGCATACCTATGCCTCCATTTTTGCGGTCTGGATGGAAGGCATGGCCTACGTTCCTCTTCACCCCAAACACCCCATGGAACGCAATTTGGGAGTGATTTCACAGGCGGAATTGCAATGGGTTCTCGATTCGCGTACGGACTTCGAGTTTGAATCCGTCAACATCGTCGGTACGAAGGCATGCCAATCATTACCGCCCACCACCGGAATAACTACGGCCGGCGACGACACTTTGGCCTATATACTATTTACGTCCGGAAGTACCGGAAAGCCTAAAGGAGTTCCTATTACCAGGGGCAATTTGGTTGCCTTTATTACGGCCTTCCTCGGCACCGATATCCTATTGGACGAAAACGACCGGTGCCTACAGTGTTTCGACCTCACCTTCGACATCTCGGTTCAGTGTTACCTTGTACCGCTATTATTGGGTGCATGTGTGTACACGATACCACACGACCAGATAAAGTTCACCTATGTATATGCATTGCTGAACGACCACCAATTGACCTTCGCGGTCTTGACACCAAGCATGATCCAGCATTTACGGCCTTATTTTGAGGAAATATATCTAGAAAAATTGAAGTATTGCCTGCTTTCGGGAGAGGCTGTTCCCGTAGATTTATTAAAGGAATGGTTCAAGCACATCCCCCACGCCAGGGTCTTTAATTTCTATGGCCCTACCGAAGCTACCATCTATTGCGCTTTTTATGAGGCCAAACGGCATGAACCCCTAAAAGAGGCCAATGGCATACTTTCGATCGGCCAAGCATTTGAAGCTATCGATGCTTTGGTCCTTGATCAAAATTTACAAAGGGTCGGAATAGGCGTAAGAGGCGAAATGTACGTTTCGGGCGACCAAGTGGCCAGCGGCTATTGGAAAAATCCCGAGATGAGTGCCCAGGCTTTTACGATGCTAAAATATAAGGGCGACCAGCGGAGATTCTATAAAACAGGGGACATTTGTTCTAAGGATGGAGCGGGTGATATTCTGTACTACGGCCGATTAGACTGTCAGGTCAAGATCCAGGGCTATCGTATCGAACTGGGCGAGATCGAATTTTATGCCCGCGAAGCGATTGCGGGTAGAAATGTGGTGGCGTTCGTCCATACCGGTCAAAAGGGACGTCAACAGATTGCCTTATGCCTAGAGACCGAGAGGTTTGATCAACAGGCGGTACTTGACTTTTTGCGTACAAAATTACCGGCGTATATGCTGCCATCGAGGGTATTTAATTTAGAGCGGTTCCCCTTGAACACCAGCGATAAGGTCGATAGAAAAAAGATTGAAAATTTGTTGCCGGCTTAACCCAACTTACAAAATTAATTGAATCCCAGAATCCCCTAAGTACTATGGAAAGAGCTGAAATAATGGAAAAATTGACGACCGTATTCCAACAAATATTTGATAATCCCGACCTGCCCTTAACCGACAGTATGACGGCCGGTGATGTCGATAATTGGGACTCCCTCACACACATGGTCCTCATTGGGGAGATCGAAAAGGAATTTGGAATCAAGTTCAAACTAAAGGAACTGAATCAAATGAACAGGGTCGGTAGTCTGATTGATATCGTGGCCTTAAAAACCAATTGATCAGCCGACAACAATTCGTCGATGACTGTGTATTGACTGAAGAATTCCCTATTTTTGTTTTACAGAAGCAATTACTAAAAAATGGGTCAAAGAGTATTGTTATCCGAAAAGGAAATTAACATCATACTTCACCGTTTGGCCTGCCAATTGCTCGAAAACCACCTCGATTTTAACGATACCGTGCTCATCGGCATACAGCCGAGGGGTACTTTTGTGGCCCGAAGGCTGACGCAGATCCTAAAGGAGGAATACGGTGTGGCACAGATCCGTACCGGTTTTTTGGACATCACCTTCTACCGCGACGATTTCCGAAGGGGCGACAAGGTGCTGGAAGCGAACAAGACCGATATCGATTTTTTGGTAGAAGATAAAAAAGTAGTCTTTATAGACGACGTGCTGTATACCGGCCGGAGTATCCGCGCCGCCCTTACCGCTATACAATCGTTCGGGAGGCCCAAGGAGATCGAACTGCTGACCCTGATCGATAGGCGCTTCAGCCGGCACCTGCCCATTCAGCCCAATTACCGGGGCCGGCAGGTGGATGCCATCAACGACGAAAAGGTAAAGGTGTTGTGGAAAGAAAATGAAGGAAAGGATGTGGTCTATTTGGTGAAAAGCTAAAAATGGCAGATGGTTCTGAAGATGAGCGTTCTTGGGCCCCCAATTGCTTGAACAATGAATAATTAATACTTAACAATCCCCGAATGGCCGAGCTAAGTGTCGAACACTTATTGGGAATAAAATATCTGAACGAAACGGATATCCAGCTCATTTTTGAGACCGCGGACCAGTTTAAGGAGGTTATCAACCGCTCCATCAAAAAAGTGCCCTCATTGCGCGATATTACCATTGCCAACGTATTTTTCGAGAACAGCACCCGCACCAAGCTTTCCTTTGAATTGGCCGAGAAAAGACTTTCCGCCGATGTCATTAATTTTTCGGCGGGACAGTCCTCCGTAAAGAAGGGGGAAACGCTAATCGATACGGTAAACAACATCCTGTCGATGAAAGTGGATATGGTGGTGATGCGGCATCCGAACCCCGGGGCGGGCATTTTTTTGGCCAAACACGTCAAGGCCTCCATAGTCAATGCCGGTGACGGGGCGCACGAACACCCGACACAAGCCTTGCTGGATTCCTATTCCATTCGTGAAAAGCTGGGGGGCGTGGCGGGCAAAAAGGTGGTTATCGTAGGCGATATCCTGCACTCCCGTGTTGCCCTGTCGAATATATTCGCCCTTAAACTGCAAGGTGCGACGGTCAAAGTCTGTGGCCCGAAAACGCTATTACCGAAATATGTGGAATCGCTCGGCGTGGAGGTGGAGACGGATCTCAAAAGAGCACTGAACTGGTGCGATGTGGCCAACATGCTGCGCATCCAAAACGAGAGGTTGGATATCAGCTACTTTCCCACTACACGGGAGTACACCCAGCAGTTCGGCGTCAACAAAAAGCTGCTGGACGGTCTGGATAAAGAAATCGTCATCATGCACCCGGGCCCGATTAACCGAGGGGTAGAGATAACCAGCGACGTAGCCGATTCCAAACAGTCGATTATATTGAACCAGGTAGAGAACGGTGTTGCCATCCGCATGGCGGTATTGTATTTATTGGCATCGAAGATAAAATAAAGGGAGCATAGTTTTTATGTGTTCCTAAGCTGATAAAGGGGTCTGCGAACAGGCAGGCTTATAAACAGAGAACGAGGGGAACGCTTGGTTTAGACGGCAAAGCCTATATTAATCCCAGATGAGATTTTAAACTGTTAATTATGATTTTCGATTCCGACGGCACGACTACCGTAGTATTTCAGGAAAACACTTCCCTCGAAAAATTCGTAAAGAATTTGAACGATGGCTATCCCAAGATCAAGAACGATCATATCATCGTCAATCTATTTTCGTTTTCAAAACTGGGTCCCGGCGATGTGCTGGAGTTCTTACAATTATCCGATACCCACCGAAAATCAGATAAATCTTTCGTTCTGGTCACTGATAAGGTCTCCTATGACGACCTGCCCGACGCAATTACCGTCGTGCCGACCTTGCAAGAAGCGCATGACATCATCCAAATGGAAGAAATTGAAAGGGATCTCGATTTATGAAACTTACCATTCTGGGTTGCTACGCCGCCACCCCCCGAACCATGACCAACCCCACTTCACAGGTACTCGAAATCAAAGATCGTATGTTTTTGATCGATTGCGGTGAGGGCACGCAGGTACAGCTGCGCAAAAACAAGATCAAGTTTTCACGGATCGACCATATTTTTATTTCTCACCTGCACGGCGACCATTTTTTTGGGCTGCCCGGTCTGGTCTCTACCTTTCGGTTGTTGGGCAGGGACAAAGAGCTGCACATCTATGGCCCGAAGGGCATTAAGGAGGGGATTACCTTATTGATGAAATTAGGCGATTCGTGGACCAACTATCCTTTGACCTTTCACGAATTGACTTCGAAGACATCCGAAATTATTTTCGAGGACGACAAGGTATCCGTGGCGACCATCCCTCTAGAACACAGGATCTACACCAACGGATTTCTTTTCCGTGAAAAACTCGGCGAACGCAAGCTCAACATAGAGGCGGTCGCCAAACTCAGGATTGATAAAGCCTATTTTCGGAACATAAAAAAGGGAAAGGATGTCGTTCTGGAAGATGGCATCCTGATACCTAACGAGGTATTGACCTTCGACCCGCCCCCATCCAAAAGCTACGCCTACTGCAGTGATACCGGTTACAATCCCGGCATGGTGGACCAAATCACTAAGGTAGATGCCCTGTACCACGAGTCCACCTTTTTGGAATCGGAAGCGCGTTTGGCGCCGAAGACCAAACATTGTACGGCAAAGCAGGCCGCCACGATCGCCAAAGCCGCAGAGGTCGGCACTTTGATTTTAGGACATTATTCCACAAGATACCGATCTATCGCGCTTTTCAAAGACGAGGCGCAAAAAATTTTCGAGCGTACCCAACTGGGTGATGATGGGAAATCTTTTGACTTCTAACTTCCCATTCTCGCTTCTTTTCCCCAATTTTGTCTATCTTGATTCGAGAGAGACAAACCATGCGAAAAGACCTAGGCGATTATCGAAAATCATATGAAAAAGGCGCTCTGACGGAAGAGTCCGTTCCAAGCGATCCGATGGCCCTTTTTCAAGAATGGTTCGCTGAACTGGAAGCCTTCGAAGGGGTCGAGGAGCCCAATGCCATGACCGTTGCTACAATGGGTCTAGACGGATTTCCAAAGAGTAGGGTAGTGCTGCTTAAAAAATTCGACGCAAAGGGCTTTGTCTTTTTCTCCAATTACCAGAGCGAAAAGGGGAAGGCCATCGCCAAGGATCCCCATCTTTGCATTTCCTTCTTTTGGCCGCAACTCGAAAGGCAGATTATCATCAAGGGCATCGCGGAGAAACTGCCCGCCTCGCAATCGGATATCTATTTTAAGTCTCGCCCCGAGGGAAGCCAATTGGGTGCGCTGGTTTCTGACCAGAGCAGCGTCATTCCCTCCAGGGAATACCTGGAAAATAAACTGTCGGAGCTAAAGCAAAATTATAAGGATAAAGAAATCGAACGCCCCGATTACTGGGGCGGCTACCTGGTACGGCCGGCATCCATCGAGTTTTGGCAGGGTCGGCCGAATCGGCTGCATGACCGCATCCGATATACCTTACAAGAAGATGCGGATTGGAAGTGGGAACGGTTGGCACCCTAGTACTTAAAAAAATCCACATGTCAAGTATCGCACTTCAATGGGCCTCGTTTACCGAATGTGAATTTTCAAAGCGACGATTGCTACCTATTGATCAAACAGTTTTACGGAGTTCGCAAAATAATAAGACATGAAAAATCTAATTTTAGTACGCCACGGGAAATCATCACACGAATATTCGGTGGCCGATAAAGACCGTCCGCTAATGGAACGCGGGATAAATGATGGGCATTTGGTGGCCCAGAAGTTCAAGTCGCAAAATATGGAAATCGACGCTGTTTTTTCGAGTCCTGCCAACAGGGCCCTCCATACGTGTATGATTTTTTTGAGGCAATTGAATTTTCCGTTCGTAAAATTGGAGGTCACCCAGGAACTCTACGATTTTTCCGGGGAGAGCGATCTTGAATTTATCAAGAAATTAGACGACCGTTTCGATACCGTAATGATTTTCGGCCATAACGAGGCCTTTACGAACGTTGCCAATCAATTGGGAAATTCCTATATTGACCGAGTTCCTACTACGGGGCTGGTCCGTCTGAGTTTTAAGGTCGATGAATGGTCTTCTGTGGACACCGGAACGACCGAACAAACCCTATTTCCTAAAGACATACAATGATTAGAACGAAAAGTCTATATGTCAACCGAGAGAATCAGTTGGCTCCAGTTCAATGCCCGGGTGCTGCAAGAATGTACCGACAAAAATGTCCCCCTGATAGAAAGACTCCGGTTTTTGGGAATATTTTCCAACAACCTCGATGAGTTCTTCAAGGTCCGCTACGCTACGGTCAAACGCATCGTCGATGCGGGTAGAACCGGCAAGAGTGTGTTAGGCGGTGAAAAGGCAAAGGACCTGTTGGAGGAGATTACCAAGATCGCGATCCAGCAGCAGACTAAAAGTGTTCAGGTACTTGAAAAGGTCAAAAAGGAGCTTGAAGAGCATAATATTTTCCTGTTGAACGAAACCGAGCTTTCCGAAAAGCAGGGCCACTTCGTAAGGAAGTATTTTATTCAAAAAGTGAGTCCGCAGCTCATGACCATCATCTTGAATGATTTAGCAGAGTTTCCCATGTTGAAGGATACGGCCGCGTACCTCGCCGTTAAGATGATTTTAAAGGGCGGCGACCGTACCCGTCAGACCTACGAAAAAAGGGAAAAGCGATATGCCCTTATAGAAATCCCCAAAGGTATAGACCGATTTGTCGTTTTGCCGAAGGAAGGCGATAAAAGCTTTATCATTATTCTGGATGACGTCATCCGGCATTGTCTGGACAGTGTTTTCCCGATGTTCGACTACAAGTCCATCTCGGCCCATATGATCAAGATCACCCGCGACGCGGAGCTGGATATCGACAATGACCTAAGCAAGAGTTTTATCGAAAAAATCCATTCCAGTGTCGAGCATCGAAAGATCAGTGATCCGGTGCGCTTCGTTTATGACAAGGCTATCGCAGAGGATACGTTGGAATTCCTGAAGGAAAAAATGGAGGTCGAGGATACGGACAGTATCATACCCGGTGGAAGGTACCACAACAAGCGGGATTATATGGGATTTCCCAGCCTCGGAAGGCACGACCTGATGTACGATAAAATAACGCCTTTACCGGTCAAGGGGCTCAGCTTGGAAGGCAGCCTACTTGAAAGGATAGCGGAAAAAGATTATCTACAGTACACCCCATATCAAACCTTTTCGTATGTCATCAAATTTTTAAGGGAAGCGGCCCTCGACCCCAAGGTAAAGGCCATTAAAATCACGGTATATCGCCTCGCCGATGATTCACAGGTTGCGGCCTGCCTTTCCAACGCCGTAAAGAACGGCAAACAGGTGACCCTTCAGATCGAGTTGCGGGCCCGCTTCGACGAACAGGCCAACATAAGATATGCCGAGGAGTTGCAGGCAGAAGGCGTAAAGCTTATTTTCGGGGTGCCCGGCCTCAAAGTGCATAGCAAGATATGTCTGATAGAACGCGAAGAAAACGGTGAAATAAAACGCTATGGTTTTATCAGTACGGGCAATTTTAACGAATCCACCGCACGAATATATACCGATTATACCCTTTTTACCGCCCACGAGCCGATTTTAAAAGAACTCAACAAGGTGTTCGATTTTTTTGAGACGACCTATAAGATCAACAAGTACAAACACTTGGTCGTCTCGCCACACTATACCCAAAAGTTCTTTAAAAAACTGATCAAGACCGAAATTAAGAACGCCAAGGACGGCAAAGAGGCATTCATCAAGATCAAGATGAACAGCCTTACCTCGTATAAAATGGTCGACAAACTCTATGAGGCCAGTAACGCCGGAGTGAAAATTCAGTTGATAGTAAGGGGGATTTGCTGCTTGATCCCGGGCATTAAGGGCATGAGCGAAAATATCGAGGCCATAAGCGTAGTCGATAAATTTTTGGAACATCCGCGGGTATTCATTTTTTGCAATGGGGGCGATACGAGGACATTTATCTCCTCGGCGGACTTTATGACCCGTAATCTGGTCAACCGGGTAGAGGTAGGTTGTCCTATCTATGACGAGGACATCCAACAAGAACTATGGGACACCTTCGAGATCTCCTGGAACGACAACGTCAAGGCCCGTATTTTCAATAAGGCCCAGAACAATGCCTATCGCAAAAACGACCGCCCGAAACTGCGTTCCCAGTTCGCGATGTACGATTATTATGTCAAGAAACTTGAATCATGACCCTGCTCATGGCAGCATGAACCTCAGTCCCTAAGGCCGGTGAAAATTTTTGCCTTAGCCGTGAATACTCTCCTTTCTGCCCAAATCTTTCATGATCGAGGCTTCGTACTCCAGCAGATCCTGCCATTTTCGCTCCACTTCTTGCCGGTCGCCGTACTGTCTGGCAAAATTTAGGAACATCGTATAATGGCCGGCTTCGCTGACCATCAGTTTTTGGTAGAAGTCGGCAAGTTCTTCGTCTTGAAGTTCTTTGGAAAGCAATCGGAACCGTTCACAGCTTCGCGCCTCTATCAAGGCAGCATACAAAAGTCGATGAATCAATTGTGTGGTACGGCTACCGCCTTTCGGGAAGAATTTCAGCAGTTCGACAACGTACAGATCTTTTCTGTCGCGGCCCAAGGTTTGTCCCCGGGCAACAATCCGGTCGTGCACCATTTTAAAATGTCCCATTTCTTCCCGCGACAGAGCGGTCATTTCCCGTACCAGTTCGGTATATTCCGGAAAGCCTACTATCAACGATATCGCCGTACTTGCCGCTTTTTGCTCGCAATAGGCGTGATCGGTCAAGATTTCATCGATATTCTTTTCCACGATATTCACCCATCGTGGATCAGTGGGGAGTTTTAGACCGAGCATGTATTTTTGTTTTTGCTAAAATAGTAAAAGGCAGGGAGTAAATTGGGGTGAGCACTTAACAAGAATTTGTAAAACCAAAACAACCTATTATTTTTATAATAATTAGTTTTGTAAACAGTTATCATGTGGGGCCTTTATCGGTTTCGATTCTAGGCCCCGAACAACAACGATGGTATAAAATCTCACTTATGGGTCTTTCCGATACTAAAGAATTACAAGCGATTTTGGATAAAAATCTCGATCCGCAGACGAATGACTGGATCCAGGAAAAACTAGATACAATCATTTCTTCTACCTCGGCCAAAGACCTATACCTGACCTACAGCCTTTTAGCTACTAAAATTAATTCCGACCGACCGCTTGACAATAATTCTATCGACAACGAACAGCTGCGTAATTATCTAATGGTCCAAAAGGCCAATTCGCTCCAGATGGCAAGAATGTACCTGCTCTCGAAAGTGTTGGAAGCAAATCGTTCTTATTTCCAACCCAAAGTGGCCAATCTGATTCAAGTGGCGGATACAAAGGAACTGGAAACTTTTTTAAAATTTTTGGTTCTGCTGCCCGAAGCGGAATACTACAAGGCGGTAGCCGTAGAGGCCTTACGTACCAATATCGCTACGGTATTCGATGCCATCAGTGCCCATAATCCCTATCCGGCGAAGTATTTCAACGACCAACAATGGAACCAAATGTACCTAAAGGCCGCCTTTATGCAACAGGACCTATCACAGATTCTCGATGTCGACCAAAGGGCCAATGCGGACTTAGCCCGCATCATATCCGATTATGCCCATGAACGATGGGCCGCATCCCGAAATGTAGATCCGCTGTTCTGGCGTCCGGTGGGTGGCTTTTTAACGGAGGGCCTGCTTAAGGATATGCAGCGGTTATTGAAAAGTGATGATCCTGCCGAAAATAGGGCAGGGGCACTCTGCTGTTTTCGTTCGGATAATCCCGAAGCTACGGAACTGCTTAAAAAATATCCCGATTTACGGAAAGAAGCGGCCAACAAAACAATTACCTGGTCAAATATAAAGGCGGAAGCAACGAACTAAATAAATACACAGCAATATGGAAGATAAAATGATGTTCATAGACCCCCACGTGCACATGACCTCACGAACTACCGATGACTATGAGGCCATGGCGGCCGCGGGGATCGTGGCCTTGATTGAACCCTCTTTCTGGTTGGGCCAGCCCCGCACCCAGGTCGGATCTTTTCAAGATTATTACAGTAGTCTGGTGGGCTGGGAGCCGTTTCGCGCAAGCCAGTTCGGTATTAACCATTATTGTACTATTGGCCTTAACTCAAAGGAAGCCAATAACGAGGCCTTGGCAGAACAGGTCATAGAGCTCCTGCCGCTCTATCTGCATAAAGAAAATGTGGTCGCCGTAGGGGAAATCGGCTATGATGACCAGACTCCGGCGGAGGACAAATTTTTTAGAATGCAGTTGGATATGGCCAAGGAACTGGATATGGTGGTACAGATCCACACCCCGCACCGCGACAAGAAGGCGGGCACTTTAAAAAGTATGGAAGTCTGTTTAGAGCACGGCCTCGACCCGGCAAAAGTGGTCATCGACCATAATAACGAAGAAACCGTAAAAGATGTGCTGGATAGGGGGTTTCTTGCGGCCTTTACCATTTATCCCAAAACCAAGATGGGGAACGAACGCATGGTAGAGGTGGTCAAAAAATATGGCAGTACGAATATCATAGTTGACAGCTCGGCCGATTGGGGCGTAAGTGACCCCTTGGCCGTTCCGAAAACCGCCTCCTTGATGCTCAAACGGGGTATAGCCAAAGAAGATGTAGTCAAGACCTGCTATCAAAATGCGCTGGATATCTACGGTAGTAACGGAAAAATGAAGGAAGAAGACTGGCTAAATCCCGACGGCATCAACCAGGCCGAATTGTTTAACGACAACAGTGTTTTACGCGGTCAGAAACCCAGGGTAGATGCTGACCAGATCAACTAAATATTCACAAGAATAGTCCATTGGAAAGCGAAGGATTCAATCACACTATAAGCTACGCCTCAGTAACTTGGCGCCTATGAATGCCATATTGCTCGCTTATGCCCGCTTGGCACGACCCGCCAACCTACCGACGGCAGCAGCCGATATCTTGGCCGGGGTGGCGATTGCGGGTGTTTTTTCGAATCCAGCGCAACGGGATTTTCCCGCATTCGTTCCTTACATCGATATACTATATCTGGTTTTCGCATCGATATTTCTCTATGCGGGCGGTGTCATTTTGAACGACGTTTTCGATTATAAGATAGATGCCGTAGAACGCCCCGAACGCCCTATACCAAGCGGAATGATTCCCCTTAAATCGGCCGCTATCTACGGCGGTTCGGTTTTGGGGGCGGGAATTGTGCTGGCCTTTCTGGTCCATAGTCTATCGGGATGGGCGGCGATCGCTTTGGGGCTATCCATCCTTCTTTACGATGCCATAGCCAAAAAGCACAGTTTTTTTGGTCCCCTGACCATGGGGGCCTGCCGAGGGCTTAACCTTATTTTGGGAATGGCCGTTCTCGGGTCGTTGGAGTATGGGTGGATGGCCGCTATCCCCATTGTTTATATTTTTGCCATTACACTAATTAGCCGGGGCGAGGTACATGGCGAGAATAAAAACCACATTGTTTTGGCAGGGATTCTCTATGCCAGCGTTATCTTTGCGGTACTAGCTGTGGCCTTTTTCTATACAGATAGCGTTTTATTCCCGTTATTGTTTTTGGCCTTGTTCGCCCTATCGGTCTTTCGGCCCCTATATAAAGCCTATTCCGATAATTCGCCGCAACACATAAAAAAAGCGGTCATGGCAGGCGTACTATCGTTGGTCGTTCTGGATGCGTCGATAGCCGTTTCGTTTTCTAGCTGGTGGTACGGGTTGCTGATCTTGGCTTTATTGCCGCTTTCCATGGCACTGTCGAAATTATTTGCCGTAACCTAGACTGTTTTTGATGAAGTACAAGGCAAAGTTAATGCATAGCAGAGATACGTTTTGAAATTCTGACAAAGTAATGTGCGAAAAGAGGCTAAGAAAATAACTGAGATGTGTCAAAACTGTCTCTTAAAATAGTATGAAATGTTCAAACCGATAGAACAAGAGTTCCAAGTATCCTACCATTACAAGCTTCATTTCACAACAGGTCTGTTCGATGCCGATAATCCTTTGTTCAGCAACGTCATTCGGGAATATAAGGAGGATGGTCCGGTGAAACTGCTTTTTGTCATCGACGATGGGGTGGCGAACGCGCATTCGGATCTGTTGGAGAATATCGATTCCTATTGTGCAAAACACGTCACCCATCTCGCACATACTAAAAGTATGGTGGTACAGGGTGGGGAACGTAGTAAAAACGAAACGGACAACGTAACTGAAATTCTAAAGGCAATCAACGAAAACGCCATCTGCCGCCATTCTTTTGTAGTGGTCATCGGCGGGGGTGCCGTCATTGACATGGCGGGCTATGCTGCGGGGATAGCCCATCGGGGCGTAAAACTGATACGCGTACCTACCACCGTACTTTCGCAGAACGACTCGGCTGTGGGGGTCAAGAACAGTATCAACGCTTTCGGTAAAAAGAATTTTCTGGGTACTTTCGCTCCCCCTTACGCCGTCATCAACGACAGCGAGTTCTTGGCAACCCTTGAACATCGGGACTGGATCGCCGGTATTGCCGAGGCCCTAAAGGTGGCTTTGATTAAGGATGCGGATTTTTTTGGATATTTGGAAAAGCATGCCGAAAAGTTGCGGAATAGGAACGAGGAGGCCATGCAATATACCATTTACAAATGTGCCGAAATACATATGCAGCATATCGCCCAAGGAGGTGACCCGTTTGAGAGCGGTTCCTCACGCCCATTGGATTTCGGGCACTGGGCCGCCCATAAACTGGAACAGATGACCGGTTACAGCCTAAGACATGGCGAGGCGGTGGCCAAGGGTATCATTCTGGACGTTACCTACGCCCATTTAAATGGACTGATCACCGAAAAAGAACTGAACCGCATTCTTCGTGTTTTTAATGCTGTCGGTTTCGATCTGAGCCTTCCCATCGAAACCGAAGAGGAAACGGGTCGATTGCTGAATGGGATAGAGGAATTCCGGGAACATTTAGGAGGACAACTCACCATCACCCTAATTTCTCAAATTGGTAAAAAGCACGATGTCCACGAAATCGATATTCCACTCATGAAAAGAGCTATGAAAATGGTCAACGAAACCTGTAATTCAAAAATACACTAAGTGCATATTACTGACGATTATCAGCTTACCTATTGCACTAACATCCATCCGGGACAGGATTGGATCACTACGTTCGATAGTTTAAAACGGCACGTTCCCAAAATCAAATCCCAAGTGGCGAAGAGCAAAGCCTTCGGGTTGGGTCTGCGTCTCTCCAATAAAGCGAGTGTGGAACTGGGACTGGGGAGAGAGTTGGAAGAGTTCCAAAAATGGCTGGCCGATAATGACGTCTATGTGTTTACGATGAACGGCTTTCCCTACGGGAATTTCCACGACGAGCGGGTGAAAGATCTAGTTCACGCTCCCGATTGGACAACCCAAGAAAGGGTATCGTATACACAACGTCTTTTTGATCAATTGGCCGTTTTATTGCCGGAGGGCATGGAAGGGGGAATTTCTACTTCCCCCATAAGTTACAAGTATTGGCATACTACCGAAGAAGCCAAGGAAAAAGCATTTACCAAAGGAGCAGAAAACCTGACGGATATTATCCTTCATCTTTATAATTTGGAAGCCGAAACAGGAAAATACCTACATTTGGATATCGAACCCGAACCCGATGGGATGCTGGAAAACAGCGATGAGGTACTCCGCTTTTTTTCCCATTCCTTATTGCCTATCGCCCATCCCATCCTCAAAGAGAAATTGGGCAAGAAACCGGAGGAGGTAACGGAACTCATCCGCAGATATATTACTGTTTGCTATGATATCTGCCATTTTTCCTTGGCATACGAAGAACCTGGGGATACCTTTGCCAAGTTCGCCCAAGCCGGTATCAAGATCGGAAAGATCCAGGTAAGTGCCGCCTTAAAGATACTTTCCGATACGGCACGTAACGCTTCTATTTGGGAGGCCCTATCCTTATTCGACGAACCTACCTACCTGCACCAAGTGACGGAAAAGATTGATGGAGCGGTAAAGACCTATAACGATCTCCCTATTGTTTTAAAGGATAAAAAGCCGTTCAACGAGTTACGGGCACATTTTCACGTGCCCATCTTCTTAGAAAAGTTCGGCGTATTGTACTCCACCCAGGACCATATTCTAAAAGTAATCGATTATTTGAAGAACCATCCTGTTTCAAGGCATCTGGAAATCGAGACCTATACCTGGGACGTATTACCCGCGCCCCTAAAAAAAAACCTTTCGGAGTCCATCGTGCGGGAAATTGAGTGGTTAATCAACAAGCTATAGAATGCTAATGAGTTCTTTATGAAGAAAACAGTAGTCATTAACGTGGTGGGCCTGACGCAGCGCCTCATCGGCGAGTATACCCCCTTTATAAAATCCTTCTTGGAAAAAGGGAAGTCCGCCTTCATCCATCCCGTAGTACCGGCCGTCACCTGTACGGCTCAATCCACTTATTTGACCGGAAAGACGCCTTCTGAGCACGGTATCGTCGGTAACGGCTGGTATTTTAAGACGGAATGCGAGATCAAGTTCTGGCGGCAGTCCAACAAACTGGTAGAATCGGAAAAGATTTGGGAAAAACTGCAAAAGGCCGACCCGCACTTTACCTGTGCGAACCTCTTTTGGTGGTACAATATGTATTCCACCGCCGATTATACCGTAACCCCGCGGCCCAACTATTTGGCCGATGGGCGTAAGATTCCCGATATTTACTCCCATCCCGCGGAATTGCGAGACACGCTGCAGACTGAATTGGGACAGTTTCCACTGTTCAGTTTTTGGGGTCCCAAGACTTCTATCAAGGCCAGTCAATGGATTGCCGATGCCGCCATCCGTACCGATCAGATCCATAATCCGACCTTGTCCTTGGTCTATTTGCCGCATTTGGATTACAACCTGCAACGCCACGGTATCGACTTTAAGAAGATCAAAAAGGATCTCCAGGAAATTGATGGCGTAGTAAAGCAACTGGTCGAACATTTTCAAAAGCGCGATACCCAGATTATCCTGTTGTCCGAATACGGTATCACCGACGTCAAAAATCCGATTCACTTAAACCGGATCTTACGTTCAAAAGGTTATTTGGCCATCCGCATGGAAAGGGGATTGGAGCTGTTGGATGCCGGTGCGAGCCGTGCTTTTGCTGTGGCGGACCACCAGATTGCCCACCTTTATCTGAACGACCTTTCCGCAAAAGAGGAGGTAAAGGCTTTGCTTGAAACCATTTCAGGGGTAGAAAAGGTGCTTGCGGACGAAGAAATCGAAGAAGCAGGCCTGAACCACGAACGCTGTGGTGACCTGGTGCTGCTGGCGGATGCCGATTCGTGGTTTACTTATTATTTTTGGCTTGACGATGCCAAAGCTCCGGATTATGCGCGGATGGTGGACATACACAAAAAGCCGGGCTACGATCCCGTCGAAATGATGACGGATCCCAAAGACCCTTTGGTCATGGTAAAAGTAGGAGGGAAGCTGCTAAAGAAAAAGCTGGGATTTAGGACGGTCCTCGATATAATTCCCCTAGATGCGAAGCTGATAAAAGGCTCGCACGGTCGGGTTCCGGAGGATAAGGCCGATTACCCCATCTTGATTACCAATGACAGGAAGGCGGATTTTAAGGATGAAATTGAGGCAACGGATGTTTTTAGTATCGTGGAAGGGCATATCGTTCCGTAATTATGGATCCACAGTTTAGTTATCCCATCAACCACTTACTTTCATTATTTGATATTCTATATATACATCACTTCAACTCTAAATACATAACCTTCTAACCATGAGTACCTTCTTTAAAATTCTAGGCATAATTTTCACCATCTTGTCAATATGGGCGGCCATTTTACAAAATAATGACCCCGATGCCCTAATCTGGTACAGTATTTATGGAGTGGCCGCTTTGGGCTCATTACTTTTCACTTTGGGCCGCTTGCCTTTTATCGCCGCCGCATTTTTGTTTTTAGCCTATCTGGTTGGAGTATTTGTGCAATGGCCAGAAACCTTCGAAGGTTTTGAAATCGGTGCCGGCGATATCGTAAACATCGAACGCGGCCGCGAGGCTTTTGGTTTGCTCATCGTATCTGCCGTGTTTTTGGTGTATGCATTGCGTTTGCGATTTAGCAAAGAGCCTATGAAATGAACCCTGTTGTTTCCCGATTAAAGATCTAGATCAAAAGTCTGTCTTAGCAAGTCGATAGCGGGATTTTTCTCCCTTAATTTCTGATACTTCTCCTCGGGGGTGAAGGCAAACTTTTTGGCGGTCTCTTCGTTGACGGTGATGCGTAGGGAGATGAAGTGGTTGTTCAACTGTTGTTTAAGGTAGGTTATCAGGTCGTACTGCTCCCTTTCTACCTCTTTCTTCATAGTATCGTTGGGCATTTCGATCCAAATGGTGGTTTCATCGAACATTTTGGGCACGTCGGTGGTAAGGCTCGACGCCAATATCTTTCGGCCATGGCCGTCAATTTTTTCGACGAAGTCCGCCCAGTGTTTTTGCATTTCTTTTTCGGTGAAATCCTCCTTGGGCAGTTGGCTTTCGTCGATTTGTTCTTCCTTTTTCGAAAGCTGGTGTTCTTTTTTGGCTTTCAGGCTTGAAATGGAGAGGGCCGAGACCCGCTTGGAAGAAAGATCGAGCTGTACTTTTTTTAAGGGATCCGGCTTTTTTATTTCCGTTTTTAAGGCCGGTTTCGCCACTTGTACCTCCGATTCGTCGATGGGAACTTCCGAATCGGTCTCGGAGTCGCTTTCCTGACCTTCTCTGATTTTTGTTGCCTGTGCACTGTCTGCACCTTTTGGGTCGTTTACCTGTTCCGCTGCCACCGGTATTTCACTTTCGTGCAACGGGACTTCCGATTTTTCGACCGCAGTTTCTGATGGGTGCTCTTCGACATCGGTCTTTGTGTTTTCGGAAGGGGCCTTATGGCGGGATTCCGCTTCCCTTGCCTCGGGGCGCTCCGCATAAACCTCAGCCTTTGCGGTCTGGGTTTGGGGTTCCGATTTCAAATCGGCGTTCGAAGCTTTCCTATTTTTGAAGTAGGAAGCGGGAGCGATAGGGTTAAAGGCCTTATTGCCGGTCGCTAATGATTCCGGATTTTTTTTTTGCCCATCAAAGTCGATGGAGGCCAGTTTCATCAGCGTAAGTTCGACCAAAAGCCGCTGGTTTTTACTGGTTTTGTATTTTAGGTCGCAATCATTGGCAAGTTCCAAGGCTTTTAAAAGAAAGCGGTTGGACGTTTTTTTGGATTGTTCCAAATAGCTTTCCTTGGCCTTGTCGCCCACTTCAAGCAAGTCTATTGTCGCTTGGTGTTGGCATACCATGAGGTCCCGGAAATGAGATGCGAGACCACTGATAAAATGGTGGCCATCAAAGCCTAGGGCCAGGGTTTTATTAAACAGCAACAGCAGATCGGGAATATTGTGCTGTAGTATCAGATCGGTCGTTGAAAAATAGGTGTCGTAATCAAGAACGTTCAGATTTTCGGTTACCGCTTTTCGGGTAAGGTCTTTCCCGGAGAAACTGACCACCCGATCAAAAATGGAGAGCGCATCGCGCATGGCACCGTCCGCTTTTTGGGCGATGATGTGTAGCGCATCGTCTTCTGCCTCGATGCCTTGGTTCTCGGCAACGAACTTCAGGTATTCCACTGCGTCGCGAACGGTAATCCGCTTAAAATCGAAGATTTGGCAACGGGACAGTATCGTGGGAATAATCTTGTGCTTCTCCGTGGTCGCCAAAATAAAAATGGCGTGTTTCGGTGGCTCTTCCAAAGTCTTTAAAAAAGCGTTGAAGGCGGCTTGGGAAAGCATGTGCACCTCGTCGATGATATACACTTTGTATTTTCCGACCTGTGGGGGGATGCGGACCTGGTCCGTCAGGTTCCGGATATCGTCAACGGAGTTGTTGGAAGCGGCATCGAGCTCAAAAATATTGAAGGCAAAATCCTCATCCTTTTGCTCCGTTCCGTCCTGGTTGATCTTCTTGGCCAGAATACGCGCACAGGTGGTTTTACCCACCCCCCGCGGACCACAGAATAGTAAGGCCTGGGCCAGATGGTGGTTTTCGATCGCATTGGTCAGGGTATTGGTAATGGCTTCCTGCCCCACGACATCCTTAAAGGTCTGGGGCCTGTATTTCCTTGCCGATACGATAAAGTGTTCCAATGGTTCGTTAATTACAGGTTAGGTGGTGAAATTTAAGGTTCAATCGCTACTTGGTAGCCGTTAAAGGTTCCAGGTGGTTTCTGATAGCAACAACCCACTTTACACCTTAACCCTGCCGAAGGCAGGCATGAAACCTTAAACTTTTTCGGGTCAACCGCTAATTTACAAATATAAAGATTACGGGAGTCTTGAGATGCTCTTTTGGGGGGATTAAATCCTTTTTTATCAACAATTCGGCTACCTTTGCGCGAAGCAGGCCACCCTATCGCGCTGGCATGTACTGTCAGCGAGGAAAGTCCGGACACCATAGTGCGGCATAGCGGGTAACGCCCGTCGTCATGCCATCGGCGTGAAAGGACCAGTGCAACAGAAAGGATGTACAGGTAAGGCTGTAGTGAAATCAGGTAAACTCTATGCGGTGAAACGTCACGTAAATCGGTGCTCGAGGGTGGCACGCCCGAGCCGAAGGGTAGGCGGTTAGAGCCTTTGGGCGACCAAAGGCCCAGATAAATGATAGGGGCTACGTTTTTGGCGTAGAACAGAATCCGGCTTATGGCCTGCTTTTATTAATGAGACGGCATTTTCCAAAATAAAATGCGTAGCCGAATTAATCCTGAGGGTAGTCGAAGGGTCTTTTTTTATGTCGATATTTTGTCCTTCCAGCTCATGAATCCTTACATCCTATTAAAAAAACTAAACGTAGTTCCCCCATACTTCCTCTTCTCGGAAAAGTGCTCAAGATGTGACAGATCCATCCGGCTGGCATGTTCGATGACCAAGGTGCCCTCTTTGAGCAACATGTCCCTTTCAAATATGCATTGGACCATCCTTTCAAAATCCTTCATAGCCATGTCGTAGAACGCATCGGCAAAAATAATATCCGCTCGGGCCTGCGTTTTTTCCAAATAATCGAAAACGTCACTTTTAAATGTGTCGATTCCCATTCCCAATTCCTCTGAAACTTTTTCTATAAAACGTATACATCCAGAATCGGCATCCACGGCGGTAATCTTTTCCGTGCCCCGCGAGGCGAATTCGTAGCTGATGTTTCCAGTTCCCGCAAAGAGGTCTATGACCGAAATATCCGCAAAATAGTACTGGTTGTTGAGGATATTGAAAAGGGCTTCCTTGGCCATATCCTTAGTCGGGCGAACGGGCAATTTTTGGGGGGCGGTAATGCGCCTGCCCTTGTGTATTCCAGCAATAATTCGCATTAGAAAGCATTTAACACGGTGAAATCCAAGGTCTCTTCGGTGGTGTTGGTGACCACTTGGTCGGAAAATTGCGGAACGACAATGGCCACGTTCAGCACATAGCGATAACAGAGTTCATAGAGGTCGTCGTCTTCCTCGATATCACCGAACAATTTTACGGTGACCACATCTGGATCGAGTTGTAATTGCTCCATCGTAAAGAGTAGATAGTAAATAAAATCTTCTTTGGTAACGAAGTCAAAGCTGTTGAAAAGCAACAATTTGTTCTGGGCGATCACGGCCATCTCCATCTGACGTTCAAAAATATGGACATAGCATACCGGCTCTTTTCCGCCGACTTGGCGGTTCGATAACGCCGTCTGCCCATCCGTTGGATAGGTCAGTTTATTGGGGGGATGCAGATTGGTTCCGCCCTCCCGGTTCAGCAATGATTCTATCATCACGGTGCCGTTATGCTTGAAGGTAAACGTTCCGAAACCTTCGTAAATATAGTTGTTGACATTGACAAAGGGCACAAATACATTGACCATATCTTGGCCGGGGATTTCATCATAGGCTAAAAGGTCGTTGGACAATATTTTAGTATTGAACTTCAGGTAATTTGCCAGTTCATCGGCATCGAAAAGGGAGCTTGGCACGAACCCGAACAGATTGTTACGGTGTACCACGACCACCTCTGAAAATCGGTCCAATTGTATATCGTGCTCGGCAAAAAGGGCTTTGAGCCGTTTTAGGAGTCCGTACGGGGTAAGTTTTTCGGCAAAAACCGCCTTTTCGGCCTTTTGTACAGAATTCGTTGTGGTATCCAGTACACAAAAAGAAAGTCCATTCAAGCTAACCTGAATGGACAGTTTTATATTGTTTTCTTGGTGGTCCAAATTATTGTTGATCTCCCCTATTGTCGTAGATAGGCGGCCAATTTCCGCTGGTGCTTACCTCGCTCAAAGAACCGACCTTAATCCAGTTGCCGTCCACTTCCTCAACGCCCATTTCGGCATTCTCTTTGTCCAAAAGGGTTTGCGGTTGATCGTAAAGCACCACATTTTTCTCCACTTTCGCCTCGAAGACCGGTGCTTTATACCCACTTTTGTTGATTACGTTGGCCTCCATCTGGAATTTGGTCCCGTCTTTTCCCGCCGGCACATCTGCCAAGTTCTTATAGCGATTGTCCTGACCGAAAAGTGAATCTTTGATCGAAACCGTCCCCAGGGTATCGATAAGCTTGACCTCCTTTAACATGTCGATCTGATAGGTCTTGTCGTACTCCATATACGATGAATCCCTTTGTTGGGTAATGGTAAAATCGGCGGTATCGATAAATTTGATAAGGCTGTTAAAATCTTTGGCGTACCTTCTATTTACGGTCTTGTAAGCCTCTTGTGCGGACCGGATATCCTTTAGTTTGGCGATTACCTTGGAATAACGCTCCTGTTTGACTTCATTGAACCGGATAGGCCCGGTGACGGACTGATAGATGAGATAGCCTAAGCCAATACAAACTATCCAAAGTACGATTTGAATTACGGTCTTCATTTCTTAGTGTTATTAAATTTAGTGGTTAAGTAACTGTGTATATAGGACAGCCTCTATCACAAATCTACAATTTTTTTTCAATCGTAAAAGTATTTCTATAAAAAATCGTGGGCTAGGGCGCCTCTAAAAACCATGTATAGGTGGCCTGCTTGTTCTTTCCAGCTATTTTGATGCCAACATATTCATTAAGGCCAGTTAAACTCCGTTTTTGGCGCCTTATATCCATAAAAATTCCTGTGATGCCATTTCAACAAGAGTTAGTAAAGATGCCCTAAAAAAATCATGGGGAGTTCATTATCTTTGAACCTATCGCGATTCTTACCGATGCTTCTTTTTATAATTTATTACAGGATAAATTTCCCCACGAACCGACCCTCAAGCAATCCGTAGCCTTACAGAAACTGGCCGGGTACATACTTTCCAAGGATACCGACAGGGTCTTTTTGCTCAAGGGATTTGCCGGCACCGGAAAGACGACCATTGTAGGTACTTTGGTCAACAGTCTG
>CAVTJB010000008.1:0-26386 GCA_963734985.1 uncultured Flavobacteriaceae bacterium
AACGCTGTGGCCAGTGCGACCCCTAACGGCAACAATCCGTTACAATTCTCATTTGACGGCAGCGAATCTACCGACACGGAAGGTGCGGTGAACTATCAGTGGGATTTCGGCGACGGAAATACCTCGACTGAAGCCTCCCCGGACCACACCTATGCGGCTGCGGGCCCTTACGAAGTGACCCTTACCGTCACCGACGAGGGTGATTTAACAGATGCCATTACCCTTCAGGTGACAGCAGAAGAACCGATATCAAACGGTTTCGCCCTACGGATCAATGCGGGCGGTCCGGAGGTCGTTCATAATGGCGAGACTTTTAGTGCGGATCAGAATTTCGTCGGCGGCAAGGTGTACGTGAACACGAGTGCCCAGGTACCCCCGTTGTACCAGACCGAGCGCAGTGCGTCGCCACCGACCTTTGCCTACAACATTCCACTAACCAACGGCCAGTATCAAATCACCCTTCATTTTGCGGAAATCTATCATGGCGCTACCGGCGGGGGTTCCGGCGGAAATGGAAAACGAATCTTCGACGTGACCATGGAAGGGGATATCGTACTGAACGATTACGATATTAATGCCGATGTCGGGCCTCAGACCGTGGTAACAAAAACTTTCGAAGCAACCGTTGAAGATGGTATATTGAACTTGGTCTTTGACGCCGCGGGCGGCGACGGGGTCGATCAACCGAAGCTATCTGCGATTACCGTACTCGGTATCGAAGATCCTATCGTAGAATGCGAACTTCCCCAGGAGTGGGAGAACTCCGATATTGGGGCGGTCGCGGCCGACGGGGAGACATGTTATGATAATGGCCGTTTCGAGGTCAGTGCCTCTGGTGCCGATATCTGGGGTAGTGCCGACGAGTTCCACTTTGTCTATCAAGAATTGGAAGGCGACGGTGAAATCATCGCACAGGTGCTAAGTCTGGACCAGACCAACGATTGGGCCAAGGCAGGCGTGATGATGCGCAACGACTTAGATGCAAATTCTGCCACAGCGATGATGATTATTTCCCCCGATCCGTCGAATCCGCAGAATTTGGGCGGACCTGGCCATAGTTTCCAGCATAGGGCCACGAAAGGAGCGACGATGGGCACTGCCAACTTTACGAAACCGGCTTTGACGCCCGGCGGATTCCCACATTACCTAAGAATGGTACGTTCTGGCAATACCTTTACCGGATATATATCCGAGACCAACGGAAACTGGACTCAGATAGGTACTGCCAACATCCTTATGAACGAAACCATCTTTATAGGTTTGGCGACAACATCACATAGTGACGGTACGCTCACGGATGCCGTTTATGAAAACGTACAGGTTATCAACAGCGCGGTCCAGAACCAAGCTCCGGAAGCCTTGATCGTAACCAGTACCAACGAGGGTCCTTCCGCGCTGTTCGTAGAATTCACGGGTAGCGGTTCTACCGATGAAAACCCAAGTACATTGCAATATGAGTGGGATTTCGGAGACGGGGTAGGCACTTCCAACGATCCTGACACCAGTTATACGTTCGATTCCGCAGGAATTTATTCGGTAAGCCTAACCTTGACCGATGAGGAAGGACTATCTGATGTCGCGACAACGACCATTACGGTCTCCGCTCCACCGAATACGGCTCCGAGCGCGGTGGCCAGTGCAACGCCTGACAGCGGTAATCCGTTACAGTTTGCCTTTAACGGCAGTGGCTCCAGCGATAGTGAAGGTGCGGTGGATTACCAGTGGGATTTTGGCGATGGCAATACTTCCTCCGAGGTATCTCCAAACCATACCTACGCAATCGCAGGGCCTTACGATGTGACCCTTACGGTTACCGATGCCGGAAACCTTACCGATTCGGTCACGATCCAAGTGGTCGCCGAAGAGCCGGTTATCCCGGCCTTCACCCTGCGTATCAATGCAGGCGGACCCCAGGTGGTGCAGAATGGGAAGACCTTCTCGGCCGACCAAAATTTCGTTGGTGGAAAATCATATACCAATACGAACGCCGCCTTACCGGCGCTTTACCAAACGGAGCGTAGTGCGTTGCCACCGAACTTCGGGTATGAAATTCCATTGAACAATGGCAGATATACGGTCACACTCCATTTTGCGGAACTTTTTTGGGGCGCCAATGGTGGGCGTCCAGGGGGTGTCGGCAGTCGTATTTTCGATGTGGTGATGGAAGGATCTACCGTGCTTAATGATTATGACATTATTGCGGACGTAGGTTCGCAGACCGTCGTAACCAAGACCTTTGACGCCATCGTCCAAGACGGTAGTCTAAGTCTTGCCTTGGATGCGGCAGGTAGCGATGGGGTGAACGAGCCCAAGCTATCCGCTATCGAAATCGTAAGTGTTGGTAACATTAATGCCGCACCTACCGCAGTGGCCAGTGCAGATCCATTAACCGGTGTAGGACCGTTAACGGTGAACTTCAGCTCGAACGGTTCCGAGGATGATGAGGGCATTGTTTCCTATCTATGGGATTTCAAGGATGGCACGACATCTACGAATGAAAATCCGCAGCATACGTTCGAGCCGGGTGACTACAATGTCAGTCTGACCGTTGCGGATGCCGAGGGAGAGACCGACGAAGCGATTCTTACTATTGCGGTAGAAGAACCGGTGGTCAACGATTTCGTCCTGCGTATCAATGCAGGTGGACCACAGGTGGTACATAATGGGGAAACCTTCTCCGCCGATACCAATTTTACGGGCGGTAAGGTATATGCAAACAACAATGCGACGGTACCGGCGTTGTACCAAACCGAGCGGAGCGCGTCCCCGCCCAGCTTCTCCTATAATGTGCCCGTTGACAATGGTGATTACCAAGTAGTACTCCACTTTGCCGAAATCTATTGGGGCGCCACGAGCGGTGGTGCCGGAGGAACCGGAAAACGCATCTTCGACGTCGCCTTGGAAGGCAACACGATATTGAACGATTACGATATCAACGCCGATGTAGGTCCGCAGACCACTGAGATCAAGACCTTTAATGTAACGGTTACCGATGGGGTTCTCAACTTGGACTTCGATGCGACGGGTGGCGACGGTATCGATCAGCCTAAAGTATCGGCTATCGAGATATTGGGTGCCGACGTGGGTGCTAGCCAACTGGACCCCATTGTGGACGCAGGTGGCGATATCGAAGTAACCTTACCGAACAACGGCTTTACCTTGACCGGTAGTGGCAGCGATCCCGATGGCGGTTCCGTGTCGTATCAGTGGACTCAAATCGATGGAGCCGACACGGCCTTGCTTACGAACGACAATACATCGGTTCTGACTGCAGAGGTTCTTGTGGAGGGTGACTATACCTTCCGGTTAACGGTTACCGACGATGAGGGTGTAAGTGCCTTTGACGAGGTCACGGTGACGGCCATCCAGGCCAACCTGGAACAAGTATGGCTTGAGGCGGAATGTGCCGATGTGGGCGCCGGATGGAACGTAGTAAACGACGGAAGCGCATCTGGTGGGCAGTATGCCATGCCTCCCTCTGGATTCAATTCCTCGGCCTCGTCCATCGGAAGCGCTATTGTTACCTTTAACTTCTCGGTGACCGCGGGCACGTATAAAATATTCGGACGTGTAAGGACACCGAGCGGTACGGAGGATAGTTTCTGGGTCCGGGTTAATGGTGGCCCGTGGGTGAGATGGAACAGCATTCCTGCCAGCAACAGTTTTGCATGGCATAGAATACATCTCAACGAACAGCGTAATCAGCCCCGTAGCTTCGAGTTTATCGACGGTGTGAACCAGGTCGAAATCGGGCATAGGGAGGCCGGCGCCGCATTAGACAAGCTCTACATTACCCAGACTGAAGATATCCCCACAGGTTTGGGAGGTTCGTCTTCGAACTGTGGCGGCGTAGCCAAAGCCTTTGATCCGGATGCGGTAGCCAATACTTCGGGCAGTAGCACCAAATCGGTTCCGGCCGCTTTCAACGAGCCGATTCCGAACGAGGTAAGCATGTATCCGAACGCCGCGGTATCCGAGACACAGATCACCATGTCGAATCCCGAAGCGGACATTACGAAACTCTATGTCTATGATGTTTCCGGGCGTCTATTGCGAAGTTATGAGGGCTTGCAGTTAAAAACAAGTCCCGGTGCCTATCTGCTGCAGGTCTCGAACCTTGAAAACGGGGTTTACCTCTTGAGGATGGTCACCACCGATGGCAATGTCTTCGACGAAAAGTTGTTGGTACGACATTGATGTAGGGTAGTACAATAAATAACCCAGCCAAACCCAAGAAGAGGGAGCAGTTTATGTCTGCTCCCTTTTTTTATGGATTTCCCAGTTTTGAGGTAAGCCTTTCCAATCAGTAGATAGTCGATTTTTTAAGAGAGGTACCCGATGGTATCATCGGCAAAGAAACCGTCGGGACAGCCCACTTAGATATAAACAATATACCAACGGCAGTGTACCGCCCACCACACACGCCGATCGGATGTCGGCACCCTCCATTTACCAGTATGATTATTATCAGCTAAGCAAAAAACAAAGTTTTGTTTCGATGCTCCGATACATTTACGAAAATCAGGAAAAGGGAATTCTATCCCGATAAAAGATTCTATTTGGAATCCGACAAAAGAAAGCTATCGGGGGGGGGCGAATATCGAAGTTCAATGACTAATTGATTGGCCGAATGGCCTTTATTTTTCGAAAATCCGTAATTTTGCCGATAATTCATAATTGTTCTCCCAGTGTATCAATCCTTTATAAAACCTTTTTTCGATTTTTTAGTGGCCCTGATAGCAGGAATCATGTTATTGCCCATTTACATTTCAGTTTTTTTATTACTGAAGTTGGGCAAGGTTGACAGGCCGTTGTTCCTTCAACCGAGACCGGGCAAAAATGAAAAAATATTCCATATCATAAAATTCAAGACCATGACCGACGAAACGGACGAACATGGCGAACTCCTGCCCGATGATAAGCGGCTTACCCCCATCGGATCCATTTTACGTAAAACCTCTTTAGACGAACTGCCGCAGTTGATCAACGTGGTGAAAGGCGAAATGAGTTTGGTGGGTCCAAGACCCTTGCGGGTACGCTATTTGCAGTACTACACCGCCCGTGAGAATCTCCGACATTCCGTTAGACCGGGTATTACGGGACTGGCGCAAGTATCAGGTAGAAATGCCCTGTCATGGGACAAAAGGTTAGAATTGGATGCCCGGTACGCAGAGCAAATCGGCTTTATACTGGACTGTAAGATTATACTAAAAACCCTTATAAAAATTTTCAAGACCTCCGACACCCAATTCTCCGAAGGCCCTGCTAGTCTTGACGAACACAAGAAAATAACTTCTAAAATCGACTCCGCAGGTTCAGAAATCGCTACATAAGCCCACATCTTCCCCTACGATAAGGATGATACGCCAAAAGATGAGCGATTAAAAGGTTATGCGTTAAAAATCCTAACTATAATGAAGCCGATCATATTTTTACCTGGGGCGAGGTACCAGCTGCCAGTCACATGACCGAACTTCACGCTACCGCTATCAACATCAGAAACCAGTTTATTTTACCTGGAGTATATGGATGGGACAAACATTTGGAAGCCCAGTTTACCTACCAGCGGTGGCTTAATAGTAATTTCAGGGTTTTCGGAGGAGTAAACGTCGAAAATGAAGGCGCATACAGTCTTGACGAAACAAGTACAAGGGCGATCGGTGGCGTTCGGTATTTGCTGCCGATTTTAATATTGGTCCTGCGCAACGCGTTGACGTATGGCTGCATTTATCGGAAAAATCCAATAACGAAGAGTTCAAATCAGTCCATTTACCCATGCCATTGGGCGCTATGATAAAGAGAATGATGAATGATGAATGATGGCGTGATGGGGGGTGGTATGATGGGAAAACAAAGTGATAATTAGCTGTTTTACAGCAGTTGATGTGATGTTCTTAACACCAAGTTAGGAGCATCCAAAAAGAATGATGCCCGCCTACCAGAAAGATTATCGGTTGCAACGACAATGAAACCCGCAGATGCAGTGAACAGAAATACCCCGAGAACCGGAAAATTCGGAATGGCGGAGATGATGGAATGGTCGATCGGTCACCTATATCATGTTCTTGCACAAACTTGGCATCGCGACGATTGAGGGGAACTAGCCTCGGGCCTCCCAAACGCGGTACTGGTCCACGATTGCTGGACGAGCCATTTCCGGATCGCATGTCGGACCCACCAACTGTGCACCCCGCACCTGCTGCGCGAACTGGTCTACTTCACCGGATGTTACGCCTCCGAAAGGGCGATGGAGTTCAGGGAACTGATCTACCGCGTCCTGAAGCTCAAGAAAAAGATCGAACCCGACGGATATGATGTCCCGATTCCCGAAAGGAAAGGATAAAAGAAAAAATGTCGGCCCTTTCGGATCGGCCGTTGCCCGAAAAACAGAAAGATCTGAGGACGTTCCACAAACGCATGATAAAATACAGGGACTACATTCTCACGTTTTTGCACCACCATGACGTCCCGCCGGACAACAATGCCTCGGAGTGGGCGATCAGGAACGTAAAGGTAAAGCGAAAGGTGTCCGGCCAGTTCAAGACCCCCGAGGGCGCACAGGCCTATGCCGTTATCAGGTCGGTTACGGACACCTGCGTCAAGAACGGACAGAACATGTTGGGTGTCTTTAAAACTATCGCTAACTTACTATCTGCATAGTTACCTAATTTTTTAATTCCAACATTGAATAGCAATAGCGTTGAATGACGCTTTTATAGATGAAAATAATGATTAACTAAAATAGTATAAAAATGAAATTCAAAAACGTATTAACGATTTTGACAACAGTAATTCTAACATTAATTACTGGTTGTAGAGACACTGTAAAAAAGGATTCCGATAGTAATGGACATATGCAAAATACAGAACATATGAATGAAGATAAAAATATGCACGAGGATGGCCACATGGACAATGATCATATGGATGCGGATGATGAGCATATGAATTCAGATGAAGAACCTATGCATAATGACAATGACCATATGGATGACGAGGAGCAACATTAATTTTGGTTCCTAATTTAATCATTTGAATTCCCCGAGGCTTTGCCTCGAGTGTCGCGTACTGATATTCCTATATTTGTGGTTGTGAGTGAGCCTATCCACAAGAGCCATAACAAAAGCTTGCTTTTGTACCATTTTATGTGCCCTATCAAATATAGGAGAAAAGTTTTGAGCGATGCCGTATAGGAGACCTTCAAGAAGATTTGCGTTCAGCTCGAGGAACGGTACGAGATTCATTTTTTGGAAATCGGCATAGACGGGGACCATGTCCATTTTCTGACACAAAGTGTTCCGGGGAACGCCCCGAAAAAAATAATCGGAGCGGTGAAGAGCATCAGGCGAGAGAAATATTGTGTCTTTACCAGGAGGTCAAGCGAATGCTGTGGGGCGGTATGTTTTGGATGAGCGATTATTATGTGAATACCGTAGGGCAGTATGCCAATGAAGAGGTCATCAAGAAGTACCTTCAGAACCCAGGTAGAACAAAGTATGAAGAGTTGTGTAGAAATCAGCTCAAATTATTTTGATACCCCGACTGCTTTCTTCGGGATAGTGTCTGATTATTCCTCCATAGTATGGTATACGTTCTGGACGTCACATTATTTTATTTAAATATTTGATATTCAATTTATTGTAATATTAAAAATAATATTTGTTCGTAACTAGTTCTAAAATATTTGATTATTCATACAATAAATAATTCTTGGATTTTGGTGTTAATATAGGAAAGTCTAAATAAAGGTGGGATTAAGTATACTCGGTATATTTTCCGAATTTTTGCGATTAGTGCCAAAAATCTTCGTTTTCCGGAATTAAATTTTTTGGAATTTTGGAGGGTGAAATTGTATGATTAGTGACAGATTACGTGGTATATTCCCGGCAAACCACCAAGCAGTTTAAGCCGGCCACAATCTTTCGTATTTGGTAATTTCCCTGCCATTACATATTTAAAATGTTAGGGTAGGCAATTATTTTAAGTTCTCCAAACCAAATGTGGCAAGCTTGTCAATTATAGGCAAAGTGTTCAGTCCAAGTTCTGTTAAGCGATATTCCACCCTTGGTGGAATTTCGGGATAAGATTTTTTGGCAACAAATTTGTTCTCCACCAAAAAATTCAGTCCCTGAATCAGCATCTTTTCACTAATCCCCGGGATACATCTTTTTAGCTCACCATATCTGATTACCCTTTCGTTTATCTGAAACAATATCAGCAATGTCCATTTACCACTCAATAAAGCTAATGATTTCCTTACCGGACAATTTTCATCTGATTGGTAAATTATTTTTTGACTTTTATTCATCTGACAATCAATATTTCTAACTTAAAAGTAAGTACCATACATCTTGGTAAGTACTTGTACAAAGGTAAGTTATATACTAATTTTATACAATAAACTTTTAGAAAAACGTGTATTATGACACAGGATGAGAAAAATAAGAAGATAGCCACTACAGCATACCAAAGAATTTTTGGCGATCTGGATATCGCCGCGATAGATGAATTCATAAGTGAGGATTTCATACAACACAATCCTACAATCGCTGATGGTCCTGACGGAGTAAAAAACCTTGTTCAGATGCTTATCTCACAAGGAGTAATGAAACAAAAAATCAACTTTAAGCATACTGTTGCACAAAAAGATACTGTATTCCTTCATTCACGGTATGAAATGGCAGGAAAGGAATGGAGGTTTATCGATATTTATCGTATAGACAAGGATAAATTGGTGGAACATTGGGATGCTATGATGCCAATGCCCGATGAAAGGGCGAACAATAATCCATTGTTCTAAAACCCTGAGAGTTCTTCAATAAAAAAGTAATCGTCTGGTTTTGACAAAAAGACATTGATTTAAAAATTAACAGAAAATATGAAGATATTAGTATTTGGGGCCACGGGCTCACAACTATTTCATGTAATTGGGGAAGCAAATAAAAAAGGAGCGGAAGTTTATGCGACCACGAGTTCTGAGAAAAACTTCACCAAACTACAAGAAGCAGGGGCAACCCCTGTTTTGGCAAATATGGCAGACGTTGACGAATTGAAGGAAATCACCAAAGGGATGGATGCGATAGCATTGCTCATACCTGTTTCATAGCCCAATCCCCTTGATGGGCTGCAATATGCCAAAAATGTGATCGATGCTGCCAAAGCAAATGGTGTAGGTAAAATAGTGTGGAATACCAGTGGTTGGCTCTTGCCTCATAAAATGGGGATACCAGGCGAAGATGTGAAATTGGATATTAGGGATTATCTGGAAAATAGCGGAGTGAACTATGTTGTCATACAGCCCACCATCTATATGGAAAATTTGATGGGGCCGTTTTGTGCCCCCTTTGTGAAAAATGAGAAGAAATTGGCCTATCCCCCCCCAGAAGCAATGCCAATTGGCTGGATAGCTACCAAGGATGTGAGTGCCTTTGTGGTGGGAGCAATTTACAACACAGATTTAAAGGCCGATGATTTCCACATTAGTGGCCAAGAAGATCTAAAAGGAAATGATTTGGCAGAAAGGTTTTCCAAGGGATTGGGAGAAAAAATTGCATACCATACGCAGCCAGCCAAAGAATTTGGTGATATGCTGAAACCATTTGTGGGGGAAGCGGGTGCAGCCGGCGTTACGTCCTATTATGATGGTCTTCAAAATGCTTCCGAATACCCCCCTAAATTCAATCCAGAAATGAGCAAGGTTTTGGAAAAACTCCCTGTAAAAATGACCCTCATGGAGAATTGGGTAAGAAGCAACAAAATGGCTTTCGTTGATTAAAGTAAAAAGTATACTAACATGGATTCGGGAACTTTAAAATTGGATGGAAAATTGGAACTTGGCGGTTGTGAGGCACGCCACCTTATGAACTGGGTATGGCAATATGTTTTATTCGGGGTACTGGTAATTTTGATACCATCCGTTGTCAAAGCTCAGATCCTGCCTAAACCTGATACGGAATTTGGGGGGAAAATAGAAGTCTTGCCGGAGAATTCGGTGGCCGACTGGCCGCATTTGGTTACGGCTCCTGAAGGAGCACCTAACGTGGTCGTAATCATGCTGGATGATGTAGGTTTTTCGGCGACTTCCACCTTCGGGGGCCTTAGTGACACACCAGTACTTGACCGCTTGGCATCACAGGGCTTGCGATATAATAGGTTCCACGGCACACCCATTTGTTCACCTACTAGGGCCGCTTTACTATCAGGGCGGAATAGTCATCAAGTAGGATTTGGACGAATCTCCGAATTATCAGCCGGGTTTCCGGGCTATAATTCAATATGGCCCAAATCCGCGGCCAGCATTGCCGAGGTGCTGAAACTGAATGGTTATAATACGGCTGCCTTCGGAAAATGGCACAATACTCCTGTTTGGGAGACCACACCCGCAGGACCTTTCGATCAATGGCCTACAGGGATGGGGTTTAATTATTTCTATGGCTATATTGGCTTCGGTTCCAGTCAGTGGGAACCTAACCTTTACCGCAACACAATCCCTGTTTCTCCTCGAACCACAGCCAATGACGGCTATAACCTTACCACCGACCTAATCGATGATGCCATCGTATGGTTTGAAAACCATAATGCAGTTGCCCCAGATAAGCCATTCTTTCTATATTATGCAGCTTCTGCAACCCATTCGCCACATCATGTTCCTCAGGAATGGACTAAAAAGTTCCAGGGCAGGTACGACCAGGGATGGGATAAATTGAGGGAGAATACCTTCGAACGGCAGAAAGGACTCGGGGTCATTCCGGCGGATGCTACACTGACTCCACGCCCCGAGGGGCTGGCAGCCTGGGAATCATTAAATCCGGACCTTCAGAAACTATTGGCAAGGCAAATGGAAGTTTATGCGGCCTATATCGCTCAAACCGATTATGAAATTGGCAGGCTCCTGCAGACAATCGAATCGCGAGGACAGCTGAAAAACACCTTGGTTATTTATATAGCAGATGATAACGGCCCTACCACCGAAGGTGGGTTTGACGGACGTGATGCCCTTACAATTCAGGCAAAACCGGCCACGCTGCAAGAACGTTTAGATCAGATAGATGCCATCGGCAGCGTAGCGTATGATAATGCCCCGGCTGCAGGCTGGGCCTGGGCAAGCAATGCCCCATTTAAGGGGGCAAAAACGGTCGCCTCAGATCTGGGTGGCTCCCGTCTTCCAATGGTTGTTTCCTGGCCTGAACGCATACAGGACAAAGGAGGTGTGCGTTCCCAGTTCATCCATATTACAGACCTGGCGCCAACGCTTCTCGAAGCTGCGGGCATCAATGTTCCTGAAATCGTTCATGGCATTGTGCAGATGCCTCTGGAAGGGAAAAGTTTCCTTTATACGCTGGGAGAATCAACAGATCGCCATGCATCAAGAGTCCAGTATTTCGAGAGTTTTGGTAGCCGGGGAATCTACAAGGACGGATGGTGGGCAGGTTCGTCTAATGGCTCAGTATGGAATCCGGGAGCCGGCCAGCCCGTACCGCCACCGGAAGCGCGGCCATGGGAATTGTATAATTTGGAAAATGACTATAGCCAGGCACAGAACCTGGCCGGGCAATACCCGGAAAAGCTTGAAGAAATGAAAATGCAGTTCAATTCCGAAGCCCAGCGGAATAATGTATATCCCCTGGAACTACCATTTTTTGGGCCTCGTCCATCCGTTAAGCAAGGCCGTACTCAATTCACATATCTCCAGGGGAGCCAGCGTATTCCATACGAAGCGGCACCTTCCTTGGCCGGAAAAGCTCATAGGATTACAGCTGAAATTAGTATACCCGATTCAGGAGCGGAAGGAGTTATATTAGCACAAGGTGGTCGGCATGGCGGATTTACACTGTACATTAAGGACAACTATTTGACTTATGAGACCAGTGCTTACGGGCATTTGGCGGGTAGCCTGAAATCTAATGTGCCCTTGATCCCGGGCACAACCAGCTTGGTCGTGGAGGTTACCCCTGTTCTTACCAATGAAGCTTCCGGCGGATTCAGGCAATCCTTTCCTATGAAGGCAAGTTTATTCATCAATGGTAGAATGGATGGAGAGGCAACCATTCGCACAGCCGCGGACATTGGAACCCTGGATGTGGGCGAGGATCTTATCTCACCGGTCAGCCCCAATTATGAGTATCCATACACATTTACAGGCATTATTGAATCTGTAAAAATTGACCTGCTAGGCCAATAGGGGTGGCTTACACAATGCGCTATAAGAAGAAGTTTATTAAAACGGCCGTTTTTCGGTACACTTTTCTACAATCACAAATTCTTTTTCGAGAGTGTCCCATTCCTTGTCCTTTTTAGTATTCTCGTTAATTAACCTTTTATGGGACACTCAAAGTATATTTAAACGATGGCTAAAAAGAAACTAAACTTGCCTAATGAACATTTCATTCTATTTTTCCAATAGGGGCTATGCTGTGTCAAACTGTTGAACTTAGTTGAAAGGAACATTTTGGCCTATTTTTGGCAAAAGGCCAAAGAGCAATTTTGGAAAACCATTCTCCACTTAAAATAAAATACTTATCTTTGACGTTAGTAACGTGAAAAAATATGATATTATCCTTTGGTTCAAAAGCAACCGAACAGATTTGGAACGGAATCCGAGTAAAAAAAATGCCTATTGAAGTACAGAACGTAGGACGCCGGAAACTCAGAATGCTGAATAACTCGCAAGACATTTCAGATTTAAGGATTCCACCGTCAAACCGACTTGAAAAACTTGGTGGAAAATTAAGCGAGTTCTATAGTATTCGAATCAACAAACAATGGCGGATTATGTTCTTATGGGACAAAGGAAACGCAAGCGAAGTGGAAATAATTGATTATCACTAAAAAGTAAGAAATGGAAAAGTTAGCAAATGTACATCCTGGGGAAATTTTGTTATACGAGTTTCTTGAACCTCTTGAAATTACAGCTTATCGACTTTCAAAAGATTTGAGAATACCGCAAACCCGGATTTCGGAAATCGTAAAAGGTAATCGTAGAATAACAGCGGACACAGCTTTGCGATTGAGCAAATATTTTGGGAATTCGGCAAAATTCTGGCTTGGACTTCAAGATGATTATGATATCGAAGAAGAGAAAGAAACAAAGGAATCGGAACTGAACCAAATCAAGCATTACGAGAATAAAAACGTCGCCTAACAAGAACTGATTTAAACCAAAGTTCAAAAAAAGCATCCTATCTTTCTCAAAGTTGTAACTATAACCACTTGGTAATTGAGTTACAAAAGAGGCAATTGAAACATTGTAAGCGTTTTTATTTATGAAATGTTTGGTGTGCATAACAGGCTCCTCATTCCAAAATAGTCGTTTGATTCTCTGTTGGTTATAGGGTTTTTATGTTGCAGGAGTTATATGTAATGTAATTTGTTCGAAATTAGTTCGATTGTTGGTGTATTTTATGCTCAATAAATTGCTTTTAAGTTAGTTGATTTTGAATAACCGTGAACTTTAGCCAATGAGTCCTACTTCCTTCTTCACGTAATTTAAATTCTTGATTTAAAGATAGTTGTGCACTTTATCAAGCCTTGGGCGACATAATAAAATATGGAGTGTATGATGTACAAACCAGATTTTTCAAATGGATATTAACTAATTGAATATCAAGTAAATAAAACTTATTCCATATTGTTGAATACGTTCTGGACGTCATCGTCTTCCTCGATTTTTTCCAGTAGTTTTTCGACATCCTGCTGTTCTTCTTCGGAAAGTTCTTTGGTTACTTGTGGAATTCGCTCAAAACCGGAGGACAGGATTTCGATATTACGGTTTTCAAGCTCCTTTTGGATGTCCCCGAAGCTCTCGAACGGGGCGTAGATCAAAATACCGTCATCGTCGACGAATACCTCTTCGGCACCATAGTCGATCATTTCGAGCTCCAGTTCCTCGGGGTCGATGTCCTCTGCGGGAATCCTGAAATTACAGGTATGGTCGAACATGAACTCTACTGAGCCGGAAGTACCCAGGCTGCCGTCACACTTATTGAAGTAACTTCTGATATTGGCTACGGTGCGGGTATTGTTATCCGTGGCGGTCTCAATCAAAACGGCGATCCCATGCGGGGCATAGCCCTCAAAAAGCACCTCTTTGTAGTCACCCAGACTTTTATCGGAGGCCCGTTTTATGGCTCGCTCGATATTGTCCTTGGGCATGTTGACGGACTTCGCATTCTGTATAACGGCACGAAGCCGTGAATTGGCATCCGGATCGGGGCCTCCCTCCTTTACTGCCATAACGATATCCTTGCCGATACGCGTAAAGGCCTTCGACATGGCCGCCCATCGTTTCATTTTCCGGGCCTTCCGGAATTCAAAAGCTCTTCCCATGGTTTAATGATAAGGTAAAATAAACGGCAGTAAATGTAAGAAAGTTAACCTGCAAGCACAAAATAAGTATAGGAGTTCGGCCCATAAGACCGTCTGGCACTTTTGACCTGCCACAGACAGGCTTGAATCTCGAACTTTACTGCGCCCGATCACTCGCCTACTACAACTAATCCTCCTTTCCTTCAACAATATCTTCGATACTCTGGGCCAGTTTAAAATCCTTTTCCGTTACACCTTCGGCATCGTGGGTGCTGAGGCTGATACTTAGGGAATTGTACACATTGCTCCAATCGGGGTGGTGGCCTTGGGCCTCACATTCAAACGCGATACGGGTCATGGTCGAGAAGGCTTCCTTAAAGTTATCGAATTGAAAGGAGGTTTCGATGGCGCCATCGACGTATTCCCAGCCCTCCAATTTTTCCAGTTTTTTTTCGATGTCCTGTTCTGATAATTTTTTCATGGCTATTTTAAATTTGTTATTCCCGAAAAGGTGGGAATCTGGTTAATAATTGACCCAACTCGCATCGAACTGGGGCCTAAACTTCTTTGTTTGAATATTCAAGATACGGATTTCAGAAACTTTATGGTATGGAAAGCCAATTAGTTTTAATCGTATCGAATCTGTTAATTCCGCATTTCCCTATCCTGAAATATGATGGTCGATAACATCCTGATATGTTATCTGGAGGTTTTTCGGCAATTTGTTATCCTTAGGAAGTACGGCCAAATACCTATCTTCGTTCGAAGTATATACCCGTTTATAAATAGGATTGAAATTTCCAATACGGTCGACCACTTCCTTTATAAAATCCTCATGATGTACCAAATCTTTGCTTCCCAAGTGGTAGATGCCCGTTTTGTTGCGGTTGATAAGGTAGTGAATCTGCTGGGTCAGCTTGTCGTCGCTGGTGACGTTCAGGATGAGGTTGGGAAAAACCTCGATAGGCTCGTTTTCCACAATAAACTTCTTGATTTCCTTGATGCGGGGAGAGCCGTTACCGAAAACCATGGGCACGCGTAAAATACCCATTTTTTGCTCCGGAAGTCTTAGCAGCATGTTTTCTATCTTGATTTTAAGCCGGCCGTAGACGCTATCGGAAAAGGTTTTGTCGTATTCATAGGACGGATATTTGCGATACGCGTCGAAAACATTGGCCGACGACAAAAAATAGAGCGTGCAATCGGTGTGGGATAAATATTCCACCATATGCTGATGGGCCTGAACCTGGGCTGCGAAATTGCCACGAACCGCGGAGATAATTATTTGCGGTCGTATCTTCTCCAAAAGTTCGAAAACATCGTCCTCCTCCATATCATAATTGAAGAATTGCCGATTGTCCTCAAAAGACCGCCGTGCGGAATAATAAGTGCCGTAGGTGTCGAAATAGTTGCAGAGTTCTTTGTAGATGGAATTACCTAGAAATCCACTTCCCCCTAAAATGAGAACTTTTTTGTTTTTTTCGTCCTTCTTTCGCCTTCCTTTCGCCATAGAAATTTTTTAACCCCTGTAGAACGGGAGTTTGACCACAGTTGCGGGGATTGTTTTTTTTCGTATTTGGATATGGATTTTGTTGCCGGTTGCGGAAAATTCGGAAGGCACATACCCCAATCCGATTCCTTTGTTCAGGGAGGGAGACATGGTTCCAGAGGTCACCGTACCCATTGTTTGGCCCTTATCATCGACGATATGGTAGCCCTGCCGGGGAATTCCCCTTTCGTCGAGCTCAAACCCAACCAACTTTCGGTCGGGGCCCTGTTCCTTTTCTTGGGCAAGAGCCTCGCTGTTGACGAAGTCCTTGTTGAATTTGGTGATCCAGCCCAATCCCGCTTCCAAGGGAGAGGTCTGATCGTCGATATCGTTTCCGTAGAGGCAATAGCCCATTTCGAGGCGTAAGGTATCGCGGGCACCGAGACCGATCGGTTGAATGCCGTAGTCCGCTCCCGCTTCGAATACCTTGTCCCAAATCTGTTGCACTTCAGAATTCTTACAATAGATTTCGAATCCCCCGGAACCGGTATATCCGGTAGCGGAAATGATAACATAATCGATGCCCGCAAAATCGGCCACTACAAAATTATAAAATTTGATTTCCGCCAGATCCACCGAGGTCAAGGCTTGCATCGCCTCGACCGCTTTGGGCCCTTGAATGGCCAACAGGGAAAATCCGTCAGAGATATTGCGTATATCCGCCGCAATAGGTTCGTTGTATTTGGATATATGCGCCCAATCCTTTTCGATGTTCGAAGCGTTGACCACGAACAGATAGGTTTCTTCCTTGACACGGTAAACAATCAGGTCATCAACAATTCCCCCAGCTTCATTGGGCAAGCAGCTGTACTGGGCTTTTCCGACCGTCAATTTCGAAGCATCGTTCGAACTCACTTTTTGGATCAGTTCCAATGCCTTGGGACCCTCGACCAGAAATTCCCCCATATGCGAGACGTCAAATACCCCGACCCTCTTACGGACGGCTTCATGCTCGGCATTCACGCCTTCGTAGGAAATGGGCATGTTGTATCCCGCAAAAGGCACCATTTTGGCACCGAGGGCGATATGGGTTTCGGTAAGAGCAGTGTTTTTCATGCTACAAAACTATTGAAATATTTAGGCTTTCTAAATTGCATGATGTCCTATTTTGCACAATATTTGCGAATTCGATCATTGCAGAATCCTATCATCCACTAAAAACGGCAAAATGTTCAAAGTTATTCTTTTTATTGCGGGGACGGCTGTATTCGGTATACAGGCGCTCGCCCAAGATATGCCGGTGGACTTTCTGTCCGCCGAGTTTCACAAACAGCGGAGGGAAGCGGTGCGCGAGAAGATGCCCCCGAACAGCGTAGCTGTATTTTTTGCCAATGCCGAGCGCAACCGCGCCAATGATGTGGATTACATCTACCATCAGGACCCAGATTTTTATTATTTGACCGGGTATAGGGAACCGAACGCCGTATTATTGATTTTTTCGGAAAATCAAAAAGTGGCCAAAGGAAATGATTATAACGAAGTTCTGTACGTTCAGGAGCGAGATTCCAAGGCGGAGCAATGGAACGGCAAGCGGCTTGGTGTGGAAGGCGTCAAGTCAACCTTAGGCTTCAAAACGGTATTCAATGGAAGTGAGTTCTCCAAGGCATCAACGGACTTCAAAAATTTCGATTCGGTGCTGTTCTTCGATTTTGAGAACGATTATAGGGATAGTAGCGACGAAGCCGACCTATTTGATCTGATAGCCGTTTTTAAGGAAAAGGCTAATTACCCGGCCGATTATAATGCGGATAAGCAGCGATTATATTCCATGATCAAATCCACCGATGTGGAAAATAGTGCCAACGTCGCCCAAATTCTGGGGCGTTACCTGAACTGGGACGAACAGCTCAAAAACGATGAGCTGCTCAGCGGGTTCGTGAATGCACCCGATAACAAACTGCGGGGCGAGATAAAGAATAAAGTGGCCCTACATCTCCAGGCAAATAACCTGAATTCCGCCCAATTGGGAGAAATCATGGCAACCTTGCGTGAAACCAAAACGGAAGAAGAGATGGTGCTGCTCAGAAAGGCCATTGAAATTTCGGCCGTGGGACAAGTCGAGGTCATGAAGGCGATGCACCCCAATATGTCCGAAAGCGAAATCCAGGGGGTGCACGAATACATCTACAAAAAATATGGTGCGGAGTATGAAGGCTATCCGTCTATCGTTGGCGGGGGCAACAATGGCTGCATTCTCCATTATATCGAAAACAACAAGCTCCAGGTCGGTGATGATTTGGTGCTTATGGACTTGGGCGCCGAATACCACGGATACACCGCCGATGTCACCCGCACCATCCCCGCCAACGGGAAGTTTAGCGAGGAACAGAAACAGATCTACGATATCGTTTACGAAGCCCAGGAAGCAGGTATCAAGGCAAGCCAGGTCGGTGCCGCGTTTCAAGCGCCCGGGCAGGCGGCCAGTAGGGTTGTGGCCGAAGGATTGTTGAAATTGGGCATAATTTACAAGCAAGAGGAGGCGAAAACCTATTTCCCTCATGGCACCTCTCACTATTTGGGATTGGACGTGCACGATAATGGTACCTACCGGGCTTTTAAACCGAACACGGTGATAACGGTCGAACCGGGTATCTATATTCCCGAAGGCAGTGATTGCGACAAAAAGTGGTGGGGCATCGCCGTACGGATCGAGGATGATATTTTAATTACGGATGAAGGCCCTATCAATCTGTCGGCCAGGGCGCCCAGAACCACCAAAGCTATTGAAAAGATGATGGCACGGCCCAGTCCTTTGGATGATTTTGAATTACCGGAATTGGACTGAAATAAAGGTCGGGATTTACTTTCAAGACAACTTAAGACGACCTCTTGGTCACGAGCTTTCCAATAAATAATCCTTCAACTCCCCGTACTTTTTTATTTCGATAGATTTTTTCTCCCTATCCATCACTTTTTGGATTTGCGGTGGAATGTGCAAGGATATTCCGATGGTTTCTTCCACCACATCCAAAAACTTGACCGGATGCGCGGTTTCCAAAAAAATACCGTACGTGTTAGGATGGTTTTGCTGATACCTTTTCAATCCAAGATATCCGACGGCGCCGTGGGGATCGGCAATATAACCGCTCTTCCGGTAGATTTTTAGGATGGCATCCCGGGTTTCATCATCCGTAAAGGAATAGGAGGAAAGGTTCTTTTTCAAGGCTTTGTCATCATCTTGATACAAATGACGGATGCGGACGAAATTACTCGGATCCCCTACATCCATGGCATTGGAAATGGTGGCCGTGGAGGGTTTCGGACGGTATTTGCCGGTGAGCATATATTCCGGAACGGTGTCGTTGATATTCGTGGCCGCCACAAAACGATTGACGGGCAGGCCGAGACGTTGGGCGACCATCCCGGCACAGATGTTGCCAAAATTCCCACTTGGGATCGAGAAGACGATTTCTTGTGATTTAGATTTAGAGGGCCTTGCCATCAGTCGGGCCTCTTTATAGGCAAAAAGAAAATAAAACAACTGTGGTAGCCAACGTGCTACGTTAATGGAGTTGGCCGAGGTCAGCCGCATCTTGGCCAACAGTTCTTCGTCTAAAAAGGCGGACTTAACCATTTTTTGGCAATCGTCAAAAGTACCGTCCACTTTCAGTGCCGTAATGTTCTGTCCTAAAGTGGTAAGCTGCCGTTCTTGAATATCGCTTACTTTTCCACCGGGGTAGAGAATGACTACCTTTACACCTTTGACCCCCAGGAACCCGTTGGCCACGGCACCTCCGGTATCGCCCGAAGTGGCTACTAAAACGGTGACCTCGGATTTCTCCCCGCGCGAAAAATAACCCAAACACTGGGCCATGAACCGTGCGCCAACATCTTTGAAGGCCATGGTAGGGCCATGGAAGAGCTCGAGCGTTGCGACATTTTCCTCAATGGGGACTACGGGAAAGTCGAAATCAAGCACCTTTTTTAAAATTTCTTTTAAAACGGAACCGGGAATGTCGTCGGACACAAATTGACGAATGGCCCGGAAGGCGATTTCCTGGGGGTGGAGATTTTCGATTTCCTCAAAAAAAGAACCGGGGAGGGGTGCCATGCTTTCAGGGAAATACAAGCCCTTGTCAGGGGCAATGCCCTTAATGACCGCCTCCCTGAATGATACGATCGGGGCTTTTTTATTTAGGCTGTAGTAATTCATTTACACTAAAGATTGTCTGAAGACCAACGACAGAAGACGGGAATTTCAAGACCCATGTCAATTGGGGTGGTTATTGTATATTTTTCTAAAATCATCCCTCCAAAAGAGGGCATGCTTTATCATCTAATTCTTCAAATTTTATTTCTTTAAATAGTGCTGATATGCCTATTTGTGAAATCCATTTACAATTTTCCCACCTAAACATCCTATAGTCATCTGTCGTCTGACCTCCAACCGGTTCAAATTCTTCTGATTCCTTCCATATTAACCTGGGAAACATACACATCATAATCGATTCCGATTTTCTGATACACTTTTTTCATGGCCTGCGCCACTTTTTGAGCATTCCCCTCTCCTTGACTAAAGGCAAAAATCGATGGCCCAGAGCCCGAAATACCGCATCCGAGGGCGCCGGCCTCCAAAGAAACGGATTTCACCTTGTCGAACCCGGGAATCAAGATCGAACGGATGGGTTCTACGATATGGTCGATCAATGATCGCCCGATGAGGGCGTAGTCCTCCGTGAAGAGCCCCGCTACCAATCCGCCGAGATTGCCCCATTGTTTGATGCCGTCGGCCAAAGTGATGTTCGTCTTTAATATTTTTCGCGAATCGGAAGTCCGTATCTCGATCTGGGGATGTATCACCGTAGTCCATAACTGCGGGGGACTCGGAATGGGGACAATATCCAGCGGATCGTAACTACGTACCAAGGTAAATTGGCCGAAGAGGGCAGGGGCTACATTATCGGCATGGGCGACACCGCTGGCCAAGCGTTCGCCTTCCATGGCAAATTTAACCAATTCTAGCTTTGTAAATGGTCGATCTAATAGTTCGTTCATGGCCCATACGGCACCTGCAGAACTGGCCGCACTGCTGCCGATACCGCTACCGGCCTTGATTTTTTTATGGATTTCGATTTCGAACCCCCCCTCATAATCGCAGTCCGCCAAGAGGGCAAGACCAGCCACGCCAGCCACGTTCAGATGGGTTTCGGTGGGGAGGTCCTGTCCCGTTAATTTTGAAATTCGGATTCCCTTTTCGGGAATGTTACGAATGACCATTTCATCACCGACAGCGTCCAAGGCAACGCCCAGTACGTCAAAACCACAGGAGATATTGGCGATGGTCGCAGGGCAGAAAATACGAAGTTCTTTCATCTTAATTGTAATAGCGAGCGGAGCGAAGCAATCTGTTCAACGTTGCACTAGTTTAAGCAGATTGCTTCGCCACATCTAAATTGTCCATCATTGTAATGCGCCTCGCAATAGGTTCAACAGATCGCTGCGTCGCTCTCCACTTTTTTGGCCCCTTCAACTTTCGCGGTTGCTCCTCGCGAAGCGTTTTCAAAAATTCCCGATTCGAATAATATCCGCAAAAATACCTGAGGCGGTCACCTCGGCACCCGCACCGGCGCCTTTAATAATCATCGGCTGGTTCGGGTAGCGTTCGGTGTAGAACAGCACAATATTATCACTTCCTTCGAGATTATAAAAATCGTGGCCTTTGGGAATCAGCTGTAGGCCCACGCTTGCTTTTCCGTCTTCATATTGGGCCACATATTTTAACTTGCTATCCGCTTTTTGGGCCTCCGCATACATCTTTTGGAAATCGGCTTCGTGTTTTTTGAGGGAAGCGAAAAAATCTTCGTTATTATCGGTATCTAGACTTTGCTTGGGCAAAAAGGGCTTGTTCTCGATATCGGATATTTCAAGTCGGTTGCCACTTTCCCGTGCCAAAATTAAGATTTTGCGCATCACATCGATACCGCTCAGGTCAATTTTGGGATCCGGTTCGGTGTAGCCTTCCACCTTGGCCTGTTCGACCACATCGTGAAACGTAGTCGTATCGTTAAAATGATTGAAAACAAAATTAAGGCTTCCGGAAAGAACGGCCTGTATTTTTAGGATTCTATCCCCGGACGCAATTAAGTGTTTTAAGGTGTCGATAATGGGCAATCCCGCTCCCACATTGGTCTCGAACAGAAAGGGCGCATTATATTCCCGTGCCAGATCCTTTAAAGTCTTATAGTTTTCGTACTCCGAAGAACAGGCGATTTTGTTGCAGGTAACGACGGAAATACTATTTCCCAAATAGGAATCATAGCTCGATGCCACTTCATCGCTGGCCGTATTGTCAACAAAAATGGAATTTCGGTAATTGAGATTTTGTACGGTTTCAAAAAACGCTGTTTTTTCCGCCTTTTGACCCTCGGCCAATCGTTGTTCCCAATCCTTAAGCGGAATGCCGTCTTCGTCAAACACCATGGTTCGGGAGTTCGACATTCCGATGACCCGAATGTTCAGCTTCAGGTTTTTCTTCAAAAATTGCCGCTGTTGGCGTACCTGCTCCAAAAATTTGGCGCCAACATTTCCGACCCCCATGACAAAAAGGTTGAGCTGCTTGATGTTCTCCTCGAAAAACTCCTCGTGAAGGGCGTTCAAGGCTTTTTTGACATCGTTCTTATCGATCACCGCTGAAATGTTCCGCTCCGAAGCGCCTTGTGCAATGGCCCGGATGTTCACATTGTTCCGGCCCAGGGTACTGAACATTTTACCGCTCAGGCCTTGATGGTGTTTCATATTGTCTCCCACTAAGGCAATAATGGCAAGATTGGTTTCGGCAATCGCCGGTTGTATCCTCCCGCGCTCGATTTCATATTCAAAAGCGGCATCAACCACCTGTACCGCATGGTCGATATCATCGGCCGAAATGCCCACGCAGATGGAATGCTCCGAAGAGGCCTGGGTAATAAATACCACACTGATTTCCGCTTGAGAAAGCACTTCGAAGAACCGTTTTGAAATCCCAGGGATACCGACCATTCCGGGGCCTTCTAAAGACAACAGGGCCATATTGCCGACATGGGTTATGCCTCTAACGGTCTTTCCTTTTTCGTTCTTGTTCTTGGTAATCAAGGTACCGGTATCATCGGGGGCCAAGGTATTTTTTATGTGGATGGAGATGCCCTTGGCCAAAACGGGCTGTATCGTGGGGGGATATAGTACTTTCGCTCCGAAGTGGGACAGTTCCATCGCCTCTTCGTAGGATATATGCGGAATCGCCTTGGCCTGTTTGACCAGTTTCGGATTGGCGGTGAACATGCCGCTAACGTCCGTCCATATTTCCAGCACCTCGGCATTGACTGCTGCTGCTACGATGGCGGCCGTATAGTCTGAACCGCCCCTTCCCAAGGTGGTGGAGTTACCGTTTTCGGACGATGCGATAAACCCGGGCATGATGATTATCCGATGCGAAACTTCCGAAAAATAGCTAAGGCAATTGGCGTTGGTGCTGTCGAAATTCACATTGGCCTTTCCGCTAGAGTCCTGGGTCTTTATAATTTCCCTGCTATCCTTATAGACCACGTCCAAACCTTCCTGTAAAAAGAATTCACTTATAATGTAGGAGGACAAAAGTTCGCCATAGCTCACAATTTTATCGGAAAGCCGGGGCGTGATCTCCCCGATCAGGTAAGCCCCTTCCAGCAGGGTTTCTAAAGTGTTCAGTTCACTCTTCACCTTGCTCAAGACCGGACTTTGGGCGTTGATGGGAATAAGTTCTTTGACCGTTGCGAGATGTCTCTCCTCGATTTCCTTTAACACTTTATGATAATCGCCGTTTTGAACGGAAGCCAAAATTGCCGCATGCAAAAGCTGATCGGTAACTCCCCCAAAGGCGGATACCACCACGATGGTTTTGTCCGTCGTGTTCTGGGCGACAATCGTTTTGACAAGGGATATATTTGAGGCATTGGCAACGGAAGTGCCCCCGAATTTTAGGACTTTCATGATGGTAGTTGTATAAAACAAAGGTTAGGAAAAGAGCGCGAAGATGTATAGGTGTATTTTAGCTTACCCCAATGGGGTGGCCGTGCCGAGTTGAACCGTACATGCATTGTTAAACGGGATATAGGCTAAATTTATGTGCACTTGAGCTAAAAACATACAGTTACGAAAGCCTCAAATGTAGTATTTTTAGGGAGTTAATCAAATTATTCTGGGCAGTTATTGGCATATCGGGTTATTGAATAAACAGGTTTGTTTGCATTTGAAAGCTAAGGATCAATAACCCCTTATTTGCACACATTGACATTTCTGCCTCAGTTTAGGCTGAGCGCAGGGAAAGAGCAGGAATACCAAAAAATCACGTTTTATGAAAATATTCTCCGCCGAACAAATCTACGCCGCCGATAAGGCCACCATCAAGAACCAGGGCATCACCAGCGACGCGCTGATGGAACGTGCCGCCGAGCAGCTTTTTAATTGGATGCATTTGCGCATGCAGGGCGACCGGAGCAAAATCCTTCTGTTCTGCGGTATAGGAAACAATGGGGGCGACGGACTTGCGTTGGCGCGGCACCTTCAAGAACATGACTATAATATCGCTGTCTATGTGGTCAGTTATAGCGAGAAACGCTCTGACGATTTTTTGACCAATCTCGAACGATTAAAGGACCTAAAAGTGGAACCCCATTTTTTGGAAAATGGAGATGACCTACCCGAAATCGGAGGTGAGGATACTATCGTAGATGCCATTTTCGGCTTGGGCTTGAACCGTCCGCCGGATGATTGGGTGGTCGCTCTGTTCGAACATCTGCACCGATCGGAAGCTTTTACGCTTTCGGTGGATATTCCCTCTGGATTATATACGGATAAAGTACCTGCGGATGAAAAGGCGGTCGTCAAGGCGAATTGCACCCTAAGTTTTCAAGTCCCCAAATTGGTCTTTTTCCTCCCGGAAACGGGAATCTTTTCCGAACAATGGGAAATCTTGGACATCGGCCTGGACAAGGAGTTTTTGAAGGATAACGAAACCGAATACGAGTTGATGGGAAGAAACGAGGTATTGTCTTATTATATTCCCCGGGAAAAATTTACCCATAAGGGCACCTACGGCCATAGTCTGATCATCGGTGGAAGCTACGGTAAAATCGGTGCGGTGCATCTGGCGGCCAAGGCTTGTCTGCACACGGGTAGCGGATTGGTCACGGTTTTTGTCCCGCAATGCGGCTATATTCCACTTCAGACCAATTTCCCCGAAGCCATGGTCGTTACCGATTCAGATGAGAAGCACATTTCAAAGATCGATTTCGAAATAGAACCAACGGTCATCGGAATTGGAATTGGCATGGGGAAGGACAAAAAATCCGTTCAAGCCTTTGACGATTTTTTGGATAGAAACGAGACCCCCTTGGTTGTCGATGCGGATGCGTTGAACATTCTCTCGGAAAATAAGGATTTTCTGAAAAAGTTGCCATCAAAAACGGTGCTGACTCCACACCCCAAAGAACTCGAACGACTAATTGGAAAATGGAAAGGCGATTTCGAAAAACTGGAAATGGCCAAGGCATTTTCAAAAAAATACGATTGTGTGCTGGTCATTAAAGGTTCGAACACCATTACGATTTATGACGGAAAAGGCTACGTTAATACCACCGGCAACCCCGGAATGGGCACGGGCGGCACCGGTGATGTGCTGACGGGAATGATAACCGGATTGATCGCTCAGGGCTATGAACCGCTGCATGCAGCTATTTTCGGAGTATATCTGCATGGTAGGGCAGGGGATATTGCAGTGGAGAAAACGGGATATCAAGCATTAACGGCTTCGGGGGTCGTCGGGGGCATCGGAGGGGCGTTTTTGGATTTGTTATCTATCTATGAAGCAGATGGGGAGAAAAAGGGATAGCAGTCACATGCCAAGTTAATTATAATATCCTTGGTCTCAATTCCCCCTAACCCGTTTCCTGACCCAGGCCAAAGCATTATCAAATTCGATAAAAAACTTCATCGGCTTCTTATAGAACAATTTCTCGATCTTGAAGTTGTGCATGTCGATTTCCTTGACCGAGACGATGGCGAAGGCCTTTAGGTTTTCGAGCTGTCTCAGATAGGTATAGGTGATAGGGTCAACGGCGTAGGAGTTTTTGCGCAGGCTGATGAAGCCGAAATTTTTATTCCGGAAGTGTATTTCTGAGATGCCGATGACCTGATAGGCCGTTTCCAGGGTCAGGGTCGCGTCTTCGTCGAAAAGCGATACCATATAATTGTCGAAGACCTGTACTCTTCCGATCTCCAACTCATATTCCCTCACAATAACTGTTTTTTTAGGTCGTTCCACTTTCATTAATGTCACTTATAGCGTTCCTCAGGTTCTGGTGACGAAAGTAGCGGTAAGCCAAGTGTTGGGATAAAATACTAGATTAAAGGCGTATATATCGTTTATACTGCGTATTAACAGGTTATATGCCGGCGGGTTTCCTGTTGTTTCGGTATTTTGCAATAAAAAGTAATCCTCCACAGAGAACTCCCTTTCCTTAAATCTACGTTGTTTTTACCTACGCGTCGCCAGTCTTAAAAAACGGTCTCGCCTTTGCC
>CAVTJB010000009.1:0-89616 GCA_963734985.1 uncultured Flavobacteriaceae bacterium
CGGTCACATCTGTGATCGGGACCTTTTTTTATGGATTATTCTACTATGGATTTTCCTTTTTTCTGGCCAAGACCATTCACTGAGGGTTCTTTCAAATGACATCTAAATTCTAATACTTAATTTTGTGACCCTGTTAAAATCCTTTAAATTGTTATTGAATATTCAATCCAATGTCCCCAGATTCGGCTTTTGCGTTCTATTATTAAGTCTCCTGATACTAAGTTGCAGACCATCTTTTCAAGAACCTCGGATTTCTTTGGATGGTTATAAAGTCGAAGAGGGTTTCAACCTGCAAATGGTGGCTTCCGAACCCCTTTTAGACGCCCCCGTTGCCATCGATTTTGACGCAAAAGGAAGAATTTGGGTCGCCGAAATGCCGGGTTTTATGGAGAATTTAAACGGCAAAGGCGAGAATGAACCTACCGGAAGCATACGAATTCTTGAGGATTTGGACGAAGACGGGGTAATGGATCATGCTAAGGTATTCCTCGACAGCCTAGTAATGCCCAGGGCGCTGGCCCTCGTCTATGGCGGCTTGCTTTACGCCGAACCTCCCAACCTTTGGTTTGTAGAAATTGAAAACGATCGGCCCGGAACACGTACCTTGGTAGATTCCCTGTATGCCCCGGAAGGTAATCCTGAATATCAGCCTAACGGATTGATGCTCAATATCGATAATTGGATCTACAATGCTGGACTACCCTATCGATACCAGCGCAAAGATGGAACCTGGCGTAAAGAGGCCACCACTCACCGGGGGCAGTGGGGCATCACGCACGATAACTTTGGGAGGCTCTACTTCAACGATAATGCCAGACAGCTATTGGGCGATTACCTACTGCCCAACCGATTGGTGCGCAATAAATATGTAGAACCCAAAAATGGCGTAAATCGGCTTTTGACCGATGATCAACGGGTATATCCCTTACATGCGGCCAGTGTAAACCGCGGCTATGCACCAGGCGTATTGGATAATGACAGTCTGTTAAAAGAGGTCACTGCCGCTTGCTCACCACTGGTATATCGGGGCGGTACCTTTCCTAAAGAATATAATCAAAACGTATTTGTCTGTGTGCCTGAGGCTAATCTGATAAAACGTAACATCCTCACGTTTCATGGTGATAGCACCAGTGCGGAACAAGCTTGGGGGGGGAAGGAGTTTTTGGCATCCACTGATGAGGGATTTCGACCTGTAGATCTTTCTAACGGTCCTGATGGTAGCCTGTATGCCGTTGATATGCATAGGGGAGTTATTCAGCACTATGCGTTTTTGAGTCCCTATCTAAAAAAAGAGGCGCTTAAGAAGCAACTGGATACCTTAACGGGATTTGGGAGGATTTTAAAGATCACTAAAAAGGATTCGGAGGCTCCCGCCATGCCGGATTTCGAAAATGCTTCGGGATCCGAGCTCGTTCAGTTACTAAAGAATAAAAATGGATGGATACGGGACCAGGCCCAACATCAGCTGATTTTCAGGGATAACACAGAGGCAATTGCCGAACTTGAAAAATTGGCGATGGACGAGAATCGTCCTTTGGCTCAGATACATGCACTATATGCGCTGCTCGGTTTGGATGCCCTCTCGTTTGATAGTTTGAAGGAGGTTGCCCAAAAAAGTAATCCGGAGGTGGTGGCCCATGCTGTGGTACTGTTGGAAGATTTCGTTTCCTTGGAAAATGCCGAAAAAGCCGAAAAGCTTTTTATGGATTTGATGGCGAGAAACGACAAATCCATCAATCTATATTTGGCTACGACGGTAGGAACATGGGCCAGGGTTTCCGAAGAAGATTTTGCACCATTGATCTACACACTTTTTAACACTTATAAAGGGAATCGGATTATGGAGGAAGCCCTTTTGAGCGGTATGGGAGAGACTTCCAAGGGCCTATTGGCAAACATGAAGGAACGGCCTGGCTTTCAGGACAGTGATTTTAAAAATCTATGGACAGGGAGTCTGAAGAGGGAGAAAGAGGATGATCCCAACCCGATTTTTTCCAATTCACGATTTGCCATGGATACGAGGACGAAAGGCGCAAAAATATTCCGACAGATTTGCGCTGCATGCCATGGTGTAAACGGAGCTGGAACTGAAGGGGTGGCGCCCCCTTTGATGAACTCCGAATATGTGGCAAGCTCTCCTGAACGATTAGGATTGATTATTCTTCACGGACTCACCGGTCCTGTGTTTGTCAACGGTAAATTGTACGAAATCAATCAGGCCATGCCGGGACTTAATAATAATGCCAACCTGTCGGATAAAGACATTTCCGACGTTATTACCTATGTGACCAATGCATTTTCCAAAGCGCCGAAGTGGATTAAGCCTGAAACAGTCAGGTTATTACGAGAACAAAAACCGGAAAACGGCGCAGAGTATACCGCGCCCGAATTGAAGAGCTATTCAAAGTAAAGACCTGATTTTTATTCTTTGATCTTCATCGGACTATCGTCGACCTTCAAATCACCGACCACATATTGCATCCCATCCAAAAAGAACTGCAGCAGTTCGGGGTTGTCCAAACTTTGGGCGTTGTGGGAAGGCATGCTATAGAATACCCTTCCCTTACCGTATTTTTTGATCCAAGCCACATAATTTATCTTTTGATCCACGGGATGTTGCAATCCTTCTAATTGATCCACTTCGATATATAATAAGGGTCTAAAATTATAATCAAAATAGGCGTTCTTAAAAAAATAGGGTTCGTCGATATGCGTAAAACCATCGCCCTTGAACGCTTGCACCAAGGGGTGATTCGCATCCACTTCCTTTACGTGCATTTCTTGCTGTTTCGGGTGATAGTCAAAGCTGCCTCCAGTCATTTGACTGAATGATTCGGAATTGTTCTGTACCGTAATGGCTCCATGCATAATCATCAGTCCCCCGCCATCGGCTACATAATCCATGAGATTTTTTTCATATTGAGTCGCTTGGGTTGTAATTTTCCCGGGTGCCAAAGTGGTATTCTGCTGTAAAAGATCTGCAAATAGATTGCGATCGGGACCGCTGGGATTGGAATTGTTGAGAATGACCGCATCGTATTTTTTGAGGTTCTCTTTGTTAAAGTTGTCGATATCGTAGCCGTTATGGATTTCAAAGGCACCGGATTTTTCGGCGAGGATTTTTAGCATTTCAATATTATGTGGAATCGTCCAGTGGTAAAATCCCGTAGCCTGCGAGAAAACGAGAATTTTCTTTTTTTCGACATGTCTCACCGAGGGTTCCGCGGGTGCTAAGCTGTCTATTTTGGCAAGCCACGCATCGGTAATCTCAAAAGATTCCAGCTGTTGGGAGAAGGTTTTCCCCGTAAGGACAAAAACGAAAAGAAAGAATATTGTTTTCTGCATAACCACGTTTATAAAAAGTGCTCGATTTTATATTATTGACCGTAAATTAAGGATATTTGGAACCTAACAGCAAAAATTTGTTTAAATTTATCCGGAAACCTTCATCAATAAACCTTATGCGATTTCCTTTTTGGGTATGTATTTCTTTTTTAGTGTTTTCCTGTTCGGAGAGAAATGATAATTTTCAATTTACTTTATCAAAAAGTGACGGAGTTGTCCTTTCAGAACCTGTACCCGTAGAATTGAGCAAGGTGGGAAATGCTGGAATAAACCTTCAGAAGCCTTTTATCCTAATTAAGGAAAACCAAGGGGAAAATAGGCCGATTGACTTTCAGGTGGATAAAAAGAGTAATACTTTGTGGTTCGTTCGCGAGTCTGGGGAAAATAGTAATACTTCCTACCGCATTGAAAATGGAGTGACCCCAAGAAAAAACGACAGTTATCTATCCGAACACAAGGAAAATGGTAACCTACGACTGACTCTTGACCATACTCCCGTTCTAACTTATCGCTACGAGATGACCTATCCCCCGGAAGGGGTCGATTCCGTATATAAAAAGTCCGGCTACATCCATCCTGTACTTACTCCTAAGGGAGACACGCTATCGCGGATTCAACCCCCGGACCACAATCACCATTATGGTATCTGGGGCCCATGGACCCATACTCAGATCGATAGCCAGCAAGTGGATTTTTGGAACCTCGGTGACCGGAAGGGAACAGTACTTTTCAAGGAATTTAAAGACACTGCTTCCGGAAAGATTTTCGCCTCCTTCAATGCCGCACAAAAGCATATCGATCTGCTGACCCAGGATGAACCCCAGATTGCCCTTAACGAAAATCTTAAGGTCACCCTGTGGAACCTGATGCGCGATGATCGTTATATGTTCGATTACAACAGTACCTTCAGTTGCCCATTGGAAGACGGTATCCTCTTTGAAGCCTATCGATACGGTGGCGGCATCGGTATGCGCTTTACCGAGCGCTGGAAGGCCGATAATTGCTCTGTCTTGACATCCGAAGGCAAAGATAGGCTGACCGCGGATGGTACCAATGCCCGTTGGTGCATCGTCAGTGGAGAATCGGCGGACGGTAAGGGCACGAGCGGCATCCTTTTTATGAGCCATCCGGAAAACCGCGCGCACCCCGAACCTATGAGGGTTTGGCCCATCGATGCGAACGGAGGCCGGGGCGATATGTTCTTCGAGTTTTGCCCCATCCGTCACGAAGAGTGGCAAATAAAGCCAAACAAAGAATATGTATTAAAGTATAGAATGGTGGTTTTTGACGGCGACCTAAGTGCGGATGAAGCCGAGGCGTATTGGCAGGGCTTTGCACATCCTCCAACACTCAAAACTATTTCAAATTAATTTAAATTGTCAACTGGAAAATGAAGGGCTCCTACCTTTTATCTTTAGAAGGAAATGAAAGAAGTACAAACAAAATGGAGCTTGCCATTTTTTACATACCCTAAAAATCAAACCCATAGATATGCAACGAAGAAAATTTATAAACAGAACTACCTTGGGAACGGCCGCAATGGTCGGTTTCCCAAGTATTGTACCTGCAAGCGTATTGGGCAAGGACGCCCCCAGCAACAAAATTAATATTGGCCAGATAGGCTGCGGCCGAATTGCGCAAAGCCACGATATGCACGACACCATACGTTTTGACCAGGCCCGATATGTTGCCGTTTCGGATTTGGACTCCAAAAGGGCCGCCGACGCGAAGGTCTTGGTCGATGATTTTTATAAAAAGAAGACGGGCAAGGAAAAGTACATGGATACCAAAATCTATGACGACTATAAGGAGCTGATCGCGGACAAAGATATCGATGCCGTGGTCATCAGTACCCCTGACCATTGGCATTCCCAGCCCGCTATGGAAGCCGCTTTGGCCGGTAAGGATATTTATTTACAAAAACCTACGTCATTGACGGTTAAGGAAGGCCAACAGCTTCGGAAAGTCGTAGAAGATACGGGCGTAATCCTTCAGGTAGGCACACAGCAACGTGCTATGCCCCAGTTCCGCCGTGCGGCCGAATTGGTGCGCAACGGACGGATCGGTAAGATACATACCGTGAAAATAGGACTTCCCGGTGATCCCGCGGGCCCAGAGGCAGCACCGATGCCAGTACCCCCAAACCTGAATTTTGAAATGTGGTTGGGCTCGACGCCCGAAGTGCCGTACACCGAAATAGGCGTACACCCCCAAGACGATTATAGCCGACCGGGATGGTTGCGCATTCGGAATTATGGGGCGGGCATGATTACCGGCTGGGGCCAGCACCACTACGATTCCGCGGCCTGGGGCATGGATACCGAGCTGACGGGACCGATTTCCGTTGAGGCCTTGGCGGAATTTCCCAAATCCGGACTCTGGAACGTTCATGGCGACTTTTTTGTAAAACAACAATATGAAAACGGTATCACGGTATATACTAGCGGCGGCTATCCCAACGGGATAAAATATATTGGGGACGATGGATGGATCTTTGTTTCCCGAGGCGATTATCAGGCATCGGCCACTGATCCTGTGGACAAAGAAAAAAGCAGTAAGGCGTTGAACGCTTCCGATCCCAAGATTCTGGAATCGAAAATAGGGGAAAACGAGACGCATTTGTATAACATCGATGACCAGCACGGCAACTGGCTCGAATGTATCAAAACCCGTCAGGCGCCTATATCCCCCATTCAAAAAGGACATAAGGCCTGTGTGGTCTGTCTCATCAGCGATATAGCGATGCAGTATCCTCGAAAGTTCGAGTGGGATCCGGATAAAGAAATGTTTCTCGATGACGAAGAGGCTAATGCCCTATTGCATCGTGAGCAGCGTAAGCCGTACGGAACGGATTATGTGGACGCGTGATCAGGAAAATTCAAAATTCCAGCTCCAAAACCCCAATTGTTCACCTCGATCGTAGTTCAAAAATGGCCCTCAGGCGCAGTGATTGACCGACGTAGTCGTGATACCTTATACCCAATGAAAAAAACCCTTTTACCTCTTACACTGCTTTGCCTCTCTTGCGGTGAACAAACGCAGAACGAAAAAATGACGAACGAAGAAAGTCTGTCCAAGGTCAAACTAATGACCTTGGATCCCGGCCACTTTCATGCGGCCTTGGTCCACAAGACCATGTATCCGCAGGTTGACTCTACTATTTATGTATTCGCACCGGAAGGACCCGAGGTGAGGGACTTTTTGAACAAAATCGAACAGTACAATACACGGGCAGATTCGCCGACCGCTTGGAAGGTCGAATCGCATCTAGATGATGACTTTGCGGAGAAGATGATATCTCAAAAGCCCGGCAACGTGATGGTCGTAGCCGGAAAGAATTCCAAAAAAATTGACTATGTGCTGGAAGCCGTGAAAGCGGGACTGAACGTTTATGCGGACAAGCCTTTGGTAATCGATCCCGAAGGATTTGAAAAGTTGAAAGAAGCCTTTCGGATAGCCAATGAAAAAGGGGTGTTGATCTACGACATCATGACCGAGCGTTTTGAATCTACAACGGCCCTGCAAAAATTGCTTTCTACCCTGCCGGATGTTTTTGGGAAATTGGTACAAGGGAATCCCGATAGTCCCGCCATCAGCAAAGAAAGTGTACACCATTTTTTTAAATATGTATCCGGACAACCTTTGGTACGCCCGCCCTGGTTTTTTGATGTAAACGAAGAAGGCGAGGGTATTGTGGATGTTACCACCCATTTGGTCGATTTGATACAGTGGGAAGCTTTCCCTGAGCAAATTATCGACACAGCCAACATCGAAATGATACGAGCCAAACGTTGGCCGACCGTTTTGACCGCCGAAGAGTTTCAAAAAGTTACGGGATTGGAATCCTTTCCCGATTATCTTCAAAAGGATGTCGAGAATGGTAAACTCAAGGTGTATAGCAACGGAGAAATGGTCTATAAAATCAAAGGTAAATATGCCATGGTCTCGGTCATATGGAACTATCAGGCTCCCGAGGGTACCGGAGATACCCATTACAGTATCATGAGGGGCACCAAAAGTAACTTGATTATTAAGCAGGGGCCGGAAGAAAACTACAAACCGGTGCTGTATATCGAATCCAAAAAAGATTCCGATTTGGAGGAAGCCCTACAAAATGCCCTCTCAAATGAAGTGGACAAAAAGTTTCCGGGAACTACGATGGAAAAAGTATCCGGCACCCAATATAAGATTAACATTCCCGAAAAATTCAAAGTAGGCCATGAGGCCCATTTCGGACAGGTCACGGAGAATTATTTAAAGTATCTGGAGGCCGGAAAACTTCCCGATTGGGAGGTGCCGAACATGATATCCAAATATTATACGACTATTGGGGCATATAAAATGGCGAAGGAGAAATAAGTCTTGGCTCACAATAAATACGCCATCCCGATTCCCAAAACAATCACTGCAATTTTCCGAAGATTGAATTGATGTCCTTCAGAGGTTTCAAAGAGGATAACAGTCGAAATATGTAGAAAAACACCGATTACCAAGGCAGTTATAGGCGCATAGTACTTTTCAGCCCACCCGGCATGGGCGGCGATATAGCTTCCTAACGGAGTCATTAAGGAAAAAGCTAAGATGAAAATTACCGCTTTCCCGAATTTGATCTTCGAGTTCAATAAGAAAATACTTAGGATAATTGCTATAGGTATTTTATGTATAAGGATAGCGTAAAGAATAGTATGGTGCCTTTCGATAGGAAACCCTTCCAAAAGGGAATGTATGCACAAACTGGCGAACAACAACAGGGGAAATTCGGTATTTCCCTCGTCCATGTGCATGTGGCCATGTTCGGCGCCTTTGGAGAAGAATTCCAAAAATATCTGTAGCAATATTCCCAGCATTATAAATATGCCCACCGTGCTGGCATCTGACTTTTCATAGACTTCGGGTAACAGTTCAAAAACGGTCAAGGCCAACAAAAAAGCGCCACTAAAGGCCAATAGCAGTTTGAAATGGTTCTTGTTCTTCGGTTTGGCGATGTATACGAAGGCAAAACTCAAGAGAACGGCGAAGATTAGGAGAAGGTAGTTCATGTATGGTAGACTGACTGATTTTGAAGTCTCTGACTGCAGTTAAAATTCCACATTTCCAGCACCGACTGATGTACAGAACCGGTTTGGGATTGGCATCGGGGGGTTGGGATATCACCCTGTCACAGGGCTTAAATTTAATGTATTTTTGCCATTCAATGGGTCTTGATTTGGTATTTGGAACCTAGAACTATGGATTTGTGCCGTAAAAAAATCATTTATAAGGCCTTAGCCATAGCTGTGGACTCAGAATTGATATAATTGGGGTACAAAAGGTATTATAGTTAATAAAAAAGTCGATACTTGATCGAAATAGAATCAAAATGAGAAACAAGAATTTCAAGATGGTCGCCAAGACCCTATTCGGTTTTGAGAAGATCTTGGCCAGGGAAATCCGGAATCTGGGTTGTGCCAATGTTACCGAAGGGGTGCGAAGCGTCACCTTCGAGGGCGATACCGGTTTTATGTATAAGGCCAATCTTTGTTTGCGTACCGCCATCAAGATCATCAAACCCGTTCATTCCTTTTCGGTCCGTAACGAGAGCGAGCTATACCGAAAGATTTACGAAATGGATTGGTCGGAATTTTTGTCGGTCGATACTACCTTCGCCATTGATAGCACGGTACATTCCGATACTTTTACCCATTCGCTCTATGTTTCCCAGAAGGTCAAGGATGCCATAGCCGACAAGTTTCGGGCGATGGACGGCAGTCGCCCCGATGTGGACGTAAAATCGCCAGATGTGCGGATAAACATTCATATTAATAAGGAGGTTTGTCACGTATCCCTCGATAGTTCCGGAAGCTCCTTACATCACAGGGGCTATCGAACGGCGACCAATATCGCCCCGATCAATGAGGTTCTGGCAGCGGGACTTTTACTTCTCAGCGGCTGGGATGGCCAATGCGATTTTCTGGATCCCATGTGCGGTAGCGGCACCTTCTTGACCGAGGCCGCAATGATCGCTTGTAATATTCCCGCCAATATCAATCGCAAGGAATTTGCTTTCGAGAAATGGCATGATTTCGATCGAGACCTTTTTGATAAAATTGCGGAGGTCAGTCTTAACAAGGCCCGGGAGTTCCACCATAAAATTGTGGGATACGACAAAGCCCCTTCCGCGGTACGTAAAGCGCAAGACAATGTAGCCAACGCCAACCTCTCCGAGTACATTCGCGTGGAACGAAAAAACTTTTTTGCCAGCGAAAAGGCTACGGAGGGCAAACTGCACATGGTCTTCAACCCGCCTTACGGAGAGCGGCTCGACCTCGAAATGGAGGAATTTTATTCTTCCATTGGCGACACGTTAAAACAAAACTATCCGGGAACGGAGGCTTGGTTGATTACCGCAAATCGCGAGGCCTTAAAGTACGTGGGGCTCAGGACTTCCCGCAAGATCAAGGTATTCAACAGCCATCTGGAATCCCGTTTAGTAAAGTATGAAATGTACGAGGGGAGTAGGAAAATCAAGCAGGGAGATTAGGCGATTGACATAGGACGATGGGCCTACACACTTGATGCCGCCCCATGGTAACAAGGCCTTTGTCAAAATTCTTATGACCCTTTGTGCGGTAGGGTCTCCTTGTCCGCAGGGATAGCATCAGTAGGGGGAACAACTTTCAACTTATTTGTTTTTGGGAGTATTTGCCTTTTTGTAGAGTGGAATAAGATAGGTAATCGAATAATTGTAGCCCACCCCGAACTTACTGCCCTCGGTCACCTTATTGAAACCCGGAATGAATTGATTTTGAAAGTTGTCCGGTTCTTTGTTGCTCACCAAAAAAGCTAGTCGCACACTGCCCCCGAGATAGAGATTTTTAACCATTTCCGCTTTTATACCCACTACAAATTCGAGCCATGACGCATTGAGTCCGCTGAATTCTAGATCATCGGATAAAGCAAAGGCAAAATCCTCTGGATTCCAATACCTGTTCGTATCATAAATCTTAAAATCGCTTACGGTCTGGCTAAATGTGCTAAAGGCGTATCGGCCCCCGATATAGATCATATTCTGTTCCCCGTACCAGTTACCGTAGGTATTGTAATCGATACCCGCTTTCAAGTAGCTGCCCGATGCGGTAAAATTATAGAGATTCCCGGCAACGCTGCCCACTTCATTCCCCAGGGCAACCCCAATGGTCTTTTTTTCGTTGCCTAGTTCGGCCGCTACGTAAAGCTTGTTGGTCAACCGATAATCGCCTACTAGTTCCAGTCCCGTGTAGTTGTCCTGTAAAGACGATGTGAGAATTCGGCTTAGATCAACACCCGCCCTAAGCCCGTACGCTTGCTTATAAAGGGTGGTATCCTTAGGGTTTAGGTCTATCGGCCGGTCTTGCGAATTTCCCAAGACGAAAACCAGTAAAAACCAAAGATTAATGATATATTTTGACATGGGTCGAGGCTGAGTTTTGTATAAGGGCGGTATCGACGACAATACGTTGTACCCAAACGCTATCGTCCGGTTTAATGGTAGCTTGCAGTTCGTCGAAATTAACGATATACCCACAGGCCCGTGAGGCGAATACTTCAACCGGTTCGTATGTTAGGGTCAGCGTGTCGATATTGACATCGGTGATACTGGTCTGTCTCGAAAGTATAAAGGTAGTGCTGTTCTGATCAACACGTAGTGGCAGCAATATAGAATCCAGTGCGGCGTTGGGAATAGTGTCCCTCAGCCCCGAACCATCGATGCCTTTAACTACCAAGTTCTGAACATCCTTCGATAAGGTCGTATCCATGGCATCGTAAAATCGCACGACCAGACGGGGCGTATCATTATCGATACAGATATCATCTTTTTCACAAGCGGAAAATGACAGTATGCCAAGCAGAACTATAATAAAAATTTTTAGCTTATCCATTGGGGGTCTGGTTAGTCACTCTCTGAATGGTCAGGTCATTTTGCTTTAGTCGGCTTTTGGCTTTAGGGCAAAGTAGCCTATAGATTGCTGCCTGGGGCAGGTAATAACTGCATTCGATTATTTCTTCTCCAAAAGTACAACATTTTCAACGTGATGGGTCTGGGGAAACATATCGACGGGCTGCACTTTAACGGCTTTATAACTAGCTTTCATTATCTCTAGGTCCCGTGCCTGGGTGGCACTGTTGCAGCTGACGTATACCACTTTTTGCGGGGCAATGTCGAGAATCTGTTGTACTACGGCCTTGTGCATACCCTCCCTCGGTGGGTCGGTGATGACCACATCGGGTTTCCCGTGGGTGTGGATGAAGTCAGCATTGAACAGCTTTTTCATGTCCCCCACGAAAAATTCAGCGTTCTTAATACCGTTGTTTTCCGCATTTATTTTTGCATCGGCAATGGCTTCCGGTACTGATTCGATGCCGATTACCTTCTTGGCGCCTTTTGCTATGAATTGGGCGATGGTGCCGGTACCGGTATAAAGGTCGTAAACGAGTTCATCTCCGGTCAGATGGGCGAAATTCCGCGTAACTTTGTACAGTGCGTAGGCTTGGGAGGAATTGGTTTGGTAAAAGGATTTGGCGTTGATCTTAAACCGGAGTCCCTCCATTTCCTCAAAAATATGGTCGCGGCCGGCGTGGCAAAGAATTTCCTGATCGTAAATGGTATCGTTACCTTTTGGATTTATTACGTATAAGAGGGAGGTAATTTCGGGGAATGTAATCCGAAGATGATCTAATAGCAAATTCCGTTTCGTAGGGTCATCTTCAAAAAACTGGACCAATACCATAAGTTCCCCGGTAGATGCGGTACGTATCATCAAAGTACGCAGCAGACCGTGCTGGTGCCTGGGATTGAAAAAGGATAGATTATTATCGATGGCAAAATTCCGTGTTTCCAAACGGATGGCGTTGGAGGGGTCTTGTTGCAGATGGCATTTTTCGATATCCAGAATTTTGTCCCACATGCCGGGAATATGGAAGCCGAGGGCTTCCTTGTCCGTAATTTCCCGGTCGGATTGTATTTCCTCTAATGATAGCCAACGGCTGTCAGAAAAGGAGAATTCCATCTTGTTCCTATAGAAATATTGTTCTTCGGAACCGATTATGGGCGAAATTTCGGGAAGCTCAAGATGTCCGATGCGTTTCAGGTTGTTCTCCACTTCCTTTTGTTTATAGAACAATTGATGCCTGTAACCCATATCCTGCCACTTGCATCCACCGCAGACCCCGAAATGTTGGCATTCCGGTTCAGTACGTTTCTCGGAAAGGGAATGGAAATGGGTGGCGATTCCCTCAAAATAGGATTTCCTTTTTTTCGTCGTCTGCACATCCACCACATCGCCCGGTACGGTGTTGGTCAGAAAAATAATCCGGCCATCAGGTGCTTTTCCTACTGTTTTTCCCTTCGCCCCAGCGTCGATGACCTCCACCTTTTCAAAAACCTGCCGTCGCTTCTTTTTTTGCATGGGACAAAAATAAAGTTTATGAGTTTATTAGTTTATGAGTTTGAAGGTTAATTTCAAATTTCCCGTCACCTGTCACCCTTGCTTCTCTCTATTCTTTTCTCATTTCTCTCTGTTCTTTTTCGTAAATTCGCAATCCTACAAGGATGATTTCTCTCCTACGCTGAATTTTCGAATCTTCGAAAGAAAAAAGGTATAGAAGGAATTACTGAAGTCTTACTGAGAGTGTTTTGAAGGATGCTTAAATAGGGCCAAAATCAAGTGAAAAGTTTCGAAACAGTCCCACAAAGTTATTTTTATGATGTCAGTTTTAGGAAATAGCAGTGCTGAAGATGTCATTGCCTTGGAAGCGCGGCACGGCGCCCATAATTACCATCCTTTGCCCGTAGTATTGACGCGGGGAGAGGGCGTATATGTCTGGGATGTGGAAGGAAATAAATATTATGATTTTCTGTCAGCCTACTCGGCGGTCAACCAAGGACATTGCCATCCGAAAATAGTCGGTGCAATGACGAATCAGGCGCGAAGGCTTACCCTGACCTCCCGGGCGTTTTATAATGATATGCTCGGCAAGTTCGAAAAGTATGCTACCGAAACTTTTCATTTTGATAAGTTGCTGCCGATGAATACCGGTGCGGAGGCGGTGGAGACTGCAATCAAGATTTGTCGCAAATGGGCCTACGAAAAAAAGGGCATTCCAGAAAACGAGGCACAGATCGTGGTTTGCAAGAACAATTTCCATGGTCGTACCACTACCATTATCTCCTTTTCGAACGACCCGGTGGCCCGTAAAAATTTCGGTCCCTACACCGGAGGTTTTTTGAAAATAGAATACGATAATCTGCACGCTTTGGAAGAGACCTTGAATAGCAATGAAAATATTGCAGGGTTTCTGGTGGAACCCATTCAGGGCGAAGCGGGCGTCTTTGTTCCCTCGGATACCTACCTGAAATCCGCCAAAGCGCTGTGTGAAAAACATAACGTCTTATTCATTGCCGATGAGGTGCAAACGGGTATTGCCAGAACTGGCCGATTGTTGGCTACCTGTGGCGACTGTTCCTGCAACGATAAGCACTGCAGCGGAACCCCGGAGGTTAAACCCGATATCCTTATTCTGGGCAAAGCCCTTTCGGGTGGAGCTTACCCGGTATCCGCCGTTTTGGCGAACGATGAAATTATGGGTGTTATCCGTCCGGGAAACCACGGCAGTACTTTTGGCGGTAACCCTGTGGCCGCAGCCGTCGGTATCGCCGCATTGAAAGTAGTCAAGGAAGAAGGGCTCGCTCAAAACGCCTTTGAACTGGGAAAACTGTTTCGCGATGAAATGAACAAGTTCATTCCAAGCTGTGACCTCGTGCTCCAAGTCCGCGGAAAGGGGTTGCTCAATGCCATTCTAGTCAACGACACTGAAGACAGCTCTACTGCTTGGGATATCTGTATGGCCTTAAAAGAAAATGGCCTGCTGGCGAAACCCACACATGGCAATATAATCCGCTTTGCACCGCCATTAGTAATGACCAGGGATCAGTTGCTAGATTGTATTGGGATTATCACGGATACTTTGAAGCGGTTCAGAAAATAAAGTAGTTTAAATTACTTCAAAAATAAAAATCCCCCAAATCGAATTTCGGGGGATTTCTTAATACCGATTTGCCTTTTTATATCAAAAACCGCCGTTTTCCGAGATAGCGGTTAAGACAATGGCGGTGATGACACCGAAATAGATGATGCCCAAAAGCAGGTAAATACCCGCCAAGGCCAGTCCGATGTATGAAAGAATCTTGCCGGTTTTTGCATTTTCGATACCGGTGTACTCCCCTTTGCTTTGGGTAAAGATGTTTTGTGCCGTTTTGGCATTCGCCAATCCGAGAAAACTGAAAATGGCTCCGAAGGGTCCGCAGCAGGTGAGGGTCAAGACTATCGACAATATACCGAAGGTCATCGCGTTGCTCGCGCCGGGTAGGGGTTGTTGTGTCATCGGCTTATCTTATTCTTCAATACCGTATTGTTGCATAGCTTCCCGCATCTGCTCTTGATAGGCCTCCCATCCCCCTATTTGGATAACGGAGTAAATTACCCAGATTAAGGTAAGTACTCCTAGCACCAGGCCTATAATGGCAAGGGTTTTAGCGGTTTTCAACTGGCTAAAATTAGAATAGTCCTCAGGCCTTTGTCGGTACAGTTTTTCATCCTTGAAAGTTAAAAAGAGGGCAATTGCCGAGAGTATTATTCCCCCAATTCCTGCGCTGAAACAGCAGCAGACATAGGATATGATGGCCAGAACAATGGCCGTGGTAACATTGGGTAATTTTTGTTGTTCCATAATGCTAAGGTGGTATTAGGTTGTTTTTTAAATAAATTTCAAGATATAGTTGCCCAGAATCAAGGCTACACTCGATACCATTAAAAAAATCGTTATCTCGTTGTTGCGTCTTATCTTTACAAAATGGTCTAGCAGTAAAAATCCAAATAAGGGAATAATGGCGTAAATGGCCGGATACATTTTAAAGGCGGCTAAAAATTCGCCTTGTAGCAAAAACGACACGGAACGCTGCAACCCGCAACCGGGACAATCAAAGCCCAAAAGTTTTTTCGTAAGGCACGGAAGCATATAATCTTCGGCTTTCAATACAAAGTTGACCCACTGCATGCTACTACGTTAAGAATTCTTTCACGAAAATTACCATTATTTTTGGGGATATAAAATAATTTTATGTCAGTTTTTCAAATCGGGGACAAAGTAGAAACGCTCGATGATGTACTCGGCGGGTGGGTAAAACACGTATCGGCCAACAAAATCACCGTCGAGACGGAGGACGGATTTTTGCTGGATTTTGGGCCTTCAGAATTGGTAAAGATAGCCAAACAAGATGTTATCAGGGTCAGTAATCACGAAGTGGCACAGGTGAAAGCCGATAAGGAAAAACCCAAAAAACGGAAACAAAATACCGGCCGCCCAAAAGAACGCAACGCCCCGAAACTCGAAGTGGACCTGCACATCCATCAACTTACGAATTCCACCAAGGGCATGTCAAACTACGAAATGCTAAACCTTCAGCTCGAGACCGCCCAACGCCAATTGGAGTTCGCTTTCCGAAAGCGCATTCAGAAAGTGGTCTTTATACATGGGATAGGGGAAGGAGTTCTGAGGGAAGAGCTATATACCCTGTTCCGCCGCTATGAAAACCTCAAGTACTACGATGCCGAGTATCAAAAATACGGACTCGGGGCAACGGAGGTTTATATTTTTCAGAATGGTTGACCCCTTGTCAAGGAAAGTTACCTACGTGAACGACGTTTAGCGCCCTGTAAAAAAAACGAAGTTTCTGCCATTGATATTGGAATTTGGTGCCTTGGGTTTCGGAATATTTTAAGTTTACTCCTGAACCGTGGTATAGGTGCCGAACTCCACCTCGGGTATGGCCGCTAAGTTTACGTTGCTGGTTTCTGCTCCACTTGCTTTTGAAGTCAGCACCATATTTTCCAAGGTGATGGTATGGGTGTAAGCTATGCTTCCATCGGCTTCGGGCATGCTAGCGACGGTTACCACTTTTAGGGTCCCCGAAGTGGACACGAGTTGCCAGCTTTTGATATTTTCGCCGTACGTAGTGGCACAGGCCAGATCGGTGGCCAAGGTGTTAAATACTACATACTTGAATATTTCCCTATCCTTTAGATCCAACGTACGGGGAACCGTATCGGGTGTTGCCGTATTGTCGAACAGATTGGCTTCGTCGGGCACATCCAAGGCGATAAACTCGTCATTTATGATTTTGTATAGCCGCAATGTACTGTCGATGGGGGCGCTCGTACAAAGCATGGGTTCCATGGGGGCATAATTCGAAAAAGGCACCTCTAAACGGGCACTGTTTCTCGACTGGGTTATAAAATCGCCATAGTCCAAGATCGATAAGTCGGTCAGCTGTTCGCCTTTGTCGTTGGTGAGGGACAGGTTTTTGATTGAAATGGTATGCGCGTAATTTTTGTTATCGGCAGTAAGGGTGTCCACACGGGTATCGATGCCGATATCGCCCGCCGTCGCCAAATTTTCGTTGATGACCGTTGGTTGCAAAGGCGGAATGGCATTGCAAAAATAATCTTGGCCGACATTGTCGGAAAACAAACGATAAATCAGGTTTGAAGGTTCCGGAATGGTACTTCGAAGCGTTCCGGGCGTGGAGGTCTCATTTTGGATAAGTCCGCCTGCCAGATTCAATAACAGAGCCTCATCGGAATCAATTTTAAAGAAAAAAGTAGTTTGCGTCGGGTCGACAAGTCCCGGACAGGACTGAATGTTCACCTGATCAAAATCGACCTGTTCGATTTGGAGGTCGCCATCATCACAGGAAATTAATCCGATTAAAATACCTAAAAATAGAATTTTTTTCATTCGCCAAATTTAACGGAAATAAAGCGTAAATTTAGAAGGATTAGCCCATAAAATAGCCTTCGAGACTGTTTGGAAGTCTGTAATTAGAATTTATATGGATTATATTGGAGACCATTTCGGACCGAATTTTAATAACGCCCGCAGTCACCTTATAGAATATTTACCACGAATGGCCCAAAATCTGTATAATAAAAGTCGGCATATTTCCCGACAGTCTTTTAAATCCGGTAATTTTGTGGGATTACAGGAGAAGAAGTAAATATTGATGGAAAAAGTATATTTGGATAATGCCGCTACGACGCGGGTAAGGGAAGATGTCATCGCCAAAATGCAGGATGCGCTCTCCCATTTTTATGGCAATCCTTCTTCCACCCACAGTTTTGGCAGATCCGCCAAGACTGCTATCGAGTGTGCCCGGAAGACTGTCGCCAAGTACCTTAACGCAAAGCCATCGGAGATTATTTTTACCTCTGGCGGTACGGAGGCCGATCATATGATTTTGCGTTCCGCCGTTCGAGATTTGGGGGTGAAAACCATCATCACAAGTAGAATCGAGCACCATGCAGTGCTGCATACGGTTGAAGCTCTGCAAGAGGAATTCGAGATCGAGGTGAAATATGTTGACCTGGATAAATTCGGTGATCCAGACCTTTTCCATTTGGAGGAATTGCTGAAACAGGATGGGGCCCTGAAATTGGTCAGCCTTATGCACGTCAACAATGAAATAGGCAATAGGCTCGATATTGACGCGGTATGTCGCCTTTGCCGTGACAATAGCGCTCTATTCCATTCCGATACGGTACAATCCATCGGCCATTTCCTATGGGACGTAAAGGCGACTCCGGTGGATTTTATGACCGCGGCCGCCCATAAGTTCCACGGCCCGAAAGGGGTAGGCTTTGCGTATATCCGTAAGAATGCGGGATTGAAGCCCGTAATTTTGGGCGGTTCGCAAGAACGTGGATTAAGGGCCGGTACGGAATCCTTCCATAACATCGTCGGTTTGGAAGCCGCTTTCATCGCCGCATACGAGCATCTTGAGGAAGAAACCGCCTACGTTTCCGGATTAAAAAAATATTTCATTGATAGAATAAAGCAGGAAATTCCCTCCGCCTCATTTAACGGCCATTCCGGGGATTTGGACAAAAGCACCTACACGCTGGTCAACGTCTGCCTGCCCATCGATCCGCAAAAGGCGCTGATGCTTCTTTTCCATTTGGATATCAAGGGTATCGCCTGTTCCAAAGGAAGTGCCTGCCAGTCGGGAAGCGATGCGGGCTCGCACGTACTTAACGAAATCCTTTCTGAAGCGGACCTGAAAAAGCCCTCGTTGCGGTTTTCATTTTCGAAATACAATACCAAGGAGGAATTAGATTATGTAGTGGGGGTGTTGAAGGGGTTCATGGATTAGATTAAACCGAACATCGAACATCGCTCAGAACTACTTCTTTCTGTCCCTCCGCTTTTCCCGGTCGTAAGGAAACTTTCGGGCGGCAAGTTTCATCATCCGGTCTATGAGGTCGTCAGTGTTCTTGCCGGATTTTTTGTTGATTTCCTTTTCGTATTTCCAGAGAAGCTTTCCCGTTTTCCCGTCGCTTATTTTGACGCCTATACGTCCGTAATCGGCATCTCCCAGAATATAATCCATAAAGTTGAATTTCGTATCCACTCCATCGGAAAGCAGCACGTTCAGATCCAGATTGCCGCTTATTATGCCATCCACACCAAGAATTTCACTCAGTTCCTTGACCGTATGGATATCGATGTTGTCGTAGTCGATGTTGTTTTGGGCCAATAGGGCATTGGTGTTCTTGATATTTTGGAATTCCACCGAAAATTTCTTCTTTTTTCTCCGCTGCGAAAAATAGGTTTCCAGGGCATTTTGTACTGCATAGCCTTCCTTTTCTTCCCGGAGGTGAAGTTCCTTTTTAGAAACTTTACTATCCAGGTCTAAATGGGTAAGAAAGGGGATAATGGCCAATACATCGTGCTCTTCGGTCAGGTCATCGAACTTTCGGCTTTCGTAAATGTTCTTTTGTGCGGTCGCAACAAATGCGATTAAAAGAGAAAAGGAGAAAAAGATTCGCTTCATGGGATAACACCTTTCGTTGTAAACTGTTTTTGGAATTTAGAATTTTGGGAGCAAAATTTTAACTTCACTTTCGATAGAAAGTACTGGTAAAGGTAGTAGAATTCCCCACATTATCGGTAACCGTCAAATTAAGGTGGCATTCCTTTTTATCCAAGAGGATATCATCGAAATTATAAGTCAGGGTGTTGGTCTTTGGTTCGTATTCCATCAGTATCCACTCGCCGTTCAAGGTTGCGGAATAGGTATCGATGCCGCTGAGGTCGTCCGAAATAGAGGCGGTAAGGTAATGATAGTTGTTCAGATGCTGCTTATCTTTAAAGTTTTTGGGATGTATTCTAGGCGCCACGGTATCTTTGGCCAAAGTGTAAGTGCCGAGGTTCCTGGTGCGCGCCGTAAAAGTATTTCCCCTTTTGTATGTCGATAAGTATTGCGGGCGCAATCTACTGTCTAGGCGCGCAATGAACATCTGTTGCCTTTCTGCCTTTGAATACTTTGAAACATCAAAGGTAATGGTGAAGTTGCGTTGGGCGGCGACGCGGTTGTTGTGTATCATCACCGTGTCGTCGTCCTTTCTGAGATCGATATAAAAATTGTCGTAGAAAGTATTGGCAGGAAAATATACCTTGGCCGCTCCAAGGTCATAATTATTGGCCTTTTTGGCTACCACGTAGTCATCGGTTTTGTCTGCGTCCCTTTCTATCAGGAGAGGTTCTTTTTTACCTTCGATAGGTATAATGGCCTTAACTTGGTTGCCGTTGATGTCCTTGATCAAGAGTTCGACCTTATAACTCAATCCTTCCCTGACATCGATTTTACCGTCGTTCTCCAACGTATTGTATATATCCAATCGGTTGCCGGGTCCCTTAAAAAGCTTTTGTATGCGTTGGAGATACCGACCATAATAATCATAGTCGATCAAAGTGTTGATGTACCGGGTCTCGCCGAAAGAAAAAGTCTCGAAATCGTATTCCGTGTAGATTTTGCCGTTCACAGTCTGCTGTACCGAATAGACCCCATTGCGGTTGGCCGCTAGGTCTTGACGGTCGTATCCCATAAAACCCAGGCCGATGGTGCCGACGGCATGGATTTTTTCGGCCAAAAAGCTTCCGTCCTCCTGCCTTTTAAAATCCAGTTGCACGCGGTTGGCGCTCTCGTTCACCTGGGCATTTTCCGATAGGGGATAGGCGAAAAGTTTCAACAGGGTGGGATTCGTGGCATCGCGAACGTCGAAGCCGTATAAAAGCGGATTGGTCGGTTTCTCAGAGATGCTACTGCGTATCTCAAAATGCAGATGCGGACCTGAAGAACCGCCAGTATTGCCGCTATAAGCGATAATCTGGCCTTTTTTTACCTTGATTTCCCCGTAGTCGGGAAAATCCTGTACCTCGTATGATTGTTTTTGGTACTGTACTTTTTTGATGTATTCCTCTATCTCCGGACCGTATTTTTGAAGATGGCCATAAACGGAGGTGTAGCCGTTGGGATGGGCTACATACAGCGCCTTGCCATAACCCCAATGCGAAATTTTGATACGGGTGACGGTTCCGTCCGCAATAGCGTATACGGGCAGGCCTTCCCGTTTTTGGGTCTTGATATCGATGCCGGAATGGAAGTGGTTGGAACGTAATTCGCCAAAATCACCCGCCAATATAAGGGGTATGTCCAACGGGGGGCGAAAGGTATTTTGCGGATAAAGTGCCTGCCCCAGAAGGGCAGTAGAAAAGGTGAGGGTCAGCACCAGAAAAAAATTCCTCAACATAGTCGCCTTGGATACAAGACTAAAATCAAAAATCATAGTTAGTAAACGATTTGGTTTGCGAAATTAGCTAAACGGTTTTAATTCCTACAAAATCCGGTAGCAAAATAGGTCAACATCCTTTGTAACCAACGATTTTATGAACATAAAAGTATGGGGCCATCCAAAGGATTGCGAGATTATTCGAAAAAAGAATTGCTAAGTAGGGTCGGGTGTGTTAACTTTGTGTAAAATGCATGGCGTTTGTTGGTATGAGCGAATTGGTCAAAGTAGTCGATTCTTTGGAGAACAAAATCAGCAAGTTGTTGCACAGGATGGAACTGTTGCAGCAGTCCAATGATAAATTGGAGAATGAGCTTGAAGATCTGAAGAAGGATAAGGTCGAGGTTTCGAATTCCGTCTCGATCTGGGAAGAGCGCTACAATTCGCTGAAATTGGCAAATACGATGCTTGGCAGTAATACGGATAAAACAGAAGCTAAGCTTAAAATAAATACGTTAATCAGGGATCTGGACCATTGTATCGCCCAGCTCGCCGAATAATGTAAGAAATAGTGGATTTAAAGGATGTCGGAAAAGCTCAAGATAAAACTTTCGATCGCCGATAGGGTATATCCCCTAACTATAGACCCGAGCCAAGAGGAAGGGCTACGGAAAGCGGCGAAGAATATCGAGCAGTTGGCAAAAAAGTTCGAACAGAGCTATGCCGTGCGGGACAAGCAAGATGTATTGGCAATGTGCGCCCTACAGTTTGCCTCTAAAATTGAGCAGCGCGGCATCGATCAATCCGAAGGTTCCCAAGAAGCGAAGCAGCGCCTTCAGGCGTTGGACCAATTGGTAACCACCAAGCTTGGTGATAGATAAAAAGCACCCATTACGGGTGGTATACATACGTTCTTATAAATAGCATTAGTTACTGCCCACATTGGTATTACCTTTTGACGAACTCAACATCAATTCTTTTGAAAAGGGTGAGTTTAGGCTGTAAAAGCAAGCCCTACTTGTATAGGGATCCTTGATCAGTCTGTTAGCCCTAAACCTGTTTATAGGAGTTTGTACAAAACTTCACCAGTGTGGGCTTTTTTTATTCAATCAACACTAAATATATGGATATTGCAACACTCATAATAATTGGTATCATCGGCCTCGCGATCGGATTTGTGATCGCTAAGTTTATGGAAAAGGGAAAGGCGACAAAAACCACGGCAAACGCCAAAAAGGAAGCCGAGACAATTTTAAAAAATGCCCACACTGAAGGGGAAAGTATCAAAAAGGACAAAATCTTTCAAGCCAAGGAAAAGTTTTTGGAGCTGAAGGCGGAGCACGAAAAAGTAATCGTCGGCAAGGACAAAAAAATCAACGATTCCCTGAAACGTACACGGGACAAGGAATCACAGATTAGCAGCGAACTGGCCAAAAGCAAAAAGCAAAACGAACAGCTGGAAGCGAAGTTGCAGGAAATGGCCCATCGGGAGGAAATCCTTGAAAAAAAACAGGCCGAACTCGACAAGCTGCATAAAAATCAAGTGCAGCAGTTAGAGGTCATCTCGGGCCTTTCCGCCGACGAGGCCAAAGGTGAACTTTTGGAATCGCTAAAGGAAACCGCGAAGACCGATGCCATGGCCTACATACAGAGTACACTCGAAGACGCGAAGATGACCGCGCAGCAAGAAGCCAAAAAAATCGTGATCAATACCATACAGCGCATCGGTACCGAAGAGGCCGTGGAGAACTGTGTCTCCGTCTTCAATCTTGAATCCGATGATGTGAAAGGTCGCATTATAGGAAGGGAAGGCAGGAATATCAGGGCATTGGAATCCGCAACCGGTGTCGAGATAATCGTCGACGATACGCCGGATGCCATTATTCTATCCTGTTTCGATTCCGTCCGAAGGGAAATAGCCCGTCTATCCCTACACAAGTTGGTGACAGATGGTCGGATACATCCGGCCCGCATCGAGGAAATCGTCAAAAAGACCGAAAAACAGATCGAACAGGAAATCGCCGAGGTGGGCAAACGGGCGGTTATCGACCTGGGCATCCACGGCCTGCATGGCGAGTTGGTACGGGCGGTGGGCCGCATGAAATACCGGTCCTCCTACGGCCAAAACCTCTTGCAGCATTCCCGGGAGGTCGCCAAACTGTGTGGTGTAATGGCCGCAGAATTGGGATTGAACCCCAAACTGGCCAAACGTGCGGGACTCCTGCACGATATCGGCAAAGTACCGAATACCGAGGCCGAAATCGAAACTCCACATGCCATTTTGGGTATGCAGTGGGCCGAAAAGTACGGGGAGAAACCCGAGGTCTGCAATGCCATCGGCGCCCACCACGACGAGATAGAAATGAAGACCTTAATATCGCCAATCGTTCAGGTCTGCGACGCAATCAGCGGTGCACGGCCCGGCGCACGTCGGCAGGTGCTGGATTCATACATCCAACGGCTCAAGGATCTTGAAGATATCGCCTTCGGTTTCGGCGGCGTGCAAAAAGCCTACGCCATCCAGGCCGGACGTGAACTTAGGGTCATCGTCGAAAGCGAAAAAGTCAGTGACGAAAAGGCCGCCGCCCTTTCTTTCGAGATATCACAAAAGATTCAGACCGATATGACCTATCCCGGGCAGGTAAAAGTAACCGTCATCCGGGAGACCCGGGCGGTAAACGTGGCGAAGTAGCCCTCTCTATAGGCTTCCCGATCGCCTTGGCCTAGCAATGCTCTGCGGAAACGTTGATTTTTGCGGGTTATGCAGCTTGTATTTTGATTAATTTTACAGAAAATAACTTGTCATTCAACTCAAAAGAATATGTGTAGAATTCACAAGTACGTTGCGCTTATCTTATTATTTTCACTCGGCCTTTTTAATTCCTGCAAAGAAAATACGGCGCCCGCAATCGACTACGCTTCCCTTTCGGAACCAGAGAAAAGAAAACCAGAAAACGCCTTAGCCTCCATGGAAGTTGCCGATGGCCTTGAACTGGGACTTTTTGCCTCCGAACCCATGTTGGCCAATCCGACGAATATGGCCATAGATGCCAAGGGAAGAATCTGGATATGCGAAGGCACCAATTACCGGTCCTTTGCCAACCCCAAAATAAACTATGACAATAAAGGAGACCGAATTCTTATTTTAGAGGATACCGATGGCGATGGCAAGGCCGATTCTCAAAAGGTTTTCTATCAAGGCCAGGATATCAATGCCGCTTTGGGTATTGTCGTCTTGGGCAATAAGGTCATCGTTTCCGATAGTCCTAATGTGCTGGTATTTACCGACGAAGACGGCGACGATGTTCCCGATTCTAAAGAGGTGCTATTTTCCGGAATAAAAGGGGTGGACCATGACCATGGAGTACATGCCTTTGTGTTCGGACCCGATGGCCGGCTCTACTTCAATCAGGGCAATCAGGGAGAGCGTTTACTGGACAAGGATGGAAACCCGGTCGTCGATATTTACGGCAATAAAGTCGATGCCGAAGGTACCCACTATCAAGAAGGTATGGCCTTCAGGATGGAAGAGAACGGGTCGAATGTGGAGGTTTTGGGCAATAATTTCAGAAATCCCTATGAACTGGCCGTGGATTCTTACGGCGGACTCTGGCAATCCGATAACGACGATGACGGCAATCGCGGCACCCGAATAAATTTTGTGATGGAATACGGCAATTACGGCTACAAAGACCTGTTAACACGCCAAAGCTGGCAGGAGCGAAGAACGGGTTGGAGCGATGAGATACCCAAACGGCACTGGCACCTGAACGATCCCGGTACGGTGCCCAACCTTTTGCAGACCGGTTCAGGTTCGCCCTGCGGAATCTTGGTGTATGAGGATGATTTGTTACCAAAAAAATACCGCAACCAGTTGATCCATGCCGAACCGGGCCATAATGTGGTTCGTAGTTATATTATAAATCAAGAGGGTGCGGGCTATGGCGCAAAAATCGAGAATCTGGTAAAGAGCGAAGACGATTGGTTCAGGCCCGATGACGTAACAGTCGCTCCCGATGGTTCCATTTTCATTTCCGATTGGTACGATGGTGGCGTAGGCGGCCACAAAGCGGAGGATATCGATAGGGGCCGCATCTACCGTTTATCGAAGGAAAAGGAGTATACGCCTACCGATTTCGACTTTTCTACAGGCGAGGGCGCGGCTAAGGGATTGCTCTCCGATAATATGGACGTTTTCTACCAGTCATGGCATAGCCTGCACGCTATGGGCAAGAAGGCAGAACCTTTTCTAAAGAAGTTGATGGCTGAAGGGGGTACCGCCAAAGCAAGGGCTCTCTGGCTAGGTGCCAAGATTCCTTCGAAGTCCAGCGAGTATATCGAATCCGCTTTGGCCGACGAAGATGCGAAGTACCGGGTACAAGGTATTCGGATGGCCCGTTATCTGGCCCAGGATAATCTGGAAGGTTATGTGGAAAAAATCGTAAATGACGAATCCCCACAAGTTCGTCGGGAGGCGGCCATTGCGCTTTCCCATTTGGGCACCCCAAAAGCGGCGGAACTGTGGGCCACGCTGGCCGAAGAGTATAAAGCCGGGGACCGATGGTACCTCGAGGCCTTGGGAATTGGTTCCGATCAGTATCCTGATACGTATTTTGCCGCTTGGAAAAACAAGGTCGGCGACAGATGGATGGATGAAAACGGAAAGGATATCGTATGGCGTAGCCGGGCCTCGGCATCCTTACCGCTGCTGGCAGAAATGGTGCGCAACGAGGACGTTTCCGCAAAAGAATTGCCTTCCTATTTTCGGGCCTTTAATTTCAAGGAAAATCCCCATAAAAACGAAACCCTACTTTCCTTTTTGAATTTAGATCATCCTCTGAGCCACCAAATAAAGGCCTATGCGGTCGGTCAGATTGATGGGGAATTCCTCAAAGAATCACCACGTCATATTCGGTTGATCAAAAATGTACTTCCCACGATAAAAGGTACACCAGAATGGCTGATGGCCATCAAAAAGTTGAATTTTAAAGACCAGAACGAAGCTTTGTTCGATGTGGTAGTGAACGGCACCGACATAGCCTTGAGGAAAGAAACGGCCGCGACACTTTTTGATTTTGGCGGTGGCAGTCTCATCGATACCTACCTGCAATCTGAGGCACCCGAATCGGACAAAATGGAAATTTTAGGTGTCATGAACGGCATTTCTGATCCCGCGGCCATCGCCTTGCTTTCCAAAAATATCCAGTCCGGATCGCTGCCTTTTCCACTGACTCAGAGAGCTGTTGAAGCTTTGGGCAATACCGGAAAAGGGCAACAAGAGTTATATGCCTTATTGAAAGACGGGAAATTACCGCAGGAATACAAAACGGCCGCCGTTCTAAAACTTATGAACAGCTGGAACGAAGAAATCAGAACGAACGCTCCCCAATTCCTTGCCGGTTCCACGGGCCAAGATTTGAATATCGATTCTTTGGTGCAACTTAGTGGGGATGCCGCCCAAGGTAAGAAAATTTATTCCACCTATTGCAGTGCGTGCCATGTTGCAGGCCAGAACGGCGTAGAATTTGGCCCGGCTTTGTCCGATATCGGTAATAAGCTTTCAAAGCAGTTTTTGTATTCCAGTATCATATATCCCAGTGCGGGCATCAATTTTGGGTACGAGGGATATAATGTGAAGATGAAGGATGGAAGCGCTGCCACCGGCTATATCTTGAGCCGTACCGAAGATAACCTTACCATAAAAATGATGGGGGGTACCCAAAAGGAAATCCCACTGGCCGATATCGAAAACGTAGAGGCTATGGACACATCCTTGATGACGGAAGGCTTGGCCCGAGTCATGTCAAAAGATGATTTGGTGGACTTGGTAGAGTATCTGGGAACGTTGAAAGTGAACCCGGAAAAGATTGTGTCCAACTAAAATGAAGGAATTTTAAATCCGAACCTTAGATAAACGTGACCGTTACGGTGTCACGATAATCCAGTCCCAATAGCGTAGAGGCGCCGCCCACGGTATTCAGGTCACTTTTGTAGATGGCCAGTTCGATATAGTTGGCGGAGTTGAAAAGGGCCAGAAAATCGCCTGGACCCTTCCGTTGACCTTTTGCCAGAGTAAAATTGACGATGTCACTATACTTGTTATAGATGCGGTTTATTTTGGTAGTTCGGGCAGTGATCTCGAAATCCCTTCCTTTGCGGTAGGCCTCGAAAAAATTTTTATGGATGTTGGTAACGACGTTCCCGTAATTATCGATGTAGATGACGCTGCCGATAATCTTCTTGTCGTTATCGGTAACGCTCGGTTTAAATTCGCGAAGTTCTTTTAAGGCATTGAAAGGTTTTCCGACCACTTCAAGCGTGCCCCCGCGGGCGAGATGGCAGGCGACCTTCACAAACACGTCCATTACGGGAAAGGATCCATGGTCGGGATTTGGAATATTGATTTCGACCACCTTTTCGGGCTTTTTCTCAGAGATGATCAAACCTATTACCCCGTTGTTGGCCGTTATAAAATAATGCCCATCGACGAGTACGCCAATATGCTGGTTTTCGATGGTCGGTTCAGCATCGACGCCGACGATGTGTATGCTGCCTTCGGGAAAACTTTTATAGGAATTTTCAAGGATGTAGGCGCACTCCTGAATGTTGAACGGAGCGATATTATGGGAAATATCGACAATTTTAGCATCGGCTAGCTCTTTATAAACGGTCCCTTTCAGCGTACCCACGAAATGGTCCTTGAGTCCAAAATCCGTTGTCAGGGTTATGATGGCCATACAACATTGATATGTTTTTGGTTATGCAAACTGATTTTTTGACTAAGTTTGTAGAACTTGTTATGGGTTTTTGCTTGGAGCTGAAACTGCCAGGCGGCAGGCAGGAATTTTTGGCTTTTGTGCCCTAAGGAACGCTTTTCTAATTGCCTAGTCATAGCTACGTAATTTTAAAAAGAGGATATTAGGTTGCAAAATGTAACATTTGCTGGTAAAAGAAAAACCCAGGACAAGTTCCTAGCACAAAATTAGAACAAATAAACAGCCAAGCGAAATTATTATTGCAAGGCTTTCATTTTAAAATTCCTACTTTTTGAACGAACTCGTCATAGAACTTACCGAGATAAGCCCCAGGGAATTTTTTGGGCAGCAGAACCAAAATATTGATTTACTGAAAAAGTATTTTCCGAAACTCAAGATAGTCGCCCGGGGAAACAAGATTAAGGTGTATGGTGACGAAGAACGTTTAGAGGAGTTCGATCGCCGGTTCGATATGCTTACCGCCCATTTTGCCCAATACAATAAATTGGACGAGAATATGATCGAACGGGTGCTGACCAGCAACGAAGCTTCCGATTATGAGGCTTCTGAGAATAGCGGGGAAACTTTGGTGCACGGCGTCCACGGCCGATTGATCAAAGCACAGACCGTCAACCAGCGTAAATTGGTCGATGCGGCCAAAAAAAACGATATGGTCTTCGCTATCGGACCTGCGGGAACGGGGAAAACATATACCGGTGTAGCACTGGCAGTCAAAGCCCTAAAAGAGAAGCAGGTAAAACGGATTATCCTGACCCGTCCCGCAGTGGAGGCCGGCGAAAACCTTGGTTTCCTGCCGGGGGACTTAAAGGAAAAGCTCGACCCTTATATGCAACCCCTATACGACGGTCTTCGCGATATGATTCCCGCGGAAAAGCTCTCCAATCTCATTGATACCGGAATCATTCAAATAGCACCCCTTGCGTTTATGCGGGGCCGCACCCTCGACAATGCCTTCGTTATTCTAGATGAGGCCCAGAACACCACCCACGCCCAGATGAAAATGTTCCTGACCCGAATGGGTAAAAGTGCAAAATTCCTGGTTACGGGCGACCCGGGACAGATCGACCTCCCAAGAAGAACCATATCGGGACTAAAAGAAGCCCTATTAATTCTCAAAAATGTACAAGGTATCGAAATTGTCTATTTGGACGATAAAGATGTCATTCGCCATAAACTGGTCAAAAAGGTGATCGATGCGTACAAGAAAATCGAACATCAAGGGTAAAAAAGTTATGAAAAATACTATCACCGCCACCCACTTCAATTTCCCCGGTCAAAAAAGCGTTTATAAGGGTAAGGTCCGTGAGGTCTATACGTTGGACAACGACGTGTTGGTCATGGTGGCTACGGATCGGTTATCGGCTTTTGATGTGGTAATGCCGAAGGGAATTCCTTATAAAGGGCAAATCTTAAACCAGATTGCCACCAAAATGATGGCAGCCACCGAAGATATCGTACCGAACTGGTTGATGGCCACTCCCGATCCCAACGTTGCCGTGGGCCATACTTGTGAACCTTTCAAGGTTGAAATGGTGATTAGGGGATATCTGTCCGGTCATGCGGCGCGGGAATATTCATTGGGAAAGCGGCTGCTCTGTGGAGTGGAAATGCCCGAAGGGATGCGAGAAAACGATTCTTTTCCCGAACCGATCATCACACCCGCCACCAAGGCACAAAAAGGCGATCACGATGAGGATATTTCCAAAGAGAATATTTTAAAACGGCAGGTGGTTTCAAAAGACGAATACGAAGTATTGGAAAAATATACCCGGGCCCTGTTCCAAAGGGGCACAGAAATCGCCGCTGAACGCGGACTCATATTAGTTGATACCAAATACGAATTCGGTAAGACCAAAACGGGCGATATTGTTTTAATCGACGAGATTCACACTCCCGACTCCTCCCGTTATTTTTATGCCGATGGCTATCAAGAAAGGCAAGACAGGGGAGAGGCGCAGAAACAACTTAGTAAGGAATTCGTACGCCAGTGGCTGATCAAAAACGGGTTTCAAGGCCTGGAAGGGCAGACTTTGCCCGAAATGTCAGATGCTTTTATAGAGACGGTATCCGATCGGTATATCGAATTGTACGAAAACATCACTGGGGAAACCTTTGTCAAGGCGGATATTTCCGATATTCAGCAACGGATCGAAAGGAATGTTTTGGATTATTTAGCTTAGAAATGTCTGGTCGAGCGCAGTGGAAACTCGTGGGCAGGAGAAATCGTTACGTTCTCGACTTTAGCTCGTCCAGTGCGTAGTCGAAAGGCTCGATCTCACATCCAGAACAACTTTATATCGCCAACATTACCTAGCTTATTTCAACAACCGCTTTATAGAAAAATTTCCCTTCTCCTTCAATGTCCCCAGGATTTTTAAAAAAGCGATCGCCGTAATATAGGCATCGCCTAAGGCGGTGTGCCTATCTTGGGTAGGGATATCGAATTTTTCGGCCAATTCGTCCAATGAGTATTGATCCTGATTTTTCACCAGGGGAGATCGGATCAAGGTACGTTTGTAAAGGGCCGATGTATCCAAAAAAGTATTCTTCAGTTTTGGCATTCCGTGGCGCTTCAGCGCATGATCGATCATTGCTCTATCAAAACCAGCATGGTGGGCTACCAGAACGGAGTTGCCTATAAAATCAAGAAACAATTGAATGGCTTGCAACTCTGTAATCCGCAGTTGGTATTCTTCCTCCAGAATCCCGTGGATGGCGATATTCTTGGCATGGTAAAAATGCTGGTATAAATATACCTCGAAGCTCTGGTTGACCGCTATTGTATCATTTTTTAGGGATAGGGCACCTAGCGAAAGAATCCGGTCTTTTTCAAGGTCAAATCCTGTGGTTTCCGTGTCAAGTATCACAAAACGGATGTCGTTCAAAGCGTCAGGCCGCTGATTTTCAAACGTCGCTTCATAGTCGGTCCAGAAATCGGGGTAGTGCCTCTTTTCTTTTCTGAACAGGGTTTTAAAAATACGGGTCATCCTAATATATTAGACACCTTAAACCTAATTTTGATCAGCTCTTGCAACTCCTTGATGGTCTTGAAGGTACGCTTTAGCTTTATTTTTTCTTCTTTGGTCAAGGTGTCCAAGGCGATAAACCTACCGGAATCGTTATGTAACAATCCCTGCTTGGTACGGAATTTCAGCAGAGCCTTGGTCGCATAGGAACAGGCCAGAAACAAGGCTTCGTTATTGGGTTCAAGTTCCGCCAAGCGTTCAAAACGCTGTGCCGTATTGTTAATCGATTTGACCTGGTGCGAAAGGGTCAATACGCGGGCCGCATCGATCAAAGGCATCAGGGCCCGTCTCTTGACGTCGAAAAAATCTTTGTGGGCCCCGTCTTCCTCGACTAAAAAGTTTCTGAAAAATCCGGTGGGAGAAGGATTTTGCAGCGCACCGCTTGCCAAATGGGTAAAGAATATCGGATACTTTTCCGTTTCTTGAAAAATATGGGCGGTCAGTTCTTCGACCAAGGCAGCATCCCCAAAAGAAAGGCTGTAGTCAAAAAATATGGCCGACAACAGCACTTCATCCTTACCGGGATTGGTTATCCAATACGAAACGCGGTCTTTCCATTCCGAAAGGGACAAACACCATTCGGGGTTCGAGGCCATCATTTCTGCGGGACAATACTCATATCCAATAATCTTTAATCCCCTGTTGACCGCTTTTGAAAGTTTCAAGAAATACTCCCTAGTGAGTGGCAGTTTACTTTCGGAAACATTTTCGAATAAAAGGGCATTGTCCTGGTCAGTGTGCAAAAGTTGTTCACTGCGGCCCTGGCTCCCGAGGGCCATCCAGACAAATTTGACCGGAGGCGGTTCGTCGATTTCCTTCAGTGCAATTTCTATGGTTCGTTGGATGCAAGCGTGATTGAGTTCCGAAATTATCTTCGACGTAAGGGTTAGGGGGATATTCTGATCCAAATAGCCCTTTAATAGTCCCGTTACACTGCGACGAATGGTTTTGATACCCTTAAATTTGTTCGCCCTCTGAATAGCTTTCATAAGTACGGCCGGGTTGTTGCCGAGTTCTAGCATTACATCGTGTTTCGATAACATACCCACGGCCTGGGTATTAGGCGTGCCATCTTCAGTAAGACACAGATGGCTGATACCGTTTTTCATCATGGCCATCTGTGCCTGGGCGATGGTCATTTTCCGGGGATAGGTAATCACCGGTGCGTTCATGATATCCTTGGCCTTTGCGGTAATAGGATAGGCCCCCGTGGCGATTTTATTCCGGATGTCCTTATCGGTAATTATACCGACGGGCAGTCTATCCTTTACAATTAATAGTGCGCCCACCTTTTTTTTTGTCATCATAAGGGCTATGCTTTTGATGGTGGCGTTTTCGGGACTGGTGATGAGTTTTTTGGAATAATGGACATGTTGCAGATCCAGCAGGCCTTTATCGGTCGGCGGTCTCGCAGCCGTGGTATCACCGAACAATTTGCCTTTATAGCTAGTGGAGTAGGGGTTTCTGGTATTCGAGGCAAAGCTCTCGATCAAAAAACTGGCGACCGAGTCGTACTTTTGGGTATAGGGCTTAAAATTGCTTATAGGAATGGCATACAGAATACTTTCTTCATAGGCCTTTGCCTCCAGTTGGTAGTTTTCATTGGCCATCAAGGGCCGCAGTCCGAAGATATCGCCTTCGTCACAAAGGTCGACGATATCGTTCTTAGATTTTTTACGCAGTACGACGGCCCCTTTATGTACTACATAAAATTGGGAATGGGGCTGTTCCTCTTCCTCGAAAATGAGGCTTTCCTTAGTCTTATAGAGGATGGAAACCTCTTGCGATAAAGACTCCAAATCTTTTAGGGCCATTTCGTTGAACGGCGGATAATTTTTAAGAAAATCGGCTACCCGGGCAGATATTGTATTTTTCATGAGGAAGGTTTGGTTCCTTTTTCAAAGATAGCAATCAGGGGGGTTCGGTTTTAACTTATGAACTCACATTTTGATGTGATAAGTCAAACAATTATCGTATAATTCAATATATTGTCGCAAAATAAAAGATATGGATAGCAAACCTGATACTCTAGAACAAGAAGCCATTAATACGGTACGCATTCTTTCTGCGGATGCCGTTCAGAAAGCCGATTCCGGGCACCCAGGAACTCCAATGGCACTCGCCCCCATGGGGCATTTGCTTTGGACGGATGCGATGAATTACAATGCCAAAAACCCGAATTGGGCGAATAGGGACCGTTTTATTCTTTCTGCCGGCCATGCCTGTATGCTACAGTACAGTTTTCTCTACTTGACCGGCTATGGTTTGACTATGGACGATCTAAAGGATTTTCGGCAACTGGACAGCAAGACCCCCGGCCACCCGGAACAGGGCCTTACGAAAGGTATAGAAGTCACCACCGGCCCACTAGGGCAGGGGTTTGCCAATGGCGTAGGTTTTGCTATCGCCCAAAAGCATATGGCCGCCCGGTTCAATAAGCCCGATTTCGAAATCTTTGATTATAAGATCTACGCCATCTGCAGCGATGGCGACCTTATGGAAGGCGTAGCTTCCGAGGCCGCTTCCATAGCCGGCCATCTTAAGCTGGGCAATATGATCTATTTGTATGACGACAACCATATCACCATCGAAGGGGATACCGACCTTGCCTTTGATGAAAATGTAGGCGAACGTTTTAGGGCCTATGGATGGCATGTACAAGGCGTTTCGGATGGCAATGACCTGCAAGCGATGTCGGAAGCTATAGAAAATGCCAAAAAAGAAACGGACAAGCCCTCCCTGATACATGTCCGCACCGAGATTGGGTACGGAAGTCCTAATAAGGTGAACACCTCTGGTGCACATGGTTCTCCGTTGGGTCCCGACGAAGTGCGTTTGGTCAAAGAAAATTTTGGTTTTGACCCGGATAAGGATTTTGTGGTTTCCGACGCCGTGAAGGACTTTTACCGAAAGGCAGGTGAAAAGGGAGCGCAAAAAGAAGAGGAATGGAACGATCTTTTTAAGGAGTACAAGAAAAAATATCCTGAACTGGCCGAGGAATACGAATCCGTCACGCAAGGAAAATTGCCCAAAGGCTGGAAAGATAAACTGCCCACATTCAAAACCGGCGATAAAATGGCCACCCGCAAGGCATCGGGCAAGACCCTTAACGCCATTGCGGAATATCTGCCCAATCTTGTCGGAGGATCGGCGGACTTGGCACCATCTACTTCCACCAATTTAGATGCCTATGAATCTTTTTCCGCGAACCATCCCGAAGGCCGTAATTTTCACTTCGGTATTCGCGAACACGCTATGGGTTCAATATTGAACGGCATGGCCCTAAGCGATTATCTCATTCCATATGGCGCCACTTTCCTTATATTTTCGGATTATATGCGTCCCCCGATGCGGCTGGCCGCTATAATGAATATTCGGCCCATTTACGTATTTACCCATGATAGCATTGGACTGGGGGAAGATGGTACCACCCACCAGCCCGTAGAACAGTTGGTCGGTCTTCGATCCGTACCCAACATGACGACCATACGGCCTGCGGATGCCAACGAGACCGCCCATGCTTGGCGCGCTGCTTTGGAGCATCGCGACGGACCTGTAGCTATCATACTGACCCGGCAGGGTCTGCCTATTATCGACCAGGAGAAATACGGTACCGCCGATAATCTCGAAAAAGGGGCCTATATCCTTTCGGATACGGACGGAAAGCCCGATATCATCCTTATCGCCACCGGATCGGAAGTGCAGTTGATCTTGGCCGCCCAGGAAAAATTGAAGGAAGAAAACATCAACGCCCGAGTGGTGAGCATGCCTTCATGGGAACTGTTCGAAAAGCAGGATGCGGCCTACAAAGAAAAGGTACTTTCCCCATCCGTTCGAAAGAGACTTGCCGTCGAAGCCGGTTCTTCCCTAGGATGGCATCGATATGTCACCGATGATGGCGCTGTTATCGGCATTGATAAATTCGGGGAGTCCGCACCGGGGGGCGAGCTTATGAAGGAATACGGTTTTAGTGTGGAGAATGTAGTGGAAAAGGCAAAAGCCTTATTATAGCGGGTGAGGAAATCCTCTTGAGAATCTTTATTTTTTCGTTTCCCCTATTACTATTTTCGGGTAGGTAAGGTAGCGATCGGAATTGGGAATTAGGTACAACGAGTAAAGAAAACCTTCCTTGATTTTTATTGGTCCCAAAGAAGTGGTTTGCGGACTTCCTTCAAGATGAAGTCGTACCTCATAAGGCCCAGTGCTTACAGCTTTAGTATCGCTACTTTGCGGATATCCATGAGAGCCGATTTCTGTTTCGGTACCTTTTTGCCGCAACCCTAAAGATAAGGGTATGGCACCTGGCGTAAGCTGTGAAAAACGAATATTGCCCTTACCTTTCTCTTTTACGAAGAAATCGTTCTGTACGATCAATTGGGGCAGAAAGTCGTTGGCCGTAAGAGCTTCGGAGCCTTGGGCAATGGCTTTTAATGTGGTCAATATACTCTCTTTGTTTACAGGCTGATTTTTTTCGGGAATACCGGTTAGCAAGAAAGTATACTGACCGTTACGTCCCAATCCTATTTTTTTTTCCAACAGCAGTTTCCCATCGGCCCAGACCTTTATGAAGTAGGTGTTTGCGGGGATATTTCGATAGTCCGAAAGTGTACCGTACTTCAGCTTCAACGAAAATTTTTCCTGATTGTTTTCATAAAGGGCAACAGTGGCCTTTTGCGTAGAGTACAAGAACTGTCCCACCCTGAACCGCGCCGGACGTTTTTCTTTGGGAGTGCAGTTTGCTAATACAACCATCAAAGCCATGAGAAATACGAGCTTTCTTCTACCCATTTTGTTTGCCATTTTTAAGATTTTGGTTGTGCCGTAGCAGCATGGGTCTTCCGAGAGTAACCAATAGCACAATGAAAATCAATCCACCAAAGGCCACTGGTTTGGTTATAGCCACACGGAACAAAAGGGTAAGAGCGGTTAATGCGGCTATGGCTACGCCTATTGCAGGAATCCATTTATTTTGGTTACTTTCCCTATAGCATAACCAATTTACCGTTCCGAACGTAACAATAAATATCAAACTTCCCGCCTCGACCAACGCGGTAAGTGACCCTGCCACGGCCATCACTCCTGCCAGCGAACCCAATAAAATAATGGCCCTATCGGGTATCCCCTTCGAATTGGTGTGCTTGAACCATTTGGGCAGTTCATTTGCCTCGGCGATGCTTTTTGCCAGATTGGCCGTGGAAAATAAGGTGGAATTAATGGCCGCGGCCGTGGCAAAGCCCGCCGCAATCGCCATAATGACCACTCCAGTGTTGCCGAACGCCTTTTGTGCGGTAATCGAAAGTGCAATCGCCTTAAAATCTACCAGCGAGGCGGCGCCTCCAATAAAGGTCGCTCCTAAGGCAACAATGACGTAGAGCACTACCACAAATGCCACTGCACTCAACATCACCGGCATGAAATTTTTCTTGGGATCTTTGATACGGTCATACTCATAGCTTAACAATTGAAAGCCTTCGTAGCCCATAAAAATGGCACCACCACCGACCAGCGCAGACCACATGGGCCGCGGTTCGATACCGGCCACCAGTTGCACGTTGTCCCATCGGGTAAGTCCATAGATACCCAAGGCCAACAGCACGCTCAAGTTTACCCCTACTATGGTGATTTCAACTTTGGTCAGCTTACCGACTCCGGCCAGGTTGAGTAAAATTAAACCGGCGATAATGGCAGCTGCCAGCAAGCGGATGACGATTGCCCCTCCCTGAAAAGCGAAAGAAACATAGTGACCAAAGGCAAATGCATAGACCGAAATGGTAAAAACGTACCCCAAGATAAGCAGCCAGGCCAGATTACCTGCTATCGCGTCATCATCCATTTCCTTTAAAAAGGCAAACACACCGCCGCTATCGTCGAATTTGTTGGAAAGAAAAACATAACTGTAGGATGCGGTAAGGGCTAGAATCCCTATAATCAGGAATGCAAGCCATGTCCATTGGGCCGATACGGCGATTACCACACCCAGCACGGTATAGATTCCCCCTCCGACCATACCGCCGGCCGCTAATGCCCATACCGACAAGGGACTCAGTTTATTTGCCATTTTTAATTAATCTTTGGCGATAGTGGCCCTCAGCATCCAGGCCATTTCTTCGTGCTCTTGCATTAGTCCGGTCAAAAAATCCCCGGTACCAACGTCTTCATACTCTTCCTCGACCTGGCTGATGTTTTCACGGATAAAATGAATGATTGAATCGTGGTCCTCGAGCAGGGCGGCGATGTAATCCAAGCTGGTATGGCCGCCCTCATATTTTTCGCTGAGATGGGTCAGGTTCAAAAATTCGCCCATGGTCGCCGGTGCGTAATGTCCCACTTTCCGTATACGCTCGGCAACGCTGTCCGTAAATCTTTTTATGGTGTTATAGTGTTCCTCAAAAAAGAGGTGTTTGGTGTGAAAGTCATGTCCCTCTAAGTTCCAATGGGCCCGCAAAGTCTTGGTATACAATAGGAATTCGTCTGCCAATAATCCTGAAAGTAGTTCGGTAACCTGTTTTCGGTTCTTTTCCGCAATTCCAATGTTCGTTTTCATGTATCTGCTGTTCAAAATTCGCCAGGTAAAATACAAATTTACCCTGCTATGTGTTGATGGATTCGATACTAAAATTGCCCGTGTCGATAACTGGGATGGGCCTAAACCTTTTCCTTATAGTTCGATTCGAAGATGCGGTATTTGAAAAGTCCTACTACTACTGCCCCGCCTACCCCATTCCCGACCAGGGCGAGTATCAGAAACCAAAGGTAGTCCCAGACCGAAACCGAATCCGCGTACAGATACGCAGCGAAAGCCTCGATATTACCGACGATACTGTGATGAAACCCTATGAAACCGATGACCCCGGTAATCATAAAAATAATTACCATGCGCGTGAGCGAGCTCTCTGTGCTTTGCAGCAACCAGGTCAGCAACCCCATTAACCACCCGGCCATAACCGCACTAAGAAACAGCAGCCAAGCGTCGTAATCAAGAACATGTTGACCGACACTTGCTATCGTATCGGCCGTAAACAGACCGAGGTGGGGCGCAATAGTGCCGATAAGCAAAGTGAAAACGATTCCGCCGATAAGGTTTCCCGAGATTACCAACCCCCAGATACGCAACATTTCTAGGATGGAACGCTGCCCATTGAGAACGGGCAAAGCCAAAAGGGAAGTCTGTTCGGTATACAAGGCCGATTTACCCAAAATCACCAAAATGAACCCAACAGGATAAACAATTCCGAAAACTTTGAATACCGTACTTTCCTCTAAACTACCAATGAGTAAATCGTAGAGGGTACAAATGAGAATATAACTGAAACCTATTTCAAGCCCCGCAATTACCGCACTAAGAAAAATAGCCATGTTCTTTATCTTGAACATTTCCTCGCCCTCATGGATGACGCGGCTTAGGATATCGCTGTATTTCTTACCACTTTTGACCTGGTTGGATTTCTGTTCCAACTTTTTTTGGTGCTCCGCTTGGTTTTTTTTTTCCTCTTTCACAGTCTTTCTTCTGTTGTTCTACTTCTATTTTAGCTGGTAGGGCATTACTTTCCTTTTTTGATTACGATTCTATCCATTCCCTGAATTCGGTGGCTTTGGCCTTGCTGACCACGATTCGGGCGTCGGTTCTGGGATGCACGATCACGATAAGTTTTCCGTTAAAGTAGGGTTTGATCTTGGTAATGGCATCACGGCATACAATGAACTGTCGATTGACCCTAAAGAAAAGCTTCGGGTGCAATTCTTTATCGATATCTTCGAGTTTACTTTCGATAGGGTAGAATTTGTTGTCGGTTGTAATGGCCTTTACGATACCCGTATCGATCCTGAAATAGGCGATTGTTTCGGTTTTTAGGGGAATCAACTGGTCGCGGTGGCTGACCAAAAATGTAGTTTTATAAGACTTTTGTTGGGTTTGCACCAAATCGAGTAGCCCCTTAATCTGATGATCATCGATTCTTTTTCCCTTGTGCTGTACCTTAAACTGTTGTAGGGCATCGGCAAGCTCATCTTTATCTATGGGTTTCAAGAGGTAATCGATACTGTTGAATTTGAAGGCCTTTAGCGAATATTGGTTGTAGGCGGTGGTGAAAATTACGGGAATATCAATGTTCGTCCGTTCAAAAATCTCGAAAGAAATACCGTCCGCCAAATGGATGTCCATAAACACCAGTTCGGCATCATGGGGTTGGGATAAGAAAGCTACCGACGCTTTTACCGAATCCAAGACCTGTAAAACTTCAATACTATTATCGATGGAATCAAGCAGATAGGTTAAGTTTTCACTGGCCGCCAACTCGTCTTCTACGATCAATACTTTCATGCTATTTTTTTTAGGGGTAGCTCGACCGCAAAGATATTGTTTTCGGTACGTACTTGAAGCTCTTGCTTTAGAAGGAGCACATAGCGTTTTTTCAAGTTCAACAGTCCGTTTTTCGTACTTTCCTTCAATATAGTCCTCGGTTGTATCCGGTTTTTTACATGAATCGAACCTCCTTTTGAATAGATATGGACATTTAAAGGGTTCGTTCTCGAGATTTCGTTATGTTTTACGGCGTTTTCTACCAGTAGCTGTAGGGCCAACGGCGGTATTTCGCGGTCTAGATACTTGTCGGCTATATCGATATCGATGCTAAAACGGTCGCGGTAACGGGCACGTATCAAATGGGTATAGCTTTCTGTAAATTTCAGTTCTTCCCTGACGGTCACCAGATCACTTTCACCGCTCTGGAGGATATAGCGGTACATGTGGGATAATTTTCTTACGAACTGCGTGGCCCTGTCATTATCACGGATTAGGGAGGTCAATGAATTGAGGGAGTTAAAAAGAAAGTGCGGGTCGATTTGGTTTTTCAGTGCCATAAGCTCGTTCTGCAGGCTCTGCTGTTTAAGGAGTTCGTTTTCGATACGGCTCGCCTGTTTGTCGGCCTGCAAACGTAAAATCCTTCCAATAAAAAATAGCGCGATCAGCAAGTTGACATAGGTAAAGTTCAAGAATCCGGTGTCACGCTCCGTCATCTTGACCCCCATAAGTATCGGGTATAAAAACTTGAACAGCACCAGCGCCACGAACAATACGGTAATATTGATCAGGACCATAACGGCCAAACGGGCCCGTGTGGTCAAGTGGAATTTGGCATACCCGATATTCGCATTGAGTTCCAAAATGGCCCAAGAGAACAAGAAGAAAAAAACAAGACGGTAGACCAGGTCCAACATCCATGTCTCGGAAAAACCGAGATTGCCCTGGCTGATCATATCGTAGAGGAATATGGTCTTCGGGAGGGATGCCAAAATGGCTATCAAAACAGCGATCTTGACGATTGCGGATTGTTTGACGTGTTTTAAGGCCATATAAAATTTTTTATTGACAACAGTTTCAAATGTACGTTAATTTCGGTTTGGACTAAATGCGTAGGGCCTATCTATAAACAACAAGGCCCCCAAAGGATTTTCTGGAGGCCTATCAGGTTCAATATATAAAGACTTATTTGACGGAGGCGTTAAAGTTACCGGGAAGATAGCTCTGTACATTCAAGTCCAGTTCTACTTCTTCCTCTATATATTCGATGTCGTTCAAATCGATTTCCATGCCTTTATAAGCATCAAAGCCAATGGGCAAATATCGGGCGGTGTCAAAACCGAGGTCGATATCTTCCGTCGGTTCGATGAAGGCGATTTCTTCCAGATTCGGACCCATACCTTGGTAAGCGTCAAAGCCTTCAGGTAAGTACTTTGCCGTATCGAAGTCCAGTTCGACTTCTTCCGTCGGTTCGATATAGGTTATTTCGTCAATAGCTAAGACCTCGCAATCGGTTTTGCAACCCGGCGAACCGGTAAACGACATTAATAAGGTTCCCATTAAGGCGATACCCAAAATTGTGCTTGCGTTTTTCATGATCTTTATTTTTTTGCGGTTCAACTTCGTTTTGATTTCTGAAACAAATATAGGGGAGTGTCCTCCTTAAAATCAGGACTTTTCGAGTGAAACGACTTAATTGGGGAATGAAACGTCTATTTGGGGCAGTGAAGTTTTGGGCCCTTGTGGTAAAGCGTTGTGCTAAGCCCATTGGCCGATACTTTTTGGGTAATTATTCACTTTTTATTTTGATTGTGGATAAAGATATGGGCCGAGTTGAAGTGCACAATATGTATATCTGATTTGAGTATACCATATTCTTTTTACCTCTCGTATCTTTAGGACTGAAAACGTATCCTTTGGAAACATTCACCAAAAAACTTTACGCCAGTTTTAACGACTTGCTCCAATTTCTAAAGGGCACTTCTTTCGCGAAGGCCATTTTGATCGGTATCTCGATTACGGTACCCATAGTGCTCGGTATCTGGTCTGGCCATTTTGAAATCGGACTGGCCCTATGTTTCGGCGCCTTTTGGAGCTCGCCCAGTGATGTCAGCGGTAGTTACCGACACAAAAAATACGGCATCCTGTTTTCGGCGTTGCTGGCTATGGTGGTCAGTTTTATTGGAGGCTATCTGCATTTTGAGACGCTGCTGCTACTACCTGTTTTGGGTATTTTGGTTTTTGCCATTTCCTTTCTTGCCGTTTATGGATTTCGGGCATCCTTGATCAGTTTTTCTGGCCTGCTGGCACTGGTACTAAGTTTTGCCCATACCGCCCAGGAGCTTGAAATCTATCAATATGCCCTGCTGATCGGGATAGGTGGACTCTGGTATTTGCTCCTATCTACGCTCTGGTACCGATCGAACCCGAAGGCACAGACGGAGGAGACCTTATCGGAAACTTTCTTACTTACGGCCGAATTTCTCGAAACGCGGGGTAAATTGATCGAACCGGGTGCCGATCGTGGAGAACTACAATCCCAGTTGCTTATCGTGCAGGGCGATCTTACCGAGAATCATGAGATTCTCCGGGAAATTTTGATCCAGTCCAGAAAAAGCTCAGGAAAGTCGAACTATCAGGGCAAGCGGTTGTTGGTCTTTGTCGAACTGATCGACATTCTAGAAACGGCCATGGCCAACCCGGTAGAATACGAAAAATTGGATGCCCTGCTTGAAAAGTATCCCGAGTACATCAAAAGCTTCCAAGACCTGATTTTCGAAATAGCCCGGCAACTGCGGGCCATCGGAGAAGCGGGCCGTAATTCGCAAAATTATCCATCCAACGAAAATCCAACCGCCTACTTAGAAAACGTAAAGCGGCATATCAGGTTCTTTAACGAAAACAGGAGTCATACGGATTACAGGGATTACCTGATACTTCAAAACCTGTTGGAGTATCAGGAAAAGCAATTTGACAAGTTAAAACGGATAAAATGGTTGTTGATCGACCCGGATCCCGATGCCATCGAATTTATCGACAAAAACGTGTCGAAGCGTTTTATTGCCTCCCAAGACTACGATCCTAAATTGTTGTTGCGCAACCTTAGCTTTAAGTCCACTATCTTTAAGCATGCGTTGCGTTTGGCGGTAACGGTCATGGTAGGCTATGCATTGGGTGCCTTTCTTGATTTTCAGAACCCGTATTGGATATTGCTTACCATCATCGTGATTATGCGGCCTGGTTATGGCCTTACCAAGACCCGCACCAAAGACAGGATCATCGGTACGCTAATTGGAGGTGCCGTTGCCTCGGGGCTCGTAGTTCTTATCCAAAATCCGTACGTTTTTGGGGGTTTGGGCATTGTGTCTTTGGTCGTCGCTTTATCCATGGTACAGAAAAATTACAAGGCCGCGGCCACGTTCATTACCTTGGCCGTAGTCTTTATTTATGCCATCATGCGGCCCGATGTGCTGACCGTTATCCAATTTAGAATATTGGATACACTTATCGGGGCCGCCCTTTCTTTTGCGGCCATGCGCTTTTTATGGCCGGCCTGGGGGTTTTTGAAAATCAGGGAAAATATCGAGAATAGTGTCAAGGCCAACAAGGCTTTCCTTCATTGCATCGCCGAATATTATCGACAAAAGGGGAAGGTTTCCACCAACTATAAAATTTCCCGTAAGCAAGCCTTCCTGGAAACTTCGAACTTGAGTTCGGCCTTTCAGCGTATGGCACAAGAGCCCCCATCGAAACAGAAAAACCTTGATAAAATCTACGAACTGGTGGTGTTGAACCATACCTTTCTAGCCTCGCTGGCATCTATGAGTACCTATATTCAGTACAATAGCACCACCGAAGCTTCGGAAACCTTTATGACGGAGGCCCAAAAAATAGAAGATAATTTAGCATGGGTGCTTCGGATTCTAGCGGATGGCAAACCCGATGCGTCATATAGTATCCCGGAGGATGCATCGGTTTCGATGGAAGCCTCCAAGGTGTGGCAACAAAAGTACGAGCAGTATTCCAATTCCACTTCGGCGACCCAGAGGAACCGCCAAGAGGCCTTGTTGGTCACAGAGCAAATGCAGTGGCTTTTTTCGTTGAGCGGGAAGATGATGCGGTTGACGGCAGAAATGAAGTTTTGATACTATCTTGCACTTCATCCCCAACAGCACGGAAACGAAGAAGCACATAAGCTTACCCGTACTATAGAAATATGATCTGCATTATTAAAACTTGCCTCCCATCTAATGGACTTAGTCAGACTTTTAGCTGGGAACGGAAGTATGGGCTTCCCGCCATAATTGTAGGCGCATGGTACCCAAATGAGACAGGTTGAAAAACGATAGTAGGGCTAGCGTGACCAAAAACGGCGAAACCCGCCTGCATGACGGGCAGATATGGAGGGTAGAACGGATTATTTCGGGTAAAAGAAAGGTGTAAATGAGTTCAATATGTAGGAAACACCATCTAGGAAACACCATGTAGAACAGGAGTTAAAAGGTATAGCAACCCCCTATTGAGAGGCCATACAGCCGACATCGCAGGGGGCTTGACCAGAAAAGAAAAATGTCGCCGGCTAAAGGAATCAGGGAACAATTCGATAAATTTGACCTCGAAGCATACAATAGGAGTTTTATAAATAACTGAAAACCATCACCTAAGATTGGAGTGAATCAAAATATGAATGAATTCTGATGTTATTAACATATCGCAAATAATCAAAGAAATAACCCACAAGCAAAACAGTAATCATTTTGCTGTTTGTTGGATTAAAGATGAGGTAGATGGTATTGAAATAGACCAGGTTTTATACAAAAATGTTTCCAACTCCATTTTTTTTCTCGATCCGAGATATCAGTGGAAAATATTCAAAAAAGATAGTTCTACTTCTTCAGGTTATATCCTGTACTTGGCCAACGAAATTTTAAATAATCCTGTTTTACGCCATCTTCACATAAACCAGGTAAGACTTTTTAATGCGGACGAAATACCTTTATTCAAATTAAGCCCTGGAATTGAAAAACGAACACAGGCCATTCTAGAAATGATCGATGAGCTTTTAGGGTCTCACCTAAATCATAGAGACGATGCAATACTATCGCTGTTAAACACTTTCTTTATATACTGTGATGGACAATGCAACATTAAATCCATAGTTTCAAATACTAATTCCAAAACCAATGTGGTCTATAAATTCAAGCAGCTGGTAGACAAGTATGTATGCCAACAGCACGACGTAACCTATTATGCCAAACAACTTCACATTTCACCAAAATACCTCAATGAATGTGTAAAGGAAGTCTTATCGACCAGCCCTAAAGGCATTATAGTAGAACAATTACTTATGAGGTCACGCCACACATTAAAATTTTCAAACAAAACTATAAAAGAAATCAGTTTTGAATTAGGCTTTTCATCCCCCGATTATTTCAGCTACTTTTTTAAAACCCATACAGGAATTAACCCTTCAACCCTCAGAAAAATTTAACGGTTCCCGAATTCTAAGTATTTACCGCATTTTTCGCATTGTTATGCTATCGGTACCGCCATACCTTGCGGTAAACTTTTAGTATGGACAGAAATAGATTTATAAAAACTTCGGGATTAGGGCTAGGTCTTGCCTTAATTCATGGTAGGATACATTGTCAAACTTCCAATACGGAATACCAGCAAGTAGTTGGGTCCGAACCTAAAATCGTAAAAGATGAAGATGGGATTATATTTAATGTAATTGGCGATATACAAACCCATAAATTTGTTGGGAAGGATACGAATAACCAAATAGTGGAATGGGTCGATAATGTGGAGCCTGGAGTAGGTATACCCCCTCACGTCCATACGAGGGAAGATGAGATATTCAGGGTAGTTAAAGGGCAGGTAGAGATTATGGTAAATGAAAAAACCACAATTTTAAAGGAAGGAGATGTGGCTTTTGCGCCAAAAGACATATCACACTCTTGGAAAGTGGTGGGAACCGAAAAGGCGAAAATGATTACTACTGCCTTCCCTGCCGGAATTGAATTTATGTTTATGGAATTAGCGAAACTTCCGGCTGGTCCACCTGATTTTGAAAAGGTAACTGAAATTTGCGGCAAGCATGGGGTCCGGTTTGTTTAAAACGAAACCCGGCATGGAACTAGGGCAAAGCAGCCGAAAAATATATCCATAAAAAAACGAAAACAGAAAGAGTTTGACTTCATATCGCTGTAGTTCTCCAATAGTGTGGCCTAGGCCCGTCCGCCCACTAGGTTCTACTTTACTGTTTTTTCCCTATTCATTTTTTCCCTTGCGATCCGTCTTTCCCGTTTCTTAAAATAACGAATGGTAAAGTAACCTATGGTCAACAGGACGACGACCACGCCATAATAGGCGCCTTCATTGCTCCAGTTTAGTTCATGTCCGAGCCAATGGGTGTTATAGGCCAAAAGCAGGGTAGCCCCCAGCATCCAAATAAAGGAGGTATTATACTCTTTATAGGCCACTTTTTTTAGATTGAAATCGTTTTCCCGAAATGTTTTTCCGATACCCTTCAAATCGGGAATCCACCGGTTGACCTGGGAGCAGTATATGTCATATCCTTCCCCGTATGAATTCCTTAAATAATTTTCTTCGGCCCGGACAATGGCCTGATATATAAAAATGAACAGCGGAATCATAACACATACGGCAAATAGGGAATTGGATAAAATGCTCATCCCGATAACCAAAAGGATATTACCGACGTACATCGGGTTTCGGCAATGGGAAAAAAGGCCATCGGTCACTAAACCTTCCGCATAGATTCGCCTGTTGCGTCCGCCCCTTACGATATAGACCAGCCCAATGGTCAACATCCGTACCAGCTGCCCTATGATGGCTATGGCCAATCCGATAAAAAATACGGGGAGATAGTCTTCAGAAATCCGCGCAAACGGCAGAAACAGAAAAACATAGAATACGGGAAACAAATAATTGCGTGTTCTGAAGAAAAAATTACCAAGCTGTACCATACTTATTTGATTGCGATTAGACCTGTGAAATTATACCATTTAAAGAACACCTCAGTGTACCGGAAGCCGCAGGATTTTAATAAAACTTCATTTTCCGAAAGTTGATAGGGTACGAGTACATTTTCCAATGATTCCCTTTTTTTGGCGATCTCAATCTCGTTGTAGCCGTTGCGTTTTTTAAACTGGTAGTAATGTTCGATAAAGAGACGGTTGAAAATGGAATGTTCGGTCAATATTTTTTCGATAAGGATGACCGCTCCGTTCTCCGGTAGGCTATCGGCTATTTTTTTCAGTATTTTTTCGCGGTTGAGCGGTCTTAAAAACTGAAGCGTCAAACAAAAGATAACCACCGACGGATCTCGAAGTGTTATGTCGGTGTTCAAATCCTGGTTTTCGTATGCGACCTTTCGTTTCACGCCGGCCTTCTTCAGATTGGCCTCGCATTTTTTCAACATTTCGTCGGAATTGTCGATGCCCACAAACTGGATGTCCTCATGCAGCACCCGGTCTAAATTGATCATGGTGGTGCCGGTTGAACATCCCAGGTCGTATACATTGGTACCTTTTACGGCAAAGTCTTTGGTAAGCTCGGCAGTCATACGCTGCATTTCTTCGTAAAAGGGTACCGATCGAACGACCATGTCGTCGAAGACGGTGGCTACCTCTTTGTTAAATTTAAAGTCGTAGGCGGGTTTTTGGGCATCCTTGAAAACGTTATCTTTATTCATTTTAAGAGGTGTTTAAATACGGGCGCTAAATATAAGTATTATTTGTACTTTTTAACTACATAACCTAGTAAAAAGGGACTTGGTAATGGAAAACGCAGGACACTTTGCTGCTCATCATCCTCAAATACCATGATGCACATCAAAAGTAATACCGACGTGCTTGATGCGGTCGCTACTCAATTATTCCAGGCCGTGGAACTGGGCCAGTTCCGTTCACATATGTTCTTCTTCTTTCGAAATGAGGTCCGCCCCATGGGATAGGTCGGCATAACAGATAAATTTTTCATCACCGTTCCGGGCCCGTTATGGCGTTCGATTCCCTGTGATACCATCCATATCCCGGTCGATTTTGTGGTGTGAATAACTTTGGAAACATAAATACTACGGGCTTCCACGGTGATACAATTCTCATGCCCTGCAACTGCACTGTACTACATGTTTCCCCTTTTGTGACAATTGGTTCCATTTTAAAGCTTGTATTTAAAACCCAAGGAAAAGCTATCCGAATCGCTTGCAAAAGTAAGTTCCAAATGTTCTTTTTGATAGGGAGTAGTGAACAGATAGGCACTCCCAATACCCACTGCTGCGCCCGCAAGTATGTCCCACCCGTCATGTTTATGGGCTTCGAGACGGGTATAGCCCGTAAAACCCGCCAACACGTAAGCGGGAATCCCATATTTCCAACCGTATCTTTTTTGGATAAAAGCAGCGCTTTGAAAAGTGGTGGAGGTGTGCCCCGAGGGAAAGGCCCTGTACCCATTGTTATAGGGGCGTTTTTTGTTGATCGCGTATTTAAGGCCGGTAGTAACGGCCTGATTGAGCAACGCGCCTTTAGTAAATTGCCACGTGCCCTTGTAATCTTTTGCTATTAAAGAACCGGTCAGAGCCGTGGCAGGTAAGGTAATTGCCAAAACATCACCCGCCGTTTTGAGCGCTTTGTTCTGGCCGAAAGATTTGCCGGTTCCAACAAACAGGAAAGCAAAAAAGATCATCAAAAGGAACGATCTCCTCAAATCTTTCGCTTTAAGAATCGGGTCAAAGGTTGACATGCATTTTTTTAAACGAGGTGGGGCTTGAGTTTAAAAGGAATATGGAATTAAAATTATAAAATTCCCGTCTAAAATAGTACCCAATTCTAAAGAGATTTTAAAGTGCAGGTATAGGATGCAAAAACGGAATCATACATTCTAAAGAATCTTAAAAGGAATTTGAATCAAAATTCTTCGAAAACCTAAGTGGCCGGAGATTTTGCTCCGGCCACTTACAACTAACCATTAAATCACATGATAAAAGGACTAATCGTTATCCTCGTCGCCCTCTTCCTTCATTTCTTTATTTGCGACCTTGCCGTCGGTATTGATGGCCACTTCCATGGATTGTTCTCCTTTTTCAACCTCAAACTCGTAAACGGAGCCCTCATCGGTTTCGGAGATTTCGGCCTCTCCGATCTTGTATCCTGAAAATTCGGAATCGAGGGTAGATTTTACATTGGCGGGAATGGCACTCTTTTTAATCTCGTGTTCGGTCTCTTTCCAAGTACCGTCGTCCATAAAATTGGCCGAATATTCGGTTCCCTTCATTTTAAACTCGGCTTCCCACTCGGTCGCGTTTTCCTTGTCCCATTTTACCTTTTTCACATTAGGGAATTTTTTGGCAAAGGCGTCCTTAACCTTTTTAGGGGCATCGTCGCTTTGGCCATAGGCTTGGGTACCTGTACATAAAACCAGGGCCAGCGCCAAGGTTCCCAAAATTTTTACTCTTTTCATGATATCTAGTGTTTTTAAGGGATTCATATGTCCATCTAAATCGTAGAATAAATATAGTACTGAATTCTAAAGATGGTTTAAAGCAAAACTAAAGGGAAGTTATTTATACATCCCAGAGAACCATGGGTTAAAACCGATATTTCATACCCAGACGTATGACCTGTGTTTCGTAGTAGTTTTCATATAAAGCCTCAAAACCCTCGCCGCCCAATTCTTGGCGGATGCCGAAGGTGTTGAAGATATCGGTCGCCGCGAGGGTCAGTTCTCCTTGGCCGTCCCAAATTGATTTTTTGAGTCCGAAATCCACCGAAGAACGGCCCAATTGCTCGCCTTGCGGAATGTTTTTGGCGGAATAATAGACCCCCGTGAGCTGTGCCGATATCTCCCAGGGAATCCCGAACTCGCTGGTGAGTTTGGTGTCCCAGGCGAGGTCAGAGGATTCTTCGATTAAAAAGGGCCTCTCAAAAGGAAAGAGCAAGGTACCCTGATAGGTATCGATAGCATTGACATACCCATTGAAGCTTGCCGACACCTTAAAAGTGTCGGTAACATCTTGACTGAACAAAAGTTCAATGCCCGTGTTGGTGGCACTTCCAGTATTTTGATAAATACGGTTCACGATATCGTAGTCGGGATTGGAATCGTCGATGCTGAAAATGCGCATATATTGATCTTGGATCATTCGATGGTATCCCGCTGAAAATAGGGATCCGTCACCCCAGGAGTATTTATGGGCCAGTTCAAAGCCATCGGTAAACTGTGGCCGTAGATACGGGTTGCCCACTTTCAGCAGTTCTGGGTCGTCGTATTTAGGAAAAATTCGTAATTCCGGTTCTCCCGGGCGGTCGACCCTTCGGTTGTAAAAAGCGGAAAGTTTGTTGTTGTCGTTCAACTTATAGGTAAACCGGACACTCGGAAAAAGCTCGAAATAATCGTAGTCATCATTGTTGGGATAATAAATGTTCACGGGATCCAGATCATAGAACACATCGGTCTGTTCGGCCCGCAAACCGGCCTCGATGTCGTATTTTTCTTTTTCCAAAAGATAATTGACATAGCCCGCAAAAAGATTTTCTCCCCAATCGGAAAAAGCCCCTAGCCCTGGGTAGATTATGGAATTATTTCCGGGGGTTATGGTATAGTCTACCGGTAACCTGCGGATGCGCAGTTTGGCACCGAGTTCGATACGCCCGTTACTTAAGGGACGTACATAATCGGTCGAAAGGCTAGTAGTGTTTTCTATGGCACGGATGTTGGTCTTGTCCCTGCCTATGCGTACCGCCGAACTATCGTTGAGCGAATAGGTCTCGTCTTCCAGCCCTTGGGTATATTGGGCGTTGGCGCTCAAGGTGTGACCTGCCTGCTCGAAAGTATGCCGATAGTTGACCGCCGCGTTGAGGTAGCGCGTAACTTCTTCCTCTTGCCAATTATAGTAACGGTTTCTGGTGTTCGTATGTAGGTCTATAAAGGCCACTTGTGAGGTGTCGATATGTTTTTCGCGGTCGTACAGTCCCGAGAAGGTAAAACTGTTGTTCTCGTCGGGATCGTAATCGACCCCAGCATTTATAATACTGCGGAACTGTTTCCGATTTTCGGGGACTTGTGAGATGATATGGCGGCCATCATCATAATTTCGGGTCGTAAACTCGTTGTTGGGCAGGGCTTTTTGAAGGATAAATTCCGACTGCAGAAAGTAGTTGATCTTATTCTTTTTGTAGTTCAGGTTGATACTGGGAATCAGTTTCGGATTTACTGAGAAACTACCGAGGTCTGTGGGGGTATCTCCCTTTCGTTTTCCCAAAGCCCCCAACCCGAAAGATAGTCCGACGTCACCGTTCAATCCGGACTGATTTTCTTTTTTATAAACAATGTTCACGATGCCCGCAAAACCGTTGGCATCGTATTTGGCCGAAGGGTTGTTGATAATCTCGATTTTCTCGATATTGGAGGCGGGAATGTTCGCCAGACCCTTTTGGTTTCCGAAACCGGTCAAACTGCTCTGTTTGCCGTCAATGAGTACTACGACCTTATTGCTGCCGCGAAGCACCACCTTACCTTCTTGGTCGAAAGCCACTCCCGGCATGGTCTTCATCGCATCGAGCACGGAGCCGCCGGACTGCGCGATATTATTATCCAGGTTAAAGGATTTTTTATTTAGGTCCGAATTGGTCGTAGCTTCTTCCCCGGTCACCTCGACTTCCTCCAAAGCTTCGGCCGATGGGGCCAGTTCAATTTTGCCCAAATCAAAAACCGTGTTCAGTCCGCCCGCTATCAATTCTTGTTCGGCCGTGGTATATCCTATAAAAGAAAAGTACATCCGGTACTTACCCACGGGTATTTCCAAGATCTCGAAGCGACCATCGTCACCGGTGATGGCTCCCGTTATCAGGGCATCGGTTCCCAGATCGTGTACGGCGACATTGGCAAAAGGCAGGGTCTCTAAGGTCTCGGCGTCCAGTAATTGGCCACTGACGGACACGGTTTCTGTTTCTTGGGCGGAAAGTCCAAGATTGGACAATACGAAAATCAGACAATGTAGAATTCGTTGCATTCAATAGCGAATTTTGATTAAAACATAATGCGAATTGCAAACATACCATCGAAACCTAAAGCAAATATAAAGTTAAGCTGCTTATCCTTACCTCTAATTTACGGTAGTTTCAAGAAATCTGATCGTAAAAATATGCAGGTGATTCTCAAAGCGATAATGTATAGTAAAACCGTAAAGTTCACAGATCCGTTTTACAATGGCCAGGCCGAGACCGGTGGATTTTTCGGTTTCCGACTCCCGATAGAATCGGGAATACAATTTTTCGGGATGCTCCAATGCCTTCGTACCCGAATTGGACACGGAGAGGGTATTTCCTTTAATGGCTATTGCTATTTTTCCGTCTTTGGGATTGTGCTTTATGGCGTTCGAGATCAAATTGTTGCAGAGGACCTCCGTAAGATAAGGATCCATTTGGGCCGTAATCTCGTTTTCCTGCAGATACTCCGTTTTTGTGTTGGAAATTTCATGGAAGTTCTCGATGGTTTCCTTGATATTTGAGGTCACGTTAACGGTTTCGATCTTTACGAATTGCTTGTTCTCAATCTTGGTCAGTAGAGTCAAACGTTTGTTCATTTGGGTCAACCGCTGGATATCTTTTTGGATGGAAGTCAAATGCCCGAACTGAGTTTCGTTGAGGTTGTCCCCGTTGATGATGTTCTCGATCTTGGCTTGAATTATCGCCAAAGGGGTCTGCAGCTCGTGGGAAACGTTTTCGGTAAACTGCTTCAGGTTCAGGTAGTCCGTCCTAACTTTGCCGGTCAACGTCTCTATTTCCATTTTCAGCTCGTGAAACTCCAATATGTCACTGTCCATCAACCGTATCGGCTTCTTTGAGGCTAACGAAAAGTCCTTCATCTGCGCCAAATTGCTAAAAAAGGGATACCAGAGTTTTCGGTTCCGCGCTTTGCTGAAATAGAATAGAAAAATAAAGACCGATAAAATGATGACCAGATAGGAGGCCACCACAGCAATCAAGATATTCTCGGACTCAACGATAAGGGAACGTACCGTTATACGGTAGTTTTTATTGTTGATCTCCTGGAAGGATATGAGTTCCCTGAACTCTTCCATCTCACTTTGGGAAGGATCGAAGATTACCGTATCCTTAAGTCTTTGTTCGCCGAGTTCGGGCACCTCGGCAATCTCAACAACGGGAGGCAAAGAAAACGGAGGTCTGTTCACTTTTAAGGAGCGTTCGATACGGTCTTCCGTTGAAAAGAGTTCTTCCTCTATTTCTACCTGCAAAAGATTGTGCACATAAAAATATAGTGCAATGGTACTTAGGGCCATCAATATAAAACTTATCCAAAGAAAGGTTTGGGAAGTCTTACGGATCAAGGGTGATTTTTGGTTTGTCTTGGTCAATCCCCTATAAATTTATAGCCGCTTCCGTAGGCCGTTTTTATATATTTGGCGCCTTCTCCCGTCAATTTCTTGCGCAGGTTGTTGATATGCACATATATAAAATCAAAATTATCGGCCAGATCGCTATTATCGCCCCATAAATGTTCGGCGATGATCTCTTTGGAAAGTACCCTGCCCTGATTGGTCATAAAAAAAACCAATAGATCGTATTCCTTGCGGGTCAGGGAGAGTGACTTGCCTTTGATATAGGCTGTTCTCGAATTGGTATCTACCTTGATCTCTTTAAAGACCAGTGTGTCGTCGCCACCATATTTTCCCCGCCGCAGAACCGCTTTGATACGGGAGTTCAGTTCGGCCAGATGAAAGGGTTTGGTGATATAATCGTCCGCGCCCAGATCGAGTCCGTCCAGCTTATCGTCCAGCGAATTGTTGGCGGAGACGATGATGACCCCGCACTTTTTGTGTTTCCTTTTCAATGCTTTGAGAACATCGAGCCCGCTACCCGAAACCAGATTGACATCCAGAATAATCAGGTCGTAATTGTAAAGATTTGTTTTATAGGCGGTCTCATGATAATCGGAAGCCGTTTCGCAGACGTTTCCGTCCCGTTCTAAATAGGTGACTATGGATTTTTGTAGCTCGGTCTCGTCCTCTGCTATCAAAATTTTCATTACGGTAAATTTAGAAATAAAATTAGTATGCGACTCTATGGAAATTCTAAAGTTCCATATGCGGGTATCTATAAAGAAACTGACCGTACTATGGCGAACTAACTGCCGTGTTTTAAAGGTCAGAGGCCCAATGTGAGAAATGTCGGTTGTTCTCCGAGGGGTCTGGGGGTGGAATTTTTCGGTTAAGGGAAGATCAATTTAGTCTCCCCCATCAAAGAGAGCTCATTCCGATTTTTGTTTCTTCCTGTTACGAACAAATTCAATTGCAACGGGTACCAACGACAACACGATGATCCCCAAGACCACAATCTCGAAATTGTCCTTAACAAAGGGAAGGTTGCCGAAAAAGTAGCCGACAAAAACAAGAAGCAGTACCCAGGCCGTGGCACCGATGATGTTGAAACGGATGAATTTGCCGTAATGCATATCCCCGATGCCCGCAACAAAAGGGGCGAAGGTCCTGATGATCGGTACAAAACGGGCAAGGATAATGGTTTTAGGTCCATGTTTATCAAAGAAATCATGGGTCTTATCGATATTTTTTTGACCGACCAGATGCTTGCCGGCAATTTTCCAGCCCAACACCTTAAGCCCCACGGTCTTCCCGAGGTAATAATTAAGGCTATCCCCTAAAGCGGCCGCTGCGATAAGCGACAAGAGAATGATCCAGAGACTTAGCTGTGCCGTTTCACCAGTCTCGTTCTGGACCCCGGCGCAGAACGTGCCGGCGGCGAACAAAAGGGAATCGCCGGGCAGAAAAGGCATTATTACGAGTCCCGTTTCGATGAAAATGAAACCGAACAATATCCCATATACCCATGGGCCGTAGTCAACTATCATAGTGAACAGGTGGCTATCGAGATGCAACAGAAAGTCTATTATGCTATTCATTCTAATTTATTCTTTGATTATTTTAAAGATAGTAGGTAGTACCACCAACAGCAAAGGCAGGGCGAATATCATACCCCCTATGACCGCGATGGCCAAGGGTTGGTGTAACTGTGCCCCGGCTCCGATACCCAATGCCAATGGAGTGAGCGCGATGATGGCGGCAAAGGCGGTCATAAGTTTGGGCCTTAACCGAGCCGCGATGGCGTATTCGATTTTTTTCTCGTGCGAAAGTTCTTCATCGACCTCTTGGTACTGCCGGTAAGTAAAGATAGAGTTTTCGCCAATAATCCCAACAATCATTATGATGCCCATATAGCTGCCCACATTGAGAGGTGTACCTGTCAAAAAAAGGCTCAGGAGGCAACCGGCGACCCCAAAGATGGCGATGAAGACAATGGCGGCAGCGATTTTGATTTTCCTGAATAGAAAGAGAATTACGGCAAAGACCAACAGAAAAGCGGATATAAGAATCATGAGCAACTCGTGAAAGGCTTGTTGCTGCTGCTGGTACGACCCTCCATATTCTAGATGGAAGTTGGCCGGAAGGCTCAAGTTCTTGTTCAGTCTGCTCTTAATATCGGCATAGGTAGAGCCGAGGTCGCGGTTGTTGAGACGGGCAGTGATATACCCCACTGTTTTTTCGTTTTCGCGGTCAACCTCGGCCACTCCTTTTTTTACTATCACTTCGGCCAGTTGGGTAATGGGTGCACTGGAGCCGTTGGGGAGTAGTATGGTAGTATTTCGCAGGTCTTGTACAGAGGTTTCATACGTATTTGGATAGAGCATCCGGATATCGATTATGCGGGTGTTGTCTATCATGGTGCTGACTACCGTACCGGCGATTTGGGTCTGCAGCTGCAGCTGTAAATCGGCCGGGCTGAGCCCCAGCTGGGCCAGCTCGGGCACGTGGGGTTTCAGCTGGATCTCAGGGCCCGCGATTACAATACCATCAAAGACATCTGCTGTGCCTTCGACCTGTTCAACCTCGGAGGCGATCTTTTTGGATATCTCGTGCAGTTTGGCCTTGTCATCGCCAAAGAGTTTTATTTGTATGGGCTGTACCGAGCTGGTAAGGTCACCCAGCATATCGGTGATTACCTGTCCGAAATCCGCAGTGAATTGGGGAAGTTTGGCCTCGACCTTGGTACGGATTTCGTCGGAGACCTCGTCAGTAGTCTTGGAGCGGGATTCCTTCAGTTTAATAAGGTAATCGCCTCGGTTGGGTTCGGTAATAAAAAAGCCCAATTGGGTGCCTAGGCGCGCTGAAAAAGCTTCGACCTCGGGTTGGTCGCGCAATATGTCGTTGACAATGGTGAGCATCCTTCCCGTCTCCTCGAGGGTGGTGCCGGGCGGACTGTTGAAATCGAGGATAATGCTGCCCTCGTCCATCTCGGGCAGGAATCCCGAGGGCAGCTTGGAGGGTAGTAACACAATGATCGCCACACAGATGGCGGCAAAGGAGATTCCTATCCAAGAATTTTCCAGTATGCGGTGTATCCATTGGGTCTTGGGCTCATGGGTGTGCCTTACCGGTCTGTTGCGCGAAAAAAGGATGGCGAGCACGGGCACCATAAACCAGGTCACAAAAAAAGAACAGGCCAGGGCAATGATCATGGTAAAGGCCATCACCTGAAAGTAGGCCCCGGCTACCCCGGTCATCATCACAAAGGGGATAAAGATTACCAGGGTGCTTAATGAAGACCCGACCATGGCCGGGAACAGGTTCGAAATAGCCTCCCGGGCGCACCAGGTAACGTCTTCGTGCGGGTTCTCTTCCCGAATTTTATAGATCTGCTCGAGGATTATTACCACATCGTCGATCATCAGTCCGATGGCCGCCGCAATGGCCCCCAAAGTCATGATGTTAAAGGTATATCCAATCGCATCCAACACAATAAAGGTGAGCGAGAGGCTGACGGGAATGGTGAAAAGCACCACCATACTGGAAGAATAGGACCTCAGAAAGACCACCACTACCACAATGGCCAATACGAGGCCTATCCAGAGTACATCCTTGATACTCCTGATGCTGGTATTTACGAAATTAGCCTGCTTGTAATAGGGTACCATCTTTACAGTTTTGGGCAGGATATGGGTCAGCTGTTCCACTTTTCGCTCAATGCTGTCGTTCACCGCGATCAGGTTCGCGCTGGGCTGTTTTATGACTGCTATAAGGGGTACATCCTTTCCATTGGCATTGATTTTTACGTACTGCTTGGCAGCATCGACGCTGACATCGGCTACATCCTTGAGCTGGATGAGGCGGGTGGACGAATTTTTGATAACCAGATTCCGAAGGTCTTCGAGCCCCTTGATCGAATTGTCCGTAAGGGTAAGGTACATCCGGTTATAATCGGTAAGATAGCCGTCGCTCTCAATGATGTTCGAGTTCTTCACCGCATTCTGCACGGTAGTGAGGCTGAGGCCCATGTTCTTTAACACCTGGGGCTTTAGTGTAATCCGATACTCCTTGTCCCTCCCGCCTATAATGGCGATATCGGAGACCCCCGGCGTAGCGCTCAGGTAGGGTCGTATCTGATATTTTGCAATAACCTTGAGGTCCACTTGAGACAGGTCGCCCTCAAGCGAGTAGCCCATGACCGGAAGAATGGAAGGGTTCATCTTCTCCACCGTAAAACGGGTATTCGGGAGGATGTTTCCTTGGGCCTGGTTGATGAACGATTCGATTTGCGAGCGCGCCACATTGATATCCATGTCCCAGTTGAGGAAAACCGAAATTTCTGTACTGCCCCTTGAGGTGGTGCTCTTTATATAATTTAGGCCCTGTGTACGCCGTATAGCATTCTCCAGCGGGATGGTAACGGCCGCCATCATCTTGTCTACCGGCTGCTGGCCTGTCTCGGCAATCACCTTAATTTTGGGAAACGTAATATTGGGGAAAAGACCGGTATTGAGATTTCGGTAGGCGAAGATCCCGCCTGCGATGAGCAAGATTCCGATGACGAGTAACGGATACTTATAACTGCTGAACGGGTTCTTCATGGCAGCGTTATTTTCACCTTCGTTGAATCCTGCATCTGGTAACCCCCTTCGGTGACGACCCGATCGCCCTTCTTTAGGTTTTTTGACCGGATCTGCACTACGGAATCGTTTTGCAGCAACGGGATTACGTCCTCTTTCACGGCCAGAGTGTCATTAAAGACCTTCATTACCCAAAATTTCGTCAGCAGCTCATTGGTCTGCAGGGCGCTGTGCGGGATGCTGACTGCAGTGCTATCGTGCTTGGCCACCGTTCTCACCTTCACATTGAGTCGTTCAGGCAACTGCTGTTCAGGTAGTGCGATAAGAAAGCCTTGGGTCTGGGTAAGGGAATCGATAACCGGCAGCCTGCCAGTGACCTTGGCGCCTATGGTGTCCCGGTTGGGCACGATAATTTGACATGGTCTCCCCACTTCCATATCGTTCTCTTCGCCGAAGGGCACGTTGACCTTGACCACCAAGGTCTTGGGCTGAGCGATTACTGCCAGTATATCCCCCTCGGCCACATAGTCGCCCTGAACCACGTTAAGCTTGGTGATAATGCCCGAAGCGTTAGTGGTTATGTGCAGCGGCTTGGCAAACTGCGCCAGCGAACTGTCGATTTTTACTGCGTCCGCAATGGCGTTCTGCTCCTTGGTGCGTACGGTCGCAAAGGTGCCGCCTTGGTGCACCTGGTCCCCCCGCTCATAGGGCAGGTAGGCAATATAGCCGGTAACGTGGGCGCGCAGACTCTCCTTTTTTTGGTACTGGGTAACCCCATTAAAATCCTGATATTCCTTGATATCCCTGACCTTGACCAGGGTGGTCTTGACGTCGATGGCCGCTTTTGTTTGATTGGCGGCGGTCTTATTGCCGTCCCCGCTGCAGGAAACAAGTACCGTAAGTGCAAAAACTCCCCTATAAAGGTAGATATCCCGAAAGTTGAAATGCCTCATATCACCAGTTTATATAGTTATATTGATTTCGGAGCAGCCACAGGTTGGTCTGCATCTGGATTCCCACATTTTCGGCCGTTCTATAATTTTGAATCACGTTCAGGTAGTCGATTACGGAGACCTGGCCCTTGACCAATTTTTCCTTATAAATATCCTTCAAGGCTTCCTGCCTTTTCAGCTGCTGCCGCATAAGGGCCAAATTATTGTCCTGGGCAGCGATCTGATCCAGAAGACTTCGCAAATTTCCCTCCTTTACTTTCTGTTTGTTTTTGAGTGTATGGAGTAGATTTTCCTGTCGCAACCTACTTTTTTGTTCGTTGATCAACTTTTGGTGCCCGTCATAAATGGGCAAGTTGAACTGCAGACCGACGCTGGCACCTATTTTATGATAGATATTCGGTATCTGTATGGCATTCAGGCCCCCATCAACATAAGCGGAGATTTTTGGCTTATACTTGTTATTGAACACTTGACGATCGGCCTCCACCTGCAGACTGTCGGTATGAAAGCGTTTCTGGTAAAAAAAAATGTCTTTTGTCGGGGTCGATCTCCAAGCCGGGAAATTCAAGCTTGGCGATTTCATTTAGCGGTAGGGCGCTCAGCGCGTAGAGCTGCCTGAGGGTTTCCCGTTGGTTGTTGCGTATCTGCTCTAGATTTATCTTGGTCTGGTCTATGTTGACCTGTACGAGCAGGTAATCGCTCTGCAGCAAAATACCGTTCTTTACCAGCACTTCGATGACCTTAAGACGGGTCTCCAGATCGGAGATAAGCCCTTCGTTGAGTTCCTCCTGCATCTGATAACCATAGGCTGTCACATAAAGGCGTGCGATATTGTTCTTCAGGTTATGATAAATCTCCTCATAGCTTAGGGCAAGGCTATCCATTTTCACTTTCTGCCGAAAAATCAGGTTATTGACCATCGCCTGGTTGAAAAGCTGCTGGGTCACCTTGAGTTGTGCTGCGTAAAGTCCGCCATTGGTTATCCCGATATCGTAACCGAAGGCGTTAGGAGAAGGGTTCGTTGTAATATCGATCACCTTTCCGTTATTGTAGAAATAAGGCGCGACCACCACATTGGCCACGGCTTCTATCTGTGGGGCCTTGTTCTGTGCTACGATCATTTGCTCCTGAAGTAGCGTGATTTTCTGTAGGATGGACGTGCTATAAAGCGAGTCGTTCGTTTGCTGCGCAGTCTTCAGGAAATAATCCAGTGACACTTCTTGCGCGTTCGCATGAAAAAGCGAAAGAAGTATTGCGAAAGGCAAAACAATAAATTTCATCCTCTTCAAAAACAATATTTTATTAGGATGGCGAAATTAGACTTGAAATCTAAAGATAGTTTAAAGTCTGCAATGGACAATTGAACTCATTTAGACTTTTTTTTACTTACGAATTTCTCATATTAGGGGATATTTCTTCATTATTGAATATCCTTCAATAAGGTAACCGGCCCTGCGAAATGTGTAGCCGCTTTCAATGTTTATTTTTGATTTCCCTCAGCAGTTTATTTCTCATCTGAATCAGGGTATCACTTAATCCCACCTTATAGATGTGCGGAAATTCAAATCGCTTATGTTCGTCGGATAATCGCGACACTCTATCCTTTCTATAATCGGAAATTTCCCCGATAGCCTTTTGGCCTATCAGTACTTTTCCATTTTCAAATACTTTTTCAGCAAGGGTTTCCTTTTTCAATCCCTTTACCGATGATTTTTTATCGGGATGGTGCGGATGAAAGATGGTATCGATAGCATCAGGATTTTCATCAGCCAATACGACGGCATCGGCATAAAAAAGGTTGTTGCCATTATAGTATCGTACCACCTTCTTTTTGCCTGGTAGGGTCAACTTGGCAGCATCCTCGGATAGTTTTATGGTCGGCCTCTGGTTGACTTGACTCAGTTTATAAACCCCATCGAGTGCCGCATCCGGTTGCCCTGTTATCAGATGGGTTCCGACCCCGAAAATGTCTATTTGAGCCCCTTGGTCGATAAGACTTTTTATCAGATACTCATCCAATTGGTTAGAAGCGACAATCCTCACCTCCTTAAGCTCGGCCTCGTCCAACATTTTCCGCGCCTTTTTCGATAGATAAGCAAGATCTCCGCTATCTAGTCGTATGCCCGCGAGTTGATGGCCCTTTTCTTGCATCTCCCTGGCCACGGTAATGGCGTTGGGCACCCCGCTGTTCAAGGTATGGTAAGTGTCTACCAACAGAACGCAGCCCTCGGGCCGGGTCTGGGCGAACTTTCTAAATGCAGTCAGCTCATCATCAAAACTTTGTATCCACGAGTGGGCCTGGGTTCCGGAGGACTTCAAAGCGTACAGGTGGGCACTAAGAACGTTCGAAGTGCTATCAGCGCCGCCGATTACCGCCGCCCTACTGCCGTGAATGGCGGCCCAGCCTTGCGCCCGGCGCATCCCGAACTCCATCACCGTCCGTTCTCCCGCAGATTGACGCAACCTGTTCGCTTTCGTAGCTATCAGCGATTGAAAATTAAGCGTGTTCAAAAGTAGGGTTTCCAACAATTGGGCCTCGATAATATTTCCCCTTACGCTAAGAACGGGTTCGTTCGGAAAGACCACTTCACCTTCTTTAGGGGCGTAAATGCTTCCCCTGAACCTAAAATTTTTTAAATACTCAAGAAAATCGCTATGGAATCCGTTTTTGTGCAGGAAATTCAACTCATCCTGATGGAACCTAAATTCTTCCATCAGTTCAAAAAGGACTTGCAATCCCGCAAAGATGGTAAAACCGGAATCGAAAGGATTCTTTCGGAAGAAGTAATCAAAGTTTACCGTATCGTTTTGTCTTCCTGTCAAAAAGTAGCCTTCGGCCATTGATAATTGATAATGGTCCGTGTACAGGCCGGAAAATTTATGGATGGAATTCATAGACGTTATTATTTTGAGCAAGAGGCATAGATTCAAAGATATGAAACCAAACGAAGTCTTCTTCACTTAGCCCATAGTAGCGGGTACCGAATTGGCATATTGCGCACGACTTCGGCATGGTCGAAATCGGCATCAAGTGATTTCCAAAGCTCTAGATAGGCCTCGTTGTGAAATGCCAATCCCCCGAAGAGAAAGGAGGAATGCCTGACGGGCCATTCGTCCCAGTACATGACGTCTTTTTTATAGGGCCATTTGTTTTTGTCCTTTACGTAAGGGTAGAGGAAAGCGAGTCCCTTTCCAATGCTTTTACCATGGGGTGTTGTGAATTCGAAGAGGTCGTTGGTAGGGGTCGAAAGTTCTTGACAGAGAGCGGTCATGGCATCCAAGGTAAAAAGGGAATAGCCATAAGGTTTTGTTCGCTCGAGTTCCAACGGAAAGCTACCGTTTTCGGCCATCTGGTCGGGCAATAATATATTCTTGTACATGTATTGGCAATAGACCGTGACTTTTTCATTGCCTACCAATTCCGCAAAAACAGAGGCCTGTAAGGCCCAGCATACACTGTGATTGTTACCGTTGTCTCTTTCGGCGATTCCGTACTCGTGGGTAAAGATCCAATTCAGGTACGTTGCAAACCAAGCCTTTAAATTTTGGATAACCGAATCTGCAACGCTTTCTGACTTTTCGATGGCTTCAATAGCTTTGGCGACTTCAATCAAATGTATAGTGTCGATAATGCCGATACCCCTTCCGGTAACACGGCCCATGATAGCCTGCCCATAGAGAAGATTCGGGTTCATCATGGTCGCCTCATCCAAGAACCAGGCTTTCAAGTGGGGTAGGAGCGCGACCACATATTTTTCATCACTCGTCACGAGATAGGCCGACGCCAAGGCCCCGGAAATATCGCTTAAGCGAATCATGGCCTCCCGATGTGCGGTAAAGTTATCGGGATTGGTCATCCCGTCCTTGCGGATATATGGGCCATCGGGATTCTTCGGGTTAGGCCACCAGTAATCGCCTTCGGAATAGAAATCGTGGATACCGCCGGTGCTGCGCTCGCTGACATTATCGGTTACTGTAATCGGCTTTAAGTTGATGAGTTCTTCGGCTCTTTCAAGTACCCGGGCTTTTTCATCGGAGAAGATGGTGTTGTCAATCGATTTTGGAGCATCTTTGCAGCTGGCAAAGTAGAGCAAAATTAGTATAGGGATGAGGTTTTTCATATGCGTATGTGGTGAGTTATCCAATCTCAATATTGAAATGCGGATTTCCGTAAAGGGGTTCTACCAGCATTTTTTGGTAGAATCGCGCACGATAAGTTGCGGTGCTACCATAATCGTCTTATCGTTTACAATAGTATTCCCGTTCTCAAAACAGTCCATCAGCAGGTTGCAGGCCAATCGGCCGATTTCCGAACCGGACTGGTCCACGGTGGTCAACGAGGGTTCGATAACCCCCGAGGTGGGTTCATTGCTAAAGCCTACGATGGCTATATCTTGCGGGATATTTTTCCCCGCTTTTTTCAGATACTCCATAGCACCTATAGCGGCAACATCGTTCGCGGAAAAAATGGCATCGATATCATCGGATCTTTCCATAATTTCTTGGGCCAAACGATAGCCATCCTCCTTCAGCAGACCGGATACCAATACCAATTGTTCTCTATAGGGCAGACCGTGTTTTTCCAACGCGGTTCTATAGCCCTTATGCCTATTTTTATAGATTTCAACGTCTAAGGGAGCGGTAAAATGGGCAATGTTTTGACATCCCTGTCGTATCAGATGTTCCGTAGCCTTAAAACCGCCCTGCACATCGTCAAGTAAAACCTTGCCGGTCTGCTTCAGGCAGGGTGCATGCCGGTCGAAAAAGACAATGGGCATACCGTTCTCGAAACATTCGGTCAGATGGGCACCGTCATGGGTTTCCATCGAAACGGATATTAAAATTCCGTCAACACGGTTCGCCATAAGATTACGGACAATTTTTCGCTCCCGGTCCACTTCTTCCAAAGACTGGCATATAATCACGTTGTACCCTGACTGATAGGCTCTTTCTTCGATTCCCGCAATGGTGGAGGAAAAGAAATGCCTCGAGATTCGAGGTACGATCACGCCGATGGTATTGCTTTTGTTCCGGCGCAGGTTCGAGGCCAGCATGTTCCGCGTATAGCCCAGTTCTCTAGCTTTATCCAAAATCCTTTTTTTGGTCTTGGCCTTGACCCGGTCGCTGTCGTTTAACGCCCTGGAAACCGTTGAACCGTGAATGTTCAGTGCCTTGGCAATTTCATGGATGGTGGCTTTTTTCATATAGCTTGAGGAGCGAATGGCCTTCAAAGTTAATGAATAAGGATTTAATGCAATCGATTGTATAAAATTTATTATTTTTGTGAAGGTATCGAGTCTGTCTTGCGGATAGGCCATACTACCAAAGTTTTATTCATCTCTAAATTTTAATATCTAGAACACATGGCTATAGCGTACGAAACACGATATGCTTCCAGTCCGGAAGCGGTTAAAAAAATGGATACCGAAGAATTGCGGAAAGAATTTTTGATTCCGAACCTTATGGAAAAGGGGAAGCTGCATCTGATCTATACCCACTACGACAGATATATGGCCGGCGGTGTGGTACCCGACACGCCCATCACTCTGGAAACTATCGATCCCCTGAAATCCGAATACTTTTTGGAACGGCGGGAGCTCGGCATCATCAATGTGGGCGGCAAGGGAGCCGTAGTGGTTGACGGAACACCCTATGAACTCGGTCATAAAGATGCTCTTTACGTGGGCCGAGGTGTAAAGGAGGTCGTCTTTAAAAGCGATATTCAAGGGAAGCCCGCCATGTTCTACCTGAATTCCGCCCCCGCACATACCAGCTATCCCACCAAAAAAGTGAGCTTGGCGGATGCGAACAAACTGGAACTGGGTTCCCTCGAAACCGCCAACGACCGAACGGTCAACCAGATGATTATCGGCGGTATCGTGACTACCTGCCAATTACAAATGGGTATGACGGAGCTCAAATCCGGGAGTGTTTGGAACACAATGCCGGCGCACGTCCATGACCGTCGTATGGAAGTCTATTTTTATTTGGACGTACCCGAGGATCAAGCCGTTTGCCATCTAATGGGCCAACCACAAGAGACCCGGCATATCTGGATCCAGAACCACCAAGCGGTCATTTCGCCCCCCTGGTCCATCCACTGCGGGTCCGGGACTAGTAATTACACGTTTATCTGGGGTATGGCCGGTGAAAATTTGGACTATACGGATATGGATGTTGCCAAAATCACAGAACTCAGATGAGGACTATAACTAGTTTGCGACCCAGAAGGCTGGTATTACTTTTTTTAACTGGATTATTATTTGCAGCCTGTGCCGATGAAACTCCTGTACGAAAACAGATAGTCGTTAAGAATACCATGGACATGGACCGGAATCTTGAAACCGTTTCCGTGGCTATTACGTCCCTCGATTTAAACGGGACCGACGGAAATAAAGGAAGCATTGTCATTACAAACGATGAAACCCGGAAACCCGTCGTTAGCCAGACCATAGATTCCGATGGTGATGGCACGGACGATACTATCCTGTTTCAACCTGAGGTTATGGCGCACTCCGAATCGGTATTTACTGCTTCACGTTCTGATTCGACGGCAGCCTCATCCCAAGATAGTATTTCCCGCTGCTACTCCCGATTCGTGCCGGAACGCACCGATGATTATGCCTGGGAAAATAACCGGGTCGCCTTCCGTACCTACGGCCCTACGGCCCAAAAAATGGTAGAGGACGAGGTACAAGGTGGTACTCTCTCCAGTGGAATCGATGCATGGTTGAAACGGGTGGATTATCCCATCATTAATAAATGGTATAAAAAGGAGTTGGATACCAACGGATCCTACCACCAAGATACCGGTGAAGGTCTGGATAATTACCAGGTGGGTAGCAGTAGGGGAGTAGGGGGCATTGCGGTCAAGGATGGGGATACCTATTACATTTCCAAAAATTTTACTTCCTGGAAAAGACTTTACAACGGGCCGATTCGCACCAGCTTTGTACTGACCTATGCGGACTGGGATGCCAATGGCAGAAAGATATCCGAACAAAAACATATTTCCTTGGATTATGGTAGTAATCTTTCCAAATTCGAAATAAGTGTCAAGGGAACCGATACCATTTCAGCGGGACTCAGCCTGCACGAAAACAGGGGTACCACCGGTGAAGACCAAGAAGACGATTGGATCAGCTATTGGGAACCCCACGAGGATTCCGAACTGGGTACGGGTATCGTGGTGCCGGATGGCAATATGGTCGGTATTGAAAAATACGAAACCGATGAAACGGACCGTAGCAATCTCTATGCGCACATTCAGGTAAATGATGATGGAAAAGCTGTTTACTACGCTGGTTTTGGTTGGAAAAAAAGCGGGCAATTCAAGACTCGGGACGAATGGGAAGGATACTTGAGGCGGTTTTCGGAAAAGTTGAAGAATCCGCTGCTGGTGGAGGTACGATGATTTTTCCCTAGCGGATGTGCTTTTTTTTATTTTTTAAAGACTACCGTACCATCGTTCTTTCCCATGATGATGACATCAGTGCTGTCTAAAAATAGACCGGTTTCAACCACCCCGGGAATTTTTAATATGGTATCGTTCAACTCCTCCAAATCATCCTGTTCAAAAATATCGACGTCGATAATATAGTTGTTTTCATCGGTGCTGTACTTGTTCGTGCCTTTTTTACGTATGATGGGACGTAATCCCATTTTATCCAGTTCAGCCACAATATTTGTAGTGGCGAAAGGAACGGTCTCGATGGGTAATTTAAATTTCCCCAAACGCTTTACCTGCTTGCCCGAATCGGCAATGATCACGTTGAAACGGGAATTGTGGGCGACAATTTTTTCGCGCAAAAGTGCACCACCACCGCCTTTGATGAGCTGTAATTGGGAGTCGAACTCGTCGGCACCGTCGATGTTGATGTCCAATGTGCCGGCTTCTTCCAAAGATATCAGCGGAATGCCAACTTCCCGGGCGATTTCGGCGGTCGTATTGGAGGAAGGGATCCCAGTAATTGAAAGTCCGCCGGCCACTTTTTTTCCCAGTTCCCGAATCATATAGGCGGCGGTAGAGCCCGATCCCAATCCGACCAACATTCCTTCCTGTATCCAATCCAACGATTTTATCGCGGCCAGTTTTTTCTCGTTTTCCAAGCCCAACTTAGTTATTGTGTTTCGACATCAATTCGCGGTACTTTTGCAAATCCTCTTGGGAGTGGTTGCCATAGTCATCGATTATGGCATGATCAATGCTGTTCGCCTTTAGAAAGATAGCGATCCGCTCCAATTTTTCGGGTGTCCCCTTGATTTCGATTTTAGCCATGACGGAATGGTTTAATTAATGCTATCCCTAGAGGCATCGAATGGATTCGAACCATTATATAGGCTCTTGCGGAGCCTAGCCTAGCCGTTCAGCCACGATGCCAACCTTTAAATCGTCTCTAAAAATAAACTTTTTTTAGAAAAGCCTCATATCAAAAAGTGGTTTTTAACTGGGTGGAAACCCTTGGGCAAAGAATGTTAGTATCCGGGATTTTGCTGTATGTTCGGATTTTGGTCGATGACATTCTGGGGTATGGGACCCATGTACTGTCTCGGATCGAATTTTGGAGTGTATTTTACCTCCGGTTCCACACTATAAACCCAAATTCCGGAATTGTCAGAAGGTACTGTGTTTCTGATGACCATATTGTGTCGCGGGACACCCATTTTTTCTTCCTGTTGCATGAGGCGTTTATTGTCCCAATATCTTTTGTTCTCAAAACTGAGCTCGACCCTACGTTCGGAGTAGATGGCATTGCGCATCTCGTCTTGAGACAGACCAGGGGGCAGGTCGGGCAATTCAGAACGGTTCCTGATTTTGTTTATAGCCTCGTAAACGGAAGCATCGGGACCTACGGCCTCGTTTTGGGCTTCGGCGTAGTTCAACAAAACTTCGGCATATCGGTAAAAAAGATCGTTCTGTCCGCTGGCATCGTTTCCGGGAGGGGCTGCCGGGTTCAGCCTTTTCTTCTGATAATAGCCAGAATCACCCACATCGGTAGACCCTGCAAGGTCTATTTGATTGGTCTTATCAGGGTTTTCATAGGTTTCGTCGATGCGGGTATAGATCGTATCGGTTGTTGGCATCCAATCTAGCTTATAGGGGGCACCGTCGTAAACGATAAAATCGTAAAACCGTTTCTCCCTGTTTACATACGGATTTTGTGGATCGTAACCAGATGCGGGATCAGTAATGGGCGTGCCGTCGGCCATGGCAAATTCATCCACTAATTCTTGTGTGGGATTATAATTTCCCCAGGTCATATACTGGCCCAGTACGTAAGTAGGCCCCCCACGTCTTTCGTAGTTGGTGCCCATACCATTGATGTTAGCCACTATTTGGCGGTCCCAGATTACTTCAGAATTGTATTCGTTCGAAGCCCTCCACAAATTGGGCAGGTCGTCAAATAATTGGTACATACCGCCGTACTCGTCGATAAACTTTTTATTGGTCGCGGCGGCCGTTGCCCACCTACCGGCATCCGCGGACGCAAAATGTACAAAGTTGCCTGGATCGGGAAGATAGCCGGATCCGCTGTTGAACAAGGGACTGGCGGCAAACAGTTCTAACCATCCTTTTAAGGCCAGGGCAGCTCCCAAAGTAGCGCGCCCGGCATCGCCGTCGCCGTTGTTATATTTTATTTGCAGATAATTATTTTCCACTATATCCCCTAGCTCGTCCGTGATGAAGTTGAAGGTCTCCTCAAAGGTGCTCCTGGGAATTAACATCTCTTCCTCGGTCATCGTTGAGCGATCTAAAGGCACGGTAAGGATGGGAAGGCCCCCTACTTGCATAAAGAATTCACTGTAGAAATAGGCCCTTAAAAACCGCAGTTCATCTATGCGCGCATTGGTGTATTCCTCTGGGAAATTGTCCCTGTTTTCTTCCAGTTTTTGAATTCCGGTATTGCATTTCCTGATTTTTACAAAAAAAGATTCCCAAGTATAAGCGTTGGTAGGCCCATAAGTTCCCCCCCAGGGACTATCATTGCTTTCAGCGGGGGCCTGGCAGATACCTGTTCGCCAGTTAGAGGCCGTATAATAATGGCTTATGTTATAATCGTCGGTATAATAGTCTAATTGTTCGGCCAGGGTAGAAATCCTGGGAATTTCGCTATAAACGTCGTTGATAAAGATATCTGCGTTTGCTTCGGATCGCCACTGGGTAGCGTCGGTAAGTTTTGATTTATCCTCGTTCTCAAGAAAGGTTTCGCTTTCACAAGATAAGGAAAGCAATAGTAGCATCGAACAAGCGGGGGTTACCCAATTTTTATTTAATAACCTTTTCATAATGTACAATTTTATATTAAAAAGAAATATCCATTCCAAAAGCCCAGGACTTCATTACCGGATACGAATTTTCACGGTCATCGTAACCCAGTTCGGGATCTATATGGTCGAGGGAGCTGAAAGTAAGCAGATTCTGGCCGGTCAAATGAAACCCGATGGAGGCGATATTCAACTTTTCGGTAATACTACCGGGAAGTTTATAGCCCAGCGTTGCCGTCTTTAGTCGGAGGTAGTCGGTATCCGCCATCCAAAAATCGGATCCTTGGGTATTGTTGGCGTACGGGGAGGGAGTGGATCTTGGATATCGCGCATTTTGACGGTCAGGAGTCCATCGATTGTCAAAATATTCATAGGCGGTATTGCTTCCGTTATTCTCGAAGGGTACGGTCATAAACTGTCTAATATTGATGTTTGAGTTGGCCGTTCCCTGAAAAAACAGGGATAAATTGAACCCCTTATATTGTAACGAAGTGTTCATTCCGTAGGTGATTGCTGGGTAAACGGGGTAACCGATTACCGTTTCATCGTTCGAATCGATTATGCCGTCAGGTACACCGTCGGGCCCGCTTAGGTCCGCATATCTGATATCCCCGGGGTGAAGATCCCCGAATTGCTGGATCTCGTAGCCATCGGCTGCATTGATTATCCCATCGTCGTTCAAATCGTCTGATGTAGAAAACAGGCCTAGGGATTTATAGCCATAGGGAGTGCCAAAAGGTTGTCCTACGCGGGTTCTATTGGGATTGTTTCTTTGGGCATCGGTTTGGAACACTTCTATCATATTGTTCTCGGCGTAGCTCATATTTGCGGATACCCCCAACTGCAAACCGCTGTCCCAAGCCTTTTGGGTTCCGATGCTCACCTCAAAACCATTATTGTTCATCTCTCCTTTATTTTCTTGGGAAAGGGCAAGGCCATATTCCACGGGTAGGGTAACCTGCGGGGTAAGCAGCATTCCAGTTCGGTCTTCATGAAAATAATCGAACTCCAGGTTGAGTAATCCGTTCCACATGGTCAAGTCGAATCCGACATCAAATTTAGTGGAAATTTCCCAAGTAATATTCGGGTTGGGCTCATTTTGTATTTGAGAGCCCTGCACCAGCGTGCCGTTTCCGAACGCATACGCGTTGCCCCGCAGATCATAACCGGCCAGATACTGGAATGCGGCCAATTGACCATCGATATAAGGTAGGTTGCCCGATTTACCCCAGGAGGACCTTAGTTTTAAATTGTTGATCGCGGTTAAGTTTTCCATGAAATTTTCTTCGGATATCCTCCATCCTGCCGAAAAGGCCGGAAAATAGCCCCATCGTTCGCCCGGGGCGAAAGAGTAGTGCCCGTCATATCGGCCGGATGCCTCTACGATATACCTGTTTTTGTAGGTATAGCCCAGTCGATAAACATAGCCGATCTCACTGCCGGTACTCGATGATCCCGAATTATCATAATCCGCTTTATCGGAACTGCCGAAACTCAGTTCATCGATTTGAATGGCGAAGTTATTTCTTCTAGTGGTAAAAAAGTCGTTTTTGGTCTCCCGGGCCTCCGCAACGAAAAGGGCCGAGATATCATGGTCGCCGAAGGATCGGTCGTAATTGATATACCCCTGATAGGTGAATTTTTTAGACCGGTAATTTTCGAGTTGTAGCCAGGTATAAGGCTGCCCATTACCTTCCTGTAAGGATATGGCATCGGTAAAGGTATATGGGTTCTGTGACAGGTCAATGATGTCATATTTAAAAGGAATATGCCATAACTTGTTATTCTCCTGCAAGTTATCATAAGCGAACACTCCTTTTACGCTTAATCCCTCGATAAAAGGTAGTTTTTGCTCCACGGAAATGGAACTGAGCAAGGTATTGTCCCCCTCCCTTCGGTAGCCGTCCGACCGCAATACCCCTACGGGACTATTCGCGGAAGATTCTCCCCATCTATCCCCGCCCGGATACAGTAAAGCTTGGGTAGGAACGAATTTATAGAAGCTTCGGAAGAGGTGGGGCATTTGTTCATCGGCATCGATGCCATCGGTATTCTCGATCGAACCATACAGGGACAAACCTATCTTGGTAGTGGGCGTTACATCAACGTCGAGACTCAGGTCGTACGTATATCGTTTGTATCCTACGGGTTCGAAGATCCCTTTTTGGTCATAATACCCCAGACCGGCATGATATCTCACATTATCGGTACCTCCGCTAATTTGGAGGTTGTCGATCATCATGGTACCATTCTTTTTAAAAACGTCCACGAAATTGGAGTCCGGGTATCTGAATGGGTCTTCACGGTGCAGTGTATTATAATTGGCCACGAGATCGGGGGCGTTGGGTGGTGTAGTACCATTGGGGTTCAGATTAAAGTAGCCTTCGTTTTGCAGGGCCATATAATCCTGGGCATTTAGCATATCGGGAAGATAGGTCGGACTTTGAAAGGCAAATGACGTGCTCAAGCTCACCTGGGGTGTGCCGGATGTCCCCTTTTTGGTGGTTATAAGTATGACCCCGTTGGCACCGCCGATACCGAAGGGCGCCACTGCTGCGGCATCTTTAAGTACCGTTACATTCTCGATGACATTGGGGTCTATTTGGCTAATGTTGTCCCTTCTTATCCCATCCACGACTATCAACGGATTGGTGTTTCCAGTGGACACGACGCCCCGAACGTAAATATCTGGGTTATCGTTCCCGGGCGTGCCCCCATTGGGCCTCATACTAACCCCTGACATTCGCCCTGCCAGCGATTGGGAGATATTGGCGGCCGGCACTTCCGCTATGTCCTCCCCCTTGATGGAGCTGATGGATCCCGTAAGGGAAGTTTTTTTCTGGGTACCGTACCCGACCACTACTACTTCCTCGAGTCCTGCGGCATCCATAACCATATTAACTTCTATATCGGTCTGATCCGTAACATCGATTTCTTGAGTCTTGAAACCGATATAGGAAATCACAAGTGTGTTGTTGTCCTCGGGTAGTACAATTTCAAAGTTCCCATCGAAATCGGAGGTGGTACCTACCGTAGTGCCCTTGACAACAACGCTTGCACCAGGCAACGGGGCACCCGTATCATCCATGATCGTGCCTGTAATCTGTGTTTGCTGCGGATGGAACTTTTTTAAAGGGGCAGTTGCCGATAGGTGGTTGAGGGCAATGGCACAAACTAAAAGCGAAAGTTGCCATTTGGATACTTTGTTGAACATGCCGTTTAACAGTTTGAAAAACGATTCCTTTACTTTCATAATTAAAGTTTTTCTGGTTGATGTTTTGTGGATGACCATTTTAGGCAGATAACGTTCTCTCATATTCCAGATATTGAAATTAGTAGGATTAGACCTATAAATTGCTAGGAAAACTGATGGTGATCCGGGCCTTCTGAGTTTCAACAATATAGGTTAAATTGTGCATTGGGTTACTCTGAAGGTATATGGCCTTCTTTCGGATGGTCTCAGCCAAAAGTAATAAGAAACTTTAAATTCATGTTAATATTCTTAAGTTTTTATTTAGAATATCCCTAAAAGCGAAGGCAATATTTTGTTAAATATTTGTTTCATAGTAATTTTCGTACGGCGTAATAATTTCCCCCATGTATTTATCTTAGGCGATGTTGAAACCGCTTGCTGAACGCAAGAAATAAAATTCCACATAACAGCCAAGCCGGAAGGGTCACGAATGAGAGAAACACATCGAATTGTATAGAGATAAAATAGAACAATCCGAAACTGATGGCCCAGGACAAGAGTACCGCACGGTTAAATTGTAGGTTGGCGATTTCGGCATAGTCCTGTGCAATATCCACTTGACGGTGAAAAAAATGTTCGAAAACGATTATTGCACCTACAGGTGCCAATATAAATCCATAAAGGGCCACAAAATCCAATAGTTTCATGGCAAAAGCAGGGAAAAGTCCGGCTATGGTGGCGATACTGCCTGCCAATAAGGTCACCCAAAAGGTAGAGGCTTTCGGGATGATAGCCTGAAAGGCCAGACCCGCCCTGTAAATAGTGGGATTGGCTGTGGTCCATCCGGCCAGGACGACGGCAATGATCCCAAAGAAACCAATGGTGTTGTAGGCCAAGGGGCCGGGTGCAACCGTCGGTGCCTCGCCTTGCGACAGCAGTGCCTGGGCCTCCGGCGTCTTGATGTAAACCGCATAGATCAATGCCGCGGCTATCCATGCCATATAGTGGCCTACATACATGCCCGCAGCGGTCGTCCAGCCCGAGCTTGCGTTTTTGGCAAAACGGAATACCGAGAGGTCCGACATCCCGATGTGCATGGCGGCATTGGCGAACCAAGACCAGAAAAACACATGCCAGAAAGTGTATTTTATCTGTCCCGGAAAAGGGTCGCCGCCTTCGCCCCAGATATCCCAAAATTCCCCGAAACTGCCTACCCCCAATTGTTGCACGGCCACGATACCGCAGGCCAGAAAAGCAAGTACAATTACCGGCGACATCCAGTTGGCAGCCCTAGAGACCGTTTGGTATCCTTTGGAGGCGACCAATGAAATGACCGCTCCTATAACCAATACAACCATAATCCAAGTGAAACCGTTGGGCATGGTGTCGGTGAGTTTGGGCATTTCCATATCAAAGGGAATGCCTACCGCAGTTGCGGAAACCGTGATCATGGCTCCTGCCAAAAAGCAGAACAGCACGCCATTGGCCAAATTATAGCCAATAACGAGTTTTTTACCGCAGATTTTTTCTAGGTGATAATAGAGTGTCAGTCTTCTCTTGACTGCAATTTCGGCCGTTAAAAAGCGCCAGCTAAGTACCGCCATCAGGTTTCCGAGCAAAAGTCCTATGATCAGGTCAAATGCACTGACCCCAGTGCTAAGAAATAGCGGGCCAATGACAAATTCGGTTCCCGCGGCGTGTTCTCCCGCATACATGCCCAAAAAGCTTCTCCAACTTTTTAGTTTCGATGGGGGTACGGGTTCACGTTCGAATTCCCCGCCCGCTATTTCTTCGATAAATTCTTCTTCTTGGTGGTTTTGGCTCATGGTTGTTGGTTTAATCTTGAAGCCGTCCCGTCTGCGGCGGGGAACAGCTTACAGCAAAATCACTACGATATAAAATGCTTCTGCAGGTCATCGACCCACCCGTTGAACGATACTTCCGAGACCTTTTTTATTTAGTAATCCCATGTTTTGGCAAATCTTCGACCCGTTCCTTAGCCGCAAGGTTTTCGAACCTTTTCACTCGGATATCAAATGTTTTGGCAAATCTTCAACCCGTTCGCAACATAGTTGATCCATGACTTGTTTGAACTGTGTCTTTAATATAGATATGGTATGATCACCCCCCTTATTGCCCAGGGCACCCGCTCCGTACATAAAGGATCGGCCCATAAAGGTGAATTTCGCGCCACAAGCCATGGCCCGGGCGATATCGGGACCGGAACGAAGTCCGCTGTCCATCATAATTTCGATTTGGTCGCTATACCTTTCGGCGATTTCCTGCATGGAACGGAGGGTTGACTGTGCGGCATCCAATTGTCTTCCGCCGTGATTAGAAACAATGATGCCGTCGAAACCCATGCGGATGGCATCTTCGGTATCCTGTTCGGAGGCTACGCCTTTCAACACCAGTTTTCCTTTCCATTTATCCCGGATGGGCTTTATTCTTTCCTCGTTCAGGCGACCGGAAAAAGTTTTGTCCATAAATTGTCCCAGTTGTTTTAGGTTAAGGCCTTCGGGCGTGTAGGGTTTTAGGTTTTCGAAGGTAGGCTGCCCATATTTTAAGGTATTGAACGCCCAGGTCGGTTTTCCCAAAATCTGCAGGATGTTGGTGAGGGACATCTTCGGGGGCAGCGCCAATCCGTTTTTAAAGTCCCGCGGGCGATAGCCAAAAGTCGGTACATCACAGAGTAAGACCAAAACCGGGCAGCCTGCTGCCTCGGCGCGATTAAGGATATCATTGCGGATTTCATCCTCCACGGGATTGTAAAGTTGAAACCAAGCTTTTCCGTCGGTAAGTTCGCTGGCCTGTTCGATATCCATCGTTGTCACCGTACTCAAAATGAACGGGATATTATGTTGTTGCGCCGCCTTGGCCAAAATGGCAGGGGAGTTGGGCCACATCAATCCCTGAAGTCCTACTGGGGCTATTCCGAACGGGGCGTCGAACTCCATGCCCAGCACCTTGGTCTTTGTGGAGCTTATGCCTTGATTCCTCAGATAACGGGGCTGTAATTGCACCTTTCGTATTTCGGCCGTGTTCCGGGTAATACTCACATCTTCGTTGCACCCTCCGTCGAGATACTCAAAAGCAAATCGCGGAATCCGTTTTTTTGGCCCTTGTTCTTAGGTCGTCTACGGAAGGGTAAGCTGAGTTGAAATCCATGGCCATATCTATATCATTATTTTTTAAAGGTTGGGAGTTAATATGATCGGAACGTGTTTTTTTAGGGAATAATTCTTTTTTAGGAATTTGGAATTCAGTTCAGTATCCGAAATGGCAATTGCGGCACCCAGGGCCGAGCCTAAAGACGAGTCTGTCGTGCGCAATTCCATATCCCTCAAATAATGCGAAAGCAATTTAATATAAACATCGTTATCGCTGAACCCGCCGTCGACATATAATTTTTCGATTAGATCCTCCCCGGCTGCTATCTGAATGCTTTCCACTTGGAGCAATACCAGCTCGACCATCATCTGATGATAGGCATGCTCGAAACGATCATACTTATAGTGTGTCTTCGCCGGCCTGTGTTTGCTCTTTATGCTTATCCACCGGAAGGCGTATTCAAAATCCTTTACGATTTCATAGAATACCTCGGAGTCGAAAGATACGCTTTTATGGTAATCCGCGGGTACCTTGTATTTTTTGGTCAGCTCGGCGACCTGAAGGCTATATTCATTTCCTAAAAACAGGCGGTTTGCCTTGACCGGTTTGCCGTTTATGCGCATGTAGTTGATACAATCTTTGGCCATATCCTCTTGAGAAAGAAGTTTCTCGGGGAAAGGGTTAAGGGCTATGCTCCAAGTGCCGGTGGATACTAGGATAAATTTCTTTTTTACACTGCGCACATAGGGCAAGAGCGCTGCGGAACTATCGTGGATACCGACCCCGATCTTAATGCGTTTACCGTTATAGTTCATATTGATACTGGTCTCGGTGGAAACGATTGGAGGGAGGATGCGGTGGATATCTTCATTATAGACCCAATCATGGTAGTCCTTTTTGGAATAATCCCACAGGCTTGTATGGCATCCGATACTGGTATATTCACTGAGAGGGATGCCGGTAAAGACGTAGCTGATATACTGGGGTAAATGTAAAGAATAGTAAATCTTTGCAAAAATTTCCGGTTTCTCATATTTCAGCCAATAGAGCTGCATGCCAGAGTTCAGCATTCCGGAATTGGAGGAACCGGTACGGCTCGCAAACTCGGTTTCGGGACCGTATTTTTGATAGAAGGATGAAATCAGTTTTTTATCTAATGGCTTGGTGTAGTTGTATAAGGGGGTGAGTACCTCTCCGTTTACGTCCAGGTGGACAAAACTGGCGCCATAAGTGGAAAAGTTGATGGCCGTAATATTAAATTCTTGGGAGTCCAAGATCCGGTCAAAGACTTCTTTCAACCAATGCTGTAATGAAGCAAGGTCTTCGGTAGGATGGCCGTCCTCGTCTTTGATCAGGTCAAAACGGATATATTCCCGATACACCTCGTTGTAGTCGCTATCGAACAGGAAGAACTTTTTGTTCGTTTTTCCGATATCGAATATGGCGGTTACTTCTTTCATAGTCCCGATGCTACTGAATCGGCACCCCGTACATCAATCAATTTTTTTCTCACCTGAAGGGAACGATAGGCTTTTAGCGGATGCAAGGCTCCACCGCTGTGCAAACGTGCTTTTTCTAGCAAGGGTCTGACGTCGGTGCGATAGGCATCCTGAATAATTTCTTGGCATATAGTCACATCGTGGGCCCGTTGTGCGTCGTTCAACAATTTTTGGTCTACCAGCAGGGCCTTTGCGTAGGCTTCCTGAATAGCCTCCAAGGATTGAATAATATCTTCCAAGGGATCCTTGATATTGTGGCTGGCATCGATCATCCAGGCAGGGTAGGGGTTTTGCGGATTGTTTTCCATGCCATATACCAAGGCGTTGAATATAAGGAAAAGCGCATAGGGTTTGACGCTGCCCACGGTCAAATCGTCATCGCCATATTTGCTATCGTTAAAATGGAAGCCGCCCAGTTTGCCCTTGAGCATCAAGGTGGAGACAATCTGTTCGATGTTCGTGTTGGGCAGATGATGGCCGAGGTCAACGAGCGTATAGGCTTTTTCGCCACATTCGTTCGCCAACATAAAGGATGTGCCCCAATCCTGGATGACCGTACTATAGAAATGGGGCTCGTAGGGTTTGTACTCGATAAATAGTTTCCAATCTTCGGGTAGGGTGGCGTAGATTTCCTGCAGGCTTTTTTGGGTCTGGTCCAAGGCCGTCTGGAAACTAGTCTGCCCCGGAAAAGAAGCTCCGTCCGCCAGCCAAACGGTCAGACTTTTTGAGCCTAGTTTGTTTCCTATCTTGATAACCTCTTGATTATGTTCTACCGCCTGTTGCCGCACCGCTTCATCGGTATTGCTCAAAGAACCGTATCGATAGCTTTCCGCCTCGTTTTTCTGGTCTTGAAAGGTGTTGGAGTTGACCGCGTCGAAAACGATATCATGGGATGCGGCCAATTCCCGGATGGCCTTGTAATCATTTGGCACGTCCCAGGGAATATGCAAGGAGATAGATCCCGCCGTTCGGGTCAGGGCATGCAGGGCACCCACATCATCGATCTTTTGTTCCAGGGTTCCTGGCTCGCCTTGAAAACCAAAACGCCAGAAGCGGGTACCGCCGGCCCCCAAAGCCCAACTGGGGATGGCGACTTGAAAATCCGCCAGTTTCTCCACGAGGTTTTCGATGTTGACGCCTTTGCGGTTCAGTCGGGTGGCCGTATGATCAAAATTTTCGACGTGGGCATCGAGTTCCTGTTGGTTGGCGTCCTCTATTTGTTGTCTGTCTATTCGCATGGAAGTGTTTTTTTGTTGATCCTACAAGGAGTGCTCATTCCCTGCCTATACCCGGTAAACCGGCATCATCGTACAAAAGCATTCGCCATTCCCCCATCAACATTGATGATATTTCCCGTACTTTTATCGAGTATACCGACCAGCGCAAAAACCCCGTTGGCGATATCCTCGGGATAGATGATCACCTTCAAAAGGTTTCTTTTGGCATAGTGTGCGGGGAGTTCCTCTACGGTGATGCCATAAGCCTTGGCGCGCCCTTCGGCCCATTCGCCTTCCCAGATCTTACTGCCGACGATGACCCCGTCAGGGTTGACGGTGTTCACCCGGATCTTATCGCCGGCCAGTTCGGCGGCGAGCAGGCGTGCCATATGTTGCTGTGCGGCCTTGGATGTACCATAGCCCACATTGTTCGGGCCCGATACGAGTCCGTTTTTGCTGGCGATACTGATAAAATCTCCCCCAAGGTTTTGCTTGCGCATAATGGCGACGGCTTGTTTTGCGAGTTCGAACTGGCCTTTCACCAGAACGTTCTGCAGCAAATCCCAATCTTTTTCTGTGGTTTCCTCGAGGGGTTTTGAGATGGCGAGTCCTGCACTGTGCACCACGATATCTATGCCGCCAAAATCGAGACATGCCTTTTTGTAAGCCTCGGCGATCGATTTGCTTTTGGTCACATCGCAAACGGCGTAGGAGGCCGTATCGCTGCCATAGGTTTCCAAGGCTTCCTGTAACCGGTCCTCGGCAATATCGGTGAGCACCACGTTAGCTCCCTCTTTGGCCAACTTATCCGCAATGGCTTTGCCGATGCCACCGCCACCGCCCGTAATCACGGCCACTTTTCGGGACAAGGGTTTTTCCTTAGGCTGGCGCTGAAGCTTAGCTTCCTCCAATAGCCAATACTCGATATCGAAGGCTTCCTGTCTGGGCAGGGCCGTGTATTCGGTAATGGCTTCCGCGCCGCGCATGACGTTGATGGCGTTGACGTAAAATTCGTTGGCAACCCGTGCGGTCTGTTTGTTCTTGGCAAAGCTGAACATGCCTACCCCGGGATAGATGATGATAACGGGACTGGCATCGCGCATCGCGGGACTATTGTTTCTTTTATGGGTCGAGTAATATGTCGCGTATTCCTTTTTGTACTCTTCGAAGGCAGGTTTTAATTTTTGGAGCACCGCGGCGGTGTCCGAAAGGTCTTCACCGGTCTCCAGTTCCAGCACCAACGGCTGTATTTTGGTGCGCAAGAAGTGATCGGGGCAGGAGGTGCCCATGGGGGCCAGGCGGGATAGATCGTTGCTGTTGATGAATTCCAGTACCGTATCGCTATCGTTGAAATGGCCGATCATACGATTCTCAGCAGAACATAGTCCACGTAACATGGGCATCAGTTGGGCCGCTTTCTCCGAACGCTCTTTTTCGGGAAGGCTTTCGATTTTCTGTCCCCCGAAAACCCTTCCATTTTCCTTGATTTTTTTTGCGATATATTCGGATGCCTTTTCGATTACCTGCAGACTGTTTATATAACATTCGTAGGAAGTATCCCCCCAAGTGAACAGCCCATGGCTTCCTAGAACGATACCTCGGATACCGGGATGATCCTTGAGGCATTTTTCGAGTTGCAGCCCTAGGTCGAAGCCCGGCCGTTGCCACGGGACCCATCCCATCGTATCGCCCCAGATTTCTTGGGTTACCTGTTCGCTGTTCTTCGCAGCTGCCACGGCGATCAGGGCATCGGGATGCAGATGGTCGATATGTTTGAAAGGCAGCAATCCATGTAAAGGAGTGTCGATGGAAGGTGCTCTGCTATCGAGATCGTAGATACAATGATTGAACAATCCGACCATCCGATCTTCATCCTCTAATCCTCCATATACCTTTTTCAAATCCCGTAATCTATCCACATAAAGTCCCGCAATGCCCTTGCGGGTCAAGGTACCGATATCCCCACCGGAACCTTTTATCCACATAACCTCCACCTCCTCATCGGTCAGAGGATCTTTTTCCATTGTCTTGCAGCTCGTGTTTCCGCCACCATAGTTGGTTATGCGCAGATCGGCACCTAGAATATTGGACCGGTACAAAAACAGTTCGACCTGATCGTCTCCCAGTTCCGCAGCTTTTTTATCGTCCCAGAGATAATCTACATACTTGAATTCTTTGACCGAATCGCCCATAATAATTTTTTTATCATTGTTAATTCCGCTAAAATAAGGTGGTAAATTTAAGATTGTATCCTGTACTATACTGGTAGGCCAAAAATTAGTCCTTGTTTTTGTCCCCCCCAATTTACTAACTTCCCAAAACGAAAAGAAAAACTATGGAACTTTTCAAGTATGTAGAGATTGACGGTAGATCAAGGATACCGAAATATAAGCAGATTGTGGATTCCATCATCCATAATATTTCGGTCGGAAACTTAAAAATCGACCAAAAAATCCCATCCATCAATAGTTTTAGTGAAGAGTATTTGCTCTCCAGGGATACCGTTGAAAAGGCCTATTCCATTTTAAAGGATCGGCAAATAATCACTTCTATCAGGGGAAAGGGTTTTTATATATCCCGCACGAAATTGTTATCGAAGGTCAATATCTTGTTCCTGATAAATAAATTAAGTACGTACAAGATGCGTATCTATAACAGTTTTGTCAACAGTATCGGCGGTAATTCGCATATTGATCTTCACATCTACCATTGTGACAATTCGCTATTTCTCAACCTGCTCGAAAAAAATAGGAACGCCTATGATTATTACATCATCATGCCGCATTTCAAGACCGAAGAGCTAAAGCATATCAGCTATACGGACGAGGTCGTAAAGGCCATCAGCAAAATTCCCAAGGACAAACTGGTGATCATGGACAATAACAAGCTAGCCATCGGGGGTGCCTTGATCGAAATATATCAAGACTTCGAGAACGACATCTACAATGCGTTAAAGGAAGGCCTTTCGAAAATAAAAAAGTACGGCAAGTTATTCTTGGTCTATCCCGAGAATTCGGTCTATCCGTATCCAAGACGTATTCTACATGGATTCCGCAAGTTTTGCCGGGAATTCTCCCTTGATTTTGAGATACTCGAAGAGATTTACGACGATATCATATTAAAAAAGGGTGATCTTTTTATCACCATAGAAGAATCGGATCTTGTCAATTTGGTCAACCAGATCCGGGACAAGGAATTTTGCTTGGGCGGCGAGATAGGGGTGATATCCTATAACGACACGCCGTTAAAAGAACTTTTGGGTATTACCGTAATATCCACGGATTTTAAGGTAATGGGGGAGACGGCGGCACGGATGATTTTGGACAAGACGAAAGGAAAGATCAAGAATCCGTTTAATTTTATTGATAGGGAGTCTCTGTGAACCGATCTAATGCTTCTCACCTTCCCCCACTTTATTCTTACATTTATCACCTTTCCGATGCAGCACACCACAGGATAGTTAATACCGATTCCTTTGGTAGTTTAGCTATATATAATTATTTAATCCAGCTCATGAAAAAATCCAAGCCGATGGGCACCTGCTGGCTCGTAGTATGTACCATTCTTCTAAGTTTGGGGGCCTGGGGCCAAAACGGTCCCTCCCTATCCAAGGAATTTATGGATCCCCCGAAAAGCGCCAAACCCCGGGTCTGGTGGCATTGGATGAACGGGAATATTACAAAACACGGTATCCAAAAGGATTTGGAATGGATGGACAGGATCGGGATTGGGGGATTTCAAAACTTCGATGCCAATCTTTTTACTCCCGTGGTGGTAGAAAAGAAATTGGAATTCATGCAGCCTGCCTGGAAGGACGCCTTTCTATTCGCTACTAAATTGGCCGATAGCCTCGAATTGGAAATGGCGATTGCCGGTTCACCGGGCTGGAGCGTTACCGGGGGTCCCTGGGTCGAGCCGAAGGATGGCATGAAAAAATATGTTTGGACCGAAACGCGCTTGCAGGGAGGGAAACCTTTTAAAGGAGAGCTGGCCAAGCCCTCGGATGTTCCCGGCAATTTTCAAAATGTAGAAATCCCGGAGGAAGGACTTACCGGGGGCTTTATCGGCACCCAGCCTTCTTTCTATAAAGATGCCGCAGTAGTGGCCTATCGGTTGCCGGAAGCGGAGAAAACCCTAAGCGAACTGAATCCCACAGTATCTTCGAGTGGCGGAGAATTCAATCTTAGAAACCTGACCGACGGCGATTTGAATACCGGAACCTACCTGCCTCCCAAAGAACCGGGCGAAGATATGTGGATTCAGTATGAGTTCGATACCCCCCAGACTTTTAAGGCCCTTTCGGTGGTCGGCGCGGCACATAGCAGTATGGAGCAGTTCAGGGGAAGTACCGAAAATAGAAGTTTGCAGGTAAGTGACGATGGGGTGAATTTTAGGGAGGTGACCCCGATACATGGCAGCATGGTATCGCAAACCACGGTAAGTTTTCCCCCTACCACCGCCAAATATTTTAGGTTCGTTTACAAAACGCTCCCCGGCCAGATCAATCAGTTCGCCGCGATGATGGGGGCACCGGCGGAAGCTCCGAAACCCGAAGGGGTGAACGTTGCCGAATTCGTACTGTACAATACCGACCGCATAGATAAAGTAGAGGACAAGGCCGGATTTTCACCCTGGAAGGAGGATACACCGACCTATCTATCCGATAGTGATGACGCGGTCGCTTTAGATAATATCGTCGATCTGACCTCCAAAATGGATGCCGAAGGTAATTTGGAATGGCAGGTGCCGCCAGGTAATTGGTCCGTTATCCGTTTCGGGTATTCCCTTACGGGCCGTCAAAACCATCCCGCTTCGCCCGAGGCGACAGGTCTGGAAGTGGATAAATTGGATACGGACGCCGTTCGGAGATATATCAATACCTACCTCGATATGTACAAGGATGCCACCGGCGGAATGATGGGCGATAAAGGTTTGGGGTATATGATTCTGGACAGCTACGAAGCGGGACATATGAACTGGACAAAAAGTTTTCCCCAAGAATTTGAAAAAAGACGGGGATATGATATGAGGCCATGGATTCCGGTCTTGATAGGTCGCGTAATTAAAAGTGCCGAAGACAGTGAAAAATTCCTGTGGGATTTTCGGAAGACCATTGGGGAAATGATCGTTGAAAACCATTATGATGTCATCGGCCAAGAACTGCACAAAAGGGATATGAAACGCTACACGGAGTCCCATGAAGGCGGAAGAATTTATTTGGCCGACGGGATGGACGTCAAACGGAATGCCGATATTCCTATGTCCGCCATGTGGGTGCCCGGCAGTTTAGCGGGCGGTGAAGACGAGGAAGTGCGCAGTGAGGCCGACATCAGGGAATCCGCTTCGGTCGCCCATATTTACGGCAAGCCCTTTGTGGCCGCCGAGTCCATGACCTCCATAGGCAACGCCTTCAGTTTTCATCCCGAAAAACTTAAGCGTACCGCCGACTTGGAATTGGCTTCGGGGCTGAACCGCTTTGTAATCCACACTTCGGTACATCAACCTTTGGACGATAAGGTCCCGGGATTCTCGCTGGGCCCTTTCGGACAATATTTTACCCGCCAGGAAACCTGGGCCGAACCCGCCAAGGCCTGGGTCGCCTATCTTACGCGAAGTAGTTATATGCTGCAGCAGGGCGAAAATGTGGCCGATGTACTATATTATTATGGAGAGAACAACAATATAACAGAGATTTCCAAAGACTCGCTACCGGCTGTTCCCAAAGGTCACGAATTCGATTATGTCAATGCCACGGCCTTGCTGAACGCCATTGAAGTTCAAGACGGAAAGTTGGTGGCAAACAGCGGGAACACCTACCATTTGCTTGCGTTGGACGAAAGCGCCAAATATATGACCTTGCCCGTTCTCAAAAAGTTGGGCCATCTGGTAGAAGCAGGGGCAAAGGTAACGGGCACAAAACCGAAAGCCTCGCCAAGCCTTACCGATGACCCCCGGCAATTTCAAGAACTGGCGGACAAAATTTGGCAGAATAAAAATATTCTTACGGGAACTATAGAAGAGGCCTTGACAAGGGTCGGCGTCCAGAAGGATGTTGAAATCGGCAATACCGAATCGGAAATCCTTTTTAGGCATCGCCGAACACCCCATGTCGAAATCTATTGGCTGAACAACCGAAGTGAAAAGCCGACTTCCGCTACGGTGAGCTTCAGTGTCAGCGGCAAGGCTCCGGAATTGTGGAACCCTCAAACCGGGGAAACCAAGGAAGTATCCTATCATATAACAAACGACAGAACTATCATTCCGTTGGAATTTGATCCCTGGGACGCCTTCTTCATCGTATTTGGAAAAAATACAGATGCTGAATCCTTGGCCCTTCCTAAAATACAGGAAGAGGCAGTAGCGAATATCGAAGGGCCATGGAAGGTCTCTTTTGAGAAGGAACGTGGAGCCCCGGCAACCGCCGAGTTCGATTCCCTTGTTTCATGGACGGATTATGCGGATAAAGGGATCAAATACTTCTCGGGTACGGCAACTTATAATACTACTTTTGATGCGCCAAAGATTAACGAAGATTCCGAATTGGTGCTGGACTTGGGCGGTGTTAAAAACCTGGCGCAAGTGTTTTTAAACGGAAAATCCCTCGGTACCGTATGGAAAAAACCCTTCAAGCTAGAACTTAGCGGAGTCCGCCAAGGAGAGAACAGGCTTGAGATAAAGGTTACGAATGTTTGGGTAAATCGATTGATTGGAGATGCCCAGCCCGGGGTCAAAAACAAAATTACATTTACGACCATGCCGTTTTATCAGAAAGACGACCCTCTTTTGCCCTCCGGACTGATAGGGCCGGTGAAGTTAGTAGTACGAAATAGGGAATAATCGGGGCGGATGTTTCTTGGCTCCAAAGAGTTATACGTTTTAACAGGATAGTACAGGATACTCAATTAATGCTTGTCGAATATATTTGAACTTAAACGAATAAATTATTATCCGAATAAAAAGGATTCTTTAACCTAATCACTGAACGCTATTATGAAAAAATTCTACATGAGTTTAAAAACAGTATGCTTTGTTTTTTCCTTACTCCTGTGGCTGCCTGCCCATGCGCAGGACAAGACTATAACAGGTAAGGTTACTGCTGAGGGTGAAACATTGGGCCTGCCCGGGGTCAATGTGGTCGAAAAAGGAACTACGAATGGAGTGGTTACCGATTTCGAGGGCGAATACAGCATTACCGTTTCCGGTGATAATGCCACCTTGGTATTCACCTACGTTGGATTTGCGAAGCAGGAGGTGCCGGTTAACGGAAAATCGCAGATTGACGTCGCCATGGCGGAAGATGCCACCGCATTGGACGAGGTGGTGTTGGTGGGGTACGGTACACAGATCAAGAGACAGGTGACGGGAGCGGTACAGACCATTGATGCGCAAGAGCTGGCAGATATTCCGGTCTCCCAGGTGACCCAAAAATTGCAGGGTAAACTAGCGGGGGTACAGATAAACCAGACGACCGGCAAACCCGGTCAGGGCGTATCGGTGCGGATACGTGGACAATTGTCCGTTTCCGGGGGTAGCGACCCGCTGTATGTAGTGGATGGTTTTCCTATTACAGGTGGAATCGGCGCTATAAACCCCGACGAAATTGAAGATATCTCGGTGCTTAAGGATGCAGCCTCGACTTCATTGTACGGTTCGCGGGCCGCTAACGGGGTGGTTTTAATAACCACTAAAACTGGGGTTCCCGGTGAGACAAACATCAGTTTCAATACCTCTACGGGAATACAGAAAGTACCGGAGCGTGGGAGAATCGATATGATGGATGCCGTCGAATTTGCGCAATTTAAAAAGGAGTACTACCAAGATCAGGGGGATCCGGTGCCCGAAATCTTCCAGAACCCAGCGCAATATGAGGGCAAAACCAATGACTGGTATGGGGCACTGCTGAGAACGGCACCCGTACAGAACTATAATCTAACCATCACTTCGAACAAGGAAAAGCTTCGCAGTTCGGTGGTTGCGGGCTTTTTTAAACAGGACGGGGTTGTTATAAATTCCGATTATCGTCGCTATTCCCTTCGTGCGAATTTGGATTATCGTTTTTCCGATAAGGTACGGATAGGTCTCAATGTGGCACCCTCGTATATCAAAGACAACACACCAAGAAGCGACGGGGAAAGGGGCACTGGAATTTTGTTCAACGCCTTGCACACTTGGCCCATAATGCCCATTTACAATCCCGATGGCACTTTAACCGAATTCAACCGGTTTCCAGCGGAAACGGGAAATATTTTTTCCTATGCCAACTGGGTTACCTCGGCCAAACAGATTGTCAACGAAACCAAGGATGTTAATTTATTGACCAATGCCTTTTTGGAATACGAGCCTATAGATGGTCTGGTCATTAAAACTAGTTTGAACGCCGAACTGTATAACTCAAGATTTGAATATTTCAGCCCTACCACGGCTACTTCCAGTATCAATGTGCCCATTCCCACCACTTCGCAGGCGGTTTGGCAAGATACCAACGATTTTTCGTGGCTGAACGAAAACCTGGCTACCTATACCAGAAGTTTTGGAGAACATAATTTTCAGCTTTTAGGCGGTTTTACCTTTCAAAAATTCCGTAGGGACCTTAATAGGGTGGCTGCCAATAATTTTGCGGATGACCGTCTGCCAACCATTCAAGGGGCCGCTAATATTGATAGAGGCGGTACTTACGATAGGGTACAGGAGTGGAGTTTGGTTTCTTTCCTTTCAAGGCTCACTTATGATTATAAGGGTAAATACCTATTTACAGCCTCGGTCCGTAGCGATGGTTCCTCACGCTTTGGTTCGGAGAACCGTTGGGGTACCTTTCCCTCGGTCTCTGCGGGCTGGATAATTTCCGACGAGAACTTTATGGAAAGTGTCGAGCCGGTATCGCTTTTCAAAATTAGGGCCAGTTATGGGGTAACCGGTAATAATAACATTGGTAACTACACTCAATACGCTCTTATAGACAATACAGTAAACGCCGTCTTTGGGAACGACCTAGCGCCAGGATCGGCCGTAACCTCCTTGGCAAATCCTAATTTGGGTTGGGAAACGACCAAACAGTTCGATGTCGGCTTGGACCTCAGTCTGTTCAATGATCGAATATCGTTCTTGTATGACTATTACACCAAGAATACAACCAACTTATTATATAATGTGCAGGTACCCCAGGAATCCGGATTTACTAATTTCAGCGATAATATTGGGGAGATCCACTTCTGGGGGCACGAATTTGCGCTGAACACGATAAACACTACCGGAAAATTTCAGTGGACGACCAATGCCAACATCTCGTTCAACAGAAATAAAGTCGTAGCCTTAGCCGAAGGCATAGATCGGGTATATGGCAGATTTCATATTACCAAGGTAGGGGAACCCTTCGGGCAGTTCTATGGCCATCTTTCCGATGGGGTGTATTTAAACCAGCAAGATTTAGACAATTCGCCCCAAGTACCAGGCCGTTCGACTGTGGGCAGCATAAAATTATTGGACCTGAACGGCGACGGGATTATCACCAATGGGGGAGACAACGATGACAGGGCCATTATGGGCAGTCCATTTCCCGATTTTACCTATGGAATCACGAATACCATTAAATACGGAAATTTCGATTTTTCCGTAGTAGGCACAGGTTCCCAAGGCAACCAATTGTTGATACGCCATTTATATAGTACGGCCAACTTAGATGGTGTTTTTAATTTAGTCGATCGGGTAAAATACCGGTTCAGATCTCCCGAAAATCCCGGTAGGGGCTTTTTTGGTACGACCGTGGGCGGCGGAAATGTTACGGGAATCGAAAGGGATTGGATAAACGATCGGTTCGTAGCCGATGCTTCTTACTTCACTGTTAGAAACATAACTTTGGGATACACTCTTGACGGAGTAGATCGATTTTTCAAATCCGCCAGACTTTACGCCTCCATTCAAAATGTCTATATTTTTACCAAATATTGGGGAGGCCCCAATCCTGAAATCAGCGTACAGCCTGATGGACAAGGGGATGGTGGAAACCTGAGCCAAGGTGTTGACATTTCTGGATATCCGGTGCCCCGAATTTTTAGCATTGGCCTTAATCTGCACTTTTAAAGGGTATTTGATCTATTTTTTGTCTTACAAAATAAAACCACATTTATATCATAGTATAAACCAAAGAAAATGAAAAATAAATTCCTATTTCTCCTCGTTTTGGGCATCTTTACAATCGGTTGTGAAGACGAGCTGACCGTCTTTCCGGAAGATTCGTTAAGTGAACCCACCTTTTTTAAGACTGCGGAAGATTTCAAACAGGCCATCAATGGTGCCTATGTGCCCTTAAGGGAAATCAACAATCGGGCGAAGCCTTATTTGGGCGAGATGCATTCCGACAATACCTATTATGCTCGCAACACGGCTTTTGGTGCTACGGAACAGCAGGAGGATATTGCCGATTTTGCCATTCCAAGCGATAATGGTATTACCTCTAACGTCTGGGTGGAGACTCAATATACCCTTGATTACGAGATTATTGCCCGAGCCAACCAAATACTGGCCACCATCGATAACGCGGAATTTGATCCCGCCACCAAGAGCAATGTAAAGGGGCAGGCACTCTTTTTAAGGGCCTATGCGTATTTTGAACTGGTACGGTTTTTTGAAAGCGTTCCGCTTCATTTGGAACCGGTTACCGCACGTGAAGATGCAGCGTTACCCTTGTCGCCCAAAGAGGATATCTATGCGCAGATCATTTCAGACTCTCAAGAGGCTATTGGTCTGTTGCCCCCAAAATCGCAACAGGAACCGGGTAGGGTCACTTCCGGGGCGGCCCGCACTTTATTGGCCAATGTGTATATCGTTCAAGAAAACTGGGCGGCCGCCGAAACACAACTTAAAGCAGTTATAGACAGTAACGAATATGCATTGATGCCGAATTATGCGGATGCCTTTTCAGGTACTACGGACAATAAGAACAATATGGAATCGGTATTTGAGGTACAGTATAAAGAGGGTCCGGAAGGGCTACAAGGAAGTTTTCTCTATTACTTTCTACCACGCCCGATGACGGCCGACGAAGTGGGTGCCGTTACGGGCACCTCGAATCCGCAACCGCTCAACGGCGAAGGCAATAATATACCGACACCCGATATCATTGCTGCCTACGAAGAGGGAGATTTACGGGAAGACGCTTCGATTCAATATGTTAAGGCCAGTGAAAGTTTTTGGAGGGATGGAGTGTATCCGGTCATCAAAAAATATATCGAACCTCATTCCTTGGATTTCAACCATGGGATGAACTGGCCTGTCTACCGCTATTCCGAGGTGTTGTTGTTTATGGCGGAGGCCCTTGCAGAGCAAGGCGAGACAGGTGAAGCCGCGATTTATCTGAATCAGGTCCGTGAACGCGCGGGACTTGGAGCTTATACGGGAGACTTGATCGATGCCATATATCGTGAGCGTAGGGTCGAGCTAGCCTTTGAGAACAAGCGCTGGTTCGATCTGGTGCGCACCGATCGTGCCATAGAGGTAATTACGGCTTACGGAAACAGGATAAAGGCCAATCCCAACGATTATTACTATCCGGAGGGAGCCGAGCCCCGCGCCAATGCTTTTTCCAATATCAGTAGGTATTATGCCCTTCCGGCATCCGAATCCTCTTTAAATCCAAATTTTTAGTACATTCGGTGTCTCATAGGAAAGAATTTAAAAAAACATCCATAGCATGAATAGAAGACTGCTACTAGTCATAGGCATCGCATTTTTGGCGATTTCCTGCAATACCGATTCCGAATCGAAAGAAAATAGCACAGAAAACTTGCCCCCGAAACTGGCCAAGCTAAAATTGCAGCAGGGCTTCAAGGCAGAACATCTCTATAGTCCCGGTGATGCGGGAGAGGGCTCTTGGGTGGCCATGACATTTGACGACAAAGGCCGTCTTATAACTTCCGATCAATATGGCGCTCTGTACCGTTTTGAGGTACCGGCAATAGGTGCTGAAAATTTGACCCCAACGATCGAAAAGCTAAAAATACAGACAGGCGAACAAGTGGCCGATTCGGTAATACAGATGGGATATGCCCAAGGTTTGCTCTATGCCTTCAACAGCCTGTATGTAATGGTCAACCACCGCAGTGACGACGAATTTGAAAAGGGCAGCGGTCTATACCGCTTGCAGGATACGGACAATGACGACCAATACGACAAAATTACCCTGCTTAAGGAATTGGACGGTGCAGGCGAGCATGGCCCCCATAGTATTGTAATGGCACCGGACCAAAAGTCGCTTTATGTCATTGCCGGTAACCATACCGATATGCCGGAAATGGATGCCTATCGGCTGCCCAAGGTGTGGGAAAATGATAATCTATTTCCCATGATC
>CAVTJB010000010.1:0-219497 GCA_963734985.1 uncultured Flavobacteriaceae bacterium
TTTGACCAAAATAAAATGAAAATGAGCGATAGAATTCTATCTATACCATCACAAAAAGTATCTAAACTTGGTTTTAAGCTTTCAGGTGGCAATTGGCGCTTATCTGTATCTATGGCAGGGGGTAGAACTACTAACAGATTCAAAGACTACTTAGTAACAAAGGAAGAATTTGTAAATAAACTATTAGAACATATAGAAATTATTAATGAAATTGTAAATTAATTGCAGCAGCACTGTCAACTATATTGTCAACTAAAAAATAAAAGCCCCTATTCCAGGGGCTTTCGGCTTCAATATGCGGAGGAAGAGGGATTCGAACCCCCGGAGGTGTGACCCTCGTCGGTTTTCAAGACCGGTGCATTCGACCGCTCTGCCATTCCTCCTTAGAGAGGGCAAATATAGAAAGCTTTTTCTGTTTCTTAAAACGATTTATGGAATAATTCGTGCTGAGATATTTTGCCGATTCCGTATTTTATATTTTAAGTTGATTTACACAGCATTTTTATACCTTAACGGCCGTGGAAAATCCTCTAGTCAGTATTCTTATCCCTTTCAAAAATACCAAAAGGTTTATTTATGAGTGTCTCCAATCCATTGCCGTGCAAACTTATAGCAATTGGGAGGTATGGGCGGTAAACGACCTTTCTACCGACGGCAGCAAGTCCCTCGTGGAAGCCTTAAAAGAAAAAGAGGTTCGGATAAATGTGCTGAACAATAAAGGAAACGGAATTATTGATGCCTTAAGGACCGCTTATTCCAAAAGCAACGGCCAACTCATTACCCGAATGGATTCCGATGATATCATGGTTCCTGATAAACTACAAATAATGGTTGATCAACTGGTAGCACGCGGAAAGGGCCATTTGGCGGTAGGCCAAGTGAAATATTTTTCAAAAGGGAGCATCAGTGACGGTTATGCCCGCTACGAAAAGTGGTTAAACGCCCTTACCGAAACGGGCAGCAACTATTCAGAGATTTATAAGGAATGTGTTATCCCATCCCCTTGCTGGATGGCCTTTCGCGAAGATTTAGATACCTGCGGTGCGTTTGAACCGGATCGGTATCCCGAGGATTACGACCTGAGCTTCCGATTTTATGCAAAGGGGTTACAGTGTATCCCCTGCCATCAAGTACTCCACTTTTGGCGCGATTATGAAACCCGTACTTCCCGCACCAGCGCACATTATGCCCAAAACTACTTTCTGGACATTAAACTGCATTATTTTTTAAAGTTGGATTACGAACCTGAAAGACCCTTGACCATCTGGGGGGCGGGCTACAAGGGCAAGGAAATCGCAAAGGGACTCCTAAAACAAAATATTCCTTTCCATTGGCTCTGCAACAATCCGAAGAAAATTGGCAAGGAAATCTATGGGAAGGAAATGCTGCATTACAGCAATTTAATGGCGCTAACCAACCCACAGAGCATTGTCACCGTAGCCAACGAAGAAGCACAGGAGACGATCAGGAAGTATTTTCTAGGATTGGGGCAAAGCTCTATGAAAGATTATTTCTTTTTTTGTTGATCAGGTTTTTAAATATTTTAACCCTTAGGCAGGTGGGCTTGCCACTTGAACTTTTTCCCTACCTTTGCGGTCTCAAACCGGGAAATGCAGTTTAATCATCCAGAACTTCTTTGGGCCCTATTCCTCCTTCTGATTCCCATTATTATCCATCTTTTTCAGTTGCGGCGTTTCCGAAAGACACCCTTTACCAACGTCAAATTCTTAAAAAAAGTGGTATCGGAATCCCGGCGGAGCAACGTCTTAAAAAAATGGCTGTTGTTGCTCACCCGCCTAATATTGCTTTCGGCTTTGGTAATCGCTTTCGCACAGCCGTTTTTCTCCGATAAATCCGCTCTACTACCCAAGGAAACGGTAATTTATTTGGATAATTCCTTTAGTATGCAGGCCAAATCCGACGGAGCTTCTTTATTGGAAAATGCGGTACAATCACTTATACAATCCATACCGCGGGGTCAACGTTTTACACTTTTTACGAATGACAAGGTGTTTAGGGATGTTTCCTTACCGGAGGTACAGAACGATTTGTTGGACATCGCTCCGACCCAAAAACAACTACAGCTCAACCCGATATACCTCAAGGGGAATACTTTTTTCAAGAGGGATTCGAAGACCATCAAGAACCTGGTGGTAGTTTCCGATTTTCAACAGCGGATGGCGTCGGCAGAACGCGATACCGTCGGTACACCCCACAAATATCTCGTGCCGATGACTCCGGACAGTACGGTGAACGTGGCGTTGGATTCCATTTACTTAAATGGTCAAAGTTCTGATAATATTGAACTTACAGCTATAGTATCCCGTAGAGGCTCCATAGAAAACACACCCGTTTCGCTTTTTAACGGCGAACAACTAATAGCAAAAACATCGGCTATTTTTCAGGAGAAGGATAAGGCCCAAGTACAATTTACACTTCCAAAGAACGAGAGGGTCACAGGTAAGCTCGAGGTATCCGACACGGGACTGGCCTATGACAACCACTTGTATTTTAATATCGATACCAAAGAGAAAATCAAGGTACTTGCCATCGGTGATGCCGATACCGAATATCTCAAACGTATATATACCGATGATGAATTCAGCTTTACCGCCCCGACCCCAACAAACCTGGATTATGGGAATTTGGGGAATCAAAACCTGATCATCCTGAACGAAATGCAAGCGGTACCCACCGCTTTGGCGAACATTCTCCGATCATTTACACAAGGAGGTGGCAGTTTGGCCATCGTGCCATCGAATGGAATAGATATTGGTTCTTATAACCTCATGGTTTCTAATTATTTTTCGACTTCATTTTTACAAAAGGTTAATTCTAAACGCGCCATTACCAACATTTCATTTTCGCATCCCCTCTTCCGGAATGTTTTCGAAAAAAACGTGACGAATTATCAATTTCCCGAAGTATCGCACTATTACAGAATCAAAACGAACGCCCCGACCGCATTGGCATTTCAGGGCGAGGCTCCCTTTTTGATCGGGGCCGATGGCATCTATCTATTTACGGCATCCATTGCTACAGAAAATTCCAATTTTAAAAACTCCCCCTTGATTGTACCCACGTTCTACAATATAGGCAGCTACAGTCTAAAATTGCCCCCGCTATACGGAGTTTTGGGAACTCCCTTTTCGATAGACGTTCCGGTGAGCCTGCCCGATGATACCATCTTAAAAGTTTCTAAAGAGGATTATGAGTTCATTCCCCAACAACAGGCCCTGTCGAACAAAACCTCTCTTAGTTTCGATGAAAACTTAAAGCAGGATGGCATATATACCATTTCAGAAGGCGATACCTCCCTGAAGAACATCAGCTTTAACTTCGATAGGAAGGAAAGTGATCTGACCTATCTGAACCTTGACCAACTCGAGGGCACGTCAAAAGCATCTTCGATCGCATCGCTTTTCGATTCCCTAGAAAAGGATAACCGCATCACCGCCCTTTGGAAATGGTTCGTTATTTTAGCATTGCTAATGTTGCTAGTGGAAATATTGATCCAAAAATTTATCGCTTAAAGCCATTCCCATGAACTTACTCATAAAAGCTGCTAAAATTATTGACCCTAGCAACAGGGTACTTCATCTAAAGACACGGGACATCCTCATTAAAAATGGAAAAATCGAGAAGATAGCCTCGAAAATTGAATCCGAAAATAAGGTAAAATCGATAGAATTAAATAACCTCCATGTTTCCGTAGGCTGGTTCGATAGCAGCGTCTGCTTCGGCGAACCGGGCTTTGAAGAGAGGGAGACTATAGCAAACGGACTTCAAACGGCGGCCAAAAGTGGTTTTACCGATATTGTATTGAACCCCAATACCCATCCCGTGCCGGATAGCAGTCCGGATATCGTATTCCTCAAAAACGCCGGCAAGGGGCAGGTTACCCATCTGCATCCTTTGGGTACGCTGACCGTGAAGGCCGAGGGCAAGGAGCTGACCGAACTCTACGATATGAAAAATGCCGGGGCGGTCGGTTTCTACGATTTCAAACATCCACTGGAAAACGCCAATTTATTGAAAATCGCCCTGCAGTATGTCCAGAATTTCGGGGGATTAGTCCATTCTTTTCCCATGGATTTATCTATCGCCGGCAAGGGTAACGTCAACGAAGGAGAGACCTCCGTTAGGCTCGGACTAAAAGGTATTCCCGCACTTTCGGAGGAACTACGTATAGTAAGGGACCTGTTCATTCTGGAGTACACCGGAGGTAAATTACACATACCTACCCTATCGGCCGCTCCATCGGTGAAATTGATCGCCGATGCCAAAAAAAAGGCTTGGATGTCAGCTGCAGTGTGGCCATCCACAACCTATTTTATACCGATCAAATGTTGGAGGAATTCGATGCGGCCTACAAGCTAATGCCGCCTTTGCGCACTAAAGATGATACCAAGGCCTTGATCAACGGGGTCAAGGAAGGCGTTATCGATTTCGTCACCAGCGACCACATACCGATGAACATCGAGGAGAAACACAAAGAGTTCGAAAATGCGGCCTTCGGAAGTATCGGACTTGAAAGTGCTTTTGGGTCTCTAAACCAACTGTTTGACACTGATATCGCCATTGGCCTTCTGACGAAAGGAAGGGAAAGATTTGGATTAAAACGGCCGGCAATCAAGGAAGGAATGTCCGCCTGTCTCACTCTTTTCGATCCGGAGTTGGAATATCGCTTTGATGAAAAGGATATCCGTTCCACCTCCAAGAACAGTTTATTTCTAGATGCAAAACTCAAGGGACGGGTTTATGGTACAATCAATAATGGCCAGACGCTTTTTTGATTATTTTATAACTGAACTTATTTGAACTTTTAAGACCCATATATTATGAATCAAACAACGATCGACGAAGGTAAAACGATAGCTATTATCGGATATATCACGGTATTTGGACTCCTTATAGCCTATTTCATGAACATGAACAAGCACAATGCCTTCGCTCAATTTCATATCGAACAATCGATGCGGATCGTTATACTATCCGTTGCCAATTCATTGCTTGGCTGGATTTTGCCACCTTCCTTAAGTATAGTAACGACCCTAATAAGTCTGTGCATTTTAGTACTTATCATTTTAGGAATCGTAAACGCTGCCAACGAAAAAACAGAGCCGCTGCCCGTTATCGGAACCATTGGAACCTAACAAACATGGGTTGCGCAAAAATGAGGATTCGTTTAGATTTTCTTTATGATTGCTTATTGGCACCCTAACATTCACCTTAAATTATATGGATACCATAAAAGAAGGAAAGTCCACGGCCATCATCGCCTACATAACCCTTATTGGCTCTCTCATTGCGATATCGATGAATTCGGGGCCTCAGAACGCTTTTGCCCGTTTCCACACCCGCCAAGCCTTCGGTATTCACTTGATTTTTCATGGCTTTGCCATTTTTTCAAGTGTTTGGTACCACCCATATGCCCTTTACGGCCTGTACCTATGTTATTTCATTCTTTGGATTTATGGATTTATCGGTGCCCTGAACGAAAGGAAGCAATTGATTCCCTGGATAGGAACGTATTTTCAAAAATGGTTTACTTTTATCCCATGACCACAGCCCCCTTATCCCTAGAGCACATTATTCGTACTTCATCCCTGAAGAAAGGTAAACCCCCAGTAATGTTCATGCTTCACGGCTATGGTAGCAATGAAGAGGACCTCTTTTCTTTTGCGACCGAACTGCCCAAGGAACTGTGCATCATTTCCGTCCGCGCCCCCTACCCTATGGAGCCTTTTGGAAACGCTTGGTATGCCATCAACTTCGATGCACGGCAGGGTAAATGGAGCGATGACGAACAGGCCATACTCTCCCGTGAAAAGATAGTTACTTTTATTGAAGAAGCCTGCCTAACCTATGGTTTGGATGATGAACGCATTACGCTGCTAGGTTTCAGCCAAGGCACCATCCTCAGCTATGCGGTGGCTTTATCCTATCCGGAAAAAATCAGAAATGTGGTGGCGCTCAGTGGGTATATCAACGAGAATATTTTAGTGGATGGCTATGCCGATAAGAATCACAAAAACCTAAAAATTTATGCTTCTCACGGGCAAGTAGACCAAGTAATTCCCCCGGAATGGGCGCAGAAAGTCTCGCCTTTTTTAGAGAAATTGGGCATTGAACACATATATGAAGAGTTCCCGGCCGGACACGGCGTGGCGCCTCAAAATTTTCATTCGTTCAATAAATGGTTGGCAGATAAGATTTAATTACTTCTCGTGTACAACAAGTGGTCCAATAAGGTAAAGTCCACCCCTAAATCATCTTTCAGTTCATATTCGATAAGCAGTTCGCCCCAGTATTTACCATCGGAAAAATCGGTCAGTATCCACTTGTGGTTGAGTACTTTGATTTTGTTGATCTTGAAATCCCCCTCCATGCCCTCGTAGGGTATCAAGGGGTTAGTGCCTTTGCTTTCGTTGGTTTCCAGTAATTTGTCGGCGATATAGCCAGCAGGGTTTTTTAAGGACAAGTGATCGTAGTAGGCCAGGGCATCATCATTGTTTTCCAACGAAAAATACTGCATTTCCAAAATTTTCAGTTGGGATTTCTTGACGGAATCGCGCAATTGTTCCACGTCGGCATGCAAGCTTTCAATCTGTGCATCCTTGGCATCCGACATCTTACTGCTACTAACAAAAAGGTAGAGGCTGATGAGTGCCATAAAAAGGAACAGGTAGAGAAAAATTCTACTTTTCAATGGTATTAGGTTTTGGAAAGGATGGATTAATTACATCCCTATGGGTTCTTCTATTTTTATATGCTTTTTGCCCACTAATTTGACGGTTTTGTACACGATCTATTGTTCTTATTCTCGCACTACTCCTCTCCAAGGCACCCGTCACCACGACCCCCCAGGCATCACAACTCGACCACCAATCCATCATACGCCAAGTGCACGCCATCCGGCAATTTTGCTTCTACATCGGCGTGAAAGCCTAAAAGGTGGCTGATATGGGTAAAATAGGCAGCGTCGGGCTTAACTTTTTCAACGAAGGCCAAGGCTTCCTTTAAATTAAAATGGGAATGATGCGCCTCTTCCCGCAAGGCGTTGACCACCAAAACTTTGGTTCCCCGAATTTTATTCATTTCTTCTTCATTGATGGTTTTCACATCAGTGAGATACGTAAAATCGCGAAAACGATATCCGAATACCTGTATGCGGTTGTGTTTGGCCGAAATTGGTATTACCGAAATATCGCCCAACAAAAAAGGACTATTATTTTCGACATAATGGACCTCGACACAAGGAGCTCCCGGATACCGATTGGTATCCTTAAAAATATAATCAAAACGTTGGCGAAGGGATTCAACGACCCTTTGATGGGCATATATGGGGATATCACCCTGGCGGAAAAAAAAGGGACGAATGTCGTCAAGCCCTGCCGTATGGTCGGAATGCTCGTGTGTAAAGAGGATACCATCCAATCTATCGACCTTATATTCAAGCATCTGTTGGCGAAAATCCGGACCGCAATCGATAACGTAGTTGTAGTCTTTCCAAGAAATCAAAATGGAAACGCGAAGTCTTTTGTCCTTGGGATCCTTGCTCAAACAAACCGGATGATTACTCCCTATTACAGGAATTCCCTGGGATGTACCGGTTCCCAAAAAAGTGATTTTTAAGCCTTCGTTCATCTAACGCCAAATTTATAACTAAATAATTTAATGATCTCATTTAAACCTGTTGTTTGGAACCGAAAATGTCGGCTAGGATGTTTGGGTGAAACCATGTTTTAGCAGCAGAGCAGGACTATAATGGTCAAAAATGGGGAATTCTGCCATAAAATGCGATATTTGCAGGTAAAGAAAAAGATGAAATAAGTTCAAAAGATATCCCGAACTTGTTAACTTTGTTATCAACTAAAAACAAGCTATGGCTTCAGTTTTGGATAGGGACACCGCCTTTGAAAATATCCCCTCAATCAAGGCCAAGACCTTAAGAATCAACCTTAATCCAGACATCTACGGCACCTTTTCGGAAATTGGGGCGGGCCAGGAAACCGCCCGTAACTTTTTTAGATCTGGCGGTGCCTCGGGTACTATCGCCAAGGCCATGAGTGCCTATGATAAAGACTTCAGCGATGCCATCTACGGAGTCGAGGAAGACCATCGGTACGTGACACAGTCCCGATTAAAAAAAATGCTCACCCACGAAATGCGCCTTATGGAAGAGCGTATCAGTAGGGAGACCCATCCTGACCGGCTCTTCTTTTCGTATGCCAATACTGTCGCTACTATCGATTTTTCGAAACGCTATAAAGGCCATGGCTGGTTGGGCCTTAGGTACCAGCTCGAACCGAATCAAACGGATTACGACGAAATCATACTGCACATACGCTTCAAACAAAATGAGGCGCGCTTACAACAAGAAACCTTGGGAGTATTAGGCACCAACCTGATCTACGGGGCCTTCTACAAATATCACAAACCCAGAAAACTGCTCAAGTATCTCTATGATCATATCGACAAGGACACCATAGAAATCGATATGATCAATTTTTCGGGTCCGAACTTCAAGGAAGTCGATAACCGTCTGATGAGCCTGCAACTGATCCGCAACGATATGACAGATGCGGTAATGTTCGGCCCCGACGGTAATAACCTGCTTCCGGCCGCAGTACTTTATAAAAAAAACATATTGGCCTTACGGGGCAGCTTTCGTCCGGTGACCAAGGTAAATATGGATATGTTCCATAAATCCTACGATATATTTATGGGCGATCCAGCAGTGGACCAAGATAATGCCATTGTTATCTTTGAAATTACTTTATCGAACCTGAAAGCTTCGGGAGAAATCGACGAACGCGATTTTATGGACCGGGCGGAACTATTATGCGCCTTAGGACATACGGTTATGATATCCAAATTCCAGGAATATTATAAACTAGTGGAGTATTTCAACAACTACACCAAAGAAAAGATCGGCCTAACGATGGGCATCAACAACCTTATCGACATTTTCGACGAGAAATACTACCGGCATTTGAGCGGCGGTATCCTAGAAGCCTTCGGCAAACTGTTCTTTAAGGATCTTCAGGTATATCTCTACCCGATGAAAAACTCCGATACCGGTCAGATCATGACCAGTAACAATGTCAAAGTTCACCCACGGATGAAGGAACTCTACAAGTTCTTCAAGTACAACGGCAAGGTGATGGACATTATAGACTACGACCCTGAAATCATGCACATCTTCTCCCGTGACGTCCTGAAAAAAATCATCAACGACGAAAAAGGTTGGGAAGAAATGCTCCCTAAGGGCATCGCCAAGATCATTAAGGAAAAGAATCTTTTTACCCGAAAGTTGGTCAAGACTGAAAAGGCGTAAGGAAAGAAGACAATCATCAGTGTCCAATGTCCAGTGGCCAGTGTCCAGTGTCCAGTGGTCAAAAATACTTCCTCTAAACTCCTAAACGCAAACATTTTTCATACCCCCATCATTCCAAAATCTGCGCTGCATGGTTCTTGGTCTTTACCTTGTCAATTACTTTTTCCACTACCCCGTCCTCATCAAGTACGAAGGTCGTTCTGTGAATGCCATCGAATTTACGCCCCATAAACTTCTTGGGGCCCCAAACGCCAAAGGTATCGAGAACCGTATGGTCCTCATCGGCCAAAAGAGGAAACGGCAGGTCGTATTTATTCTTGAAGTTGGACTGCTTGCGGCCCGTGTCTTCACTAACGCCCAAAAGTTCGTATCCCGCTGCCTTTAATTCGGAATAATTATCCCTTAGATTACAGGCCTCCGCCGTACAACCGGGGGTGTTGGCCCTGGGATAAAAGAAAATGACCAGTTTACGACCCTCATAATCCGATAGTTTTATAATAGTACCGTCTTGATCTTTCGATTTAAACTCGGGAACCTTGTCCCCTACTTGCAATCTATTCATAGCTAATTTTTGTAGTATGTTTGTAATTTCAAAAATTTTCAACGAATCTAAGCAAAAATGACCAAAGCCGAAAAGGTGGATTTTACCATACGGACGCTCCAAAAAATATATCCTGAAATTCCCGTACCCCTTGCCCACCGCGATCCTTTCACATTGTTGATAGCCGTTTTGCTATCCGCACAAAGTACCGATGTAAAGGTGAACCAAATTACACCATTGTTGTTCGCCAAAGCGGATAATCCGTATGATATGGTAAAATTATCGGTAGAAGAAATCCGGGAAATCATTAAGCCAGTGGGGTTATCGCCTATGAAATCAAAAGGCATTCACGGACTTTCGAAAATTCTAATTGAAAAGTATGACGGAAAAGTGCCTCAAGATATGGAGCTTTTGGAGGAGTTGCCCGCCGTAGGGCATAAAACAGCAAGCGTGGTGGTATCACAAGCTTTCGGAACCCCGGCTTTTCCGGTAGACACCCATATCCATCGACTTATGTTTCGATGGGGATTTTCCACGGGAAAAAATGTGTTGCAAACCGAAAAAGATGCCAAACGCCTATTTCCCAAGGAAATATGGAACGACCTTCATCTTCAGATCATCTGGTACGGTAGGGAATATTCGCCTGCGAGAGGCTGGAACTTAGACAGGGATATCATCACCAAGACTATTGGAAGGAAGTCCGTTATAAAGGAATATTACAATAAAAGTAAATCAAAACCTATGGCAAAAAGTAAAATGAAGAGGCATAAGCCGTAAACAGGTTCTTCAAGGTCGCGATGTACCGCAAAAATATAACCTTCTAGACTCTAAAATTTTACTCATTCGATAGAAATAACTTCGCGTGAACTTGGGTTAGACCTTGATGCCTAGACCGGAACTATCCCCTAATTCAAATTATTCTCAAACCGGAAATTTTGATATTTCACGATATGTAGCGATTTCGAGAATCCTAGTAAAAACTGGACAGTCTCAGCTTTAGCTTTGACATTTTTACCTTTTTCAAGATTTTCAGAGTAGATTTTTTCCATATTAATAGCTTTGTTATAATAGCATAACGCAACTACCTCGGAAATATTTTAATCCTACTGAATTAATTTGTCAATACGATATTGTTTTTATCTATGATCTTGCGAAGGTTGATCAGCGCATAACGCATTCTGCCCAGGGCGGTATTGATGCTGACACCGGTATTTTCGGAGATTTCCTTGAAGCTCATGTCCTTATAGATTCGCATCACCAATACCTCTTTCTGGTCATCGGGCAGTTCTTCTATTAAATGCTGCAAATCAGAGGTAATCTGATCCTTGATCAGCTGCTTTTCGGCGTTGAGCTTGTCGTCGCCGATTACTGAAAAGATATTGAAATCGTCGTTGCCTTCGAATTTCGGCATTCTCTTGCTCTTCCTGAAATGGTCGATTATCAGGTTGTGGGCGATGCGCATAACCCATGGCAGAAATTTTCCTTCTTCACTATATGAGCCTTTCTTGAGGGTTTTGATGACCTTGATGAAGGTATCCTGAAAAATATCCTCAGCTATGTCCCTATCCAATACTTTGGAATAGATAAAACTACTGATACGTTGGTTGTGGCGGTTGATCAAAATTTCGAGTGCTTTTTCGTCTCCGCTGATGTAGTTGCTTACTAGTACTGAATCTTCGATTTGTTGGTTCATCTTTGTAGGTTTTTTTAAGATGTGGACTTGCGATGATAAATTGCCCGTGGTCTTTAGTTAATAATTTTTAAGAGTAATTTTTATCCTGGGGGATGGCTTTGTTTTTTAATCTGTGATAAAACTAGACAGAAGTGGGCGTCTGTAAAAAAGTATGTTGTCAAACCCCCCATTTTTGATGTGAAATCCTACTTTTAGTGTTTTCGGTAAAATAAATCGGTTTGAATTGCGTTGGCCGGGCTCCATTTGTCCTTTTCCATTAAAAAAGCCCCTGCAACATACGTTACAGGGGCTCCCTTAGTAAAGATTCGGTATAGAATATTAGTTCATATACGTTTCGAAGTGGATGTTCTTGACTTGGATTACCATCAGGGATTTTGAATAGTCAAGCAAGAATCTCATAGCTTCAGGACTGGTCTTTACTAATTTACATTTGTTTGGGGTAGCGGAGTACCTTTTTTCCATATCTTTCGTTAATGTTTTGCTACTATAACGCTATGAAATATAAAAGAGATGAATGCCCTCGACCTACCGCCCGTTAATTCGTCAAAACAATATCATTCTCCTCGATAATCTTCCTTAGGTTGATGAGGGCATAACGCATTCGTCCCAAGGCGGTGTTGATACTGACTTCGGTATTCTCGGAAATCTCCTTAAAGCTCATATCCTTGTAAATACGCATCACCAAAACTTCCTTTTGCTCTTGGGGAAGCTCTTCGATAAGAACAATCAAGTCCGAATCGATCTGATTCTTAATGATCTGCCGCTCGGCATCCAGGGTATCGTCTCCCATCAGAGCAAAAATATTATAGGTATCCGCACCTTGGAACATGGGCATGCGGTTGCTTTTTCGAAAGTGGTCTATTATTAAATTATGGGCGATACGCATAATCCAGGGCAAAAATTTACCTTCTTCATTATAGGCGCCTTTTCGCAAGGTTTTAATAACTTTAATAAAGGTATCCTGAAAAATATCCTCCGTGATGCTACGGTTTCCGATTTTGGAGTAGATAAAACTGCTTAAACGTTGGTTATGCTTGTCAATGAGGGCTTCCAAGGCTCTTTCGTCACCGGAAACGTATCGTTTGACAAGAAGGGAATCTTCAATTTGTGGCTCCATAACAATTACTTTTATTGATTTAACTCTGAGCTCCCTTTTTATTAATAAAAAGAGCTTGCTAAAGAATATTGGAATCTTTAAAAAGTAATTTTATGCTATAGGCCTATTGTTATTAACGTTTCCTTAGGGGTCAAATATAGAAAAAAATAAATGACCTGCGAAAAATTATGTGCAGGTGGTATACATCCCTGCCTATACATACGATAGCTTTTATGAAAAGGTTCATATGCGGTATGAAACCCAGTAACTTTTCAATTACCTTTGCAAAATGAGCACAGGTACACCATCGTTGCAGGATGTAAATCCGAAAGAAAACATCATTATCAAGGGGGCGAAACTTCACAATCTGAAGAATATCGATGTCGTTATTCCCCGGAACAAACTGGTCGTTATCACGGGATTGTCGGGGTCGGGAAAATCCAGTTTGGCCTTCGACACGCTCTATGCTGAAGGGCAGCGGCGTTATGTGGAGAGCCTTTCTTCGTATGCGCGACAATTCTTGGGAAAGCTCGATAAACCTAAAGTGGATTATATAAAAGGAATCGCCCCGGCCATCGCCATCGAGCAAAAGGTGAATTCTACCAATCCCCGGTCAACGGTGGGCACCACGACGGAAATCTACGACTACCTGAAATTACTCTATGCCCGAATCGGAAAGACCTTTTCTCCCATTTCGGGTAACGAGGTCAAAAAGCATAGGGTCAGCGACGTCATCGATTATATCAAAACTTTTGACGAGGGTACAAAATTATTGTTATTGGCCCCTTTAAAAATCGATGAAAAGAGAGAGCCGCTGAAATCGTTACAACTCTTATCGAAACAAGGCTACGCCCGCATCAAGCACAAGGGTGAAGTCATCCGCATCGATGCCGCGCCGAAGGATATTGGTAGGGAGTTCGATCTGGTCGTCGACCGGGTCATCGCCAAAGATGATGAGGATTTTTTCAACCGCCTCGCCAATGCCGTGGACACTGCGTTTTTTGAGGGGAAAGGGGAGTTGATCATCGAGGAGCTATCTACCCAAAAGCAGCAACATTTCAGTAATAATTTCGAATTGGACGGGATGAGCTTTTTGGAACCGAACGTGCATCTGTTCAGTTTTAACAATCCCTACGGTGCATGCCCCAAATGCGAGGGCTATGGAGATGTTATCGGTATTGACGAGGACTTAGTGGTTCCCAACACCGCCTTGTCCGTTTACGACAATGCCATTTTTGCCTGGCGCGGTGAAAGTATGGGCTGGTACCGCGACCAACTTGTGAATTCCGCCTACAAGTTCGACTTTCCCATTCACAAACCATGGTTCGAGCTGTCGGACGATCAAAAACAACTGGTGTGGGACGGCAACGATCATTTTATCGGCCTCAACAAGTTTTTCGAAACCTTGGAAGAAAAAAGCTATAAGATACAAAACCGGGTTATGCTCTCCCGCTATCGCGGCAAGACCCGATGTAGTCTCTGTAGGGGCAAGCGTTTACGCCAGGAAACCGACTATGTAAAAGTAGATGGCAAGAACATTTCCGATCTGGTCGAGCTGCCGATCAAGCGATTGATCGAGTTCTTCGAGTCTTTGTCCCTGGGCGAACACGACGCTCAGATTGCCTCCCGCCTTCTCAAGGAAATCAATACCCGATTGGGATTTTTGCATAAAGTGGGATTGGGTTATCTGACCCTTAATAGGAAATCGAACAGTCTTTCCGGCGGGGAAAGCCAGCGAATCAATCTCGCCACCTCCTTGGGGAGTAGCTTGGTGGGAAGCATGTATATTTTGGATGAACCCAGCATCGGATTGCATCCCAAGGATACCGAGAATCTGATCGAAGTTCTGAAATCCCTTCGTGATTTGGGGAATACCGTTATCGTAGTCGAGCATGATGAGGACATCATGAAAGCGGCGGACGAGGTCATCGATATCGGCCCCGAAGCAGGTACCCATGGCGGTGAAGTAGTGGCTTATGGCCCCTTGAACGAAATTTTGAAGTCCAACTCCCTTACCGCGGAATATTTGAACGGCATCCAAGAAATTGCGGTACCTGAGAAAAGACGGACTTCTAAAAATTACATCACTATCAAAGGGGCCCGAGAACACAACTTAAAGAACATCGATGTTTGCTTTCCGTTGAACATGCTCACCGTAGTCACCGGCGTCTCGGGAAGCGGTAAAAGTACCTTGGTCAAAAAGTTGCTATATCCTATTATTTTAAAGGAAACTGGAGGTTATGGCGAAAAAGCGGGACAATATACCAACGTAGAAGGTAAATACAAGTCGATCAAGCACGTAGAATTTGTGGATCAAAACCCGATCGGGCGATCGTCACGTTCCAATCCCGTAACCTATATCAAAGCCTACGACGACATCCGTAATCTTTTCGCCTCCCAGAAATTGAGCAAGATCAGGGGCTATCAGGCCAAACATTTTTCCTTTAATGTGGACGGCGGGCGTTGCGAAAAATGCAAGGGCGAAGGCGAAATTACCGTAGAAATGCAATTTATGGCCGATGTGCATCTGGAATGCGATACCTGCGGCGGGAAGCGCTTTAAAAAAGAAGTGCTCGAAGTCAAGTTCGAGGATGCCAATATCGACGATGTGCTCAATATGACTATCGACGATGCCATCGGCTTTTTCAATAGTCATAAACAGGATAAGATTGTTACGAAGCTTAAACCCCTGCAAGACGTGGGGCTTGGATATGTCAATTTGGGGCAGTCCTCCTCTACCCTATCCGGTGGAGAAGCGCAACGCATTAAACTGGCCTCTTTTTTAGTAAAAGGGGCCACCAAGGACAAGGCTCTCTTTATATTTGACGAGCCCACAACGGGCCTGCATTTTCACGACATCAAAAAGCTATTGAAATCCTTTGATGCACTGATTGCCAAGGGACATTCCGTCATCGTTATTGAACACAACATCGAGCTTATCAAATGCGCCGACTACCTTATCGACTTAGGCCCCGAAGGCGGTGAAAACGGCGGAGAGCTGCTGGCGGAAGGTACTCCGGAAGAGGTTGCCCAGAACAAGAGTTCGTTTACAGCGGGGTATTTGCAGGGGAAGTTGTGAGAGGCAAATTATTGGGGCGATACTATAAAACAACGGTTGCCTTCTCACTAAAAAACTCACGGATGAGATTCGGTTCCTAGAAGGGTGAACCTGATTTAGGGCTCACTATTACGCTGATTCATAGTAAGGGAACTATGCCTTTGTTGAACAGGCAGTATATTATATTTTCTAGGTCATTTATTCTTTCGATTGCACAACCTTTAGGGGGCAAACCAACTTACCTTGTGAATATTATGGTATGGGTATGACAAGCCCATTCCGTAGTACAGCGCATAAAATAATAGAAACCCTTTAAAACAAAAATCATGGCAGAAATCGAAATTGAAAAAAAAAGCAATAACAACTGGATTTGGATTGTTTTAGGCCTTGTCATCATAGGCGTCATCATCTACTTTGTTGTGGCCGATAATGATGAAGTTGACGACGATGACATGGAACAAATTGAATCCGATGAAGTCGGTAACATCGATACAACAAACGATTTAAACCTTTACGGGATATCCGAAAACGGAGTGAGAACCATTATTGCCTATCCTGTCAACCTGAAGGCGGACGTGGAGGCATAATAGGATGCAGACGTTGACCAAGCTGCCGATGTATTGCAACAAATGAGTTACACTTATAAACACTGATATTATGAATGAAAATAATATAAAAACCCGAAATCTATATTGCCTAAGCGAACTATCGGATTTTAAGGTTTCCGATGAAGATAAGGATGTTCGGGGTTGGATTGTAAAAGATGCCAACAAGAACACCATAGGGAAGGTAGATAATCTTTTGGTCAGCAAGGCCAACAATAGAGTGGTTTACCTCGACGTGGAAGTGGAAAAATCCATTTTAGAGGAAAATAGTAGACCTTATTCCACTACAACCGGCGAGGCTGAGAGAGAGTTTATCAATGAAGAGGATGAAAATCATGTCATAATACCCATTGGTATGGCCCATCTCGATACGAATGAAGAAATCGTTCGTACGCCAAAAATCAGTCGTGAGATATTTGCACGTACAAAACGGATGAAAAAAGGATCTACTATTGACAGGAATTATGAAACTAACGTATTAGAATCGTATAACCGTAGTGCACAAACCACGTTTACGGACGAGGAAAAAAATGCCGACGACACCAGTCTATACGAGAGGGCGGAATACAATAGGAAAAACCAGGGAAGTGATGGCGTTTACTAGGTTCGATTAACGATAAACCTAATAGTATTCTTAATTTTGAAAAGGATGGAAGTTTTAAGACTTCCATCCTTTTTTTATTCCATAAATTCACCCTCCATCACTCCTTCTATAAAATAAAGAACACAAAACATTGAATTTCAGTTACTTGCGAGCATTTTATAATTCTTGGCACGCTGTTTGTTTAATCATCTGTGAATGTAGATAATTACACTCATAACCGATTCGCCGGACGGTGGACGTAAAATCTTATATCATGAAAAACCTAGTCCTTTTTTTATCCGCCCTTATATTAGGTACTTCAGGTGCCTCGGCCAGAACTACCGATGATATTAAGGTCTCAAAGAGCCTTGCCTATGGCTACAATGACTCCTTTATTTTTGTAGAGAACGGAATTACGTTTTCCGTATATCCTGATGGGGAATTCGATTTCTATATCGACGAACAGGTTACGGGGCGTAAAAACGGGGTAACCTTTAACTCTGGATACGATTATAGCCCCTATACCCAATATGACGACTATGGAGCAGTAATACAGGTGGAGAACGTACCCATCTATTACGATTATTATGGACGGGTTAGCCAAATCGGCGATGTTGATATCAGCTATAACCGCAACCGGGTACGTCGTGTAGGCGGCATGCATGTTTATTATAACCCTAGCGGTTTCTACGATTACCATACAGGATATATCAACGCATATAACAGACATTATGTGTTTCGACCATTTCATGCTTTTTTTAGCAGACCGGCCTTAGGATTGTGTTTGGTATATAACAGACCTTATAGAAGGTATTATAGCCCAGTGCGGTACACTTATTATCATCCGTATGCCCATAATGTCCGAAGGGCCTATGCAAAAATTGGTCGTACCCATCGATACAACAAAATACGTAGCGAACGGTCTCGGATATATAGAAATGATCGACGGGTCGCGGTACGGGACAATGCGGTGCGGAGTAACCGATCGAATTCTAAAAGAGGCAACAATATCGCAAGAAACGATCGTTCTATCGCCCCACGAAAAGACGCAGTTAGAAGGAACCGTAACGGAAACGCCAACAGAAACAGTATGAGCCGTTCCAGTAACCACGGAAAAAGCGTTGCCCAAAGATCCAATACCGCCCGTGTTGCCGAGCGGAATAAATTAGCTCGAAAAACAGTAACCAGAGCCCCTCGGAGCGGAGCGGAAACCCGAAGTACGCGAACTTATAAGAGTCCGCAGCGGAATGCTGCAAACAGATCAACTAGACCATCTGCTTCAAGAAGCAGTAGTAACATGAGTTCAAGAAGTGGTTCGTCGAGAAGCATAAGCCAAGCACCCTCAAGAAGCAGAAGCAGCGCTGCAACAAGGAGTTTTTCGTCAAGAAGCATAAGCAAGGCACCTTCAAGAAGCAGAAGTAGTGTTTCTTCAAGAAGCCCTTCTTCGCTAAGTTCAGTAAGTCGGGCGCCTTCAAGAAGTAATAGGAATGCGACACCGAGAACTTCAACATCCCGAAGTTCCAGAAGATATTAAAATAGTTTAGGTTGGTTAGTTGTTTGCCCCCGATGCGGATTTATTTGCATCGGGGGTTTTTTTCGTCAAAATCACCTTGATCGATTTGCTTATCGGCGTCTTACTTTTTTCCGCAAAGTGATTGTACGGTACCAGAACATTGGTCTCTGGAAAATACGCCGCCAAATTGCCCTTGGGAATAGCATAGGGAATGACCAAAAAATTCGGGGCCGTCCTCAGGGTGCCGTCGTAATTACTTTGAATGTCTACCACATCCAGTTGTTCAAAGTTACGGGCTTCCATATCCTCCAGATTCATAAATACTACCCGTCTTTCGTTATATACCCCGCGGTAGCGGTCATCAAGTCCATAGATCGTCGTGTTGAACTGGTCGTGGGAGCGGATGGTCATGAGCATGAATTCATCATCGGTCACACCGTGATCGGGAACGGGGTTAATTGTCAGTTGGGCTTTACCGTTGGGCAACATGCTGAAATCGAGATTACGGACGTTGTTAGGCAAATAATAGCCTATACCCTTGGAGCGCTCGGCGGTTCTATCAAAACCCCTGGCTACCTTGTCGATGCTCTCCCGAATCAGTCCATAGTCTGCACCCATGGCTTTCCACGGCACGGCATGTTTTCCTTTAAAATAGGTATCCGCCATTTCGGCGATCAGTTCGGGCTCGCTCTTGATGTTTTCGGAAGCCGGTTTAAGCAATCCGCGGGATTGGCGTACGCGACCCATACTGTCTTCCATGGTGAGATATCGGAGATTGCCGTTCTTTATATCTTTTTCGGACCTGCCGTAGGTAGGCAGTATCAAGGCCGTTTTACCGGTGACCAAGTGCGTACGGTTGAGCTTGGTACTTACCTGCACGGTCAGGTCGCAATTTTGAAGGGCCTTGGCCGTATATTCGGTATCCGAAGCCGCCATTAGAAAATTACCGCCCAGACAGATAAAGACTGTGGATTTTCCGTCGTGCATGGCCTGCATAGCACCGACGGTATCGACTCCCTCGCTATCGGGCGGGACAAAACCCATGTGTTTTTCGATGCGCTCGTTTAAACGCTTATCCACAAAATGCTGGATGCCTACACTGCGATCGCCCTGTACGTTACTGTGGCCGCGAACGGGACAGGTGCCGGCACCCGGTTTGCCCATCGCTCCTTTCAAAAGCAGCAGGTTGACATATTCCCGAATATTAGCTACCCCGTTTTTATGTTGGGTCAGCCCCATCGCCCAGCAGACCACAATTTTGGATTTTTGGGACAGCAACAGCACGGTTTTGTCGATTTTATCCTTTTCAATTCCGCATTGGCTTAGAAGATCTTCCTCCTTATAATTTTTAACATCGGCCATCAAGTTTTCGTAGCCATGGACATACCGGTCTAAAAATTCATGGTCGAACACACCGCCTTCGAGCTCATCGAGCTCCGCCATTTTTTTTATCAGGAGCTTGACCAAAGGTATATCTTGATTAATCCGAACCGGAAGGTGGATGTCCGCCATATCTTCTCCCTCACCTACCCATCCCCTCAATGTTTGGGGGTTTTTAAAGTTTACGAGTCCCGTTTCCTCCAAGGGATTGATGCTAATAATCTTTCCGCCGTTCTGTTTGCATTTTTCAAGGGCTGACAACATGCGGGGATGGTTCGTACCGGGATTCTGTCCAGCAACGATGACGACTTCCGCCTCGTACAGGTCTTCCAATTTGATCGAGCCTTTGCCGATTCCGAGTGTCTCGCTTAGGGCTACTCCGCTCGATTCGTGACACATGTTAGAACAGTCCGGCATATTGTTGGTGCCAAAGGCCCGGGCGAACATCCCATAAAGGTAGGCCGCCTCGTTGCTCGACCGGCCGGAGGTATAGAAAATGGCCTCATCGGGAGAATGCAGTTTATGAAGCGCTTCGGAAACCAATGCATAGGCATCTTCCCATGAAATCGGTTCGTAGTAGAGATTGCCGGGCCTTAAGACCAATGGCTCCATAAGCCTCCCGAACTTATTGAGCTGATAATCGGTTAGCTGGGAAAGTTCTTCTACGGTATGTTCGGCAAAAAAACGGGCCCCGATATGATTCGTGGTCGCCTCGTCGGCCAAGGCCTTCGCCCCGTTTTCACAGTATTCGGCGATAGGCGAGGGATGTTCGGGGTTTGGCCAAGCACAGCTCGGGCAATCAAAACCGCTTTCCTGGTTCATATCGAGCAGGGCCCGCATGGAACGTAGTACGCCCATTTCCTTAAAACCATGTTTCAGCGTCTCCTTTACGCCTAACATGCCGGCAGCATGGCGTACGGGGTCTTTCAACTCAATATTCGAAAATTCCTGTGAACCGGTAATGGAAATTTTCCGTTTAAAATCCTCTTTCATTTTTACCCTATATTGAAGTGATTTAAACTTTCTCTTCTATTTACAAATATCACATTTTGCATCCTAATCTTGATATCTTTGCCCATAGTAGCGACGGTTATGCTGCTCAAAAATGTCCTCCTTCATGCACAAAAGCCAAGATTTTCGGTCTCAAACAGAAAGTTTAAATCACTTCACCAAGAGACTCTTTATGGAATTCTATTTCACCCTTTTAGGATTAGGGTAATTGTCCGACTCATCTTCCGCCCGATTCTCAAGACAGGTAAAATCCTTTTCCAAAAGTAGTTCTAGTGTATCTCCATTTTTTAGGGATAAGCTATTTTGAAACCCGACCTTATCATTGGTATCCCAATCGGCAACCATTTTTTTTGGCACTTTCAAGATTATGGTACTCGCCTTGAACTCAGCAGAAATTTCTTCTATATGCTCCTCCATGTGTATGCCATAGGCAAAAATAGCCTTATCAAAATATGTGCTCTCCTCATAACATCCCTGCTTACAGAGTTCTGCCACATTGGATTTGGTCAACCGAAAGCGGATGGAATTACCTTGGATTCTTATCTTCATACATATCATCTTTGAGTACCCAATGGGAGGGGTATTTTTCAAAAAAGGTAGGAATGGAATCCAATTCTGACCCATTTAATTATTGAAGGGATTCTCTTCGTATCCAATGAATAGAGTTCTGGGGCATTCCCAGTTTTACAACGGCCAGTTAAGTGATACGGTTTCATAGGTATCGGGATGCCTTTGACACCTCTAAGCCGAAGTATTACCCAAAATCCTAAAGCCAGTTCAAGGTCTTTCCTATTTCGCTTCAGGATCTTTTTCAGTCCTTCATGAACTTTTGGCGGTGTATGTAGGAGTACTTATCAAAAGTAGTTATTAGCCGTGTGCTATACAAGTGTTTTTACTTCACCTATCTCTTTCCTAAAAACCGCGATAGCAAACCAAAAACATCCTCCGAAATTTTAAAACGGTAGAGTACCCATACATATAGCACACTGATCAAAATACCTTTTATCAAAATGTTTATGATGGGGTGAAAAGCAAATTTCACAAAATACAACGGCATCCCGATGCTCATTAATAACAAACTTACCTTTACTGTTTCGGCGGTAAAGGGAAGGATTTTAAATTTTAATTTCACATACAACAACTTGATGGTGTTGTAGATAAAAAAAGCGGAAAAGCTGGCAATGGCAGCTCCATCGAGTCCGTATTTGGGAATAAGCCACAGGTTGAACAAAATGGTCATAGCCGCCAACAGCACGCCCATAAGCAGTATCGCTCGGTAGTAGTCGGAATTATAGAGAATGGAATTATTGTTTCCTAAAAGTGCATCGTACACTTTCGCCAACCCTATCCATATAAAAATTACAAAGCCGCTTCGATAGGCTGCTGGAAGCATCTCGTAAAGGTCGTCAAGGTTCACAAGGATAAGGATGAACAGTAATCCGGAAACGATAAAAAGGGTCAGCGAACTGCGTTGGTAAAGTTCTTTTAGGGCAAACTTGTCCCTTTTATTCAGCAATTCCGCCGTCAACGGGTAGGTAATCTGATGCATGGATCGCGAGGGAACGGCGATGACCATGGCGATAAAACTGGCGACACTGTAATAGGCTACGTTCTCGATCTCGATAAATTGGTTGATCATTACTTTGTCGATTTCCAACAGTACGACGGCCGCGGAGCCGCCCAAAATGATTAAAGTGGTATAGACCAATATATTACGGATGTTTTTGGGAAGATTGAAAGCGAGTTTGGGTCTCCTGGCCCGAAAGGCATAGACGGACATAATCAGGGTACGCAGCAGATATAGTGCTACCGCAGCCGGGATAAAGACCTCTACATTTATGATTTCAAAAAATAATAGGAACAGCAGCAAGGTTACCCCGACCCGCGAAAAGATTTCTTTCATAAAATTGCCGAAAACGGACTTCATACGCACCCGTGCCCAGGCGTAAAACACCTCAAAATAGGCCATGGCCATACCGATCCAAAATATATGCCAGACATAATTTTTTACAATGGGATTTTCCTGCGATAAAAAGCTCCCTATCGCCTGATGGGCCACAAAAGTGATCGCCGCTACCGGCACTATCATCATCAAAGGCAGGAACAGCATCAAGGTCAAGAAGCCGTCCGTAATCTCTTTATCTTTATAACTGCTGTAAAATTTGATCAAGGTGTTCGGAACCCCAAAGGCCAAAATAGGCATCAGTACGGTCGAGGCGGAAAGTACTACGTTAACCAGTCCGTAATACTCGTCCGACATAAAATGCGTGTACAGAAACAGTACGTTGAGCGCTCCCACCCCAAAACCGATGTAGGTGACGATGGTGTTGTTCAAGGATTGTTTGAATACGACACCCATTAAAAGGCTGTATTAAAACCGGTGATCGCTTTTTGATGCATCTTTTTCAGCATTACTTCGTTACAATTTTGAACACTAAATATACTCTGCTTAAAACATTTGTTTCGTCCTGCACAAAAACAGGTTATAAATAACCAGATCATCGGTGCAAAAACAGTCTCTATTAGAGCAGTTTGGCCAGTTGTTCTGTCAAGGCCCTGCGACTATATCTGTCGATGTTCTCTGCTTTAGAGATCGATTTTTCTTTCTTAAATGCAGCATACCAAGCCAAAATCGTTTCCTTCAGTTCATCTTGCGAACAGTAGTCGAAGACGGCACCGGCCCGGGTTTCCTTGATGATTTTTCCGGCTTCCCAGTCTTGGGGGCCGAGCGCTAGAATGGGACGTTGGGCGGCCATATATTCAAAGAGTTTTCCGGGAATGATACCCTTTGTTTCCTCCGAATCGATTTCCACCATCAGCAGCACCTGCGACCGCTGCTGCCTGCGCTGGGCCTCGGCATGAGATCCGTAGCCCCGCATTTTGATATAGGGTCCCAGTTCGGCACGGTAAAGACTGTCCATGACCTCTTTACTTACTACGCCCATAAACTCCAGTTGCAGGTCGGCCCTGAAAACGGCGTTCTCGGAGGTTATTTGTGATAGCACCTTCCAAAGGTTTGTTGGGTTTCGTTCCGTAAGCAGCGAACCGATGTGGGAAATGGTAAAAGCACGATCCAAGTTGGCACCGCCTTTGTAATTGGAATCGTGACCATTAGTGATGACAGCAATAGGCGTGTCCGTAATCTGCTCGAATTCGATCTTGGTCGCAGGACTGGTCACGATAACCTGATCCGCTTGATTCACTACCGAACGCTCCAGTTCCTTATGTTTTCTCTGGGAGGATGCGGTTAATTTTAGCTTTTTATGGTAGCCGATGGAGGTCCAAGGGTCTCTGAAATCCGCAAACCATCGTACGCCTTTTTCCGCTCGGAGCGCTTTTCCGATAAGATGCACGCTGTGCGGGGGTCCCGTGGTGATGATGGTTTCGATAGCTTCCTTATCCAGTACATCGGATAAAAATTGTACGGACGGTTTTACCCAGTATTTGCGCGCATCTGGAATAAAAAAATTCCCCCGGATCCACAACATGGCCTTTTCCAAAACGGATTGGTTTTTGGCCTGAATGATTCCCGAAGAAATACGTTTGGTTTTTTTTGGGGATAACCATTTGGCCAGGCCGTAAGGTTCGAACAAGGGCTGTCTATAGATGGTAATATCTTTGGGAATTTCCATTTCCAAAGAGGGGTCTTTTATCGGATAATGCGGATTTTCGGGCACATATACCACCGGATCAACCCCAAACTCCCGTAGATATTTCACGAATTTCAGCCACCGCTGTACGCCAGGGCCACCTGCGGGCGGCCAGTAGTACGTGATGATCAGGACTTTCTTCATGAAAATAAATAGTTGATTATGGGGTAATGGTCAAAAATGAAATTTGTAGTTTTAAATTCTAAGGTTCAAGGTTAAAAGTGGGTTAAGTAATAAAATCTTTAAACCTTCAACAGCTGCGAGCCGGCTATTACACCATGCCGTACCGGCAGGCAAGCTTACACCAAGCGATTCTACATGTTTTCTTCTTTGCGAATGCGATAAAATGTAAACCCGATCCCTGTCAACAAAATCAATCCAAAAACTATCGAACTGGCCAGCGTAATCTTGCTTCCGGTTTGAATCACTTTGGGCTCGAACTTAAATTCTACCGTATGTTGACCTGCGGGTATTTTCAGGGCACGCAACGTATAATCTACCCGAAAATGGTCACTAGGCTGTCCGTCGATATAGGCGTTCCATCCTTGGGGATAGTACATTTCGGAAAAAACGGCTAGCCCAATAAAATCGTTTTTCGAAGTGTAGGTCAAATGGTTGGGTTCATAATCGATCAATTCGATGGTGGAGAGTGAATCTATCTTGAAAGTAGAACGGGTAACCTCTTGCAAGGTTTCCGAAGTGGCCACCGCTACCGTTTTTGTTTGCAAGGTATCTAACGCCTGTATTTCGGCATCGGCATCATCGACCATGACCAGTTTTTCAATGAACCAGGCGTTGCCATTGGCTTCGGCATTGACCGCAGGGTAAGATTGGCCGTTTTCATCTTGCTGTACCACATATTTGACGTTAAGCATGTTCAAAACGTTCAGATGCCCTCTATAGATATGAAAACGGAACAGGTCTTCTAGCCGTGCCGGTTTTGCAGCGTGATATCCACCGATGGATTGGTGGTAATAGGATGTCCGCGCCCCGTTAATGCCCTCTTGCGGATTGTAAACCCTATATATTCCCTCGTCCTTATTTATCTGTTGGTCCAAAGGCGATTCGGTAAAAGGATTCAACATCTGTCGTTTGGCTACAAAATCCTCGTTATCTACATAGCGTTTATCCACCCCCGCCAAGTCGAATACAATCAATAATCCTAAGGCAACGATAGCTATATTGGCCTTTAGTTTATCCTTGAGAAAAAACCAAAGGGCTAACGCCGCCAAGAATACATAGACCAGGGAACGGAAAAGATCGCTATTGTACACTGCCTTTCGATCCGCTTGAATCAGCGAAACCAGTTCATCGCCGTAGTTCTTTTTCAAAAATGTATCGTTCAATCCTTCGAAATCGAACAGCCCCTTGAACAGGAAGAGACCGGCAATAAGACCGATAACTATAAAAAACGAGATTTTGAGGGAATTTACTTTTTTAGCATTTTCTACGGATGCACTAAAAATTTCCCTCAGAGCCAGAACAGCAAGAATTGGTACACACAGCTCAAGTATGACTTGGGCCGAAGATACCGCCCGAAACTTATCATAGAGCGGAAAGTAGTCGATCATAAAATCGGTCAACAGGCTAAAATTCTTCCCCCAGGAAAGGAAAAGGGATAACAAAGTGCCTCCTAAAAGCCACCATTTCTCCCTACCTTTAACTATAATCAACCCCAAAATAAAAAGGAAAAAAATGATGGCCCCAATATATGCCGGTCCCGAGGTGCCGGGTTGATTGGCCCAGTACAAGGGCAATCCACTGGAAAAGCTTAGGGCCTGGCTCCGGGAAATGCCCTGATCTATTAAAAAATTGTAGCTTTTGGAGTTCTCCCCGAGGTCTTCACTGTTCGATCCGCCGAAAAGACGGGGGACAAAGAGGTTTAGCGATTCCACAATGCCGTAGCTCCACTGGGTAATATATTGCTTTTCTAGACCGTCAGTATTTTCAATGGTCGAACCATCCGGATTGATGGTCAGGTCCGATTTTCCCCGGGTACTCCAGTCCGCATATTCCTTGGTGGCCATGAGGGAGGTAGCATTGGCGGCGATTCCCAATACTACGGCACCAATGGCTATTCCCACGGAAATAAAATAGGGTTTTAGGGTTTTCTTACGGATGGCATCCACCAAATAGACTACCCCTATTACCCCTACCAAGAACATAAAGTAATAGGTCATCTGATAATGGTTGGCCCTAATTTCCAAGGCCATGGCGATAGCGGTAAGCAAAAACCCCCATAAATGTTTTTTCCGAAAAACAAGAATGATACCTCCTAAAAGCATAGGCAGATAGGCCAAGGCATGTGCCTTTGAATTGTGACCGACCCCGATAATGATAATCAAATAGGTAGAAAAACCAAAGGCCAAAGCTCCCAGAACGGCCAATCGAAAATCGACCTTCATACAACAGAGCAGTATGTAAAATCCTATAAAATAAAGGAAGAGATAGTCCGCCGGCCTCGGCAAAAACCGGATAAAGAGATCGAATTTTTTTACGTAGTCATGCGGATAATAGGCTCCCAGTTGGTAGGTCGGCATTCCCCCGAAGGCAGAGTTGGTCCAATACGGTTCCTCTCCGGTCTTCTTCCGGAAATCAACCTGTTCTTTGGCCATTCCGGTATATTGTATGATATCGGACTGCTCGATGACCTTGCCCTGCAGTACGGGGTAAAAATAGGCCAAAGCGGCGATAACAAAGAAAACGGCAATAAAAAAATGGATGAAAAAAGCCTTCAGTCCTTTATGCATGAATGAAGTTAAAGGGTTCTAAAGGCAAAACTAATCAATTTCCTCAAAGTCGATGTAGTCGCCAACATGTTTGGAAGTTTTGTGCTTCGGAGTATCTTTGTCGGAAGGTTTTTTGTCGATGATCACATCGCCTACGCGTTCTTCGGAATCTCGGGTCTGTTGCGTGAACTCGCCGAACTTTTCCCTAAAATGTTCCTTTGTTTTTTTAGCCGCGTACCCTAAGATTTTGGGCGCGAACATTTTTACCAGTATTTTGAAGCCATAGTATACCAGCAGGATTATTAGAACTGTCTTTAAAAAAACCATATTTTTTGGTATGAATATATCAAAAATACAATTCTTACGTTGTAATGGTAGGATTGAAACGCTAAAAATATGGTAAAACCGGTTTCAGTTGGCAGTAGCAGTAGCGGTTCGGAATACCACCGATTTGAAAATTTATCTTTACACTATAGACCTTAAAACACAACGTTTTTCACAAAGTCATCCCCTCTATGAAACATCTCCTTTTACTGATTATATTTGCCCTGCCCCTGGCCGTACTCGCTCAATACACGGATGTCATCAACTCGAACCGGCCCGGACTCTCGGTAAGTGCCTATGCCGTGGGCAAGAACGTGATTCAACTGGAAGCGGGACTCTTCTATGAGCAAAGCGACCACGAACTCCTGCACACCGAGAGCGATATCTGGGGCACAGACATTTCGTTGCGCTACGGACTGCTCTTTGAGCGCTTGGAGCTTAATTACGAAGGCAGCTACCTTAATCAGAACACTACATTTACCGACTGGGATACCTCGGAGACCCTGACAGATTTCTCCCGAAACCGAATCGGACTTAAATATTTAATCTACGACCGCTACAAATCCGAGGAACGCAACAAGCCCAATCTCTATAGTTGGCGGGCGGATAACGTATTTCAATGGAAAAATCTGATTCCCTCGGTCTCCATCTATGGGGGGGCCACTTTTAATTTAGGGGAGAATCCCTTTTATGTGGGCGATCCCACTGTGTCATACCGAGGGATGGTCGCGACCCAGAGCAAACTGACGCCACGTTTCGTTTTCATCACAAACATCGCCTACGACCGGATTACCACGGATTTCCCCGAATTAAGCTATTTGATATCCCTCTCCCATGCTTTTCGCAATCCCAAATGGAGCGCCTTCGTAGAGAACCAAGGAATTCAAAGCGACCGGTATTCCGATATTTTGCTGCGTGGCGGGGTCGCCCATTTGCTCACCGAAGATCTTCAAGTGGACTTCAACCTGGGTGCCAGTTTCAAAAATACACCCTCCAGAATTTTCGTGACCATGGGAGCTTCGTACCGCTTTGACCTACACACCGATACCCTCACTGCCATTGACGAACAGAATGCGGGCGGCAATGGTGGGGCCATTAAGAAAAATGCCATGAAAAAGAAGAGAAAAAATAAGCGGAATGTTAGCGGGGAGATTGAGTTTTAATTCCGCTTGAAAATGGTTGATAGAGTAATTTTTCCGTTGATGGAGAATATCATTTGATTGCCCATTTGATTATTTAGCCTATTGTTTTCCTTCCCTCCCCAATAATTCCTAATATTGACTTCGCAAAAAAAATCCTACATGATAAGCCTTAAGGAAGCGACATCAAAAGCTGAAATAAAACAATTCGTTAAGTTTCCCCATAGCCTTTACAAGGGTTCGTTATATTGGGTGCCGCCACTAATTGTCGATGAGATGAACACTTTTGACAAGGAGAAGAATCCCGCTTTTAAAACGGCGAGTACGTGGCTTTTCTTGGCTTATAAAAACAACGAAATCGTCGGTCGCGTAGCCGCCATCATCAACACCCTCGAAGTAGAACGCCAACAAATCAAAAAAATGCGCTTCGGATGGTGCGATTTTATAGACGACCATGATGTTTCCGAAGCCCTACTCAATAAAGTCATGGAACTGGCTAAAACGGAGAAAATGGAACATATCGAAGGCCCTATGGGTTTTTCGAATCTCGACAAAGTTGGGGTGCTGACCGAGGGTTTCGAAGAGCTCGGTACCATGGTCACATGGTACAATCATCCGTATTACCCCGCCCACTATGAGCGGCTGGGATTTAAAGTTGAGAAAGAGTATGTAGAAAATACCATGCCCACCGAGAAGGCGGACCCCTCGTTCTTCGTCCGCATTAACGAACTGGTTAAAAAAAGATATTCTTTGCGAGAGGTTAATGTAAAAAGCAAAAAGGAGCTACTGAACTACGTGGACCCCATGTTCGATCTGCTCGATTTGACCTATGCGCAACTGGCATCATACGCTCCAATTTCGAACGAGCAGCGGGAATACATAAAAAATCGCTTTATCAGCTTTGTAGATCCGGAATTTATCAAGTTTGTAGTGGATAAGGATGACAGGCTAGTCGCATTTGCCGTAGTACTTCCTTCTTTTGCAGAGGCCTTGCAAAAAGCCCGGGGCAAACTCTTTCCATTTGGTTGGTATTATTTACTGAGGGCCCGCAAAAATTGTGACCGCGCCATTTTTTACTTGATCGGTGTGCATCCGGATTATCAGAACAAAGGAGTAACCGCAATTATCTTCAACCAATACTACAAAACCTTTAATAAAAGGGGCGTAAAAACAGGCATTCGGACTCCGGAACTAAGCGATAACATAGCTGCCCGGCAAATATGGAAGCATGTGCAGCCGACAGTTCACAAGAGAAGACGTACTTACCGGAAGGAAGTGAGCAGTTAGTCGTAAGCAGTGAGAAGTAAGAAGTTAAGAAGTGAGCAGAAAGAAGTATTAAGTTAGTAGCAAGAAGGGCTCAGTAAGAATTGCTCAGTGGGCAGTAAGAAGTGCTCAGTGGGCAGTGAGAGGCAGTAAGGTAGAGGCTAGAAAAACAAACTTATAAACCATTTAACCTTCCTGCCGACGAGGCAGGCTTATACACTTTTTTTCGTTACTCCCCCATCGCTGCGGCCACGGCGGCTGAAAGTTTCTTGTAGGTGCCGTTTTCCAAGCGGTCACGAATAGCCGAGAAAGCTACCAAGGTTTCCTCGATATCCTGCATGGTATGGGTGGTGGTGGGAATCATTCTAAGCAAAATCAATCCTTTAGGTATTACCGGATAAACAACTATAGAACAGAATATTCCATGGTTTTCACGTAAATCTTTTACCAAGGCCATAGCTTCGGGAATACTTCCATTTAAGTAAACCGGCGTGACGCAGGTGTTGGTATCGCCGATATTGAAGCCGCGGTTTTTCAATCCGTTTTGCAGGGCATTGACATTTTCCCACAATTTCGCCTTGAGTTCGGGCTGGGTGCGGAGCATATCCAAACGTTTGAGCGCACCCTTGACATAAATCATGGGCAGGGATTTAGCGAACATCTGCGAGCGCAGGTTGTACTTTAAATAATCGATTATTTCCTTGTCCGCAGCCAAAAAAGCTCCGATACCGGCCATGGATTTGGCGAAGGTAGCGAAATAGACATCGATACCGTCCTGAACCCCTTGTTCTTCCCCCGTACCGGCACCGGTCTTGCCCAACGTGCCGAAACCGTGAGCATCATCGACGAAGAGACGGAACTTATACTTCTTTTTTAGGGCAATGATTTCCTTTAATTTGCCTTGCTCCCCGCGCATACCGAAAACGCCTTCGGAAATCACCAAGATCCCCCCTGGGTCTGTTCGGCCAGTTTGCTGGCCCTTTCAAGATTCTTTTCCAGACTGTCCATATCGTTATGCACGAAGGTAAAGCGTTTGCCCATATGCAGGCGCACCCCGTCAATGATACAGGCGTGCGAATCGACGTCGTACACGATGATATCGTCTTTGGATACCAAGGCATCTATGGCAGAGACCATCCCCTGATATCCGAAATTCAATAGGTAGGCGGATTGCTTATCTACAAATTCGGCCAATTCTTTTTCGAGCTGCTCGTGTACATCGGTATGACCGCTCATCATTCGAGCGCCCATAGGGTAAGCAGCACCATATTCCGCGGCGACATCGCCATCTATTTTCTTGATTTCCGGCAAATTGGCCAACCCCAAGTAATCGTTGATGCTCCAAGTGATCACTTCCTTGCCCTGAAATTTCATCCGATTGGATAAGGGACCTTCAAGTTTGGGAAACACGAAATAGCCTTCGGCCTGTGATGCCCATTTGCCCAACGGGCCTTTGTTTTCCAGTATTCTATCAAATAGATCTTGCATTGGGTTCGCTTAAGGTTTACATGCAAAAGTAAGGGTTTAAGGGGAATATTAAGAAAATATTTCTCCTCAAAAAAAGCAACGGTTTGAATAACAGTTGCTTGTATGTTTTCTGACTTGTACTTATGATTTAATCCTTGACATACTGTATCTCCTGCGTCTCCTCCACAGTCTGGGCGTTGAGAAAACCCTGATCCTCCATCCACTGGTCGCTGTAGATTTTACTCATGTAGCGGGACCCGTGGTCGGGGAATATGACTACCACATTATCGTCCGGGCCGAATTCGCCTTTTTTATCCAGTTGTTTTATGGCCTGCATGACGGCGCCACTGGTGTACCCGGCAAAAATTCCCTCGGTATGTGCGATTTCACGGGCGGTATGGGCACTTTCGGAGTCCGTAACCTTAATAAATTTATCGATGATATCAAAATCCGTCGCCCCGGGAATAAGGTTCTTGCCCAATCCCTCGATGCGGTAAGGATATACCTCCTTGGCATCAAACTTTCGGGTTTCGTGATATTTTTTCAGAACGGAGCCGTAGGCATCTACACCGATAACTTTTATATCCGGATTTTGCTCCTTCAAAAACTTGGCAGTTCCGGAAATGGTTCCGCCGGTACCGCTACAGGCGACCAAATGGGTGATAAGTCCATTGGTCTGTTCCCATATTTCGGGTCCGGTCGAAGTATAATGGGCTTCGATGTTCAGTTCATTAAAATATTGGTTGATGTAAATCGAACCCTGGGTTTCTTCATGCAGTCTTTTGGCCACCTCATAGTACGAACGTGGATCGTCTGCGCTGACGTGGGCGGGACAGACATAGACTGTAGCTCCCATCGCCCGGAGCATATCGATCTTATCCTTAGAGGACTTTGAGCTTACCGCCAGAATACAATGGTAACCCTTGATGATGCTGACCATGGCGATACTGAATCCCGTATTGCCCGACGTGGTCTCGATTATAGTACTGCCCTCGGATAAAATCCCATTTCTCTCCGCCGCTTCTATAATATGCATCGCAATGCGATCTTTGGAGGAGTGACCCGGATTAAAGGCCTCGACTTTGGCGAAAAAGTTGCCACTAAAGTCTTTTGTTATTTTATTAAGTTGTACGAGGGGCGTATTTCCTATTAGTTCAAGGACGTTGTTATAAGCGTTTATCTTATTTGCCATACAGGTAGGTATCTAGGTTTCGAAATCGGCGAATTTGCTGAACCTTCACACGTTTCCAAATACAAAATTACTAATTTTATTTCGATTGCTCGATTTTGCCCTCCAAATCCAACAAAAATGCATATTCCTTTGCGGTTTCCTTCAACGCCTCAAAGCGTCCGGAAGCACCACCATGCCCAGCATCCATATTGATCTCGAACAGCAGCTGATGCTCATCGGTCTTGACTTCCCGCAATTTGGCTACCCATTTGGCCGGCTCGAAATACTGGACTTGCGAATCGTGCAGTCCCGTGGTCACCAACATATTCGGATAGGCTTGAGCCTTCACCTGGTCGTAGGGAGAATACGATTTCATATAATCATAATACTGCTTTTCGTTCGGGTTGCCCCATTCATCGTACTCCCCCGTGGTCAAGGGTATCGAATCATCAAGCATGGTAGTAATTACATCCACAAACGGTACCGCCGCAATCACGCCGTTGTACAGTTCAGGGGCCATGTTCACAACCGCCCCCATCAACAATCCTCCAGCAGATCCACCCATGGCATAAAGATGATCGGCACTCGTATATCCCAGGGAAATTAAATAGGTAGAGCAATCAACAAAATCGGTAAATGTATTCTTCTTTTTCAATAGTTTCCCATCTTCGTACCAAGGCCTGCCCAGGTACTGCCCGCCGCGAATATGGGCGAGGGCGTAAACAAAGCCCCTGTCCAAGAGGCTCAGCCGAACCGTAGAAAAATAAGGGTCGATGGTCGCCCCGTAAGACCCATAGGCATATTGTAAAATTGGCGTATCCTTGTTCAATGGGGTGTCTTTATGGTATACGATGGACATCGGCACCTTAGCGCCGTCCCTTGCGGGGGCCCAAATACGCTTTTCGATATAGTTCGCCTTATCGAATTTGCCTCCCAGTACTTCTTGCTCCTTTTTGACCTCCTTTTCTTGGGTACGCATATTGAAATCCACGACCTGGGTGGGCGTGGCCATCGAGGTATAGACGTAACGCAGGTTCTCCGTATCGAAATCGGGATTTCTGCTGACCCCTGCGGTGTAGGTCTCGCTATTGAACGGCAAATAATAGCTTTCGGTGCCGTCCCAACGTACAATCTTGATTTTGTTGAGTCCGCCTTCCCGTTCCGATAGCACATAGTAGTCCTTGAATATATCGATATCCTCTAACAGCACATCTTTCCGATGGGGAATGAATTCTTCCCATTGGGCGGAAGCCGTATCCCCTTCCCCGACCTTCATCAATTTAAAATTGGTAGCACCATCCTTGTTGGTCAGTATGTAAAAATGGTCACCGTAATGTGAGACACCGTACTCAAGACCACGCGTTCTGGGCGAGAACATCTTGGGTTCCCCATCTGGGTCGTCCGCGCGTAGGGTCTGGTACTCTGAGGTCAAGGTACTGTACGAGCCTATAATAATGTATTTTTTAGATTTCGATTTGTACACGAACGTACCGAAAGTATCGTCCTTTTCATGAAAGACCAGTTCATCATCCTCGGAAGGTGTGCCCAGTTTGTGCTTATAGATTTTGTCCGACCTTAGGGTGACCGGGTCCTTTTTGGTATAAAACAAGGTTCTATTATCGTCTGCCCACACAGAACCGCCCGTCGTATTCTCAATTTTATCCTCGTATAGTTCGCCTGTCCGTAAATTTTTGATCTGGATGTGATACTGCCTTCTCGAAATCGTATCGACCCCAAAAGCTGCCAGTTCGTTGTCGGGACTCACAGCGATACCGCCGATACTGAAATACTCATGCCCCTCGGCCATTTCATTGCCGTTGAACATGATTTCTTCCGTCGCCTCTAAAGTTTCCTTTTTTCGGGAGTAGATGGGATACTCCTTACCCGTTTCGTATCGGGTAATGTACCAATAGCCTTCCTGTTTGTAGGGTACCGATTCGTCGTCCTCCTTGATGCGGGATTTCATCTCCCGGAAAAGCGAATCCTGAAAGCTTTTGGTATGCTCCGTCAATGTGTTGTAGAACGTATTTTCCGCTTCCAGATGGGAAATGACCTCCGGGTTTTCCCTATCCTTCATCCAATAATAATCATCTACCCTGACATCACCGTGTTTTTCCAATTTTTTAGGGATTTTTTTGGCAACGGGAGGAGTAACTTCTTCCATATCTTTCTCTTGGGAATAATTTGAGAGCGCAAATGTAAGACATAGCACAAAAAAGATTCCCTTTTTAAAAGGATGTTTCACAGAACCTGATTTTATTTGGATGGAAAACGACACTTTCCGTTTAAAATTCGTGGATAGCATTTATCCCTGACAAATTAGTAAATTTGGACTTACAATTTTAAAAAACTACGAATATGTTCGGAGATATGATGGGAATGATGGGGAAACTCAAGGAGACCCAAGAAAAAGTAGCGGCCACCAAAAAGCGCTTGGATACGGTTCTATTAAACGAAAGTTCCGCAGAAGACCTGGTAAAAATTACAATAACGGCCAATCGACAGGTAAAGGAAATACAAATTGACGATAGTCTTTTAGAGGATAAGGAGCAGTTAGAGGACTACCTCATCCTGACCATCAACAAAGCGATAGAAAAGGCTACCTCGGTCAATGAAACGGAACTGGCCGCGGTCGCCAAAGAGGGAATGCCCCATATTCCCGGCATGGATGCACTATTTGGAAAATAACTATCACAGTCAGTCCAAACGATAGTTTTTATCGATACTTTGCTTACTTTTATGGCTTAATCATAACGGGCATGACCATTACCCAATTACACTATGTACTTGCGGTCGCGGAGTATCAAAACTTTACATTGGCGGCCGAAAAAAGCTTTGTCACCCAGCCTACCCTGAGCATGCAAGTGCAGAAACTCGAGGATGAGCTCGACATTCTCATCTTCGATCGCGGCAAAAAGCCTATCGCTCTCACGGAAGTGGGTGAAAAAATAGTGGCGCAGGCTAAAAATATTATTAATGAGGCCAACCGCATCAAGGACGTTGTCGACCAGGAAAAAGGTTTTATTGGGGGGGATTTCACCCTGGGTATCATTCCCACCGTTATGCCCACGCTGCTGCCCATGTTCCTTAAGACCTTTATCAACAAATACCCCAAGGTCAACCTCATCCTTAAGGAACAAAGCACCGAAAATATTATCCGAAACCTGCAGGACGGCCACTTGGATGCTGCCATAGCTGCAACGCCCTTAGAGATTGAATTCATTAAAGAAAGGCCCCTGTACTACGAACCTTTCGTCGGCTATGTACCCAAAAACCACCGTTTGGCCAAAGCGGAAAAAATCACGCCTGAAGACCTGGACATCAGCGATGTACTGCTTCTGCAAGACGGTCATTGCTTTCGCGACGGCGTTATCAATCTCTGCAAAGCGCCGCGGAATTCCGAAAACGAACAATTTCAGCTGCAGAGCGGTAGTTTCGAGACCTTGGTGCACTTGGCCGATGAAGATTTGGGGATGACCCTGCTGCCTTTTTTGAATACGTTGGAACTCGATGAAGAAAAGAAAAAAAACCTTCGGTATTTCGAAAGCCCCTCCCCGGCCCGCGAGGTTAGCCTGATTTACCATAAAAGCGAGCTAAAGATACAGATTACAGAAGCCTTGAAGGAAGTAATTTCGGCCATCGTACGCGGTGCCATCGCTTTTCAGGACGTGAAGATTATTAGTCCACTGAGCAAACAATGAGCCCTATGCCCATCCCAAATTCATAGTTTGTGCCTAATCGTAGCATCGATTACCGATCGCCAGTTTACGGACGAGGGAACTTTCAGGGAAGGAAAGGTGAAAAGAAACGGCTATAAATCAAAAACCCCCGAAAATCAGAGGTCCGGTATAGTTTAGGTTTTTAAATAAATGAGGCTTTGTTGAAGTTCCGGTTTGTCCGTGATATACTGTAGTAACCACTTTTTGAGTTCTTCGATTTCCTCGGGAAGTAATCTTGAAATCGCCTTTTTTAGCTCCTTGCAAAATAGCTTTGTGTCGAAACTAACTTTTTTGAGTACCATCTTAGAGTACTCAAGCATACTGCTAGCCATATTCAAAATGTTTAATTAATTAGTTGTTTTATAAGCCTTTTGGTTGCTTAAATTTAAACAATAAAGCGGCAATTCTATTGCGCTTAACTTGTTAAAAGTAAGCCAATTTGTTGTTAAATAGGCTATCTTTGGGGCCTTACACGATGCGAAAACAATGAAAAAAATAGTATTTGGCTGTGTGGTCGGATTATTTTTAGGCGGATGTGCATCCGCGAAAAAAAAATACAAATTACAACCGACAGCCTACTCGATTCCCGCTTCTACGACCATCAATTTACCGGCTTTCTGCTAGTGGATGCCGATTCTAACGATACTCTTTACGCTAGGAACAGTACCCGATATTTTACCCCGGCGAGCAACACCAAAATCTTTACCCTGTTCACCGCCCTACAATTTTTACCGGATAGCGTTCCCGCACTGAAATATTCGGAGAAAAACGATACCCTAATAGTGGTAGGAACGGGCGACCCTTCGTTTTTGCATCCCTATTTAAAGGACAGTACAGCACTTCATTTTTTGCGGGGCCATCAAAATATCCTCTTTTATCTCAACAATCTGCATGAGAATAAGTTCGGCCCCGGATGGTCTTGGGGCGATTATCAATACTACTATCAGCCCGAAAGAAGTTCGTTTCCCCTTTATGGCAATGCGGTCACCATCTATGGCACGGATTCCGTCAATGTGGTTCCCTCCTATTTTCAAAATAGTGTTAAGGGCATCAATTACATCCAACAGCGAGAACTTGAAAAAAACATTTTTTATTACGCCCCTTCCCGAAAAGATACGATCGAGATTCCCTATAAAACGGATTCGACCCTCACCAGGAAGCTCTTGGAGGATATCCTCGGAAAAAAAATAAGGATAACCGACCGCTTGCCCCCGGGTGAAAAGAAGATTTTGTACAGCCTTCCTTCCGATTCCCTCTACCGGAGGATGATGCACGAAAGCGATAACATGATAGCGGAGCAGTTGTTATTACTGGCCTCCTCTACCCTCTCGGATACGCTCAGCGGTGAAAGGGTACGGGCTGCCGTCTTGAACCATCAACTCTCGGACCTCAAACAACCGCCCCGTTGGGTTGACGGATCGGGACTTTCGAGATACAACCTTTTCACTCCGGAATCTATGGTGCAGGTACTGCATAAAATGTATCGGCAATTGCCCAGGGAACGGCTATTCGATCTGTTTCCCACCGGCGGGGTTTCCGGAACCCTTGAGGAGTGGTACCCTGGCCATCCCGAACCCTACCTCCACGCCAAAACCGGAAGTCTGGGCAACAATTATTGCGTCAGCGGATATCTGGTTACCCACTCCGGAAGAACCTTGATCTTTAGTTTTATGAACAATCATTTTCGCCACTCCAGCTCGGAAGTAAAACAACGGATGCAGCGGATTTTCGAGAAGATTCGGGATACCTACTAAATAGTTGATTTGAAAGTAAAGGGATCTTCACCTGGCATATGCCCGAAGTATTGGGTATAAGGTCCGGTCGCGCTCAGCCGAAATCTCATTTTCGTTTAAAACTTACAGCTTTTGGATTTAGCCCAAGATATGGTGTAATGCCGCATACTGCAGCAACAAAATCGTCTTCGCATCCTTGATTTCCCCTGTTCCGATCATCTGTAGGGCTTGTTGAAACGAATATTCCAAAACCTCGATATTCTCTGTCTCGTCTTCGGCACCGCCACCTGAACCAGTTTTCATTTTCTCGTCGTAGGCTCCCACAAAAAAATGGAGTATTTCGGTAACCGACCCCGGTGACATATACGATTCAAAAACCTTCTCCACGCTCTTGATTTTGTATCCGATTTCTTCTTCAACTTCCTTTATCATAGCACTTTCAGGGTCGTTTCCGTCAAGGAGTCCGGCACACACTTCGATCATCATGCCATCTTCATTGCCATTCACGAAGGTCGGCATCCGAAATTGCCGGGTAAGCACAACCGTCTCCCTCCGCTTATTGTAAAGTAGGATACAGGCCCCATTGCCCCGGTCATAGCTTTCCCGCTCTTGGGTCTCCCATGCACCGTTTTCCTTTTGATAGTCATAGGTGTATTTGTTGAGGGTGTACCAATTATTGGATAGCACTTCTTTTTTAATATTTTTAATGCTGCCGTTTTTCAAGGGAATATATTTAAAAATTGGAGGATAAAGTTATGGAATAAAAATGAGCCCTTTTCCCGTAGATCCGATTAAGTGACCGTTTTTAAATATGTCGATTATCTTTTCATGTCCGTCCGGCAGGCGGGTATGCCCCCCCTCTAGTAGATTTCTACAATTGCAGATTTAGGTTACCTTTGAAAAAGACACCAAGAAATATGAAAAAGCTAATATCCTTTTTAATACTGCTCCAGCTCGCCAACCTATCGCTCTTCGCCCAATCAACAAGGCTCCCCCGCATTGCCATTGCCGGCCTCGGCATCGAATCGAGTACCTTCTCCCCCGCCCAATCGACCGAAGAGGCCTTTCACGCCAAAACGGGCGATTCTATCTTTACAAGATATCCTTTTATGGCGACCGGTTCCAACGAAAGAACACGGGCGGAATGGGTGCCGACCCTAGTGGGCAAATCCTTGCCTGGCGGTATCGTCACACGAGAAGCCTACGAATCCCTAACGGGGAAAATCTTAAAAATGCTAAAAGAAAACGGCCCGTATGACGGACTCTTCTACGATATCCATGGGGCGATGAGCGTGGTGGGACTCGATGACCCGGAAGGCGACCTGATCAAGCGCATCCGTGAGGTCATCGGAACCGAACCCTTGATTTCCACTTCGATGGACTTACATGGCAATGTATCCGAACGTTTGGCAAAGCACACCGACCTGATTACCGCATATCGTATGGCACCCCACGAAGATGCCATTGAATCGAAAAAACGGGCGGTGGACAACCTGTTAGACCGCCTTGAAGAGGGTAAGGGGAAACCAAAATACAAAGCATGGATTCCCGTTCCCATTCTTCTGCCGGGGGAAATGACCAGCACCCGCATCGAACCCGGAAAAAGTCTGTATGCCAAAGTTCCCACGGTCGCCAATCAAGAAGGGGTAATCGATGCCGCTATCTGGATCGGGTATGCCTGGGCCGATGAGCCACGAAATCATGCGGTCGTCGTGGTTACCGGAGATGATAAGGAAAAAGTGGAAAGCGGAGCGGAAAAACTGGCCCAAAGCTTTTGGGCCGTCCGCAACGAATTTGAGTTTGTGGCTCCCGTTGCCCCTCTGAAGGAGAGCTTAGATAAGGCGCTGGCCAGCGACAAAAAACCTTTTATGATCAGCGATATGGGTGATAACCCCACTGCGGGCGGTGCCGGCGACGTCACATGGACCTTGGAAAAAATACTGGCCCGCCCGGAATTCAAGTCCGAAAATGGACCTTCATTGATCTATGCTTCCATTCCAGGGCCTGAACTCATCGAAGAGGCCCTACAAGCAGGGGTTGGCGGAAAGGTAAATTCCCCCGTGGGTGCCATCGTAGATGATCGATACGCCCCCCCGATACAATTATCCGGTACCGTTGAAGCCATCAAGCAGGGGGATAGGGATGCGGAGACGGAAGTAGTCGTCAAGGTAGGAAGCGTATACGTTATTGTAACCAAAAAACGGAAACCCTATCACCAAGAAAGGGATTTCACGGACTTGGACCTACATCCCCGACAAACTGATATTATCGTCGTCAAAATAGGCTATCTCGTACCAGAACTCTACGATATGAGGGGGGACTGGATAATGGCACTGACCCCTGGCGGAGTGGATCAAGACCTCCAACGTCTAGGATATAAGCGTATCAAAAGGCCCATGTTTCCCTTGGATAAAGACATGGAAAAACCCGACCTCAGTGCCCGAATGATACCGGCTTCGGACAATCTTTAGGTTTCACCTCACATCGTCTTCCATGATTCGAATAATTCATAGTGAATCAAACTTTTGGATGGAGTAAATGGCACTTAACCAATAATAGATAAGCCATTACATTTATTTCGTATTATATTCCATGCTAAATACATCTTAAGAATTTGCCATTCTGTTGTCAAACCGTAACAGCCTTGTTTAGATAGCGCCGGAACGGGAGGATTTCTTGATATATTTCTATCACTTTATCCTGAAAATCGTCTTGGGTAACCTCTTTTTGGGTCACCTGATGGGTTACCGCAAAACTCTTGTGGTTTAGGAGCTCAATATGTTTATGGTCCTTTGAATAGCCCTTGGGCGAGGTTTTCAAGGGATCGTCATCGATTAGACCTCCAAAAGTCTTTTTGAAGGACTTTTTGTCCAGTATTTTTTGAAATTCATCCCCATTGTAATCGATAGCATCCCGGATACTTTTGAGGACTTTGCTATTGGGATGCCAATATCCCCCGCCCAAAAAAGATTCGTTGGTACCGATATGGATGTAGAAGTCCCCCGACTTATTCGGGTTGTCCAATCCCGCCCCAAAATGATTCTTATAGGTGGGTTTGTCAGGATGGTACATCAAGTTATTATTGATGCGATTCATCGCCTTCTTTCCCGTTTTAGGCGTGTATTCCTTATCTACTTTGAGGAGTTTGGTATTTAGTTCTTCAAGCCACGAAGCGAACCAATCCCTATTTTCGTGATATCGTTTCCGGTGAGCGTCCATCCATTCTTTGGAATTGTTCTTCTCCAGGTCTCGCAGAAAGTCATACAGTTTGTAGAAACTCATTTTTCAAAATTGTTGATTAATGGAAACGCACCACTACGGGCGGTTTATGGGGATGCCCAAGGTAAACGGCGTGGTACGGTGTTGAACATACTTCCGGGATTCAGTGGTAGCGCAATCCGTATTAAAATTATAAACATCGCTTCGTTGGCTGCCCGTTGTTCAAAACCGGTTATCCCCATCCAAAAGATCACCGATTCCCCCCAAAATACTGCCTTCGCCCTTGTCCTTACCTCCTCTGGGAATGGCCGCCAATACCCGACCGGCCAACCGGCTAAAGGGCAGGGACTGGATATAGACCGTTCCGGGTCCGCGTAGACTGGCGAAAAACAGGCCTTCCCCGCCAAAAAGTGTGTTTTTGATGCCGCCCACAAATTGAATGTCGTAGTCCACTTGATGGGTGAAGCCAACGATACAGCCGGTATCGACCTTTAGAACTTCCCCTGGTGCCAACTGTTTTCGGGCCAAGGTACCCCCGGCATGTACAAAGGCCAAACCATCCCCTTCCAGTTTTTGCATGATAAAACCCTCGCCGCCAAACAGTCCCCTACCCAATCGTCTGGAGAATTCGATACCGATGGACACCCCTTGGGCCGCACAGAGAAACGCATCCTTTTGGCAGATGAACTTGCCTTCTATTTCAGACAGGTCGATAGGCAATATCTTTCCCGGGTAGGGCGAAGCGAAACTGATCTGTTTCTTGCCCTGCCCCGTGTTGAGAAAAGCGGTCATAAAAAGGCTTTCCCCCGTCAATATTCTCTTTCCCGCCGAAAAAATCTTGCCCAATACCCCTTTTTCCTGATTGGAACCATCTCCGAAAATGGTATCCATCGTAATATCGGAATCCATCATCATAAAACTGCCTGCCTCGGCCACTACCGCCTCGTTAGGGTCGAGCTCGATTTCGACATATTGCATTTCCTCGCCGTAAATTTGGTAATCTATTTCGTGTGCATTCATAATAATAAGGTTTTTTTGTCATTCCCGCGAAGACGGTATCTCACGTTTCCGGTTGATAGTTTTAAAAAGATTATTTAGTCTAGAGGTCTATAAGTTAATAAGTCAAAGTATTTAGGTATGACAATTTAGCGAGAATTAGATGTTGTTACCTATAAACGCATAACCTCGTAAACTTATAAACTATTTTTTCACCCGCACGGTCCACTCAAAATTAAAGGTCGAGACCACTACCCCATCTTCGTTGACACCGACGGATTGCATCCAAAAAGTCTGTCCCTCACCTGTCGCGACGGTCTTATCCAAGGCTTCCTGTATCAAATGTCCGTCTTCACAAGTGAATGTAATTCTACCCCTAGCCTTTTTCGAGAAGTGGGCATTGTTGTTTTGCACCAGCATTGAAATTTTTTGGCCACTATCTCTTATCTGGCCAATGACCATAGCACCCGTACTCAACTCGGCGGCCATGCCCTGTACCGCCCAGAACATGGAGTTAAAGGGATTTTGGTTACGCCAACCGTACTTTACCGTAACCACGCACTTCTGGCTCGTAATGGATTTTACCCGTACCCCGCTCCACCACGCTGCCGGCAATTTAAAGAAAGTGAAGGTATTAAATTTTCCTGCCGAAAGCCCCATTCTGGTTTGTCTTTTCTCAAAAATAGAGAAAATAACCGGACTATTATTGAACCCGTTTAGACTTTTAATCTGACCTACCATTTTCCCATTTTCGGGCTTGCTTTTCGGGCAAGAATCACCTGTGCGAAGTAATATTGAATGGCTAATGTTAAATATTTACTAAATTATAGTACTTTGTTTTGCATGGTACCTTCTTTTAGATATATATTTGCAATAGAAACTAATATCCAATGGAAACTACCTTGACAAAACACGAGCGAAATTTAGCGGCAGCGATCCATGCCTCGACCTTTTCGAAATTCTTGATCCCTTTTGGGAATTTTATTATTCCACTGGTACTTTGGACCGCCAATAAGAGGGAATATGAATTTGTGGACCATAATGGAAAACAGGCCCTGAACTTTCAGATCAGTCTACTGCTCTACTCCATCGGATTGGGCATGGTCAGCATCCCACTTTTTATAGGATTCTTTCCCGATATTTTCGACAGCGGGTTCTTTGGATTCACCGGATTAAACCATTTCGATAATCTAAATATCCATTTTGATAGCGACAACTTTCATTTCGGTACGTGGCTTTTACCTTTTGGGATTGCAGGTCTGGCACAAGCAGCCCTTTTTGTTATCAACATCGTTTATACCATTTTGGCGACCATCCGTACCAATGAAGGTCAGTTGTTCGCGTATCCGTTAACTATCAAGTTTATTAAATAGAAGGCCGTAAGCAAAATTAGATTTTGAATTGGAATCTGGCCACCAAACATTAGTAATCAACGATTAATCATTAATCCCAAGGGTGCTCATCACATCTTTATAAAATCAAAATCGGAGTTTATTCATCTATCAAAAACAAATAGTCAAACGATGCAGGGAAACAGTATAAAAGAAAAACCGCGTTCCCCCGGTAGAGCGGAACTGCATAAAAAGCAAAAGGAAATTATGAACGTAGAAAACACAAAGGCACAAATGCGGAAAGGGGTGCTTGAATATTGCATCCTGTCCATTCTCAATGGAAAGGACAAATATGCGTCCGAAATTTTGGAGAGCCTGAAAGACGCTAAGATGCTCGTGGTCGAAGGGACTATTTATCCCCTCTTGACCCGATTAAAAAATGCAGGATTGCTCAGCTACCGCTGGGAAGAGTCCACCTCCGGACCGCCTCGAAAGTACTATGCCCTGACGGAAACTGGCATCCTTTTCCTAAAGGAACTGGACACCACCTGGGACGAGCTGAGAACCGCCACCAATTTGGTGACACAGAACAAGTAAAAACAACGAAACGTCAAAAAACGATCCACCTATAAACGAACATCCCGTGCAACGCGCTGCCAAGCAGCGTAGCGTCTTAAGCCCGGACAAAACCATCATAAAAAATGAACAAGACTGTTAATATAAACCTCGCCAATAGGCTCTTTCACATCGATGAAGGGGCGTACCTCAGAATGCAACGCTATCTGGAATCCGTAAAACGTTCGTTTGCCAATACCCCGGGCAGCGACGAGATATTGGCCGATATCGAGGCGCGTATCGCCGAACTTTTTTACGAAAAACTTGAAAACGAACGGCAGGTCATTACTCAAAAGGAAGTGGACGAGGTTATCGCTATTATGGGGCAGCCCGAAGATTATATTGTTGACGAGGATATTTTTGAGGATGAACCAAAAACGGATAAGCGCAGTACGGAACCGAAACGATCTAAAAAATTCTATCGGGATACCGACCATAAGTATGTGGGCGGGGTTTCTTCAGGCCTCGGCCATTATTTCAATATCGATCCCCTATGGATCCGCTTGTTATGGATAATTCTGACCATCGGGTCCAGTGGCGGCTTTATTTTGCTCTATGGCCTACTATGGCTCTTGGTCCCCGAAGCGGTAACTACCTCCCAAAAACTCGATATGCAGGGGGAGGACGTCAACATCAGCAATATAGAACGCAAGGTCAAGGAAGGCTTTGATGATGTTGCCCAAAAAATTAAGAGTGTCGATTACGAGGGAGTGGGGAACAAGGTGAAAAGCAGCGGTAAGACTTTTTTCGATACCCTGGGTGATATCATCTTATTCCTTTTTAAGATTTTCGGAAAATTCATCGGCATCCTATTGATCATCATCGGGGCATCGGTCATCATCGGACTTTTTATTGGAATGATTACCGTAGGTATCGCCGATGCCGTGAACATACCCGGCCTTAATCTTTACCAAGTGGTCGATGCCAGTAATATGCCAGTCTGGTTCGTATCGTTACTGGGGTTTTTCGCCATTGGTATTCCCTTTTTCTTCCTGCTCTATCTGGGACTTAAAATTTTGGTGAACAATCTGAAATCAATCGGAAGCATTGCCAAATTTTCCTTGTTGGGGCTGTGGTTGATTTCTATCATACTGCTCGTTGTATTCGGTATTCGGCAGGCCACGGCACGCGCCTATTCCGATACCGTCGAAAGCGACGAACAACTCCTTTTTCAAGACCTTACCGATACGGTGCAAATCGACTTCGCCTCCTATGACAGGGCATATAGAAATAAAAGAACGGTAAAAATGGGCGATGGACGCACTATCGGTCGCAACGATGCGGGCGAAGAGGTCATCGTTCTAGATGATGTTGATATCTACCTTGAAAAATCTCAAGATTCCCTGGCCCGAATCGAAATCATCAAGGAATCCGACGGATCATCCTTCGACAGGGCCGAGGAACTGGCAACGGCGATTGTATATGACTATAAGGTGGAAGACAATACGCTGTTCTTGAACGATTTTATCACCACCGCCCGAAAAAATAAAATGATGAATCAAGAGGTACGTGTCAATCTGATGCTTCCGCAAGGCACGCTGCTCAATTTTCGCAACGAATCCAATTACCGCTGCTGGCGCTTCCATTTTAAGAACGATAGGGATCTGGAAGGATGTGATCTAAAGGATTTTATTTGGAAAATGGGGGACGACGGCGAGCTGAAATGTCAGGAATGTCCCGAACTTGAAAAAGAGGATGGGGTGAAGCTAAACTCCAAGCAGAACGAGACCGAGGGGGCTAACGAAAATAATATCAATCGGGAAAGCGTAAATGTTGATGTACAGAAGGAGAGGGATTCTATCAACTAGCAAAAACTGGTGTCCGTTCAAGTGCAGTCGAGAACTGTACCACGATCCAGCTACAAAATCCGACAGTTCAATCTAAAAAACTAGTAACTTACAACCATAATAAGCACATTTACATGTACTTGCCAGCCGAATGGCAGACTCAAAATCAATCATTAATCAGGTCTGGACCTAGTTCGACAAATTGAAACGGGTTCAGCATAAAACAACAGTCATGACCACTTTAGTAAGAATTGCAGTAGCCGCATTGGTAGCTTTTTTATTATCCTCCTGCGGATTCGATATGAACATCGGGGACTTCGGAACGGGTAAAAAGGGCAACGGGAAGGTAGTGTCAGAAACCCGGAAAGTTACCGAGCACTTTACGGAAGTTTCCGCCTCCGAAGGCCTCATGGTCTATGTCACCCAGGCCGACGATTTTAACATCGAGGTCGAGGCAGATGAAAACGTTATCAATCTGATCGCCACGGATATTAAAAACGGTAGGCTCCGCATACATACCCGAGAGAATATCGGGAACGCTACCAAGGAAATCCATGTTTCCCTGCCCGAGGTAACGGCTTTAAAAAGTTCGAGCGGTGCCCACTTGCGAACGGAAAATAACATTCAGGCTAACAAACTCGAAATTGACGGAAGCAGCGGAGCTTTGCTACAGTTGGTACTGACTGCCAATGATATCGAAATCGATGCGAGCAGTGGGGCGAATTTGAACATTTCCGGCGAAACCGATCATGCCCATGTTGACGTCAGTAGCGGGGGCAATATCAATGCAAAAGAACTGAAAACAAAGACTTGCACGGCCGACGCCAGTAGCGGTGGCAACCTGAAAATACAAGTTTCGGAATCGCTGACCGCCGATGCGAGCAGCGGCGGTAACATAGGCTATTCGGGGCAACCCAAAGTACAAAAGAAGAAATCGTTTTCGGGCAGCGTAAGTCCCTATTGAGGAATCGGTGAAAACCGAAAAACCAGGTTGGAAACGCAAACACTCGAGCATAAGACCTAACGGATTTTCAAAACCTGTTAGGTCTTTTGTACCTTAGCGAAAACATCCTTCAATGCAGTTAAGGCTTAAAAAATACATCCTTCCCCTAAAACATACGTTTAGCATTTCGCGTGAATCCCACGATTTTCAGGATACCTTGATTGTCTCGCTCTCCCTAGATGGCCAGACCGGATACGGGGAAACCACTTCAAACCCGTATTACCAAGTGACCATGGCAAGCTTGACTGCAGAAATCGAAAACCTGCGTAGCGAAATCGAGACTTTTACATTCGAAGAACCAGGGGCCTTCCATAGTTTTTTGGCACAAAAAGAGGTATCCAACTTCGCCCTGTGTGCGCTAGACATGGCGGCCCATGATCTTTACGGGAAACTTTTGGGCAAACCGCTTTACAAAATCTGGGGGACCACCCTTGAAAACTATCCCATCACCAACTATACCATCGGTATCGCATCCTTGGAAAAAATGCGCGCCAAAATGCAGGAAACCCCATGGCCCATCTACAAAATAAAGCTGGGTACCCAAGATGATGTTGCCATTGTGAGGGAACTCCGAAAACAGACGGACGCGGTATTCCGAGTCGATGCCAATTGCGCTTGGTCCGCCAAGGAAACCATCTTAAACGCCCCGTTGCTTAAGGATTTAGGAGTGGAATTTCTGGAGCAACCTTTAAAAGCCGATGATTGGCATGGGATGGAAAAAGTGATGCACCAAAGCGTATTGCCCGTAATCGCCGATGAAAGCTGTCTCATGGAAAAGGATGTCGAAAAATGCGCACCTCACTTCAACGGCGTTAACATCAAACTGACCAAATGCGGGGGCCTCACCCCTGCCCTACGCATGATCAAAAAAGCGAAGGAACTCGGGTTAAAAACCATGGTCGGCTGCATGACGGAATCCACCGTAGGCATTTCGGCCATCGCACAACTCCTGCCCCAGCTCGATTATGTAGATATGGATGGGCCGCTTTTGTTAAAAGAGGATATCGCCGACGGAATTAAAATATTGGAAGGTGGAAAACTAATTTTTCCCACATTGGGGGGAAGCGGGGTAACCTTGAGATAATGGCACAGTATATCGATACCTTTCCGGGCCGTGAGATTTTTATCGATGGCAAAAAACACCTCTATTTTGGGGGTACTGCCTATCTGGGGCTACAGACCGACGTAGCCTTTCAAAACTTGTTTATCGAAAACATCAAAAAATATGGTACAAACTATAGTGCGTCAAGAAAATCGAATATACGGATGTCAATATTCGACAGAACGGAGCGCTATTTGGCCCACCAAGTAGGTGCAGAGGCTTGTGCGACCGTATCATCGGGCTATCTTGCCGGCCAATGGGTCGCACAGACACTGAACACCAAGACCCACCGTTTTTTCTACGCGCCCAATGCCCATTCCGCCATGTATCCGGTGCGAACCAAATGCTATACTACCTTTACCGCCCTCAACATCGCGGTCAGGGAACATGTACAATCCCAGAACGGAAAAGCGGTTCCTGTTGTCTTTTTGGATTCCATTGATTTTTCTGGCTGCAACTATCCGCATTTTCAGCCCCTGAAATTATTGCCCTTGGAGAAAATTATTCTGGTGGTCGACGATTCGCACGGCATGGGTATCGTTGGCCAAAACGGAGGCGGTGTTTACCGTATGCTCTCCCGGTTACCGGTTAAGGAACTGTTGGTGTGTTGTTCGCTGGGAAAAGGTTTCGGAATACAGGCGGGAGCGGTTTTCGGTAGCAATAAACGCATCACCGAGCTGATGGATACTTCCTTTTTTGGCGGTGCGAGTCCCGCTGCACCAGCGGCCCTTGCAACTCTTATGAATGCCGAAGCGCTGTATTCGGAAAAAAGGGATAGACTGCAAGGTCATATTGCGTTATTTTTGAAAAGTCTGAAAAATCCTAAGAAATTCAGTGGTATGGAAAACCATCCCGCTTTTAGCTTTTCGGATGTTCAGTTGACCGAGTTTCTGAAACAGAAAGGCGTTGTGCTGACCCATTTCCCCTATCCCGACGATAATTCGCATATTATGAGCAGACTTGTCCTCGGTGCCCATCATCGGGACGAGGATATTGTTCGGCTGACCGATTTGCTTAATGAACAGCGGGTCTGAAGTCATACTCTTCCCCCATCGACAAAGGATTCCGCATTAAGAAAGGTGGCGGTAGTTGTAGCGCATAACCAACTGCATGATCAGAGGGGTCGCATAGCGCCTCGGCCTGCATCATTGGCATGAAATAGTTCCTTTTGGTCTCTAAATTTTAAAAGTTGAAAGTAGACAAATAATTATATCAAAAATTGATATTCTTTCGAAATAAATCGTAATTTAATACAATATTATTTATTTGGGAACCTCAAAAAACCACTATATCATGAAAAAAGCACTTGGAATAGTTTTCGTAATGCTTACCTTAATGGCTGTCACCCGATGTTCCACCAGCAAAGCCTCTAATTCCTATCGGAGCGATCCTTCAGCGGACTCCATTGAAGGCACTTGGAAAATGATCAGCAATTACAACTACGATGGGGGCAAAGTTTCAGACACCATACCCTTGGAGGATGGATACCGCCAGATTAAAATGTACTATAACGGAAAAGTGATGTGGACGCGTTATGTACCGACGGATTCAGTCGAATGGTTCGGATATGGATCCTACATCACCACCGATACTACCTTGACCGAAATTCTGGAATATATGTCCGCCTCGATGCGAAAGATCGCCAACGCCAACATGGAATGGAAGATGAAGCTTGAATTGGACAAGGACAGGTACAGCCAAATATTTATCGATGATGAAGGTAACCCAATCTCTTCGGAGAATTATATACGTATCGACTAGTACGATGTTAAACTAACTTTAGAAGGTAGTCCCAAATAAAAAACCCCGATATTGGAAACTATCGGGGTTTTTTAATCAATTTTTTCTGCTTTTTACACCACTTCTTTGGGTGCTGCCTCAATGGTCGCCAGATAGCGCTCCGCATCGAGTGCCGCCTTACAGCCCGTACCGGCGGCCGTAACGGCTTGCCTGTAAATTTTATCCTGTGCGTCACCACTGGCGAAAACGCCAGGTTTATTGGTCCTGGTCGATTTGCCGTCCGTGATGATGTATCCGGTCTCGTCCATATCCAATTGACCCTTAAAAATATCCGTATTCGGTTTGTGCCCTATGGCAATGAAGAGTCCCGTTATAGCGATCTCCTCTTTTTCACCGGTCTGGTTGTTCACGATACGCAGGCCTTCGACCACCTGATCGCCCAACACCTCATCGACTTCCGATTCGTAGCGGATTTCCAGGTTTTCCAGATTTTCTACCCGGTGCTGCATGGCTTTTGAAGCGCGCATATAATCTTTGCGTACCAGCATCGTGACCTTATTACAGATATTTGCTAGATAAGAAGCCTCTTCGGCGGCCGTATCGCCACCCCCTACAATGGCCACATCCTGCCCCTTATAAAAAAATCCGTCACATACGGCACAGGCGGAAACCCCCCCGCCCCGCAAGCGTTGTTCGCTCGGTATATTAAGGTATTTAGCCGCGGCACCGGTAGAGATGATAATGGTTTCGGCCTCGACCACCTTGTCCTCATCTATGGTTACCTTATGGATACCACCTACCTCATCACTCAATTCTACCGCGGTAACCCTTCCGATACGTACATCGGTACCAAAACGTTCGGCCTGCTGCTGCAACTGGACCATCATGGTAGGTCCGTCAATACCGTCGGGATACCCGGGAAAATTATCCACCTCGGTAGTGGTGGTCAACTGTCCTCCCGGCTCCAATCCAGTATATACCACGGGTTTCATATCCGCCCTAGCGGCATAAATCGCCGCGGTATATCCCGCCGGGCCGGATCCTATTATCATCGTTTTCAATCGTTCGGTCTTGTCTGCCATAATCAAATCCTCCTTAAAATTAATGGGGCAAAAATAGCCCTTTTAGAAAAAATGCATTGGTAAAGTTATAAAAAGTTATTTAGGGCATCTCCAATAAGACTTTTTTGGAATGTTGACGCAGGTACAGGAGGCGCCAAAAACGTCGGTTTGATTAGTCGTTATCTGCGACAGATGCTTACAATTTGTGTTTACCCCTATATAATCTGTCCAACCCATACTCTAAAGGTAGAAATAACTGTAAAAACTAAACCTTTCTATTTTTACTTCGTAGGTATTCATAAAGACGAGTACTCACTATGGAAACCAAAAAACTGAAAAGCGTCGTTATTGATGATTCCGAAACACAGCGTGTTCTTCTAAAACAGCTTATTGAAAAACATCGCGATCTAGTTCTAGAAGGGGCATATCGCAATGGTATCGAAGCGAAAAACAACGGCTGTGAGAAAAATGCAGACCTGATCTTTTTAGATGTCGAGATGCCTTTTGTGGACGGATTCGACCTATTGGAGTCTTTTAAGAATAGGCCCCAGGTCATCATAGTCAGTGCAAAGTCCGAACACGCCCTAAAAGCCTTTGATTACGACGTCACCGATTACCTGCTCAAACCCATTTCGGCGCACCGGTTCGAAACCGCGATTAAAAAAGTACTTCGCAATACGGGGGCAGCGAGCGAAACTGAAGAAGAAGCACATATTTATGTAAAGAGCAATTTCAGAAAAGTAAGGGTAGACTACAAGGATGTCAAATGGATTGAGGCCTTGGGCGATTATGTAAAACTGATCACCGAAAAAAAAATATTCTCGTTCTAACCTCTATGAAAGCTTTCGAACAGCGATTGCCGGAGGAGCATTTCATTAGAATTCACAAATCGTACATCGTCAACCTCAATCGTATCGAGAGCTTCAACAACACGATAGTACAGGTCTGCGGTAAACAGATGCCGTTGAGCCGGAAAAGAAAGGCAAGATTTATGGATGCCATTGGAGTGGTATCATAAGAAGTTCAGATTTAAAAAACCTACAATTCACAGTCGATTTTTCTTCATAAGGATAATATCTTTATCTTTGGTTCACAGGCTGGTCGGTCTGGGAATATATACTTTAGATTGATGAAACCCCGAATATTAAAAACCATCGTAATCGACGATTCGAAGATGCAGCGAACCACGATGGCCGAACTGATACGCAAACATGAGAGCCTCGACTTGATTGCCGATTATAAGAACGGTATCGAAGCCCGTATCGATATGAAAGAAAAAAGAATCGACCTCGTTTTTCTCGACATCGAGATGCCGATCCTGAACGGTTTCGATTTTATAGAATCCCTTATAGAACGGCCACAGATTATTCTTATTACCGGTAAGGCCGATTATGCGATGCGGGCCTTCGACTACGACGTTACCGATTATCTACTTAAACCCATTACCGCTGAACGCTTTAATACCTCAGTCAAAAAGGCCTTGGCCAAAAGCAGTGATACCAATGCCGAAACCTCTGACAACGGGTTTGTGGTGGTCACGAGCAAACTGAAAAAAATAAAGCTGCCCATCAATGACATTCAATGGGTAGAGGGTCTGGGCGATTACATCAAGATTGTTTCCGACGCCGACGAGATTATGGTACTATCGACCATGAAGGCCTTCCTGGAAGAATTACCGGATGATACTTTTATGCGCATACATAAATCCTATATCGTGAATCTGGAAAAGGTGGAGAAATTCAGCGGCTCCCAAGTCGAGGTAGATGGACATAAAATTCCGTTGAGCAGGAACAAGAAAACCTTGCTCGAGGAAGCACTTTTGAAATCCTCTTCCGATCCAGAAGGAATTTAGGAGGTTACCACCGATGTTCCTCCGCTAGGCCTCACCTCAAAGGCGCCAAGATCAATATCGAATTCCTTTTTGTAGGCTTTGGCGGCATTTTCTATAAAAGCGTCGGCCTCTCCTTCATGAACGATGTTCAAGGTACATCCGCCAAACCCGCCGCCGGTCTGGCGGGCACCTAGCACAGCCGGATTACCCTTTGAATATTCTACCAAAAAATCGGATTCGGGGCAGCTGACTTCGTACCATTTACTGATGCCGTGATGGGCCGCATATAAAAGCTGCCCGGCCGTTTCCAAATCTTTTTCCCGGATGGCCCTCGCCATTTCGAGTACTCTTTTGTTTTCCGCGACTATAAAGCGGCACCGATTAAATATGGTCCTGTTCATTTCTGGTTTACAGGCCTTCAGCATTTCATCGGTAACATCCCGTAATGATCGTACCTTGGGATGTTTTCTTTGGATAATTTCCACCCCTTTCTCACATTCCCGCTTTCGGTTGTTGTATTCGCTAGACGCCAGATTGTGGGAAACCTTGGTGTTCAAAAGGATGATTTTATATGGATGCAAATCGATGGGAATGGTTTTGTAATCCAATGATTGACAGTCCAGTAGAATAACGTGACCGGACTCGCTCATCACCGAAGCAAATTGGTCCATTATTCCGCAATGCGTACCGACATAGGTATGTTCGGCGGTCTGTGATAGCTGTACCATCTCCAGTTTTGAAAGGCCCAGATCGAATAGTTCGTTGAGGCCGAAGGCGAGTCCGCATTCCAGAGCGGCCGAAGAGCTAAGACCTGACCCAGTGGGCAGATCGCTTTGCAGAACACAATCAAATCCCCTTACCTTCGCCGTGCGTTCGGAAATTTCGTTCAACACCCCCAAAATATAATTTTCCCATTCCACTTCACTTCTGGCGATGGCGTTCAGATCGAATTCGAATCCCGTATCATAGGTTTTACTATATACCCTGCCTGTGGAATCGGAACCGTTTTTTTGAAACTGGAGTATTATCTTTTTTTCGATGGCCGTGGGCAAGACATAGCCCATATTGTAATCGGTATGCTCGCCGATCAGGTTAATCCTTCCCGGGGATGCGATGGTCAGTTCCGGGGCGAAGTTATTGAGGAATTCCATACAGGGAGAAAATTAGTTGTTACGGACCATATCGACCGTCGCCACCGTACGAAATCCCAAATGTTCCAAGGAAGAATCGAGACTCGTGGCCATCCGTGCCGATACACGATAGCTGGCGCAGTAGGAAGCATTGCATAAAAACGATCCGCCCTTCATCACCTTTTCCCTGGCATACGGGTCTCTCGCATTGTACGGGGTATCCGCTCCTTGGGGATTTTTTAGGATGGTATTACGATGGGCTACCTCATTGTAATAATCTGTATTATACCAATCGTTGGTCCACTCCCAAACGTTACCGGCCATGTCGTAGAGACCGAAATCGTTGGGCGGGTAGGATTTCACCGGTGCGCGTTCGCCAAAGCCGTCCGTTTTGGTATTAGTGACGGGAAACTCCCCCTCCCAAGTGTTGGCCTTTTTCGATAGCTCAGAGGCATCGTCTCCCCAGAAGTACAGGGTACCGGAATGATTACCTCTCGCCGCCCGCTCCCATTCCGCTTCGGTGGGCAAGCGCCTTCCGGCCCATTCACAGTAGGCCAGCGCATCTTGGTAGGCAATGTGGACGACCGGTTGGTCTTCCCTACCCACCAATGAACTTTCGGGGCCGTCGGGATGCTTCCAATTGGCACCGATGGTCCACTGCCACCACTGGGAAAAATCATATAGGTTGGGAACGGAACTTTTCGCTTTCTTAAAGGTAAGCGAACCGGGTTGCATGATGCTGTCCGGCGGTTTTGGAGTACCTTCGGGAAGTTGTTTTTTCATTTCCTCCCAATCGATTTCCCGCTCCGCGACCGTTTTGTACCCCGTTTCATCGACGAATTTTTTAAATTCGGCGTTGGTGACTTCCGTAATGTCCATAAAAAAACCGTCCACCGCTACCTTATGGGCCGGCTTTTCGTGGTCCATGGCCATTTGATCTTGGGGCACGGCCCCTTCCTCGATAACGGCACCGGGAATCCAGACCATACCGGTCGGGGTTTCGACATCTTCGGGTTTTTCCTTTATGACGGTCGTGTCCTGAACGGATACTTCCGGTTTGGCAGTAGTTTGGGAAGTTTCGTCTGAGGTCGGGTTGGTCTTTTTTTCCTCCTTACATCCCATTATAAAAACGAAAACGGAGAGGATCGTAAAAATTCGAATACTATTGTCCATGGCTATCTTTGGGCATTTGGATAGCAAATATAGCCAATGTATGCGTCCTGACTTTTTCTTTTACCTATAAATTTCCCATCTGCCCACCGGCAGGCAGGTTCGGTTCTAAACGAATAGTCAAGACCAGTTCACTAATGAACAATTGAACTACCACCGGTTTAAAGGCCGGCAGCAGTTCGAATTTTTAATATCTGACAGGGTGCATCGAGCTCCCTATATCCCTTTCTAAATAACCTCCGTTTGTCCTGGCGTGGGAATCTTATAGGTACCGTCAGCCATTGGTTGAACGGGGGCTGGGGAATCCCAGGTAAGGTCGTCTGGCGCCAGGTCGTGGTTCGATTGCAGGGCCTCGTCCCATTTAATGACCTTGCCGGAATAGGTGGCCATTCTTCCCATGATCGCACTCATCGTACTTTTTGCGCCGTATTCGGCATTGGCGAGAACGCCGCCGTTGCGAATGGATTCAAAAAGTTTGATATGCTCTACTTGGTAGGGGTTAGGATCGTCTTTACCCCTATGCTCAAAGATTGTTTTTCCGTCCCAATCCTTCAGTGTGGCATTGTCGCCTTCAGTGGAAATTGTGCCTTTGGTACCCTGAAAAAACTCCGCGACCCGACTCATGGTCTCCGGTTGGTGACGGCACTGGCTGGCGATCACGGCACCACTGGGATAGGTGAACTCTACAAAATGGTGATCGAAAATCTCCCCATGGTTCGGTCCGGTCCGTACTTCCCGGCCGCCCATTCCTTGTGCGGAAACGGGGTACTCGCCTAAAAACCAATTGGCCACATCGATATTGTGGATGTGCTGCTCTAAGATATGGTCGCCACACAACCAATTGAAGTAGTACCAGTTGCGCATCTGGAATTCCAGTTCACTCTGATCCGGCTGCCTCTCGCGTGTCCACACCCCGGCACTATCCCAATACACCTGTCCCGATACAATTTTACCGATGGCATCCTTTTTTAACTGCTCGATTGCGGCCAGATAACTGTCTTGATAGTGTCTTTGCAGGCCTACCACCACATTCAGTTTGTTTTCCTTAGCCTTTTTGGCGGCCGCCAGCACCTTGCGCACCCCTGGCGCATCGGTAGCCACCGGTTTTTCCATGAAAATTTGCTTGCCGCTGTTTACGGCGTATTCAAAATGCTGGGGACGAAAACCAGGGGGAGTCGCTAAAATAACCACATCGGCCATATCCATTGCCTTTTTGGCCGCATCGAATCCGACGAATTGATTTTTGTCTTTGACATTAACTTTTTTGGTCTCTCCCATCTCCTTGGAGATGTTCATCAGGCTGCTTTTCAACCGATCTTCGAAGGCATCCGCCATGGCGACCAACTCCACGTTATCGTCCGCACTCAGCGCCTGTACAGCGGCACCGGTACCCCGGCCACCGCAGCCCACTAAGGCGATTTTCAGTTTTTTGTCATTCGCCACGTTGAACATGCCCTGCATTTGCAGATTGGGCAATAACATGGCGCCACCGGTGAACAGGGCCGTGTTCTTAACGAAATCCCTTCGGTGATTTTTACCATTGCCGGGGGTGGATTTGTCCTTTTTCATTTTTCTGATGTATTTGTATTATCGGGTTCCTATTATTAAACGGAGGTGAATATAAAAATAATATCGCATATAATGCTTGGTGAATTTAAGATTTTGAAAATCCTCGAATCAAAAAATTGCCAAAAAACGATATTAACCCTACATTTATCGCTGGAGAGCCTGTTTCGAGGCAGGCTCCATCAACCAATCAAGATTGTATGGAAACCGTACTGGAGCGCATGGACTGGATAGTGCTGGGCGCTTATTTTCTGGCCCTGATCGGGGTCGCCCTCTGGGTCATCCTCCAAAAGAACAAAGATACCGCGGACTATTTTTTAGCGGGAAGAAACGTAGGTTGGTTTGTAATCGGCGCCTCCATCTTTGCTTCCAATATCGGTTCGGAACATGTCGTAGGCCTGGCGGGAACCGGTGCGGAATCGGGCATGCCCATGGCGCACTATGAGCTGCACGCCTGGATCGTTCTTCTTTTGGGATGGCTTTTTCTCCCATTTTACATGCGCAGCAAGGTATTTACCATGCCTGAATTCCTCGAAAAACGCTTTGATAGCCGATCGCGGTGGTTCCTTTCCGTTTTTTCCTTGGTGGGCTATGTCATTACCAAAGTTTCGGTAACCATTTATGCCGGGGGCATCGTCGTTTCCGAGCTGTTGGGCATCCCCTTCTGGTACGGGGCCATCGGAATCGTGGTCTTTACGGGTGCCTATACCATCATCGGGGGCATGAAGGCGGTTATCTATACCGAGACCCTACAGACCGTAGTACTGATCGCGGGGTCCGTTATTATCACCTATCTGGGACTTGAACAGGTGGGTGGCTGGGAAGAGCTGCGGGCCACCGCCGGATCGGCCCACTTTAACATGTGGCGGCCGATATCAGACCCCGAGTTTCCGTGGACGGGACTCCTCTTCGGCGGCACCATCGTAGGTATCTGGTATTGGTGTACCGACCAGTACATCGTGCAGCGGACACTTGCCGCCCAGAATATTAAAATAGGAAGGCGTGGTGCCATTTTCGGCGCTTACCTCAAGATTCTACCCATATTTATTTTTTTGATTCCCGGTATCATCGCCTTTGCGCTGGCCAAACAGGGCGTGCTGACCTATGACAAATCGGACGAGGTCTTTCCCATATTGGTCAAGACCTTGTTGCCCACCGGGCTAAAAGGCTTGGTCGCGGGAGGATTAATGGCGGCCCTGATGAGTTCCCTGGCCTCGGTATTCAATTCCTGCTCCACCATATTTACTATGGACATCTATAAAAAATTGCGTCCCGATACCCCTGAAAAAAGATTGTTGAACATAGGTCGGGTGGCGACTTCTTTAGTGGTCGTGTTGGGTATAATATGGATTCCCATTATGGACAAGATTGGCGGAGGGGTATTATATCAGTATTTACAAAGTGTACAATCGTATATAGCACCGCCAATTACCGCCGTATTCGTTCTAGGAATTCTTTGGAAGCGGGTTAACTCTCAGGCCGCTATCGTCACGTTGTTTTCGGGGCTGATCTTGGCCGCCTTACGCATCGCGGCGGAAATACAGAAAAACGATCTATCGGGCATCGCCTATGACTTTGCGACCATCAATTTTGCACACATGGCCATTTTTATGTTCCTATTTTCGATAATCGTCTGTGTCGGTACCAGTCTGGCTACGGCGGCTCCCGACTATGCGACTATTAAGGGCCTGGCCTTCGGCACCCTGACCCCTGAACAGAAAGAAGAGGCAGTCGGCAGCTATAATTGGGTCGATATTCTATTTTCCGGTATACTGGTCGCCGTGGTGGTGACGGTATTGACCTATTTCACAGGGTGATATCCGAACATCTACTCAATTCATAACTTTTATAATGATTTTTTATTACGAATTTCTTAAAAATCCCATTTAAATTAATTTATATTTATAAAATTTTATCTTTAACCTCCTAAACCAATTTCCATGGAATCATCCTCAAATGTAATGGCACCTAACGCGAACCGACTTTTTTACGCCAGTTGTTTCGCACTTATTACTACGGCGTTCTCGTTTAGTATACGGGCAGGGATCCTGCCCCAATTAGGGGAAGAACTCAGTCTATCGGCTGAACAATTGGGCTTTATCAACTCCATGTGGTTCTTTGGATTTCCAATTGCTATGGTGATCGGCGGACTCATTTACAATAAAGTCGGCGGAAAGGCCATTATGCAATTTGCCTTTTTTGCGCATGCCGTTGGAATCCTTATGACCATCTATGCCGGGAGTTATTATGGCTTATTGATTTCTACCTTCCTTATCGGTCTGGGCAACGGCTGTACCGAAGCGGCCTGTAACCCGCAGATCGCCGATGCCTATAAAGGCAATCGCATGAGCACGATGCTGAACCGTTTTCACATGTGGTTTCCCGGTGGTATCGTTATTGGTAGCCTTATCTCCAAATTCATGACCGATGGCGGTTTGAGTTGGGAAAGCCAAATATGGGTCATCATGATTCCTACCGTTATATACGCCATTCTTTTCTTTGGCCAATCGTGGCCCAAAGCGAAGGTCGACGAAGCCGCTACCCTATCCAGTAATTTTAAGGCCATGGGATCCCCCTTGTTCCTGTTTATGTTCTGTTGTATGGCCATAACCGCTATAACCGAATTCGGCCCGCAACAGTGGGTGGGCCTCATCTTGGCTAAAAGCGGGGCCGAGCCCATGTTAATCTTGGCCTTGGTAACCGGTCTGATGGCCGTTGCACGATATTTCGGGGGCAATGTTGTCGCCAAGTTCGACCAGACCGGTGTACTTTTGGGCGGATCGGTACTGGCCACCATCGGTATTTATCTTTTTAGTACCCAAACAGGCGCCATGGCCTATGTGGCGGCAGTGTTTTTTGCACTCGGAGTAGCCTATTTCTGGCCTAATATGCTCGGATTTGTTGCCGATAAAATACCCAAAAGTGGGGCCTTGGGCCTTTCCATTATGGGAGGCGTGGGCATGCTCTCCACTTCGATCTGGCAACCTATAATAGGAGGATGGATCGATACCGATCAAGCGGAAGCTGCGGCCCAGGGCCTTACCGGTGATGAACTTGAATTGGTCGCCGGGCAGAACACGCTGGAAACCATGACCCTCTTTCCCGCTATACTTATCGTACTGTTTATCATCCTGTGGTTCTGGGTGCGTAAAAGAAAGGCAAATTCAGAAGCCGAGGCGCAGACGTCGGAGCCAGCTACCTCGATGTAACAGTACTTATATCCCAACAAAACCTTAACTCAGCGGTTCCTTTACAAAAGGAGCCGCTTTTTTGTACCCGATTCCAACCCATGACATATAAGCATCCAACTTAAATCCATTTGAGCCAAGCCGCGAAGCCGGATTCTTTAAATTTGTTTCTTACCGCTATAATCCATGAAAAAGAAAAAGAAAGAAACCCACAAGAGACAAGGAATGGGAGCCATATGCTCTGATAACGGAACCACCTTCCGGGTCTGGGCGCCGCATGCGGACCAAGTCTCGGTAATTGGCGATTTTAACGATTGGAAGGAAAAAGAAGATGAAATGGACCAGGAAGATGGCGGGTATTGGACCATCCACCTGAACAAAGCCAAGAAAGGCCAAGAATATAAATACCTTATCCAGAACGGGGAGCAAAAACTACAGAAAAACGATCCCTACGCCCAAAAAATGAGCAATAGCAACGGGAATTCCGTCATTGACCGATTGGACTACCACTGGCAGGTCGAGGATTTTAAAATGGCGGCACGGGAAAAGCTGGTCATTTATGAGCTGCATATCGGCACCTTTTTTCGGACAGGCGGCGGCGATGTGGGAGATTTCTCCGACGCCGAAATTCAGCTGAAATATCTAAAAGACCTGGGCGTGAACGCAATAGAGGTCATGCCTATATCCGAATTTGCGGGTGCAAATTCCTGGGGGTACAATCCCGCTTTTCCTATGGCCGTCGAAACCGACTATGGTAGTCCTGAGGACCTCGCGAAGTTTGTGGATAAAGCCCATGCCCATGGTATCGCCGTAATCATCGACGTGGTATTCAACCATTTCGGCCCCTCGGATATGGATCTGTGGCAATTCGACGGCTGGTCCGAAAACGATAAGGGAGGCATCTATTTTTACAACGATCACCGATCCAGCACCCCATGGGGCGATACCCGGCCGGACTACGGGCGTCCCGAAGTACGCCGGTACATTAGGGACTACGTTTTTCTTTGGCTTGAAAAATACCGATGCGACGGCATTCGGGTAGATGCGGTAAGCTATATCCGGCATACCGAAGGCGCCAATCACGGCGATCAGATAGATGACGGCCTCGTTCTTCTCCGGCAAATCATCGGAGAGATAAAGACTAAATATCCCCATAAAATTGTCATTGCCGAAGACATGCAGGGAGACACCTTTATCACGGAGCCCCTCGAAGATGGGGGATTGGGTTTCGATGCCCAGTGGGATACCAACTTTGTGCATCCGGTACGAAGGGTGCTGGAAGAAAAAAAAGACGAGCACCGATCAATGCGATCGGTCGTCGACGCACTGATGTTCCGATACGGCCATGATGCGTTCAAGCGGGTGGTCTATTGCGAATCGCATGACTCTGTGGCCAATGGGAAGGCCCGATTGCCGGAAGAAATAGAGCCCGGCGAGGCCGATAGCGAATTTGCCAAAAAAAGGGCATGTCTCGGGGGCGTGCTTGCCCTGACCGCTCCCGGCATTCCCATGATGTTTCAAGGGGAGGAATTCTTGACGGACCGCTTTTTTACCGATGACCAAGCACTGGACTGGGACCATCTTTGTGAGTTTCAAGGAGTGCATCGGCTCTTTAAGGACCTGATAAGACATAGAAAATCCGATGATCCCCAGGTTGCAGGACTACAGGGACAGAAAATTGCTTTGCTACATTTCAATCAAGACAACCAAATCGTAGCCTATGAAAGGATTCATGATAATCATCCAGAGCAGAAATTGGTAGTGTTGGTCAATTTTTCCAATACAAGCTATGACCGATATACCATCGGATTGCCCGCTCAGGGTAGATGGGAACTTATTTTCAACAGCAGCTCTACCGATTATGATGCCTCGTACGAGGATATCAAGGTTAACGGATTTGAAACGGAGAATCAGTCCTATGACGACCTATCCGTTAGCGGTACGTTTAGTCTCCCCGGCTATGCAGCGCTGATCTTCACTAATGGAAAATATAAATAAATGGATTAAAATTCAAACCCTTTGGGGCAAAGGAAGGGGAAAGTATCCTGTAAGTTTACAAGAAGTATAAATGAATAATTAACAATAAAATTTTCTGTTATGAACAATGATCAATTAGAAGGCAAATGGAAACAGGTTAAAGGTAAGTTCAAGCAAAAATATGGTGATGTAACGGATGATGACGTAACCTACAGCGAAGGAAAATTCGATGAAATGCTTGGTAGGTTACAAGAAAAGACCGGAAAATCCAAAGAGCAGCTGAAAGACGAAATCAATAAGATGTAAGTTTTTTGGAATTTCAAAAATGCCCACAATATAAATTGCGGGCATTTTTTTTACCGCTTGATTTTTTTCCAAATGTTCTTTGCGCCGTTTACGATGGGTAAACAGGCAAACCCGACGACGAGACCTGTCAAAAACTCTCCAAGAATAGCAGGCAGCGTGCGTAGCCAATGATGTAGGAAATCCAGATTATGTAAAAAAATGCCACCTGCTACCAAGATAAGCGCTATAGTACCGATGACGGAAAGGCTTTTGACCACCTTGGGAAGTGCCTTGACCAAAAAATGTCCTATTTTATCCGAGAAGCTGTCCTCCTTTTCATTCAAGCCGATAAGTTGGGCCCCAAAATCATCCATACGAACGATTAAGGCTACTATACCGTAAACTCCGACGGTCGCCAACAAGGCTATGACCGAGACTACAATGACCTGCGTCCAAATATCCTCCTTGACTACCGTGCCCAGCGCGATAATCACTATTTCTATGGAAAGGATAAAATCCGTCATTATGGCCGCCTTGATTTTTTCTTTTTCCAAGACCAGGATTTCCTCCTTGCTCAAATCTGTTTTTAGCCTTTGCTCGGTATGTGCGTGGGGCACAAAAAACTCGTAGATTTTCTCTGCCCCCTCGAAGGCCAGATACAATCCGCCGAGCAGCAATATAACGGTCACCGCCACGGGCAAAAATGCACTGAGCAGAAAGGCTATAGGTAAAATTATCAATTTGTTCAGCAGTGATCCCTTGGTAATCGCCCAAAGCACGGGAATCTCTCGGGAGGAGACGAAACCGGAAGCCTTCTCGGCATTAACGGCCAGATCATCGCCCAGAATACCAGCTGTCTTTTTGCCCGCGATCTTTGTCATGACACCGACATCATCCATCAAGCTAGCGATATCGTCGAGCAAAGCGAAAAATCCAGAGGCCATGAGGGAAAGTTATAAGTGAATGTAAATGGGGCGAAAGATAAAAAAATATGATGAACCCTCGCAAGTGGGATTTCGATACAGCTAAAACATCCACTTTTAGGGATAATCATTTGAATGCGCAAAAGGTATTTTTAACGAACTTAAAAAATGAAAATCTATGAGCAAGAACAATTTATTTAACGAAAAGGCACGGAACAAGATTAAGGAATTGGTCGAAAACATCGATTTTGCCATGATGGAGACCCATTTAGGATCCAAACCTACGCATATCGTCCCCATGAGTACCAAGGAGGTCGATGAAGATGGCTGTATTTGGTTCCTGAGCAATAAGAACAGTGAGCATAACGGCTATATCGAGGCCGATAACAACATCCAACTTATATATTCCAAACCTGATGATATGGAGTTCTTGACTATTTTCGGAGATGCTTTTACCTCTACGGAAAGACCGGTTCTGGAAAAATATTATGGCAAATCGGACGATGCTTGGTTCGATGGGGTCAATGATCCCAATCTGACCGCAATCAAAGTAGTGCCCAAAGATGCCTACTACTGGGACGCCAAAAATGGCAAATTGGTCAGTCTTCTTAAAATGGGAATGGGTGCGATAACGGGGGAAAAGCAAGATATGGGCGAGCAAGGTGAGTTGAACATATAGAACACCTTCTAAATTGTACAACACAGCTGTAAACTTATGACCAAGATTAGGGAAATCGATGATTCCGCCATGTGCATCTCACGAAAAAAGAGGGGCAAAGGCTACAGTTTTTACGACGAAAACGGAAAATTGATTAAAGATAAAACCAACTTGAAACGATTGAAAGGGTTGGTAATTCCCCCCATGTGGCATGATGTGATGATTTGCCGTTTCGATGACGGCCACATACAGGCTGTCGGGCGCGATGCCAAAGACCGAAAACAGTACATCTACCATTCGGCTTACGAAAAACGGCAGCAGGAGGAGAAATTCAGGAAGATGCTCGATTTTTCCGAACGGCTTCCGAAGATCCGTAAAAAGGCACATGCCCATCTCAACGCCAAAGGCTGGGGAAAAAATAAACTGGTGGCCCTGATTATTTTGTTATTGGACGAATATGGTATCCGAATAGGGAACAAAGAGTACAAAAAGCAGAACGACTCGTACGGACTTACCACCCTGCGCAGAAAGCATCTGGCCATAGAGGATGATGAGCTTGTTCTTTCATTTATAGGAAAGAGCCATAAAGAACAGGAGGTTCATATTGACGACGAGGAACTGGTGCCTTTTGTAAAGGAGGTGGCCAGTATGCCCGGATATGAGATTTTCCGTTATCGTGATGAAAATAAAAAATACAACGAGGTAGATAGCGATGACGTAAACGAATATATCACGGAGTTTATGGGAGAGGATTTTTCAAGCAAGGATTTCCGTACTTGGTCCGCCAACCGCCTGGCGGTAGAATGCTATCCGTTGGCTTTGGAAGAGCTCAATTCTGGAAGCCAGAAGAAATTCAGCAATATCGTCATCAAAATGGTCGCCGCGGAATTGGGAAATACCCCGAGCGTCTGCCGTAATTATTACGTGCACCCCGCCCTATTCCGGCGGATCGATGAAAAAAATATGCCCGATCCTAATCCCTTTAAGGAAAGTAATAGTCCATTTGCCCTTTCGGCCAGCGAGAAACTGGCTCGGAAGGTAATTGGAGATAGTTACTGAAGGAATCCGGTTTGCGTTCTTTTAAATTAGAACATATTTAAACTTTTGCTTTTACCTGTGAATATCACCTTATGAGTCGATATTCCCGGTTCGAAGAAATAAGTTCTGCTGAGTTCTTTGGGAAATAAGAAGGATACATCGGGAATATGGAATTTAATTTGTACTTTGTTGTTCATTACCTCAATTTCTGCATGACAGAACTCATTTAGACTTTTTGACAATGACCCATTAACTAAAACAAAAAAAATGAAAACTAGCATCAAGATCATTGCCATAGGCGTCTTATTATCCTGCGTTGCCTGTGGTGCTAAGAAAAGTACCCAATCCAATATGGAAAATGACCAACAGGAGATGTCGGCCAACACTACCGATGAAGCTCAAGGCGAGACTGCCATGAACGAGTCCTCCGACCGCGCTACCGAATCTGCCGATTCGGCCCCAATGAACGACAATACTATGGGCGCCGATACGGAGGCCAATGAGACTAGCACCACCGGGGCCACTTCCGCTCCCTCCTCCTCCAACATGAACTATCTTGAAATGTATTCTGAATTGGAGATGACCGATGACCAGATCCAGGAGTTCGAAACCGGCCTCAGAAATTTTTATACACAACAAAATAATACCCCCAGCGGTGAAATGATGGGTACCTTGTCGGACGAGAGGGACAGACAATTGAAAGACATTCTTTCCGAGGAGCAATATTCTGCCTACGAGACCTGGAAAAACAGCAATTAAAATCAAATTTTGTGAGGACTCCGATAAAGCAAAAAGGTGTAGTTTTTACACCTTTTTTGGGTCGGTTCAAATAGCTTGGGATGTTTATCGAAACATCTGGGCTTTTGTAAATCTACAGAGGGCAGACTAGGCAATTAGATAAAATATATGCATCTGGTTCTTGAACGGATAGGAAGGCGTCGGGCCTATTCAGACTTTCCCCGGTTTACCTGCCCCCCACCCCATAATCAATTTGAGGGCGGCGACCACAAAAAGTAAGATCAACGGATAGGTCCAACTGCCCGTGAGGTCGAAAATACTGCCAAAGATAATAGGACCGGTAGCGGCGACCAGATAACCAACGGATTGTGCAAAGCCGGATAGTTCTGTGGCTGATTCCGCATCATGGGAACGGAGGACGATAAAGAGCAGGGCCAATCCGAAGGTTCCGCCCAGTACAAAACCGATCAAGGAGACCCACAGGGCGACCCATCCGAATTGCGGTAGTAACAGGCCGACCAATCCGATAACCTCAACGACGAGCAAAAAACAGACAATGCCGCGCTGGTCCCTTTTCTTTCCGGCTATAATGGGCACGGCCAAAGATCCGAGAATGCCCGTGGCCTGTGATAGGGAGAGCATCCATCCGGAAAACTGGGCATCGAAACCCCTACTATGTAAAATGGCGGGCAGCCAGGCCAGAACAACATAAAAGGTCAGGGACTGCAGCCCCATAAACAAGGCTACTTTCCATGCCAGCGGGGATTGGCCCAAACTTTTCATGGCTTCGAGATAGCTTTGGTTTGCCCTTGATCTGGTCAAGCGGCGCACTTGCGGCAACCAAACAAAAAATGCCAACAAGGCAAGGATGGACCAAACACCCAGCGAACCGCGCCAGCCCAAACCCGCATCATGGGCCAACGGAACACTTACACCGGCGGCCAAGGAGGCGCCCACGGCCATTAGGGCGGAATATAGACTGGTAATTAAACCGGAATTCGATTCGAAGTTGCGCTTGGTCAAACTCGGTAATAGAACATTCCCAAAAGCAATGGCAATGCCAAACAAAAAGGTACCTAAATAAAGGGCGGGTACCCAAGCTATCGATCGTATCCCGATACCTAGCGACAGCAGGGCCATAGCTCCCAATAAAGTACCCCCGATACCGAACCGCCTGGTAAACAAAGGGGTCAAAGTAGATACCACCCCGAACATGACAAGGGGCAAAGTGGTCAAAAGTCCCAGTAAGCCATTGGATAGTCCGGTATCATCGCGAATATCCTCTATCAAGGGCCCGACGCTTGCCAAGGCAGGCCTCAAGTTGATGGCTATGCATAGAATACCGGCAATCAACAAAAATTGGGGGAACTTTCTTCGATCAGGAGAATGGAATGGAGACATAACCTAGTTCATAATCCGGGTCAACTGAAAATATTTGGTATAGTTTTCGGGTATGTCCGCTATATCCAACAAACTACCTTCTTGCATATACGGATAGATTTCGTCGTAGGTCTGCACTTTGTACATGCCCACTCGCTTACTAATGTGTTCGCGGCTCAACTCTTCATGACTATCGAGGCCAGCGGCGGAAATCAATTCAAGAAAACTGTGGATAGTAGCCTCATGGTACTTTTTGGCACGTGGCGCCTTGTCAGCTACCACAAGGCCCTTTACCAAAGATTTGTTTTGCGTGGCGACCCCAGAGGGGCAGGTATTAACATTACACTGTAAGGCTTGTATACAGCCGATGGACAGCATCATGGCGCGTCCACTGTTGCAGCCGTCCGCCCCTAGGGCAATGGCCCGTGCCATGTGGAAACCGGTAATGATTTTGCCCGCGACGATTATTTTTATTTCCTTTTTCAGTCCAAAGCCTACCAAAGTGTCATGGACGAAAATCAGGCCTTCGCGCAGGGGCATACCCATCGTGTTCGAAAATTCCATCGGCGCAGCACCGGTACCACCCTCTCCCCCATCGACGGTTATCCAATCCGGTCGGATGCCCGTATGTATCATGGCCTCACAAAAATCCATAAACTCCTGCTTTCTGCCGATGCACAGTTTGAAGCCGATGGGTTTTCCGTCCGAAAGGTCCCGAAGCTTCTTGATAAAGTACATGAATTGGATGGGATCGGCAAAAGCGGAATGCGAGGGTGGAGAATGCACGGTCACCCCCGGCTGTATATGCCGTACCTTGGCAATCTCAGGCGTGTTTTTGCTGGCAGGTAAAATACCGCCATGCCCGGGCTTGGCACCTTGGGAAAGTTTAATCTCGATCATCTTAACCTGGGGCCGCAGTGCGTTTTTGCGAAATGTCTTTTCATTAAAGCTACCATCCTCGTTCCTACAGCCAAAATAGCCCGTACCCACCTGCCAGATCAGGTCGCCGCCGTGTTTCAAATGGTAGTCGCTGATTCCTCCTTCCCCGGTATTATGGGCAAAATTTCCCATTTTGGCCCCCTTGTTCAGGGCCAATAGCGCATTGGAACTCAATGACCCAAAGCTCATAGCGGAAATGTTCAGTAAACTTGAGGAGTAGGGTTGTTTACAATCCTTACCTCCTATTTTCAAGCGCGGAAACTCCCCGATTTCCTTGGGATTGTGCTTGGCGTACATGGAGTGTTCCATCCATTCATAACCGGCATGGTACAGATCCATCTGCGTTCCGAAAGGTTCCGTATCGGTCTCCCCTTTGGCCCTTCGGTAAATAGTGGACCTTAAAATACGATTCAGTGGCCTACCCTCGGTATCGGTCTCCACAAAATACTGCATGATTTCGGGTCGGATGGACTCCAGTAGATACCGCAAACGACCGATCACAGGAAAATTACGACGTATGGTATGCGCGGTTTGAAATATATCGACCATGCCCATCACAATCAAAGGGCCTATCAACAGAAAAAGCCATAGTATAGGTGGCCAGAGAAGGCCAAGACCCATTATCATGGCAACTGCAACGATGGAAATAATAAAAAACTGTTTACGGGCTTTCATACAAATTTGAATTGAATGGTCGCAAAGATAAGAATACAGTAGGGACTATTTCTAAGAACCCACGCCTTTGTTAGCCACGCCGTATATCGATGGCGCCAATCAAAATCATTCTTTTCCCCTTGGCTGCAGAGCGCTTTTTTCTGTGACGGGAATAAGGGAAACATCTTCAGAAAAAAGGTGATTTCAGTACTTCCCGAGCCTCTAAAACCTCCCTTGTGAGGCGCATCTTTACTTTCAGCGCAGAAATCCGCTGGGAGGTGGCTAATGCTGAAGAAAAGAGCTATTTCACTCCATAACCTTGAAATACGCTAATCCGGCGCGTTTAGGACCTTTTATATGGGAAATGGTTGTATTCGCAGGCTGATACAGCAACCTATTTACCCTCATTCCGTCAACTCAGACAGGGTCTATCCTAAAAATTATTCCTCAATCCTTTTTGCTCAATAAGAAGGCATAGGCCTCCATACCCTTGGTATGCTGAAAGATGACCTTCAAAACCCCGACAACCGGCAGTGCGATAATGGCACCGACCAGTCCCCATATCGAAGAGAGCAATATTATCCCGAAAATAGTGACAAAGGGATTCAGGTCGATTTCATCGCCGATAATCCAAGGGGTGAGGATGTAGTTTTCGATCAGCTGTGCGGCAGCGATAACCCCGATTACGATTAAGGCGGGCGTGGCCCCCGAGTAGAGATAGGATAAGATAACAGCAATCCCACCACCGATGATATTACCCACATAGGGAATTATGGAGAACAAGGTTGCGAACAGGGCGAGAAAAAGGGCAAAGGGTACACCTCCTACCTCAAAACCTATATAATATATCGCGAATAGGAAAGCCATCATCTTTCCCTTGCCCGAAAGATAATTGGTAATTACCGCTGCCGATTGTTTTAAGATGGTGCCCATGGCGGATTCATTAGAAGCCAGCTTTTTAAAAAACCTGATAAACAAAGTCTTTTGCATCAGCATCAATATCACATAGATGAGAATTATTAAGGATTGGGACAAAACGTTGGAAAGGGAAGACGCGAACATGGTAATAAGCGTCTCCAACTTTCCGACGATATCAACGTTGCTCTTTACATACTGCTTGTAGTCGATATCCAGATTTTGATTAGCCCAATCGGTGATGCTGTCCAAACGCTGTGTCGCCTTTTCCTTGATGGTGTCCCATTGATCGATCATATTGCCGAACTGCGATACAATCAACCACGAAAGCAGAAGAAAGATAATAATTAAAAGAACTACCGATAAGGTTAATGCCGCCCATTTGGGAAGGCCCCATTTTTTGAATCTACCCATGGGAACGTTTAATAAAGACGCTATCATTACCGCTACCGTGAGAGGAAGCAAAAGCGAAGCTCCAAAATAGAACAGGGCCAAAACACTACCAATCAATAAAATCGTGATGAGGAAGTTACTGCCGTTGATACTTATTTTATCGTTCATAATAGCATTTTTTAGAATCAGTCACCTATTCGGATCTGAGGGACCCCAACGGCTAGACAATGATATGGGTAATGATTTTGTGCAAAAGTGAGGTATTTATGGTTTTCTACAAAGTTTGCACCCTGAATAATAATCGTATGAATCAAAATGAGTCCTTTTCTTGTTAAAAATTAGAATATTAGGCATGACATGACGACCTCGTGCCATACAAAGAGTGTGAGACTATTGATTTTCTGCTGTAAAAATCTTTGCAATAAAGTCAAAGCCTAGAAAAAATCCCATCTAGATTTGTAGCTCAAATCCTAAATGAAACACAGATGAAAAAGAATGTAAATGAAATGAATTCTTACCAGTCAAACGCTAAGCCGGTAGGTGCCATTAAGAAATCGGTTTTATTGTGCGTTGCCATGGTCTTCGGAGCCATAGGAATCTCAAACGCGCAATTGACCGAGGGTACCCTTATGTTGGGAAGTGATGTAGGCAGCGGTTTGGTGACTACGGCAACCAATGGTCTTTTCGGTCTTAATATCGGACTGAACGACGGCGCCGGATACAATGTAGGCCTAAGTCCGAAAATAGGATATTTTATAAAGGACGATTTTTTATTAGGAGCCGTGACCAATCTTGGTTTTACAAAATCCCCGGAAGTTAACGGGCAAGCGACGGAATCGACGATCTATGGTATTCAGGCTTTGGCAAGATACTATATGTTTCCAGGTGAAATCGGGGTTGACAACCTGACTAGGAGAGGTCGATTCTTTGTGGAGCTTAATGGGGGCTTTGCCGGTATCAATGTCAGTGACGGCGGACCTACGACCAATGGTCTTGCCATAGGGTTCGGCCCGGGATACTCCTACTTTGTTAGCGATAATGTAGCTTTGGAGACCTCCTTTAAATATAATGGTCTTGCCGGAGGCGGCAACACGACCTACCAACACAGTCTCGGATTACACTTTGGCATACAGATTTTTCTACCTTCTTCGCAGGCGCAGGATTTAATCGATCGGAATAATTAAGAGCCCAGAGTTTTTGAGCCTTGATGAATCTATAAGGGATTTTCCAATCGGAAAATCCCTTTTTCATTGAACTCATTTACACTTATTTTGGGAACCGAGCATATCGGCTTTTGAGGCTAGATGAAGTCATTTTTTAAAAGCATAGCAGGGATACGCTATTCAAAAAGGGTGAAATATACCCAAATCAAAAAGGGTGAAATATACCCCAAAACGTGATATTCTTGGGTAAAGGAAACAGTCTACTTGAGTTCTTTATAAGCCGCATAGTCGGGGCCTGTTTTGCTACTCATTATAGGCAATATCGACTATCTCAAAAATCCGACTTTCATTAGCGAGCTTCAAAATCGCCTGGTCTCCCCTTTTCTTGTGGGTCAACAGTTTGGCAATCGGAGACACAAAAGAAATCTTCCCTTTGGAAATATCGGCTTCGTCAACGCCTACGATTTGATAGGTCTGTACTTTTTCCGTATTGCCGATGGTAAACGTAACAAAAGCTCCGAAGCGCACCTCGTCCTTGGGCTGGTTCTTTAGTTCTACCACTTTAGCGCTCATAATCCTATCATTCAGCAGAATCAATTTTGCATTGATGTGATTTAGGGCGATACGCCGCTCTTTTTCGTCCTTTATATCTAGGTTTTCCCGCTCTCCGATCAAATCCTTTTTTTCGGTCGCAAGTGCATCCATACCTTTCGGCGTAACGTAGTTGGTCAAGCCCGCGGGCAAATCGGCCCTTGGCGGCACCATAGGCACTTCTTCTTGGTCATCCTCTTTTACGAAACCTCTGCTCATGTTCTTATACTTAAGTAATTATTACTATTTTTCAAGATAATAATAATCTTGAAATTGGATGAGTGACCTCCATAGGATTTACCTATCTTACAATTAAATTAGCGTTCGGGGTCGTAAACCCGGTCCGTTCTTAATGACAAGATCGGGGAACTTTTCCTATAATCCTGATAGAAACAAATGATAGCAGCAATAACATTATTCTTGGTCGTTTCGATTTCCGCCCTGATTACCAAAATTGCGGCAATCGCCCTGATCCATACGGGATTATCCACCGACATTGCCCGTTTTCAGGCCCGGTCAGCTTATACCGGCGCGGGATTCACTTCGACCGAGTCGGAAAAAATCATGAACCACCCCGTGCGCCGCAAGATCATCTTTACCTTAATGCTTGTGGGTAATGCCGGTATCGTAACCGTGATGTCATCCCTCATATTGACTTTTGTATTGCCCGATACATTGGCCACCAAATTATATGGCCTGCTCATCGTTGTGGTGGGCATGAGTATCGTCTGGTGGGCCATAAAAAGCAAATGGGTGGACCGGGGATTATCAAAATTGATAAATAGGATGTTACAACGCTACACCGATCTTGAAGTGAAGGATTTCGCCGCCATTCTTCATCTCAAGGACAATTATAAAATAAGTGAAAAGCGGGTGGCACCGGATGACTGGCTGGCCCACCAAACCCTAAAGGCACTCAGGTTGCGAGAGGAAGGAATAACCGTGCTGGGCATAGACCGAAAGCATAGCGATTATTTCGGTTCGCCGTCAGGTGATTTTGAAATACTGCCCCAGGATATCGTTACCCTTTACGGAAAAGCCGAAGGCATTGAAAGCGTTTACCATCGTAAGAAAAACTATAAGGCCGAACACGAACACCAACAGTACGTTGAAAAGGAAGAAGCACGAAAGACCGTTAAAAAGGAAGAACAAAAAGAGGATAAGTCCGTAAATTGAGAAAATAGTTCATGGAATCATGTTAAAAGCTAAAATGTCCTGCAAAAGTTCGGATGCTTGAAAAGATAAAGAGGGTACAGCTGCAGAACCATAAACCCTACTAGTTCACTATCAAAACGGGCACTTTGACCTTATGTCGTACCGCTTCCAAGGTGGTACCGAATATTAAATCTTTGACCCCTTTGTGGCCGTGGGCGCCCATAACCATAAAATCGATATTTTCAGCTTCTACAATTTTTGCGATTTCTACGGCGGCATTCCCATATCCGATTTTATGGTAGGCAGTATAGCCCAAATCGGCCAAGCTTTGTTCGTATTGCTGCAGGCCCGCAACGTCTTGCTGGGTTTCATAATCCATGGAATTAATACCCAAATAGCGTGCGGCCGCACTTTCTACGATATGGATAAAAGTATAGGTACAGGACTTTCCACCTTGGGATAAGGCATTTTGGATAACCAGTTCGTCGTTTCCGGAAAAATCGATAGTAATACCGATATGCTCATAAACAATTGGTGTTCCCGCTATAAAATCCTCCGCCTTACCGTGTGGTACCTGGTATCTTTCCTTCGCATCCGACTTTAAGAACGGATGAATAAACACATAGATCAGTAGCCCTAAAGCGGCTAACGTAAGGGGAATTACGATGGCGTAAATAATCACGGTATTTTCACCCGACGTGGCTTCGATCCAGCCCTGGATTTCGTCAATGACCAAGCTGATGTTAAGGTACACGATAATAGCGGCGCTTAGCCAAGCTAAAATTTTGACCCATAGCTTAATCGCGAATTCCTTCATCATTCCCTTATCCGAAGTAAAATGGATCAGGGGGATGATAGCAAAGCCCAGTTGTAAACTTAGTACCACTTGGCTCAGTACGAGCAGGCTACCCAATGCGTCCTTTCCAAAATATAGGATGGTAAACAGGGCGGGAATAATAGCCAACAAACGGGTTATTAAACGACGCAGCCACGGCTGTATCCGTAAGTTCAAATGGCCCTCCATGACAATTTGCCCGGCCAAGGTTCCCGTAATGGTGGAGCTTTGTCCCGCAGCGACCAAGGCAATCCCAAAAAAGGTCGGGGCCACGCCGCCGAATAGGTCATTGAGCAGTGCGGAGGCGTCCTGTATCTCGGCTACGTTATAGTATCCGTTTACAAAAAAGGCCGCAGCGGCCAGTACCAATATGGCGGCGTTGACAAAGAAGGCCAGGTTCAGGGCTATAATGGTATCGATAAAATTGTATTTGATGGCCTTTTTAATGCCCTTGAAAGAGCGGTCGAACTTTCGAGTCTGTACCAAAGAGGAATGCAAATAGAGGTTGTGAGGCATTACGGTTGCCCCGATGATCCCGATGGCGATATAGAGCGAATCGCCGCTCAGACCGGAGGGTACCAATCCTTTTACCACATCCCCGTAAACGGGACCGGTAATCACCATCTCGATTACAAACGAGACACCAATAATAAACACCAAGCCTATGATGAAGCGCTCCATCGTGCGCATGCCGCGGCGTAGTAAAAATAGTAGCAATATGGTATCCAAGGCGGTCAGGCTTATGCCCCAGATCAAAGGAAGACCGAAAAGCAAGTTTAGGCCGATGGCCATCCCCACGATTTCCGCTAGATCACAGGCCGCGATTGCGATTTCCGCCAAGAGGTACAGGGGAATATTCGCCCATTTGGGATAGGCGTTCTTGGAGGCCTGTGCCAGATCCAATCCCTTCACGATACCAAGACGTGCACTCAATGATTGCAGTAAAAGCGCAATAAGGTTGGACATTAGTAGTACCCATATCAGCTTATAACCAAACTGGGATCCCCCGGCAATATCGGTCGCCCAGTTGCCCGGATCCATATAGCCGACACTGACCAAATACGCCGGCCCCAAAAAGGCGAATATTTTACGCCATCCTTTTTTTTCGGTCCGTACCGAAGAATGTACTTCGCTTAAAGATTCTGAACTCATATACTAAATTAAAATTTTTTAGGCAACCCATTTCATAAGGCAATTTAACTCAATTTGGGAAACCTTGATCTATTAGACCTATCCGCCTGTAATTGCGGAAAAATCAAAAGTACTACGCCTTCCGCTCATTTCGATAAAATTTCGGAAAGTTGCTCTACGCCCAAATATTGGAAATACCGTGCAGTGGCCTTAAAATCGGCATCCATAAAAACCAGTGCGGGTACTGAAAAAGGTTTGTTTTTTTGACGGGCCATCAATAATGGAATCTGATGTACGGGATTCCTACGGTTTTGCCGCCCGTTTACGAATTTTTGGTTGCCAAAGACAATTGTATCCCTGGTCTCTACGTCCATTTTGACCGCATAATAATTGGTGTTCAAAAGGGCTACAATCCCCACATCGGTAAAAACGTCCTTTTGCATTCTTAGGCAAGGGCCGCACCACGGCGCATAAAAATCGATGAACACTTTTTTAGGCTTCACCTGAAGAGAGTCTTCCAACTGTTCAAAACTGAGCCAGTGGACCGTTTCTTCCGTTTGGGAAAAGGTACTACCGCAGGATATTAAACTAAAAACGTACAAAACACGAATTATAAATTCTTTCACGGTCATAGCGATTTGATTTTAACCCCCACAAACATGGTGCGTGGCGATGCGGGACCGTATATATAGTTACTATCGCGATTTTTACCGAGGTCGAAATCGTCTTGATAGCTATTGGTGATATTTTTAAAACCACCGAAAAGTTCAAGGCCGATACTTAATTTCGGCAGCTTAAAAGTGTAGCCGGCGCGTAGGCTTAATTCCGTAAAGGTGGGGGTTATATCGTACTCATCGACGCTCTGCCCTGTACCTTCACCGGCAAAGTGGATGATATCCATCTGCCCGGTATAGATAAGATTGGCACTGGCACTCAGTTTTTCGCTAGGTGTATAGGTAAGCGTTGCATAGCCATAATCGTTGGGTGTGCGTAAAAATTCCCGTTTTGGGGGGAGTCCTTCAATATTTTCGACCGCCTTATCGAACTTGCTCGACTGTATGGTGAAACCGGCTTCCAGTTCCCATAGATAATCGTAGTTCGTCCGTATTTCCAAAGTAACTCCCTTGACCGTCGCGCCGCTACCGTTCCGTTTTTCGAAACGTTCCCCGAAATCATCCAGCCCTAGCGGAAATTGATAAAAGGCATCGTTCAAATGGGTATAAAAGCCTTCGACGGTAAAGCCACCGATAAAATGTTCCGAAGCCCTATCATAGTTTACCGATGCGGTGTAGCTGTTGGAGCGTTCTTCCTCCAGATCGTCGGCCAACGAAATTCGGGAGACCCCTCCCCCGGCGAATGCAATGTGCAGATCGGTGTCAAAAGCCTGTGGCGCCCGGAATCCCGTACCCCATCCCAAACGGAACTGGGTAGTTTCCTCCAACTTGTAGAGCAATGAGAGCCGAGGACTGAAAATAGCATGGTCGACCAGGTTGTGCTTGTCCACCCGAAAACCGGCGAGAAAGTTTATGTCGTCCATAATATCCCAATCGTTCTGTACGAAGACCCCTAAAGTTGTAGTGGTCTGGTCGATACGATAATTATAGGCTTCGATTTCGTCGAGCACATCGTCGTAGACATATTCCGCACCTCCCGTAAGGACCGCTCGCCCAACGAAGAATCGATCGAAGCTGTGGTTATACTGGGTTCCTCCCTGATGGGTGGTAACTTTGGAAATGCCATACGGGGGATTAGCGAAAAACGCTTGTTGTTCGGCTTCAGCGTCGGGAACGATACCCGTATAATGATCTCTATCGGTACGCTGCCCGCCGTAGTAAAATATCAGGGAGCCTTTGTCAAAATTGAGTTGGTAATCTAAACTTCCTAGCAGCACGTGATGATCTCGTTCTTCGGATTGTTGGGCCAAATACGCAGGTTTATCTACCCTCTCGCCGCCATAGCGGTATTCGTAGAGACTGCTTGCACTCGCTTCCAATTTGGAATTTTCGTTGGGTAGAAAAAAGGCGTTTACCCCAAAGGAGTTGTCCTTTAGCTCGGGTAGTTCGGAAAAGTTATCATCATTGGCGTCGTAGGCCGTTCTTCTTCGGTGGCTCACGAAAAATTGGGCACCGGCATTGGCTTCCTCATTGATAACGGTGGCATTGCCGTTGATCAGGTTTTGAGCAGCATCCCCGTGGATATCCTGATAGGTATAACTTAAACTATACCCGTTGCTTTTCGGAATTTTGGTAAGCACGTTCACCGTTCCGCCGATGGCGCTGGAACCATAAAGTGCGGAAACCCCGCCACGGACGACTTCGATACGGTCTATCATATTAACGGGAATCTGTTCCAGCCCGTAAAGACCGGTAAGGGGACTGAATATAGGACGTCCATTTATAAGGATTTGGGAATAGCCACCCGGTAGTCCGTTCATCCGTATTTGAGTATAGTTACACGTCTGGCAATCTACTTCCACCCGTAGTCCGGGCTGAAACCGAAGACCTTCTGAAAGGTCCGTTGCCGTTACCTGTTGCAGCGTTTCGCTATCGATCAGGTTTACAATGACCGGAGAATCGGTGCGGCGTTTTTCCGTACGGGTACCGGTGATGACCACCTCGTCCAAGGTTTCATTGCCTTCGGCCAGATTAAAATTAACGACCTTGTCGGCCCCGTCTAAAAGGTCAAGAGATTTCGTTTGGGATTTAAATCCCTGTGATTGCGCGATAAGCTTTATTTCCCTTACTGACACCGTCAATTGGTAAGTACCCTCGGCATCCGCACTGGTTCCCGTCTTTCCGTCCTTTACATAAATACTGGCGTAGGGAACAGGCCTGCCAGCTGATGTTACCGTACCCGTAATCGTACTTTTAGGATTCTGGGCCGCCACAAAAGAGGAAATACAAAACCACGAACAGAGCATTTGTTTCATAAATGCTAAATTATAAACACAACATATATAATTAAATATTTAGGCAAAGCTAATTATTTAAAATCAAAGTATAAAATGTATCTTGCGTTTTATTTAACAAATATGTTTACACAATCCGAAGAAAATTATTTAAAGGCAATTTTTCAGCTGCAACGGGAAACCGATGCCGGCGTTTCGACAAGTAGTCTTAGCGACCTACTGAAGACCAAGGCCGCTTCGGTAACCGAAATGATCAAAAGGTTGGCCGATAAAAAATTGGTGGATTACCAAAAATACTACGGGGTACAATTGACCGACCTAGGCAAAAACCACGCCTTGGCCGTCGTTAGGAAACATCGCCTGTGGGAGTCTTTTCTCGTAGAACGGCTGAATTTTAATTGGGACGAGGTGCACGAAGTGGCGGAGCAGTTGGAGCATATAAAGTCGAATAAACTGGTCGAGGAACTGGACCGATTTTTGGGAAGACCGGCCTACGATCCGCATGGGGATCCGATACCGGACGCCAAGGGTAACCTGCCCACAGTACCCAGAAAAAGACTGTCTCAGTTGCGGAGAGGCGACCGGGGTGCCTGCAAGGGGTTTAATGATGCCTCTTCCTCGTTTTTACAATATTTGGCCAAACAGGATATAGGCCTGGACACACCCATCGAAGTTTTGCACGTCGAAAAATTCGATGAAAGCATGACCGTGAAGATTGATCAAAAGGAGGTGCATTTGTCGAAAATGGCAACGGACAATATTTACATTGAAACGGAAACCAATTCAAAATTATAAAGATGTGGCCCCAGCGCCCAACAGAATAGGGGTCAAGGGCTGTGTAAGACGGGCGCAAAAGAATGGGAAATACCACTGTGCATTCTTAAGCCAATCCTAAGATAGTATTCACAGGCTGATTTAAATAAAACGCTAAATTTGTTAGGATGAAGGTGCTATTGGTAGAAGACGAACCCGGGATTTCCACCTTTGTGAAGCAGGGCCTTGAAGAAGAGGGATTCAAAATAGACGTTGGGGAAGACGGAAATCAGGGACTGAAACTTGCCTTATCGGGGGCATACGATCTTTTATTATTGGACTGGATGCTGCCCGGTATAAGTGGTATAGCGATTTGCAAAGAGTTTAGGAAGCAGTTCAAAACAACCCCCATCATTTTCCTTACCGCAAAAGATACCGTAGAAGAGACCATAGAAGGATTACAGAGCGGGGCGAACGATTACATTAAGAAGCCCTTTCATTTTTCGGAACTGCTCGAACGGATACGGGTACAACTGCGGGATAGTCATCAAGAAGAGAACGGCGTTTTGAACGTAGGAAATATCACTTTAAACAAGGCGGCCCACCAAGTATTTAAAAATAATGAGGAAGTACATCTTACTCAAAGGGAGTTTGACCTGCTCCGATTTTTGTTGGAACAAAAAGGTAAAGTCTGTGAGCGGACGGAAATAATAAAACAGGTCTGGGACATCCATTTTGATTACGATACGAGTGTTATCGATGTATATATCAATGCGCTTCGCAAAAAACTCAAACTGGATGAAAAAGAAAATTACATCCGCACAATCCGCGGGGTCGGTTACAGCATAAACGAATGAGGCTCAATTTTAAAAATAGGATCGCCCTTCACTATATAGTGGCAACGGCCATTATCATCGCAGCGGTGTTTTTGGGTATATTCTTTTTGGTCAAAAACACGGTATATGCCAATCTGGACAAAGACCTGAATTTTGAGGCGACCAAGCATACCGGCGAAATTACCGTTACCCGTGACAGCATCTACTTCTACAATAAAAAGGAACTCGAGGAGCGCGAACATCTCGAGATTCAGATAAATCCCGTTTTTGTCCAGCTTTCGGGGAGGGACGGTACCCTCTTCGATAAATCGCCCAATCTGAAGGAAAACCAATTGGGGGCGCACCCCCAGCAAAAGTCGGGGCAGCATTTCAACGCCTTCTTGATGGACCAGCCCATCCGTCAGGTGCAGATGCCCATTAAGAAAGACGGGGAAATCAAAGGATATATGTTGGCGGCCATGTCGTTGGAAGCTTCGATGACCGTGCTAGACAAATTGGGAAGCACGCTTTTAGTATTGTATCCCATCGTTCTGGCGGGCCTGTTCCTTATTTCAAGTTTCTTGGCCGGAAGGAGCATCGCGCCCATAAGGTCAATCATTAACACCACGAACACCATCACCCGCAACAATCTCAACGATCGGGTGGTCCTTCCTACTAAAAAGGACGAACTGCACGAGCTGTCGGCGGCCATCAACGAGCTCTTGGAACGTATCGAAAAAGCCATCGAACGCGAGCGGCAATTTACTTCCGACGCTTCCCACGAACTGCGTACGCCCCTATCTTCCTTACAGGGAACTTTGGAAGTTTTGGTGCGAAAACCTAGATCCCGGCAAGAATATGAGGAAAAAATAGGCTATGCCCTTTCGGTCATCGATACCATGACATTTACTTTAGAACAACTGCTGCTTTTGTCTCGGGGGGAAAGTCCCTCTAAAATAAATCCCGATACCAAAGATCAATCTGCCCACTTTGATTGACGACATCCTCTTTGAGCATAAAACCGAAATTGCGAAAAAAGATTTAAAAATAAGTGTGAAAGCAGCAACTACGGAAGAAAATGCCGTGCCCGAATATTATGCCCATCTGATTCTGGACAATGCCATTGAAAACGCGATCAAATACGCTGAACAAGGTGGGGCCGTGCGGATTTCGGTCACACAAAAATCAGGGAGGATCAGCTGTTCTATCTCCGATAACGGCATCGGCATAAAGAAACAGGATATCGACAAACTCTTTAACAATTTTTACCGTTCCGATGCGCTGGAGCACAGGCATATTCCAGGTAACGGCCTCGGGCTATCCATTGCCAAAAAATCTGCGGAGGCCATCGGTGCCGAACTCTCCATCGAAAGCGAATTGGGGGCGGGCACCACGTTTACTTCTGTATTTTAAGCGAATCTTAAGCCAAGTCTAGACCCCTCTTCCTAAAATGAGCTTAATTTTGGAAAATCATTTTTAGCAAGTCAAAATCCATGCTCGACCGCATCATAAAATTCAGTATTACCCATAAACTGATCGTGCTTCTGTTTACGGTATTCCTCATCGGCTTCGGCATATACTCCCTTTTCCAGGTACCCATAGGTGCGGTACCCGACGTGACCAACAACCAGGTGCAGGTCATCACTACTTCACAGAACCTATCTACCCAAGATATGGAGCAGTTCATCACTTATCCGGTCGAGGTAGAAATGGCCAACTTGCCCGGGGTAAAAGAAATCCGCTCCGTCTCCAAATTCGGACTTTCCGTGGTCACCATAGTGTTCGAGGAAAATTTGGGCACCTATCTCCCGCGCCAATTGATTGCCGAGAAGATCAAATCCGCCTCAGAAAAGATTCCCGAAGGTTTTGGTAAGCCCAAAATGGGGCCCATCTCCACAGGGCTTGGCGAAATCTATCAATATACCTTGGACACCAAGCCTGGCTATGAAGACCGTTATGATGCCGAAGATTTAAGAACGATACAGGACTGGATTGTCAAAAGGCAATTGTCGGGCATCACCGGCGTGGTGGAAATCAACGCCTGGGGCGGATACGTAAAGGAATACGAGGTGGCCATCAACACCCAAAAACTAGATGCGATGGGGATTTCCATTTCCTCTGTTATGGATGCACTCCAGAACAACAACAGCGTGGCCGGGGGCGGTTATATCGAGAAGGTAAACCAGGCCTACTTCATCCGGGGCCAGGGCCGGGTGAACTCGTTGGACGATATCCGTAACATCGTGGTCCAAAACAACAACGGTACGCCTATCTATATCGGTGATATCGCCGAAGTAGGTTTCGGAAACGCCACACGATATGGGGCCATTACGGGCAATGGCGAGGGCGAAACGGTCTTGGGCCAAGTGATGATGCTCAAAGGGGCGAATTCCAACAAGGTCATACAGGCCGTAAAAAAACGTGTGGCCCAAGTGTCGGAGACCCTGCCGGAAGGGGTGGTGATAAAACCTTTCATCGACCGCAGCGCACTCATCGGCCGTACAACCTTCACCATCGCCGAAAACCTGATTTTAGGCTGCCTTATCGTGATTTTTGTAGTGGTGCTCCTTTTGGGCAACTTCCGGTCCGGATTGGTAGTCGCCTCGGTCATTCCGCTGTGTTTGCTCTTTGCGCTGTCGCTGATGTATATTTTTGGCGTCGATGCCAATTTGATGAGTCTCGGGGCCATCGATTTTGGGATTATCATCGACGGCGCGGTTATCATCGTGGAGTACACGGCATTTCGCATTACCAAAAAACAAGGGGAATATGAAGATCTTACGCGGACCGAACTCCGTCATCTAAAGGACAGGGTTACCTTCGACAGTGCGTCCCATATGATGAACTCCGCCATATTCGGGCAACTGATCATTCTTATTGTATTCATCCCCATACTTTCCCTCAGTGGGGTCGAGGGCAAGATGTTCCGCCCGATGGCTCTTGCCTTCGGTTTTGCGCTTATCGGGGCAATTATTCTATGTTTGACCTATGTTCCGGTAGTTTCGGCCATATTCCTCAAGGCCCAGCCCCCATCCAAAAAAAATATCTCGGTTCGGCTTATTCGTTTTATTAACCGCAAGTATCGGCCCGCCATCACTTGGGCCCTGGGCCGAAAAAAGCTTGTACTCGCAATCGCCGTAGCGTTGGTGGTCATTTCCGGCTATATTTTCAGCAGGATGGGCGGGGAATTTATCCCCCAGCTCGACGAGGGCGATTTTGTGATCCAGCCGGTACTGAAAACCGGTACCTCCCTAAGCAAGACCATCGAAACCACCACCCGCATCGAGAACATCCTCCTTAAGAAATTTCCTGAAGTGGAACAGGTCGTGACCCGTATAGGCGCCGCGGAAGTACCTACCGACCCCATGAGCATGGAAGAGACCGATGTCATCGTGACCCTTAAACCTAAGGGCGAATGGGTCTCAGCGGAGAGCAAGGACGAGCTGGCGGAAAAATTCAAGAAAGAACTCTCCATCGTTCCTGGGATGGAAATCGAATTCACCCAGCCCATCGAAATGCGCTTCAACGAGCTCATCACCGGCGTGCGCGCCGATATTGCGGTCAAGGTGTACGGAGAAAACCTGGACATCCTCAATACGAAGGCCCAGAAAATCAAGTCTCTGATCACCGACGTAGAAGGGGCCTCCGACATCACCGTAGAGAAAATAGTGGGCCTGCCCCAGATGAACGTCAACTACAAACGCGATAAAATTGCCCGCTATGGCTTGAACATCGCCGACCTGAACAACATCATTACGATGGGTTTTTCGGGAACTACCTTGGGTAGCGTTTTTGAGGGCGAAAAGCGATTCGACTTGGTCATGCGCCTGCAAAAAGACCGTCGGCAGGATATCACTCACCTCAAAAACCTATATGTGGATACGCCGTCCGGTCAAAAAATTCCCCTGAGCGAACTGGCGGATATCGACTACCAAAAAGGGGCCGCCAAAATATCGCGCGACAATACCCAGCGCCGTATCGTAGTGGGCGTAAACGTACGCGGCAGCGATCTACAGACCGTAGTGGACGACATTCAGAAAATCGTCGAGGACAACATTAGCCTTCCCCCAGGCTACACCATTACCTACGGGGGCCAGTTCGAGAACCTGCAAAGCGCCATCGCCCGTTTAAAGATTGCCGTGCCCATAGCGCTGGTGCTTATCTTTATCCTGCTCTACTTTGCCTTTGGCACCCTGCGGGAAGCCCTGATGATCTTTTCGGCCATTCCGCTGGCGGCGGTGGGCGGCATCTTTTTACTGTGGATACGGGGGATGCCCTTTAGTATTTCGGCAGGCGTCGGCTTCATCGCCCTCTTCGGTATTGCCGTACTGAACGGAATCGTTTTGCTGGAACATTTTAAGGGACTACGTGAAAAAGGGATGGAAAACAACGACGACCTGATCATCAACGGGGCCCAGAACCGCCTACGTGCGGTATTGCTGACCGCTTCCGCCGCGGCCCTCGGCTTTTTGCCCATGGCCATTTCCACCAGTGCGGGGGCCGAGGTGCAGCGACCCTTGGCGACCGTGGTCATAGGGGGACTCATTACCTCCACCCTATTGACCCTGGTGGTACTGCCGGTTATCTATTCCCTCTTCCAGAAGGATAAAAAGGATAAGAACAAGGAGAACGGTAAAATCCGTATTAAGGCACTGAGCATGGTTCTTCTATTAATGGGAGTTGCCGGATACTCGCAAGACACTTTGACCGTAACTGACTTTACCAGCTTGAAAAAGAGGGTGCTGGAGGAAAATACGGGACTAAAAGCCGCCCGCCTTCGGGCCGACGAAAGCGAAGCCCTGGTGGGCAGTGCCTTTAGTTTTGACAAAACAGAAGGCTATTACGGCTATGACGAGAGCAATCGTGCCAACAACGAAGCTTTGAGCGTGTTGGGGGTCCGACAGAATTTTGCATTCCCCACGGTGTATTTTGCCCGAAAAAGGGTACACAAGGCCCAAAGCAGGCAGCAGCAGAGCGCTTATGAAATCCAAAAGCTGCAATTGGAACAGGAAACGGCCAGGATTTATTACCGTATCCAATACGAAAAGGCCCGAATCGGCGTGTACCACCAATTGGACAGCCTGTACCAAAGATTCGCCTACGCCGCCCAACGGAGGTTCGAGCTAGGGGAAAGCAACTATCTGGAAAAAATAACCGCCCGTGCCAAACAAAAGCAACTGGAGACCCAGTTCTTGCAGGCCAAGCGGGACTTAGCGGCATCCATTGAAAATTTAACGGCCTTTCTGAACACGGATACCGGGATTAGGGTCAAAACGATTCCCCTAGAAAAAGTATCGATAAACAATTTGGGGGTCGGCGCTCACCCCGCCCTGGACTATTACGAAAACCGAAGTGCGGTTTTTGATGCGGAGTCCGACCTAGAGAAGCAGCAATTACTGCCCGATATCAGCCTGACCTACTTTCAATGGGACAACAATATCATCGATACCCCGTTACAGGGCTATCAGGTAGGAGTGCATATCCCCCTACTGTTCTTTGGGAACGCATCTACAATCAAGGCGGCCGATCTGGGCAAAAAAGCGGCAATGGCCGAAGCCGAGGATTTCAAACTAAGGCTAAACGCGGAATACCGACAATTGGTCGAGCAACTGAAAAAACATCGGGAGGCGCTTTCCTATTATGAAAACGAAGGCAAGTCACTTTCCGAAGAAATCATCAAGATGGCTACCCTGAGCTACAAAAACGGGGAAATCGATTTTTTTGAATACATCCAGAGCCTAGAAAATTCATACGACATCATCCTATCCTATTACGAGAACCTCAATGCGTATAACCAGACGGTCATCCGTATCAATTATCTAACGTTATAATTTACCGATGAAAAATATCCTTATAAAAAACCTATCGTTCTTTTTGATTCCTTTGCTATTTTCCTGCGGAAATTCTAGTGATACCAAAGAAAACGGCAACTCCGGCAACGAACAATCGAACGCCGCTGCGGATCAAGGAGGCGTGACCGTGACGCAGGCCCAATTTCAGGGGGATGCCATGCAATTGGGCAGCTTGGAGAAAAAAATCTTTCCCGTCATAGTGGAGGCCACGGGAACCATAGACGTGCCGCCCGAAAACAAGGCCATGGTCAGTTCGTATGCGGACGGCTATGTTAAGCAGACCCCGCTCTTGATAGGGGATACCGTAAAAAAAGGACAGTTTTTGGTAAGCCTTGAAAATCCCGATTTTGTGCAAATGCAGCAGGATTATCTAGATGCCCTGGAACAGATGAAATATCTAAGGTCCGAATACGAACGTCAAAAAACCTTGATGGACGAGAATATCACCTCGGAAAAAAACTTTTTAAAGGCTGAAAGCGAGTACAAGCGTAACCTGTCCCGGTACAACGCCCTACGCAAAAAACTACAAATGCTCAATCTGGATCCGCAGGCGGTGGAAGAGGGACAAATATCCTCGACGATTCGCCTGTATGCCCCCATTTCAGGAAGTATTACGGAGATGAAAATCAATAAGGGTATGTATGTTTCCGCGGCCGATGAAATCTTGCAGATCATCGACCGTGACCACCTACACATCGAGCTGAACGTTTTCGAAAAAGATGTGATGCAGGTGAAAAAAGGTCAGGACATCAGGGTGACCGTTCCCGAAGCGAGTAGCGACACCATCGAGGGCGAAGTCCATTTGGTGGGTGCCTCCATCGACGAAGAAAAGAGGACGGTCAAGGTACACGGCCATTTTAAGGACGAAGGGAAACAGCATTTGGCCACCGGAATGTTCGTACAAGCCCAAATCATTACCGATACTACCCGTACCAAAGCCCTGCCGGCACAAAGCGTCGTAAATGTGGACCAGACCGACTATGTATTGGTACTTCAGTCGCAGAACGATAGCCGCTACGTTTTTAAGCGCCGGGAAGTGATTCCGGGAGAATCCTCGGAAGGTTTTACCGAAATTGAGAACAGTTCCGATTTTAAAGAGGACGACCGGTTTTTGGTGAAGGGAGCATTTCCTTTGATTACGGAGGAGTAGCTACCCCCCTTTGGCTACCGTTAAACTAAAGGTAGCATCCACATCGGTCTCGCCCGCCGCATCTTCTAAAGTACCGTCGTTCGGCTTTTTGGGCTCGTGTCTTAAAGTTATCGTTAACGTACCCGTGCTGGCCGCACCTGTGATAAGGGTAAATTCGGTACCCAAGGGGTTGCCGTTGTCATCGGTGTTTCCATATTCGGTGGTTAGGTCAAGCTCGGCATCCGCGATATAAAAAAACTGGTGGACCGTATTTTCTTCCATGACTTCCGCGATAATGTCCCCGGCCGGATCTACGGTCTGGTTCAATAGTGCGATACTTCCATTATAGGTAGTACCGGCCGCCAAATTGCCGGAAACGGTAACCTCGGGCGCATCGGGCCCATCGCCGTCAAGGTCAAACTTTTTTAAGGTAATCGCATCGCCAAGGGTAACGGGGATTAGGGTCACAATCATCGTAGTTATCACTTCTTCCTCATTTACGGGTTCGGGTATATCAAGAGGGGAACAGGCCGTAAATAAAAGTCCCGAAACCAGTAGTATTATTGATGATTTTAAAATGTTCATACTGATTGATTTATAATGGAATACTGATTAGTAATTGAATTTAAGGTCTAGGGTAAAATTTCGACCCATATCGTCCGCGTAATAGCGAAAACGGTTCAGGTAATTGCGGTAGGTGGTATTCAAGAAATTGGTTACGCCAAAACCAACCGTGAGCTTAGACTTTCTGTTGATACCAAAGTCGATGCTTGCATCGAAATTCAGCAAATGGTAGGCATCCGGGGGGGTGCTGACATCTACGGTTTCCGTAGTCTGGGTGGCGGGAACAAAAACCTCGAAATTGGTATCGGGATATTCGTTCTGTCGGAACACATACTGGCTCTGTAATTGCAACCTCAGGTTGTTGATATCCTGATTTTGATAAGTGAGTCCGTTGGTAGTATTCACCGGCGGCATACTGATCAGAGGTTCGTCCCTACTTCGGTCATAGCCTTTGACCAGGGAAAACTGGTGGTCGAACCGGAAATTTTTGGCGAAGGCATAAGAGGCATCCAGATCAACGCCCAATAACTGCCCATTGGTCTGGCGGTATTCCCAGACCTGAAAATTGCCACGGATGGTCTGTTGGACTTCCGTCGGTTCGATGACGATAAAATCATCGATGGTATGGATGAAGGGATTGATGGAAAAGCTAAAGATCGGGGCTTTTCTTTGAAAGGTCAGCGAAAACTTATGGCCTATTTCCGAATTAAAACCCAAATCGCCCAATTCGATACGGGATGCCGAGTGGTGCAGCCCCTCACTATAAAGTTCCGAAGGATTGGGCGCACGGGAGGCCAGGGAATAGTTGAAAAACAGTTTGTAGTCGTCACCAAACGAATAGGTGGAGCCGAAGGTGGCGGATATATTTTTAAAATCCGGTTCTGGGTGGGCCAATATCTGGTTGTCCAGTTCCTCGACCACGATTTCCGGATAGCGTTGGTCATAGCTACGCGATTCCCACAGCGAGCCGCGATAATATTTCAATACATCCATATACGTGTAGTCAAAGCGCCCGCCGGCCTCGAACAGCCAGTTATCGTTCACTCGGTAGTCCACTATGCCGTACATCCCAAAATCGTATTTGTGGTAATCGGGAATCAGACGGCGTACGCCCGTACCCGGATTGGGAAAATTGTTCTGGTACCTTCCCATCAGGCCTGCTTTCAAGTTCGTGGCATCGGTCAAATGGGAATCGAGATCGAGCATCAGGGTATGGGTGTCCAGTTGCAGATCTAACGCGGCCTTGTCCCTATCCTCCCCGCGCCGGATATCGAATTCCAGCCTATGGTTCCGCTGAAAATCGTATTGCAGGCTAAGTTTTCCGAACGCGTCGAACCTTTTGAAGCCCTTTAGCCGGGCCAATTGATGGGTCACATCCTGTTTGGGGGGCTGAAGTTCGTAGGTGAAATCGTTGATAATCAAGGGTCGGTCACTATCGATGGCCCGAATCTGGTCCTGCGCCCCACCCAAATGTGAGGCCCGTAAGATACCTATCTCGTTCTTGAAGAGGGAATAATAAGCTTCCAGTCCATAATTGAACCGATTCAGACCGAGGTGCAACGAGAAATTGCGTTCGAACGTGCCGGTATTGCTCAACACATAATCGGGCGCCTCAAAGTCCCCAAAACGTTTTACCGTACCCTGCACAGTCGCATACCACCCGTTGGTATAGCTTCTTGTCAATTGGGAGGTCAATGATGAACCGCGTCCGTTGGAGGCGCCCGTCAATATGGTCTTTCCATACAGGCTGTCAGTCACGGGAATCTTTGAGGCCTCCGCAACGATGACCCCTCCTACGGCGTCACCGCCATACTGTAAGGCCCCGGCACCCTTGATCAGGGTCAGGTTACCGGCGGAATTAACGTCTACGTTGGGGGCATGCTCGGCACCCCATTCCTGATCCTCCATCCGCACCCCGTTATTGATGAGAAGTACCCGGCTGCTATGGAGTCCGTTAATCATGGGTTTTACTACGGTATTTCCCGTATTCAGCGAAGACACCCCACTCAGACTGTTCAGGGCATCCCCGAGGGAACCGCTGCTGAAACGCTCCAGTTCGTCCTCCGAAATTTTGCTTTCATCAAGGGTCTTGGTCTTATCCAAAATGGCTTCCCCTTTTAGGGTGACCTCGTTAAGCTCTTCCAAATGATGCTCCAAACGGAAGTTCTTGACGGTATTTCCCGATACGTTCACGGTAAAGCCCCGCGTCAGACAATAGGGATGGTACACCTGTATGTCATAGGTTCCGTCACAGAGATTGGGAATAACAAATTTTCCATCAAAGTCAGTGTCAACAGATTGCTCCGTTCCGGCCACGATAAGGGTCGCCCCAACCAGGGGAGATCCGTCGTGCAAATCCGCTACCTTTCCGGAAAGGCTGTTGTTGCAATTTTGTGAAATAGCGGGCAGACAGCTCAATAGTAGTAGCCCTATAATATAGATACGCATATAAATTCTTGTTTACGGTAAAGATTTCTTGAAGGGTGACCGGTTCAGGAAAACTATTATGCATATCTTGAGATTAACGTATCCCTCCTATTAAAAATGAGTGGATAATCAAAATTAGATCAAACTCTCGGTTTAAGGCTTGATAACCTGAAAATGCCGGTAATAATGCTTACTTCCTGAATGGGCTTAACCAAGATACTGAGGGGGTGCCCTTAATTGAATACCGGTCTTTTGGAAAAACCGGGGAGGGTGTGAAGAAAAATATTTTTCCACCGTTTCGGGAACGGAGGCCAATACAAGGTTCGGGTATTCCGCAACCTCATAATGGAAGGTTGCCAATTGAAAATGACATATCGGACAATCGGGAACCACTTGATGAAGGTGCACCGTCTTTTCGTTGCAGACCAAGTGACCCTCCTTCTGAAAACTGTGGGAAAACTGGACGATGGACGGATATAGGAACACCATTAACAGTACCCATGAGGCGATAGACTTTCCTATTTGTTTGCCATGTGTCAAAAAAATCCTTTTAAATCTCCACCAAGATGGCAAAAATATGTGGGTTGTAAAGTCATGCACAGCGTTTTAGTACATAATTAACAATTAAAGTAGGGGCGTGAACCAGCGTCCCCCGAGATTCCCGAACCGAAGCGGCACAATAACAAATTGAAAACGGCACCTGCCCACCCTAAAAAAACGGTATATTTATCCATCTGGTATTAAAATTAAAGCTCTAAAACCATAAACATGAAAACGAAACGAATCTCCGACAAGATGGAAAAACTGTTAAACACCCAAATGACCACCGAAGCCTATCAGGCCCAGGTGTATCTATCGTATGCCTCTTGGGCCGAAGTGAACAGCTTTACGGGTATTGCTACCTTTCTATACGGCCATATGCATGAAGAACGGGAACATATGTTCAAGATCTTAAAGTACATCAACGACCGGGGCGGAGAAACGAAAATCGAGGCGATCAAGGCGCCCCCGGCCAATCCCAAGAATATCGGTGATTGTTTGAAAAAGATATTGCAACATGAAATGGACAATTCTAAGGAAATCGATAAGATCGTCGATCTGGCCCACGAAGAAAAAGATTGGGCCACCTTCAATTTCGGACAATGGTTCGTCAGGGAACAGATCGAGGAAGAAACCCTGATCAACGACATTATCGACAAATACAACCTGGCCTCGACCGAAGTGGACGGTAATACCAGTCTTTATGAAATGGACCGAGATCTGTCCGCACATTCCCAAGAAGAGGAAATTCCCCGTGAAGATGAATTCTGACGCATCTAACCTATACTTTTAAAGTGCCCCTAAACCCTCTACCGGCATAATATGATTGGGCACCGTTGTGGTAGACGAAGGCTTTGCCAAAACGGAAATCGCCAAAAAGGGCGCCGCCAAGTTTTCTGATCTCCTCCGGGGTCTTCAGCCAACTTGAGGTTTTCGTATCGAAATTGCCAAATTGCTGCAAGGCTCGGTACTGTTCTTCCGTCAGCAGTTCGATACCCATGTCGCCGGCCATATCGATGGCGGTATTCTTGGGCCGGTTCGCCTTTCGCGATTCGAGTCCCTCGCGGTCATAACAGATACTTCTTCGGCCTTCGGGACTTTCTGCCGAACAATCAAAGAATATGTATTCGCCCGAGCGTCTATCCTGGCCGACCACATCGGGTTCGCCGCCAGTTCTTTCCATGGCGTTCAGCGCACCCAGGTTTTCAGGACTGTCTTCCAATCTTTTCCGCACTTTCTCCCATGAAATACCCTTATGTCGGTTCATGTGCTTTTCGAAACGGGCCTGTAAGGTGCCGAGCAGTTCTTTGCGTGTTTCGAGGGATATAGCCGTCTTGGTGGTCTTAGCCATATAGAAGTGATTTAGATTTTAAGGTTTTTTAAAGCAATGACTTGCTTTTACCGAGTTTCTTATATTTACTAAAGTTACAACTATTTAGGTAGAGCTTTATCCTATTATAAAATATGAAGTCCACCACCCCACAAATATCCCCCAAACGAGCGGAAGGCATTGTCCTAAAATTTTTTAATATTAGGGGAAAGGCCTCTCCCCTCCCCGGCTATATGGATTTTAATTTTAGGATAAAGGTGGCGAAAGGGGAAGGCTATCTTCTTAAAATATCGCCTCCCGAGGAGGACGGGGATTATCTGGATTTTCAACAACAACTATTACGGCATGTGGCTCAAAATGGGAAAGATCTCATGGCCCCACAGGTGCGTAATGATATCCATGGAAATTCTTTTGCCCCGTTTACCGATGATGCCGGCAACCGGCACCTGGTTCGACTACTTAGCTGGGTACCCGGAAGACTGTGGAGCCGTGTCAACCCGCAACTGGATGAGCTACGGTTGAGCTTGGGCGAACAGTGTGGCAAGCTGACCCGAGCATTACAGGGTTTTGAACATCCGCAGGCGCACCGTGAATTGGAATGGGACGTAGCCCGGTCGATGTGGACGAAGGAATATCTAAACCTTTTCAATGAAAAGGAAAAGCAAATACTGGTGTTTTTTCAGGATGGATTTGAAAGGGCCCAAGGGGCCTATGCCCAACTCCGAAAAGCGGTGGTTCACAACGATGCGAACGACAACAACCTCATTGTTTCCGAAGACCTGAGACATCCTACCGTAAAAGCGACCATCGATTTTGGGGATGCCATCCATACCCAAATTATCAACGACCTCGCCATTGCCTGTTCCTACGCCATCATGCATTACAATGACCCTTTGGCGGCCGCCCTACCCATTGTAAAGGGCTATCACGCCACCTTTCCACTGGAACAACGGGAACTGGAACATTTATACAATGCCATTGGCATGCGATTGGTCGTCTCGGTAACAAAATCCGCGATAAGCAAGCAGAAGAAACTGAATAATGACTATCTGCTGATCAGCGAAAAACCAGCTTGGGAGCTATTGGAAAGATGGTACGGCATCCATCAAAATTTCGCGCTTTACCATTTTCGACAGGCCTGTGGGTTCGCTCCCCATCCTCAGGAAAGGGAATTTAAAAACTGGACCGACCAAAACGCTTTTAACCTATCCGATCTGTTCCCCACAGTGAATAAAAATGAGTGCCATCGTTTGGACCTCAGCGTTTCGAGTCCCTGGTTGGGGCACCAAGCGGATTTTGACGATGGGGAGCTCTTTCAATTCAAAATCGATCGGCTGCAAAAACATCATCCCCAAAAGATATTGGCCGGAGGGTATTTGGAACCACGCGCGGTATACACTACTTCTGAGTACGGCCGCTTAGGCAACAGCGGACCCGAGAACCGCAGCATCCATTTGGGTGTGGATTTTTGGCTTCCTGCCGGTACCGGGGTAAACGCGCTTTTCGACGGCGAGGTGGTCACTTCTGTAAACGATGCAGGGAACAAGGAATATGGGGGACTGATCATTCTAAAACACCAGACCGGTACTTTCGATTTTTTTACCCTCTACGGCCATCTGTCCCTGGCCTCCATAGAAACCACCCAGGTGGGTCAGACCGTACTAAAAGGCGAGCTAATCGGTTTTTTGGGGAATTCCCATGAAAATGGAAACTGGGCGCCCCACCTTCATTTTCAGGTGCTGCTATCGATGTTGGGGTATTCCACGGACTTTCCAGGGGTCGTGTATCCCCATCAACTCCAAGTATGGAAAAGTGTTTGTCCCGACCCCAACCTTTTGTTCCGAGTGAAATCATTGAAGCCAGAGCCTCCCGCGCCTGACGATCAGCTGCTCGACTATCGCAAGCGACATCTCGGAAAAAGCCTAAGCCTGCACTATAAAGTGCCGATACGAATAGTACGAGGGGCCGCACAATACCTGATGGACCAAAACGGCCGGAAATACCTCGATACGGTAAACAATGTGGCCCATGTGGGACACGAACACCCGGCCGTCGTCAGGGCGGGACAAGAGCAGATGGCCTTGCTCAACACCAATTCTCGCTACCTGCACGATAACATCAACGCTTTGGCCAAGGAACTCTTGGAAACCCTGCCGCCAGAACTAACCGTGCTCCATTTTGTGAATTCCGGTAGCGAAGCGAACGAACTTGCCATCCGTATGGCGAAAGCCGCTACGGGCGAGCAGGACATACTCGCCTCGGAATTCGGCTACCATGGCAATACCAATATGACCGTCGACGTCAGTTCGTACAAATTCGACGGAAAAGGGGGACAGGGCGCCCCCGAGCACACCCATATCTTTCCCCTACCCGATGCCTTTCGCGGCAAATATCGGGGAGACCGTACCGGGCAACGCTATGCGCACGAAGTACAGAAACAGATAAAGGCCGTACACGCCAAAGGCCGGGGCATTGCCGCACTAATTATCGAGTCCATCATCAGTTGTGGCGGACAGATAGAGCTACCGGAGGGTTTTTTGACGAAAGCTTTCGAATATGTACGTGCTGCGGGCGGAGTGTGTATTTCCGACGAGGTACAAACGGGATGCGGTAGGCCCGGCAAGACCTTTTGGGGGTTTCAATTGCACCAGGTAGTTCCCGATATCGTTAGCATGGGCAAACCCTTGGGCAACGGCCATCCCCTAGCGGCAGTGGCCTGCACCCGAAAGGTGGCGGAAAAGTTCGCTAACGGCATGGAGTATTTCAACACCTTCGGCGGCAATCCCGTATCCTGCGCCATCGGTGCCGAGGTACTGCGAACCGTCAAACGCGAAAAATTGCAGGCCCATGCCCTGCAGGTAGGCGAATTCCTAAAATCCGGACTTCAGCGTTTGTCCCAGGAGTACCCGATTATCGGCGAGGTACGGGGACAGGGACTTTTCTTGGGCCTTGAATTGGTCGATTCCGACCTAAACCCCCTCGGAGACCAGGCCGAATATATAGTTCACCGTATGAAAGACTTCGGCATTCTCATGAGCACCGACGGGCCCGACCATAACGTTCTTAAAATCAAACCGCCACTGGTCTTCACCCAGGAAAATGCGAAAGAACTGTTGTTTTATTTAAAAAAGGTTTTAGGGGAGGACTTTATGAAACAGTACTGAGATTTTCTTTGTCCGATAGGCAGGGACTGCCGGACACTACATCGTGGAAATAGGCAAATGCATTACCCATAGGTTAAAGACAGCAGCGATCATAGAATCGAGTGATTTGCTTAAAAAAGGCCACATATGACTGTGGCGTCAGAAAAATCAGCTGTTCGTCCGGATAATTTTTATTATATTGAATAAAAAATTATGAAAGGTTCAGCGATGTTCTGGGTGGCGGCGACTACCCTCGTTTTAATTACCGTCACGATAATGTCGGCCATGGGGTTCGCGTTCAACTGGGTGTTCTACGTTACGGTTATTGGGCAAATCATGATTGTCTATATGGTCTATAGGGTGTTGAGGGACAACTATACCACCGACAAGACCTTTGCCGATTTCTACGAAGACCATCCCATCGGCAAGAACAATTAATAGGATTCGATATTTTCCTTCTTTATTCTTTTTTCAGTGGAAAGGCCCAATCCCATTTCCGGAATGACCAACAAGGGTATGGAGGTGTGGAAAGCCACCCGATCGACAATAGGTTCACGGGTTATTCGCTCAATATAGCTGTGGGGATAATTAAGCATGGCCAGCAAATGGACGTTCAATCTGGTTGTAAATTTTTCCAAGGTCTTTGAAACGGAGTTCAATTCAGAGATTGTATGCACATAATGTTCCACATTCTTCAAATATTTGCGGAGCATCCCCAGATTGAACTGCTGCAGTTCGGTCAAGGCTGTTATTTCATACTGTACGTGAACAATGCGGATGACCGCGTCAAAGGCATTTGCCATATCGATCAACGGCTGTAGCTCCGGTTGGGAGTAGAAGCGGTTAAAGTCCGTTGCAAAAGCGATCTCAGCGGGGGCAACGAAGTCGAAATGCCGGGGAACGACAAGTATCGGGCAGTTTTTGATTGATTTTATCATTCGCACCGTATGGCTTCCCATAAAGACGTGATCGATGCCGGATGCCCCTGTCATTCCGGTCACTATCAAATCGATACCATGATTTTCGATCGTTTTCTTGATTTCGTCCACCAGCAAACTGAACGAAGAAATCGTTTTAAAGCTATGGACGGGATTAACATCGGTTTTTTCAATCCGCTCCAGCAGTGCCTGAAGACCCCGTTCGGAATGCATATGGGCAGCATCCTTCAACACCCCGCCGTCAGAATTCGCCGCTAAAAAACGACTGCTGGATATGGCCGGGGTATAAACGTTCAACAAATAAAATTTGCATTTATCGTTCTTGAAAAGCGCTCTGGCATACAGCGTGGCGTTCCAAGCGTTTTCGGAGAAATCGGTAGGTATTAATATATGCTTCATAAGTACATGGCAAGCGAATAGGAAATCAAATTTAGGTGGGGCTCCCAGCGAATACTATGATATTTATCAGGTTTTTTTGAGTGCACAATAGATTTAAAATCCTTCCCCCACCTCTTGAAGTCCCTTCTCGTTGGCGATGGCGATTTTTTTGCCCGTAGTTTTCAAAAGTCCCTTTTTCTTGAATTCAGAAATGATACGAATACACGATTCCGTGGCCGTGCCGACTATATTGGCAATGTCCTCCCTAGAAAGGGTCAACGAGAGAAACCCCTCTTTATCCTCCCCAAAATTGGACTTTAGGTAGAGAAAGGCCTCTGCAATCCGTTGTTTGACGGTTTTTTGACTCATATTGACGATAACATCGTCGGCCTCCTTGAGATCATGGGCCATGTGGCGCAACACCTCGACGGCGAAATCTGGATTGCTGTTCAGAGTGTGCACGATACTATCTCTGGGGATAAAACATACCTCCATATCCACTATTGCAGTGGCGCTCAAGTTAGTGGCCTCGTCGACGATCACCGAACGTTGGCCCAACACTGCGCCCTTAGTCGCCAGCTTTACGATCTGATCCTTTCCGTTGGCGCTCAGTTTTGATAGTTTTGAGACGCCCCCTCTAACGCAGTACACCCCTTTTAATTTTTCCCCCTCCTCAAAAATGGACTCTCCCTTTTTTAAAATTTTTGTTGTTTTACTATCGGAGACCCTTTTGAGCTCATCCTTGCTCATCGCCCGTAACGAATTGAACTGTCGAACGATGCACTGCTCACACTGGGCTTGTATTCCGTTTTTCATGGTGCCGATTTTTACCTGATGCTGCGAAACTACGGATTCCAAAAAGTGCTGAACATGATATTTGTCATGTTTTGGGCTATCCGTAATCTGCATATTTGCACGAGGTTTTGAAATCACCTTGACCGATTTACCGGTAACCGACAACTAGGGCTTTTAGGTCTTAAAGAAGCTATTTTTTGATGGAATACCCCAAGCTTCGGAAAATAACAATGACAAGATCAGCGTTCAAAATGCATCATGCGCAGGTAAAAGAAAACGTCAAGGGGGTATTCGTTAAGCGAAAGGTGTATGGATAGGGTCAACTGTTACCACTGTGGCGACCATTGTGGTTCCGCACGAATAGAATTCGATAAAAAAAAATTTTGTTGTAACGGATGTAAAACGGTCTACGAGATTTTTTCTTCCAACGACCTGTCCTATTATTATGACCTGCAATCGGCCGCCGGTGCCACCCCAAAGGCGATAGAAGACAACTATGAATTTCTTGACAACCCCAACATTGTTGAACGCTTGACGGAGTTCAACGATGGAGACCTACAGATCGTTAACCTTTATATTCCCCACATCCATTGCAGCTCGTGTATCTGGGTACTGGAAAATCTGAACAAACTGAACCCTTTCATCAGTAGTTCCCAAGTGGATTTTCCTAAAAAAACTGTCCGGACTACCTTTAACAGTACTGGACTCTCGTTAAGGCAGCTAGTCGTTCTGCTCGCCCGGATAGGCTATGAACCCTATCTTTCGTTGGATGATTTTGACAATAAGAAAAAGCATATCGATCGTAGCCTGATCTACAAATTGGGTGTGGCAGGCTTTGCTTTCGGCAATGTGATGTTTCTGTCCTTTCCCGATTATTTTGACCTTTCGGGCAGCCCCACGGATGGCGGGGAATTTTGGCTGAATCAATACGAGGGTTTTTTCCGTTGGTTGATGTTCAGCTTTTCGTTGCCCGTAGTTTTTTATGCGGGAAAGGATTATTTCATATCAGCATACAAGGGTTTGCGAAGCAACCTACTGAATATCGACGTACCCATTGCATTAGGTATTCTGGTACTTTTCCTCCGAAGTACTTTGGAAATCATTTTTGATTGGGGCAGCGGGTTTTTCGATTCCCTAACGGGATTGGTGTTCTTTTTGCTATTGGGGAAATTCTTCCAACAGAAAACCTATTCCTTTCTATCGTTCGAGCGGGACTATAAATCATATTTCCCCATGGCCATCACTAGAATAACATCCGAAGGAAAGGAAGAGGCTACGCCAGTACACGATATAAAACCCGGCGACCGATTGTTGATCCGCAGTGAGGAACTGATTCCCGTTGATGGCATCCTTATCAACGGAAATGCCCGTATCGACTATAGTTTCGTTACCGGTGAATCGGAACCTGTTCGAAAGGAATCGGGAGCTAAAGTATTCGCCGGCGGAAAACAGTTGCACGGTGCCATCGAAATGGAGGCCCTGAAATCGGTTTCCCAAAGTTATCTTACGCAATTATGGGGCAATTCCGTTTTTCAGCAGGACAAATCCAGCAAATTCCAAACCTTGACCGATAGTATAGGAAGGCGGTTTACGATGGCCGTTTTAGCGATTGCATCGGTAGCGACCGTATTTTGGTTATACTATGACCCGAGCAAGGCCATGAACGTCTTTACGGCCGTTTTGATCATCGCCTGCCCCTGTGCCATTGCCCTGGCCTCCCCATTTGCGCTGGGCAATATGCTTCGCATTTTCGGAAGAAAAAAATTCTATTTAAAGGATACCCGGACCATCGAACAACTGGCCCGGATAGATACCGCCCTATTTGACAAAACCGGGACCATTACCACCGCCAAAAAAAGCGCCGTTACTTACGAGGGAATACCCCTGACCGAGGAGGAAGAATCGCTTTTAAAGAATACACTGCGCGCCTCGAACCATCCGCTTAGCCGCTCTTTGTACGATCTGCTCGCCGAACAGAACATCTTCACACTGGACGAGTACGAAGAACACTTGGGCAAAGGCGTGCAGGGAAGCAAAGGGGACGGGCATATCAAGATAGGTTCCGCCGCATTTGTCGGAAATGGTTCACCCGCCGAAGCCCTGAATACCTCGGTCCATATCAGCAGCAACGACACGTATAAAGGAAAATATGTATTCCCTAACCAGTACCGGGAGGGCGTTCGGGAAGTGTTTCATGCCATGGCAAAAACCCTGGACCTCGCCCTGCTTTCCGGTGATAACGAGGGCGAAAAGCAGCGTTTGGAGCAGCTTCTACCCAAACTGACACCGCTGTATTTCAATCAAAAGCCCGAGAACAAACTGCGGTTCGTCGAATCGTTGCAAAGGCAGGGCAAAAAAGTACTCATGGTCGGCGACGGACTCAACGATGCGGGTGCGCTGGCGCAAGCCGAAGTGGGTATCGCCATTTCCGAAAACATTAACGTGTTCTCCCCCGCCTGCGATGGCATTATGGATGCTTCGAAATTCCAGCAGTTGTATCGCTATATCCTCGCCTCGAAAAAGGCGATGTACATCATTAAAATGAGTTTTATCCTCTCCCTATTATATAACCTGATCGGACTCTACTTTGCCGTAACGGGACAATTACAGCCCGTTATTGCGGCTATCCTAATGCCATTGAGCTCAATGAGCGTGGTAGCTTTTACTACGGTGATGACGAACGCACTGGGAAGAAAGTTGCAATAATTTTCCAATAGGGATGCAAAAGCTGACAAATGTCATATTTCTTAAAATCTCCCCAGCGTAGTTTTACGCCGAAATTAAAAATAGCTATGAGTGTTATTTATGTGTTATTGGTCATCAGCATAGTAATTGCAGGTTCCGGTTTCATAGCTTTTATCCTTTCGGTACGAAGCGGACAGTACGATGATATATACACTCCTTCGGTACGCATGCTCTTCGAGGACGAACTGGTGAAGGAGAAACCTTCCGACGACAAAATAAAAAAGGGGTCCGTGCGATGCGAGAAGACTACCTCGCCAGCAGGCAGACGGGCTGTTGGATCCAAGCCGAAACAAACAGATGGCCACGCTGCGCCCGCCCTTACAGATGCAAAAAATAATCCAACTAAATAAATAAAAGGTATAATTATGGAAGTACAGCAGTTCTATTACGATAATAAGATCGTAAAACAGTTCCTCTACGCTACAATGGTCTGGGGTATCGTGGGTATGTCCGTCGGTCTTATGCTGGCCTTTATGTTCATGTTTCCGAACTATACGGACGGGATTTCTTGGCTGAGCTTTGGCCGTTTAAGGCCGCTGCATACCAATGCGGTCATCTTTGCGTTTGTAGGCAATGCCATTTTTGCGGGGGTGTATTACTCCACCCAACGTTTGCTCAAGGCCCGTATGTTCAGCGACTTTCTCAGTAAGTTCAATTTCTGGGGCTGGCAGGCCATCATCGTTGCCGCTGCCATTACCTTACCCTTGGGCTATACCTCATCTAAGGAATATGCCGAGTTGGAATGGCCCATCGATATTGCCATCGCCTTGGTCTGGGTCGCTTTTGGCGTTAACCTGATCGGCACCATGATCAAACGTCGCCAACGGCATCTATACGTAGCCATCTGGTTTTACTTGGCCACTTTCGTTACGGTAGCGGTACTGCACATTTTCAACAATCTTGAGCTTCCGGTTAGCGCCCTAAAAAGTTATTCGGTATATGCAGGGGTACAGGATGCGTTGGTGCAATGGTGGTACGGCCATAACGCGGTAGCCTTCTTTTTGACAACCCCGTTTTTGGGGCTGATGTACTATTATGTTCCGAAAGCGGCGAACCGACCTGTGTATTCCTATAAACTGTCCATCATCCATTTCTGGTCCCTCATATTTATCTATATATGGGCCGGACCTCACCATTTGTTGTATTCTTCCCTACCGGATTGGGCACAGAATCTGGGCGTCGCTTTTTCCGTTATGCTGCTGGCCCCTTCCTGGGGCGGGATGATCAACGGACTCTTGACCCTAAGGGGCGCCTGGGACAAGGTAAGGGTGGATCCCGTACTTAAATTTATGGTGGTCGCCATTACCGGCTATGGGATGGCCACTTTTGAAGGCCCGCTGCTTTCCCTTAAAAACGTAAACGCCATCGCCCACTTTAGCGACTGGATCATTGCCCACGTACATGTGGGAGCCTTGGCATGGAACGGATTTCTGACCTTCGGTATGATCTACTGGTTGGTGCCGAAGATGACCAAGACCAAACTGCATTCCATAGGTTTGGCGAACTTCCATTTCTGGATCGGCACCTTAGGCATCATCCTCTATGCCCTTCCCATGTACGTAGCCGGATTTACCCAAGCCCTGATGTGGAAGGATTTCAACCCCGATGGTACGTTGGTATATGGCAACTTCCTCGAAACCGTCAACGAGATCATGCCCATGTATTGGATGCGGGCCATTGGGGGAAGCCTATATATTATCGGCGCCTGTGTGATGGTCTATAACGTGGTGGCCACGATCAGAAAGGGAAGCAAGGTCGAAGACGAACTGGCCGAGGCCGCCGCGCTGACCCGCGTACCGAAAAGAAGGATTGCCGGCGAAACCTTTCACAGTTGGTTGGAGCGCAAGCCGATTCAGTTGACGATTCTGGCGACCGTGGCCATTTTGATCGGTGGTATCATCCAGATCGTACCGACCCTCCTCGTCAAATCGAACATTCCCACCCTTACCAGTGTCAAGCCCTATACTCCCCTGGAACTGGAAGGACGGGATATCTACATTCGTGAAGGCTGTGTCAGCTGCCATTCGCAGATGGTTCGTCCGTTTCGCAGCGAGGTAGAACGCTACGGGGAATATTCGAAGGCGGGGGAATATGTGTATGACCACCCGTTCCTGTGGGGAAGCAAACGTACCGGACCAGACCTGCACCGGGTGGGCGGTAAATATTCCGATAACTGGCACCTGAACCATCTGTACGACCCCCAAAGCACCTCGTCGGGCTCCATTATGCCCTCCTACTCTTGGTTGATTCGCAACAAACATGATCGAAGCAATATCACCACCAAAATGGAAGCTATGGTCACCTTGGGCGTTCCTTATACAGAAGAGGAAATCGCCAATGCCGAAACATCGATGGACGAACAGGCCACGCAGATAGAAAAGAACCTCTATACGGATCCCGATTTCGCAAAAAGCTATGAAGCGGACAAAGAATACGCCGCCGAAAACAATGAGGAGTTCATCGAAATGCGCGACCGTGAAATCGTTTCTTTGATCGCTTATTTACAACGTTTGGGTACGGATATAAAAGTAAAGGCATCGGATGAAATGGCTTCCGGGAGATAAAAAAGAGGCGTTCGATCAACATCCTAAAATCTAAAACTTAAAAACATGCTAAAATTCGTAAAAGGATATATGGAAAGTATAGAGGGCATCGCCACCTATCCCATGATATCGTTGCTCATCTTCTTCGTATTCTTCATCATTCTATTCGGGTGGGTCTTTACCGCCTCAAAAGGCCATATTAAAGAGATGAGCGAAATGCCATTGGAAGAGGATTAAAAAGAGGCTGCCAAAAGGGGGAAGGGACTATTTCGCTTCTCTCGGAATGGTTTCCCAAAAAAATAACCACACAAAAATAATCAACATGAAAAACAATAGAGCTTCGTGGCTGCGCATTTCCGTTACCTTCTTCCTGATTGTCGGATTGATGGAAATCTTCGTAGATTCTGGCAACAAACCGGCCATCCTCGCCTACCCGATGGCCCAGGTCTTCATGGTCTTCGTACTATTGCTGCTTATCGCTATCGAAGGGATTTTGGCCGCCATCGAAAACGTCATGTTCCATACGCTTTCCGAAGAAGGCAAGGAACGCTATTTGGCCGCCAAGAACAAAAAATGGGAATGGAAATGGGGTAAAAGAACCTATAAGAAGCTCTGGGGCGCCAAACCTGTGGAGGCCGAGGGCGAGATTATCCTTGACCACAACTATGACGGCATCCGCGAACTAGACAACAAGCTACCGCCCTGGTGGATTTATCTCTTCTATGCCACCATCATATTCGCATTGGTATATATGCTACGCTTTCACGTCTTCGGTGGCTACGATCAAAAGTTGGAATACCAACGTGAAATGGCCGCTGCCCAAGCCCAGATCGAGGAATACAAGAAAACGGCTAAGGATCTGATCGACGCCAATACGGTGGAACTGTTGACCGATGCTGACGATATCAAGGCGGGCGAGACCATTTTTACCGGCAATTGCGCAGTTTGCCATAAAGTGGACCTAGGGGGAGCCATAGGTCCAAACCTGACCGATGACTACTGGGTGTTGGGGGGCGGTATCAAGAACGTTTTCCATACTATTTCGGAAGGCGGCCGGGCAGGCAAGGGTATGATTTCTTGGAAGTCTAGCCTCAAACCTTCCGAAATGGCACAGGTCGCCAGTTACGTGCTGAGCATGCATGGTACGAACCCCGCCGATGCCAAAGATCCCGAAGGTGAACTCTGGATAGACCCGAACGCGCCCGTGGACCAGGTAAAGGTGCAACAGGTCGATTCCACCGAAATCGAGGTTATTATAGAAACGGATAAGCCCAACCCTTTGGCGCCCGATGGGGGCACTGAATAGATGAAATGGCCGGCCACACTCCCCATCTTATAAGATGGCCGCCTTCGCGGGAATAAAAAACAGAAGCTCATTAAATGGCACAAGATCAAGAACATTTTAGGGATTCGATTGGAACGCTCAACGAAGAGGGCAAGCGGGCCTGGGTGTTTCCCAAAAAACCCAGCGGACGACATTACCGATATCGAAAGTATGTCAGTTATGCGTTGTTGGTCTTTTTGCTCGCCGCGCCCTTCGTAAAGATCAATGGCAACCAATTTTTGCTGTTCGATGTGCTCGAGAGGCGTTTTAACATCTTTAGTCTACCGTTCTGGCCCCAGGACTTTTATCTCTTCGTGATCGTCATGATTATAGGAGTGGTCTTTATCTCACTGTTTACGGTAGCCTTTGGACGTATTTTCTGCGGATGGATCTGTCCCCAGACCATTTTTATGGAAATGGTCTTTCGTAGACTGGAATACTGGATCGACGGTGACCGCGGTGCCCAAATCAAACTCGACCGCCAACCTTGGAATGCAGAAAAAATAAGAAAAAGGGTAACGAAATGGATTGCCTTCTTTGTTATTTCCTTTATTATCGCCAATGTATTCCTCGCCTATCTTATCGGAAGTGATAAGTTGATCCGATACGTTACCGATGGGCCGTTGCAGCACGTCAGTACGTTAATATCGCTGTTGATCTTTACCGCTGTTTTTTATTTCGTCTTCGCTTGGTTCAGGGAGCAGGTCTGCATAATCGCTTGTCCGTACGGAAGAATGCAAGGCGTTTTGCTCGACAATAAATCTATTGTCGTCGCCTACGACCACAAACGTGGCGAAGCCGAAAACGGCCGGAAGAAATTCCGGAAGAATGAAGACCGTGCCGCCTTGGGCCATGGCGATTGCATCGACTGTTTTCAGTGCGTGAACGTCTGCCCCACCGGTATCGATATCCGCAACGGTACCCAGTTGGAATGTGTGAACTGTACCGCCTGTATCGACGCCTGTGACGATATAATGGAAAAGGTGAATTTGCCCAAAGGTCTAATCCGCTACGCCAGCGAGGATGAAATCGAAAAAAAGGAAAAATTCCGATTTACCCCAAGACTGAAAGGCTATACCGCTGTACTGACCATTTTAACCGGCATTTTTATCGGTATGCTCTTTTTAAGAAACGATCTCGAGGCCAATATCCTGCGGTTGCCCGGTCAATTGTACGAGCATAAAGATAATAACATCATCAGCAACGTTTACACCTATAAACTGGTCAATAAGACCACAAGGGATATTAAGGACGTTCATTTTAAATTGTTGTCCCAAAAAGGAAAAATAGAATGGGTACGCCACCAAAACTTTAAGGTACCTGCACAGCAATTGACCGAAGGCACGCTGTTTGTAGAAATCAACCATGCCGCGTTAAAAAGCGATAAAGAAAAAGTAAAGATCGGGGTATATAGCGGGAATGAACTGATAGAAACCACCAGTACCATGTTTATGGGGCCTCGGAGTTATAAATAAAATAAAAACATCATGAAACTCAACTGGGGAACATCTATCGTCATCACCTTTGTCGCTTTCATTAGCTTCATCCTATTTTTTGTAGTGCGCATGAGCACGGATTATCGCGCCAACCACGATCTGGTCACCGAAGAATACTACAAGGCCGAACTCGGCTATCAAAAGGAAATCGATGCAGAAAACAATGCCATAGACCATGCAGTACAGCTGAACGTTCGAAAAACACCTGACGGTCTAGAGGTGGAATTCCCTCAACAACTGGAACCCGGGAAAATAAAAGGATTGATATCCCTATACAGGCCATCCAACAAACGCTTGGATTTTGACTTGCCCATCAGTCTGTCCAACACCAATTTGCATATACCTGACAAAAGTTTTGTGGAGGGTCGGTGGGATATTAAAATCGCGTGGGAATACGAGGGGGAAGAATATTTGCATAAGGAGAGTTTTACCTATTAAAGAGATTTTAGATTTCAGACGTTTGTTTTTAAGGCTTGTACCCCCGTTGTTCTAACGTCTATTATTTCAGGAATTATATCTAGACAAAATGATGTTATCCGCCCTCATACTGGGAATAATGGGAAGCCTCCATTGCGTCGGCATGTGCGGCCCCATCGTCTTTATGCTTCCGGTCGACCGTTCGAACAATTTCAAGAAATTCGGCCAGATTTTCCTTTACCATTTCGGTCGCCTTCTGGCATACGGGCTCGTCGGATGTGTCTTCGGATCGCTCGGAAGGGGCCTTTATCTATTCGGACTGCAACAAACACTATCCATCGCCATCGGCGTTCTGATGATCGTCGTGGTGTTGACACCCTATAAAATCTTTGCCCGATTCAACCCCTCGAAACCGCTCTATAAAGCGGTTTCTAGAGTCAAGAACCGGCTGGGCCGGGAATTGAAAAAGAAATCCCCCGACACGTTTCTTACCATCGGCTTTCTGAACGGTTTTTTACCATGCGGACTGGTGTATGTGGCCCTTTTCGGTGCAATTGCCATGGGAAGTGCCCTGGAAGGCAGCCTATACATGGTACTTTTCGGATCGGGCACCATTCCCCTGATGACCACTGCCATCTATTTTAGTGGACTGCTAAAGGGAAGGCTTAGATCAAAGGTGCAAAAACTGATTCCCGTTTTTACGGTTTTGGTAGGTGCGCTATTTATCCTCCGGGGGATGGGATTGGGCATCCCCTTTGTATCACCCACGCCGGTCGTTAAAGTGGCATCGAGCAACATGGAGTGCCATGAGTGATCTGAACATCGGAGAGGACTGAATATACTTCCCACCGATATCGTATCGAGGCCCCCGATTCCAGATTGAATTAGCGGCTGGCAACGTAGATATCCATCCTCAGAATGCCCATATCGAAAAATGAAGGCCGAATTGTCTAAATTAGGAGGGGGGAATTCTGCTTGTGGATCCCATAAGGTGACTCCTCGCTTACAACAGAAATTGTCATTTATCGAAAACATCAAGATTCTGCCCTTTAGGGACACTAAGTTCCGCTCAAATTTGCGTTCTTGTGCGGCTAATACCGTAGAATGAGAAATCTAATTAAATCACTGTTGTTTTTAATGGTGCTTTTGGCTGTCTTGTTTATCTATGCACTCCGAAATATCGATAGAAAACAAGGCGGGCCAGCGCCAGATAAAGCTCCGTTGGACACCATAAACAATAACCGGGACACATTGCAAGCCAATAGATGGGAACGGCCCTCCCCCGAAATATCCGCCCCATTATCCTCCAACTGGCCGCATATTTCGAAGACGGTGGTCTCGACGAAAAAAGATGGTAATTCCACCGTTCATTAAACGGGTTTTAGTATCTTCGAAAATCGATTAAGTGGATAAATACCCCGATAAAATGAAGAACATCGTTATAATTGGAGCTTCGGGCCATGGTTCGATGATACTGGACTGTATCGAGAAGGAAGAACGATATAGCGTTGTGGGTTTCGTGGATTCCTATAAGGAAAAGGGAACTAGGCGGAACGGATATCCCATTCTGGGAAACGAACTCGATCTTCCCGGCTTGATCGATAAATTTGATATTAAAGGTGCCATCCTCGCCATTGGCAACAATTGGACAAGAAAAATCGTGGCGGACAGTATAAGGAAGATCGCCCCACATCTCGATATGGTGACCGTAATCCATCCTAGTGTCCTGATAGGTAAAGACGTGGAAATCGGCAAGGGTAGTGTTATCATGCCCGGGGCCATAGTGAACGCCAATTCGCGAATTGGTGGTTTTTGCGTGCTGAACACGAATTCATCGCTCGGCCATGACGGTATCATGGAGGATTTCTCCAGTATGGCATCGGGTGTGTGTACGGGGGGCAACCTCACCCTACGCCAGTTTTCGGCCGTGTCGCTCGGAGCCAATATTATAGAACATATTACCATTGGGGAACATAGCGTAATCGGTGCCGGGTCTTTGGTAGTCAAGGATGTGAAGCCCTTTTCCGTGGTCTATGGATCGCCGGCCCGCTTCATCAGGGGAAGGCGCGAGGGCGATCCTTATCTGAGCGGCGATACCGATTCCAAGGGAACGCACGTACTGCCTATCAAAGGATCGGGTGCATGACCGTTTTTTCGGCAAACTATCCCAAGTACTGTCCATCTTTTCCTCCTTGCCCGTTTTTACCTTAAATCCTTTATGACCTTTTTCCGCTTTCCGGGAAACGATGTGGGATTTCGTCCACGTAGTCCATCCGTATTTCCACATCCTTTCCCAGAAAGTCTTTTAAATTCGGCGACTAATTCCTCCTGCCGTGGAAAGCCCATGCCAGTACCGCCCGAACCTGTACACCTTCTTCGAGATCTGTATAAATTGATACTGGGCCAGTTCGCTATATTCCCACATACTATCGGTGTTGGTAAACGACGATATAAGTTTGCCCCGGGTATCATGTATGGCTTCCATCTTTCGGCCTTTGACCTGTTTGATTACATGCTGCAGCTTTCGATTCATGGCGTTTTCCCATGGTTCCGATATACCCTGTGTCATAACGAATTATCGGCATGGCCCTGTAGAACAGGTCCGTAACCACTATCCGACCCGTTTGGCCTATACCAACGGGTGACATCCCTTTGAAGGTCAAAGATCTCGAACTGGTAGCTGGCCAAATCGGCCAAAAAGACGTTGGGGATGTCGGAGCTCTGTTGCGCGAGTCTCCCGTTCTCGATGTGGGCACATATTGAAAACAGGCGGTCGAATTCCAAACAATGCCCACTAAGGGTTCCGAACCTTGCCGGTCATATTTTCTGCCTTGGTTTCATTTCGGGAATGACCTCCGAAAAATTTCGATTGTAGGGAAACGAGTGCATTTTTAAGTGGATGATATCGTCTCCACCGACTAGGTTATTTTCTTCATGCCTTCGTCCGGTGTAAACCAGGAAAGCTTGAGGTCGAACCGTGATAAGTCTGGGCAAGAGCTAGAGGCCGATGCAAAAACCTTGGGAATTTCCTTTAAGGATATCGACCGAACAACTTCACTATCTGAGAATATCCATATTTTCCCAAAAAAAATATGACCGAAATCATCTTTATTGAAAAGCCCAATATTGATATTTGCATCCTACAATTAATCTGTGATGGCTAAAAAGGAAATTCAAAACAGAATAGATGTACAGCTATTGGTCGACACCTTCTACGGAAAAATCCGGAAGGATAAAGTGCTTGGCCCAATTTTCAATGGGATAATATCGGATTGGGAAAGCCATTTGACCTTACTTACCGATTTTTGGGAGACCCAGCTTTTCCTGAAACGTAATTATGGTGGAAACCCCGTCACGGCCCATCAAGAAGTGGATGCCAAAATGGGGCATACCATAACCTCCGAGCATTTTGGGCTATGGCTCAATCTGTGGTTCGCGACCATTGATGAACTGTTCGAGGGCGACACGGCCTGGATAGCCAAAAACAGGGCGCAAAAGATGTCGACCATGTTATTTATGCAGATATATCAAAATCGATCCCAATGAATACCCAAACCAAACAATAGAACAAAAAAGTCAATAGAGGTCAGTAGATAAGTTCATATCTTTAAAGTCAATAAAAATAGGAAATCCATGGATATTTTTAAAGGTCAAAACCTTCTAGAGTTCTCCGATCGGTTCAAAACGGACCTGGATTGCAAGGAATATCTCTCGGGCATCAAGTGGAAGGGTGGTTTCGAATGTGTCAAATGCGACCACGGCGCGTCCCAGGTACGAAAGGATTTTTCCAGGACCTGCAATGTCTGTGGGCATACGGAATCGGCCACGGCCAATACTCTGTTCCACAAGGTCAAGTTCGGGGTGCGCAAGGCTTTTTTCATCTGTTTCGAGATGGCCACCAGTACCAAGAGCCTTTCGGCCAGTTACATGGGCGTGCGCTATGGGGTGACCGAAAAGACCGCCCGTCTGTTCATGCTAAAGGTCAGGGAGGCGATGGAGTCCGGCGGGAGCCACCCGATGGACGGCACGGTGCACGTGGACGAGTTCGTGCTGGGCGGACATGAAAAGGGAAAGATCGGGCGCAGCTACGATGCCAAGAAAAAGAAGGCTGTCACGGCGGTACAGCTTACCCCTGAGGGCAAGGTCAGGCGCATGTACGCCATGCGCATAGAGGACTTCTCGGCAAGGTCGCTACAGTATATCTTCATCAACAATATCAGCCGTGAGGCGAAGGTCACCACCGATGGATGGAAAGGTTACCGCCCCATAGCGAAAGCCTATGATATAGACCAGGTAGAAAGCAAGAACGGGGCGAACTTCAAGGCCTTGCACACAATGATACACCAGATCAAGTCGTGGATCCGGACGACCTACTCCTGGGTAAGCGACTTTAACATAAACAGATATTTCAACGAGTTCTGCTTTAGGATAAACCGTTCCCAAGGCAAGGCGACCATATTCAACAACCTGATTACCAAAATGGTCGGTTCGGACAAAGTATACCAGAAACAAATTATATGCAGTTAACTACTGACCTCTAAAAGTCAATTTTGATTTAGCTCATAATTTGGTCTTACTTTGCTCCTAGCCTTTCCCCAAGTTTTCCCTCTTGATATGATTTGACGTTAGTGCCTTTATATATTCCTTAATGTAGGTTTGTTTATGTGTCGATTTATACTGTACGATATATCTTGGATGATCTAGGGCGACGATGGTATCAAAAAACTTCATTTCCCTATTTATAAGGGAAAGAAATTTGGCATTTTTCTTGCCCAGTACATAACACGTACCGGTATCGATCCCAAACCCAATCTGTTTTTTCAGGGTGGATACGATAAAATCCCTTAGGCTTAAAAATAGTTCTTCATAATCGTAATAATTACAATTTACCCAATTTCCTTTCCCATTCCTTTCTATAAAGCCCAAGGGGCAAACGGAATTAATATAGTATCTGCTATAAAATTTTTCAGGACCCCCGAGTTTTTCTATCAGATCGTAGATGAACACCGAAGAGGGTTCATGCGTCTTTATCGACTCGATCTCTATGCCACATATTTCGGACAGTCTTTTGGTGTCGGTAAAGGGAATGCCGGTTGCCCCGGCTCCCAAACGACCCGGGTTGATGCCAAGGATAAGCTTTCGTTCATTGTTGTCATCATAAAATTTATGATAAAACCTATGGGCGATGGCAAGGATCTCCTTCCTTTCCCGAAAGGGATTAAGGACCTTTATCCCTTTAGGAAGGCCGACGGGCAAGCGCAAGTTCTTATGAAAATCGACGGCATTGGTTGCAAAAGATGCCATGGGATGATTTTTATTTTCGTATTCTAAGGTAAGCCTTTTTCCAGGGACTCTATTCAATCTCTATTTCGGCAATCTTTTTTAAAACTATATCGGTTTCGGCGTCGAATTTTTTAGCCATGGGTGGTTTCAACAAATGTAGCCGCCTCAGTTGTGCGCCAGGGCCCACCAATTTCCAAAAACTTTCATAATCTTCTGGGTAGGCCACTTGAAACAAATCGATCTTAGACAGATTCCTATAGTTCCCACGATAGCTGGGGGCGTGCAGTGCGGCATACATGTAGTACAACAGGTCTTCACCATCCAAGGTTTCTCTATACTCGTCACGAACTTCGGGAGTGTTGGCAAAGCAAAGGTTACCGTTTTCCATTTTTTCGCGTACCAAAGTCAACCTCAATTTTTCTTGTATCCTTCCCATTATTTCCAGGTGGGAATCAGCGATTATTTTTTGGATATCCAAAACCGTCTGCCGATTGGTTTTCATAAATTTTTACTTGTACAATGCTAATTCATTTCGAGTTATGATATGGACGAACGCCGGAACAGCCGGCTATACTTTTGAAAGCACCGAACCTTTATTGGCCGAAATATGGTCAGATGTATCGCTTTTTATCCCATATTGGGAATTCTTGCTGGCGTGATGGGTATATCCCTTATAGTCAAAGTCGGAATGATGTACCTTAATTATTTCGCCGGTTACCTCTCGGCCTCCGAGTTCCATTTCACGTGGTCTATCTCTTTGTAATTCTTCATGATATTCAATTTTTAGGTCTTTCTTTTTCGGCTTATCCAGTTAAATATGCTTAAAGATACTACATTTTCGTAGCTTATTTTAGCGGGTCGAGGTATGGAACTCAACGGGGTTTTATAATGAAAAAAACGTTCCTGAAAGAGATTCCATTCCTATTCGATAAAATTAATAGGATATCGATAAATAATATTATTCCGATAGTTTTATCCGAATTTAAAAAATATTACCTTTGTCGCAGATTCAATTAAAGAAATGTTTTCTAAAGCCTGTGAATACGGAATTAAGGCATGTATCTATATTGCCATGCAATCATTACAGGGCAGACGGGTCAGCTTAAAGGAAATCGCCGAAAAGGTCGATTCGCCCACGGCGTTCACGGCCAAAATTCTGCACCAATTGGCCAAGAACAATATATTGGAGTCGACAAAGGGGCCTTCCGGAGGTTTTCAGATTGACAAAAAGAAAGTGGACACCATAAAATTGGCCGAGATTGTCTTTGCTATCGATGGGGATTCGGTCTATGAAGGCTGTGGCCTCGGCCTTGAAAAGTGCAATGCCACCAAACCCTGCCCCGTACATGACAAATTCGTGGTCATCCGTGACGAACTGAAACAGATGCTGCAAAAGACCAGTTTGTTCGAGCTGGCAACGGGCTTAGAGGTGGGGCTGACGTACCTAAAAAGATAAAAAAAAATAAGATTTAATTAAGATATAACGGTCTGAATATCTTTTATTGAGAGGTTAGAAGGTAGGACCGAGGTAATTGAGACGATAAAGAAAGAATATTTGAATAGGATGAAAAGAGCCTAATATGAATTTTATGAAAACAGTAAGATGTATCTTTTTATTTTTTGCGATTGCATTGCCAGGAATAGTAACAGCTCAAAGTGAAAGTGCGACGGACAACTGGATCTCAAGCCCTGGCATAATCGGCACTATTTTTCTGGTAGCGCTGGTATTGATACTTGCCATTATTATTTTACTGATGCGTTTCAATGCCTACCTCAACTTTATCAAAGACCGAAATAGTAATAAAGATAAAACTGATTTCAAAGAAGAAATTATCGGCTTGGAAGACGATGAAATAGACGCCATCCTTGAAAATAGGAAAGCGGCCAAAAAGTATAAACTAAAAGGAAATGAACTGGGAGGAGAAAACCGGGCCGAAGACAGAAAAGGCCTGATTCATAATCTTACGCAAAGACCGAACAATCCTCTATTTGACGAAAAGAAAAAATATAAAATTCGGTTGGAAACTCCCGAAGAATTAAAAAGGATTATGATCTATTATCTCGGGGCCGCTGCTTTCTGGTTGGTCTTCGGAACTTTGATCGGCGAATATTTGGGTTTAAAGTTTATTTGGCCCGAGTTGGATAAAATCTCTTGGCTTTCATTTGGCCGACTAAGACCGGTACATACCAACACCGTTTTTTGGGGCTGGTCGTCCCTAGCCATGATAGGGCTTGGTTATTTTGTGATCGCCAGGACCTCCAATACAAGAATACACAGTTATAAAATGGCCTGGTGGGCTTTCATTCTTATTAATCTTACGGTGGTATTGGGGAATTTCGCTTTAATGTCGGGCATAAACAACGGCGGTGCGGAATATCGGGAATATATCTGGCCTATAATGTTGCTCTTTGCCATTGGGCTTGTGATTACCTTTTTCAACTTTTATCGCACTATAGCACAGCGAAAAATATCCGAAATTTATATTTCCAATTGGTTTATCCTAGCGGCTCTTTTGTGGACCATTACGCTGTCAATTATCGGCTATCTGCCTTTTTACCAAGATGGCTTGGGAGAAACAGTGATACAGGGGTACTACATGCACCAGGGCGTGGGTATGTGGTTTATGACCTTTACCTTGGGGCTGGTTTACTATTACCTGCCGGCATCCTTGAACAAACCCATATATTCCTATTCCTTGGGGGTGTTGGCATTTTGGACCCAAATGTTGTTTTACACCCTTATCGGAACGCACCATTTTGTGTTCAGTCCGCTACCCTGGTGGCTGCAAACGGTGGCTATCGTGTTCAGTATGGGCATGTTTATCCCGGTTATTGCCGGTACCACCAACTTTCTAATGACCATGAAAGGAAGCTGGAGCCAAATATCTAAAAGTTATGTGTTGCCCTTCTTTTTAGTAGGTACGGTGTTTTACTTGGTAGGTTCCTCCCAAGGAAGTTTTCAGGCCTTTAGGTTTACCCAATACGTATGGCATTTTAACGATTTTAACGTAGCCCATTCCCACATGACCATGTATGGGATTGTTGCTTTTTTCCTTTGGGCAGGGGTATATAGTATTTTTCCTAAGATTACAGGAAAAGAACCCCCGCAAGCCTTGGTAGGAGCTCATTTTTGGATGGCCTTTATCGGTCTGTTCGCCTATATGATCTCGCTGATGACGGGTGGAACTATGCGCGGGCTGAGCTGGATCGAAGGAAATGCATTTATTGAGTCGGTTATCTTGATGAAAGAATATTGGGTATGGCGCGCCGTGGGTGGAACCTTAATGTTCTTTTCCCATCTTATTTTCGCTTATAACTTTTACTATATGATAAAAAACCGCTCTAAAAATTCCGCTGACGAAGTAGAAGAAAGACCCGTTTATGCCATTGAATCCAAAGATATAAATACCTAAATATGTTCAACTTTCATAAAGATCATAAAAAACTGGTACTCGTTGCCCTTTCGGTGTTCGTAATACTAAGTGTGTTTATCTCGATTGTTCCGGCTTCAAATTTACAGTATGTGGAGCCTTTCCCTACCGATGAAGCCTTAACGGAGACGGAAAGGGCCGGTTTAAACGTGTACGTATCAGAAAATTGCGTGGCATGTCACACCCAGCAGGTGCGCGGAATAGAGATGGACAAGATGTGGGGAGATCGTCCTTCCCTTCCATCGGACTACTATTTTACTAAAAAGCGCCTCGATGTTTGGAGGCAATCCCCATCCCTTTTAGGGAGTGAGCGTACCGGCCCGGATCTCACAAATATTGGAAAGCGGCAGCCTGGTCAGGATTGGCATTTGCTCCACCTATACAACCCAAGGTCGGTAGTAGATGCTTCTATCATGCCGGGTTATCCTTGGATGTTCGAAGTGAAAGATTCTTCGGCTATCACAGAACAGGACGTGGTCGTACCCGTACCTAAAGGTTTTTTTAACGAACCGGGACGAAAAATCGTGGCAAAGCCCCAAGCGTTACAATTAGTGGCCTACCTGCAAAGTTTAAAACAACCTGAAATGCCGGGCAGTGAAAGCGTAGAATTTATCCCTTCGCTGAAAAAAGATCTTGATGTAGCGGAAGAAGTAAGAAAAGATGGCGGCCTAGATGGCACAACGTTGTATATGAATACTTGTGCGGCCTGTCACCAACAAACCGGAAAAGGACTCGTTGGTGCGTTTCCGCCCTTGGCAGGAAGTCCTATCGTAAACAATGAAGACCCCGAATTAATGATTCGAATTATACTTCAGGGATATGACGCGCGAACCGATTATGGGGTGATGCCTCCTTTTGCCTCCCAATTGAACGATGCGGAAATTGCCGCTATTGCCAATCATGAACGCAGTAGCTGGGGAAATGACGCGCCTGAAGTCACTGCGGAAGAGGTGCAGAAAATAAGGGATTTTGTAGCGGAATCGACTCAATAGAAAACAAGTTATAAAAAACTCATGGTACAGCCCTGGATGAGACGGGGCAGACCTTTTGCAATTGGCCTCCAAGGGCACTTAATCCATACCTTATGAAATTGAAACAATTATATGTCTTGATTTTCCTTAGTACGCTGATGGCCTGCAACGGTAAGAAAAGGAATACTTTAGGGGAGGATGCCCCGGCTCCTGCAGCCGAAAACGAAATGTCAAAATCGGAACCTACAAAATTTACCGGGGCAACAGCTGTGTTGGATGGCACATGGATACTAAAAACTTTCAATAAGGAGATTATTGAAACTTCCGATGCCTATAAAATTCCTACCTTAAAAATAGAGGCGGATGAAGGAACAGTAATTGGTAATGCCGGCTGTAATCAATATACCGGTAAGATAGAGGTTAAGGAAGATAAGCAGGTTAAAATTAAGGCAGAGCGGGTGTCTGAATTAGACTGTCCCGGTTCCAGGTTAGAAGATGATTTCCTCAAGGCTATCAAGGCTGAAGGCCTGGCCTATAGAATACAGGACGAAGACCAGCTTATTTTTTATACGGACAGTACCACGCTGATGTTACAAAGGTCAAAATAAGTATTGATACCTATTTTTAGTATCGAATTCATCTAAGTTGAAGGCGAATTAAAACAAGATCCACATGAAAAAAAATAAGATATTCTTCCTAATCCTATTTTTCTCGGGAATAAAATTATTTGCCTGTGAGCTGTGTGAAAAGAACCAGCCAAAACCCCTAAAAGGCCTTACCCACGGCACGGGTCCCACGGGCACTATAGACTATATGATTATTGGAATCGCTTCGGTGATTGTACTGGTAGCCCTTTTTTTGAGTATTAAATATTTGGTGAGGCCCCGGGAAGGAAATCCCGATCACATAAAAAATATTGTATTGGATGAAAACTGACAAGCAAGAGGATAAACGGATTATAAAGGTGTTTCTAGATGAGGAGACCCAGCCTTTCGCTGAATTTACCCCCCCGGTAAAATTTGTGCTTGATTCCACCAAAATTCCGGATGGCAAGCACAAGTTAAAAATTGTCGCCACATCGTCGAGTGGGGTAGAAGGCATTCGTATTGTGCCGTTCGAGGTAAGAAACGGACCCAAAATCTCCTTAGTAGGCCTAAAGGATAATGAGGTCATAGATACGCAAAATACGATTACCATAAATGCTTACGGGAGCGAAACCAACGATTCTTTTGTAATTCGTGGTTCTGAAACACCGAAAGCTATCCCCGCCTGGGTGTGGATGTTAGTGATTGCTTTTATTGCCTTCGGACTTTTCTATTTAATAATGTACTGGACACCCGATTTTTATAAATCGTTTTTCTGATGGTAATAAAGAAAATGGTCAAAACAGCTTGCCATCTTACATCCCTGTCGAATTCGGTTTTTTTCCCTTTTCATTCCCGTTGCCGGCGTTAAAATTTTAAACTGTAGCTACGGCCAAACTTCAAGATTTTGCCATGGAAAAGAAAAAAGTAAATTATTAAAATTCCCAAATTTTTAAGTGACAGGGGTATATCTTTGGCTTCCAACTTTTTAAAATCAAGAAAATGTCCGATACCGGAGATAATCTCAAAAAGAAATACGAAAAACTGGGAGAAGACCCCGAAACCTATCTCGAAGGTCTTCTGCACGCCAAGCCTATTACCTATTGGGATTATATCGAGATCGATACCCTGCTCTCCCTTCAAAGGCCCCGAACCCTTTTTAAGGATGAGGCCATCTTCATCATGTACCACCAGGTCACGGAACTGTTGCTGAAAATGATGCGCCACGAACTGGAACAGATCGTGGAAGTAGAGAAAACCAACGAGGATTTCCTATTGACCAAATTGGGCAGGCTGAACCGCTATACCACCATGCTGATCACCTCTTTCGATATCATGAAGGACGGGATGGACTATGACGACTACAATCAATTCCGGAAAACCCTGACTCCTGCCAGCGGCTTTCAAAGCGCCCAGTTCCGCTATATCGAGATTCTTTGTACCCGCTTAAGAAACCTGATCAACGAGGCGGGCAAAAAAAGGCTTCCCTCCCGACCTACCGTGGAACAGTATTTCGAGAATATCTATTGGAAGGATGCCGGTCTGGACCGAAAAACGGGGATGCGGACCTTGACCATGCAACAGTTCGAGGAAAAGTATCTCGAAAGTTTTATCGGTCTGGCCAAAAAGGTACAGGGCAAAACCTTCGAAGATCAAGTGCTGAAAATGACGCACCCCTCCAAAGAACTCATTGAAAAACTAAGGGAATTCGACCGCCTGTACAATATCGAATGGCCTTTGGTACATCTTCGAACCGCTGATCATTACCTGAATAGCAAAGGCGAGCACAAGGCCGCAACCGGCGGTTCCCATTGGAAAAAGTACCTGCACCCGAAATACCAGCAACGCAAATTCTTCCCAACCTTATGGTCGGATAATGAAAAACAGCATTGGGGGATTTCGGAGTAAGAAATTTTATCTTTGGGGATGCCGCCATATGCAGCGATACCGAGAATTTCACCTAGGTTTCTACTTATAACATACAGCCTCAATCCATTTTCATGCAAGCCTCGGAACGCGATACACAAATTCAGCTAGAGCTCGTAAACGGCATCATACACGGCTTCGGAATTATCTTTGGTGTCGTGGGTATTCCCATTCTCATAGCCTTTGCCATTAAAAGCGATAATACTCCGGGAGTCATCGGTGCCGCTATATATGGATTCTGTTTTTTGCAACTTTTTACCTTTTCTACGCTTTACCACAGTTTTCAACATGCCGGGGCAAAACGCATATTCGAAATTCTGGATCACATCAGTATCTATTTCCTGATAGCCGGTACCTATACCCCCTTTTTGTTGGTCTATATGTACGGCACATTTGGCATAGCCCTGCTGTCGGTATTGTGGGGGCTGACCGCATTGGGAATCATTTTCAAGATATTCTTTACCGGCAAATGGAACCTTGTTTCGACACTGGCCTATATCGCCATGGGGTGCATTATGATTGTAGGCGGGCGTACCTTCTTTGATGCCATACCCGCTCCGATCATGACGATGATCGGCATCGGGGGCGCGCTCTATCTTTTGGGGGTTATTTTTTACCTGCGAGAACAATATCGGTACAACCATGCGGTATGGCATTTCTTCGTGCTTGCCGCCGCCATCTGCCATTATGTGGCAATTTTATTGGCCGTATAAATAATGGGGCACCTTTTTTGAACCGGAAATCCCTTATATTCTGAGCTTTTTTTATTTCTGATAATTTTGTCCGAATTAATATTATTGTCTATCTTTGTTCAAGATTTAGACAGTAGGGATATCATTAAAACGATATAATTACCCGAATATCGTTTATGGTCGAAATCTTATAATAAAAACCAAAAATCATGGAAGTAATCAGCAAACCCGAATTGATGCCGTTGCAAATAGGCGATTCAATCAAAATTTTACAGGTAAAGGGCCTGGCCGGAATGACAATGCCCCCGCACCACAGCACCAAAGAAGCGGTAATCGTGGTACAGGAAGGTCAGGCCCTGTTGAAAATGCCCGACTGTGACCATCTGCTGGAGAAGGGAGCCACTCTCATTATTCCCGCGGGCAAAGAACATACACTCAAAATTCAAAAGGACTTTAAGGCCATTGCGATTATGGCTACCGATTCACAAATCAATTTTATATAGATAAACCATGGAAGAAACAATGCATCAAACCATCGGCCAGATGGTAGCGGAAGATTATCGAAAGGCCCAAGTTTTCAAAAACCACAAAATCGACTTTTGCTGCAAGGGAAACCGCAGTCTCCTCGAAGTGGCCGAAAAGAAAAATTTGAATATCGACGATCTGTTAAAGGAATTGGAGGCGGTACAAGAGGAAGAAAAAAACGATAAGACCGATTTTAAGTCGTGGCCATTGGACCTCCTCGCGGACTACATCGAAAAGAAGCACCATCGCTATGTTGAAGAGCGCATACCCGTACTAAAACAATATCTCACCAAGCTCTGCAAGGTCCACGGCAATCATCGTCCCGAGCTTTTAAAAATACAGGAGCATTTCGAATTGTCCGCCGGAGAACTGGCCATGCACATGAAAAAAGAGGAGCTGGTGCTGTTCCCTTGGATACGTAAAATGGTAAAGTCCGAACAAAAACACGAATCCCTTGGCGAACCGCGTTTCGATACCGTACGCAACCCCATACAGACCATGATGCAGGAACACGAGAATGAAGGTCAACGCTTTCGACATATAGCCCAGTTAAGCGATGATTATACGCCACCTAAGGATGCCTGTAGTACTTATCGGGTAAGCTTTGCGCTGTTACGCGAATTTGAAGAAGACCTGCACAGGCACATACATTTAGAGAACAACATTTTGTTTCCGAAGGCAGAGGTTTTGGAATCGAAATTGAACGTTTGACGCATATCCTATGTCCGAACGATCGGGCGGATGCCAATTGAAGGGAGAAGAAAAAATTCACGGATTTTAATGTTACATCAAAGACACCACCAATGAAAACAGCATCATTAACCAACAATATTGAATACCACGAAAGTCGACCTACCATACAGGTTTTACTGGAATCGGAAACCGGCAAGGAAATCAGGATTGCTTTTAGGAAAGGCCAAGTAATGAAAAAACATACAACGCCCTTTCCCATCGTCGTCGAAATATTTGAGGGAAACATCGATTTTGGAGTCCATGGGGAAATACATACCTTAAATAAAGGAGACTTGATTGCGCTGGAAGGACATGTGCCCCACGATCTTAAGGCCCTGAGCAATAGCATTGTTAGGTTAAGCTTGAATAGGGCGGATACGGCAAAACGGGTAGAAGATGTAGCAAAGAATTCTTGAATTTAAAATGAACATACACAGGCCGTTGTGCGTCAAAACGTTTTGAACGAATGAATCCAGAACCAAAAAAACCTATTAAAAGACACCGATCGATCCAACCGCTAAGTCGCGACCATCACCACAGTTTATTGCTGTGCTGGAAAATCAGGACCGGCTTTTCGAAGGATGTACCGGTAGAGCGAATCAAACGCTATACCGATTGGTTCTTCGAAATCCATATCGAGCCCCATTTCGAAATGGAGGAAAAACACGTATTTCCCATTTTGGAAGAGGACAATCCCTTGGTCAAAAGGGCAATCTCTGAGCACCGAAGATTGGGAAGACTTTTTAAAGATACCAAGGATATTATAAAATCCCTCAGCCTGATCGAAGAAGAACTGGAGCGGCATATCCGCTTCGAAGAACGGGTACTTTTTAACGAAATACAAAAAGCCGCCACCGAAGAACAATTAGAAACAATTTCAAAACTTCATACCGATGAAAAATTCAATGACATTACCGATGACCCTTTCTGGGAGTGAAAAAAAAAGTAACGTGCTAAATAGACAGTACCAAAGTCTGTTGGCCGAATTCAAAAGCATGCAGGCCGGCTATTCGACAATCGGCATTATAGGGCAGAGCTGTTTAGGTTCTATTGCGGCCATGATGGTCTTAATGAGCGATCTCGCACCGGTAGCCCTATTGGGCCTACTTTTTCTGGTAACTATTCTTTGTATGGCCTATAATGCTGCCGTACTTGCGCAAATTAAATCAAAGATTATCTTCAATCTTTTGATTCTAAGCGTTCTGTTCAGCACTGGGGTAATCGCCTTTCTTTTGGTTTAGCCTAAAGTCAGAAAGCGACCGAAAAGAAAAAAAAGGCACAGGCCGAGTAGATGATCGACCCATCAATTTTGAGGCTCTTGCTCTACTCGGCCTGAGCCTTTTTTATTTCTGACAATTCGCTCTTAATTAAATATTTATGTATCTTTAATTAGGATGTATGGGGATGGAATACGGAGAGACTCTCACCACCAAAAATTTAAAATTCACACCATGGATCTAGACCCCTATAAAATAAGAAGGAAATTATCAGTCTCTGGAAAAGATTATAATTACCACAGTCTTTCAGAACTAGAGGAACAGGGATATGGAATAGGCAAACTTCCATTCTCCATACGCGTGTTGTTGGAGAATGCGCTGCGCAACTACGACGGTTTTGCGGTGACCCAGGAAAATATCGCGACGCTGCTCCATTGGCAGCCCAAGGCATCGGACAAAGACATTCCCTTTAAGCCGGCCCGGGTACTGATGCAGGATTTCACCGGGGTGCCCGCCGTGGTGGATATGGCCGCGCTCCGTGCCGAAACGGCCCGAAAAGGCAAGGATCCCGAAAAGATCAACCCCCTGGTCCCCGTTGACCTGGTCATCGACCATTCCGTACAGGTCGATTATTTTGGTACGGCCTACTCGTACGACCACAATATGGAAGAGGAATACAAACGGAACAAAGAACGCTACCAGTTCTTGAAATGGGCCCAAAAATCCTTTACCAATTTTAGGGTGGTGCCCCCGGGCATGGGCATCTGCCATCAGGTAAACCTTGAATATTTCTCCAAAGGGGTCATCGAACGGAACGGTGAGCTCTTTCCCGATACCCTGGTCGGCACCGATAGCCACACGCCCATGGTCAACGGTATCGGTGTGGTGGCCTGGGGCGTGGGCGGCATCGAGGCCGAGGCCGCGATCTTGGGACAGCCGCTCTATTTTATCATGCCCGAGGTCATCGGGCTGAAACTTACCGGAAAACTGCCCTTGGGTTCCACCGCTACCGACCTGGTGCTGACCATCGCCGATCTGTTGCGAAAACAGGGCGTAGTCGGAAAATTCGTGGAAGTCTTCGGCCCCGGGCTTGACCACCTTTCGGTGCCGGACAGGGCGACCATCGGCAACATGTCCCCCGAATTCGGGTGCACCGTTACCTATTTTCCCATTGACGATAAGACTTTGGAGTATATGCGCAAAACCAACCGTTCCGAAGCACAGATCGATTTGGTGGAAACCTATTGTAAGGCGAACATGCTCTGGCGTGAAAACGAGGAAAATATTGCCTACACCTCGGTTCTCGAACTGGACGTGTCCACCATCGAGCCCACCGTGGCCGGCCCCAAACGCCCCCAGGACAAGATACTCTTAAAAGATTTTAAACCCAAGTTCATTGAACTGCTAGACCAGTCCTTCGGACGGGAATATATAGAACGAAAAGACCGTGAAACCTTGCGCTCCGAAACAAGGTGGAAGGAAGAAGGGGGAGATCAGCCCTTACATCAACACGTGCAAACGCAACATGAAGGTACTGTCGAGACCAAGGAAAAGGAAGGTCTCAAGACCGTTTGGATCAATCGGGACGATACCATCTTTATGCTCTCCGACGGTTCGGTGGCCATCGCCGCGATCACCTCGTGTACCAATACCTCCAATCCCTTCGTTATGATCGGGGCGGGACTGGTGGCAAAAAAGGCCCGCGAACACGGTATCGACGTAAAACCTTGGGTTAAGACCTCCCTGGCGCCGGGCTCCAAGGTGGTGACCGATTATCTGGAAAAGGCCGACCTGATGAAAGATCTGGAAGCTTTGCAGTTCCACCTGGTGGGCTATGGCTGTACCTCATGCATCGGCAATTCCGGTCCCCTGCCCGCTGCCATCGCCAAGGCGGTGGACGAGCACGAACTGGTGGTCGCCTCCGTACTTTCCGGAAACCGCAACTTCGAGGCCCGGGTGCATCCCCAGGTAAAAATGAACTTTTTGATGTCTCCCATGTTGGTGGTCGCTTACGCCCTGGCCGGTAGGGTCGACATCGATCTGGTCAACGACCCCATCAGCTACGATAGAAACCTACTTCCCGTTTACCTTAAAGATATCTGGCCCACCGACGCCGAGATCAATGAAATTCTGGCCCGGGTGCTTTCCCCCAAGGACTTTGCCAAGAATTACGGTGAGATTTTCGAGGGCAACGAGATATGGCGGACCCTGGAAATTCCCGAAGGAAAACTGTACCGATGGGACGAGAATTCCACCTATATCAAGGAAATCCCCTTTTTCAGGAACATTTCGGCCGAGGCACCGCCCTTGGAGGACTTTAAGAACGCCCGTGCCCTATTGGTGCTGGGCGACAGCATTACCACCGATCACATTTCGCCTGCGGGATCTTTTAACGAACATTCGGCCGCTGGCATATACCTGATCCAACAAGGTGTGGAGAAGAAAAATTTCAACTCGTACGGAAGCCGTCGCGGGAACGATGAAGTGATGGTACGCGGCACTTTTGCTAACGTGCGCATCAAGAATAAGCTCGCCGATAAGGAGGGCGGCCATACCCGCTATTTGCCCACGGGAGAGGAAATGTCCGTCTTTGATGCCTCCGTTAAATACCGCAACGACGAAACCCCATTGATTGTGCTGGCCGGTAAGGAATACGGCAGTGGATCCTCCAGGGACTGGGCGGCAAAAGGTACCTTTCTCTTGGGAATCAAATGCGTACTGGCCGAAAGTTATGAACGCATCCACCGAAGCAACCTGGTCGGGCTTGGGGTGCTTCCCCTGCAATATAAAGAGGGGGACAGTGCCGAAAAATTGGGAATCGACGGCAACGAAACCTTTACGATTACGGGCATATCCAAAATCATCAAACCTTTAGAGCAAGTGCAGGTCATTGCCAAGAACGGCAACGGCGAGGAGGTTAAATTCGGAGCCATTGCGCGCCTCGATTCCCTGATCGAAATCAAATATTACCGGAACGGGGGAATTTTGCAATACGTACTCCGCCAGTTTTTAGAACACGACAGTCGACCGACCGGGTAGCGTCCGAAATGCGGGTGGGGCCTCCTATGCCCATGCGACAATTGCCATGGAAAAAAGGGGAAGCGGAAACAACAACGTATCGGAGAAAAAAATGGAAATAAAAACAAAAAGAATCTACGAAGACCCGGCCAAAGACGACGGCTACCGCATCCTTATAGACCGCATATGGCCGAGGGGCGTTTCCAAGGAAAAGGCGCAGCTCGACGATTGGCCGAAAGACATTGCACCATCCGATGAACTCAGAAAATGGTTCGACCATGATCCGGACAAGTTCGACGAATTCGCCCAAAAGTACTGCATAGAACTGAGGGATAAAGAAAAAGAACTGGATGAAATTCGCAAAAAAGCAAAGGATAAAACCCTAAGCCTACTCTATGGGGCAAAGGACGAGAAAAACAATCAGGCGGTAATATTACGCAAAATACTACAAGATCGAAACGGCCGATGATCCGCTCTGAGAGTAAAAAATCCAAAGCTAAGGCTACCGAAAATTACACCCTTACTTATTTTAACGAGTTCGGAGAGGAATGTATCGCAAATTTCAGGACCAACGAATACCATAACCTTATGGAACTTCTATTCGACAAATATATCGAGGAATGGGGAGACTGCAAGGGCAGGGCCTGGTGCGGCACTTGCCATATACAGCTCTTGAAAGGCGACCTTTCCGTAAAAATGGACGAGGAGGAAAGACATACCCTATCCCAAATAGGGAATGTTACCAAACAAAGTCGTTTGGCCTGTCAGATTCCGGTAAATTCCGAATTGAACCAGGTAGTTTTCAAGATACTGAAGGACGATCAGGTTTAGGGTCCTTCCCGGCTTCGGAACCTTTTCTTTTCCGGATCAGTATAAGGACCAAACTCAACGGAATTAGGCCACTACCCATCGCCAGCAGTTCAAAGTATCCTGCAAAAAGAGGAAAGCCTTGCCAGGCCGCTATCCCTTTGTAGAAAATCAATAGTTCCGTAACCACAAATCCCAAAAAATATACGAAATAGGCTTTCCCCGAAATTCGTAGGATCTTAAAACAATCCAAGAAGAAAAACAGCGCAAGGGTGACCACGCCCAAGAACGTCAAATGCAAATAACCGATGGTAAAATCGAGATAAGTGGCGGCTAAGTCAGCGAAATAGGGAAAGGCCGTAAGTATTTGCAATCCCATTTTTGCGAACAGCAATACCGCCACTGTTTCTAGCAGGTTCCCTTGCCATTTTGAGAGTATGGCCCTCAGCTTGGGTCGGAACGGAAATAAAAATCGGACTAGCCGGATTATGGCAAAAAGCTGCAAGACCCCTCCTACTCCACCCAAAATAAAGAGTATTAACGGTGGTCCGGTGAACAGTGTGGATAAAAAGTAGGTTAAGATTATCCCTAAATTCATGCCCCAAAAGAAATTTTGAAAACTCTTTCTGGAAATTTCTACCTGCCGTTGTTCCAACAAGTAGAAAAACAGGCCCAACAAAGCCATAATCATCCATCCATTGTATAAAAAATGCAAGTAGAAATAAATAGCCAAACGGTACCAAACGGATTCCGCACCCCAAGTACCCATAATCACACCCAGGGCCCAGGGCCCGAGACTGGAAATGACCAAGTACCACAATGCGGCCTTGATACATCGGTACGCATTTGTTTTTTTAAACGCCCGTTTGACATGCTTAGTGAAAAACCAAAAGAACCAATAGGAGGCGAACAGAAATAGGGTTGAAAATACGATGGAAAACAGGGCATAGCCGGTAAAGGGAAAAGTGAAAAGCATGCCCACCAAAGTAAGCTGAGTAAACCAAAATATTCTCCCATACTTCCTGTCCTTTAACGGACTTTGTACAAATAACCGATAGATCAAAGTGGTCAAAGCGACATATACCCAGCCCAATAACGCAATATGCGAATGGGTGTGTACAAAGAATTTATAATTGATGGGCATTTCCACCAACGGAAAGGACCTGAGTAATGTACCCAGGAGAGCGGCCACGATAAAATAGCTAAAGGCAATCTTGGTATGGGTTCTTAAATTTAACATGCACTAAGGTATGACACTGCAAAAATTACCCTCAAAAATCCTTTTTCTTGGAAATGGCGACCAAACGCCAAATGGGTAAGACCGTCCACAGTACCAACATAAGAATCGAAATCAAAAAGCCGAGATTCGTACCGAAAAACTGTTTGAAGACGGCACCCGTATAACCCAACAAGGCCGAGATATCTAATTTTAAGAGGATAAGGGTTCTTGACAGGTCGATGGGATTAAACATGATGGCCCCTAAGGAAAAACTATCCAACGGATATTCCTCGAACACGATAAGCGACAATAGAAAAAGTCCATCGTATATTACAGCCAAAAATAGCCACAACAGAATGGCATAGCCAAAGCCCTTGATCTTGTTCTCGTTGGAAAGGGCAATATTAAAGGATAGGGCGGTGAAGATCAAGGTGAGAAAAGCCCCCGTAACCAGCAGTAGTGTAAAATCGAATATGGCATCGCTGCGAAAAAGTCCATAGGCCACAAAGGGGATACCCAGGCCCAAAACCAAGCTTAGCGTCAAAGAGCCCGCTACCCCTAAATATTGTCCCATGAAAATCGAAGCCCGTTTAACCGGTTGCGCCAGCAAAAGCTCGGTAAATTCCTGTGAATTGTAGTAGTACATTACCCCGAAAATGGTTCCTATCAGCGGCACCAGTACAATAATGACGTTCATCAGGGTTATCACCGCTTTCGAAACATCATTGTTCAAGAACAACAGTACAAACCCCAAGGCGAGATAGAACAAAAAATAGACGTAGCTCCAACGGCTGCGGATAAGATCGTAGAAACTGTATTTCAATATTTTAAGCATGGGTATTTTCGCTTGCTATGGCCGCAATGGCATGTTCGAAATCTTTCTGATGGGTCTGGGCCAATAAGTCTTCGGGGGTTCCCTTAAAATAAATTCTACCCTCCAATAGGTAGACGACCTCATCGGCCACCTCTTCAACGAATTGCATGATGTGCGAGGTAATCAGAAAGGTCTTCCCCTTCTTTTTCTCTTCCTGTATCAGTTCCTTTAATCGGATCAAGGCGGACGGATCAAGGCCGTTCGTAGGTTCGTCCAAAATCAATAAAGGGCAATCGAACATAAACGCCAGCACGATGTTGACCTTTTGTTTGGTACCCCCGGAGAGCGTGGCCAGTTTCTTATCCATAAACGGTTCGAGTCCGAATAGGGTGACCAACCTTTCTTCATCGCTCGGCCTTTGGCGCAGGTCCTTTATCATGCGGATGAGTTCCCTTACCTTTAAATTGCCCGGAAAATTAGCGATTTGGGGCAGATAATCGATGTCGTTGCGGTATTTCCAGTTGTTTTTGATAGGATTTCCGTCCACCGAAATAGTGCCCTTTTCCGGCACCACCATCCCAAGAATGCTTTTGATTAAAGTCGTTTTACCGGATCCGTTGGGTCCGAGTATGGCGAAGATGCCTCCTTTTTGCATGTGTAGGTCGAGGCCGGAAAGAACCTGGTTTTTGCCGAATTTTTTATGTAGGTTTTGGATGCTAATCATTTCGATTCTTCGATTTTGCTTCTTACTGCCCACGGCGCCCGAGCATTGTCCACTTTCTTCATCAACGGATGGGCATCCACCAAGTTATCGGGCGTAAACACGGGCGATACCTTTTCCGAGAAATCGATGATGTCCATAAACAGACTTCTCAAAAGCACTATGGTTTCCGGGGTACGATTTACGATATACGAAAAGAGTTTTACGGGACGATAGGGCACATCCCCGATACCGTTTTTATCCAGATCGTAACCGGTATAGTCGCTCCAATAGTTTTTGTCGAAAACGTTATCGTTTAGATTGCTGTTGTAGGATAGATCGAAAGAATTATACAAAAAATTATTATCGGTAAAGATATTACCATAAATCGCGCCCCTGACTCGCAAGGCCCACCCATTGCCGACAAAATCGTTTCCTTTATATTCTATTCGGTTGGTCCCTTCTACGCTGATGCCGATAGTATTCTCTTCAAAAATGTTAGCCGTGATTTTGGCATCGTTTATTTCCTTGAGCAACAGCCCGTAAGACGCGGTGCCCCAATTCTCCCGAAAAGTGTTTTGGTGCATATCGATGAACTTTGAGAACATCACGGCCACCCCTGCCCCATTATTTTCAAAAATATTATTTTCATAGACATCGTGGTTCGAGAACATAAAATGGAGTCCGTAGCGGATATTGTTATGGCTGTGGTTATTCTTGATGGTGCAATTGTCCGCGAACTCAAAATAGATGCCGTCCCTTACCTGTTGGATATCATTATTTTCTATACGGATATTTTTGGAGTACCAAAGATGAATGCCGTTCCCAGAACCGAACTCATCGACCGCATCGCCCTTGATCTGATTGTTCAAAATTTTTCCGTGGGAAGCCTTTTCAAGATATATTCCGAAAAACAGTTTTTCAAGCACTATGTTCCGGATTTCAAAATTCTTATTTTTCACCATTCGGATGGCTGCAAAATCGGTGGTATAGCTGGTACCCACATTGATGATTTTCAGTCCGTCGAGGACGACCCCATCGGCGGTAACCCTAAAAATTTCCCCCTTATTGTTCCCATCTATCACGGGAAGATCTTCTCCCCACAACGTCAGCGGCTTGTCAATATGGATGTCGAATTCCCTATAAATTCCCTTTTTGATAAGGAGCGTATCATAATCCGCGGCAATGGCAATCCCGTGTTTAACGGTTTTGACCTCACAGGACCGACAAACGGGAATGGTTTCCGCACAAAGGGAACGGCCAAAGCCCAGGAAAAAAACAACGGAAACTACTAGCCAATATCGCATTTGAATCATAGGTTAAGGATTAGGGAGCTAAAAATTGAAGGTCGATCGCTACCTGGTCATTGTTCAAGGTTTACTACGCAGTGTTACCTGTATTTTTAACGGTGTACCGCCTACTACAACTACTTGTTTGTTTATTCCTCCCTGAATTTCCCCTGAATATCGATAATATGTATGCGGTAAACGATGGGGAGCCCCCGTTGTTGCAATCGGATTGAAAAATCACTTATGAATTTTGGGGTCTTTCCGCCTTTTTTGGAAATCGTATTCTGTACCCCTTCGGCAAACCGGTGGAGATATTTCTTGGCGGTACTTCCCTCAAGCTCCTCGAACTTGCCCTGTATGAGTACCGAACGCCATTTTTGGATGGATTCGATCTCGTCTACCTGAAAGGCGACCAAACCGTGTTTTTCCATCGCTTCGATTTTGAAGCCCGGTGCGGAATAGCTTACTATACATTTTTCCTCCGCATCGTGAAAATAGGTAATCGGGTTTATATGCGGGGTTTGGCCTGAAATATAGGCCAAACGGCCTATATAGTTACTGCCCAACAGTGATAGGCAGTCGGACGTCTCCATATTTTTTATCGTAGTGTTTTCCTCTTCCATTGATTTCATCGTTTGATTTTTAATGAATTTTAAATCGTTTTTTGAGGGCCGGCCAGGTTAAAAGGTGGCCTTTTTGTTCGGATTGCACCAATTCGGCCGTGTTTTTATCCTCGAACGCCGAAAGAAATTCCCCCATGGGACTGGGAATGCTCTCACTGATAAGATAAGTTGCCTTTGTGCCATCGATCAATTGGGCGGGTGTATTAAAACCGTTGACCAAATAGAGTGCTATTTCGGTATTGTCCACTTCCTTTGCAGCGTTCATCATACACTCTATGGAATCGAATTTGAAGGCCTTTCCCTTATCTGTCACAAATTCGGCAGCGTGCTGCTTATCGACAATGGTCATACTACAATAATGACAAACGTCGGACCCGTAATTTATGGATTCGGGGCTTATTTTACAGGAGGTTATTACCCCTGATACGACTAGCAGTAGAAGTATTCGCTTTTTCATTTTCCCTTACCCGTAATTTCGAGCGAAGTGGAGCACTGTGTTCAACCCCTATTAAATTCAACAGATTGCCCATTCGCATTCACTATTTTTATCTATGACCCTTCCGGTGGCTCCCTGCAAAAGCCTCTTGTTGTTTTGCGGATTTTTGGCGCTTCCATCCTACAAAGGAGGCAAGCAGCGTCAACATCATTCCAACAAACATCATCCAAGCCCCTGTGGCGGGCAGAGAGGTCACATCAAAGTTCAGCATTTTCTCATGGCCAAACAAAGGCGGCTTGTAGGTCATGGGCGTACCATCGGGATGGGTCAGCTTCATAATGGCGTGGGGATCAAGATTGCTGCCGTAATCGGTCAGCCAAGCGTTGAAATCGTACATGCCCAATAGGCCCAATACGGACATCAGCACGAACCAGCCTATAAACCATTTATAACTAAGTTTTTCGTAAACACCCAAAAGTCCTATGAGTACCCCAAGGGCTACCATGGCGATAATAACGGTAGGAAAAACCTCAAATTCCCACATATCTTCCGGCTTAGGAATGGTGCGCATACCAATATAATGGTTCAGTCCGTCTATATTTTGGATATCGAATTCCTCCTCCCCCTCGATGCCGCTGATGAAAATATTCATCCCCAAGGGATCGGGGTACTGCGGTGCCTGCAACTCGATGTTCCAAAGGGGGAAGTTGAAAAGTCCCACTAAAAGCAAGGAACCGATAATCATTAAAAGACCTGCTTTTTTCATCGATAGTTATTTTTTGTCATTCCTGCCTTCGTCGGAATCATTCCTTTACGACCAACATCAATCCGACCGATAGTGCAGTTCTGTTAAAAAAGCGGGAGGGCCCTAAAGCCGACCCGCTTTTCGTCTGAAAAAATGAAAGTTATACCACTTGAACTACTCGCCCAACGACCAGGTAAGCTCCGTGTTCGAGCCAGAGGGGGATACTCTTACGTACCCCTGCATCTCTTGGTGCAGCGCCGAACAGAAGTCGGTACAATAGAACGGCCATACGCCTACTTTTTTAGGATACCAGACCAAGGTCTCGGTCTGGCCGGGCATGACCAACAGTTCGGAGTTTTCGGCCCCGATCATGGAGAAGCCGTGGGGTACGTCGAAATCCTGTTCCAGGTTCGTCAAGTGAAAATAGACCTTGTCCCCAACTTTTATGCCCTCGATATTATCAGGGTTCAAGTGGCTTCGGATCATGGTCATGTAAACATGTACCTCGTTGCCGTCGCGTACTACCCTAACGTTCGCATCAGAAGTGGTCGCATGGGGGTGCTTGTTCTCGTCGAGCCTATAAATTTTCTTGGATTTCGGTTGTATCAATTCCGCAGGTACCATTGAGGCATAATGGGGCTCCCCTATGGTAGGAAAATCCGAAAGCAGTTCCATTTTTTCGCCGGTAATATCATAGAGTTGTGCGGAGTGAACCATCTCAGGGCCTGTGGGCAGGTACCGATCCTTTGTGATTTTGTTCATCGCCAGTACATATTTGCCCCAGGGCTTTCGGGAATTTCCGCCGGGAACGCTCAGGTGGCCGGGGGAATAGTAGGTGGGCTTTCGATCTAGGATTTCCCACGTTCCCACTTTCCATTTTACGACCTCCGAAGAGATAAAGAAAGTAGTATAGGCGTTGCCCTTGTCATCGAATTCCGTATGCAACGGGCCGAGACCGCCCTCTTTTACGGTGCCGCCCAATATATCCTCGAAATTAAGGATGGGAATGCCATATGCTTCACCTGCGAACTTCTTGTTCTCGATGGCATCGATCATTTTGCTAAAGGAATGAACGGTAAGGTCCGCAGAGAGTTTTCCGTTCCCTACAATATATTCTCCGGTGGGGTCTACATCACAGCCGTGGGGGGACTTCGGGGTCGGCAAGAAGTAAACTAATCCGGGCAATTCGGAGGCATCCAGTACCCGCACCTCATCTTTGATGGTCGATGTGGCCATGTGGGAATCTTCATCGTACACGTTGTGCGCATACTCCGCTTTTTCTGTCTTGAACTTGCCCTCCTTAATATATTCCTCCGCCTTTTTCCAATTGACAGCGGCGATAAAATCCTTATCGTTCTGCGAGGCGTTTACCTCCAATAATGTATGTGCTTCCTCGGTATTATAGGTGGTAATAAATACCCACCCGTGTGATTTTCCCCGTCCTGGGTGTACCAAGTCGTAATCAAAGCCGGGCACCCGAATCTGAAAGGAAAGGTCCATACGGCCGGTTTCCTGATCGACACTTAAAAAGGAAAGGCTGGCCTTGAAATTTCCCTTATAGTCCTTGATCGGCATATCCTTTTGGGGAATCGGTACTGCAAAACGGGTACCAGCGATCACATATTCGGTATTCTCGGTAACGAAAGCGGAGTTGTGGTTGCCCGCACTATTGGGAATTTCCATGATCTCGGCGGTCTCGAAGGTAGTGAGATCTACCCGGGCCACCCGGGGGGTGTTGTTGCCGTTCATAAAGATCCACCGTCCGTCGAGCACCCCTTTGGTCTGCGACATATCGGGGTGGTGGGTATCGTCCCATGGAATAAAGCCGTGGGTAGTATTCAACATCGGTTTGGTCTCCTCGTTGTAGCCATAGGCCTTTTCCGGATCCTGTGAAAATACAGGAACCACTTTCAGGAGCCGACCCGACGGGATGCCGTAAACCGAAAGTTGGCCACTAAAGCCTCCAGAAAGAAAGGCATAAAATTCATCGTACTGGCCAGGTTCGACATATACGCGTTCGGCCGCATTGGAAGTCAATGCGCCATTTTGGTTTTCACCTTGGTCCTTGCAACCGGTAAAGACCGCTGCGAGGGCCATAAGGGTGGTAGATAGATAGCGAAAATGTTTCATGTTTTCTGTTGTTGGATTTATCCTATTTTATTTACAAGGTTCTAAAATATTCCAGTACGGCCCTTGCCTGTTCTTCGGTAAGGCCTTGGTTGGCCATCGGCGATCCGTTGAACTCCTGTAACAGGTCCTTCGCCAAGGGATCCTCCTTGACCATGACCTGTGGATTCAGAATCATGTTCATGACCCATTCGGGACTACGTCTTTCCAGAACGCCCTTGGGTGCGGGCCCTATAAACTTTTTATCGGGCCGGTGGCAGGCCAGGCACATTTGGTCATAGACCTCTTTCCCTTGGGCGGCCAAAGCTTGGTCAATTTCATCATCGAGTTCAACGGACGTTATTGGACCGACGCCCTTGTTGTCAAGTTGTACCCTCTGGGAGGCAGGGGTTCCGGTATCTACGGGTTCTTCTGCCGACTTTTCGGTGGTGGTCTTGGCACGTTCGATGCTAAAGCCTTCTTTTTTCTTTTCTTCTTTCCCCCCGCAGGCCATAAGTAAAAGGGAGAAAAGTATGGCGGCACCCTTAATATTTGTGTTCATGTTTTCAGTATGTTTTAAATTATGTCCTAAAAATAGGGAATATTAAATTATGTCCCAAAAGTAGGTAACCAGTGGTAGGTAAAACATGACATTCATCATGTTTCGGATAAAAATACCTTTTAATCTTAAAAAAAATCCAGTCCTGATGCCTATAAAAAAATGGAAATACCTTGCATAAAAAAAGGGAATCCCTTTCAAGATTCCCTTTAAATCCGGACGATACAAAATCGATTATCCCATCTTAAAAGTAACCACCGGAATTTTGGCATGATTGGCGACATCTTCGCCGATACTGCCCATAAAGAAATGCGCTAGCCCTTTTCGCCCGTGAGTGGCTATGCCAATGGCATCGGCCAGGGTGTTTTCAGAATAGTTCAATATTCCCTTCTCCACGGTATAATCATTATAGATATCGACCTGTGCGATTACTTTGGCCTCTTTTAGAAATTGAGCGATTCGATCGTGAATATCTTCGGTGCTTAAAAAGTTATCGCCGGGTGTGTTGATATAGACCAGATCGAGATCGGCAGAAAACAGATTGGCGAATGCATTGGCCTTCTCAAATGCCATCGCATTATTAAGACTAAAATCGCAAGCGAAAACGAAGCGGCTTATCTTGAAATCCGCAAATTCGTTTTTTATGACCAGAACAGGAATTTTGGAATGGCGCACTACCTTCTCAGTGGTGGATCCCACGAACATTTCCTTGAGGCCATCGATACCATGGGCACCGATGACGATCAAATCCACCCCCTGCTCTTCCACGACTTGGTTGATTTCGCGAAAAACCCTATGGTGCTTGATCATAGGAATCACCCGGATCCCCTTTAAGTAGGACTTGTCCAAAAATTTGGAAATTTGTTTCTTGGCCAGTTTTAGACGGGATGCCGTCTGTTCCTGATAAATCATTTCTATGGTATAGGTGGTGTCTTCCTCCAGTTCCAACATATGCATCGCATATATCTCGGCATGGTATCTTTTTGCTAGCGTCGCGGCCACTTTTAGGGCATATTCCGACTGTTCCGAGAAATCTACAGGTACTATTATTTTTTTCATAATGAAGTTATAAACTATTTTGCCTGAATGAATTTGGGGGCCAACTTGAAAACCGGACCCTACTATAAATTTAACTAACTCATCTTAAAAGTAACCACCGGAATCTTTGAATGGTTCGTGACATCTTCACCAATACTGCCCATAAAGAAATGTGCGAGCCCTTTTCGCCCGTGGGTGGGTATGCTAATGGCATCGGCCCCATTGGTCTCGCTGTAGTTCAAGACGCCCATCTCTACGCTGTAGTCGTTGTAAATCTCGACCTGATCGGTAACATTCGCCTTTGCCAAGAATTTGTTGATCCTTTCGTAGGCGTCGCCTGTACTCAAAAAATCGGTGTTCGGGGTGTTGATATAGACCAAGTCCAGTTCGGCGGAAATCGATTCGGCGAAGGCCTTGGCCTTTTCGAAAGCCGGTAAATTCCTTAGCCTAAAATCCGAGGCGAAGACCAGTCGATCAATTCTGAAATCACTATATTCTTCCTTGATTACCAATACGGGGATATCGGAATGCCGTACCACCTTCTCGGCGTTGGAACCTACGAATATTTCCTTGAGGCCGTCACTTCCGTGAGAGCCCATGACCACCAGATCCGCACCGTGCTTTTCGGCCACTTCGTTGACCTCGCTAAAGACCTTGTAATGTTTGATTATGGGCGTAACCTTGATGTTCTTCAAAAAAGATTTGTCCAAGAAGTCCTTAAATTTTTTTTCTGCCGCTTTCAGAAGGAACACGGTATATTCTTGGTGCTCCACTTCGGGCATGGAGGTCAAACTTTGGTTCAGTTCCAACATGTGAAGGGCCAATATCTCGGCGCCGTGACTTTGGGCCAAGTCGGCGGCGGCCTTTAAAGCGTATTCGGACTGTTCCGAGAAATCTACAGGTACTATTATTTTTTTCATGATTAGGTTGTTTTATCCTTCCTACCCTTTTGCTACGGCTACCTACCGGCGAAGGTCGGAATCTTTTTATATCGAACTATCTTTTCAAATTGGAACTAAGGGCCAAAAATACCATGTTATAAATCGGATTTGATACGATACTTAACCCATAAACCGCTAGACTTTTTTCCCTAAACCGTCATCGAAAACAATCTTGTTTCCGGTGCTTTCCTGTGCAACCGCACATCGAAGGCCATACAGATATTGCGGACAAATGGTCTTCCCTTTTCGGTGATTTTGATGTCGTGCATTCCTATGTCCAAAAGACCGTCCGCTTCCATTTCCCAGAGGCCGTCGATGATTCGGGACAGGTCTTCAAAACACATAGCGTCATCTGCCCAAGAGGTCTGAAATCCGCACATCAGGTTTAGGATATGTTTTCGTACAATCCGGTCCTCTTCGGTCAGAATATGGCCCCGATAAATGGGGATAACATCATTTTCCACCAGATGGGCATATTCCTCTAAGCTCTTGACGTTCTGCGCAAAACCGTACCAGCTATCGCTAATGCTCGATGCGCCCAGGCCGACCATCATTTGGGTCTTCGATGCCGTATAGCCCATGAAGTTCCGGTGCACGGCACCTGCTTGCATAGCTTGATACAGGCTGTCGGAAGGCAATGCAAAATGGTCCATGCCAATTTCCGCATAGCCCGCTTCGCCCAGACGCTTTTTACCTTCCTCATATTGTTCCCGTTTTTCTTCCCCTTGGGGCAGGTCTTCGTCCCTGTAGCCCCTTTGTCCGTTTCCTTTTAACCAAGGCACATGGGCGTAGCCGTAGAAAGCAATACGGTCGGGCATCAGTTGTTCGGTCTTTGTGATGGTCTCCTCAACATGTTCCAAAGTCTGGTGCGGCAATCCAAAGATAATATCATGGCTCACAGAAGTATATCCGATCTCCCGCGCCGTTTCGGTCGCCCGCTTGACGTTTTCGAATGGCTGTATTCTGTGGATGGCTGTTTGTACGGTCTCATTATAATCCTGCACCCCAAAACTGACCCTTCTAAAACCTAAATCGTACAAAGCCTGTAAGTGCTCACGGGTGGTATTATTGGGATGGCCCTCAAAACTAAATTCAGGGTTTAAGACCTTATCGGCCTTTCTGAAAATTCCGTTGATCAGGTACCGTAAGTTTTCGGGGGAGAAAAAAGTAGGGGTACCACCGCCCAAATGCAGTTCTTTAATGCGCGGCCTTGAAGAAAAAAGGTTACAGTACAATTTCCATTCCCTTAAAACGGATTCGATATAGGGTGTCTCTAGCTCGTGCCGTTTGGTAATGCGCTTATGGCATCCGCAGAAAGTGCAGAGGCTTTCGCAAAAAGGCAAATGGATGTAAAGGCTGATACCTTCGGAAGCGTTGCTCTCGGAAAAACTCCGCCGGATGCTTTCTTCCCATTTACCCCCTGAAAAAGTATCCATATCCCAATATGGAACAGTGGGGTAACTGGTGTAGCGTGGACCTGCAACGTTGTACTTTTGGATTAGATTGCACATGGTTTTCATTTATATCTTACGAAAATACTGCGCTCTTATCGGGAGAAATATGATAATTATCAGGTTGTGCCCGAATTGGGGTACAGAATACCTTCCCCAACGATATTTTGCATACGGTTCGACCTAGAGCTTCCCGTTGTACTGACAAATATCATTATCGCACTTACGCGGAAACCCTGGGTTTCCCGTTCTAGTTTTCAAACGGAATGCCGGAACCCTACCTGCCCATTCTTCTCATCCTTGCCGTTCTGGCCGGAATTGTGGTTACCGTGGGCGGTTTCGGTTCTTCGATCCACTCTGTGCCTATTGCCAAATTACTTCTGGATTTTCAGTCCCTTCCAGGAATTACCGCCTTGTACCATCATACGAACAAGGTATCCCATACCCCCATTTTTAAAAGGAGGTGCGATATAAGGGTCGGGCGGAATTTTGGTATCTAGTAGGTGTGTGGTATCCATTTTATAGATGATGGTCCAAGATCTGGTGCGCATCGATCAGGGGCGCGCCATGCATAATCTCATCGGAGGCTTGGTTGATAAACTTGTCAAAGTTCAGGTGGAAGGAATGTGCCAGTTGGATAGCTTTACTCACATAGGCCCCTTTTTGCAGCCAGGTGTTCATGGGGTCAAGCATTTCCGTGGGCACGTCTTTGCAGTATTTGGGCATGTGCAGGCCAAAAATAGGATGCTCTTCATAATCCACCTTTTCAAGCTCGCCCTCCAAGATCGAAGATATCATCGCCCGGGTATATTTTAGTTTTATACGGGAACCAACACCGTAAGGTCCACCTGTCCAACCGGTATTGATCAGCCAAACGTTGACCCCCGCATCCTTCATTTTTTTGCTTAGCATTTCGGCATAGACGGTGGGATGCAAGGGCATAAAAGGTTCCCCAAAACAGGCCGAGAACGAGGGCACGGGTTCGTTGATGCCTGTCTCGGTACCGGCGACCTTGGCGGTATAGCCCGAAATAAAGTGATAGGCGGCCTGGCCGGGCGTCAATTTCGATACCGGCGGCAGTACCCCAAAGGCATCACAGGTCAAAAAGAAGATGTTCTTCGGGTTTTTGGCGTACGAAGGCACCTGAATGTTATCGATATGCTCGATCGGATAGCTGACCCGGGTATTCTGTGTAATGGAAGTATCGGTATAGTCCACTTCCTTCGTGCCATCCTTGAAAACGATGTTTTCTAGTAGGGCACCGGGACGGATGGCCCGATAGATATCCGGTTCGTTCTCTTCGTTTAGGTCGATGATCTTGGCATAGCACCCGCCCTCGAAATTGAAGATGGTATTGTCGGCTGTCCATCCATGCTCATCGTCGCCGATCAGCTTGCGGTCCGGATCGGCTGACAGGGTGGTTTTTCCTGTACCTGAAAGTCCGAAGAAAATGGCCGTATCTCCTTTTTCCCCCACATTGGCTGAGCAGTGCATCGGCAATACGTTCCTCTCGGTGGGAAGTATAAGGTTCAGGGCCGAGAAAATGCCTTTTTTTATTTCCCCGGTATAGGCCGATCCCGCGACAAGGGCGATTTTCTTGGTAAAATTAAGGATGGAGAAATTGCCCGCACGGATCCCAAAAGACTCCGGATCTTCGGTCGTGTAGCCCGGGGCACAGAGCACCAGCCATTCCTCCTTGAAATCCTCCAGTTCATTCTCCCCTAACCGCAGAAACATGTTCTTAACAAAAAAATTGGACCATGGATATTCGGTTATGGTTCGCACATTCATCCGATACTCGGGATCGGCGCACACATAGGCATCGCGTACATACACCTCGTTGCCTGATAGGTAGTGGGTGATCTGATCGTACAGTTTTTGGAAGTTATCGGGAGAAATGGGTTTGTTGGTCCTCCCCCACCAGACCTTCTCTTCGGTGTAGTCGTCCTTGACCAGAAACCTGTCCTTAGGCGAGCGTCCAGTAAATTTTCCGGTATTTATACAGAGCGTCCCGTTTTCGGTTTCGGTGCCCATGCCCTGTTCTACGGTTAGTTGTTGAAGGGTTTCACCAGCTAAATTCCAATGGGCGGTAACATGTTTCAACCCGTACTTGATAAGGTCGTTGTTTTTCGGTTTTCTTGATAGTGTTTCTTCCATAGTTATTTTTTTATTCTGACCGTACTTGTAGGGTCGCTAGGCATCTATTCATTCGCAAACCATTTAATCAATGGCCAGCACCGGCACTTTTGAATGTAGGGCCAGCATCTGCGTCAACTGTCCTTCCGAAGGTGCGGTATGTTTCGTATGGTTTCGGGGCAGTATGGCAATAAGATCAAGGTCGCGCTTCGAGGCAAAGGTCATGATACCATCGACCAGGTCATCGTTTTTGATAAAGACCCGTTCCGCATAAAAATTTTCGAAATAATATTCGATGGTGTTCTCGTTCTTTTCCTCTTCTTTCGAATAGCCATAGGGTCCCGACTCATTTTCTACGGTCAGCACATGTATCTGGGCATTGAATCTGCGGGCAAATTCCAGCAAGGTTCCCAGACATTCCGTATCATCAATTTCCTTTCTTCCCAATACCAGGGCTATACGTTTTATTTGAAAATCGCCATGCCCCTTTGGCACTACCAGCACGGGGCAATCCGCCTTCCGAACAAGTGCCGAGGTATTCGTCCCTTTCCCGTCCTTATCGCTGCCCGAAGTACCCATGATCACTAGGTCTATCTTATATGTTTTCTGGATGTTCAGAAGGGCTTCGGTCAAGGTGCCGCCCTGGATGGTCCAATCCAATTTATTTTTAAGTAAGGGCTTGTATTTTTTAACCAATTCAGGGAAATTTTCGGGCAGCAATTTAAAATTGCCATGTCCTGAAATATGGGCCAGTAGGATTTGAATATCGTCATCACGGCCCACAAAGTCCACGGCATAATCCAACGCGCGTTTGGCACTGTCGGAAAAATCGAAGGGTACAAGTATAGTGGATATTTTGTCCATATTTTTGGCTGTTTTAAAAAATTTGTCCAAAACTAAGTGCTAACTGTCGGACAAAATATGATAAAGATCATGTGTGGGTAGAAAATGATGTGATATCATTGATTTTCGAAAAACCGCCGTTTTAAGTTAAGGCCGAAATGCCGGAAACAAGAATGGATCAAAAAAATATTTAGGTTAACTTGACCCTTTAAACCAACGGGAAATGAATGTAGTGGCAGGAATAGACATCGGCGGTACCAAGACCAAAATCGGTCTGGTGGACCAAACGGGCACATGCCATGTAAAACTGTTTTTCAGAACGGGGGATTACGAGAATTTCGACAATTATTTGGATAAAATCAACAGTAGCATCGAAACTCTTACTTCCCAATTCGAATTCCCGGTAAATTTAATAGGGTGCGGTATTGGTGCGCCCAACGCCTCTAGCCGCAAAGGGACCATCGAAAACGCAGCCAACCTACGATGGAAGGGATCGGTACCTGTTTTGAAAAAACTGAAGCAACGGATGGACCTGCCGATGAGAATCATGAACGATGCCAGTGCGGCCGCCCTGGGCGAAATGCTCTTCGGCAACGCTAAGGAGATGAAAGACTTTATCGTCATTACTTTGGGCACCGGTTTTGGCGCGGGCATCGTCGCCAATGGAAAACTCATCGAAGGTTACGACGGCTTTGCCGGCGAATTGGGTCACGTGGACATGACCTTGGGCGACGGCAGAAGAACCGGACTCAATGTGAAGGGGGGCCTCGAGGCCTACGTGTCCGCTACGGGACTAAAACGGACTATACTTTACTTGATGTCCAAATATATGGACGAGAGCCGGTTTCGTGATATTGCCTACAACGACCTACATGGCGAGGATATTACCAGGGCCGCCGTAGAAGGCGATCAGATAGCCCTCAAAGCTTTCGATTATACTGCCAATATCATGGCTTTGGCCCTAGCCAACTTTACCGCCTTTACCCAGCCCGAAGCCTTTTTTTTGATGGGTGGGCTTGTCAATAGTGGTAAATGGTTGATGGATCCGCTCCGCTCGTATTTTGAGAGTTATTTACTGGAAGTCTACAAGGGCAAAGTAAAAATCCTTACGTCCGGTATGGAGGGCAAGACGGCAGCCATTTGTGGGGCAGCGGCATTGATTTGGGAGGGGCGTTAAATCGATCCCCGCAGGCTAAGAGTTCGTTTGTCATTCCTTATCAAACTCAAAATCGGTTTCGATTATTAGTGACTAGATCATAGACAGATATTCGATTCGTCCACAAGCTAATAAACGCAGACATTGCATTAGTTAAGGCGAGTATTTTACGTGATTGGCTAGCAAAAGAACTAGTAGAAAAAGGCAGGTCATTTCATAACAGATTCTAAGACAATTACCATGAAGAATATTTTAGTACCTACGGATTTTTCAAAAAATGCCTTCCATGCCCTTCGCTATGCAAGCACACTTTTAAAAGATAAAGAGTGTACCTTTCATTTGTTAAACGTTTATGGAGGAGGTAAGGGCTTTAAAAGCAAATCCCTCCAAAAGAACCACAAGCCATCCGACGAATTAAAGAAGGCATCCCAGGCCCGTCTGGACAAGGTGCTTGAGAAAATAAAAAGGGAAAATATAGGTTCAGGACATAGCTATAAGCTGATTTCCAAGCGAAAAGAGCTAATACCCGCCGTGCATTCGCTCATCGACGAATTGGATATTGACCTAATAGTTTTGGGGAACAAAGGGGAGAAAAGTAGCATTCCTGCATTTTTGGGAAGCAACACCGTCAATACCCTAAAAAACATAAAGAAATGTCCGATACTTACTGTACCCAAAAATGCCAAACTCGCTTCCGGCGGGGAAATAGCTTTCGCATCCGACTTAAAGCGGACTTATAACACCCTAAATTTTGCCCCTCTCCGTTCCCTCGCGATACTTACCAACATGCCCATCCGGATAGTACATATCGACGAAGAGGAGAAGTTGGGGGAGCACCAAAAATCCAATCTTGATCATCTCTTGACCTATTTTGATCCTTTGGCATGTTCCGTTGAAAGAATACCAAATTTCATAAGTAAAACAAAGATTTTACAGCTGTTTTTGGGAAAATCGGATATGGCGATGTTGTGCATGGTCCATAACGAACATGGTATTCTAGAGAAAATGTTGCGGGAGCCCGTGGTGGAGAAGATGATTTCGCATATCGATCTTCCCTTTTTAGTCCTCCCAGAAGCCTAGTAAGACCGCTTCCTGATAATCCCATCCCCTACTGCAACACTTTCTTAAAAAAAATCTCCGGATTTTGCCAAACGGACCTATTAGGCTAAAACTGCCGGGTTTGTGCAGATGGGAGATCATGATTAAAAGAGCTATTGAAAAATGGCAAGGCGATAAATTGGTAAGAGCTGTAGCGTACGGTTGAACAACTACTAAGAGAACGGTACTCTTTTGTTGAACTTGATACTGTTAGCGACATTATGTGAAGATTACTTCTTTTTTTATAGAGCGACGTGAGCGAACGCATGATAACGCATGATTGCGAAGCGGAAAATGGTCCCTCTAGCCGAAATCTTGACCAATTGCTCCACGAAATATACATTTTTGACCCGAAGAGCTTCTGTCCTAAGACGGATAAGGGCGCACGGAAAAGGTCTGGTCAAGCCTTGGACGTAGGCAAAAGTATCTGGCTCAAAGGCGCCGCTCGACCTCTTAGCAGTATCTTGGAGGATTTTCTTTCTAAACGCGTCAATATATTCATAAACATTGCCTTCAGGCTGCTCAAAAGCTACAAGACCGGATTGATATTTTTCTTTTTAACATGACCTTGGTCATATTAAGCCCGGGCCTGATAATGTAATTTTATGGCATTAACTAAAGTAAACTGGAATGAAGCGTATATTGATACCTACCGATTTTTCCGAGAACGCGTGGAACGCGGTTATCTACGGCCTAAAAATGTTTAAAAAAACCAAGTGTACGTTTTACCTCATGCACGTCAATCCGATACCCCCGTACTCCGGGGCGGGCACCACCGTGCGCAAAGCTGGGGGTAACTTTAGGAAAATCATTTTGAAGGAAAGCCAAAAGAACCTTCGCCAATGGGTGGACCGCATCGAAAAAGAAATTCCCCGCAATACCGAGCACACCTTTGTTCCCAAAGCCTTCTACGATTTTTTTACCGATGCGGTAAAAAGGGAATCGGAAATCCACAAAATCGACCTGATCATCATGGGAACCAAGGGGGCCACGGGATTGAAAAAGGTTACGATCGGTAGTAACACCGGCGACGTCATCACGAAAGTAAAATGTCCTTTGTTGGCCGTTCCGGAAAAGGCGCAGTATTCCAATCTCAGGGAAATTGCCTTTCCTACCGATTTTCAGATCGGCTACGACATGCAGGTGTTGGACACCCTTATAGAAATAGCCACTATGAACCAGGCCGATATCCAAATCTTGCACCTTGCAAAAAATGAAAGGGAACTGAACGATGGGCAGCAAAAAAACAAAGAATTTTTAGATAATTATCTGGTAGATATCGATCATAGTTTCCATACACTCTCCGGCAACAAACTTGAAGCGGCCGTGCAAGCCTTTACAGAAAGCAGGGATATCGATATGATCGCCATGGTAGCCAAAAACCTCAACTTCTTCGAACGGATATTGTTCAGGCCCGATGTCGAGAAAATCAGTTACTACATTAAAGTGCCTTTTTTGGTATTGCACGAGTAAGTGTTGGATATTTTTCGACATCTCACGCGGCTAAATCCCCATCAAACCCCAATCGCGCGATAAATTTATTCATCCTCATTCCCTGTCACCATCAAAGAAAGAAAAAGGTCGCCAAAGCCATCATCCAGAGCAACAAGGGCCAGAAAGCCAGTTTGGGAATCAGATTATCCCTATACATAACAAGATTGAAGCGTTTTTTTTCGCTAATGGAAAATGCGTAGGCGTTCAGGGCGCATAACAGAATAGCGAGATACATTATAAGATAGAAATATTCGATATACACCAACGGTGAATCAAGAAATTGCTGTCTTACCTGAATATGGGCCAATAATACAATAAAGAACAGCGCTGAAGCGGTTGCTAAAGCACCACTAGTGTTAAACCCGAACTTATCGTTCAATTTCTTATCGTTGGTTACGGTCATCATTTGTGCAAAGAGAAGCAAGGCGACTACAAAGAGGGGAATAAGGTTTAATATAATGGCATCGATGATATCTCTTTTCAATCCTAAATTGATGTAAAACTCATGATAGGTGTCATCAATGGAATCTTCGGTGTACCCAAAATTGGTACTGTATGAGTTATCGTGGTAGCTGAAGAAGGTTTCCGTAATGTCCCACTCCCCGTAAACTATATCCGCATCGAGACCAAATATGTCTCCAGTCGCTTTGTATGCGTTGAAATCCGGTACAAAAAGAATTTGATCGTCATTGTTAAAATTCTCGGGCCAAAGCCGCAACCACGCGGTAATATAATCAAACGGATATTTGGTATAGTCGAATACCTGTCGTACGGTAGTATCAAAATACCAGCCCCTTAATCTCGAGTCTTCCTGTTCATAATTATATAGCTCTTTAATAACGGTATTATTCGAGTTTACCTGCTCTGGGAAATCGAAACCCATAATCGAATCATTAACCTTTAGGGGTATTCTTTGCCAAATAATACCCGTGAGATTAACTTCGTTAGGCGACTGAAACGCAATCGATTGAATAAAAAATCCCGTAGGTACCTTGTAGGCCGTAATCGATTTATTGTCCCGACCCTTCCACGACTTAAAATAGGTATCCAATTGGTCCTGGTCGTGCACGACCTTAACGGAATCGTTTTCCTTTTCATGAATATCCATTTCGGTATTGGTCAGGTACCACTCTCTGGCAATGAAAAAAATCGCGATTAAAGAGAAAACTATGGAAATAACCCAAAGGGTCGATTTTTTCATTGGTTTCATGGCGGTGGGTTGGTGAATTTCGAAAGCAACTGTAAAATATGGGTTACAAGATACAGGTAAAATGGACAAGTTGCATCGGAATCATACTATAGGCCTACTTTAAAATATTTACCAAATCGGTCGAAAGGCTACAAGATGTCCATCTATTTAGTATCTTTAGCAATCTAGACTATGTTATCTCCCCCCGTGGTCTTATCGCCAAACCACATTTCGATTTACAATGACCAAGGCCTTTATCACTACCGGGGAGAAAAGCGGTATCCGTTCACAGGATGCTTCCGCAAGCCAAAATACTTCTAAAGCCGGTTCCCGATTCATTGACCACAGACCCGAAACCCTCCTACAACGAAAGCTGCATCAAATGGCAAATAAGGATGCCGCCCATATGTTGCCCGTGCAACAAAAGTCCGATTTGGAAGAAGAGGAATTGTTGCAGGGTAAGTTCAATACAACACAGAGACAGGAACTTGAGAAAGAGGAATTACAAATGAAGGTGTTGCCTCTTCAGAAAAAAACCGGCCCTGAGTCTGGCCGAACGGAAAACAATACCGGTCTGCCCGATGCCCTTAAATCTGGTATCGAAAGCCTCTCGGGTTATACCATGGATGATGTAAAGGTACATTACAACTCTAATCGACCGGCCCAACTCAATGCCCATGCCTATGCACAGGGCACCGATATCCATTTAGGTCCCGGGCAGGAAAAACACTTGCCCCATGAAGCTTGGCATGTGGTACAGCAAAAGCAGGGACGGGTCAAACCGACAAAGCAGATGAAGGGCAATGTGAAGATCAACGATGATGCAGGGTTGGAAAACGAAGCAGACGTGATGGGGAGCAGGGCCTTAAATTTTGTTAATAATGCCTCCCATTTTGTTTCAAACCATACGGAGATTGGAATAAACGGGCCCATTAACCAGGTTAGAAAAAGTTCTGAAAGTAATGCTTCCGCACCGCTTCAATGTTTGACCCTAAACGCTACTAATTGGGATAATGTTACCAGTATCAAGGCTAGTTCAGCCGGTGCGGGTGGCGTATTATTTGTCGATGATGGCAATGGCCCGCTTGTAGTCAAACCCAATGTGGAAGCAGAAGATGAAAAAATCGCTGCCTATTTACATTCGGCACTAGCGGGACGGATAAGAGAAAGTAAAGGATTGAGATCAATAGATGGTTGGCAAATTAAGGGTCTTAAAATCCGAATTGCCGACGCTAACGATGTTCAGGGCATACTAGCTGCCAGCGCCAGAATAAATGCCGGACTTCAAGGAAATGTTGAACAGCAAGCCCGAACAACGGATCTGCTAGGTAAAATTGCGGCAGGTACCACCATGATCCAAGAAGCGGCCGCTCAACCTGCCGAATCCCTTGCGGCGCTGATGGTTAAAGAAGCGGATAACCACATAAAAGCCCCCGAGGATCGACGGCACGGTAGGTCGGACAAATCCAAAGTTAAGGACACCAGTCCACTGAAACTGCTCACCAAGAACCCTAGTTTTGTCGAGGCCTTAGGACGACTTACAGCTGCAGATATTGTTGCCGGAAATGGCGATCGGCTCATCGTCAAACCCAATCTTGATAACTTTATAATCAACCTTGGGGACCAAACTATATTCGCCATCGATAATATGGAACAAGGCGCCCCATTGGCGATTACTAATACTGAAGTTTCATTACTCCAATGGGCATCGTATCCTGCACAGGCCGCATTTATTAAAAAGGATTTCGATAAACTTGCTTTCGAGGCTTGGAGTCCTCTTATGGATAAGGCTTTCCAGGGAAGGTCTATAACTCAGGAACTCGTAGAAGGTGTTACAAATGACGATGAAGAATCTCCGTTCGTTGGCACCGAACAGCAACAGGCTCTTGTAGCGGAGAAATTGGAATCGCATTTAAAAGCAATTATGAAATCCTTTGCCAAGGGCTTGAAAGATGGTCATGATTTGATTCTCCGAAAAGGACGCATCGAAGGTGATGACCCAACCAGTATCAATTTTAATAGTAGAATAAGTGTTATTGAAAAGGGCGGAGTTTAATAGTGTTGTTCAAATGTATCCTATTTATTCAGTACTAAGTTAAATGCTTTTCATACATCACATAGAGAAAGACCTGTAACCGCTTATAATGAAACCCAATCCGACCAACGCCCCATCCCTCACCCAAGAACTCCACTGGTTCCAACAACTCCTCCTTCTCCGAGGCAAGATAACCTTCGAGCAATCCGTACCGGAAGCAGCTATGGACGAACTGTTGCCGCCCTCCCTCGAGGACCAAAACTCTCCCTATGCCCAACTGATACACAAACATCAAATGGGAACGTCCGAAAGGCTGGTGTTGATCTTGGCATTAATTCCCCATATAAAACCCTCGTTACTCGATATCCTGCATACGAAAAACGAACTCTTTGACATTTCCTTTACGGAGTTTGGGGGTGTGCGGTATGATAAGCACAAAGGGTATCTACCTACCGGGGAGACCGCGGCATTCCTATTGACCGGTGGAGATTTGGAAAAACGCTTTGCCCTATTGCGATTATTCAAAGATGACCACTTTTTCCATCAAGAAGGTATGCTTTCGCTACATCACACCTCCCCTATTGAACCCCTTCTCTATGGTTTGTTACGGATAACTCGGGAGTACCTTTCCCTATTGACGACCGGTAACGAGTTCAAACCTGATTTTAGTCCCCATTTCCCCGCCAAACGCATCACTACGTCACAGGGGTGGGAAGACCTGGTCATCAAAGAACCTGTCTTAAACGGACTCGAAGAAATCAAAGATTATATCCGACATGGAAAGCGATTAAAAAACGACCATGAATTCGGCAAAAGAATAAAACCGGGATTTAAAGTCCTGTTTACTGGGCCTCCCGGCACCGGAAAAACACTTACCGCTACCCTACTTGGCAAATCCTGCAAGATGGATGTCTATCGGGTGGACTTATCCATGGTGGTTTCCAAGTTTATTGGGGAGACCGAAAAAAACCTTTCCAAGGTGTTCGACATGGCCGAAAATAAGGATTGGATCCTCTTTTTTGATGAAGCCGATGCGCTGTTCGGCAAACGGAGCAATACCTCCGATGCCCATGACCGTTATGCGAACCAAGAAGTATCTTTTTTATTACAGCGCATGGAAGATTTTGACGGACTCGTAATCTTATGTTCCAACTTCAAAAAGAATATTGATGAAGCTTTTTTCAGAAGATTTCAACTCGTACTCGATTTTGATATTCCCGATGCCCACCACAGATATATTCTTTGGCAGCAATCAAAAACCTCGGAATTCGAATATGAAGAGGCCATAGATGTAGAAAACTTGGCCGAGCAATATGAACTGACGGCAGCTTCGATAATCAATATCCTTCACTACAGTATCCTTAAATGTATGGGGAGAATGGATAAAGTGATACACCTTAAGGATATAGAAGCCGGACTCGAAATAGAAAAGATTAAGGAAGGAAAGAGTATTCTGTAATAGATTAAAGAAATTTATCTACTTAATTATTTGATAATCAAGTAAAAAAAAATAAAATTTCCGTTAATTTCTCATAAAATTATTTTGTTTAATAAAAATAACTATCTTTAATGTAATATTTAGACTGCTAATTCTCATACGCTTTTTCTCCCCCCCTTAAAGCGATTGCCCATATTTATTGATTTAAGAAAATGCATTCATGATTCATACGGCACTGGCGTATATCAAGGAGAGATTGAACCAACATTGGAAAAATGAATTTCCAAAATCGAGTGTCCAGGTCGTGCTTTCCAACCTCGTTAATGCCGATGGTTCAGTGGCCAAAAAAACGGACGGAAATGTGGTGCTTTTTCTTGTCGGCCTTAGTGAAGAAACATCCTTAAAAAATACGTTGAATCGCTCCGTATCCCCGGGCCAGGGTACTTTTGCACAGAAACGGGCTCCATTGCACCTGAATTTACAGATTATGTTCTGTGCTAATTTTATTGAAAAGAATTATATAGAGGGGTTAACGTACCTCTCATCTCTAATACGTTTTTTTCAAGCCCATAAAAAAATAGCGCTTGATCCTTCTGAGGAGAAAAAAGATACTATAGACCGATTGACTTTTGAACTTTGTAAATTGGATTATAATGAGTTGAGTCAATTATGGTCCGCCGTCGGCGGTAAATTAATGCCGTCGGTGGTGTACAAGGTAGGCATATTGGTATTCCGTGATGCCACTGTAACGAGAATAGTTCCTCCGATTATGGAAACCGAAAGTCATAGTTGAAAGAGATTAGCATTTAGTAGAATTCCCCCGTTGTAGTAAACCGATTTAACCAAACCTAATTCCTATCATGGGGCAGGTATACCAATACCTATTAACGATAGCTTTTCAACACCGTTACTTTAGTGACGGCCAATTTCGGTCGCTACAGGTTTCTTGTGATCAAGAATCTATCTTAAGGCTTAGAAACCTTGGTATTATACTAAAATCATTCTCGGGAGGGGTGCATCTCTTGGCATCCGATCCTGGATTGCTCAAGGGAGAAAACCACAAGACTCCCATACGTTTACTCTTAGACTGGAAAGACTCCTACTTTATAAATTATACGGAACTAGGTTCGTATAGGCCAGCGGATACCCTATTATATTTTAATAATTTGGGGGTCGTGTCCCCTGCGGAAGGTGCCGCCGGGCGCTTGCACAAAGAGGATTATGTTGGGGCCCATCAAGTAGTGTCATTAAGTTTTGGTAAAATTGCCCCGATTACTTTCAGTCCGGATAAGAAATATCGATTCAAGGATATTTTCGGGAACGCTCTTCCAGAAGGTAACATCATGCCATCTCCCAACCATCCTGAGAGTTTCGTAATCCAAAACGGCACCCAAGGTCTTATACTTGTATTTGCCGATGGCAAGGAAGTAGAGCGATTTTATTATTATCCCAAATCCGTTTGGAAAAAACCCTTAGGGCTTATCGAAATCTATGCGGGGGCCCTGTTTGAGCAGTTCACCCAAAACGGACAACTGGAATATCGTGTGAATTTCGATTCGAAACGGACCATTTGGAAGTATTTTCTACTAGATCCGGTCTTTAGGGCATTTGACCACCTAAGCATTATTGACCAGACCAAGCAACAGGTTTTTAATCCCCCCGAAAAAGAACGGGTTCAGGATGCCGAGGCACTGGTATTCACATCAAAGGACAAAATCGCCCTCGCTGATTTTTCCGAAGACCGCTTTCAATTGGTCGATCAGTTCGACCCAGAATTAAAGAAGGGCAAAGTGATACTCAAATCCTTGCCGCGGGCTAGCCCCGAACAATTGTATCGAGGAGACGCATCATCCGAGGAATCCATGAATTCACATATATATATTTAAATAGTTAATCACGAAAAATTATGGCACAAAATTTAATGACTCCCGGGGTTTACATCGAAGAAAAAAATGCCTTTCCAGGCTCCGTGGTAGAAGTGGCAACCGCGATACCTGCGTTTATCGGGTACACGCAAAAGGCATCAAGAAAAGGTAAATCCTTATTAAATCAACCGACCCGGATCACTTCTTTAAAAGAGTATGTCGAACTCTTTGGGGAAGGCAACGACCCCAGCTTCGACCTTAGCGCGGCAACTGACTCGTCGCGGCATACCCTTACCATAGCCCAAAAGAAGTGGGCCGTTGGGTATAAACCGACCCAAGCATTGTTTTTCTATGACAGTATCCGGCTGTTCTATGCCAACGGGGGAAGCACCTGCTATATCGTATCAGTGGGAACGTTCGAAGAGCAAAGTGAAATGACCCTAAATAAGGATGAAATTTTAAACGGTTTAGAAACCCTTGTCAAGGAACAGGAACCTACCATGCTCCTCATACCCGATGCGGTCAATTTACCTTTGGAAACCTGCTATGGGATTTATACCGAGATGCTCCGACAATGCTGGACGATGCAAAGTAGAGTTTCCATCCTAGATGTGTTCGAAGGTTATAAAAACTATAGGGAAGACGATGTAATACAAACCTTCAGGGGCAAGATCGGCACCGAATTTTTAAATTATGCGGCGGCCTATTACCCTTGGCTCCACACCAATGTGGTACAGAACGGCGAAGTCACTTTCGAAAATTTACCCGATGCCGATCTGGAAAAAGTACTGCCCGAAAAAGAGGCAAAAGATTTGGTAAGCAAATTCCCAAAAGACCGTGATGCCATGGTCGATGCCTTATGGGAAGAAAAGCCAAGCGCTTTCGTAGCGGCCTTGGAGAAAGACAAAGCAAGGGCCGAAAATAGCAACGATCCCGGGAAAGAGCCCACGCAGCCTGTACTGGCTGACAATGCTACGGAAGATCAAAAAGCAGCACATGCCGAAGCGACGGCAGCCTGGGAGGCCAGTGACGCGGAATATAAAACGGCCAAGCGTAAATTCGATGCAGATACTGCCGTGAAGGCCTTAAACGAACCAAAAATAGCGGCAAATTCGGACAAGCCGCTTACAGATGCAGAAGTCAAGGACAATAAAAAATCGGTCGACGCGGTCAAGGCTGCTTTAAAGGATGATGATCAGGCCGATAGTTTGGAAGAAGTCTCCCATTTACTGGCCGGTTTCATTCAAAACAAAAACAAAAACTATCATTTGGGATTGGTTGCCACCAGCCCGACCTACTCCAATATCCTAGACAAGATTATAGAAGTTAGAAACCTATTGCCGCCTTCCGCGGCCATGGCGGGTATCTATACGACCGTTGACAATAGTAGGGGCGTATGGAAATCACCTGCTAACATCAGTGTAAGTAGCGTAATAAAGCCCTCTGTAAATATCACCCATGAGGAACAGGAGAGCCTAAATGTAGATGCCTTATCCGGAAAATCCATAAACGCCATTCGAACCTTCCCGGGCATCGGTACCTTGGTCTGGGGGGGCAGAACTTTGGACGGCAACAGTTTAGATTGGCAGTATATCAACGTGAGACGTACCATAATCATGTTGGAACAGTCTATCAAACTCGCTTTGAGGGCCTATGTTTTCGAACCCAACGATGCCAACACCTGGGTGACCGTGAAAAGTATGATCGTCAACTTCCTTACCGAAAAATGGAAGCAGGGTGCCTTGGCGGGAGCCTCCCCCGAAGATGCCTTTGACGTGCAAATAGGCCTTGGCAGTACCATGACCGCTGTTGACATATTGGCGGGAAAAATGTTGGTTTCCGTGAAATTGGCCATTGTCAGGCCGGCCGAATTTATCGTGGTCACCTTCCAACAGCAAATGCAGAAATCGTAACACAATAATTTATAAACCTTTAAAGATAGTAAATCATGGCAGGAGAAAAACAAGATCAAAACTGGCCGCTACCCAAATTCTATTTCATGGTGGATTGGGGAAGTACCACCAACATACCTTTCCAGGAGGTGAGTGGATTGGACATTGAGGCACAGCCCATCAACTACAGGCATGGTAACAGTCCCGTATTTTCAGAAATCAGCATGCCCGGACTAGTCAAAAACAGCAATGTTACCATGAAGAAAGGCGTATTTGCAAAAGACAATGCTTTTTGGGACTGGTACATTAAAATTAAAATGAATACTATAGAACGCCAGAACGTGGTCATCAAACTTTTGGACGAAGGAGGCAATCCGACCATGACCTGGACCCTCAACAACGCATGGCCGACCAAGATCAGCTCTACCGACCTAAAGTCCGACGGCAGCGAGGTGGCGGTGGAAAGCATAGAGATAGCGCATGAGGGACTGACCATAGCCAATGGGTAATACGTATGGCATATACCAATTTCTATAAAGCCGACTATTCGCCCCCGACCGCATTTTATTTTGCGATAAAATTTGTCGGTTTTCCCGATATGGACAGTAGTTTTCAAGAAGTTTCCGGTTTAAAGGTAACCCTGGGCACCGAAGAGCGAAAGGAAGGGGGCGAGAACGAATATATCTTGCACCTTCCTACCCCGCCCAAGTACGAAAATCTGGTATTGAAACGCTGCTTACTGTACAATTCGAATTTAACAAGTTGGTGCAAGAATGCGTTGGAAGATTTTAGGTTCGACCCCAAGGATCTCAAATTACAGCTCTTAGGGGCCAACGGGGGCAGTTTGGCCTCATGGACCGTTATTCAGGCCTATCCGATTTCCTGGGAATTATCGACCTTAAACAGTACCAGTAATCAGCTGGCCATTGAAACCTTGACCTTGAAATATCGAAACTTTAAAAAGGATTAAAATATGACCTTGATCATTAAAGAACTGATCATTAAGGGAATCGTCTCCTCCGATCATTCTTCCGAATCCACCTCATTTGCGGAGGCAGAAGCTATGCGGCGATCCCTTGACGAAATGAAGAACGAGCTGAAGCGGGAGTGCTACGAAAGTGTATTGCGAAAATTGGAGACCCGTACCATAAGATGAAATGTATATGGGCAAATTGACAAAAATGAAAATCGTGGCCTTTAAGCATCCTGATTTCACCGGGAAGGTCGGGGAATACGATGTGTTGGTAAATCCTGAAAAGTACAAGGTATCGAACGAGCAAGAATATAGCTCGACAAGTACCATCGGATCTAGTGCCAAGACGGAAAAGTATAAGAGCGGTGGTCCGGGTTTCTTTGAAATGAATTTGTTTTTTGACGGTACCGGCATCACATCCAAGGAAAAGGTGGATGACCAGATCAAGAAGGTAAGGGATCTGGTATATAAATTCAACGGGGATATCCATGAACCCAATTACTTGCGAGTGTATTGGGGCACACAATCCCTTTTTAAGGGTCGGTTGAAATCGTGGAACGTGAACTATACCATGCTGCATATGGATGGTTCTCCTTTACGGGCCGAGGTCACGGCGGTCATCGTAAAATCGATCAGTGCCAAGAGAAAGGCCTTGGAAGAAAAAAAGAACTCATCGGATCTTACCCATATCCGAACCGTGTTGGACGGGGACAACCTTCCGCTGATGTGCTATAGAATCTATGGGGATACCCTGCATTACCTGATGGTGGCAGAACATAATGGGCTTACGAATTTTAGGGACTTGGAACCCGGGCGGAAAATTTCCTTTCCCCCTTTACCATAAAAGCAAATGGCAAAAATTTTACAGGAACAGGAAGGGATACTGGATTTTGAAATTTTGGTGGGCGGAGCCAAGATAAAAGATGTGGTAGAGGTTTGTGAAATTTTTGTCCAGCGCGAGATCAACAAGATCGCTTTTGCGACTGTTGAAATAGTTGATGGGGGTGCTATCGGGGCCGTCAACGAACCCTTTGCCAACAGCGAGGGGGGCGATTTTATTCCTGGAAACGACATAGAGATCAAACTGGGCTATGGTAGCAAACGGGAAATCGTCTTTAAAGGAATTATCCTATCACAACGCCTAAAGGTGAACGGCGGTCGGTCACGACTGGTCTTCAAATGCAAGGATAAGGCGGTTAAAATGACCCATGGTCGTTTTAATACCATCCTTCAGGAAGAAAAAGACGATGCGGCCATTAAAAGGGTGGCCAAAAAATATGGCCTGCCATTGAAAATACCCACATCTACCATCGATGTACCCATCTTAATGCAGTACAATTGTAGGGATTGGGATTTCGTGGTAATACGGGCAGAAATGAACAATATGGTCGTATTGACCCAGAACAATTCCCTCACCATTAAAAAAATCGATTTTGGGGAGGCAGCGAAATTCCGAATCGAAACCTCGCAATATGCCATCGATATCGATCTGGACCTCGATAGTGAAATGATAGCCGATAGTTACCGGCTAACGGCTTGGGACGACAAAGAGCAAAAACCAAGGGAGGTTTCCGTTAAAATGTCCGATGGTCTTTCGCAGGGAAACCTTTCGGCCAAAAAATTATCAGGTGTCGCCCATAACGGAGCCACAAACCATTTCTCGCCCACTTCCCTTTCCGAAGGGGAGTTAAAGTCGTGGGGGAACGTACTTGCCAATAAGGCCGTTCTCAGTAAAATACAAGGTAGTATTGTCGTGCCGGGCACTTCCGACATACAGTGCGGTGACATGATCGAAATTTCAGGCTTTAGCAAGCGGTTTAACGGAAAAGCCTTTATCTCAAAGGTGGCTCATGAGGTAAAGGATGGCGAATGGCTCACAACGGTCTATGTGGGGTACCCGCACAAATGGCAATCGGCCTTGCCCGATGTTGGCGATATTGCGGCCTCGGGCCTGATCCCGGCAGCGAGCGGTACGCAAATCGCCAAAGTTAAAAAAATTGATGAAGACCCCGATGGCAACTATAGGGTGCTGATCAATTTTCCGACCCTGCCCGGCAATGGGCAGTCCGATGGTATTTGGGCACGACTGGCCCTGCCGTATGCCAGTGCCGAGGCCGGATTTTTTTTCTTTCCGGAAATAGATGACGAAGTCTTGGTCGCCTTTATCAATAATGACCCCCGCTTCCCGGTAATTACTGGGGCGCTTTACAGTGCAAAGAATAAACCAAAGGAAATTCCCGATGGCAAAAATCAGTTCAAGGCCATTCATTCCAAATCGGGAATCCGTATCAGGTTCGACGACGAAGATAAGGTTCTGATACTCGAAACCCCGGGGGAAACACCTTTACCCTGGACGATAAGGAAAAATGCATCACCCTGAAAGATATAACGGGAAATACGATTGTGTCAAATGATTCGGGAGTGGCTATTGAGAGTGTTAAGGATATCAAACTTTCAGCAAAGGGGGATGTTGACATCACGGCAACGGGAAGCATTGCACTGAAAGCCAATTCCGATGTCAAGGCCGATGGCACCAATATTCAGCTCAGTGCCAAAACAAGTTTTACCGCGAAGGGAAACGCCTCCGCAGAAATTTCAGCATCGGGTCAGACCACGGTCAAAGGGGCCATGGTAATGATCAATTAAAAGCAAACAAAATGCCACCGGCAGCGAGACTTACAGACATGCATGTTTGCCCCATGGTAACACCGGGCGTACCCCCTATTCCCCATGTAGGCGGTCCGGTCGTCGGCCCTGGCGCGCCTACGGTGATGATCGGAAAACTACCGGCGGCCGTAATGGGCGACAACCTGGTCTGCGTCGGCCCACCGGATTCGATAATTAAAGGTTCGGCTACCGTAATGATAAGCGGCAAGCCTGCGGCCAGAATGGGAGACACTACTTCCCATGGTGGTAGCATTGTAATGGGCTGCCCCACTGTAATGATAGGAGGATAAACCGATGGAACACAATAAAATCAAAGAAAGGACATCATTCTTAGGCAGGGGTTGGGCCTTCCCCCCTTCTTTTAACCATAATCGGGGGACGGTAGAAATGGCCGAGGATGAAAAGGATATTGAGGAGAGTATCTATATCATCATCAATACGATTCCCGGGGAACGCATCATGTTTCCTGAATTTGGATGTCACATACGATCATACGTATTCGAATCGAACGACGCGACCTACATGAGCATGCTCAAAGATGCCATCTACGATGCTTTGCTTTTCTATGAACCAAGGATAAAGGATATAAACATTAAAATCGAACCCAATGACCCCCAAATCGATCCTCAAAAGAAAGGATATGTTTTTGTCCACATCGAATACGGGATAATCATTACCAATACCAGAAACAACATGGTGATTCCCTTCTATAAAGAGGAGGGAACCAACCTGTAATGGAAAGCCAATTTAACCATCGACCGAAATGAACAAAGGTACGGGCAGAAAAAATAGAATGGACCCAACACTTAGGGCCGATTACGTTTCGATCGACGAAAGATCATTGCTCGATAGAATCCAATTAACCTTGGATTATGCCGAGGAAATCAAATTTTATAGCTGGGACAAGGAGGTAATCACAGAGGGCTGGCAATCCTTTTTTAGGCGGGACTCCGCATTCATTATAGCGGAAATAGCCAATAGCGATCTGGAAAAATTCAAAGTTCAAGTCCCCCCCTTTGATGTCATGAACACCGAAATGCTGGATTTTTTGGAATTGAGAATGCGGTATTTATTAGAATCGAACTATCGGGGCTCCCTAGTTCAAGAAATGGAAATGCTTATAAAATCGATTAAAAACGATTTGGCCAGTGGCGGTACACATGAAACGGATACGTTTTTATATAAAAAGATTTTCGGCCATTTGGTTTTTATAAAGGAAAAAGCAACCAAAAAATTTGAGAAAGAGATTTTGGGGTCCTCCAATCATTTCCCGCAAGTAGGCCTGCTGCTTACCTTTTTTGAACTGTTCGGATTTGTACAGCGGGATATGAATTCGCTTACCAAAAAGCATTTGGATTACTATTATGGGGAATTGCTACAGCTGAAACGAAAATTTCTGGAACGGCAGTCCGCCATTGTGGCCCTGCAACCGCAACAGGGAGTAGAAGATGTATTGATCGAAAAAGGGGATCGTTTTACTTTTATACTGGACGGAGGTGTTGAAAAAATATTTGAAGCCGACTCCCCCACCCCGATAAATAACGCGATCATTACCGACATCAGAACATTGTACAGAAGTGATTATTCGTTGTACGGCAATACGGATGTGGGGGATGAATTTAAGTTCCATCTTTTGTACGACACCCAGCTTTTGGGGAACGGGAAGAATTATTTTCAAAGTACACAAGAAGGGCCATCGGAACTACCTGCAGTCTGTGGAGAGGCCATTTTAAGCAAATCTGATGCCCCTAGAAAGGTAAACCTAAGCCAACTGGGGATCATGGTCAGCTCGCCTTCATTGTTGCTTGCAAAAGGTAGGCAACGAATTTCACTGGACTTTAATCTTACCCATACCTCCTACAAGGAGGCAATAGCTGTCTTTCAGGATTGGAATCAGCAAGAAGGCTCCCCAGGGCGCAAAGGGGGAAAATACGCCTACCAACTGAAGTTGAGCGACATCATCCGGGATGCTTTCCAGCTCTTTATTACCGATGAATTAGGCTGGAAGAAAATCGATCGTATCAAGGCCAAACTCACCGAGGTGGATAAAAAACCTGCATTGAACATTTCTTTTGCCCTGTTGGAAGGCGTTGAATCATTGGTACCGTTGAACAATGACATCCACGAAGGCGATTTCTCCTCACGCTGGCCCTGTATCAAAATATTGCTGAACAATTATGCCATCATCCACCCTTATCGGTTTCTAGAGAAATTGGTGATCAAGGATATAGTTATCAACGCCCATGTTTCCGGGGCAACCGATTTAATGCTGTCCAATTCCATCGGAGAACTGGATAGCTCCGTTCCCTTTACACCGTTCGGGCCGGCACCACGTCCGGGAAGTTATCTAAGGATCGAACATCCGCTTATACTGCAACGAAACCTCACGGAACTCGAACTTACCTTGGAGTGGAACGGACTGCCGCAGGGTATTAACGGCATGCAAAATCATTACAGGGAATATCCAGGTGACATCCGTACCGAATCCTTTAGAGCGGCCTTAAGCCAAACCAGGAATTTGGATGATAGCAAACCTAATCAACTAGAGGAAACGTTCCCACTTTTTACGACAAATCGTAATTCCGGTATGTTGGCTAGTACGAATAAGATAAGCCCTAAGCTGGAAAACCTGTTCTTTGGGAATAGCATGCCTACAATCAAGGAATCTTCAACCAAGCCTTATGCGCCCCTGTATATTATTCTTACCCATCCCGATATGGCATTTGGCCATCACATATATGCGAACATCTATGCTCAAACCGCCCTACAAAAAGGCTGGTTCGCAAAAAAGAGGCTGCCCCTGCCCAACCTGCCCTATACTCCCATCTTAGAACAAATACAGGTGAACTACACCAACACTTCCAAAGAAATAATGCTAAGAAAGCGCGATGATGACGGAAGCGATATCAAGCTGGTGCATTTATATCCCTTTGGCCATGAACAGGTTTTTCCGGCCACCATAAAATCACCTCGTTTTCTTTTGCCACAGATAGGGTTCAAAGGATGTTTATATCTGGGGATCAAACAGGTACGAATGCAAGATACGATTAGTATAGGTTTTGATCTAGAGCCCGCAATTTACCCACATACCTTGGTAAAGAAACCGGACATTAGGTGGGAATATCTGGTTAACAACGAGTGGTTGCCCTTTAAGGAACTCCTACTTGAAGATTCAACGGAAGGCCTCATCAAATCAGGAATCATAAAGTTGAAAATGCCGGAAAACATCCAGTTAGATAATACCCTTCTTCCGAAAGATCATTTTTGGATAAGGGCAGGCACCCATGATGTTGAGGACCTAAGCTCGAAAATCAAGAACCTGTTTACCCAGGCCGTGTCCGTTACCTCTTCCCGGAGAAATAAGGATATCGAGGCCGCTGAAAATCGAGAGGGCAGCGTTACGAAAATCAACGTCGATACCCATAGCAAAATCCTGAAAATTACCGGGCCGTACCATTTTCGGCTCGCTGAGATCATTGAAGACGAAGAATCCTATTACAGCCGTATCAGTGAACGTTTACGACATAAAAATAGAGCGGTGGCCCCTTGGGATTTTGAACGCCTCATTCTTGATAAGTTCAAGCAAATTCAAAAGCTAAGGGTGTATGGCAGAAGCAGGTACCCCGGTGAATTGGTCAAGGGGAGCTCGGTACAGATTGTGGTCATCCCAAGAGACCATAAGTCAGGTAACGGCTATGAAAAAAGAGAGGCCCTCGACTTTAGCACCCTTCTGGAAATTAAGAAATACATCCAAAGGTTCGTATCCCCTCATGTCCATGTTGAGGTGTCGAATCCGGTGTATGAGCTGTTAAAGGTGCGGTGTTATGTACAGGTTCACGATTATGCCCAAAGTGGGCATATGTACCACCAACTCAACCAGGAACTGATTCAATTTTTATCGCCGAATATCGACATCGATTCCTTCGATAAAGGCTTTGAAGAATCCATTTCAAAAACTGAAATCCTCAATTTCATTGAAAGCAGACCCTATGTAAAAAGCGTCTTAAACCTGTCGGTTTTCCAACTATTGGATGTAGAAGAAAGTTATAAAATCATAGATACGGAATTGATCGGGCATATAGATCGATTGAGAACCATTTCGCCCTATGCCATCCTTACTTCGGCGCCACTGCATCATATCACCATTGTCCCCGAAGATCTTTCTCTGCCGGAAATAGCATATATCGATGATGTTGCCATAGGGTCGGACTTTATCATAAGTGATAACGAAGGTTACTATAATTAATGCAGCACAATGAGCAACCACGATAACGAACAAAGCGGCATTCAGGATAGGAAAACGTTACAAAACTTTTTTCGTAGAGGCGGCCGTCCGACCGAAGAGCATTTTAGAAAACTGATCAACTCCACCTTTAATAAAGCTGACGATGACCTGAACATTGATAAGCTCAATGGCTTAATGCTTTATGGCACGGAAAACGACGGAAATTTGTTAAGCCTATATGATAACAAAGATGACGAAGAGGCTACATGGAAATTGGTCACACGCAAAAAAAAGGGACTGCTCATCACCGAAAAGGAGGATATTACCCCATCAAAAGAGACGGCGAACCAGGCATTTCTCTTTCTACAAAATGGCGGCGGGCTTGGCATAGGTACCCATGAACCTGGACAAGCACTCGATGTAAACGGAATAATAGCCGCAGATGGCCGAATCGGCCAATATAAAAAGGACAGTTTAAACGATATACCCGCCGATGGGCGTTGGCATAACGTGTTCAAGGATAATCTGGAGGGTTGTCACGCTTTTGAATTAATGGTCTATGCCGGAGGGGAAGAAGGAAAAGGCAAATACTCTTTAATGCACGCCATAGCCATTTGCATTCGGGGTGATTCAAGGCCCAAAATTAAAAAAACGATTGCCCACTATGATAAATGGTGGAACAAAGTAAGTGTACGCTGGGAGGCCAGAAAAAAAGCCGTGGCAGCTCCCGAGAAGGACAGATGGTGGAAAAATATTCCATTGTTCAGAGAAAAAAAAGAAAAGGAATACAACCTGCAAGTAAAAACACGGAGCGACTTCGGAAACGGACACACTATACATTGTGCCATAACCGTACTGTGGAACAAAGAAATCGGATCTAATAGCCACTATCGATATACCCCGTCCCCTTCTACTAATCAGACGGAGACAAGGGGATCCGGTGAGACCCATTAATACCCATTAATATCCTAAAATGGCATTGAACGATAACACTACCGGAGAGAACCCCAGACGGACCAGCCTAGATTTTGCCCAGCTGCGGGCTAAGGGGCTATCCCATCTGCAGCGATTGAGCGGCGATATATGGACAGATTACAATGCCCATGACCCGGGAGTAACCATCCTAGAGCAACTCTGTTATGCCCTTACCGATATCGCCTATCGCACCTCCCTGCCCATACAGTACTTTTTGGCTCCTTTCCCCGGCGGGGAATTTGACCGGGAAGCCGAAAAAAATGCATTCTTCGTCCCCTCCAACATATTAAGCTCCCCACCCGTGACCATCACTGACCTACGAAAGGTAGTCATCAACAAATCCGAGAAAGTTGAGAACGCATGGTTCACCCTCAAGACGGCGGAAGGGTATCAAGAGCAGTTAAGGGGCATCTATAAAATCGAATTACTGCCCAAACAGCATTTTCGTACTGTATATCGCGAGGAAAAAGGCTTAGGGACCGAAAGTCGCGAAAGTGACCTGTTAAACAAAATAAAGACCTATTTAGGTACCATCAGAAACTTAGGGGAAGACTTTTCGGAGGTAAACATTCTGGAGAATCAAGATATCACCATTGATTTTGATATCTACGTAGGCAATGAAGTGGAAATAGAAAAAACCATTGCCCACATGATTTTAGCCCTATTTGATTATATCTATCATCCGGTACATCACTACAGCTTCGAAGAGATGCAAGAGGCAGGCCAAAGCGTCGGGGAAATTTTTGAGGGTCCAAAACTGGATAGGGGGTTTATTAAAAACGAAGAACTGAGGGATAAACTGACCATCATATCTACCGAAGGACTGGAGCAATTGTTTTTAAAGGTAAAAGGAATCCAAAAGTGTCAGGTACGGGGCATAAAGAATGTATCGGAACCATATACTACCCAACTACAAGTTTTGGAGGGCAAATTTTTTAGCATTTTTCATAAGAATCCAAAAAATACCGGCGACGAACCTTTTGATTCCATTTTCAAAGAATTGAATGTTTTCGGCGTACAAAATAAGGTTTCAGACACATCCCTTAACAAAGACCAAAGCCTCGACTACAATAGGGATATAGTTAAAAGCCTATTGGAAGAAATATGGGCCAAACATCACAGGGAATACGATCTAAAAAGCCAAGATGATTTTTTTAATAAAAAATTAAAGGGATACCATAAAAAGCCCAATGAGTACCAAACCATCCAGAATCATTTTCCCTTGATCTACGGAATCGGAAAGGAAAAATTGCCCAGGGGCGAAAGTGCAAGGTCTATAGAACGAAAGGCACAGGCATTACAGCTCAAGGCCTATCTGCTTTTTTTCGAAAAACATCTGGCGAACCATTTGTCGCAATTGGGCAACATGAACGAGTTTTTTAATATTTTCTTTAACGAAAAGGAAATGAAGACTTACTATACCCAGCGATTGGACGGGGTACCTGAAATCGAAAAAATAAGAAAGGAATCGACCGATTCGTCCGCGAAAACCGAAAGCGGTTTTTTTCAAAGAAAACACAGGACTTACGATCACCTTCTGGCACGTTTTGGAGAGACCCTGAACGAGCTGCCCTGGAAAATCAAATACAACCAGGAGGTAAATGGGTCGACCGCATTGGATATTGAATTGTTGAACAAAAAATCGGAATTCCTACAAGCGATCGGGGGGCTGGGCCCTAAGGGTGACAGATCCAATTACAGCGGATTAAAAGGAGAGGATTTCAGTACGGAAAAGCGGATTCCATCCGGTCTGGAACAGCTTCTAATCGTAAAGACCGGAATCCCCCCAAGAGTGGACAGGAAGAAAACCTTATCCAAAGACAAAGCTATGGAAGGACTATTTATCGTGGATCATATTTTGTTGCGCAATCTGATGGATTTCGGGATTACCAGAGAAAACACGGAGGAGAATAAAAGCAGCGACATACAATATGGCTTTAGCTTTAGAGATCAATATGGCATGGCCCATTTTGAAACCAAGGCCGCCGAATCATGGTGCAACTCTATAGAAGAAAGAATAGAACGGATCGATACGTTTTACAGGCTGGGCCTGATCCAGGAAAATTACATTCCAAATGAGATCAATGGTTTTACCGGAATCAAAAAATGCGACCTTGTAGAATATGATATCGATGCGTACGTACAAAATATATACAAACAAATATCGCAACTGGCAAAAAACTTGGACAGTGTTGGCAAAGGTAAAAAGTTCGACACCTTGAGCAAGACCTTAATCGATAGACTAACGGGGTATCTCGCGATGGAGGTGGATACGAAGCTTGATACAACATTGCTAGAAACAATACATAATTTAATGCAACAGCTAAATAAACTGGCTCCGGCAGAAAGAACCGTACAGATATTGAAAAGCTACACGGACGAATTTTTGGAAAAAATAAAAAACCTTACCCCGGATAAAGAAAACAATAACGAAAATTCGGTAAGAATGATTTTGGCCTCTTATGAGAGCGTGGGCGGGGAGCAACCACAGTTTGGGGATTTCTTTAGGGATACGAGACGATATATTCAGCTATTCGACCCTAAGCAAAACAGCCATTTAAGGGTGCGGTGGCAAGAATTGGAGAAAAAAAGAAAAAAAGGCTCCCGTCACAAAGTAGATCAAAAACGACTGGTGTTTCAAAGAAAAGTTAGCCTAGCGGAAATCACCGATCTAGATCCTGAAAAATTGAAAGAAGAATTTGAAATCATCGATAACCAGTATATGATTATAGATGAAGACTTCTTTGATCTCAATTGTTCCATCCTCTTGCCCAATACCCCCACGAGATTTAGCGACCAACGGTTTAAGAATTATGTGGTCGATCTTATCGGTGAAAGGACACCTGCGCACATTGCCAATGACATTTTATGGCTGAATGCAAAAGATATACGAGACTTCGAAGAGGTATATGTCGAATGGGAAAATTTAAAGGCCCTAGCTTCAGGAAATGAAAAGGATGCGGAAACATCGAGAAAAGCCGCATTTAAGGTATATCGCATGATCAGGAAGTTTAAAAAAAACAAAATGGAAAAATTAGCGAGAAAAGAGGGACTTGAGCCAAGTTAAAAAAATCGTACTCCAAGGAAGAAAAAAAGCCATGTATATATTCGGTCAAAATAGTATTCAAACCACGGTGCTCGAGCTTGCGTACGATAGCAAGACCTCCGCCGTGCATAATAATTTGCTGATCGAGTCCCTATTCGACAAACACATTTTACCCGAACTCCAAAATGCTGTGGCCAAAGAGATACCGCAGGGAGCGCTTCTTGAATTATCCAAACTGGAAATAGATATCGGAACCATCGATGAAAACCGCTTAGAAGACGAGCTTCCGACCAGAATTGGAAATGCGGTGGGCAAGGCGCTTCGGAATACCACAAAAATTAATGAAAATTTATTCAGTAGGTCTTTTGCTACCCCTGGTTTAAACGATTATGCACCTATACTAACCGCCCTTGAACTTTACCTGGTGCATGGATATTTTCCTATTTGGGCCGATCCATCCGAAACCTTGGAGAATATGATACATCAATCGCTCCTTGACCATAGGGATCGTTTGGTCCGGTTACTTTATAAATTGGGTTGCTATGACAGCGTAACCAGACGGCTAGGCTATGGTTTAAATTCCAAAGTGTTCAATAGATTGCTAAAGGCCATTCAGCCCATGAACTCCGAATGGATACGAGCTCTGGAGCATTGGTTTCTAAAAATAGATAAAGCATACGGAGTAAAGGGGTGGTCCAGAAAAGAATTTATTGAAAACACCCGTTTTTTAATTCTGAAGCATCTACTCCATACCCCTGATGTGGCATTTAACAGGATTAACTTTTTAAACCATCTGATGGATGCGATGGCAAGGGTATTCCAGCTTGATGGTAGCGTATTGATACAACACATTAAGGATGAGTCAACTTTAAATAATAGCGAAGCTGGTTTTGTAGCCTCTTTACAGAAACTTTTATCGTCAAAAAATTCCATCTTCGAGAGTTATGATGTGAATGATCGACAGAGGAGCAGTACGGGACGGGTGCGTGACGACATCGACAAATTTTGGGAATCGGTATCAAAAGGTGTGGACGGGAAACCATCAAGGGTGAATGGGCATCGGTCCCAGCTGGAGTCTACCCAGGAGATTTTCCTCGAATATAGCCGAAGGGTTGTAGAACAGTATCTAAAAAAAGGCCAGTTACGGGAACCCTATTCGGATTTGACCCAAAAGGAAGTGCTTTGGCTTTTTCGGCAGTTGTTGAAACGAAGGGATAACTACTTGATCCGTGAACTGAGACCCCTTGCCAACAAAAAATGGATAGCCGATAGGCTGGATGCCCTTTGCACAGTAGATAATTTGAAAAAAAAGGATGATGCCTTCTCCCCAGCAACCTTTTTAAATGGAAGCAAAAGAACAAAGGCCATTATAAATCAGCTGTACAGCTTTATACCGAGGCCGCCCGTCAACGATGAACACAGGCGGTTATACAAATATGCGATATGGCGTTGTGCAATCCTTTGTTATTTAAGGCAACAGAAATACACCCCAAAGGCGTTTGCGGTGGAAATCGGACAGAGCTTTCGGCAAATGTTTATGGAAAAAAATGCGGTTGGTATTCTGGAAATCATCGTGGATCAAATGGGGGCCTTCGGAAGTATTGCCCATGAAGTGCTCGAGGTGTTCTTGTCCCCACCCGGACAAAAGAAATCACTGGTCAAAAGTGCTCCTAAACTACCGGAAACGACTACCATAGTAGGCTCCCAAACCGAACCTCATTCCAAAGGGGTGTCTTTTTACCTTTCATTGATCCGGTTTTTTACCCACCATGGGATCTTGCCGTGGTGGTCAAGCGCACCGGTTTTTAGCGGTGTATTGGATGAAATAGAAAAAATGGATCCAGAAGATGCCCAGATTCTATCGGAAAAACTTCTTCAACCGCAAAAGCGGGAATTTATGGTAACACAGCTATTACCCCGATTATCCCCTATCGAGTCCAGTAAACTGGGCCGTGTCTTACCGGAACTGGTTCCGTGGGTCACCTCGTTGAAAAATGGGAGTGCGAAAAGCCGTCCGGAACAAAAATTAGGAGTGAATAAGAAACCTATGGAACGGAGGGACGGCTCCTTGCATTGGGAGGAACTATTTGATAACACCCGAAAGAACCAAGAGTCACTCTTTAAGGTGCTCTATGCCATGGACGACCACGAAATTCTAGAGCGGTGGGGCGCAAGCAATCCCCATGCCGCCAAACAAGCCGCGGCCTATACATCGCTTTCCACTTATTTTCATTTTAGGGAAGTGAGTCCGATGCGCTGGCGCAAAATAGTTTATGAATTCACGTACGCCTACTACCGGAAAGGGTCGCCGAAAGAAAGCGGTCAATACCATGTCGATTTACTTAAACATCTGATATCCAAGCATCATAAAGTGGATTGGGTGGCCCTACTTTCATCGGTTCGCCGACGTATCGAAGATGCCATAGGTCAAAACTCCTCCCTATTTCCTATGCAAATGGCCGAACTCATTAAAAACAGCGCATCAGGGCCGAAGAGAGTTAAGAATAGCGATATCAATGGAATTGAGCAGGAATTCATAACACAGGGTAACACAGATATAAGACTTTTTAATGCGGGCCTTATATTGTTCTGGCCTTTTTTAACCCGCTTCTTCGAACATCTATCCCTTTTAAAAGAGGGTGGTTTTGTTGACGAAAGATGTCGCAACGAAGCTGTTTATCTGCTGCAGTATCTCGCCTATAACGAAATCGATTTCCCGGAACATCAGTTGGTGCTAAACAAGGTATTAGTGGGCATGTCGCAGCATGAGGTGTTGCTTCCCGTGTCGCGTTTATCCAAAGTTGCCGAAAAAACGGCCCAAAGTCTGCTGAAGGGCTTAATTGGTAATTGGGAAAAGGTAAAGGATTCTTCCCCGGCAGCCATACAGGAAACTTTTTTACAGCGTGAAGGTATTCTTACGATCAAGGAGAATGGGCTGTTATTGCAAATCGACAAGAAGGGAGTGGATGTTCTACTCACTTCCCTGCCCTGGAATATTACCCCCATTAAACTTCCATGGATGAAAAACCCATTGCATGTAGATTGGGTATGAAACCGTACCGATAGGTTATAATTATAGAACTAAAAATGAATGCGCGCCTACACATAGAAAAACATGCGTTTAGAAATAAAATGGCAGGCCTACTGCTAATGGTCGCCTTCGCATGCCCGATCGGGATAACTCGCCCAAGACACGGATCAGTTGGACACCTTGAAAAGTCAAATCCGGTTTTTGGAAATTCAACTTGATACCACGATTTCGCCAAAAGACACCACCGGCTTTTTAAAAAGTATCTTTCAGGTATTCAAATTTAGGGAAAATAGAAATAGGACGGAGAAAGAACGGTTCAATGAATTTCTCAAAGAAAAAATCGAAATATTAAGCATCAAGATAGATTCCATAAACATTGTTCAAAGTAGGGATACATCAAACAGAAAATCGCAGGCAACCGGTACTGGGCTCCCTAAAATCAAAAACGGGGCAGAAAGCAAGAAAACGGGGATAAACCTTACCGAAATCCCCCAACCTACCATTACATTGGATTCTTTCATATTCGAAAAGGATACGGCCGGCTTAATGAAACGCATCTTTCAGGTTTTCAAGTTTAGGGCCAATAGGGATAGAACGGAAAAAAAACGCGTACAGAAAATCATTCAGGAATTGATTATTGAAAACCATCCCAAAGACGGTCCTAAACTACGAATCGATTCTGCTACCATTAATAGATTAACCGACCAATTTCTACGTCTCAACCAACGGATCGACTCCCTAAAAATGGATTCCCTTAGCAAGGAAAGGGCATCCCAAGCTCGTGTGAACTATCTTAAAAGGGATTTGGATACCCTGAACAATGCCCTCGAAGTCAATTATGAAGAGGACAGGGAAAAACTACAAATCTTGACCGATAGCATTTATAGTTCATTAAAAGAAGTGGCGCATGCCTGTAAAATCGAAAATTTCGAATCTGTGGTACCGTGGGATACCCTGTCAACAAATAAGGACAGTGTGGTGCGCTACAAAAGAGGCATTAAACAGCGTATAAAAGTAATGGGATGGCATAATGCCGGGGAGACAGACCATTCACAGGATTACCAGTTTGATTTTTTATCCTCCATCAATTACTTCGGATTTAAATTGTTGAAAGATGGTAGAACCATACCCCCGGATGCTATCAGTACGACGAACATCCCCAAGGTTATCGAAAGAGCACATGAATATGGATGCGCTGTTTACCTGAGCATTTATAACAACAGCCCTCAAGAAATCGCTGCATTTTTAGCGTCCAGTAAGGCCCATGAAACACTTTTCGCCGACCTGGAACCTTTGCTGAAAAAGGATATATTCAATGGCATAAATATTTATTTTGAAGAATTACCAACAAACTGTAACGACCTGTTCACGAATTTTATAACGAAGTTCGGTAAAAAATTGAAAGGCTATGAGGACCCCCTTAAGCTGATGATAACCATACCGGCCATCGTCGGTGATCGCAGTTTAGAAGAGATTAAGGCGTACGACTTTGTCGCCCTCGATAAATTCACCGACTCTTATTTGATTCTTACCGACAATATGATCAACTCCCAAAGGGGGGTACCGCAATCATTAAGTCCACTTTACAAAAGAAGTAACGATATAACAGGTACTGTCCAGTCCACCATTGAATTTTATAGTAATGAGGGACTGGAAAAAAGCAAACTTTTCATAATAGTTCCCTACTCCGGCGTAGAATGGCAAGTCAATTTAAACGGAGACCTTTCAAAGAATACCATTGGGATGGAATTAAAATATGGGGAAATTCTTGAAAGACTGGATAGTTTAAGAGATGGAAGATCGATTATGGTTGAAGGATTCAATCCCAAGGAAGTTTCGGCCTATGCTGTTTTTCATGAGAATAAAACGGGAACGGACCAGTATAAAGAGATTTGGTACGATGACCCACAGAGTTTATACCACAAGTATGATTGGGCGGTCAAGCAGAAACTCGGAGGAGTTTCCCTCCGGGACATGGGTTACGATGATGGCGCGAAACGATATGGGGACCAATACCTTGAGTTGTGGAAAGTTCTTGCAGCCGCCACTAGTAAAATCGATACCTGCGTAAGAAAAGTAGAGTCCAAGTCTTTACCTAGTTTGACCTTTCTCGATTATCTGAAATGTTTTTGGAGTGATGCCAACTGGGCAAAGTTGAACGAGGTCGGGGATGATGATCAGTATTGGAGTTACCAATGGACTGAGGAGCAGGCAGCGGATATGAAGTTGATATCAGGTTCCGATAAAAGTTGGGAAGACCGGGTTTTGGAAAAGGAAGAACACACGAACCTATTCAAATTCGATACAACCTATTTTCAACAGCCTCACGTTCTTTATATCAGTAATGCGGATGCCTATGATCCCGAACTTCAGACCGACGATCAATATTTTTATTTACTCTTACGATGGAGAATTTATGCTCGTATTTTCCTGGTTAGCTTCTTCGCATTATTGGCAATCGGAGCCCTATTGCACTTTCAGAGAATCTGGTATAAAAGATATCCGCCTAAGAAAAAATGGATAGTCAAGGTTCTTAATTTCCTTCAACCGGTATTTATATTTTTTACCCTAATTTGCTTTCTGGCCTATTTGTTTTTCGATCCCTGGGTAAATATCGGAGGTGACCTCAACCAATGGATTGCGAGATCGACTTTTTTCATTCTGTTGGGCTTGGGCATCCTTTTCGGAATCTACATCACCCCTTATCTGAGAAATCAGGATTTGGTACGCAAGAATATGCCCTGAAGAAGGTATGGCCTGAACAAGTGAGTTGTTCTTCCCGATAAAAAGGCGATGTTACCTTATTGGAATCCAGCCGCAATGAAGAAAGGTCTCTATTCCTATCAATTTCCACATTATTTTGCAGCCATAAATCTTCGAATACCCTAAAATTATCCTACTTTTAGCAGTCTACCTCCTAAAAAGTGAATTTCATAATGATATTATTAAGATTAACAATCGTTCTTTATTTTCTCTCGGTTACCCCATCGTTCGGTCAAAATCTTGACGATTATAAGTTATGGTTGCGTTATAAACCTATCGAAAATGCCCATTTGTTGGAGCATTATACCCGCTTGGACCATTCAATCTACTTGCCCAGCAGTGACCATAAAATCATGCAAAATGCAAAAAACGAGCTTTCCCGTGCCCTTTCAGAAATGCTGGGCAAAACACCTCTTTTCTCCGATTCCCTAGTGCCGGAAACCGGTTTGGTCGTTGCATTGTCAAAAGATTTACCTAATGAATTAAGAGAGCGATTAAGCGATAAGTTGTCCAAAATTAACAACGAAGGTTTTTTGATCCAATCGGTCACCTATCAAAACAATACGATTACCGTCGTTTCCGCTAAGCAGGAAATAGGGGTATTATATGGCGTCTTCAGACTGTTGCATTTAATGCAAACGCAGCGTGAAATTAGTACTGTTAATATTGCGGACAGCCCCAAGATAAAATTAAGGATGTTGAACCACTGGGACAATTTGGACCGAACGGTCGAACGTGGGTATGCAGGATTTTCACTATGGAATTGGCAGAAATTGCCGGGATATATAGATCAACGGTATATAGATTATGCCCGCGCCAATGCCTCTATTGGCATAAATGCCACTGTGTTGACCAATGTAAACGCCAATGCCTTGGTACTTACCCCAATGTATTTGGAAAAAGTAGAAGCGCTGGCCAATGTCTTTCGGGGGTACGGAATAAAAGTCTATTTAACGGCCCGCTTTTCCGCGCCTATCGAAATAGGCCATTTAAAGACCGCCGACCCCCTGAATGAAGAGGTAAAAAAATGGTGGAAGGATAAAGCGGCAGAAATATATCAACGTATCCCGGACTTTGGAGGGTTTTTGGTCAAAGCCAACTCCGAGGGGCAACCGGGGCCCCAAAATTATGGACGCAATCATGTTGACGGCGCCAATATGATGGCCACTGCTCTAAAACCTTATGGCGGTAACGTAATTTGGCGTGCCTTTGTTTACTCCGAACATGACGATACGGATAGGGCCAAACAAGCTTATGATGAATTTGTTCCGTATGACGGTAAGTTCATGGACAATGTTTTGGTACAGGTAAAAAATGGACCTATAGATTTTCAACCTAGGGAACCCTTTCATCCTATGTTCGGTGCTATGCCGGAAACCTCCCTTATGATAGAATTTCAAATTACCCAAGAATATTTGGGTTTTAGTACCCATTTGGTATTTCTCCCAAAGTTGTTCGAGGAAGTCTTGAGTGCGGACACCTATCAAAGAGGTGAAGGCTCGACCGTCGCCAAAGTTATAGATGGAAACCTATATGGGAATAAGCTGACCGGAATGGCAGGTGTTGCCAATACGGGAACCGATCTTAATTGGACGGGACATCCTTTTGCACAGGCCAATTGGTATGGTTTTGGCCGCTTGGCGTGGGATCCCGAATTAAACGCAGAGGCCATAGCCGAAGAATGGTTACGGGCTACCTACAGCAACGATAAGGAATTTTTAGAACCCATTAAGGATATGATGCTTACGTCGAGGGAAGCCGTGGTGAACTATATGGATCCACTTGGCTTGCATCATATTTTTAATACCGGCCACCATTACGGACCCGGTCCTTGGGTAGACAATCTAAAAAGACCTGATTGGAATCCTGTTTATTACCATAAGGCAGATAAAAAGGGAATAGGATTCGACCGTACGCCGACCGGCAGCAACGCCACGGAACAATATGCCGAGGAACTGGCAAAAGTTTTTAATAATCCGAAGAGCATTCCCGAAAAGTACCTATTATGGTTCCACCATCTGTCGTGGGACTATAAGTTGAAAAACGGTAGGACATTGTGGGATGGTTTGGCATTAAAATATCAAAAAGGCGTAGAACAAGTACAAGAAATGATTACAAGTTGGGCCAAGGCAAAGCCGTATGTGACGGAAAGCCAATACCAGGAAGTAAATATGCTTCTTCATATACAGTTAAAAGAGGCTAAATGGTGGCGTGATGCCTGCTTGTTGTATTTTCAGACTTTTTCCCAAAGGCCGTTGCCCGCAGGTGTTGGGAAGCCTACAAAATCATTGGAATACTTTAAATCGCTTGAATTTCCCTTCGCCCCGGGAATTCGTCCCAGATGGGATTAAAATCCTGGGTCTTGATGGTAAGCAACGTGCAGAATCTTCAAATAAGACCTATGACATACAAACAGTAATTTTTGGCGGAATACCGTTGCCATCCTCATAAACAAATTCAACTATGAACTCCTTTAGATTTATTGGTTGTAACCGCGAATAGCGGCTTTTAAGGCTAGACCAAGTCATTTTTTAAAAGAATAGCAGGGCTACGATTTGTAAAAATATGGAGATATAGCCTAAACCTTTGATATTCGTAGGTAAGAAAAATCTACATGGGTTCTACTTAAAACAAACGGAAAGTGAAACATATACGCACCTTATCCTTGTTGATATTATTGATCGGCGCAATGCACGGCACTGCCCAAGTAGCCTTGCCGCAAATCATTAGGGATAGCATGATCTTACAACGTAATGCCAAGATTAAAATTTGGGGCTGGGCATCAAATGGTGAAAAAGTTTCAGTGAAATTTAACGGTAAGCGCCGCAATACGGTGGCAACGGCAAATGGGGAGTGGGAGGTCGAATTCCCGAAAATGAATGCTGGCGGCCCCTACTCCATGGATATCACAGGTACCAATACAATAGTCTTAAATCAGATACTTATAGGTGATGTATGGCTATGTGCAGGTCAATCGAACATGGTGCATCAGTTAAATATACACGACGTCACCTATGCAGATGTAATTGAGACCGCGAACTATTCGGACATAAGACATTTTAAAATCCCCACCCAAACCGAGCTATCCGAACCACAGAAAGATTTTGAAGGGGGTTCCTGGCGATACGCCGTAACAGAAGAAATTCGGCCTTTTTCCGCGGTCGCCTATTTTTTTGCCAAAAAAATATATGATAAGTATAAGGTGCCCATTGGCCTTATCAATGCAAGCGTGGGAGGTACGCCCATAGAGGCATGGACCAGTGAGGACGGCTTTAAAAATTTTCCCCAAATTCTTAAAACCATTGAAAAGAACAAAGATTTTGCCGCCGTGAAAGACCAGCTGGCTAGGAATGCCAATGCAGAAAATGCAAAGTCCGAAAAAACTACGGACAAAGGGCTAATTGGACCGACCAAGTGGTACGATCGAGATTTTGAACCCCAAAATTGGCGTAGAATCAATATTCCCGGTTATTGGGAAGATCAAGGGATAAAAGAGATGAACGGTGTCGTGTGGTATCGGAGGGAGATAGATATACCGGCAGCCATGGCGGAAAAGAAAGCAAGGGTATTTTTGGGTAGGATTGTAGATGCGGATAAATTGTATATCAACGGCATAGAAGTGGGGCATACCACTTATCAATATCCCCAAAGAAGATATGAAGTGCCTATGGATGTTTTGAAAAAGGGAACGAATATTTTTGTGGTGAAAGTGACCAATTATTCTGGCAAAGGCGGTTTTGTGCCGGATAAGCCCTATTATATTTTTACAGGAAAGGACACTGTTGACTTGAAGGGATATTGGCAATATAAAGTAGGGGATGTATTTGAGCCACCTACCGCGGAGACATCGAGGGCTGACAAGATAAACCCTCAAAACCAACCTACTTCCCTATATAATGCCATGGTAGCCCCATTAACCAACCTCGCCTTGAAAGGGATACTTTGGTACCAGGGCGAAAGTAACGCAGGCCATCCCGATGCTTACGCCGATCTTTTACCTGCCTTGATCCAGAACTGGCGAAGTAAATTCAATAATGACCAATTACCTTTCATCTACGCCCAGCTTCCCAATTTTATGGGGGTAAGCTATTTACCATCGGAGAGCAATTGGGCCGAGCTCAGGGAATCGCAATTGAAGGCCCTTTCCTTTCCTAATACCGCCATGACGGTCAACATAGACCTGGGCGAATGGAACGACATCCACCCGGACAACAAAAAGGATGTTGGGGACCGTATGGCTCTAGCCGCATTCCATCTTGCCTATGGAGAAGACCTTGTCTATTCCGGTCCGATTTATAGGGAACACCGGATAAAAGATAACAAAGTAATCATATCGTTTTCCCATATTGGGAGTGGCTTAGTTACTAAAGATGGGAATGCACCCAGCCAATTCGCTATCGCGGGGGAGGATAAAAAATTTAGATGGGCCAAGGCCAAAATTGATGGGGATCAGGTAATTGTATGGAACGACGAAATCCCAAATCCAAAATATGTGAGATATGCTTGGGCAGATAACCCCGACAATCCAAACCTTTATAACCAGGAAGGTTTGCCAGCATCACCATTTAGGACCGAATGAGTTGAGGAAACTTTTCAGGAAGTCCCGTGTTTAAATTGAAAAAATGATGATCAAAAAAAGAATAATTTATGCCCTTATATTTATAAGTAGCCTGACCCTCGGTGCCCAAACTTCAAAAGCGACCAGGGATAGTACCAACCAATATACCCAGCTTGATTTTTTAAATATGAAGGCCCAATTGGGAATAAAAATGGAAAATAGGCCCGGGCCATCTGGTAATGCGGAGGCACCCAATGCCGCCAACTCCAACGAAGCTTTGGTGAGACCGATTAAATTACCGGATCCCCTGCTGACGCAAAATAAAACACCGGTCACTACCGAAAAACAATGGTGGAACGTACGACGACCGGAAATAGTCGATGAATTTGAAAAAGAAATGTACGGGGCTTTGCCCAAAAATATACCCCATGTAACTTGGAACGTTATTTATGAGAAAGACACCATGGCCGGTCCGTATCCGGTTACGGAAAGGCTGCTGGAAGGAAAAGTGGATAATTCATCGCATCCGGAAATTGACGTTGAAATCGAACTACTGATAGGTCTACCAAAAGAAAGCAAGGCACCGGTTCCGTTGGTAATGGAATTTGGCTTTCTACAATGGCCCTTCGGACCACCACCGGCAGAACCGAAAAGCTATTTTATATCGGCCTATGAACCGCTTTGGAAACAACAGCTGATTTCGCAAAAATGGGGATACGCCATTTTGGTTCCCGGCAGTATACAGGCAGATAACGGGGCGGGGCTTACCTCCGGAATCATAGGTTTGGTAAACCAGGGCGAACATCGAAGTCCCGATGACTGGGGCGCGCTTCGCGCTTGGGCTTGGGGGGCTAGTAAGGCATTGGATTATTTTGAAACCGACCCGACTGTCAACGCAAAAAAAATTGGCATTGAAGGAACATCAAGGTATGGAAAGGCCGCTTTGGTCAGCATGGCCTTTGATAAGCGGTTTTCATTGGGTTTTATCGGATCGTCCGGAGCAGGCGGAGCATCCTTGCTAAGAAGAAATTTTGGTGAAATGGTGGAAAATCTTGCTTCCTCCGGTGAATATCATTGGTTTTGTGGAAACTTTATCAAGTATGCGAGTACACTTACCGTTGACGATTTACCGGTAGACGCCCATGAATTAGTCGCATTGTGTGCACCACGGCCTGTTTTCATAAGTGCCGGCTCTGCCATGATCGAAGGAAAGTGGGTAGATGCCAAAGGTATGTTTCTCGCAGGTGTACATGCATCGCCGGTCTATGAACTTTTAGGCGCAAAAGGACTTGCTACGGATAAATTTCCTTTAATGGGCCATGCCCTTACTTCAGGGGAAATAGCCTTTAGACAGCATGCCGGGGGCCATAGTACCGGCCCAAACTGGAGTACGTGGATTGCCTGGGCACACCGCTATTGGGACTAAAATCAAATGCTGCCCATTTTCTGGTCATGTATAGGTTTTTTACAAAAGGGCATTCATCATTTCCAGAATAGGGGTCGCATGGATTTAGGTACGTCATGGCTTACCGTATTTCTGACGGGCGAATAGGTAAAGCCCAGCTCCGCCATTTCCTTTAGCCTGTTTTCTGAAGCATTCCCGGAAATGGACCTTTTACGTTAATGTTCTTAAACCCGATGAACATATCGTCGCGAAGGCCGAACATTCCGTGAAAGTTTAGGTCACCGGCCGCCTCAACTTACCCATCGGTGATATCAACGCCATTCAACGAAGCAAAGGCAATGGTGGTGGCGGAAATACATCCGGCCACGGCACCTAGCAATTGTTCGCCCAGACCGGCAGCGGCATCGGATACACCGATTTGAAAGGGGCTAACTTATAGGGCATCGATTTTTCCATGGTCGACAATATAATCCCTTGCCAAGCAGATGGCAACTATACTACGCTTTACCTTAGAGGGCACCAGAAACAGGTCGTCTCAAAAACTTTAAAGGATTTCGAGAACCTATTGACCGGTTCTGGTTTTTGCCGGGTACACAACTCCTTCCTTATCAACATGCGCCACGTCCATCAATATTTTAAAGGAGACGGCGGCTACGTGGTCCTCAGCGAAAAGCACCCAGTAGATATTTCCCGAAGAAGAAAAGAGGTCTATTTGGGAATGTTGGATAGGATTTGAAGAACCTTAGGCTTCTTCCACCGTTAGGGCCATTCCCGCCACTTATATATTTGCGACCGCCACCTACGAATTGCTACTATTGGCGACTGCAGCTCTCATCTAATTTTACCGCAATATACCCTCCCCGTTACATTGTAAGTAGTCTTTAATTTAAAAATGAAAAGCCATGTACAATAGTGGAAAAAAAATAGCCATCATAAACGGTTCGGTGAGATGCTTTCGCATTTTCCTTTTTTTTGCGGGAATTGCTATAATATTTGCCGCTTGTAGCAAAGACGAGGAAGAACTGAAAAAGGATTCGCCTCCAAAAGAAACCTCCCCTGGTGAAGGAAACCAGGGTGGCGGGCAGGATACGATTATGGCTCCGGCGGATTCCCTTGATGCCGATGTGGTGTCAGAACATCTTTTATTGCCGAGCGCAAGCAAAATTACAGGCAAACCGCCAACGGCAACGGACGGGCAGATAAAGATGGATGTCAAGGATACCATTTATTTAGTGAAAGGCCTGCCAATAGGCGAAATGATTGCTTTTTGGCACACACCAACACAAATTGTGAGTGGTTTTTATGTTTACGTATCCGGTTCTTCCTTTTACTATGACGTGCCAAAAACTGTCATTGATGAACAGTTTATACCCGCTGCCGAGAATGATTCTATCTCCCTTCTTACAGTGGACATTTCGAACGGAGCTTGGGAATATCCATTTTCCACCAACATACAAATATTGCCCCACGGCCCGGACGGGATTCCATTGGACGACGCTACAAGGCCCATCGAAGTCGAGGATCCGGCCAATTCGTGCACTAGTATTATCCGAACTATTTCTCCTGATAATCGTAAACTATGGATGTGGGAAAAAACGACCTTAAGCTACAATGGCATATTGAACACCACGTGGGCACCCTGGGTTCCAACACGCGTTCAATCGATTGGGGCAGGCTGCTGTTGGATAAGTAGAAATTCTAGCGTTTTTGTTGGATATCCCGGATGCAAAAAAAATACCACCTCTCCCGATATGGCCTATAAGGAACTCCCCTTAGATGCCAATATTACCCGTTATTTTGAAGCCATGAATATCCTGGAAGCGAAAAAATTATCATTTTTCGGTTATGAGAGTAAAAAAGAATGGGATCAGAACAACACGGACTTTTGTTCCGAAATACCCGCTTACAAGCATGATGGAGATGTTTACTCTGATGGCGCGAATTCTACACATGATTTTGCTCCGGGCGCCAAGAGCATGAACATGTCCGTTCCCATTTGGAACGGCTCATGGCGTCCTCCAACTCATGTGAACCTGGTGTACACCTGCAATACTTTAGTCATGAAATGGGAAGAATCGGAAGGTGCCGAATGGTCAAAAATTTACAAGAAATGGAATGCGGAAAACGATCCCGTCAACAACTGGCCAAACCAGTACGATTTGTGGTTTGACTAATCCCTCCCGCTGACGGAAGCCGAATTTTCTGAGCAGGCAGGTATTTTCTCGCCCTTGACGAAAATATCGGAATGCATGCTCAGCGTACCATCCCCAAGAAGAGGGGCGAATAAGGAGTATGTAACTATTTGTCCTATTGTAGTCGTAACAATTAAGATGGGTTGAGATTTTGTACACATATCACGCCAAAATGTACGGGTCTATGTGGCGAAGAATGACAGATGGTTGGAACTTCGGTTATTCTCTCGTTCATTCCCGTGCCTTGTTTACAATGAAGTATGCCCATTCTATGATTAAAAATAAATTCGTGTATGGCCCGGCTACGAATTTCTCTAACAAAGAAAGCTTACCGGATGGATACCGCTCTGGATTGGTGCTTGTTCGTAATCTACAACTAGAGCTTGAATAGTAATTCCTTCGCCGATTTACTTAATGTGGCGGAAGGGTTCGACTCTATTTGCACCTAGAACGAAGATATCCTGTAAATATTTATATCCCACTCATATTCAGACCACAGGATGACCTATATAATGTTCATTGAAACCGGTGGCGGGGCGTAGTTTGGGTCTGTTAGCTTGTAATAAAAAAATGATTTCTCGGATCAGGAAAAAATGGAAGATTCCTTTCGGCCAAAATCTTTCCCCAAACTTTGGGTTATTGGTTGAAAAAAACGACCGTTCGGAATGGCTCGCACTGGTAAACAAGCCGGCGGCTTTCTGCACGGATTTCTTCAACATGGGCATTTTTTCAATCTGCCCTATTCTGACATTTCACTATATGAGCTTACATGCAATAGCCCGTTAGCAACGCTGTCTATAACGTAGGTAAAGCGGCGAACCGTCTCATCTGGAATGGTAAGATACCTACCTAGATTCTTTCCGTCATTGACACAATAGATCAAAGGGTCATCTCGAAGGGGATCATATCGCAGTTCTTTATATTGCGATGTATCGTTCGGATGCAAATTCTCAAAATTCATGGAGAATAATGAAACATTAGTGAAAGCCCGATCACTTGCATTGATCACCCGAATTTTAGTGGATTCATCCTGGGAAGCACACCCTGCCGAGATCATCAAAACGGATTCCGTGGAAAAAACGGAAAAAATTAACAGGATTACAACGGAAATGGCCCAGTTCATACCTGTAAAAATAAGAAAAATTCACATGGGTATCGAGTATGGACGTATGACTTTTTCTGGTCTGTGAAGTACGATAGACGGCTAACATATACACTTTCAGAATAATATATTGGCCATAAGCCCTACATCCAACTCTAAAGGTGTATTTTTAAGATAAATACCAATGGAAATGAGATGCCTGCTCTTGCTCTACCTTTTGGCATGGGGAACCTCTTCTCACGCTCAGATCCAAGTCATTGGAAAAGTAATCGAGTACAATGAAAAGGGAAAGACCATTGTGGTGCCGGATGCAAATGTATACCGGCTCTCAAGTAGCGTCGGCACCACAACAGACTCCCTGGGGAATTTTAAAATCCAGTATCAAAACATCTTGCGTAAACTTGTAATAAGTTCAGTAGGCTATTGATCCGATACGATTCCTGTAAACAGGCCTAATTTAGGAAACATCGTTTTGTATCCTACTGTTATTTTGAATGAGGTTGTCGTTGAAAAAGAAGTGGCTTCTTTGCAGAAATCGCTGTTTAAAATACAGAACGTGGTATCGGTTGACAGCCGGGAAATGTTAAAAGCGGCTTGTTGCAATCTGTCAGAAAGTTTTGAGACCAATCCTACGGTAGATGTCCACGTCTCTGATGCCGTACTGGGTGCAAAACAAATGCAAATGCTTGGACTCAATAGTCCCTATTTGTAGTTTACGCAAGAAAACATGCCGTCCATCAGGGGTGCCTCACAAGTCTTCGTGCCCTCTTTTATACCCGGTTCATGGATTGACGGGATAGAAATCACCAAAGCTGCCGGAACCGTTATCAATGGGTATGAAAGCATTTCGGGCCCTATAAACAGTGAACTTGTAAAACCTTTACCCGACAAACGCTTTTACCTAAACTTCTATGCAAATAATTATGAACGCTATGAATTCAACTCCAGGCTGAACCAAACTATTGGGGACGATTTGGGGGTGGGCCTGTACATGCATGCGAATCTAAGAAATGGAATCATCGATGCGAATGGAGATTCTTTCCTGGATACGCCCTTGACACAACAGGTCAACTTCATGAATCGCTGGCAATACATGAATCCTCAAAGTGGATGGGTAAGCTTTGCCACCATTCAATACCTTTCCGATACGAAAAAGATGGGGCAGACCGACTTCGATTTTAAAAAAGACAAATTTTCTACCACCACCTGGGGCAGTGTAATCAATACTTCCCGAATAGATATTTCCGCGAAAGTTGGGTATGTATTGCCGGAACTTCCCTATGAAAGTTATGGTCTCCAGCTCGCGTACAGTTCTCACCATCAGGACTCATACTACGGCTTATCTGTGTATGACATTCATCAAGATTCATTTTATTCCAACTTTATTTTCAATAGTATAATCGGCAGCACACAACATAAATTCAAGACAGGAATTAATTTTAATTACGATACCTTTAGTGAATTGGTCAATTCAACGATGTTTAACCGTGATGATAAATTGATCGGCGCCTTTTTTGAATACACTTTTGATAATTTGGAAGGACTAAGTTTTGAGGCAGGTCTACGGGCAGACAGCCATAACAATCTCGGGAATTTCCTTACCCCAAGATTCCATTTGCGATATGCTTTATGGGACAAAGCCAGTCTTCGGGCATCTTTTGGAAGGGGAAAGCGAGGCGCCAATATATTCGCAGAAAATCAACAATTATTTGCCTCGTCCCGGCAGATAAGTATTTCGGACAGGGGGGGAGCTATTATGGTCTCAATCCGGAAAAAGCGTGGAATTATGGTGTCAGCTTCATCCAAAAATTATATCTGGGGAACCGGGTGTTCGATTTTTCGATCGACTTTTACAGGACACAATTCGAAGACCAGGTCATGGTGGACTGGGAAAACCCAAGGGTAATTTCCTTTTATAACCTTGAAGGCAAAAGTTATTCCAACTCTTTGCAATTAGATTTGAACTATGAGATCATTCAGGCTTTGCAATTGCGGGCCACCTACAAGCATTTTGATGTGGTCAGTGATTACGCCAGGGGATCTCTTGAAAAACCCCTGCAACCCTCCTTCCGGATATTTGTGAATCTCAGTTACGAAACCCCTGAAAAGGACGAAGGGAGCCAATGGCGGTTTGATCTTACCACAAATTGGCTGGGAAGGCAGCGTTTGCCAGATACCAGTACCAATCCCAAAGCATTTCAGCTCCCCTCCCATTCGCCGGCCTATGTTTTGCTAAATGCCCAGGTTACCAAAGCATTTTCCAATAAATTCGAAATCTATGTTGGCGGTGAAAATATCGGGAATTTTACGCAGGAGCTGCCCATTTTATCCAATGCAGAACCATTTGGCACTTATTTTGACAGTACCATTTTGTACGGCCCCGTGTTGGAAAGTGCCTATTATGCGGGATTCAGATATAAGATTTAATATATATATATGAAACGAACATTTAGAAATTTCAAAGATTACTTCACAAAAGGGCATGTTTAAAAATTTTAATGTGAGAGCGTAGCGGTTACATACGTTCGCTATTTTTTAATTAACTTATTTTCAAATATTTACCAAAATTTAAACCTATGAAAAAGCCAATCTTGATTGTCCTCCTCGCAATATTTGGAATGGGTCTGGCCCATAGTCAGGAAAAGAATAAATCCGTAAGTTTTGAGGTCAGGGGAAACTGTGGGATGTGCAAGAAACGCATTGAAACCGCGGCGATAAGGATGAAGGGGGTAAAATTTGCCCAGTGGAGTCCGGAAACCAAAGAATTCAAAGCTATTATAGATGAAAGAAAATGCTCGGTACCGGACATTCAAAAGAAAATCTCTGAAGTTGGGCACGATTCGGAAGGATTTACCGCCTCAGATGAGGTTTACGAAAAACTCCCCGAATGCTGCAAATACAGGAATCCGGAAAGCATCCACATGGATCATGGAAGCCATTGAACATCAAGGGATGCATTGAAGGTGTGCATTAAAACCTTTATTACAACTTAACTACGCGTTTCACGACCAAAAGGTTACCATTGGCGTCCGAAACGCGTATTACATACAAACCGGTCGCTAAACCATACAGATCTTTTATTACCAATGTGTCCGTATTTTGAAAGGTTTCCTGTTTCACTGGCATACCCATTTGATTAAAAACTTCAATTACGCAATCCTTTTTCTCACTCAATTTAATGGTGATGATATCACTGAATGGGTTCGGCGAAGCGCTGATTATAATGGGTTCATCGCTTAAGAGATCTCCTCCTTCTTCCCATACAATGGGTTCAAATAGCTTGTCTGAGTAGGGATATGGTCTTATATGTCTTGGGCCAAACAGGAAAGATGGGGCCAAAGGTGGAACGGTTTGAGTATCGATGGAAGCCTTAAATGAAGAACCTGCCGCAGCCTCAAAACCGGGCACGAGATATACTTCATTTACTGATTGAATTTTTGCAACGGCTCCTGGAGGAACCATGAAATTATTACCGGCCTTAATAGTATACTGGTAATAAAATATTTCTTCCGGATTATAGGTATTGCTCACAATATAGTTGTCCAGTTTTGCAAGACCATTCTCTCCATAAAAAACACCCAATACCCTGCTATCCGTGATATCATTTGGATCCACCGATGGCAAAACTTCTCCGTCAAATACATAGGTTCCATCGTACCGCACCATGGAGGTCGGGATGAAAGAGGAACTATGGTGTATTTCCTCCCAATCGTGCCAAACCTTGTCCACAAATGAATGGTGGAAAAAAAATGCCGGATCCCTTGGTGAAAGGGGTGTAGGCATGGCACCACCGGTCCATACATGGGCACCCCTGTGTACAGCCCTTCTTTCAAATTCATTGGAAAAAGCGAAAAAATCGTTCATGTTCATCAGGTCGGAAACCTGATTGGGTGTTGGGAGAGGGCCGCCCTGCCCGAAATTCCTGTTCAGGGTCCAGTTCGTATCAAAACTTCCCAAAAAACTCTGGGCCCATAAAGCATCTCCGGACGACTGATAAATTGAAGTATCCCAGAAACCCAAGCTTAATTTCGGATTGATTTCCTGAACAGCCTGCTCCATTTCAAAGATCATCCTTCTATGCCAGGCTAAGAAAATCTCGCGTTCGGGCTCATCGGGCAGGTTAAAATGCAAGTCCTGCCTCGTTGGATCGGCTGTATTGTCAAAATTGAAAAAGTTCGCATGGTACGTAGCCATGTCATTGAAAAGATCCGGTCCGTTCCGAAGGGCAAAAAAAGCACTAACCAGGCCCGATATTTCCTGATCCGTCATCTCGTCAAAACTTTTCCGTATACTTTGCGAAAAAGATGTGAAAGAAAAAAATGCAAGAAAAGTGCCGACTATGAAAAATTTGGCCCCCACCATCAGAATGACTTGTTTAGTATGCAATAACCAGTTGTATACTAAGCTAGTATAAGAATCATGAATATCAATTAGAAGTCTGTCAACGGTCATTTTTAACGACGAATAACTCAAATTTGGGGAAAAGATCTTTGCTGAAAGGAATTTTATGCTTTTTTCTGATACCAGTAATCAATTTATTTATTACAAGCTATCTGCAACCATGAAATAAAATCATAAACTAGCTCTCCGACCTCATAACATTTTTAATTAAATTACCAAATTGTAGGGCGACGGTGAAAAGACCTTGAAAATAAAAGCATTTTTTGTGCCGCAACGGACTAAATTAGGTCTTTTTGACCCTGTGGTGGTATCGGCCGTTTTCAATGAAGTTCCGATATGGGTTTAGCAATCGATATAATTTCGTTTTTGTACTGATATTCAAGTGATTTAATTCAAATTCTTCTGGAATACGCATTAAAATAGAATCAAGGGGATTTTTCCTGTGTGTTTATACGATTAGTTCATTTGAATATGTAAGCTTGCCGGGTAGGATATAAATCAATTTTAGTATTAACTTTTTTTAGTAGGTTACGGTGTATTTTGGTACTTTCTATATATGCTTTTTCCAATCTCAGGCAAATTACCTTTCCTACCGATTTTCAGATCGGCTACGACATGCAGGTGTTGGACACCCTTATAAAAATAGCCACCATGAACCGGGGCGATATTCAAATCTTGCACCTTGCAAAAAATGAAAGGGAACTGAATGATGGGCAGCAAAAAAACAAAGAATTTTTTGATAATTATCTGGTAGATATCGATCATAGTTTCCATACACTCTTCGGCAACAAACTTGAAGCGGCCGTGCAGGCCTTTACCGAAATCAGGGACTTCGATATGATCGCCATGGTAGCCAAAAACCTCAACTTCTTCGAACGGATATTGTTCAGGCCCGATGTCGAGAAAATCAGTTACTACATTAAAGTGCCTTTTTCGGTATTGCACGAGTAAGTGTTGGATATTTTTCGACATCTCTCGTGCCATCATATCCCATTTCCATCCTCAATTGATGTAAAATTCATGATACGTTTCATCAATGTAATTTTCGGTGGACCCAAAATAGGTATAATATGAGTTTTCATGGTAGCTGAAGAAGGTTCCAAATAAGCATTCAATTCGCCCTGGTCGTGCACGACATTCGCTGAATTGTTTTCCTTTTCATGAATATCAGTTTCGGAATTGGTAAGGTACCACTCTTAGGCAATGACCAAAATGGTTGTTAAATATAGAACTATGGAAATAATACAAAGGGTCAATTTTTTATCGGTCTCATGTGGGTAGTTTTGGGAAGTGCTAAATCAACTTGGAGATTATACAGGTAAAATCGAGAAATAACACCGGAATAATATAATAGGCCTACATCAAAATATTTACCTCATTGGCCAAGCCTACAAGATGACCATCTATTTAGTATCTTTAACAGTGTAGACTATGTCGTCTCCCCCCATGGTCTTTTCGTCAAACCACATTGCGATCCAAAATGACCAAGGCCTTTACCACTACCGGGGAGAAAAGCGGTATCCGTTCACAGGATGCTTTCGTAAGTATAAATCCTTCCCCAACCAAATCCCGAATTATAGATCACAGACCCGAAACCCTGGTACAACGAAAGCTGTATCAAATGGCAAACCACTATGCTGACCGGTCGTTGCCCATACAAAAAAAGTCCGCTCTAAAAGAGGAAGAATTGTTGCAGGGTAAATTCAAAATTACTCAAAGAAAGAAAACTGCGCCGCATGAAGGCTTTGAAACTGGTGGCCATCATGCTCTAATCCATACACATCCCGCCTTAGGTCTTTTAGAAAGGGGAAGTCCGCAAGATGTAAAGGACCGAAGAATATTTGATATCGTTGAAATAGAATACATCAAAAGTGTAAAAAAAGGCCGCCTGAATTGGGCGAACCTTCATGCGTCTCTTATGAGATATCAAAATCACCGAGAAGAATTAGTATATGAGCTGGAGACGAAAAGAGCGCAATATCAGTTACGGTGGCAACAACAATATCAAACCAAACTTACAAAAGGCATAGGAGAAGGTGTTCTAGCTTCAACCCACGGCAGGTTGGTTAAGGATGAAGTTACTGCTGATGGCCCAGCATCTCGAGGTTATAATAATACCATGTACCCCGAATCAAATACAATTTCTGCCGAAGCAAACTATGCTAATGATGATCCTGCACGGCTGGCCGATAGGGGTATTAACAATTCTGAAATTTTATGGCAACAATATTTGATGGCCGTCCGAACCAAAAATAACATCTACGAAGATCCGGAATCAAGAACAACTGAAAAAATGAAGGAACTTTCAAATTTGGTAAGGAAAAATTTGCAAAACCCGGTCGTTCAGAAGGTTGTATATTTTTGTTATCCAAACGGACAGTATTGGAATTTTGAAATGCATTGGACACCCCATGATGAGGAATTTTATGCCCTGCTTGGAACACCCAATGTTGCAGCCGCAATTTTTCTTCTTATCGATCATATGGATGAACTTGGCGGAAAGACCATAGAACGTATTGAAACGACCGCCGATCAAAACATTAACATCATCTTTGGTCAAGCGCCGGATATTCAGAAGATTGAACATACCCTGCTTACTTTTAGCCCAACACTATGGAGACAATTTGCTTTTCCGCCCACGGATCTTGGTCGTGAAAACCCATTAATGTAAAATTACAACAGCATTCTAAATGAATCATAACTGAACATTTTCTTTCATTATCAAGAAATCTGCAAGCACTCAAACAAATAGAAAAAAAAGAAACCTAGTGACCTAGCCTCGACCAATGGCAACAACCTAAGCCTGTTAGCCGGGAAAACGAGGTGGATTTTGAAATTAAACAGCATAGTATTAAAACAGTGGAATTCGTAATGTTCATACTTACTAATTATGCCATGGAAACAAACCATTACGACCCGTTCATGCACAATCTAAAAACTATTTTGGATTTGATTTGATTGAAGTTGAAATTAAAAGATAAAGAAAACTCAAATAACTATCGGTCGTAAACCTATTTTTTCTACACTCTGCTATTTCTCAGGGAACCCTACCCTTTATTTTAATCTTTTGCCCCCAATAAAGAAGTTGCTCGACCAATTGCCTTTCGGTCGCTTTACTAACACCCCACTACTAACATTCTCAGGGCTTTTGTTGTTATTTTACAAAATTCCGTTTATGGGTTTAAAATTAGTTAATATGCTATTAAACAATACTTTACGATGAAATCATTCATTTCTTTTTATAAAGTAAGTGTTAAAAATTAATTAAAATAGTACCTTTTTATACATAGTACTGTAACAAAATTATTTTTACCTCGTCTATAAGTTGTAAGTCAGTTTAAGAACAACAAATAAAACCTAGAAATAATGAAAGCATCAATCACAAGAACGGCAACAGAATCAAAATCGGGACAGTACTTTTCATCCTTAGGTGGATGCAAGAGAATCCAATGGGCACAGTTCCGGAACTTTAATCGCTAATCACGATTGTTGGCTCAAGACGAGTAGTAAAATCAAAATATCATTCCATAAAATTATAGTCATGAAAACATTCATCAATCAATCGCTGACGGAATCTAAGAGGTTCACTTTCTTTAACCACTTTAAGGACAGTAAGCGGATCCGCTGGGCAGAATCACGTCAGTACCTTCATTAAGCCTCCCGAGTTATGGGATCGAGAACGGGATAAACCTTAATCAAGTATATCCCGTTTTTTTTGATGTTCAACGGTATACAATTCTATAGGTCCTTTTTACGTCGTAGTGCGTTTTTTCCCATTGTCCGGATTTTAATTTCAGGGGGTAAGTTCAGTTGATCAACAGTTAAAGTTTCGACATCATCCTGATGGGTATGAATTTCAATAGCCTCACCCCTTTTTACCGTTTTAATTTCAAAACCCGCACGAAAATCAGAAAAAGATCTGATACGACGGTTATCGGAAACGGTATAGTCGGAATATCATCATACTTGAACCGCACCATGACCAGGCATTTTTCAGTACCTGATTTTCAAAATCCACATAGCGAATTCCTATGGGGTATGGTTGGTCATTGGTATCGTCCGAACCTTTTAAATAAGAATAGGAATACGCTGCGATTTCCAAACTATCCATAGTCTCGGTCAATCTCTCAGGAGCTGCTTGCAATGAAGGCAGATTTGAATTTGAGGTGTTTTAGAAGAAAGTGGGGATTGTTCAACGTTGATTTCCTGAAGCAGTTCTGCAAAAATTCGCCATATGACCCGGTTCAATCCCGGCGCCCTGAAAATGTTCTTAATGCCGTTGAGAATGGCGGTTACGTTTGCTCCCTTTCCAACGATAAAGTCATAGCTGACAAAAGCCCCCCTTGTGAAAAGGAAAGGAAGCTGCGCGGTTGTAGGGTCGCGTATTCTCTTTCGACATTTAAACTTCGTAAATCGCTTAACCGCCGCACCCCAACTCCCTTCTTGATTGGTCATCGGCATCAGGGAAGCAGTTCCCGGATGGCAATATTTCCGGTACGTATCTCTGAAGATTGGGATCGTACAGCGATTTCTCAAGGAAAAGGGTAATCAAGTCGATTTCCCCTTCGGTCAGGTTAAGCGGTACGAAGCGTTCGGAAAGATAGGAAGAAGGCACATCGGTATTCTCTGCCAATGCCTGGTTCTTATATTCTACCACTTCCCTGACACTGCTGAAAGAACCCCCATGACCAAAAAACTCCACGTCTTTGAGGTTATAGAGTTGAGGCGTTTTAAATTTAAAGTTGTCCAAAGGATCGGCGGTATAGCCTCCTCTGCCTTTTCTAGTGGCGTCATCAACTTCCAAAAAGATTCCTTCGCCCTGCAAATCGTCCATGCCCAGTGCATAAAACGCCATGCTGTTGAGTGCCGGACCGGAATGGCACTCATAGCAATGGGCCTTCCCGAAGAAGAGTTTGGCTCCTTCCTTCTCCTGGAGCGACATGGCGTCATCGTCCCCTTTCAACCATAGTTGGAAAGGCGCCTCGTTCGATAGCACACAACGTTCATAGGCGGCAACGGCCATCCCTATGGTAAGATGAGTATACCTGTTTTCGACCGAAAGATCGGGAAAGGCCGAATCGAAGAGTTGTCGATACCCCGCATCGAGCAGGTCCTCCGTCATCTCCTGCCTGTGGACACTGACCGCGGCTATCGCCTGGGTCTCGACCCCTTCAAAACCCAACAGGTTGTTTTCCTTTGGGGTACCCGAGGTCCAATTTTTTTCCGTGCCGGCGTTGGTTCCCACTCCACCGAACTGACCGTTCCAGAGCATTACGTCCTGATAGGCGACGTTCAAGATAGAGGGGCTCCGGATCGGCTGCACGTCGATGTCCTCCTGTAAGTATTCCGTCGAAAAACTACGCCCCTCCCCATGAAGTCCGAATCCGATACCCCCTTCACCAATACCCTGTTTAAGACCACTTTGGAACCCTGCCTTTGCTTGGTGGCAGCTTGCACAGGAATAGGTTCCCCGCCCCTTTTCTTCATATGGTTGCTGGGCCAGACCGGTTTCATGGAACAACAGTTTGCCCAAGGCGACTTTTGCCGAGGTGATGGGATTTTTGGGATCGTTCTCGATTTCACTGTAGGAGTCCGAGGGCGGCAATACCAGGGCTTCCGTGCTGCCATAAAGTTCTCCCAAGCGTTGTTCAAGGTCATGGTCTTTAGGGATATATGGGGAGTGGTCGTCAGTGTTGCACGCAAGGACACACATGATCAACAAAATATAGAGATATTTCATATTGTACTATCAGGTCGTTTCTAACTTGGTTTCTGAATTTTAAAAAACAAATATTACCAAAGAAATCGCGAAATTAAAAAATTATCCAATTTTTTAGATGAAACGTAATCATTATGGGCTGGCTAATCTCCGATTGCTATTTTGCCACAGCTTATATATCTTAAGTTCCACAACAGCCTAGCGAGGATCAGCTCCCCGATGTACGGACGGATCTACTTTTAGAGCTTGATGTCAACACGGGAATAATTTTTTTAAATCATGCTTATGGATCGATCTGTAGAGCAGAACCTTGCCCTCAGCTTCCATTGCCGATGCTGATCAAATGGAGGCGAGAGGCCGAAACGCTACATGGACGCCATGCCTTTCCAGGTGGGTTGTTTTAAATGTTGGAAACTGTACAAAGGCAAGCAATTGCCATTCAAGCGCACTGATGTGGATCTATAATGGGCCAGAGCCGTTCAATCGGCTACGTCACTCTCGACAGAAGAAAGTATTACGACAACCGCGACCGATCTCCCAATTGTTTAATAGGCCTAATTCCCTTCCTCTCCAAAATATTTACGCTCCATAGTTCTTTGTACCTATTAAGGGGCATACTGAACCGTGAGCTACCTCATACTATTTGTCAACAGGAATCTTTGAGTATTTAGCTGTACGCGTCATCTGTCGTTTTCTTACCTATTTCACTGGGCCTGATTCCGATGCCATAGCGATCCGCATACACATAAGTAAATTCCGCCCCGAAGAAAAGAATCAGGCAGGAATACGACACCCACAGTAGAATCAGGATAATGGTTCCTGCGGCACCATAGGTCGATTGGGGCTCCATCATTGCAAAGTAAAGGCTCAGGGCCAGCTTGCCCAGCACAAATAGAAGCGCTGTAACCAAAGAACCTATCCGGACCGTTTTCCACTTGATCTCCGCATCTGGCAGATATTTGAACATTAAAGCGAACAACAGGGATATGATGCCGATGGAGATTCCAAAATCCAACAAATAGGTCACATAGTACAATACGTCGGGCAAATTTGAAGAAACGAAATTACTGAACGCTGTTACCGCAGCTGTAAGCACAAAACTAATTAATAACAGAAAGCCGATGACGAGGACAAAACCGAGACTTTTGGCGCGGTCGATAACAATTTTTTTAACGGGTGCCGACGGATCCGCTTCGATTTGCCAGATTTCGTTCAAGGATACCTTTAAATGATAGAATACTCCGGTTGCGCCATAAATAAGCGTTCCTATACCTATGAGGGTAGCAAAAAGGCTTTTCTTATTGCCACTCGATTGGGCGATGATGCCTTCTATGGCATTTGCCGCATCCTGGCCCAATGCCGACGCAAATTCCTGGCTCAATTCTCCCTGCACCGCCTCTGTTCCCCATATCGACCCCACCACATTGAGTATAATTACCAATAGGGCAGGCAAGGATAGGACTGCGTAGTAGGCAACAATAGCGCTCAAACGGAAAGGCTCGTTCGCTATCCATGCTTTATAGCTTGCCGCTATCAATGAGGGTATATGTTTCCATTTAAATTTTTTGTTCTCCATTGTATTTTCCATTTTGGATTTCGATTGAATCGGTTGTTTCTCTAGATCGAAAATTCGTCACAGACTTCCGCACACCTTCTGCATGCTTCTGCACAATCCTAGCAGCGTTGGTGCTCATGCTTCGAACAGTCCTTCGCACAGGCCTCACATGTTTTCTTGCAGTAATCCACCAATCCCTGAACCTCGGAATAATCGGTGGCCAATACCTGTGACAGCGTGCTGCACACTTCGGCACATACATGGTCCGTTCGTATTCATTCCTTCATAATTGCCACATTCTCCTCGTCCGGACATGCGTCCGCACAATAATTGCAATGGTTGATACAATCTCCTAAAGCATGAATCAATTTTTCATTTCTCATGGGTGTGGAATTCTAGATTATTATTTTCCTTTTGGTCCCTTAATTGAACACTTCGGGAAGAATCAGTTTTAAAGGTAGACAGTGCGACGGCGACCGAATGGCTCTTTAAACATAAAAATTGGCCCGAAAGGATAGAAGCGGATAAGGGATAGAATCGGGTTCCGTCCGACGGGCGATTCAGCGGATGGGAAATCTTCGATGAAGCTGCTGCTACCGTCCTTTCTGATTTCCCGACGGTCCTGGCCACCGTCCACGCCCGTTCCCGAGAATGCCGCGTTGATTGCAAGTTCTGTTTGAACTTGCGTCAATGATGCGAAAAAGATATCGAAGGACATGTTGACGCCACGTTCCTTCCGTGGATTCAGGTTCTATGTGCTTTCCTAAAGAATCTATTGAACGCCCAATTGTTCATGTCCGCTACCTTGGCCACGTCGCTGGCGCTGATACCCTCATTGAAATTTTCGAACACCTAAGCGTATATTTTATCCATCCGTTCATTTTCCGCCTTTTTGAAGGAACTTACGAGGCTATGGCTGGACAACAGGTGGTACCCCTCGTGCTTGGACAAAGCATATAGAACCTCGATAGTCTTGACTATACGGGTGGTCGAGTCGTAATCTCAAGAGTTTGCTGATTTTATTCGCTAAATCGTGATAAACTTGCTTCCCTGCCCGGCCCGATCCAAAAGGTGCGATATGGGTTTCATCTCCGGCACTTCGAAAAAATAGCTTACCAAAAACTCTTTTTTTAAGTGGATACCGACCGCTTCCGACCGCAATACGAAGCCATCTTGAAAATATATCTCGTCGTTCAGCCACATATGGGGCACGTTCTTTCCGATGAGCACGACTTCCCCCCTCCTCGAATTTTTCGATATTGTCTCCGATAAATAGTGTCGCTGAACTCTGTAGGATAACAGCCATTTCAATTTCGGGATGGTAATGCCATGTCCTTTAAAAATAAGGGTACAGGTTGTGCGTGACCGTAAGCGACCTGTTTACCGCACATGATCTGTTCAGTAAATGAAGTTTCATTTCTCCCGTTTAAATCCGTTCATTTAATAAATTCCACATAAATATAAAAGGCATTGCACTGCACTCCGTTTTCCATATCAAAATACGCCAACAGATCTGCCTTTCCCGTGGGCACTTTCATCTCGATGGCGGCGTATTCTTGATTGTTGTTTACGTCGGCAACTTGCTCCTGATCGCCAATTTTAAGATGCGCCTTACTAAATTTCATCGCCTTGCCGTGGACCTTGCCATTGGTGAAAGGGGTCGGGGGAACAACATTATTATTTTCCGCCCCCAGTGCAAGTTCGGTTTCCGAGGGCCATCTTCTCAACTGGAATCTATAGGTTCCCGGTTTTACAAAATTGACCAGAAATTTTGCCGGCTTCATAGGATTGCCTTCCCTAATCAGTTCCTGGTTCCATGGCGGATATTCGTCTTGCGTATGGGCATCATGGCAGGTAAGCCTCTCCACGGGATCCACCCCCAGATCGATAATCGAATATTGGGTCTCCTTTATAACATCTGCCCACCATTTTTCATAAAAGGCATACATATCTTCTACTTTTTGGGGATACTTGTCGGCAATATTGGATCGTTCGCCCGGATCCTCCCCCACATTGTAAAGTTCATGGCCATCAACAAGGCGCCAATCACCCTGCATCACGCAACTTTGCTTTCCCTTGATCGGCCAGGGTACCCTTTGGGTATCCGTCACCAAAAATCTATCGGGAATTTCGCTTTTGCCCAGTAGATAATCGCTGATATCGGTACCGTCCATGGTTTTTTCGGGCTTAAAATCCTGCCCGGTGAGGGAAACGAGCGTAGGCAACATATCAACATGGGCCGTTAACCCGTTGAGCTTTTTGCCCCCACCCAGACCCCCATTGGGCCACCTGATCATAAACGGGACCCGATGTCCCCCATCATATTCGCTGCCCTTTATGCCCCGCATACCTGCATTGAAGCCATGCACCGTTCCGGTTTTGTCGTCACGTTTAAAGCCATTGGCCGTTCCGTTGTCCGTAGTAAAGATTACGATGGTATTGTCGGCAATTCCCAAAGATTCCAACTTTTTCAACAATTCGTTAAAATTATCGTCAATATTGGTAATCATACCATAAAATCGCTTTTGGGTCTCAAGGATGCCCGTTTCGTCCTTGTATTGGTCGTAATATTCCTCGGGTACATTATACGGACCGTGGGGGGCATTCAAACTTAAGTAGCAAAAAAAGGGTTCGTCTTTTTTGTTTTCGATAAATTTCGTGGCCTCATTGAACCAAATATCAGTACAATACCCAGATTCTTTTTCGGGAGTTCCATTCCTGAAATAGGTGTCGTCAAAATAGTCGTTGTTCCAATAATCGGGGGTTTGGCCAACCCCGCCCCCTCCATGATGAAACGCTTCCTCAAAGCCTCGGTCTTCAGGAAAAAAAGGATGATTGTCGCCCAAATGCCATTTCCCGAACATGGCGGTGGCATACCCGTTCCGTTTAAAAACATCGGCTATGGTGGTCTCGTCCCTATTTAAGATGGAGGCCCCCATAATGGTATGCCAAACTCCGTTCCTATTACAGTTTCGGCCAGTCATCAAACCTGCCCGGGTGGGGGCGCAGGTGGTTCCTACATGGTAGTTGGTCAGGTTTACGGATTCCTTTGAAAATGCATCAATGGTCGGGGTCTTGATTATAGGGTTGCCTGTATGCCCTAGGTCTCCGTAGCCCTGATCATCGGTAATTACAATGATTACATTGGGTTTTCTTGCCGGATCTATCTGTTTTTTAGCTTGGCCCATACTTAAGGAAAAGAAAATAGCGACCACCGCTACCAAAGAAAGAATGTATTTTATCATCTGGATTTTTTTTAATTTGGAATCATATTTCAAAACTCGTTTAAACTTTTACCTTTACCTCCCCCTCGAAGCGTCAGGATCGGTCCCAAACAAAAAGCTTAAATGAGTTCATAGTTTAAATTTATAAGCGTGTTAGTCTTTGTCTATCAACCACCACAACTGGGGCCAAACTTCGGGGCCGTCGTTTTTCTGGGGAGTTCCCGCGGTGCTTCTTCCGTCCTCAATGATCTTGGTAAGTGCCCGTTGTTGTTTTTCGGCAATTTCAGGTCGGGAATTAAATAGGTTTTCGGTCTCCCCGATATCCCACGACAGGTCGTAGAGTTGAATTTTTGGCAATCCATCCACTTCCGGTGTTCCGGGTCTGGGATGGCTCCATCCTCCCGATCCTGGGCAAAAAATCGTCTTATAATCTCCCGTGCGATAGGCGAACGATCCATTGATGGAATGATGCACGATACTTGATCTCACAGGGGCATCTGACGGAATATCCAATGCCGAAAGAAAACTGTAGCTGTCCTCGGCGGTTTCATCCTTGATACTTGAACTAAGATCCAGGGCATCGGCTACCGTAGCGAAAAGGTCCGTCGTGCAGACCAACCGGTCCGATTTTCCAGGTTTTACCTTGGCAGGCCAGCGGACAATGTACGGCACCCTGTGGCCCCCTTCAAAGATGTCGGCCTTATGTCCCCGGAACACATAGCTGGGATCATGGCCCTTGGTCGCCAACTGCTCAAAATCGGCTATTGGGGAACAACCATTGTCGCTGGTGAATACAAGAATGGTATTTTCCGATATGCCCTTTTTTTCCAGTGCTTCCATAATCTGGCCTACCACATCATCTACCATCAGCACGAAATCACCATACGGATTGTCCAAACCACTTTTCCCCTGAAACTCCGCTGTGGGCAGAATCGGGGTGTGCGGTGCCGACAAGGGCATGTATACAAAGAAAGGTTTTCCTTTATTCGCACTCCGATCGATAAAGTCAATTGTTTTCTTGGTGATATCCGGCAACACCTGTTCATGGACAAAGTCGTCGGCAGTAAGTCCTTTACGCCATATTTTCTGTCCCGTGTTGCTCGTTGTTTTGGTGGGAACCATGGTCGGCCGGTCATTTTCGACCCACACATAGGGAGCCATGTCGAGCGAACCATTGAAGCCGTACCAGTAATCGAATCCCCGTGTGGTAGGGCCATTTGTTATTTTTTTGGAGAAATCCACCAAACTATCGCCCGCATCCACGTTGTTCCAGTCCCAGCCCAAATGCCACTTCCCTATTCCCGCCGTCCTATATCCATTATCCTTTAGAAAACCTGCAATAGTCTTTGTGTTTTCCGAGATCAAAGCTTTACTGTATCCGTTCAAAACACTTTTTTTAAGCGTGGAGCGCCAATTGTAGCGTCCCGTTAAAATACCGTAACGAGTGGGGCTACATACCGCACTGCTTGTATGCGCATCGGTAAACATGACTCCCTGGGATGCCAACTTATCTATGTGGGTGGTTATGATCTTGGAATCAGGATTAAAGGAGGAGACATCTCCATAGCCCAAATCGTCGGCAAGGATAAAAACGATGTTCGGTTTGCGCTCATCATTGGGTTTGCGCTCCTCTTTTTTTTCGGAAAAACCCCAACTTGTAAGTAGGGCGGCAATTAGAATTGCCAAAAGGCCGGCACTTTGTTTTGTTGTTATCATATTATTCGGGTTTTGGAATCTCATTATCCGTTCTAAAGGGATATGCCGGCAAATTCGCCGCATTGACCAAATTCACATCGGGTTTCCCGGCAAAGGCATACCGCACATAAATAGGCTTCTTTATGATATCGTTGGTAAGGACTACGGTCTCCCCTTCCAATTTGGCTTCGGCAACTTTCCATTGCAAGGATTCATCAGCTATCCAGAATCCCGAAGGCGCATTTCTATCAGTGGTTTTTAAACCATGGGCATTCCTAAAATGAACGATCAACGCATGGTTTCGGGGTTCCACTTCTTTGAGCATAGGACCCTCGGCCACGACGTCTTGATCGAGCGTGTATTTTTCCGCGAGAAGTGCTAGTCTTCGACCAATGGGAAGCTTGTCTTTGGGGTGGATGTTCTTTTCATCACCCAGATCGATAGTATTGGCAACACTCGTACAGGGAAGGTCCAACACCTTTAACTGGGACTCGCGCATCCAGGCCCAGGAATGGGCCGTAGGGCTTTGGGAATCGATATTGGGATGCTCGGCCGTTCCTTTGCCATAACCCGGGAGCATAACAACGGCGAAGTGCATTGTGTCATTTTTCCATTCCTTCCTATACCGCTCGATCCATGCTTTAAGTACATCCCCATATTGGTACATCCCGATTACCCTATGGTACCACTTGTCTTGCGTTACCTCGGGCACCCCTGAAATGTAACGCGTGTTGCGTTCGCCTTGGTACCAAACCAAACCCCTACAGGCGTAAGGCGCTAAAGGTTTCATCATGGCATTATAGAGAATATTGGGTTGTCGCCGCATAAATACGTCCTCTTTGTTGGACCAACCCTCGGAAGAGGCAAGGGAGGCGTTGATGGTATCGCGAGTCGCCGTATCGGCATCAAAGGCATCCATAATATCCTTGAAATAAGGAAATTCCCTGGTCATATCCCGAGGCATCCACGCCTCGAGGGAAGAACTGCCCCAAGAAGCATGTATGATCCCTATTGGAACATCCTCGGCCTTTTTCAAAAAGTAGGCAAAAGCAAAGGCGACCGCACTAGTGGGGGGAACCCCCTCCCAGTTTCCGGTGATATCTTCCTCTTCTTTGTAGGAAACGGTCCTTTTCACCTCAAAACTTCGAATGTTCCTTGCCATGGGCAGCAAGCCTTTTATTTCGGGCACATCGACCGCCGCAAACTGCATGTTGGATTGCCCGGAACATATCCATACCTCGCCCACTAACACGTTGGACCATACGATTTCGGTGGCACCGGTTACCGTCATTTCCCTGGGACTTTTCGATGCCCGTAATGGGGATAGTTCTACGCTCCATTTACCATCCTTCCCGGTTGTTACAGTCTTACTTTGACCCGCAAATCTGACCGTTATTTCTTCCTCCGGTCCTGCGCTGCCCCAGATGGGGACGGACATACCGCGTTGCAATACCATATTATCGCAAAATAAACCGGACGGCTTTAATTCCTGGGAATGGGCAATGGAAATATAGCATATTAGAAAACCGAATAACGCGATAAGTGGAGTGTTTTTAGTCATTGTATTTTCATTATCCCAACAAGTTTAAGCAAAAATAAAATGAGGCTATGTACCAAAGTTTTTGAATTTCTGCCTGTACCATCTGTAAGGCCCCTTCAAAAAAAATGAGACCCTGCAAAGAAGTTTCCTCATTCGTCCGCCTTGAATAGTGGTGGTGTCCTATCGTATTTTAAAGTTCCAGCCAAGGCGGCAACTCCCAGTTTTTCTTTACATAATCTTGCGGAACACCCGGTGTGGACCTTCCCTCCTTTATAATGTCGGTAATTTTTTGGGTAAGCCTTTCCACTACGTCGGGATGTTCAAAATAGCGATTGGTGGTTTCGCCCGGATCTTCCTCGATATTGTAAAGTTCGTAGGGCGCTTCGCCTTCTTTAGGCTTGACAAAAACAGGTTCCAGAGAACCCCCGGAACCTCGGAACATATTGAGTTTCCATTTTCCGTCGCGAATGGCAAAATGGCCTGAAACGGAATGGTGGATTACCGGTCCTCTTAAACTGCCATCATAGGTTTCTCCCTTTAAAGCTGGATACAGACTGTAGCTGTCCTCACCCGCACTGTCGGGAAACTTTGCACCGATGATATCGGCAATGGTCGCGAGATAATCCGTTTGGCAGACCGGAACATCCACTTTTTTGCCCGCCTTGATTACTTTGGGCCAGCGCATGAGGAAAGGAACATGGTGCCCCCCTTCGTAGATGTCCCGTTTCCCCCCTTTAAAATTCAGGCTACAGTAATGGCCATAGGTATCCCGCTGATAGACGTAATTGGTTTCCGCGCCATTATCCGAAGAAAAAATCACCAAGGTATTATCCTTAAGTCCGTTGGCTTCCAGCGCATCCAGAACCTGCCCGACCCTGTAATCGGTTTCTTCCATAAAATCCCCATAATTGCCGCAGTTGCTGCGTCCCTGAAAGTCGGGATGCGTGGCGTGGGGCAAATGGGGACTGGTCAACGGCAGATACAGAAAGAAAGGTTTTCCGTTTTTGTAATCCTTGGCCGATTCATCAATGTACGCTACCGCCCTTTCGGCCAGTATTTTCAGCACCAGCTCATCGTTAAAAGAGGGTGCTACCTCTACCCATCCTTTTTTACCTTCTTTTTTATAGGGGGGCGTCATTCTATACGCATGGGGGTCAATACTATTTCCATACGAACGGGGATTATGGACCTCTTTCTTTCTGGTCCATAAAACCGGAGGATCCAATACCCGATCATTCTCCAAAAAGGTAAGAATACCATAGTTCATGGAAGCGGGAATGCCATAAAAATAGTCAAAGCCCTTTTCCACCGGGCCGTCCTTGAAGGGGTGTGACCAGTCGCGGCCGTTGCCCACGGTTCCTTCAAACTCCATCTGAAGATGCCATTTCCCTATCATGGCCGTATTATACCCATTATCGCTAAGCAGGGAAGCAATGGTCATTCTATCGTCGTCGATCAAACAGGGGCCATCGGCACGAAGGACTCCTTTTTTCAGGGATGTCCTCCAACTATATCTCCCGGTCAACAAGGAATATCTAGAGGGCGTACACACGGCATCGCTGCTATGCCCATCGGTAAAAATCACCCCCTCATGGGCCAATTTGTCCATGTTGGGGGTTTTAAATTTAGCATCGGGGTTGAGGGCGCCAACATCGCCATACCCTTGGTCGTCGGTATAAATGATGACAATGTTCGGTCTCTGGATATTTTGCGCCCCCGCAGTTATTGAAAACAGCAGGAACAAAAGGCCCGATATTTTTAGTTTCGATGCATTCATTTTTGGATGATTAAAGAGTTCTTTGGATGGTTTAAATACTTCTTTTTTATACTCTATAAATTCTTCGGATGATTTATAGGTCTTCTACTTTACGTATCGAACCCGTTAGGGATTGTCGTTTGCCATCGGTATTTTCTGTCTTTCTTTTGAAAAACAGTCAGCAGGAGGATTTTTAGGCAATGACGCCTCAAAAATGTTTATTTTATTCATCAAGACCTCCACTTTTTCAGGGTTTTCGGCGGACACATCGTTCTGTTCTGCCCAATCCGTATTGATATCGTATAGTTCCGTGCGGTTCAGTTCTTTGTTGGCTAGCAGCTTCCAATTGTCATCTTGTATTGCGGCACTGGGCCAAAAATCCGGTCGCTGGCTGGAAAAACGCCAGTCCCAATATATCGGTTTTTGTCGCTGGTACGCTTTTCCCATAATGGCCCGCACAATACTCTCGCCATCGGGACGGTAATCTTCGGGATAGGCTGTTCCCGCCAGTTCCAAAAAGGTAGGCAGCAGATCTACGGTAGCCATTTCGGTAGTTTTATCCACCATGCCAGCAGGCACCTTTCCGGGCCAGCGTACGATAAATGGAATGCGAACGCCGCCTGCGAACAGGGAGCGCTTACGCCCTTTGAGTCCACCCGTTTCACCCACAGAATAATAAGTTCCCAAACCTGGCCCCGTAGAATTGTCGTCCGTTCTCTTCTTTTCACCTGTTATCTCCGGCCCGTTATCGGAAGAGAACAACACTACCGTATTTTCATCCAAGTCCAATTCCTTTAAGGTTGCGAACAATTCCCCTATACGTGCGTCGTACTCGGCAACGACAGCGGCATAGACTTGCTGCCGCTCGTTTAAATCAAGAAATTGTTCCAAATATTCATCCTTGGGATAATGGGGCGTGTGGGTGGCATGGATCCATGCGTTTACAAAAAAGGGTCCGTCTTTATGGCGTTTTATAAAATCAATGGTTTTATAGAGGGTAGAATCCGCCTCCATCTGATGTAATCTGCTTGGTAAATTAAAGGCAGCATACTCATCATAACCATATTCCAACGGTGACGGTGCATCTTGTACATGCGTATTGGTAAGATGCCATTTGCCAAAGTGGGCCGTGGCATAACCCGCTTTTTTCAACATGCGGGGCAACATGGGCGCTTTGGGATCCAACCAGTCGGGCATGTTCCGTTTTATGTGTGATTCTACGGAAGCAAAATGTCCGTGTATGCTTTGGCGCGCCGGAAATTGACCTGTCATTACCCCGACCCTGCTAGGGGAACAAACAGGGTTGACGACCGAAAAATTTTGAAAATCCATCCCTTCCGAAGCCATTTTGTCCAAATTAGGCGTTTTACAGAACGTACTGCCGTGGATTCCCAGATCGCCGTAACCCCAATCATCCGTAAAAATGAATATGATATTGGGTTTCCTTTGCCCAATTACCTTATCGGATTCTTGTTTGGATTCCTTTTTGGGTTGGCAAGCCACCAATACAGCAAGTGCCATCAATAAAACGATTGGGGCACGTTGGTTAAAAAACTTAATCTTCATTAGCATGTTCAAAATCCATTTAATGAACTCGTTTAATTAATAGGCTTTAACAACAGCGATTTAAGACTGGATGTTTTTCTATCCCCTTCGACCAAGGAGGTGGTGATGGTATGTTTTCCAAGAGTTTTAAACTCCAATATTCCCATATTGTATAAAACGTACTTTTCCGTAGCCGCTTGTTGGTTCTGTACCAAGACCCCTTCATCGGTCACCGTTTTCCATACCAACCTATCTTTTCCCTTATATTCCAATTCCAGATAGTAATACCCCGGTTTTTGCACATTGACCGTCCACGTGACCGTTCCGTTGTCTTTCCAATCACTGACCTGGTCGGCGTGTTTCCACTCTCCGAACTTCTCCATCCAACGGATACTTTCCTCTTCTGCATTTTTCACCTCTCCAAACTCGGTTATTAATGATGTATTTACATTTGGGTATACGCCCATGCCTGTTTTTATCGATACTTTTTCCGCTTCCGTTTTTAGTTTGATCTCGATCACCGATATTAGTTTCTCAGGGGCTTTGTACGGAATATCCATGACCAACCAGTCACCCCTCTTTTGGAAATTGATCTTATTTTTCCCGGAAGCGTTTAATAGCTCTATTGATTCTATTGGTGCATCCAGTCCCGGTAAATACAATTCGCCAACCTTGGGCCATTCGTCGACGGAAAGGAACAATGATTTGCCCTTTGTCGTAACATCCCCCCAAGGCAGTGCATGTTCCCAAGGCGAAGGGCCGGCCCCATATATTACTTGAGGATATCTCTCGATCCATTTTCCCGCTTCTTCCAAAAACTCGACACCTATTTTGGGGATTATCCCTTTGCCATTTGGCCCTACGTTAAAGAGATAAGTTCCTCCCCTGCCCACGGTTTCAATGAGCCTATGAAGTATTTCTTTTGGCCTTTTAAAATTATTGTCGTACCAGGCATAGGACCAGGAATCGTTATTGGTGTCCGCCGTTTCCCAGAGGCCCTTGATATTATGCGTAGGCACTTCCATATCGCCCTGGCTGGCATAATCTCCCATGCCATAACCGACCCGACTGCACATCATGGCATTGGGCTGTAATTTTCTTACCATATCTGCCAACTCAATTACATATTCCTTGGGCATGTCTCCTGGGGTATCGAACCAAACAAAATCGATATCGCCGTAATTGGTACATATTTCCTTTACCTGTGGTTTGCATTTGTTGTAGAAATAGTCCTTAAAGGTCACCTTGTTCCCCTTCCCGTCCGTATCCGGGCCATTGCCGCCGCCCGGGGTGGTCCAGTCTTGAAAATGTGAGTAATAAAAGCCAAAACCCAGCCCAAGTTCATGACAGGCGGCCGATAGTTCTTTCATTGGATCACGCGCAAACGGGGTGGCATCCACGATATTGAAATCACTTGCTTTGGAGTCGAACATGGCAAATCCGTCATGATGCTTACTGGTGATAATAATGTATTTCATTCCGGCGTCTTTGGCCAGTTGCGCTATTTTTTTTGCGTCAAATTCGGTCGGATTAAAAGTATTGGCCACTTTCTTGTACTCTTCCACGGGAATATTCGCCACCCTTGGGTTCATGATCCATTCGCCGATCCCATAATACGTTTTGCCTTTCCATTTCCCTCCCAAGCTTGAATAAAGTCCCCAGTGGATAAACATCCCAAAATTACCTTCATCGAACAACTTTCCCTTACCTTTTTTTAAGGCATCGACAGACACCGTTGTGTCCCCCCACATTTCATTCATGCCTTTTTGGTCATTTTCTTTTTGATCCTTTTTTTCTTGGGAGAATACAGGATTACCTAGGAAAGCCAATACTACCAATAGCAGTAGTGCTAGAAGTTTATTTTTCTTATTTGGATTCATCGTTTTTCTTTTTAAAGTCTATTTGCCTTATTTCAGTTCAAAGTTCCTATTGGTCCGTTTTGGAGCCCATTCTCATGGGAGCGCTGTACATAATCCCATGGGAATCAAGTGTGCTTATAAAATAGGCTACTGCATTTTTGGGCAAAGGTGCCGTGATTGTTTTTGTAGATGCCGAGATATGGGCGGGGGCTTGTGTCCATTTATAATTGTCCTTTCCCCAATCGGCCACATCGGTGGTAAAATAAAGAAACGCCTTATCTACCTCCCCTTTGAAGGTATATTTCAAGGCGTTGTTTTTATTCCGGCTTTTAAATTCTGGATTATTGGGGGCCATGCCCTCGTCCGTAATATAATCGGCAAAGGAATATATGGTTTTCGGAGCCCATCCCGCTGAATGCCCATGCTTCATATTATGTTCGACATACAGGTATTTTTCATTGGTGGAGGCCTCATAAGTTTTGGTGAAACTGTTCATGGTAAAATGAAAATCGTTCGTTCCGTTCAAAAAAAGCGTGGGTTGTCTTTGTAGTGGCACGTAGAGAGATGGTTCCCAGTTCTTCAAATAGAATTCTTGTTGCAATTCGCTCAGTTGGCTTAATAACTCCCTGTAATGGGGCGTTTCCTGTAAATATCCACAGCCATAAACAGGAATGGCAAAGGCATAGCGATGATCGATGCCGGTTACCACATTTGTTAATATCCCTCCCCAGGAAATTCCTGTAACGCCAATATTTTTGGTGTCGACTTGCGGAAAGCTTTTGAGCAAACTGGTAGCGGCCGTGATGTCCGCAATGGCATGATAAAACCATTGGTCGTGCAGACCCTCTGTAACTACATCTTCAAAAAAGCCTTTTCTTTTGGGGCCGGAATATCCAAAGGTTGGCCATTGTTTTTCACCTTCCTTATTTTCAATTTTTACACCTGGCACCTGGCCTTCCAACGCGATGGAAATCGCAATATACCCCCTACCCGTCCATTTTTCGACCCATTCGGGAAAAGCTGTCCCGCCACCGCCATGGACCAAAACCACAGCGGGAGCTTTCTCTCCTTTGGGAAGGCATTCTGGAACCCCATACCAACAAAATACTTTTGTAGGTTTTCCGTGATAGGGCAGGCCTTTAAAGAACAATCCCCTAATGTTGTCCTGTGATTTTTCCATATCATACTCATCGGTAAACTCATATTCGGGCGTGCCAAATACACCACTTTTAATTAATTCCTCCTTTACCCATTCCGGGCCGCTATCTTTAATGAGTATTGGGGATTCCCTTTTGAGAGTTTTTTGGCCATAAACATGGGGGTGCGCAAAAAACAGACAAACAGTCGCAAACAATATCAACCCATTCATGGAGGCCTTTTTTAAAAAGAGAAAGCTAAAATATAAGAGCTTAAAATCAATAGTGAAATTCGTCGTGCACTCATTTCATATAAATTAACATTTTATACGTGTACGGTTCTAGTTTTACTTGAAAACTATTTTTTGGCATCTTCCAAAAGGGCCAAAAGTTCCTCGACCACTTCAGGGTGTTCCTTATAAACATTTTTTGTTTCACTTGGATCATCCTCCATATTATATAGGGTCACATCAGGTTGTCCTTTTTCCGGTTTTATTTCAACAGGTTGGGTAAAACCACCGGATCCGAGAGCGGTCGTGAGTTTCCATTTGCCTTTTCGAATCGCAAAAAAACCATTTAGGGAATGATGGACGGTATAGTCGCGAATCTGCCTTTTTGGATTTCCGGTGAAGGCCGGTAACATATTATAACTATCCTCCCCTGCTCCTTTTGGCAAATCTTTCCCTATGATACCGGATAAAGTGGCCAACAAATCCGTAGTACAAAGTACTTGGTCGAAACAGTGCCCGGTTTTATCTTTCCGGGCCAACGTGCAATAAACGGTATCCGGTGGCCTCCTTCATAAATATCGGCCTTTTGGCCACGGAAGATATAATTGGCACGGTGTTTAAACTGTTCCTTGTCCTTGACGGTCCAATTCGAACCATTATCGGAGGTTACAATGACCAGTGTGTTTTCGGCCTGTCCCGATTTTTCAAGTGCCTGTAAAACCTGGCCAACCGTATTATCCACCAAGGTTACGAAGTCGCCATAGCGCCCGGCATTCGACTTACCGTTTACCGCAGCCGTGGGAAGCCATGGCGTGTGCGGTGCCGTTAGGGGAAAATAAAGAAAAAATGGTTTGTCCGTGGACTTTTGAGCCGTTATAAAGTCAGTCGCAATATCGGTCAAATGACCGAGTACATTAAGAAATTCAAAATTAGGCGCCACTTCTCCCGCACGCCAAAAAACGCCCCTTCCATCCTTATCCTGACTTTTCCCTTCCGTATAGGCCGTGGGCAATTCGGTGGCCTTTTCATTTTCCAGATAGAGATAGGGTGTCATATCCAAGGAAGCGGGAATAATATAGGAATAATCGAAGCCCAATGTATTGGGGCCGCTCACCTGTTTGCTGAAATCTACATTGCTGTCCGCCCCTTTCTCGAAGACCCTGTCCCATTCGTATTGGGCAATGGGTTCCTTGAGATTTTTTGCCTGCCAGCCTAATCCCAAGTGCCATTTACCGACACAGGCGGTCGTATAGCCATTTTCCTTAAGGAAGGATGCCACCGTGGTGCGGCCCGCTTCAATCAGCGGGGGGTCATACCCCCACAACACCCCTTCCTTTAATCGGCTCCTCCATGCATATCGGCCTGTTAGGATGCCATATCGTGTAGGGGTACAGACAGCGGAATTGGAATGTGCATCGGTAAAATAGATTCCTTCCTTAACGATACCATCCATATTCGGGGTTTGTATACCAGATTCAGGATTAAGTGACGACAGGTCGCCATACCCCATATCATCGGCCAAGATATATACGATGTTGGGTTCCTTGGAAGTTTCGTTTCTCTTCTCCGAAGTTTTGGAAGCACAGGAATAAAACATTACCATCGCCATCAGTATGGTATGCCTTATACGGATAACCAATTTACGTTTCATGTTTATAATTAAGGTTTGTAACGGGTTCGTTGAATTGTGTACCGGTAGAAAGTGGTGCGCCAGCAGTCAAATTTCCCAATGCCTAAAATATCACACCACCAATAAAAATACCACTTTCAATACTTTTATTGCAAATGGTATTGATTTCTCTCTTTGATTCGATGATTTTTCAAATAGATAGAGGGGGGGACATGCCGTAAATCAACTTAAACTGACGGTTAAAATTCGAAATATTATTGAACCCTGACATATAACCTATGGCGGTGAACCATAAACGGGTCCACCGTGTGTACAAGTCATTAGGGCTTACCTTGAGAAGAAAAGTAAAGAAACGTCTGCCGGCAAGGGTAAAGGAGCCTTTGGAAGTCCCTGCCGAGATCAACCATACCTGGAGTATCGATTTCGTGACCGATGTACTGGAGAACAAACGGCGTTTCAGGTCGTTCAACATCATAGACGACTTCAACGGCTAGGCGCTCCATATCGAGGTAGATTTCTCTTTGCCCAGTAACCGTATCGTCTGGGTGCTGAACCATTTGATCAACCAAAAGGGGAAACCCAAGAAGATAAGGATGGACAACGGCTCGGAGCTTATCGCCAAGATTACGAAGGACTGGAGCGAAATGCACGGGATAGGGTTCAAATACATACAGCCGGGAAAACACACAGAACGCGTTCGTGGAACGCTTCAACGGTTCGTACAGAAGAGGTGTGCTTGACCTCCTCCCGTTAAACCAGACAGTTTAAAAGCAGAGGATTTCGGGCGAATAAATGTTTAACTTTAAACAACTATTTGCTTATGAAACGTTCAAAAATTTTCGGAATCTCAGATCGTGTTCGCCATCAAGCAGGCCGAGACGGGTACAAGGGTCTCGGAGGTATGCCGGAAGATGGGCATCGGCGAGGCCACGTTCTACAACTGGAAAAAGAAGTACGGGGGCCTGGGGGTCTCCGAGCTGCGCAGGCCCAAGGACCTGGAGGAGGAGAATTCACAGCTCAAGAAGCTGGTGGCCGACCTTAGCCTCGACAAACAGATCCTTCAGGACGTACTGAAAAAAAAGTTTTGAGGCCGTCCCGAAAGCGCGGGATGGTCGATAATATAAGGATGGAATACAACATTTCCATCCAGCGTTGCTGCAGGCTAGTACTGCTTCACAAGAGCGTTTTTTATTATAAGGGGAAAGGGCGAAACGACGAACTGCTGCGTATGCGCATGAACGAAATTGCGGCCGTAAGGGTCCGATACGGGTTTTGGCGCATCCATATCCTGTTAAGAAGGGAGGGTTTTATGGACAACCATAAACGTATGTACAGGGTCTATTGCGAGGAGGGCCTTAACCTGAGGAGCAAACGCCCGAGACGGAACCGTTCGGCCGCACACAGACAACCCGCCGAGGGCAATGCCTCCAGTTTGAACGAGTGTTGGAGCATGGATTTTGTATCCGACCAGCTATACAACGGCACCCGTTTCCGAGCGCTGACTGTAGTGGATAATTATAGTAGAAAGTGTTTGGCCGTCCATGCGGGAAAGTCGCTTAAGGGAAGTGATGTCGTACAGGTCATGGAAACGGTTACCTTCGGGAACGAAGTACTGCCGAAGCGCATTAAAGTGGATAACGGAAGCGAGTTCATCAGTAAAATATTGGACAAGTGGGCCTGAAAATAATGTCGAACTTGACTTCTCTAGACCGGGAAAACCTACGGACAACCCGTTTATCGAAAGCTTCAACGGGTCTTTTAGGGACGAGTGCCTGAACGCCAATTGGTTCTTTTCCCTAATGGATGCCCAGGAAAAGTTCGATATCTGGAGAGAGGACCATAACAACTTTAGGCCGCACAGTTCCCTAGGGGATATAACGCCGGAGGAATACATCGAAATGAATCAAAATAGCCCGGATTCCCTAGTTATGACCGGTACCTAAATATGGGAGGAGGTCACTTCTTCATGATATTGATTTTTATACTGTCCGAAAAACAGGGAAGCCTTCAATAGAACCTACGCCGCCGTAAGAACTTATCAATTTACGAGTTTGTAGTTCGGTATATTTTGCCATTATCTGATCTTTGGTTATGAAGGAGTTCGTATCTATCTCTCGCATTGATTGCATAACTTTCCAATTTTCATTTTCCTCCGATTTTTCGTCAGATGGCTTGAAAAGTAAACCAATCTCTTTCTTGAACTTGGTGTCTATTTTTTCATAGTTTTTTAATTCGTGATTTTTAATCTTATCCATCCAATCTTCCGATAATTCTTGTAATTTCTGTTCAAATAAATCATAAATCTTGGATTTATTTGTAAACCGTTTCTTGATTTCAGATTTTAAACCGTTTAACATATTTGGCTGAAAGTATCTATGGAACAGAAATTGTATCTTTATCTTTAAAGAAAGAAGATATGGCAACACTAGATTTGAAAAAAAGTGTGCTCAACTATATCGAGAATGCGGACGATCGCTTGTTGAAGTTAATAAAAGCACTTGTAGAAACATATCAAGAAAAGGAATCGGATTACGAAATCTCCGAAGAACATCGGAAAGTTCTCGACCAACGTTTGGCCGACCACAAAGCCAATCGGGATTCGGGAAAGGATTGGAAGGTTCTAAAACCCGAATTGCGCAAGAAATATGGCGCATAAAGTCATCATTAAACCAGGGGCTGAATTGGATGTTATGGAAGCTCTTGAATGGTACGGGGAAGAAAAAGAAGAGTTGGCGCTGGACTTCATACAACGGCTGGATGATGAGCTAGATAGAATTTACAAAAATCCCGAACATTTTCAAAAGGGTTATCGCAATATAAAAATCGTGTTTACAAGACGATTCCCCTACGGAATACACTACACTCTGGAAAATGATATCGTATTTGTGCATGCGATCATGCACATGAAAAGAAAACCAAGAAAATAATTGCGTTGACTTTCCCATTTCTACCATGAAGCAGTTGCTTTAAAATAATGAGGTAAGACATTGGGTTTCTCTGTCCCAAATCCTTACGTAAAAACAAAAAGAAAAATACCTTCAAAAGCTACATCATTATACCCCCTGAAATCCAAGTGGACCGCGAAATGTTAATGGAAAAATTGATATCTGAAAACGAGGAACTTACATAACTGATAAATCTTTGATCCTATATGCAGGCGGGGTAGACAAAGCTTGTGAAAGTTGAATTACTAACAACAACAATCGCTTTCCTTCGTTTAGTGTTTACTATAAATACTTGAACTATCATATTCCCCATAAAGACCATATACCAAACCGGCAGTCTGTCTCAAAACCGCCCTATTTTTTTTAAAAGGTTGGATTTTCAAAAGTCCGATAGGCAACGGTGCCGAATTTTGGCATGGGCGTGAACCGTGCCGACAACCGCCCAAAATCGGCCCTTGCCCGGCCATATAGGGGTTGTAGGGCCTGTAGAATGAGCATAAGGGCCGATTTTACAGCCTTATGGTGCTTCCCTAGGATTTTGAGTATCCTTTTGAGGTTGTAGGCCAGTGCTATAAGGCCCAGGTCCGCACCGGCTGCGTTCATGCCCCTCTTGGTCAAGATATGTTCGAAGCCCCACTGCCATTTGATGGTGCCGAAGGGGTGCTCCACCAGTGCCCGCCGTTTTTTATATGTGTCCGTTGCCCCGGCCACCCCCCATGGCGTTGGCCTCGATGTAAGGGGCGAACTCGCTGCGCTGCACGATCTTTCCGTTGGCCTTGGCGGTAGTGCAGAGGTGCCGTACCGGGCAGTTTTTGCAGGCCTTCGTTTTGTGCTGCCTGAAGCGGTAGTTGCGTGCCCTGTATCAGTCCGTGCCCCTGCGGACTGGTATAGCTGTCGTTTTCGGTATCATATGCCAAGTGCCCCAGGTTATAGGCCGGGTCGGGTACCTGGCTTGCACGGCCGATAGCGGGAACGGCCACCAGGGTGTCGACCCCAAGGTCGTCGGCCACCTTGAACTCGCTCCCGGTATGGTATCCCTTGTCGTAGAGTGCGGTAAAGCCGTTGGTGCCCAGAACGGTCTTGGCCCGGCGCAGCATGTTCCCCATGGCCTTCCTGTCGTTGCGGTCGGTAGCCTTGCAGTCGATAAATATCTTGTTCCTGGCATCGACGGAGGTCTGTGCGGTATAGCATACCTCGGTGATGGCGCCCCGTACGATCTGGTGGCGGCTGTCGGGGTCGGAGGTGGAGATCTGCGGGTTTTCCGTGGATGTGTCTTCTTCTGGCCGCTTTTGGATACGGACGTACTTTTTCCGCTGTCGTTCCCTGTTTTCGATCTGTTGCCGTACCGTTCTTTCTTCGTCCCCGTCGGCCTTGGCGAGCTCCCCGTTGTGCTCTTGCAGTTTCCTGTCGATATAGTCGATATGGCGCCGTACCTTCTTTTTGTTGTAGTTGTTCTTCTTGCTGTTCTGTGCCCGGAGCTTGGTGGAGTCCCCTGCGATGAGCACCGCCCCTATAAGGTCGTGGTTCCTGGCCATTTCCACCGTGGCCCGGAAGGCCCGTTGGATGGCCTTTGGGTTGTCCTTCCTGAAGCGGGCGATGGTATTGTGGTCGGGCCGAGGTTCCCCAGGAGCCATATCACCTCCATTGTTGCGCGTACATTCCCGCTCCAGCACCCTGGAGGAGCGCATCCTGTTCATATAGCCATAGATGTACAGCTTTAACAGGTCGGCCAGGTCGTAGGGCGGCCTGCCCTGCGGGGCGGCGGTTCGGAAACCGGGCGCTGTCATGTCGAGGCCGTTCACGAACGCATCGATGGCCTGACCGTATTGTCGATACCTATCATATCGTCAAGGCAAGTGGTGTATAGGGTAAGCTGTTTCCCGGGTTCTCCCTATAAATAGTCCATACCCTAACGGTCGGATCAAAGGACCGGATGTGCAAGATCGGCAACGGAAAATTTTAGGAATAGTTTTGAGACAGTCTGACGGCCCACTATATAATAGACATTTCAAAAGTAATGTGCATAATAAAATGGATCGCTTAGGCATTCAAACGAACCTTTAGTTGGAGGCTTTCAAGTAATCGGCAATTTTATCGGCATCCGAAACAGTAAGCCCACCAACTTTTTGCATGTGGTTGACGATCGCATCCCATTCATTGTCGTTATAGGCATTAGGGGGCGGGCTATTGTGGCAACGAATGCAATTGTTTGCCCATAACTGAACCCCGCCTACTTCCATTACAGCTGTCTGCGGCTGGTTGGTAGCGGTCACGGTTTTTTTAGGGGTGTTGCAATTCACCAAATTTAAGATTATAAATATACCGGTGATAAGTATGGCGAAATATGAGATTGTTTTTTTCATCGTTTTATTTTTTATGTTATTTTAAAGACCCATTGCAAAAGTAACGCCAAGAACATTGTCATCGTTGTTGATAAAGTCGTAACCCACTTTTACCACAGCATTCCAATTGAGCCAGTAATCCAAAGTTACGGTGTACCGTGTTTGGTCCGCACCCCAGACCACTTCATTGGGTACATTAAGGTTAGAGATTCTGTTCGCCAGTTCAAAATTCGAATCAGGGAATCGGTATGCCAACTGTAAATAGGAGGCAGAAGTATTGTTATTGAAATCTTGCGAGGGAATTACCGTTCCAGGATATACCTCGTCACTTACCTTTTGGTTGTTATATTGCCCTTTCAGGTCAAAGATGCCGAAGGTCGTCTGCTTTATGTAACTTAAATCGATTACAAATAGGGTCACTTTGGCATTTGAAAAGGCATTTACATCGCCCGCTCTGCCAGTATAGCCCGAAAGTCCCACTTCAAAGGTGGAATTCGCGAAAGGTAAAATACCAAACCTGCCACCAAAGGCAGGGGCATTATTGTTGTCGCCACCCGAACTGTCGAAATCTACCGAGCCATCGTCGTTCACTTTTGGTCCATTGGTAAGGTAGACATCATAATTTAAGCGCGCGCTACCTTCATTGAAACCGCCCCTTAACCCAAAACCCAGTTCACTATCGCCCTGTAAACGTTTGACACCGTTGAGTTCGTTCTGGATACCTATGGGATTGTTAATCGATTTGTTGATCCATGCCGGATGTAACCTGCTTTGGTAGGCGCCAAGGGGCGAAAGGAATTTACCCCCATAAACAGCCAGATTGTTATTTATCTGGTAGTTGAATTCTGCAAATTCGAGGGCGAGTGCTCCGTCCCAAGAATCTTCCACTTCCAATTCGAGTTCGGCGTTGAACGATAATTTATCGTTCACTTTGTACACGAATATTGGGTTGTAGGTCGCGCTTATAAACCCACCGTTGCCGTTGCTGGATTCATAATTTAATGTGGCATATCCCACTAGGGCAAATGTTTTTTGGTTCTTGACCTGCTTGTCAATGGTGGCCTTATCCTGGGCCCGCAAACCAAAGGTCGTTAGGACGACCAGTATAGATAAGCCAAATTTTCCAAAAAAATCGGAAACAAGTTTTTTCATTGTTTTATTTATTAAACTAATTTTGCTCCAATTTTCTAATGTAATTGACCAACTTCCATCGTTGGTCTTCGGTGAGAAGCGTATTGTAGGCTGCCATTGGGGGATTCCCTTCTGTCATTTTCCAGAAAATGGCTCCATCACTTTCGTCAACCACCTTAATTGAAAGAAAGTCTGAAGGTTTTGGGTCCAAACTTAAACCTGCGGCCCCCTTGCCCTTACCTTTTGGACCATGACATAAGGCACACATTTGACTATAGATTTTCTTGCCTTCCTGCGTCGCCGAAGCATCCTCCTTAAATGGATTTTTGAGGTCGTTTGCCGAAGGGGGCGCCGTCCAAGAGGTTTGAGCAAATAAGTGTGGACCTACTCCAAATAGAAATACGCCCAAATAAAGTATCTGTACGATTTTTAACATAAGGTTATTTTTTTTGATTCATAATAAAGGTAATTCGCAACATTCAGTCCTGAACTGATCTAAATCATGTTTCTAAAATAACAAGCGTATCTAATTCTCACTGAAGCGGTGGTTTTATAGGTACCCTTTCAAGCTTCCTCAATATATTCTCTTAATGATACTACAGAAGAGTACCGAAAGTTCTTTAAAGGCTATCAACTTCTGAATGCCTTAGCGTGATAGCTTAGGCTTGTAATAAATCTTTCTTCTAAGTTGTACAAATTTGACAGTTTTTCTTTTCAACCATGGAAAGTCAGCAATCACACTCGAATACAACTCAACTATATCAATCCAACACAAACTTGAACCCTGCCGTAATGATGCTTGAACCAAAAGTGTCCTGGTCAAAAGTTTTTGCACCCCTTTCACAATAATCGATTTAACGAGGCTATTTCGGAGTGATGGTGCTGTTGTATCAATATAATCTTTGAACTCCAGGTGCAAATCAATTCTCTGAAAAGTACCGGACAAAAACGAATATAAATTCTGGCTATTTCACCTGTTCCCAATATCCAGCTTGGTGTACAGGCCTTAATTAAAGAAGCCTCTCGATTTCTCGAAAGGCTTTCTATTACTGGGTTCCTCCAGCTGGACTCGAACCAGCGAACCCCTTATTAACAGGCAGATTCAAACACGGATTCTTGCAGTCTTTCACAATTGGATTAAAAATCCGCCATCCTAAAATGTTGTTTTGACATAGTAGACAGGTTCATATTTGTACAGGTAACATTACAACTTTCGAAAAATGTAAAAAATGTTGTAACCGTCCTAAAAAAGAAAGGCCCCGATCTCTCGGAGGCCCCGTATTTACTGGTCGGGATGACAGGATTTGAACCTGCGACCACACGCCCCCCAGGCGTGTACGCTACCGGACTGCGCTACATCCCGTTAAAATTCCCAAACTCAAGAAGTGAAATAAAGGCTTTCGAATTCCGAATTCGGATTGCAAAAATATAAAAGTCGTTTCGAATACCCTTACCTTTTTACAAAAAATCCCACATTCTAATCCAAACTCTCCGTCCATTCGAAAAGGCGCTCCGTCCAACCTCTCAAATGGGGGTCTTTTCGAGCTAAAGAAAATCCGTGACCCCCTTTGGGATAGATATGCATTGTGGCGGATACCCCCTTATCCTTTAGGGCCTGAAAGAACAGGAGGCTGTTTTCGACCGGTACGCCGGGATCATCGGCAGCATGTACCAGGAAGGTGGGCGGGGTCTTGGTGCTCACTTGGAGCTCGTTGGAAAAATGCTTTTCAAGGGCGGGATCCGGATTATCGCCCAACAGATTCTTTTCGGATCCTGAATGTTTCGTTGTTTGCGTGAAGGTGATCACCGGATATATTAAGGCCATAAAATCAGGGCGGGCACTCTGTGTGTCAATGTCATCAAGGGGATCGTATACTTTTTCGTCGTAATGGGTGCCCAAGGTCGATGCTAAATGTCCCCCCGCAGAAAAGCCGATAATACCGATTTTGTCGGTCTGGATATTAAAATCCTTCGCTTTGCTTCGCACCAATCGTAGTGCGCGCTGTGCATCGATCAGTGGCACGTTCCATTTTTCTGTCTGGGATTGGTCGGAAGGTAAACGGTACTTGACGACAATGCCAGCTATACCCTTTCCGTTCAAGAATTTGGCGATATCGGTACCTTCCCAATCATAGGCCAAGATACCATAGCCGCCCCCAGGAAAAATCAACATCGCCTTTCCGGTTGCGTTTTTTTTGGACGGCAGATAGACTTCGATGGTGGGTTCCTGCACCTTACTGATCCTTAAAATATCTTCACTCACATGTTCTTCCTTTTCATCGCTTTGTACATGATTGGGAATCTTCCCCTGCGGCCAGAGAGGCATAATCGTATCTTGGGCCCCAACGGTGGCGCTAAAAAAGAAAGTGGACAAAACAATACAGGTTTTATATTTCATGGATAGACGTAATTTGGTTTATAGGATAGAATAAATATACAAAAAGGTACTAAACGGTTCACACCTATTTCGAGGCTTTCAAATTGATACATCAATTGCAGGGCCACTTAAAATCGGCTACTTTATCATTCGATGCAGCACCCAGGTTATAATGCCACCATTCAGTTCGGATGGACCAAAACCCGTTTTTTTCCATGGTTTCCTTTAGCATTTTCCGATTATCCAGAATATTCTCCGGCAGATCGACCACATCGTGATAGGCGCGTTTTCCGAAATAATCGAAATCCGTACCCATATTGAGTTCCTGGCCTTCCAATGTTTCCAAGGTGATATCGACCGCCCCGCCCTTGTTGTGTATCGATCCCTTTTTAGGATTGGCCACGTATTGCGGATTCGGTACGATTTCCCACATTTTATACTGCACGGAATTCGGACGGTAACAGTCAAAAAACTTTATCCTCAATCCTTTATCGTGGAAATCACTATTCGCAGCCAGTAAGGCCTTAGCGGTCTTTACCCGGGTATAGCATTCGGCGCAATCATATACCTTTTCCTTTAAAAAATTGTTGTTGGTGGCATAGCGCATATCATAGGCAAAACCATCGCTAAAATCGGCCAAGCGTACGAAGGTCGTATCGGCCAACCCGTCAAAGGTACGAAAGGATTTTTGGGGCTCGGATCTCTGTTTATCAGGTATTGGATCGATTTCCTTCCTACCATTCTCGATTATCCGCCCCGGCTTTTTTTCTTTGGATGGATTTTCTTTGCATCCATAGAAAAGAATACTACATAGAAATATGATGAAAGCATTACGGTTAATTCGTTGGTTTTTGCTTTGCTCTAGGTCCATCACTCTTTTTTCTTTTTATAACGATAACCCAATCTTTATCGCTTTGGCCGTTATAGGCAGAAAGTTCTACGCTATTGGGTTTGGTAATCTTCCAGCCCTCGTTTTCTTTATCGTGCAACATGCCTCCCTTTTTGGGATCGTAGAAGGCGATCATGAACGCCCCATCGCCGATTTGAAGATCGGTGGTCTCGTTTTTGGGCAGATATACCAAATAAAATTCATCCTTTTGGGCAAAACAATAGGCCTTTTTATTACTTAATAATTCATCGTGGTTCTGCATTTCCCAAAAGGGTAGGTAGTCGTTAAAAAAAGTTTTGGCGTTATTACTGATATCCCACCATTGATCCCGTGTCCTAAAATCTTCGGCTCCCAAATCGTTATTGGGAATATCGGAACTCCCAGAATACCACGAGGTGCCCGCCCCGCCCGACATCAGGCTGCCCCAAAGGCTGCTGTGCATCACCGCATTGTAATTGTTGATGGAGGCCGTATCGGTAGTCACGCCAATTTGAGAAGGGCCGATCTCATCCAAATATACGACCCAGGGCCACTTTGCTTTCAAGGATTGATCGCGCCATTTTTTGATTTCTTGATGTATTTCGGTGGTATCGTACATCTGTAACGACGGAATCTCAAAATTTTGAAAGCCTAACAAAGGTGCGAAGGTTTCCTGAATGGGATCCAAGGGTCGGTCTTCTATCTTTTTGCCGGTAAACCGAACGTGGTTGTGTACCGCAATGGGATGGGCGTACGGATCCATTGCGCGAATATAGGAAGCATAAGCTTTCAGTTGTTCGGTGCTCCGGTTGGTCTCCTCCCCCAGATTCCAGACAATACCTAAATGATGGCCGAACCGTGCCACAAGTTCTTTGTAATACAATTTTCGCTCCAGCCCTAGTTCTCCTTTGTTCAACAGTGTGTCGTTTTCGGTCTCTTGTGTAAAAACGTTCATACCGATGCCGAGGCCGTCCATATGTGTGAATACTTTTTCCCACTGTGCCAATTTACTCACATCGTATCTCGTCGGATTCCCTGGATCGGTCCACGGCCATACATCGTCGCCGTCGCCGTGAACGTTCATCGTCATAAAATACAAGCTGTTCATGCCTTTTTCGGCCAAGTAGTTCAGCGCACCGACAATGGACTGACCCCTGTCATCTCCCCAAAGTGGATCCCCTTTTTTCCAGTCGTTCTTATGCGAGGTATAATCGTGTAGGCCTTCGTGTAGTGTAGGTGTTTCCGTCCCACCGTTGTCGAAAGTTCCATCGAATCCGGAGTAGGCCAAAAAGTTTTCGGGGCTGCCGACCCCATTTTTCAGGAAGGGCTTTCCAGTTTCCGATTCCTCAAGATAATGCTTTCCGACATAGGCCAATTTTCCAGTTTTATAGAATCCCGTGGCGGTGGAATCTACCGGGGCGATCTCGAAATTTCCCGTGGATTTCCAAAGGGATTTTTTCTTTTCCTTCAGGGGATCCAAGGCCAGCCCGATATTCGTTCCTTCCGCCAAATAGGCCTCGAATTCCCATTGCCCCTCGATATGTGGAGCAAATTTTACCTGCCATTTATCCCCGCTTTCGGCATTGGTATCGGCAGCTTCGCCATCAGCGGCAAAATATCCGTGTACTGTATAGATATCGGTGCCCTTACGGAATTTCACCACTAACGCATAATTCAAGAAAGGATTGATCGAATCGGTTTCAGAAACTTGCGGCCCATCAAAGGTCAGCGTAAGGGGCTGCCATTTTTTTAAAGAGCCTTCAAGAACGTAATTTTGGATTTTTTCTGGAGTATTACAGCTCGAAATCACAATACAAAACATACCGAGCAACACAAAAAAAGGATACGATTTTTGATAGTACATTAGTAATAGTTTGGTTTTGTCGCCCTTAAGATAGCAATTTTTTTCGTTGTTAATACTGACACTTACGGCAATCCGGTATTCGATTTTATCGTTATATTGAACCCTCGTAAGCAGGCACTCAGACCCTTCCACTTACACTTTAACGAACAAAAGCTACTTTAAATATGAATATTCGTTGGATCATCGCGGTCATTTCCATAATAATTGTAATGATTAGCTGTAAAGAAGAAAAAGCAAAATCGGAACAAAAAAAGGATATCCGGGGCGATAAAAAGCCCAGTATCGTACTGATTCTCGCCGATGACCAAGGATGGGGAGACCTGGGCAGCAACGGAAATACCAACCTAAAGACCCCGAACATCGATGCCATTGCCAAATATGGCATCTCTTTCGAGAACTTCTATGTACAACCGGTCTGCTCCCCGACCCGCGCCGAGCTTTTGACCGGAAGATATTTTCCCCGCACCGGGGTCTATTCCACCTCCGCAGGTGGGGAGCGTATGGATTACGACGAGACCACACTGGCGGAAATATTGCAGAAAGCGGGATATCGAACCGCCGCTTATGGAAAATGGCACAACGGAATGCAACCGCCCTACCACCCTAACGCTCAAGGATTCGACGATTTCTATGGATTTGCATCCGGGCATTGGGGAAACTATTTCAGTCCCATGCTGGAACATAACGGTAAAATCGTAAAAGGCAACGGATTTTTAGTGGATGACCTAACGGACCACGGACTCGAATTCATCGAAAAAAATAAGGGGAATCCGTTTTTTCTATATCTGCCCTTCAATACCCCGCATAGCCCCATGCAGGTTCCCGATGAATATTTTAATCGATTGAAGGATGGACAGCTAAATCTTTTTTCGGCTAAAATGGATGACGAGGATATCGACTTTACCAAAGCCGCCTTGGCCATGGTAGAAAATATCGATTACAACGTCGGGCGAATCATGGCCAAACTGCGCAAACTGTATTTAGAAGACGACACCATCGTCATCTATATGACCGACAACGGCCCGAACAGTTTTCGGTGGAACGGTGGCATGAAGGGAAAAAAGGGCAATACGGACGAAGGCGGTGTGCGATCTCCTTTTTACATACAATGGAAAGATTCGCTTGCCCAGGGAAAAAAGATTTCCCAGATCGCCAGTGCCTTAGATGTGCTGCCTACCCTGGCGAATTTAGTAGGTGTGACACCGATTACCGCAAAACCCATCGACGGAAAAGACCTTACGCCCTTGCTGTTCGAGGCTAATCCGCATTGGAACGACCGGTTGATCTATAATCATTGGAACGGAAAAACAAGCCTGCGGACCCAAAAGTATCGTCTGGATGTTGAAAACCGGCTCTACGATATCGAGAACGACAGGGGACAAAAAACCGATATTTCCACACGGCGGCCACAACTGAAGGATTCTTTGATACAGGCAAAAAAAGATTGGCTGAAAGAGGTCGAGCCAAAAACCAAGGAGGCCGATGCACGACCGTTCACAATAGGTCATCCGCGTTTTTTTTATACCCAAATGCCCGCCCGGGACGGCATATCCCATGGCACTATCGAACGCAGTAACCGATTTCCCAACGACAGTTTTTTCACTAACTGGTCAAGTGCCAAGGATTCGATTACTTGGGATGTCGAAGTACTGGCTGACGGTCATTTTGAAGTGGAACTGTACTATACCGTTTCCGAAAAAAACCTAGGATCCATCGTCGAGCTCAGCTTAGGTAAAAGCAAGATTGCTAAAAAGATAACCAAAGCAAACGACCCGCCGTTAAAAGGCATGGAAAACGACCGGGTGCCCCGACAGGAATCCTATGTCAAGGAATTTATACCGATGGATTTGGGTACCATGGTGCTGAAGAAAGGCAAGGGCACACTGACCTTAAAGGCACTGGATATCGCTGGTAAGGAAGTAGCGGATGTCCGGTTACTGCTGTTTCATCGGGTGGAATGAAATACACTCGCGTCATTCGAATTCCAAGACCGCACTATCCGAATATCCAATCCGTTCGGCCTTGGCCAGAAATGAAATATCGGCGGGTAATGGTTCGCTGTACACGTTCCAAACGGTATCCTGGGGTTGCTTCCAAACAATAGTAGCGTCCGATTTGTTGGAGATCAGTCGGATGCTATCGTTTATTTCCTCCATTTCCAAAGGCGGTAGTTTTGGGGGCGCCCCATCCACTAGCCAATTGTCTATCAGTTCTTTTTCGGGATACTGTCCCAGATCCTTGGTATCTTTAATCCAATCGTTGAGTATTTTCCGATAGGCCGATAAGGTATCTTGCAGGTCATTGTTGCCGGCTAAATTGTGCAGTTCGTAAGGATCTTTCTTTAGGTCATAGAGTTCTTCCTCTGGTTTTACCGGACTGAGCCAAAAATCTTGGACCGGGTTTAACTTTCCGGCTTTGTGCAATTTTCGAAGTTCTTGCATCATGGGCATCTGCTCGCGATAGACTACCGGCAGGGCATGGCTAATATCGGTATTATAGCTTTTGATGTATTTGTAGTTCTTGGAGCGTACGGCGCGCAATCGGTCGTAGATTCCATCAAAGCGATCGGAAGAATGGAAGGTATATTTTGGCTTTTTCTCTACCTCAAACTCTCCGAACTGGGCAACTCCCTGCATCACCTTCGGGGGTTGTATGCCCGCCAAGGATAGTACTGTCGGGGCGTAATCGATGAAACTGATAAGGCGGTCGTCTCGTTCGCCTGCCTTATTGTTTTTAGGGAATTTAATAATCAAGGGTACCTTGTCACCGGTATCGTATAAGGCACGTTTATGTCTCGGGAAAGGGCCGCCGTGGTCGCCGTAAAAGAAAATGATGCTGTTCTCGTAAAGTCCGTCTTCCTTTAAGTCCGAAATCACGGTTCCTATTTGGTCGTCGAGCCGCCTAAGGTTGCTGTAATTGACCGCCAAATCGTGCCGGACGGTTTCGGTATCTGGAAAATAGGGCGGTACGGGTACTTCTTCGGGATTGACAAAAAGGGAGTCGTTGCCCCGTGCCCAAATCTGCGATTCGTGGCACACTGCAAAATTGAAGACGGCAAAAAAGGGCTGTCCGTTCTCTCTTTTTCGCCAGTGACGGTTCTTGCTGCTTTCGTTCCACGCAGCATCGGTCTTTTCGAAATTGTAGTCCTCCTTAGGACCATTGGCGGTATAATATCCCTTTTTTCGCAGGTATTCGGGAAACAATTTCACCCCTTGGGGAACGACAGGGGAATAGCTCGGGATATCCAATCCTGGATAGGGCCGGTCTCCCTCACCCCGCCATGGCGCATAAGTACGCATATTGTGCGTTCCGAGCGTTGCAGGATACATGCCGGTAATCAGTGCACTGCGCGCCGGTGCACACACGGGAACGGGAGTGACCGCATTATCGAACACCACTCCATCCTCGGCCAAAGCTTGGAGATTAGGTAGCGAAATCGTACTGCGCCATACATCGGAAACCATTGGGGGGACTGGTCCTCGGCGACCAGCCAAATGATATTGGGGGTAGGATTGTTTTGAACAATTCCTTTGGATTGATTGGATGACAGCTAGAAAATAAAATAGGGAGAAAGCAAAATAAAGCCATCATTCTCATTACAAGCAATCTTTGAAGGATTCTCATTTACTTAAATATAAAAACTATTGGCCTCAAAAATGGACGAGCCCCGCGCAAACCCTTATCTATATTCCAATCCCTTCAAATACTCCAAACTTTGCGGCACCTGTTCGACCACACTTGAAGACTCGTCTTCAATAAACATATATTCGATTCCTAATTTTTTAGCTTCGGCCACGATTCCCGCAATATCGACCTGCCCCGTACCCAAGACCACATTGGTCTCCTCGTCTTCATGGCCTG
>CAVTJB010000011.1:0-43806 GCA_963734985.1 uncultured Flavobacteriaceae bacterium
TAGGGTATGGATGCAGCGAAAGAGGCGGCCTGATTCTGCGAATCCAGAATTTTGTCAAATTGGTAGTGTTGGCCGAAAGCGGTGTGCTTGGCGGTTTTCAGCAAACGCTGCAAGACTTCTTTTTGAGCTTCTACGGGATCATGGTCATCGGCGAGCTTGTCACGCACGTCAATAAATCCTTTAATAATATTACCTATGATGGGCATGGATATACTTTTTTTGTAAAAATAAAGGTATAGAAAAATGCATTTGCGCTTTAAAACAAAAGAGATTGATTCATTTTCATAGAGAACTCTTGTACACTTTTTCTTTTTCTGCGAATACTATATTGTGAGGTTATATTTCCTCATTTGTGAATATCGCATTCCTGCCATTCTTTTAAAATATGCCTTCATCTAGCCTTAAAAGCTGATATTCCCGGTTCCAGACCCTAAATCTAATGAGTTCAGAGTCCATACGTATTTTAATCGGATACCATTCCTTCAAACATGTATTGGACATATTCTTTATTACCTTCCTAGAGCTTGTAAAAGTTCTATCCATCCTCTAAAAATCCCGTAACTTTATCCCTCTTTAACACCTAGCTATTTGTATTGCATTGTTGACATAGAAACCACCGGGAATAGTATTCGTGGAAGCAAGATTACCGAAATTTCCATCTTCAGATACGACGGCGATAAAATCGTCGATGAATTTACCTCCTTGGTAAATCCCGAATGTGAAATCCCCTATTTTATCACCCGGTTGACCGGCATCGATAACGAAACGGTCCGTCATGCACCTACTATCGATAAGATTGCGAATACCATCCTAAAAATCACGGAAGGGGCAATCTTTGTCGCCCACAGCGTAAATTTCGACTATAATATTATCAAGAACGAGCTCCGGGAGGTGGGCCATGATTTTATCCGGAAAAAGCTCTGTACGGTAAGGTTATCCCGCAAACTGATTCCCGGTTACCATTCCTATAGCTTGGGTAAACTCTGCTCCGCCCTGGGCATTCCCTTGACAGATAGGCACCGGGCCCGCGGCGATGCCCATGCCACCACTCTATTGTTCGGTAAGTTATTACGGAAGGATGGTGCCGACAAAGTGTTCAAGACCCATTTGAACGCACGCTCGCAAGAAGCCACCTTGCCAGCTACCTTGCCAAAGGAAGCTTTTGAAAGGATTCCTACCCAACCGGGAATCTATTATTTTAAGGATGTTAAGGGAAAAATCATTTATGTGGGCAAGGCCATAAACCTGAAAAAGCGGGTACTCGGCCATTTTTACAACAAATCGAACAAGGAAGTCCGCCTCTGCACAGAAACGGCGGATATTGATTTCGAGCTCTCCGGCAGTGATCTGGTGGCTCTTTTAATGGAATCGGCTGCTATCAAACATCATTTCCCCCCCTATAACCAGGCCCAAAAAAAGAGGGTGAACCCCTATGGTATATTCGTTTACGAGGATCGTCGCGGAATTAGGCACCTGGCTTTCAACAAACTCAAAATGGCTCCCAATGCCCCGATGATATTTTACAGCCCAACGGACTGTCGGCTTTACCTCGAACAAATTTGCAACACATTCGGTCTTTGCCCTAAATATTGTCATTTGCAGGAAAATGTCAAAACCTGTTCCCATTTTAGGATCAGCAGTTGCGACGGTATTTGTAGGGATACGGAAACGGTTATGGACTATAACGCCAAGGTAGCTGCGGCCCTAGAGCATATGGTGTCGGAAAAAGAGGATTTTATCATCAAGGAAAAAGGAAGGCACCCCACCGAAGATGCCTTTGTCCTAGTGCGCCAAAGCATATATTATGGCTATGGTTTTATAGAAAAGGAAGCTGGCCTAAGCTCCTTTCCGGATCTGGAAGCTTTCTTGATTCCCCAAAAAAACACGGTGGAAACGGAGACTATTATCAAGTCGTACCTCAACAGGAATCCCGACAAGAAACTTATGGCCCCAAAAGAAGGGGTATGGGAAGAGTAATTGCTGTCGCGAACCGGCACCTAGGCTAGAATCGCCCCGAGCAGGCTGTGGTGCCATCCGTCCTCTAAGCAGGGCTACTTCTTCAATTTCTTGTACATCCGAACCACAAAGAACAACCATACCATCAAGATAACGGCGACAAGACCAGTATAAATCCATAAAAATTCCATAGCCATCATTAAAAGAGGTCAAGCAATCTTTGGGGAGAAAATCGTCGGACTTTATTAGGAGGGGAGAACTGCTAAAATCCCTCAAATATGTTTTAGTAATGCAATTCTTGTTAAAGATAGTTAAATTACTACAATCTACCACCTTAAGGTGGGTGTTTTCTTAACATTTTTAAAATTCGTAAAGAAAACTTAAAAACAATGACGCATTTGCAAAAAAAACGAGCCGGATTAGGTTTTGTGTATCGGAAATCTATCATGTATCGCGTCCATTATCCCCATTATGCTTAGTCTCGTGTGCCACCTTGGCCCCTACCCGCGTCAGGGAGTCGGGATTGTCGAAGTAGTCAACGGCCTCTTTGGTGCGACCGAAAAGGTGTTCGCTAGGCAGTACATCGATGATTCGGCTATTAAAAATAATATCTCTTGTCGGCCCTATCGCACTGGCGATGTAAAACTTGATTCCGCGTTCATGTATTTCACGGATGGCCTTGGCCAGCATTTCGACCGCGGTGGAATCGATGTAGTTAATCGGTTCGGCATTGAGAATAATTCCTTTCAGGCCATCTCCTTTGTCATTGATGAAACGAAATAGTTGTTTTTTAAAATAGTCTTTGTTCCCGAAATACAATTGGGAATCAAAACGTAGTATCAATAAATCAGGCCTAAATTCGATATCGCCCCCGAACCTGTCCACATTTTTGTAATAATCCGAACCTTTGATATGGCCTAAAACTACGAAATGGGGTTTGGAGCTTCGATACACCATCAATAGCAACGAGAACAGCACACCTAACAAAATACCTTCGGTAAGGCCAACGGACAACGTGAACAAAAAAGTGACCAAGAGTACGGCAAATTCTCCCCTGCGGTATTTCCATAGAATTTTTGGGTACTCGATATCGATTAGTCCCATGACTGACACCATGATAATGCTGGCCAAGGCCGCATTGGGCAGATAGTAGAACAAATGGGTAAAAAACAACAAGGTCAGACCCACAAGCCCCATGCTTACCAAAGATGCGACGGGAGTCTTGGCGCCCGCGGTATGGTTAATGGCCGATCGTGAAAAACTGGCGGAGGCAAGATACGATTGAAAAAACGAGCCCAAGATATTGGCCGACCCCAAGGCCAAGAGTTCTTTGTTGGGATTGATAGTTTCCGTATCTTTCTTTTCCTCAATGAGCTTACCGATACTAATGGCCTCGGTATAGCCGATGAAGGCGATTGTGATTGCCGTGGAAAAAAGACCTTTCACCTTGGGCCAGCTGAATTCAGGAAGCGAAAAGGAAGGCAACCCGCCCGGAATATCGCCCACGATTTTTACTCCGCCCCTCTCGAGTCCCAATACATAGACCGCCAAAATACCCAGCACCACCACCACCAGAATTCCGGGAATTTTTTCGTTCCAGCGTTTTAACAACAGTATCAATGCAATACCTAATACACCGATTGCAAAGGCATACCCATTGGTCTCCGGTACGGCTTGAACGACGTTGATCACCGACTTGTGAAATTGGTTGCTCGGTGGTATGTTTACCCCGAAAAAATGTTTTAACTGGCTGATGATAATGATAACCGCCGCCGCCGAAGTAAAACCACTGATTACCGGCCGTGACAAAAAATTAGTCAGAAATCCCATCCGCAACAGTCCAAGGCTAACCTGTACTACCCCGACCATAAAAGCCAGCAAAAGGGCCATGGAGATATAATTTTCGACCCCAGTAAGCACCAATGTACCCAGGCCGGCAGCGACTAGGAGAGAATCCATGGCTACGGGCCCAACGGCCAACTGCATTGAAGTACCCAAAACGGCATAAACCAAAATGGGAATTAAGGCCGCATACAACCCATAGACCGGAGGCATCCCTGCAATCATGGCATAGGCCATGCCCTGTGGGATCAGCAAGATACCTACGGACAGGCCGGCCACGATATCCTTGGTGACCCATCGCTTATTATAGTGCGGCAACCATTGCAGAAACGGGAAAATGCGTTGCATGGGGGCAAAGGTAAGGGAAAGTTGGTATTCGCGTTCAATAACATGGCTTACTCCCTACCGCAGATGGTCTACTGCTACTCGATATACCGCCGACGGGAGTGCACCTGACACTTTTCGAGGGAGGCAGAATGGTCCGATGAGGATTTAGCCCAGGATTTTAAAATTTGAACCAAACCTTAAAGGTCTTCGCCCCGTCATCTAGATACTGAAATCCCTCATTCAGATTCCGCTGTTCGACGGCGTAAGGGTAAAAGGAAATCGGTTCGATGCAGAGCATGTTGGGTTCGGGCGTCCATAGCATGAAATTTCCAAAACCTTCCGTTTTGACCCGGAGTTCTTTCTCATCCTTTAATAGAAGTTCCTCACAATCGGCAATTTCATAGGCACGGTCGCCAACGGCCAAAATCTCCTCTAGGGAAATGGTTTTATCCCCCCAGACGATTACGGGATTTTTCGAATGTAACTTAAAGGCCGGATGATAGCCCAGCATAAAAGGCATATCGAGTTCACCGGAAACGGTAAAGGTAATTTCAAGCCCCTCGTCCGTCAACAGAAACTGTTTTTGAAAAAGGAAATCGTAGGTCCAAAATAAATATTCCTTGTCCGATTTTTTTGGAAATTTAGAATTCTTGACCTGCGTATGGGCCTTATAACTTTTTTGAAAAACGGCCTCCATTTCCTTCTGTAAAACCAGTTCATATTCCAATTCCCGTAGTAGGCCATGTTGATCCTGAATGGCAATATCCCTTGGTGTCTGCACTTGAAAGCCTGCCTTGGCGGTCGGACCGATGATCGGGAACATTTCGGTGTCGGAATTGCCCCAACCGGCACTTCCCTTTTGATGGATGTACTCATAACCATCGACCACGTAACCGACCAGTTCGCCAGCGTCGATGTTTACTACAGTGTTTTTTAATTTTAGCTCTATCATTACTTTTGAATTTAGCTATTAATCAATAAATCCCTTTTCCCTCATCCATTCATCGTTGAACATCTTACCGACATAGCGGCTGCCGTGATCGTGGAACAAGACCACTACCACATCGTCTTTGGTAAAATGTTCCTTAAGCTGCAGCACCCCTTTGATGGCCGCCCCGGCGGAGTTACCCAGAAAGAAACCCTCTTCTCGGGCCAGGCGCTGGGTATAAACCGCAGCATCTTTATCAGTCACCTTGGTAAAACCGTCAATAATATCGAAGTTGACGTTTTTCGGGAGGATGTCTTCCCCTATACCCTCCGTCACATACGGATAAATTTCTTCTTTATCGAAAATTCCCGTTTCGTGGTATTTTTTAAAAACGGAACCATAGGTATCCACCCCCCATATCTTGATATCGGGATTTTTGGATTTCAGGAATTTCCCAACGCCGGAAATCGTTCCGCCCGTACCGACGCCCACCACAAAATGGGTAATCTTACCGTCGGTCTGCTCCCAAATCTCGGGACCCGTACTCAAAAAATGGGCCTTGGTATTCGATAGGTTGTCATATTGATTTACATACCAGGCCCCTGGAATTTCTTCCGCCAGCCTCTTGGCCGTGGAGTAATAGCTTTCCGGATCATCGGGCGCTACGTCGCTGGGACAGATATGGATTTCACTGCCCATGGCCTTTAGGATATCGATTTTTTCTTTAGATTGTTTATCGCTGATGACGCAGATCAATCGATAGCCTTTTACAATGGCGGCAAGGGCCAGCCCCATGCCCGTATTGCCGGAGGTGCCTTCGACAATCGTTCCGCCCGGTTTTAAGAGGCCAGCTTCCTCGGCGTCTTCCACGATTTGGAGGGCCATTCTATCCTTCACTGAATTGCCGGGATTAAATGTTTCGTATTTCGCCAAGACCAGACACGGCAATTCTGAAACCAGCTTGTTCATTTTTACCAGAGGCGTGTGGCCGATGGTTTCCAGGATATTACTTGCATATTCCATATTATTTCATTCAAACTTGATTGCCTTTACGGGGGTAATTTTCGTGATGATATACGAAGGCAGCAAAAGCATCAAAAGACAGAGTACCAAAACTCCGACATTCAGAAGTAATATGGTAACTCCATCGATATGAACCGGAACGTAATCGATATAATATTCCTGGGGATTCGGGAACTTGAGGACCTTGTATTTGTCCTGTAACCATATCGCACCCAGGCCAATGACATTGCCCCACAACAGTCCGATGCCGATAAGATAGGCGGCGTTGTACAAAAACACCTTCCGCACACTCCAATTGGCGGATCCAAGCGCTTTGAGGATACCGATCATTTGGGTGCGCTCTAAAATAAGCACCAGCAGGGCGGTAATCATATTAAAGCCACTGACGACAATTACAATACCTATAATCAGGATGATGTTAAAATCGAACAAGCCGATCCATTCGAAAATCTTATAGTATTTATCGATTATGGTCTGGGTATCCAAGGAGGAAAGCGTCTTCCCATAGATTTCCTTGCTTTTGGCATCGATATCATCGAAATCGTTCAAAAAGACCTCGAAATTCCCAACTTGATCGGCATCCCACTGGTTCATGCGTTGAATATGGCGGATATCGGTGAAAATATACAGCCCGTCAAATTCCTCGAAACCGCTATCGTATAGTCCCGTTATTGTAAATTTTCGCTGGTTGGGCATTTTCGAAACATCTCCATCCTTTAGAAAAAAGGCAAAGAAAGAATCATCTGTCTTAAGATGCAACCGGTTTGCCATCAAGCGGGACATCAACACTCCATCGTTAAGTTTTCCGCTATAATCGGGAAGTTCGCCGTTGACCAGATACTCCTTAAAAACGGACCAATTATAATCTTTACCGACGCCTTTGGCAATGATGCCTTCAAAGGTTTCAGCGGTACGGATGATGCCTCCCTTACTGGCGACGGCCTGCACGTGCGATACACCGTTAACGGATTTGAATTCCGGATAAAAATCTTGATCTAACGACACCGGAACTACGGAAACATCCGATGCATTGTTGTCGTAGTTCGATATTTGGATATGGCCATTGAATGCGGCCACCTTTTCGCGGATCTTATATTTCAGTCCCACGCCCGTGGCAATGGCAATCAGCATCATAATGACGCCCAAGGCAATAGCGAGTATCGCTATTTTTATTATTGGCGCGGAAATACTAATTTTATGCGCCGCACCTTTAATGAGCCGCTTGGCCAAGAAATATTCAAAATTCAATCGATGGCATTTTTTGTATCATGAACATAATCCCCTTCAAAAGTACATTTTTCATTTCGTTTTTAGCGTTCTGTACCTGTGGAAACCCAGCTAAGATCAAGAAAGACAAATCGGAAATTGCGTTAACCGCTACAGATTCCCTACTCCCACATCCCGTAATCGTCGCGGCCAATAGAACGGTGGAATATCTACCGCTGCTCAAGGGGAAAAAAGTAGGGGTAGTGGCAAATCAGACGAGCGTCATCTTTAAAAATACGGGCTACGAGGTCGGAGGCACAAAAGGGAAAATAGAAAAGCTGGAAGGGAGAAGTTCCGAGAATGATGATGATGATGATGATGGAGTACAGGTGACGGATGACGGAACGGATGTTGGCGAAACGAACAGACCTGTCGTCCCTAGCGCGGTCGAGGGTCAATATACCCATCTAGTAGATTCCCTTCTCTCCTTGGATATCCATATCAAAACAGTCTTTGCCCCGGAACATGGTTTTCGCGGCGAGGCGGATGCGGGGGAAAAAGTAAAGGACGGCTTGGATGCCCAAACGGGCCTGCCCTTAATATCTCTCTACGGAAAAAACCGGAAGCCCTCCGCAGATCAATTAAGGAATCTGGATGTAGTGCTTTTCGATATCCAGGATGTGGGCGTCCGTTTTTATACCTATATCGCCACCTTGCAACTGGTCATGGAGGCTTGTGCCGAAAACAACCTACCTATTATCGTTCTCGACCGCCCCAATCCCAATGCCCACTATATCGACGGCCCGACGATGGAGGAGGCACATACGGGCTTTTTGGGTATGACAGAAATCCCCCTCGTCTACGGCATGAGCATCGGCGAATACGCCAAAATGATCAATGAAGAAGGATGGCTAGAAGGCAAGGATAAAGTGGACCTAACTGTTATTCCTATGGAAAATTGGGCCCACGACACCGAATACCACTTACCGATAAGGCCATCCCCCAACCTGCCGAATGATACTTCGATCAGCCTCTACCCCAGTTTAGGACTTTTCGAAGGCACGAACGTCAATGCCGGACGTGGCACGGAATTTCAGTTCCAACGCTACGGCGCCTCCTTTTTGGATAGTACCCAATACAGTTTCACCTATACGCCCATGCCGAATTTCGGATCGAAACATCCGAAGGAAGAGGGAAAAAAGTGTTTTGGCAAAGACCTATCGGAGATGCCCAGAATGCAAGAGGTTTCGTTGCAGTGGCTCATCGATGCCTATACTAACGCAGTGGACAAATCAAAGATTTTTAATACCAACGGCTTCACCAAACACGCCGGCACCTCAACACTGCAGCAACAAATCGAGGCTGGTAAGACCGAGGAAGAAATCAAGGAAACCTGGCAGGCAGATCTGGAGAAATTCAGGAAGTTGCGGGCGAAGTATTTGTTATATGAAAATTAATAGCCAGCTTATTAGTCCCCCTAGTTTAACGCTACTGAACGTTGGCGCATTTTTCACCCGCATTTAGGTTCGTTCTCATTGTAATAGCCCGTACCATCCATCCCGAGCCCACGAAAGAAGAAAACGGCAAGGATATTAGAAAATAACGAAATGGGTGTGGAAGGAATCCCATCAAGTATTGAAGATCGAAAAAATAGGATGATCCCAAATTAACAGATGCGGAACCTGAGGCAGTGGTTTACGACAAATCTTGAGTTACTCGCTGATCCCTGTAGTGGTTGGCCCCGTCGGCTTGCGATATTTGTGAAACGGCTGTTTTAGCAATCCCCTAATGCTCCCGTTCTCAACGGCATCTGGAAAGGTGTCTACACCGTAAACTATATCCTCCCGATCATATTCCATATATGTTCCGAACAGCCGGTCCCAAATCGAAAAGATATTTCCATAGTTTGAATCCGTATATGGGAGTACGTAATGATGGTGCACCTTGTGCATATCGGGCGAGACAATGAGCCAGCTCAGGGTGTGGTCCCATTTTTTAGGCAATTTGATGTTGGCATGGCCGAACTGGGTGGCCACCAAAGATAGGGACTGATAGAGAAAAACAATACCGATGGGCGTTCCGATAATTAGTACGCCCGCTAGGGTAAATACAAACCGGATCACACTTTCCAACGGATGATGGCGGTTGGCCGTGGTTGTGTCAACATTATGGTCGGTGTGGTGTACGAGGTGGATCATCCAAAGCGGCTTGACCTTGTGCTCGACAAAGTGGGGAAGGTAGGCTCCGACGAAGTCCAGCAACAGGGTTCCTAAAACGACATACAGCCACAGTGGCATTTCGGGCAGCCAGTTGATGATCCCAAAATCGTGAATGGCTGTCCAATCCGCTGTTTTTAGCAACAGGAAAGCCAAGGCAAAATTCACGATGATGGTCGTTAGCGTAAAGAAAAGGTTGGGCAGCGCATGTCGCCATTTTTTGTACTCGAACCTAAACAGCGGTACAGCTCCTTCCAGTACCCAGAAAAAGGTGATGCCACCCACCAAGATCAACGAGCGGTGCAGCGAGGGAATAGTCTCGAAATAGTCGATAATGCTCTGCATTTCTTCGGGTTTAGGGTGTGGTCTTTGTGTTTAAAGATACGGATTCGAGTTCTAATGAACCAATTCAGGAAGACTCAGAACCCATGACACCCTACTCATACCTTTTTTACTACCGATTGCTACTGCCCACTGTTTACTCTTTACCGTTAACTTTTTTTTACTGTTTACAGTTTACCCCCCACCCGCTTCTTCATCGCCTCAACAATATGGAACGCCGCCGGGCAAATGGCAACATTTTTTAAGGTAAGATGGGCAATCTGCGGGAACTTCCTTCGGTCGGTATGGGGAAATTGGCTACAGGCCTTGGGGCGTACGTCGTATATAGAGCAATAATTGTCCGCTCCCAAAAAAGCACAGGGCACTTCTTGCAGCACATAATCGTTGTCTTCGTCGATGCGCAGGTATTGCTCGATAAATCTCTGCGGTTTTTGCCGAAAATGTTTGGCTATGCGTTGGATATCGGCATTCGTAAATAAGGGGCCCGTAGTCTTACAGCAATTGGCACATTGCAGACAGTCGGTACGTTCAAACTCCGCTTCATGGAGTTCCTGCATTATATAATCCAGATTCTTGGGAGGCTTCTTTTTTAGCCTTTTCAAAAAGGCATCGTTTTCGCCGTGCTTTTCCCTGGCTTTCTGTGGAAGCTGTTCTACTATTTCGTCCATCCTCTTAAAATCCATTCAAAACTAAACAAGAAATCCGAGATACGGAATACCATTTAGGAGTTAAAAATATAAAGAGGGGTGCAAAGATCAAGAAATTGGAATTTGCGGTTTAGGAGATCGGGTTTTCGATTTTCGTACATGATTTAAAAAGCCGACTTTTGTTCCCGCTATGAAGGATCTTCTTGGAAAGGCGATGTTGGATTATCAAAAGGGACTCTATGCCGAGGATATTGAAACGCTATCTTCCTTGGATGAGATCGACACCCTGCCCCTGCCCTACCTCTTCCGGAGTTTTAACGACATGCCTCCGCTCGAGCAAAAGGCATTGGGACTTTGCCAAGGAAGCATTCTCGACATCGGTTGCGGGGCCGGAAGCCACAGCCTTTACCTGCAACAAAAAGGCTTCGAGGTAACTGCCTTGGACATGTCGAAGGGGGCCATCGAGACCTGTCGGCTACGGGGCGTCGTAAATTGTGTCCATACCGATATACTCGAATTTAAAAGCCGTAAATTCGACACTATCCTGATGCTTATGAACGGAATCGGCCTTGCCGGACATCTTAAAAATCTGGGCGGCTTGCTCGAATATTTGAAAAGTCTTTTACATTCAGGCGGACAGATTCTGCTAGATTCCAGCGACATCATCTATATGTTCGACGAAGACGATGACGGCGGGCGATGGGTTCCCGATTCCGGAAGCTATTACGGCGAAGTGGAGTTCACCATGCGGTACAAAGATCTTAAAAGCGAACCTTTTTTTTGGTTGTACTTAGATTATCGTACATTGGAACACGAGGCAAGCGTTTGCGGACTACATTGTGAAATGGTAAAAAAAGGGCAACATTATGATTATTTGGCACGATTGTCGTAATCCTAAACTTTCTATGCTACGTACATAATGTGGTTCCCGTTTTTACGTTACCCCTATTGAAAACATTACATGATGAAAAAAAATTGCTTTCCCCTTCTAATGCTACTATTTCTGAGCCTGCTTCTTGGATGCTCAAAAGACTCCACCGGTAACGGCCCGGACATTCCCAAAGCCGTGGACAAAACGGCCAATCTGCAAAGCACCGGCGACTCGGCACATGATCTGCTTTCGAACGACACCTTCTCCAAACTGCTGGTCGAGATTGCCTATGTAAAAGGATTTCGCCCCACCCAGGCCGCTATGGACGGATTTGTCTCCTATCTAAAACAAAGGACTTTCAAAGAGGATGTTGAAGTTACTTATAATGAACTCGAATCTCCAGACGAGGAAAAATTGACCTTGGAAGAAATAGCCGACCTCGAAGAGAAAAACAGAACGCACTATAACGACGGCAAAACCTTGGCGGTCTATATCTATTTTTCCGATGCCCCTGCCGAAGAGGACAATGAAGAGAAAGACCTCGTCACCCTGGGGGCCGTTTACCGCAACACCTCGATGATCATTCACGAGGCGACGGTACGCAAACTGGCGGATCAAAATATCTTTATATCATATGCAGATGTCGAGAGCTCGACCATGAATCACGAATTCGGGCATCTGTTCGGACTGGTAAACCTCGGTACCGATCAAGTCCACGACCATGAGGACATTCAAACCGACGATAACGGCGATCCCGTGTTAGACGACGAAGGCAACCCAACGGGCAATAGCCATTGTACCGTATATGGATGCCTGATGAACGCAGAACTCCAATTTGGGGGAGCTTCGGCAAAAGGGTCTTACAGATCCGCAAAAAGTCCTGATGGACTGAAAGCAGGATGCCGATTGAGCGGCAAGAGCGTACTCAAAATGCTTTCCAACAAAACCGCGAAAGGGGCATCACTGGCCCCCAGCTTGGATAGTGAGTGTCTTCTAGATCTACGCTCAAACGGGGGTAGATAGCCGCAGCAGGTGGTTGCGCTAAGAAGTTAAGGTATATTAAGATACTTATGCGTCTGCAACGACACCTTCCATTTAGGATTTTGCATCACATAATCGACGATTATCGGCGTGACCTTGTTCCGCACGCTCCATTCAGGCTGTAGGTACAGAATGCAGTTTTCGTTCACCTTGGCGGCCTGCTCCTCCGCAAATACCAGATCATGTTTATTGTAAACGATGACCTTTAGCTCATGCGCCCTCTCATAGATGGGAGCTTGGGGCAGCTTGATTTTTTTGGGGGATAGGCAGATCCAGTCCCAGATTCCCGTTAAGGGGTAGGCGCCGGAAGTCTCGATATGAATGGTCAGGTTTTTGGCCTTCAGCGCTTCGGTCAAGGGCTGCATATTCCATGTCAAAGGCTCACCTCCCGTGATTACGATAGTGTCGGAATACTTCGCGGCGTTTTCAACGATACTCCTTATATCGGTCGGAGGGTGGGTTTCGGCATTCCAGCTTTCCTTGACATCGCACCAGTGGCAGCCAACATCACAGCCTCCTATCCGAATAAAATATGCGGCGGTGCCTTTATGGAAACCCTCGCCCTGAATGGTGTAGAATTCTTCCATTAGGGGCAGCATCACGCCCCGGTCTACCCCAGACGATATGTCATCCGCCGATACTTCATTTTCTACCATGCTGCAAAGATACGGTATGTACATTTCAAAACACAAACTCATCAACTTATAGACCCATATATTCAAAAACCCTTACTTTTGAGGCAAATACTTCTCCATGCCATCCCAAGAAGAATTCCGGAAACATATCGATGCGGGCTACGCCGTTAAGGGCGATTCTATTACCATGGGTGCCGCCATACTCGATGGAGAGGCCATCACCGATTCACTGGTGAAAATTCCCCTAAAGACCATGAACCGGCACGGACTCATCGCCGGGGCAACAGGTACCGGGAAAACGAAGACCTTACAGGTGCTGGCCGAAAACCTGTCCGAAAAAGGGGTTCCCGTATTGTTGATGGATTTAAAAGGCGACTTGAGCGGATTGGCCCAACCGAGTGCCGGGCACGCCAAGATCGACGAGCGCCATGCCCAGATCGGTATCCCGTTCGAACCAAAAAGTTTTCCCGTTGAAATCCTTTCCCTTTCGGACCAGGAGGGGGTGAAACTCCGGGCCACGGTACTTGAATTCGGACCCGTTCTGCTGTCCCGAATCCTCGACCTAAGTGACACGCAGGAAGGTATCGTGGCCGTCATCTTCAAATATTGTGACGATAACAAAATGCCTTTGCTAGACCTCAAGGATTTCAAAAAGGTGCTGCAGTATGCCACCGACGAGGGCAAGGAGGAATTCTCCAAGGAATACGGAAGCGTCTCTACGCGGTCCACCGGTACGATACTCAGAAAAATCATCGAACTCGAACAGCAAGGGGCGGAACTTTTCTTCGGCGAAAAATCCTTCGAGGTCGACGACCTCACGCGTATCGACGACAAAGGCAGGGGGTATATCAACATCATCCGGCTGACCGATATCCAGGATCGGCCCAAATTGTTTTCCACCTTTATGCTCAGTCTGTTGGCGGAAATCTATAGCACTTTTCCGGAACAGGGCGATAACGATAGACCTGAACTTATCCTATTTATCGATGAAGCGCATCTTATTTTTAATGAAGCCTCCAAAGCCTTGTTGGAACAAATAGAAAGTATCGTAAAATTGATCCGTTCCAAGGGCATCGGACTGTATTTCGTGACCCAGAATCCCACGGATGTTCCCTATGCGGTACTATCACAACTGGGCCTAAAAGTACAACATGCCCTGCGCGCCTTTACCGCAAGGGACCGTCAAGCCATAAAGCTTACTGCGGAAAACTATCCCCAATCGGAATTTTACGATACTAAAGAAGTATTGACCTCGTTAGGTACCGGGGAGGCCCTTATCTCGGCCTTGGATGAAAAAGGAAGACCCACGCCCCTTGCTGCGACCCTGCTGCGAGCCCCAATGAGCCGAATGGATATTTTGACGGAGAAAGAATTGCATTCTCTCATCGACAATTCGAAACTGGTCAATAAATACAACGAGACCATCGACCGCGAAAGTGCTTACGAAATGCTGAACGAAAAGATAGAAAAGGCCGAAGCCGCAGCGGAAAAGAATAAGGAAGAACCAAAATCAAGCAGCCGCAGAAGGCCCAGTACCCGGCAAAATCCCGTCCTGAAAGTTTTGACAAGCGCTACTTTTATCCGGGGGGTCTTGGGAGTTTTGAAGAAGGTCATCCGATAAGACAACAATACTAGAAAAAAAATAACACGATTACCCCGAGTCCAATGAAAACCTTAATTCCGTCCTTATTTTTTATCCTATTGATCGTAGGCTGCGAAAAGGAAATCGATAAGACCTTTTTAATCACCAAAGAATCCATAGGAAAACTGGATAAGGTCAGTTTGGTCCGAGACCTCGAAATCATTTATGCCAACGACTCCATTGTCAAGGATACGACCTATATCAACTTGGCCAATAATAGTAAAAAGGTGAAGGTTTTTGAAAAAGGGGGGAAACACCTATTGACGCTGACCCCGAACTCCGATAGCATCCCCACTATCGAGAACATCCGTATCGAAGATCCACGCTTTGTCACCGAACAGGGCGTCGGACTGAAAAGCACGTTTAAGGATATTAAGGAGCATTATACCATTCGAAAGGTAATCACCTCGATGAACAATGTGGTCATACTGTTAGATGACAGCGATATCTATTTTACCATTAGTAAAGAACAACTGCCGTCGAGCTTGCGATATGCCTCGAGCGTGAACATAGAGGCCGTTCAGATTCCCGATGATGCCAAAATCAAATACATGATGGTGGGCTGGGACTGATCAAGAGTCCATCACAAATCTTAAATTTGAAAACGATCATAGAATACTTAACCACATAAATTTTAACGGTACGATGAACCCCTTTTTACAGTACATATTGGTGCAGCGTGCCAAGAATAGGCTTAAGGGCAAGGAACTTCCCCCTAAAATTCGCAAGCGGCAACTGGTGAGGGAAATACGATCAGGGCAGGTAGAGCTAGTACATGCCGCCAAGGAGATACTTTTCATTGCCATCGGGGTAGGTGCCGCGGGGTTCGGCCTTAAGGGCTTTCTACTCCCCAATCAGTTTATCGATGGTGGAGCCACCGGCGTTTCACTTTTGATACAGGTAAAATCGAATATATCCCTTGGCATTCTTTTGGTCGTCGTCAACTTGCCTTTTCTTCTGTTAGGCGCACGGACCATCAGCAAAACGTTCGCCCTTAAAAGTATACTGGCCATTACGGCGCTTGCACTGGTGGTGCATTTTGTGCCCTATCCTGTCATTACCGACGATAAGTTATTGATAGCGGTCTTTGGAGGTTTCTTTCTCGGCCTGGGAATCGGTATGGCCATGCGGGGGGGCAGTGTAATCGACGGCACCGAGGTACTGGCCATCTACCTCAGTAGAAAATGGCATCTGACCATCGGAGATGTGCTGCTCTTGATCAACATTGTCATTTTTTCGGCAGGAGCCTATCTGTTATCCATCGAAATCGCCCTATACGCCATTCTCACCTATCTGGTAGCCGCCAAGACGGTAAATTATGTGGTCGATGGGGTGGAGGAATATATAGGAGTCACCATAGTTTCGTCAAAAAATGAGGAAATACGAGTGATGCTGACCGAAAAAATGGGAAGGGCCTGCACTATTTTCCAAGGAAAACAAGGCTATAGCAAAGAGGGCGGCCCTCGATCGGTGACCGAAATCGTTTACACGGTAATGACCCGTTTGGAACTGGCCAAACTAAGTACCGAAATCGATAAAATCGATAAGAATGCCTTTATTGTGATGGGGGTCGTCAAGGATATCAAGGGTGGAATGATCAAGAAAAAACCCTTGAAAGGATGAGAAGATGAAAAAAGCGTTTTCGAAATTTATTCCCTTGGCCTACGGCCACTATTTTAATTTACTTTCCCTATTTTCTCCAGAAATAACGGCCGAAAAGGCGTTCAATATCTTCGCTACCGTTCGAAAGGGCAGGGTGTTGCCGCACCAAAAAGAATATTTGGACGGTGCCAAAAAAGAACTGTTGCGAATCGCCGAACACGACATACAGACCTACCGCTGGCCCGGAGCGGGAGATACCGTACTATTGGTTCATGGCTGGGAAAGCAACACCTTTCGCTGGCGCAACCTAATCGCTAAATTGAAAGCGGCGGATTTCAATATCATCGCCTTCGACGCCCCGGGACATGGATATTCCTCGGGAAAAAAATTACACGTGCCCCTATATGCGGAAGTTTTACGCTTAATAATAAAAGAATTTCGTCCGAAGCATGTGATCAGCCATTCCGTCGGCGGTATGACGGCACTTTATAACGAGTACCATCACCCGGATCCTCATATCGAAAAAATAGTGACCGTTGCTTCGCCATCTGAATTTGGTGGGATTATGAATCATTTTCAGAATTTACTGCAGTTCAATGCTCGGGTCATGGAGGCTTTGGATGATTATCTTTACGACCGGTTCGGTTTCCGAATCGAAGAGGTCTCGACTTCTGAATTCGTACGCAGCAACGACAAAAAGGGGTTACTTTTTCATGATAAATTGGATAAAATTACGCCCTATCACGCCTCACAGAAAGTAAGGGCAAATTGGAAGGGAAGCCGATTGATCTCTACGGAAGGTTTGGGGCATTCCATGCATCAGGAGGAAGTCAACGATGCCATCGTCCATTTTTTGAAATCTTAGTAAAGGCTTATTTTTGATGTATCACTCATAAGAATTTCGCACTAGGGTAAAATTAAAAACGAAAATATGCAACAAGTACCTCCCTTTCATATCGCCATTCCCGTCCATAACTTGATGGAATGCCGTGCCTTTTACCGAGAAACCTTACATTGCGAAGAAGGCCGTAGCAGTGACCATTGGGTGGACTTCAACCTGTTCGGCCACCAGTTGGTCATCCATTACAAGCCCAAAGCGGAAAACGTAAAAGCACACTCCAATCCTGTGGACGGGCATGACGTTCCCGTACCGCATTACGGGGTGGTGCTGCCTTGGGATACCTTTCACTCCTTCGCCGAAGAACTCACAGCTAAAGGGGTGGAGTTCGTCATCGAACCCTACGTCAGGTTCAAGGGAAAAGTCGGCGAACAGGCTACGATGTTCTTTCGAGAATCCAGCAGGGAATGCCTTGGAATTCAAGGCATTTAAGGATATAGGGCAGCTTTTTGCGAAGTGACTGAGAGGCGATGCGTCTCAACCGGTCTGGAAAATGGGGTCTATGAATGGCCGCGGTATCCGAGGCTTCCCACCGATTTCAACCTTTGTTCGTTTTTGCCACTACAGGCTACTGAGACCATTCGGTAGGCTCCCGGTCCCACCGATGCTTTTTCAATTCTTCGTACAGCTCCGCTGAAAGTCCCTCCCCGTCACTGACTGCCGTATTGGCCTTCACATGATGGGGTTTACGCATACCGGGAATTAGGGTGCCTACCGTTTTGTTCATTGTAATAAAACGAAGCGCCATTTCGGCCATGGTCATCCCTTCGGGAACTAGTGGTCGTAAAGCATCGGCATGCTCAACGCTAGAATTCAGGTTTTCGGGTACGAAATAGGTACCCCGCCAATCGCCTTCGGGAAAGGTGGTCTCTTTCGTAATCTTACCGGTCAAAGTACCTTCGTCAAAAGGAACGCGGGCAATAACGGCAATATTCCTTTCTTCGCAAACAGGGAAAAGTTCGTCTTCGGGATTTTGGTCGAAAATATTATAGATGACCTGTACGGCATCCAGCATCCCGGTTTTTAAGGCCTTGATACCGTTTTCGGGTTCCCAGCGGTTGAGGCTGACACCCATAGCGGCAATTTTTCCGGCCTTTTTGAGGTCTTCGATAGCCCGCTGCCATTCCTCCCGATGTGACCAGCCATCGTCCCAAGTGTGGAACTGCATCAGGTCGATACGCTCCATGCCAAGATTTTTAAGCGTCTTTTCGGTATATTCGATAATATGATTGATTGGGTAAGACTCTTCATACGTATATTCCGGTTTGGCGGGCCATTCCATATTTTTGGGGGGAATTTTACTGGCCGTATAGAGTTTCGTGTTGGGAAATCGCCTTACCAGTTCGCCTAGCAGTCTTTCGCTATGGCCCTCTCCATAACCCCAGGCCGTATCGAAAAAGTTGACCCCATTTTCGACGGCCAGATCGAGGGAATTGGCGGATTGTTCGTCGTCGGACTGCGTCCATCCCCCCATGCCCCACATTCCGTAGCCTATTTCACTTACTTGCCAACCGGTTCTGCCGAATCTTCTGTATTGCATATTGATTATTATTCTTTTTGGTTAATATTGATGAAAGGCATCCGAAACAAATTCCAGCACCTTAGGTAGCGATGCTCGCCAATACGTCCAACTATGGTGGCCGTCTCGTACCCGGTATTCGTGGGGGATTTCCTTTTTCCTCATGGCGATGTGCATCAGACTGTTCCCCTCGTAGAGAAAATCATCATCGCCGCAATCGATATACCAGCGAACTGATTTAACATCCTCCACGGGAACCGTTTTGATCAGTTCCAAGGCGTTGTGCTGTTTGAAATATTCCTTCATTTCCGCATTTGAATACTTGACATCGCTGTCCTTCAAGCGCTCCTTGAAATCTTCAATTGTTAAAGGTCCGACATAAGCGCTTAGCGGACAAGATGAGGAAAACAGTTCCGGATGGTGCAAAGCGTACATAAAGGATCCGCCACCGCCCATGGAGAGTCCCGCTACCGCGCGAAAACGTTTTTCGCCTTTAATCCTATATTTTTTTTCGACCTGTGGCATAAATTCCTCAAAGAAGAAATCCTCATATCGCCAGTCATCCCCTTGGTTGAAATAGCCGCGCTTGCCGGTATTGGCGTCGGGCATAACGATGACCATCGGCGTGGCCGTGCCGTCTTTTATGGCGTTGTCGGTTATACGTAGAACCTCCCCGAACTGTACCCAACCGGTTTGGTCGTCGCCAGCCCCGTGCAACAGATACAACACTGGATAACTACGCTCGGAAGTTTCATAATCAGGGGGCAGATAAACGGCGTATTTTCGTTCGCCGTTCATTATTTCGCTGTGTAGGGTCAGGTTGTCCATAACCTTTCCGGCCTGTGCCTGAACCGATAGCGAGATAAAAAATAGGGCTACTATGGCAAGTGTTGGATGTTTCATACAGATTCCATTTGATGTTATGCGAAAGATTAAAATTTCCTATACTCCGCATCCAGAAATTTATTGGCCTCCTCTTCGGCGAATTTGGCGTTTTCAGCGTCCCAATGCAAAGTTTGGTCTGGGAAACGGCCCGCTATGGTACCCAACAAAATCGTTTCTGTCAACCGTGCTGCATATGAAAAAGGGGCACTGGTCTTGTCTTGCCCCAAACAGGCATCGACGAACTGGTGGTAGTGTTTCTTTCCCTCCGATTCGTAGTCCCGGACCGGTTCTCCCAATCCGTACTTCTCGACATCGACATCTTGGTACTCCCCATCGACGATGAGCCGGGGCAACAGTTGAAAATGCGGCAGGTATAAGCGGCCTTTTTCCCCGATAAACATCGCCCCTTGGTCATGCAGAATTTCGCCCCCGGGCAGCATAAGATCTTCCCTTTGCTTATCGGCGCCCTCGCCATCGTACCAGACCCACTTGAGTGTATCTGTGGTGTATTGGGTACCAGGAAACTCATAGGTCACCATATTCAGTTCAGGATAGCTGAAGTCGTTCGGCTTCCTACAATTAGTGGTAATCGTTCTGGGCACATCGAGTTCCAGGGCGTTATATGGCGTATCGAAAATATGTACACCCATATCGCCCAGGGTGCCACAGCCGAAATCAACCAGTTTGCGCCAGTTCATAGGATGATAAATTCCTTCTTTGTAAGGCCGTTCCTCCGCGGTGCCCAGCCAAAGGTTCCAATCCAAAGTCTCGGGTACCGGGTCGCTGCCCTCCGGTTTAGGACCGGTATAGCCCCAGTCTTTGGGAGACCAGGCCCTTACCGTATGTACCTTTCCGACGATACCGTCCTGAATCATTAAGGTGGCCAGTTTATAGTCGTAAAACGAATGCACCTGAATGCCCATCTGGGTCACCAAATCTTTTTCCGCCGCCATTTTCTTCATGGCCCGGGCCTCGGTGACATGATGGGTCAAAGGTTTTTGGCAATATACCGGCTTGTCCATTTCCATGGCCGTCATTGAGGCGGGGGCGTGGGTATGGTCGGGGGTAGAGACGATGACCGCATCTATTTTTTTACCCATTTTCTTGAAGAGCTCTCGATAATCGGAAAAGGTCTCCGCCCCAGGATGCAACTTTTTGGCGGCGGCCAGAAAATTGGCATCGACATCGCAAAGTGCGACGACCTCTACCTGCGCATGCGAGGAAATGGCCTCGAGGTCGTTCGCTCCCATGTCGCCCACCCCGATATGTGCCGTGCGTAAACGTTTCTCTTTAGATGTTTTCCCCGAAAGTGCCCAGGCTTCCGAGGGTATAAAGGCCATTGAGGATACGGCTGCGGCCCCTTTTAAAAATTCCCTTTTGTTCATTTGTGTATGGTTTAGATTATAAGCTCTTGATTTTAATGTTCTTTAGCCAAAGCGGGCTATCGTGATCTTGGAAGCCGATATAGCCGGATTTGAAGGTCCCGTATTTTGGCGAATCTTTCCATTTGCCTTCGCTCTTGCGTTTTTCCCAGTCCTTCGACCATGGCACGAAAGATAGTATCTTTTTTCCGTTGAGCCAGTGTTCTACTTTTTCCGGCGTAAAAATGACACGGGATGTATTCCATTCCCCCGCCGGCTTTGCTATTTTTTGGTCCTTATCAGGCACGTGCATCGCGTAATCGGCCCCCGTTTTTTGCCATTCCTCCAGTTTGGCGTTATTGATCTCTTCCCATTTGAAATCGTCGAGCATTTGGTATTCGGGGGATATTTCGGGAATGCTCCAATCACCTTCCTTGATATGGTAGAGCATACCGCTATTGCCGCCCTCAGGAATTTTCCATTCCCATGCCAGTTCGAAATTGTCGAACTCTTCGGCCGCATAAATGATATCGTGCCCTCCCTTTCGGTTGGCCTCGGTCCGTTTTTCCGTATCAAAAGTAAGGATGCTGTCTTCGATGACCCATTGCGGCGGTAACGAATCGCCATTGTAGGCACGCCAGCCTTCCAAAGAGCTGCCGTCGAAGAGGTAGGTCCAATTGTCGTCTTGGGCTGCTGTTTTTGTTTCTTCGGCTTCCGGTTCTTTTTTTTCGGAATTTTTTTCGGTTTTGCAGGAAAACAATGTAAATGATAGGGTAAAAAGTAAAAGACTTTTTTTCATAGGATTTTGGTGTTAGGATGCTACAAGTGTTTGCAGTATGGTTGTATTGACGGCATGACAAAAAGAGCGTTAAAGCTAGCAACATTCAATGAGGAATCAAAATATAAGTGAACAACTTTGCTACTACCTGAATGGGTTCGTCAACTATATGTCGATAGGTCGGCGAGCGATCGGGAAAAGAGAATCATAATTGCTATCGTGGCTAAGCCTACTGCGGATTATTGGCACGTACCGATGCCAAGGCCAAAAACAATAAAAATCCCATGCCCAAATAGCCCAACAACCGATAGGATCCAAAAGTGGTAAAGCAAAGGCTAAAAATCGGTGGCGCCAGAGCACTGGCTAAAATCATAAAGGACATGACCTTTCCCGTAATCGCTCCTAAGTGGTTTCGCCCGTAGAACCGCGGCCAAGCGATGGCATTCAGCACCGCAAAAAATCCGCCCATAATACCAAAACCTCCGATCAAAAAGGGAATGCCTATGGCTGAGGACAAATATAAAAACCCGATCGATGCCATTATGCCTCCCAAAATCATCAGGTACAGATATAATTTCAGGGGTAGGTAATCGCTGAGATAATTAAAAATCAGGGAGATGCTTACCGCTACGACCGAGGTAGGAAGAAAAATGGCGATGGCGTCCGCTTTTGGGAAGCCTTCGCTGGCAAAAACGGATACGACGTGAAAGGTAAGACCCGTTATAAAAAAACTGTTAAAGGCCAATATCAGGCCGTACATCCAAAATGATCTGGTCATCTGGGCTTCCTTTAAAGTAAATTGCTTCGCCACGGCAACGGAGCTCGATTCCTTTTTAGGGCCGACCTTCTCCCCATCAGGCAGAAGACCGTGTTCTTCGGGCCGGTTCTTATAAAACTGAAGGACAAAAAAACTAAAGACCAAAAGGCCCAGGGCCAAAATTTGCCAGGTACTTTGCCAGCTGTAACCCTCGATCAAAGCGTTGACCCATAACGGTGAAGATGAAAAACCAAATGATATCGCCACACTACTGACCGCGTTCACCTTCCCCCGGTTCTTATCGAACCAAATCATGATAACGTTGCGCGATGCCATGGTCAGCACACCCTGTCCGGAAAACCGCAGTATGAAGAAAAGAACGGTCATAATCACAAATGGGATGGACCATGAAGTGGAATCCAACACCTTCTTGGCAAACTCGCTCATCTGTACCGACCAAGAGCATAGCATCAGTGCGCCCCCCAAAACGAGAGCTGCAAAAAAGGCCACGTAGCGCGCGCCATATTTATCGAACCAAATCCCTGCCCTGCCGATGACAAGCGAGCTACAGACCGTACCGATCATATAGGCATTGCTAAACTGGTTGCGCGACAGGCCCAAAGCATCCTTGACGGGGTCGGTAAAGACGGAAACGCCAATGGTCTGCCCCGGAATACTGCAATAAATGCCAAGGGTGCCGACGACCAAAATCACATAGCCATAAAAAACAGGACTTTTGGCGGGATCTATAAAGGAGAGTCGGTCTTTTGTGGACATCGGCATTTTGAAAGCCACAAAAGTAAGGGTTTAGGGGAAGAATATAAGCATCGACCAAACTACGGAACGGTTAAAATCTGCCGATTGTTTCAGTTGGTACCTATCCGCCTACTTTTATGCAAAAGGCATTTCGGATACTAACGATTCCCTTAAGGTTTATCTGCTTCGGCAGCTGCAGCATTGTCGATAGCAACGGTATCGAGATGGTTAAGCTATGGGACACTGCAATCTCAGGAACAATGGCAGCGAAAGAGCATTTTACCAATTCTTACAAAAGGTCATGCTTTAAAATTGATCGTAAAGGTACTCCCTTCATTAACTTTACTGTCAACCTTGATACGGCCCCCAAGGCTGGTTATATGGCTATGTACTAAATATAGGCCGACCCCTTTGCTATCTTCGTTATCATGGAATTTTTGATTCAGATTAAAAATCAGATGTCCGACTTTATCCATATCGAAGCCCAAGCCATTGTCGGAATAGATGACTTTTTTTTCCGTATTCCGTTCACTCGCAGTAATTGAAATAACAGGAGCTACACCCGGTCTGGCATATTTAATGGAATTGGTAATGAGATTCAGGAAGATGCTCTCCATATACGCAGCGTTGTACTCAATAGTTTCCAAGCCTGAAAAATCCAAATGAAATTCTACATTCGACTTTTGAATCAGCGAACTAATGGATTTTTGGGTTTTTTGAAATATTTCGATAAAAGATACTTCCTCCAATTTTTCATGTTGGGCATCATTGCGTTTCAGCGCATCTATATAGGCGTTCAAGGAGGTATTCAGACCTTCCGCGGATAATCTAATAAAACGTAACACTTCTAAAGTATCATCATCGTCGATTTTACTCAAATCGAGCAAATCGACCATAGAAATCAAATTATTGACAGGAGACCGTAAATCATGGGAGGTGGTGTAGTTTAGTTGTCTAAGCTCTTCGTTCACTTTGGAAAGACGGCTCAAGTGTGAAATCCGTTCATTTTCCAAACCCTTCTTATGGGTAATATCTTTTGCAATAGCGTAAATCAGTTGCTCGTTTTCTAGAGGAATGGAAGTCCAATGGAGCCACACCAGTTCTCCTGATTTGCACACATACCGGTTCTCAAAATTCACCAAGGGTCTGTTGCTCTTTAGTTGATGTCTGTACCTGGCAGTAAGCGCCCTATCTTCTTGATAGATAAATTCCGAGATTAATCTAGAGCGGAGTTCCTCTTCGGTATACCCTAGCAAACTCACAAAGGCCGGATTGATTTTTTTAAAGTATCCATCGTAATCCGCAATACAAAGACAATCCATTGACAGATCAAAGAAAGGTTCTAATTGGAGGTTCATTGGTTGGGCTGTTTTTATCGTTTCTGTTCGTGTTTATAAACACTTTTTAATTTTCTAGTCTCCAATAATAAAAAGGTCAAATCATTCCACCAACAGCTAACGTTGTTGTATAACCGCAGTTACGGCTTAAATTTAATGTTTTTCGGATAAGCACCGACGGTAGCAATTTCGAGTGGATTCGGACGTAGTCGAATCCGCCGTAATAGCGGTTATACATTGTTGTAACACGTTATTTACTATTTAGCGGAAATGTAATCCCAACTGCAAATGCTCCAACGAATTGCTGGACTGATGGTTGGAAATAATAAGTAAATCCTAAATCAACATTATTATTTTTTCCCAATTCGAGTCCAAACGCAAAAGGTATGTGGTAAATTATTCCACTTTTATCAATATTGTCAAATGCTGTTAATGTTTCAAACTTCCCAATTGAAGTTCCAATTCCAATTTCAACATAAGGTGCTACCCAAGGAATTGGGGCTCGAACTCTTGCTTTTCCTCCAAGTAAAAAAGCTTTTGTTTCCGCTTTTTCATCTGTCGGATTGTCATTTAGGTCTTTTCCATTTGAACTTGTCAATATAAAACCAGCGTATGGTCTAAGTTCAAACCACGATTTTACTTTCAGTACTAATTCACCTTGAGCAAAAAATCCTCGGTCAGCAATGTCATCAACACTTTCATAAGGTGCGCTTATACCATATCCAATTTGAGCGTTTATTGATTTTTCTTTTATAAACTGTGCTTCAACTAAATTTGAAGTCAGAGCGATTATTAATAATATCAGAATTTTTTTCATAATGTTTTACAACGTCCGAAAATGTGCAATTAGTCTTTCCCGGAACCATTTATTTGATTTAGAAGTGATTTAACTCCCTGTATGGAACCCAAAATTTCAGCTTTGGTACACTAAGCAAGCCAGTCTGAGTGACATAGCTGCAGTCACGGTACTACATGAGAGAAAACATTAAAATTAGGGTACAAAATGGGAGATTTGCAGGTAAAACAGAAAGTTTAAATCGCTTATTGGTGTAGAAAAAGTCATCCAAAATGTAAGCCTCCCATCAGTGTCTCGCTCTATGACGACCCCGTGCCAACAAGGTGTTTTTCAACAACATAGCAATTGTCATCGGGCCCACCCCGCCTGGTACGGGGGTTATAAAGGATGATTTTTTGCTAACCTCCGCAAAATCGACATCGCCGGCCAGATAGTAGCCCCGTTTCTTGGACTTATCGGGCACCCTGGTAATCCCGACATCGATGATTACGGCCCCCTCCTTGACCATGTCTGCTTTAAGAAAATGGGGTATGCCGAGGGCTGAAACAATAATATCGGCTTGTAACGTCAGTTCTTTCATATTCTTGGTGCGGCTATGGGTGAGCGTCACCGTACAGTTGGCCGCTTCCCCCTTTTGGCTCATCAGAATACTCATCGGCCTTCCGACGATATGGCTCCGGCCGATAATCACCGCATGCTTCCCCTCGGTATCGACCCGGTAACGCCGCAAAAGTTCCATAATACCGAAGGGCGTGGCCGAAATAAAGGTTTCCATATCCAATGCCATTTTCCCAAAATTGACGGGGTGAAAACCGTCAACATCCTTATCAGGGTCAACGGCCATCAATACTTTTTGCTCGTCGATATGTTTAGGTAGGGGAAGCTGCACAATATAGCCATCGATGTCATCATTATGGTTCAGCTCTTGGACTTTTTGCAGTAGTTCCTTTTCAGTGGTCTCTTCGGGCAAGTGGATTAAAGTGGACTCAAAACCGATTTTCTCGCAAGTCCGGACCTTGCTACCCACATACGTGAGGCTAGCGCCGTCGTTGCCGACCAAAACCGCGGCCAGGTGAGGTACTTTTTCACCGCGTTCCTTCATCTGTGTCACCTCGGCAGTGATTTCTTCCTTTATTTCATTGGAAATTTTCTTCCCGTCCAATAGTTTCATGTACTTTAAATTTTAGATTCAAAAGTGCAACCGCAGGCCTCAACCGCATACTGAATTACCGCATATTCTGCATCATCTGCATCATTTTCTTACCGCCGCCGCCTTGCATCATCTTCATCATCTTGCCCATTTGATCGAATTGTTTTAAAAGCTGGTTCACCTCTTTCATATCGCGGCCGCTGCCTTTGGCAATACGCTTTTTACGGCTGACGTTCAGTTTCGAAGGGTTCGAACGCTCATCGGGAGTCATGGAATATATCATCGCCTCGATATGTTTAAAGGCATCGTCGTCAATATCTAGCCCTTTCAGTGCCTTTCCCGCGCCGGGAATCATGCCCATCAGGTCTTTCATGTTCCCCATTTTTTTTATTTGCTGTATCTGGGACAGGAAGTCGTCGAAGCCAAATTTGTTCTTGGCGATTTTCTTTTGGATTTTTCGCGCCTCCTCCTCATCATACTGTTCTTGGGCTCGTTCGACCAAAGAGATGACATCGCCCATTCCCAGTATCCTGTCCGCCATACGATCGGGATAAAAGATATCGATGGCTTCCATCTTCTCGCCAGTACCGATAAATTTAATGGGCTTGTCTACCACGGACTTAATGGATATGGCGGCCCCACCTCGGGTATCCCCGTCGAGCTTGGTCAGGATGACCCCGTCAAAATTGAGCACATCGTTAAAGGTCTTGGCGGTGTTGACGGCATCTTGACCGGTCATGGCATCAACCACAAAAAGAGTTTCTTGTGGCTCAATCGCATGGTGGATGTTTGATATTTCGGTCATCATTTTTTCATCCACAGCCAAGCGGCCGGCGGTATCGATGATCACGACATTATGCCCTTCGGCTTTGGCCTTGTTTATTCCCGCTTTTGCAATGGCCACGGGATCTTGATTCCCTTTATCGGAATAGACCTCAACATCGATTTGGTCGCCGACGATGTGCAATTGGTCAATGGCCGCCGGGCGGTACACATCGCAGGCCACCAATAAGGGTTTTTTATTTTTTTTTAGCTTGAGGAAATAGGCCAATTTACCTGAAAAAGTAGTCTTACCCGATCCCTGCAGACCGGACATCAGAATGATCGAGGGCGACCCGGAAAGGTTGATATCCTCGCTCTCCCCGCCCATAAGCTCGGTGAGTTCGTCCTTGACAATCTTGACCATCAATTGGCCGGGCTGTAAGGTGGTGAGTACGTTCTGGCCCAAGGCCTTCTCCTTGACCCGGTTGGTAAATTCTTTGGCTATCTTGAAGTTGACATCGGCGTCGAGCAAGGCCCGTCGAACCTCTTTAGTCGTCTCCGCTACATTGATCTCGGTGATCTGCCCATGCCCGCGTAGGGTATGAAGGGCCTTATCCAGTTTATCGCTTAAATTGTCGAACATCTATTTTTTTATTTTGATCAAAGGCAAATTTAATGAACTCATTTAAACTTTTTGTTCGGAAGCGGGAATATCTGACTTAGTACCGTCATGAAGCGATTTTTTAACAGCATAGCAGGGCTATGGTGTTAAAAAATCGTGAAATAGGCCTATAAATGGGAGTTTCGCAGGTAAAAGAGAGGAGTTCAATGCATTTAATAAGAAGTAGAACACCAAAAAGCATCCCTAACAAGATAGAAACCCACTAAAAATGTTGACAAACCAAGTGAGCCATCCCATTCATAATCTAGCCGAAACCTTAACTTTTTATGGGTAGCCACATTGCTGTTCCAGAATAATTTCATCGAATTCGCCACCATCCAGTTTAATGGTCCCCTCCCCTATTTCATAAGTATATAATGTACCATTGAAAGCATTGGCATCCTTAAATTCCAGGGTCAGATAAACTTTGAAATCGGAAACGGTGATGGCCCATGAGCCTTCGTCTGCCAGTCCCAAACCATCATCTAAACTTACCTGTCCGTTCTCCTTAAAAGTCAGCAAATCATTCTGGTATTGTTCAAGACCGTCCGCATCGGTTCTTTCCAATATTTGAACCGACCACGGGCAGAGCACCAATAGACTATCGAGACTTTCTTCGGTAAAATCGTCGTCGTTGTAGTCATCGTCGTCATCTTCGTCGCAAATTTCGATAGCTCGTTCTATGGTAGCGGCCAATTCGGTATTGTTGCTTACGGTCGCCCCAGTGGCGTCGAACATCTCAAAAGACAGGGGAAATTCAATGCTGATCAGCTCGGTTTCCGCCAATCCGGCCAAGAAGCGTCGCAGCTCTTTATCATGGTTTACGACAAGACTACCGGTCTCCTGCAAGTTCGTATCGAAAGTGAAAAGACTCACGGGATAGGTCACATCTATACATTCGATATCATTGTCATCGCCTCCCTCGATGCATTGTTGGACGTAATCATGCATTACTTCTTTGCTGTTGACGGTCACTTCGGTATAGTCGGCCAGGGTCATGGTGATGGGAAAGGCAATTTCTATTATGTGCTCCCCGTTATAGGCCGCATCTAATAGCGCCTCGATTTTCTGCAGATCTTCCCTAGCTTCGATGTTTACCTCCGAACCGTTTACGGTAACGGTATAGGGAAATTGAATACCTATACAACTGGCGCCGTCAACAATATTGTCATAAGATCCATCGTTCGAGGTGACGCGCTTCATCATTTCTATGACCGTAGAACCGGCAGCAAGGGTAAGCTCCGGGTCGATGTCCGCTTGGAACGGTTCCTCGTTTTGGCAAGAGGTAAATGCTATCACCACGGCCAAGAAGAAAGTGTAAGAAGATAATGTGAAAAATTGTGGCATATGGCTTCACGGTATTAACTCGTTTCGAGTTGACGTTAGTAACCTATAATTTGGTTTTGTATCCAGATAAAGGCTTTTGGACAGCATAGCGGTAGCTACGGTACGAAGAAAAACGAAATTAAGGTGCAAAATGTCAAAAATGTAGGTAAAATATCAACTAAAGATTAGTTGTATATGTAAAATTACTGTAAAACAACCGATTAGAAGAATACCCTACTTTTAATTAAAAATCCCGTTTTATATAAAAATTTTAAATTCCTAATCCCGAAAACAAGGGAAGGTAGAAATTTGAACTTAGGAACCCATTTTTAATTTTTTAAAATACCTTTGAAAAAAAATCGCCCCATTGAGTTTAAATAGCCCCAACAAAAAAACAGCCGATGTTTGCGATGAGCAAGTATTCGGCACCCTATTCCAATCCAATTCAAAGACGATATTCAACTACATTTTTTATAAGTTCGGCAACGAGGAAAAGGCCTATGATGCCGTTCAGGAAGCATTTTTGAAACTCTGGGAAAATTGTGCCAAGGTCGCCCCCGAAAAGGCCAAATCGTATGTTTATACCGTTGCCAATAATCTATACCTCAATGTGATAAAGGCAGAAAAAGTACGTTTGAAGTACGCGGACAAAAGCTTAAAAACCACATTGGAGAACCCGGAATTTCTATTGGAGGAGCAGGAGTTCAAGGAAAAACTGGATAAGGCCCTGAACGCCTTGCCCGATAACCAGCGTGTCACCTTTTTGTTGCATAGAATAGACGGGAAAAAATATGCCGAAATAGCAGAAATGGAAGAGGTAAGTGTAAAAGCGATAGAAAAAAGGATGCATCTGGCCCTGAAAGCGCTGCGGGAGGAAATCGATGGGATTTAAAGGCAATGGGCAGCGGGCACTCGTTAAAAGTTATTTTCTAAACCTCCCAAACCCATACATCTGGCTGCCGGCGGGACAGTCTTATAAAATTTCACCCTTTAAAAAAGCTTCTCCGCTATCGCCTTGATATTGTCCGATTTCCCCATGGAGTAATAATGCAGCACGGGGACCCCCGCTGCCTTGAGTTCTTTCGATTGCTCAACGCACCACTCCACTCCCACTTGGCGTACGGCCTTATTGTCTTTACAATCATCGACCGCGTCGATCAGGTCTTGTGGCAGGTCGATACGGAATACCTGAGGCAACAGTTGTAAGTGCCTTTTTACGGCGATAGGCTTTATGCCGGGAATTATCGGCACCTCGATACCCATTTTCCGGGCGGCATCGACGAACTCGAAATATTTTTTGTTATCGAAAAACATCTGGGTCACCACGTAATGGGCCCCGGCATCGACTTTTTCCTTAAGTCGTTTTAAATCTGATTGTAAAGAGGGAGCTTCCAGGTGCTTTTCGGGGTAGCCCGCCACCCCGATACAGAAATCGGGACAATTGTCGGTTTCTACAGTGTCGTGCAAATAGTTGCCGCAGTTTAACTCGTTCAACTGCCCTACAAGGCCTAAAGCGTAGTGATGACCGCCTTCGGTAGGTTTGAAATATTTTTCGTCCTTCATCGGATCGCCCCTTAAAGCCATGACGTTTTCGATGCCAAGATAATGGCAGTCAACCAGAACGTATTCGGTCTCCTCTTTTGAAAAGCCACCGCACAATAAGTGGGGTACCGTGTCAACATCGTATTTGTGTTTAATCGAGGCGCAAATGCCGACCGTGCCCGGCCGCATACGGGTCAGCTTTTTGTCCAGAAGTCCATTCTTTTTGACGTAAACGTACTCCTCGCGGGAAGTCGTCACATCGATGAATGGAGGGTCGAACTCCATTAAAGGGTCAATGTTGTCGTAGAGTTCCTGGATTCTGTGGCCTTTTAACGGTGGAATGATTTCGAAGGAGAAAAGGGTCTCACCTTTGGCCTTTTTTATGTGGTCGGTTACCTTCATTTTTGTGGTCCTGAAATTTCGGGGGCTTCCGTGTTCGTTAGTCTCATTTTCTCTTGGCGTTTATCCGATAGCAGGTCAATCGTCCGCGATATTGGGTGCCAGCCATTTAGTCGCTTTATCCAGGGAAATCCCTTTTCGTTCGGCAAAGTCCGCAACTTGATCTTCCTTTATTTTTCCGAGTCCGAAATATTTGGCTTCGGGATGGGCAAAATAATAGCCGCTCACCGATGATGCGGGCCACATAGCCAGACTGTCGGTCAGCTTTACGCCGATTTTCCCCTCAACCTGCAAGATATCCCAAATCGTCAGCTTTTCAAGATGGTCGGGACAGGCGGGATAGCCCGGAGCGGGACGAATGCCCTTATATTTCTCGTTGATAAGCGCTTCATTGTCCAAATCTTCTTTCGCCGCGTAGCCCCAATGGTCGGTACGTACTTTCTGGTGTAAATATTCGGCGAAGGCTTCGGCCAATCTATCTGACAAGCTTTTTATCAGAATGGAATTATAGTCGTCTAGATTATTTCGGTATTTCTCCGATAGTTCATCCGTACCGAAACCTGTTGTAACGCAAAAGCAGCCGATGTAATCTTGTTTACCGGTCTCTTTTGGTGCTATAAAATCGGCCAGGGCGTAATCGGGTACACCTTCTCGGCGTTGTAATTGTTGGCGGAGGGTCCTAAAAGTATAGTTATTTTTTTCGGTGGCGTTCTCGACTGCGTTCGAACTGATAGTTTCCTCGACTGTGTTCGAACCGGAATCGTTCTCGACTGCGCTCGAACTGACAGTGTTCTCGACTGCGCTCGAACCGGACTCGTTCTCGACTGCGCTCGAACTGACAGATTGCTCGACTGTGTTCGAACCGGACTCGTTCTCGACTGCGCTCGAACTGACAGTGTTCTCGACTGTGTTCGAACCGGACTCGTTCTCGACTGCGCTCGAACTGACAGTGTTCTCGACTGCGCTCGAACTGACAGTTTCCTCGACTGTGTTCGAACTGACAGTGTTCTCGACTGCGTTCGAACTGACAGTTTCCTCGGCAGCGCCTTGACTGCCTGTTCGTCCAGCAGGCGGGGGCTCGTGATGATATACGACTTCGATATCATCGTGGTTGCCCAAGGTATTGGCGGGGAAAAGTCCGAAAATGCCTTTCCCCTTCAGTTTTTTGTTCTCTATTACGTCCTTTAACATGGCCTGGGCGTCCGTAAAGAGTTCGGTGGCCTGTTGGCCCACCACCTCGTCTTCTAAAATATCGGGATATTTTCCATGCAGTTCCCAACTTCTAAAAAAGGGCGTCCAGTCTATAAAGTCCACCAGTTTCTCCAAATCCATATCCTCGATGACCTGAATTCCGAGTTCATTGGGCTTTATGATATCGGAACCCTTCCAATCGATACGGAATCTATTGGCCCTAGCCTCTTCCAAGGATTTATACTCCTTGTGTTTCGACCGGTTCTTGAACTTTTCCCGGAATGCTTCATAATCGTCCTTAATGGATTTTTTATAGGCATCGGAAGTCTTCTTTTGCAACAGATCGCCCACCACGGTCACCGCCCGTGAGGCGTCGTTGACGTGGACGACGGATTGACCATACTGCGGATCGATTTTGACCGCCGTATGGGCCTTGCTGGTCGTTGCGCCCCCTATCAGCAGGGGAACCTTGAAGTTTTTCCGTTGCATTTCCTTGGCGAGGTGTACCATTTCATCCAAGGAGGGCGTTATCAATCCGCTCAGTCCAATGGCATCTACATTCTGTTTAACCGCTTCCTCCAGAATTTTTTCGGGAGGCACCATGACCCCCAAATCGATGATTTCGTAATTGTTACAGGCTAAAACGACGCCCACGATGTTCTTGCCGATGTCGTGAACATCGCCCTTTACCGTAGCCATCAATATTTTTCCGTTGCCCTTATCGTCACCGATCTGGGGATTTTTTAGCTTCTCCTCTTCGATATAGGGAAGCAGGTAGGCCACCGCCTTTTTCATAACCCGTGCCGATTTCACTACTTGGGGCAAGAACATCTTACCACTTCCGAAGAGGTCGCCGACCACGTTCATTCCGATCATCAGATGACCTTCGATGACCTCAATGGGCTTATCGGAAGCTTGTCGGGCTTCCTCGACATCTTCGATAATAAATTGATCGATACCTTTGACCAAGGCCCGGGTAATCCTATCTTGCAATGGTTCTTCGCGCCATGACAGATCGACCTTGCTTTCCTTGGCCTTTCCCACAACGGTCTCGGCAAAATCCAACAGGCGCTCGGTGGCATCGTCCCTGCGGTTGAGGATGACGTCTTCGACCCGTTCCAATAAATCCTGGGGAATATCGTCATACACTTCCAACATGGTGGGGTTCACAATGCCCATGTTCATACCTGCTTTGATAGCATGGTACAAAAAGACGGAATGCATGGCCTCGCGAACGGGATTGTTACCACGAAAGCTAAAGGATACGTTGCTGACCCCCCCACTGACATGACAATAGGGCAAATTTTCTTTGACCCATTTTGTGGCCTTGATAAAATCGAGGGCATTAAGCTTATGCTCGTCCATTCCGGTAGCTACAGGAAAAATATTGAGATCGAAAATAATATCCTCAGGCGGAAAACCGACCTGGTCGACCAAAATATCGTACGAACGTTTTGAAATCTCTATCCGGCGGTCGTAATCATCCGCTTGGCCTACCTCGTCGAAGGCCATCACAATAACCGCTGCCCCATAACGCTTTATGAGCTGGGCGTGATGGATAAATTCCTTTTCCCCTTCCTTGAGACTGATGGAGTTGACCACGCACTTCCCCTGTACTACCCGCAATCCCGCCTCGATAATTTCCCATTTCGAGCTATCTATCATAATCGGCACGCGGGCGATATCGGGTTCGGCAATGACCAGGTTGAGGAACTTGACCATGGCCTCCTTGCCATCGATCAAGCCATCGTCCATATTGATATCGATGATCTGGGCACCGCCTTCTACCTGTTGACGGGCCACATCCAAAGCCTCTTCGAATTTTTCCTCCTTGATTAGGCGTAAGAACTTTTTGGAACCGGCCACATTGGTCCGCTCCCCCACGTTCACGAAATTGCTTTCGGGAGTAACGATGAGCGGTTCAAGTCCACTTAATTTGAGATATTTTGGTCCGGCTTCCTTCATTTACACACTTTCTACCGGAATAGGTCTAGGCCGGTATTCTTTCACCAGGTTGGCGATTGCGGTTATGTGTTCGGGCGTCGTTCCACAGCAACCGCCGACAATATTGACCAATCCTTTTTCCAAATATTCCTTTATCTGCGAAGCCATTTGTTCTGGCGTTTCGTCGTACTCTCCAAAGGCATTGGGCAGGCCGGCGTTCGGGTAGGCCGACACGGCATGTTCCGATTTATGGGCCAATACTTCAAGATGCGGCGTTAACTGATCGGCCCCCAAGGCACAATTGAAGCCAACGGACAATAAGGGGATATGCGAAATGGAAATCAAAAAGGCCTCCGCGGTCTGTCCGGACAAGGTTCTTCCTGAGGCATCGGTGATGGTGCCGCTCACCATTATCGGGGGGTCGATATGGCGCTCTTGCTTAACTTCCTCAATGGCGAAGAGGGCGGCCTTGGCGTTAAGCGTATCAAAAATGGTCTCTACCAAAAGCAGGTCGGCGCCCCCATCCAATAAGGCCTCCACCTGCTGTTTGTAAGCGATACGCAGTTCATCGAAGGAAATGGCGCGAAATCCCGGATCATTTACATCGGGGGACATACTGGCCGTTTTGTTGGTCGGACCGATACTGCCCGCTACGAACCTCGGTTTTTCCGGCTCTTTTGCCGTGAATTCCTCGGCCACTTTTTTAGCGATGCGGGCGGACTCGTAATTAAGTTCGTAAACCAGCTCTTCCATCTGGTAATCGGCCATGGCAATCGTGGTGCCTGAAAACGTATTGGTCTCTACGATATCGGCCCCGGCGGCGAAATATTTACGATGTACCTCGGCAATAGCCTCGGGCTGGGTCAGCGATAGCAGATCGTTATTGCCTTGCAACGGATGTTTCCAATCTTTGAACCGCTCGCCCCTAAAATCGGCTTCGGTAAACTTATAACGTTGCAGCATGGTGCCCATGGCGCCGTCGAGAATCAAAATCCGCTCTTGTAGTAAATCTTTGATCATGTGGTTATACGGTGTTAGCACCCATTAAGCCAGTCTGTTTAGAACTTGTCTTGAATTGTTCCATTATGTGCGAATATCGCATTTTGCATCCTAATTTTGCCTCTTTTAGCTCATCAAGCGTGCGCTATGCAAGCGAAAAAGTACTTTTGGTCAAAAGCCTTTATTCTCGGTTCCCAACCACCACTTCAAAAGGTTCTTAAAGTAATTGTTATCAAGCAAGGAAAAGATAGAGGGATGGTCTTTTTTTTGGTTATCTGTCACGCCGATGACGTGATAGAACGTAGCACCTTCTTAGGTTCCGAGAGTTGTCGGGATACACCAAAGGGTTGCTAAGGCTTCATAGGGTCTAGTCCCTCCGCCTTTCTTGATAACATTTTCAATGGTATGAATGAACGAAATACAAAGTAACGGTACAGGGGGGTCAAAAGCAAGTAAAGTTAATGGTTTTTCACCTTATGCGATACTCTGCACCACCTCTTTCTTGGCCTCCTTCTTGGAACCATCAAATCCGGTCACCCCGCCTACTGTGGTATATTTCATTACATAGCGTTTTCCGGGGTTGATGATTTGGTAGGCGAACTGGCACATGACAGCGGCCTCGTGAAATCCGGATAATATCAATTTCAGCTTGCCTTCATAGGTATTGACATCGCCGATGGCAAAAACCCCGGGAATATTGGTCTGATAATCTTTGGCATTATTGACCTTGATGGCATTGCGCTCTATTTCGAGGCCCCAATCGCCAATAGGGCCCAATTTGGGGGAAAGGCCGAACAGGGGAACAAAGTTATCTACCTCGACGTAGGTTTCCCCTTTTTCGGGGTTGTTGTGTTTGACGACCACGGCTTCTAGGTGCTCGTCACCATACAGTCTTTTGACCTCCGCTTCGGTGAAGAGTTTTATCTTTCCCAATTTGGCCAGTTCGGAGGCTTTTTCAACGGAATCCAAGGCACCGCGAAACTCCTTTCTACGATGTACCAATGATACTTCCGAAGCGACATCGGCCAAGAAGATCGCCCAGTCCAAGGCGGAGTCCCCTCCTCCGGCGATAACTACCTTTTTGTTGCGGTACACCTCGGGATCTTTAATCATATAGGAGACTCCCTTATCCTCAAAATCACCAATATTCTCAATGGGAGGCTTACGGGGTTCGAAAGAGCCCAATCCACCTGCGATAACCACTACAGGGGCATGATGTTTAGTGCCTTTGTTGGTCGTAACGATATAGGAGCCATCTTCTTGTTTGTCTAAGGTTTCGGCTCGCTCGCCTAAGGTGAATCCAGGTTCGAAAGGTTTTATCTGTTCCATTAGGTTGCCGACCAAATCGCCCGCCAAGATTTCCGGAAATGCCGGAATGTCGTATATAGGTTTCTTGGGATAGATTTCCGAGCATTGTCCACCAGGTTGGGGCAACGCATCAATAAGATGGCATTTCAACTTTAACAATCCCGCTTCAAATACGGTGAAAAGTCCTGTTGGGCCGGCCCCTATAATGATTAAATCTGTCTTTATCATTTGTAAAAAATCTTTAGTACCAAACTATGGGTTGTTGGAATCGATGGATGCTCAAGGTCTTACGCATCCATATTCACCAGGTTGTACTCTTTGTATTCCTGTTGAATTTCGAGGATTTGCTCCCTATGTCGTACTACCTCCCCGATGATGATTATCGCCGGATTGGTCAATTGCTGCTTTTGGACCACATTTTCTATGGAGGCTATCGTGCCAACCCCTACTTTTTCATCTTTTCGGGTGCCGTTCTGAATGATGGCGATGGGCGTTTCCGATTTCCCTTCTTTTTTAAACAGTTCGACGATTTGGGAGAGTTTTGACATTCCCATCAAAATGACCACGGTAGCATTGCTTTGGGCGGCCAAACGAACGTCGTTCGAAAGTTTGTGCTCTTTGGTCGTCCCCGTGATGACCCAAAAACTCTCCGCAGCACCCCTTTTGGTTACCGGAATGTGCTGCATGGCGGGTACCGATAAACACGAAGATATGCCGGGCACCATGGCCACTTCAAGTCCGTGTTCGGAGGCATAGACCATTTCTTCGGCGCCCCGGCCAAAGACAAAAGGGTCTCCCCCTTTCAGCCGAACGACATGCCCGTGGGATTTTGCGCGACTTACAATCAGTGCGTTGATCTGTTCCTGTTGGTACGAATAACAGCCTTTTCTTTTGCCGACGAAAATGTGTTCAGCATTGGGGGCGTATTCCAAAAGTTCCGGATCCACCAAGGCATCGTAAAGCACTACGGAAGCGCTTCTAAGGGCCTTGATGGCTTTTAGGGTAATAAGTTCCAAATCGCCCGGTCCGGCACCGATGACAGTTAATTTTTCCATCTGTTATACTTCAGCTAATTCTTGGTTCCTGAATTTTTCTACGGACTTCAAAAAGCCCTTGGCGTCCTCTAAATAACTTTTGGCAAAAGCTTTTGTGGGCTCATTATTTTTAAGCTGTAGGGCCAGAGTCGCAAATCCATCGCTAAGCGGAATTCTTCCGTTCGCAACAAACTTTTCGTCAAAATCCTCGATAATACTGGCATGGGTATTGACCTTTACTTTTTCGCCGGTCAACAAAGCCTTTGCGGAATTGACCATGGATGAATAGGAATGGTAGATGCTCGCAGCCCATTTTCCTTTCTCGTAGCTTTCCTGTGCATTCATGATTTTCTCCTCGCTTTCGAACAAAAGGGTGGCGATCAGGTCGATGACCACGCCGGCACATTCGCCGACGCCAATCGCTTTCTTATACCTTTCCGTGTTGCCCCAATCGATAAAATCATCGTGAGTCAGATCATCGGTCGAAGAAAGATGCGTCAGCATATCGTAAAAGTACATTTGGCCCTTTTCGGCATAATAATCGGCATAGGATTTTCCGTTTCCGTTTTGGTCGAAATCATCCAAAATTAGTCGTAAAGCTTCCGGTCCCCGTTTGCTGGGCACCTTTACTACTTTATCAGCGAAGCGGCCTTCTCCGTTGCCGATGTTTCCACCGCCCAATAACACCTGTAAGGCAGGGGCGACCAATTTGTCCTTGGTTCTTACGGACATTCCCTGAAAACCTATATTCGCCATATTATGTTGGCCACAGGCGTTCATGCAGCCACTGATCTTGATGACTACATCGGGATTATCGATGTATTGCGGATATTCGGCCTTGATGAGCCGCTCCAATTCTTCGGCGATGCCGGTACTGCTGGCAATACCTAGATTACAGGTGTCCGTTCCGGGGCAGGCGGTGATGTCCAAGGCCGTATTATAGCCAATTTCGGCATATCCGAGCTTCTGCAGTTCGGAATAAAAGAAAGCAAGTGCTTCTTGCTTCACATAAGGAATCAGAATATTTTGGCGCAAGGTCAAGCGGATTTCCCCTGCCGCATATTTCTCCACCAAATTTGCCAACACACGCGCCTTATCCGTATAAAAATCGCCCAAGGGAACCTTTATACCGATGGCCACATATCCCTCCTGTTTTTGGGGAACGAGATTGGTGGATTTCCATTTTTCAAAAGCTTCCCGATCTGTAATGTTCGTTTCTGGGGCTTTCAATTCGGATAGTTGCACCTGGGGATAGGCTTTGGCATCAATGGGAAAGGTCTCGTGCGGGACCGCTTTTTGTTCTTCTTGCAATAATTTCTTGAATCCGTCAAGGCCGACGTCTTTTATTAGAAATTTCATTCTGGCCTTGGCCCTGCTCTTGCGTTCGCCATACCGATCGAAAACGCGCACAACGCCATCCATTAGGGGAATGATTTTATCAGAGGGAAGAAAATCGAACAAAATATCGGCGTGACGGGGCTGTGAACCCAATCCACCGCCGAGCATCACTTTAAAACCTCTCTCACCCTCCTTTATTTTTGCAATAAATCCTAAATCGTGCATATAGGATAATCCCGTATCGGCATCGCTGGACGAGAAGGAAACCTTGAATTTACGGCCCATTTCTTGACTGATGGGATTCCGAAGAAAATATTGGAAAAGGGCGTGGGCATAGGGCGATACGTCGAAAGGTTCTGCGACGTCTATACCCGCCGTTTCACTGGCCGTCACATTTCTTACGGTATTGCCGCAGGCCTCACGGATAGTCACTTCATCCTTCTCCAATTGCGACCAGAGTTCGGGCGTACGCTCGATATCTACATAATGTATCTGAATATCCTGTCGTGTGGTAATATGTAAACGGCCTGTGGAATATTCGTCGGATACATCGCAGATTCTCCGTAGTTGATTTGAGGTCACCTTTCCGTAAGGAAGCTTAATGCGGATCATCTGCACTCCCGGTTGACGTTGACCGTATATACCACGCGCCAAACGAAGGCTGCGGAACTTCTCCTCATCCAAATTTCCCTCTTTGAACTGGTGAATCTTTTTCTCCAGTTCCAAGATGTCTTTTTCGACGACCGGGTTTTCTATTTCTGTTCTGAAGCTTTGCATTGTTTTAGACTTTATATGCCAAATACTAGACTAAAAAAAAATTAATTGATAAACCCAGCCCCGACCGTATGGTTCGATTGCGTATCAATCAAGATAAACGAGCCGTTCGTACGGTGGTTCTTGAAACGGTCGTAAAAGATCGGTTTGTTCAATTTAAAACTGACCTCGGCTATGTCGTTCATGCCCAGACTATCGGCTTGTTCATCGATACCTGAATAATCGGGATGAATCTTATGGTGAATGTTATGCACTTTAGCCAAGACTTTGTTGACGCCATGTTGAACTACGAATTTCTTACCGGGGGTCAAATTTTCGGAGTCCATCCAAGATATCGTTGCAGTGAACTGCTTATCAATTGTAGGCAGGTCGCCCACCTTGACCAACATATCACCTCGGCTCAAATTGATTTCGTCTTCCAAGGTAATCGTTACCGATGACCGTCTGGAAGCGGTGTCATACTTTTTATCATAGAAATAGATTTCCTTGATCTTGGAACGGGTCTGCGAGGGAAGCGCCACCACTTCGTCACCGACGCTCAATTCGCCACCGTACACTTTTCCGGCAAACCCCCTGAAATCGTGATGGGCGGCAGTTTTAGGACGGATGACATATTGCACAGGAAAACGGGGTGTTCCCACATTGGATACCGCCGCCAGATCCAAACCTTCTAAATGTTCAAGCAAGGTTTCGCCCGGGTACCAAGGTGTATTATGAGAGCGGTGGACTACATTGTCACCTTTCAGGGCACTCACGGGGATAAAGGTGATCTTTTGATCTTCATAATCCCGTTTTGCCATCAAATCTTCGAACTCGGTCTTAATCTCGTTGTATCTTTCCTCGGAAAAACCGACCAGATCCATTTTGTTGATCGCTACGATAACCTCTTTTACCCGAAGCAGGTTGTTGATGAAAAAATGGCGGTGGGTCTGTTCAATGACGCCCTTTCGGGCATCTATCAGAATGATGGCGGCCTGCGAAGTAGAGGCCCCCGTGACCATGTTCCGGGTATATTCCACATGCCCCGGTGTATCGGCGATGATATAGCTTTTTTTCTTGGTGGAAAAATAGATATGCGCCACGTCAATGGTAATGCCCTGCTCGCGCTCGGCTACTAATCCGTCGGTCGCTAAGGAAAAATCAAGGTAGTCATACCCGTTTTTCTTGCTTCTTTTTTCGATGGCCTCCAATTTATCGGTGGTCAAGGATTTTGTATCGTACAGCAACCTACCGATCAAGGTGCTCTTGCCGTCGTCTACGCTTCCCGCCGTTGCTATTTTTAAAACTTCCATTATTTCGTGTGTTAGTGGATTAGTGCACTAGAACTTAGTAGGTACTCTTCCCTTTTTACCAATTGCTTATCACTAAAAATACCCTTGTTGCTTCCGTTTTTCCATCGCCGCTTCGGAGCGCTTATCATCGATACGTGCGCCGCGCTCGGAAATGGTAGAATCGCGGATTTCGGCCACAACGGATTCGATATCGGATGCTTCCGAAAACACGGCCGCAGTACAGCTCATATCCCCTACCGTTCGAAAACGCACCATTCTTTCTAGCACCTCCTCATCTTCTTCTTGGTACACATAATCGGAATGGGACCAGATCAAGCCGTCTCTTAAAAACACCTTTCGTTTGTGCGCGAAATAGATGGAAGGGATTTCCATTTCTTCCTCCTTAATATAAGACCAAACATCGAGCTCCGTCCAGTTTGAGATGGGAAATACCCGAACGTTCTGTCCCAATTGAATCTGCCCGTTCAGCATATCGAAAAGTTCGGGGCGCTGGTTTCGCTCGTCCCATTGCCCGAAATCGTCACGAACGGAAAAAATACGTTCCTTGGCCCGGGCTTTTTCCTCGTCGCGCCTGGCACCGCCGATACATGCATCGAACTTGAATTCTTCGATAGCATCCAACAGGGTGGTGGTCTGTAGGGAATTCCTACTGGAATACCTTCCGGATTCTTCCTTTACTTTTCCCTGATCGATAGAATCCTGAACATTTCTCACAATCAGCTCCAACCCAAGCTCCTCGACCAACCGGTCACGGAACTCAATGGTTTCCGGAAAATTATGGCCCGTATCGATATGCATCAGCGGAAAGGGAATCTTCGCCGGCCAAAAGGCTTTTTGCGCCAAACGCACCAGGGTTATGGAATCTTTTCCGCCGGAAAACAAAAGCACCGGGCGTTCAAATTGCGCGGCCACCTCGCGAAAAATGTAGATGGCCTCGTTTTCTAGGGCGTTAATATGGGATGTATCCTTCATAAAGTACAAGTGTCAAATTCAAACTAAAAAAAGTCTAAGAGTTTAGCATGTGTCTATTCTCTCTTGTCTAACTTCTATTTTACTTTCAAGTGTGCAATCCGCATTCCCGGTTCTCCAAAACTTTGGTCGGGTCGAAATATTTATGTTCGTTGGGCAAACCAAGCTCCTTTAAATAAGCATCAAGTTGGGTATCGCTCCAATAGTAAAACGGACTTACCTTTAAAACGCCGTCATTACTAAGACTCAAAATGTCAAGGGAATCGCGAAGGGCCGTCTGCCCTTTTCTCAGATTGGTGAACCAGACATCCGGACGATGTGCGGCCATGGCCCTACGGAAAGGCTCCAACTTGACCTGCTCGGTAAACTCCGCATGTTTCGGATCGTCGATCTGGGGGATTCCCATTACACTGTCGCGATACGCCGTGGTCTGTTGGGGTACGTACAAATCGATATTTAGGTTCAACCTTCGTCTGAGTTCCTCCGCATGCCTGTAGGTATTCGGGGTATTATAGCCCGTATCGCACCAAATCACCGGTATATCCGTCTTCACCTCGGAAACCGCGTATAAAATCGCTACCTCATAAGGACGAAAATTGGTAGTTACCACCGGCTTGTCAGCATGCTTGACCGCCCAGGAAATAATTTCTTCCGGCGGAATGCCCTTGAACTGTGCGTTCAGCCTTTTTATCGATTCTTGTGAAAATCCCATAATCTAAAATTTTATCTGCCCCATCCGATTTTGTTCCAAATACGTTCGTGAAAAAAATAGAGGAACATTTTTGTGACAAAATCAATGGATGCTATTGATGCCGCAATGGCTACCTCTCCGGTAAGTAAATAGGAAATAACCAAGGTATCCAAAGTACCTACCACCCGCCAACTTACCGCCTTTGCGATACTGCGCACCGGCCGCTCCGATTTCTTGTCCTCGGCATATTTCTTTTTGGATGCCCCTTTATCTAAAATCAACTGGTCTACGATCATCGGTTAATAAATCTAATTACCCCATCAACTTAATAGAGTAAACAAAAATAGGAGAATTTTATGGTTTTAGAGGCAAAAAGAGCCAAAGAAATTACTTTTATCCTATAGATTTAGTAGAATGATAAAATTCAGTGTTTTTCATTATTGAATTTTCAAGGGATACAGAATTTTTATAGAAATATACTACGAACAATAAAAGCTGCCGCCTAAAGGGAACGAAATCAAGGAAATAATAAAAAAAGCATGTCTAGCTCTACATTAAACGAAAGGGATCCGCTGAAAAAGGGGCCAGGCACCGAGGTGCGGAAATGACAGAAAAAACTAAACAATTAAGTCCGACAAGGTATTATTTCGGTACACCTCTAGGTTGGCATCCCTGACCTTGAGCATCAGTTTGTTGACCGAGCAGGTGGCCTCGTCAGGGCAGTCGGAGCATTTTTCATAGAAATTGAGGCTAACGCAGGGCACCATGGCAATAGGTCCCTCGAGGATGCGCATGACATCGGTCATAAGTATTTCTTTGGGGTCCTTGATCAGATAGTAGCCCCCACCTTTACCCTTTTTGGAGCCTAGAAATCCGGTTTTGCGAAGGGAAAGAAGGATGCTTTCCAAGAATTTCTGGGAGATATTTTCATGTTCCGCGATTTCAGCGATCTGTACCGGGGTTTTTTCCTTTTGAGCGCCCAAATAGGTCAATGCTTTTAGGCCATACTTTGTCTTTTTGGAGAGCATGTCGCTAAGATAGGGAAAAAGAGTCTATCCTAA